>NZ_CP067012.1:0-2470582 GCF_016599755.1 Corynebacterium kefirresidentii
TCGGGAGTGGTTTCCGCGGTGAGAATCGCTTCCTTATCGCGTCCGCTTACCACTCCCTCGATCCAGTCCTTGGTGCCGGCCAGCGTGGTAATAGCCGCGCTAGGTGAAGGCAGGTCTGGGTCCCCGTTCGCGGTGCCCGCCGTGGCGAGTCCGGCGAGTTTACCGTCGACAAAGAAGGGGCCACCGGAGTCGCCGCCTTGCATACCGGCTCGGCCGGTGGAGTGAACATCAAGGATGGCGCTTTCGATAAGCGGCATCGGGCCATCGGGCGCCCCACCCGGCATCGCCTCGCCGGCTGGCACGCTTTCTGTACCCTCCGGTGCTTTAAGCCCCGGCATAGCCTCGGCCGCGGGAACGCTTTCTCCGACATCGGCATCCTCACCGGCGCTCGCGGCAGCGTCCGCGGCAGTAGGTCCGGCGGGGCTACCGCCGAGGAGCTCGGCTACTTCCATTTCCGCTTGGGGCAGCTGACCGCGGCGCGCCATAGAAGAACTACTGCTCCAGCCGTAGAGTGTGCCGCGTTTGCCCGGTTCCGGAACTTGGGTGGAAATCTCTGCGGGCTTTGTATCGGTGACAGGGGCGGTGAGGTGGAGAAGGGCGGCGTCGGAAAGCGGGGACAGTGCCCAGGAATCAGTGTCGTAGGTGGTTCCGTTGATGCGGGCCTGGGTGCCCGTGTTATTCACGGACTCGAGGCAGTGACGTGCGGAGAGCACCCATTGGGCGGCCACGAGAGTACCGGTACAATCACCGAAACTACCCACGCGTCCTATCTTGAGTTGGGCGACGGTGCGGGCCTCCGGGGAGTCCGTTGCTGGATCACCGTGTTCGAGTGCAGTGGCTGGGGCGGCAGTCAGTGCCACGATGCTGGCGGCGAGCAAGGCGGGGAAAATTTTGTGCTGCATGATTAGTCCTTCTTTCCGGCAGGAACGGCGATGGCAATGGCTTTGGCGACGGCCCATTCGGCCGGCCCCTTCCCTATCAGGCGGCGCCACAGGGTTGCGATAACGAGGAAGAGGGCAATGAAGGCACAGGCCCAGGCGGTGTTGTGCAGGGCGATGTGGCTTTGCCAGTAGTAGGCGGTGAGCACGTGCAAGATGTAGATGCTCAGCGACATCGCACCCAGCGCAGCAAAGGGATAGACCAGCTTGGACGCAGCTCGACCAGCAAGCAGGCAGAGATGTAGGACGACTGCAGCGACGGCAATGGACAGCACGATCTCACCCACGACACCGGTGTGGCCGGTAAAACGTAGCCAGACAGGAATGTCCGTAGTAAAGCGGAAGTAAAAACCGATAGCGGCAACGATGCCGGCTATAGCAGTGGAAGCCCACTGCGCAGCTGCGCGTTGCTTGCGAATATAGATTTCATAGAGCAGCATGCCGGCGAAGAAATAAGCGATATAGGCCAGCAGTGGGTAGACCTGCGGTAGGGTCAGCGGAGCGTATTTCACGGTCGCGGCTACGGTGGCCGCAGCGAAAAGGATTAGCTTCCAGGCCCAGTGCAACGGGGGAACCCAGCACAGCAACATCATGGTGATGCCAATTACTACTAGGACGACCTGAATCTCTCCTCCAAGGGGCAGTAGAGCAAGGCCGATGAGTGTAATTATGCAGCCTCGGGCGAGGATGCGCAGAAGCGTCGTCACCGTGAAATTGCGGGCAATGATCATCAATGTGATGCCCGCCAAAATGGCAAAAAGCGCGGCGGGCAGGCCGTTGAGAATGACTTTGGTATGCCACACGAGGGAGGCCATGTGCAGGACTACCATGCCAATAATGGCAAGTGAGCGGGCTATATCAAGCCCAACGATGCGCGAAGATGCGGACACCGGGCGTTCTCCTTCAAGACAGAGGGGAGCGCGTTGCCGCAGTCCCCTTATTAATAAAGACTTTCTTTTTCTACTAAGTCTGTCTGGGAGGTTGCTGTGAATGTTTTATACGTGTCCTGCATTTTATAAAGGGGTTACATATGACTTATTGCGGCAGTGAAAATCCGCCTAATCGCGGAAGTTATCATCGCGATATTTGCGCGACCGAAAGGGATCAGCAGCAAGCTTGAGAAGCGGGGCGCATATTAGACTAAGCACAACTCCGCCCAGAAGGAGCCACAGGCTCCCAGAACCGAGCCATAGTGCGAGGCCAAGGACAATGCCAGCAATGAGCCCCGGCAGCAATGAGGAAGACTTCATAGACGGGCACCTGCGAAATAGATTAGATACAAGAAAAGCCGCCCGAAGGCGGCTCATTTTGTGCGCCCGGAGGGATTCGAACCCCCAACCTTCTGATCCGTAGTCAGATGCTCTATCCGTTGAGCTACGGGCGCAGACCGTTGGTAAGCAGTGCGTGTGCTCTGCTGTGCAACGAGAAATAACTATACCCACGGTCTGGGAAACTACCAAATCCCCAGTTCACTTGGTGTTTACCCACGAGAAGAAGGAAGGCTTTAGGAAGGAATGAGGGCGGCAACTTCGGCGTCGGAAAGCAGGGCGTCCCGGAAAGCTTGCAGGGTGGCCTCGTGATCGAAGTCAATGCCGATGAGAACAATTTCAGCGCCAGGGGTCACGCCATTGGCCGCCCAGAGGGACGCGGGCATGATCTGGAGGTTCGGGCCGGCTTGCTGCCAGGCGTGCGCGACGCGCAGATCGGTATCGATCCAGCAATAACCCTTGGAACGCACCAGACCGGTACTGGCCCGCAGGGCGGCAAGTAAGCGCTCGCGATTAAAGGGCCGATCCGCGCGAAAGACCACCGAGGAGATGCCATATTCCTCGGTCTCGGGAGTATGTGGGTTGGCCAGTTCTTCGGCGTAGCCGTGATAGGCGGCAGCGGTAGCTGTGTCATACAAGTGGGCATCGAGGACGAGTCGCGGGTCGATGACACCGTTGGTAACAATCACGACGCGGGCACGGGGGTTCATGGCGCGCACGGTAGCGATGACCCGTTCGGTTTCGGCAGCATCAACCAAATCAGTCTTGGTGATGAGGATAAGGTCAGCAAACTCAACTTGGTCCACTAGGAGGTCAGCCACGGTGCGGTCGTCGCCAGGCGTGGCTTCGATGTTCTGGGACGCGAGACTCTTGCCGCGGCGTAAGTGCGTCAGGAAGGTCGAGGCGTCAACGAGGGAAACCATGGTGTCGATAGACGCGGCTTCGGCAAGCGTCGTGCCATCCTCAAACTCCCACTCAAAGGTGGCCGCAACGGGCATGGGTTCGGAAATGCCAGTGGATTCGATGACAATCTGATCGAAGCGGCCGGAGCGGGCGAGTTTGCCCACGGATTCGATGAGATCCTCGCGCAAGGTGCAGCAGATGCAGCCATTGGATAGCTCGACAAAGCGATCCTCGCCGCGCTCAAGGTGGCCCTCGCCGGCAACGAGGGCGGCGTCAATATTGACCTCGGAGAAGTCATTGACAATGACGGCCAGCTTGCGCCCCTCGCGGTTAGCAAGCAGGTGGTTTAAAAGCGTGGTTTTTCCGCTGCCCAAAAATCCGGACAGCACGGTAACGGGTGTAGCCATTCCCTAATGATAACGTTTTTCATTAGGGAATGGCTATGTCGCCTAGATTGAGAGGCCGAAGATAGGCACTGCCAGTAGATACACCGTAAGGGTAATGAGGAAGATGCCGATGATATTGAGTCCGAGACCGCCCTTGATCATCTCGCCAATCTTGACGTAGCCAGAACCATAGGCAATGGCGTTCGGCGGGGTAGCCACGGGGAGCATAAATGCACAGGTTGCCGCGAGCGCCACTGGGATGGTGAGCAGAAGAACGTTGATATCTCCCTCCGCGGTCAGGCCAACCCCCACGGCAACGCCGCCCATGATTGGAATGAAGGTGGCAGCCGTTGCGGTATTAGAGGTGATCTCAGTCAGGAAGAGCACCAGTGCGGCTACGGCGGCGACGATAAGGACAACTGGGAGGACGCTCAGTCCCTTAGCCATCTCACCAATCCACAGGGACAGTCCGGAAGAATTAAAGACCGAGGACAGCGACAGGCCGCCGCCGAAGAGCAAGAGAACGTCCCACGGCATCTCATTGGCAGTCTTCCAGTCGAGCAGTCGAGTGCGACGCTGATTATCCGCCGGAAGAATAAAGAGCACGATGCCGGCAGCGATACCCACGATGGCATCGTCATAGTTCTCAAATTCCTTAAGCACCAGCGGCAGGATTACCCACGCTGCGGCGGCCAGAACAAAGATGATGCCGGTCATAATCTGAGGGCGGGTCCAAGGGCCGAGGGCCTTAATCTCATCGTCGATAAGCTCACGGCCGCCCGGAATATCCTTCATCTCTGGCTTGAAAATGGTGATAAGTAGTGCCCAAGCAATCAGCAGGAAGATCACGGCGAGCGGCACACCGACCGCCATCCATCGACCAAAGCCAAGGGTAACGCCCCAGGTATCGGCCATATACGCGTTCAGGAAGGCATTCGGCGGGGTGCCAATGAGCGTACCCAGCGAACCAATGGACGCGGAATAGGCAATGCCCAGCATGAGGGCCGTGGCAAATTTCTTTTGCTTCTCCCAGCCACCTACGGTCTCTGCGGTCAGCGCGAGCACCGAGGTACCAATAGGCAACATGACCACGGCCGTAGCCGTATTAGAAACCCACATGGACAAAAATCCGGTGGCCAGCATAAAGCCCAAGATAAGGCGCTTGGGAGAGGTACCAATCACCTTCACCACATAAAGGGCCAAGCGGCGGTGCAGGTTCCAGCGCTGCAGGGACAGCGCGATGAGGAAGCCACCCATGAACAAGAAAATGGTGGCGGAGGCATACGGGGCGCCTACTTCCTTGATTGATCCGACGCCAGCTAGAGGGAAAATAACCAACGGAAGCAGCGCGGTGGCAGCGAGCGGAATAGCTTCAGTCATCCACCACACGCCCATAAGGATCGTCACCGCTGCAACAGCGCGGATGGCACCAAGCGTGTACTCGGCTTCCGGATCTGCGCCAGAGGAGCCTTGGACTGTCTCAATGGCATTGGAGGGGAAAATAAAGAAGACAAGTACCGCCAATGCCAAGCCCGCGAAGAGGCCAATAAACTGCCGGCGCCATTCGCCGCGTGGGACTTTAGGGGCTTCGTCACCTTCGGTGTGGGCGGTGGATTCGTGAGTATGCGGGGTGGTCATACCGCGCGCTCCTTCACTAAGAGAGGACTGTGCTGAGGGATATGCTCCGTACTTCCCAGGTTATTAGCTGGCCTAGACAGCAAATAGAAAGTTATCTAATTCACTGCGAAGCATGCACTGACCATACAAAACATGTGACGCAGAAACCATATCCCGTCACAATAAACCACCCCCGCACCCCCGAATAGCACACACCACACCTGCCTAAAACCAGAAATGGTTCCACCACTCCTCCACCCCCGATCGATGAAGGATGGGTTAAATGCCCAGGACGGTCTTAGCAATGAGGAAGTAAATAATGAGGCCCGTAGCATCACAGAAGGTAGAGATAAACGGGTTAGAAAAGACCGCCGGATCGGCACCGATGGTCTTAGCCACGATGGGCATCAGCCCGCCTACGGTCGCAGAAATCGAGCAAATCAAAAACAGCGTCGAACCGATGACCAAGCCGATGCTCATGCCATAGACCAGCGTAGCCAGGCCCAGTCCCGCCAAGCCGAGCACGGCGCCTAACAACATGCCGACGCGTAGCTCGCGCCACAAAACGGCAACGAGGTCGCGGGTGCGGACATCGCCCAGCGCCAAAGCACGAGTCACAGTGGTGGCAGCCTGATTGCCGGTATTGCCACCGGTGCCGGTCAGCAGCGGGATAAATAGTGAGAGAACCACGGCCTTGGCCAGCGTGCCTTCAAAGGAGTCCAATACTTGCACAGTCAACAGCGCAGAAACTGCCAGCACGAGCAGCCATACGATGCGCGAGCGCACCAGCTTGAGCAAAGGCGTGGATAGGTACGGCTGTTGAAGGGCCTCGGTACCGCCAGCACGAGCGGAGTCCTCGCTATCTTCTTCCTCCACAATGTCCGTAGCATCGTCCCACGTCAGCAGACCAACCAAGCGGTGCGAATCATCCACGATTGGCAGCGCAAGAATGTCCAATGGGAGGAACCAACGCGCGGTTTCTTCCGCATCAGCACTAGCACGGGCAAAAATGGGGTCGTGCATAATATCGGCCATGGTCAGCGCGGCATCAGCGGTGAAGATTTCGCGCAGGCTCACCACCCCCACAAGACGCCTATCCTCGCGGGTAATGGGCACGGTGTAGATAGTTTCCAGCTCATGTGCGGTCTCCCGCAGTTTAAACAGCGCGTCCCTAACGCTCATGTCCGGGTGGATTCCAGGCACCTCGGGTGACATTCGGCGCCCCACCGAACCCTTGACATAGCCCAACACCACGCCCGTGACATCGCGCTTGGATTGAGTCAGTGAGCGCAGCAGCCGGTCCGCAATCTCCGCGGGCAGCTCATCCAGCAAAGCCACGCGGTCTTCCGGGTCAAGCTCGTCGAAGAACTCATAGACATCAGCATTGCCCAGCTCATCGATGATATCGGCCTGATGCTTTGCATCGAGGGCATCAAAGACGACGATTGATTTCTGGCGCGGCAGCAAGCGCAGGGCCAAGGCCGACCGGACGGCATTTTGCCGCTCGACGACGGCGATGAGTTCCTGCAGGGGCACCCTCTCCAGGAGTTCCTGGAGGCGCGGGGCCTTGGTGGGGTCAATGGCGTCTTCTTGTTTGAGCCATGCCTCGACAATATCGCTAGCCCGCTCGGTGGTCTCCGCCATGGCCTACCCGCCTTTCCAGCCCCAGGTTATTGACTTCAGCCTTCTTAGACTACGTCATTTGCCCAGAAAATCCGCCAGAGATCCTCCCTGGCCGCATGACGACGCCCAGAAGCCACCTCAATGACGACACCGGGATGACTACAGGAATAGACCCCACAGGGCGAAGGCTGCCAGCAAAGACACCAGACCGGCGGTACTGGCCAAAATGATTGCATGCGGAAGGGGAGCCTGGGAAGACAGGGCGACGTCGACAAGCGAGGCACGTTGCCACACCGCCAAGACCAGCGCCAGCACCCCGGCGGCAAGGAGGACGAGCGGCAAGAAGACGTGCACACTCACCGCCCGCATCACGCCTAGCAACACTAAGGAAAGCGCCAAAAGGGTGCGCTGCCAAGACAGGCGCGTGCGCTCTGGTTGCAGACCAGGATCAAAGGGCTGGTTAGACAAGGAACTCGCCTACCAAAAGCGCACCAGCCACCACCACGATTACAGCAACAAGGACCGGAAGGCCGAAACTAAATGGTAGCGATCGATTCTCTCGCATTGCGCGCTCTGATTGCTTCCAATGCCCCCACGCCACCACGGGCAAGATTATGGCGACTATCAGCATGAAGACCGATACCGCGGCACGCAGGGTGCCTGGCAGCGGAACGTCAAAGGCCTCAAGTGCTACTCCGCCAGCAATCAACGCCAGGGAAGTGCGAATCCACGCCAGGAACGTGCGCTCATTAGCGAGCGTGAAACGCGGATCAGGGTCGGCGCCAACTGCAAACACCGAACGGGGAAACCTCGAGTCACTCATGGGCACCACTTTATATTCATTTGTCTCTTGCGTCGCGACAAGCCCACGCAACGCTTCGCCTTTCCGTAGCCTCATAGGCACAGGCCAGCCCCCTGAGCAAAGGAGCATCCATCCCCTATGAACCTGCGCTTGTGCAACTACGTGCCATCCTCCCCGAACGAGGACGAGTTTTTCAGCAAAGAGAACATCAAGCGCGTTAGCACCCCAAATACCCGCCCCGATGCCACCGGCTTGCGCGAGGCCGTTATTAATAACGGCCCTTGCCCCTCCAAGAACCATACGAAATTCGACTTCCTCTTCCAGCTCTTCCATATGGGTAGCATCGTAATTCTCGGACTCTTCCCCTTTGCTCTTACGGGACTCGATTTCCGCATCGCCTTGCTCATCAGCCTGCCCATCATCGCATTCGGCATTTCCAAGCCCGTTCGCTGGCTGGCCTCGACCCACAATGAGCGCACTCTGCTCCGCACAGCGTGGGCCAATAACTGGCTCGAGTTTTATCCCGTACTGGTGGGAAACTTCTACCACTTTGATACCAAGGAAGAAAAGAACCCTGTAGGCGATGACCACTATTACTTCCACCAGGCGCGCATCATGGTGTTCTTTCCTGATGGCTCCACGGAAGTACTACCAGAGCTCGCAACCGTGAAAGCTGTCGACTATCCGCCTGAATTGATGAGGTCAGATGGCACTGCCATTGCGGAAAACCCCGACGATCTGCGTGTGAGCCCCAGCGTTAATAATGGCTGGACACTACTTGCCGTGCTCGCCGGTGACCCGGTATCCACAGGCACTCCCAATATCGGCTTGAAAGAGCAACAAATAGAAGCAGCGCTTGCCCAAGTGGAGCGCGAGTGGGCACCCGGCATTCTGAATTAAGCCGTCGCGGCGAGTTATAGTCGGGCCCATGATTGAAGTTGCCGCCGTAGTTTTCCGAAATTCCTTTGGCCATGTCCTCACCGTGCGCAAAGATTCGTCCACCAAGTTCCAGTTACCTGGCGGCAAGCTTGAGGCTGGCGAAACCCCCGCACAGGCCGCAGCCCGCGAGGTCGCAGAGGAAATCGGTGTGGAGGTCCGCCTCCCGGAGCTTTCCCCGCTCGGCACCTTCGACGCGCCGGCCGCCAACGAGCCCGGCGAAACCGTGCGCGGCCACATCTTTACCTATCCGCGCCCAATCCTTACCCGCGCAGCCGCAGAGATTGCGGAAGTCGCATGGGTAGACCCCACCAACCCAAATCGCGAGCTCGCCCACCTGCTGCGCGACGAGGTCTTTCCTGCCCTAGAATCCTAAGGCCCTGCTTGATCCCTTAAGAATTTCCTATTGCAGCTCCTGGGAGGGCAACCTAGAGTTATTTTCATCAGATTTGAGTGATGAAAGGACTGACCTCCATGCCGCAGCAATCCACACCGGGACCTATCGTGACGATTACTTTCCTCGTCCTAGGAGTCATTAGCTCTGTTATCGCCATTCTCATGGTGCCTGCCCTCTTCCACGAGGTCACTTCCCTGCGCGCTGCGGCTTTTACCGGAAGCTTCATCTTCGGCGTTGGCATGCTCACGCTCTTCCGCCGCTGCGCCAAGTACCAGCGCAAATAGCAGATTTCTCCGCTTTACGGAGCCGACGAGAATAGAAAACGCGAATTAAAAAATCCCGAGCGTGCGCGCTCGGGATTAGATGGCGGAGATGAGAGGATTCGAACCTCCGGACCCCAGAAGGGTCAACTCCTTAGCAGGGAGCCCCATTCGGCCGCTCTGGCACATCTCCACGGTTCACAAGGAACCTCGTTTGAGAATACCTGCCTGCCCCGCCGCTGCCAAACTAGCCCCCTGCTTTCGCTCCCGCAACAAAGGCGCAGGCCCTACAGTGGTAGGCATGATTCGCCCCGATCTGAAAGCCATCCCTGCCTATGTCGCTGGTGCGCGCAACGATGACGTACTCAAGCTCTCCTCTAACGAGGCGGCTCACCCGCCCCTGCCAGAAGCGGCCGCGGCCATGGCGGAGGCAGCCGCACAGGCTAATCGCTACCCGGATATTGCGGCCACCGCACTGCGCGAGGACCTATCCGCGCACCTGGGCGTGGATCAGCAGCAGGTAGCGGTGGGCACCGGCTCCTCCGCATTGTGCCAACAGCTGGTAGAAATTGCCGCCACCCCTGGCGAAGAAATCCTCTTCCCATGGCGCTCCTTCGAGGCCTACCCCATCTTTGCCCAAGTGGTGGGAGCCCACCCTATCCCGGTTCCGCTCAGTACAGACCAGCGCGTGGACCTTCCTGCCATGGCGAAGAAAATCACGGATAAAACCAGGCTCATCTTCGTGTGCAATCCCAATAACCCATCGGGTACCACGATTACCAAGGCCGAGTTCGCCGCATTCATGGATGCCGTGCCTGCCGACGTCCTCGTAGCCCTCGACGAGGCCTATATCGAATACAACCGCGCCACCGACACCCCGCTGGGCACGGAGCTGGTGGGTACCTATCCCAACCTGGTGTGCCTGCGCACCTTCTCTAAGGCTTATGGGCTAGCCGGCGTGCGCATCGGTTATGCCTTCGGCCCGGAAAATATCATTGAAGCCCTCAATAAGGTGGCTATCCCCTTCTCCGCCAGCACCGTAGCCCAGGTTGGCGCCCGCGCGGCACTGGCGGCGCAGGATTCGCTGCGGGAGCGTACCGAGGAGACCGTCGTCCAGCGCGAGCGCTTAGAAGCAGCCCTACAGGACTGGGGCGTGCCGCATTCCGAGGCGAATCACGTGTGGCTGCCGGCTCAGAATCTTGCCAGTCTTGGCACTCCGCAGGAGATAGCCGCCCGCCTCGCCGAACGCGGCGTGCTCGTTCGCGCCTTTAGCGAGGGAATTCGTATTACCGTTACTACCGAGGAAGAAACCGACACTTTGCTTAAGGCATGGAATGCAACCGTAGGAGGCTAAATGCGATCGCTTATTAACTTCGCCCTGAATGTCTTTGCCATTGCGGTGGCGCTGTGGGCCGTGGTCACTGTCATTCCCGGAATCTCCATCACTCCGGCCGAAACCGGAAATTTCATCGCCATTGCCATCGTCTTCATCATCATTAATGCCGTAGTCACGCCGGTGCTGCGCATCCTCGGTGCACCGCTGACCTGCCTGACACTCGGGCTTTTCTCCCTCGTCATAAACGGCGCAGCGCTCATCATCGTGGAGTGGGCGCTCAATACGCTTGACCTCGGGATTGGCCACCTTGTCATCGACTCTTGGGGCGCCGCGATTATCGGCGCCATCGTGCTTTCCATTGTCAGCAGCGTCATTAATTTCTTTACCAGTCCGCTGCGCCAGCGCGATTAGCCGCCCGCAAAAGGCGGCAGGACGTCCACGCGGGTCACGCCGGCCAGGGGGGAATCCATGGCGGTGTTCCCAGCGCCGTCGATAAGAAAGCTACAGCGCCCCAGCACTTCTTTCAGGCTCATGCCGGCCGCAGTGGTGCCGGTATGGTCCCTGCCCAGCTGCACTACCAAATCACCCAAGGTAGCGGGGGCGTCTACCTGCTCAGAAGCCACCCCCGCGGCGGCGCGTGCGGCAGCGAAATAGTGAACGGTCAACATGCCTTCTACTATGCCTACGCACCCCTGCCGTGTCGAGACCGTGGGTAAACTAGCCGTCATGCGCACACCTGAAGCCCACGCGCGTGAAGTCGCCGCGGCCCTGCCCGTACGTCACGTAACCACCGTGGCCCTCAATCAGGCACAGGAAATGGTCTTAGCTGCGGATATCCGCGCTGATTTCCCTTCCCCGCGCTTTGATAATTCACAAATGGATGGCTACGCCCTCCCCCAGTGTGCGGCCGAGACTTACCAGGTAGGCCCCACCATCGCCGCCGGTACAGAGCCCGCCCAAGTGCTCCACGGCTCACTCAACGCGGCCTGCCCCATCATGACCGGCGCCAAGGTGCCGGAAGGAACTGCAGCCATCGTGCCCATTGAGCACTGCGAACCACAAAAATTCCTCGCCCCTGGTGACCGTGTCACCGTGCCGGAGACCCAGCCGGAACAATTTATACGCCGCGCCGGCTCGGACTTAGAAGAAGGCGCCCTCCTGGCGGCCCAAGGCGATAAGCTCACACCGGTCCGCTTAGCCGCTCTTGCTTCCCAAGGCATCGCCGAGGTGGAGGTCTACCGCCCCGCCCGCATCCTGATTTGCACCGGCGGAGCAGAGATTGGCAGTGGTAGCGCCGCCATCCCTGACGCCAATGCGCCGTTATTGACGGCATTGGCCCACCGCGCCGGCATCGACGTCGCGGGCTATATCACCACCGATGATGACCCGCAGGCCTTAACCCACGCTTTGACAGAAGCCATTGCGCAGCATCACCCAGACGCCATCATTACCTCGGGCGGAATCTCTGCTGGGAAGTTTGAAGTAGTACGCCAAGTGCTCGATGGCTGGTTTGGTCATGTGGATCAGCAGCCTGGCGGGCCACAGGGTATCGCTGCTTTCCACGGCACGCCGGTGATCTGTCTGCCGGGAAATCCCATTTCCACGTTGGTAAGTTTCCGCCTCTTCGTGGCCCCGGCACTGGGCTGGGCTCCGGAGCCATTCCGCGTTCCGCTCGCGGCAGGCATTGAAGGCCTCCCATGCAAGGACCAATTTCGCCGCGGGCGCGTCGATTCCCACGCCCATATCCTCGGTGGCGCTAGCTCCCATCTGCTCGCCCAAGCGGCCGATGCCACCCATCTCATCCGCATCCCTGCCGGCCAACGCCTTGCGGAAGGCCAAGAAGTCGAGGTTTACCCACTATGAGTCCGCAACGCACCGCCATCGTCATCGTCGCCTCTACTCGCGCCGCCGCGGGTATCTACGAGGACCGATCCGGCCCCATCGCGGTAGATTTCCTGCGACGCAAGGGCTTTGACTGCCCCGCTGCACGCATCGTCCCCGATGCCGATATTGCCGCCACCGTTGCTGCCGCCTTCGCCGAAGAACCCTCGGTCATCCTAACCTCTGGTGGCACCGGTCTGACCCAAGACGACAAGACGGTAGAGGCTGTCGCGCCGCATATCACCCGCGAGCTGCCTGGCATCGCAGTGGCCTTCTGGCAGAAAGGCTTGGAAAGCGTGCCCACCGCGGTGGCTTCCCGCGCGATTGCCGGTGTTAATGACTCCACCTTTGCTATGACGCTGCCTGGTTCCACCGGCGGGGTAAAAGACGGCTGTGCGGTTTTGGATAAATTAATTGTTCCGATCGTCGATATGTTAGAAGGAGTACATGAGCACTGATCCCTCCTATGTGGCCGAACAGACCGGCTGCACCATTGGCACGCTTTTGAGCGATCAGCCCCTTGAATCCCACCTTGCCGCTGCCAAGGAAGAGACCGCCACGGCCGCCATGGGTGCCGTTGTCACCTTTGAAGGCGTCGTCCGCGATCATGATGGCGGACGGCCGAATGTCACCCTTCTTTCCTATAGCGCCCACCCTTCCGCGCCAGAGAAGCTGCAGGACATCACCGACGCCGTCTCCTCCAGCCATCCGGTGCGCCTCTGGGCCGCTCACCGCACGGGGGATCTTCAGGTCGGCGACCTGGCCTTTGCCGTAGTTGCGGCCGCCGCGCACCGCGGCGATGCCTTCCGCGCGGCCGAAGAATGCGCCGATCGCGTCAAGGCAGAAGTGCCTATCTGGAAGGAACAAAGCCACGGCGATGGCTCCACTAACTGGGTGGGTCTGGAATGAGCATCCGCTATGCCCGCCAAGAAGCGCTCTGGGGCGAGGAGGGACAGCGCAAGCTCGCTCAAGCCCACGTAGCGGTTATCGGCGCCGGCGGCCTAGGCTCCCCCGCCTTGCTCTACCTGGCCGGTGCGGGCGTAGGCCACATTTCGCTTTTCGACGACGACGTGGTCTCCCCTTCCAACCTTCACCGCCAAGTCATCCACACCACCGCGGCCATCGGCACGCCGAAGACGGATTCTGCCGCGGCCGCTCTCCGCGCGCTCAATCCGGAGGTGGACATCACCTGCCATGGTCGCCTCGAAACGGCCACCGCCCTCGAGCAATTGCGCGGCTGCGACGTGCTCCTCGATGGCACGGATAATTTCGACGCCCGCTACCTGTGCTCTTGGGCCGCCCATAGCTTGGGCATTCCGCACATTTGGGCCTCTATCTTGGGATTCGATGCGCAAATGAGCGTCTTTTGGTCGGGCAAGGGCCCCGTGTACGAGGATGTCTTTCCCACTGCCCCTGCCCCAGGCGAGGTTCCTTCGTGCTCCCAGGCCGGCGTTCTGGGGCCGATCGTCGGCGTGGTGGGATCCGCGATGGCCTTGGAAGCCTTAAAAATCATTACCGGCGTCGGCACCCCGCTTATGGGCACGCTCGGCTACTACGAGGCCCTTTCTGGGACGTGGGAGTATATCCCCATCCGTTCCACCGGGGCGGAGCCTACCCAGCCGGACGATGCCCCCGAGGTCCGCGAGATCCCTGCTCACGCCATGCTTATCGATGTCCGCACAGACCCCGAACGCGCCCAGTCTACCATTCCTAATTCAGCGCATCTTCCCCTCAACCGCATCCTCGCCGGTGAAAACCCCGATATCGCACGGGACGAGGTAGCCGTTATATATTGCGCCAGCGGCATCCGCTCCGCCCAAGCCGTCCACGCTCTGCGCGAGCGCGGATACTCACAGGTGGTTTCCCTGCGTGGCGGTATTAACGCGTGGTTGGAACAACAAGGAGCGTCTTAACGCGCCCCCGGCGAGTCGTCTAGACCCTTCTATTCTTGTCTTCTTTTCCGCGAACAAAGAGGAACCAGATCAGCGGTCCTAAGAAGGGCAGTGTGAAGGTAGCGACGATAAAGAGCACCTTCGCCGCAAGCGTGTACCCAGAAAAAATGATAGAAATTAAGGCCGCTATCCAGAACGCGACGAGCAAAAGGATGGGAAGGAACCCGAGGAACCACCACGTATCGTTAGGGTTAGTAGATTCCGCTGCTGCTAGGTAAAACTCCGAAGTGCTCATAGTGTCCTTTCGCCGAGTGATTTTTATCTTCGCTACAGAGCTTGACCACAATCACATCTCACTTGCCCTGTACATTTCCAAGATTAAGTCTGCGCCGCACCAGGCACATCATCCCCCGGTATGAAATGCCGCAGCACCACAAGAAGCAGGTTTTAACCCCAAGCCGTTTTCCGGTGCCCCGCCATGACCAAGTTCGGGTTAACACCATCCAGGGTGAGGCCTCCCGGGATAGCCGCACATAAGTAAAACGAGAAAACGGTAACTCCTAGCGTGAGCCAGAAGCTACCGAGGTATCGCCGAGTCATAAATTATGACGTTGGCGGAGACGGCGGGATTTGAACCCGCGGAGGAATAAACCTCGCCGGTTTTCAAGACCGGTGCATTCGGCCGCTCTGCCACGTCTCCACGTTGTATATCGAAGGCACTTTTCTTGCCCACGAAGCAACTTGGTCAGTGTACTAAATAGATGGCCTGGTTTCCCAAAAATCCACCTGTAGTTCTGAAATACAGCCCCTTTCGTGGCGCAGGACACATGAGCTCCGTTAGATTGGGCCCTATGACTACAACAAAGATGAAGGCAATCGTGCAGACCGATCCCCAGGAGCGTCGCTCCTTGGAACTCCAAGAGGTCGACGTTCCGCAACTGCAATCAGGCGAAGTGCTCGTCAAGGTGCAGGCAGCGGGCGTTAACCGCGGCGATATCCTGCAAACGATGGGAGCTTATCCGCCACCACCGGGGGCGTCGGAAATCTTAGGCTTGGAGGCAGCAGGCACCATCGCGGACGCCGGGGATACCGACTGGGAGGTGGGCACCGAAGTGGGCTGTTTGCTCGCTGGTGGTGGCTACGCCGAATACGTTGCGGTCCCACAGGGCCAGCTACTCCCTCTACCCCAGGGGTATAGCGTTGAGGAAACCGCGGCGGTAGTCGAGGTTGGATGCACCGTCTGGTCCAACTTGGGCATTGAGGCGAACCTCCACGAGGGCCAGCGCGTGCTTATCCATGGTGGAGGCGGTGGCATTGGTACTTTTGCCATTCAGGTAGCCAAGGCGCTAGGAGCAGAAGTGGCGGTAACGGCCGGTTCGCAAGAGAAGTTGGAGCGTTGCCGCGAGCTGGGCGCCGACATTCTCATCAACTATAAGAAGCAGGACTTCTTAGACGAGTTGAAGGGAAGCTGCGATGTCATTTTGGACATCATCGGCGCAAAATACCTTGAAAAGAATATGAAGTGCCTAGCTAAGGACGGCAAGCTCATCATTATTGGCATGCAGGGCGGCACCAAAGCAGAAATTAACTTGGGCGCCATGTTGCCCAAGCGTCTGACTATTCAGGGTACGACGCTGCGCGCCCGCGACTTAGACGATAAGGCCCAGATTGTGGCCGGCACGGTAGAAAATGTCTGGCCCATGTTGGAGGATGGCCGGGTAAAGCATGCGTTGCACGCCACTTACCCGCTTGCCGACGCCGCCCAAGCCCACACTGCCCTAGACAGCGGCGAGGTCACCGGCACCTTGGTGCTTGCCGTTTAAGCCAGCGAGGCTACGACGCGGATGAGATGCTCGACGTCGTGATAGGTATTGAAGGGGCCAAGCGCAACCGTCACGGCACCACCGATTTCTTCCACACCCATCTCCGTAAGCAACGGGGTCTGCGGGGCAAGCGTGGTAACAAGGCCGTTATCAAAGAGGCGCTTATAAACCGTCTCGGCCGGAACACCCTTTACTGCGAAGGTGAGGCGCGGCAGGCGATCGTCGGAGGCACCCGCGGCCGCTTCCCCGGTCACGCCAAGGATATGCACGGCGGGCAGGGTGCTCAAGAAGGAATAAAGGTCCCCGCGCAGGTCCTCGAGGTAGGCGCTAAGCGCATCCATAGAGGTGCGCAGGCGCTTGCGACGGGAGCCATTCTCCCCACCGGCGAGGGCGGCAAGATGGTCCACGAGTGGTCCGACACCGCCGGCCAGGCCAGAGGAAATTGGCGTTTCCAGCTTGCGAGCGCCCTTGCTGGCATGCACCGGATCGAGGGCATCGAGGCGGCGGAACATACGGGTATCGCGGAATACCAAGGCCGCTAGCTGCGGGCCGCCCAGCAGACCAAGGTCGAGACCCAAGATATCGGCACCGAGCTCATCGAAGTTGATGGGACGGTAGGGGGCGATCCCAGAGACGTCGAGAAGCGTCCAGGCGCGAGAGCGTTCATGCACGGTGTCTATGATCTCAGCCGTCGGGGAGACCGTACCCAAAAGCTCGTGGGCGGCAGAGAAAGCGACGAGTCGCGTGGAGCCGTCGACAAGCTCGGCGAATTGGAACCCCGGCAACTCACCCGTGCCTAAGTCCGGCTGGGCCCAGCGGGTTTCTGCTTTGACCTCAGAAAATGCTGAATACAGGGAAGGCGGGTCCAGCTTTGAGAGCACTAGTGAGGAATTGCTGCGTAAAAGCGGGCGCGCCGCATGCGCCAAGGACTGGTAAAGAACCGGCAGGGAGGGGCCGAGCACCACGCGGTCTGCTTTGGAACCGGTCAGATCCGCTACGGCCATGCGCGCAGCGGTGTAATTCCCATCTCCTTCCAAGCGCCCCGGCGCGGGTGTGGCAGAGTGGGCGCCACCCGGCCCTTCCTGGGGCGCCACCGCGGTAGACATACGGAAAGAGCGGGCCACGCCGGAGGCTACTCGCTCAGAAATCTGGGGAACCGCGTGCGCGTTAAGGTAAGTCCAACCATCAGATAGCCCGGTGTATAAACCGCGCACACTGAATACGTCATAGTGCGCCGAAGCTCCTGCTGGCATTTCGGTCCCTTCTTTTTCGCGCTAGGCATCGCCACTCAGTGGCGGTCGATTCCCTACTGTATACGCGTTTGGCCCAAGTTTCCCAAATCTGGATTTTCGCTGAATACGGTCGTTTTCGCAGGCTAGCGGCGTGTAGTTCCCGTTTGCCCAGCCCGCGCGCTAGGGTGTTGAGCGTGCAAGATAACAATCAACTGCGCGCTGATATCGCCCGCATGACCTCCCAGCCAGACGGCGAGGCCACCCCAGCGTCCCAGTCCGAGACCCTCAAGGCCGCCTTCGCGGACCTTGCGCAGGGTGCACAGCAGCGCGAGCTGTGGTTCAAACTGGGTATTCAAGATATTAAGCAGCGCTACCGCCGCTCTGTCCTGGGCCCGTTTTGGATCACCATCGCCACCGGCGTGATGGCCCTCGCCTTGGGCCTTTTGTACTCCATGCTCTTCCAGATTCCCGTCGCGGAGTTCCTCCCCCACGTCACCGTGGGCCTTATTATGTGGACCTTCATTTCGGGCTGTATCAAGGAAGGCTCCACCGTCTTCATTGATAATGAGGGCTTGATTAAACAGCTTCCCGCCCCTCTTTCGGTGCACGTCTACCGCCTGGTGTGGCGCCAAACATTATTTTTGGGCCATAACCTCATCATCTGGCTGTTGCTTATCCTCATCTTCCCGCGCAGCCTGGGTTGGGAGTTCTTCCTCTTTATCCCAGGCTTGGCGTTGTTGTTGGTCAACGGCGTGTGGGTCACGATGTTCTTTGGCATCATTGCCACCCGCTTCCGTGACGTAGCCCCGCTGCTGGAGGCTTTAACCCAGCTCTTGTTCTACGTCACCCCGATTGTGTGGATGACCAATACCCTGAAGGATCAGGGCGGTGCCGTGGCCGGGCGAGCCCGCATCGCGGAGATCAACCCGCTCTATCACTACCTAGAAATCGTCCGCGCACCCATGATCGGTGAGCCGGTAGCCGCCTACCACTGGTGGATCGTTATCGGCTGCACCGTGCTCGGCCTGCTCATCGCCGGCTTGGTCATGCGCAAGTGGCGCTTCCGCGTCAGCTACTGGGTCTAAGCCCACGCCCTGTACTTGTGGAGATTCCTCGAAAGGATACTGACTGATGGTCTCGATTGATACGTATAACGCGTGCGTGGACTTTCCCATCTTTGATGCCAAATCTCGCTCACTGAAGAAGGCCATGCTCTCTTCTGCCGGTGGCGCCATTGGCAAAAATGCCCAAAACACCGTCGTGGTGGAAGCCCTGAAGGACGTTAACCTGCACCTGCGCGAGGGCGATCGTGTGGGTTTGGTGGGCCATAACGGCGCCGGCAAATCCACCTTGCTGCGCCTCTTGTCTGGGATCTATGAGCCCACCCGCGGTTCTGCCGATGTGCGCGGCCGGGTGGCCCCCGTTTTTGATTTGGGCGTAGGCATGGACCCGGAAGTTTCTGGCTACGACAACATCATTATCCGCGGCCTGTTTTTGGGCCAGTCCATCAAGCAGATGAAAAAGAAGATGGATGAGATTGCGGAGTTTTCTGAGCTCGGCGATTATCTCTCCATGCCGCTGCGCACCTATTCCACCGGTATGCGAGTGCGCTTGGCACTCGGCGTGGTGACCTCCATTGAGCCGGAAATCCTGTTGTTGGATGAGGGCATTGGTGCGGTCGACGCCGCCTTCATGGCCAAGGCACGCGTACGCCTGCAGGAGCTGGTGAAGCGCTCCGGCATCCTGGTCTTTGCCTCCCACTCCAATGACTTTTTGGCCCAGCTATGCAATACCGCCTTGTGGATCGACCACGGTGAGATCCGCTCGGTAGGCGAAGTTTCCGAGGTCGTCGGTGAGTACGAAGGACCTGAGGTGGGCGACTACGTCCGCGACCTGCGCGAGCGTTTTGAAAATGAGGACACCAGCGGCAACTAGCTGAGCATATGCAGCAGCGGGTCCCCCACACCCGTCACGTCCACCTGCACCCCTTCCGGCCGGTGATAGTCCGCAGCGCTTAGGCGCGCGCTGACCACCGGCCGGTTAATTTTTCCTGGGCCCGCAGGCTCTTCCTTTTCCTCGGTGCTAACGCGGTAGCCCAACTTTTCACTCACCCGGGCTGAGGCGCGGTTGGTTTTTATCCAACTGGTGCACAGCGAACCCGCATCGAGGTGCAAGAAGGAAAACGCCGCCATCGCCTGGCGGACAAGCGTGCCATAGCCTTGGCCTTGAAAGCGGTGCAGCACCCATGATGCAGTTTCTATTTCCCGTGCGGCCGCAAAATTTTCTGCCGCCAGGTCCACCACGCCTACTAATTCTTGGGTTTCTACCTGGCGAGCGATGAAATCCAAGGTCCACTTCTGGGGGCACAGCTTCGCTCGGTGCTCCCATCGGTGCTGGGCCATGGCGGCGGGGGTATTCGTCTTCTCATCAAAAAGCCAGGGAAATGCATGTTCTGGAATGTCGTCGCCATAGATATCTTCCGCACACACCTGCGCTACCTGTGCGATGTCCTCATCGCGCATGACACGCAGGTCAACTCCGCGGCCCGTATCATCGCAGGCCCGAATGGTCACCGCAAAAGGCGGCCAGAAGTTTTCCATAGGCTTCACAGTATCCGCAAAGCTGCGCCTATATCCACTTTTCGCTCCACCAATGCGGAGTGTTTCTGCGCTGGTCCCCCACCCCGGTGGCAAGATGGAACCCATGACTGCCACCCTGACTTCTACCGGTTCTACCGCCGCCGTCATTGTTACCCATCAGCGCGCCGAACTGCTGCGGGCATCGCTCGAACAGGTGGTACACCAAACCCACCCCGTGCAGTGGGTGATCGTGGTGGATAATGGTGCGGAAAATGCAGTGCGTGAACTTGTCGAGTCCATGGCGGGAGACCGCGGCGTCTACGTGCCTTCGGAGACCAATCTAGGCGGAGCTGGCGGCTTTGCGCTGGGCTTTCTCACCGCCCTTTCTTTGGGCGCGGATGCCGTGTGGTGTGCCGATGACGATGGCCGCCCCGCCGATCACACGGTACTTGCGGAGCTGTATCGGGTGGCCGAGGCCAACCGTTTGCATGAGGTCTCGCCAGCGGTATGCAATATCAACGATCCCGACCAGCTCGCCTTCCCCCTGCGCCAAGGTCTGGTGTGGCGCCGGCGAATGGATGAGCTGGAGGGCGATTTCCTGCCTGGCATTGCATCGCTATTTAACGGCGCGCTGATTTCCGCAGCGGCCATGGAGATCATTGGTGTACCGGACTATCGGCTCTTCATCCGCGGCGATGAGGTGGAATACCACCGCCGGCTGGTCAATTCCGGGCTCTCTTTCGGCACGGCTCTGACCACGAGCTACCTGCACCCAGATGGATCGGATGAGTTCAAGCCCATTTTGGGCGGCAAGATGCACACCCAGTTCCCAGAGGGTGAGTTCAAGCGGTTTTTCACTTACCGCAATCGCGGCTATTTATTGTGGCAGCGCGGCATGCGCAAGCTACTGCCACAGGAATTCGCCCGCTTTGGCTGGTTCTTCCTGATCCAGCGCCACGATCCGGCCGGCTTTATCGAATGGCTCAAGCTTCACAACCGCGGGCGCAGGGAAGATTTCCGGCGCCCTAGCTAGGCCGATGCCGAACTGCAGGGGCTGGGCAAGGGGGGGGACATCGATAAGCGCGGCACATACCCGCCGCCACCGAGAGCTTGACACCCCGCGCGCAGATTGGTCGGGCTCGATTCCCGTGGTGAGGTTATTTTTCTTTAAAAATGAAGGCCCTCTGAATGGCAAAATTGGTCACTGTGGCCACGCCCTGGGCGATGACAAAGGCGATGGTGTCTTTAAGCACGCCTTCTAAGCCAAGGGATAAAAGCGGCTCATTGAGCACCCAGTATAGGAAGTTTTGAACCGCGAAAGTGGAGGCGTACAAGATCCCCACGGTGACGGCTGTACGGCCGGAGACCTTGGCCCCAAAGGTCCACCGCGCATTAGCCAGGTAGGCGGCAATGGTGCCAAAGACCCAACCGATGGCCTTGGCGGCGGAACGGTGGAGTCCCACATACGTCAATAAAAGCGTCAGGCCATAGTCAATGGCGGCGGCACCTACACCCACGGAAATAAATCGCACCAGTTGGGTGTGCAGCGAGGTGGACGAAGGTTTTACTTCTACGGCGTCATCAGCGGAGTTAGTCACGAGTGAGTAGCCTACCCGCGCAAGAGCGCTCGGTACATGTCCAACCGATCCACCGGCGCGGCGGATTCGGCACCATAGGCGCCTATCCCAGCCAATTGCTGCAACGATGCCGCACATAACTCCCGCACTTCAGCCCCTGTCAGCGCCGAGCCATCGTCATTGACCCAGCCGAGGGCATCCATGGTGGTCTCCACGACGGAATCGGTCAGCTCCGCGCCACCCATGCACGATAGGGCTAGCGCCATGGACCAAAAGGCGTCTTTGCCTTCATGGGTAACCTCGCGCGGCAGGCTGGCGAGCACGCGGGCAGTTTGCGGTGACAATTCGGTACCCCTGCTCAGGTCCATCGCCTGCAGCAGCGGAACAAAGTCATAGAGCTTGGTGCGCTCAATCAAATCACGCACAGGGGACGCTACCGCGGAAAGGACCTCATCGGTGACTTCTTGCCCGGTCAATTCCCGGTTGACGCTGGTTAATTCAAAGGGTGCAAAGAGCGAGCCCGAGCCTCCCACGCATAGCGCTTCCGGGGTGCCATTATCGCGCGGATAAATTTCAGCTACCACCAGCTCGAAGTCCCATAGCCCCCAGGCGAAGTCGATTTGATCGCCTTCGCGCCACAGGAATTCGGAGGCCTGACGTTCCGGATCGATGCGCGGGCCACGCGCCTCGGTGTGTTCATAAAAGTGCCAGGGGGATTCCTCCTCCGGAAGGCCAAAGCAAATGCGCAGCACACGGTGCAACTCGGTGAAGGTCAGGGCATCGCTAAAGCCAATCTGGCGGTGCACCTCGCCATCGGCGCGGATGTTCGCGGCTTGGCAAATGATTGTTAGGGGCTCGCGTTTGAGGGATACCACGCTATTGGCGCGTTTGGCCCGCGCCTGTGCGATATCGGTGACCCCTGCGTTCATGGGCCCCACCATACGCAAGTTTTAGGAAGCTAGTTTTGCAATATCGCGCGCTTCCAGCTCACTAATCAGGAACGTCAGTGCCGCGCCAATGGCGCCCAACAGAGTCCAGGGCCGCTTGGCACCGCGCTTGCGCAGGAACTTTACCATTCGGCGGGAAATTGCAACGTTCATCCAGCCGCCTAGGATGAGCAGCAGTACCACCGCGGCAAAAATGGCCCAGGGTTTGAGGCCCTGATCGGATGCATCCTGCGGTGAGCGCGGCTCATCACCATCCTGTTCCGCGTGCGCGTTGGTATAGGCCACCAGGGCACCAAAACCAAAGAAAGACAAGGTATAGGCAGTAATCAAACCGCCTTTGGATGTGATCCAATCAGGATAAGAGGTCGCGATACCCACGGCAGCGGCTTGGGTAATGCGGCCCGCCAGGGTGTCATCGAGGGCGTAGTTGTCTTGGCGCTGATCTTGCGTCTCGTGGTTGTTGGTCATAGCGACCACTTTAAGCGGCGGTAAGCTAATGCGCATGTACTCGGATAAGACAGAGCACATGACGCCAGCGCAGCAGGCGGCTCAGGATGTGCGTGCGGAAGACGATAAGCGCAACGGCCACTTCGAGGCCACGGAACACACCGATGTGCCGTTGAGTCCTTTCATGACTCGCCTGATGGCAGAGGAATTGCCCATGCTGGATTCCTCCTCGCGCGCTCGTGTCTATGACCTTTTGCGGGAGTACGATGGCCCGACTATTGAATCTCAGGAAGAGCTGCCGGAGGAAATCCGCGCGCTTATGGATCTATAAACGGACACATTCGGGCAGTACAAGCGTCCGTTTTGTTCTGAATATCACTCGCGTCACTCCGTCCACCCTCGTGTGAGCTAGGTAGGCTAGGGAGGCGACACAAATCCGTCGAGCAAAGAGTAAGAGATGGAATTACATACCACTGAAAAGTCCCTGCACGGCTGGGGCCGCACCGCCCCGACGACCGCCCATGTTCTCGCCACCGAAGACGTGGACGTGATCAAGAAGGCCGTGGCCCAGGTGGCAGAAGATAACTCGGATAAGCCCGCCCACCTGCGCCGTGGCGTCATCGCCCGCGGTATGGGCCGCTCCTACGGTGACCCCGCCCAAAATGGCGGCGGCTTGGTCATCGACATGCAAAAGCTCAATAAGATCCATTCCATCGACCCGGAGTCCGCTCTGGTGGACGTCGATGGTGGCGTCACCCTAGACCAGCTGATGAAGGCTGCCCTGCCTTATGGCCTGTGGGTTCCGGTTCTGCCGGGTACCCGCCAGGTCACCATCGGTGGCGCAATCGGCCCGGATATTCACGGCAAGAACCACCACTCCGCCGGCTCCTTTGGTAACCACGTGGTCTCCATGGAGCTGCTCGTGGCCGATGGCCGCGTGCTGCACCTGACCCCGGAAGGCTCCGAGGATGACCCCAGCGGCGACCTCTTCTGGGCCACCGTTGGCGGCATGGGCCTAACCGGCATCATCCTGCGCGCCACCATCCGCATGACCAAGACGGAAACCGCTTATTTCATCGCGGATACGGACCGCACCGATAACTTGGATGAAACCATCGCCTTCCACTCCGATGGTTCCGAGCACAACTACACTTATTCTTCCGCCTGGTTCGATGTCATTTCCCCAGAACCAAAGCTGGGTCGCTCCACCATTTCCCGCGGTTCGCTGGCCACCTTGGCACAGCTGGAAGAGCTAGCCCCGAAGCTGGCTAAGGATCCGTTGAAGTTCAATGCGCCGCAGCTGATGACGGTGCCGGATATCTTCCCGTCCTGGACCATGAATAAGCTTTCCCTCTCCGCTGTGGGCTTGGCATACTACACCATGGGTGCACCGGCCAAGAACCAGGTCAAGAACCTGACGCAGTTCTACCAGCCGTTGGATCTCATCGGCGAGTGGAACCGCGGCTACGGTTCCAAGGGCTTCTTGCAGTACCAGTTCGTGGTACCGACCGAGGCCGTGGAGCCGTTCAAGGAGATCATCCGCGATATGCAACGCTCCGGCTACTACTCGGCCCTCAACGTGTTCAAGCTCTTCGGTGAAGGCAACCGCGCGCCGCTGTCCTATCCAATGCCGGGTTGGAACGTCTGCGTGGACTTCCCCATCCGTCCGGGCCTGGGCAAGTTCCTGGATGACTTGGACCGCCGCGTGATGGAATTCGGCGGCCGCCTCTACTTGGCCAAGGAGTCCCGCACTTCCGCGGAGAACTTCCACAAGATGTACCCGGGCATGGAGGGCTGGCTGAAGACCCGCAATGAGATCGACCCGACCGGCGTCTTCGCCTCCGATATGTCCCGCCGCCTCGAGCTGCACTAATCACTGGAAATAACACCTTTAAGGAGATTTACTGACCATGCTTAATGCAGTAGGCCAAGCACAACACATCCTGCTTCTGGGCGGCACCTCTGAGATCGGCCTCGGCGTCGTCTCCGAATTCCTGCAGCGCGGCCCCGCCAAGGTCACCCTGGCTGCCCGCCCGGAGTCCCCGCGGATCGCCCAGGCCAAGGCAGACCTGGAATCTCGCGGCGCTGACGTAGAGGTTTTGGACTTCGACGCCACTGACTTTGACTCCCACCCAGAGGTAATCAATAAAGCCTGGGCACGTGGCGACGTAGACGTGGCCATCGTTGCCTTCGGCACCCTGGGTGACCAGGAGGAGCTGTGGCAAAACCACGACAAGGCCGTCGCCTCCGCGCAGACCAACTACACCGCCCCGGTTTCCGTGGGCGTGCTTCTGGGCGAGAAGTTCAAGCACCAGGGCCACGGCACCATCGTCGCCATGTCCTCCGTGGCTGGCATGCGCGTGCGCCGTTCCAACTTTGTCTACGGTGCTTCCAAGGCAGGCGTGGACGGCTTCTACATCAACCTGGGAGAGGCTCTGCGCGGCACCGGCGCCAACGTGCTGGTTGTCCGCCCAGGCCAGGTTCGCACCAAGATGTCCGCCGAGGCTGGCGACGCCCCGTTGACCGTCAACGTCTCCGATGTTGCCGAAGCCACCGTGAAGGCCGTGCTCGATGGCAAGCAGTCCATCTTCGTGCACCCGCTGTTTGAATACGTTTCTTTGGCATTCAAGTTCATCCCGCAGGCCATTTTCCGCAAGCTGCCGTTCTAAATCACCGCGGTTTCTGCACTGGCGCCTGCCAGCCGCCTCGCCCCCGCTTCTCCTTCTCGCTGCACGCCCGCGGCGGGGAGGGGCGGGGGCGGTGGTGTATAAGGGGGCGTCGGAAAGCAAGTGTTTTCCTGCCCGCGCCAAATCTGGGTTGTGGCGCTTGGGTATGCGAAACTAATGGGCATGACAAGCACAGCTATACCCACCCAGTCAACGCCCGTGAGCGAAAATCCGCGCACCGAGGCCTACCGCGCCGATGCGCTGACTCATCGCGCGACCCTGCTGGGTATTGTGTTGACCGCGCTAGCCAGTGGTGTGGTCACGCTGCTGGGCTGGTTTGCCTTCAAGACGGTATCTCTGCCTTCTTTTAATACCTCCATGGTCACCCGCGCGCTGAGCACGGTGGGCGTGGTGGTCACGCTGGCTCTAGCCGGCGGGCTGTGCGTGTGGTGGCTTTATGACCACTACAAGGATTCCTTTACTCGGCCGCGCTGGCGGGTCTGGCTGACCTACGCGGTCACCTATCTCTCCCCCGCGCTGCTGACCTTGGCTGCCGTGGGTCTGCCGCTGTCCGCCTCCCGTTTGTGGCTCGACGGCGTGCAGGTGGATCAGGCTTTCCGCACCCAGTTCCTCACCCGCTCAGTGGATGAGATGGGCTATGCGGATATGAACTACCAGGATATGCCGTCCTTTTACCCCATTGGCTGGTTCTGGCTGGGCGGCCGCTTGGGAGCGCTATTGGGTATTCCGGGATGGGAGGTCTACCAGCCCTGGGCGCTTATCTCCATCGCTGTAGCCGGCTGCATTTTGGTGCCCCTCTGGCAGCGCCTCACCAGCTCCCTACCGGTCGCCACCGCCATCGCCCTAGTCACCACCGCGATTACGCTCACCATCGCGGCCGAGGAGCCCTACTCCGCGGTCATCGCCATGGGCCTGCCCACCGTCGCAGTGCTCAGCGCCCGCGCCTTCCGTGGCTCTTGGCTCTCCACCCTGGGTGTGACACTCTACCTGGGCATTTCCGCCACGTTCTACACGCTTTTCACCGGTGCGGCCGCGCTCACCGTGGTCAGCCTCATCGCGCTCTTTACCGCGCTATATGAGCATACGTGGCGCCCCATCGTGCGCTTGGCGGTAATGGCGGCAGGCTCCATTGCCATTGCGCTCATCGCCTGGGGCCCCTATATATGGGCGGTCATGCACTCGCCAGTACCGCTGCAGACCACCGCGCAGCACTACTTGCCGGAGGAAGGCACCCAGATTCCGGTGCCATTTTTGTCCTTTAGCATTGTGGGCTTCCTCTGCCTTATGGGACTTATCTACATGGTCATTCGTCTCAATGACCAAGAGGTGCGCGCGCTGGGCATCTCCCTCATTGGCAGCTATCTATGGATCGTTGTGTCTATGGTGGCAACGCTGGCCGGCACCACGCTGCTGAGCTTCCGCCTGGAAATCATCGTGGTACTCCTTTTTGCTACCGCCGGTGTCCTAGCCTTAGCCGAGGTTCGCCTCTTGGGCGTACACCGCCTCTACCCGGCGCGCTTCTCCCATACCACCAATAAGCAAATCACCGCGGTCTTGGGCATTATCCTTGCCCTGGCCGGCGTCTTCTATGCGCAGCAGATTCCGGAGGCCAACGAGGACGCCATCGACCACGCTTATAGCGATACCGATGGCTATGGCGAGCGCGCCGACCGCTTCACTAGCGATTCTGCTCATTACTACCTGGATATCCACAACTTCATCCAGGACCAGGGCTATACGCCGGATGACACGGTGGTGCTTACTGATGAAAAGATCTTCATGTCTTACTACCCTTATTGGGGTTTCAACGCCTTTACCAGCCACTATGCCAATCCACTGGGTGAGTTCAGCACCCGCAATGAGCAGATTGAAACCTGGGCCAACGATTCCTGGGACATGAAGCCGGATGAGTTCCGCAAGGCCCTGGATTCCGCTGCGTGGCGCAGCCCAGATGTCATGATCTTCCGCGGTGATTTAGAAAATAAGGACGATGGTTTCAAGCTACATTTGGCAGAAGATATCTACCCCAATCAGCCGAATATTCGCTATCGCGCGGTCTTCTTCAACGCCGATGTCTTTGACAAGGGCTGGAAGCTAAAGCAGACCGGCCCCTTCGTAACAGCCGTTCGCACCAAGTAAGTTCACCCACACTTCCCGCCCGTGGCAGGGTGTGCCCGCGGGCGGAGAGGGTTATCTGACGTAGACTAATCGCCGTGTCAGATAGCCTCACTACGAATACCACCCAAGCGCGACCTGCTAGCTCCCGCTTCACCGCCGCCCCCGCGGGCCTGCGGTGGACCGCGATCATTGCCGGACTGATTGGTTTCCTGTGTTTTGTAGCCACCCCGCTACTGCCGGTGACCCAAACTCAGTCCTCTTATGACTGGCCGCAGCATGATTCCGTGCAATCCATCAACGCGCCACTCATTTCCGTGGCGCCGGAGGATCTTCAGGCCACTATCCCTATCTCCGCAGTTGATGAGCTGCGTGAGGGACAGTCCATGGTCTACGGCACCGTCCCGCCGGAGTCAAAAAAGGCCTCCAACCGCGGTCTTTTCGTCCGCGCGAATGAGGAGGGCCTTTCCGTTGTCTCCTTGGATGAGGTTCTGCTTACCCTCAACTCCAAAGAGGTAGCCAAGCTCCCTAAGGACGCCAAGATTGAGATTTCCGCTACGGGCGATGGCACCAGCGTGCGCGTGGGGGATCATGAAAAGACCACCGAGGAGGATCTTCGCCCGCAGGTCACCGGTGTCTATACCGAAATAGACGATAAAGCGGACGTGCAGGCCCTGCTTGACGACGGCCTCAATGTGCACGTCGATATCAACTCCCGCTTCACCTCCTCCCCGACGGTGCTCAAGACCATCGCCATGTGGCTGGGCACCGCCATGGTGGTCGTATCCCTGTTCTGCCTATGGCGCATCGACCGCCTCGATGGCCGCCGCTTTGGCTTCATGCCTAAGACGTGGAAGAAGGTGCGCCCGCTCGATGGCGTGGTGGCCGCCGTCTTGGGATTTTGGTATATCTTCGGCGCCAATACCTCCGATGATGGCTTCATCTTCTCCATGAGCCGCGTCTTCGATCACGCGACCTACATGGCCAACTACTACCGCTGGTACGGCGTGCCAGAGGCGCCCTTCGGCGCCCCCTATTATGACCTGGTTGCCGTTCTCTCCCAGATTTCCACCGCCTCGGTCTTCGTGCGCTTGCCCGGCCTGATTTCTGGGCTCATCATCTGGTTTATCCTCTCCCGCGAGATACTCCCGCGCTTTGGCCAGCTTGTCGACGGCCGCCGGGTCGCTCACTGGACCGCGGCGCTTATGTTCTTGGCCTTCTGGCTGCCCTATAACAACGGCACCCGCCCCGAGCCCATCGTGGCGCTTGGCGTGATGTTTACTTGGGCCTCTTTTGAGCGTGCCATTTCCACCCACCGCCTGCTCCCGGCGGCCGTGGGCACCATCGCCGCAACCATCACCTTGGCCGCCGGCCCCACCGGCCTCTTTGCCGTGGGCGTTTTCCTGGTCAGCCTGCCGCACCTCTTCCGCGCCATGGCCGAGCGCGTACCGTCCATGGGCGGTGGCACCTTGGGCTGGCTCGCGCTCATTGCGCCATTCCTTAGCGCTGGCACCGCCATCATGGTTGCCGCCTTTGGTGACCAGACGCTATCGACCGTGCTGGAGTCCACCCGCGTGCGCTCCGAGGTTGGCCCCTCCCTGCCGTGGTACGCGGAGTACGCGCGCTACTCCACCCTCTTCCAGGAATCGGTGGATGGCTCGCTCACCCGCCGCTTCGCGGTCTTCACCATGCTCTTCTGCCTAGTGCTCATCGTGGCGGCCTTCATCAAAGACCGCCGTGTCGTCGGTGCTGCCGTTGGCCCGACCCAGCGCCTGCTCATTATTGTGGCGCTGTCCATGTTCTTCCTCATGTTCACCCCCACCAAGTGGACCCACCACTTTGGCATCTACGCCGGCGTGGCCGGTGTTATCGCCGCCCTCGGTGCCGTGGTGCTCTCCCAATTCGCACTGCGCTCGCCGCGCGCTCGCACCTTCGCTATCGCCGCGGTGGTCTTCTTATTGGCCATCTCTTTCGCCGGCTGGAACGCTTGGTGGTACGTTTCCTCCTTTGGCATCCCGTGGTGGGACCGTACGGTGCAATTCAAGGCCATCGAGGCCAATAAGGTGCTCCTTGCCATCGCGCTGGTCATCTTCGCCATCGGCATAGTGCAGTCCCTGCGCCATAGCTACCGCAAGTCCCAAGCAGAAGAGGCCGGCACCCTGGCGGAATTTGAGAAAAATGCCGCCGCTAAGGTTTCGCGCTCCGCCGGTATCATGTCCGCGCCCATCGCCTTGGCCTGTGCCATCGTGATAGCGCTATCGTGTGCTTCCTTTGCCAAGGCCACCGTCTCGCAGGCGGATTCCTACTCCGTGGGCAAGGGCAACGTGGCCTCCCTGCGCGGCAATACCTGCGCTCTGGCGGATCAGACCATGGTGGAGACCAACACCAATGATTCCTTCCTGACCCCGGTTGAAGGCGACTTGGGCGATTCCCTGGTGGACCAGGACGAGACCCACAAGGGCTTCGATCCAAACTTCATCCCTGAATCCATCGAGCCGGAAAACCAGAATTCCGCCTCCGTAGGTGCCATCGCGGATGGCTCCAGCGACTCCTCCTCCGATAGCGCGGAGACCGCTACCTCGGGTGCGGATACCGAATCCGGCGGTAACAGCGATTCCGCGGATTCCCAGGAGACAAAGAATAAGCAAGACAAAAAGGACAAGAAGTCCAAGGAAACCACCAATACCTCGGAGGGTGGAGTACGCGGCACTGAGGGTGTCAATGGCTCTACCATGCACCTGCCGTTCAACCTGGATTACACCAAGGTCCCGGTGCTCGGCTCCTATTCCGAGGAGCAAGACTCCACCTCTGAAGTGACCACCAAGTGGTACAACCTGCCAGAGGCCAAGGACAATACTCCCGTGCTCGCCGTATCTGCAGCCGGCAATATCTACCACCACGACGTCAACGGGGTAGAGCAGGAAGGCATGAAGCTTAGCCTCGAGTACGGCACCATCGATGACTCCGGAAAGGTCACCAATACTGGCGAGGAAGAACTCTCCGCCGTCGGTGCCACGCCAAAGTGGCGCAACCTGCGCCTGCCACTGGATAAGTTGCCAAAGGATGCCAACGTGGTGCGCCTGGTAGCAACGGATGACTCCACCGATGAGGATGACTGGCTGGCCTTTACTCCGCCGCGCGTCCCAGAGCTAGACACCATCAATAACCAGTTCTCCAAGGACACCCCGGCGCTATTGGACTGGGCCGTAGCCCTACAGTTCCCGTGCCAGCGCACCTTTGACCACTTTGCCGGCGTTACCGAAATTCCGCAGTACCGCATCCTGCCGGACTCCTCGGCACAGACCTCGCTGACGGATTTCCAGTCCTTCTCCGGCGGTGGCGCCATGTCCACCGCGGAGGCGGTCAACTACTCCTATGAGATCCCGAGCTACCTCAATAATGACTGGGCCCGCGACTGGGGTGCCATCGAAAAGTACGAACTGCGTACCGATTCACAGGGCAATGCCCCAGTCCCAGCCGAGATTGATTATGAGGACATTACCCGTTCCGGACTGTGGAAAGACTCCGAGATGAAGATTCGCCCCGAGGGCGAAGAGTAACCTCCCCAGCGGCCGCACTCCGATCCAGCTTCGGGGCGCGCAAGCGCCGTACGATCCAATCACCTACGAAAAAGAGCAATAGCGAAGCGCCAAAGAGAGGCGCGATGATTGAGTAGGCCACCGCCCCCGCCAGCACGGCGGGGGTAATTTTTAGCTCGGGCAGGCTGCGGCGCGGTTTCTTCCACCACATCCACAGGCCCGCAATGCTCACCACGAGCAGGCCGAGGGCGAGTACCGCCAATGCAACCTGGCTATAGATTCCAAAAAGCGTCCCCATGTGCAGCTGGATGAGCCACGAAGTAAGCTGCGCGGCAAGCGGCCAATCGGCGGAATTGATGCGGTCGATGACCTCGCCGTTCGGAGTAACCGCTACGGCGTCGCTGCGTAACTTGAAGGCCGCACGAGCCTCCCGCACGCCCCACGCATCGCCGGGCTTTTCCGGCGGAGTCATTTCCAGCACCCCGGTCAAACCCTGGCTACGGGCGGTCGATTCTGCAGTTTGGGCTCCGGCGAGTTCTGCGGCATCGTGGTTTCCCGTATGCCCAGCGTGCCCCGCGTGCCCCACGTGCTCGGCGTGGTTGGCATGCTCCCCCGCCCCAGTGCTAGCCCCCGCTTCTGCAACGGAGGTGGCCACGGACGGTTCCTTCCAATTAAGTTCCTCCCGCACCTTGCCAATACTTGTGCCCGCTACCAGCGACCATGTCAGGCCAGTAACCGTAAGAAAGAGGAAGCCCGGCAACAACCAGGCACCCACGCGGGCGTGCAGCGCCAGTACCTTAGAGGGCTGCTTCTTATTCCTTTGTTTACGCTTGAGCCACAGGTAGAGACCGAGGATGCTCAGCGCGCCGAGCCACGAGGCCGCAAGTTCGGCATAGAGACGGCCAGGCTCGCCCAACCATAGGGTGCGGTGGCCATTAGAGGCCCACGTACGGAAAGGCAGCGCCCGCGAGCCGCCATATTGTTGTAGTTCGCCAGTGATGTGCAGATCCACCGGGTCTACAAAGACGGCGTGGGTATAGCTGGAATTGGGAGCGGTGGGGTCGTCGAAAAGCACGCGGGTGGTCTCCTGCGGATCTTCGGAAGGCTCGACTCGAACCACGGTCCCATCCGGGTGCTGGCGCTGGGCGGCGGCAATCTGTTCATCAAGGCTGCGCGGGCTGCCTTGCGCGGTGGCTGTCACCTCATCGTGGTAAATCCACGGTTCAAAGGTGGGCGCCAAGGCATAGAGAAACCCGCTTAACGCTGCGACGATGAGAAAGGGCGCAATGATTACGCCGGTGAATTTATGCAGGCGCGATAGCGCGCCATGAGTGGATATGGTCATGCGGAACTAGTCGCGATCCTATTGAAACTAGTTCCCTTTTAGCATGGAACCGCCAGGGAATTGTTATTTTTCCAACTCCTCTGCCAGAAACGCGGCCGCATCCCGCACGCGCTGACGGGCAACCGCCGGGGTAGACACGCGGTGGGTGGAAACATAATCGCGCGCCACGGCGCCGGGCACAGAAACACGCGCAGCAATCTCATCCTCGGTCGCGGTCTGGACGAAAATATCCGTGCAGAGCTTAGAAAGGTCCGCAGGAATTGCATAGCCGGCACGGAGATCCTCAGGCAGATTTTCCAGGGCACCGAAATCGGGGAAGGTGAGCAGGAGGGCGTCGGCAGGCGCAAGCGCCGCTAGTGCCCCGCCGGAGGAATATCCCCAGGTAGTAACGCTGGAAGCATCCTGCGCGCGGGCATAGTCGATGGCCTGCTGCACGGCAGTGACCATCTCCGCCACGGTGTGCGCAGGCGCGAGCGGATAATCCACATCAATGATGGTGGTACCGGATAGCTGTGCGGCGGCTGCTACCTCAGGGCGCCACTGCATCTCCAGCGCCTGGCCAGCACCGCGCCACCAGCCGCCCGAGTGGAGCGACACCGCCCAGCGGCCGGTGGACTTTGTGGGCCGAAAAATGGTTCCCACCTCGGATTCTTCCACGCTGATGCCCTCCGTATAGGCGGTGCCCGGCAGCGCATGATCCACCGCAGTGCCGAGCACCATCATTGCCGCGTGTGTAATCCGGTCCGGCAAGAGCGCGCAATATTGATCCGCCTCAGGAGAGCCGCCCCCAGCCCACGGCGGGCGGAAATCCGGGGTGTCGTAGTGGGCATCGATATAGGCAACGAGCTGCTCAAGCTGCTCCTTGTCGTCCATCTGACGGTCCTGGCCGCCGATGTGCCACTCCTGTCCCGGCTCCAGCGGGCGGTGCGGATCCTGGTTAGCATCTGCGTTAGTCATGCCACCGAGCCTACGCGCACCGCCTACCGGCGGAAAGGTCTACCAAATGGTGACGCGATCCTCCGGCGCAATGTACATGGAAGAATCTTCTGCCACGTCAAAGGCCTCGTAAAACTCCGCAATATTGGCCGCAATGAGGTTGCAGCGGAACTCCGCCGGCGAGTGCGGGTCAATGGCTAGGTACTGGGTGGCCATCTCCGGACGGATGGCGGTGCGCCATACGCGGGCCCAGGACAGGAAGAAGCGCTGTAGGCCATTGTAGGTGTGCTCAGCCAGCTCTGGCTCGGCACCGTCTACCTCGAACTTTTCCTCCTTGCCCTGCAGGTCGATGCCCTTATCGGCGCAGTAGTTCTTAAAAGCCACCACGGCGATACCCAGGCCGCCTAGGTCACCGATATTCTCGCCCAGGGTAAAGCTGCCGTTCACCCCAGTAGATTCGATGCCGGCCTCCTTGAGCACCGTCGGTACCTGGCCATTGAACTGCTCCACCAGCTTGGCGGTGAGCTTTTCAAAGGCGGCGCGATCCTCATCGGACCACCAGGAGTTCAGGTTGCCCTGACCATCAAACTGCGAGCCCTGGTCATCAAAGCCGTGGCCGATCTCGTGGCCGATGACAGCACCGATGGCGCCGAAGTTTTCTGCGGCATCGGCCTTCGGGTTATAGAACGGCGGGCGCAGGATTGCCGCTGGGAAGGTGATGTCATTGACCACTGGGTTATAAAAGGCGTTGACCGTTTGCGGGGTAGTCACCCATTCATCGCGATCGGCCGGCTTGCCAATCTTGGCCAGCTCGAAGTCGTGAGAAAAGGCAGAGCCGGCACGCGCATTAGCCAACAGGTCCGCGCCCTTGCCGGAGACCTCGAGGCCGGAGTAATCGCGCCAGGAATCCGGGAAGCCAATCTTGGCCTTGAACTGGGAAAGTTTCTCCAAGGCACGCTCGCGGGTGGCCGGGGTCATCCACTCCAGCTGGGAGATGCGCTCACGGTAGGCGGCGATGAGGTAGTCCACCAGCTCATCCATCTCTTGCTTGGAGGAGTCCGGGAAGTGCTTATCCACGAATACCTGGCCAATCTCTTCGCCCACGAGGGACTCAGCCAGGCCTACCGCGCGCTTCCACCGGTCGCGCTGCTGGGTGGCGCCGGAGAGCTTGGTGCCGTAGAACTCAAAGTTCTTCGCGCCTACTTCCTCCGGCAGCATGGCCGCGCGGGAGCGCAGGATGTGCCAGGTGGCCCACAGCTGCCAATCGGCCATGCGCTCGGAGGTAAAAAGGCTCTCGAAGTGCTCGAGGTAGGACGGCATCATATTGACTACGCGGTGCTCCGGCAGGTTGCCGCCGGAGAGCACGGCCCGCGCCATGGCGGGCAGCTCGCCAAACTCACACGGGTTATAGGTCTTGACCGCATCGCGTGTGGAGACCACATCCCAATGGCCAGCGGCAAGTTCCTTTTCCAAGCCCACGATGCGCTGGGCGGCTACCTCGGCGCCTAGGCCAAAGAGGCGGGCTGGGTCGAGGAACTCCAGCATCTCTGCCACATGCTTTTCATAGGCGGCCAGTGTTTCGGCGTGAGCTTCCTCGCGGTAATAAGCCTCATCCGGCAGGCCCAGGCCGGATTGAATGACATAGGCAATGGCGTCCTCGGAACCAGAGTCCTTGGATACCCAAAAGGTCACCGGGGAGCCGACACCGGTGCGCTCGAGTTCACCCAGGCGTTGCGCTAATTCCTCTGGGTCGGCCGCGCTCAGGCGGTCCAGATCCGCATCCAATGGAGCCATGCCGGCCGCATTAACCCCTTCGGTATCCATAAAGGAGGCATAGAGCTTGCCCGGTCGGCCGGTGTCCTTTTCCACGATTTCGTGGACGAGTTCTTCAGCTTCGTCGCGCAGCGCGTGAAAGGTGCCGTCCACGCCGCGATCATCGGGAATAACGTGGCTTTCCAGCCAGGGTCCATTGACTAGTTGATAAAGATCTTTCATGCTTGCCACTCTAGGGCAAAGCGACAAGATAAGGTGTGGTCCATGAATTTTTATCGCTTTCCTCCAGCGCATCCGCGGCGCCTTTTCTGCGCCGTCATTGCGTTCGTGGCGGTGGTTCTTGCCCTGCCCATGATCGTGCAGGCGGCGCTGGGGGATTCTTCCGCAGACGTCGAGCAGGTCACCCTAGCCGAGCCCAGCCAGGACTGGGAGATTGACGTTCCCGATCTTTATTGCGAGCGCGACTATGAATCCCTCGCCAGCATCGGCTGGAACTGCGGCGATGTCAGCGTACAAGCCACCCTTACCGAGGATGCCAAAGACGATGCCACCACCTTGCGCCGCATGGTCCGCGCCCTAGCCATGGCGCCTTTGCCGGCCGATGCCCCTACCTTCGACGGCACTAACGGGGCACTCCTGCTTGCCGACGCCCCCTCCTCCACCGCCGCCCTCTCCCTCGACGGCACCGGCGAGGACGAAAACAAGGATTGGGTGGTCACCGTGACCGGCAAGGGTGAGCAGGCCCGCGCCACCGCCTCCCGCATTTGGCATGCCTTCGGCCAAAAGGATCTACCCGCCGATGCCGATTCAGAATTCGCTGATTTCTCCGGGGAGTTGATGTTCTAGATGTCTAAGCTCTTTCGCACCACGCTGTGGATCTTATCCGCCATTGGACTCATCGCCTTCTTTTTCCAGACGCTAAGCACATTTTTGATTTCTCCCCTGATGGGCCTGCTCAGCCTGCTCATCGCCGCCATACTCGTGGCGCTGGTCATCTACCTTCTGCAGCGCAGCCCCATGTGGGCCCGCCCGGCGCGCCTATGGGCCACGCTGGCTTTCCTTTGGGGCGGCGGAGTAGCCGTTGCCTTGGCGCTTATCAGCGCTGGGCCGGTCATGCAGCTCGCCATTGGCTCCGGCTGGGTCGACGCCATGATGTCGTGGAGCGGTGCCTATCCGGAAGAAATTTCTAAGGCCACCGGCGTAATCTTCGTGCTCATGTCCTTCCGCCAGCTCAACCGCCCGTGGCACGGCTGGATGGTGGGCGCAGTGGTGGGCCTTGGCTTCGAGGCCTGCGAAAATATCCTCTACGGCGCCATGGGCGCCACCATGCATCCTGATAGCGATATCCAGGGGCTTTTTGAAATGTGGGGCCTGCGCCTTATCGCCGGTCCTGGCCTACACGTATTGCTCACCGCGCTGGCCGGCTGGGGCATCGGCTGGGCACTCTATGCCGCCGCCAAACCCTGGTGGTGGCGCATCGGAGTCTTCCTCGGCGCCCTAGCCGCCTCCTTTACACTGCACTTCTGCTGGAATTACCTGCACGATTCCGAGGTGGCCTCGATCATCCAAGCCGTTGTCGTGGCGCTTATTCTTTACCCGCTGAGCATCTGGCTGGTGCTGCGCGGTAATAAGCTTGCCAAAACCGACGAGAGCTACAGCCACAGCACCGCCGAAGACGCCCTCGCCTTCATCCGTTAGCACTTGCACAAAATTATTGAGGTACCCAAGTTTCGTTTTAATAAGCGGGAAAACTTGGGGTACGTCACTCGACTATTTCGCCATCGCTGCAGCCAAGAAGCTTCGTAATTCTTGTCCCAGGTTTTCTAAGTCCGTGCAAGCAAAATGGCCAGGGTTCCACACCAAATACAGCGGTACCCCTTGCAGACTTTCATTCCCTGCGGTGATTCCTAGCGGTACCAAATCAGATTCCGCAATTTCAGTACATATAGCCAACGCTCTTCCCGCTTTAGCCAGAGCCAATAAGGTTGCGGTGTCATCGCATTCAATTACTTCTCCGAGCGAGGCACCGACAGTGCCGAGGAAAGCATCAAAGAGCGTCCGAGACACGCTTCGGTGAGTAGGTAGCGCCAATCTATATTGGATTAGCTGCGAAATATCAACACTACTTTGATGTGCGAGCTCACAATTTGGAGCTACCCAAACCCGAATAGGTGCATACCCCAATGCGTGGAAACTTAGGCCTTCCCGCGGCGGTAGCGGCGATACCACTGCGTCAGCGCTACCTTCCAAAGCCTTAAAAGCCGCATAGTGTTCTATCGGTTGAGTAGTAAGGACTGGAGTTCCTACTCTTGCGGTGGCAATCAGCGGAGCCAAAAGGGTGGAAATAGTAGTTTGCGTTGCTGCTATAGTTAGCTGCTTCACGGAACCGTGCCGCAGACTATCCGCGGCTTGCTCAGCTCTGCGGTTTTCGGCATAGAGACGGCGGCATGAAGAAACAAGAGAGCGTCCCGCCTCATTGAGCCGCAGTGCGGAACTGGAGGAGCCGCCAGCACTAGTTCCCCGCTCCAACAGCTCTAAACCAACTTCTTTCTCAAAGCGTCGCAATTGACGGCTAAGTGCCGGTTGAGTGATGCCAAGTCGGTCCGCTGCCGCCGTTACTGTGGGTGAATCCGCCAGGGTAAGGAAATATTTGACGCGTTGAATATCCACCCGACCATTTTAACCACTGATTATGTCTAATGGTAATGAAACTATGACATGTTAGGCATTAGACAGGCATGGCATCACAAATGGATAATACGCAGGGTGATTTACTGCACATTTTTCGAGGAGTGACCGTTATGTCTCATCGCCACGTTGGTACCGCTATTGCTGAATCGCTTGAAGCCCATGGCACTGCCCGAGCCTTCCTCGTCCCCGGTGAAAGCTTTCTTCCCGTATTGGACGGACTGTATAACTCGCCGGTACAGGCCATTGTGTCCCGCCAAGAAGGGGGCGCGTCTTATATGGCAGAGGCATATGGCAAAGCTACCGGCGAACCCGGTGTAGCTATGGTTACCCGCGGCCCCGGAGCTTCCAATGCCTTCGTGGGAGTCCACACCGGCTGGCAAGACGGTACCCCAATGGTAATCTTCATCGGGCTCATTCCCTTTTCCGACCGCGACCGCGAGTCTTTTCAGGAGTTTGATCCCAAGGCTTGGTTTGGCACGCAAGCTAAACAGGTCTTCGTACTCGATGATCCAAAGCGTGCGTCCCGGGTCGTGGCAGAAGCCTTTTTCCAGGCCAAACAAGGTCGCCCTGGACCGGTCATCGTCGGATTACCTGAAGACGTCCTCTACCAGGACTTTGACGGTGAAATCGAGGTGCCCATTCCAGTGCCTGAGGGAGCCGTTTCCGGTGCAGATATCTCCTATATTTCAGAGAAGCTAACTGCTGCCCAGAAACCTTTAATGTTCGTTGGGGGCGGCCGATGGACTCCAGAATGCGCGCGAACTATTGAGAAATTCGCCGAAGAAAATCAGATTCCTGTTGTTCATGATTTCCGCGCCAGCGACCGCATTTCCTTTTCTTCACCGGCAAATGCCGGCTGGTTAGGATACGGACGTAATGAGCGTGCAGCGCAACTCCTAAAGCAAGCCGATGTGCTGATTGAAGTAGGAGCCGTCCTTACCGATGTCCCCTCCGATGGCTATACCTTGCGCCAAGATCCACACTCGGAAAATATCGTAGTCAATATCGACACTGGTCTACGCGGGCATTCCGGCACCGTCAGCCGCCACGTCTTATCCTCCCCTGTAGCATTTGCTTCAGCGGTTAAGGATATTGATGCCGGAGAGATATCGGCAGAACAAACAGAGTGGTTTGCTGCTGCCCATCGCGCTCACCAAGAGTTTGCCACGCTTCCAGACGAGGCGGGATGGCGAGAAAATTCCGCCGATTCTGCCCACATGGAAGCCGTAATTAAAGCACTCCAAGAACAACTCCCGCACGATGCTATTTTCACTTTTGGTGCAGGAAACCATTGCATTTGGGCACAACAGTATTTAGCGACCGAGCATTTTCCTTCACAGCTAGCTGCGCGCAATGGCTCTATGGGATATTCCGTACCAGGCGCCGTATCGGCCAAGTTGCAGTTTCCTGAACGCACTGTAGTTGCCATTGCCGGTGACGGAGAATACCTAATGAACGGTCAAGAACTTGCCACTGCTTTGCAGTTTGCAGCGCCATTTTTGACAGTGATTATGTCCAACGGTGAATTCGGCACTATCCGCGACCACCAGAAGAACCACTTCCCCGATCGCGTGTCAGGAACGCAGCTAGCAAATCCGGACTTTGCTGCCGTTGCCCGCGGTTATGGCGCCTATGGAGAGTCCGTGAATACTGATGCGGATGTCCCCGGCGCCATCGAACGCGCTTTAGAAGCAGTAAAGAACGGCACCCCAGCCGTGGTCAATGTGTACACAGATCAAGATCTTTCACTTCCCCCAGCAAAACGAGACCAATCTACGTAGCGGCAGACTTTAACCGATAAAGCACCATTTCTATGTAGGGGACGTCGCTAGGCACAATAGGTGATAATCCTGTAATTGAGTGAAAGCTCCTCAGCCGGTTAATCACTGTGTTGCGATGGCAATTTAACGCACGAGCAGTGGTCTTGACGGAGCCATCAACAAAATAGGATTTGACGGTTTTAACCAGCTTAATACGTTCCTTTTCTGGCAGCTTCTGAATGTAACTTACTCGTTCATCGATGAGACCAGGAAGCAAGCGGTACCCATAGCTGCTTAGCGCAATAGGGAAAGCTTCTTTAGCCGTCAATAGTCCAGCACCACCAATGGTGTCAGTGTTTTCCATATCCATAGCCATTTCGATGAGCCCGGCAATACAGGCACGCACCGCACCAAGCCCGCGCTGGGCTGGAAGAACAATACTAGCCACAGCTTTTGCGGAATCCTCGCAAGGGTGTGCCCCACCTTTACAGGCTTCCTTGGCCGTGGTTTCTGAGCTCTCCTCAGCGTCAGCAGCCCCATTCGTATCTACGACTGTGGGATAAAATGCGCAAAAAGACTGGCGCATATAGATCCCCCAAGCCGCACCAGCCGTCAAGTAAGGCGCTAAAGCCTGTTCCAATTTGGCGGCATGTGCGGGACCAGCAACAAGAACGTCATATAGCGCATGCTGGTCTAGACCTACATGTTGAGCTATAGCTTCAAGATCGGTATCGCTTAACTTTGAGGCACCAAAAAGTCTTTCCAAGTGACGCTGCGCGCTAACGCGTGCATCATTACGCATCGCCGCATGCTGCTGCATAAAAGCTACTCTTACTTGGGAAGAGATCTCGTCCACCGCAGCTTGCACTCGTTCGGCGTGGGAAATAAGCGCACTTTGCGTCTGCGGTGTAGACCTTGCCGCCAACCCGCGCCACAGAACGATGAAATCAAGGCGCATAATTTCAACAACCGCGTTGATTGAAATCCCCTGAAGAGCGCGTAACCGTCCGAGCTCTTGTAAGCGTCGATCAAGGGCAGCTTGTTCACCTGCAGGAAGAGCTTGCGCCCCCTGAGGGGTGTCCCATAGCCTGGCAATCAAAGCGGTAAAGACAGCGTGCGAGGTTTGCCGTAAGTCTTCTTCATCAACCGCAGCATCCCCATAAGGACTGCGGGCAGAGAACTCCAGTATGAACTCATCAACGAATGAATCCACGTCTCCTTCAATACTGCGGACGAGGGCATTCCATTCAGAATCTTCCTCACCTGAAGCCATAGATACTCCCTCCCAGCGAAGCTAGCTACTCATCCATCTTCATTGTGCATTTGCACAACTATGAAGACTTTATTCCATCACTTTCCCAAAGCCTCTAATAAAACGTTACCCACATCGCTAAACTACTTTTGTGTGATGCATGCTACATAGAATCAAGGAGGGAATTCATGCCTGCCTCGGAAACACAAGACACCCCTTCATTTATCGATGACTTTCACACCATGTCATCATTCGGTGCCACCCCCGGAGGCGGAATCGACCGACAAGCAGCCACTGACGATGACGCTGCGGTACGCCGCTGGTTCCACTCTTGGCTTGAAAATCAGAGATTCCGTGTCGAATACGATGAAATTGGCAATCAATACGGCCTACTAGAGTTCGTTAATGATGCCGACTTTGTTTTAACCGGATCGCACATGGATTCTCAGCCTCTTGCAGGGCGTTTTGACGGTTCATACGGTGTACTTGCCTCTGCACACGCCGCACTCGAAATCAAACGCCGCGTAGAAAGTGGCGAGTTAATTCCAACCCAAAACCTTGCAGTCGTTAACTGGTTTAACGAAGAGGGTTCTCGCTTTACCCCCTCTATGATGGGCAGCTCCGTCTACACAGGAAAGATGGACCTAGATATCGCCTACGCGTCAACCGCGCTAGACGGAACCACCGTCCGCTCCGAGCTGGAAAGGCACGAGTTCGTCGGCACTTTTACCCCGCCGCAAGCAGTCTCATATGCCGAGATACATGTAGAGCAAGGTCGTGGAATGGATAACTCTGGAGCAACGCTTGGCCTTGTGGCTGAGACTTGGGGAGCTAAGAAATTCCAAGTCACCGTCCAAGGCGAACAAGGCCATACCGGTTCTACCTTGCTAGCAGACCGTAAAGATGCGCTATTTGGAGCTTCGATCCTAATTTCGGAACTCCGCCGCTATGCCGAAGCCCGCGCAGGGCACCCATTGCAGGCTTCCGTCTCCACGATGAAGGTCTTGCCAAATTCCCCAGTTACTATCGCTCGCGAAGTGCAAATGAATCTAGATCTTCGCTCACCCGATTGGGATACGCTTAATGAGGGGTACGCGGCTGTACGCAGCATCATTTCCAAGGCAGAAGAAGAAGCCAAAGTGAAAATTGAGCTCAAGCCCACCCACGAGTGGAAACTTTCGCCGTATCAATCTGAAGGCATCGAATTGGCTCGGTCCGTCGCTGCTGAACTCGGAATGAAGCACGAAAAAGTGCAAACAGTAGCTGGCCACGATTCAACCAACATGAAAGACGTCTGCCCAACCGTGATGCTTTTCGTTCCAAGCGTAGAAGGCATTTCTCACAACGAAAAAGAGTTCACCAAAGATAAAGACATGGAAGACGGTGTGCGCATGATGACCGCCATATTAGCTGAGCTCTGCGAAGGTGTACTACGCACCTAATCGCGCTTGCTTCCGCCAATCACCAGACTAAAACCGCACCATATTCGCTCTATTCAATGACTAAGGACTACTATGAGCACCCCAATTCATGAGCTTCCAGGTACGGAAAGTTCTGACTCCTCACCTAACCAAGAACATCATTCCCCGCAGGCACAAAAGACGAAGCCGGCCGGCTCCACCCTTTCCTGGATAATTACACTTTTTGGCACCGCCGTTGGTGCCGGCATCCTCTTTTTACCGCTTAACGCCGGATCCTTCGGTTTTTGGCCATTGGTTTTTGCCACGGTATTCATCTTCCCGTTGGTATATTTTTCCCACCGCACCTATGCCCGCATAGTCAGCGGCGCCCCACCCGAGCAACACGGCAAAGATGTCTTAGAACTGGTGCGATACTACTTAGGCCGCAATAGTGGCCTTTTCATCGCTGTACTGTATTGGCTGGCCATCGTGCCGACAGTTTTTATTTACGGCACCAGTATCACCAATGTGGTCGATAGCTTCATCGTCAACCAACTCGGCGGTCCTAGCATCAACCGTTGGATTTTGTCGATAGTCTGCGTGGGCGTAATGACCGGACTTTTTGCCATCGGCCGCCGGCCCATGTTGTGGCTGGCACAAATGCTGGTCTATCCGCTCATCATCGCCCTAGCAGCGACTTCAATCTATCTCATTCCCCAATGGGATATCGATAGCTTTATCCACTTTGAATACGAAGGCGGCGCCTGGGGCATCCTCAAAGGCATCCTGCTCATTCTGCCCGTGCTCGTCTTCTCCTTTTCCCACATGGCCGCACTCTCCCAATTCTCCGTAGACATGCAGCCTACCTACGGTAAAAAGACCGAGAAACACGTTTCTCGTACGGAGTTCTACACCGCCGCCTTGCTTGTTGTCTTTACCATGTTCTTCGTCTGGTCTTGCGTTTTCGCGCTCGGCGCGGACGGCATGAAAGAAGCAACCGAACAAAACATCCCCGTGCTGTCCTATTTTGCTAATTCAACGGGTACACCGTTCATGGCCTATATGGCACCAATCCTGACGATGTGCGCGATCATCTCCTCATATTTCGGTCATATGTTGGGCTCTGAAGAAGGTACGGAATACCTGCTGCGCATTGCAGTTCCTCGTTTGGCAAATAAGCTATCCCGCCGCGCACTGCTCAACACCATCTACGCCATCGTATTCGTCGTAACCACTCTCGTCGCCATATTTAACCCCTCCATTATCAACATGATTTCCATCGTCGGCGGAATCTTCGTTGCTTTCTTGGTTTATTTGCTGCCGGTCTACATGTTCAAAAAAGTCGACGCTTATTTCCAATTCAAGAACGACATTTGGAACTACTTCGTCTTCGGCATGGGACTTCTCATCATTGCTGTGACCATATGGAATCTCATTTAGGAGCCTTCCTTTGTGGTGATTGCCGGTCCGCACCCCCTGTCTACTTCACCATCGTTCTGCCCACTAATCGATTCCAACGTTAAGGAGATGCACTACTCATGCTGCGCGACGATTTGCACAAGTTCCCTGACTATAAGCCAGGAAAATCTGCACCTAATAAGCTCAAGCTTTCCGCGAATGAGATTCCCAATCCACCGTTGCCTTCCGTCTTAGGTGCCATGACACGAGCTGCTTCATGTGCAAACCGATACCAAGTTAATGGTTCTCCAGAGCTGCGTGCAGAGTTGTCGTCCTACTTGGAATTGCCAGAAGAAAATATTGCCGTAGCTCCTGGTGCTTCTGCCATTGTGCAGCAAGCAGTTATGGCGACCTGCCATACGGGTGACGAGGTTATTTTCCCGTGGCGATCCTTTGAAGCTTATCCACTCTACGTCCGTATGGCCGGTGCCGAACCCATTATGACCTCGCTTACGGAAGATGAGCGTCTTGATCTCGACGCCGTCATCGGCGCTATAACGCCAAAGACACGACTAATTATTTTGTGCAACCCAAACAACCCTACTGGCACCACCATCAGCCAGCAGGAATTTGACCACTTTATGGCCAAGGTACCGAAAAATATCGTCGTTCTTCTGGACGAGGCTTATTGGGAATACAACGATGATCCGGATACCCCTAATGGCGCCCAAGAAGTCCGCAATTACCCAAACCTCATTAGTGCCCGAACGTTTTCGAAAGCTTTTGGCTTAGCCGGCGCACGTGTTGGTTATGGCATGGGGTCACCGGAACTAATTAATGCTCTCAATCTCCTCGCCCTACCTCTCACCGTTAGCTACATAGGTGAACTGGGCGCCATCGCAGCCCTCCACGCCCAAGACGAGCTGCAGGAACGAGTGGACGAAACTAAGCGTCAGCGCACCCGAGTGGCCCAAGCCCTAGGGGTCCCAGAATCACGGGCAAACTTTGTCTGGATACCGCGTGGAGATGCTGAAGAAGTAGAGCACAAAATTTACGAAGAAGGTGTTGTAATTCGCCGCTACCTCGATGAAGGCGTACGCGTTTCTATTACCACCGAGGAGGAAACCACAGCATTCCTAAACGCTTGGGAGCGCGCTGGTATTCAGCCCTGGGAAGGCTGACCGACCGAGTCCGCGGACCCAAGATTTGGTTCCCACCGCGCCCCAGTCACCGCAAAAGAAAACGCGATGGATTACTTGAACTGGTTAAATTTCTCTATGAGAGCCTGTAATCCCTCGCGCCATAGGTGCTCTGGAATCGCTAGCGAAGGTAGTAGGCGGATGACGTTATGGTCGAGACCGCAGGTCAAAATGAGGATCCCCTCCTCTTTCATCGCTGCTGCTATTTTATGCACCAGCTCATCATCCGGATCGCCGTTCTCAGTGACAAATTCAAGTGCCAGCATCGCACCGCGGCCCCGAAAATCAAGCACACGTTCATCCCGTGTAAGTTCTGCCAGCTCTTCCCGTGCGACTTCTTCCAAGCGAGTCGCACGAGCGCCGAAGTCTTTATCCTCAAATTCTTTAAATGTGGCTAAAGCTGCAGCGCAAGCCACGGGGTTTCCGGTATAAGTTCCGCCAAGACCTCCCGGCTGCGGGGCATCCATAATCTCGGCGCGGCCAGTAACAGCAGAAAGCGGCATTCCAGAGGCGATACCCTTTGCAGTCGTTATCATATCGGGGACGATGCCCTCGTGTTCGCTAGCAAACCATGTACCGGTACGCATCATTCCAGCTTGGATTTCATCCGCAATAAAAATAACTCCATTTTCATTGCACCACTTCACCACTGATGGAAGGTAGCCCTCCGCCGGAACGACAAAGCCACCTTCCCCTTGAATAGGCTCGATGACCACACAGGCTAAGTTGGCGGCGCCAATTTCTTGCTCCAGTGTGGCGATAGTGCGCTTCGCTGCTTCTTCACCGCTGAGCCCATCACGAACTGGATAAGACATGGGGGCACGGAAGATATCCGGAGCGAAGGGCCCGAACCCAGACTTATAAGGATCCTGCTTGGCGGTCATTGCCATAGTGAGGTTAGTACGACCATGAAAAGCGCGGTCCATCACTGCAACGCTAGTTTTCCCAGTGTAGTTACGAGCAATCTTGACCGCATTTTCCACTGCTTCTGCGCCCGAGTTGAATAAGACGGTTCGCTTTTCATGGTCACCAGGAGTCACCTCATTAAGTTTTTCCGCCACCTCAACATAAGAGGGGTACGGCGAAATGGGAAAAGACGTATGAGTAAAGTGGGCAACCGCGTCTTGGACTGCCTTTACGACGGCCGGGTTAGAGGCACCGGCTGAGGTCACTGCAATACCAGAGGCCAGGTCAATAAATTGATTTCCGTCAATGTCCACTAGAATTCCGCCGTCAGCATCCACAACGTAACCTGGCAGACCTGGATTAAGTCCAGCAGGAAGTGCTGCCTTACGCCGCGCGTCCCACTCGGCGCTCTTCACCCCAGGGAGATTTCCCACTATTTTGCGGGCTTGCTCCAAACAGTACTCAAGGTCCTGCATATTGTGTCCTTTCTCAATGGTGCTTGCTCAATCTACCCAAACACATTGTGACCTCCCCCACATGCCGTTTTCTACATACACTATGGCGAATATTTTTTAATGTTCTATACAGAACGTATAGACGCACTAATGCCGATAAGGACACTCCCCCATGGGCACCATTACATTTAAGTGGCTTTTCCATCAAAGTAAACTAAAACTCCGCCCGATCCACTCCCCGCAAGAATTTTTCACCACGGTCCAAGCCAGTGAGCTAAAAGATCCCACTGAGTTCACCAAGACTGGCGCAGTCGTATTCACCTTAGGCCTTGCTTTTAAAAATCTGCCTGAGGATTTTTCAGGCTACGCGCGCACACTAGCATCGGCTGGCGTACACGGTATCGGGTTTGGGACCGGACTTTTCTTCTCCACAGTCCCTCCGGAATTAATACAGGCATGCATCGACTACGAGCTCACACTCTTCGAAGTTCCCCGTGCCATTCCTTTTATCTCAATAATCAACGCCGTAAACGCGGAATTGACCCGCCAAGACCAAGAACGACAACACGCTTTTCAGCGTCAGCAAGAACGCTTGAATCATGCCGCCACGCAAGGAATTAGCAAACTCATCACCCAAGCTGGAAAAGAACTCCACGCCGCAGTTGCCCTTACAAACGCCCAGGGGGTTGAAATCACCAATGCCCAATACGACGGAATCGATGCTCTACAAGCAGCGCAGAGCGCTGTTAGTTCCGTCTCCGATTTACCACCCTCCGCGCGATCTTTAAGTTCCAAGAATGAGCGGAATGTATCGACGATCGTTACTACTTTTCAGAATAATTGCCAGCATCAATACGGGCTCGCAGTCTGTGCCACCGAGAAAATAGGAACTTTTCAACGCGCTCTCATCCGCCATGTTGTAGGCCTGTCAACCCTGCTTTTGCAGCCGGCTCATTCCCACATCCAGCACACGTTGGGTCAGCTGACCCTAGCAGTCCAGTTGCAATTGGCAGTACCGAAACAGTTGGAAACTGCCTTTGGCATGCTGTCCGCATCCAATAACATCAATGTCTACTTGGTATGTACCGACTCCCCGGCACAACTGCGCCGAGTACTAGCATCGCTCAAATCCCCAACAGCGCAAGGGGGAACCCACCATTTCCACCTAAATGTCGACGACTCAGCCGTCCTCATTGTCACTCCCCCTACAGACACTATTCTGCAGGATAAAGAGAGCTTTCCCCGACTGCCTTCCACAGCTCGAGTTTCATTTCTTCCGCAATTACCGTGGCGTGAGCTCAACTCGGATCTTTTAGTGCAGATGACTACACACGCCCACAGTCTGGACCGCGGGACTAGCCATCGTTATTCCTCACCTGCACCGGATTGGTTATATAACCCGAGCGTACAAGAAGCCTTGAAAAATCGGCGTCGCACTACCACTGATAAATTGGCCGAGTATGACAGCACCCACAACTCGGATCTGCTTCCTACACTGAAAGCTTTCTTGCTCGCTGGGTCTCAGATCGCCTCCGCTGCAGAACGCCTCGCTGTCCACCGCCATACGGTGCGCGCCCGTATCGAAAAAATTCAAGCGCTCTGCGGAATTGACCTCACAAATCCGGTTATTCGGGCAGAACTCCTCCTTCTCACGGTCAGTAACTAGCGTCCGCGGACCAGTATTTTGTAGACGGTGCTACTGACGCGTTGGAGGAAGATGCCCTGCGCCATCCAACCCCAGCACGCTTTGTAGTTCTGTCAAGCTCTGCAAGTCCTAGTTGCACACACGCATCGGCGTTACCTGCGCCAATGCCTGGTTCGCGCTCGCGCAGGCTTGACGCTCGTAGCTCGCTGCCGTGCGGGTGGCATCGCGGACGGCCTGTCGCGCGGGGCCTTGTAGATTCAAATCGCGTTCGATGCGCGCGCCAATAACTTGGCTAGAACCGCCAGCTGCGGGTAGTGCGCCTGGGGCGTTATGTACGGCACGGGTGACATCTGCGGTATGAGTGCCCGCGTCACCGTAGGTATTGGCGGCTACGGTAAATCCAGGGGCGGTGGATACCGAGGCATGGATGCGGCGATTATCGGACCAGCCAAACTTGGTACCGATAACGCCCGGAATTCGTGAGGTACCAAAATCTTGGCGGTAGCCATCGGCAGCCACAGGGGCGGCGTTAGCCATGCCGGTCATGATGGGTGCGGCAATGGGATCGTGCTGAATACGCGAGGTAAAACGCGCTACGTCCTCGGTGGACGTAGTGGTCGTTCCCCAATACCCGGTGTAGTGCGTTTCGCGCAGTCCAAACTCGTGGATGGTGCTGGGGATGGCTTGCGGGTAGCGGCGATCCAAGTCGGTAGCCACGTTGTCATCGCTGACGCGGATCATGTGCTCCACGCGGGCTTTGTCGGCCGGCGCACCGTATTTTAGGACCCAATAGCCCAAGTAGAGCTTGCTCAAAGACAGTGCGGGGCGAGACTCATGGGCATTAGCGGTGGACACAGTCGCGCCAGAATCATGCCGGACGGTGATCTGGGTGCGCGCGGGCACAGCGTGCGGATCGAGGGTGACAGCCTGGGCGGCAGGGGCGATTGCGAGGGAGAGTGCGGTAACCAGGGAACCTACCGCCAGCTTTTTCATCATGAAAATATAGTAGCGCCCCCGCAGGTGCTACGCACCAGCTTCTACCAGCAGCACTCCCCCGACGATCAGAACCACTCCGAGGGATTTTAACCAGGTGAATGGCTCCTTGAAGAGGAGATATGAGGCGACGGCGGTAAGCGCGACACCAGTGGCAGCCCAGATGCCATAAGCCACGCCCAAGTCCATGCCGGCCTTGAGCACGAGCGCCAAGAAACCATAGGCGCTGACATAACACAGGGCGACGAGCACAACCCAGAAGCGACGACCGGTCACCGCGGACATGCGCAGGCACAGCGTGCCGGTGACCTCAATGGCGGTAGCGAGGAAAAGCAGAAACCAGATCATTGCGGTGCCACCTCCACCGTGCGGTTTTCATCCTCGTGCGGTTTAGCGCCCATTTCCACGCAGAATACGCCGGCCATAATGAGCGCGATGCCAGCGAGTTTTACTGCTCCGAGCGGCTCGCCAAAGAGCGCGGCGGAAAGCAGCGCGGTGGAAATTACTCCGCCGGATGCCCAGAGGCCGTAGGCCACGCCCACATTGACGCCTTTTTGCATGACGCGGTGCAGGAGCACGAAGGCGAGGATGAAACAAAGAGCGGCAACACCGTAGATCCAGAAATGGTCCACGGCGTATTTCAGCGCGATGGTACCCACGACTTCGCTCGCAATCGCGAGAAAAAGGATGACCCAGGCCCTCACTCCATCAACTCCTGTAATTCGCGGGTGTCGATTCCGTGCTCGTGCATTTTAACGCGGCCGCCAGCGTGGGCGATGGCCTCCCGGTCCCAGTAGTCCGCCGCGCGGACGGGATCATGAGAGGTGCCATCGGCGCGGACCACGCGCCACCAGGCGGTACCGGCACCGTGGCGCTTTAACACGGTACCGACATTGCGCGCGCCGCAACCGGCCACCTTAGCCACCTCACCATAGGAGGTGACGTTGCCGGGTGGAATCACGGCCACGACCGCCAATACGCGCTTGACCAGTGGCGACTCACTCATCGCGATTACTGCGGGTCGAGCCCCAGCACGTCATCCGCTTCGGTTGGCTCCTCTTCAGGGGCGTCTTCGACCTCGGTGAGGGTGATGGTCGCACCAGTGGAATCGGCCAAGAGGCACATGCGGCCAAAGGGCGAATCCCATGGTTCGCGGATGACCTCGCCGCCTAGTTCCACGGCCTTCTTCGCAGCGGCGTCGATATCGCGCACGCCCAAGTAGGTCTGCCAGAAGCTCGGCACCTGCGGCGGGAACTGGCCCTCGGCGTTCCACAGGCCGGCAAACGGCGCACCGTCTTCTTCCGCGGTGGCGTAAATGAAGTTCTCATCCTCGGACTGCATGGCGCGAATTTCCCAATTGAAAAGCTCGCCATAAAAATCCATTGCGCGCTGGAAACCCGAGGTAGCGGTGAGCTCGTGCCATACCGGGGTGCCGGGCTCGCCGGCAGCGACAAAGTGTTCTGGGCCGGTGGGTTGAATGAGGCCGAACATGCCACCGGCGGCGTCGGCAAGCAAAGCCATGTGCCCTAGCTGCACTTGCTGCGGCTCCACCAGGATGCGTCCGCCTAGGCTCTCGGCGCGCTGGCAATCACCAGCGATGTCCTTGGAGAGGAAGTAGGTCACCCAAGTATCCGGCATGGGTGCTTCTTCCGGTTGCGGGATAAGTCCGGCGATGGGCAGGCCCTGTAAGCGCGCCATCTGATAGGGCTTTTCCTCCGCGGACTCGGCGGAAATCTCCCACCCCAGCATTTCCTCGTAGAAGTGCGCGGACTTGCGCGGATCCGAGGTGGTCAGGTCAATCCAGTAGGGCATGCCCACTTCAGCTTCGAATGCTGGCATCTACATATTCCTCCACTTTTCCGGATCAAAGTCATCGTCAGCCGTGGCTTCATCAAAGTAATCATCGTCTTCGTCCGGCTCGCCCACCCGTGCGCAAGCATCCTCGATGCACACTTCGTCGCCTGGGTGGAGCGTTGCACCCCGGCGCGTCTCGGGCTCGCCATTGACCGTAACCACGCCTTCCGCGATGAGTTCCTTGGCCTCGCCGCCGGTAGCCACCAAGCTGGCCAGCTTGATGAACTGTCCCAATTTGATGGAATCGCCGTTGATAGGAATGTCTAGCATGCCGCCCAGCTTACCCAGCCCGCGCGTTGCGCTGACTACGGGTGGGCAATATGGAAGAAATCCAGCACCGTATCGGTGGTCCATTCTGCCTTAACTAAGCCGGAATGGTCCGTGGCCCCACCGTTCCACGTGTGCGTGCCGCCGTGGATGGTGTACTGCTCGGTGCGTGCATCACATACCCGCCAGGTAAAGTGCTCCACTGCTTCTTTCCGACGCCTCTTTGGAAACGGATTGCACCCATTCTCTTTCGCAATCCCGCGTAGTGATTTTTTGACCGAGTGGTAGTGCGCACCGTGCTGGCGCCCACCGCCATATTTCATCAGCACATCCTCGGTGCCGTGGATATCTAGGTAATCGGTGGGTTCGCTGGCGCAGTCTTTTTCCACGCGGTCATATTTTGCCGCCGAGACCGTGGCCACCGCATCGAATAGGCCCGGCCGCTTGCACGTCACCGCGCGGGCGAATCCACCACCATTGGAAAAGCCCACGCCATAGGTGGTGTCCGTGGCGGGATAGTGGCGGCGGACGAAATCGATCGTGTCATCCACGTATTTGAGATCTTCTTCCAAACTGGTCACCGCATAGGGTGCCGGTGCCCACGCCTTGCCCGCACCTTGAACAAAGACGGTAATGGCATCGCCTTGGGAAAGGTCGGTGCCTTTAAACATATTTCCGGCGTCCATCTCATAGCCGTGCATCGCCATGACCACGGGCAGGCGGTGGTGCTTATCCGCATTAAACGGCACATGCACCACAAAACTGCGATGATTTTGTAGGTTAATGATCTGGTAGCGGCCATTGGCCGTTGTGCCCTGGTCCGGCAGCGTGGTGATATAGCCATCGGCCGCACCTTGCGATTCATTTGGCACGCTGCCCGGCTGCGGCGGTTCTTCCTCGCACCCCGCCATGAGTCCGGCGGCCGCGCATAACCCAGCGCACAGGGCCAGTGTTTTCTTGCCTACCTTAATCACGAGCGCGCAGCTTCACCGCCGTGCCGGTAGCCGTAACCATCAGCATGTCATTCGACGTTCCCATGGGCGAATAATCAAAGGCGATGCCCACCACACCATCGGCCCCGAGCTCCTGCCCGCGCCGCCACAAGTCATCGAGTGCCGCTTCGCGTGCTTTGATGGCCTCGCTTTCGTACCCGGCGGAGCGCCCACCGGTGATATTGCGGATGGATGCCCCGAAATCCTTCAGCATATTAATACCGATGACGGTTTCCCCGGCGATAATGCGGATATAGTCCGTAATCTCATAGCCATCAACGGTATTGGTAGTGGTAAAAATCATGGCCCCAGATTACATGGCTATAAGACCACGCACTCCCTCGAAAAGGATGATGACACCCAGCAAGAGGAAGACCACACCGCTGACAATATCCACCCAGGCGGAGTTCTTAGCCATCCACTTTGAGACCGCGCGGGTACTCAAAGCCACGCCCACAAACAGCACAAGGCTTTCCAGAATCAATACGGCCCCCACCATGAGATTGGCGCCGATGCCCATGCCGGGATCAATGAAATTGGCAAAGATGGCGCCAAAGAAGATGACCACCTTGGGGTTCGAAAGATCGCAGATAAATCCCATGCGATAGGCAGTGCCCGCCTTGATGATGCCGTCCGGTGTAAACCCGCGCGGCTGCGGGGCGCGGGTTTCGGTGCCCACGACGGTTGCGGGCGCGCGACGCTCCTTTATGCCACCGGTAATGGCGGTATAGGCCATCCACAGCAGGTAACAGCCACCGAGAACCTGCAGCACCACGAGGATCCCAGGGTGCGCAGAAATCAGCGCGGACAACCCTGCCAAGGAGGCCACGGTCCAAATGGTAAGGCCGGTGGTACTACCCAGCGCCGCCCATACGGCTGCGCGCGTAGAACGCGCACCTAAGCGAATGATTTGCACTACGTCTGGGCCCGGCGAGGCCATCGCCGCGAACCACACGCCCATCAGAGTCACGAGGGCGCTAATAGCCACCTAACACCTCCATACTCGCATGCCATTGGATCAACGCATGCCACTATAAGGACGCTCTCACCTGCAGCGAAACAGGTAAGTTCTGTGATTTAGGTAGCTCCTATATCAACTCTTTTATAGAAATCCGCCACCTGCACTAACCGAAGAGCTCGATGACGCCCTCCACCGCCATAACGAGTCCCAGCACCGCAAAGATAAGACCCGAAACGATATCGATGGCCGCGGAATGATGCGCAATCCAGCGCGATGCCGCGCGCACAATGAGAGCAAAGGTAGAAACCATGTCACAGACATCGCCAAGAGGATTACCGCCACTGCAACGGTCCACGTGAGCGACATATCGGGGCGAATAAACTGCGCGAAAACCGCGCCGAAGAACACGAGCGCTTTCGGATTGGATAGGTTCGTGACCACCCCGAGCTTATAGGCGAGCCAGCCAGTCAAGTCATTAATGCTGCCGGCCGCGATGGCCTGTTCCGTGTAAGTCTCGGTGCCCGCCACCACGGTAGGTACGCGGCGGACTTAAAACCGGAACGAATCGAAGACACGCTCATATGGACAAAAGCCCGCCAATGAGTTGCAGCGCACCCAACACTCTAGGCCGTGCAGTGATCACCGCGGAGCGCCAGCCAAGGATGCCGTCACCCAAAACTCTGTGCCGCTGCACACCCCAACGCGCACATCAACCCGGCGCCGGTCGACCGCGGGGCCACGCGGATGACTTGAACCAAGTCGAGTTCAAGTTCAACGTGTAGCTAGGCCCCGGGGTTACCCACGCAGAACTCGTTGCCTTCCGGGTCCTGCATGACGGTCCACACCAATCCCGGCGCTTCGTGGGTGGTGAGTTCGGTGGCGCCTAGGTCTTTGAGGCGTTCTATTAAAGTTTCGCGCTCCGCCCCGCCAACGTCGACGTGCATGCGGTTTTTCCCAGGTGTCGGTTCCTCAACGCGCTGAAATCCCAGCGCCGGGGTGGAATCAACCATCACGAAATCGCCGTAATCCGCGGCGATTTCGCAGCCGGTTGCGGCGGACCAAAACTTGGCGAGCTTTGAGGGATCGTGGCAGTCGAAGGTGATCTGGCGGATCGTGAAGTTGGGATCGCTCATGGTTTCCATGATGGGCGCGCGTCAGCGCGCCTGCAACAATGCGGGGTGTTTCTGGTGGGGGTATCAGACCAGTTCTCTCCGGCCATGTCAACCCCATACGTCATAATGGAGGCATGGCCGAGCTGGACCCCGAGTGGGCGATCAATGAGATAGACGCGTTCCTGCAAGTCACAGCGAAGGTAGTCCCCGACATGGGCCCGGGCATCGCCTACCTTGGAACCGTTATGAGTGGATCGCCGACTGAGGCTGCGGCACGCGCCCATGTCGTTGAAATGATCCTTGACCGAGTGCTTCCCGGGTGGAGACAAGGACGCCCGGTCCAGGACAAGGAGTATAGCTGGCTGAGGGGTCAAGCGGCCCGGGCCAAGACAGCGCTTGAACGTCGGTCTGAACTCGCTGAAAAGCTCGGAGAGAACACGCCAGACTTAGATGCAGCCAATCTGCATCCGTGGGCGTGGGAAAATGGCAAGGGTTACTGGAATCACGGGCACTACCATCAAGCCGTGATGCAGGCTGCCATCCGCGTCAATGCAGAGCCCCAAGCGAAACTGAACCGCCTAGACGTACCTGAAACAGCACTTTTCAACGAGGCGTTTTCACTCCATGATCCGAAGCGTAATGTGCCGCGCCTTCGGCTTATGGAAAATGATGGCAGTAAGACGTTTGAGAACCTGCATCGGGGCGCCCGCGCCTTTGCAGAGGGCTTGTACGCGGCTATCCGCAATCCCGGGATGCATGTTCCACACGACGGTGGTGAGGAGCAAGTCGCGTTGGAGCAGCTCGCGGCTTTCAGTCTATTGGCTCGCTGGGTTGATAAGGCTACCGTCCTGGAGGGGTGACAACATCGGTTTACGGGATAGAAGTCCGCTTGAGCGAAGGATGTGGGGAGCACGAACGCCTGTGATGGAGGTGCCGGGTGCTCAGTCAGCAAGGCCGTCCAGGACCATCGCCGTAGTTTTGTGCAAGGTTAACGCCAGCGACTGGGCTGGGTCCAAGAATGAATCTCGCACACGTTAAACTGCGCCGACACTCTGTGGAGTTCAAATTAAACGTGTAACGCGGGGCGTTGATGACGCTTCGCGTTATTAGGGGTAGGTTGAAGCGCGGTCCGTTCGTTCACCGACGCAGCCGACGCCGGATTCTCGGCGGCGATTCCGGCCCGAACCTCGGGGACATCCCCCCATCTTCGATAGCTTTAGTGAGCACGACCACGACCATCTGATCTGGTGCGCTGGTTTTCGTTCGGCTCTCGGTCTATTCCGCCACCTCATGCGCGGCCGCGAAACCGCGGTGAAGAATCTGCATCTAGTCGGTTACGGCAACTGGAACGGCGAGGGCTCGGCAATGCTGATGAGGGTGGGGTCCTTTATCAAACACACTGCCCAGGTAGTCACGGGCTGTGTCGATGAGACTCGGCAGCACTCCGAATGGATGTCCGCGGTATCAAGGCCGCTGAACTATTCAAGTTGCGGGACGAAAAGAGTCTCGCAGTGACGCTTGGTCCCTGAGCAAGTTCGATCCTTCCACGATCTGCGCTGGAGACGCCGAGCGCTCGGGGGCCCTTGACCGGCTGGGGCACGTGCCGGGTGGTGGCTCGCCCACAGCCCCCATGCCCACACGCACCGAGAAGGGACAGGTCACCGAGTACGATCCCGATTCCACGGAGACGGACCGTGAACTCGAATGACGTGCCTGGCCCAAGGTGTGTCCGCTCGGCGTGTGGTTTAACCCTTATGAGACTTGCCGGTCACAGCCTCAGCGCTTCGCTTGCGCAGCCCGCAGGCCGTTCAAGATCACGATCACTTCGGCGACCTCGTGAACCAGCACGACGGCAGCCAGGCCCAGCACGCCGCTGATCGCCAGTGGCATCAACACGATGATGATGGCCAGAGACAGCACGATGTTCTGGTTGATGATCCTGCTTCCTCGGCGGGCGTGCTGCAGCGCCTTCGGGATTAGCCGGAGGTCGTGGCCGGTGAAGGCGACGTCAGCGGACTCGATCGCGGCGTCAGAGCCGGTCGCTCCCATCGCTATGCCCACCGTCGCGCCCGCCAGTGCCGGCGCGTCATTGATGCCGTCGCCGATCATCGCCGTCGGCGTCTTGGAGGAGAAATCGGCGACGATGCTTGCCTTGTCCTCAGGGCGCAGCTCGGCGCGCACGTCGTCGATTCCGGCGATTCCAGCCAGCGCCCGGGCGGTGCGAGTATTGTCGCCGGTGAGCATGCTTACTTCCACGTCGTTGGCGTGCAGGGCCTGCACGGCTTCGGGCACCTCGGGCCGCAACTCGTCACGGACCCCGATCGCCCCGGCGAGAGCGTCATCGACGGTGACCAGGACGCAGGTCTGGCCCTCGGACTCCATGCGCTCAACGTCTGCTTTCAGTGGTCCGGCGTCGATCCATCGGGGGCTGCCCACCAGCACCCGTCGGCCTTCGACGGTGCCGCCGATGCCATGCCCAGCTTCCTCGCTGATGTCCGAGGCGGTGGGCGCTTCGGGCCCCGCTGCCGCGATCGCCGCAGCGAGGGGGTGTGTCGATTGCTGCTCAACTGCTGCCGCGAAGGAAAGCACCTGCGTCCGATCGAATCCGTCTGCCGGGACCACTCCGGTAACCTCAGGCTGGTTGCGGGTAAGGGTTCCGGTTTTGTCCACTGCCAGGTGACGGATACTGCCGAGTCGCTCGAACGCCGCGCCGGACTTGATGACCACTCCGAACTGGCTGGCCGCGCCGATCGCGGCCACGACCGTCAGCGGCACGGAGATTGCCAGCGCGCACGGCGACGCTGCGACCAGGACTACCAGCGCACGGGTGATCCACGTCTCAGGGTCGCCCAGCAGCGAGCCGATAACGCCGACCAGCACCGCCAGGATCATCACCCCGGGCACTAGGGGTTGGGCAATCCGGTCGGCGATCCGGGCGCGGTCGCCCTTTTCCGCCTGCGCTTGCTCGACTAGGTCCACGAGTGTGGTCAGCGAGTTGTCCGTCCCAGCTGCGGTCGTCTCGACCTCCAGCACCCCGGCGGAGTTGATCGCTCCCGCAGGCACTTCGTCGCCGGGCGCAACCTCCTCCGGAATGGATTCTCCGGTGATCGCTGAGGTGTCAAGGCTGGAGCGCCCGGATCGAATGATGCCGTCCGTGGCGATCCGCTCCCCGGGGCGCACGAGCATTAGCTCGCCAACCTCGAGGTCCTTCGCTGCGACCTCGGCCGCTGTGCCGTCGCGCAGCACCGTCGCGGTCTGCGGTACCAGCTTCAACAGTGCCCGCAGTCCGCCTTGAGCCCGGTCCATCGCCTTGTCTTCCAGTGCCTCGGCGATCGAGTACAGGAATGCTAGCGCCGCGGCCTCTCCGACGAATCCGAGGATCACCGCGCCGACCGCGCTGATCGTCATTAGCAAGCCAATGCCGAGCTTGCGCTTCGTGACAAGGTTCCGGATCGCTCCAGGCGCGAACGTGTAAGCGCCCAACAGCAGGCCAACCCAATACAGTACCGTCGCGGGCGTCTCCAAGTCGGACCAGTCCAGCGCCAGTCCTGTTATGAGGGCTACCCCGGAGAAGATCGGCAGCAGTAGCTCAGGGTCCTTCCACCATGGCCGATCGAGCTCGTCAATCTCCGTGACGGGTTCGTGTTCGCATCCACATGCTGAACTCATGCGTCCGTTCCTTTCTCGCCGCAGTCGGGCACCGAGCACTCAGTGTCGATGCAGGGGGCATTCTCGTCGACGGCCAGCGTCGCGTGGACCAGCGCTTCGAGCGCTGCCGCGAGGTGGGGATCGGCGATTTCGTAGCGGGTCTTGCGGCCCTCCGGCTCAGCGACGACAATGCCACAATCGCGCAGGCAGGACAGGTGGTTCGAGACGTTCGAGCGGGTCAGATCCAAGCTTTGCGCGAGCACGGCCGGGTAGCTCGGACCGTCTAGTAGGGTTAGCAGGATTCGGGAGCGCGTCGGATCAGCCATGGCCCGGCCGAGCCGGTTCATGACGTCGAGGCGCGAAGCAATAGTCAGCATGCGCTGAATTATACAGTATGCGATGAACTATTTAAAATGGGCTGAACTAACAGTCACGCGAAAGTCCTGCCACCTGCAAGAATTAGTCGATGGGATAGCCGATGACTGGTCCTTCGCGGTTCGGCTGCCAACCCAACGCGGGGGCGACGTGGGCGGCGAAGTTCTCCAGAATCTTCACGTGGATGTCCACACCCACCCCTGTGGGGATGGTGATGAACAGGGTGTCGGCGGACATGACGGCGGCGTAGGTGCGGCCAGCGACACCGACACCAGGTTCTCCATCAAGGGCTAGACACTCACGGACATTACGTACGGGTCAAACCACACGTAGCGAAGCTTTCTAATATCCAAATGACTATCTCTTTTCGCTAGTATCCGGGAATGATACTTCCTTGAAGTCGGCAGTGTTGTCTACCCCGCATACGAAGTACTGGAACTGCTGCTTGGAAACCACTTTGGTCTACGAAGCCATAGCCCTTCAAGCTACATCGCAGGAAAATTCCATTTCACGGTCGGTATAGGCCTTTTGCAGTTGGTTAATTCGAAATTCGTCCACCATCTCCTTAGCCACCCGCACGATTAACGCGGTGTTTCGCCATCTTCGCGCGACGAGAGCAGCTCCTTTAGGTGCTTATCTATGTCGTCGAGTTTTTTAATAACGGCCAAGGCAGCAATGACCATCGCGATAAGAATTAGCATCCACAGGCTCCTTTTCTCTGACGCTTCGATTCACTGGGGCAATCGCTTGCCAGGGTATTAAACCATGGCTCTTACCTAGACGTTAGGGAGACGGTGGGAACACGGGGACGTCGGCAAGCAAAAGCGCCGCGCCCCAAGGAAGGGAAACGCGGCGCTAGAGCAATCCGGTAGGAGGTTGCTTAGTGGTCAGCGCCCTGGATGGAGTGCTTGTGATCGCGGACTGCTTCGCCCTCAGCGTAGAGCGGCATATCGTGCTTAGCCTTGTACCACTCGGCGTAGTTTGGCTCTAGCGGGGTGCGGCCGGCGATGAGGTCGGCGGCCTTCTCGCCCACCATCATGGTTGGGGAGTAGATATTGCCGTTGGTCACGGATGGGAAGACGGAGGCATCCGCAATGTAGAGGCCCTCAACGCCCCATACACCCATGGTGTCCGGATTAACGACGGCCATCGGATCGGACTCCGCGCCCATCTTGGCGGTGCAGGATGGGTGCAGCGCGGTCTCGCCATCGTTGCGGACCCACTCCAGTATTTCCTCGTCGGTCTGGACATCCGGGCCCGGGCTGAACTCGCGGGCGCCTACCTCTTCCATAGCCTTGGTATCCAGCAGGGAGCGGGCAACGCGTACGGCCTCAACCCACTCGCGGCGGTCCTGGTCGGTCTTCAGGTAGTTGAAGAGGATGGACGGCTTGTCGTGGATATCGGCGCTCTTGATGTGAACGTGCCCCTTGGTATCGGAGAACATCGGGCCGACGTGCCACTGGAAGCCGTGCTTGACGTCCGCCTTCTGGCCGTCATAGCGCACAGCCATCGGCAGGAAGTGGAACATGAGGTTCGGGTAGTCCTCATTGTCATTGGAGCGCACAAAGCCGCCGCCCTCAAAGTGGGAGGTAGCAACCGGGCCCTTGTGGGTGAGCAGCCACTGCAGACCCATGAACGGCCAGCGCCACTTATCCAGGTAAGGCTGGGAAGAAGCAGTGGACTTGGTGGTCTCGTACTGAATGTAAACCTCGAGGTGGTCCTGCAGGTTCTCGCCCACACCTGGCAGGTGCTTGACGACGTCGATGCCGTGCTTCTCCAGAATCTCGCGGTCACCAATGCCGGAGATTTCCAGCAGCTGCGGGGTGTTAATGGCACCGGCGGACAGCACGATCTTCTCGGCATAGACGCGGTGAACGCCGCCCTGCCACTCGTACTCGACGCCGACGGCCTTCTGGCCCTCGAAGAGGATCTTGGTGGTAAATGCGCGGGTACGGATCTCGAGGTTCTCGCGATCCATATTGGGATAGAGGTAGGCACGGGCAGCGGACCAGCGCTTGCCGTTCTTAATATTGCGGTCGAACGGAGCGAAGCCTTCCTGGCGGTAACCATTGACGTCATTGGTCAGGTTGTAGCCGGCTTCCTGCACAGACTTGAACAGGGCCTGGAAGAGCTCGGAGGTAGCCGGACCGCGGGAGAGGTACAGCGGGCCATCGTGGCCACGGCGCGGGTCATTCGGCTCAGCTGCAGCGGCGGTTTCCATGCGGTTGAAGTACGGCAGGCAGTGGGCGAAGTCCCAGTTCTCCATGCCCGGGTTCTGGCCCCACTTCTCGTAGTCCATCGGGTTACCGCGCTGGTAGATCATGCCGTTGATGGAGGAAGATCCGCCAAGGACCTTGCCGCGAGCATGGTAGACACGGCGGCCGTTCATCTCTGGCTCTGGATCGGACTCATACATCCAGTCATAGTTCTTTGCGCCGATTGGGAAAGAGAAGCCGGATGGCATGTGAATGAACAGATCCCACAGGGAATCTGGGCGGCCAGCCTCAAGGACCAGCACGCGGGTGTTCTTGTCTTCGGTCAGGCGTGCGGCGATGACGGAGCCTGCGGAGCCACCGCCAACGACGACTACGTCGCTTACTTCATCGGTGACCTTTTTAGCGGAACGCTTCTTGGTCAGCTTGTCCATAAAACCCATAAATCCCCTTCTTTCTGTGAAATATTTCACACGTCAAGATTGCCCCACCGGAAGTGAAAATATTGTAATTTATACAAAAGTCTGTAATTATTCACATCGCCTTATGTGCGGGCACCGCCTCCAGAGTACACATCCCGCTAGAAGTTTGCCCATCTTAATGTATATTTACCTTGTCCGGATGGATTTCTCTGGAGATGAAATCCGCAGTCTTTGCGCATAGTTCGCCCGAATATGATTCATTTCACTCACCTATCTCTCCCTGCGATCTTGTGAGCATTTTGGGGCACTCGTGCGAAAGATTCGGCCCAAAACAACCAGCAATAGGAGAAGTAGATGGCTAACTTTGATCCTCACAATCCTGAGGAGTCTCTCACTTCACATAAAGACCCCCAAGAAGGGGGTAAAAACACCTCTCTCGCAACCCCCTCTGGAGAGCCCAAGAAGCGCAGTCCGCGCTACCGAGTCCGCGCCCTCGTCGGCAGCTACAAGGCCGAAACCGGCGATGCCGTAGGCGCAGATCAGGTCCCTGCTCCCAAGACAAACTGGCCGGTATTTATCATCTCTGGCGTCCTCATTATTGCCATGGCGCTCTATGCTGGGCTCGGCCGCGATTCCGCGGCAGAAACCCTCGCCAGTGTGACCGGCTGGATCGGCCACAACCTTGGCTGGTTCTATGTCCTCACCGCCACCATCGCCGTGGTCTTCGTGCTCTATATTGCCTTTTCCAATGCCGGCAATATCCGCCTTGGCCCGGACCACTCGCGGCCGAAATTCAATACCTTCTCCTGGGCGTCCATGCTCTTTGCCGCTGGCATCGGCGTGGACCTCATGTTCTTCGCCGTGGCCGAGCCGGTCACCATGTACATGCAGCCACCGGTCGGTGACGGCGAAACCATGGAGGCCGCCAAGGAAGCCGTGGTCTATGCCATGTTCCACTATGGCCTCACCGGCTGGGCGCTTTATGCACTTATGGGCATGGCCTTTGGCTACTTTGCCTACCGCCTGAACATGCCGCTGGCTATCCGCTCCGCGCTCTACCCGCTCATCGGCAAGCGCGTGCACGGCCCTATCGGCTCCGCGGTGGACATCGCCGCCATGCTGGGCACCGTCTTCGGTGTGACCGCTTCCCTGGGCATCGGCGTGGTGCAGCTTTCCTATGGCTTCCACCTCATCTTTGGAATTGAGCAGGGCCTTGGCCTGCAGTCCGCCCTCATCATTATTGCGGTGGCCATTGCCACGCTGTCGGCCGTATCCGGCGTCGATAAGGGCATTCGCTTCCTCTCCGAGCTCAACGTCTATTTGGCCATCGCACTGATGGTCTACGTCGTGGTCTTTGGCAAGACCGCCTACCTCTTCGATGCCATCGTGACCAATATCGGTGACTACGTCGCAAAGTTCCCATCTTGGACCATGGAGACCTTCGCCTTTGCCGAAGACCAAGCCAACGTAGATACCTGGATGCAGTCCTGGACCCTCTTCTTCTGGGCATGGTGGATCGCCTGGGCGACCTTCGTCGGCCTCTTCCTGGCCCGCATCTCCCGCGGCCGCACCCTGCGCCAGTTCATCTTCGGCACCCTGACCTTCCCGTTCCTATTCATCCTGATGTGGATGTCCTTCTTTGGTAACACTGCCTTGGACATGGTCCGCTCCGGTGACTACCCCGAATTCGCCGAGAACGCTATTAACGTGCCAGAACAAGGCTTCTACGACATGCTGCACGAGTTCCCAGGCTCTGGCATCGTCATCTTCCTGACCACCTTTATTGGCCTACTGCTGTACATCACCTCGGCCGACTCCGGCGCGCTGGTGATGTCCAACTTCACCTCTCGCATCACCGATAACCGCCAGGATGGAGCACGCTGGCTGCGCATCTTCTGGTCCGTAACCGTGGGTGCGCTGACCTTGGCACTGCTGCAGATCGATGGCATCGCCACCGTGCAGTCCGCGACCGTCGTGATGGGCCTGCCCTTCGCCTTCGTGGTCTACCTCATCATGTTCTCCCTGTGGAAGTCCCTGCGCCTTGAAAACGTGCAGCGCGAGGCCCGCACCACCGCAATGCATGGCGTGATTTCCTCCCGCACCGAGCGCGATCCTTCGGATTCCAACCTGTGGAAGAACCGCCTCGACCGCGCCAATACCTTCCCTTCCAAGAAGGAGATGGATACTTACCTGCGCGATACCGCCACCTACGCCTTGGAGCAGGTTGCTACCCACATGCGTACCCGCGGCTACGACGCCATCTTGCTCACCAGCGAGCTTCCCGACGTCGAATTGCCCCAGCTCGACCTAGAAGTAAAGCTGCACAATGAGCGCATGTTCCGCTACCAGCTCTTCCCAGTCGCGGCCGAGCGCCCCGATTTCAGCGCGGGCGAGGGCGACGAGTACTACCGCCTCGAGGTCTACGATATGACCGGTTCGCTGGGCTATGACGTCTACGGCTATTCCGAGAACCAAATCATCAATAACGTGCTGGATCTTTATGAGCGCCACTTGGCCTTCCTTTACATGCAGCAGACCCAGCCGGGTGACTCCGACGTCTCCGATGGCGCCGAGCCCGAGCGCACCTGGCGCGAAGATAGCTAAGCTGGCCACTACAACTACCTCTATGAGAGAAAGGTTGCTTTTCACTTGAGCACCCAGAACACTTTGTTCGACCCCACCCAGACCGAGCTGCTGAAGGGCGTGCATGCCGATGGCGCCCCGAAGTCCCTGTTCATCAACGGTAAGTGGGAAGCCGCCCAGAGCGGCGAAACCCGCACCATCATCTGCCCGGCCGATGGTTCCACCGTCGGTCTAGTCTCCGAGGCATCCGACGAGGACACCGAGCGCGCCATCAAGGTTGCCCGTGAAACCTTCGATAACGGCGAGTGGGCCAATACCCCGTCCGCCGAGCGCGGCAAGCTCGTTATCCGCGTTGCCGATTTCATCCGTGAACACAAGGAGCTTTTCGCTCAGGCCGAGTCCGCTGATACCGGCAAGCGCTATGAGGAGTCTTTGGGCGATATGGATGATATCGCCAACGCCTTCGAGTACTTCGGCACCCTGGCCCAGCACCAGGCCGGTCGCGTAGTCGACCCGCAGGATCCCAACCTGCGCTCCCGCATCGATGCCGAGCCCGTCGGCGTCTGCGGCCTGATTACTCCGTGGAACTACCCGCTGCTGCAGGTCTCCTGGAAGGTCGGCCCGGCCCTGGCCGCCGGCAATACCTTCGTCCTCAAACAGGCGGAGCTCACCCCACACACCGCGATGCTGCTCATGGCCGCCCTCAAGGAGTGCGGCCTGCCGGACGGCGTAGGCAACCTCATCACCGGCGCTGGCGCTAACTGCGGCAACCCGCTCTCCCAGCACCCAGATGTAGACATGGTCTCCTTTACCGGTGGCCTGGTCACCGGCAAGATCATCGCCAAGAATGCGGCGGAGACCGTCAAGCGCACTGCGCTCGAGCTCGGCGGCAAGAACCCGAACGTCATCTTCGCCGATGCCGACTTCGACGTTGCCGTGGACAACGCCCTCAATGGCGCCTTCTTCCACTCCGGCCAGGTCTGCTCCGCAGGCTCCCGCATCGTCGTGGAAGAGTCCCTGCACGATAAGTTCGTCGACGCCCTGGTGGAGCGCGCCAATAAGATCAAGATCGGCGGCCCGACCGATGACAAGGCAGAGACCGGCCCGCTCATCTCCGCCGAGCACCGCGAGAAGGTCGCCGCCTACGTGGACAAGGCCCACGAACAGGGAGCCAAGATCCTCACCGGCGGCCGCGCCGCTACCAGCGAGGACTCCAATGGCCAGCACGGCACCGGCACCACCGACCTAGGCGCTGGTGTGTACTACCTGCCGACCATCATTGATGGAGCTACCCGCGAGATGGACTGTGTCCATGACGAGGCCTTCGGCCCTACCGTGACCATCGAGACCTTCACCACTGAGGAGGAGGCCATCGAGATCGCCAACGACACCGAGTACGGCCTGGCAGGCGCCGTCTACACTTCCGACGCCGGCCGCGCCGAGCGCGTCGCCCGCGCCCTTCGCCACGGCACCATCTGGATCAACGACTTCCACCCCTACCTGCCGCAGGCAGAGTGGGGCGGCTTCAAGCAGTCCGGCAACGGCCGCGAGCTTGGCCCCACCGGCTTGGCCGAGTACCAGGAACACAAGCACGTGTACCAGAACCTCTCCCCTGCCGCGTGGGATCAGTTTGGCCTGCAGTAACTAAACCGGCCACATAGCATTCAGCCCCCGCGCTCTTCGTGAGCAGCGGGGGCTGGATTTTTAAATGAGGCCAACATGCGGCCACGTTATCGTTCTCGTTCGCCTATTGCGGGGCCAGAACGTGGCCGCTGTGCGAACTGATTATGCGGAAACGGCATCTTCCAGCTCGGCCAGCAAGGAATTGGTGCGTTCCACCTTGGCATCTACAGGGCGGAATTCGCCTTCGATCCAGTCAGTAAAGAAACCGAAGTCGAGCTGATTGCGCAGCTGCGGCATGGAGAAGTTGACCACGACGGTGCGCCATGCTTCCACGCCGCGGATTGCGCCCGCTGGACCGTAACCGGCGAACGCAACCGGCTTACCGGTCCACTCCCCAGCCAAGCAGTCGAAGGCATTCTTGAATGGACCCGGCACGGAGCGGTTGTACTCCGGGGTAACAAATACGAAACCATCGCAGGCATCCACTGCATCAGACCACGCCTGCACCTTTTCATCCGCATACTGCTTATTGGCGGTGGCAGGAATGACGTCAGTGGTCAGCAGTGGAACATCAAACTCCTTGAGGTCCAGCAGGGTATACTCCACCCCATCCTGGCGCCCCTGGGCAAGATCATAAATCCACTCACCTACTACCTTGCCGGCCGAGTTATCGCGGGTAGTGCCGATGATGATGCCGATACGAGACATAAGAGAACCTTCTTTCCTTCAAGCTTTATGTAACATCCCTAGCTTACCGCCCGTGCAGATACTTGTCTGATAGTGATGTTGATACGTCCTTCACTCAGCCCGCACCCCTGCGGCAACGTTCCATCATTAACGCGCACCACGCCGTGGTAGGCAAAGCGCTTTGGCCCACCAAAGACCACCAAATCCCCAGAACACAGCGTGATATCATCCCACGGCCGCGTGCGCGATTCGGTATGGCCCATGCGGAAAAGCGCCTCATCCCCAATGGATAGCGAAATCACCGGGGCGGGTGACTCCTCCGAATCATCCACGTGCATGCCCATGGCCGAGCCCGGCGGATAGTAATTAACTAGCGCCATTTCCGGCACGAAGTTCTCCACCCACGGCTCTAGCTCAGGTGCTACCTCAGCCGCAGCGCGCAGCGCCCCCGGAGCAATCCGCCGCAGGCTCTCCGGCACCGGCGGAACCCGCGTGCCGTCCATATTGTCCACATACCGATAGCTGGGATAATGCCAATACCTGCCCAAATGCAGCTGAAAAACGCTCATTTGCCCGCCGGATTTCAACCGCGGCCGCACCATCGCCATCGGCGTAGCCGCATACTCGCGCGCAATGCCGCGCATCTCTTCTACCAAAGCCTTCTGCTTATCGACGCCCACCCATCCCGGCACATGCCCCACCCCCGGAGCCACACGCACACTCGGCCGCGGCAGCGAATCAAAAAGCATGACCTCACCCTAATCCCAGCACCCCAATAAATCGATCCAGAAATTTCCTTCAACAAGGGTAAGAATCGTTTCAAGACAAATCGGCCCCAACCCTGGACACTTCAAATAACGTGGGAATTTGTTGCCCTCCGCCGCTTTCCTTAAGCTTCAATGCTGGACGAAAAAGATGCGGATATCGCCTTGAAGATGAAGTTTGATTCCTTTTACCAATTTGTGGCGGCCTTTAATTTAGAAGGCAGCATAAATGAAACAAGTGATAATGCGAATTATGAATCGGGAATAGCCGAGTTGGGAGCTAAAACCTGGCATGTTCGCACAGCACGCACCACGCCTTCTAAGCCGGGAGCCTTCGTAGCATTCTGGCAACGCGACCATGAAGGGGAATCCGTGCCTTTTGAAGATTCTTCCTGCGGCGACGGTCTCCTAGTCTTTGTGATTCAAGGAGATCACCGAGGTGTGTTTCAATTTAGCAATCAAGATTTACAACGTCTCGGTATTACCTCCGGAGCAACCCCAGGAAAGAGAGGATTTAGAGTATATCCGCCATGGAGTGAGGGGCTGAACTCCAACGCTTTAAAGACTCAAAAGCAGCAACAGGCATCGTTTACAGAATTTTGATTTGTGTGTACACAAGCAAATCGATCACAATCTGCACACCCAGTACGCAGAAGGGTGGTAAACGCTCAACTTACGCACTAACGCGGTTTTCGGCGGATCCACCCACCTATTAAAGCGCAAAGAAAGAGGACTGCTTCTGTCATTGCTGCGGCACATTGCTTATTCCGACTGCCGTCCTGCATTCTCTGCCCACACGCGCGCTCCCACAAAAGCGGTAGTCATAGCATTCATGAGGACGTCTGTTAAGCCCAGCAATTTTTTATGCATCCCAGAAACCCCGATGTTCCCGATCTCTGTCTTCACCTAGATGAAGCGCGTCGGCAATCATTACCCTTAAAGAGTGATTACGAACGAACTTCGAAATTTGCTAGCCAAAGCAACTACTCACGCACGGCGCTTTCAGGACGGAGGAAATCACACTGTAGCCGCAGCACTCCTCACCAAATCAGGCAAACACGTACTCGGTTTGAACGCGCACCACTTCCTCGGTGGTCCTTGCGGGGAAGTCTCGGCTTTAGCTAACCATGCTGCTAGTTATCCAGAGGACCCAATCCAAGCAGTAGTCGCCGTATACGGACCTACTGGTCAAGTTATTCCTCCCTACGGTAAATGCCGCCAGGTGCTTTTTGATGTTGATCCGTCCATTCGGTGCATCGTGCGCGGAAGCAATGGACTTGAAGCACCTACCGTAGAAGAACTCTTGCCATTCGCATTCAACTGGCGAGATATAGAACAAGAGCAGCGCATCTACATGTGGGAAGGCTACGAGGAATCAATTCGTAGCGGAGAAAAGCAACAGACAATTCGGGTAGATGATCCTTTCCATGAAGGAAATGCCCAAATAGTCTTCGAGAAAGAATCCGGAGAGGTCGTCACCATTCCTGCACAGGTCACGGCCGTTTCCTCTATCCAGCGAAGTAAATTGTCGGAAAAGCAAGCTCGAAATGACGGCTTTGGCTCTCTCGCCGAGCTTCAGAAAGCGCTAGATGCTCACTATCCCGGATTAGCTGCCGATGATGAAGTAGACGTCGTCGAGTTCAAACTGCGATAATCCATTCAGACCGAAAGGTGGAATAGCCCTCCTCCCCACGTGCAGAATTCACCTCATCGATAACGTCATTCTTGCGGGGTGAAGATTGCGGGAGCTACCGCTGGGGGTCTTCTATTTCCCTTATCCAGAAGTTCATCATCTCAACGATAGGATCCGAGGAGGAAAACACTTCGCTCGCTATTTCCCTAGGAGACCAAGTATCCGGAAGGTCTTGAAATCCTGCGCCGAGCTTTCCAAGTGTCACTGCTGAGGAGTTTTTGACTGCGCTAAGGATGGTAACGACATCGTCATACGTAGCATAAAACGAGTTTTTCCCATTCGCCCCAGTTGCATCAGCAATACAGATCCAGTCATTGAGTTCCGCCATATCGCTCAAAATATTATCGACGATTTTTCTTGAATCTGTTTCCATATGCTCACTCATTGTGCTTGGCCTTCTACTTACGCTCAACCTTAACTCTGAGAATTAGCAACCGCTTTGCCAATGTCGTCTACAAATTTTATCGAGCCAACAAAAGCGGCCTGTGAGTTTGTGATTTACCGGAACCTAAGTGATTTCCGCAGATACTTATTAAGCACCACTCACCCTCTACAATGACACCCATGAACGAACAGGTGCGGCAGGACTTGGAACGCTACGGCTCATGGGAGCGGATGACCAGTGGGGAGTGGTTCTTGCCGAGCATGCCGGAGGCGAAGGAAGAGCACCAGCGCACTTTCCGCTTGCTTAAGCAGCTCAACGAACTACAGAATACGGACCAAGAGCGTGCCAAAGGCATCCTGCGCGAGATACTGCCGGAAGAATCAGCGGTGCCGGGCCTGCACGTGCCGTTCAACTTGGAGTACGGCTGCAACCTAGTATGCGGCGAGCGCGTCTTCATTAACTTCGGCGCTACGATCTTGGCTCAGGCCCAGGTAACGCTCGGCAATGGTGTCATGGTGGGTCCCAATTGCTCCCTGATTACGGTGGGGCATCCGGTAAACGATCATGAGATGCGCGCCGGCGGCTGGGAGATAGCCAAGCCCATCACCATTGGTGATAATACGTGGCTCGGTGCTCATGTCACCGTGCTGCCGGGCATCACGATTGGAAAGAACTGCGTCTTAGGCGCGGGCACGCTTATTACCACCGATATCCCGGATAATTCGCTGGTCCTGGGATCACCCGGCCGCGTGGTGCGCAAACTGGAAGACAATGAGGAAGCCTGGGAGCGCCAGGATCTCAAAGGCCCTGTCGAGGGTTTTGGAGCCGCCAACTAAATGTTTGATCTCGCTCGCATCGGCGCGGGACTTCCCGTAGCCGAGACCATCGATTCGCTACCTAGCACCGGAAACGTCGTCATCCAGGCCCCGCCCGGCACGGGTAAGACCACACTCGTGCCTCCGGCGCTGGCCAATCATGCGGCAGGACGTGGCAAGGTCATCGTCACCGCCCCGCGACGTGTGGCCGTGCGCGCGGCCGCGCAGCGCTTGAGCACACTTAACGGCACGCCGGACAAGGTCGGCTTCGCCATCCGGGGCGAGTCCAGCAAGGGCAGCGAGGTCGAGTTCGTCACGCCGGGCGTGCTGCTGCGCCGCCTGCTGAAGGATCCGGAACTCGAGGGCGTGGCCGCCGTTGCCATCGATGAGGTCCACGAGCGTCAGCTCGATACGGATTTGGTGCTAGGCATGTGCCTGGAGCTAGCCGAATTGCGTGAGGATTTTCGCGTCATCGCCATGTCTGCAACCGTGGATGCGCAGCGTTTTTCCCAGCTTATGGATGCGCCCGTCCACGTGACCGAGGCAGTCACCCATCCGCTCGACATCCAGTACGCCCCCATGCCGGGCAGGGCGGCGGGAACGAGGGAGTTTTACGGGGACGTCGCCAAGCAGGCAGCTCGCCAGCAGGAATCAACGCTGGTCTTTGTGCCCGGTGTGCGCGAGGTCAACCTCGTGTGCGATGCCTTAGCAGGCCATAATGTCTTCCCCCTGCATGGCAAGCAAACCACCGCGGAGCAAGACGCCGCGCTATATACCGAGGAACAGCGCATCGTCGTGGCTACCTCTATCGCGGAGTCCTCGCTGACCGTGCCGGGTGTGCGCGTAGTGGTAGATGCCGGGCTTTCCCGCGTTCCCCGACGCGATGCCCAACGCGGCATGTCCGGGTTGGTGACGGTTTCTACCTCAAAGTCGAGTGCCGATCAGCGCGCTGGTCGTGCCGGCCGTGAGGCACCAGGCACCGTGATTCGCTGCTATTCGCAGGACGATTACCAGCACTTTTCCCCACACACCACCCCGGAGATCCTCTCCGCGGACCTCACCCAGGCCGCGCTGTTTCTGGACTGCTGGGGCGCGGGCCCGGATTTCCCGCTGCTCGATCCGCCGCCGGCCCAGGCCCTCGCCTCCGCGCAGGCAACGCTCAAGCGCATTGGCGCGACGCAGGAACTCGCCCTCCTGCCCACCGATCCGCGCCTCGGCGCCTCCTTGCTCCGCCACGGCAGCCAGGCCGCGCCCATTATCGCCTCGCTTGCCGACGCCCCCTTAACCCCCGATCTCACCCGTCACCGCCCACCTCAAAGAGAGGTCAAGCGGCTTGCACGTCTCGTAGACGATCTCGGCCCCGCCGATCCCGGGAAGGTCGTAGCCACCGCCTTTCCCGAGCAGGTGGCCAAGCGCATGGGCGAAGATTACCTGCTGGCCAGCGGCACCCGCGCGCGCCTGCTCGATAACTCAGGTTTGGCCGGAGCGCCGTGGCTTGCCATCGCGGAGGTGTCCTTGTCCAATGCGGGCAATGCCATCATTCGCTCGGCCGCCCGCATCGAGGAATCGGCTGCCCTGGCGGCCATCGGCGTCACCGAGGAAACCCGCGCCTTCCTGCGCGATGGCCGCGTGCGCGGCGTCAAGGTCAGGGCCGCGGGCGCCATCACCCTTTCTGAGACCCCGGTTAAAGTCACGGGCCCCGCAGCCGAGGAGGCGCTTGCCGCCGGCATCCGTGAAGAAGGCCTAGGACTCTTTACCTTCAGCGAGAAGGCCCAAAGATTAAAAGACCGCCTGCACCACCTGCACTCCCACTTTGGCGATCCGTGGCCCGATGTCGACTCCGCGGATCCCGCCGAATGGCTCGGGCCCGAATTACATCGCATCGCCGAGGGCACTCCCGCCGCCAAGCTAGACATGTACCCCGCGCTGCAACGCCTCCTTCCCTGGCCGGAAGCCACCCACCTGGACGAGCTCGCCCCTGAGCGCCTTCCGGTGCCCTCCGGCCGCGATGCCATAATCGACTGGTCCGGCGATCGCCCCGTGGTTCATATCAAGTTGCAAGAATGCTTCGGCCTAGCCGAATCCCCCGAATACTGCGGCCACCGCGTGCAATTCCACCTGCTCTCCCCCGCCGGCCGGCCGCTCGCGGTGACCGATGATCTCGCCAGCTTCTGGTCCGGACCTTATGCCGGCGTGCGCGCCGATATGCGCGGCCGCTACCCCAAGCACCCCTGGCCGGAGGACCCGTGGAATGCGATTGCTACCGCGCGCACCAAGAATCGGATGTAATTAACCCCATTGCTGCCAGCCCAGGTAGCAGCTCATGACCACCACCAGGGTAAGCAACGCGTAGCGGATGAATTTGGCACCGCCGCCAAGTACGGTACGAGCACCGAGAAGTGCGCCGGCGATATTGGCTACGCCGAGCACGATGCCGAGCGTCCACCACACGTGCCCGCCAATAATGAACACGATGAGCGCGCCGAAATTGGTAGCGGTATTGACCACCTTGGCCATGGCCGCAGAGGTCAAGAAGTTCTGCGCAAAAATAGAGGTAAAGGCCATGATCAAAAACATTCCGGTACCCGGACCGAAGATGCCATCATAAAAAGAAATGATGCCGGAGAGTAACAGGACCACGACGGTCCGCCAACCGCCACGGGTACCGGCCGAATCGCTACTGCCAAAATCTGGCTTGAAGGCAACGAAGATACCCACAGCCACCATGAGCACGATGATGATGGGCCGCATAACGTCTTTATCGAGGCTCGAGGCCACGCTGGCCCCCAACCCGGAGCAGACCAGTGCGATGAGGATGAACCGCGCCATTTCTGCCTTGTCCAGCTTCACCTTGCGCGCAAGGGTCACAGCAGCGGATCCGGTGCCAGTCACCGCAGCAAGCTTGCTAGTGCCCAAAGCGGCGGCCGGAGCAAGGCCCGGCAGGACCGCCAGCAGCATCGGGATCAGGATCAATCCGCCACCGCCGATGACCGCATCGACCCACCCCGCGGCCGCGGTACCAAAGAAGAGAATTACCCACTGCACCACATCGATTTCCATGCCCCCGATCATAAATCTTGAATGATGTAAGGTGATAACCCGCCTACCGGCCTCCCCATAGTGGAGTAAAAGAAGGCATTATACTTTTGTCGCAGCAGAACGAGGAGGCTCGCATGGCCGCACAGCAGGAAGGCGCCGGGCTAAGTGCCCACACCGTGGCACGGTGGTCCATTGTCGTTCCGGCATCGGTCGTGTTGGGCTGGCTGTTTAGCATGTGGCACGTACCTGCGGCCTGGATCTTGGCAGCGATCCTCTCCTCCGGCGCCATGGCGCTTTGTACTGGGGAAGATCTGCGCGTGAATCGGAGTTTTTATAGCATGTCGCGTGGTTTTATCGGCATGATGGCTGCCATCCCGCTGACCGTTGTGCCGGTGAGCCAATTGCTTGGCTTCCTGCCTGCCGCCCTGACGATCTCCTTTGTCACACTGATGGTAGGCGTTATCGGTGGCCACCTCTTACACCGCGCACAGCCGCACGATGTCTCCTCCGAAACCGGCATTTTATCCATGCTGCCGGGCGGTGCGTCCCTCATGCCCGCGCTTGCCGACGAACTCGGGGCCGACTTCCGCTACGTCGCCCTCACCCAATACCTGCGCCTGTTAGTAGTCTCGGTATCGCTACCGGCCGTGGTCGCCTTATTGGACACGCCTGCCGGCGAAGGAGCGGATCTTTCGGTCGACGGCGAAACTACCTGGTGGATAGTTGCCCTAGTGATTGCCATTGCCTGCATAGGAGAAAAGGTAGGCAAGTTCCTCCATCTCCCCGCCGCCGCGGTACTCGGCCCCTTGCTGCTGACGGTTCTAGCCTCTTTCGTGTTGCCGGAGGGCCACACACTCGAACCGCTCTATGCCTTTAAGGTGATGGCCTTCTTGTCCATTGGTTGGGTCTGCGGCGGTGGGCTTTCGCTGCCGGCGCTCAAGGCCTTTGCCAAGCAATTGCCCGCCACGGTTCTTTTCATCGTGGTCATCATCGGTATCTGCGCGGCCACCGCCTGGCCGCTAACCAAGTGGCTGCACATCACTTACTTCGAGGCCTACCTGGCTACCAGCCCCGGCGCGCTAGAGACGGTGCTCGCACTCTCGGCGGAGGGCGGGGCCGGCCCAGCGGTCATCGCAGTCCAGCTCACCCGCCTCATCGCGGTACTGGTCGTAGCGGGCTACTTGCCACAGCTGCTACGCCTGGCCCAGCGACTGCTGCGCCGCTAGTTATCCAGAACGGCCTCGCGCAGCACGGACATCGGCACGGAACCAAGGGCGAGGGCCTCGGAGTGGAACTCGCGCGCACTCATCCCCTGCTTCTCGGCCGCGGCGCGGGTCTCCTGCCACAGGCGCTGGCCCAAAGCATAGGACGGCGCCTGGCCCGGCCAGCCGAGGTAGCGATTGACCTCAAAATTGAGGTTCGCATCATCCATGGCGGTGTTTTCACGCATGAAGGTCTTCACGTGCGCCTTGTCCCACACGCCGGACGTCGAGCAATCCGGCAACTGCTTGCCCAAGTGCAATCCGATGTCCACGACCACGCGGGCGGCGCGCAGGCGCTGCGCATCCAACATGCCCATGCGGAAGCCCGGATCGTCCATGTAACCCAGCTCGGCCATGAGTTGTTCGGCGTAGAGAGCCCAGCCCTCGCCATGACCAGAGTTCCACGTCACCGCACGGCGCCACAGGTTGAGATCCTCCTGCACCAGTGCGGAGCCTAGCTGCAGGTGGTGGCCCGGCACGCCCTCGTGGTGAACGGTGGTCAGCTCTTGCCAGGTGTGGAAGGTGTCTTGGCCTTCTGGCACGGACCACCACATGCGGCCCGGGCGGGAGAAGTCATCGCTCGGCGGGGTATAGAAGATGCCGCCGGTACCGGCCGGATCGATGCAGCACTCGATCTCTTCTACTTCTTCCGGAATATCGAATTCTTTGCCGTTGAGCTCTGCGATAACGCCATCGGCGGTGGATTGCATCCACTCCACCAGCGCATCGGTGCCGCGCAGGGTATAGCGCTCCTCGTGGTTGAGCTTGCGCAGCGCCGAGCGTACCGAACAATCGGAACCATAGAGCTCGTGGGCAATCTTTTCCTGTTCTGCGCGCAGGGTGCGCACCTGGTCGAGTCCCCATTCATAGGCCTCATCGAGGTTAACGGCATCGCCCACAAAGAGCTTGGAAAAACGCTCGTAGCGCTCGCGGCCCACTGCGTCCTTGTTAGGCGCCTGGGGCTGCAGGTCATTGGAGAGCCAATCGGAGAACTCGCCAAAGGCTTCCTTGGCCTGCTCCACCTCAGCGGAGTCGGCGTCGAGGCCGAGGGACTCGAGCATCGAGTCGGCGTCGGCAAGCCGCTCGCACTGCACAATGACCTCTGAAATCTGGCGGTGTGGTGCCACCATGCCGTGGGAGGCTGCCTCTTCCAGGGAGCTGCGGTAGCCGGCCAAAGAGTTCTTCACCTGGGATAGGCGGGAGCGAATAGCATCGCGGTCCTCCTCCGTATCCTGCGGCATTAACAGCAGGGTATCGCGAATGGTCTGCACCGGTGAGGCGATATTATTCAGGCAGCGCACATCCTCGCTGTGGTGGTGCAGATCTAGATCGAGGCAAAGTCGATCGCGTAGGACGGCCGCGGTGACGTAGTCCACCTCATCAAAGTCATCCTCATCATCGGACTCATCGGTGGTGTCATCCAGGGCATCCAAGTCCGCCACCATCTCGCGGGTGCGGTCTGCGATGGCGGTGAAGTATTCGGGGGAGAAATCCTGCAATTCGCCCTCGTAGCCGTCAATGCCCCACGCGGTGGCATCGGTGGGGGAAAGCTCGGCTAGGTCGTGAACGAAGTTATCGCACGAAGCGTCCAGTAGAGAGGGCTGGCGCTTAGCGGTCTGCTCAGAACTCATAACGAGGAAGTCTATCCCTAAGTATCAGCTATAGGCCACCCGGGGAGGATGAAGTTGCGAACTTGTTAACTAATCGTTGTCCCACTTTGTGCCGGGATAGCTCCAGTGGCTGAATTCATCCAGGATGTCCTGCGGTTTCTCTTTCATTACCAGCGCGTCTACAAAGCGCGGCAGGATGAAACCGGATTCGGCCATGGCGGCGTACATGGCGTAGAAGGGGCGCCAAAAGTCCGCGGTATTAACTAGGCCTACTGGGCCGCGGATGTGGCCCAGCTGCTGCAAGGTGAGTACCTCAGTAAGTTCTTCAAGGGTGCCAACGCCGCCGGGGAGGCAAATATAGGCATCGGCAAGCTGCTCCATGCGGGTCTTGCGCTCAGCCATGGAGCCCACGACCTCTAGGGTGGTCAGGCCGGGGTGGGAAATCTCTAGATCCACCAGTGACTGCGGCATCACGCCGGTGACGGTGCCGCCGGCGGCTAAGCAGGCTTGCGCAACCTCGCGCATCAAGCCGATATTGCCGCCGCCATACACCAGGTTCAGGCCGCGTCGGGCCAGTTCGGTGCCCAATTCCTGTGCCGCCTGAGTATAGGCCGGGGAGTTTCCTGTTGCTGAACCACAATAAACCGCTACTGACTGCATGCTCTCCAGCATAGATATCTGCGCTCCCACCACCACCTTTAGACTATTCGGTACATGAAACTTTTATCAGGTTAGACAAAGCAGTCTGGGATGCTTATACTCCTTTTTATGATCAAATCTGGCCCAGTGTTCACGCGGCCCCGCACGCCGGCCGCAAAGTGCCTCCATTTGGTGCGCCTGAACCCGATCATCACCCGGAGCGAGTTGGTGGAAGCCACCGGACTTTCCCAGCCCACCATCACGCGCGCTACTACTTCCCTACTCAACGCGGGCCTCATCCAGGAACGCACCGACCTCACCCAGTCCCGTGGGCGCGGCCGGCCAACTGTACCGCTTGAGGCGGCCGATAATGACTGGGCGCTCGGCGGCATCTCCGTGGGCACTAAGCAGACCTACATCGGCCTCTATGACATCAAGGGCCGCACCTTAAGCGAAGAAGAGTTGGCCACGCCGGTAGCAAACCTCAGCGAGGATGACTTCCTCGAGCACATCATGGCCGGCATCAATCGCATGATGACCAACCTGAACCACCGCTTGGTCTCCCTCGGCGTGACCACCTCCGGCACCGTGGATGACAACGGCTTGGTCACCGCAGAAAACCTCAACTGGCACGGCGTGGACATCGCCGAACGCCTGCGCTTCCAGTTCGGCGTACCCGTAGTAGTCTCCTCCGCGATCCCAGCTATTTTGGGGTCCGAAACCCAGGCGGCCGAGATTGGCACCAGCGAGCGCGTTCTGGTGCTCTTCGCGGATGATTCCATCGGCTCGGCACTCTCCGTCGAGGACGAGGTCAGCCCCATTATTCCCGTGCCGCAAACGCACTCTGAACTCCTTGGCCACGGCGCCTCCGAGCACCTACTGGCCACCCGGCACATCCTCGAGGCAATACGGCAGGAGGGGGTGAAGGCTGCCTCGCTTACCGAGGCCGCCCAAATCGCCGAATCCAATCCCACCGTCCGCACCATTCTGGACGAGCGCGCCCGCCAATTGGGCACCATCACCGCGGAACTGGTCAAAGCCCACTCCCCGGCCACCGTGGTCATCGCCGGCGGCGCGTTTACCGACGACCCGAAGGCCCCCAAGCAATTCGCCGCCACCGTCCGCGCCTCCGCAGGCGATGAGTTGCAGCTGCGCATGATCCCCAGCCATAAGGAGATTGTCCGCGCGGTAGCCCGCACCGTGGCCGCCGACCAGCTCCTGCGCCAACCGCTGGAGCTAGGCCGCTCACTCCAGTGTGCTTAACACCTCACGTACCGAGTCGATGCCGCGAAAAAGATGGGCATTGAGCCCGCAGTAGCTAGCGCCCTCCACGTAGTCGATGCGGTCATCAAAAAAATAGGTATCTTTCGGCTGCGCGGACAGCGCATCCACGGCTACGCGATAGGCCTCTGGGTGCGGCTTTGCCAGCCCAATATCGCAGCTGAAGGTCACCGCCGCACAGTCCTCCAGCCAGGTATGCTTCTCGCGCACCTGCCCCGCCAGCGTGGTGGGAATATTGGACAAAATGCCTACACTATAGCCTTCCCCGATAAGCCCCTTGACCAAAGCGACCATCCCCTGGTCGGCCTCCAGCAAACCGCGGTTTTCACACGCTACCGCCTCCGCGACGGGTATCTCCCCCAACCCTGCGCGGGCCGCTACCTCATTCCAAAAGTGGCTATCACTAAAGATGCCGGCATCATAGTCCGGGCGATAAAACCCGTAGGCCTCCCACATCGCCTCGGCATCGGATGGCGCGAGGAGGCGCTCCAAGGCTGCATGACTTTCTGGGGTAGCCGGGCGCATGAGCACGCCATACATATCAAAAAGGAGTTTGGGCATAACGAGAGCCAGTTTATGCGCGTTTCGGCGCCTGGGTCAGCACGGCTACGATTCCCACACCGGCGCCGGCCACAAAAACGGGCAGCATCGCGGAGACCTGTTCCATAGACAAGGCGAAAATGCCGCCGATCGCACCGATGAGCAGCATGCCACCAAGGCTATACAGCGAGCGAGTAACCAAGCCGCGCTTTCCCGCGGCACCGTACACCAGCAGCGCGAGCCCGGCGAATGGACCGAGCATGAGCGCCGCAGTGGTCAGGAATACCCCCAAGGCCACGTGGGTGGACATAATCGCCGCTCCCACGATGAGAAAAAGCGCCAGGATCAAAAGCGTCATGGCACAGAAAGCCTTGCGTTGTGTTGACATAGAAGCAATCCTCCCACGGCACTGCAGTGCCGTGGGAGGATTGCTCTAAATCTTGATGGGTTTGTTATTCACCCAGGCGCGCTTAGGCAGCGCCACCTTCGGTGCGACCAGCCAAGCGCTCATCGATGCGTAGCAGGCCAGAGCCGTCATTTCCTACCAGCTTGATCTGATCCAGAATCTCAGAAACGGTAGCTTCTTCTTCCACCTGCTCGCTCAGGAACCAGTCAACGAGCTGGCGGGATTCCAGGTCCTGTGCGTCCAGCGCCGCGCGAGCGATGGTGCGGATTTCCTCGGAGACCTTCTGCTCGTGCTCCAGGGAAGCCTGGAAAGCATCCTGCGGGTTAGCGGCCTTCACCGAACCAACCGGAATGTCATTGAGCTCTACGCGATAACCGCGGGAGAGCAAATGGTCCGCAATCTTTTCGGCATGCACGCGCTCTTCAGCGGCCTGGCCCATGAACCAATCGCGCATGCCCGGGAAGGAGAGGTTGTCCATCTCGAAGGCCAACTGGGTATAGACCATGGAAGCGCCGTACTCGCTAATGACCTGGTTGTTCAGGAGGGTTTGCAGTTTCTCGTCCATTGTAAAAACCTTTCTGTGCAGGGAAATCAATAAGTGCTAAACACCACACTACCGAAGATTCCCCTGCGATCCAGCAAGGCCTACTTAAGTAAACTTGCACGTCATTATGCTTTTTTAGATTGGATAACCTAAGTTAGCCAAGACAAAGCTATCCATCGCACGCAGGCAAAGTTCCCCTAAGAACGCGAGGTCATCGCGGAAACTATACATTTACGCCGACGCGCGCCCGAGTCCAGTTCGGCGCTTCTCGCTTGAGCGCTCGCACCCTAGGCCAATAATGTGACTTTATTCACCCAAGCGCCCACTGAGGCGATCGAGGCGCTGCGCGCTCGCTCCTTCCAGGCCGCGAAACTCTACCTCGATGCCCCGCTCGGCGTATTTCTTCTGCACCGCATCCAGCGTCGCCACCGTAGAGGCATCCCATACCTCGGCCTCCGTCATATCTACCACCACGCGCTGGGTGTCCAGCGTGTAGTCAAAGGCATAGACCAAGTCATTGGAGGAGGCGAAGAACAGCTGGCCACGCACCGTATACTCGGCATCGCCTACTTGTTTTACCTCCACCAGATGCGCCACGCGGCGAGCAAAGCCAATGGATGCGGTCACCACGCCGAGCACCACACCGACCGCCAAGTTATGCGTAGCCAGCGTGCCTACGACCGTCACCAGCATCACCAGCGTTTCTGATAGCGGCATGAGCTTAAGCGTGCGCGGGTGAACCGAGTGCCAATCCACCGTAGTTGCGGCCACGATGATCATCACCGCCACCAGGGCAGCCATCGGAATGCGGCCGACGGTCTCGCCCAGAAGAAGGCAAAGGATGAGGAGGAAGGCGCCCGCGAGGAACGTCGACAAGCGCGTGCGCGCCTGGGATGCCTTCACGCCGATCATGGTCTGGCCAATCATGGCGCACACGCCCATACCGCCAATGGCCGCGGCGAGGATATTGCCCACGCCCTGGCCAAAGGACTCGCGCGTTTTATCGGAGTGGGTATCCGTAATATCATCCACCAGCTTCGCCGTCAGCAACGACTCCATGAGCCCCACCAACGCCATGCCAAAGGCATAGGGCGCAATAAGCCGCACGGTATCCAGGTTCCACGGAATATCCGGCACGAAAAGCCCCGGCAGCGAGGTAGGCAGCTCGCCTTGGTCCGCCACATCGGGGACCTTCCACCCGGCCGCGACCGCAATAATGCTGACCACCACAATGGTAACGAGCGGGGCGGGAATCACCGTGGTCAGCCGCGGTAGTCCCAGCATGATGGCTAGGCCAATGGCCACTAGCACATAGACCATCCACGGCACATCGGTAAGGTGCGGCAGCTGCGTGGTAAACATCATGATTCCCAGGGCATTCACAAACCCCGTCATCACCGAGCGCGGAATAAAACGCATAAGCTTGGCGACGCCCACCGCGGCCAGCACCACCTGCATGATTCCCGCCAAGAGCACCGCGGCGACCACGTAGTCATGCCCATGTTCATGCGCGAGCGGAGAGACAACGAGCGCCACCGCGCCGGCCGCTGCGGAAATCATCGCCGGCCGGCCACCGGTAAAGGCAATGGACATTGCCATGACGACGGAAGAAAACAATCCCACCCGCGGGTCCAAGCCCGCAAGGATGGAAAAGCTTAAGACCTCCGGGATCAAAGCAAGCGCCACCGCGAGTCCGCCAAAGACTTCCTTGCGCAGACGAGCGGGCGAGGAAAATGCATAACGGAAACTGGCGATGACGCCGGTTGGGGCAGGCTGTTCTTTAATCACGCCTGCTCATCCTAGTGGACTTTAGGAGCCTTCCTTAAAGGAGCCATCTGCAGTGATAACTGGCAGCACGGACCAGGCGAAGTTGATCCACTGATCGGTCTTCTTCCACGAAAAGTCCGGTTCAAAGATGGTCTTCGGCTTGGTGTAAATGACGGCTGAGCGCACCTCGTCTGCGGTTTCCTTAAGTAGATTAACCACCAGATCCAGGGTCTTGCCGGAGTCCGCGACGTCATCTACGACCAGTACCTTCTTGCCCTTTAGCGAATCCGTGTCCAGCTGCGGGGACAAGATGATCGGCTCTTCCAGGGTCTGGCCGATATCGGTGTAGAACTCCACATTGATAGCGCCCATGGCCTTCACACCGATGGCATAACCGATAGCACCGGCTGGAATGAGGCCGCCGCGGGCGACGCCCACGATGAGGTCAGGGAACCAACCAGATTCCACAATCTGTTCCGACAGGTTACGGCTCGCCTCGCCGAAGACCTCCCAGGTGAGGTTTTCCCGGTCCGGGTGGATCCAATTTTCAGTCACGATTGTGTGGCTCCTTTTGCGTCATGGGATTTCTTTGTAGTTTAACGAGCATTGCCTGCCAAAGAAAAGGCACCTACCGGAATGGAACCTCGCCCAAAGTCCGGCGCAGCTTGCGAGTGCGCAGGCGCTCCGGATTTTCGGCTAGATGCTCCATCGCGCGCACCGCGCACATCACGTGAGCTTCCTTCGAGTTGGAGTAGAAGGCCTGCGCCTGGGCCGGCAGCTTCGGCACCGCATGCAATGGCAGGTCAGAGACCGAAAGGAGTGTGCCGTAGGGAACGCGGTAGCGATAGCCATTGGCCGCGAGCGTGCACGATTCCATATCGACAGCCACCGCGGTGGAGGTACGCAGCCACTCCCACAAATCCCGGTTAGTGCGCCACTCCCAATTGCGATCATCGGTGGAGAGCACCGTACCGGTTCGCATGAGCGAATTATCGTCGCCATATACCGCCTTCACCGCAGACTCAAGCATGCGCTGTACCTCCGGAATCGCCGGGATGGGAGAGGTCGCCGCAACCTTTTGGTCCAAGATGTGGTCATTGCGCTGGTAGGCATTGCCCAAAATCAAATCCCCGATGCGCATGCGCCCATCCATGCCAGCGCAGTGGCCAATCATGATCCAGGCTTCCGGCCGCAGTACCGCCAAGCAATCTGTGATCGTCTTGGCGTTGGAGGGCCCTACACCGATATTGATCATCGTGATGCCATCACCACCGGCAGTGATCAGGTCAAAGCGCGGCATTTGGAAGCGAGACGTCAAGGTCAGACCGTCCACATCGAGGTCCACCGCATCGTTGGGATGAATGGTCTCGCCATTGGGCAGCACCAAGGCGGTATAACGCGAGTCTTCCCTGGTCAACTCGCGCAAACCGAATTTCACAAACTCGGTGGTGTGCATCGCGTAGTTAGTAAACAAAATGTATTTTTGCACCGTATCGACCTCGATGCCGGTGTAATGCTCAATGCGCGCACACGCGATATCAAAGCGCTGGGCACCAAAATGAAAAAGCGGCTTTTCCGCACCGTGGAAGGCATCCCATTCGCCATCAATGATTGCATCATTGACCTCATCCAGCGTCGGACGCGGAATAGGCCCGCGTTCCTGCGGGGCTTTCCTTGTGTCCTTGATGTACTCCGGTGGAATGCGCTGGTCCGATTGACCGACGAAAATATCGCACGGATAGTTACCCGCCAGGCGAGTCAGCTGCTCGTGCAGGTAGTCCCGAATGATGTACGGCTTGGAGATTACCGCCGAGTACTTGCCGGCCTCGTTAACGTAGCCGAAGGGCTCGGAACGATCGATGGGCTGCCATTTGCGGATATCCACCGTGACCTTGGGATAAACCACGTAGCGATAGTCATCAAGGTTTCCTGATTCCAAAGTCTTGCGCGCAAGCTCGCAGGAATTCTCGTAAATCTCGATCAGGCGGTTTACCGCCTCATCAACGGAGTGGACATGCTGCAGATCGGTCATAAGCGCGAGTGTAGCGGGGACTTCGCAGCGCGGCAGCGGTCCGCGCATTTCATTATTCTTTTCCGCGGTAGCTTCAGTGATACCGATACTGACATGATTTACTGCGAGAAAATCAAAGGCCTAGGATCAGTCCTTTTAGCTGCTAAGAGTGTCAAAGCAAAGGTCTCAAAGGGAATGCGACGAAGAGCTCGACTATGTCAATTCGGGCATCGTCCCATCAATCCGAAGTATTCCTAATTCACATTGCCCCCACTATGAGAGCGAGAAGAGGCACTGGCCCCAATACTGCAGACGATTCCTACTAGGACTGCACCTAGTGCTCCTAACAGGATTCCCGTGGAGGAGGGCAACAGTAATCCACCCACTGCGGAGCCGACTGCCGAGCCAAGGTAGTTCGCAGATGCATTAGCAGCAACAGCAGTCGCCCCTTCATTAGGGTTTGCACTGAGCATCGAATGCTGCTGTGGCGCCATTGACGACCACCCCAAAAGCCCCCAAGCAAAAAGACACACCACTGCCACCACGTGGCTCGAAGGGAAGAGCAGCAGTAGAGCGAAATCAGTCACGAGTAATGCAATGATAGTGACCGTTAATTTGCGTGAACTATTAACCTTGTCAAGCACCCTCCCAATCCCAAAAGCACCCACTGCCCCGCCGATACCCCAGACCCACATGCCAGCAATGGTGTCTACCTGCACACGATCAAGCACTACAGGAATATAGGTGTACAACCCCAGCGAACCCACTCCAACAAAGAAAGTAACTAAGGTCGTCAGGAAGTTATCCACTCGGCCGATGACTCGGAGTCGCTGCCCCAACGAGGAGGAGGGCACAGCTGGTACCACACTCGCTTTGCGCAACGCTAGACCCGCTAACGCCACTATTCCAATGGCCGAGACCAAACCGATGGTAGCCCTCCAGCCTAGCTGTTTAGCTACCCCCAATCCCACCGGTACGCCCACGACAGTTCCCACCGCTAAGCCAGCCAGCACCATTGACAGTGCGCGCCCGCGATACTTTGCTGGGACAGACATCCCCGCTACGGCTGAGGACAGCGGCGAATAAATTCCCGCTGCTGCACCTGCGATTAAGCGCGACACGAGAAAAACGCTCACTGTAGGCGAAACTGCAGTCACGACATTCGCCAAAGAAAACACAGCAACAGCTCCAAGCAGACCACTCCGCGGATCTTTGCCTGCCCTACCCGAGAACAGCGGACCAGATATTGCGTACGCGCCGGTAAAGGCGGTAACGCCCAAGCCGATCACACTGCCACTTGTACCCAAGTCGTTTGCAATCTGTGATAGCAGCCCAGCGATAACATATGCGTCCAATCCGAGCGCTACACTGCCCAAAACTAACGGCCACAGCTGTTTAAGCATTCGAAATCACCATATCGAGCAAACCAGGGAACCGTTCGTCTAGATCGCCTCTGCGCAAAGAGATAACACAAGTTCGTCCCTGGCTTCTTGTCCACGTCACACCGGCTTCACGCAGCTGCCGAGTGTGGTAGGTCAGGGTAGATCGAGGCAGGTCATCAGCGAGCGTCAAACTATCGTGCTCCTGACCGTCTGCCAGGCGCCTAACCATCTCTAACCGGATGGGATCACTTACCGCAGCCAGAACACGGACGAATTCAAGGTCCTCGGTGGCCGGATGCTCATACTTTCGTGGGCTCATCACAACTCCAATCGTGCAAGAATTCCTGAACGATCGACCACAGTAAGCTACCCGAGAGATTCGTGCAAGATTTCTTGCACGAATGCAGGTGCGCAGATAAAGCCCCACCCAGACAGCGATAAATGAACACCGGAGTCTTGAGGAGCTCTATTTTTAGATACCAAGCTTTCAACCCCAGACGTCTCTAATTCATAACCTTCAACGTTGGCACAATAAATCGAGCCAAGTTTATGAAAGTAGAGAGCCCTATTCCTTCTTCTAACGGTGCGTACAACGTAGCTTGATTTAATAGACCCTTCTACCCAAAAATATGCTCGAAGGTTCTTTGGTCAGGAAAGCATGACAGACACCGTCACCCCTTCAGGGAAAAGCAACTAATCTGCAGCACCAGAAATGATTTAGAGAACGAACAATCGCTGGTGACCAGTTGAAATGTTTAGTTCTTACGCGCTTGCAGTTGGTTAAATGCGCAGGGCACACCGAAGCCCTCGACGCATAAGCGTTATGGATACCAACTCGCACCCCTCCACTGCACAGAATTGCCACTGCAAGAGTAGTTCCCTGCAGAAAATGGCGTCAGCTACTCCTAGACTTCTGGGGAGGTAACAAAGCGGTATCCCAACCCGGGTTCAGTAAGGAGATATTGGGGATCAGAGGGATCGGTTTCCAGTTTGCGGCGCAGCTGCGAGGTATAGATGCGCAGGTAGTGGCTTTGCCCTTCGAATCCCGGGCCCCAAATCTCTGCGAGGAGGTCTTCTTTGCGCACCAAACCGCCGTGGGCACGCAGCAGCGTCGTAAGCACGCCCCACTCAGTAGGGGTCAGGTGAAGGGGCTTTCCTGCCTTGGTGATGGAGTGTCGAGGGACGTCGATCAGCACATCGCCCGCCCGCACCATCGTGGCTTCCCGCTGGGCAGATGGCTGCTGCGGGCTGCCATGCCGCAAAGCCACGCGCACGCGGGCCAAGAGCTCTTCCATAGAAAAGGGTTTGGTCACATAATCATCAGCACCGCGATCTAGGGCCGAGGCACTAAATAGGGGATCGGACCGGGCCGTAAGAATCAGAACGGGAATTGCTGACCACCCTCGAATCCCATCGAGGACCTCCCGCCCATCCATATCCGGCAGACCCATATCCAAAATCACCACATCGGGCTGATGCTGGGAGACCACCTGCAGACCCTCCGCCCCGGTGCTGGCTGAATACACCTCATATCCACGCGCCTTGAAGTTAATGCTCAAGGTGGTGAGCAAACGCGGATCATCATCCACGATGACAATCGTGGCCTTCTTATCAGTAATGGCTTTTCTCCTCCCGCAGCGGGAAACTCAGGATAAAGGTCGCTCCTGGAGTGGCCTCTACGGTGATAGTACCGTCCATAGCCTCCACAAATCCGCGTACGACGGAGAGGCCTAAACCCACCCCGTTGTCATTGCTGGTATCGCCCAAGCGTTGAAAAGCTTGGAAAAGCTCCTGCTGCTTTTCTGGTGAAATTCCCGGCCCTTCATCGCTCACACTCAGCTCCACGCGCTCATCTGTAACCTGCGCATCAACGTTGACTGGTCCGCTCGGCGCATAGCGCAAAGCGTTATCGAATAGGTTCGCCAGCACGCGTTCCAGCAAAACGCTATCCGCGCAACAGGTGCGGCCACGGAGTCCAGAACCAATATGAATGCGACCAAGTTGGTCCTTGCTATGTCCAAAGGCACAGGAAGCAATAGCCCGATTGGCTACCTCGTATAACTCCACAGTATCCCGGCGTGCAGTTACCGCTCCTGCACTCAAACGCGAGTGATCCAATAGGTTGGTCACGAGCAGCGTGAGTTGATCGATGCTAGCCGCGGTTTCCGCCAGTAGTACTTCTTGATCCTCTGGGGTGAATTCGATTTCGGAATTCCGCAAAGAGGACACAGCCAGCTTGGCCGTTGCTAGGGGCGTGCGCAGATCGTGGCTCACGCTCGATAGCAGCGCACGACGCAATTCATCAGCGGCAGCAATGGCATCGGCACGTGCGGCTTCAGCCGAAAGCTTGTCGCGGCGCACTATGCCGGCTAAATAGCCTGCCACAACCGCCACCAAAGCACGGTCGCGGGCGGATAACGCTGGGCCTTCCATCACAATCTGGACCGTAGTGTCCTCGCTGGAGACCAACGTTTCTACCTCACGTTTATGAGTCTTTGCGGGGATATGCAGGTGTCTACTTTGCCGGGGCGAGGCCGCCGAAGCGTGCCAGGTAGAGAGTATGTCCCCGGAGGCGTCAAGAAGCACGGCCTTATGGCAGCCGAAGGTCTCTCCTACCTTGCGAAGCACTGCGTCGATGGGAGATACGTCCGCACGGCGGTTGAGGGCTGCGCGGGAAAAGACCGTCAAGAGCTCAGCATCGCGCGTGGCAATGGCCGCATTATGGTGCTCTATTTTGGTGCGCCGCACTTGTAGGCCCACGGCCAGGGCAATGGCTACCATGACCACGAGGATGACAGCGTTAGCCGGCTCAGCAATATCGAACGTGTACAGGGGCTCGGTAAAGAACCAATTGACCGCCAAGCCCGAGGCAAACGCAATAATTACCGCCGGCCACAGGCCAGCGAGCATGCTCACGAGGAGGATCAGCGCAAAGTAAAAAGCAGAACACGTGCCTGTTCCCAATGCCGAGCCGTCGATGCCTTGCAACAGTGCGGTCAAGGCGATGAAAGCGACAGCCGCGCCCACCCAAGACACCGCCCGGCGCGGAAGGGAATGCAATGGTCGCAGCAGTGGTGAAAGAGGCGAGGGTTTATCGGACGGAAGATTAACAATGTGACAATCGATCTTGCCTGAATCCCGCAACACGGCCTCAGCAACGGTGCCGCGCCAGTGCAGGCCTAAGCGACGCCGTGGTGAAACCCCCAGGACCAGCTGGGTGGCGTTGACGCTGCGGGCAAAATTAAGCAGCGCTTCTGGCACCGAGTCACCGGTGACCTGATGCAAACGGGCACCCACGTCCTGAGCCAAGGATTGTAATTTGGCCAGTTGTTGAGCGGAACCTGCAACAGAAGATTCACCGGAAGAAAAGGAATCCCCAAAAATTACGTGGACCACATGTAGCTCGGCTGAGGATTTGGACGCGATGCGGCGCCCGCGGCGAATGAGCAGTTCTGCATGCGCGACGTTCTGAATGGCCACAACCACCCGTTCCCGCGCTTCCCAGGTATCAGTAATGTCTTGTTCAGAACGGTAGGACGCGAGAGCCTCATCAACCTGGTCCGCCAACCACAACAGGGCAAGCTCCCGCAGTGCAGTCAGATTGCCCACCCGAAAATAATTATTCAACGCTGGGGCAATGCGTGCTTCTTTATAGATTTGGCCATCACTCAAGCGGGTGCGCAAGAGCTGCGGGGATACATCCACCAACTCGATCTCATTCGCCGCACGCACCACCTCGTCTGGCACCGTCTCCTGCGGGGAAATACCGGTGATCTGCTTTATTACGTCATTGAGGCTTTCGAGGTGCTGGATGTTCAGGGTAGAAATCACATCGATTCCTGCGGCTAGGAGTTCCTCTACGTCCTCCCAGCGCTTAGCGTGTTCCTCACCGCGCGGATTGGAATGGGCAAATTCATCGACCAGAACGGTTTCCGGCTGGCGCGAGATGATGGCTGCAGTATCGAGTTCTCCGGTGGATAGCCCGGCAGCGTGGCGCCGCGGGATGGTCTCAAGGCCATCACACAGCGCCCGAGTGAATTCGCGCCCATGATCTTCCACGATGCCAATGACCACATCGCGGCCGGCCAGCACAAGGCCGTGCGCCTCGTTGAGCATTGCACAGGTCTTACCAGACCCAGGCGCCGCGCCGAGGTAGATCTTCAAAGCGCCACGCTTGGTGCGCGCCGGAACTTTCTTGTCGTTCATATGGCACTCATCTTATGAGCAGGACGGGGGATTGGGCAGCGCTCGGTTGAGAGTAGTGACGTTAACTGCGTCTTCGCCCAGGAACCCGAGGCTGGCATGCTCCGTGTTGTCCTCGATGAGGCTTCGCACCTCTTCGGTGCTCATCCCCTGCTCTCGAGCGACCCGCGGAGCCTGTAGTTCAGCGTACGCAGGGCTAATGCCAGAGTCGACACCAGAGCCGGAACCGGTTACCGCATCGGTGGGAACATCTTCTGGAGCGGCGCCTTCACGCTTGGCGATGTCCCCGCGCCGCTCCTGCACGGCTTTTTCTAGCTCGGAGCTACTAGCGCCGTAATTGCTCATGCCTTCGGAACGGGGGAAGAAGTACGGGCCTTCGGTCTGGCCATCTTGGAGCTGGGTCGAGCCAGCTAGGCACTCACCTTGGTAAATGAGGTTGCCCTCGGCGGAGTCCGGCTTGATGCGGGAGATTCCCCACACGGCAGCAGGATAAATCATTCCCAGTGCGATAACGCACAATAGTACGGCTAAGAATCCAGCGGCGAGGTTACGAAAATAGACACGCATTTTTGGTCCTTCTTTTTCTATATACCTGGAAGCAGGTTGACTACCTGGTCAATGAGCCAGATGCCTAGGAATGGGGTGATAACGCCGCCCAGGCCCCAGATGCCCAGGTTACGGCGTAGCAGGGACGAAGCAGAGGCCGGCTTATAGGCCACGCCCTTGAGCGCCAATGGAATAAGAGCAACGATGATGAGCGCGTTGAATACGACTGCAGACACAATGGCGGATTGCGGCGAGTGCAGGTGCATCACGTTGAGGCGCTCAAGGTGCGGAAGCTGGGTAGAAAACAGGGCCGGCAAAATGGCGAAGTACTTCGCTAAGTCATTGGCCAAAGAGAAGGTGGTAAGCGCCCCACGGGTGATAAGCAACTGCTTGCCAATGCGCACGACATCGATAAGCTTGGTCGGATCAGAATCCAAGTCCACCATATTGGCGGCTTCCTTCGCTGCAGAGGTACCCGTGTTCATGGCCACGCCCACGTCCGCCTGCGCCAGCGCTGGTGCATCATTAGTACCGTCACCGGTCATAGCGACCATGCGGCCATGCGCCTGTTCCTCGCGGATCCTGGCCAGCTTATCTTCCGGGGTGGCCTCCGCGATGTAATCATCTACGCCTGCCTCTTTCGCAATGGCCGCTGCCGTCAACGGGTTATCGCCGGTCACCATGATGGTTTTGATGCCCATCTGGCGCAGTTCGGCGAAGCGCTCCGCCATGCCCGGCTTGACGACGTCGCTGAGCTGCACCACCGCAATAACCCTGCGGGTGCCGTCGGATTCTTCCACAGCAACGGGCAGCGGGGTTCCACCGCCTTCAGCAATCTGGGTCACGGAGTCTGCAATTTCTTGTGGCCAGTCGCCACCTGCTTCAGTTACCCACCGGCGCACAGCATCGCCTGCACCCTTACGCAGCTTTCGGCCTTTGAGATCAAGCCCAGACATGCGGGTAGAAGCGCTAAATGGAATGACCTCGGCGGTCTTTTCTTCCTCTCCTGCTTCGGCAGAAAGGTGGTAGTTTTCGGTCAACCACGACACGATGGAGCGACCCTCTGGGGTCTCATCGGCAACCGAAGCAACGCGGGCTATTTCCGCAGCTTCCTGCTCATCGACACCGCGCGCAACGATAAGCCCGGTAGCCTGCCGGTTGCCATAGGTGATGGTGCCGGTTTTATCCATGAGTAGGGTCGCTACGTCTCCCGCCGCCTCCACCGCTCGTCCGGACGTAGCCAGAACATTGTGGTGCACGAGGCGGTTCATTCCCGCGATTCCTACTGCGGATAGCAGGGCAGCGATGGTGGTTGGGATGAGGCAGACCAACAGGGCCACCAGCGAGAGCGGGGAGAGCTCCGCGCCGGTAAACAACCCCATTGGGGCCAGTGCGGTAACCGCAATGAGGAAGAGGATAGTCAGGGTAGACAGGAGGATGCTCAGCGCGATCTCATTCGGGGTCTTGCGGCGCTCCGCTCCCTCCACCAAGGCAATCATCGTATCGACGAAGGTCGATCCCGGCTCCGAGGTGATCCGTACCAAGATGGAATCAGACAAGACCACGGTACCGCCGGTTACAGCACAGCGATCGCCGCCGGCCTCGCGAACCACGGGAGCAGACTCGCCGGTAATGGCAGATTCATCGACGGTTGCCGCGCCTTCAATGACGTCGCCGTCGCCCGGGATCGTCTCTCCGGCCTCCACGCGCACGATAGCGCCCTTGGTGAGCTCAGAAGCGGCAATGACCTCGATGCCACCATCGGTGACCAGGTTAGCGGTGGCGTCATCACGCACGGCGCGCAAGCTATCCGCTTGGGCTTTACCGCGGCCTTCGGCATATGCCTCAGCAAATGCGGCGAACGCAATGGTAAACCACAACCATACGGTTACCACCCAGCCATAAACGCTGGGGCTAAAGATGGACCACAGGGTAGTCAGCGCGGCACCTACCCACACCACGAACATGACGGGGTTGCGGGCTTGGGCGAGTGGGGACATCTTGTGCGGCAACGACTTTAACGCTGCCGCAGCCAACCCACTGTTTGTGGTGGCAGAGCGCTGAGGAGTGCGTTGCTCAGTGGTCATAGTTGGTGTTGTCATGAGAGTGCCTCCGAAATGGGACCCAAGGTAAGAACGGGGAAGAAGGTAAGGGCGGCGACCAACACAATGACGCCGATGGTAAGCAGCGCGAAGGTCACACCGGACGTCGGCAAGCTGCCGGCGGTAGTGGCCTGCCGGCGTTGACCGGCTAAGCTGCCCGCCAAATACAGGGTGAAAACGATGGGGAGGAAGCGGCCCAACAGCATGGCGATTCCGAGCGTGACCTGCCACCAGGGCTCGGTTACCGTCAGGCCGGCGAAGGCCGAGCCGTTATTATTCGAGGCCGAGGTAAAGGCATAGAGCACCTCGGAGAGACCGTGCGCGTTATCCGGGGTTCCAGGCGCGCCGTAGTTGGTCGCCGAAAGCTCCACCAGCTTGCGCTGAGCCACCGATGCGCCCACGCCTACCAGGACGAGGACCGGCATGGTGAGGATGTACAGGCTCACCGCGGAGATTTCCTTGCGGCCGACCTTATTGCCCATGAACTCCGGTGTGCGCCCAACGAGCAGGCCGCCGATAAATACGGCGAGGATTGCTACCATCAGCAGACCGTAGAGACCCGTGCCCACGCCGCCTGGTGCAATTTCGCCCAGGAGCATATTGAGGATCAACAAGCCGCCACCCAATGGTGAATAGCTATCGTGCATCGAATCGACCGCACCGGTAGAAGTGCCCGTGGTAGACACCGCAAAGAGTGCGGAAGCGTCAATACCTAGGCGCTGTTCGATGCCCTCCAAGTTGCCGCCCGCAGCCTGAGCTGCCGCACCGGTGGTAGTGTGCTGTGCCCATACCACCAAGGCAACCATAACGGTCCAAATGCCGCCGATGACGCCAAGCAGGGTCCAGGCATGTTTTTGCGATTTCAGCATTACCCCATAGGCACGGATAAAGCAGAAAGAGATAACCAGCAAAGAAAAGATTTCCACGAGGTTGGTAAAACCAGTGGGGTTCTCAAAAGGGTGCGCCGAGTTGGCGCCGAAGATGCCACCACCATTGGTTCCCAGCAGTTTAATTGCCTCCTGGCTAGCTACCGGAGCGCGCGGAATATCCACGCCCGCGGAGCTCACCAGGTTGGACCCGAAGGTTTGCATGGTTCCGCCCAAGATGAGGACGAAGGAAATCAATAGAGAAAGCGGCAAAAGAATGCGCACCAAACCGCGGGTGAGGTCAACCCAGAAATTTCCGATGAGGTGCTGTCCGCTCTCAGAGCCCAGCTTGTCACGGCTATATCCCAAGTGACCGATACCGCGAATGAGCGCAACCGCCACACACATGCCGACAGCCGCGGAGGCAAAGTTCTGGACGGTCAGGCCAATCATCTGCACACCATTACTCAGGGTTTCTTCGCCCGAATAGGACTGCCAGTTGGTATTGGACACGAATGACGCCGCCGTATTGAACGCCATCCACGGTTCCACCGCTGCGGAGCGGGAATTGCCAAAGCTAGGCACAACGGTTTGTAGGCGCTGCACCGCGTAAAGAACGAGTACGGATGCCAAGCTGAAACCAAGCAATGCACGGCTGTAATTCTTGCTGTTATGCCCGCGGTTTGGGTCAACGCGCAGGACCTTATACACCGCACGCTCTATCGCCCAGTCCTTGTCAGAGGTGTAGCTGCGTGCGATCCAGTTGCCCAAAGGAACATATGCCGCCGCGAGCAAGACGACGAGGGCGAGGAACTGCGGTAACACCGCCCCAACGCCGGCGATCATGCGAAACGCTCCGGATCAACTAAGGAAATGATGAGGTAGGTCACCAACGCCACAACAATGACGAGGCCAATGACCGCTGTAATGGTGTTCATGGTTATGCATCACCGTCCAGAAGCTCGTTGAGGACGGAGGGACAGCCAACCGTCAGGATGGCTATCAGGATTGCCACGATGTCTAACATGTGGGAAACCCCCTTGTGCGAGTGAAACTTTCCTGTGCCTGACAGGTATGCCTGCCAGGTGCCGGTACCAAGGCAGCACCTGCTAAGCACAAACGTTAGGACCACACCCCCGCTGCCCTAGGCAATCTTTGCGCTATCTTTACGCCTCTCGCTCGCAATTTTTATATTTCCTTTACACCCCTTTTCCGCCACCTTTTCTTCAGGCCGGGAACCGCCCCTTATCCACAACGAAGGCCCGCCGACAGCACATCGGCGGGCCTTCTCCCCATGACTAATCTCTCGGTACCCAAGGAGGGAATGGAGCGCACCCTCCTGCAAGCACCGCCCGTGATTAGGCAAGCCTAAGTTTATTAACCTTTCGTAGGATGGTCAAGGGTTTGCCCATAAATTTCTTAACTCCTGACAAAAACACAGTTAACCTGCAATAACGAGTACAATCCGGAACCATGGCTGAGTTGAAATCCACTATTTCCGAACAACTCCGCAAATTCTGGCGTGCCAGCGAGAAGGAATTGACCGATTCCCCGCGTCGCGGTGTCGCCTCCCCTGCCGAAGCCACGGCACTGCGCGAGGAGGTCGCGGCCGAGATTGCGGACCTCATCAAAGCGCAAAAGGTCAAAACCAGCCCCGGCGATACCGCCCTCGACGCCGATGCGGCCGCCACCCTCCCGCTAGGCGCACGCATGAAGCCACGTGGGATCTTCGAAGATGACTGGGGCGCACGTCCTACCGCACAACGCCCCTGGCCGGTCATCCTCATCCACGGCACCTGCGATACCAAGGGCGTATGGCAAATCCTCGGCAATGAGCTGCGCCAAGACGGCTGGGCGGTCTTCGCCCCTGACTACGGCCGCCGCGCCACCCAACCCCTTGCAGAATCCGCCGAGCAACTCGATGCCTATATCCGCACCGTGCGCATGGTCACCGGCGCGAACAAGGTCATCCTCATCGGCCACTCGCAGGGCGGGCTCCTCGCCCGCTATTGGATGCGCATGATTGGCGGCGCCGAGCATGTCCTCCACCTGATGTGCATCAGCGCGCCAAACCACGGAACTACCTACGGCGGTATCGTCAGCCGCCTCATTCGCACCCCGCGCCAAGAGGCGGTAATGCGCTCCGTCATCGATGGCTGGTTTGGGCCGGCGGGAATGGACCAAATTGTCGGCAGCGAAGCGCTACGCGAGGCCAATCGCGATGGCGACTTGGAATCTGGCGTGAGCTATACCTGCATTGCCACACGGTCTGATGCCGTCGTGGTCCCACCCGAAACCTGCTTCCTTGATCCCCGCGGCGTCGCAGAGGGCACCGTGCGAAATATTTATGTCCAAGACTTCGACCGCCGAGCAGTGGTCATGCACGAGGATATGCCCATGGATAAGCGCGTCCATGCCATCGTGCGCACCATCTTGGAATTAGTAGAGACTATCCCCCGCTAGTTAGAGCTCCAGCTCATCAAGGACCGCGTCAAAGGCTGGGCCCACCTGCGTGCGCCACAGCGTATCCACCTTCTGATCACCCCGGCCGGGGCCGCCATTGATGACGGCTACGCGCTTGCCCTGCTTCTTTGCCTCCAGCACAAAGCGATACCCACTCATCACCGCAAGAGAGGACCCAGCCACCAGCAGCGAGCGCGCCTGTCCCAACACGGCAAAGGCGGCATCGCGGCGCTCAGCCGGCACGGGTTCGCCAAAGTAGACGACGTCTGGTTTCAATAATTCCGATCCACAGCTCTCGCATCCGGCCATGCGAAACGCTGCCACGGCGGCCTCATCCAGGGTCACGTCACCATCCGGATTCACTTGGTCCGCCTCCACCACTAGGCGCTCCAAGTACCCCGGATTTGCTGCGGCCAAACGCGCATCGAAATGCGTCCGCGCCTCCCGATATCCGCACATCAGACACACGACGGTTTCCATATCGCCATGCAGCGCCACCAAGTTCGCGGTCCCGGCCTGTTTATGCAGGCCGTCCACATTCTGAGTAACCACGCCATTAATCAGCCCGGCGCGCTCCAGTTCCACCAGCGCATAATGCGTACGATTCGGCGCCGCAGCATCCATGACTCGCCACCCCACAAAACTGCGGGCCCAATACCTATGGCTCGCGGCCGGGTCGTGGCGAAATTCCTGATAGGTCATCGGACGGTGCCTACTCAGCGAGCCACGCGGCCCCCGATAATCTGGCACCCCTGAGTCCGTAGAAACCCCGGCCCCCGTTAGCACCATCACTGGGCCCTCGCGCAGCTGCTTGACGACGTCCCCTAAAGCCCTCCCCGGCTCCGTATGCGGCGCCGATTCCTCTACCACTCGGGCGATCGAGCGCAGCGCGGACTGGTGGGCAAGGGAGACGGCTGGATCCATTCTCCCGATGCTAGCTTTCGGGCAAGTGCTCTACGTATAGCCACTCCGAATCCAGCTCCCCGTGGCGCGAGCACTTGGTATGCCAGCCATCGGGGCGCACCTGGGCCACCATGCGCCGGCCACAAATTTGGCAATAGCGCGGCACATCGAGGCCAGCTGCGGCTGCAGGGTGCAGCGTAAAGACCTCCTCAATCGGCTTGCCGGTATTCGGATGGAAAATCGGCTCTTCCCCGGAAAGGACGGCAGCGGCCAAATCGGAAGTCGGCTCGGATAAACCAGCCACTACAGGGCCTTAATCGGCAGATCGATGCGGTTCAACATGTCCACATCCTTTTCAATCTGCTGGCCCAGGGTGGTCAGGTAGTTGCCGGCAATGATGGCGTTGATGCCGCCGAGCAGGCCGCGCTCCGTGCCGTCGTCGCCAAGCGAAAGCTCGCGGCCACCGGCAAAGCGCAAGGTGGTAGACGGCATAGCCAAGCGGAATGCCGCCACGGCGCGCAGGCCTTCACCCAGCGGAACCAGCGGGCGATCCGCAAAGGGGGTGCCCGGGCGCGGATCCAGGAAGTTCATCGGCACCTCGCAGGGATCAATTTCTGCCAGCTGCGCAGCGAACTCGGCGCGCTGTTCCAAGGACTCGCCCATGCCGATGATGCCGCCGCAGCAGACCTCCATGCCTACCTCGCGCACATAGTCAAGGGTCTGCTTGCGTTCCTCCCAGGTGTGGGTGGTGACCACATTGGGGAAGAAGGAACGGGACGTCTCCAGGTTGTGGTTATAACGCTGCGCGCCCATGTCCTTTAGGCGCTGCGCCTGCTCGCGGGTCAGGGTGCCCAGGGAGCAGGAAATCTCGATATCGACGGCGTCATTAATCGCTGCAATCGCCTCGCCTACCTGGTCCAGCAAGCGATCATCCGGGGACTTCACCGCAGCGACGATGCAGAACTCAGTAGCACCGGTCTTGGCGGTCTTCTGCGCTGCCTCCACCAACTCCGGGATGTTGAGGCGCACGGCGCGCACTGGGGACTCGAAGAGGCCGGACTGAGAACAGAAGTGGCAATCTTCTGGGCAGCCGCCAGTTTTAATGGAGATAATGCCTTCCACCGATACGTCTGGACCACACCACTTCAGGCGGGTCTGGTGGGCGATATCGGCGATTTCCTCCAATTGGGAATCCGGAACCTGTAGTACTTGCAGCAGTTCTTCCTGGTTGAGGCCTTTGCCTTGCTCCAGTGCTTTTTCGCGGGCGATGTCAATAATGCTCATAGTGTGAACCATACTTGAACAGCGTTCAGCTTTGGTTAAAATCACATAAAATTTTTCCCAGCGTTAGGCTCGATAGCATGACGCTTTATGATGACACCCTCTCCCTCCTCCAAGAACTTATCCGCAATGCCTGCGTAAACGACCTCACGCCGGACTCCGGTCACGAGGTACGCAATGCGGATAGTTTAGAAAAATTCTTCGCGGGCGAAGACGTGCAGATTGAGCGCTTCGAGTCCCACCCAGGCCGCGTTTCCATCGTCGTGACCGTCCCCGGCGATCCGGACAAAGAACCGCTCACCCTCATGGGGCATACAGACGTCGTCCCCGTCGACGAACCTAAATGGACCAAGCCTCCCTTCGAGGCGCTCATCGAGGACGGCAAGCTCTACGGCCGCGGTTCCGTAGACATGCTATTTATTACCGCCACCATGGCCGCCGTCACGCGCGAGGTCGCCCGCACCGGCAATACGGGCGGCACCCTTGCCTTCGTCGGCATGGCCGATGAAGAGGCCCGCGGCGGTCTCGGCGTACGCTTTATGTCCGAAAACCACCCCGATGCCTTTTCCTGGAAGAACTGCTTATCTGAAACCGGCGGCAGCCACCTGCCCGGCGCGGTGGGTTTCAACGTGGGTGAAAAGGGCGCCGGCCAGCGCCGCCTGCACGTACATGGCGATGCCGGCCATGGCTCCACCCCTTATGGCAAGGACTTTGCCATCGTAAAGATCGGTGAGGTGGCCCGCCGCATCGCCGCCGCTGAGCCGCCCACGGCTTCCAATGAGATCTGGGAGGGCTTCGTGCGCACCTTCAAATTTGACCCCCAGACCGAGCAGGAGCTTATCGACGGCACCGGTGACTACTCCAAGTTCGGCAACCTCGCCGCCTACGCGCATGCCTTTAGCCATACCACCATCGCCGAGACCGTCCTGCGCGCCGGCGGCGCCATTAACGTGCTGCCTTCACATGCCTACCTGGAAATGGATGTGCGCCCCTTCCCCGGCCAGACCCAAGAGGATCTAGATGACTTCCTGCGCAGCGCGCTTGGAGACATGGCCGATGAGGTAGAAATCGAACACCTCATTACTGAAGATGCCACGCAATCCTCCACCGATACCGAGCTGTGGCGCGCCATTGAGTCCACCTCCAAGGAATTCTTCCCCGATAAGGACGTCGTCCCAGTTCACGCCACCGGCGGCTCGGATCTGCGCTTTGCTCGGCGCAAGGGTGGCAACGCCTATGGCTTTGCCATGCACGCCGAGGGCCGCGATATGGCTAGCGCCAATTCGCAGCTGCACAGCCACGACGAGCACCTCTACTTGGAGGACCTCGAGCTCACTGTGCGCGCTTACCGCAGCCTGGTCAATCGCTTCCTAGGCCTGTCACAGGCTTAACAAGTGTGGCAAGATGTCTGGCATGAGCTTTGCACGTAAGTCCGCGCTGCTATCTGCAGCTACCGCCCTGACCGTAACCCTCGCCGCCCCTGCCGCTGCCCATGCCGACGCCGTTGACAACCTCCTAGCCAAGATGCCTGCCGGCCAGATTTCCTGCTCCCAGGCGAAGCAGTACTGGACCAACTCCGCTGACTACAACCAGAAGAAGTCCCAGGCCCTCGCCGTTGCCACCGTGCACCCACGCGGCAACGAGGTTCGCGACGCCATCGGCCGCATGGACGAGGCTATTGCCCGCTGCGGCCTAAACGGCACTACTGGCCAGGGCAAGCCAGTCAACACTGGCGGCCAGCGCGGCAATGCTCCCGCACCAAAGCCGGCTCCGGCTCCGTCCCCAGCGCCAGCCAAGAACGCCAAGGTCATCGAGCTGGGCACCATCCCTGGCCAGCCGACTGTCGACGTCCCGTTCTTGGGCCAGACCTTCCGCATCCCGGACGCGGCCAAGATTGCCCAGAACGCTATATCCCAGTTCCAGCTGCCGCAGATTCCGCAAATCCAGCAGCTACAGCAACTGTCTTCTTTCTAGCGGTCTAGCTGAAAATAGATCCCGGCATGCGCGCTGCAGCCGGGATTAAATTTATGCCCGCAGTGGGGACACGCAGGCGCGGCGGAATAAGCGTGGTAGTTCATCTCGGTGCGGCAGGCGCCGCAGAGGACTGAGGGGGCGTCGGCAAGCATGGGCCCAAACTCATGGTCAGTGAGTTCGGCGTGGCACAACGCGCAAGCAAAATACTTCCCGCAGCTGGCGCACTTATTGGCCACCACGTCCAGCGGGGAATGCCAATGCCTGCACCGGCCTTCCGCATCAATCGCGCCGTGAATCTTCATGGCCGTCAGCATACGCGCCACCCTGTTGCCACTGCCGCTTCTTTTCTTCAGACTTCTTGGCATTGCGCACTGCCTGAATGCCCACCACGATGGCAATGATGATCGGCACCCACACCTTGCTGTAGTCCATCAAGAATACGAGCCAATCGGGCGGATCGATGTCGATGTTGAAGTCGATATTCGGCACCGGCAGCTCAATCTGCGGCAACTCCGGTACTGGGAGCGCGATATCCGGCAGGTTAATCTCCGGCAGCTCCCAATCCGGCAACAATCGGGACAAGATGCGGCTGATGATCGGGCCAAGCACGATCACGCCAATGGCCCAGCCGGACTTCCCCAGGCCACCTAAAAGCGGATATAGCACCCGCTTGAAGGAGCTTTCCTCCATGGCGTGGCGGCGCTTTTCTCCCAATGAGCCGGCCGGCGGATCGAGGGCAACTGCCTCCTCGCCATTGCGGTAGTAGACGTCTAAAAGCTCGCCAAAGGGAGAGGCTTGGATATCCAGATAAGGTTTGCTGCGCGAGGCGGAGTTCTCAAAAAGGGTGAGGTCTTTTTCTATCTTCTTCTTAAGCGAATACCGGCCCGCACGCGGCCGATCGTGGCGGCTGCGTACCTGACCGTTCACCACAATCTGCAAGCGTGGGCTCGGATTCTTCCGCCAGAGCCGGAGGCGTTCCGGCAGGGTGGCATCGCCTGGAACCGGGGTGAAGTCCTTCGCTTTCTTAGGCCACTGGCCCATCTCCGCGAACTCGGCATCATACCCGCGCTGCACCTCAATGGTGCCCACCTCGGGGTGCTCTAGGCGCCACGTCTCCATTAGCTCTTCCCTGCCTTGGAGCCCACCACGGCACCTAGCTTGCTCGCAGCCCATGCCAGGAAAACAAACACTGGGAGGTAAATCCACGTTCCCTCATTGAAATACAAGGACATGGCGGCAAAATAGGCCAGCCCAGCCACACAGAAGATGGTCCAGGAGGCACGGAAAGTGCCGCCGTCGACAAAAGCAATGATCACCGTCAGCACGGCCATAAGGATGAGCAAGATAAGGCCGGAGACAAGGTGGTAGACAGCGGGCGGAACAACGATGAAAACCGCGACCATGGCGATGGGTGCCCACCATTGCCACCAGGCGCGGCTGGGCTCGTCTTTCGTTTCCGCTTCTTCTTCTAGCTCCTCAAACACGCACCCAACCTATCACAGGACTTAACAAAGCTTATGGGGAGAAATCCTCCCTACGTCCGGCTTAATCCTCCCCGCGGGGATACCGCGATGAGCAGGGCATACTTAGCGTTGAGTACATGAAAAGCACACCACTCATCCTCGCGGCGGGCGTGGTATTTGGCACCATCTATGGCACCAATGCACTCCTGCCAGATATATACGACAACCCCACCTCTGAGGTGCAGGCCGGCCAGGCGCGCATCCCCGGATTATCCTGCACGGAAGAAGATGGCTCCACCACTGCCGAGCCGCGCTGGGACTGTGACGGCACCCAGATCCGCGCTAAAGAAGTCGGCGTACAGGACAAAGACCAAGCCACCCGCCGGTACCTCCGGGCAATGAGGGAAGGTACGGCCATGCCGGAAGGAGACATCGACCGCGACGGGGATAAGCGCACGCTTAGCGATGGCGGCCTCGTAGCCATCAGCATTGAGGGCGATGGCCCCACCACGTTCCTCTCCTTGCACGGACCGCGGGCTGAAGAACTTGCCCAGGAGGTAGAAAAGGCATGAAGAATCTGTACTGGCTATCTATTGCATTCGGCCTGGTAGTTTCCGGCTTTTTCTTTGTTGATCGCCGTTTTACCGAGGTGGGGCTCATCGGTGCGCTCATCTGCGCTGGCCTGACACTCGGTCTGGGATTCTGGTGGTTTAGGCCGCGGCCGATGTGGCAGGGCATCCTATGGGGTGCGCTCGCCCAGCCGGTGGTGGTGAGCCTCAACGATCAGATGGTGGGGATCTCGGACAAGCTGGGGCTCACCCACCTAGACGCGGCCTTCTACTCGCCGCTTCCGGAAGAAACCATCAAGCTCCTCGGCGTCGTTATTATTATTGCGGCTTTTGGAAACGTGAAGCATCCCTACCAAGCCGCCGCGATCGGCATGGCGGTAGGCCTTGGTTTTGATGCCATGGAAAATGTGCCGTTCATCCTCAACGCGGCCATCGATAACTTGGACGGCGACCTCTGGGGCGTCATCATTACCGGTATCGGACGATTCTTCACTGGCGCCTTTAGCCATGCGCTGTATACGGGGGTTGCGGCATGGGGCGTCGGCAAGCTCTATGCGGGGGTACGCCACGGATACTGGCAGGTGGCCGGATTCTGGCTGGCCGCCATCACCCTGCATACCCTATTCAATGCCTCGACCATCATTGCGGGTGATTGGCCGGTGACCATTCTCCTTATCGCCCTCATCACGTGGACACTGGTCATTTGGGGCCTGCGTTTCATACGCAAGCAAGATAGGAGATATGCGGCACAAAGAAGCGAAATTACTCTGCCCACCAAGGATCCAGAATATAGCTGTTGAGCTGCGAAAATACGAAGGAAAAGGCTCGTGTCCGAGGGGTGTTATAAGGTGTGAATCGTACACAAGTTCACACGATAATTTAGGTACGATGCGCCATGGAAGAACCCTACTTTTCCACGACCAACACCACCGACCCCACCACACGCTCAGCCTTTGAAATGCGAAAGGCGGAATACGAGTTCTGGGTGAACCAAGTGCCCGATCTCGATTCTGATTTCGAATTAGTCACCCAATCCCTCTACCGCACCACCGGCGTCAATGAAGGCCGGATTAACCATATCCTCATGGCGCTGCATCGCTTGGAGGAGCTTCCCAAACTCCAGGCGCTGCAGCACCGCCTCTATCACTTAGACCTCGACCGGATTATTGCCATTAATAAGTCCCTCAACCGCTTAGGCAACCCGACCCCTAAGGTGGTGGAGCGGATCGATGAGCAGCTCACCGCCTACCTCACCCCTACCCGGCCGAACCAGACCATGCGTACGCAGGCACAGATCAAGCGCAAGCTCAACGAGCTCATCAACCTCGCCGATGACACATTGGCCGTCACCCAGGGCCCTACCCAGCCGCGCTACACCATGGAAAACTGGGGCGATAACACCTCGGCGGTGACTTTGAGTGCGGACCCGGCGGTTATCGCGAGCGTCGATAAGTGCATCCGGCAGACCGCGCTGGAGCTAGATTGCTCGCTTGCCGACGCCGCCGTTGCACTCCTCACCGGCCGCACCCAAGCCCCCGAAATCATCCTCAACGCCTATAAAGCCACCGACGTACCCAATTCCCCGGCCTTTATTGAATCCGTGGGCTGGCTCGACCCGGCGCGCTCGAATGCGCTGCCCTACACCAAAATCCGGGAGATGGACCCAAACCACGAAGTCAAAGGTTACGTCACCCCGGGGGCCATGGCTGCGTACTTAGAAGGATTTGACGGCACCTGCCGCTATCCCGGCTGCAATCGCCCGGCCACGGCCTGCCAGAAGGATCACCGCATCAATCATGCGGATGGCGGTCCGACTACTCCGGCTAACTTAGCCTGCCTCTGCCAGCACCATCACAATGTGAAGACCGATGGTCGTGCTTTCTACGTCATGGACCCACATACGCGCGACATCATCTGGCTTTTCGAGGATGGAACCTGGACCGCCACGGAGCCCTCCGGGCCACTAGCGCCTAAGAACAAGAATTGGGTGCAGACCTTTGCTCAAACCATGACCGCCCACCGCGCCCGAGCATATGAAGAGGCCCAAGAACTCATGCGCCAGCAGAAAACCACCCCTAGGGAGGAGGAATAATTCCACCAGCTGCCCTACAGTGGCTGGCATGACGCAAAATTTATTCACACTAGATGAGCTCGTAATTACCCAGACCAAGTCCTTCCTCAATGATCAGTTCATGATCACCGATATCGACAACACCCCTGTGGGCACGATCCTGCAATCCACCAGCCTCAAAGACATGGTGTTTAAATCTTCCCGCAGCTTGGAGGTTGCACTCACGGATGCCGAGGGCAACCCTCTACAGACGGTCATGACGATTTCGGATCCGCCGAATTTTCTGCGGGATACCTACGAGGTGCACTTGCCGGGAATCGAACAGCCCATGGCTGTCATTACCAAGCGTTTCTCCATGCTCAAAACAAAGCTGGAGCTGACCATGAAGGGCTTTCCTGACGTCGAAATTCGCGGCGATTTCTGGGACTGGAATCTCTCCATCACCTCCCACGGCCGCCAGCTTGCCAACGTCACCAACGAGTGGACCGGCGTAGGCAACTACTTCATGGGTAAAAATACCTACTGCCTGGCCATCACCCCAGGTCTCAACGAGCAACAACATGCTGCCATCATCGGCGCCGTGATGAGCATGGATATGCTGCGCACTAAGGAAAAGAATAGCGACTAGGAAAATAAAAAGGTGTTGTTGCAAAATTGGGCGGAGAGCCGCGAAGACTCAGTTTCTCATTCCCTGATGGCCGCTGCGTGTGGGCGTTGTTAGGTCGTCTCGAAGACCTGGTTGACGATCACCGCGTCCGGGTTCGGTTGCCTGTTGGCAAACATGGTGCCTTGCCCTTTCCACAATGAGTGCATCGCCTCCATCCCTTTCAACGTCCGATATACAGATGTCCGGTTCTTAAACGCGCCTTTCGGCCCGAGGATCCGCTTCAGCCGACCATGGTCGCCTTCCAGGATGTTGTTGAGGTATTTCACCTGCCGGTGTTCCACTGTTGGCGGGCAGATTCCCTCTGACTTCAACTCGGCGATTACCCTGGCTAGGGAGGATGCTTTATCGGTGTTGATCACTCTGGGATACCCGGCTGACGCATTGGATTTGAGGGTCTTGGCCAGGAAACGCTTCGCTGCGGCCACGTTCCGCTTCGGAGAGAGGTAAAAGTCCAGGGTCTGACCACCGGCGGTGATCGCCCGATAGAGGTAGCACCACCTGCCGCCGACCCGGATATAGGTCTCATCCACCCGCCAAGAACTGGCCTGCCAGTCAGGTACCTGCCGGTACCACCGTGTTTGCTTGTCCAGCTCAGGCGCGTATTTCTGGACCCAGCGGTAGATCGTGGTGTGATCGACCGGCACGCCCCGCTCGGTCATCATTTCCTCCAGAGCGCGGTAGCTCACCCCGTAGCGGCAGTACCACCGCACTGCCCACAGAATGATGCCACGGGAAAAATGACAACCGGAGAAGATACCCATGGCTGTGACTATTTCACGTCGCCCTTCCTACTGCCCCAACTTTGCAACAACACCTTTCAGGGTCATATGGGGGCAGTGGAGAGAAGTGGTGGATCAGTGGACGGCGGTGGATGCCGGAGTAGGCGTGGTGTGTTCCTCCTTCGACTCGGTCGGAGCCAGGCGAGCCGGATCCAGATCAATGCGGCGCAGCAGCTGGGCGTTCAGGGCCACCACGATGGTCGAGGCAGACATCAAGATCGCGCCCACGGCCGGGGACAGCACGAACCCGATCGAGGCGAGCACTCCGGCAGCCAACGGCACGGCGAGGATGTTGTAGCCAGAGGCCCAGATCAGGTTCTGGATCATCTTGCGATAGCTGGCCTGGGACAGCTCAATCATCGACAGCACTGCCCGCGGGTCATCACTGGCTAGGACCACCCCGGCAGATTCCATAGCCACATCCGTGCCGGCACCGATGGCGATACCGACGTCCGCGCGGGTCAGAGCGGGGGCGTCATTGACACCGTCACCGACCATGGCCACGCTCAAACCCCGGTCCTGTAGCTGCGTGACCTTGGTATCTTTGTCCTGGGGCAGGACCTCGGCGAAGACCTCATCAATGCCTAGGTCCTGACCAACCGCCTGGGCCACCTGCTGCGCGTCACCGGTGATCATCGCGACCTTCACCCCGCGGTCCTGCAGGGCTTTCACGGCGGCGCGGGATTCGGGGCGGATCTTGTCCTCGACGGCCACCGCACCGATGATCTGACCGTCGCGGACAATATGGAGCACACCGGCCCCACGCCCGGTCCAGGCGCTGGTGGTGTCGGTGAGCTCGGCCGGGGTGGTGAGGTTGAACTCGCGCAGCATGTTCGGCCCGCCCACGAGGATCTCAGCGCCATCGACAGTGGCCCGAACCCCCCGGCCGGAGGCGGCGCTGAAACCAGTTGCACGGATTTGCCGACGGGAGGCCTCGGGATGGGCGGCCGCGGCCGCCACGATGGCGCGCGCCACGGGGTGCTCGCTGTCGGCCTCCGCGGCGGCGGCCAGGGCCAGCAGCTCGCCCTCGGTGACGCCGACAGCTGCCGCGACACCGGTGACCGCGTGCGCACCCTCGGTCAGGGTGCCGGTTTTGTCGAAGAGCACCACGTCGATGGTGCGCATCCGCTCGAGCGCCATCCGGTCCTTGATGAGCACCCCGGATTTCGCGGCCCGCTCGCTGGAGATCGCAATGACCAGCGGAATCGCCAGGCCCAGGGCATGCGGGCAGGCGATGACCAGCACCGTGACCGTGCGCACCACGGCATCGTCCGGGCTGCCGATGATGGTCCACACCACCGCGGTGATCAGAGCGGAGATCAGCGCGAACCAGAACAACAACGCCGCCGCCCGATCCGCCAGGGCCTGGGCCCGGGAGGAGGACTCCTGGGCGTCGGCAACCATGCGTTGGATCCCGGCCAGGGCGGTGTCCCCGCCGGTAGCCTCCACCCGGATGCGGACGGTGTTGTCGGTGGCCACGGTACCGGCGACCACCTTGTCACCGGTGTCGCGGAAGACGGGACGGGATTCGCCGGTGATCATCGCCTCATCAAATTCGGCGGCTCCGTCGAGGATGGTTCCGTCGGCCGGCACCCGGGCACCGGCCCTCACCAGCACGACGTCGTCGACGACCAGCTCGGAGATGGCCACGGTGCGGGTGGTCCCGTCGATGACTTTCTCGGCCTCATCCGGCAGCAGGGCAGCCAGCGCATCAAGCGCGGAGGACGCGGCCCCGAGAGCGGACATCTCCAGCCAGTGGCCCAGCAGCATGATGGTCACCAGCAGGGCCAGCTCCCACCAGAAGTCCAGCTCAAAACCGCCCAGCCCCAGGGTGGTGACCCAGGAGGCGACAAACGCCACGGTGATGGCCATGGCGATCAGGAGCATCATCCCGGGTTGGCGGGATTTCAGTTCTTTCCATCCGCCCTTGAGGAAAGGCGTTCCGCCGTAGACGAAAATGATCGTGCCCAGCACCGGGGGGATCCAGGTGGATCCGGGGAATGCCGGGAGGTGGTAGCCGAGCAGGTGGGCGACCATGGGGCTGAAAATAACGACGGGAATGGACAGAATCAGCGACCACCAGAAGCGGTCCCGAAACATTGCGGTGCTGTGTCCGGCGTGTTCGCCGTGACCATGAACGTGGTGGTCTTCGTCCAGGGCGGAGTGCGGGTGATCGTGGGGCATCGCCCGGCCGTGGGTGTCGGCATCCACGTGGTGTTCGTGGCCGGCATGATCCGGGTGGTGGGTGTGGTCTGTTTCCGGAGCGAAGTGATCACCATGGTGATCACCGGAATGGTGGGGAGTGCTCATGACGTTCCTTTCGCTCAACCCGGTCGGGGTCGAGATGATGGGTAAAACTGATCAGGATAAGACGATGTAGCCGGCCTCCTCGATGGCCCGGCGAACCATCTCCGGAGGTACGACACCGGTGACCGTGACGGTGGAAACACCACCAGCAGCGAGATCAATCTGGACGTCGTCGACCTGAGGGAGGGTCTGAAGGGCCTGGGTCACGCTTTTCGCGCAGTGCCCGCAGGTCAGGCCGGTGACCTGGAAGCTAGGGGAGGACCCTCCTGCTGACGAGTCGCTGGCGGCAGGGATGGAGGCAGTGTCTGCACGTGAGGCAGGTCCGCAACAGCTGCAACCGTGGGAGGCCATCGGCAAAAGGCGGGGCGGGGAGGTGATCATGGGAAAGCTCCTTCGGTTCGGTGGGGTGCGGAGATGCCGCCCTCTAGCGTATACCCCCAGGGGGTATATTTTCAGCATACCCCCCCCGGGGTATATTTTCAAGGGTGGAGGGCGCGGCCCTCACGCGGGGCAGGGTGTGGTCACCGAGCAACCTCCTCACTGTCGGAAGGGGACAGCGGGAGGTGGAGGGCAAACACCGCTCCGCGACCGGGTCCGGGGGAGGTGGCTGTGAGAGTGCCGCCGTGGGCCTCGATCAATGCCTTGGAGATGGTCAGACCGATACCGGCCCCGGCGGCGTCCCGGCTGCGGGCGGCATCCCCCCGGTAGAAGCGTTCGAAGATGTGTCCGAGCTGGTCAGATGGGATGCCCTCGCCGTCATCGGCGACGTGGATGAGCGCGGTGGACGCCCCCTGTCGGTGGACGCTGATCCGGACCTGTCCGCCGGCCGGGGTGTGCCGTAGCGCGTTCGACAGGAGATTGCTCATCACCTGGCCGAAGCGTTGCCGGTCCACGAGCACCCGGGCGGTGTCTGTAATGGTCTCGACCTGTAAATCGACGCCTTTGTCAGCATAAGCTTCCCCCGCGACAGCAGCGGCGGTATGGAGCAGATCCCCGAGCCCTTCCTCCGCCAGGTCCAAATCGATCCGGCGTTCCTGGGCCCGGGAGACATCGTCGATGTCTTCCATCAACCGGGTCAGGCGGGTGAGTTGGTCAGCCATGATCGTGTGGGTGGCATTATTCCAGTCCACGACCCCGTCCTGGAGACCATCGAGGTAGACCGTGAGCACCGATAAGGGGGTGCCCATTTCGTGGGCCAGATCAGAGAGCATCTGGCGGCGGACCTGTTCGGTGTGTTCCAGCCGGTCGGCCATGGTGTTGAAGGCATGCGCCAGGGTGGTGACCTCGGGGCCTGCTTTTCCGGCGGGCACGCGGATACGGGAGTTGCCGGCCGTCAGATTGGTAGCGGCGCGGGTGAGATCCTGCAGGGGGGTGCGCAGACGACGCGATAACCACAGGCTGGCCAGCAGGGCGCAGATCAAGGCGGTGGGCAGGGCGACGGCCAGAGTGATCAGGTTGGCTCCCCGGTAGGCCTGCTCGGCATGGAACAGCTCCAGCGAGGGGTCCTCCCGGCCGGTCATCAACATATGATCATGGAACAGGGTCGGGCCCACCATCGTGGCCACGGCCGCGGCCACTAGCAGGCTAATCACCACGACCAACACCTGGGCGGCCAGGAAGCGGAAGGTCAGGCCGGGTCCGTGATTCATGGCTGCCCCACCCGGTAGCCCACGCCACGCACGGTGTCGATAAACCCCCGGCCCTGGGTGTCGGTGCCGAGCTTGCGACGCAAGTTGCCGATGTGGACATCGACGATGCGTTCATCACCGACCCAGGTGGTGTCCCAGACCTCGGTGACCAGGTCGTGGCGGGTCAGCACCTGGCCGGGGCGCAGGGCCAGGGCAACCAGCAGCTCGAACTCCGTGCGGGTGAGCTCCACGGTCGTCTCCCCCACCCGCACCTGATGGGCGACGGGGTCAAGGATGAGGTCACCAACGATCAAGGGGGTGGTCACCTGCGGTGGGGTGGTGCTGGTGCGCGGGCGGCGCAGCACCGCATGCACTCGGGTCACCAGTTCCCGGATGCTAAAAGGTTTGGTGATGTAGTCATCCGCCCCCAGGGTCAAACCGCTGATCTTATCGTCCTCGCTGCCACGCGCGGTGAGCATGAGGATGTAGCAGTCCGAGAAGGTGCGGATCCGTCGGCACACCTCCAGGCCGTCGAGTTCGGGCAGCCCCAGATCCAGCACCACAACATCGGGGGAAAAGCGACGGGCGTCGTCCACGGCCTGGGTACCGGTGTGCGCCTGGCGGGTATCGAAGCCGGCCCGGATGAGGTAGGAGGCCACCATCTGAGCCAGGGGTTGTTCATCATCGACGACCAGCACCCGCCCCGGGGGCGTGGCGGTGGTCGGTGTGCGGTCAGCCATAGACCCCAGTATCGCTCCGGTGAGGGGGGAATACCACCCTCGCTCAGTGCCCGGCGGGGAAATCTTCATCAAATCTTCAAACATCACCCTTCGACCGCCGTCACCACTGTGCCCCACCCCGGGCCAGCGGCATCGCCTCCCCTGGTCGGTTCAGCAGGCGCCACCAGGGATTTCACTGCCTGCACCGCATACCCGGGGCGGGTAGAAGGACATCGCCCACGGCTGTGGGGTGGTGTTCCGGTGGTGACCCAGCCCACCGAGTCCACCCCCTTTTTCGCCCTGTTATAAGGCTGCGAGCAGGGTTTTTGATTTCTAGTCCGTCAGGCACCCGTGCTAGACAAAGGTATGGCATCGACCTTGAGGCGGTGTCTTCTCACGGTCTTACCACGATCCAAGGAGATTGACGTGAAACGAGCAGTGATCGCAGCCGCCGCCCTTGCCCTCGCCCTCACGGGGTGTTCGGCTGCCGACCCGGAACCCACCGCCGACGGGACGGTGTCCCAGGATGCATTCCTGACTACCCATGGCCTGGCCGACATGGACGCGGTGGAGATCATTGATCACCTCGACCGGCAGAAGGTCACTGAGCGTCCCACGGATCTGAAAGCCTCAGTGCGTGCCGATGAACTGCTGCTCTCGAGCGATGACCAGGAAGTCGTGGTCGATCTTCCCGACAATCAGACGTATGTCTCGATCGCACCCTATCTCACCTCCACCCACGACTGCTTCTACCACAGCCTCACGACCTGCCTGGGGGAACTCGGCAATGAGGATATCCAGGTCACGATCACCGATGAGGCGACCGGTGAGGTGCTGGTGGACGAGGCGACAACCACCTTCGACAACGGGTTTATTGGCTTCTGGCTTCCCGATGATGCCACCGGCCTGATTGAGGTCAGCTACCAGGGGCGTACCGGCACCGCGGAGTTTTCCACCGCCGACGACGGTGCCACCTGTGTCACAGACCTGCACCTGACGTGATGGCTCAGCAGGGTCCTCACCTGCGCCTGTCTCCCGTGTCACTGAAATCTAACACCAAGGAAGGTTAAATCATGATGAACGGATTTTCCCGACGACAGTTTCTGCTCGGTGGGCTCGTCCTCGCCGGCACCGGGGCCGTGGCCGCCTGCACCAGCGACCCTGGACCCGCTGCCTCGGCACCAGGTTCCTCTCTTCGCCCCACTCCCACCCGCACTGCGCTCGGTGAGCCGACGGTGCGCCGGACACTGACCGCCCGGCCCCTCTCTCTGGATATCGGCGGTATCGAAGCCAAGACGTGGGGATACGTCTCTGACACCGGGGATGCGGCCATTGAGGCCACCGCCGGCGATGTCCTCCAGGTCGATATCACCAATGAACTGCCTGAGAGCACCTCCATCCACTGGCATGGCATCGCACTCCACAACGCAGCCGACGGTGTGCCCGGCATGACCCAGGACCCCATTGAACCTGGCGAGTCTTTCTCCTATGTTTTTGAAGTCCCCCACGGTGGCACCTACTTCTACCATTCCCACTCCGGCCTGCAGCTTGATCGCGGCCTCCACGCCCCACTGATCGTCCGTGACCCACAAGACGCTGAGGACCAGGACGTCGAGTGGACCATCGTGCTCGACGACTGGGTCGATGGCATTCAGGGCACTCCCGACGATGAGCTCGACAAGCTCACCGGAATGGGTTCGGGCGACCATAACGGGAAGAAGGGGATGGGAGGTCACGGCCAGATGATGCACGGCACCCCGGACCGGGTACTGGGCGGGGATGCCGGCGATGTGATGTATCCGCACTACCTCATCAACGGACGTATCCCCCGTGCTCACCGGACCTTCGAGGCTCGCCCGGGCGAGAAGGCCCGCCTGCGGTTTATCAACTCCGGCAGTGACACCATCTTCAAGGTGGCCCTCGGTGGTCACCGCATGACCGTCACCCACACCGACGGCTTCCCCGTCCAGCCCCGGGAGACCGAATCGATCTACCTGTCGATGGGCGAGCGTGTCGACGTCGAGGTCATCCTCGGCGACGGCATCTTCCCGCTCACGGCTTTGGCGGTGGGTAAAGACGACCGCGCCTTCGCCGTCATCCGCACCGCCGGTGGCCAAGCCCCCCACCCCGATGTCGACTTCCCCGAGTTGTCGTCCACCGGACTGCTTCTGTCCTCCCTGAAGCCAGCAGACCGTGCACTCCTGCCCGAGGACACACCAGACCGAGAAGTCAGCATCGACCTGGGCGGGCAGATGATGCCATATGAATGGAGCATTCTCACCGACGGCCAATCCTCCTCCGCGACCGTGCAGGAGGGCCAGCGCCTGCGGATGGTCATGCGCAACAGGACCATGATGCCCCATCCCATGCACATCCACGGCCACACGTGGGCGCTGCCCGGCAGCGGCGGGCTACGCAAGGACACCGTCCTTCTCCGCCACGGTGAAACCATGATCGCCGACCTGATCGCTGACAACCCCGGTGAGTGGGCATTTCACTGCCATAACGCCTATCACATGGAAACCGGGATGCTCAGCTCGCTTCGCTACGAGTAACCCCCACAGCAGGGTTGAATGCCGAGGTGGGCGGGGGTGTCCCCCGAGTAGTGAACACGGCGTTGGTGTCAGGGGTGAGCAATGTGTGCCAGGAGTCAACGGGATTGAAGTTCGCGTCAGCGCGCACGGCAGCAAGTCCAATGATGCGGTCATAGCGCTTGTTAAAGCCGGTGGTTTCGGTATCAATGACCGCAAAGACCGGCTCGCACGGCATGCGTGGGGTGTAGCGGTTGAGGAGGTTTTCTAAAAAGCCTATGCCTCAAGCCAAGAGGCCCATACCGACATGCCCGCCTAAACGCTATCGAACACTGCAACCAACGTGGATTTCTGTGGATAACCACACTAGCCCTGTGCGGGTTGTCCACAAGGTTAGTGTGGTTGGCCTTTCGTAGCGGGCGTGGGTGTGGTTGCCTTAGTGCTATGAGCACTTCGCAGGACTATCCGAACTCCACCCCAACCCCCGCTACTACGACCACTGGGGAGGGTCAGCGGCGGGGCCGAGTTTGCGGGATATTTCCCAGCAGGAATTAAATACTGCTACCCAGTACATGATTGATGAGCATGGATATGCTGCGTACTAAGCAGAAGAACTGCGACTAGGAAAAATAAAAAGAACCGGAGTGGAAACTTCTGTGGTTTCCATCTCCGGATTTCGATGGTGTGATGTTCACGATGGCAGCTCAGCATGGCTTTTCAAAGAGCATATCCCGTACTGCGGATATGGATTCTTCCCTAGTGCTTCCAACGACGAGAAGCACTAGGGGAGTTTCCTTTTATTGAGCGCCGTTTTCCTTCGGCCGGCCAGGGGTTTCGTGGAAAGATTGAAGATGTTTCTTGAAAGCCTCGTGACGGACGAGGGGCTTTTATGAAACTTCCTGACCAGATGTATTAGGTCCGCGGCAACACCCCGGTTACACGCAGTTTCGCCTCGGGTTACACAACAGAAGTAAATTTTTGACGTGAGCAGGAGCGCTCCTGAGAACGGGAAGTCAGGAAATTCCGCTTCCGACTCTTCCTGCCTCTCGGCAAGCTCCACGCTCCACGGTGAACGTTCGACAAGTTCGTCAAAGGTGAGCACCTCCGGTGACTTATGGTTCGAGCGGAAACTTTCAACGCTACGGAACTTCGAGCCAATTCGGTTGCCTTCGGCGCGGCACAAATCGCACATGGGCCGATCATCAGAAACGAACGTGGTTCAGCTGTTTTCGCAACTTTGCCGGAATCTGCGCCATCTCTGCTACTTTCACTGTCTCTTCAGCAGCGCACACAGCTGTACCGCTACCCGGAACTTGACTAGTTCAGCGGGCGCTGTATAGTTCAGCGCATGCTGACTATTGCTTCGCGTCTCGACGTGATGAACCGCCTGGGTCGTGCACTGGCCGACCCCACTCGATCCCGGATCATCTTGACCCTGCTCGACCATCCCGCCTACCCGGCGGAACTATCCCGAGATCTGGACCTGACACGCCCGAACGTGTCCAACCACCTGACATGCTTGCGCGATTGTGGGATTGTCGTCTCCGAGCCAGAGGGGCGTCGGACACGATACGAGATCGCCGATCCGCACCTGGCACAGGCACTGACAGCACTGGTCGATGCCACCCTGGCAGTAGACGAAGACGCTCCGTGCATCGATCCCGTCTGCACGCTTCCCGGGTGCTACGCAGCTGGGGAGGACGTATGATCCTCACCTCGGTCTTGCAGGCGATAGGCCTGTTCGCAGCTACCAACATCGACGACATCATCGTGCTCTCCCTCTTCTTCGCGCGAGGGGCAGGCCAGCGCGGCACCACCGCCCGCATTCTGGCCGGCTAGTACCTCGGATTCGCGGGCATCCTCGTCGCCGCGATCCTTGTGACCACTGGCGCCGGAGCATTTCTGCCCCCGGCAGCCATTCCATACTTTGGTCTCATCCCTCTGGGCCTCGGCCTCTGGGCCGCATGGGAGGCCTGGCGCGGAGACGGTGACGACGATGACGAGGCCAAGGTTGCCGGCAAGAAGGTCGGCGTGGGGGCGGTCGCAGGCTTCACCTTTGCCAACGGTGGCGACAATATCGGCGTCTACACCCCTGTATTCCTCAGCGTGGAGCCTCTCGCAGTAGTCGCCTACTGCGTTATCTTCCTCGCGCTCGTTGCGGTCCTGGTGGCCCTGGCAAGGTTCGTCGCAACCCGCCCCCCGATCGCGGAAGTGCTCGAACGCTTTGAGCACATCCTCTTTCCCATCGTTCTCATCGGCCTCGGTATCGTGATCCTCGTCAGCGGCGGAGCCTTCGGGCTCTGACGTAGCGGCAGCGTTCCAAACGGCCCCGACCGGGCGTTATCGGTGGCTCCTATAACGCCTGGAAGGTCTTTTTGAAGCGCTGTCGGGGCGTGTGAATCTAATCACACAGAGTTTACAGAATCCCAGCAATTAAACTTTCGGCTACCCAATTTCACCCGCGGACGCAATGAAACTAGCACCGACGCTTTCCCCAACGCGCCACCGCTTGCGGCGTAGCCCGACCAAGGCCACCGGCTGGTTCTCAAACGAGGACGAAGCCCGTGGCCTAGAGCTCGTGGTCGAGAGCCGAAATTCGGCCTAAAACCGCGTTTAGCCAAAGAAAAATGACCCCTAGAATCCGCCCCTTCCAGCCGTTCTTTGAGGCTGGTGGCTAAGTCTAGAAGTTCGTCGGGATTATCTGCGGGCTGTTGTTGAGACAGATTTCGTTGTGCTGCGCGCACGAACTTGGCGAGCATGCCGGCGTCGCGGTCCAGTGGGGAAGTGGCAGGCAACTCCGCTTGTATTACCTGTAGGTGCTTGGCGGCACTGTTGGCTGCGTCTAGTGCGTACTCGTAGTCTCCAGTATCCCCGTGCGCCCCAATAAACAACGCACACAGGTGCGCGTCTTGGGCTTCATGAACAATGTCAGCCGTTCCCCGCTCCTTTTTTAAGCCCCTTTTGGCTTGGCTCATTAAGGCAGTCTGAGGCCCGCCATGCAGCTACCAAGCTAGAAATCTGAAAGAAAATGACCCAGCCCGTCGATAGCCCTCCCCAACCAGAAAGGCCTCCACTAGTGTAAATAGACTGGAGTACCGTAACCCATATAAGACCCCTAGACCCGTTCGTTTTTAGGGCTAAGAAGAAACCGGCAATTCCCACCTGCGCTATCAGAAAACAAGCCCCAGTGCCCCATACGTTACCACCCCAGCCGTCACTGGAATCAGCTATTTGAAACGCAGAGTAGAACCCTCCTTGCATCACCACTAGGGATAGATTTCCCCAAGTCTGTGGATTCCATTTATCCCAAACGTGTCCTTTGTCAGAGTCGCTTGATTCAGTCTGTCCCCTTTTTGTCTGTTTATCCTGAAGTTCTGTTGGAACCGTAGAGGGGTGCGGATTTCGTTTGTCGAGAGTGGTGGTGACGGCACACAGCGCGATGAGGACAAGGGGCCACCAGCTACTTGTTTGTGAAGACTGTTCTTCCCCACCTGAGACTGTCTTCTTTTCTTCTCCCTGTAGGGGGCTATTTTTATTTTGGCTCACGGTGTCCAAGGTTACGTCAAACGATTGTTGTCTCTAATCAGTATGTATGGGTGGAACCTTATGCACATACGGCACGTTATACAAACATGAAGTTTTGGTTATTAATGTTAATTTTGGTCGGTTTAGTGCTCACCTATATCTTGTACAGGCGCTGGAAAGAAAACGAGCGTCGCAAACAAGAAGAGGCGGAGCGGAAGAAAGAAGTTGAGGAGTATAAAAAGTATTGCGCGCGCTTTGGGGACCCATTCACGGCCAACTAACTACATTCCAGACCGTTCCCCCACGCTGCAATCATAAAGTACACCCTATTAATAAAACGGAAGACTCCGTATTAAACGCAACTTACTGCGCTTTATTGGGTCAAGATCCGGATTCTCATTCCGAAATTATTGCCCCCACATTGAGTGCTTAATAAGCAACCTCTTAAAAGTGGAACACCATTACTGGACATTAGGGTACAGCGCGACAAACTGGAAACCGCTAGTAAGAAACGTGCAAAAGCTGCGAGGAGTGTCCGGCTGACTATCGCGGGTGTTTATTCAAGCAGAAGCGGAGATAGGTGGGTGGCTGACTATTCAGAGCGAGATGAAAGAGTTTGGAGTCTTGAGGCAGACTATTAATCGCGCGTTAAAGGCAGCGGGGATCTCCCCTAGGGGACGCAGGCGAAAGCCGAATTAAACGTATCAGGACGTTATTCGAGGAGCTTGCTGTAGTGCGGGCGAGCTTTCATCACATGGATTAATAGTTCGTCCCCATCGGAGGCAACAACAACGACGGTTTCCAGCAGTCGAGCATGGGTATCAAAACCGAGGCGGAGTTCCCTCCACTGGCCAGGGTTATCGTCAAGAGGCTCTATCCACAGCGGATAGGAAGCTGCATGGATTCCATCGGCTTCTGCGATACCGTGCTTAGTGGCAGATTTGGCTGCTTTCATGCCGCCGTGAGCGTGCTGATTGCTTGGCGAACAAGCTCAGATCGGGTGAGATTCTTTTTCGTAGCTAGGCGATCTAGAGCGCTAAGTTCATCGACAGTGAGGCGTACAGCAACGACCTGAGCAGGCTCCGCCCCGCGACCGGGGCGTCCGCGTCCGCGCTTTTTCAACACTTCTGGATCGTAGCCTTCTTCTGCTTCGGAAACCCACGTGTCGAGTTGATCTTGAGTGATGTTCACAGGCATGAAAATATCGTATAACGAAAATTGTTTACTGTCGATACATTCCGTATTAACACTCGGCGGAAGTCAAACTCCCACAGGAGTGACGTAAGGGGCGATCCCGGAGTAGGGGGTCACGCCATAAGCAATATACGGTTCTTCTTCCGTTAGGCAGTTAGGTAACCTCTCACTTGAAGAAGACTGGTCAGTGAGGGTTTCTTATAGGCTTTGGGAGTTTTGGCGGTATTTGTTTATCGATGTGCTGTTTCATTTCCGAACCTAAACTTCTATTAATGGGGAATACTGCCAGCTACACGGATGTGTGTGGCCTGACAGTTTCGTTGAATTCGTCGTAGACTGAGCAGGCCTCATACGTCTCATCAATACCTAATTAAGTAGGAGCAAAATGAGTTCTTATAAAGACATCACGACTTTCTCCACTCCCATGCTCGTCAAGTCTCTGGATACGTTGGAGATTTCTGCGGGAGAGGACAACGGCAAGTGGGGCTCCCAATTTCCGCAAGGTGTTGCCATCTTCGTTCCCGACGGTGAGTATTTTACTGTTCGCATTGAGTCTTTTGGAACGATCCCGTCGGACAAGAAGCTGGTGGCAATGAACGCTATTAATGCGACGAATGACAACCTGGCTTTCGGCAAAGTGGTTCCTAATCTCATCGAGGGACGCCGGACGATTGTCTTCCGCAATCACTTCAACTTCACCCAAGGTGTGTCCCAATTCCAGCTGGATACGCTCATCGACGCCAGCTTGCATGTCGGGTTCAACGCGCTGGGAAAGATTGAAGAACTTTTTGAAGGAACGGAGTAAGACCATGGGACTGTTTGGAAAGAAGAAGCCAGCGTTGCGTGAAGCATCCGTCGAATCTATTGGGGAGGCGCTTTCTACCCAGGGGCTTGACTGCTCGCAGTTGTCGACTGGTGGGTTGCTGACTCAGGTCAATGGGGTTCCTATCTACATCGTTGATCAGGACACGAACATTGGTATTGGTGGGATGATCCAGGCGCGTCAGTCCGAAGCCGAGGATCTTAATTGGATTAGCGACTTTAATAATCGTGCGCTGTGGCCGGTTGTCTTCCGTGCGGACCAGCAGACTGCGAGTGTTATCCACGCTGAGCATCGAATCATTAAGTACCTTGAGTACTCCGAAGCACAGTTGCGTGACGAAGCTCTGCTTGGAGCCCAGCTTGTTGCGGAAACCTTGCTGCGCTATAGCGAAGAGCATCCGCAGTAGATCGCTAACTAATAAAACTTTCGACATGAGCAAACAAGTGCGATGAGTTTTTGAAGACCGGATGCGGCGATTAATCCGTTGCGTATAGTTCTAGGTTTGGGGCTGCTGCGGAAGTCGCGGGGCGTGACTTCCTTGCCCGTGTGATTGTCACGTCCTGGTGCTCGTTTGCGCGTGAGCGCTTTTTTGTTACGCATACTGATACGCGAATGCGCCGGCGAATTGCCTGATACAAACGCCCTGCTATCTGCTCACAAGTGTTCACGCCCCTGACTACGACCTATGGTCGCTGGCGTGCCCAGATTCATGGTACAAGGGTTTAGTAATAAGCAATATACGGTTCCTCTGCCGCCAGGCAGTTAGATAGAACCTCACGTGAAGGAAACCTTTCCTGAATTACCGAGCTTTGACACCAGCAGGGGACCTCCGGTAGCCCGTATCGTTACAGGAAATGTTGAAGTACTGGGGATTTTCCTTTATTGAACGCCTTCCAGCCGCTCTTTGAGGCTGGTGGCTAAGCCTAGAAGTTCATCTAGGCTATCTGCGGGTCGCCGTTGGCGACAGATTTCGTTGCGCCGCGCGCACGGACTTAGCGAGTATGCCGGCATCGCGGGCCAGTGGGGAAGTAGCTGGCAACTCCGCTTGTATTACTTGTAGGTGTCCGGCGGCACTGTTGGCGGCGTCTAGCGCGTACTCGTAGTCTCCATCTTCGCCGTGGGCTTTGATAAACAAGGTGCACAGGCACTCCTGGGTTTCATGAACAATGTCAGCCACCGCTTCACCCACCTAAGTGCATCGTTGACGTGCAATGTGTACACTGCCCAGACTGAATGTGCAGTGTAAATGTTTAGTTTAGAGTTATATATACCCCTCATATAGGTTATTTTGACCACCTTTCGCGAGACGCGAAAATCGAGTCTGTACATGTGTCTATCTGGCGTTTTAGCGAATTATTTAGTTTTAGAGAAAGTTTCTAAACACATATCTATGGACTGTGTATAACCGTAGCGATACCCTAACTCCGGCTGCCAATTATCTGGTGTTCAGCTGTTCTTAAATGCGGTGGCGGGAAAGGGCTACGGATGAAATTCGCTAAGAAGTTGACTGCAACTATTGCGGTATGTGCAAGTGTTACTTTTGCTGGTGCTGGTGTTTCAAGTGCCAAGGTTTTTCACGGTCATTGGATTGGTGGTCGTATTGAAGAGGCGTATCACCGGCTTGGTGGGTGGAAGACTTTTGGTGACGCTACAACTGATGAAGGTGTAGCTAAAAATAATGGTCGGTTCCAGGTGTTCGCTAAGGATGCCTCCATTTACTGGCATGCTGGTGTTGATAATGGAATTGCTCACCAGGTAGGTGGGCGTATTCGCAATAAGTGGGGAGATCTTGGCTGGGAAGGCGCGGCCTTGGGATATCCCATTACCGATGAGTTGAAGACCCCTGATGGTAAGGGGCGGTTTAACCATTTCCAGGGCGGGTCTATCTACTGGTCGCCAGAGACTGATGCTCATCAAGTGTGGGGAGGAATTCGCGATAAATGGGCTCAGCAAGGCTGGGAGACCGGTGAGCTAGGGTACCCAACCACTGATGAGTTGCTTACCCCGGAAAAGACTGGGCGCTACAACCATTTTCAAGGCGGATCTATCTACTGGTCACAAGCTAGCGGGGTCCATAGTATTTCTGGCCCCATTCGGGATTTTTGGGGAAGTCAGGGCTGGGAGCGTAGCTCGTTGAAGTTTCCCACATCGGAAAAATACGCTGCAGGCGGAGGCATAAAGCAGGATTTCCAGGGCGGATCTATTCAGTATTTTAAGCCTACTGGCAAGGCCCTAGAGGCTTATGACAATCAGAATATCTCAAGCTACCGTCAGATTTATCCACTGTTTAACACCACCGACTTCAAGCGGTGGCATGCAGCCGGGGTCTATCGCGAAGTTATCCAAAACATGGATAAATACTTTCCCCTCTCCGGGTGTCCTGACGAAATTACTGAAGGCTCCGTATGCACTTTTACAGGTGTGGGCGGAGCTAAAAGCAAAGTAACCGTAGAGCGTATCTCTGATGAGGGATTTTCACTGGTTACTGCTAGTGATCATCCTGAAGGCGGCGGCAGAACACTAAACATCCGATTCGATGAAGTAACTTCCCCCAATGCAGATGATGACAATGTTGTCTTCGACAACGACAGCGTAGAAAATTCCTACATCGGCTCTGACAAAACATGGGTTCGTCTCGTAGTCGAATCCTTTGGTCCGACACAGACCTCAAAGGTTCAAGGTCCTTTTAGCTCCGATCACATTGGTTCACAGGTATGGAGCAAGTTTGCCGGAACTGTGCGTTCAACAATTAATTCCTCTTCGACGACGTATATCCCGTTGTCGAAGTAACCACGGTGTTCAACTACGTACCTAAAAGCAAGGAGCCTATTGTGAATTCTTTTATCCAACGCTTATCTATCGGAGTACTTACCTGCATAGTTTCTGCTGGTCTTGCTACCTCTCCCGCAGTAGCAGAAACGCCCGTGAACATCACAGCAGGCGACGGTGGCCTCGTTCAAAAAGACTGTGCTACTGGGGCGGAGTACGTGCGTATTGATTCTTCAGAGCTGGAAAATTCTAAAGCGTGCTTTTTCCTTACAAAGCCCACAGGCTGGGTGGCCGTGAACATTACGGGATCGTATGGAGTTGTCAATCGCTTAAAAGTACCGGTTTCAGTGGCCTTTAAATTGCCTGATGGTGATGTGTACTGGCAGCGAGTAGTGGAACCAGGAAAAATCCAAAGCATCGACGTTGGCAATAATCGTTCTACCGTTGTTGAAATGCAGGTCACCCCGGTAGCGACCTCAACCGGTGCTGGCACTGGCGACCTTAGCGTGGATACCGCCAACCCACACGTGATCAGTATGCGTTCTGCTGGCCGATATGCCGGCGGAAAAATACTGCGATTGTCTTGGGCCGGAGTAGAACTATCAAGCATAGATAGAAACTCAGGCTTTAATGATCGCCTCGACGCGTCTTTTAAAGTAGTCCCAGCCCGCGATGGTTCTCAGTGCCTGTCCTTGGAAGCAGCTGCATATCCAGGCGTCTTCTTGACCATGCACTCTAACGGATCAGTAGCTGTTCAAAGCAACCCGAACGCCAAAGGTGCAACGTGGTGTCCTGCAAGTGTGGCAGAAACCCCCACAGGAACTCGCCTTGCTTCGGCACTAAATCAAAATCGTGTTCTCACAGCAAGTGGGACGCAAAAGGTTGCGACCACGACTTCTCGCACGAGTGAATCGGTGTGGTTTATCGACCAGGGCCTTGCCCTACCCGGGAAGTAAACACATAAACATGTAATAAAAGGGCCGCCACTGTGTATGCCTTTTCAGGCTGCTTTCGCCGTAACGCGTAGCGCCCAATTAACCCATACCTTATAGATAAGAAAGTCCGCACATGCGCTACAAGCATCATCACCCTGCGAAGACAGTGACACATTGCGCTCGAAAAATCATGTCCGTTATCACCGCTGCTGCAGTAGGGATTAGCCTTTCGTCAGCGCATGCGCTTGCCCAAGCAGATCAACGCGACCTGGGCGCTGAGATTGCTGATGAACAGCAAGCGAGAAACTATGCCATTGAAATGGTGAGCACCAACTTCCCTGCCTCGCAGGCAGCTGCTGAAGAAGTACTTCGGGGCGGGCAAGAAGAATTATCTGCTTATGCGAAATCAGGCATGGATGAGGCCCGCACTCAAGACCTTCGCCAAATAGTGGTGACAATCTCTTCACTATCTGAAGAAAACGTTCAAAACGCAGCCAAACAGGCACTCGATGCAGGTGATATCGACAGTCTCAGCAACTTTATCGATACTGGGTGGCAAACAGCCCAAACCGAAGACGATCGTGCCACCGCGTGGAAAGCTACCCAAGCACCAGAAGGAAGTGTCCTTAAAGCAGCAGCCGAAAAGGCACTATCTACAGACACTGAAGAAGCCCTAAGCGAGTTTGCAGCTACAGGTGCAGATAAAGCTCGCTGGGATGATAAACGACGCGAAGTCTACGAACTTTCCCGATCCCCACTCCCATCAGTCGCTGCAGGCGCTTCTGAAGCACTGATGACAGATACAGATACAGCAATTGAGTCGTATCTTCGCTATGGGCAGTTTGTTGATGCAGCACAAGACTCAGAGAAGATGAGTATTACCGAACTGGTCGATACCGCTATCGAAGAGTCCGATAAAGCCCAGCGTGCTGCAAGCTTCGCTGCAACAAACGCTGACCAAGCCAGACGGGCAACAGAGGCATCTCGACAGGCTACTCAAAAAGCAAAAGATGAGGCACTAGCCGCCGATGCAGCACAAGTAAGGGCAGGCAATGCCGCAGCGTCGGCAGGAAAGCTTGCTAATCAGTCTGCCCAAGTAGCCGATAACGCAGTGGCTGCAGCAGCAGAAGCACGACAAGCCTTAGCCCAAACTGCCGATGCTCTAGCTCGTGCAGCCTCTGCTGCTTCTCGGGCACGTATTGCAGCCCAAGAAGCAGCATCCCGTGCTTCCGCGGCAGGCTATGACGCCTCCATGGCATCTCAAGCGCGCCAAGCAGCCGAACGAGCTCGTGATGCTGCACGGGCTGCTGACAAAGCCGCGCAATCTTTTGTCCACGCAGACGCCGCTGCCGGTTTTGCCCGCACCGCCAGCGGCGCCGCAGCCAGCGCTGCAAACAATGCTGATGCGGCAGCAGCCGCTGCATCCGAAGCAGCTGCCGCCGCAGGAGCCGGTGACCAAGCCGCTGCAGAAGCACGAGCAGGTGCGGCACGAGCACGCGCAGCAGCCTCTCGAGCACGCGCAGCCTCTAACGAAGTCGACGGAATCGTCAATCAGATTACCGAGCTAGTACAAAAAGCCCGTACAGCTGCTCGACAAGCCGCCGATCACGCAAATAAAAGCGCCCAAGCCGCAGAAGACGCAGCACGAGAAGCCGGCAATGCCTCTGCCGCCGCACAACGAGCCGGTGCTAATGCTCAATCAGCCCAAGAAGCAGCCTTAAAATCTATCGAGGCCATCAACCTTGCCAATGACATCGCCAAACTTTCTCAAGAAGCTGCCACCCAGCGCCAAGAACAAGAAGCCCAATACCTTAAAGACCAAGCAATTCAAGCAAATGAAGATGAAGCCCGTGACGATAAATATAAAAGCGATCAACTAGATAGGCGTAAGAAATTTGAAGCAACGCTAAGGAAGTTGGGGGCGTATTCTGAGCTTGAAGAGTCGGCAGATGGCTCTGGGGCGAGCCTTTCTGAGCCAAGCGATATAAGTGAGCTTCGCGATGCAACGATTGCTGCAGCGATAGTCGGCGGTCCTTCCGTATCCGAAGCAGCGAAATTAGCTCTATCAAGCGGGAAAGATCAAGATCTTCGGCAGTTTGCTACAAACGGGTATTCTGCCGCGTTAATAGATGATGAGCGAAACCAACTCAGAACGTGGTGGGCAACCGACCCGAACGAGGAGGTTCGCAATGGAGCCGAGGAATGGGTAAATGCAGACGGTGTAGTCGTTCATTGGTTTGCAACCGACGAAGTGAAACGTCTTCGCACCCCTATTTTGCTTGAAAAGGCCTGGAGCCTCAAAGAAAACGCCGGAAAGGCAGTCCAGCAAGCTGCAGACGCAGCTATTTCCGAGGGAACATATGATGCTCTTGATGATTTTGTCAACGGGACCGGCTATTCCAAAGCCCTCCATGAAGATCAACTCCTACAAGCCTACGAGTTGGAAAGAACAGGCGGACCGGAACTAAAAGCTGCTGCAGAAGCTGCAATTCTAGGAGACCGAGAAGGGCTCAATGAGTTCATCACCATCGAAGCAGCTCGAAAAAGCGCAAATGATGCCGAAAAGAACACCCATGACCAACAGGTCAACGCGCTGTTAGAGAAAGGCTTCTTTGCAGCTCACCGAGCAGCAGAGGAAGCCGCTAAGGCACAGGAGTCCTACTTTTCCGCCTATGGTGATGCTCGGAAAGCCGCATCATTTGCACAGGAAGCTACGAAATGGTCTGGCCGTGCCCAGCAATCAGCGCAACGAGCACATATGTCTTTGGCATCGGCTCAAGAATCACTGAATTTTGCAAAAGAACAGCAACAACGTGCACATACAGCTGCAAACCAAGCTGAACAAGCCGCAAACCAAGCGTCTGCGAATTCTGATCAAGCACAAAGCTTTGCTTTAGATGCCCACTTATCGGCTAATCAAGCACGATCCTCTGCAGAGCAAGCAAGAGGATCGGCTGCAGCGGCTGGTAAAGATGCTGCAGCCGCTGCGCAGGCTGCAGATTCTGCATACCAAGCAGCAACTGAAAAATGGCAAAACGAACAAGTAGAGCTTCAGGCCGCTTACGAAGCTGGAAAAATTCAAGACGGCGTAGACACAAGTTCACCCGGAATTCTCGAAAGCATAAAGGAGGCGATTGGAAAAGAAGCATTAAATCTTCTTCTTGATTTCATTGGGGTTACTGATGTTATTAACTGCTTCCATGGTGAGATTTCTGGTTGCCTATGGACAGCGGTAAGCCTGCTTCCAGTTTCGAAACTTCTAAAAGCAGGCAAAGCAATACCTGTCCTGCGTAGACTCTTAAGCAAAACTGGCGAAATCCGCCATTTGCTCAGCGCACGACGCGCCGAACGTTCAACCAAGCTTAAAGAACTTCACAACATCCCATCCTGCGGACTCGTTTCCCTCAGCTCATCTACCTCCCCCAAAAATCGAGTCCAATTTGCGGTAAATAGTACGAGCTTTCTTGAGCGCCTGCGTTTTGAAGAAATTGTAAGCACAAAATGCACTGTTGGTTCAATATCGGGAAGGATCTATCGAGGAGGCAACTATCATCAACTGATGACACGTGCTTGGACCAACCCACTTCAAGCATTCAGAGTCCAGCGGCACCACATCATTTCCTCTTCCGTGATCAAAAAAGAGAAGAGGTCACTTCCGAAAGGAATGAAGCCTAACAATGCTCCCGCAATTCAAATGGATCCAGCAGATCATAGGAATACGTTGTCCTGGGGAAACAGCGCTGCAGCAAAGAAATACCAAGAGGAGCAGGCCCAATTAGTTCGAGAAGGGAGAATTGATGAAGCATTTCAGCGTGAATATGAAGACATAAAAAGTACTTTTAATGGAAAATATGATCAGGCGCTAGACGAAATGATTGACGACGCCCTAGCTCGTGGTTTCCTAAGTAAAGACTTTCGGACCGGAAACACTCGAATTGCGGATAATCTGGCAATGGATTCAAACACCACTACACTTGCGGTATAGATTCCAGAACCTAGAGTCTATGGCCCGCATGGAATTCTTCCAATCGCCACAGATCGATAAAAGTATCACCTATTAAGGAATGTGTAGAAAATGAAGTTCAATTTTGAGGTCCCTGAACCGTTGCAGCTGTCTGCGCCTGTTTCATACTACGAAGATCTTCTGTCTGATTACCGATACCGAGACATCTCATTTCTCAAAATGGACACTACGGGTCAGGTTCTTGGCAAATGTGTAATTGGGGGAATCAATTACACCATTAAGAGCTACGAGACTGCCGGATTGATTACCTCAATAGAAATCTTGGACGCGCGGGAGACAGATAGCTTCCTTGATATCCCACTGTCATTGTCAAGTCGAAAGTTTGTAAAAGCCCTAAAAGATGTGGGGATCGAATTTGAACATAACCGTGACGGCATAACCATTCCCCACGAGAATGGGACCATTGCTTTGTCATACCAATTCGGCAAAGTTGTGGCTATTTGCTGGGAATAACCAGCCAATTTCAATCACACGAGTGCGCAGTCTGACTTACGCGACAGCCTAACCGAAGGCCTTGACGTACTAAACAACCGACGAAGAAGGAAGTGCAACGAGACAATGAAAATTGAAGCTACCTGTCCCTTGCCCGTAAAACCTGGAATGACGGTGAACCAGGCCACTAAAGCATGCTATGACTCGGAATTAGGTGCGGATACGTATGAGGAACAGTTTGAAGGCTGGGTTGATATCGAAACACTCGAGCCTGGTGATCCTGGCCGCAAGATTGTGTGCTGCGTGGAAGACGGTAAATGCGTCACCGTTGAAATGAAGTACATGGAGGCGTCAATCGCGGACACTTTCTATGGCGTTGACCTTAATCGTCGCCCCGCCGAGACCGCGCAGGAGAGCACTGAACGAGTCGCACAAGAGCTACAACGCCAAGGAATCCGCACCGAGATAAATGATTTCCTCATCTTATTGCCTGACCACTTAGTCGCAATCGAAGTCGACGAAGGCGTTGCGTGGTTTGATCCTGGATATTGGAGTCTCGAGGACTTTCTTGAAACATCGTTCCTTGCCTAGTGAAAAGTAATCCTTAGATGTTAGCGAACGAAGCGGCAGCACCATGCTTTAACGGAAAACATTTAGGGCATACCCAAGCGCCACAATCTGCACCGTTCGCCATGGATTGCCCCAGCCTTTTGCTGTAGTTTCTACTGCTTCTACAGAAAGCAAACACGCTTTGAGCTCGTTCGAGTTACTGGAGCTTGAACCCTACGATGTCGACTTTGTCATCGGCAGCTAATCCGGGATAGTGAGTATCTAGCGCTTCCTGAAGCTCGGCGAGAGAGCCAAAACCGTCATTTCGAGCTTGCTTTTCCGACAACTCGCATCGCTGGGTAGAGGCAACGGCTGTGACCTGTGCCGGGATGGTCTAGAAAGAATGCTAGATAGCAAGCTAGCTAGCTAGCTAGCGCGGTAGTAATAAAAAGTAGCAACCTAGCTCGCCTATGTGTACACATGAAATCATGTCTACACGTAAACGTCCGCCCTCACCCGCTGCCCAAGCTGCCCGCGCCCGCCTGGAGGCTTTCGCCCCGAAGGCTGCTGCAGCCCTGGGCGACCACTACACCGTCGAAGAGGTACAAACGGCCACCCTCCACGCCCTGGAGCTGCCGCCGCCACGCCCCCCGCGCTTGTATCGATAAACGTACGCGTGCCTGCTGACCTCAAGGCTCGAGCGACTGATGCGGCCCGCTCGCGCGGCGTCACCCTGCAAGCCCTTGTGGCTGAAGCACTAGAAGCTTTTATCGAACAAGGGCGCTAATCGCCGCTCGAATTTTCGACGCTGCTCAAGCCCTGCAACCCCCGGTCTTCCTGAGGGAGGGAGCGCCGTGCCTGTACAGCACAGAATTCTACTTACGGGAGGCGAGAATACATACACTTTAATTGCAGAATCAGGGGCTGCTGGTATGTTTAATTTTCCCACCGAAATCTCTTCGAATTTTGTGTGTTTTCACTAACCCTGTTGACGATCACACATTTGGCTAATGCAGTCAGTAAAGATACGTACTCACTGTCAAGAGAGGGATAGCCGTGCATAGTATTCTCTGGGATAACTTTTGCGAGAATCAGAACCTAACTGAGTTTGAAGAAGTATCCGATCTGTCTTCTTCCGGTGTTCTAGCAAGTCTCATAAAGCACAATTCCGCTAGAGAAGTGTCTTACGACTGCATCCATTATCCCGGAGGAACCACAGATAAACATGGGGCGTTCACCGACTATACGACCTTCCATGTGGATGCTTTTCCTGCTCAATCTGAGATGATCACCTTTTGTAACGGGGAGAAAATTAATTATTTTGGCCCAGAGGTGCGCAACAATCAGATTATTCACCGGGCAGCACCACCGTCGAGCACCGGATGGCCCAGTATTCTTCTGGACTACAAAGGGTATCCCGAATTCTGGGGAGATACACTCGAAAAGCCACCGCGACTTCATTATCCTCGGTCCATCACGTTAGCGAGAAAGCCTTTTGACTTTGAACATTATATTCGAGTCGTAAGCTATTCCGATACAGAAATGAGTGAGCATCAAATGTGGAAGGAGGCGGTCATCGATACAGAATTTTCCATGGCAGTTCTTTTAGCCCGTCATTGGGGATCAAACATTGACAGTGTGTGGATCTCACTTCACGTTGAAGAGCTTAGTGACTGGCGCGCACCCGAGAGCAAAACAATTGACTATTTCTGGGATTTTTAATGCTGGGATCGGAACTTTCTTATTCCTAGCTCTACAAGGCTGTATAGACTACACCTCGCTTAAAGTGGAACAAGATTGCATTGGAGACGTCGAAACCTCATTTATCGGGGTAACTGAAGGAAAAATTGTTACCTCAACGGGAACTTATTATGCGAGGGCCTATAGTAATCCGGCTCGCGTTAAATGTAAGATTCCTGGCAACCTTTAAAAGATAGGACTCGGTTAATGCATATATCTAATATTTACCTCGCCTACGTCAAACGCTTCTTTCTATCCGATCCTGATGCAGCAATCCAGGTTTTTGCAGGTGCCAGTTTTGATGAGCAAGAGATTCTCGAGTGGATTGACGAAGGGAAAAAAGTAGACCATGACATCTGGTACGAGGAAATTCCGATAGAGAATCCTCCCCATTCTCTCAGTTCGCCGAGTGAGGTATTAGTTTATTTTGATGGGTGTTCTTTTGACGAAGGGTGGGAACGTGATTTCCAGTGGACGGATCCAGTAGGTCGTAGAGCCCTTATCCCCGAAAAGTTTAATGGAGTTGTACGCCCCCGCCCTGAGACAGAAGGAGTGCTACGGGAAGACGGATATGTAGGTGATGATTACTATCTGTGGAGAGTTCCTTGCCCATGGAAAAGCCGCTACCTTTTAGCTCCGTTCCAGGAAAAGAGTAATGAATACATTGACTACGGACGTCCGTTTACGGTTTGAGCGTAATTAAATCGTAAAATCACGATGCAAGAAAAGTGACCTTAGCTAGAGCAGTTAGTTAAGGTCACTTTTGTTTGTGCTAATGATTTTCATCGATTGGACGAAATGAACCAAACGATGACAGCGACGTAGCTCCTCAATGGTTTAACTTGGAACACAATATCGACTAAAAGGCGAAGGGGCTAGTCTGTCTGACTAGTCGTGAGTGGCTAGGGGTAGATAAATATCTGCCCCTTCGCTTTTCATTTTTTCTAGTTCCGCAAAATGCTTCGGATCGTAGTCTCTCTCGCCACCAATCCATTCAATCTTATCGTCGGAACCGTAATCTAAATACGGGGCAACAGCATTTCCTGCCAACTGATCTCCCCACCCCGTAACAGCGGTTCTCCCCTCTGATGAGTAGCTTTCACCCGATTCAAGAGTGTGTCGTGGAATCAGCGCAAATTCCATGCCAACATATGCAAGTCCTTGCGCGGATTTAACTGAAAATACGCAATATGCGTACTTGGACGTTTTCCAGGTAGCTCGTACTTCGACATCATCGGGAGACACACAATTTTCCGAGGGAAAATACCTCTTTAGTAAATGGCGTATCTCCTGGTAAAAAATTTCTGAACTCCACGCCTCCGCCATAATTCACACTCCGTATTTCACTAGGCTGCATAACTTTAGTTAAATTGCATGAGTCTCCACTATGGCTAAAAGGTACACCCTATTGTTACGCCGGTCTGTCACAGAATGTTGCCTGTAAAATAGGGTCACTTCGGCCATTGTTTTACATGTTCCTAGTGAGATCTGGGCCTTATGTTTGCAGATGGGGGTGAGTGTAGTGTCGGCAGCTAAAGATCCCGGTTCGCATGGGCAGCGAGTGGACTATATCCGTGTTTCGACAGTAGAGCAGAAAAATCAGCACCAGAAAAAATACTAAGCGCTTCCGGCAGGATTGACCGGTTCTTTGAGGATATGATTTCCGACCGCATCAAGAATGATTAAAGGATGGAGCCAATATTCAGATCCAACGGTAGCGTTTGCTGCATGGATAACCGACAATTCAGTCCGAAATATGCAGGGTAATACTATTGCTTTCATCAACAAAGAACATGTGTTTTCTCCTAGTGGTATAACCTTAAGACGCTTTATCAACGGGTGCTTCTTGGACTTGAGCGGTAGTGCCGTCGCCGCACTCATGCATTCAAGCACCGGCCCTCAAAAACCCGTCCTTTCGGTTCCTCCTATTCCCCCAATCCCATCCATCTCTCCTATTCCCTCTATCGAACCAGTGCAGCCCGTATGGCCGATCCCTTCATTGAGATGGTCCTCTACCAAATGGGAAGACTTTATAGGGGCCTAGTTGCCGTCAGTGCAGTGGCACTTCACCGAAACATCGAAATTAACCTCTGTTAAGCTCAGCCGAACTTCACCAATCGTAAGAGACTTTCACCCCTGAGGGCACTCTAAACATCCGAAGCCTTACTCCACCGCCCCCGCGAGTGAAACGAAAGCCATCGTTCCTTACATATCTCCAACCACAAGGCTCTAGAGGACTCCTAGAGTGTCAGCGCACCTTTTACCGTTTTCAGCAGAGAGTTTACGACGGCATCCCGATGCCCATCAATGGTTTCTATGATTCAGGATTTGTGGTCCCGCTATGGCGTTTCGCAAGTTCGTTAGCCAGATCAGCAGTGATTTTTACCGCTTCTGGGGGATCAGTGACCCAGATATGGTCCCCAAACTGAAGCAATTGCCTTACCCCCTGAATATCCGCATATCCCACCACGATACGGACAAAGTCTTCGTCCACGGGTTCATGGTGGATAAGCCGTGATCCCAAAATGCGAGATGCCATATCAAGCCTATTCGCTCGAAGAAGTGCGGTGATACGAACTGGCATGTCTTCTTCCAAACGCACAACAAGCTGCGCCCACACCCTTGCCAAACTTTGCCCTTGACGAAGCTGAGCAGCTTGACCTAAAACGCGAAAGGTTTCCAAGCGCGAGACTGCCAACATCCTTGGTTCCCCATCGACATCGACGACCAAGTACCAACGTCTACCCTTGTGCACAAGCCCATAAGGATCAGCCACAGCACGTTGCAGCTTCTTGTCCCCACTTCGGCGATACAACACCTCAATTCGAGCTTCATTCCGTACAGCCTCCAGCAGACCTTCTAAGTCGCTTTGGGTTTCATTGCTAAACCAGCCACTGGAATCAAATAGAACCTTCTCTTCCAAATTATGAGTATCGGATGCTCTAGAGGATGAGACTGCGTTCAACTTCTTCTGCAACAAGGCGATATCCTGGCCAAACCCCAAGTGCGCGAGTGAATCCGCCCCAACACCAAGAATCCTCAGCAGCTGAACCTCAATCGGATCCAAGCGAGAAGCGTTCAACCGAGAACGCCTATCGAGCACAATCCCGCCATGAATACCTTGCTCCGTGTAAACAGGTATCCCTGCGGCCGAGAGCGCATCAACGTCACGCAGTATTGTGCGCTGCGAAACTTCAAAATGTGAAGCCAACTCCGCAGACGTAACACGGCCTCGTGTTTGCAACAACAAGAGCATAGACAACAGTCGCGCCGATCTCATGCCCCAATTATCGCCGGAACCACAATATCTTCGGATTATGACACTCTTTGTCAGGTTTGTTTGGTCCAATGCTCTTTGGCCACGTAAACAACACCACTCACCGAGAGGAGAACGGCAATGCCAACCCCCAATCTTTTCCTGACTTATGTCTCTGATGTCGAGACCTCTACTGCCTTCTACAGCGATTTATTCGACATGCAGCCATCGTTCATCAGTCCTCGATATGTAGCATTCGAAATTTCACAGGATGTCCTGTTTGCTGTATGGACCGGCCATAACACCCACATGGAGAAACAAGCACCGCGAACAAGCGAAATAGGTTTGATGTTGGATGGACCGGCAACCCGCATTAATGAGACATACCGTCTATGGAAATCAAAAGGAGTCCAAATTGTGCAGCCACCCTACGATGACGTCTTCGGCCGCACCTTCGTAGTTGCCGACCCTGATGGAAACCTTATCCGCGTCAGCCCAGTCGATTAATTCCTAAATCGGGATTCAACAACTAGGAAATCCTCCAACACCCCAAGGAAAACATCTCAGTTGGAGGATTCCAATTGCCCCGAATCAGGATCTAAAGCCAGGGCGTCAGATCAAAATAACAAGCAAAATGCCTTGTTGATACGTTCGAAAACAAAAGTACGAAAGCCGAGAGCGGGAGTTAGGAAGTAAATCCCCACACTTACAATCCTCGATCGCCAAAGTTCACAAAAACAAAGAAACCGGAGGTCACGAACCCTTTCGAGTTTGTTACCTCCGGTGTCGCAGTTTGTACAACTGCTCATGGTGCCCGGGGCGGGACTTGAACCCGCACGTCCTTATCGAACACTGGCACCTGAAGCCAGCGCGTCTGCCAATTCCGCCACCCGGGCAGGGTGTGGATGTCTTAGCGACTTGATAAAGATACCACGAATGCTGCTCAGAACTACAAATCTGCAGGAAAAATAAACTATTTCGGGCAAAGAGAAGGGAAATTTCTGGGAACTTTCGCGTCGCCATCTACGTTTCGAGGGGGTGAACAAACTATACTGATCGCTACTGATCGCTGCATGGTGGAAAGGAGAATAGCTCGTGGCGTTTTTGGAAAAGCTGGCGAAGCTGGACTCCGCCATGCAACGCGGCCTTGATAACGGCATGGCCCTTGTCTTCGGCGGCAAGGTCGTTCCCGCGGAAATTGATGAGCTTTTGAAGCAAGAAGCGCAGGACAATCTCGCGCGCGGCGACGATGACAACCTTTATAGTCCAAACGTGATGACTGTAGGTGTCTCCTCCAAGGATTTGGAGAACTTGTCGCAGGATCGCAATGTGCCGGCCGATTGTGCAGACCAGTTGTCGCGCTTCATTCGCAATAGCGGATGGTCCCTTGCGGGCCCCGTGATCGTGCGTGTGGCGGAGGAATCTGGTTTGCGCACGGGTCAGCTTCGCGTGTCCTCGTTTATTGATCACGAGCCCACGGAAGAGACCGGTTTTGAGGCTATTTTCCACGACTTTGATGGTCAGGAGGACCAGATGACCGAGCAGCACGAGAATACGGCTGATGACGCGGTAACTACCGCTTTCATTGCTCCAGATAGTCAACCCGCTCCGCAGCCACAGGGCCCCGCAGTCAACCTGATGCTGCAGGATGGCTCCTCGCGCGTCTATCACGTGCAAGAAGGCTCCAATATTATCGGCCGCAGCAACGACGCCGACCTGCGGCTTCCGGATACGGGCGTATCCCGTCAGCACGCGGAAATCACCTGGAACGGCCAGGATGCGGTTCTGGTGGATTTGCAGTCCACCAACGGCACCACCGTGAATGAAACGCCGATTGATAATTGGCTGCTTGCCGATGGCGACGTGATCACCATGGGCCATTCCCACATCGAGGTCCGCATCACGGGCCTTGATTCGCACAGCTACTAAGTTCAGTTAAGGAAGGGAGGTCGCCATGGATGCAGTCATCATGCTGGCGCTTCGCATCGGCTTGTTGGCTCTGCTCTGGATTTTTATCCTGGTGGCCTTGAACGCCATGCGCCGCGATACCAATAAGTCCGCCGGTGCTATCCGCCAACAGTCGAAGAAGGTGGGGGCACCGCGGCGTCGGGAAGCGATTAAGCAGCTGTCCATCGTTGAGGGGCCGTTGCAAGGCTCCCACATGGAATTGGGCACACTAGAGGATTGCACGCTGGGCCGAGCCTCTGATTGCGATTTTGTCACGGGCGATGATTATTCTTCTGGCCACCATGCCCGGCTATTCCGCCGCGGTAGCGAATGGGTAGTAGAAGATTTGGAATCTCGCAATGGCACTTTTGTCAATGGCGTGCGCATCGACCAACCCGAGGTAGTCGGCGCGGACTCCGAAATTAAGCTGGGCCGCACTACCGTGAGGTTGAACGCATGACACTGAAGCTGAACTTCTTTGCTAAGTCCGATCGCGGCCTCATTCGCGATAATAACGAAGACTCAGGCTACGCCGGTCCTCACCTTTTGATCTTGGCCGATGGCATGGGTGGCCACGCAGCAGGCGAGGTTGCCTCCGAGCTGATGGTCAACCACCTAGAAATCTTGGACCAAAACCCGGGCCAGGAAGACACCACGGCGCTACTAGAAGCGGCCGCTGACCAGGCCAATGAGGCCATCAGTGACCATGTCAAGGCCCACCCAGAAACCGAAGGCATGGGTACCACGCTGACCACCATGCTCTTCAACGGCACGGATTTCGGCGTCTGCCATGTGGGTGATTCCCGCGGATACCTGCTGCGCGACGGCAAACTCGAGCAGATCACCAAGGATGATACCTACGTGCAATCCCTGGTGGATAAGGGCGAACTGGACCCAGGCGACGTCTCGTCGCACCCGCAAAAGTCCCTCATTCTAAAGGCCTATACGGGCCGCCCGGTCGAAGCAACGCTATTTACTCTCGACGCCAAGCCCGGCGACCGTATCCTGTTGTGCTCCGATGGGCTTTCGGATCCGGTAACCGCCTCCACTATTGAGACCGCACTGGGGCAAGGCAGCATTGAGCAGGCCGGCTCCACCCTAGTGGACCTAGCCATCCGTTCCGGAGGCCCGGATAATGTCACCGTGGTTATCGGTGAAGTAACCGAGGAAAGCCCCCAGGAGCACAAACCATTCCGCGTCGGCGCCCTCGCGGGCCCTACGGAAGACCCAACCCATCCGGATTCTTCCGCCTCGCGGGCGGCACAACTCTCCCGCAAGCCTCAAGTAATTCCACCGGCCGTCATGTCCGATGGTGAGGAGGAGCGCCCCGAGCCAGCTGATGAAGAAGCGGAGGAGGAAACTTCCGGCCGAAAGACCGGCTGGAAGGTCCTTCTTGCCCTGCTCATCGTCCTCGCACTGGTCATCGGTGCCGGACTGTGGGCAAAGAACTTCTTGTCCAATAATTATTACGTAGCTACCAACGAGGCACAGGAAATCACCATCCAACAGGGTGCTGATTACTCCGTCTTTGGCAAGGAACTACACTCCACGAACCAATACGTGTGCATCAATGACAGCAATTCGCTCCTCTTTTCCGGCGAGCCATGCAAGGGCGACTTTGCACCGCTAAAGGTTACGGACCTACCGGAATCTGAACGCAGCGCCGTCGACCATCTCTCCACTGGTGATCTGGGTGAGGTGCAGCAGCAAGTCAATGATTTGGGCGATAAGGCGCTCAAGCCATGTATTACTGCGCCGAGCCAAAAAGATAAGAAGGATGCCAAGAAAAACAAGCCTGGCGTCACCTGCCGGGAGGTGTAGGTTGTGAAAAAGTTTTTTAGCCGAGGGACCGAACTCGGCCTGCTCATCCTAGCCGCTATTGTCTTCGCTATTACCTTGGTGAGCTTGGAGCTTTCCCAGGACAACGCTCTGACCATGGACCTGGTTTATCTCATTGGCGGTTTCATTGGCGTCTTTACCGTCGCCCATCTGGTGATGTGCTTCTTAGCACCTTATGCCGATCAGATCATGCTGCCGATTGTGGCGATCCTCAATGGCATCGGGCTCATCATGTTGGCCCGCCTAGATCTGGTTAAAGAAAGCGGGCTCGCGGTGCGTCAGGTCATGTGGACCGTCGTCGGACTCGTACTCTTCGTGCTGGTCTTGGCCATTTTGAAGGATCACCGCTCGCTGACGCGCTACTCCTATATCTTGGGTGCCGCAGGCCTTGTCCTGCTGGCCCTGCCACTGGTGTGGCCGCAGCCTGCGGACGTGGAGGCACGCATCTGGATAAACTTGGGCCCCTTTTCCATCCAGCCGGGTGAGTTCTCCAAGATTTTGTTGATCTTGTTCTTTGCCATGCTGCTGACGCAAAAACGCTCCCTGTTTACCGTGGCGGGATACCGAGTACTGGGTATCTCCCTGCCGCGCTTGCGCGACCTCGCACCCATCCTGATCATTTGGGCCGTCGCGATCGTCATCATGGGTATCTCCAATGACTTCGGCCCAGCGCTGCTGCTGTTTAGCACCGTCCTTGGCATGCTGTTTATGGCCACCGGCCGAGTGAGCTGGCTGCTTATCGGCGTGGTCCTCGTCGGAGTGGGCGGTTTTGGTATTTATCAGATCTCCGCGAAAATCCAGCAACGCTTTTCTAACTTCTTAGACCCGCTGGGCAATTATGACGTCACGGGTTTCCAGCTCTCCCAGTCGCTATTCGGCTTGTCTTCCGGTGGCATCTCTGGCAGCGGCTTGGGCGAGGGGCATCCAGAACTCGTTCCGGTGGCCCACTCGGATTACATCCTTGCTGCAATCGGTGAGGAGTTCGGCCTCATTGGCCTTGCCGGCGTACTGGTGCTTTTCGGTATGCTGGCCATCCGCGGCTTTGGCACTGCGCTGCGCACCCGCGATACCTATGGCAAGCTGGTGGCTTCCGGTCTTTCTCTTACCTTGGCAGTCCAGGTCTTCGTGGTCACCGGCGGCATTTCTGCCCTGCTGCCGATGACCGGTTTGACCACGCCGTTCATGTCTGCCGGTGGTTCCTCTCTCATGGCTAACTATGTGTTATTGGCGATTTTGCTGCGGATCTCTAACGCGGCTCGTCGCCCCATGCAGGAGACCTCGAGCAATGCGCCGAGCGATACCTCCATGTTCCCGTCGGTCCAGGAGGCTCACCGATGAATAGATCCATCCGTCTAGTGTCCTTATTCGCCATCATTTTGACGGCCATCTTGCTGGTCAACTTGACGGTGATTCAGGCTTTTTCTGAAGATAAATACGCCCATAATCCGCGGAATATGCGCGGCTTCATGGAAATGCAGACCACCCCGCGCGGACAGATCTTCGCGGGCAATACCGTATTGGCACAGTCGACGCAGAATCCAGACGAGACCTACTCGCGCTCCTACCCCATTGATTCACCGGCCTTTGGCAACTTGACCGGCTACTTGTCGAGCCAATTTGGTGCCTCGGAACTAGAGTCCTCCCAAAATGACATCCTCAATGGCACCGATGATTCATTGATGAAGCAAAACTGGCTCGATGCTCTGGCCGATAAGCCGAAGCAGGGCGCAAATGTAGAGGTCACCATTGATCCTGCACTCCAGCAGGCTGCCTATGATCAGCTTGTGGGCCCGGGTTACGAGGGGTCTGCGGTTGCCATTCAGCCTTCCACCGGCAAGATTCTGGCTATGGCCTCCAACCCTGGCTATAACCCGAATGATCTGATGGGCGATTCCGCTGAAGATGTTTGGGCCAACCTGCAAGAGCAGGAGGGGCAGCCGCTGGTCAACCACGCCGGTGCAGAAACGCTGCCTCCCGGTTCCATTTTCAAGATCATTACCACCGCGGCCGGTCTGAACAACGGTTTTAATCCTTCCTCCACCTTGACCGGTTCCAATGTCATTACCTTGCCAGACACGGTGACGGAGCTGACTAACTATGCCAACCAAAAGTGCAACGGCCAGGATGCGGTAACCCTGCAGACCGCCTTTGCGCTGTCGTGCAATACCGCTTTTGTGGAGATGTCGGAGCAGCTCGGCGCAGATGAGTTGCGCAAATATGCCAAGGCCTTTGGCGTGGGAGAAAACTATGACCTGGGCGTCTCCACCTCCGCCGGTACCTTGGGCGATTTGCCGGATGGGGCGGCCACGGCGCAGTCCGCCATTGGTCAGCGCGATGTCACCATGACCGCGCTGCAAGCAGCTGTTATGGCGGGCACCGTGGCCAATAAGGGCACCCGCATGCAGCCCTACCTGGTCAATCGCATTACCGACGCCCAGATGAAGGACATCCGCACCACCAAACCAAAGAAGGCGGACCAGGCGGTTAACGAGGAAACTGCGGCTACGCTTACTGATTTGATGTATGCCTCGGAGCGTTCCTCCGCTGGATATGATGGCAATGGCTTTGCTTCCAAGACTGGTACCGCTGAGCATGGCGAGGGCCTAGCCCCGCACGTGTGGTACGTCGCCTTCGATCCGGAGCGGGATATCGCAGTGGGCGTCGTGGTAAAAAATGGTGGTAACTTAGGTGAGTCCGCGACAGGCGGCAAGGTTTCCGGCCCAATTGGCCGCGCTATCCTGCGCGCATACCAGGGGGAGCAGTAATGAATAGCGCCGAGAATAAGGAACATCTCCAGGCACTGATTGGCAGCGACTACGAGCTGCAGTGGGTAATCGGCCACGGCGGAATGTCCACCGTGTGGTTGGCCGATGACACCCGCAATGATCGGGAGGTCGCGCTCAAGGTTCTACGCCCGGAGTTTTCCGATAACCAAGAGTTCCTCTCGCGTTTCCGCAACGAAGCAAAATCGGCCGAATCTATTCAGTCCGAGAACGTGGTAGCCACCTATGATTACCGCGAGTTGGAAGACAACGGCCGCAAATTCTGTTTCATGGCCTTGGAATACGTCCGTGGCGAATCCCTTGCAGACCTGCTGGCGCGCGAAAATACGCTGCAGGAGGAGCTGACTCTCGACGTCCTCGAGCAGGCTGCGCATGGCCTGTCCATCATCCACCGCATGGAGCTCGTGCACCGCGATATTAAGCCCGGCAACTTGCTCATTACGCAAAATGGCCAGGTCAAGATCACGGACTTTGGCATTGCCAAGGCAGCCGCAGCCGTGCCGCTGACTCGCACCGGCATGGTGGTAGGCACCGCACAGTATGTGTCTCCCGAGCAAGCACAGGGAAAGGATGTGACGCCGGCTTCCGACGTCTATTCACTCGGCGTCGTTGGCTATGAAATGCTCGCCGGCAAGCGTCCCTTTACCGGAGATTCCTCCGTGTCCATCGCCCTGGCGCATATCAATCAGGAGCCGGATCCGCTATCGACAAATATCAGCGCCCCGGCGCGCGAGCTCATTCGCATTGCGTTGCGCAAGGATCCGGCCACCCGCTACGCCGATGGCAACGAGTTCACTCTAGCCATCTCCGCAGTCCGCTTGGGCAAGCGCCCGCCGCAGCCCAAGTCTGCTCCACTAACGCAGCGCGCACCAGAACCATCGCCGTCCGCCTCGACGGAGATGTTGGGCAACGTTGCCCAACCCACCACGATCCATCCGGCAGCGGGAACCGCTCCAGTTAAGGAATCGAAGGGTGGCTCCTCCTTTCTGAAGGGCCTGGGCATCACCTTGCTCCTCGCGGCCTTGGCCGGCGGTGGTTACCTCGCCTACCAGCAGCTAAGCGATAGCGAGGGAACGAGCGCACCCTCCAGCACGCCGGAAACCTCGGTGGTTACGGAGTACCGCGATCCCACCACCACCCACCAAGACACCCCGGACGAAGATACGGAAGAGGCCCCAGCACCGGTGACGGTGACAGAGACCGAGCCGCAGGAGACGGAGCAAGAAGAGACTCCGCGTACTACTCACCGTGAGACACCCACGCGCCACTCGCCCACCCACCAACAGCAGCCCCCGGCCCTACCGACGCAACAGAATCCGCAGGATACGCACGTTGAAAACACACCTGAGCTGGATACTCCAGTAAACTCGCAGGCTAATGAGCTCCCCGGAGACTTGGCTGATTTACTGACACAGGAGGGTGACTAAGCGATGGTCAATGACCGCTATCGGAGAGGCGAGATCATCGGCGCCGGCGGCATGTCTGAGGTCTATGCTGCCGAAGACACCGTCCTAGGCCGCCAGGTTGCGGTAAAGATGCTCCGCCCGGAAATGGCGCGCGACGTCAACTTCCGGGAGCGTTTTTACCGCGAGGCCCAGAACTCGGGCAAGTTGAATCATCCCAATATCGTGGCGGTTTATGACACCGGGGAAACCGAGCTGGATGGCATGACCATCCCGTATATCGTCATGGAGCGGGTCAATGGCCGCACTTTGCGCGATATTATTCGCGAGGATGGAGCACTATCCGCCCAGGAAGCGGCCGATATCCTCAAACCGGTAGCGGATGCACTGCAAGCCTCGCACGAAGCCGGCATTATCCACCGTGATATCAAGCCGGCGAATATTATGCTCACCAACACCGGCCAGGTGAAGGTGATGGACTTCGGCATCGCTCGCGCCTTGGATGATTCCACCTCGGCGATGACGCAAACCTCCGCCGTTATCGGCACCGCCCAATATCTTTCTCCCGAGCAAGCCCGCGGTAAGAATGCGGATGCCCGTTCGGATGTCTATGCACTGGGCTGCGTGCTCTACGAGGCCCTTACCGGTCAGACCCCATTTGAGGGCGAAACCCCGTTTGCGGTTGCTTATCAGCACGTACAGGAAGAGCCGACACCACCGTCGGAGCTCATCGCGGATCCTTCACTAACCCCCACCCAGCGCGTCAACATTGATGCGGTGGTGCTTACCGCAATGGCGAAGCACCCTGCGGATCGTTATCAATCCGCCTGGGAGATGGCCGGCGATTTGGAACGCCTGCGCAATGGACAGGTCACCGCGGCAGCGCGCATGCATGTTAATGAGGACGAGGTCGAGCAGCCTACCGAGATGGTGGGAGCCGCCGCGGCCCCTGCGGCAGCGCACCGCGCACCGATTCAATCCACCCGCCCCTCCGAAGAGGATGACAAGCAGGGCGGCGGCTGGATGAAGTGGTTGGCTGCCTTCTTGGCCGCCCTCTTGGTAGCTATCGTGGGCTACTTCGCATGGGACTTCTTCTCCAATGACAAGGAGGATCCCGAAAAGCCACGCCAGACCCAATCTGCCCCGCACGACAAGATCATCGTGCCAGAGGTGGAAAACCGCCCGCGCAATGAGGTGGTTAAGGAACTCGAAGACATGGGCCTGCAGGTTACCGTCAATGAGGAAGCTAACCCGGATATCCCTCGCAATAATGCCATTCGCATCAATCCCGCCCCGGGTTCCGAGCTGCAAAAGAATGCCTCAGTAACGTTGACTGTGTCCTCCGGTAAGGAAATTACAGATGTCCCGGACATTACCGGCATGACCTTGGATGAAGCCTCCCAAGCCCTCGAAGAGGCGGGCTTGGCACTCAACTCCGACGTTTCGGAGGAAAACGATGAAGCACCAGCCGGCCAAATCATCAAGCAGGATCCGGCCGGCGGCACGCAGCTGTCTAAGGGATCGAAGGTACGGGTGACGGTATCTAAGGGCGTCGAAAAGAAGCGCGTACCCAATGTTTCCGGAATGAATGTAGAAGATGCCCAGAGCCGTCTCGAGTCCAATGACTTTGATGTAGACGTGCGCGAAGTCGATTCTTTGGAGCCGAAGGGCACGGTGCTGAGCGTATCCAATGAAGGCGCGGAGCTGGAAAAGGGCAAGCCGGTCACCGTTGAGGTCTCCAATGGCATGCTCTTTAAGGCTCCTGACCTGGTAAGACAGAGTCAGAAGCAGGCCGAAGATGAACTCCGCGCGGCTGGCTGGACTGGCCAGCTGGTGCCGGGGGAGCCCGTGCCTACCGGCGCGCTGGTGGATAACAATAAGATTGGCTGGGCCTCTGTGAATCCAGGCGATACCATGCGTAAGGATCAAAACATTGAGGTTCGCCTGTGGAATTTCGACCCCGCTGCACTTCTGCCGCAGCCATAGCTGCTGGTATCCTAAGGTCTCAGTACGAACTTAGATAAGAACTTAAATCTAGAAAAGGTATCTTATGCCGAAGTCAAAGATTTCTCAGAGCTCCTCCGTCCCTACCTCGAGCTCTGCTACCAACCGCACCCCCGTCAAGATCAATTCGGAGGGCACCCCGAAGTGGTACGTAGCCATCATGCTGGGCCTGATGGTCATCGGCTTGCTGTGGCTCGTGGTCAATTACCTCGCTGGCCAGGACATCCCATTCATGGCGGACCTCGGCGCTTGGAATTATGGCATCGGTTTTGGCTTGGCCATCATCGGCCTGCTGATGACCATGGGGTGGCGCTAAGCTAGACCTCCCAGCCTGTTCCCTCGCTCCCTGCTTCCTGTAGGTGGCGAGGGTTTTTCATATCTAGGAGCCACATGTCTCGCCACATTTTTGCTGCTGGCCTCATCATTTCTGTGGCCTACGCGGCCGTGCACATCGCGTTTGCCGACCCCACCCTACTCACCGGCGCCGCTCCCCTCCGCCTTTCCGTGCGCAACTACCTAGGCAATGTCCTGGGCTCGGGCATGGTGTGGGGAATCTTTAGCTACCTCATAGGCAAGAATTATTCGGGCCGGTGGCTCAAGGCACTCCTGGCCGGTACGGGAATTATCGTCTTGATGCTGGCCGTGCACTACGCCTTGCTCGTGGTCTTCGGTGTGTACAACTGGCGCGAGGCATTTGAGTACAACGCCCAGTGGTTTATCCTGGCTCTCCTCTCTGGACCGGTATTGGGGCTGGCCGGCGCGGCCTCGGCCCAGTTCCGGTGGTTCGACTATCTCGCCGTCCTGGGCTTCCTCATCGAGCCTGTCATAGCAGGGCTCGTCCCAGGCAGGTCCTACTTGCCCCGCACCACGACCATCCCTGGGTACTTCGCCGCTGCGACTCTCTGGCTCATCGGCGCGGGCCTCTTTTTCTGGCAGCGCCGCCTTTCCACCCGCTGAGCGCTTCTTCGGCGGCCCACCATCCCGGCATACCGTGCACACCAGCACCGGGAGCGGCGGAGCTGGAGGCCATATATACTCCCGGAGCGAGGCGATGCGGATGGGGCGAAAGGCGTGGCCGCAGGAGAGTTTGCAGCCCAGTCATGGATCCGCCGGCAATATCGCCGCCCACCAGGTTGGGATTCCACCGCTCCAGCTCGGCTGGGCTAGTGGCGTGGGTAGCCAGGATGGTATCCCGAAAACCGGGGGCAAAGCGTTCGATCTGCGCAGTAATCAGCTCGGTTACCTCACCCGGATAGCGCTCCGCATAGCCGCGCGGGACGTGCGCATAAGTCCACAGCGTAAGCCCACGGGAAGGGTCGGCCACGTATTGTTGGCAGGCCAATACTAGGGGTCGCTCGGGCATGCGCCGCTTGCCGACGTCCCCCTCTGCCCTACAAATCTCCTCTACCGTGCCTCCCACGTGCACGGTGCCGGCCTGGCCCACGCGCGGGTCGGTCCACGGCACGGGCTCGCTGAGATGGAAATCCACTTTGAAGACGGCGCTGCCATATCGCCAGCGCGCCAGGCTCCGGCGAACACGGCTGGGAAGCTCTAGCCCACGCAGCCCCAGGATCTGCTGCGGGGTCAGGTTCAGAATAATCGCCTCGGCTGCGGGCAATTCCCGCAGGTCGCGAACCTCGCATCCGGTGTGGAGGCGCGCATGATGGGAACGGAGGAGGTTTAAGAGGGCGTCGATAAGAGCGCCGGTGCCGCCCTCCACCACGGGCCAGCCGCGGGTCATGCCCAACCCGCCAAAGAGCAAGCCGAATGCGGAGGTAAATGGCCTCGTAGGCGAGGTAATCGCGTGGACCGCGCTGCCCGCGAAGAGTGCGCGGGCCTGTGGCGTAGCAAAGGCCGCTCGGCCGAGCTGACTTGCGGGCAACGTTCCGGCCGCACCGAATTGCGCCAAGCGCACGGGGCGATCGGGCCAACGCACCAGCGGCGTTAGTGCATTCGCCACATGCTCATCAATATGCCGGACAATGTGTCCGTGCAACCGCGTCCATGCGTGAGCATCGACTCCCAACTCCGCGGCCGTATCCGCCAAAGAACTCTGCAGGATTCCGGCCGGGGCTCCCTCTAACGGATGGGCCATGGGATAGGGGGCGTTAAGCCACCGCAAACCATGGGATTCCAGATCAAGGGCGTGGAACGCCGGACTCGCCACGCCAAAAGGGTGCCCGGCCGCTCCGAGATCCACAATCGTCCCCGGAAAAATCTCCGCCGAGGAGGCTGCCGCACCACCGGCCCAGTCGGCCCGTTCGTAGATATCCACACTCCAGCCAGCCATGGCCAAACGCGCCGCGGCCGTGAGTCCATTAGGTCCTGCGCCGACGATCACAGCGCGAGGTTGATTATCCACAATGCTCCTTATGCAGGTCAGTACCCAAATTTATCAGTCTTGCTCACACAGTGGGTAGAAAGTTATCCACAGGCTGTGGAGAAAGCCTGTGAAATGTGAATTTCACACAATTATTAACACCCTGTGGATAACTGTTTTCACGGACTTCCACAGGCGGATTTTCTTACTTTCGCACAGTCTAGACCAGCGTGATCAGGGAAAACTCCGGAAAAGCGTTCGGTAAATTACAAAAATGTAGTTATCCACATTGTGGATAAACATTGTGGAATTCTTTCGCACATGCTTTCCGGTGATCAAATTCCACAGTTATCCCCAAAACCCAGCTTGTTGGGCCAAGAGCGCGAGGATTACCGCGGCCACCACAACAACACCGCCCCAGCGAAGAGAGGGGCTTTTTCGATAGAGAAAAAGGCTCAACACGAGGCCTGTGCACAACCCACCCAAGTGTCCCCACAGGGATACGCCATTGGCCAGGAAGGTATAGGCCACGTTCGCCACAACCAGGGCGATGGGCGCGCGGAGATCGAGCCCGCGCTGGCGATAAGCACCTACCAGCATGACCATGAGTGCGAAGAGCGCACCGGAGGCGCCGACGGTGGGGGTATTGAAGTCGAATTTCAAGATCATGGCGGACGCGCCTAGGCACGAGATGAAATAGGAGGCAAGATACAACCCGGTGCCAAGCGTCCGCTCCACTTCCCTGCCTATGAGCAAGAGCATGATCATATTCACCGCCAAATGGCCCGCGTCTAGGTGCATGAACTCCGAAGACAGCGCAGTCTGGGGGCGGAAGGGATAATCCGGTCCCCACAGGCCCCAATCCGCTGCGAGCGGGGAATCATAGAAGGTGGCTCCTAGCGTGCGCGCCTGCACCGCGGTAATCAGCCAAGCGATGATGCAGACGGCGGCGATGAGCGCGGTCGCTGGGGTAGCGCGGACATAGTTTCTCACGATGGTCATGAAGTTGTCAGTCCTTTAGGCGGGGGTCTGGCTGTGGATAGCTCGGGAAAACTGCAACGAGCCCGCCGCCGCACGAATAATGCGGTGACGGGCCCGAGGAAAAAGGCGATTACGCGATATCGATGGACTCGATAACAACGTCCTCGTGCGGACGGTCCATGCGGTCAGTATCCACCTTGGCGATCTTGGACACAACCTCCTGGGAAGCAGCGTCAGTTACCTCGCCAAAGATGGTGTGGTGGTTGTTCAGGTGCGGGGTCGGCGCCACGGTGATAAAGAACTGGGAACCGTTGGTGCCTGGGCCAGCATTAGCCATGGCCAACAGGAATGGGCGGTCGAACTGCAGCTCCGGGTGGAATTCATCCTGGAACTGGTATCCCGGGCCACCGCGGCCGGTGCCGGTCGGGTCGCCGCCCTGAATCATGAAGTTATCGATGATGCGGTGGAAGATTGCACCGTCATAGAACGGTCCGGACTGCTCGCCCTTTGCGTTCTGGGAGGAGTAGTCCTTCTCGCCCTTGGCCAGGCCGATGAAGTTTTCAACGGTTACCGGTGCATGGTTACCGAAGAGATCGATAACAATGTCACCGTAGTTGGTATGCATCGTTGCAGTTGCGGTCTTCTGAGTCATGCCAGCCATTGTAAAGAATTTAACGCGTGCCTGCCGCGCATGACATAACGCTGTCAGCGATCGCGATAGCCTGAAGGTATGATTCGCGCGCTTCTTTTTGATCTGGATGACACCTTGCTCGATCACTCCGGCGCGGCCCGAGACGCGGTGGATCAGTGGTGCCGCGAGCTCGGACTGCCCGAGGGCCAGCATCCGCGATTCGCGGCTATTGAACGAAAGTGGTTTCAAGCCTATGAGCGCGGCGAGGTCTCCCACCACGGCCAGCGCGCGGCGCGCTGCCGCGAATTCCTCGGCCGGGACATGAGCGATGCCGAGGCGCTGGCCGCCTACGACGGCTATCTTTCCGCCTACCGGGAGCAATGGCGCGCTTTTTCCGACGCCCTGCCCACCCTCACCTGGGCCCTCGAATCCGGCTTTCAGGTCGGCATACTCACCAACGGCGAGCGCGAAATGCAGCAGGCGAAGCTGGAGGCCACGGGCCTTGCGCTTGCCGACGTCCTCCTCATCCCCACCGTCGACCTCGGCTGCCCCAAACCGCAGCGCGCGGCCTACCTCGCTGCTTGCCGCCAGCTCGGAGTGGATGCTGCAGACACGCTCATGGTGGGCGATTCCCTCACCAACGATGTGCAGGGGGCGCGCAAGGCAGGGCTGCATGCGCTCCACCTCGACCGTGCGGGTGATGGAGATCTGCGCTCGCTTAGTGCGCTGAGAGAGGTTCTCCCCCAAAGAGCCAGCTGACCACGATGGCGCCCGGATCGATAACGCCCTTGCTGCGATCTCCCAGGTAGGAGGCGCGGCCCTTCTTTGCAGCAAGGTCCTCGGTGTCGAGGGCGCCGGCATGGGCGGCGTCGAAAAGCTCCTGCAAGGTCTCCGCGTCCGGATCCTTCGCACCTAGCTCGCGGGCTTTTTCTGCGGCCGGAATGAGGGCATCTAGCATGGTGCGATCACCGCGCTGGGCGCCGCCGAGCTCGTGGATTAATTCAGCCGCTGCATTGAGCCCGTCCGCCAGCGACTCCGCCCGAGCCAATTCATTAAAGAGCGTGCCGAATACAGCGCCGGAGGTACCACCGGCGAGGACGAGCAGGCGCTTGGCCAGCCCGGTGAAGATCTCGGTATCCCTGCCGCGCAGTGGAGTCTCAATGCCGCCGAAGGCCGCCTCCATGTTCTGGCCAAAGTCGCCGTCGCCGGCTTTGCGGTCCAGCTCAGTAAGCGCCTCGAAGGAGGCTTGGAGACGCTCCACAAAGGCGGTGAGCCACTGGTTCTCCTCGCCCTCGGTAGGAAGTTCATCCTGGAAGGTGATGGTGGCGGGTTCTACCGCCTTCGCGCGGCCCAGGGTGTGCGGCCAGGCGGGGGCGGCAGTGGGGGCGTCGACAAGCTCGAGCAGCTCCGCATCTGCCTTGAGCAGAGTAAAGGAAGCACCGTGCATATTGACCGCGGTGACATAGGAGCCCACCAACGACCGAGCTACGGTGACGCCACGCTGGGCCAACTGCGCGGCGGCCTCACCAAAGAGCAAACTCAGCTCCAGCGGGGTGGTGCCGCCTAGGCCGTTGACCAGGCACACCACTTCATCGCCTTGACCCAGCTCAAGGGCTGGCACGATCTTATCCAGGACCTGATTTACGATAGCGCTCGCGCTATCTACCTGCTCAGTGTGGGTGCCCGGCTCACCGTGAATGCCCACACCCACCTCCATCTGGCCGGCTGCAAGATCAAAGGTCTCGCGGCCGGTAGTCGGCATAAAACCGGCACCCAACGCCACGGACATGCTCCGAGAATTATCCGCGGCGCGCTGCCCTAATTCAGCAACCTTATCCACGTCATCGCCGCGGTAGGCAGCAGCTCCTGCGACCTTTTCCACCAGGATGGTCGCACCCGTACCGCGGCGACCGGGGCCGTCCTCATTGCCATCGGTGGCAATATCATCGGCCACCAGCACCGTGCGGGTGTCTACCGCCTCGGCGGCGTTGCGAGCGACGGTAAAGTTCATGACGTCTCCGGTGTAATTCTTCACCACATGGACTACTCCCCTGCCCTGGTCAGCCCACTGGGTGGCCTCGCTGACCTGGACCGCGTTCGGGGAGGTAAAGAGCAACCCCGGGCAGGCCGCTGCGAGCATGCCCTGGCCGACAAACCCGGCATGCATCGGTTCGTGACCGGAACCGCCACCGGAAATCACCGCCACTGCCGGATCACCGTCCGCGGTGCGCAGCGGCGTGGAGCGGCCAATGAAGCCAACGTCGTGCCAGCGAGCATCGGGGTGGTTGGCGATGAGCCCAGCGAGGGCGTCGGAGAGAAAAGTGTCTTGACTATTACGGAATGCGGAGTGGTTCATACTCCCAGGCTAGTGATGTTTCTTACCCGGAAGCTAGGAGGAGAAAAGAAACATATCGGTTCCATTCGGACACCCAGTGGATTCGCAGCTACTTTGCAGTTTGCGGAGGATACTAAAAGAACCACTAAGAAAGGATCCGCACATGGATTTCTTGTCCTCCCTCCACAACCTTATGGACGCAGGTTCCCTGCTCCAAAGCTTTGGACCTTATATTCTGCTCGGCGTCGCCGTGGTCATCTTCATCGAGTCCGGCGTGCTTTTCCCGTTCCTGCCGGGTGATTCTTTGCTCGTTACCGCGGCCATCCTGCGCCACGAACTCGACATCAACGCCTGGCTGCTCTTTGTCGTGGCCGCGGTGGCCGCCTTTGCCGGCGACCAGGTGGGCTTCTACTTGGGCCGCCGCTTTGGCCGCAAGCTTTTCAAGGACGATGCCCGCGTTCTGCGCACCGAACACCTCGATAGCGCGGGAGACTTCTTCCAGCGCCACGGCCCGGTGGCCCTAGTATTAGGCCGCTTCGTTCCAATCGTGCGCACTTTCGTCCCCTTCGCCGCCGGCACCGCGGAAATGGGCTACTCCTCCTTCTTGCGCTGGAATATTCTCGGCGGCATCGGCTGGGTAGGTTCCATGCTGCTCGTCGGTGTCCTGCTGGGCGGTATCCCGGGCATTGCTCACTCCATCGACATCATCATGCTGATTGTGGTGGCAATTTCCGTGCTGCCGATGATCATCGGGTGGATCAACAAGCGCAGCAAGGCAAAACGAGAAATCCCGGCCAAGTAAGGGCTAGTTGCCCATTTCCCAGCCGGGATTCCGTGGGGTTACGAGGCCTTAGAGGGAATCACGTACCTCATCGCGAGCCAGCACCATATTGCGCAGGGAGGCTTCGGTCTCCTCGTAGCCGCGGGTCTTCAGGCCACAGTCCGGGTTAACCCACAGGCGCTCGACCGGCACGTGCTTGAGCGCGGCGCGGATGAGCTCGGCCATCTCCGCCACGGAGGGCACGCGTGGGGAGTGGATATCGTAGATGCCCGGGCCAATCTCGGAATGGAAGGTCTCGTCGATATCTTCGAGCAGTTCCATGCGGGAGCGAGCCGCCTCGATGGAGGTGACATCGGCATCGAGGCCGGCAACGGCATCGATGATTTGGCCGAACTCGGAGTAACACAGGTGGGTGTGGATCTGGGTGGTCGGCTTGGCCTCGAGTGCAACGAGGCGGAAGGAGCGCACGGCCCAGTCCAGGTAGGCCTTGCGGTCTTCCTCACGCAAAGGCAGCAGTTCACGCAAGGCAGGTTCATCGATCTGAATGATGTCGATGCCGGCCTCTTCCAAGTCTCGGACCTCATCCGCCAGCGCGACGCCGAGCTGGTCCGCAGAGATGGACTGGTGGACGTCATCACGCACGAAGGACCAGGCCAGGATAGTCACCGGGCCGGTAAGCATGCCCTTGACGTGGTGCTCCGAGAGCGACTGGGCGTACTTGGACCACTCGGTGGTCATCGCAGCCGGGCGGGAGATGTCACCGACAACGATTGGCGGACGGGTGCAGCGGGAGCCATAGGACTGGACCCAGCCGTTTTCGGTGGTTACGAAACCATCGAGCAGCTCGGCAAAGTACTGGACCATATCATTGCGCTCCGGCTCGCCGTGTACAAGTACATCGAGGCCAAGGCGCTCTTGCAGCTCGATGACGGACTTGACCTCATCCTTGAGGGCGGCGTTGTAATCGGCGTCGGAAAGCTCGCCCTTGCGGTGCGCCGCACGCGCTTGGCGGATTTCCTTGGTCTGTGGGAATGAACCAATGGTGGTAGTCGGCAGCTGCGGCAAGCCGAGTTCCTTTTGCGCCTCGTTGCGCTCGGCAAAGGCAGGCTCGCGCTTGACCTCGCCGGCCGGCAGCTTCTCGATGCGCGCCTTCACCGCCGCATTGTGGATACGCTCAGAGTCAGCACGGGTGCGCACCGCGCGGTCGCTGATGTTGTACGCCTCCGGCGCTTCCAGTGGGCCCTGGGAGAGGGCTACGACTTCCTTGACTTTCTCATTGGCAAAGGAGAACCAGGTGGCGACGTCGGCCGGCAGCTTGGTTTCTGCCTCCACGGTGTGCGGCACATGCTGCAGGGATACGGAGGTAGACACAGAAAGGGAGTCAAGGCTTCCCTCTAGGTCCTCGTACTTGGAGCGCAGGTCACGTAGGTTGGCGGCCCAGACATTGCGGCCGTCGATAAGCCCAGCAACCACGTGCGAGTTCAGCTTCTTCACGCGCTCAAGGTAGCCCTCATCGAGAGCCAAGGTGCCCACGGACAGATCCACCTGGACGGCCTCTGGCTTAAGTTCCGCCAAGACCTCAAGGCCCTTGCGCGCGGAGCCATAAGGGGTGGTGAGGTAGACTTGCGGACGGTTGTCCGCACCCAAGATGGCCTCATAGGCGCTCTTGATGTGGGCAGCAAGCTCCTCATCGGTGGCAACGGTCAGGTCCGCTACCAGGGCAGGCTCGGCCAGCTGTACCCACTTCACGCCGGATTTATCCAGCTCGGCCAGTACCTCCTGGTAGGCCTTGACGGCATCATCCAAGCGGTCGAGCGGGGACTTGGTCGCGCCCTCGGCCTGCTTGGACAGGGCCAGCAGGGTAACCGGGCCGACGAGGTATGGGCGCACGGTGTGGCCTGCTGCGCGGGCTTCTTCCACTAGCTTGATAACGCGCTGTGGGTGCGCCTTAAAGTCCTGGTCATCAGAAATTTCTGGGACGATGTAGTGGTAGTTGGTATCGAACCACTTAGTCATCTCTAGCGGCGCGGTGTCCTTATTGCCACGAGCCAAGGTGAACTCATCATCCAGGGTCTCGCCGGCTACGGCGCCCACGGTCAGTGCGGTCTCGAGCACCTGGTCGTAGTAAGCGACGTCGGCTGGAATGGCATAGTCCTCAGTAAGACCGAGGTCGCGCAAGCGGTTATAGGTATCCAAGCGCAGGGAATGAGCGGCAGACTCAAAGGTCTCTGCATCGATGCGGCCGGCCCAATAGGATTCCAGCGCGCGCTTGAGCTCGCGGTTAGCGCCGACGCGAGGGTAGCCCTCAATCGTCGCCTTGGGGAAATTAGTGTTCGTCATTGCTTACTCCGATTCGAGATAACAGGTCTTGGGTAATGTCGGGATTGTTGTGGGTATATATATGGAGACCTTCCGCGCCCCCGGCCACGATGGTGCGGGCCAATTGGGCGGTAAGCTCCATGCCGATTTCGTATTCCTCTTCTGGGGTTTTCGCTGCCGCGAGCCGAGTGCGCACCCTTTCGGGTACGGCCAGCCCGGACAGCTGCCCCATTCGTTCCAACCGGCGCAGGCTGGTCATGGGCATAATCCCCGGAATAAGGGGAATTTTCACCCCGGCCAACTCCGCCCTTTGGGCGAAGCGGAGGAAATCCTCGGCATCAAAAAAGAGTTGGGTGATGGCGAAGTCCGCGCCGAGGCGCTGCTTATTGAGCAGGACGTCGAAGTCCTCGTCCTCGTTCTTGGATTCAGCATGGCCGCTGGGATAGCACGCCACACTTACAGCGAGTCGGCCGGCAGCAAAGCGGGCCGCTTGGTGGCTCTCCAATTCCCGGATGAGGCGAACCAGTTCATCGGCATGCTGAAGGTAGTGTTCTGGCATGCCCCCTTCGGGGAGGTCACCCCGCAGAGCTAGCAGGCCACGCACTCCGGCATCTACCAAGCGATTAATCCACCCGATGAGCTCGTCGCGCGAGCCGGCCGTGCACGCCAGGTGCGCCAGCGGGCGCATAGCGGTGTTCTGCGAGATTTTCTCAATGAAGGCCGCGGTTCCCTCTAGCCAGCCGGAGCGCTGGGAACTGGTTACCGCGATGTAATCGGGGTGATAGCTTTCCAGGACCTCTAGCAGGCGGTCGATCTTGGCGGCATCGGCATCGTGGCGCGGTGGGATTACCTCGAAGGAAAGGGCGAGGCGCTCAGGTACATGGGATTCCTCTTCGCTTTCATAATCCAAGGGCGCGGAAGCCGAAAGTCGCGGGCTCATAGTCACCTCCTTTGCTGGTCGTCGTCGGTGTGTTGAGAAAAACGTACCAAGCTGTTCAGTTTGCGCGGTAGCGATTTTGCAATGGTATTACCATTGCAAGCCTGCAAACTGCGAGGTTGGCGAAAAATTGGCTGAATAATAATCGCACATTCTGAACCAAGCGGTCTATTTGTGACCCGTTCCCCCAGCACGCCGCCGCGCTCACGGTGGTACACCACCCACTACGTCACTATGCTGGGTGAAAGCGAATTGATAAATCTGAGTTAAGGAGTGTTCCACCCCATGAACCCCACCACATTGAACCTGGCCTTCAAGACCGCATCGAACCTGTGGAGCCAGTTCAACAACTACCGCGAAGAAAAGTCCCGCGAAGCCTACACCGCCCTAGAGGAGGCCGCGCAGAAGATGGACGAGCGCGATAACGGCAGCTTCGCCGAGTCCCGCCGCCAGGCAGGCGCCGTCACCCGCGCCGCACACTCCCGCCTCGAGCGCGCCCTAGAAGAGTTCAACAACTACCGCGAGGACGCCACCGAGCGCCTGAACGACGCCAAGGAAGAGGCCACCAAGAAGGCTAAGAAGGCCCGCAAGCAGGCCAAAAAGGATTCTCAGAAGGCGCAGAAGAACCTCAAGAAGAAGTCCGCCAAGGTAGCCAAGAAACAGAAGAAGCAGAAGTCCTCCAAGGGCTGGATCTTCGCCGGCATTATCGCTGTGCTTTCCGCCGCGGCCGGTGCCGCCTACTACTGGCTGCGCTCCAACGACAAGCCATCCCAGACCCCACCGCGCGTGGATGACTTCCAGTCCGCCTCCCACACCGCCCCTGAGTCCACCTTGGTCTACACCTCCACCAGCGAGAATGACACCCAGTCTGACCTCGTTGAGGAAGGCGCTGTACGCGATGAGGAACTGCTGGGTTCCATCGACGAACAGCTGGCCAAGCACCGCGAAGAGGAAGCAGCTCAGCCGGCCGACACCACCCGCATCACGGATGACCACCAAAACGAGGGCAAGCACCGCCTGTAGGCCAAAGAATAACTACGCTTTCCACCCCGCCGTGGGGGTATATTCAGCGTTGCCTAGATCTCATTTCTTTGCTTAGACAAAAACCTCTTGATTGAATTCCCACATTAGGGATCTTTCTACAAGGAGATGAACAATGAGCTTTGAGTCCCTCACCGTCAAGCTCAAAGACGGCTCAACGTACTACTTCCCAGCGGGTGCGGTGTCTAAAGACCCTTCCTCTCGCGTGGATAACCTGCGCTTCGCCATCGATAACGGAACCACTTTCCACTCCGTAGACGAGGCCGGTATCGAGCGCGAGTTTAACGGTCACGACGTCCGCAATTACCACCTCGCCTAAGCGGCAGCCACATCCCTTCCCCACAGGTCACTGTCCTGTGCGGAGGGGATTTTCGCATGCGTACCCCGTGCTGCACCACTGGCGTCTATCGTGGATTCCATGGAACTTCGCGCAACCCAAGAATCTGACCGCACCTATCTCGCCCGCCTCAACTTCCTCACCGATACTTTCGGTGACGAGCACGGCGAGCTCTCCCCTGACTTCGCCGCTGATTTTGCCTTCTACGTGGAAAATTGGGATCCCAACCAGGGCGGTTTCATCGCCTGGGAGGATCTTGTCCCAGCCGGTGGCGTGTGGCTCAATTGGGGCACGGAGGACAACCACGGATTTGGCTTTGTCGAGCCCGCCATTCCGGAGCTCGCCATCGCGGTCGAGGCCCGCTATAAGGGACAGGGCATTGCCACCGCGCTTATCGACGCCGCTATTTCCCTCGCCCACACCCTGCATGCCCCCGGCATCTCGCTAGCCGTCCACCCCGATAACCCCCGCGCCAAGGGGCTCTATGAGCACCTCGGCTTTGAACACGTGGGCAGCCACGAGGGACACTTTGTGATGCTGAAACGCTTCTAAAGCGAGCGCAGGCGGGCGTGCGTAACGTAAATCGGCTCATTATCCACGGCCGTCTTAAACTCCTCGGTCAGCCCGGCCATGACCGCCTCGCGCGCCTCTTCGCGAGTGCCGTGAAAGCTCATGACCTCCCCGTCCACTGCGGCCTCGCCACGTTTGCGCACCACAACGTATTCTGCGCCCTCCGGCGCCGAGACTTTCTTCTCTGTGGAGGTAAAGGGATCGTTATAGCGAACGTTGGCGGCCATGGTTAGTCTCCTAATGGTTTCACGTAATAGTAATAATTCCCCTCTTACTGTACTTAAAGTTTTCTCCCCGCGACCTTGCGCGTACATCCCTGCCATTTCCGCCGACAAAAATGGAGTTTACATCGAAAAATCGCGACATCGCCCCCTAGCTGCCCTTGCGCAGAGAAAAGTCCGGCGCCCTCCGAAGAGGAAGCCGGACTACATGCTGTGGAGCATAGGAGAATCGAACTCCTGACCTTCTGCTTGCAAAGCAGATGCTCTACCAATTGAGCTAATGCCCCAGTGCCTACACACTTTACTACCGCAGCCGAAGCAACCACAAACCGCTTAAAACCTGAACCACTCAAATCACTTTGGCCCCTTTAGGCATGTCCTATCACTTTGGTTACATTCGGGCGCTAGGGTCATGGGCACATCATGTCCACTTTCCCTCATTTTTAGGAACACTATGCGCCGCATCCTCACCTCTGCACTCACCGTGCTTATTGCCGCCGCCATGCCAGCCGCCGCTCATGCACAGTTACCGCAAATCCCACGATTGCCTGCGTCTTCAAGCGCGGATATTCAAGGAGAAATCAACCATCGCCTCGAGGATGCCCGCGCACAGGTCGAAGATTTCAGCTCCCAGGCATTTCCACACACTACCTCCGGGAAGAAGGCACCCGCCGCCCCAGCTCCAAAGAAGCCGCAGCCGCGCAGCGAAGGTGGCGTCGACTGTGCCAATTGCGTAGCTATCACCTATGACGACGGCCCCGGTGCCGAGACCAACCGCCTACTGGACAAGCTCAAGGCGAAGAACGCGCACGCAAGCTTCATGGTGCTAGCCCCCAACGCATATCAGCATCCTGAGCTGCTCAAGCGCATGAAGGCCGAGGGCCACACCATCGGCAACCACACCAAGAGCCACCGCCAGCTCAACACCCTGTCCTATGACCAGGTATCCCAGGAAATCGACGCCGGCAATGCCGCCATCAAAAAGGCCACCGGCCAAGGCACGCGCTGGGTACGCCCGCCCTATGGCGCGACCAACGCCACCGTGGATCAGGCCACCCGCGATAAGGGCGTCTCCCAAGCGTTGTGGGACGTCGACACCGTGGATTGGAAGGACCGCAACTCCGACCATGTGTGCTCCGCGGCCGTCCAAGGCGCCCGCGCCGGCTCCATAGTGTTGATGCACGATATCCACCCCACCACCGTGGACGCCGCCGATTGCGTTATCGACGGCCTGCGCGCCAAGGGCCTCGAGCCAGTTAGCCTAGATCGCCTCCTACGCACCCCCGTGGCAGGTAAGCGCTACTACGCTCGTGGTTAATGATTGATTTTGCCCTGACTGCCGACGCCGTCGCTCCCCAACTCCTCGGCTGTACCCTCACCCATGCCGGGGTAAGCATCCGCCTCACGGAGGTTGAGGCTTACCTCGGTGCCGAGGATTCCGCTGCACATACCTTCAATGGCAAGACCCCGCGCAATGCGGCCATGTTCGGTCCGCCGGGTAGGTTCTACGTCTATATTTCTTATGGTATCCACCGCAACGTCAATATCGTTTGCGCCCCTGATGGCACCGGCCAAGGCTGCCTGCTGCGCGGCGGCGAAATCATCGAGGGCGCCGATATCGCCTTCGCCCGCCGCGGCACCACCGATTTTCATAATCTTGCCCGCGGGCCAGGAAACTTGGGCAAGGCCTTAGGCTTCACGTTGGAAGATAACCACCAACCAATTCAGATTGTTGAGCGAACCTCCGAACCAGAATGGGTACGCGGACCGCGCATCGGCATCTCGAAAAACAAGGAAGCAGCCCTGCGGTTTTGGATCCCATTCGATAAAACCGTCTCGGGCCGCCGCGGCTATCCCAAGCAATAGCCTCGCGAGGCGCACTGCCTAATAGCGCCCACCATAGCGCTCATCATCCTCAATGGCCTTTATGATCCGCCGATTGATCTGCAGCATCTGGCGGATCTGCGTGCGGGTCAGGTTATCCATTACGGACCTTCGCGCCTGCTTAGCGTGGCCAGGCGCAGTCTCTACTACCTTGTCCCAACCGCTATCCGTCAGCTGCGCCATGGTGGTGCGGCCGTCAGTCGGGCACGGCTGGCGCACGACCCACCCCTGCTTTTCTAGGCGCGTAACAACCTGGCTCAAGCGAGACAAAGATCCATTGGCGGTAATCGCCAAATCACGCATACGCATCTCGCGATTTTCCGCCTCAGATAGCCGAGAGAGCACTGTGTATTCAAAAAAGCTCAGGCCTGCGTCATCGCGCAGCTGAGCATCCAAAATATTGGTCAAGCGAATATTTACGCTCATTAGGGACATAAATGATGCGAGTTCTTCATCATTTAGCCAGTAGTCATCGCGCTCGGTCATGGGATTTATTCTATCAACTTGGCTTTAATTCTAAAGTGACTCGTCACTCCTCGAATACCAATACTTAAACCGAGTCCATTCTCCGTTTCAAAACGCCATTATTTGTTCTTGTTGACCTAGCAACATTAAAATTTTAACACTGCGAAGAAGTTCGCATCATCATCTCTCTCTAAAGGAGTCAACCTTTGTCTACCCCTCAATTTCCCGACCCCAATAACCAAAACGGTAGCCCGTACGGTCAGCAGCCCTACGGCGCCCAACAGCCAAATCCCCAGCAGGGTTATGGCATGCCTCAACAACCGGGCTTCGCCGCCCCTCAGCAGCCCCAGAAGAAAAAAGGCGGCTGCATGAAGTGGGGTCTCATCATTCTCGGAATCATCGTTGTCATTGGAATTATCAGCGCGATTGCAGGGGGAGGAGATTCAAACGACTCCTCCTCTAATTCTGGATCTCAGGGTTCCGAGTCTTCTAACAATACGTCCGACAATGGCAAGGACAATGAAGCGCCCGCCAAAGATGAGTCCACTGAATTCTCTCTGGGTGAAACCTACACCACTAAAGACGGGCTAGAAATTACTATCAACAATGTTCAGCCTTCCACCGATGTCTTCGGCGATACATATCTTGGAGCAGAAGTCACTTACGTAAACAACAGTGATAAGGAAAAGGACTTTAATCCTTTTGACTGGAGCGTTCAGACTCCGGCCGGTGTAGTCTCCGATTACGCCATCAATGGATTTGATGACCAGCTCGATTCTGGCAAACTAACCCTAGGTGGCACCGTTACTGGAACCCTCTATTTTGAGGGCGCGGACCCAGGTGAATATCGTCTAATTTGGAAGCCCACTTTCTCTTTCAGCTCCGATACGGCAACTTGGGTTTCTACTATTTAATCCATCCTAAGCAAAGCCCCAGATTCCTTCTGGGGCTACTTTCGTTTTCACCACCTACAACTTCATCTGGGGCCGAATTTGAATCTCTAAGCCAACCTCAGAGCTCGCGCCCCTTGAAATGCTTTGCTGATGCAAGTTCTTCTCAGCTAAATAGGCCGCTGCGCTCTCGGCAGCTTCTCCACCACCAAACGATAGGAATCCGTGACTAACTCCTCTATCAACTGCTGGTGCAGTTCTGCGTGCGGGTAGACGGAAACCCAATGCCGCTTATTCATGTGGTAGCCCGGCGCAATGAACGGATACTGCTGCTGTAGCGCTTGGCAGTCTTCCGGCTCCGCCTTAATAATCATTTGCTGTTGGCCCGTCACTGCTGTCAATAACAGGAAGATTTTGCCGCGTACTTTGAATACTTCCCAGTCGGGCCCGAAAGGATACTGTATCTGCGAGCCGAGCATCTCTTCGGCGCGCTGCCGCGCAACTGTGTAGATGCCACCGCCATCCATCATCGGATCCCTTCTTTGAGGCCAGACTCGCGCTGTTTCACCATTTTCGTCCATATAAACCGGCCAAACCGTCGACGAAAACCGAAGTTTGGATGGACGAAAATGGTGATCCGCGTAAATTACTCACCATTGTGACACTTCTCAGAGCGCGCGGGTAACGGGCGCGGAAATAAAAAATGTCCGGCCCCTCCGAAGAGGAAGCCGGACTACATGCTGTGGAGCATAGGAGAATCGAACTCCTGACCTTCTGCTTGCAAAGCAGATGCTCTACCAATTGAGCTAATGCCCCATTGTTCCGTGGTGGGCCTAGCTGGAATCGAACCAGCGACCTCATCGTTATCAGCGATGCGCTCTAACCGACTGAGCTATAGGCCCTTGTGCGGAACGAGAATTAACTCTACATACTATCCCCGGATTTATACAAATCGCCTGCTCAAGAAGCTTTTCAGACCATTAGCAAAAGGGGAAGATTCGTACTGAAGAAAGAAAAATGCCGGCACCCGAAGGTACCGGCATTTTCAAACGCAAGAGAGGTGCTAGCGGTTGTCTAAGTCGACTCGCAGGCCGCCAAAGACGTCCACGATGGCGTTATAAATAACCGCCATCAGGGGAGCCAGCAATGTAAGGAGAACGGCGAAAATAACGCCGATGAGCGCGGAGGCGGAGATGACGACACCGAAGGTGACCTCGAATCCGCCGCCGACGCCGCCGACGAGGCTATTGAGCGATTCCCAAATCCCCACCTGGTTCAGGCCAATATAAAGCAGGCATACGGCCAGCATCCAGGCGATCAGTCCGACGAGTGACAGGGCCAGACCGACACGGAACGCCGAGATAGGCGAGATTCGCGTAATCGTTATGTCTCGTCGTGCCATTAATTACTCCTCATCCTTGGAAGCATCGCCAGCCTTGTGTTCCTGCTGGACCTCATCCACGGTCTTTTCGCCCTTAGCCACGGCCTGAGCGTCTTCCTCACCATCTTCTTCGACGTTGCGGTCGATGGCAAGCAGTTCGACATCGTCACCCAGGTTGACCAAGCGCACGCCCATCGTGGCACGGGAGGACGGACGAATCTGGTCCACCTCGGTGCGGATGACGCCGCCGGCGGAGGTAATGGCGAAGATTTCATCATCCTCATCCACAGAGATGGCGCCGATTAGCTTGCCGCGCTTCGGGGTGTACTTGAAGGTCATGACACCAAGGCCACCGCGGCCCTGCGTAGTGTATTCCTCGATAGCGGTGCGCTTACCGTAGCCGCCGGAGGTGGCAACCAAGAGGAATTCGCCATCGTGGACCACGGACATGGACAGCAGCTGGTCATCGCCGCGGAAGCGCATGCCCTTCACACCAGCGGTAGCGCGGCCCATGGGGCGCAGCTGGTCGTCGTCCGCAGTAAAGCGGATGGCCTGTCCCTGCTCGGAGGTGAGCAGGATGTCGTCGCCCTCGGAGACGAGCTGTGCGCCAATGAGCGCATCGCCCTCGTTGAGGTTGATGGCGATAAGGCCAGCGGAACGCGCGGACTCATAATCGGTCAAACGGGACTTCTTCACGCGGCCCTGCTGGGTGGCGAGAACCAGGTAAGGAGCATCCTCGTAGGACTGGATCTGGATGACCTGGGCAATCTTTTCTTCTGGCTGGAATTCCAGCAGGTTTGCCACGTGCTGGCCACGAGCGGCGCGACCGGCCTCTGGCAGCTCATAAGCCTTGAGGCGGTAGACGCGGCCGAAGTTGGTAAAGAACAAGATCCAGTCGTGCGTGGAGCAGACGAAGAAGTTCTTGACAATATCGTCCTGCTTGAGCTCAGCGCCGCGCACGCCCTTGCCACCACGCTTTTGCGCCTTGTAGGAATCCACCTTGGTGCGCTTAGCGTAGCCCGTAGAAGTAATGGTGACTACAACGTTTTCGCGGGCGATAAGGTCCTCATCGGTCACATCGCCGGTTGCCGGAATGATTTCGGTGCGGCGTTCATCGCCATACTTATCGACGATCTCTGCCAGCTCATCGTGGACAATCTGGCGCTGGCGCTCCTCGCGGGCGAGGATATCCTTCAGATCAGCGATCTCGCGCTCGATTTCCGCCAACTCATCGATGATCTTTTGGCGTTCCAGGGCAGCCAGTTTGCGCAGCTGCATGGCCAGGATGGCGTCGGCCTGGATATCGTCGACGTCGAGAAGCTCCTTCAAGCCCTCGCGTGCCTCGTCCACGGTGGGCGAACGGCGGATAAGGGCAATGACCTCATCAAGCATGTCTAGGGCCTTGACCAAACCGCGCAGAATGTGGGCGCGCTTCTCGGCCTCATTCAGGCGGTACTGGGTGCGGCGAACGATGACCTCGATCTGGTGCTCCACGTAGTAGCGCAGCATCTGATCCAGGCGGAGGGTGCGCGGCACGCCATCGACGATGGAGAGCATGTTGGCACCGAAGGACGTCTGCAGCTGGGAGTGCTTGTAGAGGTTATTGAGCACCACGCGGGCCACGGCGTCGCGCTTGAGGGTGACGACGATGCGCATGCCAACGCGGTCGGAGGACTCATCCTCAATCTTGGAAATACCCGCGATCTTGCCGCTGGCCACGGACTCCGCGATATTGGAGATGAGGTTATCCGGGTTGACTTGGAACGGCAGCTCGGTAATCACAATGGTCTGGCGGGATCCAGATTCCTCGATGGAGGTAACACCGCGCATACGGATGGATCCGCGGCCGGTGGTGTAGGCATCCTTGATGCCCTGATCGCCCACGATGAGGCCCGCGGTGGGGAAATCCGGGCCCTTGACGCGTTCCATGCAGGCTTCCAGCGCGGTCTCTTCATCGGCGTCTGGGTTATCTAGTAGCCAGTAGATGGCCTCAGCCAGCTCGTTGAGGTTATGCGGCGGGATATTGGTGGCCATACCCACGGCAATGCCGCCCGAACCGTTCATCAGCAGGTTTGGAACGCGGGACGGCAGTACGTCCGGCTCGCTGGTTTTGCCATCGTAGTTGGGCGAGAAATCAACGGTGTTTTCGCGGATATCGCGCACCATCTCCATGGCCAACGGGGTGAGCTTACACTCCGTATAACGCATTGCTGCTGGGCCATCGTTACCGCGGGAGCCGAAGTTACCCTGGCCATCCACCAGTGGGTAGCGCATATTCCACGACTGGGCCAAGCGCACCAAGGTGTCATAAATGGCGGAGTCACCGTGCGGGTGGAACTGACCCATGGTGTCCGAGACTGGGCGGGCGGACTTCACGTAGCCGCGCTCCGGCCGGTAGCCGGAATCGAACATCGCGTAGAGGATGCGGCGGTGCACCGGCTTTAGTCCATCGCGCACCTCCGGCAGGGCACGGCCGACGATGACGGACATGGCGTAGTCGATGTAGCTCGACTCCATCTCCTCATTAATGTCAATGGGAAATATGCGATCAAAAAGATCGTCGTTATTGTCACTCATAACGCCAGATTCTACCCTTTAGCGCCTTTCAGGGCCCGAATTGCCGCACGCATGGTATCACCGTGGTATCACTAAGGCATGGCAATGACATTGCGGCTTACGGCCGAACAAGACCACGCGCTCACCCTGCTTGCCTCGGCGCAGGGTACCTCCAAACATGAAGCGGTAGTGCGTGCCATCGTTGCGGCGGCAGCCCGCACGCTTGCCGACGCCCACGTGCAATCCACCGCCCGCGCCCTCCTCCCCGGCCGCGCTGAGCTGGAGGCGGAAATCCGCCGCGCCCGGCCCACGCAGTCCTAGGTGATCATGAGTACCGAACAGCTCTACCTTTTGGCACACGAGTTTTGCGCGCGCTTTAACGTCCGCATCACCAATTTTGCTGCTCTTGCGGCCGCTGCGGCGGCCAGCACTGCCAAGGTGGAAGGAATAGCCATCCACGATAGCCACCGCGATGCCGCCCGCGCTATGACGGAGGTTTTAGCCCGCGTGCCAGCGCTGAGCGGGTATAACGCAGAGTTCGCAAAGTTCAGCGCGCGCGTCTACCTTAGTGTTAAAGAAGTTGCCTAAGTTTTGGGAAGAGTGACCCAAGGAAGGAACGAGCACCATGTCCCACGTCAAGAAGATTGCCGTATCGAGCCTTACCGCCGCGGCCCTAACCGCCACCGCCATCACTGCTCCTACCGCTACTGCAGCTGATGCCGCATCCTGGAAAGACAAGGTAAATCCGGAATTTGAACAGGGCCAGACTGGTGGTTCCTCTACCGGTTCTTCCCAGCTGGATCTCACGTTGATCATCACCGCAGCGGCCGCGGGCGTCACCGCCCTGGCCAGCGCCGTGGCGCTGTACTCCCCTAATGTCGATTTGGAGAAGGCTGCACGCGATGCCGGCCTGGGCCAGATTGCTGATCAAATTGCTGCCATTCAGGCCAACCTCCCTGGCCTGCCGGGACAGCCGGCTTAACTCGCGTAAGGTGGTGCAGCATGGGACATCTTTCTGAACTTATGTCAGGTCCGCAGCGCACTGCGGTGATAAGCGATTGTGGCGAGCTGGTTGAGAGGGTCGTCGCCAAGCAATCGGGCATTACCGGCATGGCGCTGAAGGGCGCAGTCGCCGCCGCGAAGAAGGTCGACTCCGCCATCATCACCAAGGCGCTAGGCCGCGTGCTACCGGATGTTCTCGACGCTATGGACCCGCACTGGCAAGAGTTTGAAAACAGCTCTGAACAGGATTTCGGTTCCTTCCTGGAGCCACGCAGCGCCGAGGTCAGTGATGCCATCATGGCCGTAGCCGATAAGCACGCCGAGCAGGTCAACTCCCCCGCACTATCCAAGCCTTATAACTCCCTGCGCGCTAAGGCTTCGAAATTCCTCACCCCTGCGGTTCCGGATTTCGGCCGCGTGCTGCAGAAGCATATGTAGATTCCCGGCAGTTGAATCGCCTTCTAAACGCCAGGTATAAGTGTGGAAGTGACTACTTCCGCAGCTAACCAGACCGAGTACCCCGCCGGCCAAGATCCCGCTCGCTGGCGGGTACTTATCGTTTTGCTCACGGCGCTTTTTATGTCGCTGCTGAGCGTATCCATTGTTAATGTGGCCCTGCCCTCTATTCAATCGGGTTTAGGGGCCTCTAATTCGGATGTGCAATGGGTGCTCTCCGGCTATGCGCTCACCTTCGGCGTCATCCTCGTGGCGGCCGGCCGCGCCGGAGATCTCCTCGGCCGCGGCGGCATCTTTCTAGCTGGCATCGCTATCTATTCCATCAGCGCCGCAGTCGCCGGTTTTGCCCCTAGTGCTGAGGCACTCAATGCCGCCCGCTTTATCCAAGGCATAGGTGCTGGCCTGCTTAATCCCCAGGGCGTGGGCATGATCCAGCAGTACTTCCGCGGCACCGAGCGGGCCCGCGCTTTCGGCTATTTCGGCTCCACGGTGGGCCTCGCCGTAGCCATTGGACCGGTACTTGGTGGCCTGCTCATACGCCTGGGTGGCGCGGACCTGGGCTGGCGGTTGACCATGCTGGTCAATTTCCCCGTCGGCCTTATTGCCATCATCTTGGGATTGATGTGGTTTCCGCGGCCGCTGTTTTCTCGTGTACGCGATGAAATGGGCAATAAACTGGGAATTTTCAAGACCCTAGCCACCCTTGATCCCATTGGTGCTGTGATCCTTGGCGCCGCCGTGTGGGCCATCCTCTTCCCCTTCATGGAGTCTTCTGGAACACCTGGCGTGTGGTGGCTGCTGCTCCTGGGCGCGTTTTTGCTGGTGGCATGGGTGCTGTGGGAGCGACGACACAAGGCCACCGGTCATCCACCAATGGTGGATCTTAATATCTTTGCTACTGCGAGCTTTCGCAATGGCACCATCATCGCCACCTTGTGGTTTATGGGTATTACCAGCATTTGGGTGCTCGTCGCGCTCTACTTCCAAAGCGGTCTCGGGCACTCCGCCCTCGCTGCCGGATCCGTAGGCATTCCGGCCGCTTTGTTGAGCTCTATTTCTGCCACACTGGCCGGCCGGTCAGTGTCCGTCCACGGCCGCAAGGTCGTGGTTATCGGCATGATGGTGACCATCTCCGGGCTCGTTTCCACCATTGCGCTCATCTGGGCCACCGAGCAATGGGGTACCAGCGAATGGTGGATAGTCCTGTCGCTCTCCTTGGTGGGCGGCGGGCAAGGCTCGGTCATCTCCCCTAACCAGACGCTCACCTTGGCACATGTCCCTCAGGCCTACGCTGGATCGTCGGGCGCTGTCCTCCAGACCGGCCAGCGCATCGGCACGGCCATCGGTCTTGCCGTCATCACGGCCATAGTCTTTGCCACCCTGCACGGCACGAACGCGGACTGGCCGCTTTCCATCGTCGCCGGCTTCGGCGTCATCCTGTCCATGTGTCTTGCCTCCCTGGGATTCGCCGTAGCGGATCAGCGCAGCTCCCAGGCCTAGGGATCGCGCTTTAAAACGCCACAATTAAAGCCCACCGCGGAAATTCCACGGTGGGCTTTGTGCTGCGCTTTAGATATCCAGGAAGCGGACGTCCTTGGCGCGGCGGGTAATAAAGGAACGGCGGGCCGAGACATCGTCACCCATGAGGATGGAGAAGAGCTCATCGGCGCGCTGCGCGTCTTCCAAATCCACGCGACGCAGGATGCGGGTGCTCGGGTCGAGCGTAGTTTCCCAAAGCTCGGCGGCGTTCATCTCGCCCAGACCCTTGTAGCGCTGGATGCCGTCATCCTTGTTGATCTTGCGGTTTTGCTCCAGACCCTCGGCCAACAGCTTATCGCGCTCGTCGTCGGAAAAGGCATAGCCCGGAGTGCCCTTGGACCACTTGAGCTTGTACAGCGGCGGGTTAGCCAGGTACACGTGCCCGTCCTCAACCAACTGGGGCATGAAGCGGAAGAGCAGGGTCAATAGCAGCGTGGCAATGTGCTGGCCGTCGACGTCGGCATCGGCCATGAGCACGATCTTGTCGTAGCGCAGCTTCTTGATATCGAATTCCTCGTGGATACCGGTACCCAGTGCGGTAATAATCGCCTGGACCTCAGCATTCTTGAGGACCTTATCCATGCGGGCCTTCTCCACGTTCAAGATCTTGCCGCGCAGAGGCAAGATGGCCTGGAACATGGAATCACGGCCGCCCTTAGCGGAACCACCTGCGGAGTCACCCTCCACGATATACAGCTCTGAGATCTTTGGATCTTTTGAACGGCAATCCGCGAGCTTGCCGGGCAGACCGCCCAAGTCGGTGGCGGATTTGCGGCGCACCATCTCGCGGGCCTTGCGGGCAGCCATGCGAGCATGTGCGGAGGACACGGCCTTATTGATAATGGCCTTTGCCTCAGCCGGATTGGCATCGAACCAGTCATTGACGTGCTCGTTCACCGCACGCTGGACAAAGCCCTTGATTTCGGAATTGCCCAGCTTGGTCTTGGTCTGGCCCTCGAACTGCGGATCGCCCACCTTGACGGAAATGACGGCGGCCAAGCCCTCGCGGCAGTCATCGCCGGAGAGGTTGCCATCCTTTTCCTTGATGAGCTTATGCTCCTTGGCATAGCGGTTCATCAGGGAGGTTAGGGCCGCGCGGAAGCCCTCTTCATGCGTGCCGCCCTCGTGGGTATTGATGGTATTAGCAAAAGTGTGAACGGACTGCTTATAGCCCTGGTTCCACTGCAGTGCTACTTCCACCTCATGATCTTCGCCCTTGGCATCGAAAGAAACGATAGTCGGGTGGATCGCGGTCTTGGACTTATTGAGGTACTTGACGTAATCGGTCAAGCCATCCGGGTAGTGGAAGGTGACCTTCTTGCGGCGCTTCTTTTCCGCCGCAGTTTCCGCCGCTTCACCAGATTCTTCGTTGAAGGTATCGCCAGCGTCCGGGGCATCATCGAAGGAGGTTTCATCCGCACTGGTCTCGCCGGATTCTGCATCGGCGATTTCTTCCAGCTCAATCTGCTCTTCGGTAACGCGCTCATCGATGAGCTCAATGGATAGGCCCTTATTCAGGAAGGCCATTTCCTGCAGGCGGCGAGCAATGATGTCGTAATCGTACTCGGTAGTTTCAAATACTTCCGGATCCGCCCAGAAGCGGATCTTGGTACCCGTGCCGCGGGCGTTGCCGCCCTCAACGAGATCATCCGGGACGGCGTTCTGGAAGTTTTGATACCAGTGCTTACCATCGCGTTTAATTTCCGCTTCTACGCGGGTAGAAAGCGCGTTCACCACGGAAATGCCGACGCCGTGCAGGCCGCCAGATACGGCGTAGGAGTCGGAGTCGAATTTACCGCCGGCGTGCAGCTGCGTCATGACCACTTGGACGGTAGGTGCGCCGGAGGCGTGCATTTCTACCGGGATACCACGGCCATTATCGATGACCTCGACGCCGCCATCTTCCAGCAGTTTGACGGTAACCTTATCGGCGTAGCCGGCCATAGCCTCATCGACGGAGTTATCAACGATCTCCCAAATGAGGTGGTGCAGGCCGCGCGAACCGGTCGAACCAATGTACATGCCGGGGCGCTTACGGACGGCTTCGAGGCCCTCCAGGATCGTAATTGACCCGGCATCATATGCGTGTTCTTCAGCCACGGATTCGTGCTCTCCTTTTGGCTATAGCTAATTCTAAGACTTTAACTATTCTACACGGATACCCCCTACTGAAAGACACCCCACACCCGTGAGAGATAGGAATCTGGCGCGCTCTGAGGTTATTTAGGATTTAAAGGTCGGATCCAAGTGCAACCTATTAGCCATACGTATCTTGCGATCCTTGTGGTTTCACCCACTGCCGCCCCTCATAATTTCGCTGCTGCTTGGGCCCATGAATGCGCAGCTCAACAATGACATCCGGGCCTAGGCGGTCAGAGATTTTCCGCAGGATTTGTCGCTGCAGATAGCGCAGCTCCGTAGCCCAGGTGGAGTTATCGCAGGACACATAGACAACCTTGTCCTTAATCCGTTGCGGCTGCGTATGGGCGGCGATGCGCTCGCCCACGAGATTCTCCCAATTACCCATCACCCAACCATTGGCCAAGTCGTGCTCCCAGCCGCGATTGACTACCTCGCGGCTGATTTGGGCTCCCAGGCTCGGCACCGCCAGCGTTCGCCGTTTCTTCCTGCCATCTGGTCCCGTAGGAATGCCCCGTTGATAGCCCATATACCCCTGCTTTTGTGCCTTCTCTAGAGAGGGCACCGGCATCTTCGGCACAAGGCGGGTTAGCTTCGGCGGGTTCTTGGAGGTGGACCGTACCAATTTAAAGTACTGGGTGACAGGATCAATGCGCTGCTTGCCGACGCCCCCTTGTTCCTCACTCATCCTTGTCACCATCCCCATCCTCAACGGCATCCTCAGCGCTGAGCTTGGAGATGCGGCCGGTATCGGTATCTTCCACGCTCACGCGGTAGCGCACGATGGGTTCCAAGTTCCCCGGTAGGTCCTCATCTACCGCCGCGGTAATGAGCACCTGCTCGGCCTCGGCGGCCAGGTGGACAAGCTGCTTGCGGCGCTTGGCGTCAAGCTCGGCAAATACATCATCCAAAATGAGCACCGGATCCGATCCTCCCTCTTGCCGCAGCAGATTAAACTCCGCCAGGCGCAGCGCAATGGCATAGGACCACGTCTCACCATGGCTGGCAAAGCCCTTGGCCGGCTGATCGCCCAGGTTAAGCACCAGATCGTCGCGGTGCGGGCCCACCAGGGAAATGCCGCGTTCAATCTCGCGCTGCCGGGCGGTGGCCAACTCGGTAAGCAAGACGGCCTCTAGTACCTCGCGATCCGAGGTGTCGATCGTGGACTTATATTGCACCTGCGCCGGCCGCGATTCTGGTGCCAGGCCGGAATAAGCGGCGGGGATGTGGTCTAAGAGGGCGTCGACAAGCGCAAGGCGCGCGGCGATTACTTGGGCGCCGAGCCGGGCAAGCTGCGCATCCCAGGTATCCAAGGTAGCCAATGCGGCGGCACCGTCGCTATCGGAATAGCCGCGGCGCAGGCTGCCGGAGGCTGATTTCAGCAAGGCATTGCGCTGCTTGAGTACCTTGTCATAGTCGGCCTTTACACCCGCAAGGCGCGGAGTCCGCGAGGCAATGATGCTATCGAGATAAGCGCGCCGTCCGGCCGGCTCCCCGCGCACCAAGGCCAAATCCTCCGGGGAAAAGAGCACCGTTTTTACCACGCCCAGCAGCTCACGGGGGCTGCGCAGGCGCGTGCGATTGATCTGCGCTTGATTGGCCGCGTGGGGTTTAATCAGCAAATGGGTAGTGAGCTCGCGGCCCTGGTTCACCGCGGTAATAGACACCCGTGCACTATCGGCACCCTGACGCACCAACGGCGCATCGTGAGATACGCGATGGGAGGAAAGATGGGCAGTATAACCAATGGCTTCGACGATATTGGTCTTGCCAAAGCCATTGCGCCCGACAAAAAGGGTGATCCCGGGCCCTAGCTGCACATTAAGTTCGGGCCATGAGCGAAAATCCCGAACATCGAGATCCCTGACGTACATTAGCCCGGCAGGCGAACCGGCATGAGCAGGTAGGTGAAGTTGGTCTTCGGCGTGGGGAAGTTGCCATCTTCATCGGCCTCAGGCAGCTCTTCCGGTTCTGGGATCATAATGGCTGGGCGGGAAGGCTCGGTGAAGCCGAAGACCACGCGGTCGGTGTTGATGACTGCCAAGCCATCTTTGAGGTAGCCCGGATTGAAGGCAATGAGAAACTCATCGCGGCCATGGAAAGCGCACGGCAAGGTCTCGGTCGCATTACCGGCATCCGCGCCGGCAGATAGGGTTACCTGCCCATCGGCGAATTCCATGCGAATCTGTGCATTACGATCCGTCAGCAAAGAAACGCGACGGATTGCTTCCTGCAGCGGTGCCACCTCAATGGAGGCAATATTGGTGTGATTCTTCGGCAGCAGCGGCTGCACATTGGGAAAGTCCGCATCCAGCATGCGCGTGGTGGTTTCGCGATTATCAGCGTGCAGACCAAAGAGGCCATCGGCACCAATATTGTCATCGGTGCCCACGGCAATCTCTACCGGAATGTTGAGATGCGGATCCAAGGAACGGCCGGTTTCCTGGAGGGTCTTAGCAGGCACCAGGAGCTTGGCTTCCACGTTCGGGGACTTCGGCTCCCATTCCAGGGTGCGCATGGCCAAACGGAAACGGTCCGTTGCTGTCATCTCAATGTCTTTGCCATGGATATCCATGTGCACACCGGTGAGCATAGGCAAAGTGTCATCCTTGCCGGCTGCGGCAGCGACCTGGTGGATGGCCTCGACGAAAAGCTGTGGCTGGATAGTGCCCGTAACCTCTGGCAATACCGGAAGCTGAGGGTAATCATCCAGTGGGATCAGTGGCAGCTCGAAGCGAGAGGAACCACAAGTAACCAGTGCCTTGGAATCTACCTGGGAGATCTCTACTTCCTTGTTGGGCAAAGAAGCAACGATATCGGAGAGGAGCTTGCCGGCTACCGCAATCTGTCCGGGCTCATCCACCATGCCGGCGATGCGGACGCGGGTAGAAACCTCATAATCGAAGCCGGTGAACTCAAGACCATTGTCATCCGCGGTGATCAACATCGCGCGAAGCACGGGCTGAGTGACCTTGGAAGGCAGGCTGCGAGCAACCCACGCTACGGCGTTGGCAAGGTCATCTTTGGCAACGCGAAATGACACGGCTTCATCCATGGTGCGAAGAGCTCCTCTGAGGCAAGTAGGAAATTTGTTACTTACAAAAGACTGGCTTCCAACTTACCGCATTGGGCGCGGTGCGCCACAACGTGTAATTCCATCTTTGCCCGCTCGATCCGCGCCTGGCCGGAGGCGGGGCGGGCCGAATTCCACACACCCTCTTTCTTCTATACAGATCAGAGAAATAATTTAGTAGTAGTAATAAGCGCTGTGGGATCTGTGGGTAACTAGGTAAATGACAAGTTCATGGCGCAGATCCGGGGTGTGGCAAATCTTGTGATCTTACTGTGATCAATCGGGGTGAATTGTGGACAACTAGTGGGATCGCCGGTTTATCCACAGGTTTTGTCATTTGATCACTGATCTACACACAACACTGATCACAGGGTGGTTCTCCCAGCACAAGGCCTGTGGAATTAAAAACTGTGAGTAAGATCTATGAATTACAAAGTTGAAATTACACAAGTGTGAATAACGCTGTGGATAACTTTTCTTGCAGATAAACGGCCCTTTTTAGAGGGTTTCGGGCCTTATTTGTGAAATTACACGGGTGTGCCGGTGCGGCGTGGAGGATTCTGTCTAGCTTTCTAGCTGGTTTCAACCCCAAGTGACCCCGGCGAAATCTGGGAAGCGGGATCGGGAAAACAAAAGCGCCCTCCTTATATAAAGGAGAGCGCTGAGGCAGCACGCTAAGGCTTAGGCGCGACTGCGATTCTTGATGCGTTGGGTAAGCGCCTGGATCTCGTCATAGGTATTGCGCTTTTCGGTCATCTCTTTGCGGATTTTGCGATCGGCATAAATGACGGTGGTGTGGTCCTTACCGCCGAACTGTTCACCGATCTTGGGCAGGGATAGCTCGGTAAGCTCGCGGCACAAATACATTGCCAGCTGGCGAGCATGCGCTACCGCGCGCTTCTTGCCGGCGCCGCGCAGAGTTTCCACATCAATATCAAAGAAGTCTGCCGTGACCTCCATGATTGAGGTAGCGGTGATCTGCCGATCAGCGGAATCCGGGGCCAGATCGCGCAATGCGATTTCCGCCATCTCTACGTTGATTGGCTCATCTACCAAAGAGGAATAGGCCGAAACGCGGATAAGAGCGCCTTCGAGCTCGCGAATGGAAGATTCAAAGCGCGAGGCAATGAGCTCAAGCACGGAGCGATCCACCTCGGTGCCGTCATTTGCCGCCTTCTTCATCAAAATCGCGATACGCGTTTCCAGATCTGGCGGCTGAATATCGGTAATAAGTCCGCCTTCAAAGCGCGTGCGGAGGCGATCCTCCAGCGTTGTCAGCTGCTTCGGCGGGCGGTCCGAAGACAAAATGATCTGCTTATTGGCTTGGTGCAGCGCATTGAAAGTATGGAAGAACTCTTCCTGGGTGGATTCTTTGCCCTCTAAGAACTGGATATCATCGACCATCAAGATGTCGAGGTTGCGGTAGCGCCGTTTGAAGGATTCCTGGCGGTCATCACGTAGCGAATTAATATAGTCATTCGTAAACTCTTCCGAAGACACATATTTCACGCGCAGACCCGGGTGCAGCACCTGGGCGTAATTACCAGCGGCGTGCAAAAGGTGCGTTTTGCCTAGACCAGAGCCACCCCAGATGAATAGTGGGTTATATGCACGGGCGGGATTTTCGGCCACAGCAACGGCTGCACCATTGGCAAAACGATTCGAAGAACCGATAACGAAGCTATCGAAGGTGTGCTTCGGATTCAGTGAAGTTTCACGGTTGGGATCATGTGCCGGAGCCTCGCGCGGGATGCGAGCGGAGTTAGAGCTAGCATCGGTGAAATTTCCCGCGGACTGCGCCTGCTGCTGGTTATAGTGCTGGACAAGTTCATCCAAGCTGGCTGGGGCATGGCTGGATTGCCAGTTGTTTTGTGCGGGCGCTGGTTGCGTACCGGTATCAGAGTGTTGCGGGCGCGGAATGTAGTTCTGGGGAGGCTCCGTGTGCTGGGGTTGTTGCGCTTGCGGAGCCTGCTGCTGTTGCGGCGGAGCTGCCTGTGGAGAAGGCTCTGTGGCCGCTGGTTGTGGTTCCTGCGGAGTGGCCAAGGTAACCGCGAAGGAGCAGGGGCGCCCGAGATGCCGGGTCAAGGCCTTGGCGATGTACTCACCCAGTTCATTTTCGACCACATTTTTGGCGTCGAGGTTCTCGGCGGCAACGAGGGTGTAGCCCTCGACCATCATGATGGGGCGGACCAGTTGGAGGTAAAGGCGCTGTGAATGGGAAAAACTAGGGACCTCGGAATTGGGTTGCTCGGATTGTGCGAGCAGGTCATCAACGACCGCGCGCCAAATGGCATGCAGGTTCGCTTGTGGGTCAGTCACAACAGGCTACCTTTGTGGAATTCAGTCGGGAACGGGTGGACATTGAATAACAATTTTCACCGTGGATTCCACCGTGGTTTTCACAGTGGTTTTTATCGAGTCACCTCGATCTCCACAGAGTTATCCACAGGTGTGGATGAAAGAGTTATTCACAGCTTAGTTCATGGCTGTGGATAACTCTTCATTGGCCGGTTTATGGCGTTAAGCTGCGGAAACTGCAAAAGTCTCAAGCGTTGATTTAGAGTTATCCACATGCCAGGCTTGGCTGTGGAATTTGATTCTTCTGTTGTACCGCCGAAGCGGCGGGTGTGTCTAGTGAGAAAAATTCACCCCCTGGACGCCGATCTGGATAGGTCCTCCAGTGCGGTGGATTCGGCGCAGTAAGAGCCCGGAATCTGGCCGCCTAGCTGCAGGAAAAAACATTTATGTAATTTCGGGTGTACCCGGGTGTCGATTTGTTTCTAGCGGCAGAAATCACGTAATCTGGCATGGTCTATTGCAACAAAGAGTTGCGCGTGAAAGTGACAGCGTCACCTCGCACTGGCTGGGCCCGTCGGCTCGCCGTGCACCGGAGAGACTGTGATGCGTCAGGTTCATGGAATCTAATCATCAGTGGGTGCGCCGCTGTTAGCGGTGGTGTGCCTACGCACAACTTCAAGGAGAATTAACGTGGCAAAGGGTAAGCGCACGTTCCAGCCGAACAACCGTCGTCGTGCTCGTAAGCACGGTTTCCGCACCCGCATGAGCACTCGTGCAGGTCGCGCAATCGTTGCGGCTCGTCGCAAGAAGGGCCGCGCAAAGCTGACTGCGTAAGTTATGCTTCCGGCCCAGCACAAGCTCACATCGCCGACACAGTTTCGGCGCACGATGAAGGGCAGTCGCCGGGCGGGCACTCGTACGGTAGTCGTGCATGCGCGCGATAACGCAGGTACGGACAAGGAGGCCGAAATCGCAGCCACTGGGCCGCGCTTTGGCTTAATTGTTTCTAAAGCCGTCGGGAATGCAGTGGTTCGCCACCGCACCTCCCGGCGGCTTCGCCATGTGTGCATGACTTTCATTCCCAAGCTGCCCGCCAGCGTGGATGTGGTCATTCGTGCATTGCCCGCTAGCGCCACTGCTAGCAGTGAGCAATTAGAAAAAGATCTTGCTAAAGCACTGCGCAAGCAATGGGATATCTAAATTCCCGCGGGGAGGAGATTCCCCCAGCCAGAGGATTGGCCACACCAATGGTCAAAGTGGTTCGTTTCTACCAAAAACATGTCTCTGGCCTTAAGATGGTATCGACCTGTCGGTTTGAACCGACATGCAGTGCTTATGCTCTTGAAGCGCTATCCAAACATGGCGCATTCAAGGGTACGGCGATGGCAATTGCCAGGGTCTGCAAATGTGGCCCCTGGCATCCGGGCGGATTTGATCCGGTTCCGGACCCCAACAACAACTGAGGATTAAACACTCGTGCTTAATTTCATCTACTGGCCAATTTCGGCCGTTTTATGGTTCTGGCACTGGCTGCTTTCCCTCGTGATGGACCCATCCTGGGGCATTACGTGGATTCTGGCCATTGTGCTGTTGACCTGGACGCTTAAGGCGCTAATGGTCAAGCCGACCATCAGCCAGATTCGTTCCTCGCGCAAGATGCAGGAAATCCAGCCTAAGGTGCAGGAAATCCGTGCGAAGTACGGCAACGATCAGACCAAGGCCGCGCAGGAAATGCAGAAGGTCTACAAGGAATCCGGCGTTCGTCCGATGGCCGGCTGCCTGCCGGTATTCGTGCAGATTCCAATGTTCGTTGGTTTGTTCCACGTACTGCGCTCCTTCGACCGCACCGTCGCCGTAGCCGGTGGCATTGGCCACCCCAGTGGCGATCCAATGTCCGTTGAGGACAACGCAAATACTGCCAACTACATTTTTAAGCCGGAGCTGGTCCAGCAGTTCTTGGATGCCAAGATTTTCGATGTCCCGCTGGTGACCAACCTGCGCTTGAACTCGCCGATTGTGGAGGGCGTAACCACCAGCCAGGCCGCCGTTATCATCGTTCCGATGATCGCCGTGATTGCGGTTATGACGCACTTCAACGCCCGCATGAGCCTAAACCGCCAGGAACAGCGCCGCGCCGCCGGTAAGACCCAAGCGCCACAGGGCCAGAATGCGGAAATGATGCAACAGCAAATGGCCATGATGTCCAAGATGATGCTCTGGGTCATGCCAGCTATGCTGATCTTCTCCGGCTTCATCTGGCCAATCGGTTTGCTGTTCTACATGATGGCCAATACGGTCTGGACCTTCTTCCAAACCCGCATCGTCTATGCCAAGATGGACCGCGAGGAAGAAGAAGAGGAAGCCGCGAAGGCTGAGGCCAAGCGGACTTCCGCACCTAAGCCGGGTGCCCGCAAGAAGGACAACCGCACCAAGAAACAGCGCAAAAACAAATAAACACGGAGGAGAACCCCATCGTGTCCAAGATGGACCCGTCAGTAGTATTCGGCTCCCGCTTGCCCCTCGCGCAGGCTTACCATGATTCGCTCGCTACAGACGGGTCCACTCGTGGTTTTATAGGCCCCCGGGAGGTGCCGCGTTTGTGGGACAGGCACATTATTAACTGCGCCGTCGTCAAGCAGGCAATCCCCGAGGGCACCACGGTCATCGATGTAGGCTCGGGTGCCGGACTGCCTGGCATTCCGCTGGCCATTGCGCGCCCAGACCTGCGGATAACCCTGATTGAGCCGCTGTTGAAGCGCTATAACTACCTCAACGAGGTGGTAGAAGAACTAGGGCTCGACAATGTGACGGTCCTGCGTGGCCGCGCTGAGGAAGGCCCGATTAAAAAGGCCGTGGCGGGGGCCGATGTGGTGACCTCGCGCGCCGTCGCGCCCTTGGGTAAGCTTGCGAAGTGGTCGCTGCCGCTAGTGCGCAAGGGGGGCGAGATGATCGCACTGAAGGGCTCTTCGGTACATGAGGAACTAGAACGCGATGCCGCTGACATCAAGAAGGCCGGCGGTGGAAAGGCCGAGGTCAGAACCATCGAGGGAACCACGATCATTCGTGTCCCGCGCGTGAACTAAAGTAGACGGCATGACTAATCCGCGCCTTATCACCATTGCTAACCAGAAAGGCGGCGTAGGCAAAACCACCTCCGCCGCCAACTTGGCCGCAGCGCTTGCCGCAGAGGGCAAGAAAGTGCTGGTGATCGATCTTGACCCGCAGGGAAATGCTTCCACGGCCATGGGTGCGGAACATAATTCCGGCACCGATTCCAGCTATGAGGTGCTCCTCGGGGACTGCAGTGCCGAGAAGGCTATGCAGCCTTCTTCGCACAACGAGAACCTTTTCTGCATCCCCGCCACCATTGATTTGGCTGGCGCGGAGATCGAAATGGTGTCCTTGGTACGCCGCGAATTTCGGCTTTATGACGCCCTGCATAACGGCTTCCTCGAGGAGCATGGCTTCGAATACGTTTTCATTGACTGCCCGCCATCGCTAGGTTTGCTTACCATCAATGCGATGACGTGCGCGGAAGAGGTCATCATCCCGATTCAATGCGAGTACTACGCCCTCGAGGGTGTGGGCCAGTTGCTGGGAAATATTTCCATGATCCGTGAACACCTCAACGAGGATCTGCATATCTCTGCCGTGCTGTTGACCATGTATGACGCCCGCACGCGCTTGGCAGAAGATGTGGCAGATAACGTTCGCGAGCAATTTGGTGCCGTGGTGTTGGGCAATGTTATCCCGCGCTCCGTGCGCGTTTCGGAGGCGCCGGGATACGGTACTACGGTTATTGATTACGCTCCTTCGTCCACCGGTGCCCGCGCCTACCTTGCGGCGGCGCGCGAGCTTAACCGGCGCGGCGATTATCGCCCGCACCCGACCACCGGGGCGATTGGCGTGAGCCCAGAGATTTACGCGGAATTGGAAGGATAGGAACTCATGGCAGAACAGAAGCAAGGTGGACTCGGCAAGGGTCTCGCCGCACTCATCCCATCCGGCCCTGATGCCCCTACCCGCAAGCCGCGGCTGGGAGATTCCGCGGCGGATATCATCTTGGGAAATGCCACCCCGCAGCCTGGCCGCAAGGGCGGCGACGGCAAGCGTGTAAAGGGCGCGCCCACCATTCAACAGGGTTCTGGCTCACAATCTTCGAAGAAGCGTCAGGCCACCCCGGCTCCCATCGGTGCGACCTACCGCGAGATTTCCATTGGGGATATCATCCCTAATCCGAAGCAGCCACGCACCGTCTTCGACGAGGATGAGCTGGGCGAGCTCGTTCACTCGATCCGCGAGTTTGGCCTCTTGCAGCCCATCGTTGTTCGCCCTTCCGAGGAGGGTGGCTTCGAGCTCATCATGGGTGAGCGCCGTTGGCGCGCTTCTTCCAAGGCGGGTCTGGCTACTATTCCAGCCATCGTGCGCGATACCAAGGATGACAACCTTCTGCGCGATGCCCTGCTGGAAAACATCCACCGCGTGCAGCTCAACCCTCTGGAAGAGGCACACGCCTATCAGCAGCTATTGGAAGAGTTTGGCGTTACCCAGAACGAGCTGGCGGACCGCATTGGCCGCTCGCGCCCACAGGTGACCAATATGCTGCGCCTGCTTAAGCTGCCGGTAGAGGTACAAAAACGGGTAGCCGCTGGTACCCTATCCGCCGGCCACGCGCGTGCGCTTCTGTCTTTGGATGACACGGAGGCGATGGAATATATTGCCAACCGCATCATCGCGGAGGGCCTGTCCGTCCGCGCCACTGAGGAGGCAGTCACCCTTTATAAGCGCGATGGCAAGCCGGCCGAATCAAAAAAGAAGCAGCCGGCACCACAGCCGCAGTACTTCACCGATTCTGCCGAGCGCCTATCTGATCGCTTTGACACCAAAGTCACCGTGACCATGGGCAAACGCAAGGGCAAGATGGTCGTGGAATTTGGTGACCAAGAAGATTTTGAGCGCATCATGGCACTAATGCAGCCAGGTGGATAACTTTCGAAAGATGGAAAGTTTAAACAAATGCTATTTTGCGGTCACTTAAGATATTCGATCTTTTAATCCCAAGGCAGGCTTTAGTAGCAGCACTGATTATTTAACTCCTAAAGTCAGGCTAATGGCTTTCTGAACTTTCGATTGACGTCTCCAGGTATTTAGATTTGATACGGACGTAGAATCTCCTAAAGGGGGGTTCTTGTGTCGTTCAATAGAATGTTGCTAACTTTGGGATGATGAATTATTTGCAATTATTGCATTGCTGCCGAATTTGCTTTATGTAGTTAAATACCTCTCTGTGAAGTTTTACAATTCACTTGCAAGGAAATCGTTACTCTTTGTCAAAGTGAAAAGTAGAAGAAGTAATTGGTACACCCCTGAATTGCACTTCTGATCTGCTCGGGTTGAAAGGCCGTCAGAGAGGGACGTTGGCGTTACTCTCCTATTCTGATTCAGAATCGTTCAATGACAGCTACAGCCTGTCAAGCAGAGCGTGTTCGACTCGGATCATTTGTCCGAAACTCCACGAATTGACCATAAAATAGTCACAGTGAAGATTATTGGAATCGGATGGCTCAGTTCTACTGTTGTTTAGGTTACTTACCAAAAATAAACGGACTTTTAGATTGTTCCGTTTCAAAATCAGGGCTAAGAGGGATACCTTTTCTTTCTTGGAGAAGCAAGATAGCAGTAAAACCTACGAGGCTTGCAGTTACTAGATAGATTGTAACCGCAACTGTTGTGCCTGTTGCATCTACTAAAGATGCAGCGATCATAGGTGCAAATGCGCCGCCGAGAATTGATCCAATGGCATAAGATATCGATACCCCTGATGCACGAACGGATGCAGGGTAGAGCTCAGCATACATGGCGGACTGGGCACCATAAGTTAGTCCTAGGCCTACAGTTAGAAAGATAAGCGCGACATAAAGAAGGCCCAGTGAAGCTGAGTTGACCAGTGGGAAGAGTATTCCAGCTCCAATTGCCTGTACGACAAATCCAATGAGATAAGTCCTTCGTCGACCGATATAGTCCGACACCCAGCCGGCGAATAGCGTGAATATTAACCAAGTTACGGCAGACAAAGTAACTGCGTTGAGCACATCACCGCGCTCAAAGGAAATGGGTCCTTCTGGATTGGTGGCATAATTTTGAATATAGCCTCCTGCTGTCATATAACCTACAGCTCCGTTGCCTGCAAATACCAGTGCGGCGACAAATACAAGAGGTAGATGCTGTTTGAAGAGAACTCCAATGGGATTCGGGCCCTCATGACTTTTGTTGCCCGCTATAACTTTGAAAACCGGCGATTCATCGACGCCGATTCTTACTAAGTAGCCCACGATAACCAACACGAAGGAAAGTAAGAAGGGGACGCGCCAACCCCATTGAAAGAATGCATCTCCGGGCGCAATTCTATTCATAATGGATAAAATTCCCGAGGACATGAGAAGACCGATGGGAACTCCAATTTGGGGTCCGGCACCGTAAAGGCCACGCTTCTGGTTCGGAGCATGTTCAACCGCTAGCAATACCGCTGATCCCCACTCCCCTCCAGCGGATACGCCTTGAATAATGCGGAGAAAAATGAGCATAATGGGAGCCCATAGACCTACCGTTTCGTAAGTAGGTAAGAGGCCGATTAAAGTGGTTGCGCCCCCCATGGAGAAAAGTGTGACCATGAGGACGATTCGTCGACCGTAGCGATCTCCATAGTAGCCGGCTAAAAACGCACCGAGGGGCCGAAACAAAAACGATAGGCCCACAGAAGCGAAAGACACGATGCTGGCCAAACTTCCGGTTAAGGGAGAAAACATTACTTGGTTAAAAACGAGTCCGGCTACTGCAGCGTATAGAAAATAGTCGTACCATTCAATCGCCGTACCGATTGTGGTTGCAGCTACTACACGTCCCATTTCCTTGGGAGAGATCGCGGAGGGGCTCGAAGCATCCATCATGAAGATCCATTCAAATAGTAGAAATGAAGATTATCAGTAGATACTAATCGAATGATTCGCTTCGAACCAAGATTTGTGGGCAGATCTCGTTGACTTAGGACTGCTCAGCTTGAAGGAGTTCAGAAAATTTATAGGTACCTGTCACAACTGTATCCTGATCCATGAGATACATACGCTTTACCGCGATGACGATGGCCTCAGCAATATCGTCGCGGCGGGACGGATTGGTGAGGATCTTTATGTCTTCTGGGTTGGTGAGGTAGCCCAGCACGATCTGGATGACCGGCATTTGGGTCAGGCGAAGCAGATCCCAGGTGCGGCCGTGGTTGCCGCAGTCCAGCAGCTCGGTGCGTGCGACAATCTCACGCTGGATAAAGCCGGATAGGGTCTCACCAATAAGCGAGGAATTGCCGGATTCGGAACCGAAATAGAAGGTGGCAACACCATTGGCCTTCTCATTGGGATAGGAATCACAAGCCAAAGAGATGACAATGTCCGCATCGAAGGCGTTGGCTAACTCCGCGCGGGACTTCACGTCCGCATCGGAGGTCCGAGGACGGGAGATGATGGTCTCCATGCCGGCGGCAATCATGCGTCCCTCGATGCGTTGGGTGAGGTCCCACAGGATCTCTTGCTCAGAAATATCACCAAAGCGTCCCTTGACCTGTTGGCCGGCGTCGCCGCCGCTCAAGGCGGGATCGATCACAACGCGCTTGCCCGCCAGTTTAGGACCGGCGTTGCGCACGCGCTCGCGCTCTTGGATATTGTGCGCGGATCCGCCGGTGATACGGCGGCCAAGCAGACTGAGGGCGCGGATGGTGGCGGGACCGCATACACCATCTTCTTGCAAGCCACAGTTGTGTTGGTATTCCTTGAGCGCCGCGTAGGTATTGGTGCCAAAATGGCCGTCTACGCGCTGCTGGTAAAAGCCCAGCTCCTGCAGCTGTTGCTGGAGCTGCGAGATATCATCACCCACGAGCTCATTTGCGGGCTCGTAGGCAAGTACACGGCTGCCGAGCGTATACGAGGCCTGGCGCAGTTCGCGCAGGGTGAGATCATCGATCTCTCCCGTGGGCACGATGCCGCGCGATTGCTGGAAGGCCTTGAGGACCTCAGACAAATTGGCATCAAAGCTCTTGTCGCTCTCGGAGTACTTCTGCTTTTTCCACGCAGAAAGTTCCCCCTTGAAATCTGACAAGAGGCCGAGACGGGCCAAGGTGGCGCGAGCCTCAGCTACACGCACGCTTGTATCGCCGACTCGAAGAACGCGGTTCACGTCTTTTACCCCTTTCACAGCCCGTGTTTAGGGGCCGCATTTCAGAATTTCTACACGCTTAATCTAATAGGAATTAGATTAACAGTTAAAGTTGCTTTTTCACTTGCGCCACGATGTCATCTTTAGAACGCAGACCAACAAATTCGTCTACCTTCTCGCCGTGGTTGAAAATCAGCACGTTAGGGATGGACATGATCTGGAACATGGCACCTAGGTTGCGCTCTTCATCGACGTTGACTTTGGCGATGGTGACCTCGCCGTCTAGCTCCTCTGCTACCTCTTCCAAGATGGGGGATAGCTTCTTGCAGGGGCCGCACCATTCGGCCCAGAAGTCGACGACGACGGGCTTATCGGACTCGATGACGTCCTTGCGGAAGGTATCGGTGGTTACTTTCTTGACGTTGCTCATACTGAATTAACGGCTTTCTGCGAGGAAATGTTCCGCATCAATTGCCGCGCGGCAACCGGAGCCGGCCGCGGTAATTGCCTGCTGGTAGTGGTCATCCACCAAATCACCGCAGGCAAAAACGCCAGGCTGGGAGGTCTTGGTGGTGGGTTGTTCAACTACAACATAGCCATTGTCATTTAGCTCGACCTGACCATTGAGGAAGGAAGAGCGCGGATCATGGCCAATTGCTACGAACATGGCAGTCACGTCCAAGGTAGAGGTCTCGCCGTTGGTGACGTCCTTGAGCTTGAGACCGCCAACTTTGCCGTCGGCTTCAATGACCTCTTCGACGACCTTATTAGTCTCCCATTTAATCTTCTCATTGGCCTGGGCGCGCTCCAGCATGATTTTAGAGGCGCGGAAGTTCTCGGAGCGGTTCACAATGGTGACGGAGTCCGCGAACTTGGTGAGGAAGGTTGCTTCCTCCATGGCGGAGTCGCCGCCGCCGATAACAGCAATATTGTGGTCCTTGAAGAAGAAGCCATCGCACGTAGCGCAGGTAGAAACGCCGCGGCCGGTAAGTTCTTCCTCACCTGGAACGCCAAGGTGGCGCGGGGCGGCACCGGTGGCGAGGATGACGGCGCGGGCCTCGAAGAACTCGTCACCCACGTGCAGCTTCTTAATATCGCCTTCTAGCTCTATCGAGTCAACGACTTCCATGCGCAAATCCGCACCGAAGCGGATGGCCTGGGCGCGCATTTCCTCCATCAGCTCAGGGCCCATGATGCCCTTTTGGAAGCCGGGGTAATTTTCTACCTCGGTAGTATTCATAAGCTCGCCGCCGTACTCGAAGCCTTCGAAGACAATCGGGTTGAGCTCGGCGCGTGCCGCGTACAGCGCGGCGGTATAACCGGCAGGGCCGGAACCTACGATGGCAACATCGTGGACGGTCATTGCTAACTCCCTTAAATCAGAGTGTGGTTTCGCGTAACGCCATGAGTCTACCCGCCACACTGACAAACGTCGGTATTAGCAAACTCACCCAATGGCCGCGCGTAGGACTTCCCTCGCTCGGGCGCAGCGGGATTTAATGGTGCCGGGCTTTACTCCTTGAGCAGTGGCAACTTCTCCGACGCGGAACCCGGCGACGTCGGTAAGCACCAGCGCTTCGCGTTGATCCTCGCGCAGCAACTGCATGGCTTCGCGCACCGCCAGCTGCTCCGCTAGGTTTTCGGAAGGATTATGCGCGAGCAGCGGGTTGCGATCGTCGTCGAAGTCCTCCGTATCTAATGAGGCATTTTCCCTATTCGAGCGATGGTTGAGGTAGTCATAGCCAGAATTTTTCACCAGCCGGTGTAGCCAGGTTGATAGCGCGGATTCGCGGCGATAGGAGTGCAGGTTGCAGCTGGCGCGCAAGAAGGCTTCCTGGACCACATCTTGGGCATCGTGATCGTTTTTGGTGTAGCGGCGTGCCACGGTGGTCAGCCGCGTGCGGTGGCGTTCCACGATGGTGGAAAAGGCCTTATTATCACCTTCAATGAAAGCATCAACTAATTCTTCGTCACTGCGGTCATGACTCAGTGTCATATGTAGATTCCCCCCGGATCAACAACTGTTAACCACAGTGTGACCCGAGGGGAAGCAGAGCGCGAGCGCTGGACAGTACAGTCTATTGACCAGCCCGCACGCGAAGCGTGCGCCGCAGATTATCGCGACACTCGAGCAGTACGCGGCGCAGTGCTCCTGGCAGCTCACGGTGCAGCAGACGGGTGGTGGCGTCGTCGGCCATGGGCAGCTGTGGATAGAAGCCGCGGATGAGGCGGTTGGCAATCTCAATCGGGTGCGCGGCCCAGATCTCTTCCACGCGGGAGAAGAATTCCTCCGCAAAGGCCTCCTGCAGTGCAGCTGAGCGTGGGGCATTGAATCCGGCGACCAGCGCGTCTACCTCGGCATTGGAGTAGGCGCCAGGCGTGAGCGCCCTATCGAACGCGGCACGCTTGGTCTCTGGTGTGGGGAAAGCGTGGCTGGCGCCGAGGAATTCCGTAGCGCCGGTCAGCGTATTATCGCGCTGTTTTTCTTTCTCCAACTCGTCTAGTTCTACGGCATTTCGGGCGGCGAGTGCGCGCAGGATGGACCAGCGGATTTCGGGGTCCAAGCGAAGGCCGGCAATGTCACCGGAGAGCAGGGCCTTAAGGCGCGCGGTGCCTGATTCCTCCGGCGTTGCGGCGAGTGCGCGGATGGCGGCGCGAGCGAGTACAAGCTGGGCGTCCGAGGCTGGTTCGGCCTCGTCCAGATGGCCCCAGATTGCCTCGGCATAGTCGGTGCGGACCTGCTCGCGGTCGGCTTCCGAAACATAATGGGCAATCGCAAAATTGGCATTTGCGCAGGCAGTAGCCAGCAGCGTCGTGTTGGTCTCGTAGGCTTCGTGCTTGACGACGACCCCCACATAATCAATCGCCGACATTTCCCCATCGCGGGTGAGGTTCCATAGTGCGGTCCAGATGATAGCGCGGGTGAGATCATCTTCGATTTCGGTCAGGCGGTTCCCTGCCGTTTCTAGGGAGGTGTCGTCGAAGCGGATTTTGGCGTAGGTATGGTCGGCGTCGTTAAGCAGTAGCAATTCTGGGGCCGGAAGGCCGGCCGCCTCATCGATAATGGTGCGGGTGGTGTCATCGCCGGCGGGGAGATCGATGTCGATCTCGCGATACTTGTGTAAGTCGGCATCAAAAAGCGAGGCGGTCAGGCGGTGTGGCCGGCAGACGTCCTCGGCTTCTGCAAGGATGGCCAGCTCCGCAATCTTCTCGCCTTCGGTGTGCAGCTCCGGGATGAGCGTATCTGGACCCCACGTACGCAGCCAGGCCTGCGACCAAGCATCAAGATCGCGGTCTGTGTGCTTTTTTAGCGCCTTCAGGAGGTCATCAAAGGTGGCGGCGGCAAAGGCGTGCTCCTGGAAGTAGTCGCGCGCCCCAGCGTAGAAATTATCGCGACCGACATAGTGCACCAGTTGCTTGAGCACCGCCGCGCCCTTGGCATAGGTGATGCCGTCGAAATTTTGGCGCGCGGCATCTACGTCCGGGATCTCCGCCTTAATTGGGTGCGTGGTGGGCAGCTGATCCTGCAGGTAGGCCCAATTTTTGCGGGCGCCGGCAAAGTTGGACCAGGCCTCGGTGTACTCGGTGCCGTGCACGGAAGAGTCCGCGCCCATGAACTCCGCGAATGACTCCTTGAGCCATAGATCATCCCACCACTGTGGTGTAACCAAGTCGCCGAACCACATATGGGACATCTCGTGCAGGATGGTATTCGCGCGGCCGGCATGCTGCGCGCGGGTGGCGTGGGAGCGGAAAATGTAGTTCTCCGTGAAGGTGACGAGACCAGGGTTTTCCATCGCGCCGAGATTGTATTCGGGAACAAAGATGGAATCGTACTTGCCCCACGGGTAGGGATAGCCAAAGTTCTGGTGGAAAAAGTCCATGCCCTGGGCAGTAAGGTCCAAGATTTCCTCGTCGAGGTACTCAAACATGGACGCGCGAGCAAAGGCGCGCAACTGTGCCGAGTGGCTGCCATCCGGGGCGGTCCACGTGCGCTCTTGATACTGGTAAGGGCCTGCCGCGAAGGAAGTCAGGTAGGTCGACAGCGGCGGTGTCGGCGCGAAGGTAACAGTGGCGAGGTCACCATCCTCACTGCGCTCGACTTCCGGTTGGTTAGAGAGGATTTGCCACTGCTTCGGTGCGGTCATGCGCACGTGGAAGACGGCCTTGAGATCCGGCTGCTCGAGGCAGGGGAAGATGCGGCGAGCATCGGAAGGCTCGAGGTGTGAGTACAGGTAGGTCGCGTCATCGGCTTGATCGTGCATGCGGTGCAGGCCTTGGCCGGTGCGCGAATAACGGGAGTGGCTGGTGACCTCGATGGTCAGCTCCTCCCCTACTGGCACGCCGTGTAGCCGGATGATGCTGCCATCAAAGTCCACCTCCTGCGGGGTGCCATTGACCTTTAACTCCGCGACCGATTCTCCCAGGTAATCCAGGAAGAGCTCGGGCTCATTGCTGGTGAGCTCGAGGCGGGTAGTCACGCGGTAGGTGGGGCTATCGAGTACCTCCGAAAGATCAAGGTGGAGGTGATAGGCGAGCAGGTCCACCGCTGCTGCGCGTTCTTGGAGCAACTCGTGCTGCGTCTTATTTTGTGGTGCGGTCATACTTAGGAACTATAGTTACCTCCGTCACGTAGGGTACGGGGTTGGGGTCCTAAGTTCCGCTGCCTTTTAGGAGCAAAATACCCAGCGGGTATCGGGATCTCGCTGTGGACCTGTTGGATCAGTTTTGCCCGGTCCACACTCTTCAAGTGGCGCAAGGTGTCAGTGACCATCTGCAAGCGTTACACCACACTAGAGGACGCAACCGCGCGCGGAGGTGGGCGATCTCATCTCAGCACGCAAGATTTGCGAAAGAACCTAGTTGCCGCCTCAGGTACACAGTATGGTGGGCCTCACGACTAAATCTAAAGACGTGCAAGAAATTAATCGTCCGGAAAAATCAATAACCTCGGCGATTTACTCCTACTTTCGTAGTGCAGGGATCGTTCCGAGGCTTTCAAGATAGAGATTAGCATTTCCATAATGAGTAATCCAAGATCGACCCCCGTACCGCTATCGCAATGGTTTTCATCCGCGCGGATGAGCCGGTACGCCGATCACCCCACACCAGAGGCGCTATACCTTTGGAATACTCACCTCACGAAGACCTATCTCGCTGACATTGAGCATGTTGAAGTACTTCTTCGAAACTGCATTCACAGTGCCCTAACCAGAAGGTACGGTGACCGATGGTTTGATGACGATCGAATACCTTTCAACCTTGCAGCAAAGAAGAATATCCGCAAAGCGAAAAGACGAGCTGGAGGAGGAGGGGCGTTACCGGGAAAAATCATTGCTGAACTCAGCTTCGACTTCTGGCGTTATCTCTTAAGTAACCACTATCAAGCAAGCATCTGGCCTCAGGTAAAGAGGGCGTTGAAGAAACCCCCTGACAGCAGACAGCAGTTCGAAGAGCTTGTAGTCATTGTTTATGAAATGAGAAATAGGTGCTCTCACCACGAATCAATCGTTCAGCAGCGCGATAGAGCCCGTGAAGTCGCACATCTCGACTCCGTTGATAACGCTATCCAAGAAATAGCGGGTTTCATTGATCCTCATGCAGCAACATGGATCAAGAACAATTCCAGAGTCTCCGCTTTACGAGCACAACGCCCTTAGGCCCATATCGCAGTACAAAGTGGGAAACTGAAACCGTCATCACAGTTGGTGTGCATTCTAACTATTTTCCGTTGAACCATGCCGCCACCTCGTTCGCTGACAACTGAGGATTACTTTTCACTAGGCAAGGAACGACGTTTCAAGAAAGTCCTCGAGACTCCAATAGTCAGGATCGAACCAAGCAACGCCTTCGTTGACTTCGATTGCGATTAAGTGGTCAGGCAATAAGATGAGGAAATTATTTGTCTCGGTGCGGATTCCTTGGCGTTGTAGCTCTTGTGCGACTCGTTCAGTGCTCTCCTGTGCGGTCTCGGCGGGGTGACGATTAAGGTCAACGCCATAGAAAGTATCCGTGATTGGTACCTCCATGTACTTCATTTCAACGGTGACGCACTTACCGTCCTCCACGCAGCACCATATTTTCCATGAAAATTACTTTTTATGTCTTCATGTTCACGCTGAAATGCCTTCCCAGGGTTAAGGAGTGGCTGTACCGCAATACCGGAAGACGTAGGAAAAGCCCGCGGCCAGAAGGTGGCTGCGGGCTTGGAGAAGCTTAATGCTTCTAGTGCGTCTGGGGCACGGGTCTACTGCTTGATAGCGGAGACCTCGAGCTCAATCTTGATCTCCTCGGAGACCAGCACGCCGCCGGTCTTCAGTGGAGCGTTGAAGTCAATGCCGAAGTCCTTGCGGTTGATCTTGGTGGTTGCCTCGAAGCCCAGGCGGGTATTACCAAAGGGGTCCTCAGCGGTAGCAACATCTTCCACATCGAGGTCGACGGACTTGGTGGTGCCCTTGATGGTGAGGTCACCGGTGACGGTGCCGTTGCCATTCTCATCAACGTTGAGGTTGGTGGCCTTGAAGGTGATCTCCGGGTACTGCTCTACCGCGAAGAAGTCCTCGTTCTTTACGTGGGCATCGCGGTCATCGTTGCCGGTGGTTATGGAAGCGGTGCGGATGGTTGCCTCAGTAGCGGACTCGGCGATGTTTTCGGCCACGGTGATGGTGCCTTCGAAGTCTGCGAAGTTACCGCGAACCTTGGTGACCATCGCGTGCTTGGCGACGAATCCGATAACGGTGTGGGCTGGGTCTAGTGCGTAGGTACCTGCTGCGAGGGACATGATGAATACTCCTAAGGCTGTTGTGTGCGTTACGCCCCACAGTGTACGTACCACTTCTAAATAGTCAACACGTTAAGTAATTAATTTTTGAACGTGCAGGTCAAAGAGTTGTTAATGCGGAAAATCTTAAAAAAGAAGGCCGAACTGAGGGTCGTTTTCCTCGATTCGGCCGTGTGGGTTGTGCCTAGGGCTGCCCGACGAGACCAATGTCTGCGATGGTTGCCTTATCGGACTTGGGCAGCTCGGTGATCATGAGGAGGAGGCCGTCGAATTGCTCGGTGGTTTCCTCCAGCTCGATATCTTCCTTGCCGCCTTCGAACTTGCCCCTGGCCAGTTGGTGTAGGGAGCCAGCTTGTGGGTTCTCCGGATTGAAGCTGTCCTGATTTACGCCATAGACGGCGTACCTCGCCCCAGTGGAGTTGGACTGCACCACCGGCAGGACCGCAAGGTGCGTTGGCGTATCCAAGGTGACGAGGACGCCGGTGTCCTCGTCTTCGGTGGACCAAGTGGTGTCCGTTTTGCCGTCGATAAGCGCTGCATTGTCCTTGTTATCAGGGACGGTAACCGCTGAGGAAGGCTGGAGACGCACCGGCGGGGTATCCGGAATGTCCGTGCTGCCGTGGATGGTTTCGCTGACCGGATTAGACGCCTTTACATCGCTGAGCAAGGACATGATCCAGGTGGTCAATGCAGCCATCGCTACGACGAAGATGGTGGCGAAGATACCGATGACGATGACGCCGGAACCGGAATAACCGCGGCCGCCGAAGCCAGGCTCTTGGGCCGGGTCATCCTCTTGGGCCGGTTCTTCTTCTGCCTTTACCGGCAAGGCCTCGGGTGCTTCCTCCGGTTCCTCCGGTGCGAAGTCGTGCAGGCGCTGGGCGATGCCGGCCAAGGTCAGCGCTTTTGCCTCCTGCAGCTGTTCCATCTTTTCCTCGCGGCTGTCCTCATCAGCACTATCGAGGGCAAAGTGCGCGTCCTCGACGCGCTGGGCGGCCTCGTTGGCCGAGAGGTTGGCATCTTCAGAAATATCGCGCAGCTTCTTCGGCGAAGGCTCCGTGGACTCCACGAGCAGCTCCAGGGCGGAGCTGAGAGCCTCGCGGCCGGTGGACTGCTCGCGTGCTTGCCAGAACTGTGCACCGGTGACCGCACCGTGATCTTGGAGCAAGCGGAAGCGACCATCCGATACCGGGGCGCCCGGCACGAGGCGTGGGCCGCGGACGATACCGGCGGACATTGGTGGCGGTACCAGGGTGGCATTGAAGGCATCCTGGGTGAATACCGGCCGGATTTCCGGCACGTCGGGCTCCTCCAGCTCGATAGCCTTGGAGGAATCGACCTTGATGAAGCGGGACATGCCCGGGATGCGCTGCAAGGCGCGGGCCAGGTTCTGGACCTCCGGCAAGGAGGACTTAGAGAGCACCAGGCCGGTGGCGATGAGGAAGATGACTCCAAGCACCGCGACCTTGATCAGCGAGACGATGGAGGGCAAATTCTCTGGAAGGAGGTAATTCACGCCCCAGTACAGCACCCAGGAGACAACCAAGCCTACGAGACCGGCACCAGAAGCCCACAGCACGGTCTGCGTGACGGCTTTGCCGCCGAGGCTGCCGAGCTTGCGCTTGAGCAAGAAGCCACCGATGACCGCACCGGAGACGAAGCCAAAGCCATTGGCCGTACCGAGCAAAATCACCACGCGGTCCGGGTTGGACGTCATCAACGGGGCCAAAAGCGTAAGGACGATCTTGGTCAGCGTGATGCCGGCGATGATGAAGGTCGGCGTCCAGGCTTCCTCGCGGGCATAGAACACGCGCAGGTGCAGCAGCACTAAGGCATACGGGATGAGCGTGAAGGCGGAGAAGCTGATGGTCAGGCCAAGCTGCTCGGCGCTCTCGGCGCCGTAGGCACCGTATTGGAAGAGGGCTCGGGCAATCGGTACACCAAAGCCGGTCATGAAAATGACGATGGGGATAAGCGCGATGAAGGTCAGCTTTGAGCCCAAGGTCAGATCGCGGACTACAGCATCAACATCGCCGTCGGCGGCGTTGCGGGACAGGCGCGGCATGATGGCCGTCAGCAGCGTCACGCCGATTACGCCATAGGGCACCTGCAGCATGAGCCAAGCATTCTGATAGACCAGTGGGGCGCCGGCATCCGCATAGGCGGCTACGCGGGAGGTGATCACGTAGCCCAACTGGGAGATAGCCACATAGGTGATGATGGCCAGAGCCATGCCACCGAATTGCTTGATGCGGGCATCCAAGCCCCACTTGGGGCGCAGGTTAATGCCGGCCTTTTTGAGGTACGGCAACAAGATGAGGCATTGCACCATCACCGCCGTGGTGGTGCCCAAGCCCAATAGCATGACGTGGGGATCGGCCACCGGGGTGGGCTCGTGCGGGTCGAGCTGGCCGGGCAGGAAGCGATAAGCCAGCAGCACGCTAATGGAGATGACGTTATTGACTACCGGCGCCCACGCACCTGGACCAAAGATATTCTTAGTATTAAGAACGGCCTGGAAGAGGGCGAAGAGGCCGTAGAAGAGGATCTGCGGCAGCAATAAGAAGGCCAAGGAGGTTGCCTGCACGGCATTGGCCTTGGAATCTTCCGGCAGCATCATCCTCGTTAAGAAGGGTGCGAGCACCACGGAGGCGATGGTGACTATGCCCAGGATAGAAAAGGCCAGGGTAAATAGCCGCCGGACAAAGGTCTCGCCTCGGTCCGTGTCTTCTTTTTCGGCGCGTACGAGAACGGGCACGACCAGAGAGGTCAGCACGGCACCCAATACGATCTCGGTGACGAGGTTGGGGATCTGGTTGGCGCTACTAAACGCGGTGCCCACCGTGGCACCGAGGGTGGCGCCGATGAGCATCTGGCGCAGGAAGCCGGTGACGCGGGATAGCAGCGTCGCGATGGCCATCGTGCCCGTCGCGCGGATGACGTCCTGATTGGATGATTCGTTTTCCGCGTTGCGTCCAGTGAGCGCGGACTTGTCCTCCTCGGGAGGAACGGTGGTGTCCTGCACCGCGGGCGTGGGGCGCTTTTCTGGCACCGGAGCGGGAGGAGAGGCGCGGACGATGCGGCCGCGGGCACCCGCTGGGGCGGGGTGCTCTGCCGGCACGGCGGCATCCTTCGGGTCAACTACACCCGCAGGTGACTTCTCCACGTGTTCGGCCTCGCGGCCAGTTTTATCAGTCATAGAGGATACAACTTCAACTTACTTTTTAAGCCTTTGTGATTTTTTGCGCCGATGGCGGCCTAGCCGGAAGAGAGTGGCGAGGACCAGCGCAAGAGCGCCGGCTATGCCGACGCCATACACGCTTACGATACCGGCACGCGTTTGCACAGCGATACTGATCGGCTCCGAGATGGTTTGCTTTTCTGGGGTGGCAAGCCACAGGCCAATGTCTGTGCGATCGACGTCCTTAGGCATATCGGCGGTCATGGATACAGTAATAGAGCCCTTGGCCGGAATACGGACACTCTTGGGCGTGTTGAGGCGCGCGCCATCGGGGGCATCGTATTGCAGCTTGGCCTCCACCGGTAGCGGAAGCCCATTTTCTGCCACGATGAGCAGCGGCGATGACTCGGATACGCGGGTATAAACATTGCCCGGTGGGATAAGCGCCACAGAAGATCGCAGATCGCGCAAAGTATTCGAATGCACATCCATCGTGTGGGTGAACCTTCGCCGCGCTTCAGCATTACTGCCCAAGCTATCGCGGTTGGTCAGCGAGAGCGCGGCCAGCAAATCCCGGCGCAAAGGCAGGACGAATTCATAGGGAGTCAGTGCGATATCTGGATCATCGACCATGATATTCATCAGCTCATCGGTATAGCGGGCCTGCTGCTCCACGCGGACGATATCGGATTCGGCGAAGGTGGCGGGATCACTAAAGGGGCTGCCAGGCAGTGACCCCGGATCGGCGGTTTCCTGCTTGAGGCTGCCGACGGTACGCGCATGGGACTGGCCGGAATCGATGAGCGCTTCGGCGGAGTCAAGCGCGTATTCGGCAGCGCTGGGATCCAAGTAATTGGGCAAACGCGCCACGGTGTCGTCGCTAGCGGCCAAACTCAACGCGGCGCCGCCGGTGATGGCGCGGGAAAGTTCGGAATCGAGCGAGTAGTCGTAGCGTAGCTCCGGGTTGGAATAGCCCACCGTCTGTGGCTTGGAGCCGGTTTGGGCTAAAAGGGCGCCCAGGGAGGCGTCGAAAGTCACGGCGCGGCCAGGCCACGAAGTATTATCAGCCACTAGTGCGGGCAGGGGCAGTTGTTGATCCACATAGCCGGAGCCAACCGCGAGGACAGAGGTGGCTGGCTTAGTGCCGAGGATTCGCTCGATGGTGCGGTTGCCGCGCTGCAGACCCTCGTAGGTAAGGAAGGGATTATTCGCCTTGGCCACGGATGAGGCATTAGCGTTTGCCCACGGCATAGACATAAAGCAATCGAGTTCACGCAGGCGCTTGAGCCAGCGGGCGGCATCCTCTTTGCCAGTGCCGGGTTCGAGGTGCACATCGTCGTTGTTATTGAACCACGAATCACGCAGGCGCTTAGGGCGCTCGGCTTGAGCTGGGCGGGCAGAGCCCACCTTATAGCCCTCCGCCATGCGGTTGACCGTATCCAAGAGGGCGGGATCGATGGCTACGCAGCCTGCCCCGTGCAGATCGTGGTCCGCATAGGTGCTCACCAAGCGATCGAGCCGGCCGCCCTCAGCCAGTTCATCTGCTAATTCATCAGAGGAGAGGATAAGCTCCTCTCCCCCAGCGCCGCCTGGTATCGAGTCGATATCGGCGCTGATGGGATAGACCACGGTGAGATCGTGGGGCTTGGAATCCGAGGGGGCATCGCCAAGCGCCTGCTTCTTTCCCTGCACCTGGCCTATGAGGCGTTCTTCCGCAAAGCTGACCGCCTCGCCGCCAACAGTGCCGGTGAGGGTAAATAGCAGCGGATAGGCACCGGCGTCTTCGATGGCTAGGGTCTGCTTGCCGTGTAAGGAGGTGGGAACCTGGAAGGTAACCTCCCGGGTTTCACCCGGCTGCAGGGGCGCGGTGGTGGTGCTGGGACCGTAATACGGGAATTCGCCGGTGGCCAGCTGCGTGCGGGCCTGCGCGGTACCCTCTACGGCATCGCCGCGGCGGCTGGTGAGCTGGAGGTCTTCCATGGCTTCATCGGTGGGATTGTGCACCTGGAAGGTCAGTTTCAGTTCCTTGCCCACGGTGAAGGGTTCGGCCGCGATGAGGTCGAGAGTGGCCCGCTCTGGTCCGCGCGCGCCCAACCATGCCTGGATATCCTGCTGTTTTCCCGCAGTCGAATCCATCTGCGCGGCGGCCTCTGGCAGCGGCAGGCACAATCCCCACCCCGCTACCGCCAGGCAGCCGCCCACGGCGGCCCAAGACTTCAGGCGTTGGCGCATTACCGTGGGGTCACTTTCCCCGCGGCGGCTTCCTTTCGTGCGAGATCGGGAAGGAGATCATGCGCGATGCGCGCCAATTTGCGCTCGTCGGCGTAGGCCAAATGCTCGATGAGTTCAGACACGGGAATCCATGAGACCTCGGTGACCTCCGGATCCTCATCGTTCATGATGCCGTCTACAAAGCGCAGCAAGTGATGGTGCACTGTCTTATGGATACGCACCCCATCAGAGACGAACCAATAATCAATCATGCCGAGGTCTGCAAAAACCTCACCGGAAATGCCGGTTTCTTCCCATACCTCGCGCTCTGCGGTGACTTCCTTGGCCTCGCCATTTTCTACGTGGCCTTTGGGCATGGACCACAGCAGGCGTCCGCGACGGTCGAGGCGGCCGATGAGCGCCACATAAAGCCGGGAAAGATCTACCTGGCCAGTGGCATCGACGCACTCCGCCAAACCAGAGACAACAAGGCCGCCGGCGGAGGTTTCATCGCGGGTTTCCATGGCCGTGGATTGGCCATTGCCACCGCGGTAGGGCCTGCGCTGCTGAGTGCTGCGGCGCGCGCGATTATCCGGCCGGCGGCGCCGCCTGCGCCGGGACCGGTTACGGTTGCGGCCGCCTCCCTTAGAGGGGCCCTGTTCTTGGTTAGTCATCCCTGCCAATCGTAGTAGACTCTCACCCGTGAATTTTCAGGACACTCAGCTAATTGGCGTTCTTGCCCGCGCGGAATCCACCGTCTCCTCCCTCAGCGACCTGCTGGGCGGTTTGGTGGAGAAATTTGCCGCCCGTGGCTATTCGCTCTACCTTGTGGGCGGCTCTGTGCGCGATGCGCTTTTGGGCCGCTTGGGAAATGACCTGGACTTTACCACTCCGGCCCGCCCGGACGTGGTTAAAGAGATCTTGGATGAGTGGGCTGAGACCGTGTGGGATACCGGCATCGACTTCGGTACCGTCTCCGCGGCCTATAAGGGTCAGCAGATTGAGATCACCACCTTCCGTTCCGATTCTTATGATGGCCAGTCCCGCAACCCTGAGGTGGTCTATGGTGACACCTTGGAAGGTGACCTAGTGCGGCGTGACTTTAAGGTCAATGCGATGGCCATCGAGCTGCTTGCCGACGCCTCTTTTACCTTCCACGATCCCCTCCACGGCCTCCAGGATGTGGCCGACCGGGTGCTCGATACCCCGGACAAGCCGGAAATCTCCTTCCACGATGATCCGCTCCGCATGCTGCGGGCGGCGCGTTTTGCGTCCCAGCTGGAATTTCGCGTGGCCGATCGGGTGGTAGATGCCATGCGGGATATGGCCGGCGAGATCCAGCGCATCACCGTAGAGCGCGTACAGGTGGAGCTGGATAAGCTTATCTGCGGCACTGCACCGTGGGACGGCATTGACCTGCTGGTTTCCACCGGAATTGCGGACTATATCTTTCCGGAGATCCCCGCACTGCGTATGACCGCGGATGAACACGCGCAGCACAAGGACGTTTATGCTCACTCGCTGAAGGTGCTAAGTCAGGCCATGGACCAAGAAGAAGATGGCCCAGACCTTGTCCTGCGCTGGGCGGCGCTTCTACACGATATTGGCAAACCGGATACCTTTGATAACACCGATGGCAAGGTCTCCTTTCACCACCACGAGGTGGTGGGCGCCAAGCTTGCCCGCAAGCGCCTGCGCAAGTTGAAGTACCCCAAGGCCACCACGGAGGCCATCGGCCAGCTGGTGTACCTGCACATGCGCTTCCACGGGTTCGGGGAAAATCAGTGGACCGATTCTGCCGTGCGCCGCTATGTCACCGACGCCGGAAATCTCCTCCCCCGTCTGCATAAGCTGGTGCGCGCCGATTGCACGACCCGCAATGCTAAAAAGGCCCGTCGACTCCAGCGCACCTATGATCAGCTTGAGGAGCGCATCGAAGAGATCGGCCGCAAGGAGGACCTGGCTCGCGTGCGCCCGGACCTTGACGGCAATGAGATCATGGAAATCCTCGGTCTTCAGCCCGGCCCTGAGGTGGGCCAGGCATGGTCTTATCTCAAGGAACTGCGCCTAGAGCACGGCCCCCTCGAGCGCGAGGAAGCGATTGCGAAGTTGCGCGAGTGGTGGGATTCTAAACAGTGATGTTTGCCGATAGATTATTTAACGCCCTCGAGCGCAATGACCCCGCTCCCGGCCAGCTTCTCATCGCTGCTCCGGGCATGCTTTCGCCGGAATTCGCCCGCTCCGTCATCCTCGTCATTGAGCACAATGACATGATGACCTTTGGCGTGGATCTGACTAAGCGCTCCGAGGTAGCTATTTTCAATGTGCTGCCGGAATGGCTTCCCGTGGTGGCTAAACCGCAGGCGCTGTATATCGGCGGTCCGCTCAACCAACAATCCGTTGTTGGGCTCGCGCAGACTAAACAGGGCGTCGATGTGGACAAGCAAGATCGACTCACCCGCCTCGCGCCGCGCCTAGCACATGTGGATCTGCGCGCGGACCCAGAAGAGATCGAGCCACTAGTTTCTGGCATGCGAATGTTTGCCGGCTATGCCGAATGGGGCCCGGGCCAGTTGGAGGAGGAAATCGAGGCCGGCGAATGGTTCGTCTCCCCTGCCCTTGCCCAAGACGTTATTACTCCAGGTCCGGCCGATCTCTGGGCCGATGTTATGAAACGTCAGCCCATGCCGTTGCCTCTCTATTCCACATATCCAGTCAACGTGGAAGACAATTAATTCCTATCGCGCTGCAGGCAATGGGCTAGACTAGCCCGCATGCGCCCGGATATTTCTCAAGGATTAAGAGATACCTGGGTCGCCGCGATCGGCCTTATTCCCCTCGGCCTACTCATGGTCCAATCCGGTTTCAGCTGGTGGTGGACGCCGATTTTCTCCCTCGTCATCTACGCCGGCTCTATGGAATTCTTGGCCATTTCCATGGTTACTGGTGGGGCTTCCGCCTTTGCTTCGTTGCTTACCGGATTCATGGTGAACTTCCGCCATATTTTCTATGGCCTCACCTTTCCCCGGCACCGCATTCATTCACGGGTGGGCCGGGCTTATTCCACATATGCGCTTACCGACGAAACCTATGCCATCGTCTCCTCCCTCCCCGCCGAGGAGCGCCCGAGTGGGAACCGAATACTCACCATCCAAATCTTTTGTCAGGTCTTGTGGGTAGGCGGCGGCATCGTCGGTGCCCTCGCCGGCCGAGTGATTCCCTCTTCCGTGCAGGGAATGGAATTCGCTCTGGTTGCCCTTTTTGTCGTGCTGGCAATGGATTCCTTCCGCAATAACCAGGACTTTTCATTGCCGTTAAGTGCTGTGGTGGTGGGAATCCTTGCTGCAGTCTTCGCCCCAGGACAACTGCTCATGGTGGGGCTGAGTGCCTACTTCATTCTGCTTATTATCCGCTACGCATCTCCCCGCATCGATGCCGCTATTGGCTTGCGTAGCCGCGGCGAGTCTACGAGATTCCGGGAGGAACGCTAATGCCCGCTGGAGTTACGCTTGCTTCCATCGCCACGGTGTTGGTCCCAGTCGGCCTTATTACCATTGTGCTGCGCCAGCTTCCCTTTTCCTTTGTGAAATGGATGAAGGATAGCCAGTTCTTTTCATTGCTGGGCATGATGATGCCTGTAGGTGTGATGACCATTTTGGTGGTTTATACCGTCTACGGGCAGGCAGGTGCCCCTGGGGGCATCTGGGCGGCTCTCCTCGGCGTGGTGGTAACCTTCCTGCTCCACCTGTGGAAGCGTGAATCAGCGCTGTCCATCTTCGGAGGAACCGCTTTTTATATGCTCCTCGTTAACGTTGTCTTGTAGGCATCGTGTTTCGACGCTAAAGGCCGAACTTGGCGGTAGCTTCGGACCATAGGGCGTCGAAATGAGATTGGTCCACGTATTTGGCGCTAATGTCTGGAAACTCATCGTAGGTATCCGGGTGTGGGACAACCTCCTGCGGCTGATCTACGTTTCCCGTGGAACTGGTCGGGGTAGCCACACCAACTATGGCATCTGAGGGATCGAGGGCGATCATGCGGACCATTCGACAGCTGCGCGCATCTTGCTCCTCCATTTCCGCCATATGGATGGCCGAGCCTACGCCGGGCACGGTTAGTTCAGTTCGTACGTATAGAAATTTCCCCATAGGACCTAAGTGTAGCTACGTGGTGGCACGCTGGGCGTAGCGGGATGCCAGCCACGAACACATCATTAACTGGACCTGGTGGTAAATCATCAACGGCAGGATAAGTAGACCAAGAGACGTTCCCCCAGAAGCAAAGATAACCGAGGCCATGGGTAGGCCCGTGGCTAGTGACTTCTTCGATCCACAGAACTCGATTGCGACTGTATCGGCGCGCTTGAATCCCAATTTTTCACTTACCTTCTTGGTGAGCCACAGCATGAAAGCAACGAAGATCGCTGCGAAGGCGACAAGGAAGGCCAACTCCCATATGGAGATGGAGGACCAAATTCCGTCTACTACGCCTTTGGAAAAGGCAGAATACACCACCATGGCAATGGAGCCGCGGTCTACCACTTTGGTGGCCTTGCTTTGGGCGAATTTGCCAACCCAGCGCCGAGTCAGCTGACCCAGGATAAAGGGAGCCAGCAGCAAGAGCGCGATTTCTTCAAATACGGCAGTGTCGATGTGGACTCCTCCCCCGGTACCCATGAGGAGCATAACCAGCGAAGGGGTAATAAATACTCCGACCAAGTTAGAAGTAGATGCTGACACGATTGCGCCGGCGACGTTCCCCTTCGCGATGGAAGTGAAAGCAACCGAAGATTGCACGGTGGACGGCACCAGCGTGAGAAACAAGATCCCCAGGTACATATCGTGCGAAATGAAAGCGGTAAGCGGTCGTAGCGCTATACCTATTAGCGGGTAGACCACAAAGGTGAAGGCTAGGATCGTTAGGTGTAGGCGCCAATGCTTAAGCCCATTGAGGGCCTCTTGAGTGGAGAGCCTAGCGCCGTACAAAAAGAAGAGGAAAGCGATCGCAACATTTGTTAACTGGCCGAATGTCTCGGCAAAATCCCCACGGGCTGGTGCAATGACCGCAAGGATGACCGCCAAGATGATGAGCACTATGAGGGGGTCGGGCTTCTTTAAACTCTGCAGCATTCTAAAAGTTTAAACCCTGCCCCTCCTTCTGCCCGGGAAATACTCGGGCCAAAAATATGCCCTCTGTGGTTTCACGTGAAACCACAGAGGGAGGAATGCACCCTAGGCTGTAGTGACATTAGAGCCGTCTTGCTTAACTTCGTATCCTTCCAAGGGGTCGCGGCCCGGTCCGGATATTACGCTTCCATCGCTGAGGTCATAGGAGGTGTTATGTGCGGTGCAGGTGGCCGTCATGCCATCGATCTTGGTGATCGGATTGTGCTGGTGCGGACAGGTCTGGGAATAGGCCTTGAACTCACCTTCTTTCGGCTGAGTAAAAATGACGCCATCTACAATCTTCGCGGATCCGACCGGAATTTCCGTAGCTGCGATTTCCGCGGACGGAGAAGAGCCACAGGCTGCCAAGTAGGCACCTGCGAAGGTGGTAGCGGTACCGAGCAAGAAGATTCGGCGAGAGCACTTATTCATGCCCTTAGTCTAGCTGGTGATGGTGGTGCATTGTGACTCAGCCGAGTAGCTGATCGAATTTAGAGTTTCACGTGAAACACAGGAGTTAACTAACCAGATAGCCCTCCCATGTTTCAGGGGAGCCAGTGGGCGTAGGAGTGAGTTCATAGGTGCCAGATTCAATGCCTAAATCATCGACGATGCTATGGGTCGACTGCTGTCCCTCCGCTACCGGTGTGGATGTCGGCTCTTTGTGGCCTTGCTCGTTATAAGCGCCAATGACAAAGGTCGAAGCGGCGATGGCTGCGAGGGCGGTGCTTTTCTTCATATGTATCATTTTGCCCAGCGGAGGCCTCTGATGCTCTTTACTTTCTGGGTTCCCCGAAAGCTTTACGCAATCTCCATCGTTATTGGCAGTAAGGCGAAAAGTACGGTAATCCAATTATTAACGAAGCCTAGCGTTGAAGTGACCAATATATTGAAAGAGTGACGGGATATCGTAAGTGACGGAACAAGAATATGTAACGAGCCTGACCTATAACGTCACTGTGACTGTCGGGAAACATCCAATGAGCTATTCAAGCGAGAGGAAATAGCTACAAAAATTCCCCCTCTGGATGAGGCGTAATTCTTATCCAGAGGGGGGGCGGTTGTGCAGCAGGCGCTGCTATCTGTCAGATTCTCGTGCGGCGTGACGGAGTGCGTCGACATCGACCTGCGGTGTAGAAGCCGCGGCAGCCTCTTCCCCACCGCAACCGTCGGAGCCACAATTGCAGGAATCCCCACAACCTTCTTCACTAGCGTGTGCCTGTTCGTAGAGGAACGCGGCACGCGAGCCGAGGTTGGAACCTACAGATAGGGCGAGAACTGCCGCCACAAAGGTAAGAACCGGAAGGAGCCACATCCAGCCCTCAGCGCTAAGCGCGACGATTCCACCGAAAATTAGGCAGACACCGCTGAGGATCCAGAATGGACCAGCGATGCGATGGGCGTTATCCCACGCTTCGCGAGACTTGCGGATTTCTTGCAGTCGCAAGCCAATGTAGTTATTTCCGGGTAGGCGCTTGGTTGAGGCCATGGTACCTACAACGATGAGGAAGACGGCGAGGATGAAGAAGATGATTCCCACTGCGATCATGTATTCAGTTTAGCCTTGTAGTGCTGAGATAAAAATTGCGCCTAGGCCGAGTGTTCTGTCGCTGTGTGCGCTCAGGTAGTATGCATTTAAGGTCGATTGATAGATATTGAATCGACCTTGGCCTCCGCACTGCGCTGTTTCGCCTCGGTCGTTTAGTCCTAGAGGTAGAGCACCCGATCTGATTGTAAGTAAATGAATCTCAAGAAACTCTCGGAATCTTTGTTGTTCCGCATTATCGTTGCCATCATCTTTGGCGTGGTGGTCAGCCGATTCGCGCCAGAATGGTTTGGTCGCGTATTCGCCACCTTCAATGGACTATTTAGCAACTTCCTCAACTTCTTTATCCCGGTCCTTATTTTCGCGCTGATCGCTCCGTCCATTGCGGGTCTCGGGCGTGGTGCCGGTAAGTGGCTGGGGGTTACAGCGGGGATTTCCTATGGCTCCACTATTGTCGCCGGTCTTCTTGCCTATGTGCTTGCCCACTGGCTCTACCCCACCATGCTTAGTGGTCAGAATCTGATTACTAATGTCTCCGATATTGATGAGGGTGCACTCTCTCCCTACTTCGAGGTGGAGATGGCGCCGCCTTTTGAGGTTATGACTGCCCTCTTGTTGTCGTTCTGCATTGGTGTAGCTATGACTACCGTGAAGTCCGATACTTTGTATGCTGTCACCAAGGAAATGGAGAACGTAGTAGTTAAGGTAATCTGGGGCTTTGTTGTGCCGATTTTGCCCTTCTATATCTTTGGCATGTTCTTGGGATTGGGCATGAATGGCAATCTGGGCTCGGTACTTTCGGCCTTTGCCAAGGTTTTGATTTTGGCGGTTGTCATGACCCTGGTTTACTTGGTCTTGCAATACATCATTGCTGGTGCGATTACCGGGAAGAATCCCTTCAAGGCGCTTCGCAATATGCTGCCGGCTTATTTCACGGCTTTGGGAACCTCCTCTTCTGCCGCGACTATCCCAGTGTCCTTGGAGTCTACGCTTAAGAATGGCATTTCAAAGCCGGTGGCAAGCTTTGTTATCCCGCTGTGCGCGACCATCCACTTGTCCGGTTCGATGATTAAGCTGACGCTCTATGCCTTCGCAATCGTGTATATGGCAAACCTTGATATTAGCACCGGTACCGGACTTGGCTTCATCTTCTTGTTGGGAATCATGATGATTGCTGCTCCGGGCGTTCCGGGCGGTGCCGTCATGGTGGCGGCCGGCCTTCTGGCAGACATGATGGGCTTTGATGATGGCATGGTGGCGCTCATGATCGCCGCCTACATTGCCATCGACTCGGTCGGCACTGCCGCCAATGTCACCGGCGACGGTGCTATTGCGATGATCGTAGACAAATTCGCAGGCGACAAGAATGACCCCTCCGAAGAGGAATCTGCAGAAGCAACCGCGTAGAGGCTCACCAAAACCACACCCCTCGTTCAGCTGTCGAGAGCTGACGAGGGGTTTAATGCGTTGTGGGACTATTTTCGGGTCGCCGCCTTCATGCGGGTGACAAACTTAGCGAGTTCTTTGTGCAGCGCGGGGTCCACGCGAGCGCGGCCTGAGGTCCCTTCGATTTGGGTCCGCTCTGCAGCGGTTTCACGTGAAACGTGGCGATCAATGATTTTAGTAATGGCCGAGCCAGTAATAGCCCCCTCCGCTCCGGCTGCCACGGCATCGCGCACATGCTCGGGTGCTGAAATGCCGAAGCCGAGCAGTACCGGCGGGCCATCGAATCTATTGATGTTTGCTACGACTTCTTCAAGCCCGATGGTTTTAGATTCTCTTTCGGTACCTGTCACACCGTCGCGCGAAATGGCATAGATATAACCCCGCGAGCTGTGAGCGACGCCTTCGAGGGTGCTCGCGGTGGCACGAGCCGGGGCGATGAAGATCGGATCTATACCGGCCTTTTCTGCTGCAGCGATGAATGGAGCGCCTTCGCGTACGGGGACGTCGGGAAGCAAGATGCTATCCGCGCCTGCCTTAGCGAATTCGGAATAGAAGCGCTCGGAGCCGCGCGTGAAAGCCACGTTGCCATAGATCAACATGCCAATGGGAAGCTCAGGGAATTCTGAGCGAATCGTCCGCACCTGTTCTAGGGCGGAATCTAAGGTGGCGCCAGCCGCTAGCGCCCTAAGGTGAGACGCCTGAATAGTCGGTCCATCGGCCACGGGATCAGAAAATGGGACGCCAAGTTCTAGTGCATCAGCACCGGCCGCGACAACGGTTCGTACAATGTCCAGCGTGTCCTCCGGGGTGGGATCGCCCAACATGAGGAAGGGGACGAACGCGCCCTCTCCCCTTTCGCGCAGTGATCGGAATAGGTTCTCGTATCGATTGCTCATTAGTGCTTCTCCTGCAGTTTAAATTCTGGGTGGACCTCAAGTGTGCGGCGAACATGGTCGATATCTTTATCGCCGCGACCAGACAAAGAGACCACAATGGTGATGTCCTCGTCCTTCCGTTTCAAGGCATAAGCAAGTGCATGGGAAGACTCAAGGGCGGGAATGATCCCTTCACGCTGGGAAAGCAGCTGGAACGCTTCCAATGCCTCGGCGTCTGTAATGCCAACGTATTGTGCTCGGCCGCTGGAGTGAAGGTAAGCATGCTGTGGACCGACTCCCGGGTAGTCGAGTCCGGCGGAAATGGAGTATGACTCTTCCACTTGGCCGTCTGCGTTCCGCATGAGGTAGCTGCGTGCGCCGTGGAGTATTCCTACGGTCCCGTTGTTGATGGTGGCACCGTGCTTGCCGGAGTCCAGTCCCTCGCCACCGGGTTCGGCACCGACGAGTTCCACCCCTTCGTCCTCAATGAATTCTGCGAACATACCGATTGCATTGGAACCGCCTCCGACACAGGCGACGACTACATCCGGCAGGCCGCCAGTGCGCTCAAGCATCTGCTGCTTAGCTTCTTCGGAAATGACCTTATGGAACTCTCGGACGATAGTCGGGAAAGGGTGTGGCCCAGCCGCAGTGCCGAGGAGATAGTGGGATTCATGGAACGTAGCTATCCAATCGCGGAGCGCTTCATTCACCGCGTCCTTAAGCGTCCCGGACCCGGTATCAACGGCTACGACTTTCGCGTTCATTAGCTCCATACGGAAGACATTGGGCTGCTGCCGTGCGACGTCTTTTGCCCCCATATAGACCACACACTCGAGCCCTAAGAGTGCGCAAGCCAGTGCGGTGGCGGTGCCGTGCTGGCCCGCTCCCGTCTCTGCAATGATGCGAGTCTTTCCCATACGTTTGGCGAGGAGGGCCTGTCCGAGGACTTGGTTGGTCTTGTGCGCGCCACCGTGTACGAGGTCCTCACGTTTGAGGAAGATCCTCGCTTTACCGCCTAAATTTTTTGCCTCTGTCAGTGGCGTGGGCCGGCCAAGGTAGTCACGCAGAAGGCCGCTGAGCTCTTCGCGAAAGGACGGGTCATTCTGTGCTTCTACAAAAGCCTTCTCAAGTTGGTCGAGGGCGGGGATAAGGGATTCTGGGACGAACTGTCCACCGAATTCACCAAAGTATGCTGGAAGGAGTGTTTCACGTGAAACGGTCATGATCGTGTTCTTTCTATGGGTGTGTATAGCGTCGGATGATGTGGAAGGCTTGGGACACAAGCGAGGAATCCTTGCGGCCGGGTGCGTACTCTAGACCCGAATTGAGATCGAGCCCCATCGTGCCGATCGACAGTGCCTCTTCGAGGTTGTCTAACCGGAGCCCACCGGCGAGGAAGGATTTATCCTTAACTTCAGGGGGGATAGTGGTCCACTCAAATGTGCTTCCTGAACCGCCGCTTCCGGAGTCCAGGACTAGCGCCTCTACTTCTGGGGCAAGGTCAGTTGCTAATGCCGCGAAATCGGGGTTGAGCATATCGACGGCACGCCAGACGGATAATCCGCCCGCGACGCTGCGTACTTGGCGTAGGAATTCTCTTTCCGCTTCCCCACTTCCTTGGAATGGGGTGTGGAGCTGAAGTGCCTTGAGTCTGGGGAGATCGGATAATCTCTGTAGCTCTTCGATATCCGAAGAACGTGTCACGGCCACGTAGTCCAGACCCGGCTCTGCGGAGATGATGTCACGCGCGGTTTCACGTGAAACACTGCGCGGCGATTCCCGTACGAAGATAAGTCCTCCGTAGCGGGCCCCTGCAGCACGCGCCGCTTGCGCAGCGGAGGCAGAGTTAAGCCCGCATACTTTATTGCCACCGTAGACAAGATCGCGAGCGGCGCGATCGATATCCTCTTGGCGGCTGAGTTGTGAGCCTACAAGGAATGCGTGCACGTGAGAGCCCAGCCGGCGGACGGTGGCATTGTCGCGGATTCCGGATTCCGAGACGATCGTTTTTCCTTTAGGGATATGGCTAGCGAGGCGCTCGGTTCGTTCTAGGTCGATGCTGAGATCGTGGAGGTTGCGGTTATTGATACCGATGATGTCGCCACCTAATTGCAGCGCTCGTTCCACCTCTTCCTCGGTGATGGCTTCAGTCAGGACGTCTAACCCCAGTTCATCAGCCAGCACCTTGAGTTTAACGTAGGTGTCATCATCCACGATGGACATCATGAGCAAGATGGCATCGGCTCCGTAGTGTCGCGCGGCGTAAACCTGAATGGAGTCAACAATGAAGTCTTTGCACAGCACCGGCAGGTGGGTAGATTGGGCGACGGTTTGCAGATGGTCATAGTCGCCGCCAAAGCGCGCAGGCTCGCACAGCACCGAAATGGCGGAGGCATAGCGTGAGTAGATGCGAGCGATATCGCCCGGACGGTAGTCCGCGCGAATCAACCCCAGGGATGGCGAGGCAGACTTACATTCCATGATGAAGCGATTGGTGCCATCGAGGGCTTCGACAAGCGAACGCTCCGAAGGCGGTACGCTAGCGAGGTCCACGTGGGATAACCTGTCACGAATGGCCGGCAGATGAGTGCGGCGCTGGGCGACGATCTCTTGTAGCACGGTTGGCAATTCCTTCGCCGTCATTAGTTCTTCTCCCCTACCGCATAGTTGGCGCTTTCGTGGATATGGAGCCACTTTTCGACAGCGCCGCTATTAATCAGATCCTTAGCGTGAGAGACTCCTGCTGCGATACTCCTCGTGGTCCCGTTGAGGTAAAACATGGCTCCGGCGGTGGCAGCGATGGCGTCCACGTGTGCGGGCTTACCTCGGCCGGCAAATACCGCGCGGAGGGCTAAGGCATTTGCAGCGCCATCCCCACCGGCAAGCTCCGCGAGCTCGTGGCGCTCGATACCGAGCTCTTCAGGGGTGAGCTGGTAGGTGATAATGTCGCCGTTCCTGAGCTCCCAAGCCTGCGTGGTGCCATGAGTGGCAATCTCATCCGTGCCGGCTCCATGGACGACTAAGGCGCGCTCGCGGCCAAGTTCTCGAAAGACCTCTGCAATGAGTTGGCCTTGATCTGGGTTTGCAATGCCCATGATTTGGAGTGATGGGTGTCCTGGGGACAAGAGCGGGCCGAGGGTATTAAATATGGTTGAGATGCCCAGTGCCTTGCGCACCGGTTGGACGTGGGCGATGGCTGGGTTGTAGGCGGGGGCGAAAAGAAACGTAAAGTTCGAGGCCTCAAATTGGCGGACCGCTCGGGCGGCGTCTAAGTCGAGCGGGATATTAAGAGCCTCGAGTACATCCGCAGATCCGGACTTGGAAGAGACCGAGCGGTTGCCGTGCTTGATCATCTTCACTCCCCCTGCAGCGGCGACGAGCGAGGCCCCCGTCGTGATATTGATGGTATTTGCGCCATCGCCCCCAGTGCCGGCCGAATCCATAAGGCCTTTTCCGGTGATGGGGAAGGGATAGCCCACCTTTAAGAAAGCCTTGGCGGCGCCGGCAACGTCCGCGAAAGTCTCGCCCCGAGCCCGGATATGAGCGAGCAATGCCGCGATATGGATATCGTCGTAGGCGCCCACGGCCAAGGGGGTAAATACCTCCGTGGCTTCTTCGATGGTGGGTTGTGGATTGCTTAGATAGGCCTGAAAGGTCCGCAGTGGTGTTCGGCTCATTTTAGTTTTCCTTCTCCATAGTGGTGTGGGTAGATAGTTGGTGAATGCAGCGTTGGAGCATTACGGGTCCAGTGGGTGTGAGGACGGATTCTGGGTGGAATTGCAGACCTAGCCCCATACCGTCTTTTGTCTCCGCGGCCATCACTACTTCGCCGATATCTGAGGAAGTGTGTGCTAGGCAGCGCATCTCGTGCGGGATATCCGTACAGCCGAGCGAGTGGTAGCGTGCCACCGGAATCTGTGTGCCGAGACTATTTGGTTGATCAGGTTCGGTATCGGTGGCAAGCCCTTGGAGTACGGGATGCTGAACCCCGGCTGGCGTGAGAGTCATCGGAACGGATTTCCCGTGTACCGGGCCGCAGGGCGCAACTGCCCCACCGTGGTATTCAAGAAGCGCTTGGAAGCCGAGGCAGACGCCGAGAATGGGAGTGGTGCCCAGGGTGGCGTCGATAAGCTCCATCATGCAGCCGGCCGACCGTGGATGGCCGGGGCCGGGGGAAAGCACAATTACGTCGGGCCGCGCCCCCAATACTTCATCGACCGCAACGGTGTTACGAAATACTGTGGTATCGAACCCAGCTAGGGCATCGACGAGGTTATAGACAAAAGAATCGTGGTTATCCAGAAGGACAATGTGTGGCGAACTCATCGCTGCACCTCCAAGTCGGCACCGTGTGCTACGGCAATGGCATTGAGCACGGCGTAGGCCTTATGCACCGTTTCATCGGCCTCGGCCTGTGGGACGGAATCTTTGACAACACCGGCACCGGCTTGCACTACTGCGGTGCCGTCTTGGACGTAGGCGGAGCGGATGACAATGCAGTTATCCATGGCGCCATCGCCGCGCAGGTACCCCACCGCCCCGCCGTAGGATCCGCGGCGTGTCCCTTCCGTTTGCCGCACCAGCTCGGTGGCACGAAGCTTGGGCGCGCCCGTCAGGGTGCCCATGTTCATACAGGCCCGATAGGCATCGAGCGCATCGAAATCTGAGTGGAGCGTTGCCGTGACTCGGGAGACCAAGTGCATCACACGGGAGTAGCGGTCCACCTGCAATAGCTCTGCCACCTGGCGGCTACGAGGAACGGCCACCCGCGCGAGATCATTGCGTGCTAGGTCTACCAGCATCGTGTGTTCCGCAATCTCTTTGTGGTCAGTACGCATCTCTAATTCATTGCGGATATCAAGCTCATGGCTGATGCTCCCATCCGGGCGCAGCCCGCGCGGCCGAGTGCCAGCGATGGGATAGAGCTGCACTCTCCTATCTTCCGGCGTGAACCTGAGATTGGATTCTGGCGACGCGCCAAATAGCTCATAGCCGTCGCCACGAACGTAAAACATATAGGGCGAAGGGTTAGTGTCTCGTAACGTCCGGTAGGCCGCGAGGGCGCTTGGACATTCCAGCGCGAAGGAACGCGCGGGCACTACTTGGTAGATATCGCCGGCGTGAATCCTGCGTTGGAGCGTTTCCACGTCTGCGCGAAACGTTGCGTCATCCGCATCAGCCACCGCACGGATCTTGCTTCTCTGTGGTGCCGTGGGGCGTGGGGTCTCCGGCCGCGTGGCTAGGGAATCAAGTTCCGCTTTAAGGTGGTCTTCGTCGATATCCCAGCCCTCTAGGCGCGCAGTTCTTTGCAGGTGGTCTACCTCCAGGACCGTTTGAGCCACCAAGAACTCATAGTCTGGGTAGGAATTCGGCCCCGGTTTAACCTCGGGGAGATCTTCGAAGGTGGCCAGGTAGTCATAAGCGAACCCGCCCCCTAGAAATGGTAGTAGCGGAGAGGAATAGGTGGCCTCTAATTGGAAGAATCGCAGAATGTCAGCGGTTGATTCAGCAAGGAGTCGCTGCCGCTCGTCGGGTTCGGCAGAAGGCGGGAATTCGAATACAGCGGTAGTAGTTTCACGTGAAACTAGGCGGTGGCGGAACCGGTCTCGGAGAGGAGGAAGGAGCACCTCCCCCGCGTTGGTGAGGGCCCGCACCTCCACCCTGTGGCCATGGCACGTGACTCTGAGTGCTGCCTTGAGGATGGCGAGACAGTTGAGGTTTTTCTTAGTCTCGATGTCTGCGCTTTCGAGCAACAGGGAGTCGTGCGGTTGCGCGAGCGCGTCAAATGTGGCGGCCGCATCGCTGTCGTAGGGTATGTCGCGGGTAGCCGTGTATGGCATTGCAGTGCCCTTTCGGAGAGGGTGGGTATGGGAAACGAAAATTAAGCTTCCACGAGCACAGGCACAAAAACGCCAAAAGGCCCGCAGAATGCGAGCCTGAAAATAGGTTGCGAAAGATGGCCCGCGGGTTACGCGCGCCACCACCAAGCAGTAGTCATGTTCTTCATGGCAGCTACTTTAACCCAAATTTCTATAACTCGGAAGATATTGCCGATAAATATTCTTACAGCCCGAGCTGGCTTTCTCGCAGAAGAAGCCGTATTCGGGACTTTAAAGACTTTAAAGAAACGAGTGGGGTACTGTTGGGTGCATTAACAAAGGGAAGAAAGGTGATGTAAATGACTATGAGTCCTAATGAGGTAGTGGCAAAGGTTCCTACCCAACTTTTGATTGGAGGCGAGTGGCGAAAGGCATCTTCCGGCGAGACTTTCACGGTGGAAAATCCCGCCACCGGAGAGACCATTGCTACTCTCGATTCTGCTAATTCCGCTGATGCGGTAGCCGCTCTAGATGCTGCTTGTGCGGTGCAAGATGAGTGGGCACGAACCACTCCGCGCGAGCGGGCGAATATCCTCCGCCGGGCCTTCGAGCTGGTACACGAGCGCGCCGATGAGTTCGCGACGCTGATGACACTTGAAATGGGAAAGCCTTTTGCCGAGTCTCAAGGTGAGGTCACCTATGGTGCTGAGTACCTGCGCTGGTTTAGCGAAGAGGCAACGCGCGATTATGGCCGCTATTCCCCCGTTCCGGAGGGCACTTTGCGTATGGTCACACGCCGCAAGCCGGTCGGGCCATGCCTGCTAATTACCCCATGGAACTTTCCCCTCGCGATGGCCACGCGCAAGGTGGCGCCTGCTGTTGCGGCAGGCTGCACCATGGTTCTGAAACCGGCCAAGCTCACCCCACTGACTACGCAGTACTTTGCGCAAACCATGCTCGATGCCGGCCTGCCCAAGGGCGTGCTCAATGTGGTTTCCGGAAGCTCTGCCTCAGCCATTTCGGAGCCTTTGCTTGCCGACGATCGCCTGCGCAAGCTTTCCTTCACCGGCTCCACCCCAGTGGGCAAGACTCTACTGAAGGGTGCCGCGGATAATGTGCTGCGCACCTCCATGGAGCTGGGCGGCAATGCTCCGTTCATCGTCTTTGAGGATGCGGATATCGATCAGGCCGTAGCAGGGGCCATGGGTGCGAAGATGCGCAATATTGGTGAGGCCTGCACTGCGGCCAACCGTTTCATAGTGCACGAGTCCGTGGCGGAAGAGTTTACGCAGAAGTTGGCGGCGGAGTTTAACAAGCTCGTCGTGGGCAATGGCCTGGACGAAGGCGTTACCTGCGGTCCCCTCATTGAGGCCAAGGCGCTCGACAATATTGCCGCCTTAGTGGATGACGCAGTGGAAAAGGGCGCCACCGTTGTTACCGGTGGCAAGCGTGGCGAAGGTGAGGGTCACTTTTATGCCCCCACGATCTTGAGCAATGTTTCACGTGAAACCCGCGTGGCCCAGGAGGAAATTTTCGGCCCGGTTGCACCTATCTTTACCTTCAGCGAGGAGGCGGAAGCCCTAGAGTTAGCAAACGAGACGGAATATGGTCTTGCGTCCTATGTTTTTACGGAAAACTCAGACCGCCTGTGGCGCGTGGCCGATGGTCTCGAATTTGGCCTGATGGGATTCAATGCCGGTGTCATCTCCGACGCCGCTGCCCCATTCGGCGGCGTCAAGCAATCCGGTTTGGGCCGCGAAGGTGGCGCCGAAGGTATTGAGGAATATACCTCAGTTCAATACCTGGGCATCCGTGACCCTTATGTCAATGTTTAGAAACGCAAGCGTCTGAAAAGACACACAGGCCAGCCGGGCTCCCTTTCGGGGCCCGGCTGCGGCTTAATAATGTAAACATTCATTAAAAATGAGCCCGTTTTCCCGAACTAAAGCATTTATCCTGCTCAAACCGTCAATATTGTTTGCATTGGGCGGCAAAAAGTGAGGCCGAACAAGACCAAGAGAGCCTTTTGATTAACCATTGAAGCTTGAGGGGCGTATAGTTCCTCTCCGTATAATTTAATTCGTATTTCCTTCGACTGCGCAGCGTGGCCTCATGGCCTGCTCGTGGAGAGGGAATTTTCTTTTTGTTATTTGGAGTGAGTATATGACGTCTACTGAATCTGCAGCGGCTAAGCCGCAGCTGATTACACCCACGTTCGTTCTCGCGTGGGTGGCTAATTTCTGTCAGTTTTTGGTCTTCTACCTGTCCGTGACCACCATGGCCCTCTACGCGGTAGAGAGCTTCGGGGCATCGGATACCGTGGGTGGTTTTGCCTCCAGCGCCTTTGTTCTGGGCGCGACGTGTATGCGCGTATTCTCGGGCTGGCTCGTGGACCGCGTAGGCCACAAGAAGGCCGCCCTGACCTCCCTAGTCTTCGTCACAGTTGTTGCTGTGGCGTATTTTTTTGCACAGAACGTCGCCGTTCTTATCATTGTCCGTTTCCTGCACGGCACGGGTTACGCTTTGACCTCCACCGCGCTTATGGCGGTGGCACAGTCCGTCATTCCGCACGAGCGCCGCGCGGAGGGTACTGGCTACTTCGCCCTCGGTACTACCTTGGCAACGGCCTTCGGCCCAGCACTCGGCCTCTTCTTGGCTAATAACATTGGCTACAACACGCTCTTTGCTGTAGCGCTAGGCGCTAATGTCGTGTCTTTGGTCCTGGCCTTGGTGCTGCGCTACCCAGCTGAAGTTTCCGCCGAGAAGCCGGCCTTTACGCTGCGCAATGCCGTGCACCCCAACGTGGTTCCCATCGGCCTGTTTATGTTGTTGGTCGGAATCGCCTACTCCGGTGTGGTTACTTATCTCAACGCTTATGCGCGCAAGGAAGACCTTGTGACTGGCGCAGGCCTATTCTTTATTGGTTATGCGGTAACCATGCTTATCATGCGCTTTGTTTTGGGCCGCATCCAAGACCATAAGGGCGATAACGCCGTTATGTACCTCGGCCTTGCAGCCTTTATTATCGCTCTGCTCCTCATGGGCTTCCCCACCAACGACGTCATGCTGGTGGTTGCAGGCGCCTGCACCGGCCTAGGTTTCGGTACCCTCAGCCCCGCCTGCCAGGCTATCTCTGTGCGCTCGGTACCCGCCGCACAGATGGGCGCGGGCATCTCCACCATGTTCCTCCTGATGGACCTAGGCATTGGCCTGGCTCCGTTCGGCCTAGGCCCCATTGTTGGGGCAACCGGCTTTGACACCATGTACCTCATCCTTGCGGCCCTCGTAGTCATCGCAGCCATCTACTACTTCTTTGTGCACGGTCGCTTCCCCAAGGCCAAGGGGCACCATCTACACTTCGACGAAGGTAAGTAACACGGCACTCCCCTGTTAGCCTGAAGCATTAAAAGCACACCAGCCACCGAGGTTGGTGTGCTTTCGCTTTAGGTAGACCGTGCGGTTGTAGTTTGAGGGTCCGGAGGCTGGGGGTCGCGCGCAGCGCAGGAACGGAAAACTCGCCGAATAAGAGTCCAGGGTGTAGGGCTAGGCGCGCAGACTGTTGTTCTGGTGAGGGGGCAAGCAGCCAGCCTCGATTACGCGCTGGGCAAGGGTACGGTTGCCCATTTTGGCGGCAAAGGCGATGCGCATAGTGATGTCATGGTTGGGTGGCGCATCCATTGTGATGCAGTCGCCGGGTTGGATGCGGCCGGGAGAAATAATGCGCAGATAAGTACCGCAATCGCCACGGGCGGTCCAACGCTTGAGCCACCCGCGCTCCCCTAGCCAGCCGGCAAAGGTGGAACAGGGTTGGCGGGGAACGGATACCTCAAGTACAGCGGTGCCGATTCTTAGGCGTTGGTTAATGAGTAGAGCGGACAGATCGACGCCTTGGGTGGTGAGGTTTTCACCAAAGCAGCCAGACGCCAGCGGGCGGGAAAGCTCGGATTGCCAGTAGTCCAACTCTTCGCGGGCGTAGGCGTAGATGGCTTTATCATTGCCGCCATGATGTTGGGTATCACCAATTATATCGCCGCGCACGCCGGAACCGTCGCCATAATGGGGGCCGGGCGCAGCCACATCGATGAAGGATTGCGGCTGCTTATCGATGCCCGAAAACTCGTGCCGCCCGCTCGGGTCTGGCCGGCGGACGGCGACATTGGTGGAAATGACCTGCATGCCTGCCACACTAGCTGAGCGTGAGCGCCTCCGCGGTGAGAATATCGCGGTAAAACAGCTGCGGAGCGAGGGAGACGGCCTCGGCTAGCTGCGGGAGGGCGCCGTCAAGCGCGGCGGCGAAAGCGGGATCAGCCAGCTTGCCATTGGCCACGCCGCGCGCCGTGATGGCAAAGACGTAGGAGATAAACGGCATCCAGGCGGAATCGCCGAGCTCCGAATTGCCATCACCAAAGGCATCGAGCGCGAGCAAGGTGTGCAGTACGGACTTATCCACACCTAGCTGCTGCAGCGTTACCCGCAGCTGCAGGGCGGTGCTGCGCAGGTTGGAGATGGTGCCCAGGCGGGTGAGCGCGAGGTCGTTGGCAAAGCATTCGCGCAGTGCAGCGATTCGGTGAGCATCGTCGCAGAGCTGATCGTTGGCCGTCGATGGTGTGGGCGCCTCACCTGTGGCGCTCATCAGCAGCATTGGGCGGGTGACATCGTCGACGCCGGTGGACGGCACGCGCGCGAGCGCGGCGGAGCCGTGGGCTTCGATGTAGTCATGGGCGGCGTCGGCAAGCGCGGCCAGCAGTGAGGAAGGCTTTTCGGCCGGCTCCTCGCGGCGGAAATTGCGGGAGACCAAGCCGGTGCGGACAAAGGCGCGCATGCGCTGGCCCGGCTCAAAATCCGCCGCCATGAGGGCATCCATGCTGGCACGCGGATCGGCCTCAATCTCCTTGATGATCGCCTCGAAAGTTTCCTTGGCCTTGGGCGCTAGGCGGCGCATAGCCGCGTAGGTGGGCCACAACCCTTCGGTGTTTGCGGTTTCACCGTCCTGGAAGATGATAAGCGCGCTCGCCGGCGGGTACTGCGGCGCGGCCAAGTCGCTGGCCGGTTCGTCCTCCCGGAAATCCACGATGAGGTGGCCGGCATCCAGCAGCTCCTCGGGCAGCTCGAAGCCTTCCTCGGTGGGGTCCAGTGGCATCGGCTCGCCTGCGGGATTGCCCAGTGGCCAAGCCCATGCCAGCAGCTCCACCTCTTCCTCGTGTGGCTGCTCGGGGACGAGGATGCCATCCTCGATGGTGGCGCGGGAGACCAACGGAGCTTTGCGCACGGTGGCGATGGCGGCATAGATGAGGTCGCTGGCCGCCGTGGCTTCATATTCCATAACGCGCCGGTCAAAGCTGCGCTTTTGGTGCGCTGCGCGCTCCTTTTCCGGCAGGCCCTCGAGATACTCCTCATAGGAGAGCGTGGACCACAAGAGATAAAGCTCCAGCGAGGTCTGTTTCGTCAGTGCAGATTTCAGCGCGCGATTCGGCACGGATAGGCTGGTAGCCGCCTCCGTAGAGCCATTGGCGGTGACGAGGTCCCTGATCTTTTGGTTTTTATCAATGACCACGAATTTTGCCAGCGGTAATGGCTCCGGCGAGTGGATGGTAAAGAGGGCATCGGCATCGAGCTGATCTGCCAGGATGACTTGTTTATCGAGGTAATCGACTGGTTCGGCCGCGGTGCGCTTGACCCGGGTACGAATCGTCGCCGGTTCCACCTGGAAGGTCAGCTCATAGCCGGCTTCGCTGCCGATGGTCTCCTCGCGCACGCTCTCGTCCTCACCAAAGACGCGCTGGCCTTTTTCCATCTGGATGGGCTTGCTCGGCGCAGAAGCCAAGGCATAGCTAAACGGTGAAAGATTGCCCAGGGCGTCGATGAAGCGGAAGTTAGTGCCGCGCGGGCCCTCGTTTTTGGCGCGCATATGCAGTGTTTCCGCGAAGTTAAGGTACTGGATATCCACCAGTTCCTCATCCTTGTACAAGCTAAAGCGGTAACGACCTACCCAGGGATCTTCGAAGGCATCTGCCGGGAGCACCTCGTGGATGCCCTCCGGTAGCTCATCCTCCAGCACGGCCTCTTCTTCCCCACCGATGGGGACATAGGTCAATTCCATGCTGAGCTCAGTGTTCGCGATGACGCGAGGTGACTGGGTATAGACCAGCTCGCCATCCAGCCCGTGGGCATTGGGCAGCGACTTGACGGCCATATCCCAGGCAAAGTCAGGGCTGCCAGACACCTTGATGGTGGCGGGCTCTTGTTGCGGTGCTTCCACCGTGAAGGACTGGCTCACCTCTAGTGGGAAGATGGACCAACCTTCCCAGGCGCCGTGTGAGCGAGCCTCGCCGGCCTTAGCCTTGGTGAATTCCGTGCCAGCAGGGGCGATGAAGGTATATGAGCCCTTAGGTATCGCTGCGGTGGTATCGAGCGGCCGATGGGTGGAATCCAGCACTAAGCCGCCATTGGCCACACCAGCGAATTCCAAGGTGTGCTCCTCAAAGGAGACGCTCAGGTGGCTAAAGGGGTGGGGCATGCTGATCCACAGCCCGGGCTCCTCGCCCTCCACGTAGTAGAACTTACGAGTGTCCTCGCTGTCATTGAGCAGCTGAGCGGACACGGTCCACTGGGGATCCTCTGGCTCATAACCTGCGGTTAAGGCTGGTAGGTACAGCTCCAAAGTGTGGGTGGCTGGGGAGAGGCGCAGGTGCGGAATCCCCTGAAATACCGCTGCGTCTGCAAAAGATGAAAGCTGGCTGCGAAACTTCTCCTGGCTCATTTACCCCAGCCTAGATCATTTTCATGCAGATCTGCATTTTGGCTGCGAGCGGGGGAAATGACCCGAAAGCCGGGGGTGAGTCCAGCGGAGAATTTGGGAGCGCGTGCCCAGCAGGTCGCGGAATGCGCAGCGAACTACACCGCACCGGCACGCGGCTATTACACTGTGTGATTATGAATACCCAGAGCGATTCCACCTCGTACCGCTATACCCCGGAGCTGGCGAACCAGATCGAGAAGACCTGGCAGCAGTACTGGAAAGACAATGGCACTTTCAACGCCCCGAACCCGGTAGGCGAGCTCGCCACCGATGCGGGCGAGCTGCCTAAGGAAAAGCTCAATGTGCAGGATATGTTCCCCTACCCCTCCGGTGCGGGCCTGCACGTGGGACACCCGCTGGGCTATATCGCTACCGATACCTATGCTCGCTATAACCGCATGCTGGGCAAGAACGTGCTGCACACTTTGGGCTACGATGCCTTCGGCCTGCCGGCCGAGCAGTACGCCATCCAGACCGGTACCCACCCGCGCACCACCACCGAGGCGAATATTGAAAACATGCGCCGCCAGTTGGGCATGTTGGGACTCGGCCACGATCCGCGCCGCTCCGTAGAATCTACGGATCCGGAGTTTTTCAAGTGGACGCAGTGGATTTTCCTGCAGATTTATAACTCCTGGTTCGATGAGGAGCAGCAAAAGGCTCGCCCCATTGCGGAGCTCATCAAAGAACTAGAAGCCAATAAGCGCACCACTAAGGACGGCCGCTATTACGAGGACCTCACCGAAGAGGAAAAGGCCGCAGCAATTGATGAATTCCGCCTAGTTTACCTGTCTAATTCCACGGTGAACTGGTGCCCAGGCTTGGGTACCGTGCTGGCAAACGAGGAGGTCACCGCAGAGGGCAAGTCCGAGCGCGGCAACTTCCCCGTATTTCGCAAGAATTTGTCCCAGTGGATGATGCGCATTACCGCCTATTCCGATCGTCTGCTCGATGATCTAGAGCTTTTGGATTGGCCGGAGAAGGTCAAGTCTATGCAGCGCAATTGGATTGGGCGTTCCCGCGGCGCGGAGGTTTCCTTCCCCGCTGAGGGCTACGAGATCGAGGTCTTTACCACCCGCCCGGATACGCTCTTCGGCGCCGAGTACGTGGTGCTGGCCCCAGAGCATGAGCTTGTCGACGCCCTCCTCTCCCCCATCCCTTATGACGATGACGTAGACGAGCGTTGGACCTACGGTCACGATGATCCCAAGGAGGCCGTGGAGTCCTACCGCACCGATATTGCCGCCAAATCTGATCTAGAGCGGCAGGAAAACAAGGAAAAGACCGGCGTCTTCCTTGGCACCTATGCCACCAACCCGGTCTCTGGGAAAAAGGTCCCGATCTTTATCGCGGACTACGTGCTGACCGGCTACGGCACCGGCGCCATCATGGCAGTTCCAGCGCACGATACCCGTGACTACGAGTTTGCCAAGACCTTCGGCCTGCCCGTTACGGAGGTTGTTTCTGGCGGCAACGTGGACGAAGAAGCCTGGACCGAGGACGGTGCCCTGGTTAATTCTGCCAATGACAAGGGCCTAGATCTCAACGGCCTGAATAAGGCCGAGGCTATTGCCAAGGCCATTGAATGGCTGGAAAAGGACGGCTCTGGCCGGGAAAAGGTGCAGTATAAGCTGCGGGATTGGCTCTTCGCCCGCCAGCGCTACTGGGGCGAACCCTTCCCCATCGTCTATGACAAGGATGGCTTTGCCCACGCCCTGCCAGAATCCATGCTGCCAGTGGAGCTTCCAGAGGTAGAAGATTATAAGCCGGTTTCTTTTGATCCAGAGGATAAGGATTCCGAACCACAACCCCCGCTAGCTAAGGTGCGCGACTGGGTCGAGGTAGAACTTGACTTGGGTGACGGCCCGCAGACCTACTTCCGCGATACCAACGTAATGCCGCAGTGGGCAGGTTCTTCCTGGTACCAACTGCGCTACATCGATCCCCGCAACGATGAGGCATTCTGCGATATTGAAAACGAGCGTTATTGGACGGGCCCGCGACCGGACCAGCATGGCCCACAGGATCCGGGCGGTGTCGACCTCTATGTCGGCGGTGTCGAGCATGCCGTACTGCACCTGCTTTACTCCCGCTTCTGGCATAAGGTGCTCTTTGACCTGGGATTTGTCAGCTCTCAAGAGCCCTACCGTCGCCTGTACAACCAGGGATATATCCAGGCCTATGCCTACACCGATTCCCGCGGCGTGTACGTGCCAGCTGCTGAGGTAGAAGAAAAGGACGGCAAGTTCTACTACAACGGAGAAGAGGTCAACCAGGAATACGGCAAGATGGGCAAGTCCCTGAAGAATGCTGTAGCTCCGGACGATATCTGCCGCGACTTTGGTGCCGATACCCTGCGTGTGTACGAAATGTCCATGGGACCGTTGGACACCTCCCGCCCGTGGGCTACCAAGGACGTCGTCGGCTCCCAGCGCTTCCTGCAGCGCCTGTGGCGCCTTGCCGTCAATGAGGACACCGGAGAGCTGGCCACTACCGACGCCAATTTGAGCGAGGGTGATCTCAAGCAGCTGCACCGCACCATCGCAGGCGTGCGCGATGATTATGAGAACCTGCGGCTCAATACCGTGGTGGCCAAGCTCATCGAGTACGTCAACTACCTGACCAAAACCTATCGCACCGAGGCACCGCGCGCCGCCGTCGAACCAATCGCCCAGTTGGTCTCCCCCATCGCCCCGCATATCGCGGAAGAACTGTGGCAGCGCTTTGGCCACGACGAGACCATTACCTATCAGCCCTTCCCCACCTTTGAGGAAAAGTACCTGGTAGATGATGAAATCGAGGTGCCCGTACAGATCAACGGCAAGGTCAAAGCCCGCATCAACGTGGCTGCCGATGCGGACCAGGAGGCGGTCTTCGAGGTTGTTCTGGCCGATGCCAAGATCGCCGAACTGACTAGTGGAAAGAACGTAGTGAAGAAGATCTACGTGCCGGGCCGCATGGTCAACCTCGTCGTCAAGTAGTCACTCCTCCCAAAACTCCGTGGCGCACAGCGCTATGCCGTGTGCCCGGATTCCCTGGCCGACCTCCAGTTTCTCGTTCACAATGAGCGGCAGGCCGTCGAGGTCGCATACCCAAAACTCCCCCATGCCCAGCTCATTGCTGTGCTTGGCGATGTGCCCGATGGTTCCCGCCACCTCTACCTGCGGGTTGAGCATGCTGGGCTTTAAGTTCCGATAAAAGCGCTCGGTAGCAGGAGAATTCAAAGAAAATTCCTCCGGCTCCCCCACCTCGTACCGCAAGGCCACAACCGCCGGCTGGACCTGTCCCTCTAGCTTTTCGCCTCCGACGGGGTTTCCCGCTGGCAGGGCAAAGGGTGCATCCGCCAGTGCTGCGAACCGTAAATCCCCCGTCTCCACAATGCCGATATAGGGCGTTGCGCGATAAATCGTTCCTAGGGCCTGTTCCCCTCCCCGATACGAAGGAACTGCGGCCCACTCCCCTTCGTACTCCATCGCGGTGACCGCCATATCGGACGGATCTGCGTGAAAAAGGACTCGATCAAATCCAGGTGCATCCCATATTTCGCGGCTTGTGGGTAGCTCTGCGATGAGCTCTTCTATATCCATTAGATCAAAACCACATGTGCTAAATAGCTTATCCATGCTCGCCATTTTAAACACTTCGGTCGCTTCTCCCGAGACGCCGTTTGTTCCAGCGGACGGATCGCTACTAAGACTTTTTGTTTAACTATTTAATTTTTGCGGCAATAACATAACGGATTAAATATTTGGATAACCCGGCCAATAGTGTTCCAAAAGCAAAGTAATTATGACTTTGGCCCTAAAGATGTAGGGGCATTAAATTGTTGACATGCTATACGCCCGCCGTATTAAAGTAGTAGGAGTTGTTGTATCAACTCCCGATCGCCTAATGGGTTGCTAGATCAACTGCGCTGTTTAAGCTGTTAAATAACGGCAATCGAAGGAGGATAGCCATGCGTGTGGAGCAGAGTGCGGCATGGGGAGATTTTGTCACTATGCAAGAGGCGCTCCACGTGCGACTTTCTACACAGTTGCAGAGAGACTCTAGTCTGAGCGAGGCGGACTATGCGGTGTTAGCGGTGTTGCATCGCCGCCGCAAGATTCATACCCGTCCGCATGAATTGGGGACGGAACTACGATGGGAAAAATCGCGCCTGCATCGACAGCTGGTGCGCATGGAATCACGAAAATTGGTCTCCAGGCGGGAAGCGCCGGAACTTGGGCCTCGAGCCATTGAAGTCACTGTGACGGAAAAGGGGAGTGCTGCCTTCAGTGCGGCAATAGCGCGCCATACCGCCGCAGTTGATGAAATCGTGGTGAGCACCCTTAGTGACGAAGACCTACAAACTTTGGGGGAAATTTCTCGGAAGTTGTTGCGTGGGATTGATGAGCAGGGCGCTGGAGAGTTCGCTTCTGAAGCCTAACCGCGTATGCAAAAGGCACCCGCCATGACGGCGGGTGCCCGGGAAAATTAGCTAGGGCGCAGCCTAGGAAATCTTGAGGACGGTGCGTCCGTGGTGGGTGCCCTCTAGAAGGGACTTGGATTCCTCGACCACGTCCGAAAGTGGAATCGTTGTGGTCAGGGACTCAAGAATGGAACGGTCTAGCTTGCGGGCCAAGAGCTGCCAAGCGTTCTGGCGGTAGTGCAGTGGGGCGTCTACGGAATTGACGCCTGCCAAGTGCACATTGCGCAGAATGAATGGCAGCACGGTGGTGGGAAGATCCGGGCCGGCGGCCATACCGGTGGAGGCGACGGTACCGCCCCAAACCGTGCGAGCCAATACATTGGCCAAGACATGGGAACCGGAGGTATCGACAGCACCGGCATAGGTAGCCTTCTGCAAGGGTTTTCCGGCCTCGGCGAACTCGGCGCGGTCCACAATGGTGTGGGCACCGAGCTCGTGAAGATACTGGGAATAGTCATCTGGACGGCCGGTCATGGCGTGGACCTCGTACCCGGCATTGGACAGGAGGTTCACGGCGATGGAGCCGACACCGCCAGTTGCGCCGGTGACCAAAACGGGGCCATCGGGAAGCCCGCGCAAAGAGTTGACGCACAGTGCAGCGGTATAACCCGCGGTGCCGACAGCAGCTGCCTGTTCTGCGGTGAAGTCTGCGGGGAGCGCGACGGTGGCCTGGGAGTTAACGCGCTGCTTCGGGGTGTAGCCGCCGTGGCGGAACTCGCCAAGGCCATCACCGAAGGAGGCGACCAAGGTACCCACCGGTAGACGCTCTACGCTGGACTCGGCAACGGTGCCGACCACGTCGATGCCTGGAACCAAGGGGCTGGTGCGCATCACACCGCGGTCGCCCGCGATTGCCATGGCGTCCTTGTAATTCAGGGAAGAATAAGAAACATCAACGGTAAGGTCACCCTCGCTGAGGAACTCTCCCTCTTCAAAGGAGGTCGTGACGGTTTTGTCTTCGTTGCGAGTTACTAGTAGCGTGCTCATGCTCACCATCGTACGTTAAATGTGATGCAGGGATTCGACAGCGAATCTCCCGGGAATTTTTCAGACAGGCTTGTTAACTTGGGCATTATGACGACGACCACTGGATCCACCCGCACTTCGCACCAGGTAAGGGCGCAAGGCGCGCCTTCCAAGCGCACGTTGTGGCGCAGTGCTGGCGTTGCCTGCGTGGTCGTTGTGGTGGCTATTGCCGTAGCTACAGTGGGCAAGCCGTTTATTGATATTCCCGGCGTGCTCGATGCCTCTGCACATGCCCGCCGCAGCCTGGATCTGCAAATGTTCAACGGCTTTAATAACCCTCATCCGTGGTGGGGGCCGTGGACCAATACCTTGGGCAATATAGCGCTCTTTTTCCCACTTGGCGCGTGCTTGGTAGTGATGGGGCAAAATTCGCGCCACGTCCGCTTTGGCCGTGGCGGAACCATCCTTCTAGCGATGGCGCTCAGCTTGGGCATCGAAACTACCCAATATGTATTCTCACTAGGCTTCAGCGATGTCGACGATGTGGTTTTCAATACCCTTGGAGCGTCCTTGGGCGCGTTCCTAGTTAGCCGCAAGAGCGCACAGGCGCAGCTGCGAGCCGTCCGCACTATCGGCTGGATGGCGGCTTTGGGTTTGGGTGCCCTCGCCGCCACGATTGTGGCCGGAGTAATTGTCTAAGTACCCAGGCTGACGCGGTGCCCGAAATTAAACATATCGAGGGAATCTCCCTCTTCGAGGCACTCAAACATACCGGCGGCGTCGGTGGGAACTATGCCGGTGACCTGTGATACTCCGTAGTCCTGAAGGAGAATAGGGGCCAGAGGCGTTGAGGGCCCCAAGACTACATTGAAGGACTCGCGGGAGAGCTCGAGCAGGCGGGGCGCGGTCTTATTAACAAAGGCGGAGCCGGTAATGAAGACATAATCGCACTCGGGCAGTATGTACTCGGCGGCGGAATCGGGGTAGTCGCCCTCATTGAGCGAACGCTCTAGCATATAAAAATCCGCCGCCTGGTTGAGCGCCTTAGGCGCAAAAGGGAAGTGGCCAATGACGGCGACCTTCTTACCCGCGACGGCTTCGCGGAAGGGATCGAAGATGTGGGGCCAGGGGGCATCGGCAAGCGCAAAGCCATGTTCATCGGCCACGGAAGGCGTGGCGTAATAGGAATTGAGCGCAGCCATGCCGAAGGACGCCTCTGAGAAATTCCAACTCTGGGCCAGCTGTGCGATGGCACGTAAGGGAACGCCGGAGTACTCAGCGCTCATCTGGGCGGGGCGGGAGGTTGCTGACATGGTCATGGCCACGCCGCAGCTAGGACTTTCGGTGTAAACGCGGGTCCACCGCGGGTTTTGGGCAGCGCGGGAGACCACTATGTCACGGGGAATGGCATCGATGAGGTCATCGTAGAGATCCCAGGCGGACATGAATAAACCAGCTTTTCCTTATTGTTTGGCACTGCTTGTGAGGAGGCAGTTTAGTCGAATAGGTGGGGAGCACCCTATAGCTTTAGTCACATATATTCGCAACGGCTTGCGCAGTCTGTTTAGCAAAGGGGCTTACCCCAGTAATGGTGGCGGAGCCGGGTCCGGTCCAGGTGCCGTAGCCTACGAGGAAGAGACCGTCGACGGTGGGGGAGGTACCATCAAGGAGCCCGCGGATAGGCCGGAGAGCAGGCCGGAAACCGGTGCACCAGATGAGATGGTCCGCGTTGACTTCAGCAAGAGAAGAAAACATGGGGGTGGCCTGCAAAAGTCCGGAATCCCGCGCCCGCAGGACAGGTGGAACCATCACAATATCGCCCAAGTTGGAATCCGCGCCGGGGTCTGGCTCGCCACGCAGCAGTGCGTTGAGCCGGACGCGATTGCGCTGAAAGAGCACGCGGCCGTCAACATCATCGGGCATCCACCGCGGGGAGCTGCGGGTGTACCAGGTTGTCTCTACGCCAGACAGCAGGAGCTCGGCCGCGATCTGAGCACCAGAATTGGCCCCGCCCACGACCGCCACGGTGGAGCCAGAAAAGGCCTCTGGTCCTGGGTAAAAGGCGGAATGCCATTGCCTTCCGCCAAAGTTGCCGGGGTAGTAGGGGATAAAAGGTGCGGACCACGTGCCCGTTGCCGCTACGACCGTGCGCGAGGTGAGATGCTCTTCCCCCGCATAAACGTGGAAGCACGCGCCGTCATGGGTCACCTCATCCACTGTGACTGGCCGACGAATGGGCAGTGCATAACGCTGCTCATAGCGTGCAAAATAATCAATAACGTGGCTGGCCGGCGGGAAGCCCTCGTAGTGGGGCATGGGCCATCCCGGCAGGTTGGAAGAGGCCGCATTGCTAAAAAGCGTCAGGGAGGGCCAGGTATGGCGCCAGGCTGCGCCAGGACCGGATTCTGCATCCAGAAGGACAAAATCTAGGCCCTTCTTGCGCAGGTAATAACCCACCGCGAGGCCTGCCTGGCCGGCACCAATGACTATGCAGTCCAGCATCAAATGAGCTTTCTCTCTCGTGCCACGGTCACCGCGGCGGTGCGGGTTTCCACGCCCAACTTTTGGAAAATATGGATGAGGTGGGTCTTGACCGTGGCCTCGGAAATGAACAGCTGCTTGGCTAGCTCCTTATTAGAGGAACCGCTAGATAACGCCCGGAGGATTTCCAGCTCGCGGGTGGACAGTGATTCTTGCGGTCGGCCTACACGCTGGGCGAGGAGATCCACAACCTCCGGCGCTAGGGTGCGGCGGTGCGCGGCGGTATTGAGCACGGCTTCGTGCAACGCCTGCTCGGGGGAGTCCTTGAGCAGGTAGCCCATCGCGCCGGCTTCCACGGCGGCGAGGATATCGGCCTGCGTGTCATAGGTGGTCAAGATGAGCACGGGCGGGCCGCCGGCGTCTACTACGCGCTTGGTGGCTGCGATGCCATCCACGTCGGGCATCTGGATATCGCAGACTACAGCGTCTACCTGCGGGGCATCTGCAGTAAAAAGCTTATCCACATCCGCGCCGGTGGAGCCCTCCATTACTACCTCGACATCGGAGAAGGTATTGAGGATGGCGCGCAGGCCGGCGCGGACCACTGGGTGATCATCAATAAGCATGACATTAACCATTGCTTCGCTCCTTCAGCGGGATACGGACGGCCAGGGCGGTGCCTTCGCCCGATTCTAGGTTCATAGTGCCGCCCACGCTCTCCACGCGGTCGCGCAGGCCGGTAAGCCCGAAGCCATGATCCTTATTATCCCTGCTAGGGGAGGCGGTTACGCCGCATCCATTATCAACAACGTCCAGGGTGACAGCATCTTCGAAAAGTCCGAGCGTGACCACTGCGCGCGAGGCGTGGGCGTGTTTGATGACGTTATTGAGACCCTCCTGCGCGGCCCGCACAATGACCTTTTTGATCTGGACAGGCACCTTTCCGCTGCCGGAAACCACCAGTTCAAAGGTGGTATCTTCGCCCAAGGCTTTCACACGGCTGCGCATCTGGGATAGCAGGGAATTGAGCTGGGTTTCCAGCCGCTCATCGGGGCCGGCGAGCTCCCGGACAAAGCGGCGGGCCTCGGCCAGATTCTCGCTGGCGACTTCCTCGATAATTTCCAGCTGTTCCTCTTTGGTTGCTGGATCAGTGGTGCCGCGGGCCGCACGGGAGAGCAGCAGAATAGAACTGAGGCCTTGTGCGACGGTGTCATGAATCTCGCGAGAGAGCCGCTCACGCTCTTCCAGCCGGCCGGCTTGGTGCTCGCTTGCGGCTAGTTCGGCTTGGGTTTCGCGCAGCTGCCTAGCGATGTCCCTGTGGTGCGCCGCCTCCGCCTGCAGTCGCCGCTGTATGAAAAAGACCGTGGCCGCAAAGGCGGTACCGATAAGCGGTCCTACCGCCGCCGCGATGGACCAGCCCTCGGGATGTAACCAGGCGGGGATGAATGCGGCCGCCGCCCACAGTATGGCGATGGAGACCAACCCAGGCACAGTGGGCAAGGCGCGCAGAAAGACAAAAATAAGCGGGAACTCCAGCCACATGAAATCCTGCGCATGGACCATCAAGCCCAGCCACAGGAGGCAAAGTCCACCCAGCCACAGCCATGTTGGCAACCAGCGTTGTGCGGCATACACCACGGCGAGTGCGATGGCTAAGCCAATAACGCGGGCATCGAGCCGGTCATCCACGTAGGCGCGCGCTACGCCGAAGACCAGTAGAAACGCGAACATGGCGTGCAAACCATAGACCCATAACTTTTGTCCTTTAAACACAACCACCCAGGATATCCGCGCATGGGTGGACAGTGAATCAACCACTTGGTTGACTAGAGGTTCAGCGAGCTGGCCGATTACTTCTGACCTGCATAAATCGAATATAGAAGTATGTTTCTAGCAATCAGAGAAATCACCACAGCGCGCGGCCGCTTCGCGCTCATTGGCGGCACGGTTGCACTCATCACCCTTTTGCTCGTGATGCTCTCCGGCCTAACGGAGGGCCTTTCCAAGCAAAATACTTCCGCTTTGGAGTCCCTAGAAAAGAAGTACCCGTATATTTCCTTCTCCACCGAGGATCCCTCCTTCAGCGAGTCCGAGATGCATGCCGGCGATATCGCCAGCGACGGTATTCCCCTCGGCGCGGCGCAGACCAAGCTGGAGGGTCACGGCGGCGTTGCCGTCCTCAGCTTGCCGGCCGGCACCCAGGTTCCGGGCACCGATAAGACCATCCCAGAGCAGGGCGTGCTCCTGCCAGATTCCATTGATGCGGCCGAAACCGTCACCCTAGGCGGCACCGACTTCTCGGTGGAGGGCACCGTCCCGGAGACCATGTACTCCCACTCTGCGGTGGTATGGGCTTCCACCGAGTCTTGGCAGCAGATTAGCCACGCCCCGAAGGGCGTGGTGGGCACCGCCGCACTTTATAAGCATGAGGTTCCCGGCTCCGTCAAGGTTTCCAAGTCCTTCACCGGTCTAGCGGGCTATCAGTCTGAACGCGGCTCGCTGCTTACCATGCAGGGCTTCTTGTACGGCATCTCCGCGCTAGTCACCGTCGCTTTCTTGACCGTATGGACCATTCAGCGCACCCGCGACCTGTCTATTTTGCGCGCGCTGGGCGCCACCGTGCGCTACCTGCTGCGCGATGCCCTGGCACAAGCCGCCATCATCTTGGCTGCCGGCACCATCCTGGGCGCTGTCGTTGGGTGGGCGCTCGGCGCGCTCGCCTCCGGCACCGTTCCTTTCGATGTCTCTTTGTGCAGCATTGCCGTTCCTGCGGTTGGTATTTGGGTCCTCGGTATGGCCGGCGCCCTCGTCGCTACCCGCCGCGTAGCTAAAGCCAACCCACTCGATGCACTTGGAGGAAACGCTTAACATGTCCACCATTCTTGATATCCGCAATGCCACCGTGACCTACCAGGACGGCGAGACAACCACTACCGCGCTTGCCGACGCCTCCCTCAAGGCCGAATCCAATAGCCTGACCGCCATCGTGGGTGAGTCCGGTTCTGGTAAATCCACGCTACTATCCGTAGCCGCTGGGCTTATCACCCCGGATTCTGGTTCCGTACAGGTAGATGGCACCCGGTCCATCATCTTTCAGCAGGCCAACTTGCTGTCCTCGCTCAATGTGCGCGACCAACTATTGATTATGGATCACATCGCTGGCCGCAAGCTGCGCCCACAGCGTGCCGATGAGCTATTGGACTTTGTGGGCCTGGCAGGTATGGGAAACCGCCGCATGGGCCAGATGTCTGGCGGCCAGCGCCAGCGCGTCAATATCGCTCGTGCGCTCATGGAGCAGCCAGACCTGCTCTTGGCGGATGAGCCTACCTCCGCGCTCGATTCTCACCTATCCCAGGAGATCATCCGCCTTTTGCGCGATGTCACCCAGGGGATGAATACCGCCACCGTGCTGGTGACCCATGACCGTTCCCTGCTGACCTTCGCTGACCGCGTGGTCGAGGTCAAAGACGGCCACGTTTCTGAGCAGGAGAAGGTTGCCGCGCTCAGCTAGCGCCGCATCACCAACAACCGTGCGATTGCTTGGGGCACCGCCGCGGCAATCTGGGAGGCAGAGCAAATCCCGAAGCCTTCTGGGGTATGGGCGGCAATAGCGGCAGCGTGTTGGTGTATGGCTGCGGCGTGCAAAATCTCCGCAATGACCCCCTTCGCATCCACCTCAGCGATATTCAGCTGGGCTAGCGTGGCGCCAAGGATGCCAGAAAGCACGTCACCGGAGCCGGCGGTAGCTGCATAGGAGTGTCCCGCGTTCATGCCATAAATTTCCTGACCGGGGGCCGTGACCGTGGTGATCCGGCCTTTGTGCAGGATAAAGCAGTCGAGCGCTAAGGCAAGCTCCTGTAGGCGTACGCCTAAACCCTCCGAAAGATCGAGTGCGCGGCCAAGCGTAGCCGTATAGAGCCGCTCAAATTCCCCGGCATGCGGGGTCAGAATGGCGCAGGGATGATCGCGCACAAGTTTGCGCAGGTCTTCATTGCTAGCCAGCACCGTGAGCGCGTCGGCATCGATAATTGTAGGCAGCTTGCGTGCCAGCACAGCCTGTAATTCCGCTGCCGCTTCCGGCCCGGTGCCTCGCCCTGGGCCTACCACCCAGGCTTGAGCATGGACCTTTTCTTCGGCGCTTGCATGGGGCACTACCTCCGGCAGGCTTGCGACCACAGAGTCATTTCCTACGACGCGGACCATGGAGGGGGTGGCCCGCACCGCGCCCGTGGCGGCGAGCATGCCCGCGCCGGGAAAGGTAGTGCTGCCGGCGCATACCGCGGTAACCCCACCGGTGTACTTGGTGCTTCTTGCCCCGGGCGTCGGATCCAGAATTGGCCCCGTGCAGCCCACCGGCTTTGGAGCGGTAACCAGGCCTTGGTCTCCCGTGAGTACCGGCTCGGTTGGCCACTGATAGGGCAAGGGGATGGTGGGTTCATTGGCGATATGGCCCACCGGTTCTGCGGTGGCAGACAGCTCTTCTGCAAAAGAGCGCGGCGCGCCTGGCAAGAGGAGATCGCAGAGCACCACCGCGCCGCATTCTGGGGCACAGACGTGTCCGGCGCGGGCCCAGCCAAAGCTAATGGTCACGTCCGCTTCCACCGCATCGGTCGCAGCCACACCGGTATCGGCGTTAATTCCGGAGGGAATATCCACCGCGAGGACTGGAACTCCACGCTTTTTGGCTTCGGCATAGGCGCTGAGCGGGGCACCGGAAAGGCCGCGGGTGGAGGAGAGGCCGGCGACGGCGTCGATAAGCAGATCGGCATCCTCCAGACTGTGCACAATGGTTCCGCCGGCCGCGGTAAACGCCTGCAGTGCGGGTTCGTGGGCGCTATTCGCCGCGAGGATGGCCTCCACGGAATAACCTTCCTCCGCCAGGAAAGCGCCAGCGTAGAGGCCATCGCCGCCATTGCCGCCTGGGCCGACGAGGATAGTCACACGCCACCCAGGGCCGAGCATGGCTGCGGTCGTGGCTGCTACGCCGCGCGCGGCCAAGCGCATGAGCTCATCGTCGTAGTTTTGTTGCGCTAGAAGGGAATGCTCCGCCGCGCGGACGGCAGGAACGCTATAGGCATGTCGCATGCCCGCCAGGATAGGCTTTTAAGGTGCAGGTTGGCAGGTTGGGCACCAAAATAGGTTGCGTCCCTCCATGACTCTTTCCGCCACTGGGGTGCCACACACATAGCAGGGCAAACCGGCGCGGCGATAGACATAAACCTCCCCGCCATGGTCGTCTTTACGCGGTTCGCGCCCCATGGCTTCGGGAGAATGCTCGGGCCGCACCGTATCGATGCGGCCGTGCTCCACCCCGTCCTCCATCAGCTGCACTAGGTCGGCCCACGTGGCGTCAAAGGTTTCACGGGAAACGTCGCGGCCAGGCAGGAAAGGGGAGAGGCCATGGCGAAAGAGGGTTTCCGCGCGGTAGATATTGCCCACGCCGGCATAGAGGTGCTGGTCCATCATGAGCGAGCCAATGCTGCGCCGCGATTTGTGCACCTTGGCCCATAAGGCCTCCACATCGGCGTCTGGGCGCAGCGGATCCTGGCCTACCTTGGCCAGTTGTGCGCGGTACTCCTCTTCTGTAAGCAAGCGGCAAAACTGTGGTCCGCGCAGGTTGGCGGCCTCGGTGCCATTATCAATGCGCACCCGAATCTGTCCGCCGGTCTCCTCGCGGGGCTCGAAGCGCAGCTTGCCGATGAGCCCTAAGTGAATATAGAGGATATGGCGCGGATCCGGAGCGGTGAAGTGTACAAAAAGATGCTTACCGTAGGTCTCGGCCAGCTCGATGCGCTCGCCATCGAGAATCTCCGCCTCCGCCGCGAAGCGCCCCTGCGGGCTGGTCACGCGCAGCGGCATACCGCGATAATCCGCGTTGAATTTATTGGCTAGGCGGTGGATGACGTGACCTTCAGGCATAGAAGCCAGTCTAATCGGGAAGAATTTTCGGCCAAACCTGCCGCTAACCAGCCCACTTATTTGGGAGGTGACAATAGCGTAAACTCGAAATGCGGAATGATTTAACTCAGGGGAAGGCTTTCAAATCATGACGCACAAAATCGGCTTTGACCGCGAGAAATATATCGAGCTGCAGTCAAAGCACATTCACGCCCGCCGCGAGGAAATCGGCGGCAAACTCTATTTGGAGATGGGCGGCAAACTTTTTGACGATATGCACGCCTCCCGCGTGCTGCCGGGTTTCACCCCGGACAATAAAATCGCGATGCTGGAGCGCATCAAAGAGGACGTAGAAATCCTCATTTGCATCAATGCCAAGGACATCTCCCGCCAGAAGGTGCGCGCCGACCTAGGCATCCTCTACGAAGATGACCTGCTGCGCCTTGTAGATGTATTCCGCAGCCGCGGATTCTTGGTGGAAAACATCGTCATGACCCAGCTGGAGGAGGGAAACTCCCAAGCCGAGGCCTTCATCGAAAAGGCAGAGCGCCTTGGCCTCAAGGTGGCCCGACACCGCGTTATCCCTGGGTACCCCACCAATACGGACCTAATCGTGTCCGAAGAGGGTTTTGGCCGCAATGAGTTTGCGGAAACCTCCCGCGATCTTGTCGTTGTCACCGCGCCGGGCCCTGGCTCCGGCAAGCTGGCCACTGCGCTCTCGCAGGTTTACCACGAGCACCAGCGCGGCAATAATGCTGGCTACGCTAAGTTTGAAACTTTCCCTATCTGGAATCTCCCCCTTGAACACCCCGTGAACTTGGCCTATGAGGCCGCCACGGTGGACCTCAACGATTCCAATATTATTGACCACTTCCATCTGTCCGCCCACGGTGAATCCACCGTGAACTATAACCGTGATGTGGAAGCATTCCCGCTGCTGCGCACCTTGTTGGAAAAGCTCACCGGCACCACCCCGTATGAGTCTCCCACGGACATGGGCGTGAACATGGCTGGGTTCTGCATTACTGATGACGCCGTGTGCCGCGCCGCCGCCCAGCAAGAAATCATCCGCCGCTACTTTAAGGCTCAGGTGGAAGAGGCCCGCGCTGGCTTGGGTACCGAACAATCTGAGCGTGCCGCGGTCATCATGGCTAAGGCCGGCATCAAGGTCGAAGATCGCCCCGTGGTGGCGCCCGCGCGCCAACGTGCGGAAGAAACCGGCGAGCCTGCCTCTGCTATGCAGCTGCACGACGACACCATGATCACCGGCCGCACCGCGCCTCTGCTGGGCTGCTCGGCGGCGATGCTGCTCAACGCGCTGAAGCACCTGGCGGGCATCGATGACGATATCCATCTGCTTTCGCCCGAATCCATCGAGCCGATTCAAACGCTTAAGACCAAGCACCTGGGTTCCAAGAATCCACGCCTGCATACCGACGAGGTGCTCATCGCCCTGTCCGTGTCTGCAGCTAAGGATGACAATGCCCGAAAGGCGCTGGAACAGATCAAGGAGCTTGCCGGGTGCGACGTTCACACCACCACCATCCTGGGTTCGGTGGATGAGGGAATCTTCCGCAATTTGGGCGTGCTCGTGACCTCTGATCCCGTCTTTGCCCGCAAGAAAGCGCTGTACCAGAAGCGCTAGGTTCTGCCTATTAGAAGGGCGGCCCTTTCAGCCCGTGCTGGAGGGGCCGCAGTCTTATAAAGAACAACTACAAGATTGGGGATCTACCCAGCTGCGGGCCTAAGATTGGGGCGTGACTATTGGCAAAGTTCTCCTGTATTACTGCTTTACCCCCATCGAAGATCCCACCGCAATCATGCTGTGGCAACGCACCCTGTGCGAGTCCCTGGGGCTCAAGGGGCGCATCCTTATCAGCGAGCATGGCATCAACGGCACCGTTGGCGGCGATATGGAAGCCTGCAAGCGCTACGTTCGCCAGACCAAGGAATACCCAGGCTTTAAGCGCATGCAGTTCAAGTGGTCCGAGGGCGGAGCGGATGACTTCCCACGCCTTTCGGTCAAGGTGCGCGATGAAATCGTGGCCTTTGGCGCGCCGGGCGAGCTGAAGGTGGATGAAAATGGTGTCGTCGGTGGCGGCGTGCACCTAAAGCCAGAAGAGGTTAATAAGCTGGTAGAAGAACGTGGCGAGGAAGTCGTCTTCTTTGATGGGCGCAACGCCATGGAGGCAGAGATTGGCAAGTTTAAAAATGCCGTCGTGCCCGATGTGAAAACCACGCATGACTTCATCGAGGAAATCGAGTCCGGCAAGTATGACTGGATGAAGGATAAGCCGGTGGTGTCTTACTGCACCGGCGGTATTCGCTGCGAAATCCTGTCTTCGTTGATGAAGAATCGTGGTTTCAAAGAGGTCTACCAGATCGATGGCGGCATCGTGCGCTATGGCGAAAAGTACGGCAATGATGGCCTGTGGGAAGGCTCAATGTATGTCTTTGATAAGCGCATGCATCACGAGTTTGGCCAAGGGCTCCAAGACCCAGGCTTTATCCAGCTGGGCCATTGCGTGCACTGTGGCAAAGGCACGAATACCTTCCACAATTGCATCAATGAAGATACCTGTCGCCAGCAGGTGCTCATCTGTGATGACTGCATCCAACATGTAGAAACGCAGCACTGCGGCCGGCCAGATTGCGCCGAGGTGGCAGCGCAGCTAGCCAAGCAGGAGAGCTAGTCGCGCGCCGTTTCCTTGTGGAAGGAGTCCCACCACCACTGTTGCCACGTGGCGGTGTGCGGGTTGCAGGGCGGATAGACGATGCCGGTAGGTGTGTATAGTTCGGTCACCGGGCTGATGCCGTGCAGCGAGTTGAGGAACCACAGGGGGCATTCGGTGGCGAGCTCCAGGGTGAGCGGGCGTGTTTCGGTCCGTCTGCCTAGGGCCGCGGCGCGCTGGGTGACCTGGTGCAGCGTGATGCTGGGCAGCGCCGTCCCGGTGGAGAGAATAAGCGTCTCCTCCTCCCAGGCGACGAGCGCGCCGGTGGTGGTCTCCACCATGGCACCGGAGGAATCCACAATGACGGTGTCATCGGCACCGTCGTCCTGGTATTCGGCGCGGTAGCGTGCCAGTGCCGGGAAATCGGGGCCCTTGACCAAAGGCTGCGAGCGCGGGTCGGGTGCCTGCGCATAGGTTAGCCGGGTGACTGGGCGTGCAGGGGGTGCGGGGCGAATATCGAGGCGCAGTTGTCCTGCGGCTAGCGAGATGCGGGGAAAAAGATCGCCGGGGGCGAAGCGCTGTAGCATCGCAGGCACGAACCCAGCGGGAAGCGGCCCCGCCACCGACTCGAAGCGCCGGAGGTGAAGGCGAAGGGCGCTTGAGTGGGCGTCGCCAAGCATCCGCCAAGAATCCGCAACGTCAAAGGGACCGGGATGGGGTTGGCTGGGAATAAAGCCGCCCTCGTGCCAGAGATAGGTACTCACTGCCATGCCCCTAATACGGACTGCGCCTTAAGGTTGCGCTCTTCCAGCTCGGCGGCCGGATTCGAATCTAGGACGATGGCCCCGCCGGCACCGATAGTGACCTCGCCGCCCGCGCGTACGGCCGTGCGGATGACCACGCTGAGATCGGCTTGTCCATCAAAGCCCAAGTAGCCCACCACGCCGGAGTAGACCCCGCGCGGGCCGGTCTCGAGCTGATCGATGATTTCGCAGGTGCGCAGCTTTGGCGCGCCCGTCATCGAGCCGGGAGGAAAGGTGGCGCGGAGGGCATCGACCGCAGTGGCATTGGCGCGCAGCGCTCCGGTAATGGTGGACACCAATTGATGAACCGTGGCATAGCTTTCTACCTGCATCAGCTTCGGTACGCGTACGCTGCCGGGCTCGCATACCCGGGAAAGGTCATTGCGCAGCAGGTCGACGATCATGAGGTTTTCGGCGCGCGTCTTCGGGTCCGTGGTCAGCAACGCCGGATCCTGGTCGGCGGAGATAGTGCCCTTAATCGGCTTGGCCTCTACTTCACGGCCGCGCACGGTGAGGAAGCGCTCAGGCGAGGCGCTGCAGACTTCCACGCCATCGAAGACGAGGTGCGCGGCATAGGGAGCGGGATTGTGTGAGCGCAGTTGGGAATAAAGCTCCCCCTCGGCCCCGGCCGAGTAGGTATCGGTCAGGCAGACTTCGTAGCTCTCCCCGGCGTGCAGGAACTCCTGAGCGCGCTTAATCCGCTCCAGGTAGCCGGGGCTGCGCCAGGCGCCTGCGCTTAGCGACGCCCCGCGGCCCTCCCCAGTCTCCTGTGGTTCATCCGTACTCAAGGCGGCTTCTAATCGGTCCAGCAGTTGCTCGGCGCCGTCGCCAGCCAGGCAGCACAGATGCGCTGTTTCTTCCTGGTGGTCATAGACCATAAAAGACTGCGGCCGCACAAAATAAGCATCTGGGTAAGGGGAGCGGTGGCTTAACTCAATGGGCAGGGTGAGCTGGGCGCACTCATAGCCTAGGTAGCCGATGAGCCCGCCGGTGAAAGGAAGTTCTGGAGCGTTGGCGACGCGGGTAGCGAGCTCGCGGTCCAAGAGGGCAAGGATATCGGGGGCGTCACCAAGCCGATAGCGGAAAGAACGACTCAACGCGCCGGCAGTATCTCCGAGGATGGAGTAGCGCCCGCGCGGATCCGCGGAGTCGAGGAAGAAGGCATCTTTTCCTTCGGCGCGCAGGGTAGCAAAGACCCGCGGGCAGTCCACCGCGCCGGGAACCTCGCGGTGGAGCAGGCGGAACCCACTCAGGAAGTTGCGTATAATATCCCGGCCGTGCTGGGTAAGCACCGACTCCGGGTGGAATTGTACGCCCCAGTGCGGCAAACCATCGACCTTGAGCGCTTGAATGACGCCATCCTCGCTACGGGCATGAACGGTGACACCGGGGACCTCGTCAATCTGCAAGGAGTGGTAGCGCACTACCTCGAAATTTTGCGGGATTCCGGCAAAAATACCCTCGCCCGAGTGGCTAATAGAGGAGACAAAACCGTGGCGCGGTTGTGGCGAACGAGAAACCTGAGCGCCGGCCAACAGGCCCAGCCCTTGGTGGCCAAGGCATACGCCCAGCACCGGAATCTCGGCCGCTGCTGCGGCGGTGATGATGGCTCGGGCAGCACCGAAGTCCTCCTCCCGCTCAGGCGTGCCCGGACCGGGAGAAATCACCACATGAGAAAATTCGCCGGCACGGACGCGCTCGGCCAGTCCTTCTGCCTCGCCGGCAGCAATAACGAGTGGGTGACGGCCGTCTACCTCTGCAATGAGGTGAGCCAGGTTGAAGGTATAAGAATCGTAATTATCAAGCAGGAGGATCATCGGGAGGCGGGAAGTTTTCTATGCGGCAGCCGAGTCCATGAGAAATAGCTGGATATCGGTAATGGTCCAGAGCATGAAATTGCAGGCCATCACCCAGAAAATGGCCATCCAACTGCGCCAGCGCAGATAGCGGTGTAGCTTGCGCACCATGATGACGGCGCAGCCAATCATGCCGAAGAAGGGAATGATCGGGGTGGTCAGGCTAAAGAAGGTGCGCTGCCCATCGGTGCAGAGCCACGTAGCGGTGCCAGCTTCGCATAAAGGACCGCCCATAAGCCTAGCGGCGAGCGCGACCGCGAAGCCATAGAGCGCGGAGATGACAAGGACTGCGAGCATGTACCAGACGGCTTGCCGGGTAGAGCGGCGGTTAGCAGCGGCAATCTCTAAAGGATCCGGCTCATCGGCCAGCTCATCGAAACTCTGCGGTTCTGGGCGGCGCAGATTGGCATAGTCAGCATCGGATGTCAGATCGTTTTCGGGATGCTCTGGTCGCTGGCTCATACCCCAATCCTAACCGCAGGCTGGGTGGACCAAGATGGGCACCCGAATATGCGGCAGCAGCTCCGTGGCAGTAGAACCCAAGAAAACGCGGGCGATGGGGCCTTGCGGGGTGGAGGCCATAAGCATGAGATCGCCCTTTTTCCACTTGAGCGAATCCACTGCGCCGCCCCAGCCGGCACCGGAACCAATTTCAGAGGTGACATCCAGCTCTGGGAATTTCTCCTGGATGCAATCGCGGGCGCGATCCAGCATGGCAAGGGAATCCTCGAGCCACTCCGCCGCCAGCTCGAGCGCCATATCGTGCTTATCCTTCGACGGGGTACTGAGCAAGCCCTTTGCCGAGAAAGCCAGCAGGCGCAGCGGCAGGTTCCAGCGATTGGCAAGCTCGGCTGCGGCGAGCATCTCATGATCTTCGCGCGGGCTGCGTTCAGTAATGGCAAAGTTAAAGCGGGTGACGCCGTGCTTGGATAGCTTTACCTTGCGAGGCACCAAGCCCAATGGTTGAGGAGAATAATGCAGCAAGGTATCGGCCGTAGAGCCGGCGAAGAAACGCCCCTTGGGCGCGGCCTGGTTGGGCCCCAAAATGATGAGGTCTGCCTCGAACTTCTTGGCCATTTCCGTCAGCAGCTGGGGGCGCGAAGGGCCGTCGACCAATAGGGAGGGTTTCTCATCCCAGCAGCTACGCGGCACGCCGGCCTCATCGAGGGCGGCACGGGTAGCGGCGGCACAAGCCTCCTTTTGTTCTTTAAACCATTTTTTATATTTTCCGCCTAGTTTGCTGAGGGAAGTAGTAGTCCACGGCTGGAATACGGTAGAGATGACGCGTACCTGGATATCAGCGGTACGGGAAAGCCACGCGGCACACTCGAGTGCCTCGGTGCCGGAGGAAGCGGGGCTCCAAGAAATAAGGATGCGAAGTGGCTTTTCGGCCGAGCCTTTGCTCAAGGCTGGGAGATGCCCATCGGAAATATCAGTTGCCATACGATATGAACTAGTGAACGATTACGGTTATTTCGCTTCCCTCAATTATCACGTTAAGCCGGAGAAAAATGAAATCACCGCGGGCAAAACTAGCGCTGTTCGCCGTTCATTGTGGGGCGATAGACATCTGCAAGCTTGGAGATGACAGTGGCTACTTCATTCGCGGTATCCAAATCTTCAGGCTCTAGCCACCGCATGATTTCTGCCAAGGCCGAGGCGCGCTGCTGTGAAACGATGGCGAGTTCAGATTCGCCCAATTGCGTCAGCGCTACCAGGACACCGCGGCGGTCTTCCTCATCGCGGTGGCGTTCTACGTAGCCGTGGCGCTCTAGCTGATAGAGCGCGTTAGAGGCGGTGGGCATGCGGATAAGCTCTGCCTGCGCGATGGTGGATACGCGTGATGGACCCCGCATACGCAGCTGGTTCATGATGGATACCTGGGAGGTGGTCAAAGAAGAGCCCTCTGCCGTGCGCTGGAAAATAAGGATGAGCTTATTGAGCGCCGGTTGGATGGAACGCGCGACCTCGACGGCATCCTCGTATGTAGACGGGGATTGAGCGGGGCCCTTCTCCTCATGTTGCTGCGTCATAGAAAACGATTGTATAGCTCGTTTTCTCTGCGCGGTAGTTTGGAAGTTAAAAAGTTAGCTTCCGGCAATAAAATCTTCCAGCTCGGCGCGTGCCACGTCATCGGCCTTTTGCACCGGCGGGGACTTCATCAGGTAGGACGAGGCAGGCAGTACTGGGCCGGCAACCCCGCGGTCGAGGGCAATCTTGGCGGCGCGCACAGCATCAATGATGATGCCGGCAGAGTTAGGTGAGTCCCAGACCTCCAGCTTGTACTCCAAGTTCAGCGGGACTTCGCCGAAGGCAGATCCTTCCAAACGGACATAGGCCCATTTGCGGTCATCGAGCCATTCCACATAATCCGAAGGGCCGATGTGAACATTGCGGTCCTCGCGCTTGCCGGCGATAGGCGAGTTGTGCAGGTTAGAGGTGACGGCCTGCGTTTTGGAAATCTTCTTTGATTCGAGGCGCTCGCGTTCGAGCATATTCTTAAAGTCCATATTGCCGCCCACATTGAGCTGCATGGTGCGCTCCAAGCGCACGCCGCGGTCCTCGAAGAGTTTTGCCATGACGCGGTGCGTAATGGTGGCACCTACCTGGGATTTAATATCATCGCCCACAATGGGCAGCCCGGCGTCTTCAAACTTCTTCGCCCATTCTGGATCAGAGGCAATAAAGACCGGCAGGGCATTGACGAAGGCGCAACCGGCATCGATGGCCGCTTGCGCGTAGAACTTATCCGCATCTTCGGAGCCCACCGGCAGGTAGGAAACTACGACGTCGGCGCCGGATTCGCGAAGGACAGCGGGGACGTCGGCAAGCGGGGCTTCTGATTCCGCAATGGACTCTTGGTAGTAACGGCCCAAGCCATCCAGGGTAGGCCCGCGCTGCACGGTAACGCCCAGGTTCGGGACGTCGGTAATAGAAATGGTGCAATTGCGGGAGCTGCGCGTGGCCTCCGCAAGGTCCTTGCCCACTTTGTCCGCATCCACGTCGAAAGCGGCAACAAATTCCACGTCGCCGACGTGATACGGGCCAAACTGGGTGTGCATCAAACCGGGAATATCTGCATCGGCAGCGGCGTTGCGATAAAACTCCACGCCTTCAATGAGGGACGTGGCGCAATTGCCGACGCCCACGATGGCGACCTTTACCTTCTCGGACAAGGTTTACTCCTTTTATATCCATGAATTGTGGTTGTCAGTGACTGCGCAAGACTAAGCCGAAAATTATGCCCTGCGGTGGCATAACACCATGTGGATCGATCAAGAAGAGGTAATTAGGATGATCCGGGTGAATTCCGTTGCCTATAAGCATGTGCTCTCCCACGAGTGGGAACGCGCCCACCATCTGCGCGAATTTCGCGCTGGGCAGCTCACACGGGAAGAGGTATGCGATGCCGATTTTCTGCTGCGCGCCGCAGCTGAGCACCACGGGCGCACCATGGATAAAGAATGCCCAGTGTGCGGCGAGCCTTTGCGGCTTACCCGCTGGGTCTATGGAGAGAACCTCGGCCGGCGTGCTGGGAGCGCCCGTAGTGATAAAGAAATAGCGGAATTTGTAGCCGAGGGCTTGGAGTTTACGGTGCACGAGGTGGAGGTATGTCGCCAGTGCCGGTGGAACCACTTGTTGCGTTCTGCTACTGCTTTTAACGCGTGTTAGTTTCCGGCGCACCGCCTTAGGCAGTAAGCTGCAATTATTTAGTTTGTGATCAGGGATGAATGAGGACACGAATCAGTGACCGAGAAGGAATCTACCGGCAAGTCCACTAAGGTGGCTCGCCCCAGCAAAAAGCAGGCGAAGAAGAAACGCCGCATCTGGCCGTGGGTCGTTTTGGCGTTCCTACTGGTCTTTGTGGCATTGCCCGCAGGACTTTTTGCCTATGCGTACTCGCAATACACCGTTCCGGAGCCCAAGGACCTGGCCAATAACCAAGTCTCCACCATTTACGCGGGCGATAACCAGACCCAGCTCGCCCGTTTGGTGCCGCCGGAAGGCAACCGTACCCACGTAAACCTGGATGAGATCCCGGACTATGTGCAGGACTCCGTGCTTGCCGCGGAGGACCGCGATTTCTGGGATAACTCCGGCTTCTCCTTCACCGGCCTCGGCCGCGCCGTGGTGGGTAAGGTAACCGGCAACGCTGATGCTGGTGGCGGTTCCACCATTACCCAGCAGTATGTGAAGAACACGCTGGTGGGTAATGAGTACTCCTATGTGCGCAAGATTCGCGAGCTTATCTACTCGGTGAAAATGACCAATGAGTGGGAAAAGAAGGATATTCTCAACGCCTACCTCAACACCGTGTACTTCGGACGCAATGCCTACGGCATTCAGGCCGCATCCAACGCCTACTTTAATAAGGACGCCAAGGACCTCACCCCGGAGGAAGGCGCCATGCTCGCCGGCCTCATCCAGTCCCCGTCCGGACTCGACCCCCGCGTGAACCAAGAGGGCTCCGAGGACCGCTGGAACTACGTCCTAGATGGCCTCGTGGGCATGGGTGACCTCACCCAAGAACAGCGCGATGGGATGACTTTCCCGGAGACCCGCGACCCAACCGAGTACTCGGCTTATACCGAGGCCCCGGGCGCCAACGGTCACATCAAAGATCAGGTCATCCGTGAGCTGGAAGAGGTAGGCATCACCGAAAACGAGGTGTCCACCGGTGGTCTGCGCATTACCACCACCATTGATATGAACGTGCAGAACAACACCATCCAGGCAGTCGATGAGCAGATGGCTCCCCTGCAGGAAGATGCACGTGCGGCTTCCGTCACCATCGACCCAAAGACCGGTGCGGTCCGCGGGTACTTCGGTGGCCACGATTCCAATGGTTGGGATTACGCCAACTCCCCGCTGCAGACCGGTTCGACTTTCAAGATCATGGCCCTAGCAGCTGCCCTGCAGCAGGGAATTAGCCTGGATACTAATTACTCTTCTGCTCCTTATCAGCTGCCGGGATCCGATGTGGTTACCAACGTGGGCGGTGGCTGCGGCGTATGCAACCTGCGCGAGGCTACCAAGCAGTCCCTGAATACCTCCTTCCTGCGCCTGCAGGCGGACCTGAAGAACGGTACGCAGGACACCGCGGATATGGCGCATGCCCTGGGTGTGGCTAAGTCCCTGCCGGGCATTGAGAAGACGCTGACGGAAAAGGGCAAGCAGCCATTCGAGGGCATCGTCCTGGGTCAGTACCAGTCCCGCCCGCTCGATATGGCTACCGCGATGTCCACCCTGGCTAACCAGGGTGTGTGGCATAATCCCCACTTTGTGCAGCGCGTAGAAAACGCCGCCGGCGAAGTGCTGTACGAGCACCCTGAAGATGAAGGCGAGCGCCGCGTATCGTCCAATGTGGCCAATAACGTCCTCGAGGCCATGGAGCCGGTAGCCGCGTGGTCCAATGGCGCCCTTGCGGGCGGCCGCGCTTCTGCCTCTAAGACCGGTACGACCCAGATGGGCGATACCGGAAATAACAAGGATGCCTGGATGGTTGGTGCCACCCCGCAGCTGGCCACTGCCGTGTGGGTAGGTACCGCAGATAACACCTCCGCCATTTTCGATCAGTACGGTGGCATCATGTACGGCGCGGGCGCGCCGACCAAGATTTGGAAGGCCGTGCTGGATAACTCCCTGGCCAACTCCGAATTCCAAAACTTCCCGGCCGCCTATCCACTGGGATTCGGCAATATGGGCGCCGGAACGGCCGCCCCGGCCTATGACCCGAGCTGGGATAGCGGCGCTGGCGATACGCAAAACTACGAGGCTCCAGAGCAGCAGGCTGCGCCGGAAGAAGAGACCAAGCCGGTCCAGCCACAAGAGAAGCCGGAGAGCCCGAAGCCAGCGCCAAGTCCACAGCGTGGCAACCGTGGCAACAATGGCAACAATGGCAACAACAACCAAGCACCGGCCCAGCAAGAGGCTCCGTCCTTAGATGACCTCATTGGTCCGAATAGCGACCTGGCAGACCTTCTAGGGTAGGCGGCAGTGACAGTGAATTCGCACCAGCGCATTCCCGTCTCCTCAGAGCCGTTGGCCCGCGGAGTAATTGAATTCCTCGGCGGGCCAATGGGCCGTTTTGCCGGCGTTCGACCCACTCAATGGTGGACCCCGCTGCGCGCCATCATCGCCGTCGGTTGGGTATTTCTGGCTTGCGGATTCCTCTCCAAAGCCAATTGTGCCGGCGGTACCCGCGGTGATGACGGGGTTATTAGCTTGAATTGGGCAGCAAACCGCCAGTACACCTCTTTCTGCTATAACGACATCATCCCGCTCTACGGCGGCCGTGGCCTCGATGAAGGCGGCTTCCCCTATGCCTATTCTTGGCAGGAGGGCGACCTGACCCGCTATATGGAATACCCGGTCCTCGCGGGCTTATTCCAAGGAATGATGGGGTGGATCGCCCGCAATACCTATTCCCTTGTGGAGTGGGCCGGAATCCCGGAGGCCGGTTGGTACTTCGGCCTCACCGCCCTGGTCATGTCCTGTATCTGGGTCGGCGTGCTTTATATGGTCTACCTGTTGGTAGGCAATCGCACGTGGGACACCATCCTCGTAGCGGCCAGCCCCCTTATCATCATTCACGCCTTTAGCAACTGGGATATCCCCTCCATCGCCTTTGCCGTAGGCGCGCTTCTGGCCGCCGCGCGCAAGCGGCCGGTGGTAGCAGGTGTCCTTATCGGCCTTGGCGCCTCTTTCAAGCTATGGCCGGTCTTCATCTTGGGGGCATTCTTGGTCTTGGCGGTGCGCAACCGCCGTTGGTCGCAATTTTTCCTAGCCTTACTTGGCGCGTCCGTAGCTTGGATTGCGGTCAACGCGCCGGTGGCAATGAAATACCCGGATGCGTGGCGAGAATTTTTCCGCCTCAACCAAGAGCGCGGTGCGGAGTGGACCACCGTCTACTCAGTGCTCAGCCGCAATACCGGCATGAGTTTTAGCCCAGAGTTTCTCAATACCTTCAGCTTGGTGGCTTTTTTGGCTCTTTGCGCAGCAATTGCGGTGCTGGGTCTGCGCAGCGCGCGAACCCCGCGCATGGCAGAGCTGGTCTACCTCATCGTGGCTGCCTTTTTATTGGTCAACAAGGTGTGGTCGCCGCAGTATTCGCTGTGGCTGGTGGTCCCCGCAGCTCTGGCGTTGCCGCGCTGGCGTCTGGTCTTTAGCTGGGCGCTTGTCGACGCCCTGGTATGGCCGCTATTGATGTGGCACATGCTGGGCACGGACAATAAGGGCATTCCGCACGAGCTTCTCGACGTCGCCGTTATTTCCCGCGATGCCCTCATTATCGCCATGGCTGTATTTATCATTCGCCAGATGTGTGGGAAGGTCACGGATAAGGTGCGCGATGCGCATGGTAGCAGTGATCCTTTGGCAGGAGCATTCGCATGATTGTTACCTATATCGGGATGGCCTCCATCTTCTTAGGCTTTCTCTGCGTGATGGGTGCCTTTTGGCTGTTTCATAACCGCGAGGATCGGCGCGGGCCCATCGTTTTAGGGATCTTGGCTATCCTTTTCCTCACCATCATTCCGGCGACAGCCGCTGTGTTTTTCGCCGCAACTACCACCGGTTAGATTTCTTTTCGCCGGTCACTTGCGGTACTGTAGTGGGGTTGCTTGACGCAACGTACCCTCCTGCTGCATCCGCAAAGGTGATGCAGCCGAAAACTACTAGACCATAGGAGGTGATGAGGTCCGTGCGTCACTACGAAGTCATGATCATTCTGGATCCTAATCAGGATGAGCGCACCGTAACCCCGTCCCTGGATAAGTTCCTCGAAATCGTCCGCCAGGATGGCGGCAAGGTTGAGAACCTTGATGTATGGGGCAAGCGTCGTCTTGCATACCCCATCAACAAGAAGGAAGAGGGCATTTATGCCGTCGTCAACTTGGAGTGCGAGCACACTTCGGTTGCCGAGCTCGACCGCCGTCTGAACCTGAACGACACCATCCTGCGTACCAAGGTTCTGCGCACCGACAGCAAGTAACGGATACTGGGATCAAGCACAATCCACGTAACCGATAAGGAGTAAAGACATGGCACAGGGAGATACCAATATCACGGTGGTAGGCAACATCGTTGCTGACCCCGAGCTGCGCTTCACCCCGGCGGGTGCGGCAGTAGCTAACTTCCGCGTCGCCTCCACCCCTCGTCGCTATAACTCGCAGACGAACCAGTGGGAAGACGGCGAAGCTATGTTCCTGACCTGCAACGTATGGCGTCAGGCGGCAGAAAACGTCGCCGAAACCCTGTCTAAGGGCATGCGCGTCATCGTTACCGGACGCTTGAAGCAGCGTTCCTTCCAGACCCGCGAGGGTGAAAACCGCACCGTATTCGAGATTGACGTCGACGAAGTCGGCCCGTCTCTGCGCTACGCCACCGCACAGGTAAACCGCAATCCACGTGAGGGCGGCAATAACTTTAGCGGCGGCCAGCAGCGCTCGAATAACAATAATCAGGGCGGTTTTGGAGGCGCCCAGCAACAGCAGCCGCAGCAGCAGAACCAGGCTCCTTCTGAGGATCCGTGGAACTCCGCGCCACCAGCTGGTGGTTTCGGAGGCGCTGATTCTGAACCTCCGTTCTAAGTCTGTCACCCGCAACTATTCAACTAACTCAATTGAAAGGCAGGGATCATGAAGCTGATCCTCACCGCTGCCGTTGAGAACCTCGGCGCCGCTGGCGAAATTGTTGAGGTTAAGGACGGCTACGGACGTAACTACCTGCTTCCTCGCGGCCTGGCTATCGTGGCTACCCGCGGCGCAGAGAAGCAGATTGAGGGCATCAAGCGCGCCCAGGAAGCTCGCGAGATTCGCGACCTGGATCACGCACGTGAGGTCCGCAACCAGCTCGAGCAGCTGACGGATGTCAAGGTAGAGGTTAAGACCTCCGAATCCGGTAAGCTCTTCGGTTCCGTTAAAGCAGAAGACATTGTCAACGCCGTCTCCAAGGCCGGTGGCCCAAAGCTGGATAAGCGCATTGTTGTGCTTCCAAAGGGCCTGGTCAAGAAGACCGGCAACTACCAGGTCGAGCTGAAGCTGCACGCTGATGTTATCGGCAAGGTGAACTTCTCGGTCGTTGCTGCCTAACTAGGCGCACGACGGTCCATATAGACCCAAAGACAACAGCAACGCTTTAGGCCTCAAGTTCCTGCTATGTGAGGTGGCAGGCTCTTGGGGCCTTTAGCGCGTTTTCACCGGCTTGTGGATAACTGTGGAAATCTGTGGATAACTCTCCAGCTCATTAACTTTGCGTTTACACCTCGGTTGCTTTATTAACCCGCAGGTCAGGGCCCTTATCCACTGTTAATGTGCCACTTTTCACATCTGCGAAAACCCGTCGTGAGCAGGGGATATGATGTGTGCAGGTCATGGAGGTTTTGAGTTATCCACAAGCATATGCAGGGCAATTGCGGCCCGAGTATGCCGCGACCAGCAATTTCCACACCATCCTGTGGATAACTTCCGGCTTTATACCCAGGGGGTAGTGTCCCGGCGCTAGACTAAACTGAAATTCCGTTACGCTCGCTCGAATAGCTACAAGGGGGAAGACATGACCAACGCCAGCTTTGACGATGAACACCTGCCGCCGGAGCCGCCGCCCGAGGAGGAACCGGCCCCACGCCGTCGCTTTCAGCAGGAAGAGCCAAAGCGCTATGGAGAATTCCGCCAGCCCCCCGCAGACCGGGAGGCGGAGCAGGGCGTCCTAGGCGCAATGCTGCTGAGTCCCCATACGGTGATGGAAGTCATTGAGGAACTGGAACCGGAGGACTTTTACTATCCGGCCCATACCCTGATCTACCGCGCCATGCTGGACCTTTATTCTGAGGGTAAAGACGTCGATGCTGTCATTTTGGCCTCTCAGCTGGATCGCTTTAATAACCTCGAACGCGTTGGTGGCGCCCCCTATCTGCACACGCTGCTGGCCACGGTGCCGACGGCGGCAAATGCCCGCTATTACGCAGAGATCGTGGCGGAGAAGGCCGTGTTGCGCAAGCTGGTTGATGCCGGCACCCGCGTAGTACAGCTAGGATTTTCCGGCACCGAGGATGCAGAGATCGAGTCCGTCCTGGACCGCGCCCAGCAGGAAGTCTTCGCCGTCGCCCAGCGCAAAACTGCGGAAGATTACCGAGTCTTGGGTGACCTCATTGACCCCACCATTGATGAGCTGGCAGCACTGCAGCAAGCCGGCGGTGTGGAACTAGGCGTGCCAACTGGTTTTATCGATCTAGATAAGCTGACTAACGGTCTCCACGCGGGCCAGATGGTCATCGTCGCTGCTCGTCCCGGTGTGGGTAAATCGACCCTAGCCATGGATTTCATGCGGTCCTGCTCCTTGCAGCATGGTAAGTCCTCGGTAATCTTCTCCCTCGAGATGTCAGCCTCGGAGATTGTCATGCGCCTGCTCTCGGCGGAATCAGAAGTCAAGCTGGCCGATATGCGCGGCGGCCGTGTCTCCACCGAGGACTGGGCGAAAATTGATGAGACCCTCAACCGAGTGCAAGACGCCCCGCTGTTTATTGATGACTCTCCAAACCTGACGATGATGGAGATTCGTTCCAAGGCTCGCCGCCTAAAGCAGCAGCACGGGCTGGATTTGATCGTCTTGGACTACCTGCAGCTGATGTCTTCGGGTAAAAAGGTTGAGTCCCGCCAGCAAGAGGTTTCCGAATTCTCCCGCCAGCTCAAGCTTTTGGCCAAGGAGCTAGAGGTTCCTCTCATCGCAATTTCGCAGCTGAACCGTGGACCCGAGGCGCGTACTGATAAAAAGCCGCAGCTTGCTGACCTCCGTGAGTCCGGCTCCTTGGAGCAGGACGCCGATATGGTCATGCTGCTGTACCGTCCTGACTCCCAGGATCGCGATAATGAGCGCGCCGGCGAGGCGGATATTATCCTAGCCAAGCACCGTGGCGGTCCAATCGATACCGTGCAGGTGGCACACCAGCTGCACTACTCCAAGTTCGTCAATATGGCCCACGGATAAATTACAGGTCGACCACCGCATTGGGATCGCCCAATCGTGGGCCGAGGATAACCAACACCAGGAAAACCGCAGCTGCGGCAAGCGCTAACCAGCGCCAGACGGGGAAGAAGCGTTCGCCACATAGGCGGGCGAACGCCGCACCGATGAGTGCGCCCACGGTGTTAAATATGAGGTCATCAATATCCGTTCGCCCAAGGGCAAACGCATATTGGCACACCTCCAGCACTAGGCTCAGGCCAAATCCCCACGCCACAGTGGTTTTAATGGAACGGCACAGACTAAACACCAGCATTCCAAACGGGATAAAGAAGGCCGTGTTTCCCGCGTACTCAAATAGCGGACCAAACCAGCTGCCGCCGGAGAATTCATCCAGCGGCACCCAGCGCAGTTCTCGCGCACGCTGATTTTCCGGTTTCCACAAATAGCCGATTTGGTAGAAAGGCTTGAGCGTGGTCAATGCGACCATAACGGCCGTCCACGCGGCGAGGGAGAGCCTACTGAGCAAGCGCTATTCCTTTCTGCTCGGGCAGACTGAAGGCGGCGGCAGCCGCAATGCCAAATGCTGCGGCGAATACAATAAATAACCAGGCCGTCCCACCCGCAGCAAGCAGTGGCGGGACGATTAGTGGGGCCGCAATAGATGCTAGCCTACCGAAGCCTGCTGCCGCTCCCGTACCACGCCCTCGCAATGAAGTGGGATACAGCTCCGGACCGATGGCATAGAGGGCTCCCCAGGCGCCGAGGTTGAAGAAGGAGAGCAGACAACCAGCCAGGATGATCAATGCTTCCGTAGCTGCTGCTCCATATAGGCCGGCTGCTGCTGCCGAGCCGAGCAGGAATACCGCGAGGGTTACCCGCCTGCCCCAGAGCTCGATGAGCCAAGCTGCCACCGCGTAGCCAGGCAGCTGGGCAAGGGTGATAATGAGGGTAAAACTAAAAGACTTCACTAGGGAGAAACCGTCGGCTACTAGCAGAGAGGGAATCCAGATGAAGGCGCCATAGTAGGAGAGGTTTACACAGAACCAAATGGTCCACAACGCTGCGGTCCTCCTTCGTAGCTGCGGACTCCAGATAGACGCTGCGGGGGAAGGTGCGGGGTCTGGGAGGGTATCGTCCACCGGGCGATTTTCCGCCGCGGCTTCGAAACTGGCAACGATAGCTTCGGCCTCATCATGGCGGCCCTTGGATTCAAGGAAACGCACAGATTCAGGTAGACCGCGGCGCACATAGATTGAATACGCGGCTGGCAGCATGCCAAGGGCCAGGGCCCAGCGCCAACCGGATTCAGATGTGCTCACCACGAAAGTGCCGATGATGGCCGCAAGGATCCATCCCAAGGCCCAGAATGCCTCGAGAATGACTACCATCCTTCCGCGGACCCGCCGAGGCGCGAATTCGGATATGAGCGTGGAGGCAACTGGTAGCTCGGCTCCGAGGCCCAACCCAACGATGAATCGGAAGAAGATGAGAACCGTAAGTCCCCCAGCTAGCGCGGATGCCCCTGTTGCCAAGCCGTAGATAAGCAAGGTGAGAGAAAAGACATTGCGGCGGCCGAATTTATCTGCCAGCAATCCGCCAAAGGTTGCACCGAGCGCCATGCCAAGGAAGCCTGCCGAGGCCAACCAGGAGGTCTGGCTGGCACCTAGATCCCAGTGAACGGCAAGGGCGGCCATGATGAAGGAGATTAACCCGACATCCATAGCATCAAGCGCCCATCCAAGGCCGGAACCTAAGAGTAGGCGCTTGTGCTTAGAGGTGACGGGAAGGCGATCGAGACGTTCGGTGCGGCTGAGCATGCGATAATACTATCGCTGAACAGAAAAACCTTTCAGGCGTAGTGAGTTGGTAACCACAAAAACCGAGCTCAGTGCCATCGCGAGGCCGGAAAATAATGGGTTGAGCAGGCCAAGCGCGGCAACAGGAATGAGTATGACGTTATAGGCAAAGGCCCAGAAAAGGTTGCCCTTGATAATTGCTAGCGTGCGGCGCGAGAGCCGAATGGCATCAGCAGCGCAGCGTAGATCGCCGTTCATCAGGGTGATATCAGAGGCTTCAATTGCCACGTCGGTACCCGCGCCCATGGCGAGCCCAAGGTCCGCCTGGGCAAGGGCGGCGGCGTCGTTAATGCCGTCGCCGACCATCGCCACGGTATGCCCGGAGCGTTGCAGTTCCTTGATGCTATCTACCTTGTCTTCTGGGAGGACTTCGGCTCTGACGTGCTCGATTCCTACCTCGGCGGCCACGGCGTGGGCGGCTCCAGCGTTATCACCGGTTAGCAGGTAAGGGGTAAGCCCAAGTTCCTTCATCTGTGCCACTGCGGCGGCAGAGCTGGGCTTGATGGTATCGCGGACCTCAATGATTCCGGCAGGTTGGCCGTCCACGGAGACAACCACCGGCGTGGCACCAGAGTCTTGTGCCTCGCGGAATGGTGCTTTTAAGTCCCCCAAGGGGCCTTGCGGCTTGCCGACGCCCACTCGGACCCCCTCTACAGTTCCTTCCACGCCGCCTGGAACTACTGCGAATTCGGTAGCCGGTTCCACGCTGCATTCCTGGGCAATGGCACGGGCGATGGGGTGTTCGGAATTGTGCTCGACGGCCGCGGCCAGCTCGAGCACGTCACCGTGGACGGCGGTAACGGACATCTCTCCAGCCGTGACCGTGCCGGTTTTATCCATCACAATGGTGTCGATTTGGCGCGTAGACTCCAAGATTTCCGGGCCCTTAATGACAAGCCCGAGCTGTGCCCCGCGGCCGGTGCCGACGAGGATAGCGGTGGGCGTCGCCAAGCCCATGGCGCATGGGCAGGCCACAATGAGAACGGATACGGCGGCGATAAAGGCCGGGGCTATCCCGCCGAAGAAGAGGTGAACAATCAGCGTAAGCGCAGCTACCGCAATCACCACAGGGACGAAGACCTGCGCGATGCGGTCCACGAGGCGCTGCACTGGTGCCTTGGAGGTTTGGGCATCTGTGACGAGCTGGGCCATCTGGGCCAGTACCGTATCCTCGCCCACCTTGGTGGCTCGCACCTCAATGCGGCCCGAAGCGTTGATGGTTGCACCAGTGACCGCATCGCCGGTACTCACCTCAACGGGTACTGGCTCGCCGGTAATCATGGACGTATCGACGGCCGAGTTGCCCGCCTTCACGATGCCATCGGTGGCGATCTTTTCGCCTGGGCGGACTACGAAGACATCGCCTACCTGCAGCTGTGCAATAGGGATGCGCCGCTCGCCCTGTGCGGTAAGTACCGAGGCTTCCTTAGCTCCTAAGGAGAGCAGCTCCCGCAGCGCCTCCGAAGACTGGCCTTTGGCCCGCGCCTCGAACCAGCGGCCGAGCAGCAGGAACGTAATGACCATGCCTACGGATTCAAAATAGATGTGGTCCATTTGTGCCGCGTTTGCATCCAGCGACATGTGCATCTTCATGCCCGGTTCGCCCGCGTTGCCGACAAACAGCGCCCACAGCGACCAGAAGTAGGCCGCCGAAGTTCCCATGGTGATGAGCGTGTCCATGGTGAAAGAACCGTGCTTAAGGTTCGTCCACGTGGCGGTGTGGAAAGGTGCGCCACCAAAGATGTAGACGATGGTAGCGATGATGGCGCAGGCCCACTGCCAATTGGGAAATTGCAGGGCCGGCGACATCGATACCACCATGAGCGGCAGCGATAAAGCTCCGGCGACAATGGTGCGGCGCAGCAACGCGTCGCCATCATCCTTCTTAGGCTGGGGATCCTCTGCCTTCGTCTCGGCCATGTCGAAAGCGCCGTAACCTGCGCCCTCAACCACCGAGATGAGCTCCTGCGGGCTAACCGTCTGGGAGTCATACTCGATGGCCGCTGCCTCGGTGGCAAAGTTGACGCTGGCGCTTACCCCGTCAAGCTTGTTGAGTTTGCGCTCGACGCGGGAGGAGCAGGAAGTGCACGTCATGCCCGTGACGCCAAGGTCCAAGTGGGACATGGCGGTGCCTACTTCAACGTGTAGCCGGCCTCAGTTACAGCGGCCGCTACCTGTTCATCGGTGAAATCGGTGCCACTAACCGTAACCGCGCCGGTGGTGTGGTCTGCAGTGACTTCGCTAACGCCGGAGATTTCGCCGACTTCTTCCTTTACTGACATTTCGCAATGTCCGCAGGTCATGCCCTCTACGGTGTAGTTCTTGGTGCTCATAATGATCCTTCCTTTGGGTTGATTTCTGTACCGATTTTATACCCCCTAGGGGTATGTGACAAGGATGATTCAGGTACGTTGGGGGAATAAAGCGATACGTAAAGGAGTTAGATCAAGCATGGCTACTATCGATGTCACCGAAGAAAACTTTGAAGAAACCGTTACCGGCGAAGGCATTACGCTCGTAGACGCTTGGGCCGATTGGTGCGGACCGTGCAAGCGCTTTGCGCCGGTTTTTGAAAAGGCCTCCGAAGAGCACACGGATGCTACCTTTGCCAAGCTGGATACCGAGGCTAACCAGGGCCTTGCATCCGCACTGGAGATTCAGTCCATTCCAACGCTGATGATTTTCCGCGATGGCATCTTGGTATTCCGTGAGGCTGGCGCGCTGCCCCCTGCAGCATTGGAAGACCTACTCAAGCAGGTTAAGGAACTCGACATGGCAGAGGTCCGCCGCCAGGTAGAAGAGCAAAATGCGCAGGGCTAATACCTACTAGCTTCCTCGGCGCTTTCTGGTGAGTATCGCTAAACTCGCTAGAAAGCGTCTTTTTTATTTCCAAAGGAGAAGATAATGGCTAACCCTTTCAGCAAAGGTTGGAAGTACATGATGAGTTCCTTCGATCAGAAGATTGATGAGAACGCTGATCCGAAGGTGCAGATCCAGCAGGCTGTTCAGGCAGCCAAGGAGCAGCACCAGCAGATTTCTGAGCACGCCGCAGAAATCATCGGCCATAAGTCTCAGCTGGAAATGCAGATGGACCGCCTGGTGAAGTCCCAGCAGGACTACCAATCTCAAACCCAGCGTGCATTGGAACTGGCAGATGCGGCGGAGGATCCGCAAAAGGCTGCCGAATATAACCAGGCTGCGGAAGTTGTTGCTTCTCAGCTGGTTGCAGTGGAGCAGGAACTGGAAGACGTCAAGCAGCAGTACGCTGCCGCAGAGCAAGCTGCCGCGCAGGCCAAGAGCCAGCAGCAGCAGTCTGAGGCGCGCTTGAAGGAGCAGCTAGCCCAGGTTAGCCAGCTGGAGGCCCAAGCGGATCAAGCAGCGATGCAAGAAAAGAACGCTCAGGCCATTGAATCCATGAATCAGCTAAACCCGGATGATTCCGTGCCTACTCTTGATTCTGTGCGCGCCAAGATTGAAAAGCGCTACGCCGATGCCCTGGGCGCGCAAGAATTGCAGCATGCTACCGGCGGTGATCGCATTAGTGAGATTAAAGCGGCCGGCAATGACATGAAGGCGACTGCGCGCCTTGATGCCATCCGGGCGGATATTAAGAAGAAGAAAGAGCTCGAGTCCGGCGATTAATTCTGCCGGCGAACGTTAATTAAAACCCCACGAATCCCCGAGTGGAAACCATCGCGCAGGTTCACGCGCTGAGTTTCGGTCAGGGTGTATTCGTGCAGGGTTTCGCAGGCAAATTGCAGTAATGGGCGGTCGATCTCCGGGGGAAGCCCGCCGCCCGAAAGCAGGTGTGCCTGGTCGCGCTGCTCGGTGCTAGCAGCGTTATCGAACCACCACGAGGCGTATTGCTGGCCCACGTCAAAGGGGGACTGGAATCCAGCCGAGCTCCACACTTCTTCTGGCAGCGGAACATATTTAGAGCGCAGTTTGCGGCGAGGAGCCATCATGGATGGCTTTGGTGCTGGTTTTTCCGCGGGAGAGTCCTCCTCGGCGGGGGAATCCTCTGCAGCATCCACCTTGGGCGGAGCCGGCTTGGGCGTTGGGGCCGGGGTGGGCTTTTCGGTAGCACCGAAGGCTGCTTCCACCTCCGAAGGCTCGCCGCATTCGTCCGGCTCCGGCATTTCCTCGCTGTCCTTGTGCGCGTTTTCGCGCACCACTGGCGGAAGCGGGCCTTCCAATACCTGCAATTCCATAGCATCGGCGAAGTCCTCGCGCGGGTCCAAAATGGTGGTGGAATCGCACGCATGGCGCAGGGCGGAGGACATGGAGTCCCAGCCAAATCCATAAAGATGCACGCGGATGCCATTGTCCACGGCTGCCTGGGCACCGGGAATCATGTCTGCATCGCCGCTGACGAGAACAAAATCAGTGAATTGACCCTTCATGGCGGCGATGACCATATCCGCCACCAACCGGGTATCCACGGCCTTTTGGGTGCGGCGCTCACCCCACTCGATGAGCTGGCCAGTGCGTAGTTGTACGCCTTCGCAGGTGCGCAACGCCCGTTGGTAGCGGTGCGGGCCGGTATCGGGAATGCCGTCATACCAGTATTGGCGTTGGATCGGGGTTCCCAGTTGGTTCTCGATCATCCCGCCCATCGTGCTGACCACCTCGGGTAGATCGATTTCTAGTTGCGCGCGAGCTCCGGTGTCCCATGAGTTATAAAAGCTTGCGAGCAAGTATGAGGTATCGACAAAGACAAGTGTGCGTTCAAGCATGGCTCCTAAGTTCCGTTCTAATTGTTCTAAATAAAATTCTTTGTGGTTTCCAGTGTGCCCCATTAGTCACAAAACGTCGATAACCTTGGACAAAATCCCAGCGCAGTAGGGGCAAAAAAGTTTTCTCTACGGAAGTATTGCAGCGGTGGACTGTTGCCGATATGGTTGGTTACACAAGTAGCTAACCAACGAACCGAGGGTTAATGGATAATTCCACCCAACCACTCTTCCGCCAGATTGCTTCCTTGGTGGAAGACGCCATTGTGGACGGAACCCTGGGCGAGGGGGACCGGGCTCCGTCCACTAATGAGCTTGCTGACTTCCACAACATCAACCCGGCCACCGCTCGCAAGGGGATAAGCCTCCTAGTGGATATTGGTGTGCTGGATAAGCGTCGCGGCATCGGCATGTTTGTCGCAGACGGTGCCCTGGCGAAGATCCGCGAGCGCCGCAGGGCCGATTTTGCGGCGGAATACATGGCCCCGCTTGTGGATGAAGCTGTGCGGCTGGGGTACCACCGCGCCCAACTCCATGACCTATTTGATCGCGTTGCAGAAAGCCGAGGAATGTACTCATGATTAAGACACGAGATTTCACCTTTGCCGATGGCCTGACGCACGGCCTAGTTGGCCCCAACGGCATAGGCAAAACCACGCTCCTGCGCAAGATCGCCGGCCAAATCCAATCAGGCGGGATAACGGTCTTCGGGGAGAACCCTTTTGATAATCAATCGGTTCTCAACCGAGTCATTTTGATGGGGATTGATAACCCGCTACCGGATTCCTGGGGCATCGGAAAGCTGGGCGTCATAGGAAAGGCACGGTGGCCGCGATGGGACGATGAGCGGTTTAATGAGCTGCTGGTTCGCTTTGATGTTCCGGCCAAGGCTTATTCTTCCCTTTCCCGCGGGCAAAAGTCTGCGGTGGGCTTCATCTTCGCCGTTGCATCTGGCTGCGAAGTCATGCTTCTCGACGAACCCTATCTCGGCCTCGATGCACAGCGCCGGGAGCTCTTTTATCAGGTGCTGCGAGAGGAACACGGCCGCACCATGGTCATTTCCACCCATCACCTCAATGAGGTGGCGGGCCTTCTCGATACCGTTTCTCTCATGGGAGATAATCCAATTTCCGGTCCAATCGATGACTTCATCGAGGGGATTCTGGAGCTCACTGGTCCATCCGAGTCTCTCACCGCAGCGGCCGAGGAGCTGGGCCTTCCTGAGCTGACTAGGACAACCACGTCCTTAGGGGATCGCGTGCTTATCGACGCCCGCTCCGCTTCGACCGATCCCATTTTTCGCATTGCCCAGGCCAACGGCCTGCGTGTCAATGAGGTCTCTTTAGAGCGTGCGGTGCTGGCATTAGAGGAGAGAGCATGAAACTACTGTGGTACCTAGGCGATTGGTGGCTCTGGACCTTTTTCCTGTTCGCATTATTGGTCATGCCAGTCATGGCAGAGGGAACATGGAGCGTGCTCCCCGTAATCGCTTCCTTGGGGCTCGTGCTCTCCCTGCAGCCTGACTTTCAGAAATATCAACTAGTGGGCTTGGGATCGAAAATCTGGAACGAACATCGTCGCATTCTCGTCGCGCTACTCGCACTAGCGGCAGCCGTGGGCGCTCTCACTGTGCAGCTGTGGTGGGCATTGCCTGTTTATGCAGTCGCGACGCTATGGGCCATGTATCGCAGCGCCACTCCGAAACGCTCCGGGTACACCACTGTTGGCGTGCAACCTTCGAGCGGATTTGGTTGGTTCCCCCGCACCTTGGCCGGGCAAACGATCTATCGCCCGCAGGCCAAAGCTTGGTGTGGGGCGTGTTTGGCGCAGATGATTGGCTTAGTTCTCTACCAGTATGAGGACGCGGCTTCAGTGCTCGAATTCCTCGGCATCTTCATCTGGGTACTGACTGTTGTGCTGCTCGGGGCGGTCTTGGGCAGCTTAAGAAAATCCCTCCGCGAATACACGGTTATGGGAGGAAGTCGTAGAGATTGGGCCCTGCATACTGCAGTGCTCGGCCTGATACCTGTCCTCGCAGCCATCAGTATCAGCGCAGCACTGACGAATGACAGTGAACTCGTTACGGCCATCGCATTGCTTAGTGCGACCTGTGCCCCGGTTTTGGTCACGCTGGAATTTCTGGGAAAGAAGAACTGGTACCTATTCATCCTCTATGCGGTCCTCATAGCCGGAATAGTCGTCATTTACGTCCAGACCCCCATCCCCGCAATTGCCAAGTTCTTCTTGGCGGTGGCCTTCTATGCAGTATGGGCATTGACCCTCCCCAGCTACATTCGCCGAGCGAATGTTCACGGCGGCGGAATGAGTCGTTGGATGGGCGTATCTTAAAGCTCCCAAAATAGTAATTGTCCTGGGGATTTGTGTTTGTTTGAGTCGCTGTGTAACTTAATACGAGTCAGCGCGACCGACAGCGCCCCACAGGAACAAGAAAGTTCCTGGCTGAAGCGGCGATAGGAAAACAGGCCCTGACAAAATAAATTTTTCGCTCACGACGAGCTACACACGCAAGTGTGTCGTTGTTGTGTGGTGGTGATGTTTGAGAACTCAATAGTGTGCCAATGTACTTTTTATTTTTTGTGTGCATGGTTGTGTGTTGATTGGTTTGTCTGCCAGCAGGCTTAGTGGTTTGTTGGTTGGTGTGTGCCGGTTGGGTATGTGGAACACGTACCTTTTTGAATGCTGTTTGGTGTTTCGGCTGCATTGAGATGGATTGGTTGGCATGTGATTGTGTTTACCTTTTTTGGTTTCCTCTTTTTGACCCCGTCGGGTTGAGGGGACTGTTTATTTTTTCTTTGTAGTAATTTTTTGGACGCCAGCATGAGCTGCATTTTGTGTGGTTTGTGGTGGTTTGTTCTTTTGTTGGGTTTCGGGCTTTTCACGGCCTGTTTCGGATTTGTTCTGAAATTTTTTTGTGGAGAGTTTGATCCTGGCTCAGGACGAACGCTGGCGGCGTGCTTAACACATGCAAGTCGAACGGAAAGGCCCTGCTTGCAGGGTACTCGAGTGGCGAACGGGTGAGTAACACGTGGGTGATCTGCCCTGCACTTCGGGATAAGCCTGGGAAACTGGGTCTAATACCGGATAGGAGCCATTTTTAGTGTGATGGTTGGAAAGTTTTTTCGGTGTAGGATGAGCTCGCGGCCTATCAGCTTGTTGGTGGGGTAATGGCCTACCAAGGCGGCGACGGGTAGCCGGCCTGAGAGGGTGGACGGCCACATTGGGACTGAGATACGGCCCAGACTCCTACGGGAGGCAGCAGTGGGGAATATTGCACAATGGGCGCAAGCCTGATGCAGCGACGCCGCGTGGGGGATGACGGCCTTCGGGTTGTAAACTCCTTTCGCTAGGGACGAAGCTTTTTGTGACGGTACCTAGATAAGAAGCACCGGCTAACTACGTGCCAGCAGCCGCGGTAATACGTAGGGTGCGAGCGTTGTCCGGAATTACTGGGCGTAAAGGGCTCGTAGGTGGTTTGTCGCGTCGTCTGTGAAATTCCGGGGCTTAACTCCGGGCGTGCAGGCGATACGGGCATAACTTGAGTACTGTAGGGGTAACTGGAATTCCTGGTGTAGCGGTGAAATGCGCAGATATCAGGAGGAACACCGATGGCGAAGGCAGGTTACTGGGCAGTTACTGACGCTGAGGAGCGAAAGCATGGGTAGCGAACAGGATTAGATACCCTGGTAGTCCATGCCGTAAACGGTGGGCGCTAGGTGTGAGGGTCTTTTCACGACTTTCGTGCCGTAGCTAACGCATTAAGCGCCCCGCCTGGGGAGTACGGCCGCAAGGCTAAAACTCAAAGGAATTGACGGGGGCCCGCACAAGCGGCGGAGCATGTGGATTAATTCGATGCAACGCGAAGAACCTTACCTGGGCTTGACATACACCGGATCGGGCTAGAGATAGTCTTTCCCTTTGTGGCTGGTGTACAGGTGGTGCATGGTTGTCGTCAGCTCGTGTCGTGAGATGTTGGGTTAAGTCCCGCAACGAGCGCAACCCTTGTCTTATGTTGCCAGCATTTGGTTGGGGACTCATGAGAGACTGCCGGGGTCAACTCGGAGGAAGGTGGGGATGACGTCAAATCATCATGCCCCTTATGTCCAGGGCTTCACACATGCTACAATGGTCGGTACAACGCGCAGCGACACTGTGAGGTGGAGCGAATCGCTGAAAGCCGGCCTTAGTTCGGATTGGGGTCTGCAACTCGACCCCATGAAGTCGGAGTCGCTAGTAATCGCAGATCAGCAACGCTGCGGTGAATACGTTCCCGGGCCTTGTACACACCGCCCGTCACGTCATGAAAGTTGGTAACACCCGAAGCCGGTGGCCCAAACTTGTTAGGGAGCCGTCGAAGGTGGGATCGGCGATTGGGACGAAGTCGTAACAAGGTACCCGTACCGGAAGGTGCGGGTGGATCACCTCCTTTCTAAGGAGCTTTATTATTCGGGCACAGTTGTGCCTTGTCCTGCCACTTTGTGGTGGGTGTTGGTTGAGTGTGCGAGTGTCATGCTGCCAACGTTATTTGTTTGAAAATTTCCGGGTGGAAGATACACCTTTAAGACAAAGACCGAGTGTTTGAATGGCGCTTTGTGACACACAGTGTCGTGCACAGTTTGAAAAAAGTATTTGTTTGTATGTTGGTGCATTGTTGGGTGTCTGGGGCATTATCCCCTTTTTTTGGTGCCTGACCATATGACTGGTGGACACAGTGTGTGTGCTGGTTGATGGTTGGGGTGTTGTGTGAGAACTGTATAGTGGACGCGAGCATTAAACACGTATGACGTGCTGCGCTTTGTGTGTGGTGTGTTGTGTGTGTTTGTGTGATTTCTTTTTTGTGTTTATTTTGTCAAGTTCACTTGTGTGGCCGCCCGCGCTTTTTGTGTGTGGTGGTTTGTGTGTTCGTTATTAAGGGCGCATGGTGGATGCCTTGGCATGCTGAGCCGATGAAGGACGTGAAAGGCTGCGTTAAGCCTCGGGGAGTTGTCAATTAAGCGTTGATCCGAGGATGTCCGAATGGGGAAACCTGGCCCTGGTTATGTGGGGTTACCCTTCAGTGAATTCATAGCTGTTGTGGGGGTTTACGCGGGGAAGTGAAACATCTCAGTACCCGTAGGAGAAGAAAATAATAATGATTCTGCTAGTAGTGGCGAACGAACGTGGATGAGGCTAAACCGTGTGCATGTGATACCTGGTAGGGGTTGTGTGTGCGGTGTTGTGGGCCCTGATGTGCGGTGACTACCATCATCGTGCTTGCGCATTGTTGTTAGGTGAAGTGGTTTGGAATGGCCTGCCGGAGTAGGTGAGAGTCCTGTAGCTGAAGATGATGATGTGTGGGTTGTTGGGTTGCCCGAGTAGCAGCGGGCTCGTGGAATCTGCTGTGAATCTGCCGGGACCACCCGGTAAGCCTAAATACTCAGTGTGACCGATAGTGTATGAGTACCGTGAGGGAATGGTGAAAAGTACCCCGGGAGGGGAGTGAAATAGTTCCTGAAACCATGTGCTTACAATCCGTCAGAGCACCGTGTGTGTGATGGCGTGCCTTTTGAAGAATGAGCCTGCGAGTCAGCGGCATGTCGCGAGGTTAACCCGTGTGGGGTAGCCGTAGGGAAACCGAATCCTAATGGGGTGTCAAGTGGCATGTCCTGGACCCGAAGCGGGGTGATCTACCCATGGCCAGTGTGAAGCAGCTGTAAGAGGTTGTGGAGGCGCGAACCCACGTAGGTTGAAAACTGCGGGGATGAGCTGTGGGTAGGGGTGAAAGGCCAATCAAACTCCGTGATAGCTGGTTCTCCCCGAAATGCATTTAGGTGCAGCGTCGTATTATAGCTTGGTGGAGGTAGAGCGACTGGTTGGTTGAGCGGGACTACAATCTTAGCAATGTCAGCCAAACTCCGAATGCCACTAATTGTGTTGTACGGCAGTGAGACTGTGGGGGATAAGCTTCATAGTCGAGAGGGAAACAGCCCAGATCGCCGGTTAAGGCCCCTAAGGGTGTACTAAGTGGAAAAGGATGTGGGATCGCGAAGACAGCCAGGAGGTTGGCTTAGAAGCAGCCATCCTTGAAAGAGTGCGTAATAGCTCACTGGTCGAGTGGTTCTGCGCCGACAATGTAGTGGGGCTCAAGTACACCGCCGAAGCCGCGGCAACAATTTTTTTGTTGGGTAGGGGAGCGTCGTGCATGGGTTGAAGCGTTACCGTAAGGAGGCGTGGACTGTGTGCGAGTGAGAATGCAGGCATGAGTAACGAATTGATAGGTGAGAATCCTATCCGCCGGATGACTAAGGGTTCCTGGGTCAAGTTCGTCTTCCCAGGGTGAGTCGGGACCTAAGGCGAGGCCGACAGGCGTAGTCGATGGATAACCAGTTGATATTCTGGTACCCGTACATGCGCGCCCATGATAAAGCACTGATACTAACCACCGCGGATGCATTGCTGGTCTTCTTTGAAGTCTGGTGGTGTTGATGTCGTGGGGCCTGATGTGTGGTTCAAGTGATGGGGTGACGCAGTGAGGTAGCCACGCCACTTATTGGATTGGTGGTGTAAGCGTGCAGACCGTGTGGTAGGTAAATCCGCCGCACATTTTGGTTGAGGCGTGATGCGTAGACCCATTGGGGTTGATGGTGGTGATCCTGTACTGTCGAGAAAAGCCTCTAGCGATGTGTGTGTATGGCCCGTACCCTAAACCGACACAGGTGGTCAGGTTGAAAATACTAAGGCGTTCGGGTGAACTGTGGTTAAGGAATTCGGCAAAATGCCCCCGTAACTTCGGGAGAAGGGGGGCCCTACGATGTGAGCATCCTTGCGGTGTTAAGCGTTGTGGGGTCGCAGAGAATAGAGGGAAGCGACTGTTTATCAAAAACACAGGTCCATGCGAAGACGTTAAGTTGATGTATATGGACTGACGCCTGCCCGGTGCTGGAAGGTTAAGAGGACCGGTTAGTCAACTTTGTTGGCGAAGCTGAGAATTTAAGCCCCAGTAAACGGCGGTGGTAACTATAACCATCCTAAGGTAGCGAAATTCCTTGTCGGGTAAGTTCCGACCTGCACGAATGGCGTAACGACTTCTCTGCTGTCTCAACCACAGGCCCGGTGAAATTGCACTACGAGTAAAGATGCTCGTTACGCGCGGCAGGACGAAAAGACCCCGGGACCTTCACTATAGCTTGGTATTGGTGTTTGGTTCGGTTTGTGTAGGATAGGTGGGAGACTTGGAAGCTATCACGCTAGTGGTGGTGGAGTCGTTGTTGAAATACCACTCTGATCGGATTGAGCATCTAACCTTGGCCCATGATCTGGGTTGGGGACAGTGCCTGGTGGGTAGTTTAACTGGGGCGGTTGCCTCCCAAAATGTAACGGAGGCGCCCAAAGGTTCCCTCAGCCTGGTTGGCAATCAGGTGGTGAGTGTAAGTGCACAAGGGAGCTTGACTGTGAGACAGACATGTCGAGCAGGGACGAAAGTCGGGACTAGTGATCCGGCACCTACTTGTGGATGTGGTGTCGCTCAACGGATAAAAGGTACCCCGGGGATAACAGGCTGATCTTCCCCAAGAGTCCATATCGACGGGATGGTTTGGCACCTCGATGTCGGCTCGTCGCATCCTGGGGCTGGAGTAGGTCCCAAGGGTTGGGCTGTTCGCCCATTAAAGCGGCACGCGAGCTGGGTTCAGAACGTCGTGAGACAGTTCGGTCTCTATCCGCCGCGCGCGTTGAAACTTGAAGAAAGCTGTCCCTAGTACGAGAGGACCGGGACGGACGTACCTCTAGTGTGCCAGTTATCCCGCCAGGGGTATCGCTGGTTGGCTACGTACGGAAGGGATAACCGCTGAAAGCATCTAAGCGGGAAGCCTGTTTTAAGATGAGGTTTCGTTAAGGTCCCCTAAAGACGATAGGGTAGATAGGCCAGACCTGGACGCACTGTAAGGTGTGAAGGCTACTGGTACTAATTGACCACAACAAACACCAACACACACTATGTGTGCTGGCAAAAAGCAACAAAACAAGAAACAACAAATTTGTCACTGTCGTGACCGCGTCCACTATGCAGTATCTGACACAACACCCACCCTAGGTGGGCACCCAAGAAGGATGGGTATGTGCTTCGCATGTTTGTCGGTGGTCAATAGCTGCAGGGAAACGCCCGGTCCCATTCCGAACCCGGAAGCTAAGCCTGCACACGCTGATGGTACTGCAACCGGGAGGTTGTGGGAGAGTAAGTCACCGCCGACACCAAACAACAAAAACACAACAAAATACAACAAAGAAGAGGACGGTATACCACCGCCCTCTTCTTTTTGCGTTTTACCAGCCCTCCCGGCCGGTGGAAGGCCTCATCTGCAAAGCCAAGAGTACGGCTGAAGGCTATGGAGGGGAGAGTCTGGGCGGACTCACATCTTGTCACCGGCCCCAACGTGGCAAGGGCGCCCCGCGCTGTCTATGTATTCGCGGGCTATTGAACTATTTTTACTATCACCGCATTGCCTATCCTGTAGCAGCCAACGGTTTCAACCAAGGCCACCGAGAAGCCGGTAGCACGAGGCTCGGCGTACCGGGCTTGTGCTACTGAAAATCGATGAGACGGTGTGTATATAGGGGCAGGGCGGACTCAAACTCGCGCGGCTTTTCACTAAGGGGATCGGTGAATTCGATGCGCGTTGCCGTTAGGTGCATAGGAATACGCATGTCCTCTGCGTCTTCGGGAAAAATCTCTGGGTAGACCGGGTCGCCCACGATGGGTACGCCTGCTTGCCACATATGGAGACGCAATTGATGGGTCTTACCCGTGGTTGGTTGTAGCGTGTACTTTCCCAATTGTGGCAGGTAGCCGTGGATTTTTTCATAAGGGGTGTTGTCTATTTGCTCGACTGAAGTGAGTGTGGTGAATGCGTTAGGGGGACCGTCGCCGATTCGGCCCTGGATTTCGCCGGGGGTCTTGGTAAGGTGCGAGGACCATTGGAGGGGCGTCGGAAAGCGCTGGTATTTGGCGATCGCTTGATAGGTTTTTGAGACTTTCTTTTCAGCGAAAAGCGTTTGGTAGGCCCCGCGCACCTCACGGTGTTTGGTAAATAGCAAGATTCCGGATGTAAGTCTGTCTAGGCGGTGTGCTGGTGCAAGTTCGTTGTTTCCGGTCATTCGCCGCAGCTGGACTGTAGCGGTCTGGACGATATGTCGGGCCCGTGGCATGGTGGCCATGAACGGTGGCTTATCGGCGATGAGAATGTGTTCATCTTCATAGAGAACGGGGATGTCATAAGGCACCGGTATCTCGGGTCCCGGCATGCGGTAGAAAAAGACGTCCTCATCTTGGCGCAAGACGGATTCCGGGCGGAGCTGGGTTTGGTTGCGTAGGACCACCTCGCCGGAGTCAAAGCGCGCTTGGAGCGCGGCGGCGTCATCGTGAGGATGCCGGTGGCGTTGTGCCGAGATTACTGCACTAAGAAAATCCCAGGCGGTTATGTTTGCCTCAGGGGTGCGCACGCGGGTTGGGTTTAGGCCGTCTTTAATCGGTAAAGGCGTGAAACCCTTTCTGCGATGTATTAAGGTTTTGTCCATGGATTTTAACTCTCTCATTGAACCGGTTGTTGCCTTTTTCTCTGAAGGTATCGGCGCCGTAATTCGCACCGTCTTGGAATTTGTTTACACCGTTATGTTCCCGTCGAATTCTGAGGCCGCAACCATCAACCCTCAAGCCTAATCCGTACTATAATTAAGGTATAACCACGGAAAGGACACATCATGGCCAAGGAAGACATTGTAGTCGTTGCCGTTGACGGTTCGGAAGCATCCAAGAATGCAGTCCGCTGGGCCGCAAATACGGCTATGAAGCGCGAGATTCCTCTTCGAATTGCATCGAGCTACACCATGCCGCAGTTCTTGTACGCAGAGGGCATGGTACCGCCGAAGGAACTTTTCGATGACTTGCAGGCCGAGACGCTGGAAAAAATCGAAGAGGCCCGCGCTATCGCTCATGAGGTTGCCCCAGAGCTGAAGATTGGTCACACGGTGGCTGAGGGCTCCCCGATCGATATGCTGCTGGAAATGTCGCATGATGTCACCATGATCGTTATGGGCTCCCGCGGCATGGGTGGATTGTCTGGCATGGTGATGGGCTCTGTCTCCGCTTCGGTTGTCTCCCACGCTTCTTGCCCAGTGGTCGTCGTTCGCGAAGATAATCACGTTACGGACTCCACCAAGTACGGTCCTGTCGTGGTCGGTGTGGATGGCTCTGAGGTTTCGCAGAAGGCCACTGCTTATGCATTCCGTGAGGCGCAGGCTCGTGGCGCCGCTTTGATTGCGGTTCACACCTGGATGGATATGCAGGTACAGGCTTCCTTGGCTGGTCTTTCGGCCGCCCAGTCTGAGTGGGCTGATATCGAGAAGGAGCAGAGCGAGCTGCTGGCTGAAAACCTCAAGGAGCCGCGCGAGGAGTACCCAGACGTAGAGGTCAAGCAGCTTATCGCCCGAGATCGTCCAGTGAGCGCTTTGACCGAAGCCGCAGAAGGTGCGCAGCTTCTGGTTGTGGGCTCCCATGGCCGCGGCGGCTTTAAGGGTATGCTCTTGGGCTCGACCTCCCGCGCATTGCTGCAGTCCGCACCATGCCCGATGATGGTTGTTCGCCCGGATGAGGACAACTAAAAGCTACTGAGTATAAGGCGCTCCGCTCATATGGGCGGAGCGCCTTTGTTGTTGCGTACCCCCTTGGGTAGGTTCGCTCGTGTACATTGGGGTGTACCCGCTAATTTAGGAGGATTGCATGAATTTGGGTTTGGGGCTTATTAGCTCGATTGTTATCGGTATTATTGCTGGCTGGCTGGCAGAAAAGATTATGAAGCGCGACCACGGCTTGTTGACCAACCTTATTGTTGGTGTGCTGGGCGGCATTATCGGCGGAATGATTATCCACTTCCTGAACATTGAGGAAGGCGGATGGATCTTCTCCTTGATTGCTGCTACCGGTGGTGCTTGTATCCTGTTGTGGATCGTGGGGCTCATTAAGAAGTAGCCCGAATCTAATTCGCGTACAAACCGGTTTGTCTATAAGGTATAGATGAACCGGCTTTGTCGTTTTAGAGAGGAAACCATGGCAGAAAAGAAGTCGCGTCGTAATCGGCCCAGCCCGCGTAGTCGGCTGCTGGAATCGGCGACCAAGCTCTTTACTACCGAGGGCATTCGTGTCATCGGAATTGACCGTATCCTGCGTGAGGCGGATGTAGCTAAGGCTTCTTTGTACTCCTTATTTGGTTCCAAGGATGCGCTCGTAATCGCCTATGTGGAAGCTTTGGACGAGAAGTTCCGCCAGGATTGGGAGCAGCGCACTGCGGAGATGACGGATCCGGATCAAAAGATCCTGGCCTTTTTTGATAAAGCGATTGAGGAAGAACCCAAGCAGGATTTCCGCGGATCCCACTTTTTGAATGCGGCCGGAGAATACCCGCGACCAGAAACTGAAGCTGAGCACGGGATCGTGGCTGCATGTATTGAGCACCGTAACTGGGTGCACTCTACCTTGACGGCATTGTTGACTGAGCGCAATGGGTACCCATCCTCTTCGCAGGCGAGCCAGCTTTTGATCTTCTTGGATGGTGGTCGCGCCGGCGCTCGGCTCACCAAGGAGATTGGGCCGCTGCAGACGGCTCGCGAACTGGCTACTCAGATGCTTTCTGCTCCCCCTGCTGATTATTCGATTTAAGATACTTTCGTGCCTCCATACGTAGCCGGTTGACCCGCTTCTTCTCTTCCTTGGAGAGGGCGGGTTCTTTTTCGCGCTTGCGCCAGCGGCGGATGCTGTCTCGGCGCATAGTATGAACGTCCTCAGTAAGTGGGTAGTCGCGGTGCAAAATGATCTCAAACATGGCGGTTTGGATCAGCGTGAAGAGATACGCGCAGCCCCAGTAGAGAATGATTGCTACCGGGATTGGTCCGGTTTGGGCCAAGTGCCATAGGAAGAATGGGATGACTAAGAGCAAAAAGCCCATGATGATGAAGACGCGACGGTTGACCTTTTGATCAAACTGAGTGGTGCGGAAGCTGCGCACCAGAGAAATAACAGAATTAGCCATGGTAAAGGTAATAGCGGCTATCAAGATGGGGTTGATGAGGTCGCCGTGTTCGCGGGCGAAATCCGTCAACGGGGCGCCGTAGAAGGTAGTTTGGCGGAAGGCCGACACATCGGAGGCATTCAGCATTCCCACGGTGGTGGAGCCGCGCTCGATATTAGACATGCGCAGGAGCACCTGGTAGAGGCCGATGAAGGCCGGGATCATGATGAGTGGGGGAAAACAGCCCGCTGCAGGGTTATAGTTGTAGCTCTTCATGAGGTTCTTTTCCTCTTGCATGAGCTCCACCATTTCCTCGGTAGTGGTGGCGTTGTTCATCTGCTTTTTGATGCGGTTGTTTTCTGGGCGGATGAGTGCGCCGATACGGGCGGAACGTACGGAAATCCAGTTCAGGGGGACAACGACGCCACGCACGGTGATAACGAGCAGAATGATCGAGATCAGCCAAGCTGTGGATTCACTGACGAAGCTGCTGACGATCCAGTGCCAGAATTTCATGATTCCAGAAACCGGGTACATGAAGACTTCGTACATACTTAACCTTTCATGGGCAGTATGGTCTAAGGCATGACTAAAGTTCTTGGGGAACTCATGCTAACCATTGGCGTGGTTCTTTTACTCTTTGCATTCTATGAAGCCTATTGGACAAATGTAGAATCCGGGCAGTTGCAAGAAGAGGCGAGTGCCGATCTTGAAGAGCAATGGAGGAACCCACGCCAGAAGATGGAGCCGGAATTGGGCGAGGCATTCGCCCAGCTCTACATTCCCACCTTTGGTTCTGACTATCACTTCGCCATCATTGAGGGCACCAATGAAGATGATCTGCTCCGCGGTCCTGGTCGCTACGTAGATTCCCAGATGCCGGGGGAGATGGGAAACTTTGCCGTTGCCGGCCACCGCGTGGGCAAGGGGGCTCCCTTTAATGATCTAGGCAAGCTGGAGACCTGCGATGACATCGTGGTGGAGACGCAAACGGAGCGAATCACCTATCGCGTACTGCCCATTGATGGAGAGCAGGCGGATTGCTTTAACGGAATACCGCCGGAGTATTCCCACGTGGTTGGCCGGCATATTACAACGCCTGGCGATGTCTCAGTGACCAACCCAGTACCAGAGTCTGACGCCGCGCCGAATCGCGAGATCCTTACCCTGACCACATGCCACCCGCAATTTTCCAATGCGGAGCGCATGATTGTGCACGCTATGGAAGTAGAAAAGGAGGAGAAATAATGTATCGCGCTTTATGGAATTTTTTGCCGGGGCCGACACCGGTAAAGATCATCTTGGCCATCGCCATTGCGGTGGGAGTTTTCTTCCTGCTGATGGAGGTTGTATTCCCGTGGCTGTCGCCAATGATGCCGTATAACGATGTCGCGGTCTAAAGGCCTAAGTTCGCAATCGCCTCGTGGGCGATCTGCTCTGATTTAACCGTTTGTTGCTGGTTGCTCCATACCAGCACCGCGTGCGTGTCCTTCTGCACGGCGTATACGGCGTGTTCATCGACCACGCCCCGGCCGCCTTCCCAACCGTCAAAAGAGGCGGGTTCAGTGGCGTCGATAGGTGCGGCCCAATCCACTGCGGCGCGAGCGTCTTCGGCCGTGGGCATATCCCGCACGATGACGGTGGCTTGCGGGTCGTCCTGATAAGACCAGAATACGCAGGCTGGGGTGGGAAAGCGCGTGTCGATGCCCTGTTTGGTCAGGCGCTGGCCGTTGGTTTCTTCTAGCCAGCCGGGGCCGATATAGGGGCAATCGCTCCAGTCATTGACCTCCGCGGTCTGAGAGACGTTAACCTCCGGGGCTTCCGCGGATCCCGGAGCTACTGTGCTGGTTGGCGCGGGGGTGGGTGCCGATGAATCGCAGCCGGCGATCCCAAAGGTGGCTAGAGCGAGAAGGGACAGTAGGCTTTTGCGCATGAGCTCCACAATAGACCGGGATACCGATGCGCTGCGTAGCGGTATCCACATCTTGACCGCTGGCCTGCTGGTGGTAGGCATTTTTACCTCCGCGCGGATGCCGCTTTCGCAAGCGATTATTAACCTGCTGCTCTTGGTGGGTTTTGCGGCGGTATATTTCGCGGGCTCGGTGTACGGGGAGAACTGGGCTAGGCCGGTGCGCTACTTGTGGTTATGCATCCTATCGGTGCTGTGGGTGGCGGACTTATTCGTGGCCCCAGCGGCAATCTATTTGGTCTTCGCCATGTTCTTCTTATACCTCACGGTACTGGATATGGCAGCGGGCATCGTGTGCGTCATTGGCGCCTCAATCATCACGGTGGTGGTGCAGATTCCGCAGGGGCTGACCTTTGGTGGGGTGATGGGGCCGGCGGTCTCGGCGCTGGTGACGATAGCGATTACCTACGCCTTCCGTACGCTATCACGGATGAATAAGGAGCTGATAGAAACTCGGTCGCAGCTAGCTGCCACGGAGCGCGATGCTGGCATGGTGGCCGAGCGTCAGCGCATTGCGCACGAGATTCATGACACCCTTGCCCAAGGGCTGTCTTCTATTCAAATGCTTTTGCATTCGGCGGACCGCGATTTGGATAAGCAGGACGTGGACAAGGCGCGAGAGCGCATCGAATTGGCCCGAAGGACGGCCGCGGATAATCTACACGAGGCTCGGGCGATGATTGCGGCCTTGCAGCCGCCAACGCTCAATGAGGCTTCCCTTGAGGCGGCGTTGACCCGCATGGCGGAGAACTTTGGTGCTACTGGAGACATCCACGTAGAGGTGGAATCCGAAGGTGAAGTACAACAGTTGCCCATGAAGGTAGAGGCGGCGTTATTGCGGATTGCGCAGGGGGCTGTGGGGAACGTCGTCAAGCATGCAGGGGCGAGCCGCGCCCGGATTACGGTGACCTATGAGGGCGATGAGGTGCGCCTGGACGTGGTGGATAATGGCAAGGGCTTTGATCCGGCCGCGGTGGAGAGTACCCCTGCAGGGCTGGGACATATTGGTCTGGCCGCAATCAGGCGCCGCGCGCAGGAGCTAGGCGGGGAGGTCATTATTGAATCCGCGCCGGGGGAGGGCACTGCTGTGTCAGCTAGTATGCCCTTAAACAGCCGAGTAGATTAAACTTTTGGTTGACAATGACATCGATAGGAGGAATGTCGTGATTCGGGTCCTATTAGCAGATGACCACGAAATCGTCCGGCTAGGCTTGCGCTCCGTGCTGGAGGGCGCAGAAGATATCGACGTCGTAGGGGAGGTCGCTACGGCCGAAGCTGCGGTTTCGGCTGCGCAGGCGGGCGGCATCGATGTCATCTTGATGGACCTGCGCTTTGGCGCCGGCGTGGAAGGGACCCGCGTTATGGGTGGTGCGGAGGCTACCGCGCAGATTCGATCCGCCATGGCCACCCCGCCCAAGGTTCTGGTGGTCACTAACTATGACACCGATGCGGATATTCTCGGCGCGATTGAGGCCGGCGCCGTGGGCTATCTCCTCAAGGATGCACCACCGCAGGAGTTGCTCGCGGCGGTACGCTCGACTGCGGAGGGCGATTCGGCGCTTTCTCCTATCGTGGCCGATAGGCTAATGACTCGCGTACGCACGCCGCGTACTTCCCTTACACCGCGCGAGTTAGAAGTATTGCAGCTGGTGGCAGCCGGTGCTTCAAACCGCCAGATTGGACAAGATCTTATGTTGTCTGAGGCCACCGTGAAGTCCCACCTTGTGCACATTTATGACAAGTTGGGTGTGCGTTCGCGCACCTCCGCCGTGGCGGCTGCGCGCGAGCAGGGCGTGCTCTAGTTGGCAGCGTTATAGGCCTCGATGACGTCCTGCGGGATCTTGCCCCGGTGCGCCACTGGCAGCCCTTGGGTGCGTGCCCATGCGCGGATCTGACTCGGATTGGCGCGCTGTGCATTGATGTCCGGGGCAACGCGGGCGGCATCCACGTAGGGGGCGAGAAGATTATGGAAGCGACGCGCGTTATCCGTGGAGAGATCGATAAGGTAGTTTTGACCGTTCACGCTGAAGTGAATGACTTCTAGCTGGTCTTCGGGAATTAGGGTGTGGTCCAAGTCGTCGTAAAATTGGGTCACTTCACGGCGGGACATTTTGCCTCCAATTTTCTAAATGCACACCAAGCAAAGAGAGCATTAATGGTGTTTCAGGGATAGGGCGATTAGAAGATTATCCGCATCTTTTTCTGGCTGAAAAGACTTTCCCCGAAAAATTCCGGAACTTTATGGAAAATAAATATATGCCACCACCGCCCCCTATTCGGTGGTGGCATAAATGATTTTACTGGGCCAGACGCTGCTGGATTTCCGCAGTAATGGAGTCAATCTCCGAGCTAATGGTCTTGTGTGCGCGGCGGCGCTGCTGCTTAGTCATAAACTCAGCATTGTCGATGGCGGAGTCTACTTCCTGGAGGCGGTCGCGCACATCGCGCTTGAATCCGGCCGGGATATCCGTGTTATCGAGGGAATTGCGGATACCTGCGGTGCGGGCCTTGAGCGGGGCACCGTAGCCGGAAAAGGAAGCCATCTGGTCTGAAGTTACGCCGGCTTTGGCGGCCTTTCGCTTTTCGCCTTCGGTTTTCAAGCCTACGTAGCCGCGGTAGAGAAGTGGCAGCAGCAGGGGAGCGGCGGTGCGCAGTGCACCGGCGTAGCGCTTGACGTTATCGGAATTAAAACGGCCGGCCTTGAGCTTGGCCAGTTCATTCTTGGCCATCTTCTCCTCGTGCTTGCGGCGCTTCTTTAGCCCCTTTTCCTCAGACTTGATGAGGTGCTTTTCCTGCTTGGCCAGGAGCTTTTGCTGGCGACGGCGGTCTTTAGACTGGGCCTTTACCTCTGCCTTAGCGCGGGTCTTGGCAGCCTTTGCCTGTGCGCGTGCTTCTTGGCGGGCCTTTTTAATTTTCTTCAGAATGCTCATTTAATTTCCCTCACGTTTGATCGAGTCTGGATTCAACTTTACCTTGCCATTCTATTAAGCTCACCCGGTGTGGAGGATGTGGTTGTTGCTTCGGACCTTGTGGGATGCCGTTACCGCTTAGTGCAGCGGCGTGCGCACCCCGAGATGCCGCGTACCCATGCCTCGATTGCCCGGGCGGAGCGCCACGCCGCCGCCGTGGAGGCGGTCATGCAGATGCTTCCGCGCAGGGGTTCCGGTCGTTTCCGCCGCATCGATTTAGAAGGCGATGAGTGGGAGCGCTCCATGCGCACCCTTGAGGCTGTGGTTTCCGGATATACGCACATCACCAATGCGGTCTTTGCTACCGAGGAGTGGATGGTGCACGTGGATGTGCTGCTGCGTGAGGGCGATAAATACACCCCGATCATCGTCTCCAATCATCGTGTGGCCCGCAAGAATGACACGAAGACGACGCTGGCGGTGCCCACCCACAGGTTGGGGCTGAGTGAGCCGCTCGAAGCCCCGTATAAGCTGCGCCACCATGCGGTGGATGGCTACCGCTTAGCTTTTGCCGCTCGTGCTTTGCAGGATCTAGGGCTTGATTCGGGCCGGGGCGGAGCCATTGGACAGGATCGCACGCGAGCATTTTTTACTGACACGGCCAGGTTTGATCTGGAACGCGCGTGGAATCAGCCGCTGCCTACTGCGCCGGTACGGGTTAAAGAGTGCGCTAGCTGCCGCTTCTGGTCTTTGTGTGAACCAGAGTTGGTGGCGGCGGATGATATTTCGCTCTTTTTATCCGGCGACCGCGCTAAGCCTTACCGCGAGCGAGGTATTACTTCCGTGCAGGCGCTTATCGAAGCCGACCTGGGCGAACCCTCCCGCCTTGCAGCCGCCTGGCGCGCCGGGGAAGTATTGTTGCGCCGCGGTGACGTGAACGTTCCGCGGGCGGACGTGGAAGTAGACGTGGATATGGAAGCCTACCTGGACCAGGGCGCGTATCTATGGGGAGCGTGGTACGACGGCGAGTATGTCCCTTTCGTGACCTGGGAGCCGTTGGGAGGGCGCGCCGAGGCGGAAAATTTTGCGGCCTTCTGGCGCTGGCTGATGGATCTGCGGGCGCAGGCGCATGCGCAGGGTAAAACCTTTGCTGCTTATTGCTACTCTGCCCATGGCGAGAATCACTGGATGCGTATGTCCGCGCGGCGTTTCCACGAGGTGGATGAGCGGGAGGTAGAAGAGTTCATCTCCTCGCCCGAGTGGGTGGATATGTTTGCCCACGTTAAAAGATCCTTCGCCGGCCCCTTTGGCCTGGGCCTGAAGGTTGTTGCGCCTGAGGCTGGGTTTACGTGGCCAGAAGAGGATTTCGACGGCGAAGAATCCGTGAATGCGCGGCGCGAGGCGCTAGCCGGGGACCTCGTGGCGCGGCAGCGTTTGCTGGACTATAACTCCGGCGATGTACAGGCCACCCGCGCGGTACGCGAGTGGATGGATGCCGGAGCACCGGGGGCTAAAGCGCTGTAAATAGGGCGTACACGACCGCGAGGATCGCTATGCCCATATATACCTGGTTCCATTCAGGTCCCGGCTTGGGATCTGGGCCCTCCGCCTTTTTCATTAAGACCTGTTTCTGGGCTTTGACCGCTCGGGCGATGAGCACGGGGTAGACAGCCAGAGAAAGGATGCACAGAAGGGAGGCGGCCACCTTGAGCAGGGAAACATCGGTACCGATCCAGATGAGTAGCCCGCCATTGACGAATGTGGCACGCAATAAGCCGAGTTTGTCTAGCTGCTGTAGGCCCGCTCGGACGGCAGAGGGGCCGCCACCCATGGTGGTGGGCAAGAGGTAACTCATGACGCCGATGAGGAGCTGACCGGCAAACCCCACCAGCAAGGCGAGGGAAGGCAGTGCCGGTGCAGGGGTGAAAAAGTGCTGGACGGTGTAATACGCCAAAGACAGCACCAGCCATAACGAGGCCATAAGGACGGAGACCGAGGCGAAAGTAATGCGATCGCGCGGGTCTTTAGCCACTGTGAGCACGTTGTCGAGCCACTGCTGCAGACTCAGTACCCAACCGCAGCAGTACATGATTAGGCCCAACTGGGGGAATCCGAGGAAGGCCCCAATGATGGTGGCGGCCACGCCGACGGCGAGCAGGGCAAAGGAGGAACGCATGTGGCGATTGATACCTTGGGTGCGCCAAATGGAGGGGAAAAGGATGGTGAGGGAGCCGGCCGCTGCCAAGCCGATGAAACCGCCGATATTGGCGGCGATATGGGCGAGCAGCAGCGTAGGGTGGCCGGGGTGGACCGCTAGCAGTGCGCCAAACATGGCGCCTACCGGCAGGCAGAGGGCGGAAAGTGCATAGGCGCCCACCACCGGCCGGAAGCGCTTTTCTTTGGCGCCGCGCCATTGCCGGAAGAGCGATGCCGCATGCCAAAGCACCATGAGAATAATGAGCGTGGCTCCCACCTGGGTGACTATCCAGTGATGGGACCAGAATTCCATAAGGACTTGGCCGAGTAGCGTGATGATGATGCCGGCATTGAGGCCATAGATGCGACCCAATTGGGTGGGCCGGGTGGAATCGGGGAGGCGCTGTTGGGTGAATTTTTCCGTCAGGTGCTGTGACCAGACCATGATGCTATTGCTCACTAGTCCGAGGGTGAACAGGTGAATGAGCACCCATCGGTAATTCGGCACCAGGGTATGCGTGGCACCCACGAGGATGAAGACCATCATCCACAGAGATACGGGCCGAGAGGCCCTTCGGTGCCACGTCCGCGCCGACCACTTATTCTCAGGCATAAAACCGATATTAGTCGGATTTAATCCTGGTCCAAGTCAGCGCACTAAGGCTAAGGGCCACCGCGGTGAAGAAGGCAATGAAGAGGGGCCAGGAAAGGGCGTCGAAAAGCATGCCCGCACACGCTCCCACCACAGAAGAGCCGAAATAATAGCAGAATACGTACATCGAGGACGCCTCCGCGCGGTCATGGGTGGCAATCTGGCCTACCCACCCGGAGGCGGTGGAGTGGACGGCGAAAAAGCCCACGGTAAAGGCGATCATGCCCAGGAGCGTCATGGGAAGGTTACCGGCGCATAATGCGATGCCAAGGGTAAAAAGTGCGGCTGAAGCACAGAGGGTTTTCCCATGCCCGATCCGTGCCACGAGAGAGCCCGCCCGCGCAGAGGACCACGTGCCGGAAAGATAGAAGAGGAAGGCCAAACCGGCGAGTGAAGGGGCCAACCCAAAATCATCGATGAGCCGGAAGGTCAGGAAGTTGTACATGGAGACAAATGTGCCCATAGAGAGGAACGCGGTGAGAAAGAGCAATGCCAAATCCCGGTTAGCCCAGTGGCCGAAAAGCGCCCGACTTTCGCTGGTGAGATGGATGGATTTCGGCCGGAAGTTGCGTTGCGCGGGAAGCAGGAGCCACGACGTGATGGCAAAGGCGAGCGAAACTAGCGCCGAACCAAAAAGGGCCCAGCGCCACGTGGAAATCTCTACCAGCCCGGTAGGAATGAGACGGCCGGTAAGGCCGCCGACGGAGGTGCCTGCAATGTAGAGCCCCATGGCGCGCGGCAGCGCTTTATCATCGAGTTCTTCAGAAAGCCATGCCATCGCGGTAGCAGGTGCACCGGAGAGGAGAGCGCCCTGCAGGCCGCGCAGCAAAATAAGATGCCATCCTTCGGCAGCGAGCGGCACAATGAGCCCCACGCTGGTGGCGGAAACGGCCGAAATAAGCAGGATACGGCCGCGGCCGAAGCGTTCGGAGAGGATGGAAGCGGGGACGACGCACAGGGCCAGCGCGCCCGTAGCGGCCGATACGGTCATGGCCGCCTCGGTGGAGGAAAGACCCATGTTTTGTACCAGCGTGGGAAGAATAGCTTGGGTGGAATAAAGGCTGGAGAAGATGGCCAAGCCCACTAGGAGCATGGCTACCGTTGCACGCCGCGTTCTAGTCATGTCATTTAGCCTGCCTTGTGGCACTGCATGTGTAAAATGTGGAAAATTACAAAAAGCGATGCGGAGCATGCATGAATGTTGAAGATATCCGCGGCTTCCTCGCCGTGGTGGATTACGGTCGGGTTGGCGCTGCGGCCGATGAGCTGGGGATTTCCCAATCTGCACTGACCCGCCGCGTACAGCGCGTAGAAGCAAGCCTCGGTGCCCGTCTTTTTGAGCGCACTGGGCACACCCTGCATGTAAACTCGCGCGGAACCGTCTTCGCTGCGACAGGACGGGAAATGCTCCGCGCCTATGAGTCAGGCCGGGACGATGTAGCCCGCCTCATGGACCCCGAACGAGGTACCGTGCGCCTTGATTTCATGCACTCGCTCGGCACCTGGCTGGTTCCGGATCTGATCAAAAGTTATCGCGAGCTGCACCCCCACGTGGATATTCGCCTGCACCAAGGGGCGGCGCAAGAGCTGGTGAGCAGAGTAGAAAATGGCGAATCCGACCTCGCGCTGGTAGGCCCGCGGCCGAATGCCGCATTGGGCTGGCACCAGATAAAGGTGCAGCGCCTAGGTCTTGCGGTACCGGAAGGCCACTGGGCAGCACACCGGCAAGAGGTAGATCTTGCGGAATGTGCGGCCGAGCCGTTCATCGGCATGCTTCCCGGCTATGGCACGCGCATGCTCCTTGATGCCCTGGCGGAAGATGCCGGCTTTAGTCCCCACCTTGTTTTCGAATCGATGGAGCTTACCACCGTTGCGGGGCTGGTAGCGGCCGGCCTTGGGGTGGCGCTCTTGCCGCTGGATGATCCTTATCTACAGGTGGGAAGCCTAGTTCCCCTTACGCCGCCGGCGTACCGCGAACTCGGTTTGGTGTGGCGCGCCGGGGACGATGCGCCTCCGGTGCAGCAATTCCGGGAGTTTATCCGGGCATAGAAAAGGCCGCCCCAGAGGGGGCGGCCTGTGTAACTAAAAGGAGTTACTTGGTGGCTGCAGCGAAGCGCTCAGCAACGTCATCCCAGTTGAAGACGTTCCATACGGCCTTTACGTAATCAGCCTTAACGTTCTTGTACTGCAGGTAGAAAGCGTGCTCCCACATATCCAGCATCAGCAGCGGGGTGAAGTTGATGGAGGTATTACCCTGCTGGTCAGTCAGCTGCTCGATGATCAGGCGGCCAGCAATGTGGTCGTAGCCCAGAACTGCCCAGCCAGAGCCCTGCAGGGAGGTAGCGGCAGCGGAGAAGTGAGCCTTGAACTTCTCAAAGGAGCCGAAGTCGCGGTTGATAGCTTCTGCCAGCTCGCCGGTTGGCTCGCCGCCACCATTCGGGGATAGGTTCTTCCAGAAGATGGAGTGGTTGGTGTGGCCACCCAGGTTAAATGCCAAGTTCTTGGACAGGGCACGGATACGATCCGGGTTAGCCTCGCCGTTGCGCTCTTCCTCGAGCGCCTCGAGTGCAGCGTTAGCGCCAGCAACGTAGGTTGCGTGGTGCTTATCGTGGTGGAGCTCCATGATCTCTGCGGAGATGTGTGGCTCCAGTGCGTCGAATGCGTATGGGAGGTCAGGAAGTTCGTAAACAGCCATTAATTTAATCCTTTCTTCGGGTACGTGTCCCGATGATAGGCACGGTTGAAAGATTTCGCCATGATTAATTCGAATTGTGGAACCAGCGCGAAAATTAACTGGCTGTGGAATAGCTTTTCGCAGTACAACGTTGGGAAGAAGGAATAAGGAAGGAGCTATGCCTCATGTGGATGTTTAAACCAGAGCCCAAGCTCGTTGCCGCAGACCAAGCCCTGTCAGGGCGAGCCGAACCGATTCTGGCCCCTGCCCCGCATGCTGTTTTAGGAACGCCGATTACCGGACCGTGGAAAGAAGGGCAGCGCTCCATCCTCATTGCACTGGGATGTTTCTGGGGTGCGGAGAAGATGTTCTGGGAGACAGAAGGAGTGGAGTCCACCTCGGTGGGCTATGCGGGTGGCACTACCCCGAATCCTACGTATTACGAGGTATGCCGCGGACTGACCAACCATGCCGAGGTGGTTCAGGTGGTTTATGACCCGCAACGCATCAGCCTGCGTGATCTTGTGGTGCAGGCCCTTGAGGCGCATGATCCCACCCAGGGCTTCCGTCAGGGCAATGATGTAGGCACGCAATATCGCTCTGCCTTCTATCCACGCACGGAGGATGAGCGGGCAGAAATCCAGGACATCGTGGATTCCTATGCAAACAAGCTCAAGGAATTCGGATTCGGAGATACCACCACGGAGGTTAAACTTCTCTCCGATACAGATTCCGGGGAGTACTACCTAGCTGAGGACGAGCATCAGCAGTATTTACATAAGGTGCCCAATGGATACTGCCCGCACCACAGCACCGGGGTGAAGTGCGATTAAGCGTCGCGCCGGATGAAGCGGGCAATCTTCTTAGCCAACTTTGGGGTGAGCGATTGGCGCGATTGGGATCCTAAAACCTCGTCCCAATACCAGAGCATTTCCTCAAAATAGTTGTGTCCGTGCCCGCCGGGGACGTTGAGGGAATTGATTTGGTCCAAGCCAATTTGCCACCAGGTAATAAATGGCACCCAGTGCAGCTGCCGGAAGGTATCCGCGTGCAGGGCCTCCGGCTGCGGTTCATGGATCCATGTGGGCCTGCGCACAAGGAGATTCAGGTCCCACCACACGATGGCGTCGGAAGCGTGTTGGGCAATGAGCATGCGGGGCCGGCGCCAGGTATGGGCGAAGTCGTTGCCAAAGGCGTCGTGCAGCGTGTGGTCCGGGGCCGCTGCGTAGCGCACATGTTTACCGCCATCGATAACGGGCAGACGTTCCAAAGAGCCAATGTCTCGGCGCAAACGCTGGGTAAAATGCGTCATGCGTGGAGGGCCGGAAAAGACGGCGCCATTGCAGGCAGAAAGTAGGTCCTCCACATTATGGTAGTTATCCATAATGGCGTAGGCTCCAAGCGATTCACCTGCAAAATAGAGCCGAGGGCGGTTTTCCTCCGGTAGCTTATCTATTTCTTCTTGTATCACCCGAATCAATTCGCGGGCTGCCTGCTTCGGGGCGTTTTTATCTACAAGGTAAGCAAAGACCGAAGGCAGATAGGAATATTGCATGGTGACGGTGACGCAATCACCGCCGGTTAAAAACTCATAGGAGCACGCGCCCCAATTATTTATCCATCCCGAACCCGCAGGCATCTGGATAACAATAGTTTCGCGCCTTAGGGCACCAGTGCGCTCGAGTTCGGCGCGAACTTTCTCTGCGGATTGCCGGAAGGAACGCCCCGGAATGTATCCGGCATAGATGCGGATGGGCTCTTTCGCATTGATTCCCGTTGCCATGCGGATATCGCGGGCGCGGGGGCCATTAGAAACAAAGCGGCGCCCCTGCTGCCCCAGCGCCGACCACGGCTCGAGCGACCACGGGCTACCGGACCGCTCCGGCTCCCAAGGCATGGAGGTGCCGGGGAAAATTTGCTTATTGATTCTTTGCGCTTGGTGCGAAAGTGAGCGCAACCAGCGCCGAAAAACCACGCGATCAGAAAGGGCAAAGGCCGTTAGGCTCAGTCCTGCGGTAACAACCGGCCAAGCGATAAGCGCCGGAACCCAGCGTCCCAACTGGCGCGATAATTTAGTAACGGCCAGCTGTGTGGCTTCCCCGATAAGCAGTAGTGTGCCATAGCCTGCGGTGCCAGCGGCCAAGCCGATCGCCGCCGTAACGGGCCCGCGCACGAGCTGTTTATTTACTAACTCCGCCTGCTTTTTCTGGTTGCGCAACGAAAGTACGGCATTAAAGGCGGTGCCGGCGCCGATAGCAAGGTGCAGGATCTGTCGATGTTGTGGCCCCAGGCGGTCCTGGGGGCGCTTACCAATGCTGTTGAGTAGGAAGCTTGTCGAAGCCGCCCCCAAATGTCCGATGCCCTGGCCAATGGCTACATTGGCGGCAGTCACCCACCACGGGCGAGGGAGGAGAGAGGGTGAAATTGCTGCCCACGTGGCTAATTCCGCACCCAAAATTCCAGCCGACATATTGGGCGGTAAGGTTTGCCGGCTGGTCATACGGACGATGGGCGTGAGATCCGCGGCTACGCCAAGAGCGATTAGTGCAGCGCGGCGGAGAGCGCGTTTCATAATGCCCGATTGTCCCAGATTTCGGTGGGAATTTCAGGGTGAGATCTAGCCCGTGCAAAACCCCCCAAAAAGTTGCACAATGGGGTCATGGCAAATCATGTAGGAAACAAGGTAGTTCTCATCGGCGCCGGCGACGTGGGAGTCGCCTACGCCTTCGCTCTCATCAACCAAAGCATCGTTGACCACCTGGCAATCATCGACATCGATGAAAAGAAGCTAGAGGGCAACGTCATGGACCTCAATCACGGCGTTGTTTGGGCCCCCACCCGCACTCGCGTCACCAAGGGCACCTACGCCGATTGCGCAGACGCCGATATGGTTGTCATCTGCGCCGGTGCCGCACAGAAGCCGGGCGAAACCCGCCTCGACCTGGTGGGCAAAAACGTCAAGATCATGAACAGCATCGTCTCCGATGTCATGGCCAATGACTTTGACGGCATCTTCCTTGTCGCCTCCAACCCAGTGGACATCCTGACCTACGCCGTATGGAAGGCCTCCGGCCTGGACCACAAGCGAGTCATCGGCTCCGGCACCGTGCTGGACTCCGCTCGCTTCCGCTACATGTTGGGTGAGCTAGAAGGCGTTGCCCCGAAGTCCGTTCACGCCTACATCGTGGGCGAGCACGGCGATTCCGAGCTGCCGGCCGTCTCTACTGCCAATATCGCTGGTGTTCCGTTGTCCAAGAAGTTCGACACGGATCCGGAGTACGCTGAGCGCATCGAGAAGATCTTCGAAGATACCCGCGATGCTGCCTACTCCATCATTGATGCCAAGGGTTCTACCTCTTTCGGCATCGGCATGGGCCTAGCCCGCATTACCGCCGCCGTCATCCAGAACCAGGACGTGGCTCTGCCAGTGTCTGCGTATCTGCAGGGCGAGTACGGCGTAGAAGATCTCTACATCGGCACTGCCGCCATTATCAATCGTTCCGGCATCGTGCGCGCGATTGAGCTGCAGCTCAATGAGCACGAAAAGGAGCGTTTCGATGCTTCTGCGAAGACCCTGAATGACATCAAGGAAGAGTTCTTCGGCTAGTGAAGATTGTCGCCCACAGGGGATACTCCGGAAAATATCCAGAGCTATCCCCTCTAGCTTTTGAGAAGGCTTTAGATTTGCCAATTCATGGCGTCGAGTGCGATGTGCGCTTGACGCGCGATGGAAAGGTAGTGGTCCAACACGATCCCACGTTGGACCGCACTGCGGGGCGCCCCGGCCGCATTTCCAAGCTGGACTGGGAAGAATTGCGCGGCGTGGACATCGGTTCGGGCCAACGCATGATGCTTCTCGATGAACTCTTGGAGCTACTCGAGGGCAAACCGCACCACCTATACATCGAGACCAAGCACCCCTCCGGGCAGGGCGACATCCTGGAGGAGCAAACGGTGCTGCGCCTGCGTTATGCAGGGCTTTTCGACGATCCCCGGATCCACATCATTTCCTTTTCCCACCATGCCATTCGGCGGATGCAAAACTTGGCGCCGCATATGGACCGGATTTATCTCCGCCGCGATTGGGAACGCCACGTCAACCGGCCCGATGTGATGTTGTCCAAGCCCACCGCTCTGGGCGTATCCTTGCTGCGTGCGAAGCTACAGCCAGCAATTATCGGTGCCCAGGGATTGCCTACTTACCTGTGGACCGTAGATAAGCCGGAGGATATGAAGTGGGCGTGGGCCAATGGGGTGGATATGCTCGCTACCAACCAACCCGAAGTGGCCCTGCATGCCATTGAGCTCTAGTAACCAGGTATCTTGGAAGCATGGCCAAGAAGAAAAAGAACAAGGAACAGCTGCCTGATGGCATGTCCCGCCGCCAGGCAAAGCTCGCCGCCCGCGCCAAGGAGCGCGCTGCCCTAGAAAAGGATCCCCGCCCCTACGGTGGACTTGCTGCAGAGGCCAGCCTGGTCGCCATGCAGGAGTTCGTCCCCTCCGCTTTTGCCAAGCTTGAGGTCAAGGGCTGCGACAAGAACGTATATGTAGCCACCGTCTTGCCGGGTGCTTCTGCTGCGCTAATTCGTGATGCCGAATTTGGCGGCGATGCCTTCGTGGGCTTGCAGGTACAGTCGCATACCCATAACCCGGGCCGCGACCTCGCCTTTGCCCTCAACTGGGTGAAGAATAATGAGCCTGGCGCCACCCTGGAATCCACTGCGGCTGATGGCTCGGAGCCGAAGCTGGAAGAGCTTATCGACGCCTCCGCAGCCCTCGACGTGCAGGTGCACCAAGACTTCGAATGGTGGATCCCGGAGGGTGCACAGGTCACCCCGCAGATTGCGCAGTCCCTACGCGCAGCTAATGATTCCGTCATCGAATCCCACGAAGTGGGCGAGAACATCACCGGCGCTGCTTTCTGGGCAAATGCCGGCGGTGGCAAGGCCCATATTCGTTGGGTCCGCCCGAGTGACGATGAATCCGCATTCTTGAATGCGCTGGCACGCGTAGCCGCCCGCGGTGAGCTGAACCTCGGTGAAGATACCAAGTTTGCCGGTGTCTTCCGCACCCACGGCCTTATTGCCCCAGTCTTTGACTTGGATCCAGAGGTTGACCACGCTTCCTATGAGGACCACCTCACCCGCGTGGATAAGGCCCTGGAGGAGGAAATTTCTAATGATGCTCAGCTCAGCGCCGATGAGCGCAAGCAGCTCGAAAACATCAAGTCTCGCCAGGTGACCTTGCGTTAAAGACATAAAAAATGGCACCTCCTGTGGCGGAGGTGCCATTTTTTGATCCCTATTTGAGGGAATCCCACAACCCAGAGGCTGCTTCCTCGTCCCAGAGGACTACGTTGCCTACCTCGGTGTCTTGGAACCCACCGATGGGGACGGTTTCTGTTTCCACACCGGAGCCCATGGCAAGCGCCACGCGGGCAAGATGCCAGACGTGGTCACCGTTGCCCACGATGAACGAGGAAGCGGTGTGGTTGACCAAGGAGTAGGCGCGGAATGGGTTGATAATGGTGGCAGGAGAAGCCACCTTATCCAGCAAAGCGGAGAAGAATTCGCGCTGGCGCTGCACGCGGTCTAGGTCACCCATGGCAGTAGCACGGGTGCGCACGTAGCCCAAGGCATCGCGTCCCTTGAGCTTTTGGCAGCCGTCTTGGAGATCGATGCCGGCGAGCGGGTCATTGATGGGTTCTTTCACGCACACGTCCACACCGCCGACAGAATCGACCACATTGGCCAGGCCACCCATGCCGATTTCGGCATAGTGGTCGATGTGCAGACCGGTTGTCCCTTCAACGGTTTGGGCGAGTAGCTGCGGTCCACCGTAGGTAAAGGCGGCATTGATTTTGTCCATGCCAAAACCGGGGACCTCTACGTAGCTATCGCGCGGAATGGACACGAGCTTGGCCTTGCCGGTGCGGGGAATGTGCAGCAGCATGATGGTATCGGTACGGCCTTCACCTACATCGCCGCCGGTGCCCAGTTCGGCCTGCTGTTCCTCGCTGAGGCCCTGACGAGAATCGGAACCGACGAGCAACCAATTGGTGCCGGCGGTATTAGACACTTGGTCTTCTGGAAGCGCTTCGACACGGGTGAGGCGAGCATCGGTCCAAAACATGAAGACGAGGTTGAATACCAAGAGGACAACAAGCGCCATACCAATACAACCGAGGGCGCGCTTGGCCGGATTGACCTTCTTGCGGCGGCTATGCGGGCGCTGGCGGGGCGCAGGTCGGGGTTCGGTCCGACGGGGTGGGCGTTGCTGCGCTCGGTATTGACTCGGGTAGCGGCTCGGCGTTGGGGGTGGGGTGCGGCGCGGTGGCTGTTGCTGCCGCTGTGGCTGCGGAGCGCGGAAGGATTGCTGTTCCGGTTCGACGCGCCGCGGCGTCGGGCGGGCGGAGGAACGGCGTCGAATGGGGCGGCCGTATCGATCCTTGAGGGGACGCCCATCGGCCCCAAGGACGAATTCAGTGGAGGAACCGTCGCCGGCGCGGCGGGCCTCCCTATGCGGATCTCGTCCTGATTCAGTCATGCGCTATACCTTACAAGGTGCGGGGAGTTTCGCCCGCTTCGCGACGTCCCCCTAAGGGCATTTTCACAGGAAGGAATAACCCACGAAAGCGACGGCGTCGATAAGAAAATGCGCTATGACTAACGGCCATACTCGCCCCGTGCGGTGGTAGTAGTAGCCATAAACGAACCCCATGATGATATTGCCACATCCAGCAGAAACTCCTTGGTAGAGGTGGTAAGAACCGCGCAAGACAGAGCTCGCGGCAAGTATTGTCAGCAGGGACCAACGGGCCTGGCGCAAGCGCGTCATAAACCACATCACCACCACGGTTTCCTCCGCAAAGGCATTAGCCGCTGCCTTAAAAAGGGAAACGGGAATGTGCACCCAAGCATTGGCAAAATCGCCGGGGATAACCTCTTTGCTCCACCCGAAGTGGACTGACGTGAAATATAGGGCGAGTCCCGGAATTCCAATAAGTGCGGCAAGCCCTGCCCCCTCCAGCCAGTCGCGGGCGCGGTAGGCGCGCGGGAAAATATGGTCCTTAGCCAGCAGGAAGAGCGCTAAGGCACCATAGGAGCAGAGTACAGCGGCCGAGCACAGCTGCAGGCCCATATCCACCCAGGCTAAAGAGGACTGGCTGGAGTTGAGCGTGACCGATTGCTCATTGAGCCGCTGCGGTGAGGCGAAGGAATTGATGAGGTTCAACACCGCCCGCACCCCGGAAATACCAAAGGTGAGGGTGAGGACGATGAGCAGTTCGGCGCGTAGAGACTTGGTCATGGGTGCAGGATGTGGGCGAGGCCGAGCAGGGAGGCGTCGGAAAGCGTAATGCCCCCTAGGTGTACTCCCACCGGTGGGTGATTGGGAATGGTCCACGGCACGGAAATGGCGGGAAGTTGGGCCATATTAAACAGCGAACCCCACGGGGACCACTGGGTCTGGGCTGCGAAATTCTCCTCATGGGACAGAGACAGGAAATATCCGGTGCGCGGTGGATCCGTGGTCAGCATCGGGGTGAGGATGGCATCTACGCCCCACTCTTGGGCCAGTAGGTCCGGCAGCTGCCGAACGTGTGCCCGCGCCGCGGCCACCTCAGCAGAGCTGACGCGCCGCCCCTGCTGGGCAATCCACTCGGCGTAGCCTTCTGCTGGGTGAAGCTCCGCTAGGCGGGAGGTAAAAATATTCCGGAAATGCGCAAAGGTAGCCCGAGCCTGAGGGTAGGGGGAAATGGGCACTACCTGAAAGCCGGCTGCCTGTAGGCGCTGGGCGGCCTCGCGGGCGGCGCGGAGGTGGTGCGCAGCGACGCTGGCATCGCAGAACAACGGCTCCAGTAGCAGACCGATGCGGGCGCGCGGGGTGATCATGCGGTGCCCATGCAAAAACGCATTATCTGCCACGGTCCGGGTAATAAAGCCCTGCACGCCCAGCTCCGCACCCGCCGGTTTGAAACCCACGACGCCGCAGGCCGCGGCCGGCACGCGGATGGATCCGCCGCCATCGCTGGCGTGGGCTGCTCGCAGCAATCCTCGTCTGACTTGCACCGCCGCGCCACCCGAAGAACCACCCGGGGTGCAGCCGGGGTAGAGGGGATTATCGGGGTGGGGCAGGCCCACCGGTTCCGTATCTACACGCAGGCCAAGTTCCGGAGCGGAGGACTTGCCGATGATGCGCGCACCCTGCTTTTCCAAGCCCTCTATGAAGGAATCGCTACGCTCAGGGTAGTAGGTACGATCGATGTTTCCCAAGGTAGTGGGCATGCCGCGGACATCGCAGAGATCCTTAGCGGACAGGACCCAGCCGCTTAGCCGGCCGTAGGCGGAAGGCTTGCGGTCCAGATCCACGTAGGTAAAACCATGCTCCTCTGGGGCAAGGCCGCGCAGGTCCGCGCGGAGCTGTTCTACGGAAAAGTCCATGGGGCACCAGTCTAGTGGGCTAAGGTGACGAGCATGACTACCACCATCGCCTTCCTTGGACCGGCCGGAACGTTTACGGAAGCGGCCGTGCACAAGTTTGCCGCGCATATGCCGGAAGTAGAGACCATGCCGGTTGGCTCTCCATCGGAAGCGGTGGCCGCGGTGCGCGCCGAGCAGGCCGAGTATGCCTGCGTAGCTATTGAAAATTCCGTCGATGGCGCGGTAACCACCACCTTTGATGCCCTTGTAGAGGGAGAACCGGTGCAGATTTACCGCGAGGTGGATATCCCCGTGGCCTTTAGCATCATGACCCGGCCGGATGCGGAGGATATTAAACGGCTCAGTACCCACCCGGTGGCTTTCCAACAAATCCGCGGGTGGGTAAAAGAACACCTGCCGGAGGTTGAGTTCGTGCCGGCTAGCTCCAATGCGGCTGCGGCCGAGGCTGTGGCCCGTGGGGACGCTGATGCCGCGGCGGCGCCAGCGCGTGCGGCCGAGATCTTTGGCTTGGAGACCATCGCCCAGGGGGTGGCGGATATAAAGGGCGCGGCAACACGGTTTGTTTTGGTGGGGCGCCCGGGAAAACCAACCGCGCGTACCGGACAGGATCGCACGAGTGTTATCTTCACCCTGCCTAATGAGCCGGGCAGCCTGGTGGGGGCACTGCAGGACTTTGCGCACCGTGGGGTGGACCTTTCCCGGATCGAGTCGCGTCCTAAGCGGGAGGCCTTTGGGGAATACCGTTTCTATGTAGACCTCATTGGGCATATTGAAGACCAACCGGTGGCAGAGGCGCTCCGGGCATTGTGGTTGCGGGCGCAGAACGTGCTCTTCCTTGGTTCTTGGCCGGCGGCAACCCCCGCAGGCAGGCCGCCGCGCGATCTTGCCGCGGCGGATGAATGGGTAGCGCGGGCACGCAGGGGCCAATAATCTAGAGGCATGCCCGGAAGAATCATCCTGCTGCGCCATGGTCAGACCTATTCCAATATTTCTCGTCTTCTTGATACCCGCCCGCCTGGGGCCGAGCTTACTGAGCACGGGCGCGACCAAGCCACGGAGGTTGGCCGTGAGCTAGCGCAGTTGGTGGGCGAGCGCGAGGTGGAATTTAAATGTTCCATTGCCCTGCGCGCTCAGCAGACTGCGATGCTGGCGGCACGCGCCTTTGAACAAGAGCGCGGTATGCCCGAGTTTTCTCAGCGTGTGGACGTGATCTCCGGAGTGCACGAGATTTCTGCCGGCGATTGGGAAATGGACGGCAGCGAGGATGCCCACCGTTCGCACATGGTGGCCCTGCGCGGCTGGTGCGATGGCGAGCAGGACGCCGGCATGGAAGGCGGCGAGACCCTGGAGGATGTGCTGGCGCGCTACCAGCCGGTGCTGGAGGGCATTGCAGGCCAGCTTGCCGACGACCACGATGTCATCCTTGTCAGCCACGGCGCGGCCATCCGCGTGGTCACCAAGCATGCCACGGGGGTTGATGCCGACTTTGCCTATACCGGCTATCTGCCCAATTGCCGCTTCATGGTGATGGAGCCCTGCGGCAAGGATTTTGGGCAGTGGGCATTGACCCGTTGGGCAGATACGGAGCTCTAACCCCAGCCTAGGCGGTGCAGCTCCTCTTCCTCGAGGCCAAAATAGTGGCCGAGCTCGTGAAATACCGTCACCTTGACCTGCTCTGCTAGGTCTTCCTCGCTGCCGGACCAGCGCTGCAGCGTCTTCCGGTAAATGAAGATCGCATCGGGCAAGAAACCGGTGTGGTCGAAGGTGCGGCGGGGCAGTGCCACGCCTTCATAGAGCCCGAGCAGCATCGGGTTATCGGGGTTTTCATCTTCGACCAAGATGACGAGGTTGCGCATGCGACGTACAAATTCCTCGGGGACCTGATCCAGCGCCTCGTTGACCATTTCATCGAAGCGCTCTTCCGAAACCTCCACCATTAGGGTGCTGGGGCTGGTGCAGGGGCGGCGGATTCGGGCGCTGGCTTATTGTCCTTATCCTCGCGCAGCGGATTGCGCTCAGGTCGCTCCTCCGGCGGCTTGCCATCGATAGTCAGGGCCTGACGGCCACCGGTAGCGGAACCGGTGATGGCAGAGAAGCCGCCGCCTGCGCGGGCATGCACGAGGAAGCAATTGACGGACTTGGTGCCACCATTCCATGAGGCCTCGGTGATAGAACCCCAGAACGGTTGCAGCGTGGATTGATAGAGCTGTTCTTCGCCGCCGAGGTAGTCCTCGGTAGCGGCGGTGCAGGTATCGGAAAGGAATTTGTCCATATCCTTGCCATCCGGGTAGCCATCAGGGAACTGCTTGCCCACATCAATGACGGATACGGTTTCCATCTGGTGCGGCTTAGCGCATTCAACGACGTGTGGAACCTGCTTGTCATCGATGGCCAAGCATTCGCCCGGCTTGGTGAGGTTGGCCTGCTCGGAGGCTTCTACGTTGCCGTGATTAAGCTGCGGTACGCCGTGGTCATCGGTGGTTTGCAGGCCACAGAGTAGGGTGCGGTCGCCGCGATCCCAGGCAGACTGCGGCGGGAGAATGGATGCTACGTCGTACTTGCCGTTGGGATCCCACTTGCCGTGCAGGTAGTTCACGGTGGCGGATTCGCACAGCTCATCGCGCAATTGGTGTTGGCGGGTAAGTGCCGGGCGAGTAGCATCTGGTCCGAATTCGCTGGTGGGGTACACACTTAAGTCTTCGGTCTTGGAGACCTCGAAGCGGTGCTGTTCGGAACAAGGTACTTCCTTGAACCCTGTGGCGGAGCCATCTTTCGCGATATCCCACGTCAAGCAGGCACCAGCGGTCGCGGCGGTGAAAGGTTCCGGTTTAGGGGCAGCGGTTTCTGAATTATCCCCGCTATCGTGCTGCTGGGCAGCGGTGGTCTCATCGCTGCCCGATTTCTGGGAGCTGATAACGCCGTAGATGCCCATGAAAACGGCCGCCGCGATTGCCGCAATCAAGACAATCTGGACGGCCACAGCGGAACGCCACGCAGGTGATTTCTTCATAAGGCCCCTAATCTTACCTTTTAACCTGGATGCTGGCTAGAGACTGTTCTCCCTAGCCACCCGGGTAGTCAGGCGATAGCGGTCGGTGCGATAAACTGAGGAGCACCACTCCACCGGCCTATCGCCCGAGCGGGAGTAGCGCACAATGTGGAGCAGCGGGGTGCCCACGGGGACGTCGAGAAGCGGGGCAGTGTCCGCATCGGCCGATATTGCAGAGACCGTCTGATCCGCATCGGTGATGGGGACATCAAAGACAGAATCGAGGATGGCGTAGACCGAGTTGTAGATGTCATTTTCCAAAAGGCTGGGCGCGAACGTGGAGTTATACCAGCCATCGTCGATGGAGTACGGTTCGCCATCGCCCAAGCGCAGGCGGCGCAGGTGAATATGTTCGGCGTTAGCGGGCGTATCAAAAAAGATGGCGGCATCCTCTGGGGCGCTACTGCGGCCGCTAGTAAGGATTTTAGAAGAGGCGGTGACGTCTTGGGCGCCCATCTCATCTGAAAATGAGGCCAGGTGGAGCCGGGAGACTAGGGGATTGGGGGCCACGAAGGTGCCCTTACCGCGGATGCGGCGCAATTTTCCGGCCGCGACGAGATCACCGATGGCGCGGCGTACTGTGATACGTGACACCCCGTAGGTCTCTTCAAGGAGCCTTTCGCCGGGGAGGGTATCGCCGGGTTTGAGGGTCGTGCGGCACAATTCTTCGAGGATATCGTGCAATTGGGCGTGTTTTGGAACGGGGCCGTCCGTAATAGTGCGGGCGGGGAGCTGAACGGCGGACATAACTCCATGGTAATTCGCTGGTTATTACCACCGCAAGGTGTTGTCAATACGCTAAACTTACATTCGTGATTGATCTCAAGCTACTCCGCGAAAACCCTGACGTTGTCCGTGCTTCCCAGGTGAATCGAGGTGAGGATCCCTCCCTCGTAGACCAGCTCTTGGAAGCTGATGAGCAGCGCCGTGCTGCTATTCAAAAGGCCGACGAACTGCGCTCCGAGCAGAAGGCTTTTGGCAAGAAGATCGGCCAGGCCTCCCCGGAAGAGCGCCCGGCTTTGCTAGAGGGCTCCAATGAGCTGAAGGCCAAGGTCAAGGAAGCGGAAGAGGCACAGTCTGCCGCTGAGGCCAAGGTGGAAGAGCTGCAGTACAAGCTGGATAACGTGGTTGAAGGCGCCCCAGCCGGCGGCGAAGATGACTTCGTGGTGATGGAAGAGGTCGGCCAGATTCCTGAGTTCGACTTCGAACCGAAAGATCACCTTGAGCTGGGCGAGTCCCTGGGCCTTATCGATGTCAAGCGTGGCGCTAAGGTAGGTGGAGCTCGCTTCTACTACCTCACTGGTGACGGTGCCTTCCTCCAGTTGGGAATGCTTATGCTTGCAGCACAGAAGGCGCGCGAAGCTGGTTTCAAGCTAATGATTCCGCCAGTTCTAGTTCGCCCAGACATTATGTCCGGCACCGGGTTCCTGGGACAGCACTCCGATGAGGTGTACTACCTCCCAGCCGATGATATGTACCTAGTCGGTACCTCTGAGGTGGCCCTTGCCGGCTACCACAAGGATGAGATTATCGACCTTTCTAACGGTCCGCTGCAGTACGCTGGCTGGTCCTCCTGCTTCCGCCGCGAGGCCGGCTCCCACGGTAAGGACACTCGCGGCATCCTGCGCGTCCACCAATTCGACAAGCTGGAGATGTTCGTTTACTGCAAGCCTGAAGATGCGGAGGAAATGCACCAGCGCCTTCTATCCATGGAAAAGGACATGCTTGAAGCCATGGAGCTGCCCTACCGCACCATCGACATTGCCGGTGGCGATCTCGGTTCTTCGGCGGCCCGCAAGTTCGACAATGAGGCTTGGGTTCCTACCCAAGGCACCTACCGCGAGCTGACTTCCACCTCGAACTGCACCACCTTCCAGGCTCGCCGCCTGTCCACCCGTTACCGTGACGAGAATGGCAAGACCCAGACCGCAGCTACCTTGAACGGCACCCTGGCGACTACTCGCTGGCTAGTTGCTATCTTGGAAAACCACCAGCAGGCCGACGGCTCTGTCGTTGTCCCTGAGGCCCTGCGCCCCTTCGTGGGCAAGGATGTCCTCACCCCGCAGTAAGTCCGCCGTCGTCCTGGAGAGTTATGAACGCTGCGACGAATTTCCTGTATCGCCAGATCACTCACATTGGTAGGGGGGTGACTCTGGCGCAGGGATTAAAAATGCGCCTTTCGGGTGAAGAAAATATCCCCGATGAAGGCGGCGCGGTGTTGGTCTGTAACCACACCGGCTACATGGACTTCCTCTTCGGGGCCTTTTTGGCTTACCGCAAAAAGCGCCTCGTGCGCTTCTTGGCAAAGGCTGGCATCTTTAAAGCCCCACTAGCGGGTCCCTTGCTCAAGGCCATGCACCATGTGCCAGTTGATCGCATCGATGGCAATGCCTCAATGCGGCAGGCGGTTCGGCTCGCTAAAGAGGGCGAACTTGTCGGGGTGTTTTCTGAAGGCACGATTTCCCGCAGCTTCGAAATCCGCAGCATGAAAAGTGGTGCCTCCCGTATCGCCTATGAGGCTGGGGTGCCGGTAATCCCGCAGGTCATCTTCGGCTCCCAGCGCCTGTGGACTAAGGGGCATAAAAAGAATCTGGGGCGGACGAAGACTCCAGTCTTTATCACTGCCCTAGAGCCGTACTATCCCACTGGTGATGCGGAAGCCGATACCGCGGAGATCAGGCGCCGAATGCAAGAGGCTTTGGAAGGGCTATGGGAACAGTACGAAGCTGAATTTGGCCCCATGCCAGCGGGCGAATATTGGGTGCCCGCCCGTAAGGGCGGCGGCGCTCCCACCCTCGAAGAGGCGGAGGAGCAGGATGCTGAAGTAGAAACTGAGCGCCACCGCGTACGCCGGCTACGTGATGATCTGGTGGGGCTTAAAGAACGCGTATCCGACACCACGGTTGACCTAGTGCGCAACCGCATGGCCGCCGCCAAGGGGGATGAAGAGGATGCGCCCAAGACTAAGGCGCGCACCGCCCCAGAGACTTTGGATTGGATCAAAGCCAATCTGAACGCCGTGGTGGAAGAGGCAACACGTGGTTTGGATGAAGGCCGCGATAAGGTCGCGGATGTTATGGCGCAACTGAAATCTGATGTGGCGCAAACCCAGGCTTCCATTACCGCCAGCAGCAAAGAGATTTGGGCCGGTTCTAAAGCTGAGCAGGGCCTTTTGGCAGCAGCTACCCAATCCCGGCTTATCGTCTCGCGCCTGCCGCACCGCATGAAGGCTCAATTCTCCTCCATCCCGCGTGTGGTGGTAGCGCACAGTAGTGCGCTGAATTGGGAGGATGGGGCACTGACCCCGCGGTTGCGCAAGGCTTTTGTGGATATCTACCCGGCGGCCGAAGTTCTCATAGTGGTATCGCCCGCGGGCGATGTGGATGTCCCGCAAGCCGTGTGGACCATTGTCATTGATGAGGATGTTGCACAGCCACGCCTCGATGCTGCAGCAATGTCCGTTACTGCCGCCAGTGCGGCACAAGGCGTGGAGCGCATCCTAGAGGATCTGCAGGATGAGCCGGAAGAGACTCTAGTCTTTGCAAATGAGCCGGGGGATGAGGACTTCCTTGAGTGGATGCCGGTGGTGGCTTTGGAAACTGCCCCGATAGAGGTGGTTAAGGGTGCTCAAGCGGTAACCTACTCGGCAGAAAAGGCCGGAATGTCAGAGGTACTCGAGGCGATGGCACGTTTAGCGAAGAAATAGCGACAGTTTTTCGTCCGCTTTACACCCCCGCGAGGGGGTGGTTTTCTTTTTGGAAGTCTAAGTATTTTAAGGAAACTGACTGCTTACGGGCCTGAAACTTACGTGTGAGTAACCACATGTGTAACTCAAGTCGGTGGCCCCTAACATATATTTTAGGAGATGAAGTCTCTGTAGCCTCGGTGCGATACTTTCCACCGAACCCATAATTACCTGCTTTTAGCTGTGCTTATGCCATCTCATTCACGGACCAATGGCCCAGGCACATGCAAGCACCAAGGAAGGAGATGCGGTCAGTAATGATCCAGCAAAGCAATCAATCCTTTAACCCTGAATACTTTGAAAATCTATGGAACGGGTACGCAGATGAGGACTACGACGTAGTCATTATTGGTGGCGGTTCCGTAGGCGCCGGTGCGGCAGCGGATGCCGCCACCCGCGGTCTGAAGACCGCCGTCATTGAGGCACGCGACTTCGCCGCAGGTACCTCTTCCCGCTCCTCCAAGATGTTCCACGGTGGCCTGCGCTACCTGGCAATGTTTGACTTCCGCCTCGTGGCAGAGTCCCTCAAGGAGCGCGAGCTCAACATGTCCACCCTGGCGCCTCACCTGGTGAAGCCGTTGAAGTTCATCTTCCCGCTGACCCACCATGTATGGGAGCGCGTCATGATGTTCGGTGGATTTACGCTCTATGACCTCATGGGCGGATCGAAGAGCGTGCCAATGCAGAAGCACTTGACCCGTAAGGGCGTGCTGAAGGTGACCCCGGGCCTGAAGGATGATGCCATTGTGGGTGGCGTTCGCTACTACGACACCCTCGTGGATGACGCCCGCCATACCATGACCGTGCTGCGTACCGCCGCCGAGTACGGCGCCGATGTCCGCACCAATACCGAGGTCATTGGCTTTGACAAGGACCGCGGCGGCCGCATCGTAGGTGCCAAGGTCCGCGATACCGCCACTGGGCGCGAAACCACTGTGCGCGGCAAGGTCTTCATCAACGCTACCGGCGTGTGGAATGACAAGGTTCAAGAGATGGCCGGCGTGGAAGGCAAGTTCACCGTGCACGCGTCCAAGGGCGTACACATCGTTGTGCCAAAGGATGCGCTCGATGCGGACGCGGCCCTGTGCTTCGTAACCGAAAAGTCCGTCCTCTTCGTTATCCCATGGGGCGAGTACTGGATCATCGGTACCACCGACACCGATTGGGAAAAGGGGCTGTCCCTGCCGGATCCGGCACCAACCAAGTCCGATATTGATTATATTTTGGGCCAGGTTAACCAGCGCGTACGCCGTAAGATCACCCGCGATGACATCGTGGGCGTCTACTCCGGTCTACGCCCGCTGCTGTCCGGCAAGTCTGATTCCACCACCAACCTTTCCCGTAACCACGCCGTTGCGCGCGTGGCCCCAGGCATGGTCTCTGTTGCCGGCGGTAAGTACACCACGTACCGCGTCATTGGTAAGGACGCCGTGGATCTAGCAGTCCAAGAACTAGATACCAAGGTGCCAGAGTCCATCACTGAGCAAACCCCGATCTTGGGCGCCGCTGGCTACCATGCTCTAGCTAACCAAGTCCCATCTCTGGCCCGTCGCTACAACCTGAGCGAAAAGTTCATCGAGCACCTGCTTGGCCGCTATGGCTCCCTGCTGGGTGAGGTTTTGGCACCTGCAGCCGAGGATGCTTCGCTGCTGGAGCCAGTTCCAGGTGCCGAGTCCTACCTGTGGGCCGAGGTCCGCTACGCCGTCACTCACGAAGGCGCATTGCACTTGGAGGACATCCTGTCCCGTCGTCTGCGTATCGCCATCGAGTTTGGCGACCGCGGCGTGAATGCCGCCCCGGCAGTTGCTGACTTTGTGGCACCACTGCTGGGCTGGAGTGACGCCGACAAGGAGCGCGAGGTATCCCAATTCAAAGCCCACACCCAGGCCGAACTTGAAGCAGAAGCTGCGGTAACTGACCGCGAGGCCAATGACATTTTGGTCCGCGCAGGATCTGCCCGACCTACCCAAAACGAGGTATAAGTTATGACCGGATTTGATGCATTCCTGTGGGAGTTTATCGGCACCGCGTTGCTGCTCCTTCTAGGTAACGGCGTATGTGCGCTGGTAAACCTGCGCACCTCTGGCGCGCGCGGCTCCGATTGGGTCGTTATCGCCCTAGGCTGGGGCATGGCGGTCTTCGTCGGCGCCAGCGTGGCCGACCCCACGGGCGGGCACCTCAACCCCGCCGTCACCGTCATGTTGGCCGTCAATGGATCGCTTGAATGGTCCCTGGTTCCGTATTACTGCCTAGGCCAGATCCTTGGCGCAATCCTGGGTGCCATCCTGGCATGGGCTGCCTTCAAGCAGCTTTTCGACGCCAATAATTATGACGATGCCGGAAACGTCACCGGCGCCAATAAGAACACGAACGGCATCTTCTTTACCAAGCCGGCCCACCCTAAAAACGGGTGGAATGCGGTGACGGAGTTTATTGCTACCTGCGTGCTGTTGATGTTCATCGCTTTCGGCCCAACCGGCGGTGAGCTAGGCCCCATGAGCTACTTCGCTGTTGCCTTCGTTGTTGTGGCAGTCGGTCTGTCCCTTGGTACCCCCACGGGTTATGCCATCAATCCGGTCCGTGATCTGGGCCCGCGAATTGCCTATGCATTCATCTTGCCCATCCAGGACAAAGGCAGTGCGAACTGGGGCTATGCTTGGGTCCCTATCGTGGCCCCGTTGGTCGCGGCTGTAGCCGTTGGCCTGTTGTCCGTTGCGCTCTAAATCCATTTTTGTACAGGAGACTAGACACATGACTAACAAGAAATACGTCGCCGCAATCGATCAGGGAACTACGTCGACGCGCTGCATTATCTTTAACCACGATGGCGAGCAGGTTGCCGTTGGTCAGCTCGAACACGAGCAGATCTTTCCCGAAAAGGGCTGGGTAGAACACGACCCGGAAGAAATCTGGAGCAATACCCGTCGCGCCGTCGGTGAGGCTCTTGCCAATGGCGATATCACCGTGGAAGACATTGACTCGGTAGGTATCACCAACCAGCGAGAGACCACCGTGGTGTGGGATAAGCACACCGGCAAGCCGGTCTACAACGCTATTGTCTGGCAAGATACCCGCACCACTGCCATCTGTAAGGAGCTCTCGGGAGAGGAAGGCCCCGAAAAGTGGCGCCGCCGCACCGGTCTTTTCATTAACTCCTACCCGGCCGGCCCGAAGGTGAAGTGGATCCTCGATAACGTCGAGGGCGCACGCGAGCGCGCCGAGGCCGGCGATCTGCTCTTCGGCACCATTGACAGCTGGCTATTGTGGAACCTCACTGGCGGTGCCGAGGGCGATGCCGGACGTGAGGCTCTGCACGCTACCGACGTCACCAATGCCTCCCGTACCCTGCTCATGGACATCGAAAAGCTGGAGTGGGATGAGGAACTGTGCAAGGAAATGGGCATCCCGATGTCCATGCTGCCGGAGATTCGCCCATCCCTCGGTGATTTCCGTACCGTGCGTGAGCGCGGTTCGCTCTCCGGTGTTCCTATCCGCGCCATCCTGGGTGACCAGCAGTCCGCGATGTTTGGCCAAGGCTGCTTCCGCGCCGGCTCTGCAAAGAATACCTACGGAACCGGATTGTTCCTCCTGCTGAACACGGGCACCACCCCGAAGTTCTCTGAGAATGGCCTGCTGACCACCGTGTGCTTCCAGCGTGAGGGCGAACGCCCTGTCTACGCGTTGGAGGGCTCCGTATCCATGGGCGGTTCCCTAGTGCAGTGGCTGCGCGATAATCTGCAGATTATCCCGAATGCTGCGTCCATCGAGAACCTGGCTCGCGAAGTTAAAGACAACGGCGGCGTCTACATCGTGCCTGCCTTCTCTGGCCTCTTCGCCCCGTACTGGCGCCCGGATGCTCGCGGCGTCATTGTGGGCCTGACCCGCTTTGCCAACCGCAAGCACTTGGCTCGCGCCGTGCTCGAGTCCACTGCATACCAGACTCGCGACGTGGCCGATGCGATGGTGGCAGACTCCGGTGTGGAGATCACCGAGCTGCGCGTGGACGGCGGCATGACCATGAACGAACTTCTGATGCAGTTCCAAGCGGACATGCTCGGCGTGGAGGTACACCGGCCGAAGAATATCGAGACCACCGCGACCGGCGCGGCCTTCGCGGCAGGTTTGGACAATGGCTTCTGGGATGACCTGAGCGTTTTGGGTAGCCAGACAGGAGACATGAAGGTGTTTAAGCCGAAGCGCGAGAAGGAAGAGGTAGAGGCTCTCTACCGCGACTGGAAGCGCGCTATTAAGCGTTCCTTGGACTGGGAAGATAACGAGGACGAGGATCTGGACTTCTAAGTCCTGAAGTAAACTCGCGGGTATGGAGAATTTCCCTGCCCGCGCTCCTCGCCTCATCGCGAGCGATATTGACGGCACCCTGCTGGACCGCAACCACCGTGTCCCGCGTCGCAACCGTGACGCCGTGGCGCGGGCGGTCCAACAGGGTGCCTATTTTGCGCTTTCCACTGGCCGGCCGTTCCGGTGGATAGCGCCCGTGTTGGAGCAGCTTCCCGTCCGCCCGGTGTGTGTGACTTCGAATGGGGCGGTGCTCTATGATTCCGCGGAGGACCGCGTGATGTCCGCCCACGAGCTTTCACCCGCAGCGTTGGCAGAAGTGGTGGATGTGGCCCAGACGGTGTTGGGTACCGTGGGCTTTGGAGCGGAGCGGGCAGGAGGCTCGCTTGGCGACGCCGTCGAGGACCTCTTCGTAGTCGAACGCCACTACTCCGAAAACGCCCTCTTTGAAGGCTTCGGGGTGGTCAGCATGGGCGAGCTTGTGGGGCAGCCTGCCGTGAAATTTCTTATCCGCAATACGGACTACTCCGCTCCGAAGCTGTATGAGCTCATCGCGCCCCATATCGATCCGGAGCTCGCGCACCTGACGTATTCCATGCAGGAAGGGATTCTGGAGGTTGCCGCGCCCAATGTGACTAAGCGCCGCGGGGTGGAATGGTTGGCTGAGCACACCGGCGTCGCCCAGCAGGAGACGATCGCATTTGGGGATATGCCCAACGATATTGAGATGCTGCGCTGGGCTGGCTGCGGTGTGGCCATGGAAAACGCCCACCCAGAGGTTAAGGCGGCCGCGGATGCGGTCACCGTAGCTAACCACCAGGCGGGCGTGGCAAAGGTGCTAGAGCGCTGGTTCTAGTCGGTGAAGATGTCTACCTTTTCCGTTTCGGTGTTGTAGACAATCTCGCCGCCCTGGAATTTCACGCGGATTTCCTTGCCATTCTTCTCCTCATTGGAAGTAGGCAGGCCGAGCTTGGCGGCATTATCGCCCTCGGACCACTTCTTGGCAATTTCACCGGTGAGAGCCTTGGTACCGGACTCCTTAGAGGAGAGCACCACGCCATTCTGGAAGAGCTGGTAGAGGATCTTGCCGCCATCGGTGGTATCCGGGCCGCCAACTGCCAGGCCTAGGACTGGGCCGAAGGCATTGAGCACGGAGGTCCAGGACTCCTTGAGGCCTTCGTTATTCGAAACCTGTACGACCTTATTGACAATCTCCGGAATATCGCCGGTGGTCAGGTTGCCCGCCACCTTTTGATCGGTATCAGGCTTCTGCAGGCGGTCATTGGCGATGAGCACGCCGAAGACTGCGGCAGCGATTCCAGCGAGGGCGGAGATAGTGGAGACTGGTACCTCGACGTCGCCTAGCGAGGAGGTGATGTCCCCACCCACCTGCTGCGGGGTCTTGGGGGAATTGGGCTGAGGAGCCTTCTGCCAATTCAGATCCGTACTGTTCTTACCGGACTTAACGGCATCCGCTTTGCGCTTGGTGTTCTTACGGATTTCGTCCCAGTGGCGCGTGGTGTACTGACCCGGGCAGGCCGTGTAGTGAAAATCATTATGGCCCGCGAACGCCGGCACGGTGGCCATGGTTCCTGCAGGGAACTTGGAGCCGTTGAATCCGCCAGAGTACAAGCTGGCCTTGCCCATTGGATCGATGCCAGAAATAGCGGCCTTCCAGCCCGCAATCTCCGCCACGGAGTTGAGCATCTCACGAGACGGCTCTGCTGTCTCGTAGTTGCCAATCATGGAAATGCCCCAGTTATTGGCATTGAAGCCGCCTACGTGGGCACCCTGTACAGCCTTGTCCAAACCGCCATAGCGGCCCTCATAGATGGTGCCGAACTTATCTACCAGCACGTTGTAGCCGATATCGCACCAGCCCAGGGTCTGTGCATGGTATTCATAAGCACCGCGAACCTGTGCCGCCGCCTGCGCGCGGGTGTAGTTATTGGTACCCGCGGTGTGGTGCAGGGTCATGGCTTTCAAGTCATCGTCGTAGGTCGGCTGCTGGCAGCGCTTGGACTCATCGGCACCCCAGCCGGCGCGGGAGACAACCTTGGGCATACCCGCGGTTTCCGCGGTGGGTTCGATAGCTTCACCTTCCTGGGCATTGCCGTCGATAAACACGGCGTCGAGATCCGCAACCTGGGTGCGCTCATCGGCCACGGGGGAGATTTCGCCGACGTTGTAGGCAAGCGGTGCCGGGCGATGTGCATCAGCGCCCTTAGCGGCTTTGTCCAGGAGGGAGTCTTCCTTCTTGTCCAGGTTGGATCCGCTCACGAGGTCAACGTTGGCCATAGAGACCTGAACATCGTTGGTATCGCCCACGAAGATGAGCTCGGTGCCGTTCTTGCCCTCGGAGTAGTTCATCGCATCCATGGGCAGCCACTCGCTCCAGGAGCCATCCTGCTGCTTGGAGCGCACGAAGGAGTTGATATCGCGCTTGCCCTCCCACGTGACGGCGAACATGTTGAAGGTTTCGTCGCGGTGGAATTGCTTGACCGCGCGGCGGCCTTCGCCATCGCCCTGCGCGGCTACGGCGGGGTCATCGACGACGATGGATTCGCCGTCGCTGAAGCTAGCGGAGGCGTTTTTGACCTCAATGGGACCGCCATTGTTGGAGTCCTGGGTCTTAAGTACCTGCTGGCCGCCGAATGCGGCGGTCACGGCGAGCGCGATAGAGGTGACTGCCGCAATGACCGGGGTGGACCACTTGGACCTGGTGGGTACTAGTCGACGTCGTTGTTGCACTGTTATCTCCCTGGGGTTGTGCAGCTGTAAAAACGGTTGCCAAGAGTTAAGAATTGATTGTGATGGTACGTTTGTGACTTCTGTGAAACCTGTTGCGACACGCCGTTGCGCCGTGTCGGTTGCCGAAGTGCAATAAACTGGGGGCCATGACTTCTTATGACCTCATCGTTGTTGGCTCTGGATTTTTTGGCCTCACGGTTGCCGAGCGCGCCGCTAGTCAGCTGGATAAGAAGGTGCTCATTGTGGAGCGCCGCAACCACCTCGGTGGCAATGCCTACTCCGAGGCTGAACCCACCACCGGAATCGAGGTGCACAAGTACGGTGCACACCTCTTCCACACCTCTAATAAGCGCGTGTGGGACTACTGCAATAAGTTCACCGATTTCACCGATTACCAGCACCGCGTCTTTGCCATGCACGATGGCACCGCCTACCAATTCCCGATGGGCCTAGGTCTTATTAACCAGTTCTTCGGCCGCTACTACTCCCCGGATGAGGCCCGCCAGCTCATTAAGGATCAGGCCGGCGAGTTCTCACCGGAAGAAGCGCAAAACCTGGAGGAAAAGGCCATCTCTCTTATCGGCCGACCGCTGTATGAGGCCTTTATTCGCGATTACACCGCTAAGCAGTGGCAGACCGACCCGAAGGAGCTGCCGGCCGCGAATATCACCCGCCTGCCGGTGCGCTACACCTTCAACAATCGCTACTTCAATGACACCTATGAGGGCCTGCCTGTAGACGGCTATGCGGCATGGCTAGAAAACATGGCCGACCACGACAATATTGAGGTCCGCTTGGATACCGATTGGTTCGAAGTTCGCGAGGAGCTGCGCGCCGAGTCTCCGGATGCGCCCGTGGTCTACACAGGCCCACTGGATCGCTACTTTGATTTTGCCGAGGGCGAGCTGGGCTGGCGCACCCTCGACTTCGATCTGGAGGTGCTGGATACCGGCGATTTCCAGGGCACACCGGTGATGAACTACAACGACGCGGACGTGGACTATACCCGTATCCATGAATTCCGCCATTTCCACCCGGAGCGCAAGGATAAGTACCCGAAGGACAAGACGGTCATTATGAAGGAATACTCGCGATTCGCCGACAAAGGCGATGAGCCGTATTACCCGATTAATACCCCGGAAGATCGCACCAAGCTGGAGGCCTACCGCAAGCTCGCTGCCCAGGAGTCGAAGGAGAACAGGGTTCTCTTCGGTGGCCGCTTGGGTACCTACCAGTACCTGGATATGCACATGGCTATCGGTTCCGCGCTGTCCATGTTTGATAATAAGCTCGTACCATTTTGGAACGAGGGCAAGGCTATCGAACAGGAGCGTGGCCACTAAGCCGAACTTCGTCAACAGAACACTTAACACTCAATACACCACCCAACACACCACACTATGGAGTGTTGGGTGGTGTGTTGTATGTGGTGTTGTGTAGTGTTGCGCAGACCGGGAAAATTATTATTTACCTGGGAAAATGTCTTGTACTGTGAGAATTTCGGACGAGGAACACGTGCGAACACTACACAACACACCACAGTGTGTGTAGTGTTGTGTGTAGTGTTTGAGGGTGTTCAGGAGCGTTGAGCGCTGATAGAGGGTGAGTGATTGTGGTCTGGGACGATGACCAGGCGGAGATCGCCGAGATCATTGGAAGCCTGCGAACTCAGGACACCGATACGCGCGCCGTCGAGGTCAAGGCAGCTGCGGGAGGTTTTCCCAAGAAGCTCGTTCGCTCTATCTCTGCCTTTGCTAACGGGACCGGTGGAATCATCATCTTGGGGCTGGATGAAGACAACGGGTTCGTTACGGTACCAGGCTTTGATGCTACTGCCATGGCGGATGCCCTGGCTGGCGCATGTGCAGACCTCGTGACCCCGTCGGTTCGCGCTCAGATCGACATTGTTGACTGGGAGGGCGCGAGCATTGTCGTTGGCACCATTCCCGAATGTGCTCCTTTTGAGAAGCCTTGCTGGGTCGTTTCTCAGTCGAAGTATCACGGCAGCTATATCCGGGTCCATGATGGGGACCGCGTACTAAAGCCATACGAGATCGACCGACTGGAGGAAAACAAGACCCAGCCGGAATGGGATCTGGAGCCGGTTCCGGATGCTGACATCGACGATCTGGATCCTGACATTGTGGCCGAGATCTTGGCCCGCGAGCGCTCCATCCATGAACGCATTTTTGGACGGTTGAGCGATGAAGAGGCGATGTTAGCGCTCCACCTGATTACCCGGAACGACAACGGAAAACTAGTGCCAACTTTGGGCGGGCTAATGGCAGCGGGCACTTATCCGCAACAGTTTTTCCCGAGGCTCAACGTGACCTTTGCAGCATATCCCGGCACCGATAAAGCGGCCGGGATGGGCAAGCAGCGCTTCCTCGACAACGAAAGTCTGGTGGGGCCCATTCCGGTGCTGGTTGCGGATGCAGTGCGGGCAGTCCGACGCAATATGCGCGTCGGAGGCGTAATCGAGGGAGTCTTCCGTAAGGACTTGCCGGACTATCCTCCGGAGGCTGTGCGTGAGGCAGTCGCTAATGCGCTAATGCACCGTGACTATTCGCCGCAGGCGCGGGGCACGCAGGTACAAGTGAACCTGTATGTCGACCGGCTGGAGGTCCTCAACCCCGGTGGTCTTTATGGAACGGTCACCGTTGATCGATTGGGCACTGCGGGTATGTCTAGCGCGCGCAATCAGCATTTGTCTGCGTTGCTGGAGGTGACTCCTGCCGGTGACGGAGACGGGTACGTTGCGGAGAATCGTGGTACCGGATATATCGAGATTCTCGACCAACTGGAGCAGCAGCTGCTGCCGCCGCCGGTACCAGAGGATTCATTAACCGCATTTGAGCTCACCTTCGCGCGGCGAAATCCGACTACCCCGGAGCGCACCGCGGCGTTGGGGGGCGGAACCCGCGGGCGCGTGCTCGACTATCTTCGCGAACACAGGACAGCGTCCAGCCGCGAATTGGCAGGGGCTGCGGGGCTGTCCCTCAACGGCGTGCGCAGGACCATCAACGAACTTGTTGAGGAAGGCGTCATCGTGCGCACTGAGCCGTTGAAGAGCCCGAAGCAGCGCTATCGGCTGCAGGGCTAACCCCGGTGTTCAACGGCACCTTGTTCGCGCGTCGCCGCTGAATACCTTGGCGCGAATTTCTCCATCTGTTCAAGCACAAGCTTGATGGCCTCCGGCGCCTTGTCCGGTGGATACTTGTAGTCGCGTAGTAACCTGCGGACCGAGCGGCGTAGTTTCGCACGTACGTCGTCGCGTACTGTCCAGTCGGTCTTTGCATCGCGACGCAGCATGGAAACGAGCTGGCGTGCGATTTCAGCAAGAACTTCGTCGTCCATGAGCTCGGTTGCGGATTCGTTTGTCGACACCGCATCGAAGAAGGTGAGCTCGTCATTGCCTAGTGGCGGGGTGAATTGTTCACCGCGTTTGCTTTCCTTGACGATCTCCTTGGACAGGCGGATGAGTTCGGCGATGATTTCAGCGGCCGTGAGCTGCTGATTGGTGTACCGATTCATCAGCTCGGTGATCCGCTCGGAGAACTGCTTGGAGCGCAGCTCGTTGTTTCCTGTGGCGGTGCGGGCTTCCTGCTGGAGCTGGCGGCGCAACGCATCAATGAGCAATGAGACCTCAGAGGGGGATTGTTTGTCCTTGAACAGGTCGACGGTGAGATCCTGCAAGTTCGGAATCTCAATCCCGGCCTGGCGGTAGATGTCGATGACACCGGTGGCCTCAGCCGAATCAACGACCAGCTTGCCTAGGGCGTTGCGGATGGAGTCGCTAATTGGCTCGCCATTGGCCACGCGGTCGCCCGCATCGAGCTTGATGAGCCAGTTCTTGACCTCGGAGTAGAACCGCACGCTGTCGCGGTACTCCTCGGCGTCGGGGCTGCCCGAAGCTAGTGCCCAGGCACGCGCGAGTCTTCCAGCCTGACGTTTGAACTCATCAGCGACGGGACGCGCGTTTGGCTTCTCGGGGTCGTAGTTGCCTTCGGTTCTTGGATTGCGCAGGAAACCAGTGACATCGAGCAAGGCGCGGCGGAGGTTGGCGTCATCGATGAAAGCGGTGTTCTTCCATTCGATTCCCACAATGTCGTCGAGACGAGCCAGGAATCCCTTCGCCAGATTGAGCGCTTCTTCGACGTCCTGTCCCGTGACCTTCGTGCCGTCGTCGGAGGGGTTGAGCGTGAACTCAGCCAGCGCCTTCTCCAGGTTCTCGACCAACGGAGCATAGGCGACAAGGAGGCCATCCTGCTTGTCGCGGAACGTGCGGTTGACGCGAGCGAGGGTCTGCATCAGCAGCGCGCTCTTGAGCGAGCGGTCAATGTAGAGCGTGTGTAGCGGCGGCGCATCGAAACCGGTGAGCATCATGGACTGAACGATGGCGATTTCCAGCTCGTCGTCGACGTCCTTGATGCGGTTCTTCACGGCCTTGAGCGCGCTCGGGCGGCGCATATGGACCTTGAGCTCTTCAGGATCCGAAGGCGCTGCAGAGTAGATCACCTTGATCTTGCCCTTGTCATCGGCATCCGAATGCCACTCAGGGCGCAGCGCCACGATCTCGGAGTAGAGACGCGCTGCAATGGAGCGCGTCGCGGTGACAATCATCGCTTTGCCCGGAGCACCGATGAATTCCCACATGTTCTCGCGGCGGTCTTCCCAGTGACGGACAAAGTCTTCTGCTAGGGCATCGAGGCGGTCGTCGGAGCCGTAGACGACCTCCAACGCGGCGACGGAGCGCTGAATCCGCTCGCGCTCCACCTCGTCGAGACCCGTAAGTACTTCCTCGGCAGAGTCATCAATATCGTCATCCGTGATTCCAGCAATGCGCTTGAGCGGGATGAGGCGCGGCTCGAAGTAGACGGGAACGACGGCACCGTCCTCGACGGCGCGGTTCATGTCGTAGACATCCACGTCGTCACCGAAGACCTTTCGCGTATCGCGGTCCCATTCCTTAAGCGGGGTACCGGTAAACGCCAGCATGGTGGCATTCGGTAGTGCACTACGCAGGTGCTGTGCGTAACCATCGGCGGCGGTATCGCCAAAGCCATAGTGGGAACGGTGTGCCTCGTCGACGATGACCACGATGTTGCTCCGGTCAGAGAGCAACGGGTGCTCGGTCTCACGCAACTCACCCTGGCCGTTCAAGCCAAACTTCTGGAGGGTAGAGAAGTAAATACCACCAGAGGTCTTCTGTGACAGCAGCTCACGCAACTCAGCACGCGACTCGATATTGCGCGGTGCCTCCGGCAGGATGGTGGACCGGTTGAAGGTCTCAAAGAGCTGCTCATCCAGTTCCGTGCGGTCATTGAGCACAATGACGGTCGGGCTGAGCATCTCCCGCCGACGCATAATCTTGGCGGTGTAGAGCTCCATCTCCATGGACTTGCCCGCACCCGTCGTGTGCCAGATGACGCCAGCGCGCTTGTCGCCGCGCGCCGCCGTGATCGTGGAACCCACAGCCTTGGTCACCGCGAAGTACTGGTGCGGCTTCGCTATGCGCATGACCAGGCCCTCGGCCGTATCATCGAACGCAGTGAAGTCGCTGTAGAGCTGTCCAAAACGCTCGACATTAAACAGACCATCAAGTAACAGATCCAGCTGTGTGACCGGCTCGCCGGCCACAACCATGTTGTTGGGGTCGACCGGGCTGCCGTCCTCATCCACATTCCACGGCGCAAAATGGTTCCACGGAGTAAACGGCGTGCCATACTTCGCGCTGAGGTCATCCGAAGGAATCACAATATTGGCAAAGCGGAAGGCCATGCCGAATTCCTTGACGTAGGTCTGCAGCTGGTTGTACGCGCCCTCGACGGAGGTATTCGCGCCCGTCTTCTTCAGCTCAATGAATGCCAGCGGCATGCCGTTGACGTAACAGACCACATCGAAGCGACGTTCCCCATCGAGGTTCGCAACGATGACCTGGTTGAGCGACAAGTAGTCATTCTTGTGCGGCTGCGAGGACAGGAAGTAGATGGTCGGGTTCTGGACGTTGCCCTCGTGGTCGATGTACTCGATACCGCGGTAGCCTTCCACCAAAATCTGGTGAATGCGCCGGTTCTCTGCAATCGCAGACTGTGATTTCGGCGTGATGACCTCACCAATCGCCTGGTCGAGGTATTCCTCCGGTACATCTGGGTTGAGGTTGCGCACGGCATTGCGCAGACGCCCGCGCAGCACGATGTCATTCCACGTGTCGCGCTCGCCGGAGCCCGGCGCAAAGTCCGGGCCATGCCCAGACACCCACTCCAGTTCCGCCAGGTGGTCCTGGACAATGAGTTCGAGGGATTCTTCGCTCAGCATGAGCTTCTCCTTAAGGGTTGTAGGGGTAGGTTTGCTTAGCTTTCCGACGCCGCCGAGCCCGCAACGTCCGCAGCCTCCTCCGCCTCACCGACCGTGATCCGGCCACTCATGAGGAGAGGAAGGAGTTCGTCGCGGGTGCGGGCGAGGACTTGATTTTCCAATTCAGCAGCGATGATGCGGCTTTCAAGGGTATTCAGCAGCGTGTGCAGTTCATCGAACTGAGGATTGAACACGTCGGGAACTGTGCACTCATTGATTTGTTGCTTCGTGATAGTCGAGAACACGGAACCGTATGATTTGGACTTCAGTTCGGCAACAACGTCCGATAATGCGAGTCGTAATGCTGGTCCATAACCTTCAGGCGGAACGAAACCGTATGCAGATTGATTGAAAGACGTCGGCTTAGTTGTGGAAACAATACGTCCGACGGTGCCGCGCGCGGACATCAATATAGCCCCTGTTGGTAGCGGTGAAAATCGTCGAGTCTGAATTGCATCGTCGCTGATCTTTTCTGCAGTGTCGACCAGATGAGAGTGAGGAGCTTTCGTCATGTCGGCGACGGATGCCCAGAGGTTGGTTCCTTCCCAAAGTGCTTCATCGGAGCGCTTTGGTGTACCGCCCAAAACCGGTGAGGTGATCTCAGAAAGATCGATGCTAGGAACGCCGACTAAGGCTTTTAGCCAATGTGCGCGTTGGAGTTCGAGTGTGCAGTCTACGATTCTATTGTTCGCGTTGATTTTGTCGTCGAGGGATTTTAAGGCATTCGCCGTGTGAATCTGTTTTTCCAGCGTCGGTATTTTGAGTGCAATGTTCTTGATAGTCCGAACGCTAAGGTTTTGCTGTGCTGCCCCATTTGAGAGGTTGATGATTGACTGGCGATTTTGCAGCAACCAGTAGAACAGATATTGACTATGTAGTGATACTTCGTCGGCAACCATCGCACAACATGCCTGGTTCGTAGTCATCGGGGTACCAAGAATTCCGAGCTTTCCAACGGTGGCTCCGTACATCGCGATGACGACAGCTCCCGAGGGGATAAGCTTGCAGGAAGTCTCAGCTAATGCAGATTCTGAAATATGTTCTTCGGTTGCACCTATTAAAGCGTCGTTGAGTTCTTTGGTTTTTAGCCAGGGGATGTCACCGATGAAATACTCTGGTTTCTTGCGAGAAGGAGTCGCGCCAGATGTGATTTGGGAACAGCCGTCAGCGATTTGAATCGTTTGCATTACTTCAACCTCCCCAGCTGTTCCCGCACAACCTCGTCCAGGCGGGCGGCGTCGTCAAGCGCGGCGGTGAGCTCGTTGGTGAGGCGAGCGATCTTCTCGTCGATGGGCTCGTCGTCTTCCTCGGCTTCGGCGAAGCCAACGTAGCGGCCGGGGGTCATGGCGAAGTCGGCATCGCGGATGTCGTCGAGGGAGGCGGACTTGCAGAAGCCGGCGATGTCTTCGTAGGCCTCGTCCTTCGGTGCGGAGGTGCGGCCGCGCCACAGGCGGAAGGTGTCGGCGATCTTCTGGATGTCCTCGTCGCTGAAGGTACGCTCCGTGCGGTCAATCATGTGGCCGAGCTCGCGGGCATCGATGAAGAGCACCTGGTTGGTGCGGTCGATGGTGCCCTTGGAACCGGCCTTCTTGTCCTTGGCGAAGAACCAGACGCAGACCGGAATCTGCGTGCCGCGGAAGAGCTGTGCAGGAAGAGCGATGACGCAGGAGACGATGTCGTCTTCCACCATGGCCTTGCGGATATCGCCTTCACCGGAGGAGTTCGACGTCATCGTGCCGTTGGCCATGACGACGCCGGCCTCACCCTGAGAGGTGAGCTTGGAAATGATGTGCTGCATCCACGCGAAGTTTGCGTTGCGCTTGGGCGGGACGCCGTACTTCCAGCGGGTGTCCTCCTCGTTTCGCGACCAATCCTTGATGTTGAACGGTGGGTTGGCCATGACATAGTCCATCTTTTTATCCGGATGAATGTCGCGGGCGAAGGTGTCGGCCCAACGCTCACCCAAGCCAGCAGAGCTAATAGCGTGGATGGCCAGGTTCATCTTGGCCATGCGCCACGTGCGCTCGTTGAGCTCCTGACCGTAGATGGCCAGAGCAGTGCGGTCCTTCTCTGTGGTCTCGAGGAACTTCTCTGCCTGAACGAACATGCCGCCCGAGCCGCAGCAAGGGTCATAGACACGACCCTGGGTCGGCTCCAGGATTTCTACGAGGGTACGTACGACAGGGCGGGGAGTGTAGAACTCACCGCCACGCTTTCCTTCAGCACGGGCGAACTTCTCTAAGAAGTATTCATAGACCTCACCCAGCAAATCGCGGGCGCGCTCGGGCCCCTCCGCGGTAAAGCGTGTGGTGCTGAATAAGTCGATGAGTTCGCCCAAACGACGCTGGTCAACGCTATCCGAGGCGAAGTTCGTGGGCAGGGTACCTAACAGCGACTCATTGTCCAGCATGAGCTGCTTCATAGCGTTATCGATGAGCTTGCCAATGGACTGGTACTCCTGGCCGGCGTCGGCCGACTTGCCCTTCGAGTTGTCACGCAGGAAGGTCCAACGAGCGATGGGGTCGACCCAGAAAACGTTCTTCTCACGGTAAGCGTCGATATCCTCCAGGTCTTCCTGGATGTACTCTTCGCTATCCCCGCGCTCCTCGCCTTCAGCACGCAGCTCCGCGCGCCGGGCATCGAAGGCATCAGTGACGTATTTGAGGAACACCAGTCCCAAGACGATGTCCTTGTACTGGGATGCGTCCATGGAACCGCGCAGCTTGTCTGCTGCCTTCCATAAAGTGTCCTTGAGCTCTTTGAGAGTGGTGGCGGAGGCAGACTCTACGTTCTGCACATCCTTGACTGAGTTAGTCATTTTTCTCCTTACATATAACGGTGTTTGTGCGTTTGAATGTTGAACTCTGTTATTAGCCTGGCGGGGATTGTGCACGAGATTCAGCGATGGTGACAGCACCGGTACCTATCGAAATAGTGAGGTTGTGCCGTAGAACATCGATGCTCCTTAGCTGCTCAACCAACTGGCGACGCCGTGCGCCGAGCTGTTGCTCGACTGTGCTGAGGTCTTCCGCATTCTTGCGAGGCAATACGGGGAAGTACACCGATGCCAACTCGGAGGAGACAGCTTCGTTAATAGCCTTCTCTACGAGGTAGGGAAGGCAGACCTGTTCCAAGGGACTGTGGCTGCGTCCACGGAAGGTGCGGCATCGTAGTGCTTGAGCCGGTGCAGTGACTAGCTTGCCGCCTTCCTCATCGATGAGCGCGCGTGGTCTTGGGTTCTTGATGAAGACCACGTCCCCTGGTTCTGTGAGGGTGCCGCGCGGTGCAATGTCTTCCAGCCGGAGACGATCGATGCAACGTGCGCCCTGTGGAATGCTCCCCAGAATTTCGGGTTCACCGATGAGTTCCAGTTTTGCTACTGCTTCAGGGGCGAGATCATGTTCGGCAATGCGGGATCCGCTGAGTTTCTGCAGTACCCCAGTGCGAGCGTTGGTCGCGGCCTTCCACGGTAGGTACTCAAGGCGCGTTGCCCCCGATTCAGCGCGCATACCAATCTTTGGCTGCGCGTCCTCCAACCCTGCTGAACTGATGTCTAATCCTGCTTGATGCGCGGTATGCATGAGATCGGCGGCGGAGGACGTCGACGTAGAAGAAAAGACCGAGTCATCGAGAGAATGAGTACGACTGCGCCAGGCATCAGCGGCGCGAAGAATACGACCGCGGACAAAGGCGTGCTTGCGTGCTTCATCCGGTGTGGTGAGCATGGTTGCCCAGTCTGAGACGAGACCGGGTCTCTTAAGGTCCGGCACGTCAGCGATAACCACAGCAGCATCGGCAGGGTTGCCTATGGCCTCGCGATTAGGGCGCTTGAGAATCCATAGTGCGCCCTGCTGCTGTCCGCGGTCCGGAAAAATACCTCGGGGCAGCCGTGCGCTGTAACGCAGCGGTGCAATTGCGCCGGTTTCGGTCGGTGCGAGGAACCGCCGTCGGACGACCTGCGCTAAAGAGTCCTCGATAAGCATGTCTGCGGTGGAAATGCAGAACATTGCGCCGCGCTCGTCTAAGTTGTCGAGCAAGTCCTGGAGGTGCTCGAAGTATTCGGGCGCAGTCTTTGGAGGGGAAGGAACAGCGTGGACGAGGAGAGAATTCGCTGGGATCTCCTCGCTAGCGTCGATGAATTCCACGTTTCGGCACGCTAGTTCGGCCCAATAGAGAGAGTCTGGTGCGCAGTCTTTTCGATATCCGATGCTGAGCACCAGTGTCTCTTCGAGTTCCCGGGTGAGTCCAGTGACGAAACCTAGGCTGTATTCATCAGTAGGGATGATAGGTGGAGTTGGGTTCTCTAGCGTGAGGGCTTCCGATACTGCTTGCATAGCGCGGGAAGTAAATCGGGAAGAGAGTGTGACCTGGCGCTGAGCACTGAGGTTATCTGCAAGACGGGCGAGCGCGGCCGCGGGCCCGAAAGCTGCCTCGGCTACCTGCTCTGCTGCTTTTGCGATATCAGCTTCAGGGGCATCAGAAGGAATGTTGTCTGCTGCGCGCTGGTACGCCGCGGTAAGAGAGTCGATTACTGCAGCAGAGGGCGAAAAATCCTGAGGGGAGAGAGCCGTGTTGCAGTTCAAAAGGCCCAAGGCCGCGCGTGCCGGATTGCGGAGCAGCATTCGGTAGAGCGAAGAATAGAAGAGGGCATCTTTAACGGCTGTGTCGCGGCGGCCGAGCTTGGTTTCTCGCAGCCAGTCTTGAATTTCGGTGATGGCGTAGTAGGGGTGGCCATCATGTTCTCCGTAAGGGGAGGGGAAGGGCACGTTGGATTCTGAGTTAAAGCGCTGAATCCACTCGTTGACCGCGGGGCGCGTAACGCCGGTCAGCCGGGCGACATCGGCGAGTGTCAGTGTTGCGGTCACTTGAGGCCTCCTTTCATGGGGTAGTGATGGGGAATAAGGGCGAGCGGTCATTGCTGATTGCTCTGTCCACTACGTTAAAGGAACTCGAGTGAAGTAAACAGCTTTTAGTATGGTAATCGTCCTGAAGGGGGCTTAAGGCTGGTTAATTAATACTAAAAAGTGTTGCCCGAGAGTGGTTTGGGTTTCGTGGGGATCGGGCTTCAAAAGCGCATGACTTGCTGACGTGTTCGGTCAGATCCGGTGCTAAAGCGGGGGATTGATGTGCACTTTGTGGCCGATTTCCTGCTTGTAAACGTGTTGGCTCGGGCTGTCTGTCGATGTCGACATGTGCATGGTTATCGCCTCAGCGCTGAGCATGTTCGACATCAAGCTCGCGCCCTTCTGGAACGAGGGCAAGGCTATTGAGCAGGAGCGTGGCCACTAAGCGCTATGCTTGATCACCTCTGAGGAAAGGAGGTGACGGTATGGCTGACCGCCGCATGTGGAAAATGTCGCCAGAGCGGCTGCAGGAGCACTTGAAATTGCGTAGCCGCGCATCGCGCATTCCCGATAAAAAGAAGGAACAGTCCAAGAAGGCCTGCCGGAACACCCGGCGGGCCTTTCCGCTTTCTTGGTGCAGAAAACTATTGGGTTATTCCCAACCGTTTGACTTAACCCAACGTTAACTATTAAAGTTAACGACAGGTTAACAGTTAGCAAACGGGACAATAATCCGAGAAAGGGGATAACAATGAACCAGTTTGAAACCCTGCGCCAGGATCTGCACGAGAACTACGGCCACGAGTACACGGCCGTGGAAATCGATGCCAAGCTCGATGAGGTTATTGCCAAGCACACCAAGAAGGCGGAGCTCGATGAATTCGTGCCGCTTTTGGTGGAGCGTGAGGTGCGCGATTACTTCGGTGCTCACCGCCTGCACGTACGTTTTGCCGCCGGTACCAATAATGCGCTGGCCCAAGCCGCAGCGGAACTGACCCGCAAGCATGCCGGCGAAGCCCTCTTTGTAGATACCGCCGTTGCTCACCCAGAAAACGAAGCGGAAGGCCACCTTGCCCACGTCATGAACGAGCGCGGCATGGGCGAGGCCCCGAATAAGTACCTCGACGAGGTGCGCACGGTAGCGATGCCGGATTACATCGTGTTCTTGGGCCGCGAGGTAGAACGCGATGAGGCGGGCAAGGACATCAAGATTTGGGATATTCCTGCCGCGGATACCGTGGAGGAGGCGCGCGAATTGGCTGATGACCTCGAAGCCCGCGTACTCTACATGCTCAATAAGCTGGGCATCGATCCGGTAACCGAGCCGGTCAACGCCTAGAAGCGATACGGGTTGGGCAGCTGGGAGGAGACGTTATTATTGGCCACCCAGAAGCCTGCAAACCTATAGGGCATGTAGTGCGTGCCCATGCCGGGGCGCCATTCCGGCGTGCCCAGGAGTGGGGGAGTTTTGCGGTCGCGCTGCGGATATAGCCTTTCTGGCAGCGCGCCCACCATGGGGTGGTAGTCCTCGAGGACGCGAGCGAAGGCGGAGTCGAAGTCTTCTCGCGACAGATCCTGTGACAGGTCATTAATGCGCTGCGTTATCTGGCGCAAGCTGGCGTTGTCGGGCTGGCGAGAGAGGGCCGCTTGGGCGTCGCCAAGCAGCCATTGCACCTCGCCCGCGCGCACCGCAGTATCGCCGGCGCAGAAATTTTCTAGGGAATCTATCTGTGCTGCGGCCGTATTGATCTGCTTAAGCGCTTTGTATGCCTCCTTGATGGAGACGGCGTGCAGGGAATAGTCCTGGATGTTTTCCAGCGCCTTCAGTGTTGGCCGCGCATCGGTGTACTGATTGACCAGAGAGCGCCACTGTACCTTCAGGTAGTCGCCCGCCAAGGGGGAATGCAGGGCGTCAATCCGTGCCTCCGTGCGCTTGATGAGTTCCTCAGCCCCGTCGCGAGCGCCCTTAATATAATCGAAGCGCTTGCGCACTCGGGCGCGGCGGATGAACAAGTAGGTAATGAGGCCGACCGCGCCCAGAACCACGAGCATCACAGTGGCTGCGATGAACACGGACCACGTGGGCGCCTCCTGCGCAGATTGCCGGCGCACGGTCGGATCCGCGACGGCGCGCGTGGCCAAGATCATGCCGACGGTATAGTCATCGTCCTCCAGCGCCGGCCGCATCTGATCCAGGATGCCGTCCACGCGGCCGGCGTCATAAATCTTGATGTCTCGGCACACTTGGGCGCCACAGCGCACGGCCATGCTATTGGGTTCAAAGCCCACGGCGATAACGAGTACATTCTTCTGCAGCTCACCGTTGCCGATGAATTGTGGGTGCTCGCGCGCCAAGTCATGCAACAGGGTGCGGGAAAAATCCTCGCCCGAATTCGGATACGTGGCGTAGACAACCTCGTGCACGGAATCTGGAAGGTGCATGGACTGCGCTTGTGATTTCACGGCCTCTTCGTCCGAAGAGCTTAGAATCTGGGCGTGGTCCAAAAAATCCACCGCGGGCTTGTCCTCCGCGAGGGCGGCGGGTGCGCTAGCTGCAGCAAAAAGACCTACTACTGCCGCGCAAGGAACCCATCTCATGATGTTCCATCTTACGGGCTCCGCGTGTAAACCGTAGTACTTATGCAAAAGCAACTACGCTAAATCGCTGACTACTGTTTATACCGTTTGGAGAATCGAAGTTATCGTGACTGCCAACAACACCCAGGCCCATGAGCCCCTGCAGCGCATTCTGCTGCCTAAGCGCGGCGAGCCCTTTGATGTGCGGATGCTCTACCTCATCGAGGCCGAGCAAAACCGCGAACGCCTCAGCTGGTTTAACCGCACGTCCGTAACCATCCCGGCCGGCGAGGAAGCCTCTTTTGAAACCTACTTCAACGCCTTCCCGGCCTCCTATTGGCGCCGCTGGTCCCAGCTGCGCTCCGTTATCCTCAGCCTGGACATTGAGGGCCAGGCAAATATTTCCCTCTACCGCTCCAAGCAGGATGGCCAGCGCATTTCCGTGGCCAACCACCTGGTAAGCACCGGCCACCATGAGTTCGAGCTGCCACTCAAAAACTTCGAAGACGGCGGCTGGCTGTGGTTCGATATCACCGCCGAGCAGGACACCACGCTTGCCGACGCCGCCTGGTGCTCCCCCCACGCCCCCGGCCCGCAGGTGCTGCCGGACGGCACCGAGCAGCCGGCCCAAGACAAGCGCGTGGCGGTAGGCATTCCCACTTTCAACCGCCCGACCGATGCCGTAGCAGCCCTTAAGGCATTGGCCGAGGACCCAGTAGTCGATGAGATCATCGACTTCGTCCTCATGCCGGACCAAGGCAACCAGCACCCTGCCGATGAGCCAGGCTATGACGAGGCAGTCGCTCACTTTGGTGAGCGCTTCCGCGAGTTCCGCCAGGGCAACCTAGGCGGCTCCGGTGGCTACTCCCGCATTATGTACGAGGCGCTGGAAAATACCGATTCGCCCTTCATCCTTTATATGGACGATGACATCGCCATCGAACCGGATTCCGTGCTGCGCGCGGTGCAAGCGGCCCGTTACGCTGCCAAGCCGATTATCGTCGGTGGCCAAATGCTTAACCTGCAGGAGCGCTCCCAGCTGCGCACTACCGGCGAGCGCGTCAACCGTGCCGATTTCATGTGGGGTGCGGCACCGCACGCCGTCTACGACCACGACTTTGCCAAGTACCCGCTGCGCGCCATCGGTACCCGCGAAACTCACCTAGATCCCAAGAAGTACGATTCCCGCGCGCTGCACCGCCGCGTTGACGTGGAGTACAACGGCTGGTGGATGTGCCTCTTCCCGCGCATTGTGGCAGAAACCAACGGCCAGCCGCTGCCGCTCTTTATCAAGTGGGACGATACCGAGTATTCCCTGCGCGCGGCGCGCAATGGCTTCCCCACGGTGACCTGGCCAGGTGCCGCCATCTGGCACATGGCTTGGGCCGATAAGGATGATGCCATTGACTGGCAGGCCTATTTCCACCTGCGCAACCGCCTCATCGTTGCCGCGATGTACCACGAGGGACCGGCCAAGGGCATTACCAAGTCCATCTTCAAGTCCACCCTCAAGCACACCATGTGCATGGAATACTCCACCATGGCCATCCAGATTGAAGCTATGCGCGACTTCCTAGCGGGGCCGGACCATCTCTTTGACATCCTGGAGTCCTCGCTGCCGCGCATCGCGGAAATCCGCAAGAACTATTCCGATGCTGTCATTTTGGAATCCGCAGATGAGCTGCCCTCTCCCACCGGCGCGCCGGGTGTGCCTACGCGCAATATCGGCGGCCGCCTAGCCAAGATTAAGAAGATCCCGTGGGCCATCAAGGGCCTCAAGCACCTCGTGAGCAAGGAAGACGCTGCGCACCACGAGGCGCCTCAGCTTAACCTCACTCCGGACGAGGCCCGGTGGTTTACCCTTTCCCGCGTGGACTCTGCCACCGTCTCTACCGCAGGTGGCACCGGTGTGGCCTTCCGTAAGCGCGACCGCGACTTGGCCAAAGACCTCGTATCGCAGACCCGCGAGCTACTGAAGGAGATCGAGGAAAACTTCGATGACCTGCGCACTGAATACCGTGCGGCGCAGCCGGAGCTGACCTCGCGCGAGTCCTGGAAGAAGGTCTTTGATGCCCAATAAACTTTCCGTAGCAGAATCGCGCGTCCTCGAATCCATCCAGGGTGCGGCCTTTGACGTGCCCGGCGTGCTTCCCACCGCCCGCGGGCTGAGCTACTGGGGCGAGCATGCCCTGGGCTGGATGGGCAGCGCTGCGGTAGGGGCGGGCGTCGACAAGCGCCGCCGCGAGGGCTGGATCCGGGTGGGCGCTGCTGCTTTTCTCGCGCACGCCGCTAGCGTGGTGCTCAAGCGCATCGTGCGCCGCAAGCGCCCCGATTATCCGTACGTGCGCGTGGGGGTAAAGACTCCCTCCAAGCTATCTTTTCCCAGTTCGCACGCGACCTCGACTACTGCATTCCTGGTGGCGGCGAGCCGCCTTACCGGCTGCAAGGCGCCGCTTCTCGGCGTGCCAGTCATGATGGCATCGCGTATGGTCCTCGGAGTGCACTACCCAACAGATACGGCAGTGGGTGCGGCCATCGGCGCTGCTACCGCAGAGGTCGTGATGAAAGGAATGAAGCATGAGTGATGATGGAAACCAGCACTTTTTCCATTCGGAACCGCACACCTCTGGCGTAGATACCGGCCGCAAGCGCAAGCCGCCGAAGAATCTTGTCGATGGCATGATTAAGGCCCTGCGTCCCAAGCAGTGGGTCAAAAACGTCCTCGTGCTGGCGGCCCCCGCCGCGGCCGGCGCCGATGCCCTATTTCACGGCCGCGTGCTTGTCGATGTCCTCTTGGCCTTCGTCGTCTTCTGCCTCGGCGCTTCCTCCATCTACTTGATCAATGATGCGAAGGACTGGCGCGAGGATCAGGAGCATCCGACCAAACGCTTCCGCCCGATTGCCTCCGGCGTGCTGCCCATCAAGCTCGCCTATGTCATGGCCGTGGTGCTCATCTGCTTGTCCATCGGGCTATCCTTCCTTGCTACCGCTGGCCCGCAGCTGGCAATTGTGATGGCGATTTATATCGCGTTGCAATTGGGCTATTGCTTCGGTTGGAAGCACATGCCGGTGATTGATATCGCCCTGGTTTCCTCCGGCTTCATGCTGCGCACCATGGCCGGTGGCGTGGCTGCAGGCATCGAGCTTTCGCAGTGGTTCCTGCTGGTGGCGGCCTTTGGCTCGCTATTTATGGCCTCAGGCAAGCGCTACTCGGAGATCCTTCTTGTGGAGCAAACCGGCGCGAAAATCCGCAAGTCCCTGGAAGGTTATACGCCTACCTACCTGCGCTTCGTGTGGACGCTAGCCGCCACCGCGGTGGTTATCTGCTACACCCTCTGGGGCTTCGAGCTTGCTAACGATGCCCAGACCGGTGGCGTGTGGTACCAAGTCTCCATGGTGCCGTTTACCATCGCCATCTTGCGCTATGCGGCCGATGTGGACCGCGGCCAGGGTGGCGCTCCGGATGAGATTGCACTGGAGGACCGCACTTTGCAGGTTCTCGCTTTGGCTTGGCTCGCTTGCATCGCCATGGCGGTGTATATCATGCCGTTGTTCTAGACACAGCTGAATCGATATAGAAATTTTCCTCGGGGCTGATAAACTTTCTTCCCGTGCTTAACACCGACCACAAGAGTATCGCCCGCTGGAGTACCCCGGCGGTCGTTCTTGTGATCGGTGTTTTATCTTTGTGGGGCGGTTTTGCGCGCCGCTGGATTTCCGATGACGGACTCATTGTCCTGCGAACCGTGCGCAACCTCGAAGCCGGAAATGGGCCCGTGTTCAATATGGGCGAACGCGTAGAGGCCAATACCTCCACGCTGTGGCAGTACCTCATTTTCCTGGTGCGCTGGGTGACCCACGCAAACCTAGAAGGCATCGCCATTTACTTGGGGCTCATCCTGGCGGTAGTAGCAATGGTGGTCGGTACGGGGGCGTCGGCAAGCATTCGCTCTGGCGCTGTTCTTCCGGCCGGTGCGCTGGTGTATCTGGCCCTTCCGCCGGCCAGGGACTTCTTCACCTCGGGACTGGAGTGGGGCCTCTGCATTTTCTATCTAGCTGTGCTCTGGTCGCTATTGCTGCGTTGGTCGCGGCCGGCCCGCCATTCCAATAGCAATAGCGACGCCTACTGGCTAGCTTTCTGGGCCGGATTGTCTTGGCTGGTGCGCCCAGAGCTCGCCCTGTACGGCGGTCTGGTGGGAATCATTCTCCTCGTGTCTCATCGATCGTGGAAAGTTATCGCTGTCGCGGTGCCGTTGCCGCTGGCTTATGAGGTCTTCCGCATGGGCTACTACGGCCTGCTGACCCCACACACGGCTGTGGCTAAGTCCGCGGCTGACTCCGAATGGGGCAAGGGGTTTACCTACCTGGCGGATTTTGCCGGCCCATACTGGCTCTTCCTGCCGCTTATCGTGCTCGCCGTGGCAGGTCTATGGAAGGCAAACCTGCGCCCCACCGCGGTGTGCTCTACTGCCACCGCTATTTATCTCTTTGAAGGCACTGCGCTCATTCACACGCTCTACGTGCTGCGCGTGGGTGGAGATTTCATGCATGGTCGCATGCTTTTGCTCCCACTTTTTGCGGCACTGCTTCCCATTTTTGTGGTGAGCGTTCGAGCATGGATAGCCTCCGTGTTCTGTGCGGTATGGGCGCTAGTTATCGTTCTGCGCGGACATCCGGTGGACCGCAGCATCTACGAGGGCGAGATCTCCATCGTGGATGAGCGCGATTTCTGGACCAACGCGACCCAGCGTGAGGATCCTCCCATGCGGGCCGAAGAATTCCTCGGCGCCAAGTTTATGGAGGACTACCAAGAGGGCATCGACGAGCTGGAGGCTGGCGACGCCATGACCTTCCGCTATATCAAGGGGGAAGATAGGTTCTCGTGGACGGCGGCCCCCGCAGATCCCTCGCGCACCGACCCACCGACCGTTTACCTGCTCAATTTGGGCCTTTCTTCCATGAATGCACCGCTGGATATTCGCGTGCTGGACAATATTGGACTCAGCAATCCTTTGGCGGCGCGCCAGCCACGCATCGTGGGTGGACGCATTGGGCACGACAAGAGCTTGGATATGTCATGGCAGGTGGCAGACTCTGCCGTCGATATTGACGAGGTTCCGGCGTGGATTGATAAGTACGAGGTTGCCAAGGCTCGCGCCGCTCTTGCCGACGCCGATTTTCAGAAACTCTTCGCCACCTACAGGGATCCTTTAACTTGGGACCGTTTCTGGAAAAATATTAAATTCTCCCTGACAGACGGGCGGACCCTAGCCTTCTCCTCGGATCCCTCGGACTACCTGCACTAATTCCTTCAAATGCAGACTTTAGGGCCAACCTAAGTTACACTAACCTGTGACATTGTTATCGATCCGTGACGTTAACGATATGCGGGGTTCGGACGATAAAGCTTAGTGACAATCACCGAGTAGTTTGGAGGAGAAAGATGACGGCTTCCATCAAGGGTCGCGTCCTTTCAGTCATCATGGCAGTTGCCGTAGCTTTGGGCCTAGCCGTCGTGGCGGGGTCCCAGCCGGCAGAAGCAGCCAACCGCGACTGGCTGCGCCGTGACGCCACTGGTACGTGCGAGTGGGACAAGGTTGCCTGGTGGGTCCAGCGCTGTGACGTGTGGTCCCAGGCCATGGGCCGCACCATCCCGGTACAGATTCAGCCCGCAAAGCGCGGCGGCAATGCTGCCCTCTATTTGCTTGATGGTCTCCGTGCCACCGATCGCACCAACGCGTGGGTAAACGACGTCAATGCTGCAAGGACCTACGAGCCGCACAACATTACCTTGGCTATGCCGGTTGGCGGTGCCGCTTCCTTCTATGCTGATTGGCAGGGGCCTGCGACCTACGATCTATCAAACCCCGTTAATTATAAATGGGAGACGTTTCTGACCAGCGAACTCCCAGGCTATCTGGAGCGAAACTTCGGCGTTGCACGTAACAATAACTCTATTGCGGGTTTGTCGATGGGCGCTGGTGCCGCGCTAACCCTGGCAGCGAAGCACCCGAATCAATTCCGGCAAGCGCTGTCTTTTTCCGGTTTCTTGACTACCACTGTTCCGGGGGCACAGACGTTCATGCGTCTGGCTATGTTGGATGCTGGTGGCTTCAATATCAATGCAATGTACGGATCGCTGTTTAATCCGAAGCGTTTCCAAAACGATCCGCTGTTGCTGATCCCTCAATTGCGTAACACTAATCTATATATTTCTTCGGCCTCTGGTATTCCTGGTCCTGGGGACAGCCATTATCTGCCAGAGCATCAAGCCGCTGGGGCAGCCTTAGAGGTCGGGTCTAACGTGACTACTCACGTGTGGGAAGGTGCTGCGCGGCTGCAAGGTCTAAATCCGACTGTAAGCTACCCAGCCCAAGGCCTGCACAACTGGGAACAATTTGGTTATCAGCTTAATCGCTCTAAACCTCAAGTTCTGAACGTGATGAACGCGTGGTAGCGCAGTAGTTCATTTACTAGAGTTGGTTGTTTGAACAGTGTCCTTATAACTAAAGGCCGACAGCTAGAGTTGAAGATCGCAGTACAATCATGGTCTCGCTATATTGAATTGGTATGAATCTGAATGGCCCTACGGGGGTCGTCTCTTGCCACATCTGATTGAGTGGACACGGGTGTGGTTCTACGCGACTAGTCCGATTTTATTTGCGGTCATAGCCATCAAATTGATGGAGCAGTGATAGCACCACGAGTTCCGCCGTTTCGCCTTGTAGCGTGCGTACCAGATAAAAATTTCCTGTGGGATACGAGATGTTTTGAGGAGAACTTGGCTTAAGGGTCAAAATGTGTGTCTGGCTCGGCGTGTCGCTGGGATTGGATTTGGCCTTTTTGGATGCCGATTGAGTGGGTGTACTCGGTGTCGATACCGTTGTCGTAGAGGGCTGGTCGTCCTGTTTCGTGGTCGGCTTGGTTCGCGGTGTGGGTCAGGATGGATACTTTGGCGAGTTGGTCCTGGCCCCAGTGGGACTGCTTGGCGATGCGTAGTGGCTCGTCGGGTAGTTCTGCTTTTAGATAGAGCCACCACTCGAGCATTCGGCGTTGGCGTTCTCCGCGTCGTCCGCGGTTTGTTCTCGCTAGTAATTTCAACTGGGGGTTGATTCCGCCTTCGAGACTATTGGTGGTGGCTTATATTCGTGAGTATCAACGACTCCTTCAGGCGGGGTGAGGTAGACAAGCAGCAGGTCGCTACGCCAGGCTGTTGTAGGCCTTGCGCACGTTTGCATGGGCCAACGTATGCGTTCAATGGACTGTTTGGGGTCTTTGACGAGGGTCTTTTCCTCTAACCAGGTGCGGTAGACCGAGGCGAATCCATTCAGTTGTGCGCCCCATTGGCTGGCTTGGTCGATAGTGGTAATGCGTGTGAGTTTGGGTGCCAGTTGGTAGATGGGGCACCCAGCATCAGTACGTGGACGTGAGGTGGTATAGCGGCGTACCACACGCTGAGCATGCACCAGGCAGCGTTGGATGACAGTGGTAGGCCAGCACTGTTTGATGGCGCTAGCAGCTCCTTGCTCGCCGTCAATGACGGCGATTGAAGGCGCTGATATTCGTTCCAATAACTGTGTGTAGGCATGGGTGGTTTCGCGCTTGCACCAGTGGCAGGCAATGACGTGGTCTAGGGTGCCGGCCACGATTAAACATCTGTTGGCGGTGTAGGTGCCGTCGATAAAGACTTGGTCATAGATCCGCCCGGTATGACCGACGATGAGGTCGAGAACATCTACAAGCCAGCACCAGCTAAAGCGTCGTTTCGTTGTTGAAGCACTGACACCATTTTGTGTAGCCAAAGCTTCCAGTGAGGTTGTGGAGATGCGATGTTCGATGAACTGGCTCAATGCGGCAGCTTTGGTGACATCTGGTCGGCTTTTATTGACTGAAACTCCGCAGGCCTTACACCGCCTTCGGGTAGTTCCTTTGCATTTGGTATCGCCGCCGCAGTGGCAACGTGGTCGATCCTTTGGCATTGGGCCACCAGACCACCGCCTATTACCACGGGTTGGCTACCACATCGTGGATTTCGCATCTGAAGCTCAGATATACGCCCGCGAAGCATATATCCTGCGAAACCCTACAGGTCAGAATCTAAAATTACCTGACCTTGGACATGCATTGTGACCCTCAACCCCCGTTTTATTCGAACAGCGTAAAGAGAGCGTCAAGGGAATTTTGGTATCAGCGGTAAAGCGCACTAGCAGTCAGTTAGCGCCTGTAGGTGCCATTCCGGTGCATTGAACGAAAAACGGCCCTACTAAGGAGCAGTGCACCGCCAAAGCGATATTCCAATGTGTCAACTCGAATGCATGCTTACAAACTAGACACGCCTTCTGCTCAAAAGACGGAGGAATGTCCGAACGCTGGTCAAGCATTTATGGTTTGCATGTAGTGGAATCCGCGCAAATATAGTGCTCCAGTGCGTGGAGATTTAGCAAGTAATGGGGAGACATGGGATACAGCGCAGAAAGGGATTTCTAAAAAAGTTACAAGCTATACAGAATATCCCTGAGGAACTTTGAGATGACGTGTAACATTTTAACGAAAGCTGTCAAACTATAAATAGTGCCACTGTGGTACTTTCAAAGATTGGCCAGTCAATTTTAACCTTGAGAAGAGGACCAATGAAGATACGAAAAATTTGCGGTGTAATAGTCGCGCTCGCCATCGGGGTATCAGGGGTGCCAATTGCACAGGCAGCCCCTTCTTTACCATCGTTACCTCAACAAGCGCCGACGCTTCCCCCGTTGCCGCAAATGCCACCGCTTCCCCCGTTGCCGCAAATGCCACCGCTTCCAGCGGCACCAATAAACCTCCAACCAAAGCCTCAAGTGAACCAAAACGTTCGGGAAACCTATCTGAGCTTTGGCGATTCCGTAGCGGCCAACCCTACAGCACTAGACGTGGCGGTATACAAGACTAAAAAGAACGTCCCGAATCTTGAGTGGCCAACCATTCGCAATGGCTCCTGCGCACAGGATCCTAACAACTTTGCAGTTCAGGCTGCGAAGCGTACTGGCCTGCGCCTAGAGGACTATTCTTGTCCGGGAGCGACTGCATACGTCGAACCGCACGGAAATGATGCAATCCCACATGACACAGTTCGTCAGCAGGTTGAGCGAGCAATAGCGGATCGTAAGCTCGATGCGAATACGCGGCTGGTGACTATCAGTGCTGGAGTTAACGACACTTACCAGCCAAATAACTTGCCATCAATGACTACACAGCCCCAACGAATGGCTCGTTACGATGCGGCAATGACAGGTGCTATTAACCGTGTGAAAAGCGTCGCCCCCAACGCAAAAGTAATTCTTCTGGGAATCCCAGATGAAACAGATGGGCACAATCATACGTGTGGCTCCAATCTTCTAGGGGTTACCAGTCACTGGTATTTCCCACTTGTGGCCTATTACCAAGATGAAGTGCGAGAACAGCAACGATTGGCCGCTCTGCATACGGGAAGTGAGTTTCTGGATATGGTCGCCGAGATTTCCGTTCAAAGTGGCAAGAATGGGTGCTCTAATGATCCTGGACGTTATGGTGCCTCGATCTTTGACGATTCACCGCATAAGTTGGCCGGGCATCTCACTGATGCCGGGCACGGATATTATGGTAGGCGTATTGCCGAAACTTATCGCTAAGGCATCCAAATGGGTCAACAGGCAGGTGATGGAAATAGCCACTAATTCCTGTCTATGACTTTTACTAGAAGAGACGGCAATTTCGTCATTGACACAGAAAGAACGACGATATGACTCCTGAGTTTGTATTCACACTGGTCCAGAACTATCCGCTCACGACGCCGCTGGTTCATCTAACCGGTACATTGCGTTTAGACAATTTCTTGGACAGAACCTTGAATGCATGGCCGAGCATTCAACAAGTATTTCAATTATTTTAGAAGTACGCCTTCAAGAGCCATTTAACGTAGCTGTACAAATTCCTATCTGTAAGTCCAACAAGGACTTCAATCCGAGACGTATTACTGCGATGTGAATTCAAAGAAGGAGCTAATCTAGATGACTGGCACTATCACCAACGCCTCGAAAAATGACAATAACTCAACTTGTTTGGCGGAATTGCCAGGACCCAAGGTTTACCCGTTTGTCGGAACTGCATATTCGGTTGACCCTAATAACGTTGTACAATCCGCAACTAAGCTTGCTAAAGAACATGGGCGATTTTATCGACAGGTAATCCCTGGGACAGAGCCTTTCTATGTAGTGAGCTCCTTCGCACTGGTGGATGAACTATCGGATGAATCCCGATTCCATAAATTAGTCCACCCTGCTCTGCAAGTAGTGCGTAATTTTGCGGGGAATGGACTGTTTACTTCTGAATATGATGATCCGGAGTGGGGCAAAGCCCACCGTATTCTCATGCCGGCGTTCAACCCGTTAGCGTTGCGGAGTATGTATGGTCAAATGACGGACATTGCGGACCAGTTAATGCTTAAGTGGTCCAGAAATTCTTCAGGAGCGGCAGTTGACGTTGCTAATGATTTCACTCGTTTGACTCTCGATACGATCGCGCTATGCTCGTTCAGCTATCGGTTTAACTCGTTTTACACCGAAGGTTTCCACCCGTTTGTCAATGCAATGGCAAGAGGCCTACATCATGCAGGCCGAAAGGCTCACGCACTTGAAATTCAAAAAAAGCTTGACTTTATTGGTCAACACCGATTCCAGGGGGACATTAAAACCATGGAAAATACGGTGGATGAGTTGATTTCAGAGCGGCGTCGGAATCCCAGCGCTGAGGGTGATGAAGATGTTCTCGACGTGATGATGAATGCTGAAGATCCGTCGACTGGTGAAAAGCTAAGCGATGAGAACCTCCGTTATCAGCTCATTACTTTTCTGATTGCAGGCCACGAGACTACCTCAGGACTTCTAAGTTTTGTGGTGTATGAGTTAATCAAGAATCCGGAAGTCCTTCAGAAAGCTCGAAAATTAACAGACAAGGTTTTGAATGGTCGCTTTCCTAAGTATGAAGATCTTAAAAATCTGGGATACATAGACCAGATCTTACGTGAAGGCTTGCGACTATACCCGACGGCACCAGCATATGCTGTGACACCTTATGAAACCACCACAATCGGCGAAAATGGAGGAACGGCTGGCGACCCTGTAACTGTTAATCCAGGCGACACTCTTCTTGTCCTTTTGGGACACATGCATCGTGATCCGGCTGTGTGGGATAGTCCTGAGGAATTTAGACCGGAGAGGTTTGAATTTGAAAGTGCAAAGAAAATTCCGCACAACGCCTGGAAGCCGTTTGGCAACGGCGAGCGATCCTGCTTAGGCCGTGCATTCGCCATGCAGGAAGCGACAATGGTTCTTGCTTTAATTATCCAACACTTCGATCTTGAATTCGCTGATCCTTCATACGAACTTACCATGTTGGATGGACTCACTTCGAAACCGAAAGATCTATTGATCAACATCGCTCCGCGAGAAAAGTTCCCGTACCGGGGTCGAGGCGGGGAGTCTGAGACCGAAGCAGGTGGGTCGATTTCCGGCGAGGAAAGGCTTGACAAGGTTGCGGTTGCCGAGCCAAACGGTCATAAGCTGCGGCTATTCGTCGGATCCAATGCTGGGACTTCTCGGAATCATGCGAAAAAACTGGAAGCGTTCGCTAATTCGCAAGGTTTTGAAACGGAGGTGGCTGACCTCGATGATGCAGTTGATGACCTGCACTCTGGAGACGTAGTAATAATTGCTACCAGCTCTTATGAGGGATTGCCGCCGGAGAATGCGAAGTCTTTTTTCAAGTGGCTGACCACTGGGGACTGTCCTGACTTAGGTGAAGTAAGCTTTGCCGTAGTTGGTAGTGGTAATTCCGAATGGGCGGAAACGTTCCAACGCGTGCCGTCAGTCATCGATCAGGCTATGGAAGCGGCGGGGGCTAACCGGCTCGTCGATAGAGGAGCTGTAGATGTTCGCGGAGACTACCTCTCGGATTTCGCGGACTGGGAAAAGCAGCTTTGGCAGGCTATTGGAGATCATCTTTCGGTAGAAATTAACAGCCAAGACGAAGCGAATTCAGTTCAGATCCAGTACATGAGCGAAGGTCGAGCAGATGCCCTGTCGACCGATTCGGAGAGCGAGTTTTTTGAGGCCGAAGTTCAAAAAGTTGTCAGGCTTTCAACCGCCGCAGATGGACCGATCAATGATAAGTACCGGGTGGATATAGAGCTACCTCAAGAAGTTAATTATTCTACAGGTGACTATCTTGAAGTACTACCGCGAAATCCAGAAGTTTCAGTAAATCGCGTTTTGGATCGATTTAGGCTGTCAAGCGAAGCCCGCATAAAGCTGAACGGCAAATCTACGATTCTTCCAGTCGGCCAAGTGATGACTCTTACTGAACTACTTACTAACTACGTTGAGCTTGCAACTCCAGTTAGTAAACAGCACATCGGCATCCTACAACGCAACTGTGTGTGCCCCCCGGAAAAGAAGGAATTGGAAATGCTCCTTGAACCGGCCACTTATGCTCAGTTGTTGAAGAATAGGACCTCATTGATAGACCTCCTCGAGAAGTATTCATCAATTGATTTGAGCTTTGAAGAGTATTTGTCCCTCCTCGAGCCACTGAAGCCCCGCCGCTACTCTATTTCCTCCTCCTCGTTGGCATCTACGAATCGGGTGTCCCTTACCTTCTCTAGGCTAGAGTCTCCAGCTTGGTCTGGAAGTGGAGTTTTTTCCGGTGTTGCCTCCAACTATCTAGCTGGACTAAAACCAGGGGCAAAGGTTTGCGTTTCCGTTGTTGGTGGAAACCCCCACTTCCGCGCCGATGACGTGGACAAACCAGTGGTGATGATCGGTGCGGGTACAGGGATCGCACCTTTGAGGGCGTTCATCGAGGAACGCGCGATTCAATCACGGAATAGAACGCGTGCTGTGGAACCTGTACTACTCTTTTTCGGATGCCACGGACCAGATTCGGATTACTTGTATCGGGAAGAATTGGAAGTCTGGGAGAAAGACGGTCTAGTCGACGTTAGGACAGCGTTTTCTAGGCATCCAGAAATGAATTCTTCCCAAAATGAAGTGAAGTACGTCCAAGACAAAGTATACGAGAATCGTCACGAGGTAATGGACTATATTTCCAGGGGCGCGAGGGTCCTAGTTTGCGGAGATGCGACCAAGGTTGCGCCCTCGGTGCGTGAAGTCATGCGAACGATTGTTGGGGAACATCTCAACCTAGATGAAAGCGCTGCCGCCGCTGCAGTTGGAAAGATGGAACGAGAATCGTTTACCTATGTCACTGATGCATTTTCATAAAATTGCAACTAAGTAATTTAAGCCGTGAAAGGAAAACAATGTCAAAATACACACTGCAACCAAACACTCAGCATGGTGTTCCTAGGAAGGAAGTTGTTCGTCAGTTCCTTTACTTTCTTAACGTCATTCGGAAAAACAACATCTTTGAGTTCGGTTCGGCGCGGGAGGTAAGGTCCGACTTTGAGACTATTCGAAGGTTTGGGACGTTGGAAAGTGGCGCATTGGCGAATACCGCACGCCGTCACCCTGAACGTCTGGGCCTAGTTGATGATGACGGCGAGCTAACGTTTGGTGAGTGCTTCGAGCAAGTAACTCGACTAGCAACCGGACTTCTCAAAAACGGTGTGGAGGACGGAAGCAATGTAGCCGTCATGGCACTAAACGGGCGTGCTGCAATATTTCCGCTTTGCGCACGTCAGATGGCTGGCTACCATATTTTCATGATTAACGCCAACAGCTCTGGCCCCCAGATCGAGCGCGTGCTTGAGTTCCATGAAGTTAAAACCCTCATCGTGGACCAATGTTTCTACGAAAGGCTTACGGAGACTACTAAGAAGACGTGTCAGATCATTATTGGTCACGTGGAGGATAGCTCCTCCCTCCCTGAGGGTGTCCTTACTATGGAGGGAATCATAGAAGCCGGCAGTCCTAATTTGAGCCTCCTGCCCAAAAAGCCTACGAAGTCTCAGCATGTCGTGATGACCTCGGGTACCACAGGAATGCCGAAGGGAGTTGTACGCCGCCAGCTTAAGTCGCCTCAGGGTATTGGACCGATTTTGGACGCTATCCCATGGCGCCGAGATATGTCTGTCCTTCTTACAGGCGTACTATTTCACTTCTACGGCTGGGGTAATATGCTGTTGTGCTTATTTACCGGTTCGACGATAATTACTCAACGCAATTTCGATTCAGCGAAAGCACTTGAACAAGTGGAACGGTATGGTGTGGATGCGTGGATCAGCTCCGCCTCTCGGCTTCGCGGGATGATAGGTTATTTGGATAAGAACGGTATTGACCGCGTGCCTGGCCTTGAGTTTGTAACGTCCTCGGGTAGCCCCCTCACCCCTTACGAGGTGCAAAAAGTAAATCAAAAGTTCGGCCCCATTTTCCACAATTGCTACGGTTCCACTGAAACTTCTGGTCTTGCGATTTCGGCAGCCGAAGACTTGGCGGCAGACCCAACGTTGACTGGTACTATTCACCCAGGCTCAATGATTGAGATACGAAACGATGACGGTCAAGTGGTTCCCGACGGCGAAGTAGGGGAGATTTTCGCCGGTGCCTACGACATGTTTGCCGGATATACCGATCCATCAATTGATATTAAAACTCAAAATGGGCTACTGCGTATGGGTGATCGCGGCTATAAGAAGGGAAATAAGCTATACGTGGGCGGGCGTGCGGACGACCTAGTAATTACGCAGTATGGTGAGAAGATTTTCCCTTCTGAGCTAGAGGACTTACTGATCCGAGACAGTCGTGTCGCAGAGGTACATGTACACGGCGTTCAAGATCCTGACTTTGGCCAGGCTCTCCGTGCCTACATCATTCGGGAAGACGGCGTGAGTTCGGAGGAGCTTACAGAAGATGAAGTTCGCCGGCTAGTCCGCGAGGGCTTGTCCGACGCGCACACTCCTCGCGACGTGTTTTTCGTTACTGATCTTCCTCGCAACCCAATGGGTAAGGTTATACGCCCTGAGCTTCCTGGCAAGTCGACAGCCTAGAGAGTTCAATTCGTCTGTGTAGGATGAGATTTTTCTAAGCCTATTCTCCCCTCTGCTTGCCTTCTGATATGAACTGGTCCCCAAAAGTTGGGCTGGTTTAAGTCTAGGTGGTTAGACGTTCAAGGGCTTGATTCCGATAGTGCATCGGGGTCAGGCCCTTTAGTCGTTGTTGGATGGGTTCGGTTTTGTACCACTGGATGTAATCTTCGATAGCATGGGTGAGTTCCTCGACGTTGCTAAAATCTTCTCCGTGGTACATCTCGGTTTTTAGTGTCCGAAAAAGTTGACCATTACTGCGTTGTCGTCACAGTTGGCTTTACGCGACACTGACTGAACACCGCCGTTGTCGTGAATCAAAGTACGCCAGGTCGACTGCTGGTATTGGAAGCCTTGGTATAGGTGTGCATCACCCACCCAGGCTTCGGCGCAAAAGCCGCAATCGCTTTTGTCAATGAATTTGGCGATAAACTCTATCGACGGTGATGGCGACACGGTGTGAGCGACAATACAGCGGTCGAAGAGATCCATTACCGGTGACAAATACACTTTGCGGCCTGCAACCCTAAACTCGGCAACCTCACGCTTTGAAGGCCTTTCACAAGACATAGCTTGCCATGGAGCAAGACTCGACCAAACAAAACAAGGACTGGATCAACGCGAACACCAACATGTTGAGCTGCAGCCTAGTAACCATAACTCGGGCCGCCAATTCTCCCGCTGCGCCACTGACAACGAACTACGTGCGCGAATACAACTGCTCCCCACTAGAGTAGGTAATTGATTTCTCAGGCGAAGTAATGGGGAGCAGTACAATACGGAAAGGCTGGGGGCTTCAGTTGGGAATACTTCTGAATGCCCGGGTGGTGGAAAATTATATAGTGGGGTCACTCTACAACCAGCTAAAACTACGAGCAATCTAGCAAGTTGCTCAAATTTTTCGAGATGCCGCCAAGATTAACCAGAGCGACTAAACTACACTTCTTCAACATAACTGAGTGGGGACCGTTGCTTGACGAGGGATTCGGTGGATTTCTCTTTCGACTGCTATCCACTGGTTGTTAAATTGAACAATTCATTGCTTAAAGGGGTATTTTTGACCCCGTACTCATATCACTATATGAGAAAGCCTGGAATGCTTGGGGCTAAGCATCAATCAACGCCGATGCAAGCTGCTACTCTGAAAAGCCCTGAAATGCCCGCATCCCCAAACGTTCTATCTTCTTTGCTTTGTGACGAAGAAGGCTGCCGTTTTTTGAGAAGAACTCCCTTTTCATGTTTAGCTTAGCTACTTCTTTACGGGGTACGTCAAGTTTGGCGTGCTTGTCAATATCCAGGTCTCGCTAACTTGGCTGTCCATCGCTAGAGGAGGACCTCTGAGACCCGAGTTGGTTGATTGGTGTAGACTTCGTGAAGCTAGGCACCGTAAAATCCTTTCTCGCCTGGCTACACGAATGCCGCGGCCGCATTAACGCGTTTTGTAAACAGTCACCGCAACCAAAGGTCTCCGGCAGACGCATGAACGACCAGATAACCGCGCTCGGTGTTTACAATCTGAGGAAATCACGAGCCTCCGAACTACCTAAGGCTCGAATTGCTCGACTGTCTAGGCCAGTAGCCACTGAAATTTTCAACTGCTCCGCTCGGGCAGGAGGTTAGCGAACCTTGCGGGCGATTTCTTGTGCCATGTGTTGTTGGCCTAATGCGGTGGGATGAGCGATTAGATTGCCCTCGGGAAGCCCGTGGAAGTTGGAGTTTCGTTGATGCGGCGGTTTGCACCAACCTTCATCGTCATTTGGGGGGCTGATGTAAGTCGTGTGTGACTCCAAAGCTGCCTGTTTAAGCGTATAGTTCACCTTAGTGAGAAAGCTTTCAATGTATCGTCGATCGCTTAGGGAGAGAAAGCCACTTTCTGGGCACGTGTGCTCTGGGGTCGCGGCTGTGTAGTAACCTGTGAAGAATATTTGGGCTGCCGGTGCGCGTCTCTTTACATCGTTGGCTATATCGATCAGTCGCTGTTTAAGATTCCTGCCAGTGAAATCGGGGTTGTAGATACTTCCATCTGTTACAGGCTCGGCGAGGGGCGCGCACTCGGGTAGTCCGGGAATTTGAACGTGGGGTGCGCAACTAGCAAAAAGGGCGGCTAGGCCTGCGTCGTTTCCCCCGAGACTAATGGTGACTATTTTTGTGTCGGGGGTGAGATGTTGCTTCTGAGGACTTGGAGCGGTGAGAGGCAGAGCGTGATGTTGAGGGTTGTCATATTGGTAGGTAAACGCCCAAGCGCAGGTGGCATCGTCGAGCTGGAGGTTGAGGAGCTCAGCTAGTCGGTGGGGGTAGTTGTCTCGGTCCCTGACGCAGGCCGGGGTGCTCCCCGGAGCAGGCCGTGTGATTGTGCCCGTGGAGGCGTAGGAGTCCCCGAGTGCTACGTATTTGTCTCCTGGTCGGAGGGCTTGAGCGGAGGGTGCTAGGGCCGTGGTTGTAAGTATTGCGGTTAAAAGTGCGGCAGTGATTCTTTGGGCGTGCAAGAGTCTATCCAATGTACTAGGGAAGAAAAGCCTAGGCCTTTGATTGTTTACTCGGAACTGGCGGCATGGGGCTATTTTGCAATGTTTCGTCCAATGAAACGGCCGTATTCGTGTGTGCCGTGGGCATTGAGGTGGAAAGGCAGGTTTCCTGGTGCTGGTGGCATGATGTCGACGAGATTTACCCACCATCGGTCTGGGGAGCAGGCGTCGTGTCCTTGGGACATCGGCCATGCGTCGAGGAAGGTAGCGTTGTTTTGTTGCGTGACTTCACGGAGTGTGTTTTGGAGGCGCTGTTCGGTGCCAGCGGTATTACCGGCTGGGATGGGTAGTGGGTTTGATGACCCCAAGCCACTGTTGTAGCAGGACATGTTATTGAAAGATACATGTGGGTAGCCGACAACAGTGACTTTAGCATTTGGAGCATGGCGATGTGCTACGTTAATGGCGTTACGCAGACCGCTTCGGATTGCGCGTTCCGAAGCAGCAACATCAGACCCGTATGGGTATGTATCGTTGGCGCCTGCGACAATGACTACGTTTTTGGTCTGTGGGTTGAGATCGCCGCGTTGTGCGGCAGTTCGAAGCGTGTCTTCAATGTGTATACCGCCAGTTGCGAAAGAGGCGCCTGCGCATTGGTACTGATCCACGTGGGCGCCCCCAGAAGCGATGGCTATTTCATTGGCAATGGAGCCGTCGGTGACGCAGCCTACTCCGGTATTTGTCTTGACTTTGGCTTTATTTTGCAAGAAATCGGTGAGCGTTGGGTTTGCTACCACGCTGTCTCCGGTGAGGACAGTGTTGCCTGCTACTGCGGCTGTTGCAGTGATATTTCCGGCCATGAGAGCTGCGGCTGCGATGGAAGTTGCAACCATTTTAGTGTGGAGTCGCATTCTTAGGTTCTTCCTGGGATTGTCGTCTGGTTAACGCTTTTGAAGTTCGCTGGTGATGATTCTGGCCATTCCGTCGTGTCCGATATCTGTCGGGTGCATAGGCATGACGGAAGGTGCCGCTTGAGTTTTCAACGCTACAGTCCAACGCTGAGTGGCGTCAGGTTGGCAAGTGTCGTGGGTCTTGGCCTGGTCATAGACGTTGATGAAGTTGGCTCCTAAAGCTTGTGCTGCGCGTCCGATTTCACGGTTGAATTCGGCTTCCGCATTAGTAGCACCTGGGAAGGAGATAGGCACAACTCTGATGCCATCGTTAATCGCGCACAGCGTGTCATTTACAGTCATTGGCAGGTAGTTGACCATAGTGATCCGCGCTTTGGGGGCAACTCGGCGGATTTTGCCGAACTCTAAGCCAAGCAGCGCTCGATAGTTGGATCCTTTAGGAATGTTTGGGAGGGTGGAGTTGGCTAGGGCATCTATGTGAGTGTCTGGCTGAAGGCCCCCATACATGAAAACGACTTCTTTAGTGTTGAGTCCGATATTGCCGGTACGAATAGCGTCATTTACGTAGGCGTCGACCGAGTAGCTGGTCCCGTTACAGGAATAATCTGCGAGGGTGTAATGGAAGTTATCGGCGGTTTGATGCGCCCAGTTCCGTTTGTCATTAAAGCAGGGGTGGAATTGGATGTAGGGCTTGTAGGGGCTTGTAGATGCGCGGCTACCAGGTGCTCCGCCGTTGGCGGTAATAGAATCACCGAAGGTAACCATTTCCTGCCCTTGGCTTGCGTTGGCAGTTTGGGCGAGGGAGAAACTCGCGGTGAGGGCGATGAAGCCGGCAGCTATCCTGTTTTTTATATTTTTCATGGTCTTAGGGATCGGGAACAATAGGAGTGTGTGAGGTTTGCTCATCACCCCGACAAACGTAGTGCTTATACAGAGAATATCCAACTCTGAGGGGCAGTAATTCCTGTTATGGGGGGTGAAAATTGGTAGCCGTGTGAGCTTAGAGGCTCTTGAATCCGAGTCTGTGAAAGTATCATTTTTCCGTTTGTGACAAGTGCGAGTTTCCCGGCCTAAGTGTTTTGAAACAGTAACGCGTGAATAGGCGCTGATGCACCGGTGTATATTTAACTAGCAGAGGGAATAGGTAGGGAATAGGTGCAACGGGAGTGCGCGAACGCTATGAAATACTGCAACGTCGCGTATAGAAAACCGGTTTTCCGCTGACTTGCAACCGTCGTCCGAAACGATGGCCGTACGGCCACTGACAGCCAGTCAGAGGAGGGGGAATTAAAGAGCGGCTCAAACGCATCGCATTGGGGAGGAGATCGACAGGGAAGACTGTCCGAATGGTGCCTCCCCTCGAAAACGCGATTGTCTAACGACTTGATCCAGTTCGACATGTAGTAGAGTTTTGGAAAAGAAAACTGGTTAAAGTCGACAATCTTCTACGTCCATGCTGTACTAACCGATTGCTTCGCTTTTCATAAGATCTGAAAGAACCTATGGCCTAGCAATAGGCGCCCAACCTGTAGCACGCCAATCAAGAGGACGTTTTCCCTAAAACTAGATGATAAAAGATTGCGGGTGGGAGGCGCATGCCTAAACTAGTGCCGTGCTGCAGGAGCTTTCAATATCACTAGCATGTGGTAAGGTGCCGAGTGTTAAATGGGGGGTTAACCGCCCAAAACACTGCCTAGTGCGCTGAGATCCAGTTCGGAAGACTGAAAGTCGTTCAGTAGCTCGGAAGAGCCAGTCTCGTTGAGGAAATTCGAGGAACCCAAGTCGCCGAAAGAGGAACCGCCAACCTCAAGGTTAACCTCTTCTGGGTAAGTCGGAGACGACATTGGTGGAAGCTCCGGGAGGTTTACTTCCGGCAAAGATATGTTCGGGAGCTTAATTTCTGGGAAGTTTCCTCCAGAAATGTGAACTAGAAGGTCTTTAATGGGACCAGAAACGATTTCGTTGATTTGAAGCAGTACGGCCATAGCCATTCCTTCAATCGTGGGGATAGTACTGGGTGGTACGTTCACAGGTGTTACAAAAGGGTGCAACAGTTACGTCTCATATGTTTTTGCGTCAGTACAGGTTCCGAGAAGCTACGTGGGCTGCTTCTTAGTGGCATTCAAGCCGGACATAGGTGTTGGATCTGGATGGGGGGCATTGGCCTGTCGCTTGGCATCAAATAATCATTAAATAAACGATCCTTAAATTATTCGTTTACTGGGGTTTCGGGGAGTTGTAAATCCTGCGTAACTAGCCCAATCTAGAGCCGAGTTCGTCGCTCCATAAGCTTGCGTGGGTTGTGATCCGCGACTATACAGGGGCCCATGTTCGCTATTGAGAATCCAAGCACAGGCAAGAGTGAAGACAAGTTTGAACGCATCGATGATTCGCAGCGCGATGACATCCTAGACCGTTCCACCGCGGCCTACGATGCATGGCGTAGTACTCGCATCGAGGAGCGTGCCGCGGTTTTGTCCCGCGCTGCAGACCTTTATGAAGAGCGCATCGATGAGTTGGCAGACCACATCGGTCGTGAAATGGGCAAGCTGACCCGTTGGGCGAAGGCTGAAGTGCAGATTGTTGCCGATATCTATCGCTACTATGCCGAGCATGCGCACGAGCTGCTCGCAGATGAGTACCTGCCGGCTCAGAACGCGCACAAGACCGTGGTACGCAAGGAGCCGATTGGCCCATTGTTGGGCATTATGCCGTGGAACTTCCCGTACTACCAGGTAGCCCGCTTCGCAGCTCCTAACCTGCTGCTGGGTAACACCATCGTGCTCAAGCACGCTTCCATCTGTCCGCTGTCTTCCCAGGCATGTCAGGACATCTTGGAAGAAGCTGGTCTGCCGAAGGATGCGTATATTAACATTTATGCTTCCGGTTCCCAGATGGATGCTTTTGTAGCGGATAAGCGCATCAAGGGCGTTTCTTTGACCGGCTCCGAGGGTGCAGGCTCTGCCGTTGCTAAGACCGCTGGTGAAAATTACAAGAAGTCCGTGCTGGAGCTGGGTGGCAATGACCCATTCCTGGTTATCGATGATGAAAATCTGGAGTGGGTACTGGATCAGTTCAACCTGATTCGCATGTACAACACCGGCCAGGCCTGCAATGCACCGAAGCGCCTTATCGTTCTTGAGGACTTCTACGATCGCACCGTTGAGTACCTCGAAAAGAAGATCGGGGACATGAAGGTCGGCACTTATGATGACGAGAATGCCGACATTGGTCCGCTGTCTTCCATCGGCGCCCGCGATGAGATTGTGGAGCGCCTCGAAAAGGCTGCGGCCAACGGCGACGCCAAGATTCGCGTAGGCGGCAAGAAGATCGATCGCGAGGGCGCCTACATGGAGCCTGCCCTGCTTACCGACGTCGACCCATCCGCCGACGTAGGCTGCAACGAGATCTTCGGCCCAGTGGCGATTGTGTACAAGGCCAAGGACGTCGAAGAGGCCATCGAGATTGCCAATAACTCTGAGTACGGTCTGTCTAGCTCCGTGTGGGGCACTGACTTGGATGCTGCGTTTGAAGTAGCCAACCAGCTCAACGATGGCATGACGTTTGTTAACGAGGCGTCGGTAACCGCAGCAGGCCTGCCATTCGGCGGCGTGAATCGCTCCGGCTATGGCCGCGAGTTGGCGCGCTGGGGCGTAGGCGAGTTCGTCAACGAGCACCTGTACCGCGTGAGCGGACAGGATAATCCGGGTAATTCCCCGGCAATGTAGCGGCGTGTCTGTCTAGCGTAAGTCTCAAGTTCAACTTAAACTTGAGTACACGATAGACAGCTCACGCCGTAGGCATCGGTCCGGGGGAGGGGAACCCTCGGAAAGGTACCGCGGCAAATCTTCAAGGACGTTTACCTATGCGCAAAAGCACTTCCCCGAGCAAGGCTCGCAAGGGCCTTGCTGTGGCCGCAGTACCTACCGCCATCGCCGTGGGTTTGGCCCTGCTGCCAAACGCCACCGCACAATCTTCTGTAGGCGATCTCTCTTCCGCAATCGGCGGCGATTCCAGCCTGTCCGATCATTTCGCACCCAAGGATCCACCTGCCCGCACCCCGCTGAACACCGAGTACCCGGATGTTAAGGGTCTGCCGGAGGGCGTGAAGATCAACCGCGTAGAGTACCTAACCAACCGCCACTTGATGGTCTACATCAAGTCCGCGGCGATGCCGGATAAAGAGCAGAAGGTGCAAATCCAGCTCGCCCGTGACTGGTACTCCCACCCAGAAAAGAAGTTCCCAGAGGTATGGGCGCTGGATGGCCTGCGTGCTCGTGATGATGAGTCCGGCTGGACCATTGAAACCAATATTTTGAACCAGTACGCCGACCGCAACGTCAACCTGATCATGCCGGTAGGCGGCGAGTCTTCCTTCTACTCGGACTGGGAGCAAGCAGACCGCGGTAAGCACTATATGTGGGAGACCTTCCTGACCAAGGAATTGATCCCGATCCTGGACAATGAGTACCGCTCCAACCACAAGCGCGCGGTAACCGGCCTGTCCATGGGCGGTACTGCCGCGATGAACCTGGCTGAGCGCAACCCGCACCTGTTTAGCTTCGTGGGTTCTTTCTCCGGCTACCTCGATACCACTACGCGTGGCATGCCGGAAGCCATCATGGCTTCGCAGCGCGATGCCGGCGGTTATGATTCCCGCAAGATGTGGGGCCAGCCGGGCTCCCAAAACTGGATCGACCATGATCCAAAGCTGGGCATTGAAAACCTGAAGGACATGAAGGTATATGTCTCCGCAGGTTCGGGCAAGGATGACTTTGGCAACGCCAACTCCGTGGCTAAGGGCCAGGCAAACCTCGCTGGCATGGGCTTGGAGGTCATCTCCCGTATGTCCACCCAGACCTATGTTGATTATGCGAAGCGCGCCAAGATTGACCCTGTGGTTAAGTTCCGCCCATCCGGCGTGCACAGCTGGGAATACTGGCAGTTTGAGATGCAGCAGGCATGGCCATACATCGCGGATGCATTGCAGATGGACAAGGCCGACCGCGGTGCGGACTGTGAGGCAATCGGAGCCATCGCTAAGGAGACCAAGAGCGGCGTTATTGGCTCTTGCTTGAATAATGAGTACGACGTCGCCAAGAAGGGCAAGGCCCAGGACTTCGAGTCTGGCACCGCTTACTGGTCCCCAGACACCGGTGCGCATGCCCTCTTCGGCCGCATTGGTGCTCGCTACGCCGAAATCGGCGGACCAACCTCCTGGCTTGGCTTCCCGAAGACCGGCGAGTCCAAGACGCCAGATGGCAAGGGCCGCTTCGTGCACTTTGAGCACGGCTCCATCTACTGGTCCCCGGAGACTGGCGCTTGGGAGATTACCGGCGATATGTTCCAGGCTTGGGGCAAGAATGGCTACGAAAAGGGCGACCTGAAGTACCCGACCGGCTCGGTAAAGAAGGTCGGTGAGGGCTACATGCAGGAATTCCAGGACGGAATCCTTACCCGTAACCCGGATGGCTCCAACCAGGTAGTACACGGTGCTATCGGCGCCAAATACAAGGACATGGGCGGCGCGGAGTCTGCGCTCGGCTTCCCGACGTCCGGAGAGAACGCCGTCAATGGCGGCTTCTTCCAGACCTTTGAAAAGGGCAGCATCTACTGGTCCCCGAAGACTGGTGCGCACTACATTCTGAAGAGCAAGATTATGGACCGCTGGGGCCAGGCTGGCTGGGAGCAGGGCGAGTTCGGCTGGCCTACCTCTGACTACTCCGAGATTGCCGCTGGTGGCTTGAGCCAGGAATTCCAGCACGGCAAGATCAGCGAGGTTCTGGGCCAGGTTCGGACCGAGAAGAAGTAGTCATGCGCAAGCTAGTAGTAGTGGGCGCGGCGCTGTGCTTGACCCTTGCGGGGTGCGGTTCTGCCACGGTGGATAGCGAGCCTTCGCAAGAGACCGAGGTCGCGCCCCTCGAGCGGGAGTCGGAGGCCCCTACCTCTGCGGAAGAGACATCCTCTAAGTCGCAGGAAGACCGCGGTGCGCGTGAGATCTCTGAAATTCCCACCGCCGAGCTGCCGGAATCGGAAGCAAAGTACCTAGGCAGGCTAAAAAACGCCGGCGTCAACGTTGATGGCGTAGAAGATCAGCTCCTCGGCGCGGGCAAAGCAGCCTGTGATGAGAATGATGTCACCCTCTCTGCGGTCGCCGGCCAGCTTGTTGAGCAACAGCGCACCACGATGGGCTTTGAAGAGCTTTCTAAGCTGATTACGGATTCCGCACGTACAGGGATTTGCTAGGTTCACCTGGTACAACTAATCCATGAGAAAAACCATTACCGTTGTCGCAGTCCTCGTCGTTTTAGCTGTTATCGGCGTGGGCGCGTCGCGTTACCTCAATAGTGGAACGGATGACTCCCCAGCTCCGCATTCCACGGAGCAGGCTGCGCCACCGCCGCAGCAGCCCGAGTGGTGCCCGCGCGTGGAGTTCATTTCCGCCCCGGGTACGTGGGAATCTGCGGCTGACGACGATCCCCTTAATCCTTCTGCCAATCCGCGCTCGTTCATGCTGTCTATTACGAAGCCATTGCAGGAGGCCTACGGGGAGGACGTGAAGGTATGGACCCTTCCTTATACCGCGCAGTTTAAAAACATCAATGCACAGCATGAAATGAGCTACGACGATTCCCGCAATGAGGGAACCGCCAAGATGAATGATGAGCTGCGCAGTGTGCATGAGAGCTGCCCGGCAACCAAATTCATTGTGAGTGGCTTTTCTCAGGGGGCGGTCATTGCAGGTGACGTTGCCGATGAGATCGGTGGCGGCCAGGGTGCAGTGCCGGCGGAAAGCATTGCAGGTGTGGCCCTTATTGCAGATGGTCGCCGCCAAAATGGCGTTGGCCAAAACCCAGGCCGCAAGGTCGGCGGCGTGGGTGCGGAAATTGCCCTCCAGCCGGTATCCGGTTTAGTTCAGCCCATCGTTCCGGGTGCGTCCATGCGTGGTGCGCGCCCGAATGGGTTCGGTAGCTTGGCGGATCGGACCTTCCAGATTTGTGCGCCCAATGATTCAGTCTGTGATGCCCCGCCAAACGTGTCTAATGCGCTGGAGCGCGCGCAGGGTTTGATTGCCGCGAATGGCGTCCATGCGCAGTACGCCTCCAATAGTGGTGTCATTGATGGCACGACGGCTAACCAGTGGGTAGTGGGCTGGGCCCGACAGCTTATCGACGCCGCGTAACAGCAATTCCCCACCCTCCGATAGTTTTATTAAAGAAACCATTCACTTAAGGAGATTCCATGGATCTGAAAGCGCAGATGGGGCAATTCCTAGCGCCCGAGTTCAGTTTGGCCCAGCTGGCAGAAAGGCTCTACCAGGCGGAGACTGACCCAGACCGTGTGGTTATGCGCCAGTGGATCTACGGTGAGGAAGAAACCTGCCGGGAGCTTAGCCGCGCGCAGGTCAATAAACGCATCAAGGTGGTGGCGGCGCGACTGCAGCAGGTAGCAGATCCGGGCACCCGCGTTGCCATCTTGGCTGGTAATTCACCGGAATACGTCTTTGGCTTCTTGGGTGCACTGTACGCGGGTATGGTGCCGATTCCGCTTTATGACCCCAATGAACCGGGCCACGCGGACCACCTGGAGGCGGTATTCGGTGATTGCGAACCGCCTATCGTGGTGACGAATCGTGTTTCTGCCGCCGCTGTGCGTAAGTACTTCTCTGCCCAGCGTGAGCGCCCGCGGATTATTTCCCTCGACGCTCTTCCTGATTCCTTGGCTGGTTCTTGGACACCCGTGGAGGGAAGCGCGGAGGACACCGCTTTCCTGCAGTACACGTCTGGGTCCACTCGGACCCCGGCCGGCGTGGAGCTCACCAACCGAGCGATTATCACCAATGTTGCGCAGATCTTCCAAGCACTGCAATTGCAGATGCCGGCTCGCATCGTCTCCTGGCTGCCAATGCACCACGATATGGGCATCATTTTGGCCGTACTCGTTACCATTTTGGGCTTGGACTTCGAGATGATGACCCCACGCGATTTCATCCAACACCCAGACCGCTGGATCCGGCGTTTGACCGCCCGGGAGCAAGCTACGTACTCCGCTATCCCCAACTTTGCGCTGGAACTGGCCGCGCGCCATGCCAAGGACGCTGATTTCTCGCACGTAGCAGGCATCATTATCGGCTCCGAGCCAGTAACGGAGGCAGCCGTGGATTCCTTCTTGAATGCCTTCAGTGTGGATCGTTCCGTGCTGCGCCCGTCCTATGGTCTTGCAGAAGCGGCGCTTATTGTATCTACCCCGCAAACCGACAAGCGCCCAGTCATCTCCCACTTCAATCGTGCCGAACTGGCCGCGGGACGCGCCATCATCGAGGATAAGTCCGACGCGACTGTGGCCTATGCGTCCAATGGGCAGTGCGTGCCGCATCAGCACCTTGCCATCGTGGACCCGGAAACGCGCGCTGAGGTCAAGGACGGCGTAATCGGTGAAATCTGGGTGCATGGTCCCAATATGGCTACCGGCTACCTCAATCGGCCTGAGGAAACCGCCGTGACCTTCCGCAATACCTTGGGTGAGCGCCAGCAGGACGGCCTGCCAGAAGACGATTACTGGATGGCAACCGGTGACCTAGCCGCCATCGTGGATGGTGAGCTTTATATCACTGGCCGCCTGAAGGACCTCATCGTCATCGCTGGGCGCAATCACTATCCGCAGGATATTGAAAGCACCGTACAAGCAGCGTCCACGCAGGTGCGACCGGACTCCGTTGCCGCCTTCTCTGTGGAAGGCAAGGATTCTGAATCTCTCGTATTGTTGGTTGAGCGCGCCGATGATGCGCAGCCGGCCGGCGATGCAGAGGCGTCCGCAGTCATCCGCACCGCCGTCACCTCGCATCATGGAATTACGCCAGATGACATCGTGTGGAAGGCCCCAGGGGAAATCAACCGTACTTCTTCCGGCAAGATTGCGCGCCGTGTAGCTAAGAAGAACTATGTAGGGATCTGATTTATCGCTAACAAAGTGACAAAATATAGCGATATACCCTCTTGCCATTTAATAACTTCTCGTAATGAAAGACCTTTTATGACCATCGAGCAACTGCGAGCATGGCTGCGTGACTGGGTCGCCCAGGCCACCGGTGTTTCCCCAGAAGAGATCCTAGATTCCAAGCCCCTGGAAAACTATGGTCTTTCTTCGCGGGATGCTGTAGTGCTATCTGGCGAACTGGAAAATCTACTCGGTACCCGCCTCGATGCCACCGTGGCATACGAGTACCCAACCATCGAATTGCTGGCAAATCGCCTGTTGAACGCTCCAGCGCCTCAGCCTGAGGCGCACTCTCCTCGCATAGCGCATGGAGCCGATGTCGCGGTTATTGGTCTTTCGGGCCGCTTCCCGGGTGCAAAAAATGCCCAGGAATTCTGGTCCATGCTGGCCGAATCCCGCGCCGGAACAGGTCCACTGCCGGTAGGACGTTGGTCCGAGTACTCGGCGGACCCTGTAATGAGCGAGAAGATCGCCCAGCAAAATACCGATGGTGGCTATATCGAGGATATTGCTTCCTTCGACGCTGAATTCTTTGGTCTTTCTCCACTCGAAGCCGCCAATATGGACCCCCAGCAGCGCATCCTGTTGGAGCTGGTGTGGGAAGCGCTAGAAAACGCTGGTGTTCCTGCCAACGAGCTGCGCGGCACGCAGACTGGTGTGTACATGGGCTCGACCAATAATGACTATGGCATGCTCATCGCCGCCGATTCTGCCGAGATGCATCCTTATGCGCTGACCGGTATTTCTTCGGCTGTGGTGGCCAATCGCATTTCCTATGCCCTGGATTTCCGCGGCCCTTCCATCAATGTGGATACGGCCTGCTCCTCCTCCCTCGTAGCCGTCAATCAGGCGGTGAAGGACTTGCGCACGGGAAGCGCGGACGTGGCGCTGGCCGGTGGCATAAATATCCTCGCCGCTCCCCACGCGTCGACGGCGTTTTCTGAATTGGGCGTTACCTCTCCGACGAGTGCCATTCACGCTTTTTCTGACGACGCCGATGGCATCGTGCGCGCCGATGCCGCTGGTGTCCTCGTCCTCAAGCGTTTGGAGGACGCGGAGGCGGACGGCGACGATATCTTGGCTGTCATTAAAGGCTCGGCCGTCAACTCCGATGGGCACTCCAATGGCTTGACCGCCCCGAATCCGGAGGCACAGGAGGATGTTCTCCGCCGAGCTTATGCCGATGCGGGCGTGAATCCGCAGGACGTGGACTATATCGAAGCCCACGGCACCGGCACCATCTTGGGTGATCCGATCGAAGCTTCCGCTTTGGGGCGGGTGCTCGGCGCCGGTCGTGGCGCGGATGCGCCGATTTTGCTGGGATCTGCCAAAACCAATATCGGCCACTCCGAATCTGCTGCGGGCGTGGTGGGCCTTATCAAGGTCATCCAGGCCATGCGCAATGATGTGATTCCGGCGAATATCAATTACTCGGCGCCGAACCGTTATATCGATTTCGAAGCCGAGCGCCTGGAAGTAGTCGAGGACCCGCGCGAGTGGCCCGAATACTCCGGCCGCAAGGTCGCTGGCGTATCCGGTTTTGGCTTTGGTGGCACCAATGCGCACGTCGTGCTCACCGATTACCGCGGCACCCCGGCCGAGCGCGAGCCGCAGCTTTCCACCGACACGGTCGCGTTGCCGGTCTCTGGCCTCTTGCCATCGCGCCGGGCACGCGCTGCGGCCCTGTTGGCGGACTTCATTGAGGCGGAAAAGCCCGCGCTTGTCGACGTCGGCCGTACCGTCGCCCGCCGCAATCACTCCCGCTCTCGCGCCGTCGTGGTGGCTAGCTCCGCCGAGGAAGCAGTCAAGCGCCTGCGCCAGGTGGCCGAGGGCAAGGTTTCCGTGGGAATTGCCGCTGCGGATTCCCCGCAGGTGCCGGGTCCGGTATTTGTGTACTCCGGATTTGGCTCTCAGCACCGCAAGATGGCCAAGGACATGATTGCGCTCTCGCCACAGTTCAAGGCCCGCTTGGAAGAGCTAGATAAAATCGTGGACTTTGAGTCCGGGTGGTCCATCATGGACATTGTCAACGATGATGCGCAAACATATGACACCGAGACTGCTCAGGTAGCCATTACTGCTATCCAGATTGCAGTGACGGACTTGCTGGCCTCCTTTGGTGTGCGCCCTGCCGGTGTGATGGGCATGTCCATGGGCGAGATCGCAGCGGCCTATGCCGCGGGCGGTATTTCCGCCGAGGACGCTATGGTAATCGCCTGCCACCGCGCGCGGTTGATGGGTGAAGGTGAGGCGTCGCTAAGCGATGCCGAACAAGGAGCCATGGCCGTAGTTGAGCTCTCTGCCGAGGATATTGCCGCGCTTGATGGAAACATCGAGCCTGCCGTGTACACCGGTCCAGGTATGACCACCGTGGGCGGCCCGCGCCAAGAGGTGCTGGACTTGGTGGAAAAGCTCGATGGCGAGGGCAAATTCGCCCGCGCTCTCAATGTGAAGGCGGCCGGGCACACTTCGGCCGTAGACCCCATCCTGGGAGAGTTGCATGCTGCCATCGCAGGTATGGAAGCCAAGCCGCTGCACACCCCGCTATTTTCCTCCGTCGATAAGGGCACGGTCTATCGTCCTGGAACCACCGTGCATGATGAGGATTACTGGCTGCGCATGACCCGCCACTCGGTCTACCTGCAGGATGCCACCGAGGCGGCCTTCGCTGCCGGGCACAACCAGCTGGTAGAAATCTCGCCAAACCCGGTTGCGCTCATGGGGCTCATGTCCACCGCCTTTGCGGTAGGCAAGGCCGATGCGCAACTGCTGTATGCCCTAAAGCGCAAGGTAGATCCCACCGAGTCTCTCCTCGACTTGCTCAGCAAGCTCTATGTCGCCGGCATGCCGGTGGACTTCGGTGCGGTCTTTGGCTCTGGCGCACGCGTAGAGGCTCCCTATACCCAGTTCAACCGCCAGCGCTTCTGGACCAATGCCCGTCCATCGGCTGGCGTTTCTGGCCTGCCGGGCGCACGCGTTAACCTGCCCGAGGGCAAGGTTGCTTTCTCCACCAATGCGGACCAAGCGCCATCCGCCCTGGCCATCGTCGAGGCTGCGGCCGAGGCCGTCAAGCCAGGAGCACGCATCATCGCCACCGAGGAACACGCCGATTTGCCACCGCACGGCGAGGTCACCACGGTGGTAAATCAGTCCATCGGCGGTATGTCCGTGGCTGTCTACGCTGTTCGTGGTGCACAGACAGAGCTGGTGGCGGAAGGCTTTGCCTCCGCTTTGGATTTGGGGGCGGCGCCTATTCCAGGCGTGGCTGAGGTGCCCGAAAGCGCGCCTGCAGCGACGGAAGAAGTCGATGCCGTGCGCTGGGATCCCACGGAGGAAACCGTGGAGGACCGTCTCGCGCTCATCGTTTCTGAGTCCATGGGCTATGACGTCTCTGACCTGCCGCGAGAGCTGCCGCTCATTGACCTGGGCCTGGATTCCCTGATGGGTATGCGCATTAAGAATCGCGTGGAAAATGACTTCCAGATTCCGCCGCTGCAGGTGCAGGCGCTGCGCGACGCCTCCCTGGCGGACGTCATTGCCATGGTGGAAGAGGCCGTAGCCGGCGGTAACGTAGATACCAGCGAGATTGCTTCCGAGGACACTCCTGCGCCAGAAGAAGATGAGCCGGGCCAGGGCGTGGGTGTTGCCCCGCGCGATGCCTCCGAGCGCATGGTCTTTGGCACGTGGGCTACCTTTACCGGCAAGGCCGCGGCGGGAGTGACCTCTGCACTGCCCAAGATAAGCGACGAGGTTGCTAGCAACATTGCCGAGCGCCTTACCGAACGTGCAGGCATCGAAGTCACTACCCAGCAGGTCCACGAGGCTGAGTCCTTGGAGAGCCTGGCTGACTTGGTCCGTGAGGGACTAGAGACCGAGGTAGAGGGCAATATCCGCGTGCTGCGCGAGGCCGACGGCCCCGCTGTATTCATGTTCCACCCAGCCGGTGGCACCACGGTGGTCTACCAGCCACTGACCCGCCGCCTGCCCGAGGATGTGGCTGTCTACGGAGTCGAGCGCATCGAGGGTTCGCTAGAGGAGCGAGCCAAGGTATATGTCGAGGACATCCTGCACTACGCTCGTGGCCGCAAGGTCGTGCTCGGCGGTTGGTCCTTCGGCGGCGCGCTGGCCTATGAGGTGGCCTACCAGCTGCATCAGCGCACCCAGCGCGGCCAGGATTCGGCGGACGTGGCGTTCATCGCGCTGCTGGATACCACTCAGCCGTCGAACCCGGCTCCGGATACGCCGGAAGAAACCCGTGCCCGGTGGGAGCGCTACGCGGCCTTTGCCAAGAAAACCTACGGACTGGACTTCGAGCCGCCGTACGAGATGCTGGAGACCATGGGCGAGGATGCGCTCATGACCATGTTGGCGGAGTTCCTCGCTACTACCGACGCCTCCGAGCACGGCCTAGCCGCAGGCGTGCTAGAGCACCAGCGTGCCTCTTTCGTGGATAACCAGATTCTGGCCAAGATTGACTTCCACCGCTGGGCCGATGTGACCGTGCCGGTTCTGCTTTTCCGCTCCGAGCGCATGCATGACGGTGCGATTGAGCTGGAGCCGCGCTACGCTGAGATTGACCCCGACGGAGGTTGGGGAGTTATCGTTAAGGATCTAGAAATTGTGCAGCTGCAAGGCGATCACCTTGCAGTACCGGACGAGCCGGCCATCGGCATCGTGGGCAAGCATATGAACGAATGGATCGAGGAGAAGGTACGTGGCGGCCAAGCAGACAACCGCTGAGAAACTCGCTGATCTGCGTGAGCGTCTGGATAAGGCGCAGGACCCAGGAAGTGAGCGCTCGCGCAAGCGCCGCGACGAGGCTGGACGCACCACGCCTCGCCAGCGCATCAATGAACTGCTAGATGAGAGTTCCTTCGTCGAGACTGGTTCTCTGGGTAAGACCCCTGGTGACCCTGAGGCCATCTATTCTGATGGCGTGGTCACCGGCTATGGCCGCATCTCCGGCCGCCCAGTGTGCATCTACGCTCACGATAAGACCGTCTACGGTGGATCTGTCGGCGTGACCTTTGGCAAGAAGGTTACCGAGGTCATGGATATGGCCATCAAGATTGGCTGCCCTGTCATTGGCATTCAGGATTCCGGCGGCGCCCGTATCCAGGATGCGGTGACCTCGCTGGCCATGTACTCCGAGATCGCCCGCCGCCAGCTGCCGCTGTCCGGCCGCAGCCCGCAGATTTCCATCATGATGGGTAAATCCGCCGGTGGCGCTGTCTATGCCCCTGTGACTACGGACTTTGTGATTGCCGTGGACCAGGAAGCGGAAATGTATGTCACTGGCCCCAACGTGATTCGTGAGGTCACCGGTGAGGACATTACCTCCGCCGAGCTGGGTGGAGCTCGCCAGCAGGAGCTCAACGGCAACGTTTCGGCCGTCGTTCCCTCTGAGGAAGACGCCTTCGACATGGTGCGCGATCTCTTGGACCACCTGCCGCTAACGTGCTTTGATGAGGCCCCGGAATTCGCCGCGCCTTCCGACGCCGACGTGGCCGAAGACGAAGACCTCAACTCCTTCATGCCGGATGACACCAATGCCGGCTACGACATGATGGATTTGTTGACCCAATTGGGCGATGACGAGGACATCATTGAAATTCAAGAGAACTTTGCGCCCAATATGATCACCGCCTTTGGGCGCATCGATGGCAAGACGGTGGGATTTGTAGCCAATAATCCCATGCACCTTGCAGGCTGCATTGATGCGGACGCCGCCGATAAGGGCGCACGTTTTATCCGCATCTGCGATGCCTACAACATTCCGTTGGTCTTCGTGGTGGATACTCCGGGCTACCTACCAGGCGTAGAGCAAGAAAAGGTCGGCCTTATCCACCGCGGCGCCAAGTTTGCTTTCGCCGTGGTAGAAGCCACCGTGCCCAAGGTTTCGCTCATCGTGCGCAAGGCCTATGGCGGTGCTTATGCCGTGATGGGGTCGAAGAACCTGACCGGTGATATCAACTTGGCGTGGCCAACCGCACAGATCGCCGTTATGGGTGCCGCAGCCGCCGTGGTGATGATCGCCGGTAAGCAGCTAGACGCCGCCGAGACCCCTGAGCAGCGCGAGATGACCAAGAAGATGTTCATGGACTTCTACGATGAGACCATGACCGCTCCCTATGTTGCGGCTGAGCGCGGCTATTTAGACGCCATGGTTCAGCCGAGTCAATCCCGGTTGGCTCTCCGCCAAGCGCTGCGGCAGCTGGCAACGAAGCAGGAAAGCGACCTGCCGAAGAAGCACACCATTGCCCCGATGTAACGTCATGTGCTTGGATTAGCGATAGGAATATAAAGTCCCAATCCTAGTCAAGGAGTTATTTATGATTCTATCTAGCGCTGTGGATCTCATCAGCGAGATCATTGGTTTCGTAGCCGATATTCTCAATCAAGCAGGCGTACCGGTAAGCTCCAAGTAAAACGAGCAAAAAATAAGGAGGGTTCAACCCTCCTTATTTTTATTTGCGGGCGAAAAGCCGCCAGCCGAAGAAGAATAGCGCGGACATAACGGTTGCCACGATGAGGAAGCTCCAGTGCGGTAGCCGACCATTGACCAGCATCCACAGGGCCATGCCGCCCACGATGGTGCTTAGCCAGACGACGCCGCCTTCCTTCCACTTGCCCTGCACCTTGACGGCCAGGATGATAGCCCAGCCGATGAGCGCGCCGATGGCCCATGGCCAGAAAGCATCAACCCAGGTGGAAAAACTTAGTCCGCCGTGGGCGAGACGGGCGGCCACAGCAAAGAGCATCAAGGCGATGATATCGATGACGGGGGCGATTCTCATGCGTTTTCCTTTCGATTCAAGGCGGCGTAAGTAATGCCCTTGCGAGCATAGTGCCAGAAGTAGATTACCCAGCCAATGATGGTGATAAGGGCAAAGGAAATCAGACGATAAATGATTGCCGCGCCGGTTGCATCTACCGCGGTCATACCGGTGGCAACCAGGGTGGCGATAATGGCGGCTTCCACCGTACCGAGGCCGGCCGGCGTGACCTGAGCAGAGCCAGCCAGCTTAGCGGTGAGATAAGCCAGTGCTACACCGGCCATCGTCGTGGTGTCCTCTCCCGCGTGCAGGGCGGGCAGGTGGCCGGTCACGGCCCACACACAGCCCCACAGCGAGACCATATCGATGAGGCGGTTGGCCAGGGAGTAAAAGGAAACCCAGGCGAATTGGCGGCGGGTGAGGTGGACCTCTTCCAAATTTTTGACCTGATCCACGAGCGCTTCGCGCTTGGAGCCCTTAATGAGCTTTTGGCGGTTGAGCCAGCGGATGATGGTATCCGGATGATTGGTCAGCCAGAACAGACCGCCAGAAAGCGCCAGCATGAGCACCAGGGTGCCAATGAGGGACCACAGAGCCATGTCGGCATTGAGGAAGAGCACGCCGCCCAAGCCGATGAGCACGAGCCACATCGTGGAAATTGCAGAGGACAGCACGAAGAACCAGCCACACAGCATGACGGACGCGCCCCACGTGCGTTGCACGTAGAAGGTGAGAATGGCGGAAAAGGCTGGTCCGGCCGGAAGAGTGGTTGACCACGCATTAGCGGCTAACGTCAGTGCTGCGGTTTCTGAGGCCGGTACCTTGACGCCGCCGGCGCGAATGAGCAGACGCATGACCTCACCCATGGCGAGTACCGCCGCGATGGAGGCGACGATGACCAGTGCTATCGCGGCCGGGTTGGAATTGGACAGCCGCGAAAAGCCTTCGCGCAAGAAGTCCAGCTCATCGCGGAAGACATAAACCAAGACCAGCAAGACGATGAGCGAGAGGATGAGGCGCAGCCAATTCTTCACTTACTTACCCCCTTCGAGGCGTTGTTTGAGTTCAGAGAAGGGAACAGTCTTGCCGCGGTGGGTGGTACCGCCGGTCAAGGTGGTGGTGGCGTGGCGCAGCCAGCTAGGGGCCCACCAGTTATCCTCGCGCAGCAAGTGCATGACGGCCGGGACGAGGAGCATGCGGACAATGGTGGCGTCGATAAGCAGGGCAAAAATCATGCCGTAGGCAATGTATTTCATCATCACGATATCGGAGAAGCCGAATGCGCCCGAGACCACGATCATGATAAGCGCCGCTGCGGTAATGATGCCGCCGGTATGCGCGGTGCCGGCTGCAATGGACTCGTCGGTGGAAGCGCCGCGCCGGCGAGCCTCCACCATACGGGAGACCAAAAAGACCTCGTAATCGGTGGACAGGCCGTAGACAATGGCGATGATGAGCACCAAGATCGGGCTCATGAGCGGGCCGGGCGTGAAGTTGAGAATGTCCGAGCCCAAGCCGGCAACGAACATCAACGTCAGGATGCCCAGCGTTGCGCCAAGAGTTAGCAGTGTCATCACAATGGCCTTGAGCGGCAGTACAAAGGAGCCGAAGACTAGGGCCATGAGCAAGAATGTAGCTAGCACCACGTAGAGCGCCATCCACGGCAGCGTGTGGAAGAGCGCATCGAGGGACTCCACCTCCATGGCGGGAGTACCGCCCACGTAGAGGTTCACGCCTTCAGGGGCCTTGACCTTTTCCAGCTCGTGCACGATCTTCGCGTAGTCATCGCGGTCTTCAATGCCGGCGGAAAGGACGGTAGTGCCGTCCTTGGTGGCGGTCGTCGGCGCCATGGGCTCGGTGAGGCCGTCGAGGCCGCGGACCTGCATGACGACGTCGACAAGCTGCTGGTTCGAGGCATTTTCCACCACGAGCTTGACCGGCTCTGTGCGGAAAGCTGGGAACTCTTCGTTGAATTTATCCTGCGCCACGCGGGTGTCCTGGTCGGGCGGCAGGTAGGACTCGTTGATGCCGCCAAAGGTAATGCTCATGATAGGCAGGGTGAGTGCGATGAGCAGGCCGCATACGGCGATGGTCAGTCCGCGGGCATGGCGCATCGCCCAGCGCGGAAGCTTATACCACCAGGTGTCTTGAATCGTGCGTGCCGTCCGAGAGGCGCGGCGTACAGACCAGGTATCGATCTTGGGGCCGAGCATGCCAAAAAAGGATGGCAGCACGGTGACCGAAAGGAGCGCGGCCAAGCCGACTGCAGAAATGGAACCATAGGCCACGGACTTGAGGAAGGCCTGGGGGAAGAGGAAAAGGCCAGAGAGCGCAACGGCAACCATGGCTGCAGAGAAAACCACGGTTTGGCCGGCCGTTGCAGTGGTGGTGGCCACGGCTTCCTCAGTGGAGCGGCCCTTGTCGAGCTCCTCGCGGAAGCGCGAAACCATAAAGAGGCCATAATCGATGGCTAGGCCGAGCCCCAGCAGCGTGACGACGGCCTGGGCAAAGACATTGACCTGCGAGAAGCTGGCCAGGATGGACAGGATGCCCAAAGAACCCAAGATGGAGAGACCGCCGACCACCAGCGGCATGCAAGCCGCAACGACGGAACCAAAGACCACCAGTAAGAGGATGCCTACCAGTGGCAGCGCAGCCTTTTCGGCGCGGGAGATGTCATGGGACATTCCCTCATCCAGGGCATCTGCAACTGCGGTAGCGCCCGCGATTTCTACTGGGGCGGAGGTATCCGTCAGCGCGCCTTCGATGGCGCGGAAATCCTTCAGCGTCTGTTCGTCATCGCCTTTGAGGCCGATGGCTGCGAAGGCGAGGGAGTGATCGTCATTGACCAGGTTCGGGTTCTTCGTGTCGAAGTAGCTGGTCACCGAGTCAATCTGGTCCGGGTACTCCGCTTTTAGCTGCGCCAAGTGCTGCTTGGCGGCGTCGAAGTTCTCATCGGGGGAGTGGAAGAGCAAGATAACATCGCCGGAGTTATCGCGGCCGAATGTTTCCTGCTCGATCTGGGCCGCGCTTGTCGACGCCGCATTGGGATCCTCCCAGCCCTCCTGGCTCATGCGATCTTCGAGCTGCATGCCAAAGCCGATGAAGAGCGCAAGGATTGCGGCGACGATGATGGCGGGGATGAGCCGGCGGTGCGCATAGGAAAAACGTCCCCATTTTTCAAACATTGGGGCAGCCTCCTAGCGGTTATTAAGCAGCGCAGCCAGGGGGCGGAATGGCTGCAGCCATGCACCACCCTCCGGCAGGTTATCCAGATTCACACGCGGTAGCGGCTCGCGGAATACGCCCTCGATATCCTCCAGGTCCACAAAATTGATATCCGCGTGGCCTACGGCCCATGCGGCATGCTCGTGGAAACCGAGGACCGTCACTGGAAGGCCTTCCGCGATGAGCTCTTCCAAAGGTTCCTGGAAATTCTGGCCATCGGCGGAGGCAACAATCACGCCGGCTAGATCCTCGCGGAGGCTTTCGATGTGGTCGAGCATATCCGGATCTACGTCATCGTCTTCGTGGATCTTGGGCTTGGCAAAAACACCGAAGCCTACGTTGCGGATGGCTTCTACCCATGGGCGGATGACATCGGCGCCGCCCGGGGTGACATTAGTAAAGACATCGGCGCGCGGTTCCGCATCAACGTCCTGGGCAAGGTGTACCAGCCAGCGGCCGATGGCGTCGAAGCGCGGGCGGTGTGCGGCGGTGGGGCGGCCGCCGAGCAGGGAGCCTAGGCCCATGTCCATATTGGGCGCATCCCAGACAAGTAGGTAGGTGCTCATTTATTTCTTCTCCCAGAGATACTCCGTGATCACGTGTTCTTTATCTAGACCCTTGCCCTCAAACTTGGTGATGACCTGACGATCTACCAGCTGCGGGCACTCCGGCCATGGCCAGCCCTTGTAATCCAGGCTTGGTTCTACTTCAACTAGTTCATCGATCCACTCGGCATACCCGGCGTGGTCGGTAGCGACGTGCAGCACACCGCCCTTCTTTAACCGGGAGGCAAAAAGATTGAGGGTGCCTGACTGAATAATGCGGCGCTTGTGATGGCGCGCCTTTGGCCACGGATCCGGGAAGAAGACGCGGATTCCGTCGAGGGATTCCGGTTCAAACATGCGCATCAAGACTTCGATGCCATCGCCGCGGATCATGCGGATATTTTCGATACCCTCACGCTCAATCTGGCCGAGCAGCTTGGCAAGGCCTGGTTTGTAGAGCTCGACGGCGATGATGTTGGTATCGGCTTCTTTCGGTGCCATGGCAGCGGTGGAGGTGCCGGTACCGGAACCGATTTCCACGATCGTCTTGGCGCCGCTGCGGCCGAACCAGGAAGCGAGATCAATGACCTCGTCTTCCAGCACGCGTCCGAGCTCCGGCCAGCGCTTTTCAAAAAGTTCATGCTGGTTATCGGTGAGCGTTCCGCGGCGGAAAGTGACGTTGCCTAGGCGCGGGTAGTCAAGCTCGTTGTGGAAAACGGCGTTGAAGTCGGTTTGTGGCGGGCGGCCAGGGGGCATTTCCCCAGCGCGGGTGTTTTGAGAATTATCTGTGCTATTCATTGCGGCCTATTTTCCCCTGCTTAGCCCCGCCAAGCAATACGCCGCGCCGAGGGATACATGTGGCGATGACATCCCGGATATAACCAGTGGGCCCAGTTGGGGGTGGTAGAAGATCGTTTCGAGGCGGAAAAGTGGGACAATGAACCCCCAGAAAGGGGGAGTGGAAAAGGCGATTTTTAACACATTACCTTCGTATGCGCTTGGTGAAGTTCTGGTTAACGTGGTGGATATAACCGGTGTGGCAAGTTTTGCGCAAATTATTCGGGCGAGCACGTTAATCTTGAGGTGGAAGGCACAGTTGGGGCTTTTTGCTCCAATTTTCACACCCACCCTCAGGAGAATTACTAATGACCGCCACTATCCCAGGGCTCGTCGGAGAGCTGCCGACTAAAAATGAAAAGCTTATCGGCTGGATTAGCGAAAATGTTGAGCTTTTCCAGCCGGACCAGGTGGTCTTTGTAGACGGCTCCCAGGACGAGGCTGACCGTTTGGCCGGCGAGCTGGTGGAAAAAGGCACGCTTATCAAGTTGAACGAGGAAAAGCGACCTAACTCCTACTTGGCTCGTTCCAACCCTTCCGACGTCGCACGTGTGGAATCCCGCACCTTCATCTGTACCGAGCACGAAGATGGCGCCGGCCCTACCAATAACTGGGCTCCGCCTGCGGCAATGAAGGAAGAGATGACGGAAGCTTTCCGTGGTTCTATGAAGGGTCGCACCATGTACGTGGTTCCCTTCTGTATGGGCCCGATTAGCGATCCGGAGCCGAAGTTGGGCGTGCAGCTGACTGACTCCGCCTATGTTGTGCTCTCCATGCGCATCATGACCCGTATGGGTGCTGAAGCCCTGGAGAAAATCGGTGCTGACGGCAACTTTGTCCACGCCCTGCACTCCGTGGGTGCCCCGCTGGAGCCGGGTGAGGAAGACGTGGCATGGCCATGCAATGACACCAAGTACATCACCCAGTTCCCTGAAACTAAGGAAATCTGGTCCTACGGTTCTGGCTACGGCGGCAACGCCATCCTGGCTAAGAAGTGCTACGCGCTGCGCATCGCTTCCGTTATGGCCAAGGAAGAGGGCTGGATGGCCGAGCACATGCTCATCTTGAAGCTGACCAACCCAGAAGGCAAGAAGTACCACGTTGCAGCCGCCTTCCCGTCGGCCTGTGGCAAGACCAACCTAGCCATGATTACCCCAACCATTCCGGGCTGGAAGGCTGAGGTTGTCGGCGATGACATTGCGTGGCTACACCTGCGCGAAGACGGTCTCTACGCCGTAAATCCCGAAAACGGCTTCTTCGGCGTGGCTCCTGGCACCAACTACGACTCCAACCCGATTGCTATGCGGACCATGGAGCCGGGTAACACCATTTTCACCAACGTTGCGCTTACCGACGACGGCGATGTCTGGTGGGAGGAGATGTCCAAGGAGGCACCAGAGCACCTCATCGACTGGACCGGTCAGGACTGGACTCCGTCTTCGTCTACCAAGGCTGCGCACCCTAACTCCCGCTACTGCGTGCCGATTTCCCAGTGCCCGAGCGCTGCTCCAGAGTATGACGATTGGCAGGGCGTAAAGATCGATGCCATCCTCTTCGGCGGCCGCCGCAAGACCACCGTTCCGTTGGTTACCCAGGCTTTTGACTGGAACCACGGCACCATGATCGGCGCTCTTCTGGCCTCTGGCCAGACCGCTGCCGCAGAGGGCAGCGTTGGCACCTTGCGCCACGACCCGATGGCTATGCTGCCGTTCATTGGCTACAACGCCGGTGACTACCTGCAGCACTGGATTGACATGGGTGAAAAGGGCGGCGACCGTATGCCGTCTATCTTCTTGGTTAACTGGTTCCGCCGCGGCGACGATGGCCGCTTCCTATGGCCGGGCTTCGGCGAGAACTCTCGAGTGCTCAAGTGGATCATTGACCGCATCGAGGGCAATGTTGAGGCTGAGGAGACCGTCGTAGGCCACACCGCTCGCGCCGAGGATATCGACCTCGAGGGTATCGACTTTGATATCGAGGATGTGCGCGCTGCTCTCGCCGTCAACCCGGAGGACTGGGAAGACGATATGCAGGATAACGCCAGCTACCTCAACTTCCTAGGCTCCCGCGTGCCATCTGAGGTGTGGGACCAGTTCCACGCCCTGAAGGAGCGCGTAGAGAACGCCTCTTAAAATCAAGGCTCCAGCTAGCCCCCAGCGACACCATTGTTGCTGGGGGTTTTCGCATTGCCTTACCTAGATATAAAAAGTAAACAATAAGTTAATCTTAGTTAATAAAAGTGAAACTCTTTACCAGTAATGGTGAAAAAGATATAAGAATATGAAAATATCTGAAATGTCCAAATAGGGGCTTTCATTTGTCAATCATGGTAGTTCCGTCAACGGCCACCAGTACGTTGACTCTGGCTGCCAACCAGCGAATACGTGGGCCCGTGCGCAGGCATCATCTCGTTGGCTCGGGGCGGATGGCGCTTATTACCGCTTGTGTTAATAGAAGGTAAGCGTCACAAGGGTCGTCGTCATGGGCGACCCTTGCTTTAGTTAAGGAAGTATTTCATGAAAGAAGGCGTTAGCCCTTCTCAACGAATTCTCGCCGCATTTTGCGTACTATCCGCATTGTTCTTGGGGTACTGGGCATTTGCGATGACGCAGTCGGAGGGAATATTCGAAACCGGCTCTTTTATCAACGTCGGATCCTATGGTGGTCAGGGCTCTGAAATTCTTGCTGCACTCGATGAGGCTGCGCAATCGAAGGGTGAACGCATTGCAGTGGAACTCGAGCAACCGGACCATACCGACGTCTACGCCGCTGGGGACTTTGGTGGCACCTGGTACAACACGATTGCGCCGGGCAGTCCAGTTCACATACACGATCTGACGGAATTACCGGATAAAGATCCGCGTCAACTCCTACAACTGTCCGGGGGCGAGGATTTCAAAAATACAGTGTATGGAATTCTGGATGCTCACAGCGCGCAGCATCAGGAACTCGAAAGCCTAGAATGGTCGTTCCTTTTCACGGATACCGCGCTAGCCGGAATTTATTTTTTGATTCTGGCCACGTGCTTTGCTGTCGTCGTGGCCGGTGCGATCGCGCGAACCAGGGATTATGCCGTGTGGCAGCTCATGGGACTATCGCCTAGGGTCATATTTGCACGTGAGTTTCGGCGTTCTTATGCAAGTGCATTTCTTGGTGCACTGGCTATCGCGGCGGTGGCGCTGGTGCTGTGCGGAGTATTGGTTTCGCCACGAGTAATGCTAGGGATTATGCGCTACTCGGCAGTCTTTCTGTTTCCCCTTCTCGTTGTCATGGTGGTGGCATTCCTCCTGACTACATGGGCGTGTAAAAAGCTAGCGTTGAGGGATCGGCTCAAAGGGAAGCTGCCGCAGCGTAGTACCGTGGCAATTGTCGTCTTGTTGAAACTCGTGCCCTGTATTGCAGCTGTAGGACTCATAGCCCCAGCACTAAACCACCTGCATGAAGTGGAGGTGCAAAAAGGCGTTGGTAACTTCTGGAAGCAAGCCGATGATCTGCAGCTCTTGGAACTTTCAGGGGCGCGTGATAGCGATGGCATCGTAGATTCAACACACAAGTTAGCCGAGCTTGCGCGGGCTAAATCTACGGTTGGTCAGTTTCAATATGTACAGTTTTCTGAGGACTCACCGGCAGAGTTCGGCGGAGTCGGCCGCGATATGCTCAGCTTCAATTACACGGCAGCAATGCGTTCGGTGGAAGGCCCACTGCGCGAGAAATTGCAGAATAATCCGCCGCACGAGCCCACAAGGTATATTCCGCGAGGACTGGAAGGCAGTGCAGATTCGGTCCCGAAGGACTTCTATTGCAGCGAGCACGAATGTCCAGTGGAAATCCTCGATAGTGATGACTTCGACGTAGCTACTTGGCAGATAGATGAAACTGGTTGGGGCGAACAGATAAAAACTGCGGGGCCGGTGATGACCATCTATCCGGACGACCAGCTGCCGTCAGATAGAACCATTGTTGCCGGCATGACTCAGAATGGCACTGGCTTTCTGGGTGAGGTTCCGCCTGAGCTTCGCGATGATCCGGACCTTAGCAACTTCGTTTTGAAGACCAACTCGGCTGCACATCTTTGGGCCAAGGGAAATGCGTCGCTGCGTGCCGATACCGTTGCGTTGGTTCTCGGTGTCATTGCTGCGGCTTTGATTGCGCTAACCATGGCGGTCATCGCGGGCTTTTTGTATCGAAAGCTGTTTGCACAGCGGCTTCGCGTCTACCGGTTCATGGGAATCCCTATGGCTCGTGCGTATCGGTACTTGTGGCTTGCTGACGCCGCAATCTGTTGTGTCACCATAGGTTATTTATGGTTCAAAGGCGGCCAAGCACGAGAGTTGGAACGGATGAATAGTATGCCCGCCGTCGTCGCCCAGCTGAAGGTAACGCCAGAAGCAATGGCCTATGGGGTTGGGCTTTCAATTCTTGTGGCCGTCGTTTCGGTAGTGACAATGGTGCACATCTCATATCGGGTAGGAAAGAGATAGAAAAATGAATGAGGCCGTAATAAAGATTCGGGAAGGTCGCTACTCCATTGCTCAACGCACCTTGTGGTCGGGAGTGGACTTAGATATCGCGCCAGGACAAGTAGTGGCCTTAACTGGGCCTTCGGGGTGCGGAAAAACCACGCTATTAAATTGTTTAGGCCTTCTGGACTCGCTCAGCGGCGGAAGCATGGAAGTGCTCGGTCACGATGCTACGCGTATGAAAGAAAGGCAGGCGCGAAAAGTACGCCGCCACGATATTGGCTATCTATTTCAGGATTTTGCACTGGTCGATACCGATTCGGTTGCCGATAATTTGGCCGTAGCATTGCCTCCTAAAACTCCGCAGGCTAAGAAAACTGAAATTATTGCCGGTGCGCTGGAGCAGGTGGGCCTAGCTGGACGAGAGAAGGAGAAAGCATTTTCCTTAAGCGGCGGCGAACAGCAGCGAGTTTCTTTTGCCCGCATCTTGGTACGCACCCCGAGTCTCATCTTGGCGGATGAGCCAACTGCGGCCCTCGACAGTAAGAACAGTGACCGCGTGCTGTCCCTGCTACAGGAACAAGCCGCCGCTGGTGCTGCGGTCATCGTGGTTACCCACGATGACCGAGTCCGAGATCAATGTAGCGAGGTATTCGATCTCAGCGCGTATTGCCATTGAAACTCTTAGGTTGCAATACCAATGTCAGGTTAGAAACCGCGAATTCCCGCACACCTGGCACGCGAGTTAGCCACCAAGCCCAGCTAGGGTGGTAACGGGGGAAGGCGAGTTTGAGCGCGCCGGTGCGCTGTGCCCAGTGGAGGCCGGCGGAGCAGGGGACGTCGAAAAGCGAAGTGCCAAAGACATTCTTGGGCGGGTGACCGTGGCGGCGGGTGTAGCGATCGCGGGCAAACTCGCCGCCCACATAGTGCTCCCACAGGCCGGTCTCGTGGCCGCCGAAGGGGCCGAGCCATACCGTATAGCTCAGGATAGTCAGGCCACCCGGGCGGGTCACGCGCAGCATCTCCTCGCCCATATCCCAAGGATTGGGGATGTGCTCAGCCACGTTGGAGGAATAGACCACGTCAAAAGAGTCATCGGCAAAGGGAAGGTTGGTGCCGTCCCCGCGCACCGAGTTGCTCAAGTGGATGCCAGCCGCAGACATTTCGCCGGCATCTGGCTCTAGTCCCACATAGTGGGCCCCGCGCCGGGCAAAAGCATCCGCAAAATAGCCCGGTCCGCCGCCCACATCGAGTACCCTCGCCCCGGGAAGCTGCACGCCCAGGTCGCGGCCGAGGTTATCTACCAGTGCGGCCGTATCTTCCGCTAGCCCACCGTAGAAAATCTCGGGGTGCGTCTGCTCAAAGCGAAAGGAACGCAACAGCTGCAAGGAGCGACGCAGCGTGGCCATCTCACGGGTATGTCTCATAACCCACTAGGCTAATACCTCACAATGAAGATTCTTTTACTATGCTGGCGCGATTCCACCCACCCGCAAGGCGGGGGCTCGGAGCGTTACTTGGAGCGCGTGGGCGAATACCTCGCGGCGCAGGGCCACGAGGTGGTTTTTCGCACCTCCAAGCACATGAATGCCGCGCGCCGGGAGGTGCGCGACGGTGTGCGCTACAGCCGCGGCGGCGCCAAGTTTGGCGTATATCCACGCGCGTGGGCCGCGATGCTGGCCGGCCGTTTGGGGCTGGGTGACCTGCGCGGCGTGGATGCGGTAATCGATACCCAAAACGGCATTCCTTTCTTCGCCCGCTTGGTATCTGGGGCGCCGACGGTGCTGCTTACCCACCATTGCCATCGCGAGCAGTGGCCGGTGGCAGGTCCCCTCCTGGGCCGCCTCGGCTGGTTCCTTGAGTCCCGGGTGGCTCCGCGTGTGTATCGCGGGGCTCCTTATGTCACCGTTTCTGAGGCTTCCCGCGAGGATCTAGAGGCACTGGGAATTAAGGGTGCGCACATCATTGCCAATGGTCTGGACCCGGTTCCGGACCATGTGCCTTCCCTGGAACGAGAGGCCGACGTGCACTTGGTAACGCTCTCGCGCCTGGTGCCGCATAAGCAGATTGAGCATGCCATGGATACTGTGGCGCAGACCCCGGGCGCGGTCCTGGATGTCATAGGCTCCGGTTGGTGGGAGGCTAACCTGCGTGCCTATGCCGAGGAGCATGGTGTCAGCGATCGCGTGCGCTTTCGCGGTCAGGTAACCGAGGACTATAAGCATGCCTTGCTCGCCCGTGCCGATGCCCTGCTTATGCCCTCCCGCAAAGAGGGGTGGGGCTTGGCAGTAATGGAGGCAGCCCAACATGGGGTCCCCACTGTTGGCTATACGTTTGGCCTGCGTGACAGTGTTATTAACGGTGAGACCGGCATCCTGGTAGAGCGCGAGGAAGACTTCGTGGCGGCCACCAAGCAGCTGCTTGCTGACGCCCCCTTACGCCGCACCCTCGGCTCCAACGCGCGCGATTTTGCCGCTAGCTTCTCGTGGGAGAAGACCGGCGAGCAATTCGCGGAATTGCTGCAAGGGCTAGTAGCGGACAAGCCATCCACAACGCCGTAAACGCCCATGGAACCTGTGGCCGTGGTGCGTCCGTCTCCGCGGCTATAGCACCGTCTACGACAACGACGCCGACACCGATCCGGGCCAGCTGCTTCATATCGTGTGCCTCCCACGCGCGCAGCGCCGCCCGATACTGCGGCGAAGCCTGATCCACCACGGTCCCGTCCACGCTCAATTCCCCGGATTCCACCATGGCCAGCGCCTTGGAATAGGGATCTACCGCCACACCGCCAGGCACCTCTACAAGGTTGGCGCGCTCTGGAAAGAAAGCCACCCGGCCGTCAATCTCGCGCACCAGCTGCTTATCTACCCCCGTATCCCGCGGCGTGAGCACCCCTAGCCGCCCCGGAACCGGAATCAGCTGCACGGCCGCGGCCACGGTGGCTAGTGCCGCCGGCAGGTTCGGCAGCGCACCCAGCGAGGCCACATAAAGCGGCAATGCCAGCATGGTCAGCTTTCCGCTATCGCGCAGTAGCGCCGCCCCTGGAACGTGATCGATGAACCACACCAACGCGCCGGGAACCAGCCAGAAAAACATCGCCCCGCCAAGACCAATAACTGCCAGTATGCTCAGCCGAACGGGAACCCGCCACGCCCCGAGCAGGGCGATGATCGCCACGATGACACCGCATATCGCAAACCCGATGGCTGCTTGTGCATTCCAGATGCCGCCCAAGCGCAGCAGCGCGCCCCCGGTGCCGACGTGCTCTTCGGCTCGCGGGGCAAACGCAGCCACCGCCGCAGCGGTATCGCCGGGCGCAGCGGGATAGAACATGCCCGGAATGGCCCACGGCAAGCACAAGACCACGCCGCCAAGTGCTACCCGCTTGCGGCAGGTCACCGCCGCGGTCACCACGGCAAAGAGTCCACCCGTAGGGGTAAATGAAGCACCCCACATAGCCAGCCACGCCACCCAGCTGCGCTGTTTTCCTGCCCACGCGATGACCGGTAGCAGCCACGCGGCCACCGCAAGGGACCACTGACCCTGCAGGAGGCGCTCGATAACGAAAGGATTGGCCACCGCCACCCCCATCGCGCTCACCGCGGAGGCTGTGGAGCGCGCCCAGCGCGCCGCGGTGAGCGCGGAGGACGCGGCGGCGGCAAAAATGAGCACCCGCGCCGCCCACGCGCCGCCTACTACAGCCAAGAAGCCGTCTTGCGGGGCATTGCGGGCAGGCAAACTTCCGCCGCCGAAAGCCGAAGGGGAAAGCGCCGGATGGCCAAGCAGCGCCATATCGCGCCACAGGAACTCACCGGGCAGGGCGAAGGGCCAGCACACCGCGGCAACGAGGATGAAGCCCCAGGCGAGGAGTAAAAGACGCTTAGCCTTCACGGTGGCGGCGCATGTACATATAGGCAGCACAGAGCAATAGGCCGACGCCGATGGCTTTGCCCGCCCAGCCGACGACCATCAAGGCACGAATGGTGCGAATGACCGGACGCACCTCGTCGAGGCGCTCCGCGCGAGTGTCATCGGACCAGCGCATATCGGCAGCGAAGATGGAGCGATCCTCCGTATCGTTATTGGCCACCATGGTGCCGGCTTGCTGTTCGTCGGCAGCGAAGAAAATCTTGATATTTTCCCGCAGATCCACCATGGTGCCGGTGGTGGGTTCCACGGAGATATCCCGGCCGACGGTATAAAAAGGTTCCACCGTGACCCGGTCAGTGGGATCTAGGCCGAGGAGCTTGCGCGAGTCTTCGTCATAGAACCGCTTCGCCGGACCAGAGATGCGGAAGTCCTTAGCGGCCAGCTGCTTTTCGCCGCTGCCGGAATCGACCGCCTCGGTGGTGATGTTTCTGCGCATATCGGCCAGGGAAATGGGCTGAATATCGTGGTGGAAGGAATAGGTAGGGATACCATCTAGCTTTTCCGTAGTGGTGAAGTCCACCGCCGTGGAGGATTGTGAGGCCAGATCGAAAAAGGGATAGGAGCGCTGCTCGGTCCCGGAGGGGAAAAAGTAGTTGATGCCATCTCGTTCGAAATCTGTGCGGGCCATTCCCGTATCCACTGCCGGCAGGAGGAATTCCCATTTATCCTTAGGGGCAGCCACCGGGTAGGTGGATTCTCGGTTCAACACAGAGTGCTCGGTAATTTGGGCGAGCGGAGTCTCGCCGGCTAGCAGGCGCGATAAAGAATCAGAGTGAGCGAGCGCATCGTCTTCTGCCACCTCAGCGGTCGTGGTGTTGCGCTCGATGGTCAGCAGGTCATGGTGCAGGTAACACCAGATGGGTGCCTTCTTTTCTTGGCACTGCGGATTCTTGCTATCGCCTGTGGCCTTGGCGCCGGCGATAAAGGCGGGCGCATCCATCCACACGCCGGCGGACGGTGCAGTGACAGTGTTGATGTTTTGGTCGAAGGCGAGGGGCCGGGTCTGATTGTTATATAGCGGTGGCACCACAGTGCCCAGCACTAAGAAAATGACGGCGGCAATGACAACCCACGCCAGTGGCGAGCGTGGCCAAAGGTAGCGTTTCATTGCAGTAATATGTCCAATCAGTTTCAGGTCGATCCGGGGTTAGGAGCAAGCGTGCAGCCGCAGGCATCTGTGAAAAGCGTACCCCAGCATCTGCCGGAGCTAGACGGTCTACGCGCGGTCGCCTCCCTTGGAATCATTGTCACCCACGTGTCTTTTCAGACCGGAACTGGGTGGGGGTTTGCCGGGCGCTTCGATTTTTTCGTCGCCGTTTTCTTTGCACTCAGCGCGTTCCTCTTGTGGCGCCGCCGCGGCTTGCACAGCTTAGCCGGCTATGCGCGCTCGCGCGTGGCACGTCTGTTGCCGGCCTATTATGCCTGCGTGGTGGCGGTGATGCTCCTGCTTCCCGACGCCCACTCACTCACCCTCACCCAATTGCTGAGCAACCTGACTTCCACGCAAATTTATGTGGTCGACGGGTTGGCCCCAGGTCTTACCCATCTGTGGTCGCTGTGCGTGGAGTTCTTCTTTTATCTCTTCTTGCCTGTGCTGGTGTGGCTGCTTGGAACGCTGCCGCGGCGCTGGCGCATTGCCGCCATTATCTTGGCAGGAGTGCTCAGCTGGGCGTGGGGATTCGTGCCCTTTGTAGCCGATTACGCCAAGGACCAGGTCAACTCGCAGATCTGGCCGCCCGCGTATGCCTCGTGGTTTGCCGTGGGAATGCTGGCCGCCGAATTCGAAGAAGCCGGCATCAGTCGGCGAGTGCAGCGGGTACTGCGGCCGCGCTGGGCGTGGTGGCTTGCGGCGGCGGTGGTGCTGTGGGGTGCCAGTCGCGAGTGGTTTGGGCCGCAGGGGCTTATCCATCCCGAACCCGCGGAATTTTCCCGCCGGATCATGGCGGGAGCGGCCTTTGCCGCAGTCGTGGTGGTACCGGTGGCTCTAGCTCCGCGGGAGAAATCTTGGCTGACCAGCCCACTCATGCAGGCACTGGGTACATGGTCCTATTCCATCTTCTTGTGGCATGTGGCTATCTTGGGCCTGGCCTTTCCCCTTACCGGGGTGCCGCTTTTTAGCGGGAAACCCCTGGACTTTTGGGTCATTCTGGCCGTGACTGTGGTGGGCACCGTGGTGGTTTCGGCCGCTAGCTATACGCTCATCGAGCGTCCCGGCCGGGATCTTCTCCTCGGTCGGCGGCGAAAAGACAGGCCACGCCCGCGGCACACAAGCAGCTAAGCAAGAGCGAATCACCCGCATAGGAACCAGACGTCCACGGCGCGCGGGCGAGGATGGCTCCAGCCGCAGCGACTACGCCGGGGGCGAGATAGGCGCGCGGGATGGTGGTCCAGCGCACTACCAACCACGCGGCCACGGCCGCCACTGCGGCCGGCCAGCCGGTAAGGGCCAGTGCACCAAGTGCCACGGCGGCTGAGGCAGCGCCCCCACGCGGTGCGTGCCAGGCGGGCTGGGACGGGCGGCGCGCGGCCGCCAGGAGGCACAGGCCGAGCGTCAGCAATCCCAAGGAGCCGCCCAAGAGGAGGGTGGCGCGATAAACCGGCTGGGCGGTGAAGGACATATGGAAGTCGCCGGAACGGCCGGCCGGAATGACAAAAGCCTGGGTGGCGGCGTCGATCTCGCGCGGGGTGAGCTCTTCATTGTCCAAATACCCGCGCAGGCCCTTATTAAAGGCGCGTCCGGTGACCAAGAGGCGGTCTTCCTCGCTGGCTTTAATCGAGTATCCAGTGGGCTCCGAGGGCTCCGGCGGGCGCCAGCCCACCTCGCGAAGGCTCACCCACGGTCCAGTGGTGCGCACACGGTGCGTGCCGGGGCTCAGGGTGAGGGAATCGCCGGGGGAGTAGCGGTGGGCGTCGATAAGCACCGGCTTGGTGGAATCTACCTTTACCCGCATGGGGCGCGGCGCCGTGAAGTCGCGGATGAGCACACCGGTATCTTGCAGCATCTGCTGGAAGAAGAATTGGTGCACATCGGGGGAGGTATCCGGCACGGTCACTACGCGCTCGACCGGCTGGCCCTCTACCCCTAGTTCCGCGATGCCGGTGCGGTGAGACAGCTCCACGCGAATGGCCTCGGTATCGCCGCCGGGAACGCGTACCTCCTGTGAGCGGAAGGGCTGTAAGTCCACGTCTACTGCGGCGCTGCCGGAGCGCACCGTAACCGTGGTGGCGCTGGTGGCCATGAGCTTTAGGCGCGGTTGGGTGAAATGACCGCGCAGCTCAATCCACCCGGAGTCATCGCCCGGCGCGGGCCACCACGCGGTGGAATTTTCCCCATCCACCGCGGCCGTGGCGGACTTGTGCGGTTGGGCGCCACCGAAGGCCGTGGCATCGGCCGCAGAGGAAGAAACCGCCACGGAACCGCCGTGAGTCTCGACCTGGCTAAGAGGCCCCGCGGAGGGATAATCGCGCAGGCGGTTATTTACGTGGCTGGGGTCGTCTGAAGCCAGGGGCGCGGAGATGGGGCCGTCGAGGGTGCCGTAGTTGCGGTCCGTGAGCGTCGGGGTATCGGTGACGATATCGGCGTCGCGATCGACGAGCTGGCGGGTGGTGGGGCCATGGTGGGCGTCGAGAAGCGCCAAGGCTTCCCCGCCGCCGGCCACGCGGACTGGGTCTGTGGGCCCTAAGGACATGCCGGCGTGGTTGAGCAAGATGACATCGACCTCGCCGAAGCGGTGGACCTCGCCGCCAAATTTACTGGCTAGGGCCTCGTCCTCACCGGTGAAGAGATCGTGGCGCACCATGACCGCGCCGATGCCCAGGCGCTGAAGGGAGCGCACGCCGGTGGCTGGGTCCTCCTTCAGTGCGGCCATGACGCCGTCGAGCCCGCGGATGGCCTCTGGTGGCACGAGCGGAATGGCATCGCGCACGGCCCAAGGGACATCGAGCAGCGGCTGGGCCGGCTCATCGCGCGTCCACCCCCAGGTCTGCCGGGCAAAAGACGCCTCTGGGTAGATAAGGGTGCGGGTATCGGCGGCATGGGTATTGATAAAGTCCGTGGCCTCGTGCCAGTAGGAGGGAACCTCCTTATACGCCCCCAGTGGCAGCAAGCGCTGTGACCATGCCGGGGAGATGACCGCGATGCACAGCAGTAGCGTGAGCGCGCCTACCGTCTGCTTCTTGGTAGGCCGCAAGCTGTGCGGTAGCGGCAGGTGCGCGCAGGCGCGCGCGACGCCTAAAAGCAGCGGGATGCGCACCAGCGGATCGAATTTATGCAGGTTGCGCAGCGCGGCCAGCGGGCCATCGAGAGCATCGAGGTACCACCCCGCCTGGCAGCCCAGCACCGCGATGCCCACCACTAGGACAACGGCCCACACACGCGGCAGTTTGGTGAGCCCGTAGATGCCCACGGCCGCGATGCCCATGGTGACCAGCACGAAGAAGGATTCGGTAGCCAGTGCATTGCCCGCCACGCGCTCGGTATCTACAAACGGTGTCCAGCTCGTGGTCCCGCGCAGGATTTCTGGCAGGTTGAGCCAGCGCGTGGTCACGCGAGCGGATTCGATGAATTCCGTAAACGGCGGGGCGTAGCGGCCAAGTACGATAAGCGGGCCGATCCACCAGGCCGATACTGTTAGGCACCCTAGAAGCCAGGCCGCGCCGGGTTTGAATGCGCGGCGGTAAAGCACAATTACCGCGGCCGGGGTGCAGGCGGCGATGGTGGCGGTGGCATTGACCGCACCCATGAGCGCTACGGGGATGGTGGCTGCGGCGGCGTCGCGCCACGTGAGCTTGGCATTGAGGAAGGGCAGGATGACCCAGGGGGCGAGCATGACCGGCCAGGTCTCGGAAGAAATGGCGGTCAGGGTAGAAAGCGCGCGAGGGGAAAGTGCGTAGAGCATCGCCGCCACCCAGACCCACCCGCCGCGCAGGCCTACCTTGCAGGCGAGCTTATGAAAGCCGATGAAGCCAACGCTTAAGACCACCAGCCACCACAGGCGCTGGGCCAGCCAATCGGGCAGTGGCTGGGTTAAAACGAAGAAGGGCCCTTGGGGAAAAAGATAGCCATAGGCCTGATTTTGTAGTTGTCCCAGGGTAAAGGTATCCGTATAGGCGCTCAGTGCCCCGCGGAGAAAATGCAGCGGATTGGCGGCCAGATCATGCTTGGTATCGGCAGCTGTCAGCCCCCACGGCTGCACGAGGAGGATGAGCGCTAGGGCAAAGATCCCCAGCGGGTAGGGGCGGGCAAGCCGCCCGCGGAGGGTACGCACACCTAGTTGCGGGATCCGTACTCAGGGCCGCCCAAAACCGCATCGGAAGCAGAAACCGCATTGCCTTCTGGCACGGTATCGGTGCCGGAGAACTGCGCGATGCCGATGATGGTGATGACGCCGAGCGCGATGCCCACAACAGCGCTACCGATGGCGGGGCCAAGGGTGCGCTTGTTCAAAGAATCGGTTTCCAGAGCCATGGCTAAAAATACTAGCAGCTATTTAGAAGTATTCTGCCTCATCATCGTCCGCGTCTTCCTCGTTTTCCTGCGGCACGATAAAGACGGGAAGGCCGGCATTGCGCACAATCTGATCGGCGGTGGAGTTGGTCCACCAGGCGCGGAAACCTGTCAGGGCGCGGGTGCCGGTCACGATGACATCCACGTCCAGCTCGTGTGCTGCATCAATGATGGCGGAGGAAATAGTGGTGGCGGATTCCACCAAGTGGGCGCGGCCAGCCAAGCCCAGGCTTTCGGCTAGTTCGATGCCCTGGCGGCAGATTTTCAACGCTTCCTCGTAGGCCGGATCCTCTTCGACGCCGTCCGGGGAGACGGTGGACTGGTGCATTCCAGTGCGGCTGACGGCGCGGGCGGTCTGCCGGGCTACGGGTTCCCAAGCGGTGAGGATTTCCACCGTGGTGGGCCGCAGCAGCTGGGCCGCGTGCTCGAGGGCGCGGCCGGCTCGTTCGGTGCCATCGTAGGCAATTAGCATTGTCTCGCCGTTATTCATGTGGCTAGTCTACCCACCGTTTCAGACAGAAGGCGAGGAATATTGCACACTGGAAGGCATGAAAACTCCGCGCATTCTCGCCAGCCTTGCCCTCGTGACGGCCTTGGGCGCCTGCTCCACCTCCCCTCAGGAGGACGCCGAGAGTCAGGACTCCACAACCCCAGCGGCATCGAGCTCACCGGCCGCGACGCAAGAGACGCAAGAAGAGACTTCGCAGGAAGCAGCCCCGCAGCAGGACATCCGCGCCATGGCCGCCTCTGTGTTGATGCCCCCGGTCACCAATTACGACGATGCTAAGGCCAAACTGGATGCTGGCGTGGGCGGAATCTTTATTCCCAGCTGGGCGGATCCCAACCTGCTGCAGGAAGAGGGCCGCGATATTAATGCCCTGCGCCAAGAGGTAGGCCGCGACTTTGAAGTCTCCATCGATTTTGAAGGCGGGCGCGTGCAGCGTTTCTCAGAGATCTTGGGCGAGTATCCCGCACCGCAACAAATGGCAGCCGAGCGTTCCCCGCAAGAGGTGGAACAGCTGGCCCACGAGATTGGCACGAGCCTCAAGGCTCATGGCATCAACGTGGACTTTGCGCCGGTGCTCGACGTCGATGGCAATGGCCTAGAGGTGGTGGGCGATCGGTCCTTTTCCACCGACCCCGCACAGGCGGGTGAATACGGCGCCGCCTTTGCCCGCGGGTTGGATTCCGCTGGGGTCAAGGCCGTATTCAAGCATTTCCCGGGACACGGCCGTGCTTCTGGCGATACCCACCTGGCCGAGGCCGTTACCCCGCCGCTGGAAGAGCTGGAGGGACACGAGTTCATTCCTTTTAAAACCGCCCTCCCTCAAGCGCCGAATGCCGCGCTCATGATGGGCCACCTCGCCGTGCCCGGTTTGGGCGATGGCCAGACTCCTGCTTCTATGCTGCCGGAGGCTTATGGCTTGGCTCGCGAGACCCTGCAGTACGACGGCCCTATTTATACCGATGACATCGGTGGCATGAAGGCGATTGCGGATTCGCTCCCGCTTGCCGACGCCGTCGTGACCTCCCTCAATGCCGGTGCCGATATGCCCCTGTGGTCCACCGAGGGCGATATCAATGCGGTAATCGATGCCGTTGTCGGTGCCGTGGACGAGGGGCGCCTGCCGCGCGAGCGTCTCGAGGACGCGGCCCGCCATGTCAGCGTTCCACCGGCCGACGTTGCAGCCGAGGCCGCACAGGACTAGGAAAAATACCACTAAAACCGTTAACCTTTAAGGCGTGAAAAAGGCAGAAGGAAAAAACGGTGCTAAAGGCTGGCTCATCGCGCTCGGTGTATTTGTCGGCCTTGTCCTGATCGCGGGTATTGCTTATGCCTGGGATGTCGCGGCAAACCAGGACAAGATTCCGCGCGCCGTTTCCGTCAACGGCGTGGACATCTCCGCCATGGATCGCACTGCCGCCGTGGAGAAGCTCGAAGATGAGCTTGCGGGCGTAGAGACCGAACCCGTTTCCGTCACCTCCGGTGACCTTCACACAGAACTCGTCCCTTCCGAATCGGGCCTTGCCCTGGATAACCAGCGGGCCGTGGACAATATTAAGGAGCCTTCCCTCAACCCTTTCACCCGCCTGTATAGCTTCTTCCGTTCCACCCGGGATATTCCGGTAGAGACCAACGTAGATGAAGCCCAGCTGCAGCCTGCCTTGGAGCGGGTGAAGAAAAACCTTTCCACCGACCCTGTCGATGGCATGTTGGAGCTTAACAACGGCGAGCTCAAGGTCACCGACCCGAAGCTTGGCCAAACCGTGGATGCCGGCTCCTTGCACAACGCGGTCACAGAAAACTGGCTCGATTCCGAGGGCGTGGACGTGGACCCAGAAGAGGTAGAACCGGCCATCAATGATGCGGCCATCGAGGCCATGCGCACCGGCGACGCCGCTAAGGCGCTGGATAATCCGATTACCTTGAAGGCTAAAAATAATGTCACGGCTACCCTGAATAAGCCGGAAATCTCCCAATTCACCAGCATTGAAAAGAAGGACGGCAAGCTCAAGCTCGCCGTGGATACCAACCGCGCGCAGGAGCTGTTGGCGGAGCGCTCTGAGGGCGCCGATGTGCCCGGTGTGAATGCCAAGATTTCCTTCAACGGCAACGACAAGCAGGTCACCCCGTCCGAAGATGGCGAAATCATCGACTGGGAGCCGACCATGAAGGACTTTGACAAGCGTGTGACCGGTGACGACCGCGAGTGGGACGCTACTTATAAGCCGGACCCTGCCGAGTTCACCACCGAAGACGCCAAGAAGGCGACCTTTAACGATACCGTTGGCGAGTTCACAACCGAGGGCTATTCCGCTGCCTCGGGCAAGAACATCGAGCTGGTGGCCCAAGAGGTCAACGGCGCTGTAGTCAACCCCGGCGAGACCTTCTCCCTCAATGGCTACACCGGCCCGCGCGGCACTGCCCAGGGCTATGTGGAATCCGGCATCATTATTGATGGCCACTCCGGTTCCGCCGTCGGCGGTGGCATCTCCCAATTCGCCACTACCTTGTACAACGCTGCCTACTTTGCGGGCATGGAAGATACCGCCCACACCCCGCACTCGTACTATATTTCGCGCTACCCCGCCGGCCGCGAGGCCACCGTTTACGAAGGCGCCATCGACCTGCAGTTCACCAATACCTTCAACACCCCGGTCCGCATTGAGACCGACTTCGGGGGCGGCAAGATTACCGTGCGTTTGAAGGGCACCAAGACCGTTGACGTTGAGTCTGTGAACAATGGCCGCTGGGCCAATACCGACCCACAGCCGATGTCTGTGCCAGGCAGCGACTGCTCGCCTTCCTCTGGTGCGCCAGGCTTTACGACGTCTGATACCCGCATCATCAAGGACCTCGGCGGCAAAGAGCTCTCCCGCGAGACCACCACCACGGTCTACGACCCGCAGCCCATCGTCCGCTGCGGCTAGTAGGCTCGGAGCCATGGAAGAGAGAACTCTGACAACGCTCATCTTTGGCAATGTGGTTATCGAATCGAACCTGCGCGGGGCAGAGCTGCGCGTTTACAGCGAAGATTGGCGCGGATATCAGCTCCGGACTGACCTGGGAGTGACGTTCCGTGCCCCGCTGGATAATATCCGTGGCACCGTGCCTCAGCGTGATATGGCCGAGCTTGTGGAGAGATTCTTGAAGCCGGCCGCCGCAGAACTAGAGGCGCACTATCCAGGCGGGGTAGAGCGGACACAAAAAGAACTTGCCCAGTGGTTAAGCGCCACAGACTAGCAAGAAAATTCCCCCCGAAAATTGGAGCCGACGACGGGAATCGAACCCGCGCTAGCAGCTTGGGAAGCTGCAGTTCTACCATTAAACTACGTCGGCACTGCGCGTTGATGCGCTCCGGCCTACTATACACCTTGGCCTTCGGCATGAGTAGAATTGGGGCCGTGCTTCTTTCAGATCGTGATATCCGTTCCGCCATCGACGCCGAAGAGTTGGGCATCGAGCCCTTCGACAGCGAGCTTATCCAGCCCTCCTCGGTAGACGTGCGCTTGGATAAATATTTCCGCGTATTCAATAACTCGCGGTATACGCATATTGACCCCAAAGAGGAAATGCCGGATCTCACCACCTTGGTGGAGGTAGAAGAAGATCAGTCCTTCATCCTGCACCCAGGCGAGTTCGTGCTCGGTGCTACGTTGGAAAAGTTCACCCTGCCTGCGAACTTGGCTGGCCGCTTGGAGGGCAAGTCTTCGCTCGGCCGCTTAGGATTGTTGACCCACTCCACCGCGGGCTTTATTGACCCAGGCTTTTCCGGTCACATTACGCTCGAGCTTTCTAATACCGCCAACCTACCCATTGCCTTGTGGCCGGGCATGAAGGTGGGGCAGCTGGCGATTTTCAAGATGACTTCAGCAGCTGAAAGCCCTTATGGCACGGGTTCGCTGGGGTCGAAGTACCAAGGCCAGCGTGGCCCGACGCCATCGAAGTCTTACCTGAATTTTCGATAGGCTTAAACCGGTATTCACATAAGGCCTTTAAGATAAGGCCTTATGCGTATGACTGTAATCGGCACCGGATACCTGGGTGCAACCCATGCTGCCTGCATGGCCGAGCTCGGCCATGAAGTACTAGGCGTGGACGTAGATGAAAATAAGATTTCCGCTCTCAAATCGGGCCAGGTTCCATTCTATGAACCGGGCTTGCCCGAGGTTCTGGAGCGCAATATCGAGGCCGGCCGCCTCGATTTCAGCACGGACTACGAAGAAGCAGCCGAGTTCGGCAACCTGCACTTTTTGGGCGTCGGTACTCCGCAGCGCCGTGGTTCCTATGCAGCGGATATGACCTACGTTAAGGCCGTTATTACGGACCTGGTGCCCAAACTCAAGGGCGATCACATCATCTTCGGTAAATCTACCGTCCCGGTCGGCACCGCCGCGGAGCTCCAAGAGCTAGCCAATGAGCTTGCCCCAGAAGGCACCACCGTGGAAATTGCCTGGAACCCGGAGTTCCTGCGCGAGGGCTATGCCGTCAAGGACACCATCACCCCAGACCGCATCGTGCTCGGCGTTGGTGAAACCAACAATGAAAGTCGAGCTGAAGAGGTCGCGCGTGAAGTCTATGCCCAGCCGCTCTCGCAAGACACCCCATTTATTGTCACGGACTGGCAGACCGCGGAGCTGGTCAAAGTCTCCGCTAACGCATTTCTAGCCACCAAGATTTCCTTTATCAACGCAGTCTCCGAAATCTGCGAGATTGCGGGCGCGGACGTGACCGCGCTTGCCGACGCCATTGGGCTCGACGAACGCATCGGCCGCAAGTTCTTAGGCGCCGGTCTCGGCTTTGGTGGCGGTTGCTTGCCCAAGGATATTCGCGCCTTCATGGCCCGCGCCGGCGAACTTGGCGCCGACCAGGCGCTGACCTTCCTGCGCGAGGTAGACGCTATCAATATGCGCCGCCGCGACCGCGTGGTAGACCTTGCCAAGGAAGCCTTCAATGGTTCTCTGCTTGGTCACCGCGTGACCGTGCTGGGCTGCGCGTTTAAGCCAAATTCCGATGACGTGCGCGATTCGCCCGCCCTTTCCGTGGCCGGTTCCTTGTCCTTGGCCGGTGCGGCAGTAACCGTCTATGACCCAGAGGGTATGGACAACGCCAAAAAGGTATTCCCCACCTTGGATTACGCCGCAGACACTGATGACGCCCTGAGCGAGGCCGAGCTGGTGATTTTGGCTACCGAGTGGAAGCAATTCAAGGAATTGGATCCGCAGCAAGCGGGCCAGCTCGTGGACAATAAACACATTATCGACGGCCGCAATGTGCTGCCTGTCGCGGATTGGCAGCAGGCAGGCTGGAAGGTTGAGGCCCTAGGCCGCACCCTCTAGGTTCTCAACTGCCTAGATACGAAAGGCTGAGCAGCGTCGATGCTGGCTCAGCCTTCCGCTTAGGCTTAAGCTTTTGTACGCTTTGGCACCGTGAAGGCCGCAATGGCCGTAGTGATGGGAACCGCGAGGGTCAATGCCATCGCGCCCACTCCAGAACGCAGCAGCTCAGTAGCGACGAGATCGCTGCTCAAAATCTGTCCGGCAGGGCGTTCTGCTGCGGTAATCAGCATGAGCAGCGGCAAGGTCGCGCCGGTATAGGTGAGAATCAGCGTATAGACCATGGAGGCAATATGGTCGCGGCCCACCTTCATTGCGGAGAGGAAAAGCTGTGTAGGGCGGGCATCAGGATCCGCTTCGTGGAGTTCGGTAATGGTGGATGCTTGGGCCACGGCGGCGTCGGCAAGGCTGCCCAAGGCGCCAACTACAAAGCCGCACAAGAGCACGCCCACGATGGATACATCAGGCATATAAAGAAGTAGCTTGAGGTTGTCCTCAGAACTGTAGCCCTGCAACTGCGAACCATCGATAGTGGCCCATGCCAGCACCGCTGCGAGAATGAGAGCGGTGAGGGAACCACCCACCGCCGATGCCGATTTCCAATTCATGCCGTGGACGAGAGGAACGGCCAGCAGAATGATGGCAGAGCAGGCTACAAGGGCGGACCACAGGGGATTATGAGCGTCGATAAGAGCGGGGACGAGGAACGCAAAGATCACGCCTAGGCTGAGCGCTAAGCCGATAAGGGCGCGTACGCCATGCCACGCCGCAAAAGCGATAATGACGACGGCGACGATAACCGCCCACAGAGCTAGGCTTCCGGTGCGCTGATAATCAGCAAAAGCATAGGACACAGCGCCGGAAGGGTCATCTGCCTTAGAAAGAACAATCTTGTCGCCCGGTTTAAGCTGCGGATCGCCGGCATTGCCGTAGGTGACCAATTGGGTCATGCGTCCTTCGTCCTCGCCGGAGGTGATATTGACTAAGGCGCGGTCGCACTGCACTTCCTCAGACCCAGGAATGAGCGGCGGTTTATCAAAGGCCTGTCCAGTAAGTTCCGATTGGCAAGCAGAGTGATCTGTCGTGTCGACCGTGCCCTCGACCTGTGGGTGGTTGAGGGCATAGGTTTGCTGAAAATCGGTGGAGGTGTGCTCGGAAGCTGGACTCTGAGGCCACAGCAATGCCATGCCCGTAATGGTGGCTATAAGCGCTGTGACGAGCACGCCGAGCAAGGCTAACCGCCATGGATGGTGAGCTAACGAAGTAGAGAGCCGACCCCATGAACTTCGAGTCGGCTGAGGCTTAGGTGCCGCAGAATGTCTTCCCATGCACCATATTGTTATGGATTATTACTATCATTAGCAACTGGCGGGGAAGAAAGCTACTGCTTATAGCTCACCAGGAAGTTGCCAAGGCGCTCAATGGCGTTTTCGATCTGGGATGCCCACGGCAGCGTGACTACGCGGAAGTGATCTGGGTTCGGCCAGTTGAAGCCGGTTCCCTGAACCATGAGGATCTTTTCCGCCTTCAAAATATCCAGCATGAGCTTGGCATCATCATGGATTTCATACACATTCGGATCCAGGCGCGGGAAGAGGTAGAGCGAGCCCATGGGTTTTACCGCGGAAACGCCGGGAATCTCATTGAGCTTCTCGTAGGCGATATTGCGCTGGCGTAAAAGACGCCCGCCGGTACCGGTGAGCTCAAAGATGGACTGCCGGCCACCCAGCGCCACCTGGATAGCGTGCTGCGCCGGTACGTTCGGGCACAGGCGAGTTCCGGCCAGAAGCTCAAGGCCTTCGATGAAGCCACGGGCGTGGTGCTTAGGGCCGGTAAGTACCATCCAGCCGGCGCGGTAGCCGCACACGCGGTAGGCCTTGGAGAGACCGTTAAATGTGATGGTGAGTAGGTCAGGGGCTAGGGAAGCGATGGAGATGTGCTGCGCGCCGTCATAAAGAATGCGGTCATAGATCTCATCGGCCAAGATGAGCAGGTTATGCTCGCGGGCGATGCTGACAATCTTCTGCAGTACTTCGCGCGAGTAGACCGCACCCGTTGGGTTATTCGGGTTAATGACCACGATGGCTTTGGTCTTATCCGTAATCTTGGACTCGATGTCCTCGATGGATGGATTCCAATCATCCTCCTCATCACACAGGTAATGCACTGGGGTGCCACCTGCCAGGGACGTAGCAGCGGTCCACAATGGATAATCCGGTGCCGGGATGAGAACCTCATCGCCGTTATTAAGCAGCGCTTGAGTGGTCATGCTGATGAGCTCGGAGACGCCATTGCCCAAGAAGACATCGTTGATATCGAAGGGTGGGAAATCCTCCAGCTCGTAGCGGGTAACGATGGATCGACGGGCAGGAATGATTCCTTTGGAGGTGGAATAGCCCTGGGAAGTAGGCAGGGCGGCGATCATATCGCGCATGATGACATCGGGTGCTTCGAAGCCGAAGACGGCCGGGTTACCGGTGTTGAGTTTCAAGATGGTGTGACCATCGAGCTCCATGCGTTCCGCTTCCGCAGAGACCTCGCCGCGGATGTCATACGCGACGCCCTTGAGTTTGTCGGATTGGTCAAAGATGCGGTGTTTGGGAGAAGTCATGGGAATATTGTGCCACGATTCACAGCTGCACAAAATGCTTCAACACCGGCGATGACTATTTTTTACTCCACTCGCTGAACTTCCGCTTGGCCAGATCCATGGCTTGGCCGGTAATTTCGCCAGCTTGCATACGGCGATCGGCCCACATCTTTTCCTCGATCATTTTTTGCTGCGCGCGCTCATGCGCCGTGAGAGCGCGAATCTCGCGCAGCTGCTGCCGCTCAACCTGGCGCACGGATGGGGCGTGCCACGAGGAGGGGCCGACCTTGGCGACGTAGAGCATGATCCACAGGATAGGGATGAGTGCGGCTGCCGTGACGCCACCTAACAGTAGCCATGGGTTGCTCATGGTAGCGCTCAAGAAGATCAGCGTGGGGCTTGCTACTGCAAGCACCACAGAGCCGGAGAGAGCAGTCGCAAACTTCGGTTTCTTGCCTGCATTATGGGCGCGCGTGACTTCTCCCCGAGAATAGATCTTGACCTCGTGGGAACCACGCGCCGGAATGTCTTGGAAGACGGGCACGAGGTCTTGGTGGGTGCTGGCGCGCATGACATCGTCCGAGCGGTCCTCGAACTCCTCCATGGTTAACCGGCCTTCACCCACGGCGCGGGCGAGGTCATTGATGGCATCGTTGCGCTCGGAATCGGACAGGCGCAGAGTCCGATTGACAGGGGAAGAACCAAAGTTATTACTCACGTTTTCCAGTCTAGGAAAATTCTGCCCTTCCAGGGACGTGCTCTCAGCGAACGCAGCCTATAGTTCCTTGGATTCAGCGTCAGGGGTCTTCTCGTCCTTCTTTTCTTGCTGGTTTCCGCCCACCAGGCTGGCCAAGAATGGGAAGATGGCGACGGTAAGCGCTCCACCGGAGACGAAGATCGAGGCATTCTCGGCCTCCATGATTCCGGAATTGACCGCCAGGGACGTTACCGCCACGATGATTGGCAGACCGGTAGCGGAATACAAACCTACTTGGAGGCGCTCGCGGAAGGTTTCAATATCAGATCCGGTATGCCCAACATTTTCGCGCAAGAAGACGGGCAGGCCACGCGTCACTAAGATGAGAGCCGGAATGCCCAGTACCTTCCACGGATTATGAGCGATGGTATCCCAGCTAATGCTCATGCCAGAGACCACAAAGAAGACCGGAATAAGCATCGAATAAAACACCACATCGAGGCGGTGTTCTAGGCGGCGGTGGAATTCATCCGGGATAATACGGTTCAAAATGATGCCGGCAGCAAAAGCACCGAGCACAATATCGAGTTCAAAGACTGCGGTAACGGCCATAAGAATGGCCAGAATAAGGATGATAAGACGCAGAATCGTTTGGTTGGTTGAGCCCGCACCAGAGATAAAAGCGGTCTTTACCCAAGGGATCGTTGATGCGATAGCCGCCGGCATGATGGCGACGGCAACGGCGATGATGATGAAGAACAACAAAATGATCATCGTCGTCAGCGTGGAACGAGTACCCAGCAATAGTGCCATTGCGGTAATGGGGGCGACCTCACCAATGGCACCGTGAATCATCACAGAGTTGCCCACCTTGGTGCCCAGAATGCGGTCCTGCTTCAGCATCGGCGTGAGCGTGCCCAGCGCCGTTGAGGTCAGTGCCAAGGCGACCACGATGGCTCCTGGCACGTTATCTACTAGGAAGTAGGCGCCCACTCCACAGGCGAGGGCACAGATTGCCCAAGTGGATAACGCCGTTCCGGCTTCCTTTGTTTTGAGGGTGGAGATTTGAATTTCAAAGCCCGCGAGGAGAAATAACGCTCCCACGCCGAGCTCCTTGAGCATTTCGATGCCTTCGTCCTCGGCGGCTAGTTCAAGCACCGAAGGGCCAATAATCATGCCGAAAATCAGCAAGAGGGCTACCGATGGAAGACGGTGGCCCAACATATAGGAGACCAGCGGCGCCAGCAGGGCCGCGGCCATGATCCAAGCGAAGGAGACGAGGGAGTGTGTATTTTCGGTCGCGCCTGCTGCTAGCAGTAGGGCATCGGTGGGGAGTCCCGCATTAAAATGCATGGACTACAGCGTACGCACCCATGCCCCTGCGCGCCTACTCAGATTCAGGCGGCTGTGGCGCGCTTTCCGACGCCGGCGGTGCCGGAGCTGCAGGCGGAGCCGGCGGCGCAGCTTGTGTGGGCTTCGGGGCTGCAGGTGGCGTCGGTGCCGACGGAGCAGAAGGTGCACTTGGTGCAGGCGCAGCCGGTGCGCTTGGAGCTGCCGGTGCCGCGGGTGCGTTCGGCGGTGTTGGAGCGGCTGGTGCTTTCGGTGCAGGTGCTGCTGGGGCACTCGGTGGGGTAGGCGCGGTCGGTGCTGCGGGAGTTGCCGGTGCTTGGGGAGCTTGCGGTGCAGCTGGCGTTGTCGGTGCTGATGGAGCAGAAGGTGCACTTGGTGCAGGCGCAGCAGGTGCCGCGGGCGCTGCGGGTGCGTTCGGCGGCGTTGGAGCGCTTGGTGGTGTTGGAGCGGCTGGTGCTTGTGGTGCAGGTGCTGCCGGGACACTCGGTGGGGTAGGCGCGGTCGGTGCTGCGGGAGCTGCCGGTGCTTGGGGAGTTTGCGGTGCAGCTGGAGGCGTTGGCGCTGATGGAGTAGAAGGTGCACTTGGCGCAGGCGCAGCCGGTGCCGCAGGGGCGGCGGGCGCGCTTGGTGCCGCGGGTGCGCTGGGAGCTGCCGGGGCCGAGGCGGAGGGGGCGGGAGCGTTAGGAGCGTCGGCAAGCGGGGCATCATTGGTGCCGGTGGACTTCTGGTGGCGCACCGGAGTGGCAAGGAAGGCCTTGGGGTGGGGCTCAGGCAGGGTGCCGGTCTTGTCGAGGGAAATGGAATTGCGCAGCATAACTGCCACGTCATTGACCTTGGTGGTGGGGGCAGAATCCTGCGCCAAGGACTTCACGCCGCCGGTCATCATGACATTACAGAAGGGGCAGCCAGTGGCAATTTCTTCCGCGCCGGTTTCCAAAGCCTGTTCGGTGCGGAAGTCATTGATGCGGGTGCCAAGCTTTTCTTCCATGAACATGCGGGCACCGCCGGCGCCACAGCAGAAGGCCTCGTCGCGGTTCTTGTCCATCTCGCGCAGTTCCACGCCGGTGGCCTCGAGCAGCTCGCGTGGGGGATCGAAGACCTTGTTGTGGCGGCCGAGGAAGCAAGGGTCGTGGTAGGTAATCGGCTTGCGGTTTTCCGGCGTACGCGGCACCGGCTTGAGCAGGCTTTCGCGTACCAGGCGGTTGAGCAGCTGGGTGTGGTGGAAGACGTCGAAATGCCCGTCAAAGTCTGGGTACTCGTTGCGGATGGTGTTAAAGCAGTGCGGGCAAGTGGTGATGATCTTGCGCTGGCCCTCCGGTACGCCGTCGAAGGCGTTGTTGAGGGTCTCCACGTTTTGCTGCGCCATCATCTGGAAAAGGAACTCGTTGCCAGCGCGGCGGGCAGGATCGCCCGTACAGGTCTCGCCGGTGGAGAGGACACCAAACTTCACGCCCGCGGTATGCAGCAGGTCTACGACCGCACGGGTGGTGCGGCGGCCGTCGTCATCATAGGCGCCGGCGCAGCCCACCCAGAGCAGGTATTCCATATCGGAGAAATCGGCCTCGTCCTCACCGATGATGGGCACGTCGATGCCATCGGCGCGGGCCTCATCGATCCAGGCGCGGCGCTCAGAATTATTCCGGCCCCACGGGTTGCCCTTGTTTTCCATGTTCTTGAATAGGCCGGTGAGCTCAGATGGGAAGTCAGATTCAGCGAGCACCTTGAAGCGGCGCAGGTCTGCGATGTGGTCGATGTGCTCAATATCGGTAGGACACTGATCCACGCACGCACCACAGTTGGTACAAGACCACAGCACATCATCATCGATAACGCCGGCCATGGACAGTACATCCAAGCCCTCGTGCGGGTTGTAGTTATCCAGCGCTCCCTGGCGCAGGTCCATCATGAGCTTTTTGGGGCTCAGTGGCTTCTCGGTATTCCAGGCTGGGCATAGCTCCTGGCAGCGACCACACTCGGTACATGAAGTGGAATCCAGCAGCATCTTCCAGCTGCCTGGTGTGATGTCCTCTTCCAAATCCGGGGTGGGCAAGGACTGCAGTGCCTTTTCACCGGTGGCATTGCGTTGGAAGAAAATATTGAAAAAGCTGGTGAAGCGGTGCCACATGACGCCCCACTGGAAATTGCGGGAGATAAAGACGATAAACAGCATGCCGGACAGCAGCTTGAACAGGGCGAAGAAGCTCACCAGGGCCGGTGACTCGGGGAAGAGCTTGGCCAAGTGGATACTCAAGAAATCCGCCCAGGCGGAACCGCCGCCGTAGGTGGCGATCTTGGTGGACTTTACCAAGATCATGCCGAGGCCCTCGGAAAAGACGATGAACTCTACCCAGCGTGCGGAGGCGGTCTGGGAGTTGAAGAAGCGGCTGCCACGCTCGGTATCGCCGAGCTTGAGGCGCACACCGATGAGGAAGCCAATGCCGAGCACCGTCGCGATGCCCAAGACTTCTTCCACAAAGTGGTAGACCGGCCAGTGGCTGAGCCACGGCCAGCCCTTATTCGGTGCGAAGGTTTGGATATAGGCCTCGAACCACACCAGGATGCCGAAAAGGAAGCCCACCATCACCAGCCAGTGGGCGGCATTGACCAGAGGTTTTCCCTTGAAATGGGAGTGGCCAAAGACCTCTGCCAGCACGCGCCCGACGCGCTTTACGGGGCTGTTGGTGCGCTCTAGTTGGGTTGGTCCGCCCGAGCGGATGAACTTAATGAGCGCGCCTATGCGGGCGAAAAAGTATAGCCACACCGGAATCGATGTGGCTATAGCGATCCAACCGGACACGGTTGTCATTCGTGCTCCTTCACTACTGATGCTCCACGTTGTTATCTACCTTAAGGCCTCAAGGCGCAATCATGGGAGTCAGTATTCAGTAACTATGAGTGAAGGGATAAAGGCCTTAGTAGTGGAAGCCGCCTTCAGCTTCCGCCTTCTCAAAGGCGCGGGTAGCAATAGGAACCATGCGTGCCTTACGCGGGAGGATGGAGAAGACGCCACGGACGGCGCGGGAGAAGATCTTGAGCTTGCGCTCATCCTTCTTGGTCCACTCCCAGCCAATCTTGTTGCGCAGCTTGTCTGGAATCATGCCGATTGCAACCCACAACAGCAGGCGGGATGCGTAAGGTGCAACGGGCTTCCACAGCCAGTTGGGCACCTTGGGATCTGGGGTGTCGAGGGTAAGGCCGTTGATGATGCGGGAGCGCTCGATGGTCTCGCTGATATCGAGGTTTTCGATCATGTTGTCCACGTACTCTTCAAATTCAGCGTACGTCTTGGGCGCATCGTCGGGCTCTGCAACCCCGTAGAAGGTGTACCAGGTACGGGTCTCCTGGAAGAGCTGCTCGCGCTCCTCTGGGGTCAGAGGATCCATGAAGTTGCCGGCCAGCTGGTACGGCATAGCAGCGAAGGTGGCGTGTGCCCAGTAGTAAACATCCGGGTTCAGCGGGTGGTAGCGGCTTCCATCTGGGTGGGTGCCCTTGATGTCCTTGTGGAAGTCACGAATCATGACGCCAACTTCTGGGCCTTCGTAGATCGTGCGGATGATCGGGAAGGCGGAGCGAACCAAGCGCGCAACCTCGTTATCGAAAACGTTGGAGTGCTGCACTAGAGACCGGCTGATGTCACGCTGGGCAATCTGCAAAAGACCAGCAGACAGTGCGACGAATGCGGAGCGCCAGTCACCAAAGCGCTGCCACAGGATGGAATCCGGACCCAGCTCAGGCAGGTTATCGGTGTTGTTATCTGCAGTCTGGGTGTGCTTGTCGTTTACAGTGCTTTCAGGATTGCTCAGAGTAGTCATTACGCCTCCTTAAGGGCAGTAGCGGACTTTTGATGTTTCTGGCGTTCGGACGAGGCGGACTCAGGGGCGTAGTTGGATGCTCGCTTGAAATCATGGGCCGGTGCATCGAACCCTGCGAGCACTTCGCGGATTCCGCGTACAGTGCCGGGCTGAACCAACCATTTATCGTGCTTGACGGTTAGTTCGCCTGGTCCACGAATTTCGAGCTGGCGGACGTAGCGGCGGCAGTGATCGGCGCGGGCTTCGATGACAGCTAGTGGGCGACGCTTGAGGTAAGAGTCGCGCGGGGTGGGGCCGTCAACAAAGAGGGCATTAGGCAGCCCAAATACCTCTACACCGTGGTGGAGGTACATGTCATCGACGCTGGCCTTTGACCGTCCCGGTACGGAAATCCACGGGGATTCCTCGCCGGTGGCGCGAATCAACACATCGAAAGCTTGGGTTTCCTGACCGGAATCACCGAGGTAGGAGATTTCCCATTTGCCTTCTGCTCGGTCGAACTCGGCACCAGTAACGGCGGTGGAACCGCGGAACTCGGCGCCACTGGCAGCAACAGCCTCTTCAAGGTGGCGTATTACAGAAGCTGGCGAGCCATCAGTTTTGGTGAGACGGAGGTACGGGGTACGGAAGTGGTACTTCCGGGAAACCTCAGTGGCTTCAGCGGAATTGAAGTGACCGCCGATGTGTGGTTCTTGTTCAAAAAGAACGGTGTCGAATCCAGAGAATGCGCATTCAGAAGCTGCGGCGCATCCGGCTACTCCGGCACCAACCACTGCGACAGTCGGTCGGCGGTATGGCTTGAACATACTGTTCCTTTCGAGTTTCACAGGGCGCTTACTGGCCGCTGTGTGTTGTGCAATTTATGCATTCAGCAGAACACATTTCTGAGTATGTTGTGATCGTACACACATACCCTTTGAATGTGAAGTGAGTTACTGAATTTAAAAGGTGGCTGCTTATGCTGCGCAGTACTCAGGGGAGGAAGCGCAAGGCCTTTCCTAAGCGCAATGCGGAGCTCAGCAAAGTGCCGTAGTACTTATTGGGAAGCCAGCTTGGCCCGCGCATCGGCATGATCCTTTGCGAGGAGATATTCTTCGCTTCTGTATATTTGGTCAGACCCTCGTGGCCATGACGGCGGCCAACACCGGACTCCTTGACGCCACCCAACGGGGTGGAAATCGAGGCCCATGTGGAGGCGTAGCCGTCATTGATGGTCACGCTGCCTGCATCGATTTTCTCAGCGATGCCCTGCGCGGTCTCGGGTTGGCCGAATACAGAGGAGTTCAGGCCGTAGGGCAATTTATTTGCCTGCTCGATGGCCTCTTCGACATCGCGCACGCGTTGCACGTACACCACAGGGCCAAAGACCTCTTGCTCTGCAAGCTCGGCGCCTTCACCCAAATCAGTGAGAACCGTGGGTTCAAAGTGATAGGGGCCAATATCCGGGCGGGGCTTGCCGCCAGTAATAACGGTGGCACCCTTATCCACCGCATCGTCGACAAAGTGCTGCACCACATCTAATTGGTTTTGGCCGATGAGTGAACCCATCGTGTAGTCCCAGTTCAAACCGGAACCAAGTTTGATGGACTCGGTTGCCCGGCGGAATGCGTTAATGAATTGATCGAAGATGGCATCGGGTACGTAGATGCGTTCAATCGACACGCACAGCTGGCCCGAATTGGAAAAGCAAGCGGTAGCGATGGTGTCAATATGCTTGTCGATGTCCGCATCCGGCGCGATGATCATAGGGTTCTTGCCGCCCAGTTCTGCGGAATATCCAACGAGGCGCTCGCCTACAGTGGTACCCAAAATCTTGCCGGTCTTGGTGGAACCGGTAAACATCAGGTAATCGCAGCGTTCGGAGATAGCGGAGCCGACGACTCGACCGGAGCCGGTAACGATCTGCAGCAAATCCTTCGGCAGTCCTGCTTCCCTCAAGAGGTAGAGGGAAATCAGGTTAGAAAACGGGGTGGATCCATCGGGCTTGGCCACAACGCCATTGCCGGCAAGTAGTGCCGCAACGGCATCGGAAATGCCCAGTGCTAATGGGTAGTTCCATGGGCTGATTTGCCCCACAACACCCTTAGGAACTCGCTGCAAGTGAGTTTTGGTGATGAGCGGAAATGCGCCCGGCTGCTTCTGAGTGGCCAGTAGCTTTGGCGCATTATTTGAGTAATAACGCGCGTTATTTAGTACATCGAGTACCTCATCAAAGGCGGCCGTGCGGTCCTTGCCGGTTTCCAATTGGATGAAGTCCGCCAACAGCTCGCGGTGTTTAGCCACGAGGTGGTGGAAGCGCTTCATTACCTTTACGCGCTGCTTAACGTCGGTATCGGCCCAGGCCTTTTGGGTCTGACGCGAACGGCGGAAAGCCTCATCTACGTCTTCTTCGGAACCTACTCCAACCCAGCCTAATTCTTCTTCAAATAAGGGGGAGTGGACCGCTTTGCGTTCGCCTTTATCCAGCGAGCCGGTGGAGTAGTTAGTGGTGAGATGTTGTAGCTCAGTTAGTAATTGCTGTGGCAAGGGCCGTTCTTGTAGACGGCGTGGTAAAGACATGTAATGCACGCTCCAGAAAGATCAATGAAAAGGTTCGTGAGCTAAAAAGCTCACGAACAATTGGGAAGCCGGTGTGTTTTAGAACGGGCAGCCGGCTGCACGGCGTGCGGCTACTGCATCATCGGAATCCGGCTTGTCGGTAGATTCCGCGGTGGCAGCAGAGTCCTTAGCCTGGGCGGCGTTGTAGCCTTGGATCTTCTTCGGCTCCTTGTACTTGCCCTCGATCATGCCGTTCTTGATCATCAAGGAACGACCCGGCTCCATGTAGCGCTTGTCCTCAGGGAGGTGGTCCATGATGAAGCGAACGGACTTAGCGATGCGGTCGAAGCGCTTCTGGTCGCGCTTGGTCCACTTCAGATCCAGGATGTCGCGGTACTTCTGCGGCAGGGTAGCCACAGTCAACCAGATGGCGCTGCGCATAATGGGCTTCCAGATAACCTTCCATACTGCCTCTGGAACGCCTTCCGGAGCTTTGACCGGCTCTACGCGTGCGGTGCGCAGTGCGAAGTCAACGGTCTGGTTGCGCTCGAGCACGGTGTCTGCCATGTCATCCATGTACTTGATCAAGTCATCGTAGTTATCGATGACCGGACGCTCAGACATGCCGTACTTATCCCACCAAGTCACGCCCTCGCGAACGATTTGGTCGCGCTCTTCCTTGGTGAACGGGGTACCGAAGAGTTCCTGGGCGTAGATAACGCGGTAGACGAAGGTAGCGTGTGCCCAGTAGTAAGTCTCCGGGTTCAGGGAGTGGTAACGCTCGCCATTTTGCAGCGTGCCCTTAATGGTGACGTGGTAGTCGCGGATGCGCTCACCGATGTCCCCATCATCGTAGATGGACTCAATAATCTGCGGCGTAGAGCGCTGCAGGCGAGCGAAAGGCTCGTCGAAGAACTTCGAGTGGTCCAAAAGGGATTGACCAATCGCTGGGTGCATATTCTGCAAAATGCCGGTGTAGCCGCGCAATAGCTGCAGGCGGTTATCCGAGCCCCACTTCCACAACAGGGAATCCGGGCCCAAAGGAGCGCGGCGCAGCTCGCGCTTTTCTTCCTTCTTGTCCTGAGCGTTTACTTCTTCCGCACCGGACTGAGTGGAATCAATGTGGGTATTTTCTTCGTTTGCCTGTGCATTTTCGGGTTTCAGTGAGTTGGACAATTCGACCCTCCGTAGTCGATAAAATCTGATGGTTGTGAAGCGTAACACACACCGGTGCACACTTATTACATGGCGCACAAATTTGGGGGTACAGTGTTGTGTGCTGCAGGTTTAGTGGGGGATTGGAAGTTGACAATGGCAGGAGTGCGATAATCTTCTTTAAACACATGATCTGGGCTACACCGTTGCGGGCGTATTTAATTGCACCCCTTTTTGTGTGACGTGTCTCAGGTAGTGCTAACGTGTGTTCAAGCTCATTTTATCAGTGGATTGCGTAAGTCTATTTCTCATCGTGGGCTTGTATATCTCTTGCCGCGGTAAAGAGTGGGCTGAAAATTCACCGTAGACGGGGGACGCTGCTAAAACAGGCAGCTACCCCGCCTTTTCAATTCCACAGAAAGGTTCCTTCATGGGCAGGATTAGTATTCCAAAGTTTGCAACCGCACTGGCTGCCGGGCTTGCAGCTTTTGGTGTAACAGGTTTTGCGGTAGCCCAAGGTGGCTTGACCGCTAATATCGCACTTTCAGGAACCTTCTTTAAGGTGAACATGAGCCACCTAGAGGGCGAAGGATTGTCGATCTTCGTTGATAGGGACAAGATGGGAGAAGAAACCATCCCCGCCGCGCGCTTGAAGTTTGAGCACGCCGTGGCTTCCAATTTGTGCCTGTCCGCCAATCTTCCTGATGTCCCAGGCATTGGCGAGACCACCTTCGCCCTCCGTGCGAATGGTGATGACAGTGTGGAGGTAGAGAATCTCTTGGTTGGTGCTACCGATATTAAGGGTCAGCTGGATCTGACGAATGCCAACGTGGGTGTTGACGCCAGCCAGGTTAATGACAAGGCAGATCCAGGTTCGTGGGGATTGTACGCGCAGAAGGTGACCCTGAGCGCGGACGATATTCGTACGACCTCGGTGGGAGCAGAAAGGCTCGCTGCCTCTGGTGTGAATGTGACGGTGAAGAGGGGAAGCAACAACAATGGCTGCTAAGTCTTCTGATGATGAGACTTTGCGCATGCCTGCGGTGAACGAAACCGGTGCCGATAACGGCGAAGCTGCACGCAGCGCCCAAGATTCCACCCATGAGCCGGCCGAGAAAACCGCTGGCGAGGCCGCCACTGGCACTGATCACGCTAGTGCTGCGGAGACGAAGGCCGACGACACCGCTAAGGCTGGCGCTGAAGCCACGGCCGCGGCGGAAAGCGATGGAGACAACGCATCGCAGTCGGTAGCGGATGCGGTTAAAAGCGCTGGTGAATCGCAGGACTCCGCAGCGAATAACAAAAATGACAAAGCCGTAACCCGAGTGGCTCCTAAAGAGAGCTGGTGGAAGCGGTTTAAACACTGGCGTAAGCGTCGTCCGTTCGCGGGTGGATTGTTGCTTATCTTGTCCGGCATCGCCATCGCAGCGCCGGCCTATATTACTGTGCGCATTTCTGATCTGTTGGTCATGATTTCCACGGTGTCGGGCGTTTCGACGCTCCTTATTGGTGCGGCACTTATCATGTTCGGCCTTGGAGCTTGGTTTCGGCAGGAGACCTCGTCTTACCTGGGTGTTTTAGCCATCTTGGTGGCGATCATCGCGCTTCCCACCACGAACCTGGGCGGCTTCGTGATCGGCAGCCTTTTGGGCATTATCGGTGGTGCGCTCTCATTTGCTTGGCAGCCACAGGATCGCCAGAAGTCTCCAAAGAAGCACAAGAAGAAGAAAAAATCCCAGGCCAAAGAGCTGGCGGGTTCAGTATGAAGCTATTCAGGCTGAGCTCACTACCGCGTCGTCGCTCCGCTCGTGTGGTAAAAGGTAGTGTGCTCGCAGTGCTCTGCGCTTTTACCGCGGTGTGTGCGGTGAACCAACCTGAGGAAACCCGTGCGCAGGAAGGCTTGGCCTTAGCGCAATCTGAACTCAGCACGGTGACTGCTGATAATGTCACCCTGACTGGAAACGTAAGCGCCTCGCTTATTACTGTGCCTACCGCACAGGGTGAACAACGAGCACTGAAACTCGTAGGTGACAAGTTGGCCGCGCGAAACCTCGCGTTGACCCTGCCCGCGGCTGTGGGGCAAGGCAAGCTAACCACTGGTGACGTGGAAACCACCGTCACGGACGGGCCGGTCACCGTCCTGACCACTGGACTACAGACAACGCCCGCGGTGGTGGATCACCCCACCATTCCGGTAAACGTCGATTTATCCAACGGCGATCTCAACGCGGTGCTTGATCAATTGGGCGTTCCCGACCCGCACGTGGTGCCCGATGCTCCTATCCCCAACGTTTTGATGGAGCACATTTCGCTACAAGATGTCACCATGGAGCTGGTCAACCTGCAGGGCGCTAATTTGCACGCCCCGCAGGTCCAGCTCAACGTGCAGTAACCACGCTGCAGCTTCCCTTTAAGCCTTATTGAACTGCGATTGGTGCAGGCACCAATAGGCGCCCTGGGTTTCAAGGAGATCATCGTGCGAGCCCTGTTCGACGATGGTGCCGTTTTCCATGACGAGGATGAGATCGGCATCGCGAATAGTAGACAAGCGGTGGGCGATGACGAAGGAGGTGCGATCTGCGCGCAGTGCGTTCATCGCTTCTTGGACGAGTACCTCAGTGCGGGTATCGACCGAAGAGGTGGCTTCGTCGAGAATGAGCAGCGCGGGCTGGGCCAAAAACGCGCGGGCAATGGTGATGAGCTGGCGCTCGCCGGCCGAGATGGCGCCGCCGTCTTGATCGATAATGGTGTCGTAGCCCTCGGGCAGCGCGTGGACGAAGCGGTCCACATAAGTCGCTTTAGCTGCGGCGATGACTTCCTCATCCGTCGCGTCCAAGCGGCCGTAGCGAATGTTGTCCATGATCGACCCTTTGAAAAGCACGGCGTCCTGGAGCACCATGCCCACCTGGGAGCGCAGCGTCTGGCGGGGCATGCGGGCGATATCGTGCCCGTCAATGAGAATCTGACCGCCGTCTAATTCATAAAAGCGCATCAGCAGGTTGACCAAGGTTGTTTTGCCGGCTCCGGTGGGGCCGACAATGGCCGCGGTCTGGCCGGGCTCCACGCGCAGGTTGAGGCCGGTGATGAGTTCTTTATCCTCCGAGTAGGAGAAATCAACGTCTTGGAACTCAACGAGTCCGCGAGCGCGGCCGGGGAGGTCCTCGTCGGTGGTGTCGGGGGATTGTTCTTCGGCGTCGAGAAGCTCAAAGACGCGTTCGGCCGAGGCCACGCCGGATTGGACCTGCTGCATCATGCCACCAAGCTGGCCCAGCGGCTGGTTGAACTCGCGAGAATACTGGATGAAAGCAGTGGCTGCGCCCAAAGTCATGTGGCCATTAGCCACGCGCAGGCCACCCAAGACCGCGATGGCAACGTAGGACAGATAGGACAGGAACTGCATGATTGGCATCATGCTGCCGGAGAGGAATTGTGCTTTTGCCGCGGAGCGGTAAAGCTCTTCGTTGCGCTTATCAAATTCCTCCGTCATAGCTTCTGTGCGGCCGAAGACGATGGCAAGGTCATGGCCGGAGAAGGATTCTTCTACCTGGCCATTGAGCTGGCCGGTAGAGCGCCATTGCGTTTTGAATTGGCGCTGTGAGCGGCCGCCGATGACCCCGATGACTAGGGCGGTAAGCGGCAGAGCTAGGAGAGCAACCAGCGCGAGCTGCCAAGAAACGCTAAACATCATGATGGTGATGCCGATGACCAACAGAGCGTCATAAAACAGCTGCGAGAGTGCTTGCTGCAGTGCCTGCTGCACGTTGTCGATGTCATTGGTGGTGCGTGAGAGGATATCGCCGCGCTGCTGGGAATCAAAGTAATTCAACGGCAGCGCATTAATCTTGGCCTCTACCCGCTCACGCAGGTCAAATACGGTATCCATGCTCACCTTGTTGAGAATGGCGCCCTGCCACCATTGGAAGCCGGAAGAGACGATGTACATCGCGATTACGGTGATGATGAGCGTGCCCAAGCGGTTAAAGTTAATGCCTTCGCCAGGGATGAAATCCATGGCGGAAGCCATGTCCGCGAAGCGGTCCTGTCCTTGAGCGCGCATGCCATCGATGGCTTGTTGGGCGGTTATATCGGTGGGAAGGTTACGGGAAATAACTCCGGCGAAGATGACGTCCATGGCCTTGCCCATGATTTTTGGAGCCACAACGGCTAAGAAAATGCAGACAACATTCATAGCTGCCACGGCCCATAGGCTGCGCTTAAATGGAGCAAGCAAGGAAAAGAGGCGTTTGATGGAGGGCCAAAAATTCTTGGCTTGGCGGGGTGCAGATTCCCCCATGACGTCAGGAGCGTTATCCGTGGGCTCGGCGGTGGAGGCGGTATTTTCAGCCATTAGTTCTCGCCTCCTGCAGCAGCGGCGGTTTCTTGGGAATCAACAATTTCTTGGTACACCGCGCAGCGATCGAGAAGTTCTTCGTGCGTGCCACGGTCAACAATGCGTCCGGCATCGAGTACCAGGATTTGGTCGGCATAGCGGATAGAGGCCACGCGCTGGGCGACGATTATGCTGGTCACCGGTTGCTCACGCTGTGCGAAGGAAGCCTGCATTGCGGCGCGCACCTTGGCATCGGTAGCCACATCAAGGGCAGAGAAGGAATCGTCGAAGAGATAGACCAGCGGGCGGGCGACCAGCATGCGCGCGATGGATAGGCGTTGGCGTTGGCCGCCGGAGACATTGGTGCCACCTTGAGCGATAGGCATGTCTAGGTCCTCCACGAAATCCGCCTGGGCTACGCGCAGCGCCTCCCAGAGCTCCTCATCGGTAGCTTCTGGGCGACCAAGACGCAGGTTGGAGGCCACCGTGCCGCTAAATAGGTAGGCCTTTTGTGGAACGATGGACACGCGCTGGACGATGTCCTGGCGGGCCAGGGAGGTGGTAGGGGTGGCGTCGATAAGCACTTGGCCCTCGGTTGGGACATAAAGGCGCGGGATAAGGGAAATGAGGGTGGTCTTGCCCGCGCCGGTCGAACCGATGATGGCCGTAGTGGTGCCGGGCTGGGCGGTAAAGGAAATATTTTCTAGCACTGGCGCATCCGCACCAGAATAGGAAAAGCCCACGTTGCGGAATTCCACCGTGCCCGTGGCCGTGTCCGGGGTAGTTGTAGTGCTAGGCGGAGTAATGGATGGTTCGTGTTTGAGGACCTCGGTAATGCGGCGTGCACAGATAATGGCGCGGGGCAGCATCATCGCCATGAAGGTACCCATCATGACTGCGGCCAGGATCTGGAGCAAATATTGCAAGAACGCCGTGAGCGAGCCGACGTTGACTAGCCCGTCATCCACGCGGTGACCGCCAAACCACAGCACCGCGCCCGTGGCCACGTTGAGGATCACCGTAATGAGCGGGAACATCACCACGAAAAGGCGGCCAATGTTCAGGGACAGGCGGGTAATTTCCTTATTGGCTTGGGTAAATCGCTCGGTTTCATAGGCCTCACGCACGAAGGCGCGCACCACGCGAATGCCGGTAATTTGCTCGCGCAGGGTGCCATTGATGGCATCCAGCTTGTCCTGCATGATGCGAAAGAGTGGCATGAGACGGGCAATGATGACGGAAATCGTGCCGAGCAATACTGCCACGGACACCCACACCAGCCAGGACAGCCCGGCGTCTTCGCGCATGGCCATGATGATGCCGCCGATGGACATGATAGGCGCGGTCACCATGAAGTTGAGCATCATCATATAGACCATTTGCACCTGCTGGATGTCATTGGTGCCACGGGTGATAAGCGTAGGCGTGCCAAAGCGGCTCATGTCCTCAGTAGATAGGGAATTAACGTGGCGAAAAACTTGGCTGCGTAAATCTCTGCCTACGCCCATGGCGGTGCGGCTGCCGCACCATACGGCGCCAATGGCGGTGATGACTTGGGCAAAAGCAACGGCAAGCATGATCCCACCGGTGTGCCAAATGAAATCCACATCGCCTTGGGCCACGCCTTCATCAATGATCTTGGCATTCAGCGATGGGAGGTACAGCGTGGCAGCTGTTGACAAGGCCTGCAGGACAAGTACCGCGATGAAATACGGCGTATACGGCGCCGACCGTGTAATGAGAATGCGAACCAGATCCATGGACTCGCGCCCCTTTCCTTGCCGTGGCTGGGTAGCCGTGCAAGTTTATATCTAGGGTGAGCGGGGCGCTAGTCTGAGTCTTCCTTTAAATCCCCACATGCGCCAGCTGGGCGCGGGTGATGACACTGTTCCAATCCTCGAAGTCTTCGAGGGGGGTGCACAAACCTTCCCAAGTGGTGACGGCCACGCCGCGGGCCTTGAGCTCGAGAATGAGCAGATCGCGGTCGCCAGCGGCAGAAAGGCGGTGGATTTCGTTATGGGTGATATCGCCGTCGGGCCCTACGCGCACGTTGCCGATGAGACGGAGCCGGGGAGTGGTGCCGGGGCCGCAGTGGGATCCTGAGACGGCGTCGGCAAGCACGCCCGCGAGGCCGGCAAAGCGTCGAAGTAGACCGAATGGTGCGGTACGTTGAGTAATGAGGTCCACACACATGCCAGCGCTGATAAGCTTTTCGGCGGTGGATAGGGCGGACGGCCCCTCCCCGATGATGGCTATACGCTGCATGGAAGTGCCTCCTTGGGTGGGGCGCAAATACCCCGCAATAGACTGTCTTGTCTGTAAATCTAGTCCGCTTGGTACGGATTGGAAACTTTTTATTCGCACCTCCCGCCAAGCTCAGCGGCTTTTCGCGCATAATCTCCTGCACCGCCTTGGGGTTTTGCCTAATGTGTGACGGCATGAACCCAACAACGAACCTGCTGGACGGTGGCAAGAACTACCGTGACCCCAGCATCTCCCCGGAAGGCACGCGGGATACCGCGCCGCTGGACGCCGAGGTAGCCGCGCGCAACCAGCAATTGGTAGACCAGTGGGCGGATAAGCTGCACGATGCCTCTGCCGAAACCATCACCGAATGGGCCGCCGAGCACGCTCCCGGCCGCCTTGCGGTGACCATGTCCATGGAAAATACGGTCTTGGCCGAGCTCGCCCACCGCGCCGGGCTCGATGCGGATCTGCTTTTCATCGATACTGGCTGGCACTTCCCGGAAACCCTCCAGGTGGCCGATGAGGTAGAAAAGCGCTACCGGGACCTGCCCCTAGTGCGGGTGCTGCCGCTATTGAGCCCAGAAGAACAAGACGAGGTCTACGGCCCGCGCCTGTATGCCCGCGATACCGCGGCCTATAACCGCATGCGCAAGGTGGAACCGCTAAATATGGCGATGGACCCGTATGCCGGCTGGGTTACCGGCCTGCGCCGCGCCGATTCCGAGCACCGCGCCACCGCCCCGGCGCTGAGCTTGGATCGCACCGGACGATTGAAGATATCGCCCATCATCACCTGGGATTTAGACGATACGGACCGCTATATCGAGGACAACGACCTCATCATCCACCCACTCACCCTGCAGGGATACCGCTCCATCGGCTGCGCCCCGCTGACCTTCCCAGTTGGCGAAGGCGAAGATGCCCGATCCGGGCGCGTATTTGCAGACGGCAAGACAGAATGCGGGTTACACGAATAATGAGCACACTTTCCCCACACCTCAAAGACCTTGAAAACGAGTCTATCCACATCCTGCGTGAGGTGGCCGGCCAATTCGACAAGGTAGGCATCCTCTTTTCGGGAGGCAAGGACTCCGTCGTTGTCTTCGAGCTGGCCCGCCGCGCCTTCGCTCCGGCCACGGTTCCGTTCGAGCTCCTCCACGTCGATACCGGGCATAACTTCCCCGAGGTCATCGACTTCCGCGACCGCCTCGTGGAAGAATCCGGTGCCCGCCTGCACGTCGCCCGCGTCCAGGATTGGATCGACCGCGGCGACCTCCAGGAGCGTCCCGATGGTACCCGCAACCCGCTGCAGTCCGTGCCGCTGGTAGAGACCATCGCCGAGCGCGAGTATGACGCCGTATGTGGTGGCGCCCGCCGCGATGAGGAGCGCGCCCGTGCCAAGGAGCGCATCTTCTCCATCCGCGATTCCTTTGGCGGCTGGGATCCTCGCCGCCAGCGCCCCGAGCTCTGGGATCTGTATAACGGCGGCAAAATGACCGGCGAAAACGTTCGCGTATTCCCCATTTCCAACTGGACCGAGTCCGATATTTGGGAATACATCGGCGCCCGCGAACTGGAGCTGCCCTCCATTTACTACTCGCATGAGCGCGAGGTATTCAAGCGCAATGGTATGTGGCTAGCCCCTGGTGAATGGGGCGGCCCGGCCGAGGGGGAGGAGCTGGAAACCCGCACCGTGCGCTACCGCACCGTGGGCGATATGTCCTGCACCGGCGCCGTGGAATCTACCGCATCGACGCCGGATGAGGTGCTGGCGGAGATTTCCATTTCCACCCTTTCTGAGCGCGGTGCCACCCGCGCCGATGACAAACTCTCCGAGTCCGCCATGGAGGACCGCAAGAAGGAAGGCTACTTCTGATGACGACCACCCTCGCGCCGAATGTCGGCGCCCTCAAGCAGCGCGATACCCTGCGCCTGTGCACCGCCGGCTCCGTCGATGACGGCAAGTCCACCTTCGTCGGCCGCCTGCTCTATGACACCAAGTCCGTGCTTGCAGACCAGGTGGAGTCCATGGAGCGCACCTCCACCGACCGCGGCTTCGACGGCATGGACCTCTCTTTGCTTGTCGACGGTCTGCGGGCCGAGCGCGAGCAGGGCATTACCATCGACGTGGCTTATCGCTACTTCGCCACGGATAAGCGCACCTTCATCCTCGCCGATACCCCGGGGCACGTGCAGTACACCCGCAATACGGTCACCGGCATGTCTACCTCCCAGGTAGTGGTGCTTCTTATCGACGCCCGCCATGGCGTCGTCGAACAAACCCGCCGCCACCTCAACGTCGCCGCCCTCCTTGGTGTGCGCCACGTGGTCCTCGCGGTGAACAAGATTGACCTCGTGGACTATGAAGAGCAGGTCTTTCGCGATATCGAGTCCGAGTTCAACCAGATCGCCGCGCGCTTGGGCATCACTGATACCACCGTGGTGCCGATTTCCGCGCTCAAGGGCGATAACGTGGTCGAGCGTTCCTCTAATATGCCCTGGTACACCGGACCGACTGTCCTCGAGGTGCTCGAGACCGTCCCCGTGGCCACTGGCCGCGCCGATGAGCTGGACTTCCGTTTCCCCATTCAGTACGTCATCCGCGAGCACGCCTCCGATTACCGCGGCTACGCCGGCCGCGTGAAGGCAGGCTCCATCTCCGTGGGCGATGAGGTTGGCCTTCCCGAAGGCCGCACCAGCACCGTCACCCAGATTGACACTGCCGACGGCCCCGCCGACTCCGCCACCACCGGCGACTCCGTGACGCTCTTGCTTGCCGACGACATCGATCTCGCCCGCGGTGATCTCATCGCTGGGTCCCAACGCCCCGCAGCCACCCGCGAATTCGATGCCACAGTCGTTGGCCTGACCGAAAAGGACATCAAGCCCGGACAGATGCTCAAGCTGCGCTACGGATCCTCCCTGGTCAAAGCCCGCATCGCCGCCATCACTCGCACCCTGGACCTCGATGGCGTTTCCGATTTTGAGAACCCCGAGTCCGTCGCCATGAACGACATCGCCCACATCACCATCCAGACCCAAGCCGAGCTCCCCGTCGAGGACTACGCCGCCCGCGGCGCGGTGGGCAACTTCCTGCTCATCGACCAATCTTCCGGCAACACCCTCGCCGCCGGATTCGTGGGCCACCGCCTGCGTTAGTTGTTCTTCGTGCCGCTGCTGCTCTCACTTCTGTCACCGCGCATCATAATGATGCCCGTGACTCCGAGCAGTAGCGGCGTGGAGATACCGAACACCGTAGGCCCTACTACGGTTAAGTTCACGCTCAGCAGGACAACCGCCGCCACCAGAGCGAAAGCTCCGAACTTCTGCTGAAACGTCTTCTCGCTCATTACTATCTCTCCTTCGGCTACGCTTTGGCCACGATAACCTGCTCCTAGTTCCCCGCGAAAGCCTAGAACGCGGCCACTTTTGGCTGCCGCGCCCCTCTAGGCTTTTGGTACTTATGGGAAGAATACTTCTCCCACAGCGGGGCCTAGCTCTGAGAAAAATTCTGGAGTGTTGCCGGCGACCTTTCCCTGCCATTGGATTTTGTCATCTTCGTTGTAGTCCAATGCGCTGGCCAGCGTATCTCCGGCTAATCGGTCTAACCAGCCTTCTATAGCGGTTTCTTCTTCCGACATGGCAGAACCAAGTCCCGGAAGAACCGTCATTTCCACTCCCACATACGCAATCCCTCTCGGTTTCGAGACTGTGAAAATGGCGTATGCGAGTCCTGCAGTTCTCCACACCGCCCGAAGCTCTACTGCAGCCGGAGAAAGCCCATTGTCTCCTGCGTAGTATCGCTTTAGTAGGCAGTTCATCTTCTCCGCGAATTCTGTTGAATTCCAGCCATCAGTCACCTTCATTATTCCTCTGGGGATAAGGTCTTGATATTCACGGCGGCGATTAACTGTTTAAAGAGCCCAGATTCTTTTCTAATTTTCTGCATTCCAGAGCTTGCTGTATTCGTCCGCAATCAAGGGCCACATAAAAGAGCATGCTTCGTCGTAGGAGCGTACATCGGTAATGGCATGGCCGCTGATAACTAGGTCGTGGTAAATCAAGCGACCTGATTCATCATGGCGTTCCTCTGGATCTGGAAACCTTAATGCCAAGTGTCCATTGCAGCGCTCAAACACGTGGCGGGAGTTTTCAAAGCCCGAAAATGCCTCAAGATATGGCGGCAATGGGTCCTTATAGCCGCCATCGAGTAAGAACTTATGGCCCCAGTGTTTGCCTCGCGTAGCCCAGATTATTTCCATCGCGGCGACCTTTCGAGAATGTCGTTGTCGATGCTCTCGCGCAATTTCATGACGAAATCTGTAAGCAACAATTCCTTAAATGCATGCTTTTCCACCGCATTCTTTCGAGCCTCGGCAATCACCGGAATGGCTGCAGACATGAGCGGGTCAACCAGACCAGCGATACCTTGAGCCTTGGCCAGGAAATTAAATGGCATCTTGTTTACTTTGCCAAGCATCGCAAAAGCCGATTGTGCTATACCAAGTCCCCTTTTCACCATCTTTTCGTCCGCTAGGCCAGCCGGGAGAAGGCGCAATACATTCCACCGCTGGTAGCGCTGGATAGGCAAAATCGTAGATAACGGAAGCAAGGCGTCGACGCCTTTGTGCTTTTCTAAATCAATTGTGCCGTTCTTGAATTCAGCTGAAGAGATGACGATGTAGTCCTCTCCGACGGATAGAGCCTCGTCGCCGTTGACGAAATCTGCCAGAACTTTGCGCAGCGCGTTCAGTTCATCAGCGGCATGAAGAACGACGAGCTCATGGAGCCTGTGCGCATCCAACTCCGGCATGAGGTCGGCTTTAGAAAGCGCGATAACCCAGATGCGGGGAAACTGCTCCAGCCGTTCATTGTCAGCAATGATGTCGGATTTAATGCCCAGCAATGTGTTCCGGAAGGTGCCGAATAGTGACTTGAGGTAGCGATCTTCGTCGCCTTCGTGGTCGAGCAGCTTTTGTGCGTCAACCAAAACCAGAGCGACATCTGATTGGATCAGCTGGCGGAAAGTATGAGCCCGATCATTTCGTTCGCTTTCAGAGCTGACCTCTGACTCGAACCATTCGCCTGGATAGTCATGCCAAGTAATGCCAATGTGCGAAGTCTTCTTCTTCGCGTCCAAGGGCTGTGACTCTGGTACGAATTTAAAACCGAATGGAGAGGAAACAAACTTATCCTGCATCGGAGCTTGGGCTTGCTCCTTCATTCCCAAGTATTTTTGGAGCAGTTTATTTCCGCGCGCAGAATCGTCCGCTAAGAATCTGTACCCGTTCTTATGGATAGTCGATGGCTCGTGGAAGCGGCCAAAGAGTGAGGAAAGAAGGACTGTCTTTCCGCTTCCAGCCTGACCAAAAACTGCGATGTGCTGGTGAATTTGTTGTTTGCTCATAGTGCGAAAATACATCAGCTGAAAACATCATGCCTGACGCCTGCGAGAAATTCTTCAGAGGCCAAGGGGTGGGTAAAAGCGGTGGATTGATTACGCCTTTAGCTGCCTACAGATGTTGGCGGTACGTCGCCGGACATGATGACCTTTTTCTGGCCTTCATCCCAGCGGAAGCCAGCGTCAGTCGTACCGGAGCGGTTCGCGTTGCCTTCGCCTTCGCGCGGCCAGTGGTAGGTTACCGCGATCTCGGAGTCACTGACGCGCTCAATAGTGGGGGCGAATCCATAGGGCTTTGCCGTTGCGGTGCCTAAATATTCGCCATGGTTAAACAACATAATGTGGAAGGGTGAAGAACTAGTTCCTCCCTCAACCATCAGCGTTTCCCACGATAGAGATGCACAGGGATCGTAGCCTGAGGAATCGAAAAGCTGCCATCCGATGGTGCCCCACGGAGCTACTTGGGATACGCCCTCGGAGAAAGCAGCTTGGGCATCTGCCGCGCCACACGACGAAGTGGTGTCGGCTTCTGGGCTCGGCTGCTCGTCATCCATCATCACGTTCGGTGGCACCGGCCGAGTAGGTTCTTCTTCCGCCGCAGCAGAGTCAGTGGACGATTCTTCCGGCTTGGCATCGCTACTTTCTTCCGTAACGGACATTGACGCCGACTCAACCGAAAACTCCTGTGCGGTTGTATCCGACGTTTCGTCATCGCAGGAAGCCAAGGAGAAACTAATAAGGGCGGCGCTCGCTGCAATGCTTATACGGCTTATTCGGCCTAGGTGGGCAGATGATTTAGGCATAAGATATTGCTTTCAAATTGAGGCGGTAGATGAAAAGTCAAAGGGGTGCACGCTGCGTTGTAGCGGGTGTAGGGAGACAACGCAGCAGAAGGGGAGTGACAGGGAATCGAACGCGGAATCGGGGTTAGCAGGGGTCAGAGAAATCCGCGTCATTATTGAGGGATCGGGCATTGCCGCCGTATTTAGCCTTGAGCTCGCAAACCTTTTCCACGCTGTGGCCGGCTTCATAGATGATGGCATAGACAGAGCCGCTCTCAGTACGGCTGCGCAGGGAACTACATGCGCCGCCCCGGATTATCTTGGAACCTGGGTACTTTTTGTGCACTCGGTAGGGCTCGGAAATCGGATCAGTTGCCGGCGGGATGATGACCGATTCCGCGATGAGTACGTAGCTGCCATCGCATTCGCCGTACCAATAATCTTCTGGCGGAAACTCCTCCTCGGCGGTAATGGGCCTGTCGCGAACCTTTGGAGTTTGCGTTTGCTGTGCATCGCAGAGTTGGAGCTGGTTGGTCAGCTGCTTCGGGGCGCCAGCCGTGTCCAACTTGCCCTTGTCGTAGCACTGATTGACGGAGTCTCCAGTCGTATTGTCAGACCGATACAACTTCCACTCATTATCGGTCCAGTAGAACAGTCCATAATTTGAGGATTGCTTTTGGGCCATGTAAAGCCAGGTGCCATCGCAAAACAGCTGAAGCGTGCCAATTGGAACGTCCATTAGGTCATCGGCTAGCGTTCCACACTTCTCTTCTGCGGAAGGTCCAGTGCTAGCGCTCTTAGCTTGTGTAGACGCAGCTTTCTTTTCAAGAGTGGATTCTTCTTCAGAAGCCGCTCCTTCGGTAGTTTCGTCGCTGCTGTTTTCTTGAGAATGAAAATTCGGTTCAGCGCTGCTCGAACCATCAGAATCCTTGTTTCCCGTTAGCGCCCAGGCGCCACCGCCAATAAGCGCAATGATGGCGAGAGCGGCAACGACAATAATGGCGGTGCGCGTGCCTTTGCTTGAAGATTCAGTGCTTGTTCCTGTGCCGGGGTCCTGCATAGAGGAGGCAGGCCCGTTCGAATCTGAAAGTGGGGTTGAGTCTGGTGGACCCCAAGAATTCTTGTCGTTCAAAGGTAAGGCTCCTTTGTGCGCTGTCCAGAAAGAGAAATGCGAAAGAAAGAGAATGATTAAGAATCATTCCGCGTCATACTATAGGCATAAGAGTTGCAAAGATTCTCTCGAATGGGACTATGAAAGGGGTATTTGCAACGTGCCACTTTTCTATTATGTAACTCGTAGGGATTAAGTACGTCATAATCTGTCTGACTGAAAAACCAACAGCGACCAAGCTGAGAAGTCCCAAAACCTCCTAGAAGGGCTTCATCTGATGCCTGCTTTCCGAGACAAGACCCAAATGAAGGAAACCGGGGAGGCCAATGTCCGGCTTAAGTCCAAGCATGACCAAAAATTATTTCCCCAATGAGGGGGAGAAAGGAGCCCTCGTGGGGCTGGACCGCAATCTCAACGCCGCGGAATTGCACGCAACTCGCAACCGGGTGAGTGTGTCCCCGGATCTCATCCGTCGCTTGGGTAGTGCCCTAGGCTATGACGCTATCGAGGCCTTCGGCTCCGAAGCACAGTCGGAATTGAACCAGGTCTTTGATTTGGGAGACATCATCGATCTGATGCTGCTTAGCCAGCTGTCGGACATGGAAGTCGCGCCGGGAATGGAGCAGCAGGTGGAGGGGGACGTCGCCAAGCAGCTGCTGCGGCGCATCAGTGCTGGTGATTACTTGACGCGCCGACAGGTGCATGACCGCCTGCCACGGGCGACGGTGATGCTCTACCGCATGGGGCATCCGCGGCTGTGGGCTTTTGCTGCGCGCCAGCGCCTGCCCCAGGACGCACACAAGGCAATTCCGGGGTCCTTTCACCGCGATATCACCGGGCCGTATACGACGCCGGAAGAGGCATGGCTGGGCATGTACGTGGCAGATGCTACGCGCCTGGGTGAGCTAAATACGCAGGTAGAAGATGCGGGGCTAGACGAGGACAGACAACAGCGCCTGCGGCTGGGTATGAGCCTGGCTGATACCTACCGCCAAGTCTGGAGCTCCGCGCGCGGTCATTGGCGCGTTAGCCCTCAGACGCGTTATATCGTGCCTTCGCGTTTTGGTTATTGCCCCTTTGTTTTCCGTGTGGCCGAGGGCGGGTGGCGCCGCGATTCCTTCGATGGGAGCCACGATCGCTTTATGGCCACTGAAGGCTATTGGATTGACGTGGAGCGCGAGCGGCTCATTCACCTTGGCGCGCCTGATCCGCACGACGCCTGGCTACCCACGGCACAGGTGGCCGCCGAAGCCCCCACGGAGGCCGACCTGGCGGTCGCGCGCGTGCTCAGCGGGAAAATTATCGCACTCGGTGCTGGCCAGAAGAATATTACGATTCGCCTGCGCCAGAAGAACCGCACGTTGAACTTCGATTAGGGCGGGCAGGTATTCTCACAGGCATGGAGAATCTCAACGGACGTACCCTTTTCGTCGCCGCTGTCGATGCGGAGGCCGCGCACATTCCGGAGGGCGAGCCCCTGCTCATTACTGGAATCGGCACGGTTCCAGCGGCCATTGCCTTAACGGAGGCTCTTGCCGACGCCCGCGCTAATGGCGCCCTTCCCGAGCGCGTGGTCAATATCGGCACGGCCGGCGCGCTTGTCGACGGCATGGCTGGCGTCTTCGAAGTAGGCAAGGTCACCAAACACGACTTCAAGCTCGAGGTGCTTACCGATATCAACCGCTACCTGCTGCCAGAGGTCATCGAGCTGGAAACCTCCGGCCGCTTGCCGGTTCGTGGGCTGGCCACGGGCGATATGTTTGTCTCCGATACCGCCCTGCGCACTGAGCTGGCCCAAAAATCCCAGCTCTGCGACATGGAAGGCTATTCCATTGCCGCAGTATGCCAGCGCTTCGACGTGCCCTGCACCCTGCTCAAGCAGGTCTCCGATTCCGCGAATGAGGAGTCCAAGGGCACGTGGGCCAACGTCCTCGACCGAGGCGCGCGCCAGCTCGCCTCGGCCGCTACGGATCTAGGCTTTCTGCGCTAAATACTAAAGCGCGCCGGCGGAGGGCCGGCGCGCTGCTTGTGGTCGCTGAGTCTTAGCTCAGCGGGCTCATGGACTGGTAGAGCTGCTCTACCATATCGCGTGGAGTCTCGTCATGTTCGTAGGTGACGTCGCTGAAGTCTTCAGGATCATCCTTGGAGCCGGTGATGATGTCTATATCTGAAGGCTCGACTTCCCCGGAGCGCAGCGCAGCCATTTCGGCGTGGTAGCGCACGACAACGGCAATGGTTGCGGCCACGGGGACGGCGAGGAACGCGCCAACAATGCCGGCCAGGGTGGAGCCAACGGTCACAGAGAGTAGGACGACCGTGGCGTGCAGGCCCATGGCCTTGGACTGCAGCAATGGTTGGAGGACGTTGCCTTCTACTTGCTGAACGATGATGATAACTGCCAAAGCAAGAAGCGCGTTGGTTAGTCCATTGGATACCAGAGCGATAATAACTGCCAAAGCACCGGCGGTTACGGCACCGATGATGGGGATGAAGCTGGCGAAGAAGGTCACCACGGCGATGACGAGTGCTAACGGAACTTGCAGAGCCCACAGGCCAAGGCCGATAAGTATAGCGTCCACCATGGCCACGGCGGCTTGGGCCTGGATAAAGCCGGACAAGGTCTTCCAGATGCGCGCGCCCAGCTCAGTGACATGCCAGCCGGTGGAGTTGCCGGTGTACTTGCGCAGCCAGGGCAGGAATTTGTCGCCATCTTTGATGATGAAGAAGGTGACAAAGAGCATGATCAGCGCGGCCACGACGATGGAGCTGGCCATGGAGAAACCAGAGATGACGCCGGTGGCGATGGTGGATGCTTGACCCTTGGCAAACTTGACCACGTCTTGGAGCACGGATTGCAGCTGGTCGCTTCGGATATCGATGGGGGATTTTTCCACCATCTCCGTCAGCTGGTTAATGCCATCCTCGGCTTGGTCAATGAGCGTTTGGCTTTGGCTGGTGACCACTGGGGCCATGGCGGCAAAGACGCCGCAGAAGATAATGATCAGGCCGAGCAAAGTGCTCACGGCCGCGAGTGAGCGCGGGAATCCCTTGCCGCGCAGCCAGGCGCTGACTGGGTAGAGCACCGTGGAGACAAGGATGGCGAGCAGGACAGGGAGCAGGCCTACCCAGATGAACTTGAGCAAATAGCCCGCCAGGGCCAAGCCGGCGACGATGAGGATAAAGACCACCGAGACCTTGGCCATGGTGCGGAAGTCCTTGGCCAGGATGGCAGATTTATCATCGCGCTCAGCGGGGTGCTCGCTGGCGGCTTCTGCACCGAGATGCGCATCATCATAAGCGACGAGGGTATGCGAATCTTCTTCGCCTGGCTTCTGGATTTGCGTTGCGGTGCCTTGTTCCTGCGCAGACGGGCGCTGGGCCTCGTCGCGGGAAGATGAATTATGTGATGTAGACATTGCTTACCACTATGCCACATAAAACGTGCAGCGCATATACGAAAAGGAGGTAGCGGCCCACGGGCGGGACGCTACCTCCTGGGAGTGCCTTTAATGCGGCGGGAGATTACTCCTCGCGCAGGTTGCCTACGTTGCGGATGATGCCGAAGCGGTGCATGGTTACAGAGACTGCCTGCTCAAGGAGGTAAGGGATGAGCTCACGGCGGCCGTCGGCAAGCACGGGCTGGTCCAGCACCACGGAGTTGGAGCGCACTGCGGACTCGTAGATGGAATCCGGCACGGTGCCCAAGGCGCGCACGCGGGAGGAGGGGGCATTGGCCACGTCGGTGGCAAAAGCCTCGTCGGTAATGGCCTTGATATCGAAACCGAGGTCCTGCAGCTGGGTAGCAACCTCCGGGGTGGCGGAGATTTCCGTTGCAGTACCGGTGATGGCGGCTGCCAGCACCTGGCGAGCAACTTCGCGCAGCGCGTAGCCCTCGCCCACACGCACGCGCAGCTTGGTCAGTAGCTGACGGTAGCGGAAGATATTGGCCTCAGAGACCAACCCGGTGCGGTCGTGGTTGCGGCCGAACTCCTCCTGCCAAGCCAGCTGGTCCAGCTCTGCGGCGCGCCATAGCCAAGTGATGTCGTCCTCGGTGAGCTTGCCGGAGAGGTTATCGCGCAGGCGGTGCAGCGCGGCGAGGCTAGCTGGAGCGATGTCCACATTGCGTGGCTTGAGCTCGCCATCGGCCCATTCACCCATCTGCGCCACGTAGTTCGGGCCGCCGGCCTTAGCACCCGGGCCCATGACGGACTTCTTCCAACCGCCGAAGGACTGGCGCTGCACAATCGCGCCGGTAATGCCGCGGTTGACGTAGGCATTGCCCACCTCAACGTTGTCGATCCAGTACTCAATCTCGGCGTCATCAAGCGAGTGGATGCCGCCAGTCAGGCCATAGCCGGTGTCGTTTTGCCAGGCAATAGCCTCTTCCAACGTATCGGCGTGCATGATGCCAAGGATGGGGCCGAAGCACTCATTCTTGTGGTACCAGGAGCCCGGCTGCACATTATCGCGAATGCCCGGGGACCACAGGGTGCCTTCCTGGTTGAGCTTTTCCGGCTTGAGTAGCCACTTCTCACCCGGTTCGAGCTGGGTGAGGCCGCGCAGGAGCTTCTCGCTTGGTTCCTCGGCCAAGCCGTTCATGGTCGTGGTGATATCAAAGCCCGGGCCCGGCTTAAGGGTCTTGACAGCATCCAATAGCTGGGTGCGCAGACGCTCGGACTTGCCTGCCGCGCCGACGAAGATGACCAGGGAGGCCGCCGAGCACTTCTGGCCAGAGTGACCGAAAGCGGAGTTGTAGAGGTCATCGATGGCCAAGTCGGGGTCTGCCGCTGGGGTGATAATGAGCGCGTTCTTACCGGAAGTCTCTGCCATGATGTTCATCTTGGGCTTCCAGGAACGGAAGAGTGCACCGGTATCGGACGCGCCGGTGAGGATGACATTGTCTACATCATCGTGGGAGAGCAGCGCCTTGCCGGCCTCGGCTTCATCAGTAAGCACCAGCTGCACCAGATCCGGATCGAGGCCCTGCGCCTCGAGGGCGGTGCGGAAGGCTTCCACCACGAGCTTGCCACAGTGAACTACCTGCGGGGCTGGCTTGACGATGACCGCCGAGCCGGCCGCCAAGGATGCCGCAATGCCGCCGGTGGGAATGGCGATGGGGAAGTTCCATGGCGGAGTTACCACGGTGACGGTGTGCGGGGTGAACTGGGAGTAAGACTCCTCCAGCAGGCGCGCGGACTGGCCGTAGTAGGTGCAGAAATCAATCGCCTCAGAGACCTCAGGGTCGGTCTGAGTAACGGTCTTATTGGCCTCATATGCGGCCACGGAGATGAACTTGCCGCGCTGGGAAGCAATCTCGTCCGCGACTGCCTCGAGGGCCGCGGCGCGCTCGGCGGCAGGACGCTTACCCCACTCGGTGCCGAGCTCCTTGGCGCGGGCGATGTGGCTTTCTACCGCGGCTGGGTCGGTGACCTCTGTGATGCCGTGTTCGCCCGGGTTGCGCTTGAGCGCTTCCTGTGCCCACTGGCGGTTCGGGGCAAGAGCCGGGTCAGTATCGGCCTCGTTGGTAAAGCGGCCGGTGCGCGGTGCCTGGCGGCCATCCTCCTCGAGGCGGTTCTGGGTGCGGCGGGCGCCAGCGAAGGTGTCCCAGCGCTTGGCGACGGCCCGACGGAACGTCTCTTCCTGGTCCGCAAGCGGCTCCTCGCCTGGGGCAAAGAGTGCGTAGAGGAAGTTCTGCGGTGCGGAGTTCTCTTCCAAGCGGCGTACCAGGTAGGACACGGCGACATCGAAGTCTTCTGCGTGGACAACCGGGGTATAGAGGATCTGGCGGCCGTCAAAGACCTTGCGCACCGCTGCCTGCTGCGCTGGGGACATGCCCTGCAGCATCTCCGAATCCATCATGTGCAGCACGCCGCGCTTCTTGCCCAGCTCATAGGCCATTGCCGCGGTATAGAGGTTGTGGGTTGCTACACCGATGCGGACGCTATCGGCGTACTCTTCGCGCAGGATGAAATCCAAAAGGCGGTAGTAGTTGGCATCTACGTCGAGCTTGTTGGTGTAGGTAGCCAGCGGCCAATCGTGGACCTCGCCCTGCACGGTTTCCATGGATAGGTTCGCGCCCTTTACAATGCGCACCTTGACCTTGCCGCCGCCCTTAGCCACGCGCTCCTTGGCAAAGTCAGCGACATCCTTGAGCGCATCGAAGGTATCTGGCAGGTAAGCCTGCAGCACGATGCCGGCATCTAGGGTGAGGAACTCCGGCTCGCTGAGCAGCTCCTTGAACAGGCGGATGGTCAGGTGGAGATCGTGGTACTCCTCCATGTCCATGTTGATAAAGACCTTGTCGGTGCGGTCGGCAGCAGCCTGATACAGCGGGCGCAGGCGCTCCTTGAGGCGCTCTACCGAGCCATCGATATCCCAGTGATTGAGCTGGGCCACCATGGAGGAAGCCTTGACCGAAACGTAGGTTACGCGTGGGTTCTGGATGAGCTTGAGGGTGCGCTGCGCGCGGGACTTAGCCTCTTCCTCACCGAGCACGGCCTCACCCAGCAGGTTGAGGTTGAGCTGTTCGCCGGATTCGGCGGCCTTGTCCAGAATCTTGTTGAGTGCATCAGACTCGGCGTCCAGAACGAGGTGGCCAACCATCTTGCGCATGTATAGGCGGGCCACCGGCATGACCAGGTTGGGCAGGATTGGACCGAAGAAGCCACCGGCGCCAACGAGCGCACCATTGATGCTGCCTAGGAACGACGGGTCATAGTGGGAGGAAATATCCTTCAGCGCGTGTGCGGCAACCTTGTCATCTTCTGGGCGCATGACGCGGTCGACGAAGTCCATGGTGAACTTCACGCCGTCGTCATCGCGCAGCAGGTCCGCGAGCTGTTCGGTGGCCTTATCTTCTTCGTCCGCAGTGGACTTCAACCAGTCGTGGGCGCGGCTAATCGCTGCGGGCAGGACTGCTTCCACATCATCAGAGATGGGCAAGCGGGTATTTGCAGGAGAAGTCATATGGGTTCTACCTCTATTTCAAACGGGTCACATCCTAGACACCACCCTTCACGCGGGAGTGAAGGTAGATGTATCTGCGCCGGTCTGGAATTGCTGGGCGATACGGCGTCTGGATGGTGAGCGGTGAGCTATGTGGTGCTGCAGGGTGCAGCTGGGTGAGGAGCGAACACGCGGGTGCGCGCGACGCAATGTGAGGGTCGCAGAGATTCGTGGTGAAATGCGATGTTCAGCGGGCCTTTATGCGGGCCGAATGCGGACGGGAGGCCTATCGCTGCTGCGACGAACGCGCGCCAGGTTGGTGTTCAACACTCACCTGCTTTCTATGACGTGACTATAGGGGCAGAGGAAGAAACGTGAGCGGTATAGCGCTCTGACGTGCGGCAACCCTGCAGGTTCAGGCTGCGATTGTTGCCTAGGAAATACTATGAACTTTGGTGTTGTCGTAATTATAGGGAAGCACCAAACGTGATGCTAGTCTCCTTTGCAAAACGGTAACGGGGGTAGAAAAACAAAAAATAAACCCCAGCATGTGGGGTTTAGAGGGGGTATTGACGCATCCGGGGGTAGCCCACCCCCGGATTGTCCAACAATTGGGTTCTAAGAACCGTAGCCGGCCTTGAGCGCCTTCACTGCCAGCTCAAGCCGCGACTTGGCGTGGAATTCACTGAGCAGGGTGGACACATACTTCTTCACTGTGCCCGGTGCATAGTGTGTGCTCTTGGCAATTTCTTCATTGGATTTGCCTTGGCAGACCAGGTCCAAGACCTGCTCTAAAGCAGGCGAGATGTGGTGGTTGTCCTTAATCTTCGCGGTCGCTGCTGCTGTATTAGCGTCGGTGCCCTCAGTGTTCCAATCAGGAAGCTGTTCAAATAGGCGGGTGAGGGATTGCGGGGTGACAACCGTGCCGCCGCGTACAGCCTCACGCACAGTATCCAAAATGTAGACCGGCTTGGAGCTTTTCAGAATATAAGCCGCAGCCTTATTGGCCATGACCTCTTTGAGGGTTTCATCATTGTCCATTGCGGTCATGGCGACGAAGACCGGTGGGTCTTCCAGCTTATTGACCTCACGCAAGAGGGTAGTGCCATCCATCTCGGGCATATGGATGTCCGCGACAATGACGTCAAAGTCCTGCTCCTGCAAAAGCGCGAGAGCGACCTTGCCATTTTCTGCGGTGGCGCGCACCTCCATGTCCTCAGCCGAGGCAAAATAGCGCCCCAAGGCCTCAAGGACAAGTGGGTCGTCATCGACGACCAAGAGGGATGTTTTTACCTCCCGCACCATGGTGCAGGGCAGCCGAAAGCGATATCAACAGGAGATTCGTATTTCGTAGTTTGCGGCAGCTCGCCGGGTGTAAGGCCAGCGCCGAAGATGGAAGAAGACAACATCAGTGGGGCGAGAAAGCTAGCGAGTGCGGCCTGCATGAGGGCGCTCCTTTTTAAAGATTTGTATTTGCCAGAAACAAGCGACAGCTTAGTGCAAGAATTAAACGCTTGCTATACAACGTGGTGGAACTAACGCCGCTTATGGAGACTGGGTGGCAGAGAAAGAGTCAACTCCCATCTTTCCGATTCCAAGTTTGTCTCTAAGCGTGCGTCGATCGTAGCAGCGATCCGAGTCATCGAGGACATTCCAATACCGGAGGACATATCGGTGGTCTTGCTCGTGGGTTTTGCAATGGGATTTGTAATGGTTACGACAGTCCAACCCACATGCGGGCGGACAGAAATCGTAATTTCTGCGCCCGGAGGTGAATACTTCACGGCGTTAAGGCATGCTTCCGTAGTGATAGCCGCGATGGGGTCGAGGATCTCCTGTGGGAATTCCGGCGCAAACTCCTCACCGCGTACTTCTACTACGGGCGCCCGGTTGAGGCGCTGAAGGCGCTCTTCTTCCTCTGAGATGAGTTGAGCAAAACTCGTGGGTTTTGTCGTGGTGCCAAAACTCATGCCATCGTTTACCCCATCAATGTTGTTGCGCAGGACCTTTGTTAGTGCGCGAACCTCGGACATTGATGAGCGCATGAAATCACTGAGTGCATCGAGCTTTCGGACTAGCTCCGGCTGTTTGGAGTATTCAAGGCTGAGAGCCTCCAATTGCATCGTATTTACGGTCAGATTAGAAACTACCGAGTTGTGCAAGGTTTCAGCGAGATCAGATTGACGACGCTTCACGTCATCGTTCCACTCCATCATTGCGGATCTGTAGCGATCAGCTGAGTGCGCGAATATTGCTCCAATAACGCCGCCGACTCCAATAAGCATTCCCCACGTAAGGGCTGGTGCAGGGTGCAAGCTTAAAGTGAGCTCCACAGGATCGACTAGTCCACAAAGCCACAGAACCAAACCTATTGCGATCGTGCGTATGTGCTTTCCGTGATACGCCACTACTGCAAGAAACACAGGAGCGAGAAATATTGAGCTAACAAGAGGGGTTCTGGCGAGAAGCGTGGCGATCGCCCAAGTGATGACGAACGCGGCGCTCATGCTCAACGGCCAGCGGTAAGCAGTCGTAGCAATGGCTGTAAGGGCCAGTCCCAAGACTGCTGCGGACAATTGATATTCAGTGGAGGTAAGGAATGCGCCAAGTAGTGTCAGTGCTACACAAATCACCGCGGTTAGGGCGGCTGTTCGCTGCAGGGTCATGGCCGCGCGGATGCGTTGGTGAAGGGGTGGCTGTGAAGGTTTCGACACGGTGCTGTCCACGCTTCCTGGATGCTAAGGCTCAATGGGGTTTATCTCCCTAGTGTAGGTACAGCGAACGTGAAACAGCGATTGAAAACAGCGAAACCCCCGCACCTTCGTGCACGGTTCCTTGTGGTGGGTTCCGTGCGGAGGTAGAAGGTGAGGGGGTTTAGCTGGTCTTCATGAAGGAGTGCAGAGTGCTAATTACTTAGCTTCTGCAGCAGCCTCTGCGTCATCCTTGGAGGACAGGCCCTCGAATACGGAGGCCAGGCCCTCGGAGTCGGTGTTGGACTCGGAGGAAGCCTCGACGAGGCCCTTGATGCCCTTGACGAGTGCCTCGAAGTCGATGGCGGAGCTGAGGTCTACTAGGGAATCGAACATATACATTCCTTTCGGATAGGCGGAGTAAAACTACAATCTCTCTCTGGGGTAGCAGCTCTTAACTGCTGTGATTCCTAGTATGCGGCAGTGGGGGCGCGCCGCCAATCCTCTTTTGGATCCTTTCTGAGGTAACTTTTGGATCCTCTTAGAGATGTTTAAGGATCTCCGTTTGGGTATGAGGCTGTGTGGGGGAGGGGGTTAATGGGCAGGGGTGGGAAAGTGGGCGTCGGAAAGAGCGGCGGTGAGCTGGTAAAAGTGGGACATTTGAGAAAAAGTTGAGTCTTGGGGAATAACTTTTGTAGGCTGCCCGTTGTAGAGATTGAGTGACACAGGCTCAAGGTTGTGTGACTGGGTGTGAAAGTTCTGTTACAGTAGCGCTCGGACACAACGAGAAGTTGAGTCACTGACAGTCAACTTTATTAATTACCCCAAGATAAAAGGAGAAGAAATCATGGGACGCGCAGTAGGTATTGACCTTGGTACGACGAACTCCGTCGTTTCCGTACTGGAAGGTGGCGAGTCCACCGTTATCGCTAACTCCGAGGGCTCTCGCACCACGCCTTCCGTCGTTGCCTTTGCAAAGAACGGCGAAATTCTGGTGGGCCAGTCCGCCAAGAACCAGGCGGTAACCAACGTTGATCGCACCATTCGTTCCGTCAAGCGCCACATCGGCTCTGACTGGAAGATCAACATTGACGATAAGGACTACACCTCCCAGGAGATCTCCGCCCGCACACTGATGAAGCTGAAGCGCGACGCGGAGGCTTACCTTGGCGAGGATGTTACTGACGCCGTTATCACCGTTCCTGCATACTTCGAGGACGCACAGCGCCAGGCCACCAAGGAAGCTGGCCAGATTGCAGGCCTGAACGTGCTCCGTATTGTCAACGAGCCAACCGCAGCCGCTTTGGCTTATGGCCTGGAAAAGGGCGAGCAGGAGCAGACCATCCTGGTATTTGACCTGGGTGGCGGCACCTTCGACGTCTCCTTGCTGGAAATCGGCGATGGCGTGGTTGAGGTTATGGCAACCGCCGGCGATAACGAGCTGGGTGGCGATGACTGGGATCAGCGCATCGTTGACTGGCTGGTAGACCGCTTCAAGACCTCCCAGGGCGTTGACCTGACCAAGGATAAGCGCGCCGTGCAGCGTCTGCGCGAGGCTGCAGAGAAGGCAAAGATTGAGCTGTCCTCCTCCCAGCAGGCCAATATCAACCTGCCGTACATCACGGTTGACTCCGATAAGAACCCACTGTTCTTGGACGAGACCCTGACCCGCACCGAGTTCCAGAAGATCACCCAGGATCTGCTGGATCGCACCAAGGCTCCGTTCAACCAGGTCATCAAGGATGCTGACCTTTCCGTCGGCGATATTGACCACGTTGTTCTCGTTGGTGGCTCCACCCGTATGCCGGCCGTATCGGACCTGGTCAAGGAACTCACCGGTAAGGATGCCAACAAGGGCGTTAACCCGGACGAGGTTGTTGCCGTAGGCGCTGCCCTGCAGGCAGGCGTTCTGCGCGGCGAGGTCAAGGACGTGCTGCTTCTTGACGTCACCCCGTTGTCCCTCGGCATTGAGACCAAGGGTGGCGTGATGACCAAGCTCATCGAGCGCAACACCACCATTCCGACCAAGAAGTCCGAGACCTTTACCACCGCAGAAGACAACCAGCCTTCCGTGCAGATTCAGGTCTTCCAGGGTGAGCGCGAGATGGCTACTGCCAATAAGCTCCTCGGCTCCTTCGAGCTCGGCGGCATTGCTCCGGCACCGCGCGGTGTTCCGCAGATTGAGGTCACCTTCGATATCGATGCCAACGGCATCGTCCACGTGACTGCAAAGGACAAGGGCACCGGCAAGGAAAACACCATCAAGATTCAGGATGGTTCCGGCCTGTCCCAGGAAGAAATCGACCGCATGGTCAAGGATGCTGAGCAGCACGCCGAAGAGGACAAGAAGCGCCGCGAGGAGCAGGAGCTGCGCAATAACGCAGAGTCCACCTCCTACCAGACCCGCAAGTTCTTGGACGACAATGCTGACAAGGTATCCGAGGATGTTAAGACCAAGGTTACCGAGGCTGCTGACGCCGTTGATGAGGCTCTGAAGGGCGATGACCTCGAGGCCATCAAGTCCGCAGTGGAGAAGCTGTCCACCGAATCCCAGGAGATGGGCAAGCAGATCTACGAAGCACAGGCTGCTGAGGCTGGTGCTGAGGGCGCGGCTGATGCTGGCGCTGCTCAGGGTGACCCGAACGTCGTCGACGCTGAGGTAGTTGACGAGGATGAGAATAAGGATGGCAATAAGTAATGACTCAGGACAGCGGAATGCCGCATAACCCAGGCGACCCGGAAAACACGGATCCGGAGGCTACCTCGGCTGACCGCGCTGAGGCTGCTGCCGAGCAGGCTGAGGAGGCCCAGGCCGCGCAGGAAGCGCAGGCTGATGCCACCGAAGAAGCCGAGCTGGATCCCACTCTCGATGCTGACCTTGAAGAAGCGCTGGCAGACGTCAACGCTGATGAGGTAGAGGCCGAGGCCGCGGGTGAAGAGCCCGCTGGCAACGGCGTCAGCGATGTGGAAGCACAGTTGGCAGAACGCACGGAAGACCTACAGCGTCTGAATGCGGAATACACCAACTACCGCCGCCGCACCGAGCGCGACCGCCAAGCCGTAATCGAGACCGCCAAGGCCAAGGTCATCGCAGATTTTCTGCCTGTCCTTGATGACCTGGAACTGGCCGATGAACACGGTGACTTGGAAGGCCCGCTCAAGGCTTTTGCGGATAAGCTCCACAGCACGCTGGAAAAGCACGAGCTTGCCGCCTTTGGCGAAGAAGGCGACGCCTTCGACCCGGAGGTTCACGAGGCCGTGCAGGACTTGTCTTCAGGCGATGAGCAGGTGCTGGGCACCGTGTTGCGCAAGGGCTACCGTGTGGGCGACAGGCTCGTCCGCAATGCCCTGGTCATCATCGCGGACCCCAGCGATGAGTCCAGCGGCTCGGAAGATTCCGAGTAAATAACATAAAGGGCGCCCTGGGAACTGACGATTGACCTTCCCGCGGCGCCCTTTTACTTAACTTTATCGATTCTCTTTGAAAGGAGGAGATGCCCAGTGAGCGCTAAACCCGAATGGGCAGACAAAGATTATTATGCGGATCTGGGGGTCTCCTCGTCCGCAGAACAGAATGAAATTAAGCGTGCCTACCGCAAGCTAGCACGCGAAAACCACCCCGATACCCACCCCGACGACCCCGCAGCAGCGGAAAGGTTCAAAAAGGTGGCGGAAGCCTACGACGTGCTTTCCGATGCCTCTGAGCGCAAGGAATACGACCAGTTCAAGGCCATGCTCCGTAACGGTGGGGGCTTTGGACGGATGGGAGGCGCCGGATTTCCCGGCGGGTTTCGATCCACGCGCATGGGTGGACAAGGTGCGCAAGAATTCGACCTCTCGGACCTCTTCGGAGGATCCGCTGGAGGAGCGGCTCAGGGCGGCGGTGTTGGGGATATCTTCGGTAGCGTTTTCAACCGCGGCGGTGGTGCTGGCCACTCAGCTAAACCGTCGCGGGGGGCCGACGTCGAAACGGAAATAACCCTCGAGTTCCGCGAGGCCGCCAAGGGAACCACCATCCCCCTAGCGCTGAGCGGAAATGCTCCGTGTACCACGTGCCACGGCTCGGGTTCTGCATCCGGCAAGACCTCTACCTGTGGCACCTGCAGTGGCACCGGTTTTACCTCTGAAAACCGCGGCGCCTTCGGCTTTTCCGCCCCCTGCAAGGATTGCGATGGCACCGGCCGCCGCATCACGGACCCGTGCAAGGACTGCCACGGTACCGGCACGGTTCATCGCACCCGCAATATCACCGTGCGCATCCCTGCCGGCGTCATTGACGGCCAAAAGGTTCGCCTTGCTGGTCAGGGCGAAGCCGGCCCGAACGGCACTCCAGCCGGTGACCTCTTCGTGGCGGTAACCGTCAAACCGGACAAGGTCTTCACTCGAGAAGGCGATGACCTGCACGTTACCGTCCCGGTCTCCTTCACGGAGCTGGCCTTGGGCGATACCATCGCAGTTCCTACCTTGGATAACCCGGTACGCGTGAAGATCCCCGCCGGCACGCCGGATGGGCGAACGCTGAGGGTGCGCGGAAGGGGCATCGCCAAGCGCGGGGGCAACTCCGGTGACCTTTTGGTTACCGTTCAGGTCACCGTGCCCACCAAGCTCGATGCCGCCGCCTCCAGTGCCCTGCGTACCTATGCTCAAGCGGAAAAGGACTCCGGTTTCAACCCGCGTGCGGGTTGGGCCGGCGCCGAGAAGGCTTAGGGTAGGAGGTGTGTTAAGGAATGAGCACTGGAAAGGCAGAAGATTCCGGCACCGCGGTATATGTGATTTCCGTGGCCGCGGAACTATCCGGAATGCACGCCCAGACCCTGCGAACCTATGACCGCATGGGCTTGGTTTCCCCGGCTCGCACCCGTGGCGGCGGCCGCCGCTACTCCGACCGCGATATCGAGCTGCTGCGCAAGATTCAAGCGCTATCCCAAGACGATGGCGTCAATCTTGCCGGAATCAAGTCCATCATCGAGCTGACCGAGGAACGCGATCGCCTTGAAGCCGAGCGCGACGCCCTAGCTGAAGAGGTTCGGACCCTGCGCGAACAGGCCGCCGGGCGCCGCCCGCAGCGCAGCGGCGAACTTGTCCATGTCCCTCGGTCTACCTCCGTGGTGATGTGGAGTCCGCGTACCGCGCGCGAGCGTAAACGCGCCCGCGGCCGTGGTAACGGTCAGGACTAATTCTTACTCTGCAGACGAGTACATCCCGCCCCGCAGCCAGCGTCGCCGCTGGCTGCGGGGTTTTCTTCTGCCTGCACAGTGACGGTGTGATGTTAAGGCTTGCAAAGGGGATAGCTGCAATCAGTGCGCGTTGCAAAGTTTGGGGTTAGTATATTCAACACAAAGGTGACCTATGGCACATAAACCATAACGAGTGTCATGTACCACCGATGATCCTCGTATTCTCCAGGAAAGGACACGCACCATGACCCTGTACGCAGCTCCGGGAACCGAAGGCTCCATCGTCGATTACCGCGAACGCTATGACAACTACATTGGCGGCCAGTGGGTAGCACCCGTCGACGGCGAATATATGGACAACATCAGTCCGGTCAACGGCGAGGTATTCTGTCAGGTAGCTCGCGGCAAAGAAGCCGATATCAACCTGGCTATCGACGCCGCGGAAAAAGCCTTCGAGACCTTCGGCAAAACCACTCCAGCCGAGCGCGCATTGCTCCTGCACCGCATAGCGGACCGCGTCGAGGAAAATCTGGAAAAGATCGCGGTCGCTGAAACCTGGGAGAACGGTAAGGCTGTGCGCGAAACCCTTGCCGCCGATATTCCGCTCGCCGTAGATCACTTCCGCTACTTTGCCGGCGCCATCCGCGCCCAAGAAGGCCGCCTATCCCAGCTCAACCAGGACACCGTGGCCTACCACTACCATGAGCCGCTCGGAGTAGTGGGCCAGATTATCCCGTGGAACTTCCCGCTGCTCATGGCCGCTTGGAAGATCGCGCCCGCACTGGCTGCAGGTAACTGCATTGTTATGAAGCCAGCGGAGCAAACCCCTGCCTCAATCCTGCTTCTCATGGATATTATCGGTGACCTCCTCCCTGCTGGCGTGCTCAATATCGTCAACGGACTAGGTGAGGAGGCAGGCGCGGCACTCTCTGGCTCGGACCGCATTGCCAAGATTGCCTTCACCGGCTCTACTCCAGTGGGCAAGATCATCAACAAAGCCGCCGCAGACAAGGTCATCCCCGTCACCCTGGAACTGGGTGGTAAATCCCCATCTATCTTCTTTAAAGACATCATGGATGAAGATGATTCCTACCTGGAAAAGTGCGTTGAAGGCTTCGTTATGTTCGCCCTCAACCAAGGTGAGGTCTGCACCTGTCCATCCCGCGCCCTGGTGCACGAGGACATTGCGGATAAATTCTTGGAGCTGGCCATTGAGCGCGTGAAGAAGATCAAGATTGGCCACCCACTTGATACGGAAACCATGATGGGCGCGCAGGCTTCCGAGGAGCAGATGGACAAGATTAAGCAATACCTGGAGATCGGCCCGCAGGAAGGCGCGGAGACCCTCATCGGTGGCCACGTGAACAAGGTAGAAGGCTTGGAAAAGGGCTACTACATTGAGCCCACCGTGTTTAAGGGCAATAATGACATGCGCATCTTCCAGGAGGAGATCTTCGGCCCAGTACTCTCTGTAGCCACGTTCAAAGATTATGACGAGGCGATTGCCATCGCTAACGCTACTAACTTTGGCCTCGGTGCAGGCGTATGGTCGCGTAGTCAAAACATTTGCTACCGCGCCGGCCGCGATATTCAGGCCGGCCGCGTATGGGTAAACCACTACCATGACTACCCGGCGCACAGCGCCTTCGGCGGCTACAAGGAATCCGGCCTTGGCCGTGAGAACCACTTGATGATGCTGGGCCACTATCAGGAGACTAAGAATATGTTGGTCTCCTACTCGGATCAGCCGGCCGGCCTGTTCTAAAACACCTCCCGCGGGTAAATCTGTGCAGGCGGTTCCACAATGTCGTGCGGCCTAGCGCGCCCGTGCCACTTGGCCTAGGCCGCGCAGGAACCGTGGGTCCTCCCAATAGGTGCCGTGGTCACCAGGGAGGCCATCTGCGCCGGGAAGGGGAGTGGCACCAAAGGCATCCGTGGTGGGATCGGGGCCATGGATGCCGCCGTGCGGCCCCGTCGCAATGGCGATGGGGTCGTGCGCGTTGGTAGCTGCCCAGATGCGGCCATGGAGTTCTGAGGAGTGGCTAGCGCCGGTTCCGGGGCTGCCGACGAGCACCACGTCATCAGCAATCTTGTCCTCCTTAGCGGCGTGCCCGGTGACTACTGAACCATAGGAATATCCCACTACGGTGCGCTTGGCCTGCGGATAACGCGCACCAAGCGCGCGCTGAAACCGGACGAGCTCTTGGCCAGCGGTGCGCGCGGGGCCGGCATGAATTGCCCGAGGCAGGGAAGATGGCGCCTGGTAGCCTAACCACACCACGGTCGGCCCACCGCTGGCTTTAGCCAAGTTGCGGCCCCGGTCCACCGCGCGCTGCCAGGTTTCTGGATCGGAGGAGTGAACTCCTTCGACAAATGTGGTGAGCGATGCCGGCGTGGTCCGGAATTCGCCTGGATCCACCATGGCAACAAGCCGTCCGTCGCTTGCTTCTAATACCTTCATATCTGGGTTTTTCGTGGCCAGCTGAGCCACGTGCTCGTTGGCTTGGGCTAGGTTAATCTCGTGAATGGTGTCCACAGGTAGATCGGAAAATTCTTCAAACCGCACGGGAGGAGAAACACCAGCAGGCGTACACAGGGCATCAATTTCTTGGGAACAGAGCCAATCGAGGGAATCGCCCAATGCTCGTACCTGATTTAATAGGAGCCCAGCGGCGCGGGCCGCCGCGACATTGCGCTCGTCTATCTGGCCTAGGAATGCGATGATGCGGTCTTCTAGTTCCTCACGGCGGGCCTGCAGGTTGGCGTGGCGGTCAAGGGTGGCGGCAACGTGCTCCATCTGGTGCAACGACGGTGCCAGCCAGTCGGTATAGGCTGCCAAGCTGGTGCGAGCGGCGTCGCCAGCAGGCCCTCCCAGCGATAGAGTAAGCCAATCATGGTGCGAATCTATAAAACGAAAGTGCAGTTCAGAGCGCTCTGTGCGCAGGTGGCTGGCGCCATTTCTTAGGGCCGTAGAAAGGGTCATCGAGCGGCTCCTAGGGATTGGCCTAGCCGGGAATCCACCCCGGCGGCGGTGCTGAGGAAGTTCGCGACGGAGCGCAATTGCTCGGCCGTGGCATTCTCAGTTGCGGCCACGGTGCTGGACCAAGCTGACCGGGCTCGCTCCAGTGCGTCTGCGGTTCGGCAGGCGGTATCGAGCGCGGCCGTCGGCGGTGGCAGCGGAGGCCGAGAGAGCAGGGAACGGACATAATCGGGTAAGTGCGTGGGAATTTCTACATAGCTCATGCCCCTTAGCCTGATGGACGTCGCAGTTCAGCGCTATGGGCGCAGAGGCAGCCTGTGGATAACTCGGTTCCGCTTCATTACTTTGGGAGGCATGAAGGTAGCAGCAGTGCAGTTAACATCCACCGGAAATATCACCGAAAACCAGGAGATAGCCCTAGCAAAGATCCGTGAAGCCGCTGGAAACGGGGCGCGACTTATCGTGCTGCCAGAGGCCACGTCACAGAATTTCCGCTCCGGGCGTCTTGATGAGCAGGCGCAATCACTCGAAGGTCCGTTTGCCACGGCGATCCAAGCTCTGGCAGAAGAACTCGAGGTTACCGTCGTAGCCGGCATGTTTTGCCCAGCCGATACCGTTGAGCGCGATGGCAAGACCATCAATCGGGTTAGCAATACAGCGCTTATTGCAGGGCCTGGCGTGTTAGGTGGGTACGACAAGATTCATACCTATGACGCCTTCGATTACCGCGAATCGGATACTGTCTTGGCCGGCGAATCGCTGGTTGCCTTTGATGTTGATGACCTTGTAGTGGGCGTGGCCACCTGCTATGACATTCGCTTCCCGGAGCAGTTCAAGGAGCTAGCTAGCCAGGGCGCGCAGCTTATCGTGGTGCCTACCAGCTGGGCAGACGGCCCCGGCAAGCTGGAGCAGTGGCGCCTGCTTACGGCCGCGCGTGCCTTGGATTCCACCAGCTACATTGTGGCGGCCGGCCAATCGCGCCCAGGCGGTGACGCAAAAGCGGGCAATCCCTCCGGCCCGACGGGCATTGGACATTCCACCATCGTTGATCCGAACGGGGTGCGCGTGGCCGAGGCTGGCTACGAAGATGACATCCTCTATGCCGAGATCGATCCGAATGAGGTAGCGAAAACCCGCCGCACCTTGCCGGTCGTGACCCCTGCGGACTAGGCGAGTGCTGCGTAATCCTCCGGCTGCCAGCGCCCGTCGCGGCCCCAGCTAAGGACATCGATCTGCTGCTTGTTCAAGCCCTTCTTAACCAACTCTTGTTTACCTTCCGCAACCTCTTCGGCGGGGCCGACGAGCAGGAAGCGCGGGGGAGTGCCTGTGGATAACTCCACCTCGTTGACTACTACATCGGTCGGCTCTCCGGAGACCACATAATCGGCACCGGGGGCCAATTCGCGGGCGTTGAGCAACCACGGGTCCCTTTCTTCCCGCACGATGCGGCGCACTCGGACTCCTAGCGCTGCCAGATTTTGCTGGAAGTAGGTGTCATAGTGGGCACCGGGGCTGCCCGCTACGGCAAAGATGCGCGGTACGTGATTGTGGTCGCCGTCGTCCAGCGCGGCGAGCGCCGCGCAGCGGGCCGTGGCCCATCCGGTGCCGTAGGCAATGATGATTAGCTCTTCTGCGCCCGCGTTGTGGAGGCTTATTCCACCAGCGGGCTGGCCAAGGGTCCACCAATCACCGGGCTGCGCGTGCGCGAGGGACCGAGAGGCCTCACCCGCGGTGGAGACGTGGAAGACTAACTGGCCGGTTCCGTCGCTAGGCTGTGCGGGAGTAAGCATGCGCCATTGACCGGGCAAGTACTGCGTGGTCACGGGAAAGTGCTGTCCCGGTTGATAGGGCACGGCTAAGCCGGCTTCCACGCGAATAATAGAAGTATCACGGGTGGGATGGTCCACAGCCACCACTTGCGCCGAGTGCGCCGGTGCTTCGCCGGCGGCATCAGATTCTCCGGCAACCTGGGCCATCGTCGTGCATATGCGGTGGATGACATCGCGGGCGAAATCGTACTGATACTGCGTCAGTGCCAGGACTCGCAGGCCCGCTATCAGGGCGTGTTCAAAACGAGAATAAATCTCGGCCGGAAACCCATGCCGGCGGTGATCGCGGGCGAGTTGGGTGAGCTTTGCAGAGACTTCGGAAAGCAGGGGCTGTCCCGGCTCCGTACGTTCAATCACCCACGCCAGCGCGGGGACCAGAGAGGTATGGGTATCGCGCATAGACAGGGCGAATATTTGCCGGGATTCGGGCACCGCGTTAAAGAAATGCTCGTGCACCGCATCGCGGTACTCGTTTGCGTAATTTCGAAAATGCTCGCCCAATTCCCACATGTCTCATCATCCTAATAGTCGGTGCCGCACCGGAGGTCGAGCTACATACTGAAAGCTGTAGTGGGGGTGAAAACGGGAGCCTATGTTGTGGATCACTTAGTGGAAGGTATTGTATTCCCTATCCGTCTGCCCTCTAACGGGGGCAAGCCGCCATAATTGCACAGCTAGAAAGGGTCTCCATGGAAGATTTTTCCGCTTATACGCTCATGCTGGATGTGGGCTGGATTTCTTTGCTCATGGTCATCGGCAATGTCCTGCGTCACCAAGTGAAGTTCATCTTCCAGGACCTGTTGCTACCTGCCCCGATTACCGCCGGCCTCATCGGCTTGCTGGTTGGTCCAAACGTGCTGGGTTGGATTAACTTCTCCGATAACTTGGGTGACTACACCTCCATCCTCATCGCGGTGGTCTTTGCGTCTATGGCCTACTCCATGGAAGTAGGCGGAAATATGGGCAAGGGTGCGCGCAATATGTGGGGCTACTCCACCATGATGTTTACCGGCCAGTGGGGCCTGTTCATCGTGCTGGGTCTTTTCCTCTTTGCGCCGCTATTTGATACCCCAAATTGGTTCGGCATGATGCTGCCCGTTGGCTTTACCGGCGGCTTTGGTACCGCCGCGGCCGTGGGTGGCGCGCTCGAAGGTGTAGGCGCTGATGCGGCATCCTCGCTGGGCTTTACCTCGGCGACCGTCGGCACGCTGGCCGCAATCATTGGCGGCGTTATCGCCGGCAACTGGGGCATCCGCAAGGGCAAGGTTTCCCACGTGCCCAAGGAGCTGCCGGAAGAGCTGCGCCGCGGCTACATCAAAAACATTGATGATCGTCCGTCGCTCGGCCGCGCTACCACCAATCCCTCGTCCATCGAGCCGCTCGCACTGCACTTCGGCTTCATCATCCTGACCGTGATGACTGCCTACGGCATCAACCAGGGTTTGAGCAGCATCTGGGAGAATGTCTCCGTGCCGCTCTTTGCCATGTCCATGGTGGTGGGACTATTCTTCCGCGCGCTTATGAACTTCGTGGGCGCCGAGGACTACCTAGATAAGGACTCCATTTCCTCCATCTCCGGAGCAGCCACGGACTACCTCATTGCCTTCGGCGTGGCCGCCATCGTTCCGGCCGCCATTGCTTCCTACTGGCAGGCGCTTCTTCTCCTCTTTATCCTCGGCACCATCTTCTGTGTGTTCTTCTTGCTGTGGTTCCCGGCCGAGTTCTTTGGTGAGCGCTGGATTGAGCGCGGCATCTTTGGCTGGGGTTGGGCCACCGCCACCGTGGCGACCGGCATTGCCATCCTGAAGATCGTGGATCCCAAGCTCAAGTCCGGCACCCTGTCTGAATATGGCATGGCCTATATCGGCTTCGGACCCTTTGAAATCTCGTGGACCATCATCGCGCCAATGGCCGTCATGTACGGGTTTACCGGCATTTTCGGCGCCATTTCCTTGGCGATTTCCATCGGCGTCTATATCGCCTTTAAATCCATGCGTCTTATGCCACCGCGCGGCACCATCTTCCAAGAGGGTATTGGCCATGTAGGACAAAGGCGGGAATAGCCGCGCTTGCCGACGTCCCCCCTCCCGCATCGCTACCTTAAAAAACAATGAGATTGGGCGCACCAAAACTTAGAAAATGGTTCCCAGTGCGAGGCGGGTGGACGCGGCTGCGGTCGTGACCATGGCCTATCGGCCCCGCTACCACCGTCAACATCGGTGAGGGTAAAAATACTTGAAAAGTGCAATCGATTGGGATTATCCCTAAACCTTAAAATTTGTTAGAATCAGCTGGTGTCAATCTCTGGCGTGATGAGGAAATAGATGTACCAGTTGGATGGGGCTTCCAGGCGGGTGATTATCCTGGAAGCCGCTGTTTATGTAGCGGGTTGCGAAGGCGAGCAGGCCGTTACCGTGGAATCTGTGGCAGACCAGGCTGGCCTCTCGCCGGAGGCGGTTTCTGAGGAATTTAGCAGCGGTGCTGCCATGCTTGCGGAAATCCCAGATTTTTTGGATTGCCGCATGTCTGAATACATGGTGGAGGCTGCACGTCACCTGCCAGAGGGTAACTCTGGCGGCGATGTCCTCATGCAGTTGGCGGAGGCCTACTTTGCCTACGCGCAAGACGAGCCCGACATCTACCACTACCTTTTCGAACGGTACGATGCCATGGATGAGGAGCGGGTCTGCCAATTTGCCAAGGGGGAAAAGTCGGGCACGCCGGGTGCGGACATGGCGCTGAACGTCGTCAAGCGCTTTGCCGAAGAGCAGGGTGCCGTCGTAGCGGCAGACGGAGATATCTCGCCCCTGGAAATCGGCCGCATTACTTTGGCCCTCTGGTCGCTCATCCATGGCATGGGCCACCTGAGTGTGGTGGGCATCTTGCGCCTGCAGCATGCCGTTATTCGCGCCGCTAACCTGAAGCAGGTGGATCGCCTCGTGGTTGATGCCCTGCAATATTGGTTTAAAAATAAGCAGATCCCGCAGCGCCGCCCCATTATGAACGATGCCCGCGGCATTGTAGAAAAGGTCATGGGCAGCGAACGTGAAAAGCCCTTCGTGGCCCCGGATAACCTTGAGCAAATGGACCCGGAGGAAACCAAGAAGGTCATTATTGAGGCCGCGTTGCGCGTTGCTGGTCGCAACGGCGTCGACCGTCGCTTCTTTGACCACGTGGCCGAAAAGCTTGGTACCTCCAAAGACTTCCTGACCACCATTGTGGACAATGACTTCGCGCTGCGTGAGGTGGCAGAAACTCTCACCACCACAGAGATGGCGAAGATCTTTGAGGCCTGCCTCGCCGAGCTTCCGGATGACACCCCCACGGTAGACCGCCTGCAGATTGTTGCGGCCGCCTACTTTAACTACGCGATGATGTACCCAGAGCGTTTCAGCTCCATTATTGCGCTGGCCAGCGGTTCTGTAGTTCCGCACAATGGTGATGGTAGCTCGCATGAGGGCATGACCAAGAACTTCGCCATCATGATGGATCTGCTCCGCAAGTTTGTCATCGAGATGGGAATTACTCCCACCGACCAGCTGGTTTATATCAGCACTTTGGCCGTGTGGGCAGGGGCCAATGGCATTGCCCATCTGTGCAGCATCGGCGATTTCAAGAGCTTTAATGAAGATCTCAAGTGGGCGCTTTTTATCCAGGTGGTAACCGTGTCCTTCTTTGCCATCGCCCATGGCTTGCAGATTCTTGGCCATGAAAACGAGGAGTTCAAGCAGGTTTAATCACCCTGTGCAAAGTTGAGCGACCTACGCTCAAAAATATTTAGGTTGAGTGGAATAGGCTCAACTCTGGGTGCGTTGTACTAAGTGAAGCCCTACAGTGGGTGAATAAATCTTAGAAGGAGCAACGCACACATGAACTCATTTAACCCCACCACTAAAACACAAGAGGCCTTGCAGGACGCCCTGCAAACCGCCTCTTCTAATGGAAACCCGGATATCCGCCCGGCTCACCTGCTGGCGGCAATTCTCAGCCAGGACGGCGGAATCGCCGCTCCGGTTCTTAAGGCCACCGGCGTAGATCCGGATACTGTGCTCAAGGAAGCCCGCGAGCTTGTTGATTCTTATCCCAAGGCCGAGGGCGCCAATATGGCCAACCCGCAATTTAACCGCGACGGCCTCAACGTCCTAACGCAGTCGCAGGAACTGGCCGGTGAGCTTGGTGATGAATTCGTTTCCACCGAGGTTCTGCTGGCTGCCATCGCCGCCTCCAAGACCGATGCCGCCGAGCTGCTTACCGGCCGCGGTGCTACTTATGACGCCATCAAGGGCGCTTTCCCTTCCGTGCGCGGTGCTGCCAAGGTAACCTCCGAGAATCCGGAGGACCAATTCCAGGCTTTGGAAAAGTACGCCACTGACCTCACTGCTCGCGCCCGCGAAGGCAAGATCGACCCGGTCATCGGCCGTGATCAGGAAATTCGCCGCGTGGTCCAGGTGCTCAGCCGGCGCACGAAGAATAACCCGGTACTCATTGGCGAGCCCGGCGTGGGCAAGACCGCCATCGTGGAAGGCTTGGCCCGCCGCATCGTGGCTGGCGATGTCCCCGAGTCTCTCAAGGGCAAGACCCTCATCAGCCTGGACTTGGGTTCCATGGTCGCTGGCGCTAAGTACCGCGGTGAATTCGAGGAGCGCTTAAAGGCCGTGCTCGATGAGATTAAGTCCTCTGAGGGCGAGATCATCACCTTCATCGACGAGCTGCACACCATCGTCGGCGCCGGTGCTACCGGTGACGGCTCTATGGACGCCGGCAATATGATCAAACCCATGCTGGCCCGTGGCGAGCTGCGCCTCGTAGGCGCCACTACCTTGGACGAGTACCGCAAGTACATCGAAAAGGACGCCGCTCTGGAGCGCCGCTTCCAGCAGGTCTATGCTGCCGAGCCCTCCGTGGAGGACACCATCGGTATTCTGCGTGGCCTGAAGGAGCGCTACGAGGTGCATCACGGCGTGCGCATTATGGACTCCGCGTTGGTTTCGGCCGCCGAGCTGTCCAATCGCTACATCACCAACCGCTTCCTGCCGGATAAGGCCATTGACCTTGTCGACGAAGCAGGTTCCCGCCTGCGCATGGAGATCGATTCCTCCCCGCAGGAAATCGACGAGCTCGAGCGCATCGTCCGCCGCATGGAGATTGAAGAGCTCGCGCTGAAGAAGGAATCGGACGCTGCTTCTCAAGACCGCCTGGCCACCCTGCAAGGTGAGCTTGCGGACCAGCGCGAGAAGCTCGGCGAGCTCAAGGCCCGCTGGGCTAATGAGAAGAAGGCCATCGATGATGTGCAAAACATCAAGGAAGAACTCGATGACCTGCGCCGACAAGCAGAAATCGCCGAGCGTGATGGCGACCTCGCACTCGCCTCTGAGATTAACTACGGCAAGATTCCGCCGCTGGAAAAGGATCTTGCGGCCGCCGAAGTTAAGGCCACCGAGCAGCGCAATACCATGCTCGATGAGGAAGTAAGCCCAGACACCATCGCTGAGGTCGTCTCCGCTTGGACCGGCATTCCGGCCGGCAAGATGCTGCAGGGCGAGACAGAAAAGCTGCTCAATATGGAATCCGTGCTGGGCAAGCGCGTGGTGGGACAGAAGGAAGCCGTTACCGCGGTATCGGATGCTGTGCGCCGTTCCCGTGCGGGAGTGGCCGATCCGAACCGCCCCACCGGTTCTTTCCTCTTCCTCGGTCCTACCGGCGTGGGCAAGACCGAGCTTGCGAAGGCCCTGGCGGACTTCCTCTTCGACGATGAATCCGCGATGGTTCGCATCGATATGTCCGAGTACGGGGAGAAGCACTCCGTTTCCCGCCTCGTTGGTGCTCCTCCGGGATACGTCGGCCACGAGGCCGGCGGACAGCTCACCGAGGCCGTGCGCCGTCGCCCCTACACGCTCGTGCTTTTCGACGAGGTAGAAAAGGCCCACCCCGATGTCTTCGACGTCCTCCTACAGGTCTTGGATGAGGGACGGCTTACCGACGGCCAGGGACGCACCGTCGACTTCCGCAATACCGTCATCATCTTGACCTCCAACTTGGGCGCCGGCGGCACCCGGGAGGAAACCATGGATGCGGTGAAGAAGGCCTTCAAGCCTGAATTCATCAACCGTCTCGATGACGTGGTCATGTTTGAGCCCCTTTCTGAGGAGCTTCTACGCGGCATTGTCGACATCCAGCTGCGCGGCCTGTCCGAGCGTCTCGACGCCCGCCGCCTGACCTTGCAAGTCTCGGATTCTGCCAAGTCCTGGCTGGCCGAGCGCGGCTACGACCCAGCCTACGGTGCCCGTCCGCTGCGCCGTACCATCCAGCAGGCCATTGGTGACAAGCTCGCCAAGAAGCTGTTGGCCGGCGATATCGTCGATGGCGACACTGTCCACGTGGACGTCGCAGATGGCGGTGCCGAGCTAGACATCGCCGCCCGCTAGTCGGCCGCGTACCGCCCGCCGCGCCAAATCCTGCTCATGCCCCTAGACTCGGGGCATGAGCATTTTGGTCTCCCCACAAGAACTCCGCGAATCCATTTATCACGGCGAACGATTTACCCTCTTGGCCACCCACTGGCAGCCACAGCTGCGTCAGAGCTATAACCAGTTCACTTCCTTGCATATTCCTACGGCACTGTTTAGCGATACCGCTAATTCCTTCGCCGGTCTCCCCGGTTCACAGGTAGGCCGCAACCCGCTGCCGGATCCGGATAAGCTGCAGGAGCACTTCCGCCAGTGGGGAATCCGTGAGGACCGCCCCGTCGTGGTCTATGACGAGGGGCGCGGCCTATTCGCCGGCCGCGCGTGGTGGACCTTGCGCTGGGCCGGCTTGGACAACGTCCGCATCCTCGACGGCGGCTTGGCCAATTGGCGCCACCTGGGCTATACGACGCTGACCGGCCCCGGCAACTTCGCCGTGGGCGCCAGCGCCACGGTAAACCCCGGCCAGATGCCGGTGGCCACCATCGATGACGTGCGCAGTCACGATGGCCTGCTCATCGATACCCGCACCCGCAACCGCTTTGCCGGCCGCCGCGAAAACCTCGACCTTAAGGCCGGTCATATCCCCGGCGCCGTCAATGTGCCGGAGCGCCTCTTCCACAACGACGGCCTGCGCACCTGGAAGTCTGCGGGTGAAATCCGCGAAGTTCTTTTCGACGCCGGACTAACCCCCGACAATGTCCAAGGCGCCATCATCTACTCCGGCTCTGGCAACCACTCCGCCCTCGCCCTCGCCGCCATGCACGACGCCGGCTTCACCGGCCTGCGCCACTATGTCGGCGGCTGGTCGCAGTGGTCCGCTAACCCTAAGAACCCTGTCGAGCGCGGCGACCGCCTTACCGTCAACGGCTAATCGCCCACGCTCACCCCTCGCCCTCAGCCTCCCGCCTCCGCGCGCCGAGCGCTGAGGGCTTGTTTGTTCCTACTACTATCGTGGGGTGATGGCTTTTCTAATCCTTGCTTTGGCGCTACTTCTCGGCATTGTCGGCGGTGCCTTGCTGCTTTACGAAGGCAAACAGCGCACCTCCGCCCCTACACTCTCCGCCGACACGGACCCGACGCCCGCTGACGCCACGCCTGCAGACACCGCGCCCGCGGACACCGCTCCTGCAGACACCACTCCCGCAGACACCACTCCCGCAGACGCCGCGCCTGTCGACGCCGCTTCCCCCGAGCCTGAGCCCAGGACCGAGTCCACCGAGTCCGCCGAGCCTGCTTCTTCCGATACCGCTCCCGTTGACTCGACCTCTAGCGATGCCCCCGCTGTCGACCCAGCCCACCTAGCGTCTTCGCCAGCTGCCCCAGCTCCCGAGTCCCATGCCGAAGCCGCACCAGAGTCCGCACCGGAGTCTGAAACCCAGCAAGACCCTGAGCCAACCCCTGAGCGCGGACCAGACCAGGAGCCGAGCAACGAGCCGAAGCACGAGCGAAGCCACAATCCGAGCCAGGAGACCGCGAGCGAGAACCGCGCGCCCTCCAAGCCGCACACCCGCCATCGGCCGATTCTGCCGGGAACGTTGCGTCGCGAGCGCCGCAGTTGGGCAGAAGCAAAAGGCTTCGAATTTATGAAGTCCGATCCTTACCTCGTAGATGAATGGACGAGGGGAGTGGCCTCTACCGGTGCGGCGCCAAAAGACATTGTCGCGGGAAACGTGTATGGCCACGAGATGCTGTTGATGGATATTGATGGCGTCAACGTCATGGCGATGCGCACCGGAGCGGCCTCAGACATGGTGGTGGACTTCCGTCGCTTCGACCGCGAAGACACGAAGGCCTCCGAGGATCTGCATTTAGCCATGACTCTTGAGGGGTTTGATGTGTATTCCTCGGATAGTGCTGTTACCGAGCGCATGGTAGACGAGCGTGTTCACGTCGCCCTGCAGCAAATGCCCGAAGCGGTCACCGCACTGTGGATGGAAACTGAGTGGGTGCTAGCACAGACTACGAAGCAGGCGCGCTCCGCGGAATGGGAAGCGATGCTACCGCCGCTTGCGTTATTGGCAGACGCCGCCCGTGTCTTGCCACCGCGCTCCTCGGCCACTCACGTGGTGCGACTAGAGGAATTGGATCCAGCTCGCGAGATTCCCGCCCAGCCCATCGCGGAAGCTGTCGGCGGTGCGCCGGCTGCCGGTGCGCCCGTGTTTGAGCGTCCCGTCATCCAGCGGCCGGAAGAGCCTTTGCACATGCCGTCCCGGGCGTACTCCGAAACCCGCGGCCCGGTCGAACACAGCGCGCTAGGCGGCGACGAAGTAGACGCTATTGCCGACGGCCGCGAGCGCCCCACCCCCGATTCTCATACCGCCCGCCTGCCGCGCCAGCAGTTCCGCGCTGCCTCCATCTTCGACGGCCCCTCCGACGATTCCACTAGTGGGCCCGCCCCCGGCGCGGCCGATTCCCGTGCAGCCGAGGAATCGGACCCGCGCCGGGAAGAGTAGCCTAGAGACCGATACTGGCGGCCTGCCGCCGCGCACGAGCCGCCGTGCACGAACCACGACAAGGAGCAGATGACTGTGGATTCTCACAACACCAATGCGCACACCGCGAATGCCCAGAACCTGGATGCCGAGAAGAAGGCCCGCCTTGCCGAGCTAGTCAAGGAACTGGCCGTAGTCCACGGCAAGGTGACCCTGTCCTCGGGCAAGGAAGCTAACTACTACGTGGATCTGCGCCGCGCTACCTTGCACCACGAGGCCTCCCGCCTCATCGGTGCGCTGCTTCGCGAGTTGACCGCCGATTGGGATTTCGCGGCCGTCGGTGGCCTAACGCTCGGCGCCGACCCTGTTGCTACTTCCATCATGCATGCCGACGGCCGCGATATCGACGCCTTCGTCGTGCGCAAAGAAGCCAAGAAGCACGGCATGCAGCGCCGCATCGAGGGCACGGACGTGGAAGGAAAGAAGGTCCTTGTCGTAGAAGACACCACGACCACCGGTAACTCCCCGCTGACCGCCGTGGCTGCGCTGCGCGAGGCCGGCGCCGAGGTCGTTGGCGTAGCGACCGTCGTAGACCGCGAGACTGGTGCCGGCGACGTCATCGCCGCAGAAGGCCTTGAATACCGCTCCCTGTTGGGCCTGGGCGACCTTGACCTTGCCTAACGCAGACGAGGCCAAGGGCCCGACCGAGTGGAACGAGGGCCGCCATGGCGTAGGCCCGTGGGAAGGTCCGCTGCCGCAAGGGCCAGAGGCTGAGAAATACGACCCAGAGCTGCTCGCTGAAGGCGACCGTCGCAACGTCGTCGATGCCTACCGCTACTGGAGCAGGGAAGCGATCAAAAAGGACATCGATAAGCGCCGGCATAGCCTGCACATCGCTATCGAGAACTTTGAAAACGATGCCAATATTGGCACCGTCGTGCGTACCGCCAACGCCTTCGCCGTCGATACAGTGCACATCGTCGGCCGCCGGCGGTGGAATCGGCGTGGGGCAATGGTGACGGATAGGTACCAGCACTTGATGCACCATGAGAGCGTCGAGAAGCTTATTGCGTGGGCGGCCGAGGAGGGGCTGACCGTCGTCGCCATCGACAACACCCCCGGTTGCGTGCCCCTGGAAACGGCCGAGCTGCCCGAGCGCAGCCTTTTACTTTTCGGCCAGGAAGGCCCCGGCGTGACACAAGCTGCCCAGGACGCCGCCGTGATGACCTGCTCCATCGCCCAGTTCGGCTCTACTCGTTCCATCAATGCAGGCGTCGCGGCCGGAATCGCCATGCACGCCTGGATTCGCCAGCACGCTGATCTAGCCAACTCTTGGTAGGAAGATCGTTACACTAGCTATATCTACCCGCGTAACTGGAGTGATAGAGGAATCGTGGAAGAAAAATGGGCCCACCGCGCCGAACTTGCAGAAGCGGCCATCAATGAGCGCCACGCGCACCCTGTGTGGGGCCTGCCGCGCACCAATCTTGCGGTGGTGAGCTGGCCGCCTACCACGAAAGAAAAACTCTTCATCCATTGGCACTACTGGTGGCAGGCCCATTATTTGGATTGCCTCGTTGATGCGGCGCTGCGCAATAACACCAAGGTGCGCCGACAGCGCATCTTCGACACCATGCGGGGGATTCGTATCCGCAACCTGACGCAGCTGACGAAGAATAAATACTACGATGACAAGGGGTGGCTCGCCTTGGCCTTCGGCCGCGTGGAGGAGCTAAAGAAGGCGAAGACGCCGAAGCGTTTGGCGGAGCTGCAGCGCAATATCCACGAAGGACTCGATGAATCGCTCGGCGTGTTGCCGTGGCGCCTCGGCGAGAATTTCATGAACGTGCCCTCCAATGGCCCGGGCGCCATCATGTTGGCGCGGATGGGGCGCATTGAGGAAGCGCGCCACATCATCGACTGGATCTACGATCACCTGCTTGATGACGACGGCTACATCATGGACGGCGTGCGCATGCGCATGGACGGCCCTGAGGTGGTAAAAAACATCCACCCCTACTGCCAAGGCGTGGTTCTAGGTGCGTGCTTGGAAATTGTGCTGGCGCTGCGGGAAAAGGCCGGTATCGGTGATTTGGAGCAAATCGACAGCGTGCACGAGGCCGAGCTGGCGTCCGAGATGATGGACTACATTATCCGCATCCGCGGCCTGGTGCAGACCGTGGCTTCGGGCATGGCTACCCCCTCGGGCGTGGTGGACTGGGAGACCGGCGATGGTGACGGTGGCCTGTTTAAAGGCATTTTGATGCGCTATCTTGCCGACGTCGCCGTGCGCCTGCCGGGCGATTCTCCCGCCAACCGTGCCACGAAGAAGCTGGCCGCGCGCATGGTGATGGCCTCGGCCGAATCGGTGTGGGAGCACCGCTTAGAGGTTGATGGTCTGCCGATCTTCGGCTCTGATTGGTTGTCCGATGCGCGCCTGCCGCATAACTACGGCTTCGGCCGGCGCACCATGAGTGAGAAGGTAGGCATCATCCGCGTGGACGAGCGCGATTTATCCGTGCAACTTTCCGGATGGATGCTGATGGAGGCCTGCGCTCGCGTGACGCGGCATCTATCTAAATAGTCCGCAGGGGCGGGCCAGTTGTGCGGCGCGCATAGATGGGTTGAAAATGTCACAGAGTTTTTGCGGCAGAAATTCCGTGAAACGGGCATACTTGGGTGCTGGAACGTGTTTGACCACAAACCCACTTTTAAGGATGGAAATTCATGCCAATTGCAACCCCTGAGGTCTATAACGAGATGCTGGATACCGCGAAGAAGAATGGCTTCGCGTTCCCAGCTATCAACTGCACCTCTTCTGAGACCATTAACGCAGCTCTGAAGGGCTTTGCGGAGGCCGAGTCCGACGGCATCATCCAGTTCTCTACCGGCGGCGCAGCCTTCGGTTCCGGCCTGGCACTGAAGGATAAGGTCAAGGGTGCTCAGGCATTGGCCGCATTCGCTCATGAGGCCGCGAAGCACTACGGCGTCAATATCGCGCTGCACACCGACCACTGCCAGAAGGAGGTACTCGATGAGTACGTCCGCCCGTTGCTGGCTATCTCCCAGGAGCGCGTCGACCGCGGCGAGAACCCGCTGTTCCAGTCCCACATGTGGGACGGCTCCGCTATTCCAATCGACGAGAACCTGGTCATCGCACAGGAACTGCTGGAAAAGGCTAAGAACGCTCACGTCATCCTCGAGGCTGAGATTGGCGTCGTCGGCGGCGAAGAGGACGGCGTTCAGGCAAAGGCAGGCGCTAACCTGTACACCTCCCCGGAGGACTTTGAAAAGACCATCGATGCCCTGGGCACCGGTGAGAAGGGCCGCTACATGCTGGCCGCTACCTTCGGCAACGTTCACGGCGTCTACAAGCCAGGCAACGTGAAGCTGCGCCCAGAGGTCCTGCTGGAGGGCCAGAAGGTTGCACAGAAGAAGCTCGGCCTGGGTGAGGACGAGTACGCCTTCGACTTCGTATTCCACGGTGGCTCCGGCTCCGAGAAGGAAAAGATTGAAGAGGCACTTCGCTACGGCGTCATCAAGATGAACGTGGATACCGATACCCAGTATGCCTTTACCAACCCGGTTGCTCGCCACATGATGGAAAACTACGATGGCGTCTTCAAGATTGACGGCGAGGTTGGCAACAAGAAGGTTTATGACCCACGCTCCTACCTGAAGAAGGCAGAGCAGGGCATGTCCGAGCGCGTCATCGAGTCTTGCCAGGACCTGCACTCTGTGGGCAAGTCCCTCTCCAAGTAAAGTTTCTAAGCTGCGGCAGCCCCTTAAGTAGGCACGCCGAACTGGCCGCTTCCCCCGCGTGGGAGGCGGCTTTTTCATGTCTTCGGCCAGGGTCGGGATTTCGCGGGCGGCGCTGGCGGGTGGTGGGGCCGAGGGGCTAAGGACCAGGTGGCTGCGTGTGGCGATTCGGTGGCCGGGTGGGGCTGGGGACGAAGCGCGGGGTATTGCTCCACGGCGGTACCCAGGCGATGCGGCCACTTACGCGCACCATACGGCCGCGTTCTGTGGGTCGGGAGGGGTCATCCTGGTTGATGGCGTTGTGGTGTGCGCACAGGGTGACCAGATTTTCTTGGTTTGTGGGTCCGCCGGTGGACCAGGCGGTGAGGTGGTGGACTTGGGCGTCGTCGGCAGGCGTATTACAACCCGGCCACGCGCACACGGGGTGCTCGGCCGCGGCGAGCATGCGTTGTTTCCACGTGGCCATGCGCTCGGTGCGATACAGGTTTACCGGGCCGTGCTCGGGGTGAACGAGGCTGACGTAGCCGCGCTGGGCGAGAGCGCGGGCAACGAGCTGTGCGCCGGTCATGCGGGCGCCGTTGGTGAGCTGGAGGGTGATATCGGAGGCATTGGAAGGTGCAGCGACGATGCGGTCGAGCTGGTCTAGGGTGAGGATGACGTTGGTATGCACGGCCGGCAGCGCGCCGGGATTGCCCTCGAGGAGCACCTTCTTGGCGGCGGCGAGTGGGTCGTCCTTGTTGACGGAGGAGAGCACGCCCTTGATATCGGCGATATCGGTGGGATCGGCCGTAATAGAGATGGTGTGTGGGCCGTCGGGGCGGCGGGTATAGCGCACGCCGGGCTCCGGGCGGCGGGGCGGATTGATCTGCTTGAGTAGCTTCTTGGCCACGGAGGGAATCAGGCGGGCCTCGGTGCGGCAGAGCGTTAGGCGCAGGTCCCAAGCGCGGTTGGGATCGCGTACGCGGCGGGTATAAGACTCGATGCTATCGAGCGTGGTGAGGTCATGGCCGCGGCTGCGGGCGGCCTCGCGGGCGTGGCGTTGCTTGCGGGTATTCGACGTGCGGCCGAAGTAGACGTGCTGCAGGCGGGCGAGTTGGGCAGCCAGAAGGGGACTGGCTCCGGCTTCGAGAAGCGAGTCTTCGGAGCAGCCCCGAAATTCGGCGACGAGGTCGACGCCGCGGCGGCATAGCAGAAGAAAATCGGTGTTCACACGGCCGAAGTTAAAGGGCACGCGAGGGCTGAACAAGCGGTGCGCGGCCGGGGAGGGAGAAATTGTGGATGAGTGGGGGAAAGGGGGCGTCGGCAAGAGCTGTCTACAGGTTAGCCGGCGGCCAAGATGCGCGGGGACAGCGGCGATGGTAGGGGCGGTCTTCTATGCTGGAAGGTATGTCGGAAGCGAAGGAAAGAGTCTCAACGCGGCAAAAGCTGCGGGTGATTGACCGCTCGGTGCTCTCGCGGGTAAACCGCATCCGCTCGCGGTTTGTTTATATTGTGCAGGCGACCATTGGTGCGGCGCTCGCGTACTGGGTGGCCGGCGATGTGGTGGGGCACCCGCAGCCGTTCTTTGCGCCGATTTCCGCGGTCATCATTTTAGGGATGTCCGGTGGGGACAGGATGAAGAAGGCGCTGGAGATGTCGATTGGCGGCATCATCGGCGTGGCCGTAGGCGACTTGCTCTTTCAGATTGTGGGGCAGGGGCCGTTCCAGATTTTCTTCATCGTGGGCGCGGGCCTGGTGGTGGGCTCGTTTTTGACCAAGTCGCCGCTGATTACTAACCAGATTGTCTTTGGCGCGATTTTGATTGCGACGATTTTTCCACCCACGGAGGGCCCGGGTGGCCTGCACCGCGCGATCGACGCGATGATTGGCTCAGGCATTGGCCTGATAACCATCGCGTTGATTCCCAATTCCCCGTTGGTGGAGGCGCGGCGCGAGGTATCGAAGGTGCTCAAGATTGCCTCGAGCATTCTTGCCGACGTCACGTACGGCATCCGCCAGCAAGACCCCGCCGTTATCCGAGATGCGCGCGAGGCGGTGCGCGGTACGCAAGACAGCGTGAATACCCTGCTGAGTGCGGCGCAATCGGGCAGGGAGGCCTCGGAGGTCTCGCCACTGTTGTGGGCATCGCGGCGCAGCATTCGCTCGCTGGAGCGCATCCTCATGCCGGTAGATAACGCGGTGCGCGGCGTGCGCGTGCTCTCCCGCCAGGCATTAGGCCTGACGGAGGACCGCGACAAGGTTTCAGACGCGCAGGTGGAATTGCTCGATGAGCTTTCTGAAATCATGCTCGCCATCAGCGAGCTCTACGGCCAAGGCAAACAGCATGGGCACGACGAAGCGATTGAGATTCCGGACCTCGTGCAGCGGCTGCGCATCGTGGGCGGGCGCGCCGGGCTAGACATCATCGACAAGGACGGCACGTTATCGGCCTATATGATTTTGGGCCAGACGCGTTCCATTGTGGTCGACATGCTCATGGTGTGCGGGCTCTCGCGTGAGTCGGCCGTGGCGCACCTCGTGCCGACGTCGCAGCACCCGGCCTATCCGCCGGAGGTGTGGGGGCGCGAGGACTGAAGTCGTCGCGCGGGGCTAAGGGCGCACGATCTGGAGATCGCGTAGGTGGCGGTAGAAGGTCACGCGGGTCACCGGCCGCTTGTGGGGGACCGAATCGACGATGACGCGCAGCTGTGGGCCGCCGGCCTGGACGGCGCGGCCGGTGCGTACGGATTCAGGGGCGAGCTGGCCGGGCTTGCGCAGCAGCGAGCGGAGGCGGCCCTGGGACTCGACGGGGGAAGTGGCGCGGGCGGCGAGGATGCCGGGGGCATCGGTCATCGGGACGAGGCGTGCGCCGAAGGTTTTGGGGGAAGTGGCGGCGAGCGTGTGGTCATCGATGATGACTTCGCCGGTGAATGAGCCATTTGCGGCGTCTGAGATGGTGGCGGAGCCCGCGACGGCGAGGCCGGAATCGTTGCGGATGAGCGGCGCAGGGCGGACCGGGACGGTGCGGGCGAAATCGAGGGCCTCGGCCGGGGAGGTGGGAATCCCCCAGTTCTGCGCGGCCGCTGACGGGGTGGAGGCTGCGGCCGAGGGGACGGGGATGAAGGCGACCTCGGCCCAGAGGCGGTCGGAGCGCATGAGGCGGGTGAGCACGGCCGAGAGGGCGGCGTCGGAGCCGGCGACGACGATGCGGGCGGGCTCTATTAGGTGCGGGGCCTGTGGGGCAGGTTCGGGGGCGCCGAGGTGGCGGACGTCGGGCTGCGCGGCGATGTCATCGAGCGAGGGAGTGGGGTCTGTGGGGAGGAGGGGGTTGAGGAAGGCGTCGATAAGCGCGAGCTCTTTGCGGGTAGGGATGGGGGAGAGATCGTGGGCCTCAGCGGGCATGGAAATGTCCGGGGCGCCGCAGCGGAGGAACAAAAAACGCATGCGCACCATGCTACGCGCGCTTTTTGGGCCGGGAAAGTGTAAAGTTGGAGAGTATTTTGGCTTCAATAATGAGGAAGTGACTAAACAATGGCAGCGATCGTCATTGTCGGCGCCCAATGGGGCGACGAAGGCAAGGGCAAAGCGACCGACATCCTCGGCGGCAAGGTTGACTACGTGGTCAAGCCGAACGGCGGTAATAACGCCGGCCACACCGTCGTGGTAGGCGGCGATAAATATGAGCTGAAGCTCCTGCCGGCCGGCATTTTGTCTGAGAACGCTACCCCGGTGCTGGGCAATGGCGTGGTAATTAACCTCGAGGCGCTCTTTGATGAAATTGATGGCCTCGAAGCCCGCGGTGCGAATGCCTCGCGCCTGAAGATTTCCGCCAATGCGCACCTAGTAGCCCCTTACCATCAGACGCTCGACCGCGTGCAGGAGCGCTTCTTGGGTAAGCGCGCGATTGGCACCACCGGCCGCGGCATCGGTCCGACCTATGCCGATAAGGTAGCGCGCATCGGTATCCGTGTGCAGGACATCTTTGATGAGTCCATCCTGCGCCAGAAGGTCGAATCTGCGCTGGACATTAAAAACCAGATGCTGGTGAAGATGTACAACCGCAAGGCCATCGAGGCAGACCAGATTGTGGAGTACTTCTTGAGCTACCGCGATCGCCTGCGCCCGATGGTTATCGATGCTGAGCTGGAGCTCAACAAAGCCCTCGAGTCCGGCAAGCACGTGCTCATGGAAGGCGGCCAGGCCACCATGTTGGATGTGGACCATGGCACCTACCCGTTCGTGACCTCGTCTAACCCGACTGCCGGCGGTGCTTCCGTGGGCTCCGGCATTGGTCCGACGCGGATTAAAACCTCGCTGGGCATCATCAAGGCCTACACCACCCGCGTGGGCGCTGGCCCGTTCCCCACCGAGCTCTTTGATAAGTGGGGCGAGTACCTGCAGACCACCGGCGGCGAGATTGGTGTGAACACCGGCCGCAAGCGCCGTTGTGGTTGGTACGACTCCGTCATTGCGCGCTACGCCACCCGCGTGAACGGTTTTACCGATTACTTCCTGACCAAGCTGGACGTTCTTACCGGCATCGGTGAGATTCCGATCTGCGTGGCCTACGACGTCGACGGCAAGCGCTACGACGAGCTGCCGCTTACCCAGTCCGAGTTCCACCACGCCGAGCCCATTTTCGAGACCATGCCCGCCTGGGACGAGGACATTACCGAATGCACCACCTTTGAGGAGCTGCCGCAGAAGGCGCAGGATTACGTCCTGCGCCTAGAGGAGCTGTCTGGCTGCCGCATTTCCTACATCGGCGTTGGTCCGGGCCGTGACCAGACCATCATTCGTCACGATGTCATGGAAGACCAGTAAGGATGTAGTCCTTATTAGCGTGGTGTGGGAGCCCCACTCTCTAGCACAGCTGACCTGGCTCTCTGCACGATGCTTCTTCTAGCCCTCCAAGCAGACAACAAAGGGTCCTATCTCTAACCAGCTCTCGGTCCCTCTAAGGGATTTAGCCCTAATTGAGCGAAAGCGCCCGTGTACCGTCCCTGAGACGGAGCACGGGCGCTGTGGCTTTTCAGTGCCCTTTAAGCTGCCCGCAAGACCGTAACATGCCAGCATAGGTCCTTCCCTGTTGAACGTAACCAAAAACTCATCTAAAGTTAAGTTCGTTTTAAGTACAGAGAGTTTTCAGCTTTCGCGGGCCCAATTCCCGCGTATTTCAACACAGGGAGTTACTTCAATGATTGTTAAGCTTTTGAGCGGCCTGCTTGCCACCATTATGGGATTCTTCGGCCTGGGCACCCCGGCACAGGGGGCTGCGCCGGCACCTGAGCAGGAGCAGGTTGCTGTTGCTGAGCAGGGCAACACCGACGACGTGCAGGCCCTTATCGACGCCGCCCATGCCGTAGCCGGCTACGAGTTCATCAGCGTCCGCTACGAGGGCGACACCGCCAATATTGCCCTGAGCCCGGAGACCTACAACCCGGACAAGGACGGCGATACCTTTGAAGCAGTTTCCCAGCTCCTGCAGGAAAAGGGCTACCAGGTCACTGCTGTTCTTTAAGGCCTAATTCATTCCAGGATCCGCACTGCGGCCTCGGTAAAGCATCCGCTTGCCGACGCCGCAGTGCGGATTTTTCTTTGCCCAATTCTCCCTCACTCCCTATTCGAGGGCCCTAAGTGTGATTGTGACGACTCTGGGCAGAGTTTTCGCTCACACTTCCCTTCTTGGAGATGAATGGCAATAGGATTAAGGATTACTACACCTCCGATGTATCGAACGTGCGCCCACCCCTATTGAGTGCTCTCCAGTCACACCTGTAACACCAACTTTCTATGGATGGTCCCGGAGTGAAGTGAACAAGTTGCACGCAAATCGAGCCCTTGAATTTGCACGAAATTAGACAAAACGCAGCGCATGGAAGTGTTTACACGGCTCTTGTTAAAACTAATCTTAGTATTGAATAAGCCATTGGTGTGGTGTCCTGACCTTAAGAAAAGGCTAGAGTATATCGAACATTTGTATTTAGCACTGGTTTAGCCGTGGAAATTAGCGCATCTACCTGTGGGTATGAAATTAGAAATCCTGCATAACGTGCAGTTTTCTAAAACTTTCTGGCTGGCGCCTTAATTTCTCCCGTGATATTATCCTGAGAGCACAATAAGGGTTAATCCGGATTTGGGTTCAAACCCTGATTAACTGCAGTGTGTTCAAGTCTCAATTTCAGGTTCTGTTCAGCGAAAACACTCGCTGTACAGGAAAACGAATGTAAGTATTTGTACCGCTCGAAGAGGAAAGAATGAGTAAATTAAGAAATATATCCCGAGAGGGGTGGATGGTCTTTACCGCAGTGCTTGCTGCAATTGCGGTAATTGCGGCCATGGTCACCGTTCCCGGGGCGAATGCAGAGGCTGCTGAGCCTACCGATTTTACGCCCAACAGTACATTGGGCAACGAGCTTAAGAAGGAAGAAAAAGACCCGCAGCATTTCGCCGCGGACTACTCCTGGGGTTTGCTTGTTTGGGCGGGAGAGCCAGCCGGGCCCGGCTTTAACAATGGTGGAAACAAAAATAATGATGTGGGCTGGGGTTGGTGTATTGAACCGCACGCTAAAACCCCTCTCAATACGTTCGAAGCGTATCAAAAGAAGAACGCTACGAAACTTGAGTTTGATGAGCGGTATCACGACGCCGTCATTAATCTCGGACGGAAGATGGAAGCTGCAGCTGCACGAGGGGATAAAAAGGCGGCTGCCAACTATTACGTCTACCTGTTGATGTTCCTTGATTCGCATCAGAATCCAAAGAACCTACCATTTGAAACTATTGTAGGAAATAGCAAAGATTATTTCCCAGGGTTTACTGGATCGCACGAAGAGTTTACGGCGCTTACGGGTTATAAAATCGAGGGACCCAAAGAAGTGCCGAAGCTTGTAAAAGACCCGACGGTGGAAATAGCGAAGCAGCCTGAAGATGCGTTTATTACCGTTGTGCATCCGAATGGCAATCGCAATTCAAAGGCTCAGTCTGTCATTCCGGTAGACCAGCCCGGTCTGCCTGATGAGCCTGACAATGGTGGTGGTTCCGAAGAGCCCACGACTTCTGCTGAGGAGACTTCTTCGGACGAGACGACTTCGGAAAATCCTGGCGGGGAGACTTCTCCGAACGAGACAACTGAGAATCCTGAGCCGTCTGAGTCTGAGGGAACCACTCCGAAGGACACCACCTCCGAGACGACTTCGGAAAATCCTGGCGGGGAGACTTCTCCGAACGAGACAACTGAGAATCCTGAGCCGTCTGAGTCTGAGGGAACCACTCCGAAGGACACCACCTCCGAGACGACTCCGGATAAGACGACTGATGTAACGCCTAATCCGGAACCGACTCCTACTACTAGTGAGCAGGAGAAGGGTCTTGAGCCCAAGATTGAAACGGAAGCTTCCATCAAGGATGGTAACCGTGTAGAAAAGGGTGCCACGGTTATTGACACTGTGACGTATAAGGACCTTGTTCCGGGTAAGGAATACACCCTGAAGGCTGAGCTGATTAGCAAGGAGGACGGCAAGTCTGTTCTGGGTACCGGTGAGAAGACCTTCAAGCCAGAGGCCTCCAACGGCAAGGTTGAGGTTGAGATCACTGTTAATGATGATGTGACTGAGCCGGTTGAGGCTGCGGTTGCCTTTGAGGAGTTGACCTCTGTCGAGGTTGATAAGAATGGCAAGGAGACTCCGGATGCTACTTCGGAGAAGCCGAACCACATCGCTGAGCACAAGGACATCAACGATAAGGATCAGACTGTGACCTCTGAGGGTTCTGAGAAGACCCCGAAGATTTCCACTAATGCTGACTTTGAGGGTGACCTGCGTGAGGTTGTTGCTGGTGCCAAGGTTGTTGATGAGGTTTCCTATGAGGGTCTGGTTCCGGGTAAGGAATACACCCTGAAGGCTGAGCTGATTAGCAAGGAGGACGGCAAGTCTGTTCTGGGTACCGGTGAGAAGACCTTCAAGCCAGAGGCCTCCAACGGCAAGGTTGAGGTTGAGATCACTGTTAATGATGATGTGACTGAGCCGGTTGAGGCTGCGGTTGCCTTTGAGGAGTTGACCTCTGTCGAGGTTGATAAGAATGGCAAGGAGACTCCGGATGCTACTTCGGAGAAGCCGAACCACATCGCTGAGCACAAGGACATCAACGATAAGGATCAGACTGTGACCTCTGAGGGTTCTGAGAAGACCCCGAAGATTTCCACTAATGCTGACTTTGAGGGTGACCTGCGTGAGGTTGTTGCTGGTGCCAAGGTTGTTGATGAGGTTTCCTATGAGGGTCTGGTTCCGGGTAAGGAATACACCCTGAAGGCTGAGCTGATTAGCAAGGAGGACGGCAAGTCTGTTCTGGGTACCGGTGAGAAGACCTTCAAGCCAGAGGCCTCCAACGGCAAGGTTGAGGTTGAGATCACTGTTAATGATGATGTGACTGAGCCGGTTGAGGCTGCGGTTGCCTTTGAGGAGTTGACCTCTGTCGAGGTTGATAAGAATGGCAAGGAGACTCCGGATGCTACTTCGGAGAAGCCGAACCACATCGCTGAGCACAAGGACATCAACGATAAGGATCAGACTGTGACCTCTGAGGGTTCTGAGAAGACCCCGAAGATTTCCACTAATGCTGACTTTGAGGGTGACCTGCGTGAGGTTGTTGCTGGTGCCAAGGTTGTTGATGAGGTTTCCTATGAGGGTCTGGTTCCGGGTAAGGAATACACCCTGAAGGCTGAGCTGATTAGCAAGGAGGACGGCAAGTCTGTTCTGGGTACCGGTGAGAAGACCTTCAAGCCAGAGGCCTCCAACGGCAAGGTTGAGGTTGAGATCACTGTTAATGATGATGTGACTGAGCCGGTTGAGGCTGCGGTTGCCTTTGAGGAGTTGACCTCTGTCGAGGTTGATAAGAATGGCAAGGAGACTCCGGATGCTACTTCGGAGAAGCCGAACCACATCGCTGAGCACAAGGACATCAACGATAAGGATCAGACTGTGACCTCTGAGGGTTCTGAGAAGACCCCGAAGATTTCCACTAATGCTGACTTTGAGGGTGACCTGCGTGAGGTTGTTGCTGGTGCCAAGGTTGTTGATGAGGTTTCCTATGAGGGTCTGGTTCCGGGTAAGGAATACACCCTGAAGGCTGAGCTGATTAGCAAGGAGGACGGCAAGTCTGTTCTGGGTACCGGTGAGAAGACCTTCAAGCCAGAGGCCTCCAACGGCAAGGTTGAGGTTGAGATCACTGTTAATGATGATGTGACTGAGCCGGTTGAGGCTGCGGTTGCCTTTGAGGAGTTGACCTCTGTCGAGGTTGATAAGAATGGCAAGGAGACTCCGGATGCTACTTCGGAGAAGCCGAACCACATCGCTGAGCACAAGGACATCAACGATAAGGATCAGACTGTGACCTCTGAGGGTTCTGAGAAGACCCCGAAGATTTCCACTAATGCTGACTTTGAGGGTGACCTGCGTGAGGTTGTTGCTGGTGCCAAGGTTGTTGATGAGGTTTCCTATGAGGGTCTGGTTCCGGGTAAGGAATACACCCTGAAGGCTGAGCTGATTAGCAAGGAGGACGGCAAGTCTGTTCTGGGTACCGGTGAGAAGACCTTCAAGCCAGAGGCCTCCAACGGCAAGGTTGAGGTTGAGATCACTGTTAATGATGATGTGACTGAGCCGGTTGAGGCTGCGGTTGCCTTTGAGGAGTTGACCTCTGTCGAGGTTGATAAGAATGGCAAGGAGACTCCGGATGCTACTTCGGAGAAGCCGAACCACATCGCTGAGCACAAGGACATCAACGATAAGGATCAGACTGTGACCTCTGAGGGTTCTGAGAAGACCCCGAAGATTTCCACTAATGCTGACTTTGAGGGTGACCTGCGTGAGGTTGTTGCTGGTGCCAAGGTTGTTGATGAGGTTTCCTATGAGGGTCTGGTTCCGGGTAAGGAATACACCCTGAAGGCTGAGCTGATTAGCAAGGAGGACGGCAAGTCTGTTCTGGGTACCGGTGAGAAGACCTTCAAGCCAGAGGCCTCCAACGGCAAGGTTGAGGTTGAGATCACTGTTAATGATGATGTGACTGAGCCGGTTGAGGCTGCGGTTGCCTTTGAGGAGTTGACCTCTGTCGAGGTTGATAAGAATGGCAAGGAGACTCCGGATGCTACTTCGGAGAAGCCGAACCACATCGCTGAGCACAAGGACATCAACGATAAGGATCAGACCGTAACCTCTGACGAGGTCGATGATCAGGACAACCCAGGCGGTTCCTCGAATGGTTCCTCCAAGGGCAAGATTCCGTGGTGGCTCATCCTGATTCCGGGCATCGGCTTGGGTAAGATCATCAAGGATCGCCACGACCACAACGACCACGGCAGCCACAACGGTGGCCACGGTGACAACACCGGCAACCACAATGGCGGCAATGGTCACGAGGGCAAGGGCCAGGATGCTCCTCAGGGCGGCAACTCTGACAATGGACACGGCCGCGGCGTCGAGGTCCAAGGTCAGGAACCTGAAGAGACTGGTAACGCACTGCCATCCAACGCCGAGCGCGTTGAGATTAAGTCCGTACCGTCCGGCGCAACCGAGCTTGAGCCGGGTATGCAGGATTACATCAAGTAGTCCATAAGCATCGGTGAGGCGGCCCGCGGGTCGCCCCACCGGGGTTGAGACTTAAACACCAAAAATCCCCTCCAGGGTGTGACTGCACACGCTGGAGGGGATTTGCATATAACCTGCACAAGGTAGACAAAACGAGGAAGTAAAGGAAGCTAGCTATGGGAAAGCACGCGCAACCACAGCAGCCGGAAGAGAATGGAACTTCGCAGTATCCGGCGAGTGGGGAAGAAGGGGGCGTCGGCAAGCAGGGCATGGGCCGTGGCAAGCTGATCGCCATTATTGCGGCAATTGTTGTCGTGGCATTGGTATTGCTGCAGGTAGTGCTGTACCTGGCGCGCGATGATGAGGATGAGGCCGGCTCGGCGCCAGAGACGGTGGCCAGCGAGAGCGCACCGGAGGAATCCGGGCCGAAGTCGGATGCCTTCGTGGATGATTCGGGCCAGCAGGAGCACGAGTATGAGGCCGCGCCTGGTGAATTCAAGGGCTTTGAAGGCATGTCCGTGGGCATCGATGGCGAGTACGCGGCCGTGGACCCCGTACAGGTCACGGACCAGGGCGTGCTGCTGCCGCCACACGACGTCACCCGCGTGGGCTGGTACTCCGCCTCCGCTGTGCCGGGTGAGCCCGGCAATGTGGGCTCGAGCGTGATTACCGGCCACATTAACTACCAGGGCCAAGGCACCGGCTATGCGGAGAAGTTCACCAAGCTAAAGAAGGACCAGGAATTTACCGTGGTCATCGACGGCCAAGAGCGCACCTTCCGCGTGACCGAGGCGCCGTACCGCCTGCCCAAGGGTTCCGGTTTCCCGGACGTGGTCAACGATAAGGAAGGCGAGAACCGCCTGGTTCTTATTACCTGCGGCGGCCAGTTCGTTGGCGGCGCGCTGGGGTATGAGGACAACATCATTACCGTAGCGGAGCCGGTAGGCGAGCCAGAGCAGCCCGCCGAGCAACCGGCAGGGGAGGCCCCGGCTGAGGCCCCTGCAGCCTAGCGGATACCTTTCAGGCGCCCTGTGGAATTGCCCACAGGGCGCCTTTTCTTATCCGTGGCACCTGGCATGTGGGTAGTGGGGTTGGGGCCTAAATATGAAATAATTTAAGGCAGTAACCGCCGCTGCCTGCGGCTTAGAAGGAGCATTTTCATGGATAATCCAGGCGAGATCGCCGGTCATATTGGCACGCCGCTGACCAGCAATGCCACCAAGGTATTGCTGCTGGGCTCAGGCGAGCTGGGCAAGCAGCTGGCCATGTCCTTCCAGAACCTGGGCCTTGAGGTCCACGCGGTGGACTCGTATGCGGGCGCGCCGGCACACCAAGTGGCGCAGTATAGCTACGTCGCCGATATCAAGGACGCCGGGCGCATCCTGCAGCTAGCGAAGGAGATTCGGCCGCATTTTGTGGTTCCGGAGGTAGAAACCGTTGCGGTAGAAGCGCTGGAGGAGATGGAGGCGCATAGCGACGCCATCGTGGTCCCCTCGGCTCGCGCCTGCGCCATGACGCAGGATCGCCAGTGCGTGCGCGAGGTGGCCGAGAATATTGGATTGCCGGTCTCCGCGTATCGCTTTGCTAGCTCATTGGAGGAGCTAGAAGAAGCAGTCGGGGAGCTGGGCTTTCCGTGCATCATTAAGCCGGATGTCTCCACCTCCGGCAAGGGCCACATGATTGCCCGAGATGAGGACGATGTGCGTGTGGCCTGGGAGACCGTGCGGCGGGTGTCCTCGGACTCGCAGCGCGTGGTGGCCGAGCGTTTCGTGGACTTTGATCTTGAGGTCACCCTGCTAGCTATCCGCTCCATCGACCCGGCCACGGGCAAACTGGCCACGTGGTTTAGCGAGCCCATCGGACACCGCCACGAGCGCGGCGACCTCGTAGAGGAGTGGCAGCCTACTGGAATGAGCGAGATTGCGCTGGAAAATGCCCGCTCTGTGGCGGCGCGCATCTCCAATGAGCTGGGTGGTCGCGGCGTGTACTGCGTGGAGCTTTTTGTCGCCGGCGATGACGTGTACTTTTCCTCCGTCTCCCCGCGGCCCTCGGATACGGCGATGCTAACCGCCTACACGCAGCGCTTTTCCGAGTTTGACCTGCACGCGCGCGCGATTTTGGGCTACCCCATTGACGCCACCCTGGTCACCCCGGGTGCCAGCGTGGTCATCCACGCGGACGAGGAGCTGAATGAGGTGGCCTATACCGGCGTCGCCGCGGCCCTTAGCTATGCGGAGACGGACGTGAAACTCTTTGGCAAGCCGGGGGCCTACAAGGGCCGCCGCATGGGTTTGGTCTCTTCTACTGCAGAAAATGTGGAAGAAGCGCGCGACCGTGCGGCTCTAGCGGCACACAAGATCGAGGTGACCTCCACGCCGGGCCTGCTGGCGCAAGGCGGCGCCCGCGGCATCGATCCAGAAACCGAGAATGTTCCCGATATTGAGGTCGTGGAGTACGAGGGCGGCGTGGAGCTCGATCCGAAGCTCGCCTCCGGCGTGGACGACGCCGACTAGGAGGCGGCCAGCTGTCCAAGCGTCTAGCTGGCGGGGCGCAGCATCGGCTGGTGGGGGACTCCCTCGTCATCGAATGGCTCTCCAGTCGGCGTGAAGCCGAAGGAAGCGTAATAGTCCACGAGGCCGGCCTGCGCCTCCAGATAGAGCGTCTGGCCTGGGCGCATGCGCTCGCCAAGGTCTATGGCCGCCTGGAGTAGCTCGCGGCCGAGGCCCGTGCCGCGCGCGGCGGGCGCGAGCGCGAAGCGGCCGATTTGGGCGCCGGTGGTCGGGGCGTCGGAAAGCGCGGTGTCGTCGGCAGGCGCAGCCGGAAAGACGCGGGCCGTGCCGAGCAGCTCGTGGGTGTCCGCGTCCCAGGCCAGCAGGTGCACGGTCTGGGGGTCGGCGTCGGTGGCGTCAATCTCGGCGTACGGGCAGCGCTGCTCGTGCACAAAGACATCTACCCGCAGCTTGTAGAGCTGGTGGACGTCCAAGGCTGCCAGTTGGCCCAAGGGCGCGGCGGAAATGAAATGCGGCATGGGCTAGGCCTGCGGACCGGCGTGCTTGACCATTTCGTCCCACTCGACGATCTTGATGCGCTCGCGGCCGTGTGCCTCGCCGGCGGCACGCTCAGCGGCATCCAGGCGGTGCCAGCCTTCCCAGGTGGTCACGGCGATATCGCGGGAGGCCAGGAAGTCTAGGATGTCCTGCGGATCGCGCTTGGTGGCAGGCTCCAAGTCGCCGGCCTTGTAATCGGCGATGAGCATGGTGGTGGTGTCCTTGGCATCGGACTTGGTATTGCCAATCAGGCCCACCGGGCCGCGCTTAATCCAACCGGTGGTGTAGAGGCCGGGGAGCTTTTCGCCGTCGACATTGGCCAGCACATGGCCGCCGTCGTTGGGCATGGTGGCCTTGGTCTCGTCGAAAGGCACGCCGTCGACGGACTGAGGGTAGTAGCCCACGGCGCGGTAGACGGCTTGGACCGGCCACTCGGTGTACTTGCCGGTACCGGTTACGGTGCCATCACCGTTGAGCTCAGTGCGCTCGGTCTTGATGGCGGTGACGTGGCCGTCCTCACCCAGCACCTCTACCGGGGACTCAAAGAAGTGGATGTAGAGCTTGTGCGGGGCATCGCCCGGCTCGCGCATGGCGTAAGACTCGAGGGTCTGGCACACCAGGTCGGTGGACTTGGCGGCGCGGCGCGCCTCCTCAGAGGCGGCGTCATACTCGATGTCCTCGGGGTTGACGATGACCTCGATGGTCGGGGACTCGTCTAGCTCCTTGAGCTCCTTCGGCGTGTACTTGGCCTGTGCCGGGCCGCGGCGGCCGAAGACGTGGACCTCCTTGGCGCGGTTTTTCTTGAGTGCTGCATAGACGTTATCCGGGATCTCGGTAACAAGTAGCTCGTCGGCGGTCTTGGCCAGGATACGGGAGACATCGAGGGAGACATTGCCCACACCGACGACGGCGACAGATTCTGCAGAGAGATCCCAATCGCGTTCGAAATTGGGGTTGCCGTCATAAAAGCCCACGAATTCGCCGGCGCCATGGTTGCCCTTGAGGTCCTCGCCCGGGATGCCCATGCGCTTATCGGCGGTAGCACCGGTGGCGAAGATGATGGCGTCATAATAATCGCGCATCTCCTCGACGGTGATGTCCTTGCCCACCTCAATATTGCCCAGGAAGCGGATCTCTTCCTTTTCCATAACGTTGTGCAGGGACTGCACGATGCCCTTAATACGCGGGTGATCCGGTGCCACGCCGTAGCGGATCAAACCGAACGGCGTCGGCATCTTTTCAAAAAGATCGATCTGCACATCGAGATCTGATTTCACTAGAAGGTCAGAGGCGTAAATGCCTGCCGGGCCGGAGCCGACCACGGCGACGCGCACTGGGTTAGTCATGTGCTTAGGGTGTCCTTTCTTTCGTTGTGCTGCATATTCTACGCGGTCACTATGCGATAAAAACCACAGCATTACTAACCCCAGTTTAGGGCGGTCACGATGGGGCATAGGAGGGGGTAAATCGCGTACAGTGGAGTAGTCACCGCGCGCTGATAACTGTGATAACTGACATGAAGTTATGAGGCGCGTTAATTGTGTTCAAGTGACCGTGAATGAAAGGTAAATTGCATGTCTGCATCCCATTCCGCAGTTATTAGCGCTATCGGCCGTGGCTTCGATGGCCTCGATGTGCCCGCCCTGGCTCAAGACCTGGGCGCGGAGCTCATCCGCCTCGAAGACTTCGATGCCACCGTCGCCGCCGTACTTGCTGAGGCTCCCGCCGCTGAGAACATCGTGGCGCAGGGCACCGGCGATATCGCCTTCGATGCCGAAGTAGCTGCCGCCCTTGGCCTGCCGCTGGCCATCATTTCCGGTGCCCCGCAGCGCACCGGCGAGCTGGCACAGCACAATGCGGAATCCTTGGGTGCCACCGTTGCTGGCATCTTCACCGATCTCGCAGCAGTTCCGGGCGCACTTGCTGCGCTTGGCGACGTCTCCCCGGTCATGTCCGCCGACCTCTTCCAGAAGCAGCTTATTGACCAGGCCCGCGCCGCCGGTTCGCACATCGTTCTGCCAGAGGGCGACGATGATCGCATCCTCGAGGCCGCACACGTGGTGCTGCGCGATAAGGTTGCCAAGCTGACCATCCTGGGCAACGAGGCCGATATCAAGGCCCGCGCCGAAGAACTCAAGCTCGACCTGGCTGGTGCCGAGATCATCAACCACCTCGAGTCCCCACTGGCAGAGGAATTCGCGGCCGACTTTGCCGAGCTGCGCAAGAAGAAGGGCGTAACCCTCGAGCAGGCTCGCGAGACGATGAAGGATATTTCCTACTTCGCCACCATGATGGTCCACAAGGGCTTGGCCGATGGCATGGTCTCCGGCGCTGCTCACACCACCGCCCACACCATCAAGCCTTCCTTCCAGATCATTAAGACCAAGCCGAACGCTTCCGTGGTCTCCTCCATCTTCCTGATGGTCATGCGTGGCCGCCTGTGGGCCTTCGGTGACTGTGCCGTCAACCCGAACCCCACTGCCGAGCAGCTGGGCGAAATCGCCATCGTTTCCGCACAGACCGCCTCCCAGTTCGGCATCGACCCACGCGTGGCCATGCTGTCCTACTCCTCCGGCACTTCCGGCTCCGGCCCGGACGTTGACCGTGCAGTGGCCGCCGTCGAAGCCGCCAAGAAGCTGGATTCTTCCGTCAAGGTGGATGGTCCGCTGCAGTTCGACGCCGCCTGCGACCCAGGCGTTGCGGCTAAGAAGATGCCGAATTCTGACGTTGCCGGTCAGGCCAACGTCTTCGTCTTCCCGGACTTGGAGGCCGGCAATATCGGCTACAAGACGGCACAGCGCACCGGCGGCGCGCTCGCCGTGGGCCCGATCCTGCAGGGCCTGAACAAGCCGGTTAACGATCTGTCGCGTGGCGCGACCGTTCCGGACATCATCAACACCGTTGCAATCACCGCTATTCAGGCTGGAGAGAAATAAATGTCATACGTTCTGGTCCTTAACTCAGGTTCTTCCTCCGTTAAATTCCAGCTGGTCGATCCCGAGTCCAGCGCCACGGATACCCCGCTGGTCTCTGGCCTGGTCGAGCAGGTTGGCGAGCCCCTCGGCGCCGTCACCGTCAAGACCGGTGGCGAGAAGTACAAGGAAGAGCTGGAAATCCCTACTCACTCCTTCGGCCTTGAGCGCGCTTTTGCCATCATGAGCGAGCACAACGTTGGCCCGACCGACGTGGATGTTATCGCCGTTGGTCACCGTGTTGTTCACGGCGGCCGCCTCTTCTCCGAGCCACAGCTCATCGTGGACCAGATTGAGTCCATGATTGAGGACCTCATCCCGCTGGCCCCGCTGCACAACCCGGCCAACCTGGACGGCATCCGCGTGGCCCGCAAGATGCTACCGGATATCCCGCACGTTGCCGTCTTCGATACCGCGTTCTTCAACACCCTGCCGCCGGCAGCTGCGCTGTACGCCATCAACAATGAGGTGGCATCCAAGTACGATATCCGTCGCTACGGCTTCCACGGCACCTCTCACGAGTTCGTCTCCCAGCAGGTACCGGGCCTTTTGGGCCGCGACCCGATGCACACCCACCAGATCACCCTCCACCTGGGCAACGGTGCTTCTGCTGCAGCCATCCGCAATGGCCGCGCCATCGATACCTCGATGGGCCTGACCCCGCTGGCTGGTCTGGCTATGGGTACCCGTTCCGGTGACATTGACCCGGGCATCATCTTCCACCTCGTCCGCCAGGCGGGCATGAGCGTGGATGAGATTGATAACCTGCTCAACAAGCAGTCCGGTGTCAAGGGCATCTCTGGCGTTAACGACTTCCGTACGCTGCGCGAGCGCATCGACAACGAGGACCAAGACGCTTGGCTGGCTTATAACATCTACATCCACCAGCTGCGCCGCTTCATCGGTTCCTACATGATTGCCCTGGGCCGCGTGGACGCCATCACCTTTACCGCCGGTGTGGGCGAGAACGATACCGAGGTCCGCCAGGACTCCCTGTACAACCTGGATATGTACGGCATCCACTTTGATAAGGAGCGCAACCTGGTCCGTTCCGACCAGCCGCGCATGATCTCCACCGAGGATTCCCCGGTTAAGGTCTTTGTCGTTCCGACCAACGAGGAGCTGGCTATCGCCCAGAAGTCCGCCGAAATCGCCGCAATGGCGCGTGAGGCTGGCCTCTACAAGTAAAAAGGCTCTTACGTCCAGTTAGAAGCTGGAATGTGAACGAGAGGCGTGCGGTCCGCAAGGGGCCGCGCGCCTCTTTTTTATCTCTGAACCTAGTACAGCAAGCGTTTCGTTTATTTCGTTTATTTTGTAAGGTGGGGGTATGAAGGACTTACAAAATGGCGGGGCAACTCGGGATACCAGCCCAGCGGAAGAGGCTTTATTAAGGCTCAATTCTGTGTTGGAGGCCAAAGATTCACCGGCACCAGTGGATATATTCGTGCAAGGAACCGAGCAAATAATCGCAATTCCGCGAGAGATCGCCGAAACCCTGCAGAAAGTTCTCGCCATCGAAGCGGCAGGGAAATCGGTCCGCGTAGTGCCCGAGGAATCCGAATTCACCACGCAACAGGCAGCAGACTTTCTCAATGTTTCGCGGCCACACGTTGTAAAGCTCATTGATGAAGGGAGCCTTCCCGGCTACAAAGTTGGGTCCCATCGCCGCGTGAGTCTTGCGGATCTGCAGAAATACAAGAATGAAAGAGATGCCAGTCAGCGCCGTGCCGTAGCTGAATTGACAGCCTTATCGGAGGACCTGGAGCTTTATTAGTGGGGCGGTTGACGGTAGTTTATGATGCCAATGTGCTCTACCCGAGCTTGCTTCGTGATGTCCTGATAAGGGTGGCTGGTAGCGGTGTATTCCGTGCCCGATGGACGGAGAGAATCCTAGATGAAGTCTTCTTTAACTTGCAGCGCAATCGTCCTGATTTAGACCCTAAGAAGTTATCCCGCACCCGTAGATTGATGTGTTTAGCGGTCGAGGATTGTCTTGTGACTGGATACGAGGAATTAATTGATGATCTATGGCTACCAGATCCGAATGACAGGCATGTCCTAGCGGCAGCAATTAGTTGTGGTGCTCAAAGTATCATTACTGAAAATGTAAAAGACTTTCCTTGTTCCATTCTTGATGGTTTTGGCATTAGACGGCAGAGCGCAGATGAGTTTTTGTGCGAATTGATCGCTTCTTCGCCCGCGATTGTGCAGCATTCGATTGAGGACGCGGCTGCCGCTTTTAAAAAGCCACCGCGAAGTGTGGACGAGGTCCTAACGGCATTAGCGTTATCGGGAACACCGAGGGCAGTTGAAATGCTTCGTTCTTAAATTTTCAAACGTGTCGTCTGATTTATGCAGCGCAGGATGGCCTAGAAGATGTGCCGCTTGTGGGGCGGCTGTACGAGCCTGTGTAGCGATTAGAAGGTAGTGACGGGGCGGACCTGGTTGGCTAGGTCAACGAGCGCGTAGCGGTGGCGGCTAAACGGTGCCTGGCGCGCGAGGGCGCGGAGTGTCTCGGAGAGACCGGTGCGCAGGCCACGCTGGGTAAAGGCGTATTCGAAGAGGTCGTTGGGGGAGGCGGCGCGCGAGAGATCGGCATTGCGCAGGAAATTCAGGCCGGCGGAGATGACGGCAATCTTAATCTGGAGGAAGCGCGGCTCGTTGGTGGGGACCTCTTCGAGGCGTCGGGCAGCGCGGCGGATGCGGGACTCGGAGAGGTCGTGGACGATGAGCTGGAGGATCGTCGTCAAGCGGGCCATGCGGTAGTGGCGCGAGGCATTGGGAACCTTGTCGAGGACCACAACGGCTACCTCCACCTGGCCCTCGGAGCGCAGCTGGCGGGCAAGGCCAAAGGAAGAGGAAACGGTGGTGGGGTTGGTGGACCACACAATGCCGTAGAGGCGCATGGAGTTAAAGCGCAGCGCGGCCGGGTCCTGGGTGACGTGGTTCCAGATTTCCGGCTGGCCCTCAAAGGCGGAGTTGGGGAGATCGGCCAGCGTGGAATGCATATTGGAGCAGGCGCGGGCCACGGTGGGGTCAATGAGCGCGGTATCGCTATAGTCCAGCTGCTGCAGGATGAGCTCGTTGATGGCGGCGATGGCGAGTTTGGGTGCCGCCTCGCCCGGCAGGAGATCGAGGACGGTGGAGAAGTATTTCTGGGCGTCGCGGTAGTCGTCGTGAAGCAGCTCGGTAATGCCGGCGTACCACTGGAAACGCCAGTCGCGGCCGAGGCGGTCCTCGATGGAGCTTAGCCACTGGCGGGCTTGGCCGGTATAGCCTAGGTCGATCATGGAGCGCACCACGCCCAGCGGGATTTCGGCCGAGTGCTCGTACTCGGGGGTCTGCATGGCCTGGCGGAGGGTCTCCAGGGCCTCCTGTGGCTCCGCATAGGATGCACCCTGCAGCAGGCCGGCACCCACGTCATCGCGGTCTAGCAGCGGGGTGGGCAGGGCGGAGACTACCTCGGGGGCGGTGATCTGGACGGTGCGATCGATGCCGTCAATAAGCTGGTCGGTGCGAAAGACCAAGTGCTTGGTGCCAAAGGTGGTACGTTGCGGCGAGAAAAGCGAATGCTGGGAGGGGTACTGCAGGCCGTCGCGGATGGCGATGACCTCGCGCAGCACGCCGTAGAGCTGGGTGCGCAGCTCCTTGATGGAGGTAAAGCGGCGCTCCGGATCCGGGTCCGTGGCGCGCTGTAGCAGGCGGTATAAGGACAAGAAACGGCGCAGTTCCGGCTCCTCGGTGGGGGTGGGGATACCTGGCAGATAAACGCCGTCTTCGGTAGGAAGCTTGAGGCACAGCGAGGCTAAGGTACGGCCGATGGTGTAGATATCGCTGGCGATGGAAGGCCCCTCGGTGGCGACTTCCGGGGCCTGATAACCCTTGGTGCCGTAGATATAGCCAAAGGCGCCGATGCCGGAGACCGCGCCCAAGTCAATGAGTTTGACCTGGTCCTCGGTGACGATGATGTTATCGGGCTTTAAGTCGTTATAGACCACCCCGCGCGAATGCAGGTACTCCAGCGCGGGCAGGACTTCCAGGATATAAGCGATTGCGATATCGACCGGCAGTAGCTTGTCCGTCTGCTTTTTCCGCCTGTTTTTAAGCGACGGCCCGCCGACGTACTCCATGACAATAAAGCCGCCGGGTACCCGGGGGTCATCGATGAAGTTGAAAATCTTGACGATGCCCGGGTGGGTAATATCCGCGAGGAACTCGCGTTCTGCCACCGCAGCGGCGGTTTCATCGGCCGATTTTTGGGCCTGCATACCTTTGAGGACCACCACTCTTCCAGAAACAAAGTGGTCATTGGCCAGGTAAATCCAGCCCATGCCGCCATGGGCGATGACGCCCAAGATTTCATATTGGCCGGCCACCATGTCACCAGGCTGTAACTGCGGTGGCGGGATCTTTTTACCGGAGGATGCCTCGTGTGGGTCGATCAGGGCGTCGGTCGGCTCGGAGGGGGTGATAAACGGCAGCCGCACCATGCCATCGGCCACGCGGCGCTCGGTGCGGTGGGTGCCACGGCGCTCGCGGAAGGTATCGAGTGCGCGGCGGCGCGAGCGCTGCGAGGAGTCCTCCTGGGCCTGCTGGGCGCGCTGCTGTTCGCGCTTAGCCCGGATATTGTCTAGGTCCGCCAAGAGGCTAGAGATATGGTCCGGGTCGATGGAACCATCGCCATCCTCGTCATCGTCTGCGAAGGGATCGAAGGCTACCGCGGAGGTGCCGGTATCACCGTCTGCTTCATCCTCGTCAGCGAAGGGATCAAAGGCCACCGCCGCGGTTGCTTCCTCGTCTTCGTCCGCAAACGGGTCAAAAGCTACGGCTGCGGTGGCGGGGCCGTCGTCCGAGGGGGCATCGCCTAGCGCATCCGGCTCCTGCGCGGAATTGGTGGCATTGGTGGGCTGGCGGAAGGCACGCTGGGTATCAAGGTTTTCCGGCTCGATGTATTCGAGCTCATCATCGCTAAAGTTCGGGTTATGGCTCATGGTTTAGCCTCCTCCTCGATATACTTTCCGGCCGGCAGCGTGGGCTCTTCTAAGTAGGCACCGAGCCACTCCTCAAAAAGGGAAGACCACGTGCCATCGCGGCGTATGCGCTCTAGCGTGGAATTTATTTGGCGCAGCAGTGGGCGGGTGTCATGCTGCTTGCTGGGCAGGCGCACGGCCACGCCGTAGTTTTCGGTTTCCAGCGGTTCGCCCACGATGGAGGTATAGGAATCCTGGGCGGCCATGCCGGAGAGCAGGGCATCATCGACGACGATGCCATCGGCCTGGTTGAGCTGCAGTGCCATGAGGCAATCGCCCCAGGAACGGGTGACCAAGATATCGGCTTTGGGGGCGTGCTCGCGGATGGTATCGAGTGCGGTGGATTCGCCCACACCGCACAGCGTCTTCCCAGCGGTGTCCTTGATGGATTTGATGCCAGATTTGCTGAGCACCAGCATGCGGGTTTGGGTACGCATATAGGGGATGGAAAAGGCCACCTCCCGCTCTCGCTCCGGGCTAATGGTCATCGTGCGCACAATCATGTCCACCGCGCCGGAATTAAGGGCATCGACTCGGTTGGAGGATTCCACGAAGCGGAAGTCCACCTTATTGGGAGCACCAAAAATATCGCGGGCAACCTCGCGGGCGATATCTACCTCGAAGCCGCGTACTTCACCCGAGGCGGCGTCGCGGTAACTCAGCAAGTTATTGGAACGGTCCACACCCACGATGAGCCGGCCGCGCTTGACGATGTCCGGCACCCGTTCTTTCGCTTTCTTGTCATCTGGGCGGTAGCTGCCTTTAATGTCTTCACCAGAGGCGCGGTGCGCGGGGGTGGTTCCTGCCTTTTCAATCTTTGCCCCATCTGGCAGCGGCGGGCCCGGCTTTGCGTCAAGGGCCTGCTCGGCGGGCGCCTCCAGTGGCGGGGTAGAGCGGACATCGCAGGAAGCCAGAGGCAGCGCGGCGCAGACGCAGGCAAGCGAAGCGAGGACGAGGCGTGGGCGGCGCATTAGAGGTACTCCTGCAATCGGGGACGGATGCCCAGCCACACGGCGATAATGGCGCATAAGGTCAGCAAGAATACGGCCGAGGACACCGCGGTCATGGCGGTCAGGCCGCGTTCCAGGTAGCTGCGCATAGCGACGCGCGCCTGACTAATGAGATCGGAGAGCTCCGCGTCGAGCTCGTCATAGGAACGCGCCGTGGTCATCTCACCGTCCTTGGGCTCGGTGGCCGTGGCCTGGTAGATGGCTTCATCATAGTCGCCGTCTTTCAGCGCGCCCATGAGCTTATCGTGGGTGCCACGCCACTGCTCGGCGGCCGCCCGGGCGCTGTGGATGAGTTCGGGGTCGGTGACCTCCACGTCCTCATCATTGAGGGCATCCTCATAATCCTGCAAGGCCATTTCGATGGAGTTAATCGAGCTGGAAAAGCGCACCATCGTATCCTCCTCGGAGGAACGCAGCACCAGCGCCAGGGTTTCAGAGGTGCGCGCCTGCTGCGCCTCAATACGCGAGGCCGTCAGCGAATCCCATGGGCGCGAGGCTGTCTCAAAGCCCTGGTGGCCGGTGGACCAGGTAGCGAGGTTGGATAGTGCTACCCAAGAAATGGCTAGGAAGAGCAGCACGCTGGCCGTCAAAAAGCCACGATTAAAACGCCGGCGGGTCTGGCGCCACAGCCACCACTGGGCCACAACGAGGAAAAAGAGCGCGGCAAAGAGGCCGGAGAGCGGCACCCACTGCGGCGAAGTGAGCTTTTGCTGCTGCTGGTTTACCTTGGCGGTGGTCAGTTGGAAAAGCTCGGAGGCGGCCGGCAGGATATGCTCGCGCATTAGTGCAGAGGCATTGGACATATAGGAGTTAGCTACCGCATTGCCCGCCCGGTGATTAGAACGGGCCTTTTCCACCATCGCGGTATAGACGGGCAGCTCGCGCTGGATAAAGGTCACCAGCTCGCGCACACGGCCATCTTCCTGTGTGGTACCCAGCACGGATTCGGTGGCTGCCACCGAAGCGGCATCAATAGCTTCGTTATAGCTATCGCGATTTTGCTCTGATTCCACACCGGCCTGTACGAAGCCGGTGGTGGCCACGGTATCGGCCACCGAAAGCGAACTATAAAGGTGGTGCGCCGCATTCGACATCGGTTCGGTAGTGCTTAGCAGCTCGTCCAAATCGGAGTGGCGGGCGGCGGAAGATTGGGACATCGATAAGCCGGCAGCGCCCAGGGCCACGGTGAGGATGAGCGTGACCGTAAAAAGCTTGCCCGGGGTGGTGGAGGCAAAGTAGTAAAAGCGGCGCATCAGGCGCGCCGGGCCTGCGAACCATTGCATGGCGCGGCTGCTGAGCCCGCTGAAGGCCGGGCCGGTGGGCGCGGTGACCTCATCGAGCCAGTGATCGCTCGGGTGAGCGTGCTCGTTGTGCACGCTTTCTGCCCGGACTGCCTGCTCGGTCATTAACTCAGAATAGCGTCCGCAGTGTGCTGGGCGCCACCATATACCCGCGTGTGTGGCTAGGATAGGCAGCATGCATAATCCTCACAGTGGAGACGGCTGGGCGGCAGGTCCTGGCGGCATTCGGGTCTGGGGAAAATTCGGTGCCGCTGGCCTCTTTCTTGTTGCCGGGCGCAAGGTGCTTCTCCAACACCGTGCCGCGTGGACCAATCACGGCGATACATGGGGGATTCCGGGTGGCGCCCGTGATTTTACGGAGACGCCGACCCAGGCCGCGTTGCGCGAAACTCAGGAAGAATGCGCGATTGCGCCCCACGATGTAGAGGTACTCGATGCGCAAGTCACGGCCGGGCCTTATCCCGCAGCGGGGGATCTACCGGGGGAGTGGACCTATACCACCGTGCTCGCGCGCACGCGTACCGGTGTTCCGCTTCCTACTACAGCTAATGAAGAGTCCTATGAGCTGCGCTGGGTGCCTTTCGACGAGGTGGAGACCCTCCCATTATTGGCTGCCTTCCGCCGTTCCTTTCCCACCCTGCGGGAGAGTATGGAGGCATTGAACAGGTAAAGTTGCCAGATTTATGGCACTCTAGTGCCATGATCGAAGTAGAAGGACTGACTAAACAATATAAGTCTGTCCGCGCCGTTGATGATCTCACCTTTCAGGTAAAACCCGGCATGGTCACCGGGTTCCTAGGCCCCAATGGCGCGGGCAAATCCACCACCATGCGCATGATCCTCGGCTTGGATGCTCCTACGGCCGGCAAGGCGCGCATTAACGGCAAGCACTACCACGAGCTCAAGCAGCCCCTGCGTGAGGTGGGTGCCTTGCTCGATGCCAAGGCAGTGCACCGCAACCGCAGCGCCGCTAATCACCTGAAATGGATCGCACAGTCCAATGGCATTTCTACTTCCCGCGTTGACGAGGTCTTGGGGCTGGTAGGGCTTTCCGACGTCGCCGGTAAGAAAGTCGGCGGCTTCTCCCTCGGCATGGGCCAGCGCTTGGGCCTCGCCGGCGCACTGCTCGGTGACCCGGGCATCCTCATTTTGGACGAGCCGGTCAACGGCCTTGACCCGGAGGGCATTCGCTGGGTCCGCCAGCTGGTACGTGCCCTAGCCAAAGAGGGCCGCACCATTTTGATTTCTTCCCACCTGCTGTCGGAGATGTCCCAAACCGCAGATCACCTCGTGGTCATTGGTAAGGGCCGCTTGGTAGCGGACCAGCCCACCTATGACTTTGTGAAGGACCACTCGCAGTCCTCCGTGCTGGTGCGCTCCGATCACCTCGATGCCTTTGGCTCTGCTCTGCGCGCCGAGGGAATCTCCTTTACCGAGTCCACCGACGAGGAAGGCCGCCCCCGCTTGGTGATTGCCAACCAGACCACGGATTTCGTGGGCCAGCTGGCGTACTCCACCGGTGTGCCGCTTAATGAGCTAAGCCTCAAGAGCGCCTCCCTAGAGGACGCTTTCATGGAGCTTACTGGCGACGCCGTCCAGTACCACGGCTCCACTGGTGCCCCCACCGCCGGCGGTGCTACTGCCGGTGCCGGTGCTGCCACTCCGTTCGCTCGACCCACCCAGCAGGAGGTTTAAGTCGCCATGCTGAATACTTTGAAGTCCGAATGGACCAAGCTGCACACCACCCGCTCCTTCTGGTGGACCACCTTCATCTTCCTCTTCTTTGCGTGGGGTTGGGCCATCCTCAATGCCCGCCTGACAAAACCGGCAGAAACCCCCGAGGATGCAGCGTTTGGTATGGGTGTTATCACCCCGGATGGCGCGGTGTCTTTTCTTTTGGCCCTCGGCCTGCCCGTGCTCATGATCCAAGCCATTATGATCGTGACCACCGAGTACCGCTTTGGTACGCAGACCATCACGTACATGGCTACCCCGCGTCGCTGGTCGGTGGCCTTGGTCAAACTGCTCATGTACGCGGTCATCGCGGCCGCGCTCAGCTTCATCGCGGTGGCCGGTTCCTACTTGCTTACCGAGCTTTTTGCCTACGATGAGGTAGCCGCGCAATTCCAGCCTTGGGACGATGAGATGGGGCAGAAGCAGCTGTGGAAGTACCCACTGGCAGCGGCTCTTATCGTCCTTTTCTCCCAGGGGCTCGGCCTGTTATTGCGCTCTACCGCCGGCTCCGTGGCCATCGGGTTGATCCTCTTCCTTGGTTTGGACGGTTTCGTGTCTATGATCCCCAAGGTGGGCGGGAAGCTGGTGAACTACATGCCATTTAGCGCGTTTCAGTCGTGGCTAATGGATCAAACTCCCGCAGATGCTCCGTGGAAGGAATCCTGGGGATTTGGGCTGGTATTCCTCGCTTGGGCTCTCCTTTTGTGGGTCCTAGGCGTCATCGTCCTGCAAAAGCGCGACGCCTAAGCACCTTTAAAGCTTAAGCATTCCATTGCTTAGGCGCTTTACCGCCCCGGCCGGCAGCTCATTCGCTGCTCACCGGGGCGGTGTCTTGTTTCCGGACCGTTTTCGCTGCAGTCGTGATGGTCCGGGTGCGCTTTACTGCAGCGCGGAGGTAAGGCGCATGACATTATCCACGTAGCGGCGGATAAAGCCGCGCTCATTCCATTCCTCCAAAGTTAGCTCGTGGCACACGGCGCGGTAATTGGCTACGAGCTGGTTGAACTGATCAATGAGGTCTCCCTTGGCCACCAGCATGGTGGACTCATAGTTAAGGCCAAAGGAACGCGGGTCCATATTGGAGGAGCCGAACATACACAGCGGATCGTGGCCGGGATCGTCCGGGTCGGTGATAATGAACTTGGAGTGAAGCACAAAGGGGTAGGGGAATTGGTAGATGTGTACGCCGGCCTCTAGCAGGGCCTGGTAGTAGGAGGACTGGGCATGGTTGACCATAAATTGGTCCGCCTTTGCCGATACATAAAGCTCCACATCCACGCCGCGGTAGCAAGCGGTGGTCACGGCCTCTAGCAGGGACTCATCCGGGACAAAGTAGGGCGAGCACAAAACTAGCCGGTCCTTGGCGTGGTGAACCAGGGAGTTGAACATGCGCAGGTTTGGCTCAGTGGTATAACCAGGGCCGGAGGGGATTATTTGGAGGTGATTGGCGTCGGCAGTCTGGGCGTCGTCATAAGGCAGCTCATCGAGCGGAAGATTCTCGTCTGCCTCCAGGTACCAATCCACGGCGAAGACCGCGGACATAGAAGTCACAATTGGCCCAGACAGCTCCACCATGTAGTCGATCCAGTAGCGGTCCTTGGTTTTGTACTGGCGCTTAATCATATTTAGCGAGCCGATAAAGCCGACCTTGCCATCGATGATCACCAGCTTGCGGTGGTTGCGCAGGTCCGGACGCCGGAAACGGCCCTTGTGAATCTGGATAGGCAGCATGAGATGCCAGTCCACGCCTATCTCTGTCAGCTGCTTGCCCAGCTTGAAATAGCCCTTGTACTTAAAACTGCCGATCTGATCCAGCAGCAGCCGCACCTTCACGCCGCGGGCGGTAGCCCTGCGCAGGGACTCGAAGAAGACGTCCGTGACCTCGTCCCAAGACTGGATGTAGATCTCGATGGACACGTACTTCTCGGCGCGGTCAATGGCGGCGGCGATGGCGCGAATGGACTCGTCATAATCCGCGTGCAGACCCAGGTTGTGGCCCACCAACGCTGGGAAACCGGTCAGCTCGCGGTTGAGCCGGATGACCGACTCTGTTTCCGCCGAAAGGATACCCTGCGGGTGGTCCGGGGTGCGGGCCGTGACGTTTTCAATCTTCTCATTGGCCTCTTGCTGGATGCGGTGGCGGCGCCGGTTGATATACGGCGAGCCCATGAGCAAAAACAGCGGCAGCCCAATAAACGGCAGCACCAGAATTGCCAGCAGCCACGCGGTGGAGCTGGACGGGCGGCGGCCTTCGGGCACGAAGCCGACGGCAATAATCTTGATGCCGTAATCCAGGATTAGGAATAAAAGCTGCCAGAAGCTGAGATCAAGCGACCAAGACATTTATCGCACGGAATCGAAATCGGGCAGATCGAAATCTGCGAGAAGTGGGCAGTGATCGGAAGTTTTATCGCCGGCGCGCTCAACCAGGTCTACCTGTGCGCCGGTTACGTGCTGGGCAAGTGGGGCGGAAGCCAACTGGAAATCGATGCGCATGCCTTCGTTCTTTTGGAAGCGCATGCCCTTGTAATCGAAGTATGTATAGCGCTGGTCCTCCGTGAACCGGCGGGTGACCTCCTCGAGCCCGGACTCTTCCAGCATCTGGAATGCGGCGCGCTCTGGCTCGGTGACATGCGTCTTACCGCGGAAGGCTTCGATGTCCCATACGTCTTCATCGCGCGGAGCAATATTGAAATCACCGGTCAAAAGAAGTTTAGACTGCGCATTGTTTTCCGCATAGTGTGCCAGGTGATAGAGAAAGTCCAGCTTGTAGTCATAGTGGCGGTCCGTGATCTCGCGGCCGTTGGGCACGTAGAGGGACCACATTTCTACGCCACGGATGCGGGCCCCTAGCGCTCGGGCCTCCCGCTCTTGTGGTTTATCCGGATCCTTGGCAAAGCCGGGTTGGCCTGGAAAACCCACAAAGACCTCCTCGGGCGCATCTGTGGATACGATGGCCACGCCGTTCCACTGGTTGAGCCCGTGGCACGTGACGTGCAGACCCGCTTCCTCGAAGGACTCGCGTGGAAACTTATCGTCTTTCACCTTAGTTTCCTGCAGACACAAAACGTCGATGTCGTGCTTGGAGATAAGGTCCAGCGCCCGCTGTGTGCGGGTACGAACGGAGTTAATATTCCACGTGGCGATGCGCATGCCACATACAGTACCTGCCCGCTGCAGCGAGGTCAGCGGGCAGTCCCATAAGGCTCACCACCCAGTCCGAAAGGGCGCTGCCGCGGGGCCTAGCCCCGCAGGCGGGCGTAGATGCGGCGGTGTTGCTCAATGAAGCCGAGCTTTTCAGCAAGCCGCACGCCCGCGGTATCGGAGGCCGGAACGGTGAGGTAGGCATGCTCCGCGCCATTGTCGCGGCCCCAGCGCAGCAGATGCTGGCCTAGCAGAGTGCCGAATCCGCGGCGGCGGGAGTTCGCAGCTAGCTCCACATTAGAAAGGCCCAGCCACGCGGTGCCATCGCCGGATTCGCTAATGGCACCGCGGGCAATGGCGACGGTTTCGCCTTCGAGCGCTAGGCGGCCAAAGCCAAGTGTGCCCTCGATGGGGGCGCTCAGGTGCTTCAGTGCCTGAGGCGAAAGGGTTCCGCTGCGGGAGTGATACATCTCCAGCCACTTGTCATCGGGGTGGTCTTCGATGTGGACGGTGGGGGAAGCAGAGGGGGCTTCGGCAAGCGCGGGCAGACCGCGCAAGACCATAGCGAGCGTTTCTGGTTCGGTTTCCCACGCGGCGTCGGCAAGCAGGCGCTCGGCGGGTTTGCCAATGCGCTCTGGAACCAATAGGCGCACCGGCAGGTCGCGGCGGGCGAAGAAGTCCTTAATCTCTTCCATCGGCACCGGGGTGAAGCCGGCCGAAGGGCCCAAAGGCACAGCCGAATTGGAGCTGCCGGTAGCCCCGTCGCCGGCGCGCAGGAGCCAAGAACCATCGCTAGTCCAGGCGTGCTCCCCGCCGGGGAAAGCCGCGGCCGCCGCAACCTCCACGGCGCGGATATCGGAATTGCGGACCATGCGCGGGGAGAGCCGCTTGATGATTTTCAGCTGTTCCGGCGGGATCTCTACCGCATCCAGGTCAGAGGGGAAACCACCGACCTCCTGCGGGCGGATAACCAGCGGATTGAGGCTCAGCACGTGCCCGATGACGTCGCTATGCACGCCGCCGAAATCGCGCCGGGCCACCACGCGCTCGCCCACCTGGACGGCATCGGAGCGGAAAATACGTGACATTAGTCGTCGTGGCCGAAGGGATCGGCGTCCTCGCCCGGTACCCAGGAATAACCCGGCTCGGTCCACCCATTGCGTTTGATGGCCTTTTTGGCCTGGCGCTTATAGCGGCCGATGAGGGTATCGGTGTACAGGAAGCCATCGAGGTGGCCGGTCTCGTGCTGCAGGCAGCGGGCGAAGAAGCCATAGCCTTCGACGGAGATGTCGTTGCCGTTTTCGTCCTTGCCGGTCACGCGTGCCCAGTCGGCGCGGCCGGTGGGAAAGCCCTCGCCTGGAACGGAGAGGCAGCCTTCGTCATCGGAGCCGTCGTCAGCCGGCATGGTCTCCGGAATTTCAGAGGTCTCCAACACGGGGTTAATAACGCAGCCCTTGCGCATGCCTGCCTTTTCGGACGGCAGCTCGGTGCCATTGGGTCCGTCCGTATCAGGGCAGTGGTAGACAAAGAGGCGCTTGCCAATTCCTACCTGGTTTGCGGCTAGGCCCACGCCATGGGCGGCATCCATGGTTTCATACATGTCCGCGATGAGTTGCTGCATTTCCGGGGTGGAAATTTCGGATTCTTCCACCGGTTGGGTGGGGTTGTGAAGCACGGGCTCGCCGTGGATAACGATGGGGCGAATAGTCATGCCTTACAGTTTAGGCATGAACCCCTTGTCTGACCTAGACGCCGCCATTTTGGACTTTGAAGAAACCGCGCCGCGCAGCATCGGCCGCAAGGAAGAGGCCATCCGCGCGCAACTGGATATCTCCCCGGTGCGCTACCATCAGCGCCTTAACCTGCTTCTCGACGCCCCCGCGGCCGCCCAATCCCACCCGCTCCTAGTCGCCCGGCTGCGCCGCGTGCGCGAGGAGAGAGAAAACACGCGGCGCGCCGCGCGGGGAAATACCCCTTTTAGTTAATTCTGGGTACTAGTGTTGCGTATGTGACTAATGTGAATCCGGAAAATTCGACCGACAAGGTACCCGACGAAACCCGCGCCGGCTCCGCTGCCGGTGCGTCCGCTTCCCGTGCCGCTAAGCGCCCCGCTGGTGGCGGCGCGCACGCTAAAAAGGGCGGACTCCCGCTGCGCGGCCTGGCGATGGTCCTCATCGCGGTAGCCGTCATGCTCGGCCTCTGGGCTTTGTACTCCATAACCTCGGGCGACGATGATTCCACCGTGGCCTCCGAGAGCAAGCAAGAAAACTCCACCGGTTCCACCATTGGTGCCGCACCCGAAGGCTCCGCTGGTCCCGATGCCGCAGGTTCCCGTGCCCCCGGTGCCCCAGGCGCTTCCGAGGGCGCAAGCGCTCCTTCCCCTGCACCGGCGCCAGGAAAGGGCGATGCCCCACGTGATTCGGCTGCTTCCGGTGCTGCCGACGAGGCTGCTGCGCCTCAGGGCAATGACGCTGCAGGAGAGGAAAACGCCCACTCCGCCGCGCGCGACCGCAAAGATATTAAGGTCAGCGTCCTCAATAACTCCGGTGAGGTAGACAAAGCCAAGAAGGAAGCCGATTCCCTCAAAGGCGGCGGCTTCAAGGTGGGCTACGTGGGCAACCTGCCTGGCGATGTCCTTACCGTCCCGAAGACCACCGTCTTCTACCCGGAAGGCGATACCTCTGCTGAAGCACTGGCCAAAGAGGTAGCCGCTCGCTATCAGGCCGATATCGCGCCCATGAATCGCGACCTGCCTAAGGAAGCAACCGATGACGGCGCCGTCGTTGTCGCCCTAGCGGTGCCGCAGGCCTAAGCTAGCTGCGTACCTGACCTAAAGTCCAAGGGCATCCGGCCACAAAGAAACTTTATTGTTCTGTGGCCGGATGCCCTTGGACTTTTATGATCTGAGATATTGCCTACCCGCACGGCCGCCGCTGAGAATGGGTTAAATAAAATTCACGTCTTAATACCTGTCAGCCGTTAAGCTGAATGGGTGAAGATCCCGGCAGAACAATTCGCCCGCTCTCCCGAACCAACGCTAGGTGTGGAATGGGAGGTAGCGCTCGTGGACCGCGAAACGCGCGACCTCGTCCCGCGCGGTGCGGAACTTATCGATCTGGCCAATGCGACCTATCCCGATATCCATCTGGAAAAGGAATTTCTCCAAAATACGGTGGAGCTAGTTACAGGCATTTGCCACACCGTTCCGGAAGCAATCGCTGACCTGAAAAATTCCCTGAACGCGGTGGAAGAAGCCGCCGATAAGCTGGGGGTAGATGTCTGGGCATCCGGTGGGCACCCATTTACGGATTTCCGCGAGAATCCGCTTTCGGATAAACCCAGCTATCAAGAAATCATCGCGCGCACCCAGTACTGGGGCAAGCAGATGTTGCTTTGGGGCACGCACGTGCACGTGGGCATTAGCCACGAGGACCGCGTGTGGCCCATCATCAATGCGCTAATGACCAAGTACCCCCACTTGCTGGCCTTATCAGCGTGCTCGCCGGGGTGGGAGGGCCTGGATACCGGCTATGCTTCCAACCGCACCATGCTCTACCAGCAGCTGCCTACCGCAGGCATGCCATATCAATTCCGCGATTGGGCCGAGTGGCAGTCCTATATGCGCGACCAAGCGATTTCCGGCGTTATCAACCACACCGGCTCCATGCACTTTGATATTCGGCCGGCCGCCAAGTGGGGCACGGTGGAGGTGCGCGTGAGCGATGCGACGTCGAATCTGCGCGAGCTTTCCGCCATCGTTGCGCTTACTCACTGCTTGGTGGTCTACTACGACCGGCTTATCGACGCCGCGGAACCCCTTCCCACCCTGCAGCCCTGGCACGTGGCAGAAAATAAGTGGCGCGGCGCCCGCTACGGCATGGATGCGCTGGTAATTACCTCCCGCGAGACCGATGAAGCCTGGGTCAAAGACGAGCTAGCGCAGATGGTGGAAGAACTCGCCCCCATCGCCCGCGAGCTGGGATGCTTTAATGAGCTGCAGCTTATCCACGAAATTATTGATGGCGGCGCCGGCTATGAGCGGCAGCGCCGCTTGTTCAAAGAAACTGGCAGCTGGCGCGAGGTGGTTGAGGAGACCTGCCGCGAGCTGCGCACCTTCCGCCCGCTCTAAAGCGGGAGGGCAGGGGGCCGGTAGCCGCCTCGGGCTTAGTCCTCGGAGCGCGAGTGGCGCCCATAAGCCGGGGTATCGGGGATATCGGTGATGTCCTGGGACGCGGGGAAAGCGCGCGTTTCGGGACCCACCGCGGGCATTTCTGCCGTTTCATCGCTGATAGTGCGCGCTGCCCGTGAATGACCACCACGGGTCGTAGACTCGGTGTTCACTGAATGCGCCGGATGGGCCGCGGTCGTGGTGGCAGCAGGTTGCGCGGCAGCGGGCTGCTGGGGGCTACCAGGGGTGGTCGTTTCCTTGGCCGGTTGGGTGCCAGGGATAAATCCCCACACCGCGTAGAAGGCGATATAGATAACGCCGGCGCCGGTAAAGGCCAACATGCCCCAGGGCTGCAGATCCCAGTGGTTGAGCGAGCGGCTAGCAGCAGACAACCACACGGCTGCGGAAATGAACGGCATGGTTACCGCACACATGGCCAGCACCGATACAAAGCCAGCAAGCTGTGCGCCGAGGAAACCGTGCAAGCGCCTGCCCAGCGCCTGGTTAACGGAAACCAGTACGACGACGGCCAAAGGCACCGTCCATACCCAGTGGTGATACCAGGAGAAGGGGGAGACCAAGCAGGAACTGATACCGGCGAGCGCAAGCGCGGCCGAGTTATTACGGTGCTTCATCGCGGTACGCAGCGCCAAGCAGGTCAGAATAAAGACCACGACCACGGCGGCAAGCCATACCCAGCCGCCGTCGATGCCCCATGCGCGGACCATCACGGAGCGGATGGACTGCGCACCTGGGTTAGTGTGCTCGCCCACGCGGGAGGATTTAAAGATGGCATCGGTCCAGAATTCGGCGGCATCCGGGATGGTTACAAAGCCAATGGCAACGGTTACCGCGAACGTCAAGATGGCGATAATCGCCTGCCACCAGCGTTTTTGGAAGAGCAGAACCAGTCCCATATAAGCGGGGGTAAGTTTCATACCCGCAGCCAAACCGATGCCGATGCCCGGCAGGGCCCGCTTGCGCGGGAGGAGGTCCAAGGCAACCAGCAACATCAAAAAGATGTTGATCTGGCCAAAGAATAGGGTGCCGTGCACCGGTTCATTTGCCGGGGTGCAGCACAAAAGCAAGATGCCCAATAACCACATTGCCGGGGAGAGCTTGAGCCCGCGCTCGCGCAGAACCAGCATGATGACCGTAAACAGGGCAAGGGCGGTGCCGCCTTGCCAAAGGAGGATCAAAGGGTCGTCGGCAAGCGAGGAAAGCCACGTGAAAAGAGTGCCGGAAAAGGGCGGATAGGTAAAAGGCAGGTCACCAATATAGGCGTTATCGTACAAGTTTGCGCCCTGCGCTACCTCACCACCGGCGAGCCAATAAATCTTCAGATCTAGCGGAACGCGCCACACAAAGGCGCTATTGCCATCGTAGATGCTGAAGCGATAGACAATGACGCCGATGAGGGCGGCGAGCAAAGTCACCACAGTGGGAAGCCCATAAAGCTTTTTCACGGTGAAAAGCGTCTCCTACTTGCGGCGCAGCGACTTCGCGGCGGGGCGGTCGTTGCGGGACATGGTTTCCTCGGTGCCGTATAGGCCCTCACGGCGTGCAATACGTGAGGTGCGCTGCGCGGTTACCGGGCTAGTGAACATGGCAAACAGTACCAGCAAAATGAGCATTCCTAAATCCCCCCGCTCGGCCACGCTGAAGGATTCCGCGCCCGTGAGGCGGATGATCGCGCCCAGGATGGTGAGGATAAGACCGGTGGTCTGCGGCTTGCTCACCGCGTGTACGCGCGACATTGTGTCTTTGAATCGAGCGATACCGATGGCTGCGGCCAAGGTGAGGAGGCTGCCGCTAATAATGAGGATGAGCGAGAGTACATCAGCGATAAAGGACCAGCTCATTGGTTATCCCTCTTCCTAAACCTTGTAACCGACACGGTAGAGATAAAACCCAAGAGCGCAATGACCAGCATGGCCGAGGCCACCGTGGTGTTGAGCGACCAGCACATGTAGGTAGCAAGCGCGCACTGGAACATCGCGGTAAAGCCATCCATACCCACCAAACGGTCCAGCGAATTAGGCCCGGTGATAATGCGCCAGACGGTAATGAGGAAGGAGACGACCAGCAGCGCGGCGGCCACCAGCAAAATCGCATTGTAGATCTGAGGATCCATTAGGGGTGGCTCCTTTCAAAGATTTCGATGAATGAGACCTCCATACGGGCCACGGCATTGATCTCGCGCTGGATTTGCTCCTCATCGTGGGCATCTAAGATGTGGACGGTGAGCATGCGGTTAGCAATATCAATATCGGTTACCGTGCCACCCGGTTGCAGGTTGTACAGCGTCACCGCCAAAGAGATGGCAAACTCATTATCCAAGCGCATGGGCAGCTCCAAGATGGCGGTCTTGGGCACCGGCTGCGGGCGCACGGCCAGCCATCCCACCTTGAGCGAGGCGTAGAACAACTCCCAGAACCAGCGGAGCATAAAAGCCATGAGCTTGCCCCAGGAGACGTCGATGCCGGTAATCGGCATGGCCGGCAGCGGTAGGGCAAAGACAATAACGACGCCGATGATAAGTCCCGCCACCAAGTTTCCCACGGTGACCTCGCCCATCAGCATGCACCACATGATGATGAGCCAGACGATGAACCACGGACGGAAGCGGTGGTGCAGGCCGGAAAAGCGCGAGTTAGTCATCGCTAATATCCTTCCTCTTGGCGGCGTCCGGGGACTTTACGGTGGTGGAATGCGCATCGCGTCCACCGGCTTCTGGATCGGTGCGGGAATCCAGGCCCGGCGAGGCCGGGGGCTCCGCCTCAGGAGAGTGGCTGCGCCTATTTTCATAGGAATCAGCGCCGCCGGTGTAGCGCTCCTTCTGGTTGAGGTGGCGGGTGGGATCATCCGCGCGGTCGCCCAGCACGGCGTACTGGTAGATGGACGTATCCTGCGCGGATTCGGCCGCGCGCGAGGTTACACCGGAAATCGGTCCGGCCAGGAAAGTAATGGACGTAGACGCGGCCACCAGCAGGGTCGTAGAGGCGATCATGCCAAAGGGCACCCTGCCCACATCCTGGCGGGAGGAAAATTCCACCTCATCGGTGATATCGGAAAGCGGGGCCGGGCGGGCGAGCGCCACGTTGCCTTCAGGGGCATCGGCGCGGTCGCGTTGAAAGCCCTTAGCCCACACCAGCATCATCACGTAGAGGGTAAGCAGGGAGGTAGCCACGGCTCCAACGATAAGTACCCAGGCCATCCAGGATCCTTCATTCGCACCGGCTTGCAGCAAAATGACCTTGCCCAGGAAACCGGAGAACGGCGGGATGCCGCCCAGGTTGATGGCGGGGATGAAATACAAGATTCCGATGAGCGGGGCGGAATACATCAGCGAGCCCAAACGGCGCAGCGAAGATGTTCCGGCTTGGCGCTCAACCAGTCCGACCACCAGAAATAGCGCAGTCTGGACCAGAATGTGGTGTACGGCGTAGAAGATGGCGCCAGAAAGCCCCTGCGCGGTACCCAAAGAGACGCCGAAGATCATATAACCAATGTGGCTGACCAGGGTAAAAGACAAAAGGCGCTTAATATCGGATTGCGCGATGGCGCCCAAAATACCCACCAGCATCGTGGCGAGGGCTACCCACATGAGCACGGTATCGAGCCCACCCGCAGTAAAGACGGAGGTGCGGGCGCGGATGATGGCGTAGACACCCACCTTGGTCAGCAGGCCGGCAAAGACGGCCGTAACCAGCGAAGGTGCCGTGGGATAGGAGTCCGGCAGCCAGGCATCCAGCGGGACCACGGCGGCCTTAATGCCAAAGGCGACGAGCAACGTGGCAAAGATAGCGGTGCGAGTTCCTTCCGGAATGTCCTGCATGCGCTGGCCAATCTGTGCCATGTTCATCGTGCCCACGGAGGAATACACATACCCCAACGCGAGCAAGAAGATCATGGATGAGGCCATCGACACCATCACGTAGCCCACGCCGGCGCGCACTCGACCAGCCGAGGCACCTAAGGTCAACAGCACATAGGACGCCACGAGGAAGACCTCGAAGCCCACGTAGAGGTTGAAGAGATCGCCCGCCAAAAAGGAGATATTAACGCCCATGGTCAGCAGCATGTAGGTGGGCAAGAAGACGGCCACCGGTTCGTCCTTGGTGCCGTCGCGAACGCCCTGAGAAATGGCGTACCAAATGACAGAAAACAGCACCACGGAGGACGTAAAGAGCATGACCGCAGAGAGGCGATCCGCCACGAGCGTGATACCCACCGGGGCGTCCCAGCCTCCTACCTGCAGGGTTTGGATGCCTTCAAAATCTGCGATGAGGATGAGTACGGCATTGACCACGGCGGTAATGAGCAGTGAGAAAAATACGATCTGGCGCTGCACATTGGGAATGCGGCAAAAGATCAAGGCGAGGGCCGCGGCCACTGCTGGGATGATAATGGGCAGCGGAATGAGGTAGCCGATGTAGGGAAAGAGGGCATCGACAAGCGGCTGTACGGTCTCACTCATCGCGGGCCCCCTTTACTGGTTCCTCGAAGGATGCAGGGCCGAAGTTATCGCCTTGCTTGGTGGCGCGGCCGGTAGCCGGATCATTGGACGCATCGTGGTCCGGGCTGGCGGCCGCATTGCCGGGGCGCGCGGCCTTGGCGGCAATAGCGGTATCTTCCGCGTCATCTTCAATGACATCATCCGTGCGGTAGCGGTACTGGCGGTAGGCCAGGGTAAGGATGAAGGCCGTCAGCGCCATGGAAATGACGATGGCAGTCAGAATCATTGCTTGTGCCAGCGGATCTGCAATCTCGGTGCCGAAAGGTTCCGAGTCGCGGCCATCGATAGGCGGAGAACCGGCCGAACCGCCGGACTGCAGCAGGAAGAGGTTTGCGCCATTGCCCAAAAGCAGCAGTCCAAGCAGCATTTTGGTCATGGCGCGGTCCAGGAGCAGGTAGACGCCCGCGGCTACGAGCACACCGGCGGCCAAGAGGAGGAAGAGGTTGGCTTCCATTTATTTCTCCTTCCCTGTGGTGGCGGTTGTGCTTGCTGTAGCGGCTTGTTTCTTTTCCTTGCGTTGGGCCCGTTGCGCTTTTTGCTTGGCGGTGCGTTGGCGCTGCTGCCGGGCCAGCGAGCGGGCGCGATCGCGGGCACGTTGCTTACGCATATCCTCTTCTTCATCCAGCTTGGCGCCCAAGGAATTTAGGATGTAGAGCGTGAGCCCCACGACGATGAGGTAGACACCTGCGTCAAAGACCAACGCTGAAGGTAGCGAAACCTTGCCGATGAGCGGAATCTCCGGTGAGGTGTATCCGCTGGTAAGCGGCGGGTGACCAAAGAACATCGGGGTCACCGTGGCTAGTGCGGACAGCAAGAGACCGGTGCCCATGGTGCGGCCGGCGTCAATAGGCAGGGTTTCTTCCAGCTCCGCGCGCCCACCAGCCAGGTAACGCAGGATGAGTGCTAGCGCTGCCACGAGGCCGCCGGCAAAGCCACCGCCAGGAGCATTGTGGCCGGAGAAGAAGAAATAGAAGGACAGTGCGACCATGGACGGGAAGAGCACGCGGGTGGAGACATCGATCATCAGCGAGCGGTTGAGTGCTTGCTCAGATTCCACCCCGGCGGCCAGCCACCGCCGGCCGGTAACCCGCAGGGTGGGGCGGCGGCTTTCACGGCCGAAAGATTGGGTGCGATAAATCAGCGAGACCACGCCCAGTGCGGCAATGATAATCACCGTGATTTCGCCAAAGGTATCCCAGGCGCGCAGGTCCACCAGCAAGACGTTGACAGTATTGGCACCGTGTCCAATCTCTTTGGCCAGATCCGGCATGAACTCGGAGATGGGCTTGGACTGACGCGCGTTAATAGCAAACATCGCTACTACGGTGACGGTAAGACCCGTGCCCACGGAAAGCCAGGCACGCAGGCGGCCCATCTTGGGGTCCTGCTTCCATTCGGTGGAGGCCGGCATGCGGCGCAGAACCAGCATGAAAAGAACCATCACGATGGTCTCGGTCAACAGCTGCGTCAGCGCCAAGTCCGGCGCACCGTGCAGAGCGAAGATGAAGGCGAGCGTATAGCCAGTCACCCCGACGATGATGACGGCTGATAAACGATTATCGGTGACCGTGGCAGCCACGGCGGCCACCATGATGATGAAGGCGGCGACGATCTGCCAAGGATTTTCCGCCACTATCATGCGGATATCAGTGAGATCGCCTTTGATGATCATAGCCAGTGGCAGCAGCATCAACGTGGCAAAGATAACCGTCAAGTTCAGCTGCAGGGAGCCGCGCTGCGTGGTTGCCGTCGTGCGCAGCGAGAGCTGGCGCAAAAGAGCGATGACCGAATCGTAGGCGTCATCCGCATTGCCCAGTGCGGGGTAGGAGAATTGCCACTTGACCAGGACCTGGCGTTGCCAGTGCATAATAATACCGGCCACAATAATGAGTGCGGAGAGGCCCAGCGCCACCGTCAAGCCATGCCACAGGGCTAGCTCGCTATGCTCCTCCGGGCCGAAGGTGGAATTGAGGTGTTGGTCAAAGGCTGCCGAAAGCGGCTTGGGGAATACACCAAGTACCACTGTCAGGACGGTAAGTAAGACAGGGGAGAGCCATAGCCCCAGGTTGACCGGATGCATCTTGGCGACGGCCTCTGCCAGCTCCGTTCCATTGACCTCCTTCTTGGTGGCAAAGGCACCCCACAAAAAGCGCAGCGTATAGGCCATCGTGAGGATAGAACCGAGGACATAGGCCACAAGCATCATATTGCGCGGCATGCCGGCCAAGAGCTCTTCGTGCATGGTGGCTTCCAGCACGGCCTCTTTAGCCACGAAGCCAAACAGTGGTGGGACGCCGGCCATGGAGAACCCGGAAATGATCGCAATACCGAAAAGGAAGGGCTCCTTGCGCCCCAAGCCGGATAGCTTGGTGATATCCCTCGTGCCCGAGCAGTGATCGATAGCTCCGACGACCATAAAAAGCGCCGCCTTAAATAGCGAGTGCGCAAAGGTCAGCGCGAGGCCGGCCTGCATGGCTTCCCGCGAGCCTACGGCCATGATGGAGGTGATAAAACCCAACTGGGAGACGGTGCCATAGGCCAAAATCAGCTTCAGGTCGCGCTGTTTGAGCGCCATCCAGCCACCGAGCAGCATGGTAAATACGCCTAAGGAGATAACCACCACGTGCCAGGTTGCCACCTCATACATCGAGGGCGCCAAGCGCCCGACGAGGTAGATGCCGGCCTTAACCATCGCGGCGGAGTGGAGATAAGCGGAGACCGGAGTCGGCGCCGCCATCGCGCCGGGGAGCCAAAAGTGTGCCGGTACGATTGCGGACTTTGTCAGCGCGCCCGCCAAGATGAGCACGATGGCCACCGTGACATAGGGTGTTTGCGCAAAGTTCTCATAGGCGGAGATATCACTAAAGGTCCACGCCCCAGTTTGCCGCCCGAGCAAGATAAAGCCCATGAGCATGGTTAGCCCGCCCAGCGCGGTGACCATCAGCGCCTGCTGGGCCGCGCGGCGGGAGGAGGCTCGTTCCGCATAGTAGCTAACCAAGAGATAAGACAGCAGGGAGGTAATCTCCCAGAACACGTACATCAGCAGGAAATTATCCGCGGCCACTAGACCAAACATGGCGGTGGCGAAGCCCACCATTTGCGCCGCGAACATGGCCAAGCGGCGTCGCGTGCCGTCGAAATAGCCCCAGCAGTAGATCAATACCAGCGCGCCCATGCCCAAGATGATGAGGCTAAACAGCGCGCCTAGTCCGTCTAAGCGGAGGTCAAAACTTAGGTTCGCGGAGGGCATCCATTCCACGGTATGCTCAACCGCGCCACCGTCTGCGAAGGTGCCGCGCAGAAAGTGCATGAGCGTCCACACAAAGCCTGCGCCGGGGACTAGGGCCAAAATTCCAAATGCCGGGCGACCCATTCGCATGATGAGCAGCGGTGCCACCACGGTGGCGGCGATGAGAGTACCTAGGAGTATTAGCACGTTGGTTACTGCGCTCCTTTTGGTTGTATCGCGTTCTCTTGCCCCGCTGCCGCGAACACCACGAGCATCACAACTACTGAGAGACGAGAACATTCACGAGCCGCACGCCGCTGAGTACGCCGCGGTGGCATAGTGCAAGCAACATGGCCGAGCGCGGGGCCAACTTTTTGCCACTTTACCGGCTTTTCTACGGCTTTGAAAGAACTATTTTTGGCGCTGTATTATATGCTGCTGTTTTGCGGCATAAAGAAACCCCGCTCCGTGGGGAGCGGGGTACGCCGCAGTGCCGCGGCAATAGCCAGGACCCAGGCTGGGCCAGGGGCGCAAGCCTTAGGAGTAGCGCTGCAGGAAGAGTGCCTCGGCTGCGGCAATATTTTCGATCTCGGTGGGATCCACCGACTCATTGGCGGAGTGAATGGTGCACTTGGGCTCCTCCACACCGTAGAGGGCGATCTCCGCGTTAGGATGCGCCTCTTGCAGCTCGGTGGTTAGCGGAATGGAACCGCCCATGCCCTGAGCGGCGGTCTCTGCGTTATAGGCCTCGGAAAGGCATTCGCCTAGCAGGGCAGCGGCTGGCTTTTCCGGATCGGTGGCAAAGCCGGCATTGGACTCGAGCACCTCGGCCTTGACGTGGGCGCCCCAAGGGGTGTGGCTGCGGAGGTGCGCACAGACGGCGTCGGCAATCGCGGCGGCATCGGCGCCAGCCGGAACGCGCAGGTTGAGCTGGGCGGAAGCGGTAGCGGGCACGGCGTTGACTGCTTCTGCAACCGGGGTAGAGGTAAAGCCGGTCACGGTAATGGCTGGGCGGGACCAGACCATATTCGCCACCGGGGTGGCGCCAGCCGGGTCATCTTCGCCCATGATCTTGGTGCCCTCCAGCAGCTGTGCATCGGCACGGAAGGCCTCGGCCGAGTATTCCTGGCCGGACCACTCGGCGGTGGTATCTACGCCATCGATAACGGTGCGGCCGTACTCATCGGATAGGGAGTCGATGGCGCGCATCAGGGCTTTGGCGGCGTCCGGGGCCGCGCCACCAAATTGGCCGGAGTGAACGCCGGCGGCCAGCGTATCGACCTGCACACCAATCTGCGCGCCGCCGCGTAGGGAAGTGGTCAAGGTCGGCTGGCCTACGGCGGAGTTGCCGGCATCGGCGATGAGGATGGCATCGGCCGCAAAAAGCTCCGGGCGGTCCTTGATGAGCTGGGAAAGGCCCTCGCCGCCGCGTTCCTCAGAACCCTCGATGAGGTACTTCAGGTTGACCTTGGTGCCGCCGTTATTGTCCACCGCGCGCAGGGCCGTTAGGTGCATGGCCACGTTGCCCTTGCAATCGGCGGCGCCGCGGCCGTACCAACGAGTAGAGCCATCGGCGGCCTGGCGCTCAGTAAGGGTAAAAGGATCAGAATCCCACGCTTCGCGGTTGCCCGCCGGTACTACGTCATAGTGGGAGTAAAGCAGGACGGTTTTGGCCCCCTCGTCGCCCTTGCGCTCGCCCAAGATGGCGGTGGAGCCATCGGCCGTGGTGATGGTTTCCACGCTCACTCCGGCTTCTTCGAGTGCGGACTTAACCCACTGGCTCGCGCCCTTGGTCTGGTCCTCCAAGCCTTCCTCATTGTGGACGGAGTTGAAGGCTACGAGCTCGCTGAGCTGGCGGAAAATGGTCTCGCGGTCGTTGCGGATGCTTTCATTAAGTGCAGTCATGTGTACTACCGTACCCGCCCTGCCCAAGCTATAGAGCAACCGGAATAGGAAAACGCTGGGGTGGTGAACTAAAATTTATTCATTCCACCCTGTGCGGATTTTGTCCGTTCGGACCCTATTCCGGCGAGGAATCGGGGCCAAACAGACAGGAACGGACGTGGCAGGCTGCGGTTTGTTACGCGGGGTGAAACGAGAAACTTTCATAGCCGAGAATAGAAAGGACCTGGCATGGCGAACGCATCATCCGCCGCAGGTTCCAAGGCCACCCTGCCCGAGCTGACTCTGCGCGGCATTATCATCGGCGGCCTGATTACCCTCATCTTCACCGCTGCCAACGTGTACCTAGGCCTGAAGGTGGGCTTGACCTTTGCTACCTCCATCCCCGCTGCCGTGATTTCCATGGCAGTCTTGCGCCATTTCAAAGGTCATAACATTAAAGAAAATAATATTGTCCAGACCATCGCCTCTGCTGCGGGCACCTTGTCCGCCATCATCTTCGTCCTCCCGGGCCTAGTGATGGTGGGGTACTGGCAGGGCTTCGGCTTCCTGCAGACGGCCGGTGTGTGCATCATCGGCGGCGTGCTGGGCGTGATGTATTCCATCCCGTTGCGCCGCGCTTTGGTAACAGGCTCCGATCTGCCCTACCCGGAGGGCGTGGCCGCGGCCGAGGTCCTCAAGGTGGGCGATGAAAATGCTTCCGGCGCCAGCCAGGAAGAAAATGCCAAGGGTCTGCGCATCATCGTCGCCGGCGGTATTACCTCGGCCGTCATGGCGCTGCTGACCGCAATGAAGGCGGCCGCCTCTGAGGTCACCGCCTATTTCAAACTCGGCGCCGGCGCGACCACCCTGGGCACGAGCCTTTCTACCGCCCTTATCGGCGTGGGCCACTTGGTGGGCCTGCCGGTGGGCATCGCCATGCTGGTTGGCGTAGTGATTTCCTATTTCATCTTGCTGCCCATTTTCACCACCGGTGATATTTCGGGCGCCACCGCTCTTGCCGACGTCGTCGATACCACCTTCTCCGATGATATCCGCTTCATCGGCGTGGGCACCATGGCCATTGCCGCTATCTGGACCCTGCTGAAGATTGCCGGGCCCATTGCGCTGGGTATCCGCCAGTCGCTAGCCTCCTCGCGCGCCCGTAAGTCCGGTTCCGCCGTGGATGTGACCGAGCGAGATATTCCCTTCCCCTATGTTGCCACCACCATCGTGGCGTTTATGGTGCCCATCGCGCTGCTGCTGTGGGACTTCGTGCAGGGTACCGATATCCATGACCATATGGCCGTGCTCATTACCGTCTCCGTGCTCTTTACGTTGCTGGTAGGCCTCATTATCGCCTCTGTGTGCGGCTACATGGCGGGCCTGATTGGTGCGTCTAACTCGCCGATTTCCTCCATCGGTATCATTGCCGTGCTTGCTGCCTCGCTGCTCATCGCCGCCGTTACCCGCGGCACCAGCGCTGATCCTTTGTCCTTGGTGGCGTATACGCTCTTTACCGCGGCCATTGTCTTTGGTATTGCCACCATTTCCAATGACAACCTGCAGGACCTCAAGACCGGTCAGCTCGTTGGCGCTACTCCGTGGAAGCAGCAGGTAGCGCTCATTATCGGCGTGGTCTTCGGCTCCCTCGTTATCCCGCCGATTCTGCAGGTCATGCTCAACGGCTTCGGCTTCCAAGGCATGGAAGGCGCCGGCGAAGACGCCTTGGCCGCCCCACAGGCCGCCTTGATGTCTTCGGTTGCCTCCGGCATCTTCGATAGCTCGCTGGATTGGGACCTTATCTTTATCGGCATGGCCATCGGCGCTGTCCTCATTATTATTGACGAGCTCCTGCGCAAGTTCACCGATAAGTACTCATTGTCCCCGCTGGCAGCTGGCATGGGTATGTACCTGCCGGCCGCGCTGACCATCGTCATCCCCATCGGCGCCATCCTGGGCACTTTCTACGATAAGTGGGCCGCGAAGCAATCCCGCCCCGAGTTTGCCAAGCGCATGGGAACCCTCCTGGCTACCGGCTTGATCGTGGGTGAGTCCCTCTTTGGCGTGGTCAATGCCGGCATCATCGCCGCCGCTGGCGGCGAGAGCCCGCTGGAAATCTTTGAGGGTGGTGCCTCCGCCACCGTGGTAGGCGTGATCCTCTTCATTATCGCGCTAACGTTCATCTACCGCTGGACCAAGCGCACGGTGAAGAGCTCCTAGTTCCTGATCCATTCCTTATATAATGGCGTCCCTTCGCGGGGGCGCCATTTTTTCTTGCAGTCGCGGTGGGAGAGTGCCAGAATGGTCGTTAGCACTCGCACAGTATGAGTGCTAGATAAATCTACATCGTTGTGGTTGAGGTTGGTTCACACTCACCAGCCATGCCGTCGCGGGCGTCCGCAGCGAGAAAGACGTGAGTGTCGTCCTCAATAAACCAAGGAGCACAAACACAATGGCAAAGATTATCGCTTTTGATGAAGAGGCCCGCCGCGGCCTTGAGCGCGGCCTAAACACGCTTGCCGACGCCGTCAAGGTCACCCTCGGCCCTAAGGGCCGCAACGTCGTCCTGGAAAAGTCCTGGGGCGCCCCGACCATTACCAACGACGGTGTTTCCATCGCTCGCGAAATCGAGCTCGAGGATGCTTACGAGAAGATCGGCGCCGAGCTGGTCAAGGAAGTTGCCAAGAAGACTGACGACGTCGCAGGCGACGGCACCACCACCGCAACCGTGCTGGCACAGGCTCTAGTACGCGAGGGTCTGCGCAACGTAGCCGCAGGTTCCAACCCAATGGGCATCAAGCGCGGCATCGAGACCGCAACCAAGAAGGTTGTGGACTCCCTGCTGTCTTCCGCCAAGGAAGTAGAAACCCAGGAGCAGATTGCTACCACCGCTGGCATCTCCGCTGCTGACCCGGCCATCGGCGAGAAGATCGCCGAGGCTATGTACACCGTGGGCAACGGCTCCGTAAACAAGGACTCCGTTATCACCGTGGAAGAGTCCAATACCTTCGGTGTTGACCTCGAGGTAACCGAGGGCATGCGCTTTGACAAGGGCTACATCTCCGGCTACTTCGCTACTGATATGGAGCGCCAGGAGGCAGTCCTGGAGGACCCATATATCCTGCTGGTCTCTTCCAAGATCTCCAATATCAAGGACCTCGTTCCGCTGTTGGAGAAGGTCATGCAGTCCGGCAAGCCGCTGCTGATCATCGCCGAGGACGTTGAGGGCGAGGCCCTGTCCACCCTCGTGGTGAACAAGATCCGCGGCACCTTCAAGTCCGTTGCCGTTAAGGCTCCTGGCTTCGGCGATCGCCGCAAGGCCACCCTGCAGGACATGGCCATCCTCACTGGCGGCCAGGTCATCTCCGAAGAGGTCGGCCTCTCCCTCGAGACCGCCGAGCTCGAGTACCTGGGCCAGGCACGCAAGGTCGTTGTCACCAAGGATGAGACCACCATCGTTCAGGGTGCTGGCTCCCAGGAGCAGATCGACGGCCGCATCAAGCAGATTCGCGCTGAGATCGAAAGCTCCGATTCCGATTACGACCGTGAGAAGCTCCAGGAGCGCCTGGCTAAGCTCTCCGGCGGCGTTGCCGTCCTTAAGGTCGGCGCCGCTACCGAGGTCGAGCTCAAGGAGCGCAAGCACCGCATCGAGGATGCAGTCCGCAACGCAAAGGCTGCCGTGGAAGAAGGCATCGTTGCCGGCGGTGGCGTAGCCCTGCTGCAGGCTGCTTCCGTCCTGGATTCCCTGGATGACCTCAAGGGCGATGAGGCTACCGGCGTCAAGATCGTCCGCGAGGCCCTGTCCGCACCGCTGAAGCAGATCGCACACAACGCTGGTCTGGAGCCGGGCGTTGTTGCTGACAAGGTTTCCTCCCTGCCAGCAGGCGAGGGCCTGAACGCTGCTACCGGTGAGTACGTCAACCTCATGGAGGCTGGCATCAATGACCCGGTCAAGGTCACCCGCTCCGCACTGCAGAACGCTGCTTCCATTGCAGCTCTGTTCCTGACCACCGAGGCCGTCGTTGCCGACAAGCCTGAGCCGGCCGGAGCCAACAACGGCATGCCGGACGCTGACGCCATGGGCGGCATGGGCTTCTAACGCCCTATACCCCATAGGCCGCCAATAACAACGGGCCTAGCATCAGCCTGAGCGCCCCGTTTCTGTGCTTTAGAGCGCATGAAACGGGGCGCTTCGGCGTGTCTGCACCATTTTCTTTAAGTGATGCGATATGTGAACGCTGCGTCTTTACGAGATGACTTTCCGAATGTGCTCGTCATAGTCGGTTTCAATTGGGGCTGGAGATCGGAGAGCTTTTGGGAAATTCACCGCGCTATATGGCTCGCGATTCTCCGCCACAGCTTTTAACATGCGAACCATGCACCCCAGTGACCCCGTATAGGGGTAGCTGAAGGGGCGGAATTTAAAAAGGTTTTTCGCTCTCGGAGAGTGGGTTTTGCGCCTACCTATCGTTCGTTACTCCGGAAGCGTTACAGTGTTAAGCCTGAGCTAACCTAGCTATTTAAAGCGTAATTTAAAAGCCCAGTTTAGTAGCCTTTCAGTTAAGGTAAAAAATTTTAATGCCTCCAAAAGTCATAAACTTATCCTTATCAAGTTGCCTGCGTGATGGGGCATCTATGCAAATTTGACTTGATTTCGTTCAAACTTGTGTCAAAATATCTTTTGTGACGCCCGCTGAGGGTGTCTGCAAACTGCAAACCCCTCCGCGGCAGTAGCTTCGGATCTATTTTAGGAGTTCAAACATGGATCTCTCCACCATTCAGATGCACTTGGATAACTTCGTAACTACCTGGGAAGGCTGGGGCAAGATTGTTCAGGGCATCCAGGACTGGAAAGGCGTCGCTGAAGGATTTAAGGCCCTGAAGGAAGCTTTCGAGGCTTTCGGTAATGGCTTGGAAGAACTGAGCTCCAAGTAAGCAAGACCTTTCCATCAACCAACCTTCAATAAGGAGACACTAAAATGCAGGAACTTTCCTCCAACTTCGACAGCTTCGTAGAATTGAGCAGCAATTTGTTCAACTCTATCCACGAGGTTCTTTCTCCGCTGCTGTCCATTGCTGAAGGCGCTTCCAAGCTGATCGGCATGTTCGTATAAGAACATCCTCCAGTTCTGAGCTTTAAAGCTCACTGAAGCAAGAAGGTCTACCGTCTCGGTAGGCCTTCTTTTCGTTTTGGTGGCTGTTTAGGGGAGGGATAACTTCTTAGGGAAGGGATAACTTCGAAAGTTTAACGCGCTTGCTGTCTATATTCGGGTTACACTTAATGCATGGCTGATATTAAAGACGACGATCTTCCCGAGATTGACCTGGCAAAAACAGACGGCTACGTCGTCGACGGAACCGATGAGGATGACCCTTCGCTGATCATGCCGGATGGTTCCCCGGTTCAGACTTGGCGTGAAAATTACCCCTACGATGAACGCATGACTCGCGATGAGTACGAGTCCGTTAAGCGCGCGCTGCAGATTGAATTGCTGAAGTGGCAGAACTGGACCAAGGAAACTGGTCAGCGTCATATTATTATCTTTGAGGGGCGCGACGCAGCCGGTAAAGGCGGCACTATCAAGCGCTTTAACGAACACCTGAACCCGCGCGGTGCCCGCACAGTGGCATTGGAAAAGCCGTCGCCGCGTGAGTCCACCTCGTGGTACTTCCAGCGTTACATCGAGCATTTCCCGGCCGGTGGTGAAATCGTCTTCTTTGACCGCTCTTGGTATAACCGTTCCGGGGTGGAGCGGGTTATGGGCTTTTGTACCGAAAGTCAGCACGCGGAATTCCTTCGCGAGGTTCCGATGCTGGAGAATATGATTCTGGGCTCGGGTATCTCCCTGACCAAGCTGTGGTTCTCGGTTACTCGTAAGGAGCAGCGCACTCGCTTCGCTATTCGCCAGATTGACCCAGTGCGCCAGTGGAAATTGTCCCCGATGGACTTGGCCTCGCTGGATAAGTGGGACGACTACACCCGTGCTAAGGAAGAGCAGTTCCGTTATACGGATACGGAAGAGTCGCCGTGGATTACCATTAAGTCCAACGACAAGAAGCGTGCCCGCATTAACGCTATGCGCTATGTACTGTCCAAGTTCGAGTATACGAACAAGGATCACGAGCTGGTGGGCGAGGTTGATGAGAATATTGTTAAGCGTGGTCGCGACCAGATTGGTGACTAAGCTTTAGCTGGATTAGCCATCACGACGGCGGGAAACTCGGAAACTCCGAGTTTCCCGCTTTTTGTATTAAGGGGGTAACGGGGGTGGATTTGGGCAATAGTTTTGGCAAAATTTGTTCTTCCTAAAAGTCCGTTTCCGTGCGGTTATTTTACGGAACCGTAGGTTACATAATTGGAAGTTATTTGTGCTTTATATCGTCGCGTATTTAGCATCACTGTTATCTCAATCTCATCCAGGAAAGCACTATGAGCTACAACACTAAAGAGGAGACGGTGATGATGAAGAAGCATATAACCGCTTGCTTGACGGCGGCTGCTGTCATGGCGGCACCAGTGGCGGTATCTGGAACGTTTACAGTTGGCGCAGCTGCTCAAGAGGCACCGGCCCCAACGGCAGACCAGAAGCCAGATGTATTGGGACGCCCGACCGTCTCTGACAAGCAGGTTTCTGACGAGGATGGCTACTTCGATAGCCAGCGCGGTCAGGGTGTAAAGATCTACTACCGGAAGCAGAAGGTGGCAAACCCACGCGGTGCGGTGGTTTTGGCGCACGGTGTATCTGAGCACTCGGGGCGTTACGATTACGTCGCCAAGCGCTTGCTCGATGCAGGCTACAACGTCTACCGCGTAGATCACCGCGGCCACGGCAAATCCGCCGGCGGCAGCGTACCGATGGGGCATATCGATAATTTCCAGTACATCCTCGATGATTTCGACCGTGTCGTGGACATGGCGAAGGAAGAAAATCAGGGAGTAAAGACCTTCCTGCTGGGCCACTCGATGGGCTCGCTGACCGTGGAGGCCTATGGCATTCGTGAGCCGGGCAAGGTCGATGGCATCATCACCAACGGTGGCGGCGCGCCGCTGAACCTTTCGGGCAAGAATGTTGCGGGAAAGAACATCACGCCGGATGATATTTCTGAGACCCAGAAGAAGCTGGATCCCACCATCTTTGAACGCTTGCCGCTAGCCCAACTCACCAGCTTTAATGCGCACTATGCGCAGAACCTGATTCCGCACCGCACCGAAATCGGCGCACAATCGCCGGAGTGGAGCAAGGACATTCAGCTGTCTAATCCATTTACGGATGGTATCTCCACTAACCAAGCGGTGAAGGACGAGTATGCCTCTAGCCCGCTCATTGCGCAGAAGACCAGTGCCGGCACGGCCTTGCAGCTGGCGGCAATTGCGAATTATGACGCCGTCAATGCGGACCTCTTCACCGCACCGACGCTCATCATGCACGGCACCAAAGACGGCATCGTTCCGCCGTACTTCTCCCAGGATTGGTATAACTCCATCTCCTCCAAGGACGTGGAGTACGTGACCTGGGAGGGGCAGAAGCACGAGGTCTTTAATGAGCCGGCTGCCGATCAGGCTCTCGATACCGTCGTGGACTGGCTCGACCGCCACGCCTAAATTCACGCGGACCTCAAAGTGAGGACTCTTGGCAGGCATGTAGTGCTTGCCAAGAGTTTACGTATATGTAACCGCGTCGTTGCCCAGGACGGATAGAAATTGAATTATGAAAAATAAACTCTGTGCTTTCTCATCTATCCTGGCGCTCACCGGAATGGTGGGCGCACCTGTTGCGGCGGCCCAGTCCTCGCTTCCGGGTTCCTCCTTTGGTTCTTCTTTGGGGTCATCGTTAGGCTCTTCTTGGGGGTCTTCCCAGAGCTCGTCCGAGGGGTCCTCGGCGGGAGACGATGTGCAGCCGGGGGAAGGCACAGAATCGCGGGTGCTGTGGCAGGAAAGCTTCGACGGGATGGATACCCCGGCATGGTTTACTCACCGCGCGCCGGAGGGGTGGAAGACCGACGTGCACGGCGTGGACTCGGGCGAGGCCCGCTGGAAGGGCTGGACTTTTGGCGATATGCGCCATTGGACCTGGGCATCTGGTACCGATATGCGCCACTATTTCACCCAGGCGCATGACACCTTCGCCATCATCGACAACAAGCAGCAGCGCTTGGCCGAAGGCGATTCCATGACCGCGGGTCTAAAGAGCCCGGCCATCCCGGTGGCGGGGCAGGAGCGGGTGAATGTGGAATTCGACCACCATTACCGCCAGGGCAAGGACGGGCAAAATGCCACGGTGACTGTCTCCTTCGATGGCGGGGAAGCCCAGGAAATCGCCGTCTTTGATAAGGATGTCTTCTCCAAGCACGAGTCCATTGGCGTGGACGTGCCAGCCGGCGCGAAGAATATGCAGGTTAGCTTCAGCTACAACAACGGCAATGATGACTGGTGGTGGGCGGTGGATAACGTGGGCGTCGTCAAGCCGCTCGGTGAGCTTCAGGGCTCGCCGCAGGCTACCGTGGACGTGCTTTCCGACGTCCAAGGCGACCCCCAAGACTACAAAGAAGCGGTCCGCCAGTTGAACGGTATGGAGGACAAGGCCGGGGCGCTGGTGCTCAACGGCGACCTCGTGGACGATGGCTCGCAGCAGCAGTGGGATGATTTCTTGGCCGCGCACAGCGAGGTGCCGCACGATTCGGGCAAGGAATTGTGGACCATCGGCAACCACGAAATGTATGGCAAGGAAGGCTCTAAGACTTACCTGGATCGCTTTCTCAAATACTCCGGCCAGGATAAACCGTGGAAGGAAGAAGTGGTGGATGGGGTGCCGCTCATTTCGGTAAATACCGAGTTTTATTCCGATATTCTGCGCCACGGCAAGGAGCCGTTCCAGCGCATCAGCAAGGAGCAGCTCGATTGGCTAGATGAGCGCCTGGCTTATTGGGATGCTAAGGGCACTCCGGCGTTGGTCTTTAGCCATCCGCTGCTGCCGCAGACGGTATCGATGTCTCATTCGGCGTGGTACCAGAATGACTTTGAGGACCTCGAGGCGCTATCCAACGTGGTCAATAAGTACAACAACATCGTGTGGTTTAGCAGCCACAGCCACTCTTCGCTGCGTCAGAATAACTGGTGGGGAACCCGCCGCTATGACGGCACTGGTGAGGCTGGCCGTACCGGCTTCCCCGTGGTCAACACCGGCGCCATTCTCAATGAGTACCTACCGGATGGCGATAACGACGAAAAAATTGTTAAGGAAAAGGAAGAGGCCTCCACCGGACTGCGGGTCAAGGTGTTTGCTGACCGTGTCCGGGTGGAGGCCTGGGACTTCAAGTCCGGCGAGATGATTAAATACCAGGACTTCGCGCGGTAGGGCGCAGATTATGGCCGGCGACCTATCGCTCCCACGGCTCGATGGGGTTGCCCTGCCATACGGCGTTGGTGGGCACGCGGTCACCGCGCATAACCAGCGAGCCGGGACCCACGGTGGATGCAGTGCCGATGAGCGAGGCAGGCAGCGCCACCGAGTGGGCGGCCAGGGTGGAGCCGTCCTGGATGGTGACGGTATCTAGGCTCATCACGCGGTCCTGGAAAAGGTGGGTTTGCACCACCGTGCCAGGGCCCACGGTGGCGGCCTCACCGACGCGGATGAGGTCCGTTTCCGGGAACCAGTAGGAATCGATCCACGCACCGCGGCCGATTTCCACGCCGAGGGCGCGCAGCCCCAGGTTGATCTCGCCGGAGCCGTAGGTGTGCTGGAAGAACCACGGCGCGGCGACGACCTCCACGAAGGCGTCCTGCAGCTCATTGAGCCAGACAAAAGCGGACCACAGCGGGTGGTCAGCCGCGCGGTGCTTGCCCACGCAGATCCACTTCACCGCGACGGTGACGGCCATGGCCACCGCACCCATGCCCATGAGCACGAGGCCGGAGAGGAGCCAGGTCAGGGGGAAGCCGAGGGCGTCGAGAAGCAAGTCGTAGACGCTAAGGGTTGCCGCGAGCAACATGGCAGAAAACATCGGTGCCAAAAGGCGCATGGTTTCCACCACGCCGCGGGCGGCCTTGACGGCAAAGCCCGGGTTATAGGTCAGCGCCTCACCCGAGTTGGCGGGGGAGTCCACCTCTACGGTCACGCGGCGCATGCGCTCTGGCGGCGCACCCCACCAGTTGGCGCCGGCCTTCGTCTTCTTCGGGGTAGAAGAAAGAACGGCAACCAGCGAGTTCTTGGATAGTTTGCGGCCGGGTGCGGTGATGCCGGAGTTGCCCACGAAGGAGCGCTTACCCACCTTGGTCTCGCCGGTGCGCATCCAGCCGCCGCCGAGCTCGTAGCCGCCGATCATGGTGTCATCGGCCAGGAAGGCACCCTCTTTGACCTCGGTGAGCTTGGGGATCATGACCGCGGTGGAGATTTCCACGTTGGCGCCAATCTCCGCGCCGAGCGAGCGCAGCCAGGCTGGGGTCAGCTGGGAGGCATAGAGCGGAAAGAGCTTGGTGCGGGCCTCGTCCATGAGGCGCTCGATGGCCCACAGGCGCCAGCCCGTGGCCGAGCGCACGGGTGCCACGCCCGGGCTAATGCCCAGCGAGAGAATGCGCACGCCCAGCCAGGTCTGCAGCATATAGGTGGCAAAGGCCGCCAGCGCGCCGACGGGCGCGAAGAAGACCGCACCGATGAAGCTATCGCCACCCGTGGAATGCACAAGGGCGAGGACGATGGCCGCGCCTATCGCCAGCGCCACGACCGGCTGGATGGCGAGGAGGACGGAGGTGGCGTCATAGATAGCCACCCACCACGGCCGGCGCTTTGGCGTATGGGACGGGAAGCGGTGCTTGGAGCGGCCCACCTTTTGGGCAGGGGAGCCGGACCAGCGCTGGCCGTCCTTGATCTTCTTTCGGCCAGTGACGGTGGAACCGGCCTCCACGTGGGCGTACTTGCCCACCACGGTGCCAGGCAGCAGCGTGGAGCGCGCGCCCACGCGGGCGCCTTCCTTCACGTCGATGGCGCCCACGTGCAAGATATCGCCGTCTAGCCAGTAGCCGGAAAGATCCACCTCGGGCTCGATGGCGGCGTGCTTGCCCAGGGTGAGCAGGCCGGTAACTGGCGGCAGGGAGTGCAGGTCCACGCCGCGCTTGACCTTGACTCCGAGCGCACGGGCGTAGTTATTCACGCGCGTGGCACCGGCCAGGGAGCTCGCGCCAGCGGCATTAGCCCAGCGCTCAGCCGCCCAGATGCGTAGGTGCGTAGAACCGCCGCGCGGGTAGTCTCCAGGCTTAATGCCGGCCGTAATGAGCCGCGCACCGTAGCCGCCGAGGGGGATGCGCCCCACCGGGGTGACAAAGACAATGAGCATGGCGATGACCAGCCACCACGGGAAAGCAGTGGCCCACTCGAAGCCCAGTGATGCCGCCACGGTGGAGCCCAACATAAGCCAAGCCAGCCAGCTGGATGCGGCCAGGGTCATGACCGGAATCTGAATCAAGGTCTGGGCGAGGCGGGTGCCAAAGCCGACCTTGGTGACCTCGCGCATGGGGACGTCGGCAGCCGCGGGGCGCGGCTCGGCGCCGCCGATGAGCTCCGCCAGAGAACCCAAGCGCGGGTGATCGTAGAGGTCGCGCACGGCCACGGTGGGGTAGCGCTCCCTGATATGCCCCACCAGGGTCGCGGCCGCCAGGGAGGTACCGCCGAGCGAGAAGAAGTCGGCGTTCTCATCCTCCACGGATACACCGAGGGTTTCCACCCATAGCTCCGCGAGCCATTTTTCGGTCTCGGTCAGCGTGGTCGATTCCACGCCCACTCCAGGCAGCGGCCACGGCAGGGCCTTCTTATCCACCTTGCCGGAGGTGCGCACCGGTAGCTCCTCCATCACGCAGATGCGCGGGACGAGTGCAGCCGGCATGGTATCGGCCAGGCGCGCATGCGCGGCCTCATGATCGAAGCCCTTGGACTCATCCTCGAGGGAAACATAGCCCACCAGAACGGACTCGCCGCCGGGAGTCTTTTGCACGGCCACGGCCGAGTTGTAGACGTTATCTAGCGCCGCAACATTAGCTTCGACCTCGCCGAGCTCGATGCGGCGCCCGCCAATCTTTACTTGGTCATCCACGCGGCCGACGAAGTACAGCCCGTCTTCTTCCAGGCGAACGTGGTCACCGGTGCGATAGGCGCGCTGCCAGCCCATGGACTCCAGCGGTGCGTATTTTTCCGCGTCCTTGGCCGGATCCAGATAGGACGCCAGTCCCACGCCGCCGATTACCAGCTCGCCGACGCCGCCCATTTCCACGGGCATGCCCTGCTTATCGACGACCACCAGGTCCCAACCGTTAAGCGGCAATCCAATGGACACCGGCCGGCCCGGCAGCATCTGCTGCGCACAGGCGACGACGGTGGCCTCGGTGGGGCCGTAGGTATTCCACATCTCGCGGTCCTCGGTGGCCAAACGGTCCACTAATTCTTGCGAGCAGGCCTCGCCGCCGACGATGAGTAGGCGGATATTGTCGAGAGCCTCGGCCGGCCAGAGGCCCGCCAGGGTGGGCACGGTGGACACGACGGTGATGTCGCGGCGGATGAGCCATGGGCCCAAATCCATGCCGGAACGCACCAGAGACCGCGGTGCTGGGACCAGGCAGCCGCCGTGGCCCCAGGCCAGCCACATCTCCTCGCAGGAGGCATCGAAGGCGACGGACAAGCCGGCGAGCACGCGATCCTCAGGACCTAAGGGCCCGTGCGGGTGGTTGACCAAAAAGAGGCTCGCTTCCGCGTCCACGAAGGCGGCCGCGGAACGATGGCTGACGGCCACGCCTTTAGGCTTGCCGGTCGAACCTGAGGTGAAGATGATCCACGCGGTGTCCTCTGGGCGCGGAGCATTCGTCTCCTCGGCAGGGGCGTCCGGGCGCGCGGAGTCCCGCAGGAAGCGGAATCCGTCGTCCGTGAAAACGCCATCGATATCGGCTTCGCCGAAAACCATCTCGGCGCGCTCGTCAGGGTCATCGGCGTCGACAGGCACATAGGCTGCGCCTGCCGCCAAGGTCGCCAAAATGGCGAGGTAGAGCTCGCGTTTGCCGGAGGTCATCCTAATGCCGATGCGATCGCCGCGGCGCACGCCATTGGCGTGCAGCTCGGCAGCCCATGCCTCGACCTCGTGGATGAGCTCGGAATAGGTGATGATTTCGCCGTCATCAAGCGCGGCGGCATCGGGGTTCATTTCCGCGGTGGTGGTAATGATGTCCCACAGCGTGCGCGGCCGCGGTGCCGCGCTTCCTAGAAGGTACTGCTGTGGGACGAGCGATTCGGGACCCGCCATTTATGCCTCTTCTTCGTCCGCGGCAATGATGGACTTAGCCAACTTTCGCAGATGCTTGAGCTGCTTATTGGTGGACTCATCCAATGCCTCGTCCTCGGCGGTAGCGACCAGCACCGCCAGGTCCTTGTGGGCCTTTGTGCCCTTTTTGGTGGAAGCGACGATCTGGCGGCGGCGATCCTTTGGGTCGCGTTCGCGCTTTGCCCAGCCGCGGTCCTCGAGGGCGTCGATAAGACGCACCATGTCAGAGGCGTCAATGGCCAGGGTTTCGGACAGATAAGACTGCGACGCGGCATCCGCGTCGACCAGACAGGTAAGGACCCAGTACTCGCGCAGCGTTGTCTGCTTGGTCTGCAAAGCAGCCTCTACGCCATCGCGGGTGCGGCGGCGGAGGCGCTCCAATTGGAACGATGGGGACTCGAGCAGGGTCGTTGGGATTACAGAATTATTCGTGGAAGCCATACCATCATCATAATCCCAAAAGATTGGTTAAGGCCAATTAATCCGTTTCGATGGGAAGCCCAGAAGCCTTCCACTTATCCGTGCCGCCATCCACATTGATGGTGTCCCAGCCCAGCGCATGTTCTAGATACTGGCAGACCTGCATGCTGCGACCGCCTGCGTGGCAGATTACGTAGATATCCTTATCTGGGTCGATTTCCTGGATGCGACCCGTAATCTCGCTCATCGGGATGTGGGTCGCGCCCTTCGCGCGCTCCACTGCCCACTCGTCATTTTCGCGGACGTCAATAAGCTGTGCGCCTTCTGGTACTTCATGTGGTTGAACGTTTTTCATGCCATTTACCTTAGTTACTCGTGTGCTTGTGGATCAGCCGCGCGGTGTCGTTGCGCTAGTGCTGGAACCGCCAGTAGTGGTGCCACTGCCAGGGTGGGTTTATGAACTCGCCCTTCCCCCGCACAATGGCGAGTACCTGGTTGACGGCCACATCGAGGTGGTGCTCAATCGTGGCGGCGGTGAAGTGGAGGGGCTTGTAACCTCTTTGGACGGCGTCGTTAAGCTTCTGGCGGTCAATCTCGAACCGTTGCCGGTTCTCGCCGTGGTGGTAGGCGTAGCCGTCAACCTCTATGGCCAGCTTGTGCTCCTCTAAGAGTAAGTCCCAGCGGTAAGGGCCGATGTAGCTGTTATTGTGGACGGTGACATGCCGCCGGAGCGCGCGGGTGAGGCTGCGCTCCGGAACGCTATCGGCGCCAAGGATGGTGTTTTCCACTACGCACCGGGTGTGTCGCGGGAAGCGCTGGAAGTCGAGCATGTGGCCCTCCATTTGTGCAGCCCCGTACTGGCCGGAAAAGTAGGCCTCCAGGAAGGCGACAGCGTCTTCTTCGGCCATGATTTCTGTGGCTTGTAGTGGATTGCACACATTAATTCCATTTAGCTGGCCGAGCGCTTTCGGCCGGGCGCGGCGGCTGCGAAAATACGGACTGGAGGCCATGGTTCCCGCGCGCAGGAAATAGAGCGGGAAGCGTAGGGCTTTGCCTAGGTGATGGTGGGCGCACGAGTAGCCGTCGAGTGCCGAGTCCGGCCAGTGCTGAGAGACGATTTCCGCGAGTTCGCGCGGCGAAGGCTTCCTTTCGGTGTAGAGGCCGTGGCAGATTTTCAAGGCTTGGTTATTGGTAGCACGGCGCGCGGCCGTGCGCGTGGTGAAGATTTTCATGCGCCCACCCCTAGGCGTTTAATTCGATCATTTAGGTCCCCCGAGGCCGATGGTTTCGGCCTGCTATGTGATCGAATTGTACTGCCGGGGCGGGTCGGTGTCGCGGGGAGAGCGTACGGAGGAGGGGAAGCAGGAAAAAGGGCGTTTCGATCAAATTCGGTCTGGGAAACCGCCGCTTTCGCGGTGCTAATTGATCGAAACGCCCGAGAAACTCCCTGGGGCCGGCCCTGGCCCCGCGCCAGGGCTCAAAAGCTTACTTGAAGCGAGCCTTTGCCTCTTCGAGAATCTTCTCTGCCTCGGCCTTGTCGCCCCAGCCGGAGCCGGAAACTTCCTTATTCGGCTCCAGGTCCTTGTAGTGGACGAAGAAGTGCTCGATTTCGTCCTTGATGTGCTGCTCCACATCGTTGATGTCCTGGTAGCGCTCCCAGCGTGGGTCATCGATGACGGCGAGCAGCTTGTCGTCGCCGCCGGCCTCGTCGGTCATCTTGAAGACGCCGACGATGCGGGCCTCGACGACAACGCCCGGGAAGACCGGCTCCGGCAGGATGACCAGGGCGTCGAGCGGGTCGCCGTCCTCGCCCAGGGTGTGGTCGATGAAGCCGTAGTCAGCCGGGTAGGCCATCGGGGTGAACAGGTAACGGTCTAGGTAGACCTTGCCGGACTCGTGGTCAACCTCGTACTTGTTGCGGGAGCCCTTCGGGATTTCAATGGTTACTTCAACGCTCACAGCGATGTCCTCCATGGGGGATTGGGTATCAATTACTGCCCATAGTCTAGCGCGTTGCGGATTCGCGCTAGGGTTAAAGGCAATGAAAACAAAGCATGTTTGGTGGTCAGCGACCGCGCTCGTGGTAGCGGCAGCGGTCGGAGGTACGGCTGCGCTGGGCGTTACCCTCCAGCGCGAATACGGCGATCTCTCACACGGAGAAGCACAGGCGGTGCAGGCTCCTGAGGAGCCTTTGCGCACCGCCGAGCCGGGGGAAGCGGACCTGGATGCGCTAAGCGCGAAGCTGGACGAGCTCTCTAAGAATAAGGACCTTGCCACGTTCGGCGGCGAGGTAATTGATACCGAGACCGGGGACGTGGTGTGGCAGCGGGACGCGGATAAGCGGCTGACCCCGGCCTCGTCCACGAAGGTGCTCACTACCGCGGCGGCGACGTTGGCGCTGGATGAGAACGAGAAAATCACCACTAAGGTCTACCGCGGTGCGAATGAGAAGAACGTGGTCATCAAGGCTGCGGGTGATGTATGGATGACCCACGAGCAGCTCGATGACTTAGCTGAGCAGATTTCTCAGAACATCGATCAGGTCGATGGCGTGTTCATTGATACCTCTGCGTGGAAAGGCGAGCCGCAGGCTCCGGGCTGGGACCCGGAAAACGTGGACGGCGGTTTCGTCGCGCCGATGGAACCGGCCATGCTCTACGGCGGACGTTTGGGGGCGACGACGGGGGATGTGCCGAGGAGTCATGAGCCGGCTTTGGACGTCGCTAAGCAGCTAGGCGATCGCCTCGGCGCGGGCAAGGTAGGCATGGGCTCTGTGGCGGAGAACGCGCAGGAGGTGGCGAGCGTGGATTCGCCGCCGTTAGCGGACCGCGCCCGAGAAATGGTGCGCCATTCCGATAACGTCATGGCCGAAGCCATTGCGCGTGAGCTGGCGATGTCCCGTGGCAAGGAAGCCAGCTTTGAAGGCGATACGCAGGCCACGCTCGAGGTGCTGCGGGAGCAAGGATTCGACGTCGAGGGTGTCGACATTAAGGACAATTCCGGGCTCTCGGTGGATAATCGGCTCACGGCCGGGCTGCTGACGCAACTTATTAATGGCGCGGTCAAGGATCCGCGCCTGCGCCCGCTGGTGTCCTACCTTCCGGTAGCCGGCGGCGATGGCACGCTGTACGAGCGCTACGGCGATTCCGCGGCCAAGGGTTACGTGCGAGCTAAGACCGGCACGCTGACGGGTGTTTCGGCCCTGGCCGGTACCGCGCAGGGCAATTCGGGGCGTGTGTATGCTTTTGCCTTCCTCGTCAATGGCGGCGATATCCAGGCCGCTCGCCAGGCCCAAGACGCGTTGGCTTCTGCGCTGCATGAGTTCTAAAAAGCCCTTTTGGCCGCGGGTCTCACCGCACTTTTTAGCTTGTCGACGCGGCGTGCGCGCCGCCTCCCTCAACCGCACCGTGGCGGTGGGACTTTCCGGAGGCGCGGATTCTTTGGCGCTGCTGGCGGCGCTGGTGGCGGAGGGGCACGAGGTGCTCGCGCTGTGCGTGGACCACGGGTTGCAGGACGGATCGCGGGCGCAGGCCGAGCGCGCGGCCGACCAGGCGCGAACGCTAGGCGCGCGGGCGCAGGTGCTTAGCGTTGAGGCGGACGCTGCGGCGGGGGCGGAGTCGATGGAGGCGGCCGCGCGGGCGGCGCGGTATCGGGCACTGGCCGCCGCGTGCGCGGACGAAGGATTAGAGGTTGCCGTGGCGCATACGGCCGATGACCAGGCGGAAACGCTTTTGCTCGGCGCGCTGCGCGGACGGGTGGCCGGCATGAGTGAGCGCAGCGAGGTGGAAGGCGCCCGCGTGGTGCGGCCGCTGTTGAACGTGCGCCGCGCCGATACCGAGGGCGCCTGCGCGGAATTGGGGCTTTCGGTGTGGCAGGACCCGCAGAATGCGGACACGAATTTTCGCCGCGTGGCGCTGCGCCGCGAGGTAATCCCGCAGTTGAGCCGCATCATCGGCGGGGATGCGGTGCCAGCGCTGGCGCAAGCGGCACGTGACGCCGCGCTTGACGATGCCGCTCTCTACACCCCACCCACCACGGACTGCGCGGAGCTGGCGGCATTGGCAGAACCGCGGCGTCGGCGAGCGATCGCGGCGTGGCTAGTCAGCGAAGGGGTAGAGGTGACCCGGAGGGGAGTGGGGGACGTCGCTAAGCTGTGTACCCACTGGCGCGGGCAAGGGCCGGTGGCTGTGCGATCGGCGCGGCAGGTGGGGCAGAGGTTGGAAGTAGCCCGTATAGGTGGCAAACTGGCACTGTTGTCTGGTCATTAAAGGAGCCCACTCGTGCACGACAAGAAAGACTTCGCCGTTCCCGCAAACCGCTACGGTGACGATGTAGAAGCAATCCTCATTGGAGAAGAGGAACTGCAAAACCGCGTCCAAGAACTCGCGGATATGGTCTCTGAAAAGTATGCCGACGCTGAGCAAGACCTGCTTTTGGTCTGCGTGCTCAAGGGCGCGGCCTTCTTCCTTACGGATTTCGCGCGCAAGCTATCCATCCCTTCCGAGTTGGAGTTTATGGCCGTGTCCTCGTATGGCGCCTCCACTTCTTCTTCCGGTGTGGTGCGCATTTTGAAGGACCTGGACCGCGATATTGCGGGGCGCAACGTGCTCATCGTGGAAGACATCATCGATTCCGGCCTTACCCTGTCATGGCTTATCCGGAACCTGAAGGGGCGAAACCCAGCCTCGCTTGATGTGGTCACGCTGCTGCGCAAGCCGGAGGTAGTAAAGGCCGATATTGACCTTTTGGATGTGGGCTTTGATATCCCTAATGAATTCGTCATCGGCTACGGGCTAGATTATGCGGAACGCTACCGCGATCTGCCCTACGTGGGCACCCTCCACCCTGATGTCTACACCACCGACTAAAATCGCGCAGTAATGAAAAACAACAAGATTATTCGCTACGGCGGGATAGCGGCACTTATCCTTATCGCGCTGTACGCCTTTACCTTCTTTAGCAACGATGCCCGCGGCTACGTGCAAGCGGATACCTCCGTTGCACTGACCCAGCTTAAAGACAAAAACGTCGATGAGGTGGAAATTGATGACCGCGAGCAGCGCCTGCGCATCAAGCTCAAGGACGAAATCACGGTAGACGAGCGCGAAGGCGTGAAGGAGATTGTGGCCAAGTACCCGGCCCGCGCCTCCGAGCAGGTCTTTAACTCTGTCAAGGATTCTGGTGCCCAGAAGTACCAGACCAATGTCACGCAGGAATCCTTCTTGGGCTCCATGCTCAGCATGCTGCTGCCTATGCTCATCCTCTTCGGCGTGCTCTTCTGGCTCATGTCCCGCATGCAGCAGGGTGCAGGCGGCATGTTTGGCATCGGCGGTTCCAAGGCTAAGGAACTGACCAAGGATATGCCGACCAATACTTTTGAGGACGTGGCCGGCGCGGACGAGGCCGTAGACGAGTTGCAGGAAATCAAGGACTTCCTGGAAGACCCCACCCGCTACCACGATCTAGGCGCCAAGATCCCGCGCGGCGTGCTGCTCTACGGCCCTCCCGGCACCGGTAAAACCTTGCTTGCCCGCGCCGTGGCCGGCGAGGCCGGCGTACCGTTCTACTCCATCTCCGGCTCTGACTTTGTGGAGATGTTCGTTGGTGTGGGTGCCTCCCGCGTGCGCGACCTGTTCAAGCAGGCGAAGGAAAACAGCCCCTGCATTATCTTCGTTGATGAGATCGACGCCGTTGGCCGCCAGCGCGGTTCCGGCACCGGCGGCGGGCACGATGAGCGCGAGCAGACCCTCAACCAGCTCTTGGTAGAAATGGACGGCTTTGGTGACCGCGAGGGCGTTATCCTCATCGCCGCTACCAACCGCCCAGACATCCTCGATCCGGCGCTGCTGCGCCCAGGCCGCTTCGACCGCCAGATCCCGGTTACCAACCCCGACCTAGCCGGCCGCGAGCAGATCTTGCGCGTGCATGCGAAGAATAAGCCGCTGGCAGAAGAGGTCGACGTAGCGCAGCTAGCTAAGCGCACCGCCGGCATGTCCGGCGCGGACCTGGCCAATGTGCTCAACGAGGCCGCCCTGCTTACCGCTCGCATCGGCGGCAACGTCATTACTTATGACGCTTTGGAAGAGGCCACTGACCGCGTGGTGGGTGGCCCGCGCCGCCAAGGCAAGATCATCTCCGAGCACGAGAAGAAGGTCACTGCTTATCACGAGGGCGGGCATACCCTTTCCGCGTGGGCCCTTAAGGATATTGAGCGCGTCTACAAGGTGACCATCTTGGCCCGCGGTCGCACCGGCGGCCACGCCATGACTTCGCAGGAAGATGACAAGGGCATGTACACCCGCGATGAGCTTTTCTCCCGCCTGGTCTTTGCCATGGGCGGTCGCGCGGCCGAGGAACTGGTCTTCGGTGCGCCGACGACCGGTGCGTCCTCCGATATCGAAAACGCCACCAAGATCGCTCGTTCCATGCTCACCGAGTACGGTTTCTCGCCGGAGCTCGGCACCGTGAAGTACGGCAAGGAGCAGGGCGATCCCTTTAGCCAGATGGGTGGCGGCGGCTCCATCGAGTACTCCGATGAGGTTGCTTCCAAGATCGATGAGCAGATGCGCTACTTGCTCGAGCGCGCGCACGAGCAGGCCTATGACATCCTGCGCAATAACCGCTACTACCTGGATAAGCTGGCAGAGGCCTTGCTGGAGAAGGAAACCCTGCGCCGCCCCGACCTGGAGCGCATCTTCGATGGCATCGAGCCACGCGAAGCCTTCGACGTTTTCCCAGGCGAGGATGATCGCTTCCCCCGCCAGATTGGTTATGCGCCGGTCAAGACCCCGGTCGAGCTGGCTAAGGAGCGCGGCGAGGAGCTGCCTAAGCGCATGACGCTTCTCGATGCCTCCCGGGCCGCCCGTGAGCGCCGCCTCGCCGGTGAAGAACCGAAGGGTGAAGTGGGCTTCAACTTTGGCCAGCACGCTGGCGATTACGTCGATCCGGACACCGCCCGCGAGTTGGGAAGCACCCCAACAAACCAGGGCAAGGAGTCCACAGACACCAAACGAGCTGGCGCACAGCCTGATCGGCCGGCTCAGCCTTCCGAACCCGCTGAGCGTCCGACGGCACGCCCTGCCGCACGCCCCGCTACGGGCGGCGGTAAGCATCACAAGCCGGATGCCGGCGCGGATGCTGAGGCTGAGACCAGCCAGTGGTTTAGCCCTGGCTGGGACGAGAAGGATCGCCGCAAGAATCCCTATGCGCGCGAGGACGACAAGCAAGAAGATAACTAATGCCTGATAATCACATTCCCGCCCGTGCCCCCTTCGACCAGGACCGGGCGGAGGCGGCGGTACGCGAGTTGCTCCTTGCAGTGGGGGAGGACCCCGACCGCGAGGGTTTGCGCGAAACCCCGGCCCGTGTGGCCCGCGCCTACCGCGAGGTCTTTGCCGGCCTGCACGAAGACCCAACCGAGGTCTTGCACAAGACCTTCGCCGAGGACCACCAAGAACTGGTCCTGGTGCGCGATATCCCTATCTATTCCACCTGCGAGCACCACTTGGTGCCGTTCTACGGCGTGGCGCACATTGGTTATATCCCAGGTAAAGACGGCCACGTCACCGGCTTGAGCAAACTCGCCCGCCTAGCGGATATGTACGCCAAGCGCCCCCAGGTCCAAGAGCGCCTGACCCAGCAGGTCGCGGATGCCCTGGTGGAGGTCCTTGGCGCGCAGTCCGTCATCGTGGTCATCGAGTGCGAGCATTTGTGCATGGCCATGCGCGGCATCCGCAAGCCCGGTGCGACGACAACCACCTCCGCGGTGCGCGGAGGCTTCAAAAATAATGCCGCCTCTCGTGCAGAGGTACTCAGCCTGATTCGTAGCTAAATTCGGTTCACCATTAAAAGCCTTAAGGAGCACGCCATGCAGCAGGCAACCTCGGTTTCGGATCTCACCAGGAGCAATCGCACTCTAGTGATGGGCATCGTCAACGTTACGGAGGATTCCTTTTCCGATGGCGGCCGGTGGTTGGACTTTGATGCCGCCATTAATCACGCCCGCGAGCTCGTGGCACAGGGTGCTGACATGATTGACGTCGGCGGCGAATCCACCCGCCCGGGCGCGGTCCGCGTGGAGGCGGACGTCGAGGAGCGCCGCGTGGTGCCCGTCATTCAGGCCTTGAGCAAGCTCGGCATCCGCACCTCCGTGGATACGATGCGCGCCTCGGTGGCACGTGCGGCGGCAGCAGCCGGCGTGGACATGATTAATGATGTCTCTGGTGGCCTGGCGGATCCTGAGATGTATCGCGCGATGGCCGAGGCCGGCGTGCCCGTGTGCCTCATGCACTGGCGTACGCTGCAGGAGGGCGCATTCGGCTCCGCGGCCGGCAGCGCGGATCACGGCGGCGATGTGGTGCGCGATGTGCGAGAAACCCTAGAACGCCTGGCGAATAACGCGCTAGACGCCGGCGTGCGCCGCGATAATATCGTGCTCGATCCGGGCTTGGGCTTTGCCAAAACCCCGCAGGATAATTGGGCGTTGCTCAAGGCCCTGCCGGAGTTCCTCGGCGGCGAATTCCCCCTCCTGGTAGGAGCATCCCGTAAACGCTTCCTGGCCGCCATTCGGGAGGATCGCGGCGTGGAGTCCAGCCCGCTGCTGGCCGATCCCGCTACCGCGGCCGTAACCGCCATTTCCGCCCAGATGGGGGCGTGGGGTGTGCGCGTGCATGAGGTTGCTGTCTCCCGCGACGCCGTGGATGTGGCGGCCGCTTGGAACGCCGGCAATGACTACACAGGCGGGGTCAACGCCAGCGGCAGCTATAGCAATGGCGCTGATGGCAATGGAATTATGAAGTCCACGGCTCTATCACGTAAACCTGAGGAGTAAATCATGGCAGACCGCATTGAACTCACCGGCCTGGAATGCTTTGGCTACCACGGCGTCTTTGAGGAAGAAAAGCGTACCGGCCAGCCTTTCATCGTGGATATCACCTGTTGGTCCGATTTCGCCGAGGCCGCCGCTACCGATGATCTGACCAAGACCATCAATTACGCCGAGCTTGCCGACGTCGCTGCAAACATCATCGAAGGCCCCGCCCGCGACCTCATCGAGACCGTCGCTAGCGAGGTGGCCGATACCATCATGGCTACCTTCGAGGGCCTGCACGCCGTCGAGGTCACGCTTCATAAGCCGAAGGCACCGATTCCGCGCACTTTTGCCGATGTCGTCGTGGTCGCCCGCCGCTCCCGCAAGCACGCGAGGACGCTCTAATGCGCGCGGTGCTATCCATCGGATCCAATATGGATGACCGCGTGAAGCTATTGCGCACGGTATTCGACGAATTCGCCGGCGACATTGTTGCCGCCTCGCCGGTCTATGCCACCCCGCCGTGGGGAGTAACGGACCAGGACGAATTCCTCAATGCCGTGCTCATTGTGGATGTGGACGAGTCACCCAAGGAACTGCTGCGCCGCGGGCAGAAGCTCGAGGAGGCCGCGGAGCGGGTGCGGGTGCGTCACTGGGGCCCGCGCACGTTAGACGTAGACATCGTGGACATCGAGGGATACACCTCCGATGACCCGGAGCTCACCGTCCCGCATCCTTATGCCCACGAGCGCGCCTTCGTGCTGATTCCCTGGTTGGCGGCCGATGGTGATGCTAGGTTGAGTGGGGAGGGCGTCGCCAAGCGGGTGGCAGCACTCGACCCGAAGGAGCGCGCCGATATTCGCCGGTTGGGCATGATGGAGGAGCTATGAAACGGACCTCGTTGGGTGCCCTCATTGGCACCGGGGTCTTCTTTGCCGCCGCCGCGGCCATCCTCACTACGCGTTTTTATGGCTCCATGCTGCACATCCCAGTGACGGTTTCGGCCACGCTGTGGCTCATGGCGGTCATCTGCTTAGTGCTGACCTGGAAGGTGGACCAAGCCACCGAGGACGAGCATGGCATCGGCCTAGATAGTTCGCAGCTTAATCCCATGACCATCACGCAGTTCATGCTGGTGGGCAAGGCCTCGGCGTGGACCGGAGCCATCGTGGGGGGAATCTATGCAGGCGTGGCCGTCTACGTTATCCCCAACGCCGGCACGCTTGCGGCCGCCTCCGATGACCTGGTGGGGGTCATTGCTTCGGCGCTCGGTGGCCTTGCCATGTCCGCTGCTGGCCTGCGGCTGGAGCGACACTGTGAGACCCCGCCCCCACCAGATGGGGTACAAACGGTACATTAGTGAGCATGACTGAGCCGCGCTCTTCTTCGCACACTACTTCCGCCAAGACGTCCAAGCCGGATCTGGGCCAGATCGGGCTCATCGTCCTCGTGGTGCTGGCCGTCCTAGCCAGCATCGTCATGCTGATTTCCGGCTCTGCCGCAGCGCTTAAGATCGCGCTCATTGCTGCCCTGTGGGCCGCCGTGCTCGGATTTTTCCTGGTGATGCGCTACCGCCGCCAGGCCGAAGAATCCGTGACCAAGCTGGAACTGCAGGAGCGCGCCCACCGCGCCGAGCTGAAGCAAGCCCGCGCGGCCGATGGCCAGCCCCTACCGGACCAGGAACTGCTCGATGAGATCCGCACCGAGCTCGCTTCCATCCGCAAGCAGATTGAGGATCTTTCCGGCCACGAATTCACCTATGAGCCGGCCGCCCTACACGCAGAAGCCCGCCGCATCATGCAGCTGGAGGCCCAGACCGCGGCCGCCGCGCGCCCGGATGCGGAGGAAGGCAACGTGGACTTCACCCAGTCTTCTTCCGGCGCCCCGTCCGCCGATGCTATCGCCGGCCGCCTGGGGAACCAGCCGTCCGCGGCGCACGCTGAGTCCAACCCACTCAATGACATCATTAGTGAAAAGACGCGCGCGCAGCGTACCTCCGGCAAGGCTTCTGGCGCCTCTACCTTTAATACTGGCGGTTTCCAAGCGGTGCGCTGGGACACCGGCGGAGATGACTCCTTGAAGACCTCCCGCACTTCGACCGCCAACGAGCACCACGGCAGCCATCGCAAGCCGGAGGCTGCGACCACGGCCAATGACGAGACCCAAAACATCCCGCAGCAGGCGGCGCCGCAGCGCGATGAGCGCGCGGAGTACCCGGGCTCCGGCCAGCACGTGGCTCCAGAAAAGTCCGAGCCAGTACGCCAGAAGGCGGCCCGCTCGCATCATCGCGCGGCTGCTGAGGAGCCGGATTCGCGTGGCCGCCGCCGCAGCGACGATAAGCGCGAGGGCGCGGTCTCCGTGGCCGAGCTGCTGGCCCAGGCGAAGAAAAAGAAGGATAAATAAATGCGCCCGCCCCGCATGCGGGTAGCTCTCTTCGGCCGCAGCTTGGCTGGTATCAACCTGGCCGAAGAAATGGCGCGTGCCGGCCACGAGGTTGTTGAGATTTCCGATCCAGCAGAGCTTTCTTCCTGTGAAGCGCTCATCATTGCGGTGGGCGATGCCCGCCTAGATGCCGCAGTAGAATTACTGGAACCCTACGTTCACCGCGGCCTCATTGCTATTCACACCTGCCTGTCGCGCGGCGTACAGGTTTTGGATCCGCTAGAGACTCGCGGCTGTGTGGTAGCCGCGCTTGCCCCTATCGTCTCTGGACGGTGGGCTGCAACCACATTGGATGAGCTAGGTGAAACCATCGTGGAACTCATCGCCGGGGAGTTTCATGCCGATGTTCTCGCATTATCGGACGTCGAGCGTGCCCCCTTTGCTGCACGCGTCTACTACGCCGACATGCTGCACCGGCTACAGGTACCCGCGGCACGGGAAGCAGAATTTTTCGCCCCCACTGAGGAATGGCCACCGGTAGGCATTGGCTTTGATAGCCAAGAAGCCATCGCCGCTTACCGCGGCGCCACCGACCCCGGCTTGCGCCGCAGCTACGTGGAAGTTGCCCGCCGCCTAGGAGAGGTTGACGGCCGCGAAGAGTTAGAAATGTGGGCCTTACAAGAGGAGAGCCGATGAGCCTAGAGCTGGGAAACGCTATCGTCATCAACGACATTGAGCGCATCCGCATGGTCGGCAGCGCTTTTCATAAGACCGGCCGTCCAGTGGCGTTGGTGCCGCTGACTACGGGCGTGCACGCTGGTCATATCGCGCTGGTGCGCGCGGCGAAGCGCATCCGCGGGGCGGTCACCGTCGTGGCCCTGCAGTCCCCGCACGAGGAGGACCTTGAGCTCCTGCGCGCCGAGGGCGTGGACATCGTGTGGGATTACTCGACAGATTCCTTGTGGCCACACGGCCGCCGGATCGCCGTGGCTCCGGTCGATGCCGCGACCGCCCTTGAGCCGGACCTTAGCGAGGAGCTCTCGCTATACCTTGCGCTCATCCTGACGCTTTCGCCTACCGACGTCCTTTTAGGCGAGAAGGACTACGAGCTTCTCCTTGCCATCCACCATGCGGTCCAGGACTTTCACCTGGGAGTCCGTGTGCAAGGCGTACCCGCTGTGCGCATGCCCGACGGCGTGGTGATGAGCCTGCGCAATACCCACGTGCCGGCCGAATCCCGTGAGCAGGTTGCGGCACTATCCGCCGCGCTCACCGCTGGCGCGCACGCCGCCGAGGCCGGTGCGCAGAAGGTACGTGAGGTTGCCGCGGAGGTGCTTCGCGCCGCGGGGGTTGAACCCGAGTATCTCGAAGTGCGCGGCCGAGATTTAGGAACCCCTCCCGAGGAGGGCGATGCTCGCCTGCTTGTTGCCGCGACCATCGGTGGCGTCCGGCTCATCGATAATGTGGGCCTGCCGCTGGGCATCGGCTTTAATAACATCGAAGAACACGAAGCCAAGGCAGAGCTCGAGCGCGAGCAGCAACGCGAGCACCAGCGCGCACAAGATGCCGCTTCCCAACAGCTATCGGAGGACTAATGACCGATATCCAGATCCGCGACCTAGACCCGCGCGATGAACCCCAGGCCATTTCCTTTGCCATTGAAGGCATGCATCTGCACTGGTTTGTGAAAAATCCTCGCTTCGAGCGCGCCTACGGTCGCTATTTTTGGGATTTAGAGCGCGCCAAGGCCACCGATATCTTGGCCGCTTACGATGGCGACCGCTTCCTCGGCGTGCTGCTGGCCTCCATGAAGGGCAAGCCCGCGTTGCCATATCCGTGGTGGCGCAAGGCATTTGTCCGCGCGGTGGAAATCTTTAATAATCTGCGCCCGGGCGGGCACCGCGATGATTACGATGCCGCCAATCAGGACATGCTGCTCAAGTACCTAGGCGAGCATTCCATTGACGGCGAGATTGGTTTCCTCGTCGCCGACCCCAACTCCGGCGTAAGCGGCGTGGGCACGGCACTACTTGAGGCCTTCGAATCTCGCCATTCAGGGAAGAATATCTACCTGTACACCGATGACGGCTGCACTTATCAGTTCTATGACGCCCGCGGCTTTAGCCAGGTGGGCGAGCGCACCATCGCGGTCAACGAGGACCGCGACTTGGTGTGCATGCTCTATGTGCGGCGCTTGGGCGCACCGCAGACCTAGCGCGCCAAGGCCCCCATCGGGTCCCAGGCCGGCAGGGTAGTCACGGACTCGGACTGCAAAGCCGCTTGGTATTGTTCCGGCAGTCGGGAAGGGTGTACGGCAATTTCGAAGACGAACTCGTCGAACCAGTCATCGGCCATGGTCCAAAAGCCCTTATCGGCCTTCTTTGGACCCCAGGAATTCTCCACGCGCCAGCTTTGTACTGCGCCGCCTTCGGCGATATCGGCGCCGGTAAACACCATCGCGTGGGTCATCATGGACTCGTGCAGGCGCAAACGCTGTGCCTTGTCCAGATCCATCTCCACGCCGTAGAAGGCCTCATAATCGTGCAGCTGCTTGGCCCACACGCCGTGCTCATCATCGGATTGCTGGTCGGTATCGCAGCCGAACCACACCGGCTGACCATCTTCGATGGAGGCACGGGCGGCATCGCGCAGCACCTCGATTGGGGCGTTGAGGTAGGTCACGCGCTCGCCGGCCACATTGCCCAGGTATTCCACGGTGTAGAGCTTGCCGTAGGCATTGCGGGGATCATTGACAACGCACACGTACTCGCTAAGGTCCGCGGGCAGGTATTCCTTGGCAAACTCCTGCGGGGTAAAGGTGCCCGCGCGGTGGAACTCATCATCCTTATCGCGATACTGCCAGACAAAGTCCTCCGGCGGCAGGCCCAGGTTGGCGGTGAGGATACGGTAGACGTCGGCAAGCGCCTGTTTGTGCGCGCCCTCTTCGCCGCTGCGGATCCGGTGCGCGGCGCGGCGCAGCACGGTCTGCAGGTTACGGTTCAACATCGCCGTGGCCTCCGAAGAAGCGGTTTCCGGCATGGCGTACTGCGGTACTACACCGTATTTTTCCACCAGTGCGACAAACATGGACCACTGGCCGCCGTCATCGATCGGATCATCCATGAGCTTGGTTACGGTGCGGTCCGTAATATCGCGGTCCTTCAGCTCAGCCATGGCACTCAGGAACCAATTGGCCTTCTCGAGCTTGTCAAAGAAGTAAATATAGGTCTGGGAAAGCTCAAAATCTTTAAGCTTGGCCTTGTCCATCAGCTCACCGCGCAGGGAATTCAGGCCGGCAAAAATCCAGCAGCGGCCCGAAGCCTTCTGGTCGGCCACGCCCCAGGAATCTAGCTTATGGCTGGTCACCCGGTTAAGGGTGTGCAGTACCTCGCGGTCGAGGCTGAGCTTATCGACGCCTTCCTGAGCCACCCCATTGCGTACCAAGCGCAGCGTGGCATCACTGGCGAGCTCAGCATTGGCGGCATGAACCTCGTTTGGGTTAATCTCGGTCATTTCTCGATTCTCCTTAGTTCATCCGGTCCCAGAGGGGAAGCTCAATCGGTTCGGTATCTAGCGCCTGAGAAAGCTCATCGCTCAGGTGCTCCTTGCGCACGGCGATGTGGAAGACGTTGTGGTCAAACCAGGCATCGGCCATCGTGGCAAAACCCTTGCCCGGCACATCCTCGCCGTCTTCCTTGCGTGGTGGCTTGGAGCCCCAAGAGTTCTCCACGCGCCAAGCTCGGTCCCCATCCACACCGGTGAGCGCCATCGCGTGGGTAGGCGCGGTCTCGCCGGAGGTAAAACGCTCCTCCTTAGTCATGGTGGAATCGATGCCGTAGAGGCCATCGGTATCCACCAGTCCCTCGTCCCATACGCCGTTGAGGAAAGAGAATTGACGGTTGACGTCGCAGCTAAACCACACCGGCTCGCCGGCGGCTAGGCTGCGCTTGGCGGTCTCCTTGAGCTCTTCCACGGTGACGTTTAAGTACTCTTGTGGCGCGCCACCCAGCACATTGCTTTCATCAGCGCTGCTAAATACGCGATGCTTGGGGTTGGTGGAACGGGGGTCATCAGCCAGCACCACGAACTCGTCGAGGTGGGGTAGGTATTTCTTGGCAAACTCGCGCGGGGTGGAGTGCAGGCGCACGAACTGCTCGTCCTTTGTGCGATACGCCCAGGTAAATTCCTCGGGCGGGGTGCCCAGGTGGATGGCCAGGATGCGGTGGATATCCTTGTGCGCTTGGGCGAGGATCTCTTCGCGCGGACCGTCTTGTGCGGCGGCGCGGCGCACCACCGTGGCGAGATCGCGGTTCATCTCCGCGGTATGTCCAGACGAGCGGACCTCCGGCATGACCTCGGCAGGTACCACGCCGTACTTGGCCACCAGGTTGCTAAAGAAGCACCACCAGCCGCCGTCGGCTCCGGCGTGGTCGAGCACTGCAGCCACGGTGCGCTCATCCCAACCAGCGTCCTTTTTATCCAGCAGCTGGTTGAGAACCAGGTTGGCCCGCTCCAGCTTGTCAAAATACTGCAGGTAGGTGAAGGAAAACTCGAAATTATCTACGTTGAGTTCCTGCGCAGCGCGGTGGCGGAAGACGTTTAACGCAGCGAACATCCAGCAGCGGCCGGAGCGCTTTTGATCCGTTACCTCCAAGCTATCCAGCTTGGTCTCTGTGGTGGGGTATAAGGCGGTAATGCGGTCGCGGTCAAGCGCCGCCTTGGCCGCGCCAACGTTGGTGATGGCGTTGCGGGCCAGCCGCAGCCGTGAATCGGCCGCAGCCTCCTTGCGCAACTGGGACAGGTATTCCTTGGTGAGCAAAGTCATATTTCGGTTTTAGCAGACTAGAAATCCTGATGGGGCTGGTTGGGGGAAGAGCTAGAGAAATTCCGCCAGCTTTTCGACGGCCCCCGGACTCCCCACTTCCTCCGGCAGCCACGGAACCTCGCGCACTGGGGTCTGCGGGAGCTTGGCGCGCAGAAGTGCGAGCGCCTCATCTTCGGCCGCGCGACGGGCGGCGAGGAATTCTCCCTGGTTGGCAGGGGTACGGCGGTTAACCAGCATGGACCCCACGCGCACGCCATTTCCGGTGAGGTCCGCGTGGAACTCGGCTGACTCGAGTACGGGCAGACGCTCGGCGGTAAGGACGATATGGAAGACCGTGCGCGGTGAAGTCAGCGCCGCGCGCAGCTGGGAAAAGCGCTCGCGCCGCTGGAAAAGAGTGGCGCGAATTTCCTGATTGCGCCGGTCCACGGGGTCATTATTCGCGCTGTTGCCGGGCGACATTCCGCGTACTAGCGAGCCGAATTTATCGGATTTCTCGCGCCGGGAAAGTAAGCCATCGGTATAGGCGGCCATGATTTCTGGCAAAGCCATCAGCCGCGAGGTATGCCCAGACGGGGCGGTATCGAAGATGAGGAAATCGACGTCGGACTCTTCGCCGACGAGCGCCGCGATACGCTCCAATAGTGCTGCCTCCTGCGTGCCGGGCGATTGCCGGGCCAAGTCCAGGTGCTTTGTGACCTCGCCGTGCAGATGCTCGGGCATGAAACGGCGCATCGCAGAACCTACCTGCGCAAGATGTTGTTCCGTGGCGCGCGCCGGGTCGATCTCGATGGCGGAGAGGGAAGGGGTGAGGGCCACGGGGGCATCGCCAAGCGCGGTGCCAAAGATGTGTCCCAGGTTGTGCGCTGGGTCCGTAGAGACCAAGCAGACGCGGTGATCACGGGACAGGCGCAGCGCGGTGGCGGTGGCCAAGGTGGTCTTGCCCACCCCGCCCTTGCCGCCAAAGAACATGATGGGGGCGGTCTCTAACAACATTGAATATTCTCCAGCGGGGATCTTTCCATTCCCATGCGCGTATGCCAGGCGTGGAAATCCTCATAGACCAACGGCAAAAGCTCCAGGGTGTAGTAACTGGCCGGGTTGGGAATGCCCAGAGCCTCCGAGGCCACCAGCATCATGAAGAGATCGTCTTCCTGCTGCTGAGCCCTGGCAAAACTGGCGCGGTACGGGGCCTGGTAGAACTCGTTGAGACCGGCCCCGAAAGCCCTAAGCTTGTCGAGCATGCTCGGGCAGCGGGGCGTCAAGATCAGCATCGGACCACTCCAGTGGAGCCTCCTTGCGGGCACGAGAGATGGCACCGACGGCCTCCACAATGACCCAGATGGTGGCCACCACGATGATGGCGTCCATGCAGAACAGCAGCCAGTTCTGGCTAGTAAATAGCGACTTTAGCTGCAGGAGCGCGGCCCACAGGGACATGGCGGTAACGAAGATGAGCGGGATGACCACTGGCCACGTCGGCCGACGTAGGTGGGTGAGGATGACTACCACGATGGCCAAGGAGAGTCCTGCCATGAGCTGGTTGGTGGTGCCGAATAGCGGCCAGATGGTCATGCCGCCCGAGCCATCCACGCCGGCGGAGAAGGTCAGCCCAAAGGCCAAGCCCACCGCAATGACGGTGGCGGCCAAAGCCTTGATGCGTACGCCTATGATTTCGCCGATTTCTTGGACCACCAAACGCTGCAGGCGCACACCCGAGTCCATAGTGGTGGCCGCAAAAAGCACGGCCATGGTGGCCAAGATGGTGCCGGAAAGCGAGGTAGGAATACCCAAGCCCTCATTCATGAGCGCGCCGCCGCCTTGCACGAAGGCGTCCACGCCGCCGGCGTTCCACTCGGAGTAGATTTCTTCCCACTGCGCGGCGGTCTTGAAGCCAGCGGTAGTAGCGATGATGGTGCCCAGTGCGAGCAGGCCCTCGCCCACGGCGCCGAAGTAGCCCACAAAGCGCACGTCGGTTTCTTTATCCACCTGCTTGGAAGAGGTGCCGGAGGCCACCACGCCGTGGAAACCGGAGACGGCGCCGCAGGCGATGGTGACAAAGAGCAGCGGAAAGATGCCCGGGGTGCCGTCTGGTACGTTATCGCGCAACGCTGGCGCCATAATCGAGGGCCGAGTGATAAGGAAAGACCCGTACAAGATGGCCAAACCTACGAAAAGCTGTAGGCCGTTGATGTAATCGCGTGGCTGCAGCAACACCCATACTGGCAGCATCGAAGCGATGAAGGCGTAGATGAATAACAAGATGATCCACACGCCGTTGGCGGGAATCCCCAGGACGGTATCTGGCAAGACCACGGGCACGCGGTCGCCGATAATCATCAGCGCGTAGAGCGCGATCACACCCACGATAGATACCAGCGGTAGGTTCCACTTCAGGCGGTAGATGGCCTGGCCGATAAGCAGCGCGACGGCGATGGCGCCCCACGTGGGAATGACGGCCGTGGGAGTGGATACCAACAGGTTGGAGATGACCACTGCGAAGGCAGTATTCACCATCAAAAGCAACAGGAAAATGACGATGAGGAAGAGGTTACGCCCGCGCTTGCCGATATAGCGCCCAGACAAGGTACCAATGGATTGGCCCTTGTGGCGCTGGGAGGCCCACAGAGCGCCGAGATCGTGCAAGCCTGCGAAGAATATGGTGCCGATGGTGACCCAGAGAAATGCCGGTACCCACCCCCAGATAACGGCTACGGCAGGACCGATGATCGGTGCTGCACCCGCTACGGAAGTGAAGTGGTGTCCCCACAGGACGTATTTATTGGTGGGTACATAATCCACGCCGTCCTCCATCGTGTGGGCCGGGGTGGAGTATTTCGGGGATAGCCGGAAAATTCTTCGCCCTAGGAACTTGGAGTAGAGCAGATAGCCGGCGACCATCATCGCGATACCGATGATGGCGAGGACAAGAGAGTTCATAGTGTGTGTCTCCTCATAGACGGGCAGGTGGCGTGCATCACACGTGCGAATAGTATGCCATAACTCACATATGTGTTTGCCTGTGGGGGAGACCGATGGGTGGATTTATATTTGAAGGGTACCCGGAGACTTTTGGTTCAGTCGCCGTGGATAGACGAAAGCGCGGCCCTTGCTCGAGCAGGAACAAGGGCCGCGCGGTGGGTACTTAAACCAGGTGGTGGTTACTTCTTATCGACGCCGATATTGCCGTCCTTCTTCCACACCACAACCACTGCCGGGCGTGGGGTGGACTTGCCACCGTCAGGCCAGTGAGAGGTCTGCTTTTCAAAGGTGGCATCATCGGTTTCACCTGGGTGCTGGACGTTGACCATCACGCGCTCATCGGTGACGATGGGGCCACAGGTCTCGGCACCTGCCGGAACGGTAAGGAAGCACTTCAGCTCACCGCGGGTATCGCCCTCGGTGGTCACCGCGTAGAGGCCATCGTTGGACTCCAGCGCGTTACCGTCGGTGGAGATCCACAGATTGCCGTGGCTATCGAAGGCCAGGTTATCCGGGCAGGAAATCGGGGAGACCTTCTCCTTGTCAAAGCCACCGAAGTAGGTATTAGCCTCCTTCGGATCGCCACAGACCAAGAAGAGGTTCCAGGTGAACTTCTCGCCAGCGTGGTCATCTTCAATCTCCATGACCAGGCCGTTCTTGTTCTCCTTGATAGGAGCCCATTCCATAGGCTCTTCCTTGTTCTTCTTGGCGTTCTCGCCGGTAGCGCCACGGTACTTATTGTTGGTCAGGGCAACGTAGACCTTCTCCGAGTCTGGGTGGACCTGCATATCCTCAGGGCGGTCCATCTTGGTCGCGCCCACCTTATCGGCGGCCTCACGGGTGTAGACCGCAACCTCTTCTGCAGACATGCCGTCGACGTGGGACTCGAACTTATTGTTTTCCGTATCGGAGGTCAGCAGCTTAATCCACTTGCCCTCGCCGTCGAAGGCACCGTCTTCGGGCAGTACGCCGGAGCCGTCAATCTCGTCGGCTGGGGAGTTGCCCTCTACCTTGGCTACGTACAAGGTGCCGTGGTCCAAGATGGTGAGGTTGTGCTCGATGTCGCCCTCTTTGTACTTCTTGGTGGAGATGAACTTGTAGATGTACTCGAAGCGGGAGTCATCGCCGGCGTAGCACACCACGGTGCCATCGGAGGCGATGTGGATGTTGGCGGCCTCGTGCTTGAATCGGCCCAGAGCGGTGTGCTTGACCGGGGTGGACTTAGGATCTAGTGGGTTAATCTCGACGATCCAGCCGAAGCGGTTCGGCTCGTTCGGCTCCTTGGAGACGTCGAAACGCTTATCAAAGCGCTCCCACTTGCGCTGGGACTCGCCATCTTCCATGCCGAAGCGCTCTAGGGACTCCTGCGCCTTCTTGTCATCCAGCTTGGCGTGAGCGAAGTACTGGTCAAAGTTCTCTTCGCCGGAGAGCATGGTGTTCCACGGGGTGATGCCACCGGAGCAGTTACTCAGAGTGCCCTTGACCTTCTTGCCCGTCTTATCGGCGGAGGTCTTTACAAAATCGGAACCGGCAGCCGGGCCGACCAAGGTGAATTCGGTGGTGGCGGTAATGCGGCGGTTGAGCGGGCCAAACTCGCGCTTGAGCTCACCGGTGTTTCCTACCTTGGATACTTCCACGATGGAGTGGCCGTGGCCAGCCCAGCCAATCTTGGCCTGCTCTTCGGTGGGGTTGTCCGCATCGTAGTTGGGGAACATCTGCGGCTCGGTGGTGTACTCGTGGGAGCAAACGTAGATAAGGCGGTTGTCATCGTCCGGGTGCTCGATGAGGCCGGCGAAGTCATTGTTGAATCCGAACTGCTTCTCTGCTGCCTCGGCGGTCTGATTCTTGTCATCGAATTCCGGCGCGTCCTTAAACAGCGGATCGCCCCACGCGATGAGCACGGACTGCTCGTAGCCATCCGGGATGACTACTTCGTCCTTTTCATTCGGCTGTACTGGGTCAAACTTCATGCCCTCTGCGGAGGTTAGCTCGACGTTCGCCTCAGAGGTCTTGCCGCCCTTGCCCTCGGAAGAAGACGCCTCAGTAGAAGCATCGTCTGGGCTAGAGCAGGCAGCCAGCGCGGCGCCGCCGCCGACGGTTACGACAGACAGGCTGCCCGCGCGCAGGGCGGTACGACGGGAGAACTGGTCACCGAAGTACGGGTTATCGGACTTGTTCTCGCACTCTCCAAAGCAGGCATTACCGCACTTGTAGGTGCAAGTCAGGCTGGAACGAGAGGATGTGAAGAGACTAGAGAGAAGATTGCGGCCCTTAAGCGCCATGGGTAGTGCTCCAAAAATGTCGAAAAATATTGATTACATATGGGGACAGTCATATATAAAAGGTCATCTTCGTAACTGTGTGTTGACCCCGAGGTGACAGTGAAGTGAATTATGCGTAAATCCTTTCCCGGGAGAGGGTGGCGTGGGCTAAATCGCGTGCTGCGGTGGGGATCGACTACCCTTGGCTAACGTGAGCGAGCAGAAGAATAATGAAGTAAACGATGTCCCTGAGCAGCTGCGCATCCGCCGCGAAAAGCGCGATCGCCTGCTGGAATCCGGCGTAGAGGCCTACCCGGTAACCGTTGAACGCACCATCTCCTTAAAGGATTTGCGCCATGATTTCCGCGTCGTGGCTGAAGGCGAAGAGCCGGGAAACGAAGAAGGCGTAACCTACCTTGCCGCTGGTGAGGAAACCGAGGTCACCCACGCAATTGCTGGTCGCCTTATCTTTATGCGCAATACCGGCAAGCTGTGCTTCGCCACCTTGCAAGATGGCGATGGCACCCAGGTGCAGGCCATGCTTTCCCTCGCAGAGGTAGGCAAGGAGCGTCTCGACGCCTGGAAGTCCGACGTCGACTTGGGCGATTTCATCTCCGTGCGCGGCCGCGTGATTTCTTCGCGCCGCGGCGAGCTGTCCATCATGGTCTCCGAATGGACCATGGCCGCTAAGTCCTTGCGCCCGTTGCCGGTGTCCTTCGCCGATATGGCTGAAGATACCCGCGTGCGCCAGCGCTATAACGACCTCATTATCCGCGAAGATGCCCGCAAGAACGCCATGATTCGCGTCAAGGTCATGCGCGCGCTGCGCAATTACCTGGAAAGCCAGGACTTTGTAGAAATCGAGACCCCGATGCTGCAGACCCTGCACGGTGGCGCAGCCGCTCGCCCGTTTATCACCCACTCCAATGCGCTGGATATTGACCTCTACCTGCGCATCGCTCCAGAGTTGTACTTGAAGCGCGCGGTCGTGGGCGGCATTGACCGCGTCTTTGAAATCAACCGCAACTTCCGCAATGAGGGCGTTGACCGCTCCCACTCGCCAGAGTTCGCCATGCTGGAGACCTACGCTGCGTGGGGCGATTACAACGATTGTGCCCGCATGACGCGTGAGTCCATCCAGGCTGTTGCCCGCGATGTCTTCGGCTCGACCACCGTCACCCTTGCCGATGGCACCGAGTTCGATTTCGGTGGCGAAGAATGGCCGGAAATCGAGATGTACCCCTCCCTGAATGAGGCCCTGCAGCGTAAGTTCCCGGGCCAGCCGGAGGTCACCATCGATACTGACGTCGAGACGCTCAAGGGCATTGCAGACGTCATTGGTCTCGACGTCCCTAAGGACGGCGGCTGGGGCCACGGCAAGTTGGTCGAGGAAATCTGGGAGGTCCTGTGCGAGGACCAGCTCGAAGGCCCTATCTTTGTCAAGAATTTCCCGGTTGAGACCTCCCCGTTGACCCGCCAGCACCGTTCCGAGCCGGGCGTGACCGAAAAGTGGGACCTCTACGTGCGCGGTTTCGAGCTGGCAACCGGCTACTCCGAGCTCGTGGACCCGGTTATCCAGCGCGAGCGCTTTGAGGATCAGGCCCGCCTGGCCGCCGGTGGCGATGATGAGGCCATGGTGCTGGATGAGGACTTCCTCGCGGCTATGGAGCAGGGCATGCCGCCTACAGCCGGTACGGGCATGGGCATGGACCGTCTACTCATGGCCTTGACTGGCCTGGGCATCCGCGAAACCGTGCTCTTCCCGCTGGTCAAACCCGAGCAGAAGTAGCACCTAGCGTCCTATCGCTTGGCCGTCAGCCCGCGCGGGCTGACGGCTTTGCTATTTCCTGCTCATGTTCGTTCCTGCACCCCTGCTGCAAAAGACCAGCGCAGTTTCTCACCGCATGGAAAAATGCGAGGCATGAAAAGAATTCTCCCTATCCTTGCCCTACCTGTATTGGCCGTTGGGCTTGCGTCATGTTCCTCTGCTGACAGTAACGAGGAAGCGCCCCAATTCCGTCCACGGATGACCGAAAGCACCGCAACTAGCTCGGCGGAAGCTTCCTCCCCAGAGAGCACAGCGGAAGAAACTACCGAATCAGAAAAGAAGGTGGATTCCTCGGGGCTGACCATGCGTTCGGCCGAGGACTTTTTGGCGAAGGGCCCCGAATACGCGCAGTCGAAGGCGTGGGGAGTTAAAAGTCCCGATGGAAAAGTTTCGTGCTCCTTTAAAGAGCTCTCCGCAGGCCCGTGGTGCACCGTGCAGTTCGCAGATCCACCCCTAATGCCAGACCCAAACCAGCCGCAGTGGGAGGCTAATATGGTCAGCTTCAAAAAGGGGGAGGGATTCTTCCCATCTGGCGCGGTGGATCCAGGTGATATGACTCCGTCGAAACAGCTCAAGGCAGGGGAGAAGGTAGAAATTGAAGGCGTTACCTTCGAGGCACCAAACTCGGATGAGTTCACGGTCACAGCGAAGGGACATCATTTCACCGTAAAAGACAACGGTCAGTACTACTCCGATACCTTCCCACCTAAGCCCGATTCCAATGGCAACGCCAAAATGGGCACTATCTGTGGGCAGATGGATACAAAATGGGGACGAAAGAACGTCTACGTGCAAGTCGATGGCACGAACTGCACCAAAGCTATGCAGGTCGTAGATAGCTACGTGAACCACGACTTTAAGCCGGAGGAAGTAAATACCCGCGGCTTCCTCAGGCTCGAAGGTTGGGCGTGCGATGTATCCGCGCCAAAGTTCTTAGATGACGCAAAGCCGGAAAACCGCTTGCCCAAATGCGTGGATTCGAGTGGCAGCGGGCGAGTAGTTCTCCTGGATATCTAAGTTTTTAGCGCACGAGTGGGCCGGCGGATTTATCGCCCCGCAGGCGCTTAATGATGTTCTCGGCCGAAATCAGGCACATTGGCACACCGACGCCCGGCACGGTGGTAGCCCCCGCATAGTAGAGGCCGTTTACCTTGCGTGAGGCATTGCGTCCGCGCAAAAACGCCGACTGTCGCAGCGTGTGTGCCGGTCCGATGGAGCCGGCCGACCAGGCATGGTAGCGCTCGGCAAAATCGGCCGGGCCGAGCGTGCGCTTGACGACGACCCTCTCTCGCAAATCCGGCACTCCGGCCGTGGCCGCGATGCGGTTGAGGGCGGCGTCGGCAATCGCAGCAACGCGCTCGGACTCCTCAGCGTGATAGGCATTGCCAAACCCGGGCGCCTCCGCGGCCGGCACCGGCACCAGAATGAAGAGATTTTCGTGGCCCTCGGGGGCGACACTTGGGTCGGTGGCGGAGGTCTTGGACACGTAGATGGACTCGGAGGCCCCCAACGGCCGGGAGGGCTCTGGGCCGGAATAGACGGCGCGGAAATCCGGATCCCAGTCCTTGCTAAAGAGCAACGTATGGTGTGCCAGCTCGGGCAGCTTGCCCTTCACCCCGGCCAAGATGAGCACGGTACCCAGGCCCGGATTGCGCCGGCCCCAGTAACGCTCCGGGTAGGTGCGCAGCTGCGGCGGCAAAAGCTGGGTCTCGGTGTGGTGCAAGTCCGCTGCGGAGACCACGATATCGGCGTGGATGGCGCCCTTGTTCGTGCGCACGCCCGTTACCTGCCGATTAGATACCTTGATGGAGGTAACCTCCTCGCCCAAACGGAAGGTGGCGCCAAACTTCTTCGCTTGCCGGTAGATGGCCTGGACCACGGCGGCGAAACCACCTTGTGGGTAGCGTACCCCCTCCACCAGATCGGTGTGGCTCATCAGGGAATACAGGGCCGGGGCGGCGGCCGGCTCGGAGGATAAAAAGACCGCCGGATAACTCAGAATCTGGCGCAGGCGGGCATCAGCGAAGTTGCGGCCCACGTGCTGCTGCAGGTTTGCCGCAAGCAGCGCCACGAGGCGAGAAAGCCGGGCGCGAATATCGCGGTGCACCAAATTGAGCGGCGCGGAGAAGGTGGTGTAGAGGAAGTGCTCGAGTGCCATGTCATAGGTATCGCTGGCCTGCGCCAAGTACTGCCGGACCTTGTCTCCCGCGCCGGGTTCCAAGGACTCGAACAGCGCGGTGACTTCCTCGATACCGGAGTGCACGTCTACGGGCGCATCCCCATGAAAAACACGGTAGGCGGGGGAGAGGTCCACCAGATCTAGCTCCGCCTCGGTAGAGGTGCCGCACAGCGCAAAGAAATGATCGAAAGCCTCGGGCATGAGATACCAGGACGGGCCCGTATCCCAGCGAAAGCCGTCTTCTGCAAAGCTGCCGGCGCGGCCTCCCACCTCATCCAGCGAGTCCACCACGGTGACCTCGTATCCTTCGCGGCCGAGCAAGGCGGCGGTGGCGAGTCCAGCGATGCCGGCTCCGATGACGACGGCGTGCATGACATTCTCCTTAATCTTCGGCTGGGTGTGGGACGTGCTTGCTGTGGCCGCGGCGGCGCACTGCGCGGGCCGCTAACCAAGCCTTGGTGTGGTTGGGCACGGATACGCGCGTGGTGGTGAGGTCCGTAGCAGGGGTTGCGGCGAGGCGATTGGTCAGCTCGGCAAAGATATCCGCCGCCGCGCTCACACCAACCCGTGCGGAGGCAGGTAGCAAGTCGATGGTGAGCGCGGCGGTAGCAAGCTCCTGGCGGATCTCCGCAATGAGCGCGGACTTGGTGGCCTCATCAATCCGGCCGGATGGGGCCTGCTGAAAATAGGTGCGCCCCAAAGTAGAGCTATCCTCGCCCAAATCACGCAGGAAGTTTATCTTCTGGAATGCCGAACCTAGCGCGCGGGCGCCGCGTTCCATGGCAGTGCGGTCGGCGGGTGAAACGCTTTCCTCGGCTAGGAAAATCTGTAGGCACAAAAGCCCAATGACTTCCGCCGAGCCGTAGATATAGTCTTGCAGCTCGGCCGAAGAATACTCGCGTTGTTTAAGATCCGCGCGCATGGAGTGAAAGAAGGCAGCAAGGTACTCGCGGGGGAAGCCACAGCGACGCGCGGTCAAGGCATAAGCGTGGACCACGAGATCCGTGTGCAGTCGCTGCTGCGGTGCGGCCAGGATGGTTTTCTCGTAGGCATCCAATGCGGCGGCGGGGTCGGTGTGGGCTTGGGCAGCGGCGCCGTCGACAAGCTCATCGGCAATGCGCACCACCGCGTATAAGTGGCGGATATCGGCGCGCACCCGCCCGCGCAAGAGCCGCGTGGCCAGCGAGAAGCTGGTGGAGTAGCGCCCCATAACCTGTGCGGCCGCGCGGGAGGCCGCTTGGTCATAGCGAGTTAGCATATCTGTCAACGTAGCATGCAGCCTATTAACGGTTCGTGGCGCGCGGCTGCCCCTCCGCGAACCCGGCGGCGGACTGCACGCCCACAGTGGCGCGTTCGTGGAAGCTAGCCAAGGAATTGGCGCCGGCGTAAGTGCACGAGGAACGGACGCCAGAAATGATTCGGTCCACTAGATGCTCCACGCCGCCGTGCTCGGGGTCGAGGTAGATACGAGAGGTAGAAATCCCCTCTTCAAACATCTCGCGGCGGGCGCGCTCGAAGGCCTCCGTATCGGAGTTGCGGCCGCGCACTGCCCGGCGCGAAGCCATGCCAAAGGATTCCTTGTAGAAGGCGCCATCGGCGTCCTTGTGCAGGTCACCTGGGGATTCAAAGGTTCCGGCGAACCAGGAGCCGATCATGACATTGGAGGCACCGGCGGCCAGAGCAAGAGCGACATCGCGCGGGTCGCGCACGCCGCCATCGGCCCAGACGTGGGCGCCAACCTCGCGGGCTGCCGCAGCGCACTCCAGGACGGCCGAGAATTGCGGGCGGCCCACACCCGTTTGCATGCGGGTGGTGCACATCGCGCCTGGGCCCACGCCGACCTTGATGATGTCCGCGCCGGCGGCCACCAGTTCGCGCACGCCCTCCGCTGTGACGATATTGCCGGCAGCAATGGGAAGCCCCAAGTCCAGCGCTTTTACCTTGCGCAGCGCGCTGAGCATGCTGTCTTGGTGCCCGTGTGCGGTATCAATGACTAGGACGTCGGCTCCCGCCTGCGCTAGGGCACGGGCGCGGCCTTCCACATCGCCGTTGATGCCCACGGCCGCACCAATGTGTAACCGGCCCTGCTTGTCGACGCCCGGCTTATACATCTTCGCCCTCACCGCCCCCTTCCTGGTGAGGATTCCGGCCAGGGTGCCATCCGGGTTGACCACCGGTGCCAACTTCCGCGAGGTTTTGCGCAGCTTGGTGAAGGCCTCCTGTGGGTCAATGCCCACCGGCAGCGTTACCAGATCCGTGGTCATCAATTGGCCGACGGCGGTGAAATTATCCTGCCCGCGCAGATCCTTCGGTGTGATAATGCCGATGGGCATGTCCCCGTCGACCACGATGGCCGCGCCATGAGCGCGCTTGTGCAAAAGGTTGCTGGTATAGCCCACGGTATGGTGCGGCTTCACGATAATGGGGGTGTCATAGACCAAGTCAGCCGCTTTCACGGAGGCGATGGTCTCTGCGGCCGCATCCAGGGATAGGTCCTGTGGCAGGATAGCGAGCCCGCCGCGGCGCGCGATGGTCTCGGCCATGCGGCGACCGGCCACGGCGGTCATATTGGCCACGATGAGCGGGATGGTATTGCCAGTGCCGTCCTCAGTGGTGAGATCCACCGACTGGCGCGAGCCCACCTCGGAGTGGCTGGGCACCATGAACACATCGGAATAGGTCAATTCGTACGGCGGGCGGGAATCCTGGAGAAAACGCACTGGGATGGCCTCTCTATATATTCGGGTGGCGCGGTCTGACCGCGCGGAGGAAGACATTAAAATTATACTCCCCGACTTTCCCCATATCGGCGGCCTCAGTATCCTATCTGGGTGTCTCAGAAACCAGATCCGCACATTTCCGCAGAGGTAAAAATCAACCTCACCATCCTCGTCCTTGGTGCGATGGTGATGATCCTGAACGAGACCGCCCTTTCGGTGGCATTGCCTGCCATCATGGCGGACTTTGACATCCCGGCTACCTCCGCCCAGTGGTTGCTTACCGGTTTCCTGCTCACCATGGGCGTGGTCATCCCGACCACCGGCTTTCTCATGGATAAATTCACTACCCGCCAGATCTTTCTCGCCTCTGCGGGCGTATTCCTTGCCGGTACGGTCCTTGCGGCACTCGCCCCGGCCTTCGGCATCTTGCTGGTGGGGCGCGTTTTCCAAGCGGCGGGTACTGCGTTGATGATCCCCACCTTGATGACGGTGGCGATGACCCTCGTCCCGCCGCAGCGTCGCGGCAGCGTTATGGGCATTATCTCCGTGGTCATTTCCGTGGCCCCAGCGCTCGGACCTACGGTGGGTGGTCTGGTTCTTAGCATGTTCACCTGGCACGTCATCTTCTGGACCATGGTTCCGCTGCTCGGCCTCATCGGCGTCGCCGGCTACCTCCGCCTAGTCAACGTGGGCGATAAACGCGATACCCCGCTGGATTTCCCCTCAGTTATTTTGTCCGTCCTTGCCTTTGGCGGGGTGGTATATGCCGTATCGTCCCTAGAAAATATTCTGGAGGGCGAAGGCCTCATAGACATCCTCGTCCTCGCCATAGGACTTGTGGCCTTGGCGCTTTTTACCCTCCGGCAAGTGCGCCTGGCTAAAGACAATCGCGCCCTGCTGGATATGCGACCATTTAAGGTTCCGAACTTCACCGTGGCGGTACTCGGCATGCTTTTGATGTTCGGGCTATTGCTTGGCGTGGTCAATGTCCTGCCCATCTACCTGCAGACCTCTTTGGCGGTAAGTTCCCTGGTCACCGGGCTCGTCGTCATGCCCGGCGGCTTGCTGCAAGGCGGCATCTCCCCGATGGTAGGCCGCCTCTATGATGTCCACGGGCCCCGTCCGCTGATGATTCCAGGTGCCCTTCTCCTTGCCGCGGGTACGTGGCTGATGACCCTGCTCACTGAGGACAGCGCTGTGTGGATGGTCATTGCTATGCACGTCCTATTCGCCCTCGGCATTGCGCTCATGATGACGCCACTGATGACGACGTCCCTGGCCTCCCTGCCGGATGAGCTCTACTCACACGGCTCCGCCATCCTTAATACTTTGCAGCAGCTGGCGGGCGCGGCCGGCACTGCCTTTTTGATGACGTTCCTTAGCCGTGGCACCAAGGCTGGCCTGGCACAAGGCATGAATGATGCTGCTGCCACCGCTCACGGTGCGCACTGGGCATTCCTTTTTGCAGGCGTGCTCTCGCTGGTGGTTATTGTGCTGGCCCCCTTCCTCAAGCGCGTGCCGTCGACGGAGTAGCCACTAGGACAGGCATAAGGCCCGCACACGCTATGCGCGGCGGGCCGGAAACTCTGAGAGTGCGATTTAAGAGGCGCACAGCGGCAGGTTCAGCCGCTCGTTTTCAGCCTTATCGCCCCACACGAGGAACGCGGATTGGGTGCCTTCAACGGCCATGACGTAAGTAGGAACATCCGCGGTGGTCTCATAGCTTTGGATGGTGCACTGGTCATTGGAAAGCTCCACCGGCTCGGCGTCGGGAAGCATGGCATCGCGCTCTTCTATGCTGGGGTAGTAGGTCACGATATAGCTAAACCCATCGCCCACGCAGGAAATCTTGGCCTCTTGGCCAGACTCCGGCTCACGCGAGGAACACTTTGCCCCATCGAAGCCCTCCTGGCCACTACGGGAGCTCACCAGGTTCGGGTACGCATCCGCCAGGTTTTGTTCTTTGTCATTCCAGCTGGGGTAGGACAAGAAGAACCACAGCGCCGCCGCGGCAGCAATCGCGGCCACCGCCAACACGCTAATCAACGCAATGAGACCGCCCTTGCCCTTCTTCTGCGGCGCTGGCGCCATGGGCTGTTGCCCCATGGGTTGCTGCCCCATGGGCTGGGCCATCGCCTGCTGCTGCGGCTGCGGCTGTGGCTGTGGCTGCGGCGGGGCGAATTGCTGCTGGGGGCGCGGTTCGGGGGCTTGCACGCGCGGGATCTGCGCGGTATCGAACTCTCCCTGCGGGCGCAGATGCGCCACCACATCCTTGGCGCTATCCGCCGTGCCGGTGGCCTTATAGTCCGGGCACTTGCGCGCGACGAGTTGCTCGAATGCCTCTACCGCTTCGCCGTGCTCCTCGGGAGACGGGCCGGCCGCGGCCAGTACCGAAATCTGCCGTTGCTTGTCGACGCCCACCCGGGCCTCCCTCAGCCCATGGACCGCAAAGTCTGCCTGCTTGCGAGAGATCAAAAAGTCCACCGCACCGGCCAGGGGGCCAAAGATCTCCGCCGCGTCCGTGCGGCTGAGATTATTGGGTATTTGCGAAAGCTGGGTGCCGACAAACCCCTCGCGTACAATAAACTCTTGCCCGTCTGCGGTAGTGCCCGTGCCTACCAGCGGTGCGATAGCCGGGTGATGCAATCCATGTAACGCGGTGGACTTTTCCACCATGCCGGTGATTCCTGGGGCGAAAATCTCCACGCTCAACGGCTGATGCGTGGCCCCGTCTTCCACGGCGAAGAGCGTGGAGGAAGGAGCTTCATCCACTACTGCCAATTCGTGCAGGTTGTGTTGGGTGGCGAAGAACTCAGGAAGTTGCGGCACGGTGGAGATTTCCTTAAACAGTGCGGAAGAGGGACGGGGAACAATAAAACGATTCCAGATTACATGCCCGTGCCCCTGTTCGCTACCGGCGTACACCCGTGTGAGCTGCGAAGATGGGGAATTATTGCGGTATTGCGGGCATCTGGGAGTAAAACCGGAAATGATCGGCGGATTGCCGCGTTAGAGTGGGTGACACATTAGAAGCGAAAGTATAGGGGAATCATGTTCGAGAGGTTTACCGATCGTGCTCGCCGCGTCATCGTTTTGGCGCAGGAAGAAGCACGCATGCTTAACCACAATTACATCGGCACCGAGCACATCTTGCTCGGCCTTATCCATGAAGGCGAAGGCGTCGCTGCCAAGGCACTGGAATCCATGGGTATTTCCCTGGAGGATGTCCGCCGTGAGGTCGAGGAAATCATCGGCCAGGGTAGCCAGCCACACACCGGCCACATCCCCTTTACTCCACGTGCCAAGAAGGTTCTTGAGCTCTCCCTGCGTGAGGGCCTGCAGATGGGACACAAGTACATCGGTACTGAGTTCTTGCTGCTGGGTCTCATTCGCGAGGGCGATGGCGTCGCCGCGCAGGTGCTGACCAAGCTCGGCGCCGACCTGCCACGCGTGCGCCAGCAGGTTATCCAGTTGCTGTCCGGCTACGAAGGTGGACAGCAGGAGGGCGGCTCCTCCAATGGTCAAGGCTCCGGTCCAGTCGGTGCAGGTGCTGGCGCCGGCGCTCGTGGCGGCTCCGGTGGTTCCGGTGAGCGTTCCAATTCCCTGGTGCTTGATCAATTCGGCCGCAACCTCACCCAGGCTGCCAAGGACGGCAAGCTTGATCCTGTCGTTGGCCGCGAGTCCGAGGTAGAGCGCATCATGCAAGTGCTCTCTCGCCGCACAAAGAATAATCCGGTCCTCATCGGTGAGCCGGGCGTTGGTAAGACCGCCGTGGTCGAGGGCTTGGCGCTCGACATCGTCAACGGCAAGGTCCCGGAAACCCTCAAGGACAAGCAGCTCTACTCGCTTGACCTAGGCTCCCTGGTGGCCGGCTCTCGTTACCGCGGTGACTTCGAGGAACGCCTGAAGAAGGTCCTCAAGGAGATTAACCAGCGCGGCGATATCATCTTGTTTATCGATGAGATCCACACCTTGGTCGGTGCTGGTGCTGCTGAAGGTGCTATCGATGCAGCTTCCTTGCTCAAGCCAAAGCTGGCCCGTGGCGAGCTGCAGACCATCGGTGCTACCACCTTGGATGAGTACCGCAAACACATCGAAAAGGACGCCGCCCTCGAGCGTCGTTTCCAGCCGGTTAAGGTAGACGAGCCTTCCCTGGATGACACCTTCTTGATTCTGAAGGGCCTGCGCGATAAGTACGAGGCTCACCACCGCGTGTCTTATACCGATGAGGCGCTGCACGCTGCAGCTTCCCTCTCGGATCGCTACATCAATGACCGCTTCTTGCCGGATAAGGCCGTCGACCTTCTCGATGAGGCTGGTGCGCGTATGCGCATCAAGCGCATGACCGCGCCAAAGGGCCTACGCGAGGTCGATGACCGCATCGCGGAGGTCCGCAAAGAAAAGGAAGCGGCCATCGATGCCCAAGACTTCGAAAAGGCAGCTGGCCTGCGCGATAAGGAGCGCAAGCTGGGCGAGGAGCGCGCTGAGAAGGAAAAGCAGTGGCGTTCCGGTGACCTCGAGGAAATCGCCGAGGTTGGCGAGGACCAGATCGCAGAGGTGCTGGCGCACTGGACCGGCATCCCTGTCCTGAAGCTGACGGAGAAGGAATCCAACCGTCTGCTCAACATGGAAGAAGAGCTGCACAAGCGCATCATTGGCCAGGACGAGGCGGTCAAGTCCGTCTCCCGCGCCATCCGCCGTACCCGTGCAGGCCTCAAGGACCCGCGCCGTCCATCCGGCTCCTTCATCTTCGCTGGCCCGTCCGGTGTGGGTAAGACCGAGCTGTCGAAGTCCCTGGCTAACTTCCTCTTCGGTTCGGATGATGACCTCATCCAGATCGATATGGGCGAGTTCCACGACCGCTTCACCGCTTCTCGTCTCTTCGGTGCTCCTCCGGGATACGTTGGCTACGAAGAGGGCGGCCAGCTGACCGAGAAGGTTCGCCGCAAGCCATTCTCCGTCGTGCTTTTTGATGAGATTGAGAAGGCCCACAAGGAGATCTACAACACCTTGTTGCAGGTGCTAGAGGATGGCCGGCTTACCGACGGCCAGGGTCGCGTTGTTGACTTCAAGAACACCGTTCTCATCTTCACGTCGAACTTGGGTACCCAGGACATCTCGAAGCCGGTGGGCTTGGGCTTTACTGGCTCTTCCGAAAATGATGCGGATGCTCAGTACGATCGGATGAAGCAGAAGGTCAACGACGAGCTGAAGAAGCACTTCCGCCCGGAGTTCTTGAACCGTATCGATGACATCGTTGTCTTCCACCAGCTCACTCAGGAGCAGATTGTGGAAATGGTCGAGCTGCTCATCGGCCGCGTGGCCAAGCAGCTGGAGGAGCGCGATATGGGCATCGAGCTTACGGACAAGGCCAAGAACCTCCTGGCCAAGCGTGGCTTCGACCCGGTCTTGGGTGCTCGTCCGCTGCGTCGCACCATCCAGCGCGAGATCGAGGATCAGCTCTCCGAAAAGATCCTCTTCGGCGAAATCGGTGCCGGTGAAATCATCACCGTTGACGTCGAGGGTTGGGACGGCGAGTCTAAGGACAATACGCGCGCGACGTTCACCTTCAGCCCGCGCCCGAAGCCTCTGCCGGAAGAGACTGAGGAGCCTCAGCTGGACGATACCGAGGTGCGCGACAACGACACCGAGTCCACCGACTCCAGTGAGCCTGACACCATCACCCCAGATGTCCCAGGCGACGGCGGTTCCACCGCCACTGGTACCGACCTAGAGTCCGACGCCGACTCCGATGACGATGGCCATAACCCGCCGCCAGCAGGCGCCGGCCAGCCGATGTAGTGGCGCTATAGCGCCTTAAAGCCGCCCAGCCCTCGCTTTCCCTGCGAGAACTGGGCGGCTTTATTTGCGCCCAGGAATCTATTTATGCTGTGCAGTTAGTGGGTGCCGGTTTGCCCTCAAAGCGGTCAAAGAGATACTGCAACCCGACCGGCATCTCTAGGTACAAGGGCACGGCGTGGTCGATTCCAGTGCGTGGAATCGTTGCGGTGCCGGGTGCGGCTACGAAATCGATGGTTCCGCCCATAGAGCAGTACGCTCCAGCAGTCCTGCGTACCTGGTCATGAGAGATTAAATCATCACTAGGTGAGCTAGCCATCATTACCGGTGCATTTGGCACCGCTTTGCCCAGGTTTTGGCGCTCTAAAGTTTCCTTAACGACAGGTTTGCGTTCCACAATCTCGGACAAGGATTCCCCGGTGCGGGTAAGCATTCGGGTATTTGTAAAGCCCCACATGAGAACAGAATCGCCCGTGCAGCTGGTGGCCGCGGAACGTAAGAAGTCAATGCCTCGTGGGTTGAGTTCCGCCAACACTGCATCGCGGAATTCTGGGCTACGCTCAGAAAAGCCATTAATGGCATAGCCCAGCACGTGGGCGATAGCTGAACCGTCAATGCTGCGCATAGTCTCCGGCAGGTCCGTTGGCGGCGCGCCAGCGTATGTGCCGGCTACGTTGAGGTCAGGAGCGTAGCGTTCGGCATACTCGGCTGCGGAGAGCGAGGCGCCGCCGCCCTGCGAATAGCCCGCAAAGCCAATAGGGGCGTCCTTCGGGGCGTGCGCGAGTTCTAGGCCGGAGCGGGCGGCGTCGAGAAGCGCGTGTGCTTCTTCAATGTGGTTTACATACGTGTGGTGTCCTGGCATGCCCAACCCAATAAGGTCGGCAACGATAACGCGTGCCCCGTGGCGCAGGGCCATCATATAAAATGAGTACTCGTAGCTGGCATTAATGGTGGGAGAGCCCACTTTGCTCAGGCCCACCGACCCCAGCTGCATGCCCGCGCGCGACGGCGCGCATTGGTCGCCCTGCCCACGCGTGCTTGGTCCGAAGACGATGGTCGGGCGCTCGCCCTTGCCACGCCACGGTGCAGTGGGCTCGTACAAGGTAGCCGAGGCTTGCACCGGCTTGCCGGCATCGGTGGTGGTGTCATATGTAAACACCTGCGCCTGGCCCGCCGATTCTGCCAGGTGCGGCGCCGGGTGAGCTGAAGTCACCGCCGCGTTGGCAGCTGGCGGCAGAAAGAGCGACCCGAGGATTAGTGAACAAACTGTGAGGAGTCTCATACAAATCTTTTCCATGACCAAAACCTACTGCGCAGTAGGAACGGTGGAAGTGGAATTGCTAAAATAAATGCTTATGGGACTTCAGTATCGTTCAAGAAAAAAGACCGGCAAGAATAGCTGGATCAACGTCTCTGGATCCGGCGCGTCGATGTCTACCAAGGTAGGGCCGGTCACCTTTAATTCCCGCGGCGGCATGTGGGTGAACCTGCCGGGCGGATTCAATTTCCGCGGTCGCTGGCGTTAACCAGATCACACGCCCTGGATCGCGACCTGCGATTATAGCTGGCCATTATTAACCCCCTAAATAGGGAGGTGGAACAGGCCAGCGTCGTTTTGCTCGGCGAGGCCGTCGGCAAGCAGCGAAGCCAACGCCCGGGAGCGCTGCGCCGCATCGGGCCAGACCACATCAATTTCGGACTGCGGAACCGGCCCGTTCGCTGCGCGCAGCACATCCAAAATCTTGCCTCGCACCTGCCGGTCTGTGCCTACAAACTTCTGCACCCGCTTTTTCGCCCGCGCCTGCTCCTCCGCACTCGGCTGCGGTCGACCAGCCAGCTGCCACGCGCAACTAGTGCGCAGTGGGCACTGCTCGCAGGCGGGATTCTTCGCCGTGCACACCAGCGCGCCTAACTCCATGAGTGCGGCCGAAAAGCGCGGCCCATTCTCGGCCGGCAAAAGCTCTGCCACGGCCGCCAGCTCCCGCTTCGATGGCTGCGGCGCAAGGAACCGGCCCTCTTCTGCGCGGGTATACACCCGCCGCACATTGGTATCGACCACCGGTACGTTTAGCCTGAAATGAAAACAGGCCACGGCGCGCGCGGTGTAATCCCCAATGCCAGGCAGGCGCAGCAATTCATCGACGTCCGCCGGTACCTCGCCTTCGCCGATGGCCGCGGCACATTCCCACAGGCGCAGCGCGCGCCGCGGGTAGCCCAGCTTGCCCCAGGCGCGCAAGACCTCCGCTCGAGTAGCCTGGGCAAAATCTGCCGGGGTGGGCCAGCGCCGCATCCAGTCCTCCCACACCGGAGCCACGCGCGCGACTGGGGTCTGCTGGCTCATGACCTCACTGAGCAGCACACCCCACGCGCTTGTGCCAGGCCGGCGCCAGGGCAGGTCTCGTTCATTGGCATCGAACCAGGAAAGAAGAGCTTGCGAATCCATCGTGGGAGATAGTCTAGGGCATTAGAATATGGCCTATGCCTTTACGTAATATTGCCCACGAACCGCAGGCCGTATGGGAGGCCCTCAAGGCGGGAAATCAGCGCGTATTGGACGGCGAGACCGTCGACGTGCGCGAGATTTATAACCGCGAGGGCCTAACTCACGGCCAGGACCCTCGCGTGGTGGTTATTTCCTGTTCCGACTCCCGCGCCCCTATCGAGCACGTCTTCAATATCGGCTTCGGCGATGCCTTTGTCATCCGCACTGCCGGCCACATTCTTGACGACGCCGTTCTAGCCTCCCTCGACTACGCCCTTGCCGCCCTCAAACCCAACCTGCTGGTAGTCCTCGGCCATCAATCTTGCGGCGCGGTGGGCGCGGCTACCGGTTTTGTGTCCGGCGGCGAGCTGCCCACCGGCCTGCAGCGTCCCATCATCGAGAAGGTTGCCGCCTCCGCACTGGTGGCGGGCCCACATGCCACGACTGACGACGTCGAGCGGGAGCACACCCGCCAGACCGTCGCCCAGCTGGTTGCCAGCGTGCCCAACGTCCGCCGACTGCTCGACGAGGGTGCCCTGGGCGTTATCGGCGCGCGCTACCTGCTGGAAGATTCCAGCGTGGAAACCCTGCAGACCTTCGGAGTGGACTAGCCCGCCTGACACGCGGCGCGGGCTTAGCGCACCGGCCCGTGCCCACCGCTTAAAATTGACAGCGTGACGCAGAAAAAGCCCCTACCAGAAGAGATTTACAAGCGCCGACGAGTAGCGGCGCTCATTATCGTACTCGTGCTGGTCGTGGTGCTGATCTGGGCGGCTGTGGCTGCCTTCGGGGGCAGCAGCGATGAGCCGGCCGATACCGCCGCACCCGCGCCTACGCCGGAGCAGACCGCATCTTCTGCCGCCCCAGAAACCTCCGCGACCTCCGCGGAGGCGTCGGCCGAGGGGGCGTCGGAAAGCGTGTCTGCCGAAAGCGAGCCGTCCAGCTCCGCGGCCGCGAGCTCCGAAGCCGCAAAAAAGACCTGCGACCTGGCAGACCTCCAGGTGCGCACCTCCATGTTGAATTACTCCGTGCCGGAGGGCGAACTGCCGAAGTTCTTCATGACAGTCACCAACCCCACGGCCGCAGACTGCAAAATCGACCTAGACAAGAACCTGCTGCGCTTCGAGGTCTACAAGATGGCCGATAACGAGCGCGTGTGGTCCGATACGGATTGCTATGCTTCCGTGCAGACCGGCTCGCAGACTTTCCCGGCCGGCAAGGACGTAAAATTCGAGGCCGAATGGTCCCGCCAAGCCTCCAAGCCGGGCGAATGCACCAATCGCCCAACGGCTGAACCAGGCGCCTACTTCGCCCACACCATCATCGGCGATAACTCCTCCCCGCCGCAGGACTTCACGCTGCGCTAGGCGCTAGCCCGCCACCGCAGCGATGGCCTGCCCTAGCGTCCCAGCTTGGTGGACGCGAATGCCGTTTACTGGCTCGATTTCCCCGCGTGGGACAATCGCGTTCTTATAACCCAGCCGCGCGGCCTCCATTAAGCGCCGCTCCACATTGGGCACTGGACGCAACTCGCCGGCCAGGCCCACCTCGCCAATGACAACCATCTTGGCCGGCAGCGGTTGCTCGTGCAACGAGGACCACGTCGCCAACGCCACCGCCAAATCCGTCGCGGTTTCCGTAATGCGCATGCCGCCGACCGTGGCGACGTAGGCATCTTTATCATTGGTGCGCTGGCCGGCGCGGGCCTGGAGCACCGCGAGCACCATCGGCACGCGGTTGGAATCTAACCCGGTAACCACCCGCCGCGGGTTTTTCGCCACCGGGTCCACCGTCAGCGCCTGCACCTCCGCCAGAATCGGCCGCACCCCGTCCATCGCGACCGTCACGGCCGAGCCATCCGGCGTAGCACCGCGGTGCGAGAGGAAGAGCCCGGAGGGATCCGCTACCTCCCGAATTCCGCCGGAGGTCTGCTCGAAGCAGCCCACCTCGTCGGTGGCGCCAAAGCGATTTTTGATGCCGCGCAGCATGCGCAGGCTGGATTGGCGGTCACCCTCGAAGTTTAAGACGACGTCGACAAGGTGCTCCAGCACGCGTGGCCCGGCCACGTTGCCGTCCTTCGTGACGTGGCCGACCAGCAGCACCGGTATGCCGGTGGACTTCGCCAGCGAGGTCAGCGCGGCCGTCACCGCGCGTGATTGCGCCACGCCGCCCGATACACCTTCCACGCCCACAGCGTGCATGGTCTGTACCGAATCGACGATAATGAGGCTAGGCTGCAGCTTATCGACGTGCCCGAAGACCCCATCCAAGTTGGACTCGGCCGCCAAATACAAAGTTTCCTGCAAGGCGCCGGTGCGCTCGGCGCGGGAGCGGACCTGGCCGGCGGATTCCTCGGCCGTCGCGTAGAGCACGGTGCGGCCGAGCTGTGCCCACCGCGAGGCTACTTCCAGCAGTAGCGTGGATTTGCCCACGCCGGGCTCGCCGGCCATAAGCACCACCGAGCCCGGCACGATGCCGCTTCCCAGCACGCGATCCAACTCGCCGATACCGGTGCGCACCGTCTTTGTTGCCTGCGCCCCAATCTTGGTAATCGGCTGTGCCGGACTCGACGGGGCTACGCCCTTGCTTGCCGACGCCCCTGGCACCGCCACCACCGGTGCCTTTTCCTCCAGCGTGCCCCACGCACCGCAGTCCGGGCATCGCCCGAGCCATTTGGGCGAGACGTAGCCGCATTCGGAACAGGTATGGATGGGGCGGGTTTTCTTGGCCATGGCTTCTAGCCTAAAACACACAGACGCTCCCAGCCCGAAGCGGGCTGGGAGCGGGGCAGGAAAGTGGTATGGCTTAGTTCTCCGGAGCCTCGGAGGAGTAGCCCTCGGAGGACTCGACGTCGCGGTCGAACTCGCCGGACTGCATCTGGGTGGCAGCGATGGTGGCGTTTACGTCGATGGAGCCATTGGAGAACTCGAAGGTAACCGGGCGGTCACCGGCGTAGCCGAAGTCATCATTCTTCAACTTGGTGGCGATGTACTGGACGGTTTCGGAATCCTGCTGGGGGTTAGCTTCCAGGTTCTTCTGAGAATCAGCGATGATGGACTCATCACGGTGCAGCGGCTGTGGCTGCTTCATCTCAACGCGCTGGCCATCGACCTTCACGGACTCCAAGGAAATGACATCGGTGTCGTAGCCCTGGTTAATGGCGCTGAACTTCAGTGCAGCAGTGCCGTCCGGCTCTACCAGGATGGTGACATCGCGAACTGCAGCCTTATTATCTTCCGTGCTTGCAGAAGCGCCATCGACCGCAGCCACTTTTTCAGCGGTCTGGGTGACATGACCCGCCGAGCAAGAAGCCAACGCCAGAGCGGAGACGGCGGTAACGGAAATAATGGCACCGCGGCGGGCGGCGGACTTCAGGGACTGCACGTTGAGCATCCTCCATCAATTGCGATCACAGGGCTTGTCAACGCTTTAGCCTAGTCCCTTTCGCGATAAAGTACACAGTTGTCCCAAATCGGGCGGGTAGACCGTGGGGGTATACGGGGGTATCCGCAGTCGGGGCGGCCGTGCGTGATAAAATAGCAGCCTTAGTCAACCGGGATAAATCGGGAACACAAGGAGTGGCAATGGAGTATAAGGTCGGCGAGGTCGTCGTCTACCCGCACCACGGTGCGGCCGTCATCGAGGATATCGAGACCCGCGAAATGGGTGGCGAGACGCTCGAATACCTGGTGCTGCACATCAACCAGTCCGACCTGGTCGTCCGCGTGCCCATCAAGAACGCCGATAACGTCGGCGTGCGCGACGTCGTGGGCAAGGAAGGCCTAGAAAAGGTCTTTTCCGTGCTGCGTGACGAGGACGTCGAAGAGGCCGGCAACTGGTCCCGCCGTTATAAGGCTAACCAGGAGCGCCTGGCTTCCGGCGATATTAATAAGGTCGCCGAGGTCGTGCGTGACCTGTGGCGCCGCGACCAGGATCGCGGCCTTTCGGCCGGCGAGAAGCGCATGCTTGGCAAGGCCCGCACCATCCTGGTAGGTGAGCTCGCACTGGCCAAGCCGGTCGATGAGAAGAAGGCCGACACCATGATGGAAGAAATCGATGCCACCATCGAGCGCCACCGCGCCGCCGGATTGGTAGATGATAAGTCCATCACCACTGATATCGACAACGACATCGATCTCGATGACCTCTCCTTCGACGACGAAGACTAAACCGCGCGTCATCGCGCTCATCGCGGCCGCAGGCCAGGGAACTCGCCTCGGCGCCGAGGTGCCCAAAGCTTATGTCGAGCTGCGCGGCCGCACCCTCTTGGAACGCTCCGTGCGAGCATTGCTGGCCTCCGGGGTAGTCGATGAAATTATCGTCCTGGTCAGCCCGGACATGGAGGCTGAGGCCGCGCGTATTATCGGCCGCATCGACGCCGTTGGTGCTACTGACGCTGCAAGCGCCGCCCCGATTCGCCTCGTTCACGGTGGCAGCGAGCGCGCCGATTCCGTGTGGGCCGGCCTGCAAGCAATCCCGGACGAGGATGCCGTGGTGCTCATCCACGATGCGGCCCGTGCGTTGACGCCGCCGGCGATGGTGCGGGGCGTCGCCAAGCGGGTGCTGGAAGGCGCTCCCGCGGCCGTGCCGGTGGTTCCGGTGGCCGATACCATCAAGGAAGTCGCGGATGAGGCCGTGTTGAGCACCCCCGATCGCTCCCGCCTGCGCGCAGTGCAAACCCCGCAGGCCTTCCGCCTGTCCGCGCTGCGCCAGGCCAACCTCGATTATTGGGCCCAGCAGCCCGAATTTACCGCCACGGATGACGCCAGCCTCATGGAATGGCACGGCGAGCGCGTGGCAACCGTGCCGGGCGATACCCTGGCTTTCAAGATCACCACGCCCATCGATCTCACCCTGGCCCACGCCCTGACCGAGGAGACCCATGACTAATCCGATTATCCCGCGCGTTGGAATTGCCACCGACGCCCACCAAATCGAGGCCGGCAAGGATTGCTGGATCGCCGGCCTGCTCTTCGAAAGCGTTGACGGGTGCGAGGGCCACTCCGATGGGGATGTTGTAGCGCACGCGCTTGTCGACGCCCTTTTATCCGCCTCCCACCTCGGTGACCTCGGCTCCTTCGTGGGCGTCGGCCGCCCCGAATACGATGGCGTTTCCGGCGCGAAGTTGCTGCGCGAATGCCGCCAGCTCCTCGAATCTGAGGGCTTTATCATCGGCAACGCCGCCGCCCAGCTCATCGGCCAGACCCCCAAGATGGGTCCGCGCCGCGAAGAGGCCGAGGCCGTACTGAGCGAAATCCTTGGTGCCCCCGTGTCCGTATCTGCTACCACGACGGACCACCTGGGGTTCACCGGCCGTAAGGAGGGGCGTGCGGCGGTTGCTACGGCCGTCGTCTGGCGCGCCTAGCCCACCGCACTAACCCCGCGCACGCGTCAATTAGACTAAGTGGCGTGAGTACTTTGCGCATTTATGACACAGCCACCCGCAGCCAACGCGATTTCGAGCCGATTCGCCCCGGCCATGCCTCGATTTACCTGTGCGGCGCCACCCCGCAGGCCCAGCCGCACATCGGGCACCTGCGCTCCGGCGTCGCTTTCGACATCCTGCGCCGCTGGCTGCTCGCCCAAGGCTATGACGTAGCCTTGGTGCGCAACGTCACCGATATCGATGACAAAATTCTCACCAAGGCGGCCGAGAATAATCGCCCCTGGTGGGAGTGGGTATCCACGTATGAGCGCGAGTTCACCAAGGCCTATAACACCCTGGGCGTGCTTCCGCCTTCGGTAGAGCCGCGCGCGACCGGCTTTGTCACCCAGATGGTCGACTATATGCAGCGGCTTATCGACGCCGGCTTTGCCTACCCCGCCGAAGGCTCCGTCTACTTTGACGTTGCCGCATGGACCAAGGCCGAAGGCTCGGATTATGGTTCGCTGTCCGGCAACAAGGTAGAAGAAATGGAACAGGGTGAGGGCGAAGATTCGGCCAAGCGCGGCGCCCAAGACTTTGCTCTGTGGAAGGCCGCGAAACCGGGCGAGCCCAGCTGGCCCACCCCCTGGGGTGACGGCCGACCCGGCTGGCACCTGGAGTGCTCGGCCATGTCTACCTATTACCTGGGCTCCAATTTCGATATCCACTGCGGCGGGCTGGACCTGCAGTTCCCGCACCACGAGAACGAGATTGCTCAGTCGCACGCGGCCGGCGATAAGTTTGCCAACTACTGGATGCACAACCACTGGGTGACGATGTCGGGCGAGAAGATGTCGAAATCGCTGGGCAACGTGCTCTCTATTCCGAATATGCTCGAGCTGGTGCGTCCGGTGGAGCTGCGCTACTACCTGGGCTCGGCGCATTACCGCTCCGTGCTGGAGTATTCCGAGGCCGCGCTGACCGAGGCCGCCGCAGGCTACCGCCGCATCGAGGACTTCCTCGCTCACTTCGATGACCTGGAGCTGGGCGAGTGGACGCAGGGCTTTGAAGACGCGATGAATGATGATATCGCGGTGCCCAAGACGCTGGCGGAAATCCACACCACCGTTCGCGCCGGCAATAAGGCCCTTGCCGCCGGCGATGAGGCCGGGGCGCGCACGCTGGCCGGCCAGGTACGGGCGATGGCACACGTACTTGGCTTTGACCCGCTGGAGTGGGAAGATGGAGCGCAAGCTAGCGGGGCGGATGCCGCGTTGGATGCGCTGGTGCAGGCTGAACTGGAGCGGCGCACCCAGGCGCGTGCGGACAAGGACTTCGCTACTGCCGACGCCGTCCGTGACCGCCTCGCGGCCGCCGGCATCACCATCACCGATACCCCAGACGGCCCGACCTGGTCGCTGGCGCAGCGTTAAGCACTCCGAAAGGACAATAAACTATGGCACGTACCCACGGCCGCGGTGGCGCGGGAATCCGCAAGACCAATAAGAAGGGCGCAACCAAGGGCTCCGGCGGCCAGCGCCGCAAGGGCTTGGCCGGCAAGGGCCCGACACCCAAGGCAGAGGACCGCATTTACCACGCCAAGCACAAGGCCAAGCTGGAGCGCGACCGCCGCAACTCCGGCCGTCACCAGAAGGAGACCGCCGAGATGGTCGTGGGCCGCAACCCGGTCATCGAGTGTCTGCATGCCAAGGTTCCGGCCACCACGCTCTATATCGTGGCCGGTACCCGCAACGATAAGCGCCTGTCTGAGGCCGTGGCCATGTGCAATACCCGCAATATCCCCATCATCGAGGTGCAGCGCCACGAGATGGACCGCATGACCGGCAACGGCATGCACCAGGGCATCGGGCTGCAGATCCCGCCGTATAAATACGCCGATGTCGATGAGCTCATCTCCCGTGCGGCCGAAAGTGCCCGTCCGGGCATGTTCGTCATCTTGGATAACATCACCGACCCGCGCAACCTCGGCGCGGTGATTCGCTCTGTGGCAGCTTTTGGTGGCGACGGCGTCATCATCCCAGAGCGCCGCTCCGCATCCGTGACTGCCGTGGCGTGGCGTACCTCGGCCGGCACGGCGGCGCGCCTGCCGGTCGCCCGCGCGACGAATATCACCCGCACCGTACAGCAATTCCAAAAGAGCGGCTACCAGGTCGTCGGCCTAGATGCCGGCGGCGAGCACACGCTGGATACATATAACGGCGCGACGGACCCCGTGGTCATCGTCATCGGTTCCGAGGGCAAGGGGATTTCTCGCCTCGTGCGGGAAAACTGCGACGTCATCATGTCCATCCCTATGACGGATTGGGTCGAGTCCCTCAATGCTTCCGTCGCGGCCGGTTCTGTGCTTTCCGAATTCGCACGCCAGCGCCGCGCGGCCCAGTAGTCTCTAGCGAGAGTTTCTAGCCGCCTTCTGCCCAGGGCGGCAGCCACCTAATGGTGCCATTCACCCGGGCCAGGCGGCCGCGAACTGGCGGGCCGTTGGGGTCATCGTCGTTGACGCCGTTGTGGTACGGGCAGGCGATGGTGAGGTTTTCGGGGTTTGTCTCGCCGCCGTGGCGCCAGGCGGTGAGATGGTGGACTTGGCATTCGTCGGCGGGATAATTGCACTGGGGCCAAGGACAAGTGGGATTTTCCGCGGCCGCCATGGTGCGCTGCTTGGGTGAGGCGAGCCGCTCCGTGCGATACAGATTCACCGGGCCTTTAACGGGATGGATGAGGGTGACATAGCCATGCTCGGTAAATGCGCGGCGCACGAGGTCTGCGCCGGTCATCCGGGCGCCATTGGTGAGCTGCAGTGTCACGTCATCGCCCGCGCAGTCGACGACGCGGTCGAGCTCGTCCAAGCGCAGCACCACATTGGTGGTCACGGACGCACCGGAGGCGGCGGTCTTGCCCTGGAAAATCTTGCGCACCGAATCTAGCGGGGCATCTTTATCCAGCGCGGCATGCATATCCGCAATATCGGCGGATTTGCCGGTAATCGTCATAGTCCAGGGGCCCTCGGCGCGGCGGTAGAGCTTGACACCGGGTGTGCGCTGCGGCGGGCCTTTAATCTCGCGCACGCGTTTACGCCCCCGCTTTTCGACGTCCGAGGCATCCCCCTTCATCCCACACAACTCCCGACGCAGCGCCCAGGCCTGACGCTTATTTCTCAGCCGAGTGGCGTAGCGCTCGATGGCCAGCAGCGCGGTAAGGCTGTGCCCATTGGTGCGAGCGGCGGCGATGGATTCGCGCTGGAGGCGGCTAAACGCGGTCGGGCCGAAGTAGGTATCGGCGAGGGCGAGCAGGCGGGTGGCGGTGGTGTCGGGGCAGCCGGCCTCGATTAGCGCGCGCTGAGTTAGGCCGTGGCAGTCGGCGATGATGTCCATGCCGGCGGCTAGGCCTGTCAAGAAAGTGTGCAGCGCGTTCATGGCTCCACACATTAGGTGCGGGACGCGACCAGAGGCGAGGGATAAGGCGCGCCGCTGTGGATAACTAGGACTGCGCGGTGCCGAGTCCGAAAAAGTCGCGGACCTTATCCACAGCGCGGAAGGAATCTGTATTGGGGCCTATGCGCGGGTCGGTTCTCATGCTAGAGGGAATCACGTGGCCAAGGCCCTCCATGGTCCATAGTTCGACGGGAAAATCGCCGGCGTATTCGGTGGCGGTGACATCCGGGGCGGGGTGGTAGTCGCGCGGTGGCTGGCAGCCATTGGCCAACGCAAAGTACTCCGCGGTGGCAGGAGCGGAGAGCACGCGGCCGCGGGTGCGCTCGGCGTCCAGCCCGGCCACACCGCCTTCATAAGGCGCATATGGGTCCGCGGTGCCGTGGAAAAACAGCAGCGGCGTGGGCCGGTAGCCATCCGGGTTGCTGGGCGCGTGGTTATCGCCCTCGCCCAAGGTGGAGGCGAAGATGCAGGCGCGGGTGAGGGTAAAGGGAGCGTCGAAAAGCAGGCGGAGCACCATCTGACCGCCATTGGAATAGCCGCAAGCAAAGGTGCGCGCGGTGCCGAACTCGCACTGCATAGCTTCAACGAGATACGTGGCGAAGGCGATGTCATCAACGTTCTCCGTGCGGGCGGTGACCGGTAGGATGCTGCGGCAATCATTGAAATGGCGATCCACGCCGTCGGGGTAGACGAGGATGGTGTTGGTGGCATCGGCAAGCTCGTCGAAGGTGCCATTGGTAAAGCGGCGCATCACGTTGCCGGATTGCAACGAGCCGTGGAAGAAGAGCAGCAGGTCCGGGTGCGGGCCGGGATTATCCGGCGTGATGATGAGGAAGCGGCGGGTGCGGCCATCCACATCCGCGGTGCGGCGGTGTACGTGCATAGCCGCCCAGTTTAGTCGGCGTGGTGCTCCTCGGCCGTGGTGTGGCAGTCGGCGTGGAAGCGTTTAGCGGCGACCTCGTCGCGCACTGCGCTTTTATTGCGCCGCCAGCCGATGAGCCGGCACACCAGATAGATGACAAAGGAAATGGTGGTGACGAAGACCGAGACCGGAAGACCAGGCGCGAGCGATAAGATGAAGCCGCCTACGGCCGACACCTCGGCGAAAATGGTGGCCCACATGACCGCGCGCAGGGGTGAGGAAGTAATCTGCACGGCCGCTGCGCCGGGGGTGATAAGCAGCGCCATGACGAGCAGTGAACCAACGATTTGTACCGACTGCGCGGCCGCTAGGCCCACGAGTACGGCGAAGGCGACCGAGATGAAGCGGGTCGGCACGCCGGCCGCCTGGGCCATAACTGGGTCGGCCGAAGCGAAGAGCATGGGGCGCCACAGGATGGCTACGGCGGCGAGGATAACCACGGTGGTTGCGGCCAAAAGCCATACCGAGGCCGAGGATACGCCGACGATCTGGCCGGTCAGCAGCGTCATCGCGGTATTCGCGTTGCCCGGATAGAGGTGCAGAAATAGCACCGACAGTCCTAGGCCAAAGCTCATGACCACGCCGATGGCGCTGTCTTGCTGGCCCTTAAAGCCCAGTACGGCGAGGATGATGGCGGCCACGATGGCCCCGGCGACCGCGCCAAAGCCTAAGTTGAGACCGAAAAGTAGTGCGGCGGAGGCACCCATGAGCGCGAGCTCGGAAGTCGCGTGGACGGAAAAGGACATCTGGCGCAGCACGATGAGCGAGGTCATCACGCCAGAAAGAATGCCCAGCAGCGCGGAGGCGATGAGCGAGGACTGTACAAAATCAACGCTCAGCAGGTACTGGGTGTCTTCTATGAAGCTAGACAACGATAAGCCTCCCATCGACGTTTAAGACGTTGACTTTGGAACCGTAGAGCTCGGAAAGGACATCGGAGCGCATGACCTCATCTACCGCGCCGAAGGTATGGCCGCCGGGAGCAAGGTAGAGCACCTTATCGGTCACTCCGAGTACCGGATTGATGCCATGGGTGACAAAGATGATGGAGGTGCCGCGCTCGCGGCGTAGCGCATCTAGCTTCTCCACGGTGTCTTGCTGGCGCGCCGGATCGAGCGAGAGCAGCGGCTCATCGGCAAGGATGAGCTCTGGGTCATTGGCCAGCGCTTGGGCCTGGCGGATAAGTTGCTGCTGGCCGCCGGATAGCTGTCCTACGCGGCGGTCGCGCAGGCCGGTGGCACCTACCTCGGCGAGGAGCTCGTCGACGCGGTGGCGGGGAGGGCGGCGGCGTCGGAAAGCGCCGTGCGCAAGGGAGAGCGATACTAAGTCGCGGGCGCGCAGGGGCAGGTCGGCCGGGAACATGCGCTGCTGCGGGATGAATCCGACGCGGCAGTCCACGTCGACGCTGCCGGCCGTGAGTTTGCGGGTGCCCAAGATAGTGCCGAGCAGGGTGGATTTGCCCACGCCATTGGGGCCCAAAACGGCGATAAACTCGCCGCGGTCAACGGCGAGGTTAAGGCTGGACCACAGCGGGGCAACCGCTGCGTCATGAAATTGGATGAGCACTAGAGCTTCCCCAGGGAGTCGGTGACCTCGTCATAGTAGGTCCAGAACTCCTTGCCATCCGGCGGGGTCTCGCCGATTTCGACGATATTGACATCCGCATCCTCCGCGGCGGACTTGATACGGCCGGCGGTATCGGTTTCGGTCTGCGGGTTAAAGATGAGAAGGTCCACCTTGTGGTCCTTGATGGCCTTGGTGAAGGCGGCAAGGTCGGCCGCGGTGGGCTCGCCCTCAGAAATGGTGGCCTTGCGGTAGCCCTCTGGGGTGACGTCCTTGCCGGAGGTGTACTTCATGATGTAGTCCGCAATCGGCTCGGTCTGGGCGTAGGAGAGATCGCCCGGTAGCTCCTTGAGCTTGTCGCGCAGCCGGTTGACGTGGGAGTCCACGCGCTCGGTGCTGGCGTGCGCATCGGTATTGAGCTCATTGATCTGGTCGGCGATATTACCTGCGACCTCGTCGAGCGCAGCTGGGTCGTACCAGATGTGCTCGTTGCCTTCGATATTGGTGACCTTCTTTGGGTCCTTCTTGGCGGTGGCCTTGGCGGCGTCGATGGTCATGACATTGGGGTCATCGGCCAGCTTGCCGTGGTCGGTCAGCGGCAGGGCGGAGATGATGTTGTCTTGCTCGGAGACGGCCTGGTAAATCCAAGAATCGTAGCCGCCGCCGTTGACTACGAGCAGGTCCGCGTCTTCGGCCTTGGCGATATCGGCCGCGGAAGGCTCGAAGTGGTGGGGATCGACGCCATTGCCCTCCACGATGGGTTTGACCTCAATGTCCACGCCGGAGGCGGTATCGGCCACGGCTTGGGCAACATCGGCCCAGATAGAAGTGGAAGCGACGATAGAGATTTTCTTCTGAGCGCCGGGCTCGGCGGCCGAGTCTTGAGAGTCAGAGGAGGAGCAAGCGGTGGCGGTGAGGAGGAGGCCGCCGGCCGCGAGGAGGGCGGCGGTTGCGCGAAGTGAGTTATGCATAGCTCCCAGTGTGCTGTTGATGGTAATTGTTGTCAATTGAATATGTATTGAAAACGCGGCCGGGGGTAAGCTTACGGCCATGGTGAAACGCAGCCCCACCCGCAAGACGCTGGCCTCGCTGGCCGCCGAACTGGGTGTTTCGCGCACGACGGTGTCCAATGCCTATAGCCGGCCGGACCAGCTCTCGGCCGCGACGCGCGAGCGCATTCTGGCAGCGGCGAAAGCGCGAGGGTACCCCGGGCCGGACCCCACGGCTCGCAGCCTGCGCACCCGCCGTGCGGGCGCGGTGGGCGTGCTGCTGACTGAGCACCTGTCCTATGCCTTCGAAGACATGGCCTCGGTGGATTTCTTGGCCGGCATGGCGGAGGCCTCGGCCGGCGCGCAAAGCATGCTTACCCTCATCCCGGCCGGCCCGGAGGGGGAAGCGGAAGCGACCAGCCTGGTCGGCTCGGCTGCCGTGGATGGCTTTGTGGTTTATTCCGTGGCGGCTGGGGATGCCTACCTGGAGGCGGCGCGCGGGCGCGGCCTGCCGGTGGTGGTCTGCGATCAACCGACGGATTCGGGCCTGCCTTTTGTAGGGATCGATGACCGAGCCGCGATTGCTCCGGCCGCCCGCGCGCTGGTGGAGGCCGGCCACCGCAAGATTGGCGTGCTGGCCATTCGCCTCAAACGCGAGCGCCACGATGGCCCCATTTCCTGGGAGGAGTTGCAAGAGGCCGATATGCACGTGCAGCACGCCCGCGTCATGGGCGCTATGGACGTCTTTGCGCAGGCGGGGATCGCGCCGGAAACCGTGCCCGTGGTCACCCAGCACATCAATGATGCGCAAACCACGCGGGCGGCCGCGCAGTTGCTTCTCGACGCCCACCCTGACCTCACCGCAGTCCTGTGCACCACCGACTCCATGGCGCTGGGCGTGATGACCTATGCGCGCGAACGGGGCATCGATATTCCCAGTGAGCTTTCCGTCACCGGCTTCGACGGCATCGATGCGGCGCAGCGCCTTGGCTTGACGACCATCATCCAGCCCAATAAGGCCAAAGGCGCCGCCGCCGGCCACATGCTCTCTAACCTCATCGCCGCCGCGGATAATGCGGCGGCGGCCGTGCCGGCGGTGTCGCGGCGGGTACTGCGGACGAATTTCGCGGCGGGGCGGACCGTGGCACCACCGCGTTAAGTCGGGGCAGGCCGGGGTTTACCGGCTAGGCGTCGTCGCCGCGGGAGTGACCTATATGGGCCGCGCGGGCGGTGGCAAGCTCAGTGAGGAAGTGGGCGACGGCGTCGACGTCGGCAAGCTGCACTACGGCCGCCGTATCGCCCTCGCCTACCTTGACACCGACGTCCGGCGGCTGATGGAGGGCGCGGAAACCGTCCTCGTCGGTGACATCATCGCCCAAAAAGACCATGGCAGTGGCGCCGGTACGCTCGCGTAGCTCGTCTAACCACGTGCCCTTGGTGGCCTGAGTGGCAGAAAACTCCACGACGGACTTACCGGCCGTGCGTGGGAAGCCGCCCGGATCGAGTGCGAGACCGGCTTCATAAGCCTGGGCGGCCGCCTCAGGATCGGATTCCTCGAGCGCCCGCAGGTGCAGTACGCGCTGGAACGGCTTGACCTCGATATCCGCGCCTGGGAAGCGCTCCATAATTGCGCGGATCTCGGTTTCCTTGGCGGTCAGATGCTCGCGCATCGCGGGAGTTAGATCCGTTTCTTCCCAAGAGGATTCGGCACCGTGGGAGCCGCCAAAAAGCACGGGCTCGCGCAGTGGACACACGCGCTGCAGGCCTGCGAGGTGGCGGCCGGACAGCACGGCCGCGGTGGTATGCGGCAGATGAGCAAGTTTATCCAAGGCGCGCAGGGAGTCTTGGTTCATCTCGACGTCATAGATGGCCGTGGCAAAGGGGGAGAGCGTGCCGTCAAAATCCGAGACCACCGCGAGGTGCTCGGCGGCGGCAAGGGCCTTGATGGTGGTGGAAAGCGTCATGGCTTCCAGCCTACGTATTTAATTGCCGAGGGAAACCAATTTGATAGACGGCGAGTCTACCTCGTCTGTAACCAGCTCTAAGACCAGCTGGTTATTGCTATTGACGGTGTAGTGGAAATCGCGGCCAGCGGATATCAAGTTGCGCAGCAGGTTATCGGCCCACACGGACGCGCCATGGCAATCCTGGGCGGTCTCGTCATAATCCACCTCATCAAAGTGCAGGCGGTTGCCATCCTGGATATTTTGGCGCTCCTCATCGGCGGAATAGGTCACCTTTCCCACCATTTGGGTGCAGCCGGTGGTGCCTACCAGCGTAGATTCACCAAAGCTCAACGTGGGTGCCTGCGGGATGGATTCCGGGATGGTAGAGGCAGCATCCGGGGTGGTGTTGATGGAGACTACCTGCCACTGTTTATCCAGGATCTGCTCATCACCAGGGGCCTGGGGCTCTTCTTCGCCGGAGCCGCAGGCAACTAGCAGCGTGGCGGCGCACGCAGCGGCGAGCGGAGTAATGAGGCGGGCACAGCGAGGAATCATGCGCCAGCCTCCTCGGCGTCGGCATGGCGCAGGCAGCTCAGGAAGGACTGGGACCATAGCTGTACGTCGTGCTCAGTGACCTGCTGGTGCATGGCGAGCATGCGCTGGGACATGGCAGAGGGGGCATCGTCAAGCGCGGTGAGCGCATTGAGCAAGGCGGCCTTGACGGACTCGATATCGAAGGGGTTGCACAGGTAGGCCTGGCTGAGCTCATCGGCAGCCCCGGCAAACTCAGAGAGCACTAGCGCGCCCGAACCATCGTCGTGGCAGGCCACGTATTCCTTGGCCACCAGATTCATGCCATCCTTGAAGGGGGTGACCAGCATGACATCGGCCATCCGGTAATAGCTGCGCAGCAAGCTTTTGGCTACGCCCCGGTGCTGATAGTGCACCACTGGGTGGCCCACGCGCGCAAAGCGCCCGTTGATGCGGCCGACGGCCTCTTCCACCTTGGAGCGGGTGGCCTTGTAATGATCAAGTCGCTCGCGCGACGGCGTGGCCAGCTGCACCATTGCTACTTCTTCCGGGTCGAGTGCTCCGGACTCCAGCAGCTCCTCAAAAGCAGTCAGCCGCTGCAGGATGCCCTTGGTGTAATCGAGGCGATCCACGCCCAGGATGATGCGCTGGGGCGAGCCCAGCTCTTCGCGCAGCTTGGCGACGTCCCCCTTATCCTCCGCAGTGAACGCGGCAAAATCCTTCGCGGCGATAGAAATAGGGAAAGCACCCACGCCGATGGTGCGGCCCTGCGGCAGGTGAATATGCGCGGTGACCTCGCGGGTGCTGGCCTCGCCTTCTACGTCGAGGCCGTGGCGGCGGGCGAGTTCCAGGAAGTTGCGGGCATTGGCCTCCAAGTGGAAGCCAATGAGATCCGCGCCGAGCAGCCCGCGCACGAGTTCCTCTCGCCAGGGCAGCTGACGGAAGAGATCGGCAGAAGGGAAGGGGATGTGCAAGAAGAACCCGATGGTGAGATCGGGGCGCTTTTGGCGCAGGATGCCGGGCAAAAGTTGTAGCTGGTAGTCCTGGACCCACACGGTGGCACCCTCGGCGGCGACCTCGGCTACCTCATCTGCAAAGCGCAGGTTGACCTCGCGATAGGCGTGCCACCAATCGCGGTCGTAGGTAGGGGTGACGATGAGATCGTGGTAGAGCGGCCACAGGGTGGCATTGGAAAAGCCCTCATAAAAGCCCTCGAAATCGGACTCGGTGAGCTTGACCGGATGCAGCAGCACGCCGGCATCGGTGCGGAAGGGCTCAGGTGCGGTGTCAGTCACGCCGGGCCACCCCACCCAGCAGCCCTGATGGGACTCAAGGACCGGGGACAAGGCGGTGACCAGCCCGCCTGGCGAGGGTTTCCACGTATGGCTGCCATCGGGCCGGGTTTCTAGATCAACCGGCAGACGGTTGGCCACCACCACGAAGTCATTGCCATGCTCACTCATGGTGCAAGAATAACTTAAGACTTCTTAGCAGACTTCTTTGTTGCCTTCTTAGAGGCCTTCTTCGTCGCTTTCTTCGTGGCCTTCTTGGTCGACTTCTTTGTCGATTTCTTGGTGGACTTTTTGGTCGACTTCTTCGTGGACTTCTTGCTGGATTTCTTGGTCGACTTCTTCGGGGCGGCATCGGCCTGCTCCGCCAGAACCTTCTTGTGTACCAAGCCCTTGGGCTCCACGCCCAGCATGGACATCAGGGTCACGCCGTCGAGGAAGTCCTGGGCGTAGGTGGCCACGATGCGGCGGGCTGCGCGGGAGGTCTCCTCCTCAAGGGCGTGATTCTGGTCAGCCTGTGGGTGGGTGTCTTGGACCTTGGGTGGCACGACGTGTCCTCCTGAACGTTGTGGAAACTACTTAAGCGCTTGCAAGAAAAGCTATCAGAGCAAATATTGTACGCTACCGGCGGCGTTTAGGGCCGCTCGGGTCCGGATTCGGTGCCCGGCTGCTCCGGTTTTTGGGCACGAAACGTTTCGGTGCCCGGCACGGTATAGGTGGTCTTCTCGTGCTGCTGCGGCTGCGCCGGCCACTGAGAATCCTCCGGCCACAGGTCCGCGGCGGAGCGGGTATGCGGCCCGTGGTTTTGGGCCTCGTGGCGCGGGTGCTGCTGCGGCGGCTTCGGCCCGAGCTTGGGTGGTAACTCCGGGCGATTGACGCGCGGGGCAAACGGGGACATGGGCACGCGCGGGATTCGCGGGGCCTTGCGGGCCAAGTGCGTGGCCTTATGGAAGGAGAAGCGGCCGATGCGCTTGAACGTGGAGTAGGGGCGGAAGTACTGCGGGCGACGCAGGCGACGGGCCACGCGCTCGCCTAACACCACTCCGGCGGCCAGGGCGCCGGAAATGGCTAGCGCCATTGCCATGTTGGTAAAGCCGGTAATCATCTGCTCATTGAGCGAGGCGTACATGCCGCGGTAGAGCATGAGGCCGGGGAGCATCGGCGTATAGCCCACGATCATGGTGATAAGCGGCGGGATGCCCCAACGGCGCGACATCAAGCCGCCGGCCAGGCCGACGACCACAGCGGACAGGCCCGAGGCAATCACCGGGCCGATGCCAAACGGCACCACCACGAAGTAATAGAAGATCATGCCGGCCGCGGCGGTAAGCCCCGACATGGTGATCTCGATCCAGGCAGCCCCGCAGGCTAGCGCAAAGGCGGCGGAGCCGGTGCCACCGAGCACCACCAGCAGCGGAATCTCGTGGTAGACCGGCGGGGCCAGCGTGGCCAGCGGCGGCAGGTTAAAGCCCAGCGAATCAGCCAGCTGGATGCCCACGCCCACGCCAGCGATGATGGCGCCGGTAGATAGCAGCGCCTCAAAGAAGCGGGCGGAGGAGGTTACGGGGGCGCGCGTGATGCCGTCGACCAGCGATTGCACCAAGGTTAGACCCGCTACCAGCACGATGATGCCGGAGGCGATGATCTGTGCCGGCGAGAAATTAATGCCGAACGAGGCCGCCACGTTGTACAAAATGGCGGCAGGGAAGACAGCGAAGAAGCCACCGACCACATTCTGATAGAAGGGCGGCAAGCGATAGTTGGCCAACCAAGCGTTCAGACCCATGATGAAGGCGGAAACCACAAAGGCCACCACGCCGACGAGCAGATCGCCGCCGAGCATCATGGAAATCAGGCCACCCATCGCGCCCCAGCCGAGCATGACCGTGGCCGGCTTATAAGGGGCGGGCATGCGGTCAATCTCGTCGAGGCGCTGCTCCGCCATGGCCGGTGGCATCTGGCCGGAGTGGATAGAGCGAATGAGCTTATCGACGGCCGAGAGCTTGGAAAAATCCACGCCAATGCTCGGCACCACACGGAAGACGTGCAGGTTTTGGCGCTGCTCGCCGGTGCCGATGGTGGTGTGGATGGTGATGGTATTCATCAAGATATCCACGTGGCAGTAGTGCAAGCCATAGGAAGATGCCGCCAGGTGTACCTGGGCGCGGGCATCCGAGTTAGCCGTACCGGCGCCGATGAGGATTTCACCAATGCGGGCGGCGATCTCCATGACGCCGGTGACCTGGGCGGCATCATGGAGATCGACCGGGGCGAGTGGCGATGGCGGCGGTGCGGCTTTAGCCGCGTCGATGATGGCTACTTGGCCCGAGGAAGCGCGCAGGCGCTCCCGCATAGCGGACAAAAATGACACGGAAATAACCCTCGAAAAAGCGCTGAGAAAGTGGGATAGATTCTGCCTGAACTTTAGCCCCTGTACCCTGTCAATGCATAGATGGGGGACCGGCTTTCCCTTTAGCGTTGGTGCTCGGGTACTATGCAACGAGCGGGATATCTCCCGCGGTGCTGGAGTGGCGCAATTGGTAGCGCAACGCACTTGTAATGCGTAGGTTGCGAGTTCAAGTCTCGTCTCCAGCTCAAAAGGAGGCTGGGTCCAGCGTGGGCCTAGCCTTCGTGGTGTTTTGTGGGGGCATCAATAAGCCCAAAAAGCCGGTCAACCATGCGTTGGCGGTTAGCGGGGGAGAGCTTGCGCTGGTTGAGGTGATCGTGCACCCACAGCCCCGTACTAAGCAACATGACGAGCAGGTCATCCTCGTCGGTCTCGGCGGCGGAGGGATCCACCATCCACCGTGCATCCACATCTGCCCATTGGGCAGAAAAATCTGGGTGAGTCTGGGAGTGCACACACATCAGCAGCTTGACGAGCGGATCCTTTTTGCCCATGGAGAGCACCAAGGCGCGGGAGCGCTCGGCCCAACTGAGTTCGCTGGCAGGGCGGCCGCCGGCGAGTTGCTCGAGCTCTTCTTCCCAGCGCTCAGCGCAAAAACGGTGACAATCTACCAGCAGGTTGTGGCGGGTAGGAAAGTGGTAGATGAGACCGGACTTGGACATGCCGGTCGCCTGCGCAAGGGAGTCATAGGTAAGGCCGGAGACGTCCTCGGCGGCGATGATGTCGAGCGCGGCTTCAAGGGCTGCGGTCTTTTTGTTGATTCGCGGCATGGGGATCTCCTGATTTGGGGTTATCGCGGAAGCACCAGGCGGTTATCGCGGCTAGGAGCAAGGCGAAGCAAGCTAGGCCGCCAATGGTGGAAAGATACCCGGCATTGTAGGCGCTGGCGGCGGTCGCGTGGGAAGCGGGGTGATGCAGCGCGTCGGTTCCTAGTTCTGCGAGGTGAGGTGGGAGTTCGCGGGCCATGAGTAAAGGCACGAGGGTTCCGGTCAGGGCAATGGAAATCAGGGTGCCAAATTCATAAGAGACCGCCTCTACGCCAGCGGCCATGCCGGTGCGGTGGAGGGGCGCGGCATTGATGATGGCGGTTGAGGATACGGACATGGCAAGGCCCGCGCCTAGGCCGGTGAGGACGAGGGCGACAACGAGTAGGGCAAGCGTCTCGCCTCGGGTTGCGAGCAGCAGGGTCATGCCGGTGGCCATAAGGAGGAATCCGCCGCTTATGAGCGGGAGGAATCCCAGGCGATGCAATGTGGCGCCGCCCAGGATGGAGGTAGGGATGGCAGATAGCGCCATGGCGGAGATGATAAGGCCGGCGTGGAGGGGTGAGAGGGCGTCGACAAGCTGCAGCTTTTGGGTGCTGAGTAGCTCTAGGCCGGACATACCGAACATGGCGCCGCCGGCCGCTAAGGCCCCGCCGCTGAAGACGCGGGAGCCAAAGATGTCGAAGGTCAGAAGGGGATCTGACAAGCGGGTCTGGCGGTGGGCAAAGGCGAGCGCTCCGCAGACGAAGACGGCAGCCGCAGCGACGCTCACCGGCCACGCGTGTGACAGGGATTTAATGGCCAGTACCAGGCTGGTAAGAGTGATAAGGGAATACAGGGACGAGGGAAAGTCCCAGTGTTTAAGGGGGTTTGGGACGTTTGGCGGAGCTAGGAGCAAGGTCAACGCGAGGGCAAGGGTCACGACGGGGACATTGAGCAGGAATACCGAGCCCCACCAGAAGTGCTCCAAAAAGAAGCCGCCCACGGTGGGGCCGGCCGCCGCGCCGATGACGGCGACAGAACCCCAGATGCCAATGGCCGTGTTGCGCTCCACCTCATCGGGAAAGGTAAGGCGGATAAGTGCAAGGCTCGATGGCATCATGATGGCGGCGCCGCAGCCTAGGAAAGCCCGGCTTAGGACCAGCGCCCAGGCGCTGGGGGAATAGGCGGCGAGTAGGGAGGCGCCGCCAAAAATGGCCAGACCGATGAGGAACATCCGCCGGTGACCGGTGCGATCACCTAGCGTGCCGGTGCCGAGAAGGAGACCGGAGAGTACCAACGCGTAGGCGTTGATAATCCATAGTTGCTGGGTATCGGTGGTATGCAATTGCTGCGATAGCTGCGGCAATGCGGTGTAGAGGATGGAATTATCCAGCCCAACCATGAGTAACCCCAGAGAGATGACGGCGCAGAAAGACCACCGCTGCGTGGCCGTGGAGGCCGGGGTGGAAACGCTTCCTGCGCGGGGTGGGTGGATACTCATAGCAGAGTAAACAGTACCGAACGGTCGTTATAGTTTACAGCCAAAGATAGGTTAGTATTACCTTCCTCACAGCTGGACGCAGTGTGTGAGTGTATAGGAGAATAGTGGACTTTCCTGCGGTGTAAGTAGCACAGTGGTATTAGCACCAATTAAGAGTTAAGGATGATAATTAATGGCACGTAACTATGCAGAACAGCTAGTTGACACCCTAGAAAAGCAGGGTGTCGAGCGCATTTATGGCCTGGTCGGTGACTCTCTGAATCCGATTGTGGATGCAGTTCGTCGCTCCTCCATCGAGTGGATTCACGTCCGCAATGAGGAGGCTGCAGCCTTCGCCGCTGAGGCAGATTCCCTGACCACCGGCAAGCTGGCAGTATGTGCTGCATCCTGCGGTCCGGGCAACACTCACCTCATCCAGGGCCTGTATGACGCCCACCGCAACGGCGCCAAGGTTCTGGCACTGGCTTCCCATATTCCATCCCGCCAGATCGGCTCCAAGTTCTTCCAGGAGACCCACCCAGAGGCAATCTTCCAGGAGTGCTCTGGTTATTGCGAGATGGTCAATTCCGCTGAGCAGGGCGGTGTTGTCCTGCACCATGCCATCCAGTCCACTATGGCAGGCAACGGCGTTTCCGTCCTGGTCATCCCGGGCGACGTCTCCATGCAGGACGCCGACGATGACTCCTTTGTGGAGTCCAAGATCTCTACTGGTCGCCCAGTCGTCTTCCCGGACCCAGCCGAGGCTGCGGCCCTGACCCAGGCCATCAACGAGGCTAAGACTGTCACCCTCTTCGTTGGCGCTGGCGCCAAGGATGCCCGCGAACAGGTGCTGAAGCTGGCGGAGAAGATTAAGGCTCCTATCGGCCACGCCCTGGGTGGCAAGATGTACATCCAGTACGAGAACCCATTCGATGTGGGCATGAACGGCCTGCTGGGCTACGGTGCGGCACACGAGGCCACCCACGAGGCTGACCTGCTCATCCTGTTGGGTACCGACTTCCCGTATAACGACTTCCTGCCGGATGCCAACGTGGCACAGGTGGACATCAACGGCTCCCACATCGGCCGCCGCACCAAGATTTCTTATCCGGTTACCGGCGACGTAGCCGCTACCATCGAGAACATCCTGCCGCACGTGGATGAGAAGAAGGACCGCTCCTTCTTGGACAAGATGCTCAAGAAGCACTACGGCAAGCTGGAGCACGTCGTGGAGGCCTACACCTCCAACGTGGAAAAGCACACCCCGATCCACCCAGAGTACGTTGCAGACCTCATCGATAGGAACGCGGATGAAGACGCCATCTTCACCGTCGATACCGGCATGTGCAACGTGTGGGGCGCTCGCTACATCACTGCCAACGGCAAGCGCGAGCAGATTGGCTCCTTCCGCCACGGCACCATGGCCAACGCCCTGCCACAGGCGCTGGGTGCACAGGCCGCTAACCCTGGCCGCCAGGTCATCACCTTCTCTGGTGACGGCGGACTATCCATGCTGATGGGTGAGCTGCTGACCGTAAAGCTCCACAACCTGCCTATCAAGATGTTCGTGTTCAATAACTCTTCCCTGGGCATGGTCAAGCTGGAGATGCTGGTGCAGGGTCTACCGGAGCACGAGACCGACCACGAGTCTGTCAACTTTGCCAAGATTGCAGAGGCTTCCGGTATCAAGCACTTCCGCATCGAGGATCCGAAGGAAGCTCCGGAGCAGATCAAGAAGGCGTTGGCCTACAACGGCCCGGCTCTTATCGACGTCGTTACTGACCCCAACGCCCTGTCCCTGCCACCAACGCTGACCATCGAGCAGCTCATGGGCTTCTCCAAGGCCGCAACCCGCACCGTTCTGGACGGTGGTGTGGGCCAGATGATCACCATGGCAAAGTCCAACCTGCGCAACATCCCACGCCCGCAGGACTTCTAAATAGCGCGCCGCGTTAGTTACCACGCTCTTCCTCACTAGGGGAGGGGCGTGGTTTTCTTTTGCGGCGACCAGGGCGAGCATCTATGTTCACAGGATTCAGCCAGAAACTCTTCAGTAGGCTGGGAAGCAAGCGTGTCATGATTGCGTGATAGAAATTCGCAACCTTTAAGGGAGTCTGAGGAGAACATGGAAGACAAAAAACTCGCCAAGGTTCTTGTCGTCGATGACGAGCCCAATATTGTGGAGCTGCTCACCGTATCGTTGAAGTTCCAGAACTTCGAGGTCTTCAGCGCCAATTCCGGCCACGAGGCGCTGCACGTAGCCCGTGAGGTAAACCCTGATGCCTACATCCTGGACGTGATGATGCCGGGCATGGACGGCTTCGAGCTGCTAGGAAAGCTGCGTCAGGAGGGGCTGGACGGCCCGGTGCTGTACCTCACGGCAAAGGATGGGGTGGACCAGCGCATCCACGGCCTGACCATCGGTGCGGATGATTATGTGACCAAGCCATTTAGCTTGGAAGAGGTCATCACCCGCCTGCGCGTCATCATGCGCCGCGGTGGTGCGGCGGAAGAATCCACCAACGACGCCACCATGAGCTACGCAGATTTGACGCTTAATGATGACACCCATGAGGTCACCAAGGCCGGTGAGCTCATCGAGCTTTCCCCCACCGAGTTCAATCTGCTGCGCTACCTCATGCAGAACAAAGAAGTGGTGCTGTCTAAGTCCAAGATTTTGGATAACGTGTGGCACTACGATTTCGGCGGCGATGGCAACGTGGTCGAGTCCTATATCTCCTACCTGCGCCGCAAGATTGATACGGGCGATACCCAGTTGATCCACACCGTGCGCGGCGTGGGTTATGTACTGCGCACCCCGCGCTCCTAAAGTGCTGTGGTAATGGAAGATTCACAGGAGACCCAGGGCCAGGCGCCTGCGCCAGCGGCAGCGCGCCCGCAATCCATGTGGCATGAAGGCCTAGGGCAAGACGAGGGGGAGGACAAGTCCTCCAAGCGGCGGATGTTTTCCCAGATTCCGCAGGCAATGCCGCTGCGTACGTGGTTGGTCATCCTCCTTGTCGTAGTCTCTGGGCTGGGTATTACAGGCTCGTCCTTTGCGGTGAACTCCATTATGCGCAATGTGCTCTTTAATAACGTCGATGATGAGCTGCGCTCCGCATCGACTACGTGGGCACGCGATATCAGCAATGACTTCTTTATCGGTGATCACACTAAGCGCCCGCCTACCGAATACGTGGTGCTGAACTACCTGCCCAATGGCACCATCCGCTATTCGGGGCCGTCTTCGACCACACCGAATGCGGAGAATATCCCGCTTGGCGGCTATCCCACCACCGTTGGGTCCATCGAGAACAATACCAAGTGGCGCGCGCTGGCTTTTGCGGATTCTAATGGCGTCATCACGGTCATCGCTAAGGATATGACCCATGAAAAGGAAATCCTGCACGGCCTGGCGATGGTGCAGGTGACCATCGCCGCCATCGCCTTGGCCGCCATTGCGGCCGTGGGTTTCTGGTTTATCCGCAGGGCGTTGCGGCCGCTGCGGGTGGTGGAAAAGACGGCGTCGGAAATCGCGGCGGGCGACCTGGACAAGCGCGTTCCCAAGTGGCCGCTGCATACCGAGGTGGGCCAGCTGGCCGCCGCGCTCAATATTATGCTGGGGCAGCTACAGCGCTCCGTCGTGCGTGCGCAGGACAAAGAGGAACAGATGCGCCGCTTCGTAGGTGATGCCTCGCACGAGCTGCGCACGCCGCTTACTAGCCTGCGCGGCTATACCGAGCTTTATCGCTCCGGTGCCACCAAGGACGTGGACATGGTCTTTTCTAAGATCGATGATGAATCGAAGCGCATGTCCCTGCTGGTGGAGGATTTGCTGGCGCTTACCCGCGCCGAGGGTACACGCCTCGACCTGCGTCCGGTGGATCTATTGGAACTGGCCCTGTCCGTAGGCTCGTCCGCGCGTGCGGCCTTCCCCGGCCGCGAGATTTCGGTGGCCAATGATGCCAAGTCCATCCCCGTGGTCAATGGTGATGCCAGCCGCCTGCACCAGGTGCTGCTTAACCTAGTGACCAATGGCATCCGCCACGGCGGCGAGGGGGCCACGGTGACGCTGCGCCTGCGCCGTGAAGCCAATGACGTGCTGATCGATGTCATCGATGATGGCAAAGGCATGTCCAAAGAAGATGCGGCGCATATCTTCGAGCGCTTCTACCGCGCGGATACCTCGCGCACCCGCGATACCGGCGGTTCCGGCTTGGGCTTGGCCATCGTGCACTCCCTAGTGGAACAGCACGATGGCAGCATTAGCGTCGACTCCGAGCTCGGCCGCGGCACCACCTTTACGGTGCGCCTGCCCGCGCTTGCCGACGCCCCCTCTGAGTCCTAGTCCTCCTCCCGAAAGCCTTCCTCGTTGCAGCCCAGGTGCTGGCGGATGCGGGCGGCCGCCTCATCCATCGCGGCATCGTCGGTGTTATCGGCGTCGAAGGCCTTGGCAAAGTCATACTCTTCCATCTTCTCGGTAGGGAAGAGATGGATGTGGGTATGCGGGACGTCGAATCCGGCGATGATATAGCCAGTGCGCGGGGTATTGAACGCGGTCTTGATGGCACCGCCGATTTCCAGGGCGACCTCGTTGAGGTGGGCCCAGGTCTGCGGATCCAGGTCGGTCCACTTATCTACTTCCTCGATGGGCACGACCAGGGTGTGGCCGTAGCGCAGCGGCTCGATGGAGAGGAAAGCCACGCAGGTCTCATCGCGGTAGACAAAGCGAGCGGGTAGTTCACCGTTAATGATCTTGCTAAATACAGAAGCCATGTGTGCCAGGCTACCCGCTGGTTATGATGGTGGGCATGCGCATTCTCGTAATTGGTTCGGGCGGCCGTGAACACGCCCTTGTGAAGGGCCTGTCCGCCGACCCCCAGAGCACCGAAATCCACGCCGCGCCGGGCAGCGCGGCCATGTCCACTCTCGCCACGGTCCACCCGGAATACTCCCAGGTAGATGACGTGGATCGCATGGTAGAACTGGCCCGGGATATCGCCGCAGATCTCGTCGTCATCGGTCCCGAGGTGCCGCTCGTTGCTGGCGTGGCAGACGCCCTGCGCGCCGCCGGCATCGCGGTCTTCGGCCCCAGCAAGGAAGCAGCCCAGATCGAGGGATCCAAGGCCTTTGCCAAGGACGTCATGGAGGCGGCAGGCGTTAAGACCGCTCGCGCGGAACAGCTGCGCCCAGGTGCGGCCGAGGAAGACATTGAGGCCGCGCTCGACCGCTTCGGCCCACAGTTTGTGGTCAAAGACGATGGTCTTGCCGGCGGCAAAGGCGTGGTGGTCACCGCGGACCGCGCCGCTGCCCGCGCTCACGTAGATACCGTCCTTGCCGCCGGCAATCCGGTGTTGCTGGAGTCTTTCCTCGATGGACCTGAAATTTCGCTTTTCTGCCTGGTTGACGGCGAGACCGTCGTCCCGCTGCTGCCAGCTCAGGACCACAAGCGCGCCTATGACAACGACGAAGGCCCCAATACCGGCGGCATGGGGGCGTACACCCCGTTGCCGTGGCTGCCGGAGGAGGGCGTGCAGCGCATCGTGGACGAGGTTTGCGTCCCTGTGGCCAAGGAGATGGTATGCCGCGGCACCCCATATTCCGGCCTGCTTTATGCCGGCTTGGCGTGGGGCGAAGAAGGCCCGGCCGTAGTCGAGTTCAACTGCCGCTTCGGCGATCCCGAGACCCAGGCCGTGCTTTCCCTTCTCAAGTCCCCACTAGCAGAGGCCCTCCACGCCACCGCGACTGGCACCCTGGCCGAGCTCGCGCCGCTGGAATGGGAGGATGGCTTCGCCGTTATCGTAGTCATGGCGGCAGAAGGCTACCCGGCCTCCCCGCGCAAGGGCGATGCCATCTCCGGAGCTGCGCTGGATGATCCGCAACGCGTCCTGCACGCCGGCACCGTTCACACAGACGGGGCCTACCACACCGCGGGCGGTCGCGTGCTTAGCGTGCTGGGAAAGGGATCCACGCTGGCTGAAGCGCGAGCAGACGCCTACGCCACCGTCGACGGCATCGAGTTTGCGGGTGGTTTTGTCCGCCGGGACATCGGCAAGCGAGCAGAAGACGGTGAGATTTCTCTCTAACCCTTCACCCCGCGGTGGGGCAGGCATGGAATAATAGTCACGTGGCTGAAAAGAAGAAGATTTCCAACGTCCTGTCCTCCCGCTATGCCTCCGCAGAGCTGTCCAGCATCTGGAGCCCGGAGCATAAAATCATCCTGGAACGCAAGCTCTGGATTGCGGTTATGCGCGCCCAAAAGGATTTGGGCGTAGACATCCCCTCCAAAGCCATCGATGCCTACGAGGCCGTGGTGGAAGACGTGAACCTCGAGTCCATCGCGGAGCGCGAGCGCGTGACCCGCCACGATGTGAAGGCCCGCATCGAGGAGTTCAATGCGTTGGCCGGTTATGAGCATATCCACAAGGGCATGACCAGCCGTGATCTCACCGAGAACGTGGAACAGCTGCAAATCCACACCTCGCTGGAGATCATCCGCGATAAGGCCATTGCCGTGGTCTCCCGCATCGGCCGTCATGCCGCCGAGTACCAGTCTCTGGTTATGGCCGGCCGCTCCCATAACGTGGCCGCGCAGGCCACCACCCTGGGCAAGCGCTTTGCTACGGCCGGCGATGAGATGCTGCTGGCCATCGAGCGTGTCGAAGACCTTCTCGCGCGCTACCCGCTGCGCGGCATCAAGGGGCCGATGGGCACCTCCCAAGACATGCTGGATCTCATGGGCGGCTCCGAAGACAAACTTGCCTCCCTGGAGACCGCCATCGCGGATTACCTGGGCTTCCACCGCATCTTCAACTCCGTGGGCCAGGTCTACCCACGCTCCCTCGACTTCGACGCCATCTCCGCCCTAGTGGAGCTCGGCGCCGCCCCGTCCTCGTTGGCCACCACCATCCGCCTGATGGCCGGCAATGAGACCGTCACCGAAGGCTTCAAGGAAGGCCAGGTCGGCTCTTCTGCCATGCCGCACAAGATGAACGCCCGCTCCTGCGAGCGCGTCGGCGGCCTGCAGGTCATCCTCCGCGGCTACCTCACCATGGCCGCAGACCTGGCCGGCCAGCAGTGGAACGAAGGCGATGTCTTCTGCTCGGTCGTCCGCCGCGTCGCGCTTCCCGACGCCTTCTTTGCCCTCGACGGCCAATTCGAAACCTTCCTCACCGTCCTCGACGAGTTCGGTGCCTTCCCCGCCATGATTGACCGCGAATTGGAGCGCTACCTGCCCTTCCTGGCTACCACCCGCATCCTCATGGCGGCCGTGCGTGCCGGCGTGGGCCGCGAGACTGCCCACGAGGTCATCAAGGAAAACGCCGTAGCCGTTGCGCTTAATATGCGCGAAAACGGCGGCGAGCAGGACTTGGTCCAGCGCCTTGCTGCCGATGACCGCCTGCCCATGGACGAGTCCGACCTCGAGGCCGCCCTGGCCGATAAGCACGCCTTCATCGGCGCTGCCGAGTCCCAGGTCAACCAGGTGCTCAACCGCATTAACGCCTTGGTAGGCGAGCACCCCAAGGCCGCCGCCTATACCCCGGGCGAAATCCTCTAGCCCGCATTTTCCGGCTCCCTTCGCAATTCGATCAAATAGTCCCCGGATCCCGCGCGGATTTCGGGGCTTATTTGATCGAAACCTACTCGCCACCCCTGGGCGCTAGAATGAAAGCCATGCGTCTTGAGCTTTCTTCATATACCCATCTTGCCTCCGGCAAGGTCCGCGATATCTACGATGTGGACGAAAACACCCTGCTGATGGTGGTTTCGGACCGCATCTCCGCCTACGACCACGCCTTAGAGCCGGCCATCCCGGATAAAGGTCGCGTGCTGACCGCGACCTCGAAGTTCTTCTTCGATTCCATCGATTTTCCCAACCACCTGGCCGGCCCGCTCGATGATGAGCGCATCCCTGCCGAGTGCCTCGGCCGCGCGATGGTAGTCAAGAAATTGGACATGCTGCCCTTCGAGTGTGTGGCCCGCGGCTTTCTCACCGGCTCCGGTTTGAAGGAGTACAAGGCCAATGGCACCGTGTGTGGCATCGAGCTGCCAGATGGCCTCGTGGAGGCTTCCCGCCTGCCCGAGCCCATCTTCACCCCGGCCACCAAGGCGGAACAGGGCGAGCACGATGAGAACGTGTCCTTCGACTACGTGGTGGACAAGCTAGGCGCCGAGCGCGCCGAGGAGCTACGCGCGGCCACCTTGCGCATCTACTCCACGGCCGCCGCGCTTGCGGAGGACAAGGGCATCATCCTCGCCGATACCAAGTTCGAGTTCGGCCTCGACCAGGACGGTACGCTCGTGCTGGCCGATGAGGTCCTCACCCCAGATTCCTCCCGCTACTGGCCGGCTGATTCTTATGTCGAGGGCGAGGTTCAGCCATCCTTCGACAAGCAGTATGTGCGCAATTGGCTGACTTCCGACGCCTCCGGATGGGACCAAGCCGCCGACGGCACCCCACCTCAGCTGCCTGCCGACGTCGTTTCCGCCACCCGCCTGCGCTACATCGAGGCCTATCAGCGGCTGTCCGGCAAGCATTTCGCTGATTTCCTCTCGCCCGAGGACTAACTCCCCGCCGAAGCTCCCGCACCACGGGGTGCCACGCGTACAGTGGGACGGCATGAGCAACGAGAATCTTTCCGCCCCCGTAGCCGCCGTCCACCCCGTGACCCGTTCCTTCCACGGCCGGGAGTTCGTGGATAACTACGAGTGGCTGCGCGATAAGGAATCCCAGGAAACCCTGGATTACCTCAACGCCGAAAATGATTACACCAAGGCGAAGACCGCGCACTTGGAGGAGATGACGGAGAATATCTTCCAGGAGATTAAGTCCCGCATCAAACAGACTGATATGTCCGTGCCCTCCCGCCGCGGCGATTACTGGTACTACAGTCGCACTGAGGAGGGTAAGAGCTACGGTTATTCCTGCCGCCTTCCGGTAGAGGAGGGTTCTGATCCCTGGACCGCCCCGATTATCCCGGAGGAAGGCACCCCGGACGGGGAAGAGATTATCCTCGACGCCAACGCGTTGGCCGAGGGGAAGGACTTCTTCGCGCTCGGTGCCGCCTCCATCTCTGATTCTGGCCGCTACCTAGCCTATTCGGTGGATTTTGCCGGAGATGAGCGCTTTGAACTCTACATCAAGGACCTGGAGACCGGCGAGCTTCTCGACGACCACCTAGAGGGCATCTTTTACGGCGCTACCTGGGCCGGAGACGGCTTTATTTTCTACACCACCGTCGACGATGCATGGCGTCCCGATACCATTTGGCGCCACAAGGTAGGCACCGCGCAGTCCGAGGACGTGCAGGTGTTTAAGGAAGATGACGAGCACTTCAACGTCGGCATCGGCAGCGCCCGCTCTGATAAGTACCTCTTCCTTGGCATAAGCTCCAAGGTGACCTCTGAGGTATGGGTGCTCGAAGAGGACAACCCCGAGGGCGACTTCCGCCTGCTGTGGGAGCGTGAATCCGGCGTGGACTACGACGTCGATCACGCCGTCGTCAAGGGCGAGAACTACTGGATTGTCACCCACAATGCCACCGGCCCCAACTTCGAGGTGGGCTATACCAAGGCCGACGGCGAGCTGCCCGCTCTTCGGGATCTGCCCGCGCTGCTGCCTCATAAGGAAACCACCCGCATCGAGGGCGTGGATACCTACCGCGACCAAATTGTGGTGGGTTACCGCCGCGGCGGCATCGGCCGTGCCGCCATCATGCGCATTAACGACGGCTTCGGCGAATTCGAAGAGCTCAACTTCAACGAAGAGCTTTTCACCGTTTCCGTATCTGGTAACCCGGAGTGGGACGCGCCGGTGCTTCGCGTAAGCTATGTGTCCTTTACCCAGCCCGCCCAGCTTTTCGATTACCGCGTGGACACCGGCGAGTACACCCTGCTCAAGGAGCAAGAGGTTCCCGGTGGTTATAATCCGGATGATTATGTGGCCTACCGCTTGTGGACCACGGCTGCCGACGGCACCGACATCCCCGTTTCCATTGTTCATCGCGCCGATCTTGACCGCACCCAGCCGAATCCGACTCTGCTCTACGGCTATGGCTCCTATGAGGTCAGCGTGGATCCGGCCTTCTCCGTGACCCGCCTGTCCCTGATGGACCGCGGCATGATTTTTGCGGTTGCCCATGTACGCGGCGGCGGCGAGATGGGGCGCACGTGGTACGACGATGGCAAAATGCTCAAAAAGAAAAACACCTTTACTGACTTCATCGACGTCGCCGATGACCTCATCGCCCGAGGCGTGACCACCGCAGACCAAATGGTGGCCGAGGGCGGTTCGGCCGGCGGAATGCTTATGGGTGCAATCGCCAATATGGCCCCAGACCGCTTTACCGCCATCCAAGCCGTTGTTCCGTTCGTGGATCCTCTGACCTCGATCCTCATGCCGGAACTGCCGCTTACCGTGCCTGAGTGGGAGGAGTGGGGCGACCCGTACCACGATCCTGAGGTCTATGACTACATGAAGTCCTACTCGCCGTACGAGAATATTGAGGCCAAAGACTACCCGGACATCCTGGCTATTACCTCGCTAAACGATACCCGCGTGCTCTACGTTGAACCGGCCAAGTGGATTGCCCAGCTGCGAGCGACGGCCACCGGCGGTGAGTTCCTGCTCAAAACTGAAATGGCTGCAGGCCACGGTGGAGTGTCCGGCCGTTATGAAAAGTGGCGCCAAAACGCCTTCGAGTATGCGTGGACGATCAATAAGGCCACCGGTCTGGAGAAGTAAAACCCGGATAGGGGGCCAGCGCGCGAATCCTAAATTCCTGTGCGATAATTTTTCTTATGAATGGCCACCTTCTGGTATCGATCTCCAGCATCTTTGATGACACACGGAAGCAGGCTAGCCGGCTCCTCTCGATCCTTGATCGAGAGGAGATTCCTGTTTCCCTGCTTATTGCCCCGCATATCGACGGCAACTGGCACCTTGCGAAAGATAAAGACACCAAAAGCTGGCTCCGAGACCAAGCCGATGCCGGCCGCATACTCATCCTCAACGGTTTCGACCGCTCGGTGCAGGGACGTCGTGCAGAGTTTGCGAATCTCGACTCCCACGAGGCAAAGCTGCGACTCGCGGGTGCGACCCGTCAGATGGCCAAGATCGGCTTCGAACCCACAATTTTCGCCCCGCCGCGCTGGCGCATGTCTCCCGGCACCCTGCAGGTATTGCCACAGTTTAAGTTTGAGGTGGCAGCCTCTACCCGCGGTGTTTTGCAGATCAATTCCGGCAAATTCCACCAGGCCCGTAACTTGTCCTTTGGCGAGGGCTTTGGCTCCGCTAAGTGGTGGCGCAAGAACATCATTCGTGCAGCAGAGCGGTCCGCGCAGCGCGGCAATACCGTTCGCCTGTCCGTGTCCGGCCGCAACCTAGATGACCGCAAGGTGATCCATGACTTCGTCAAAGCTGCCGACCGGGCTATTAACGCTGGGGCGACCCCTGCCGATTATGGCGCCTTCCTGCCAAATTAGGGAGCGCATTCCCTCGTCAGAGGTTCTGCGAACAAAAGTGGCGGGGATGGTTGGTGGTGTCTATGTCCGGTAGCACGATTTCGTCCATCTAATACCCTGTTTCCGTCAACGGTTGTAGTGTTTTAGATGGACGAAATCGTTGAAATCGCAAAAATTAAGACCCCGCACGCTTAGGATTTCTCCGAAGCGAGCGGGGTCTGCGTCTGTGGGCGATTAGCGCTGCAGGCTGGTGATGAAGTTCTTTACTTCTTGCGGCAGCATGCCCCAGATCGGGGCCGGGATGGCCTTCTGGAGATTGCCGGTCACAGCGAGGAAGCCGGGGATGGCGACGAGGCCGGCGATAGCCGCGATGGCAGCGGCGATACCGGCGCCGACAGAGCTAGTGCTGGAGTTGGAACCGAAGCCAGGCTTACCGGGCTTTTCTGACGGCTTGTCCTCTGGCTTATCGGAAGGCTTATCCGCCGGATCATCTGCAGGATCATCCGCAGGATCGTCTGGCTGGCCGGCGGAGTCGTCCGCACCGAGGGTGAAACCGACCTTGACTGGGTCATGGTCAGAGGCGCGGAACGGGGAGTCATCGTAGAAGTCGACGATATTGTAGTTGCGGCGGGAATACTCGAAGGCGACGGGTTCGTCGGCATTGATGTTCCAGACTTGGGCGTCGTCAAGCGTGCCGGTGGCTACCTTGTTTGCCAGCACGTGGTCCAAGGTGCCAAGCAGGCCGGAGAACTGGTAGGAGGGATCGGCACCATATTTTTCGGCGGGCACGGTAAAGCCATCGTTGCGGAAGACGTCGAGCGCGGTCTCGTGAGTATAGGTATTGAAATCGCCTAGGGCGAAAAGCGGCTTATCCTTCCAGTCTTCCTGCTTGTGGAGGGCATCGAGGACGGCCTGTGCCTGCGCGTTGCGCACGTTCGGGTTATTGCCCTGGCCATCGCCGGAATCGGCATCGCCCTTGGCCACCGAGCCCTTGGACTTGAAATGGTTGGCCACGGCAACGAAGGACTCCTCGCCCTCCTTTAGCGGTTGGAATTCCTGGGCAAGAGGCTCGCGGGCGGTGCCGGTGAAGCGATCGTCCTGGAAGATGCGGGACTCGCCGACAGGCTTCACCACATCCTTGTGGTAGATAAACGCGGTGCGGATGACATCCGGGGAGTCTGGTACGGCGTCCTTGGACGGGGAAGGAACGAAGGCCCACTTATCGGAGCCGGCGGCCTCATTGAGCTTTTCCGTCAGGTGCTTGAGTGCCTTATCGCGCTGGGCAAAGTCACCGGTGACAGCGTAGCCATCTTCGATTTCGGAAAGGCCGATGACATCGGCATCGAGGCCGTTGATGGCCGCGACAATCTTGCGTTCCTGGTCCGCGAGTGCGGACTGAGTATAGGCGCCGCGGGTCTTACCGCGGTTGACCGTGACCTTATTGCCCTCGCGGTCGGTGTAGGCGCTGCCGCCGAATTCCTCGCCCAGGGAGGTGAAGTAATTCAAAACGTTGAAGGCGCCGATGGTGTATTCGCCCTTGACGTCATCGATGGCGTGCAGCTCAGCCTCGCGGGAGTCCTCCCAAGAGATGGGCAGGTCTGCGCCCGCGGTGTTGCCGGTAACCGGGGTGGTGGGCTGGAAGCGCCACTGCTCGTGAGAAAAGCCCACGATGACCGGGTGCTGGAAAGAGACGATATCGGTGGTGCGCAGGGATTTGATGGTGTGGGCATCGTCCTGGGCGATATATGGCAGTGGGGTTTCCTGGTCGGTTTTGAGGTAATCGCGGGTGCGGCCATCGTCCAAGGTGACCAGTTTATCGGCGTTGTCCTTGGTCAGCTTCTGGATATCGGAATTGGGATCCGTGGAAGGGGAGAAGATATCGGAAGGCTGGCGGAAGGCCTCCTTGCCAGGGGCAAGGCCAATCTCGCCGTACTGGTTGAGGGCGTAGTTATTGGTTACGGTGTGCTCGCCGGGCTGGATGAGCATGTGCTCGAAGGGCTCGCGGGCCTCGTTGCCATCAGGAAGTTGGTCGACCTTCAGTGGGGTGACCTTCTCTAGCGGGGCATCGAGCTGCGTGACCTCGGCGGCGGTGATTTGGGTGGAACCATAGAACTCGGAGACCTTGCCGGTGACCGCAACGGAATCCTCGAGGTCCGGGTACTGGTCGGCTGGCTTATCACCCATGTACACGAAGAGGGCCTGGGAGGCATCGGTAGCCTCGGCGCCGGTCCCGCCCGTCTGGATGGTGAAGCCATTGAGGCCACCCTCGCTCCACACGCCGGTGACAACACCCTCGGTGGTAACGGTCTGGTCCTTAAGCGGGGACTCAGCGCCGGTGCCTTGGATATCCGCGATGGCGGTCACGCCTTCGGGAGCTGGCTGCTCGGGCTCGGCCGGATCCTCAGGCTGAGGGGAGGGAGCCTTATTACCGGTATTAGTCGGGGTGGGAGCGCCACTGGTGAAGTCGGCGGCATTGTCATCGGTATCGGTGCCCTCGGCGTCGCGAGAGGCGGATTTGGCATTGGACAGACCCGCAGCAGCGGTGCCCTCCTTGAGGGAAGCGGCGCCGTAGCCGATGGCATCGATGGGGGATCCGGTGGCGTCGGCAAGCTGCACGGAGCCCTTGGAACCGGACATGTTGAGGTTGCCCTCGGCATCTGGGGTAGGCAGTGCATCGCCCGCTCCATTGCCGGCCGCTCCCTGCACGAGGTAGTAGCCATGCGGGGCGATGGTGCCCGAAAGCACTACCTTGCCGCCCGTGTTGCCGGAGGCGGAGAAATACTCCACGGTATAGCCGCTCAGGTCAATCGGGGCATCGGTGGGGTTATAGAGCTCGATGAAGTCATGGGTGAAGGCAGCGCCCTTATTGCCACCGCCCCCGTAGACCTCTGAGATGACTGCGGCGGAACCGTCGGTGGCAGCCGTGGCAGTGGGTACAGCAAGGGCGGCAGTAGACAAGGCGGTGGCGAGCGCCAGCGCACCTAGGCGACGAGAAGACATAGATTCAACCTTAAATGAGAGCGATAGTGTGCGATGTCTATTAGTAGATCGCCGCGCCGGGGCGGGGTGGAGCGCACGCCGGAGTTTGCCAGAGCGTTGTTTGAGGTTCACGTAGAGTTTGCCCAAGCGGGGTGAAACCCACACTGCGGGGGTGAGTCTAGGTAAAAGCAGGGGGTGCCAACTAAACTAAGCCGCGCAGACCAAAGCCCCATACAGTAAGGCAATATTTTCATGGCTCGTGTAGTTGTCAATGTCATGCCCAAGGCGGAAATTCTGGATCCGCAGGGCCAAGCCGTCGTCCGCGCGCTGGGTCGCATCGGGGTATCCGGTGTCAGCGATGTGCGCCAGGGAAAGCGCTTCGAAATCGAGGTCGACGACTCTGTAACCGCAGAGGACCTAGATAAGGTAGCCGCCACACTGCTGGCCAATACCGTCATCGAGGACTACGAGGTTGTTGGGCTGGAGGTCAAGTAAGTGGCCGCAACAATCGGAGTAATCACTTTCCCCGGAACCCTGGATGATGTGGATGCCGCTCGCGCAGCCCGCACCGCCGGCGCAGAGGTGAAAAGCCTCTGGCACGCAGATAGCGATCTGCACGGCGTGGATGCGGTCGTAGTGCCGGGCGGTTTTTCTTATGGTGACTACCTGCGTTCGGGCGCTATTTCCGCGCTTGCGCCGGTGATGCAGTCCGTTATTGACCGTGCGAAGCAGGGCATGCCGGTGCTTGGCATTTGCAATGGCTTCCAGATTTTGACCGAGGCGGGCCTGCTGCCGGGCGCGCTGACCCGCAATAAGGGCCTGCACTTCCACTGCACCGATACCTACCTGGAGGTGGCCAATTCCACCACCGCATGGACCAGCGAGTTTGAGCAGGGCCAGAAGATTTTGGTGCCGGCCAAGCACGGTGAGGGCCGCTTCCAGGCCGGCGATGATGACATTGCCCGCATCGAAGGCGAGGGCCGCGTGGTCTTCCGCTATACCGATAACTACAACGGCTCTGTCAACGGCATTGCCGGTGTCAGCGATGAATCTGGCCGCATCGTGGGCCTCATGCCGCACCCAGAGCACGCCATTGACACGCTGACCGGCCCATCCACCGACGGACTGGGACTTTTCGTATCCGCCATCAAGGCCGTCGCCCAGGCGCCGGCGGTTTAAGGAGGCCACTTTAATGACCGTTCATAATGACACCGTAGAAAAGGCACAGTCCACCCCGGATGAGCAGCAGCCCTACGCGGAGCTCGGCCTGAAGGATGACGAGTACCAGCGCATCCACGATATTCTGGGCCGCCGCCCTACCGATGCGGAGCTGACCATGTACTCCGTTATGTGGTCCGAGCACTGCTCCTATAAGTCTTCCAAGACGCACCTGCGTTATTTTGGCGAGACCATGACTGAGGAGATGGGGGAGAAGATCCTCGCTGGCATCGGTGAGAACGCCGGCGTGGTGGACATCGGAGACGGCAACGCGGTGACCTTCCGCGTGGAGTCCCACAATCACCCCTCCTATGTGGAGCCTTACCAGGGCGCGGCCACCGGCGTGGGCGGCATTGTGCGCGACATCATGGCCATGGGCGCTCGCCCGATTGCCGTAATGGACCAGCTGCGCTTTGGGCCTGCCGACGCCCCCGATACCAAGCGCGTCCTGCCCGGCGTGGTCTCCGGTATTGGCGGCTACGGCAACTCCCTGGGTCTGCCCAATATTGGCGGCGAAACCGTCTTTGATGAGACCTATTCCGGTAATCCGCTGGTCAACGCCCTGTGTGTGGGCACCCTCAAGGTGGAGGATTTGAAGCTGGCCTTTGCGTCCGGCAAGGGCAATAAGGTCATGCTCTTCGGCTCCCGCACCGGCTTGGACGGCATCGGCGGTGTATCCGTGCTGGCGTCCGATACCTTCGAGGACGGCGCCGAGCGCAAGCTGCCGGCCGTACAGGTGGGCGACCCCTTCGCAGAGAAGGTTCTTATCGAGTGCTGCCTCGATCTCTACCACGCCGGCGTGGTCGTAGGCATCCAGGATCTTGGCGGTGCGGGCTTGGCCTGCGCTACCTCGGAGCTGGCAGCGGCCGGCGATGGCGGCATGGAGGTCAACCTCGATAATGTTCCGCTGCGTGCGAAGGACATGACCGCGGCTGAGATCCTCGCCTCCGAGTCCCAGGAGCGCATGTGCGCCGTTGTGTCTCCGGAGAACGTGGAGAAGTTCCGCGAAATCTGCGCGCACTGGGATGTAACCTGCGCCGAGATCGGCGAGGTCACCGAGGGCAATCACCTGGTTATCCGCCACCAGGGTGAGGTCGTCGTGGATGCTCCCGCCGGCACCATCGCGGACGAAGCCCCGGTCTACGAGCGCCCCTATGCCCGCCCGGAGTGGCAGGACGAGCTGCAGAAGTACCAGGGCACCGACAAGCGTGGTCTGGTGGAATCCCTGCAGAAGCTCGTCTCCTCCCCGTCGCTGTGCTCACGCGATTTCATCATGAACCAGTATGACCGCTACGTGCGCGGCAATACCGTCCAGTCTCACCATGCGGATGCCGGCGTGCTGCGCATCGATGAGGAGACCGGCCGCGGCGTGGCCGTGTCCGCCGATGCATCCGGCCGCTACACCAAGCTGGATCCGAACATGGGCGCCCGCCTCGCGCTGGCGGAGGCTTATCGCAATGTCGCCGTCACCGGTGCGAAGCCCGTCGCGATTACCAACTGCCTAAACTACGGCTCCCCGGAGAACCCCGACGTTATGTGGCAGTTCCGCGAGTCAGTGCATGGGCTTGCCGACGCCGCCGTGGAGCTCTCCATCCCCGTTTCCGGCGGCAACGTCTCCTTCTACAACCAGACCGGCGAGGAGCCGATCCTGCCTACCCCGGTGGTGGGTGTGCTGGGCGTTATCGATGACGTCCACAAGGCCATTGGCAATGAGCTGGGCACCGTGGGGGAGAAGGAAGTACTTATCGCCTTGGGTGAGACCAAGGACGAGTTTGGTGGCTCAATCTGGCAGCAGGTCAGCGCCGATACCTCCGAGGCTTCCTCCCTCAATGGCCTGCCGCCGCAGGTGGACATGGCCAACGAGAAGCGCCTGGCCGAGTTCTTCCACGGCAATGATTTGCTCACCGCGGCGCACGATATCTCCGAGGGCGGCCTTGCCGTCACCGCCTTTGAGATGGCAAAGCGCGCCGGTGCTACTGCCGACGGCGCCGGCCTCGGCCTCAACCTGGACCTCACCGCGGTCCACGAGGACGAGTTTGTCGCCGCTTTCTCCGAGTCTGCCTCCCGCGTGCTCGTGGCCACCACCGCCGACCGCGCCGATCAGGTGCTTGCCCGCGCTGGCGAGCTGGGCATCCCAGCCGCCATAGTGGGTGAGACCACCGAAACCGGCGCACTGACCCTCGGCGGCGAATCCGTCGCCATCTCCCAGCTGGTCTCTGCCTGGTCCGCCACCCTGCCGGATCTCTTCGACCATGCCGTGGGTGCTAACTCCGTGGTGGAGTAAAAACTCCCGGCGTTGGACAAACGCAACTAAGCGACAATGCGGAAAGCCCGGCTTCGGCCGGGCTTTTTATGCTCGTTAGGATCCGGGACAAAGGCTCGGCCTTATAGAGAACAGCGTCGGGACGAGTTCTTTTCAATCATTTTCCTTTCAGGCAACCTTTCCGTAACGTCAGCGGCCTACCGTGGGTGTGTCCCTCTTCAAAATATCCACTACTCATGGAAGCTAACGTTCAATGCGCATTCGTACTCTCGCTCTTATTGTCGCCGTTGCGTGTGCTGGTGTAACAGTGCCCGCCACTGCCGCCGAGAATGGTTCCTATTACTCCACCAAACAGCACTATGAACCGCAGGGGCGGGAGTATTCCGAAGCTCCCGCAGGATTCCGACAGATCTATACCTCCACGGTGGACCGGCATGGCTCGCGTGGTCTGTCTAGCTTTAAGTATGACGACCTTGCGCAGCAGATGCTGGAGTATGCTCAGGAGCGTGGTGAGCTCACGGATTTAGGAGAAAAGCTCATTCCGCAGGTAGAAGCGATGATTTCCGTGAATGAGGAATTGGCCGGTGGCGCCGGACAAGACGCCGGATACGGAAACCTCACCGCAGTTGGGCGGGAAGAACTGCGGGGGATTGGTCAGCGCAATGCGCAACGCAATGCTGAGCTTATGCACAGCATCGACAGGGACGACTCCAAGGTGAAATTCATCTCTTCGGGTGAGGACCGCGCTAATGACTCTGGTTGGAATTTCGGTGCGGCGTGGCTGAAGGAAGCTCCCACTCTTGCTGACAACCTCGTGGACGGAACCAACGATGGTCATGTCACCATCGAGCCACGCACTGACCTGATGTATGCGCATAAAGATAAGAAGTCACCGTCGTACGAAAAATATTCGGCGTGGAAAGACTCACCGCAGCTACAGGAAAAGATCCAGGAAGCTTATTCCAAGCCGGCCTCCCAAGAAGCATCGCAGGAGTTGCTGTCCAAGATTTTCACCTCGGATTTTATCGATGAGCTAAAAGATGGGTCCATTTCATTTAGCGCCCGTGAAAAGGATAGCAAGACAGTAGAAGGAATAGTGGACGCCGCGCTGCAGTTCTACAACCTGTACATCATTGCTCCAGCACTTGCTCATGAGGAGAAAACCCCTGCTGAGGGGTGGATATTTGATCAGTACATGGACGATGCGAGCGGGCCCACCTTTGCATACCTACTGGATGTAGAAGACTTCTATGAGAAGGGGCCGGCTATCGAGGGGCGCACTATTTCTTATGACAATTATGAGCCATTGCTTGAGGAAATGATTGAGGGCGTACAGGATCGCGCGGCCGGTGGTGATATAGCTGCGGAATATAGGTTTGGTCACGCGGAAACCATCATTCCGCTCGCCGCATTGCTGAAAACGCCTGGCTCAGAGAAGGGAGTTCCCGCAGGAGAGCTCTACACTTGGCAAAACTCGGATTGGCGTGGTGACAAGGTCTCCCCGATGGGAGCAAATATCCAGTGGGATGCCTTCCAGAATGACAATGGCGAGACCCTCGTGCGCATGCTGTACAACGAGAAGGAAATTCCCTTCAAGGAGGGGTGTGAGCCAATAAGTGAGGGCTCGACGTTTTATACCATCGATGAGCTGTCCGCTTGTCTGCCGCTTGGTTCTATCTCTGACCACTCCCAAGCCCATATCGAGTCCACAGCGGACAGCGGGTACAAGCCACAAACAGGAAGTAGCGTTGCCTCTTCACAGTCGAAGATGTGGGCGGTAGTTGGTGCCCTCTTCAGCGTACTGACTATTGCAGTTGGAACTGTGTACATTAACCGGCAGCAGATAGAAAGTCTGCTACATAAGTTCGGCATCCAACTTCCCTTTTAGTATCGGCAAGGTTTACTGAGTGGCCACTGCCGAGTTGATGCTGGGCGCTCTTGGCCTCTGTTATAGGTGTGGGGAGACGGGAACAATACACATTCATTCCGACTTATGTTCGGGATAGCGTGCCAGTGGCGTTGTAGGCGAGCTACACAGCCAGCTAAGCCGTATTTCTAACCTGCTTTGTCTTTGTCAAAGGCCAGGTAGGCTCCGCCACAACGAACTCTAAGCACCAGGGTCTACCCTGGCGGGCATGAAGGTTATCGCCCGGCTGCTCTCGATTCCGTTGACACTTATAGCAATGCTGGTGCTGTGGCTAGCGGTCTCGCCCTTTACCCCGCACATTTCATATTGGGGCGCTGGATCGCTCATCGGGCCGCAGTACATAGGGCCGCTGTTGCTGATTGCGCTGGTATTGGTGATCTTGGCGGCGCTGGGCGCGTTGGCCTCGCGCAGCTGCTACGTGCCAAGTGTGTTAGCTGGCATTGCCTTGGTAGCGAGCGTGGGTTTATTGGGAACACAGATTCATGCCGCAAAAGAGCAGGGAACCGACGTCGATATCCCGGCGGCCTTTACTTGGACCGGCGTTGAGAAGGCCGATGAAGGCCCGGATCATACGGTGACATATGACTCCTTCAACGGCGATGACCTCACCATGGATATCTACTCTCCGGAGACACACAGTATTCGCTCCGGCAGCAGCCATCCGCGCAAGCACCCGGTGATGATGTATGTCCACGGCGGCGGTTGGGACCAGATGACTAAGCGCTCCCAGGCTTTCAATATGCGGCAGATGGCCCAGCGTGGTTACCTCGTATTATCCATTGACTACACATTGTCTAGCTGGGAACAGCCCACGTGGAAGGTGGCGGCGGGGCAGGTGGGCTGCGCGATGAACTGGGTCAACGCCCATGCCGCAGATTATGGCGGCGACTCGGAGCGCTTCTTTACCTATGGTGAATCCGCCGGTGGGCAGTTGGTCCTGAACGCGACTGCCGATGTCGCCGCACACCCCAGCCAGCTGCCTTTCACCGACTGTTCCGGTACGCCGGCTGTTCCCAGCGCCGTCTATGCGGATTCACCGGCCTTGGATGTGCGCCACATTTATGATTCTGACGACCCCTATGCCGGGCAGGGCTCCCGCGATACCGTGGAGAAATACCTGGGTGGAACGCCTAAGGAATATCCAGACCGCGCGGACTTCGTGACTTCAGCTACGCATCTGACCTCGGATATGCCGCCTATCATGATCGTGCGCAGTGACCACGACCGGTTAGTTCCACCGGCTAGTTACGATGACTTTCGCCAGCGGGCGAAGGACAAAGGCGTAGAGCTTGAAGAGTACGTGCGCCCGCATGCCGATCATGCTTCCGCCTTGAGCGCACACGGCGTATGGAACCAGCACCTGTTGCAGGCTATGACTGAATTCTTTCAAGCCAATGACTTAGAAGATGACCTATAAGGGAAGGAGCCTAAACGCTCGGTGCTAAATTGACCAGAGTTAGGCGGCGTAAGCCAGTGGATGGCTGGCAGGTCAGGCATAATGCTGTTATGTCAAAATTCTCCGAGGTACTGGATCAGCTGCGCGAAAACCAACCAAAGGCGAAGTACGGCATCGCCTTTGAAAAGCTCATGGTGAATTTTTTCCGTACCGATCCGACTTTGAGAACGCAATTTGATGAGGTCAGCCGCTGGGTTGATTGGCGCTATAACGGCGGCAAGGCGGATACGGGAATTGACTTGGTTGCCCGCCGCGTGGATGACGGCACGTGGATGGCCATCCAGTGCAAGTTCTACGCTTCCAATGCTCGCATCCAGAAATCTCATCTCGATTCCTTCTTTGAGGCCTCAGGGCATTCCTTTGAGACCGAAAACGGCAGCGAATATTTTGGCAGCCGCATGATTATCTCCACCACGGATCATTGGTCTTCACATGCGGAAGCGGCGTTGGCCAATCAGATGATTCCCACCAGCCGCATCGGCATTTCGACCATTGCCGAGTCCCCGATCAACTGGGACGTGGCGTTCCCGGGCTCTGAGGTCCGGGACAAAAATATCCAAATCAACCTTTCGCAGCGCGAAACCTTTGAACCACGCCCGCACCAGCAAACGGCCATTGATAAGGCCATTGAAGGATTTAAGACCCATGACCGCGGCAAGCTCATCATGGCCTGCGGTACCGGCAAGACCTTCACCGCGCTGCGCCTGGCGGAGCGCGTCGCAGAAGAGAATGGTGGCAAAGCCCGCATTCTGTTCCTCGTTCCTTCCATCTCCTTGTTATCGCAGACACTAAAGGAGTGGACCGCTCAAGGCCGCCTAGACATGCGTGCCTTCGCGGTGTGCTCGGATTCAAAGGTCTCAAAGAAGGCGGAGGACATTGCGGTCTATGACCTCGAGGTTCCAGTATCTACGGACGGTGAGGAGATTACTCAGCGCTTTGCTTCAGGCAAGCGCGCTAAGGGCCTCAATATCGTCTTTTCTACGTACCAGTCCCTGCCGGCGGTCCACGAGGCACAGCAGCAGGGTCTAGATGATTTTGATTTGGTCATCTGCGATGAGGCCCACCGCACCACCGGCATCACCTTGGCTGGTGAAGATGCCAGCAACTTTGTACGCATCCACGATGCTGGCTATATCAGGGCGGCAAAGCGTCTTTATATGACCGCCACGCCAAGGCTTTATGACGACGCGGTAAAGGGCAAGGCCGCTGAGCACTCCGCCGAGTTGACCTCCATGGATGATGAGGGCATCTATGGCCCCGAGTTCTACCGCCTTGGTTTTGGAGAGGCCGTGGATAAGGGCTTATTGACTGATTACAAGGTTCTTGTCATGACGGTTGATGAGTCAGTGGCTGCGGAAGCGATGGCTCGCAGTGACGACAACCAGATAAACCTCACCACTGCTTCGGCGATGATCGGTGCTTGGAACGGTTTGGCCAAGCGCTCTGGTGAATTGCAGGGCAAGAAAGGCGGCTTTGAGGAAAACGCCCAGCCTATGCAGCGCGCTGTGGCCTTTGCCAAGGACATTAAGTCCTCACAGCTCATCGCTGATACTTATCCTTCGCTCATTGCTACCCACCAAGAGCTGCTCAAAGATAAGGCAGTGCTGAACGATGTCTCCCTGACCAACGTTGATTTGCGCGTTGCTGCACAGCACGTTGATGGTGGTATGAACGCCATGGAGCGTGGCACCAAGCTTTCCTGGATCGAATCCCCGGCGGATGAAAACGAAAGCCGCATGCTTACCAATGCCCGCTGCCTGTCCGAGGGGGTGGATGTGCCGGCGTTGGATGCGGTCGTATTCTTTAACCCACGCAACTCCATGGTGGACGTGGTCCAGTCCGTAGGCCGCGTGATGCGTAAATCTGCGGGCAAGGATTACGGTTACATCATCTTGCCGGTGGCGGTGCCACCGAATGTTTCGCCTTCGGAAGCACTTAACGATAATCAGCGCTTCAAGGTGGTCTGGCAGATCCTCAACGCGCTGCGTGCCCACGATGATCGCTTCAACGCCAAGGTGAATTCAATTGCGCTTAACGGAACAAATGCGCAAGATGAACTGCCCATTGACGTCAACCACGTGTCTGGTGACAAAGAGAAAAACGATAAAGAAAAGCTTGATGGGGCGGATAACACCAAGTCCCCTGAGGCATTCGACGATTCTACGGCCATGACGCAGCAGATTGCATTGTTCTCGTTAGAGCAATGGCAAGAGGCTATCTATACCAAGTTGGTGGATAAGGTGGGCACCCGCACCTACTGGGAAGATTGGGCCGATGACGTGGCCACCATCGCGGAGAATCAGATCACCCGCATCAAGACGCTACTCGATGGCGCCGATGGAAGCCTGCGCACAGAATTCGACAGCTTTGTCGAAGGCCTGCGCAATAACCTCAACGATGGCATCACCGACGACGATGCCATCTCGATGCTCTCTCAGCATCTCATCACCGCACCGGTATTTAACGCATTGTTTGAAAACCATGACTTCATCACCCATAACCCCGTGGCTCAGGTCATGGAGAAGATGGTCAACGCCTTGTCCAAAGCGAACCTTGATACCGAGACCGAATCCCTGGAGAAGTTTTACGAGTCCGTACGCGTCCGCGCCTCTGAGGTGACCTCCGCGTCCGGTAAGCAACAGGTGATTAAGGAGCTGTACGAGCGTTTCTTCCGCAAGGCCTTCAAGAAACAAGCTGAGGCGCTCGGCATCGTCTACACCCCAGTCGAAATCGTGGACTTCATCCTGCGCGCGGCCGATGAGGTCTCCCAGAAGCACTTTGGTAGGGGCCTGAGCGATGAAGGCGTAAGCATCCTCGATCCCTTCGCAGGTACTTCGACGTTTATGGTCCGCTTGCTGCAATCGGGCCTCATCAAGCCGGAGGACCTTGCCCGTAAGTATGCCAACGAGCTTTTTGCCACCGAGATCATGCTGCTGGCCTACTACGTCTCCGCCGTCAACATTGAGACCACCTATAACGCCCTGCGCGAGGAAGCCGCGCAGCGCAACGAGGAACCAATTCCGGATTACGTACCCTTTACCAACATCGCTCTAGCGGATACCTTCCAAATCCACGAGGAAGGCGACATTCCGGACCTTAACGTCTTCCGCGAAAACAACGCCACCATTGAGCGTCAGAAGAATGCGCCCATCAACGTGGTGATTGGTAACCCGCCGTACTCCGTTGGCCAAAAGTCTGCGAATGACCTCAATGCGAATCAGAAGTATCCAAGTCTAGACGCGCGGATCTCGGAAACTTACGCCGCTAGGTCCACCGCAACAAATAAAAACTCACTTTATGATTCCTATCTGCGTGCCTTCCGTTGGGCGACTGACAGAATTGGAGATCAGGGTGTAATTGTTTTTGTCACGAATAATGGTTGGATTGATGGAAACACAGGCGATGGTATCCGTCTGTCCATGGCGGAGGATTTCACTGACCTCTACATATTTAATCTAAGGGGTAATTCTCGCACTGCCGGAGAACTCGCGAAACGGGAAGGAGGAAATGTATTTGATATTCGGGTAGGAATTTCTATTGCTATCGGCGTGAAGAGCGCAAACAAGAAGTCTTTTGAATTGCATTATGCAGCTTCCCCTGACTATGCCTCCAAGGAGCAGAAGATTGAAGATGTTGTTAATGCAACTATTAGTAACTTGAATTGGCAGTCAATTGTTCCTAACAAGGAAGGTGACTGGCTGAATCAGCGATCGGAAAGATTCGAAAAATGGCCGGTTATTGGTGAGAAAAAGGGTAAGTCCGCAAAAGTTTTCCAGGCCTTTTCTGCTGGCCTTAAAACAGGCCGAGATAGTTGGGCGTATGCGCACACAGGTGGTCGACTGCTCTCCAACCTCGGCATTCTGGCCGGTACTTATGCTGAAGCAACTGCAGCGCTACACAATTGGCTTAATGAACAAGGAATCTCAAAGCCCCGTGAAAGGGACGTGAATGCATTCCTACAAGCACATCCGCATTTCGCGGACACTACTAGAATCTCCTGGAATCGGACGCTAAAGAACCTTGCAGCTAAAGACACGGAGATTCCGGTAAACCGTAATCGGGTATATCTTTCGCTCTATCGCCCATTTATGAAGCAGCGGGTCTACTTCGACCAGGCATTTAACGATATGATCTATCAGCTCCCCTCAATGTTCCCTACCCCGCAACACCAAAACATTGGGTTTTATCAAGTTGGAAATGCCTCCGCTGTTCCATTTTCAGTTATTGCTATGCTCCTTCTACCGGATCTGCATGTAACTGGTGCGGGTTCCGGGGGCCAATTCTTCCCCCGCTTCACTTGGGCTGCCGTCGAGGCCGAGGATGGTGGGCTATTTGGCGAAGGGAGCGTTGCCAAGCAGGGCGAAGCCAGTGTTTATGGCAAGGTTGGTGAGGTTGTTGATGGGTACGTGCGCGTGGACAACATCACTGATGAGATCAAGGCCTTGTATCGGGAGGCGTTGGGCGCTGACGTTACGGGCGATGACATCTTCCATTTTGTGTACGGCAAGCTGCATGATCCTGGCTATCGCACGAAGTATGCGGCGGATTTGAAGAAGATGCTGCCACATATTGAAACACCAACTTCGCGTGCGGAGTTCGACAAGTTTGCTGCGGCTGGTAAAGAATTAATGGACTTGCACGTGGGCTACGAGTCCGTGGAGCCGTGGCCGCTGGACATTCAGGTCAAGGGTGATGAGTCCGACCGTGAGACCTGGCGCGTGCTCAAGATGAAGTGGGCCAAGCGTAAGGACCCGGAGACGGGCAAGAACGTCAATGACGTGACCAAGCTGATTTACAACAAGCGCGTCACTATCGCTGGCATTCCTGCGGAGGCAGATGAGTACATGCTGGGCTCACGCTCAGCGGTGGCATGGTTGATTGACCGTTACCAAGTCAAGAAAGATAAGGCCTCCGGCATTGTCAATGACCCGAATGATTGGGCCGATGAGGTGGGCAATCCGCGCTACATCGTGGATCTGATTGGCAAGGTCACGCGCGTGGCGATGGAGACGGTACGCATTGTTGATGGTTTGGAGCCTGAGGAATAAGGCTGGGAGACGAGTGTTAAAGGCAAGAAGTTCATTTGATGTAGAAAAGACCATCCACCTCGCGCCGACTGAATCAATTCAGCATGCGCTGGGAGCTAACCATGATATTCGCTCGGGTATTGATGAATTGGTGGATAACTCCATCGATGCTACAGCCGAGAATATCTGCATTGTCTTTCATGTCGATGGAAACAAGTTAACCCAAATCGCGGTGCACGATGATGGTCGCGGTATGGATGTTGGGACTATGGAACGAGTTCTACGTTTAGGTGGGCATGAGTCGCAGTCCCACAGCAGTATCGGCATTTACGGAATGGGCCTAAAGGAAGGCTCGTACGCAAATGCCGATACGGTTACCGTGATTTCCAGAGTTAAAGGCCAATTTCCCTCAGGAATTCAGCTGCACAAAGAAAGCTTTAGTGCAGATATATTAAAAGAGCATGTAATAACTGCGGCGTGGAACCTTAGAGATCGGCTCGTTAATCTCAAACGTGGTACCTCAATTCTTTGGAACGACCTCACAGATATTTACGAGGGGGACGATGAGAATGAGGCGAACGCATTCCTTGCTAAGACCACAGAAAAGTTGCGTCGTCATCTAGGGATTCGCTACCACCGATTCCTTCAGAACAACCGTTTGAACATAAAGATGTTCATGCTCTATGACGGGATGAGTCCTGTTCCAGTTCCAGAAATTAAACCGGTGAACCCATGTGGCTACAGGAAATCAGGCGACAGTCGCTACCCCCTAAAGCTAGCCGAGTACGGACGAGACGAGGGTCTCGGTGTGACTGCGCATATCTGGCCAAATCGATCTAAATTGGACGAGTTTGTGCTAGAGGGAAAAGATGAACTCGGGCACCAAGGCTTCTATGTCTATATTGCGGACCGCTTAATTACCCAAGGCGGGTGGTGTGGCCTTCAGGAGCCGCGGAAAGACTATAAACTGCTGCGCATCGTTATCGATGATCCACGAGTGATCGATAAGTACATCACTATCAGCCCGCAGAAAGGATCTGTGAGACTAGGAGAAGGATTCCATCGTTTTGTTGAAAGTCTTCAGATATGCGGGGACGCGGCAAGAAACTTCGACGAAGTGTGCGGCGACGCTACCGCTGTACTTCGCAACTCTAACAAAAAATCTGGGAACCCAGATGCGCTAGCAGAAGCAGGACAAGGGATTGCTCCCGCTATCAAAGACATGATTGAAGGCGAAGCAATTTTAAAAAGGAGTGATCCGATTGACATCATTTGGGCGGAACTTGAAGGAGATAAATTTGTGGAAGTTTCTCCTCGCGAAGGCAGTATCAAGATAAATCGGAAGTATCGAAAGATGATAAATCCTGGCCGGGGATCGTTTAATGATGCGCCACTATTAAAAACCCTTCTTTATTTACTGTTTAATGATGTGGCTACGTCGAAGCAAACCAAAAAGTCCAAGGCCAACGCTTCTTTGTGGTCTGAGCTTCTTACCGTGGCAGCTAAAGAGCAACAGCGCCAGGCGGAATTACGTCAAAGCTAGGGGTGAGTTTTAGAACGTGGGTTCGTTCCGTTTAATTTTCGTCCCGTCGAGTGTCTGTCCTTCGTTGTAGCCTTGGATTAGTTGATGTGAATCAAACAACTATCCCTGCTCAGAATTGAATGGAAAGTAAAGCTCAGAGGAGAAAAACTCTTGACCGGTAGTAGCGAATTGCAGACAGTGGAATTCTCGAATCTAAAAGAAGCTATCAGTAACGTTCTAAACCCATCGGATTTGAAGCTCTTTGCCTCGTTACGAGACAGGCTCAAGCTGATGGAGAACATGGACGTTGATGACTCAACGATTCGTCAGTACATCGAGGAAGCTGATGATAATGACATTCAGCCACTGATAACTTTCATCGTGGCTGCAATGAAGGCTGACCCAGTGGTTATTAAACCGGAGACTCAAACAGCTCCGGATAGTCAAGAGAGAATCAATTGGGTTATTGACCAGCTCGGCTTGGCTGACTTTTCCGTAGCTGTGGAACGACGCATGCCAGCCCCTGATCCCGCGGTTATTATCGAAGAGAACTTCACTGAGTGGTATACGCCGGAGCGGCAGCAAGCAAATTCTCGCTACTGGGATGACTATCGAAGGGTTCTTACTAGGAACCACTGGGACGCGGAATCCATCGATACTGTCGGGACGCAGGCTACTGAGGTTATTCGCCGGCTTGAAGATCCCAAACAACCGCACTATCTGTCCTCGAGAGGTTTGGTTGTTGGTTATGTTCAAAGCGGCAAGACCGCGAATTTCACGGCTGTCGCTGCCAAAGCTATTGATGCTGGTTATAGGTTTATCATTATTCTTGCCGGCACAATGGATAATCTGCGAGACCAGACGCAACGGCGCCTGGACAAGGAGCTGTGCGGCAAAGAATCGGTGCTAAGTGGCCTCGACGAGGATAACCTCACAGCAAAAGAACGCAAAGACGAGACTTATTTCAATGGTGATGAAGAATGGGATCGTGGCTGGGAAGAGGCCGGTAGCGCATTTCTTCGCCATGGTCCTGCCTATGGATCCAAAGGATTTCCGCGAATTAAGCGTGTGACGACTTCGGTTCGTGATTATCGCAGAACCGGTACGAGTGCAATTGAAATCGAGCGCCCAGATAGATCAAAGCCCGTTCACCATCCAGACAACCTAGATAACATGCCTTGCCTTGTTGCGGTGGTGAAGAAGAACTCTTCCGTTCTTAGAAACCTCAACTCTGATTTGCGGCGGGCTGCCCGGTTAAATGAAGACCTGAAGAATCTACCGGTCTTGGTTATTGATGACGAGTCTGATCAAGCTTCTATCAATACCAAAAAGAAGAAAAAAGAAGCGGCTAATGAGGAACGCGAGCGAACCGCGGTTAATAAGCAGATTACTGAGCTGCTTGAAAACTGCCCACGTGCCCAGTACGTCGGTTACACGGCTACCCCTTTCGCTAATGTCTTTATCGACCCTTCTGATCCGGTAGATCTGTATCCGCGGCACTACGTGCTTATGCTCAATGAGCCCCCTGCATACCGCGGAGCGAAGTGGTTTCATGACCGGATGGATTTCATCGATTCTCCAGAGGAAGCAACTCGCGAAAACTCTCAAAGTGAGGCGTTTATTCGAGATATCGTTGATTCCAAAGATCTGGATGGCGACTTGTTCGAGCAAGAGCGTGAAGAGGAGCTAAGAGAAGCACTCGACATGTTCGTCCTAACCGGTGCGATTAAAAAATTCCGAGAGGCAAAGCATCCAGGGCTTACATTCAAGCATCACACCATGCTTGTGCACGAAGGCACAGGTACGGCTATTCACGACGATGGAAAGAAAGTTCTGGAAAAAATTTGGAAGGAACGGGGTTACAACCTTGGCCGACCAATTCCGGAGATGAAACGCTTATTTGAACAAGACCTGCTAAGCGTTATGAACATCGAGCGGTATCGGGAAGGGTTTGCCGTCCCAGAAACGTACGAAGAACTCTTACCGTATATCAACGATGCCTATAGCGAGATGATGGTGGGGGTGCAAGCGGGAGAGTCCCCGGTACTACAGGTAGATACAAAAGGGAAACAAAGTCCCAATTTTGAATCAGGCCGTGTGTGGAAGATTCTTGTCGGCGGTGCAAAGCTTTCCCGTGGCTACACGGTCGAGGGCTTGACCATTTCCTATTTCCGCCGCCGCGCTGGAAGCGCTGATACGCTGATGCAAACTGGTCGATGGTTTGGCTTCCGTAAGGGCTATCAAGACTTAGTCCGTCTCTATGCTCCGCACGATTTGGTGGAACTCTTCGAAGCCGCGATGCACGACGAAGAGGTCTTTCGAGATAATATCAAGATTTACGCAAAGGAGCCTAAGGATTCCGAAAAGCGCTTAACTCCAAGCCGCATAGCTCCTTTGGTTCGGCAGTCATTGCCGGATTTGAAGCCAACGAGCTCTAATAAGATGTTTAATGCTTTTATCCGCTCTACGGCGGCGGCACCGAATGTAGTAGAGCTCAACTCCATTCCTGACCGCCAAAATAGGCAAGCTTTGAAATGGAATTTTGAAGAAGTGGGTGTACCGCTACTGAAAAGCTTGGATCCCAGCCCTACGCCGATGGCGTACTTCCGTTTGGAGGGAATGAGAAGCGGCAGGCCCTTCGCGCATGCTGGGAGCAAGAATTTCCATGTAGGAACGGTTCCTGCTGATGTTTTTGTCAAGCTTCTCGAGACTATGAAGTGGTACGAAGGATCAAACTACGAGGAGAATATTGTCCATCCGCATATTCAATACCTTCGCGGATTGATGGGAGACGGCAAGCACTCCAGCTTATCGGGATCTGATTTCCGTGAAGTTGCGGTTATGCTTCCTATCTTGTCGAAAGAGCCAAAGACCATTGAAGTCCCAGGTGTGCCGTTTGCTGTGCCACTTGTAAGACGCAGTCGCCGTGAAGAACGCCATGACATTACCGGTACGGACCGAAAGAACACTTACATAATGCAAAGTGTGGCAAGCGGTCAGTCTGTTCTGGCTCCTCGGCCTGCTGATAGGATTAAGTACTCGCGTCTTCTACCTGGCGGCTTCAAGAGGATCAAGGGCGAGGAGCCATTCGATCTGAATTCCTTTGACTCCAAGAAGCGCGGAGCGGTTCTAGTCACCCTTTTTGATGACAGGAGCCCAAATGCGGTAGATAAGAGTGAAGCAAATGGTTCATATACTCCACCGCGGTGGGAAAAGGGAGAAGTAGGCTTGGCTCTTGCGTTCAACTCTCCGCATGAAGCTGTTCGCGGTACTGGCAGTGTTGTGGAGTGGGGTGTGCACTTGCGTGGCCACGGTGGTGGAGACGAAGTTGTCATCGAAAGCTTCGACGCTCAAAATCGGTAGTCCGTTCTTCTTGAAGGCCACCATTTGCATCCGTACACTTACGGTATCGTAAGTTGTCCGTTGCCGGGTCAGTAGAAGAGGAGTATCGCCGTGGCACAGATGCATGCAGATAGCGCGCCGGGGCCGGGTCTTGTCCAGCGAACCTATTGGATGGCGGACCGCGGGCCTAGGCCGCTTAGCCGTGGCTGGGGGCATGCAATAGCGGCGCTATTGTCGGTGATTGCCTCCGCCGTGCTTATCACCTATGCATGGATGACGCTGCACTGGTGGCAAGGGCTTGGCGTGACTGTCTACGGCGTGGGGCTGGTGGGGCTTTTTGGCGTCTCAGCGCTTTATCACCGCTATCCGTGGGCGAGCGCGCGTGCGGTGCAGTGGTGGCGGCGCGCGGACCACGCGACCATTTCGGTATTTATTGCCGCGACATATACGCCGCTGTGCCTCATCGTGTTATCACCGGTGCAGGCGGCATGGATGCTAGGCGTTGCCTGGGCAGGAGCGATTCTTGGCGTGGTATTGAACTTGGTATGGATCAACCATCCTCGTTGGCTAGACGTGGTGGTCTACCTAGCGCTGGGATGGTTGGTGCTGCCGCTTCTGCCCACACTGTGGACGCAGGCAGGGGCAGCTGTGGTGTGGCTGCTCTTTGCCGGCGGGGTGGTGTACTCGCTAGGCGCGCTGGTCTATGGCTTTAAATGGCCCGGGCGCAATGCGCGCTACTACGGCTACCATGAGCACTTCCACACCGCGACCATCGCGGCCGCGGTGGTGCACCTCGTGGCGGTGTGGATGGTCGTAGTCCAAGGCGCTGCTTAGTCAGCGTCAGGGAAAAGCTCCGCGGGATCGGTATCGGTCGTAATCGCGGCGGCAAGCAGCATACGTGCTTGGGGAGCGCGCAGGGTGCCAGAGGAGATAACGCCGGCGTCGGCAAGCGTGGCACCGCCACCGGCCCCGCCGTAGATTCCCTCCACTGGGCCGTGATCCACGCGGGTGGTGAGCACCACCGGAACCTTCTTGGCCGCGGCCTGAGCAGCCTGGGCTAGCTCGTCGCCAATATTGCCGGCGCCCATGCCCTCAATGACGATGCCTTCGGCGCCGCTGTCCAAGGAACGCTGGATGAGATCAGCCGGCGCGCCGGGGTAGGCGGCGATAATATCGACGCGGGTATTGCCCAGTGGCTTAAACTTCAGAGCCTTCGGGCGCTGAGGCGGCTTCTCGCCATTGTTATTGGCAAAGCCATCGGCTTTGGACGTATCGGACTTGAAAGCGCCGCGGGCAGGAATGACCTGATCCGCAAAGGCGATAAACGTGCCGCGGCCCCTATTGGCGGGATCGGTGACGGTCTTCACCGCGAGCGCCAAGTTATCCGGGCCATCTGGATTCGGATCATCAAAGGGGCGCATTGCACCGGTTAAGGCCACCGGCTTCTCACTGTCTTGGAAGGTATCGACAGCGATGGCGGTCTCTTCCATGGAATCGGTGCCATGGGTTACCACAACACCATCGACATCATCGCGACGCAGTTCCTTGTTTACGGCCGTGATAATGCTATCGGTATCGTCCAAGGTCATCGCGGAAGAATCCAGCTTAGCAATGTCTTTGACCTCTAACGTGGGTTTGTTGTTATCAAAGGTGCCAGAAAGCGGTTCCACCAACTTGGAGCCAGTAACGGTAGGCACCACCGCGCCAGTCTTATCGTGTGTGCTGGCGATAGTGCCGCCGGTAGAAAGGACCACCACGTGTCCTTCGGCGGTGGCGCGTGGGCCTTCGCTTTCCGTCGCGGAGGTTTCGGTTGCTTCTGTGGTCGCGGGCTCAGAACTGGTGGGGCTGTGCGAGGCGGAAGACTCGGGTGTGGTGGCCGAAGTTTCGTCCGCTGGGCGGTTATCCGGATTCTGGCAGGACGCCAAGAGGCAGGCCGAAGCTATCAGGGCAAGGCCGGTGCGTACCGACCGGCGCAAAGTTGGGGTGTGCATATTCCCTCGTTTCTGTGTGGATATAAGAGCAGACGGCAGGAAACGTCGTCTGCGTATAAGTCCATCTAAAGCAGAAAGAAGGCGTGTTCGCCGCCCACTATGGACTTATTAACACCGAAACGAGGGGAGAGCAGTTAATCGATGTGCTGATTTGTCGGCGCCACCACCAAAGGTTTTGGCGAGTACTTGGCGCGTAGCTCGCGCAGCACGGTGGCGTGCTCGGCCAAGCGCTTATCTTCCTCGGTATGCGGATGGAAGGGGCGGGCCACCTGTGGCTGACCATCATGATCGAGGGCGATATAGGCCACGGTGGCATGGATGGCGGTTTGCAAGTGCTCACGGCCGCCGCGGGGGTTGCCGGAGCGGACGTGGATGGACAACTGCATCGAGCGGGTATCGGTACGCATCATGCGGGCGTCGACCTCGATGAGGTCGCCGATGGAAATCGGGCGGTAGAAGCGGATGCCACCGGCATAGACAGCTACGGTGCGCTCGGCGGACCACTCCATGGTGCAGGCCGCACCGGCCTCATCGATCCATTGCATGGCGGTGCCGCCGTGGACCTTGCCGCCCCAGTTGACGTCGGTGGGCTTGGCTAGGAAGCGGTTGACCATGCGCGGGGCATCGGAAGGCCCGTCATAGGTTTGCTCTTCCATCTCCGCCTCGATGGCCTTGCGCAGCTCAATGCGGGACTTGGCTGCTTCTTCTACGCGGCACTGTTCATCGGTTTCCGGCACGAAGGGCGGCACCGGGGTGGACTTGCCAGTGGCAGGGTCCTTGGCTACGAAGATGACCAGGCAATCGCAGGCGCGAGTGAAGATGCCTTCGCGCGGGTCAGCCGAAAGCACCTCATTGACGATGTGCATGGAAGACCGGCCGGTCATGGCGATGCGCGAGCGCACCTCCACGATGTGCCCGGAAGGGATGGGGCGGGTGAAGTGAATATGGCCCACGTATGCGGTCACGCAGTACTGGCCGGACCACTGCACGGCGCAGGCATAGGCGGCCTTATCAATCCATTCCAGGACGCGTCCGCCGCTGATGCCGGGGGCGCCGGCCATGGTGACGTCGGTTGGCGATGCCATAAAGCGCAGCGTCAGCGCCGGCGATTTCTGATTTTCCGCAACGGAAGGCGTAGGTGACATAAACAACAAGATAACAGTAGTTATGATGTAGTTATGAAAAAGCCCGTCGATCCCGCCGCTACCCGCGCGGCCGTCTTGGCCATTAAAGACTGGATTGCTGCCCCGGCGGAGCATGATAAGCCAGGTAGGGCCCTGCTTGCCGACGCCGTCCGGCGCACCGCCCGCACCCTCGAGGCCGACGCGCCGGGACATTCCGTGGAGCTGCGCGTACCCCCATTTGTTGCGGTGCAATGCATTGAAGGGCCCCGCCATACCCGCGGCACCCCACCCAATGTGGTGGAGACCGACCCGGAGACCTGGCTGCGCCTAGCCACCGGATTGGCGGACTGGGAAGAGTCCGTAGGCACTGGTCGCGTGGATGCTTCCGGCTCCCGCGCGGGCGAAATCGCGCAGTGGTTGCCGCTCATTCCGTTAGTTTCCAGCGGCGCGACAGGCTAATATAAACGCCGTGGTAGAAGTACATACTCCTAGTATCACCAATCTTGACGATCACAATGAGCAGGAGCCCCGCGAAGAATGCGGCGTCTATGGCGTTTGGGCTCCTGGGGAGGAAGTCTCCAAGCTGACCTACTTTGGGCTCTTCGCCCTGCAACACCGTGGCCAGGAGGCCGCCGGCATCGCGGTGGGCGATGATGACCGTATCGTCGTCTTCAAAGACATGGGCTTGGTGGCCAATATCTTTGATGAATCCACCCTGTCCGCCCTGCAAGGAAACGTAGCGGTGGGCCACACGCGCTATTCCACCGCCGGCGGCAAGGAATGGTCCAACGTGCAGCCCATGTTTTCTACCTCTTCCACCGGGGTAGACATTGCCCTTGGGCACAACGGCAATCTGGTCAACTACCTGGAGCTGCGCGAGGAAGCCGTGCAACGCGGCCTCATCAAGCCGCACGAGGAATCCGTTTCTGACTCCATGTGCTTGTCCATGCTGCTTGCCGACGGCGTGGATGAAGACACCTCCGTCTTTGACTCCGCCCGCGACCTGCTGCCGCGAGTTAAGGGCGCGTTCTGCTTGACCTTTACTGATGGGCACACCATGTACGCCGCCCGCGACCCACACGGCGTGCGCCCGCTTGTCCTTGGCCGCCTGGCCAAGGGCTGGGTAGTAGCTTCCGAGACCTGCGCGCTCGATATCTGTGGCGCCCAGTTCATCCGCGAAATTGAGCCCGGCGAACTCGTCGCCATCGATGAGGCCGGCATCCGCTCCGTAAACTTCGCGCCGGCCAAGCGTCACGGTTGCGTCTTCGAATACGTCTATCTGGCCCGTCCAGATAGCGATATCAAGGGTCGCTCCGTGAATGCCTCCCGCGTGGACATCGGGCGCCGCCTAGCCCGCGAGTACCCGGCCGAGGGCGCGGACCTCGTCATCCCGGTTCCCGAATCCGGTAATCCAGCCGCCGTGGGCTACGCCCGCGAATCTGGCATTACCTTCGCCCATGGTTTGGTCAAAAACGCTTACGTGGGCCGCACCTTCATCCAGCCGACTCAGACCCTGCGCCAGCTGGGCATCCGCTTGAAGCTCAACCCGCTGCGCGAGGTCATTAACGGCAAGAAGCTGGTCGTGGTGGATGATTCCATCGTTCGCGGCAATACCCAGCGCGCTCTCATCCGCATGCTGCGCGAGGCCGGCGCCGCTGAGGTGCACGTGCGCATCGCCTCCCCGCCGGTGAAGTGGCCGTGCTTCTACGGCATTGACTTCGCCTCCCCAGGTGAGCTGATTGCTAATGCCAGCCCTTCCGACGATCCGGAAACCGTCTGCGCCACCATCTGTGACACCATCGGCGCCGATTCCCTGGGCTTTGTCTCCGTTGAGGAGATGGTGGCCGCCACCGAGCAGCCCCGGTCCGAGCTGTGCACCGCCTGCTTCACGGGCGAATACCCGCTCGGCCTGCCCGCCGGAAACTCCAATGCAGACGCCGTGCGCACCCTGCTCGGCACCGAATAACAAAGGACTTTTGAAACCATGAGTGACAATACCTACGCCGCAGCCGGCGTCAGCATCGAAGAGGGCGACCGCGCCGTTGAGCTTTTCGCCCCGCACGCCAAGCGCGCCACCCGCCCCGAGGTCCTTGGCGGCCTCGGCGGCTTTGCCGGCCTGTTTAAGCTCGGCGATTATAAGGAGCCCATCTTGGCCGCGGGTTCCGATGGCGTTGGCACCAAGCTGGCCGTGGCCCAGGCCATGGACAAGCACGACACCATCGGCATCGACTTGGTCGCCATGTGCGTCGATGATCTCGTCGTCTGCGGCGCGGAGCCGCTTTTCCTGCAGGACTATATTGCCGTGGGCAAGGTCGTGCCGGAAAAGGTGGCCGAGGTAGTCAAGGGCATCGCCGAGGGGTGTGTGCAGGCCGGTGCCGCGCTATTGGGCGGCGAGACCGCCGAACACCCCGGCATGATGGAAGAAAATGAATACGATGTCTCCGCCACCGCGGTGGGCGTCGTTGAGGCTGATGGCGTGCTCGGCCCCGATAAAGTCCGTGATGGCGACGTGCTCATCGCCATGGGGTCTTCCGGCTTGCACTCCAATGGCTACTCTTTGGCCCGCCACGTCCTTTTGGAGCAGGCTGGCATGCCTCTCGACGGCCACGCAGAAGAGCTGGGCCGTCCCCTCGGAGAGGAGCTGCTGGAGCCTACCCGCATCTACGCCAAGGACTGCTTGGCTTTGGCCAGTGAGTGCTCCGTATCCACCTTCTGCCACGTCACCGGCGGTGGGCTGGCCGGCAACCTCGAGCGCGTCATCCCGGAAGGCCTAGCCGCCGATATTAACCGCGCTTCGTGGACCCCGGGTCAGATCTTCAAGCTCATCTCCTCAGTGGGCAAGGTGGAGCTGGCTGAGATGGAGAAGACCTTCAATATGGGCGTGGGCATGATTGCCGTGGTCAACCCTGAAGACCGCGACCGCGCCCTAGCAATGCTTACCGCGCGCCACATCGATGCGTGGGAGCTGGGCACCGTTCGCTCCGCCTCTGGCGAGGAGCCGCGCGTGCTTATGCACGGCGAGCACCCAAATTTCTAATAGTGTCTTGCCCCGCTAGGGGAGGTCATGAGGAAGGGCCCTAGGAAATCCTAGGGCCCTTGAACTATCCAGCGGCGAGCGGAAGATTAGCGTTCGTCGCGGTCGTCATCCCATTCATCGACGTAGTCGGCGTATGGGTCATCCTCTTCATAATCGCGGGAGTCACCCTCTTGCTGTGCGGCGAGTTCCCGTTGTAGGGACTCGATATCCATCTCGGGTGAGTTGTACTTGAGCTGGCGTGCAACTTTGGTCTGCTTTGCCTTTGCGCGTCCGCGTCCCATGTGCATGACCCCCTTGGGTTAGTAGGGCGCGCCAGGGATTCTTGGGCGCCCCATCGACTTGTCTATTGAGTATCTTCCTGTAAGACACAATAGCCTGTGTGACGAAAAAATTCCGCACCGCCCCCTAGCTAGTGGGAGATCTAACGTCCGCGCAGCCGGTTTACCGCCTCACGTCCGGCCTTGGGGCCCTCATCTTCGGGGATGGAAGAAGGATCGATTGAAGCCGCCGTATCGCCCACCTCTAGGGTGCCGGCGTCCAGCGCAGAGCGCTTCACGAGGCCTAGGGCAATGGGGCCAAAATCGCAGTCATCCACAATCGTGCCGATGCGGCCTACCTTACGTCCATTGAAAGTAATGTCATCGCCCACATTCGGCCGTTGCGGGGCTGAGCCGTCGAGGTGCAGCTGCACCAATAGGCGAGGGGAGCGGCCGAGGTTTTCCACGCGCGCTACCGTTTCCTGACCGCGGTAACAGCCCTTATTGAGGTGGACGTGGGCCGGATTATCTGCGCTACGGCTAATCCACTGCGGTACCTCGTGGGGGATGGATTTATTATCTAGATCCGCTGCCAGCTCTGGCTCGCGGGCCCGCACACGATCGGCGGTAAACGCCATAAGCCCGGCTAGTCGCGCGCCGGATTCCTCCAAAAACTTCGTTGCCTCAACCAAGGATTCGCGCGGAACTCCCAGGTCAACGCGATTGATTCCGGTCCACTGAACCTGGCGGGAAAACTCCACCATGGGTGGTAGGGGAATATCGGTTTCACCCAGGAGAGTGAGGATGGCGATATCGGCCTCCTCTACGGTGACCTGGGACCAAAAGATCATCATGGTGAGGAACTTGAAAAGGGAGTCGAATTGGGCCGCGGGGACGTCGATAAGAAAGGCGTCTTCGGTGCGGACGATATCCATGTGGTGGAGGATATGTCCTTGGATGTCTAGGTCAAGGGCACCGGCACTAAAGCCCACGGGGGCGGTATCCAGCTTTTGCGAAAGCAAATTATTAAGAAACTCGGCGGCGTCCTTGCCGCTGACACGGATGACGCGGCGTTGGGAACGGTCGATGACTATGGTGCCGCCATCGGCAGCCCGTTGCTCACCCAGTGGATTGCCATAGTGCCAGGCCACGCCTTGGGCATCGAGTACGGTTGCGTCCTGGTGCTCTGCGGCACCGGCGCGTTGCAGAAGAGGCGAAGAATAACTCACATCTACCGATGGTAGGGCATAATCAAAGGTATGAAGTTCTCGCCGCGAAAAGAGCCGGTCATCTACGTTGTGGAGCCCTTTGGAGGGTCGGTACGCAGGCACATGCCCACGCTGCCTCTCGTCTATGCGGATGATGCCGCGGTCACCCGCGGTGATGGCATCTTTGAGTCCTTGCTCGTACGCGGAGGAAAAGCCGCTAACCTGCAGCGGCACGCGCAACGCTTCTGCGATTCGGCGCGCACCATGAATCTGCCGGAACCACCCATGGAGAAGTGGGAAGAAGCCACGCGCCTTGCAATTGCGGATTTCTGCGGGGAAGAGACAGGGGATGCTAAATGCACCTGGACCTATACCCGCGGGCGCGCCTCTACGGGGCGGCCGAGCGCCTGGGTCGTGGTGCAGCCCATCGAGGAGAAGGTCTTAGAACAGCGCGCGCACGGCGTAGCCGTAATGACCAGTCCGCGCCTGTGGCACGTAGCTGAGGAATTACCCGCCAAGACGCTCAACTATGCGGCCACGATGGCGATGCTGCGCATGGCGCGAGAGAAGGGCTTTGAGGATCTCATCCTCACCGATCCGGACACTGGAGAAATCCTCGAGGGCGCAACCTCGACCGTGGTGGCCGTCAAGGGAGAGAAACTGCGCACCGCCGCCGGCCGCGGCATCCTTCCCGGAACCACGCAGGCGGCCCTTTTCGCCCACGCCACTAAGGAGGGCTATCGCTGCAAAGCCAAGCCGCTCACCGTGGAGTATCTGGAGAAGGCGGACTCAGTGTGGCTGGTGTCTTCGGTGCGCGTTGCCGCCCGAGTCACCCGGCTTAATGACAAAAAATTAAAGGCCCCGGATAACGTGGACGTTATCCGCGACCTTATTGATAAAGCGCTAGGGGACTAGCCAGCGATACGGGTGAGCTCTGCGGACATGTAGGGACGCATCTCACCATCAACCATGCGCTCGTCTACCCAGCCCAGGTTGTTATTGGGCATCAGGCCGTACATGCGCTTGCCCGGCCCCAGGTTTTTCGGTCCGGTTTCGGTGACCATGGTGGAGGCGGACTCCAGCTGCCATGCGCGGTCATTGAACGGCTCGCCGTAGAAGATTTCCACAATGCCGTTGGAAGAGGTGTAAGTGACCTCGATTTCATCCTTTTCAGAAATGCGCCAGAAGCCGGTCTCGCGCACGGAGGGGCCTTCCGGCTTGCCCTCGGTATCAATCTTCCAGGTACGGGAGCTAAACGTGAGGTAATTCTCGCCATCGTGGGCGATGACCAGCTGCTGGCCAAAGGTATATTCCTGGCCCTGCGTATCGTGTGCCTGGCCCTCGCCTTGCCAGACGCCCACGAGGGGGAGCAGTCCTAGCAGGCCGTCGTGCAGCGATGGGCCCTGGCGCAGGTTAGCGGTATCGTCCGGTACCGGGGTATCGCCCAGCTCGAGAGCGGGGATATTGCGGCTAGCGGCGTCTTTCCACTGCTCGGCGGCCTGGTTCACGGCATCGTTGCCGTTGAGCTTTCCCGGATCATTTTCCGGGTGGGAAGCCGCGGTGGTTTCGATGTTTTCGGGAGTGGTTTCATTATTATTTTCGCTCATGGGCGTCCAGCCTAGTCGTGAACCCGCCTATTTAACTACTAGACTTGGGCCTCGTGCATGCATTGATGATCTCGAATCCCAACTCGACCTCACAAACCAACGCCCTTTTCCGCCAAATCGTTCCTTGCCTACAAGCGGTGGAGGGGCTGCGCCTGAAGGTGCAATTTACGCACCACCCCGGCCACGCCGAAGAGATGGTCAAGGGAATGACCAGGGATGACTATGACGTCATTATCGCTGTAGGCGGAGATGGGACCGTCAACGAGGTAGTCAACGGGCTCCTCGGCCCGGCCGATGGGCAGCGCCCCGACCCCCACTCCATCCCCGCGCTGGCCGTAATTCCTACCGGGTCTGCCAATGTTTTCGTGCGCGCTCTAGGTTTTCCCAACACTCCGGTGGAAGCCACTCACGTATTGGCGCGCATGCTGGAGCGCAACCTCCGTCGCACCATTTACCTGGGCACGTGGAACGATCGCTGGTTTGCCGTCAATGCCGGCTTCGGCTTGGATGCGGATGTTTTGGCGCGCGTGGACCGGGCGCGCGAGCAAGGATTTTCTGCCACTCCACTGCGCTATCTCAATGTTGCCATTCGGGCGTGGAGCCGCGCGCGGAAGAATCCACCGCATATTGCGGTTAAGGCCGAATCCAGCACCGGCGAGCAGCTGCGCAAAGACGATGTGCCGCTCATGTTTACCTCCAATACCAACCCGTGGACCTTCCTAGGCCCTCTGCCGGTTGTGACCAATCCGCGCAATTCTTTTGATGAGGGCCTTGCTCTTTTTGGCCTGGAGGAGTTTAGCGGACTTGGCGGCGTCGTCGGCCTGCTGCACCTCTTTGGTGCCGATAAACGTGGATGGCTCAATAAGCTCACCAAAGAAAAGACCGTGGCCTTCGACGATGCCATGCGCGTCGAACTGGTCTGCCGCGAACCGCAGCGCTTCCAGGCCGACGGGGAATCTGAGGGGCGCTTCGATGCCGTTACCTTAGCCTCCGTGAAGGAAGCCATCGAGGTATTCGCCCCGCAGGATAGGAGAGAAGTCCATAAGCGCACGATGAAGGAAGTGCTCCGGGACTTTATCCGCCTGCGCTAGCCTGCGGCGCAGGTCCCACCCGGTGCTTGGTGTCGGCGGCTTTCTTTTCTGCCTCTTCCACGGCCTTTTGCTCCGAGCCTTCAATCTCCAGAGGAGAGAGTTGGGCCAGCTGCACCTTGATATTGCGGCGCTGTATTTCGAAGGAGATGGTGCCGCCCTGCATTTTTACCGCGGTAGCCTGGGCCGGAAGCGGAAGCTGGCGAGTATCAAAGTTGAGGGAAAAGGCCTTTTGCAGGCGCTCGTCATCGGTGTCATAGACCTGCATGCGAAACTCCGGCCCGACTAAGCGGAGGGTGACTTTGGCGGTGGACTTGTGAGTATCGCCAGGCAGGGTGCCTGTCAGCTCAGCTTCCGCGGAGGTGCCACCGGAAGGGGAGATATCGTCTGGGTTGGCAATGGATAGATCGGTAATTCCCAGCAGGCGGCCCAACGCCACCCCGTCTAAGGAAATGCCGCGCGAGTAGGTAGAAACAGGCGCGCCCTCAATATCGCCGTTCATTACTTGTTCTGGGGTCACTGTAATATCGCGCAGTACGGTCGAAGCATTGACCATTCCCAGCTTGGGCACCTCCACGTCGAGCGCCTTGACCTCCAAATAGGGAATTTCCTTCGAGGCCGCAGCCCACACGTAGGGGGTGCCACCGATAAAGACATCTGGCGTATTTTCCAGCCGTGAATTGGCTTTTACGGCCTGTGCCACCTTGTGTTCCGTGTGCATAGCCACGCAGGCATCCGCCACCCAGGCCGCAATGAATACGCACACCACGAGGAGGATGTGTACGATGCGCCGGTCAATTCTTAGAACACTCACCCCTTCATTCTTACCCTACGTATTCTGGGGTCTATGACTAGCAATGCCTTTAGTATCACGGAAGAAAACCTGCCGGACTCCCCGGAGCTGGCGAGCCGCCTAGAAGAGCTTGCTGAGCAGGCCGAACGTGTGGATGGAATGGCGCCCCTTTCAGAGCAGTTCCTTAATGGCCTCACTGATTCCCGCCTGCAGCATCGCCACTTGGTGGCGTGGGTAGATAAGAAGCCGTGCGGCGTGGCTGGGCTGGATGGTTCCACCGCCGAGCTATTTATCGCCCCAGATTTCCGCGGACAGGGCTATGGGGCTTTGCTTTACGACGCCGCCGCGGAACCCCCCAATCTCCAGGCCTGGGCCCACGGGAACCTGCCGGCCGCACAGGCCCTGGCACACTCCCGAGGTCTGCAGGTCACCCGTAAGCTAGTGGTTATGGGTATTGGGGGAGAAGAGCTCGCTGCTGTCGCCCGTCCCGAGGACGTGCCTTTGACGGCGCTCAATTACTCCGAGTCGGTAGCAAAATGGGGGCAGGAGTTTGTGGAGGAGCAGTGGCTCAAGGCAAATAATGAGGCTTTTTCCTGGCACCCTGAGCAAGGTGGCTGGGATATAGATCGCCTGCACCGCGGCATGGAGGCGGATTGGTTTGATCCCGCTGACCTGCTCTTCTTGTGGGATACGGCAGGAGATCCGGTCCTAGCCGGCTTCCACTGGACCAAATGGCATGCGGAGGAAGCCCCGGGATTCGGTGAGGTCTACGTGGTGGGCTTGGCTGCGGACTATCGCGGCAAGAAATTGGGTGGACCGCTGCTGCAGATTGGTCTGCGTCGCATGGTGGAAAAGGGTGCTCAGCGGGTAATTCTTTATGTGGAAGCGGACAATGATCCGGCGCTGAAAGCATATGAGCGCCTGGGCTTTAAAGTTGATGAAGAACACGTTGTATGGGGTGCGTGTGACTAAAGTCATGGGGTGGGCCGTGTTTGTTCACTCAGAGTTCACCTCCTAGAACCCTTTTGGTCAGATACTGCGGATAGCTTTACACCCTGTGAGTTAACCGCACCTGTGCACCTGCATCCCGCCCCAGAAGGCGGAGCGGGATGCAGGAAAATCTCTCTAAGAGATGCGGTTTCCTCGGACAATCAATCTCTGATCTGCACCGGAAAGGGTTTTCCCGTGATTCGCAACTTCAAGCGCACTGCCGCAATCTTCGGCATCGTAGCCGCAACCTCTACCGCTCTCGTAGCTTGCTCTGAGGAGTCTGGCTCCTCCTCCGATTCCGCTGGCGGCGAGGACGTCTCCGGCGAGCTCGTCGGCGACGGTGCATCCTCCCAGCAGAACGCAATGTCTTACTTCCAAACCGCGTTCTCCGAGGATCACCCAGACGCTTCCCTGTCCTACAATGCTTCCGGTTCCGGCGCCGGCGTTGAGGCCTTCACCAACGGCCAGGCTGACTTCGCTGGTTCTGACTCCGCCCTGAAGGAAGACGAGGGCGAGGTCGAGGCTGCCGCTAAGCGTTGCGACGGCAACGAGGCATGGCACCTGCCAACCACCATCGGCCCGGTTGCAATCGCCTACAACCTGGGTGACACCGAGATTAACCTTTCCACCAAGACCCTGGGCAAGATCTTCAAGGGCGAAATCAAGAAGTGGAACGACAAGGCTATCGCCGCTGACAACGAGGGCACCGACCTGCCGGACAAGGACATCACCGTCATCTTCCGTTCCGACGAGTCCGGTACCTCCGCAAACTTCCAGAAGTTCCTGAAGGCCGCTACGGGCGACTGGGACTCCGAGGGCAAGCAGTTCCCGGATTCTGTTGGTGAGGGCGCTAACGGTTCCTCCGGCGTTGCTGACCAGGTTGCAAGCATCGACGGTGCTATCACCTACGTCGAGGCTGGCTTTGCAGACCAGAAGGAAGGCGAGGGCGTTAAGAAGGCCAAGATTGACTTCGGCCACGGCCCAGTTGAGCTCTCCACCGAGTCCGTCAACAAGGCTCTGGAAAACCTGGAGTTCAAGAAGACCGACTCCGAGCACAACATGGTTGTTGACTCTGAGGCACTGTTCTCCTCCGATAACGAGGGTGCATACCCGCTCATCCTGACCACCTACAACATCGTCTGCTCCAAGGGCTACGATGAGGAGACCTCCAAGCTGGTCAAGTCCTTCTTCACCACCGTCCTGGATCACCAGGACGACCAGCTGGCTGAGCAAGGCTTCATCCCGGTTGAGGGTGCTCACCTGGACAAGCTGAAGGCTGCTGTTGACGCTTTGCAGTAAGCGCTAAAGCTGTAAAAGCTTAATACCTCCCGCCCCCACTGCCGCACACGATTCGCGCTTTGGGGGCGCAGGTATGTAACGATATTTTCCATTTTCAACGCTGAAAAGGATTAACAGTCTCATGGCAGACAATAATCTCACCACGGCTCCAGAGCAGGCGGACGCGAATATCACCGCTGCCGAGCGAGTCTCCACCAGCGGACACGAAGAGGTAGCTACCACCAGCTCCAATAGCGGCGTAAAGCGCCCAGGCGATCGTGTCTTTGAGTTCCTGTCCACTGCTTCGGCAACACTTATTACCGTCATGATTGCGGCTATTGCCGCCTTCCTGCTGTGGCGTGCAGTTCCCGCCCTGGGAGTCAACGACGGCGGCATCTTGGGTTTCTTTACCTATGGTGGCCGTTGGGAGACCACCGATACTTCTGCGATGAAGTTCGGTATCCCGACCATGTTCGGTACCACCGTCCTTATCTCCGTCTTCGCCCTCCTGCTGGCTATGCCGGTGGCCCTGGCCATTGCCATCTTCCTGTCCAACTACGCGCCTGCCCGCTTGGTCAAACCTCTCGGCTTCCTGGTGGACATGCTCGCTGCGGTTCCTTCCATTGTTTATGGTCTGTGGGGCTGGCAGGTTCTCGGCCCGGCGCTATCCGGCTTCTACTCCTGGATGGAGTCTTGGGCCGGCGGCTTCTTCCTCTTCCATGTCTTCGATAACTCGCCCTCTTTTGCTACCGGCCGCAACTTGTTTACCGGTGGCATCGTGCTCGCCGTGATGATTCTGCCAATCATCGCGGCCACCGCCCGCGAGGTCTTCGTGCAGACCCCTCCAGGCCAGGTGGAATCCGCCCTGGCGCTGGGCGCTACCCGTTGGGAAGTTATCCGCATGACCGTGCTGCCATTCGGCATGTCCGGCTATATCGCAGGCTCCATGCTCGGCCTGGGCCGTGCGCTGGGTGAGACCATGGCGCTGTACATGGTCGTCTCCCCGCTGATTGACTTCCGCTTCTCGCTTTTCGATGGCGGCACGACCTTCGCCACGGCCATCGCCCTGGCATCTGCCGAGTTCGGTAACGAGATGCGCGCTGGTGCCTACATCGCCGCCGGCCTCATGCTGTTCTTGCTGACCTTCGTGGTCAACGCAATTGCCCGCGCCATCGTGAAGAAGAAGTAAGGAGGGGAGGATCAATGACTACGACAACTAATGCCAAGCCTGCCTCCCAAGGCGGCGCGACATTCCTGGACATCTCCGGCTCCCGCAAGATGACCAATAACATCGCCACTGCAGTGGTCTGGGGCGCAATGATTTTGGCTATGGTCCCGCTGGTGTGGGTTCTGTGGGAACTCATCGCCCGCGGTAGTGGCGTAATCCTCAACCCTGAGTGGTGGACCGCCTCCCAGCGCGGCATCATGAATAGCTCGGCTGGCGGCGGTGCTGCCCACGCAATCGTGGGTACTTTCGTGCAAACCATTTTGGCTTCCGTCATCTCCATTCCCATCGGCATCTTCACCGCTATTTACCTGGTGGAGTACTCCAAGGGTGGATGGCTTGGCCGCGTCACCACCTTTATGGTGGACATCCTGTCTGGTGTGCCGTCCATTGTTGCGGCTCTGTTCATCTTCGCCATGTGGATCACCCTCTTCGGTTTCGGCCGCTCCGGCTTCGCCGTGGCGCTGTCCCTGGTACTGCTGATGATTCCGATTGTGGTGCGCAATACCGAAGAGATGCTGCGCGTGGTCCCAATGGACTTGCGTGAGGCGTCCTACGCGCTCGGTGTACCAAAGTGGAAGACCATCGCCCGTATCGTTCTGCCTACCGCCCTGTCCGGCATCGTCACCGGCATCATGCTGGCGATTGCCCGTGTGATGGGTGAGTCCTCGCCGGTGCTGGTCTTGGTTGGCTCCTCCTCCGTCATCAACTGGGACGCTTTCAAGGGATCTCAGTCCTCGCTCCCGTTGATGATGCTGGATATGTACAAGGCTGGCGCTCAGCCAGCCGTGCTGGACAAGCTCTGGGGTGCAGCTTTGACGCTGGTTATCCTCATCGCCGTCCTCAATATTGCGGCCCGCATCGTGTCCGCAAAGTTCTCGGTTAAGAAGTAAAACGCCGTAACACTCGATTCCGCCATACACTTGCTAGAGGAGAAACTCCCAAATGTCTAAGCTCGCGCTCAATGACGTGAACATTTTCTACGGCGACTTCCACGCCGTGCAGAACGTGAATATGCAGATCCCGGCCCAGGCCGTGACCGCATTCATCGGCCCTTCCGGCTGCGGTAAGTCCACCGTGCTGCGCACCATCAACCGTATGCACGAGGTCATTCCCGGCGCCTCGGTAAAGGGTGAAATCCTGCTCGATGGCACCAATATCTACGGACCAAAGGTTGACCCAGTATCCGTACGCAACACCATCGGCATGGTCTTCCAGAAGGCTAACCCGTTCCCCACGATGTCCATTGAGGACAATGTCGTGGCTGGCCTCAAGCTTTCCGGTGAGAAGAACAAGAAGAAGCTCAAGGAAGTCGCGGAGAAGTCCCTGCGCGGCGCCAACCTGTGGGACGAGGTCAAGGACCGCCTGGACAAGCCGGGCGGCGGCCTTTCCGGTGGTCAGCAGCAGCGTCTGTGCATCGCCCGCGCCATCGCCGTGGAGCCAGAGGTGCTGCTCATGGACGAGCCTTGTTCCGCCCTAGACCCGATTTCCACCCTCGCCGTGGAGGACCTTATCCACGAGCTGAAGGAGAACTTCACCATCGTCATCGTGACCCACAATATGCAGCAGGCAGCCCGTGTGTCCGATAAGACCGGCTTCTTCTCCCTGGAAGCAACCGGCAAGCCGGGTCACCTGGTGGAGTTCGATGACACCACCAAGATCTTCGAGAATCCTTCCCAGAAGGAGACCGAGGATTATATCTCTGGCCGCTTTGGCTAAAGAGTAGAGAGATTGTCCGAGAAAACGGGCCGGTTCATTCGAACCGGCCCCGTTTCTTAGTTTTTATTCCTTAGCGGCGGAACTGACGCTCCAGCTCGGCCATACGGGCCTCGAACTCCGCGTCCTTCTTGCTCTCTTCTAGCTTCTTGGCATAGTCGTGGGGCAGCAGCCCAGTGATCAAATAGATAATGTGGCCGGCAACCGAAACGCAGTGGTCGGCATAGCGCTCGTAATAGCGCGTAATCTGCGAGGTCTCCACTGCCTCTCGGACGGATCCTTCCCACTCGCGCTGGGTCAGGAGGCGCAAAAGATGAGAGTTGATATCGTCCACGGCGTCGTCATCGGCGCGAAGGTTCACGGATAGATCCGCGTCGGGAGTAACGAGAATATTGTGCAGCACAGAACCCATCTCTTCAGTGAGACGGTACAGCTCCTCAAAGTAGCCCATGTAGTTCGCAGGCACCACGGGATCGGGGTGGCGGCGGCGTGCGGAATCCGCGATGTGTTGGGCAAGCTTTCCCATTCGGTAGAGGTCTTCCACGATATAGATGGAAGAGACAACTTGGCGGAGATCCTGCGCCATGGGGTTTTCTAGTGCTAAAAGTTTTACGGCGCGCTCCGAGCATCGAGTGCGGATCTCATCGAGCTCCTCAGTCATAGTGAGAGCTTCTTCGGCAGATTCCAAAACGCCCTGGATTAGCGCCTGTGAGGCCTTATCCATGATGGTGCGCACGGTATCGCACATGACGATGAGGTCATGGGAGAAGTTGTCTAAGTGTTCCCTGTAGGCAGCACGCATGCCAGAAATAATAGCGAAAACTTTCCATTCCCGCGCAACTTAAGTGGAAGATAAATGCACGATACCTATATACCCCAGGGTGCTCTGATGCCCTAATAAGGTTAACCGCCGGAATTCATAATATCTGCGGCGACGGGAACGCATTCATCCTCCGGATCGTCGAGCCAGCCATCTGGCAATGCCACCTTGGAAGGCGAACCTTGGCGGCCTCGGGCACCGTCGGCGTCGGCAGCCAAGGCGTCGGAATCTGCCCATGGGGCTAGGAGCTCTCGCAGTGCGTCGAGGGAATCCACCTTGGCCAAGCCCGCGCGTACTTGGCCGCCGACTGGGAAGCCGCGCAGGTACCAGCCAATGTGTTTGCGAATGTCGCGGGAAGCATTATCCTCGCCATCGTGCTCTGCGAGTAGCTCTGCGTGGCGGAGAATAACCTGGGTAACCTCACCCAGGGTGGGCTCAGCTGGGATGGACTCGCCGCGAAGGGCAGCGCCGAGCTCCGCAAAGAGCCACGGGCGGCCGAGGCAGCCGCGCCCGACCTGCACGCCGTCGCAACCGGTCTGTTCCATCATGCGGCGCGCATCCTCGGCGCGGAAGATATCGCCATTGCCCAAAACCGGGACTCCAGTGTCTGCTAGGTGCTCTTTTAGTCGGGCGATCTCGTCCCACCGTGCTTCACCGGAATAGCGCTGGGCGGCGGTACGGCCATGCAAGGTAACGGCGGCGGCGCCGGATTCGACGGCGATGCGCCCCGCATCAAGATGCGTATGGTGTTCATCGTCAATGCCTACGCGCATCTTTACCGTTACTGGGATGTCGGTGCCCTCAGTAGCTTTGACGGCGGCGGAGACAATATTGCCAAAGAGGCGTCGCTTATAAGGCAAAGCGGATCCACCGCCGCGACGGGTCACCTTGGGAACCGGGCAGCCAAAGTTCATATCAATGTGGTCCGCCAAGTTCTCGTCCACGATCATCTTTGCTGCCTTGTAAGTATATTCCGGATCCACCGCATAAATCTGCAGTGATCGGGGATCCTCCTGCGGAGCAAAGGTTGTCATGTGCAGCGTCTTTTCATTGCGCTCTACTAGCGCGCGGGCGGTGACCATCTCACAGACGTAGAGGCCGGAAACCGTGCCAGTGCGCGCCAATTCCTGCTCGCGGCACAACGTGCGGAAAGCAACGTTGGTTACCCCCGCCATCGGGGCGAGGATGACGGGGGAGGAGAGATCGTAGTGTCCAATGCGCAAATTCACGCCCCAATTGTGCTAGTTGACGGGCCAAAATAGCAACTAGGGCCACAGTGGTGGCGTTCCTTATTTCCGTTTTATGGGGTGGGGGTCACACAAATGTGGTGGAAATCTTGCAAAGATTCGCTAATGTGGTCTGTGTAACTAATTAGGACGGCCGTTATTTTGGCTAGTCTCTCGATGAAGGAGGATTACCCTTGTCCGAAAGAATCGCGTATGCCCCGTTTCAAAAGCTCGTAGTTTCGGCAGAAGAGGCTGCTCAGCACGTAAACCACGGTGATCGCGTAGGCATTTCCGGCTTTACCGGCGCTGGCTACCCTAAGGGCCTGCCTACCGCCATTGCAGAAAAGGCCAAGGCCCTGCACGAAAAGGGCGAGGAATTTAAGATCGATGTCTTCTCTGGTGCCTCTACTGCTCCGGATTGCGATGGCGTCCTCGCGGAAGCTGAGGCGATTCGCTTCCGCTCTCCTTATAACTCCGATCCCACCTTGCGTAAGCAGTTCAATGACGGAACCGCGCTCTACCAGGACATTCACCTGTCTCACTCTGGCCAGCAAGTAGAGGAGGGCTTCTACGGTGATTTCCAGGTAGCCATCATCGAGGCTGTGCGCATCACCGAGGAAGGCCACGTCGTCCCGTCCTCCGCCGTGGGCAATAACCTCGAATACATTGAGGCTGCGGATAAGATCATCATCGAGATTAATGAGTGGCAGTCCATCAACCTCGAGGGCATGCACGATATCTACCGCATTGAAAAGCTGCCGAACCGTCAGCCGATCCCTATCACCAAGCCGGGTGACCGCATCGGTACCACCTACATGGAGGTGCCGGAGGAGAAGGTGGTCGCAGTGGTCAAGACCGATGCCCCCGACCGCAACGCGCCGTTTAAGGAGCCGGACGAGATCTCGGAAAAGATCGCTGCAAACTTCATCGAGTTCCTTGAGGGTGAGGTGGCTGCCGGCCGCCTTGAGTATGACAAGTTCATCATGCAGTCCGGCGTGGGCAACGTGCCAAATGCCGTGATGGCTGGCCTCCTGGATTCCAAGTTTGAAAATATCCAAGCCTACACCGAGGTTATCCAGGATGGCATGCTTGATCTAATTGACGCCGGCAAGATGACCATGGCCTCTGCTACCTCCTTTGCCCTTTCCCCGGAGTATGCCGAGAAGATGAACGCGGAGGCAGAGCGCTACCGCAAGCACATCATTCTTCGCCCACAGCAGGTCTCCAATCACCCAGAGGTCATTCGCCGCGTTGGCCTGATTTCTTCCAATGGCATGATTGAGGCCGATATTTACGGCAATATCAACTCCACCAACGTCTCCGGCTCCCGAATCATGAACGGCACCGGTGGCTCGGGTGACTTCACCCGCAACGCCTATATCTCCACCTTCGTCTCGCCGTCCGTGGCCAAGGATGGCGCCATTTCCGCGCTGGTTCCTTTCGTGTCTCACACGGACCACACCGAGCACGACACCATGGTCATCATTACCGAGTATGGAGCAGCTGACCTGCGCGGACTGGCTCCGAAGGAGCGCGTGGAGAAGGTTATCTCTGTCGCTCACCCGGACTACCGTCCGCTGCTGGAGGACTACTTCAAGCGTGCCAAGGAAAACAAGTTCCAGCACACCCCGCACGATTTGAAGACCGCCTTCGACTTCCAGGTGAACTTCATGGAAAAGGGCGATATGCGCGGCTAATCTAACTGTGTCCTGGCGGGCGCTCAGCGGTGAGCTGGGCGCCTTTCGCTTGCCGACGCCCCCTAATTAGGACTTTGCAAATGTCGCAAGCTAAGATGTAACGACGTTGGGCCTTTAGCTCAGTTGGTAGAGCTACGGACTTTTAATCCGCAGGTCGTGGGTTCGATCCCCACAGGGCCCACAACTGGAGCCACCCGGTAGGGTGGCTCCTTTTAGTTTTTCACCATCTTCTTGATGGCGCGCATCGCCTCTTCTAGCTTCTCCGTGGCCACTTCGCCGTCCTCGGCGGCAGCACCGGCCACGCAGTGCTCGATATGGTCTTCTAGGAGCGCGAGTGAGACATTTTCTAGCGCTGACTTCACGGCCGAAATCTGGGTAATAATGTCAATGCAATACTGGTCTTCCTCGATCATGCGATGGATGCCGCGTGTTTGGCCCTCAATACGTTTGAGCCGTGCGAGGTAGCGATCTTTACTTTGTGAATCTGCGTTATATCCGTGCACGTGCGGCTCGTGACAGGAGCACGTTTGATGCTGGTCAGACATGGTTCCTAATCTTTCTGGGGGAGCGATTTTGTAACTAGGTGAGGTCTCCAGTATATTTCTAGAGGTCGCCATAGCGCGACGGGCCCCCATCGTCTAGCGGCCTAGGACACTGCCCTTTCACGGCAGCGGCACGGGTTCGAATCCCGTTGGGGGTACCAACATGAAAGTGTTGGTACGAATTAAATATTCGATTGGCCTTGTGGCGCAGTTGGTTAGCGCGCCGCCCTGTCACGGCGGAGGTCGCGGGTTCAAGTCCCGTCAAGGTCGCAGAAAAGCAGCAATCGTTTCTACGATTGCTGCTTTTTGTTTTGGTACGCTGGCGCCAACTAAGGAATTAGGAGAGTCAGCACTGTGGAACCATACGTAGGGATTGTCGTCTTTGAGCTCGTGTCGCAGGATTCGGAGCTTAGGAATTTCTACCGGGAAGACTTCTTCCTCGTCTACGCAGATTCTGAGGAGGAGGCGCACCACAAAGTTGCTAACCGAGCTCACGAGCAAGAGTATGAAGAGCTGAAGTTGCGCCACATTGTAGATGTTGCTCCGGCCCTGTATGGCTATGTGGACCGAGATTGCGACCTTTACTCGCGACACTTTGCCGCACTGGAAGACTATGAGCGCTTTGAGATGAAATTAGGAGGAAGCGATCCTCTTCAGGCTCCCGAATAGTGTTATGACGTGCTGATTTGGTGAGTGTCGGGAGTCTTCTGTAAAGTAACTATCCGTGCCAGAGAGCACACATAATTTAAAATGGCCTTGTGGCGCAGTTGGTTAGCGCGCCGCCCTGTCACGGCGGAGGTCGCGGGTTCAAGTCCCGTCAAGGTCGCGGAAACCTTCGGGTTTCTGGCCAGATAGCTCAGTCGGTAGAGCACACGCCTGAAAAGTGTGGGGTCGCCAGTTCGATCCTGGCTCTGGCCACAATAATGGCTCCTCTTAAGAGGGGCCATTTTTGCTTTAGTATAGGTGCATGGAACACGCTATTGCACACCAGACCGATAAATCCCGTTACGTCCTCACCGTGGACGGTACTGAGGCGGGTGCTTGCTACTACGTAGACGCGGGCGATACCCGCGAGTTCAACCACACGGTCATCAAGGATGCTTTTCGCGGCCAAGGACTGTCTGCGCCGTTGATTAAGGCTGCGCTTGATGATGCCCGGGGCGTCGGCAAGCAAGTCATCGCTTCCTGCTCCGCCGTGGCGCACTTTATAGAAAAGAATCCCGAATACCGCGACCTGCTACGCCCAGAAGGCATATAAAAAGCGGCCCACAAGTGCCTGTGGGCCGCTGGGAGAGAATTTAGATGTAGTAGTCGGGGTCGACCAGTTTGATGCGCTCATTTGGATTGCGTGGGCGGTTCTTGGCCGGGATGCCCACCGCGATATGTTCGGCGGGCACGTCCTTCGTCACTACGGCATTGGCGCCAATGGCCGATCCCTCACCGATCGTGATGGGGCCGAGTACCTTAGCGCCTGCGCCGATGACTACATTGTCCTCGATGGTGGGGTGGCGCTTAGTCTGAGTGAGTACCTGGCCACCGAGGGTGACACCGTGGTAAAGCATGACGCCATCGCCAATCTCGGCGGTTTCACCGATGACGATGCCCATGCCGTGGTCAATAAAGAAGCGGCGACCGATAGTGGCGCCCGGGTGGATTTCCACGCCGGTAAAGAAGCGGTTAATTTGCGCTAATATGCGCGCGGGCCCGCGTAGGCCGCGCTTCCACATCCAGTGCGAAATGCGATGAGACCACACCGCGTGGAGGCCGGAGTACACTATTGCATTTTCGACGTCGCCGCGAGCGGCTGGATCGTGATCTCTTGCATTCGCTAAGTCTTCACGGATGTAGCTCATAATGTTCATGCTCACATAGTACTGGCATAAAAAAGGCACCCGCCAAGGTTGGCGGGTGCTTTTATTCATCCGAAGTGATTTAAGCCTCGCGGATGTCCTCGAAGAGGATGGTGGAGACGTAGCGCTCACCGAAGTCCGGTAGGACAACCACGATGGTCTTGCCCTCAAACTCTGGGCGCTCTGCCAGCTTCAAAGCTGCAGAGACGTTAGCGCCGGCGGAAATGCCTACCAGCAGGCCTTCCTGGGTGGCCAAGTCGCGGGAGGCCTTAATGGACTCCTCGGTGGTGGCGGTAAAGACTTCGTCGAGAAGCTCGCGGTCAAGTACCTCAGGAACGAAGTTGGCGCCGATGCCCTGGATCTTGTGCGGGCCAGCGTGGCCTTCAGATAGGACAGGGGAGTCGGACGGCTCGACGGCGGCCAAGTGCAGGTCCGGATTCTTGGACTTGAGGAAGCGACCCACACCGGTAACGGTGCCGCCGGTGCCTACACCAGCAACGAAGGCATCAACCTTGCCCTCGGCGTCTTCCCAGATCTCCGGGCCGGTGGTCTCCTCGTGCATCTTCGGGTTTGCCTCGTTGGCGAACTGTGCAGCCAGGATAGCGTTGTCGTTCTCGGCGACGATTTCATTCGCCTTGTCGACGGCGCCCTGCATGCCCGCCGCGCCTGGGGTCAGTACAATCTCTGCGCCATAGGCGCGCAGCAGCACCTTGCGCTCGTTGGACATGGTCTCCGGCATGGTCAAGATGACCTTGTAGCCCAAAGTGGCGCCGGCCAGAGCTAGGGCAATGCCGGTATTGCCGGACGTGGCTTCCACGATGGTGCCGCCCGGCTTGAGCTGACCAGACTTCTCAGCGGCCTCAACGATGGCCTTGCCGATGCGGTCTTTCACGGAGTTAGCGGGGTTAAAAGATTCAACCTTGGCAAGCACGGTTGCACCCTTGCCCTCGGTAAGACGGTTTAGGCGGACCAGCGGGGTGCCGCCGATGGTTTCCATAATGTTGTTGTAGACAGCCATTGTATTGACTCCTTTGGGAATCGGATTTGGATTCAAATCGTGTACAACGCAAGGGTACACTACACAAGTAGACCGGTCAGTATATAAATTCTAGACCGGGCATTCGGGCATTCCATGTGGGATTACAACACCGGATAAGCCAGGGGCGATTTCGAATTACCCCCACATGCTGTCTATACTTCCACTCAGTTGCCCGCTGGCCCCCAAATTCCCGGGGGGAAGACGGGTACACCTGCTTGGTTACCCCCGACGAGGAAAGAGTCTCATGGAGTCGCATCGCCTCAAAGATGATGAAGAATCCGTACGCGCGGCGTTATCGTCCCTGAAAACCGCTACAGGTATTCCGGTGACGATGTATGCCACGCTGCTGCCAGACAATCGCTTGCAGATTACGCAGTGGGTGGGCCTACGTACCCCAGCGCTGCAGAATCTGATCATTGACTCAGGCGTTGGTGTGGGTGGGCGAGTGGTGAGCACTCGCCGCGCGGTAGGCGTCTCCGATTACACCCGTGCTACTACCATTTCGCACGAGAATGATCGCGTAATCCAAGACGAGGGCCTGCACTCCATCGTGGCTGTGCCCGTTACGGTCCAGCGCGAAATCCGCGGCGTCCTCTACGTGGGAGTGCATTCACCAGTTCGCCTGGGCGACAAGGTCATTGAAGAAGTGACGATGACCGCGCGCACTCTTGAGCAGGACCTAGCTGTAAATTCCGCGATGCGCCGCGCCGATGGGTCTAAAGGCGGAGCCGCCCGCGGCCACGTTATGAACGGTGCTGAGTGGGAACAGGTACGCTCCACCCACTCCAAGCTGCGCATGCTGGCTAACCGCGTGGAAGACGAGGAGCTGCGCAAGGAACTGGAGACGCTATGTGACCAGATGGTTTCTCCGGTGCGCGTGAAGCAATCCACCAAGCTCTCCGCCCGCGAGCTCGACGTTCTCTCTTGTGTGGCCCTGGGCCACACCAACGTGGAAGCGGCTGAGGAAATGGGAATCGGCGCAGAAACTGTGAAGTCTTATCTGCGCTCGGTAATGCGTAAACTCGGTGCGCACACCCGCTACGAGGCGGTCAATGCCGCCCGTCGCATCGGCGCGTTGCCTTAAGAACCGGTAGCGTAGGCAGTTGTGAAAGATCAGTTTATTGTTTCCGGCGGTGCCCGCTTAGAGGGCACCGTCAAAGTAGATGGCGCAAAAAATAGCGTCTTAAAGCTCATGGCCGCATCCTTGCTGGCGGAGGGCACTACGACGCTGACCAACTGCCCAGAAATTCTGGACGTCCCCCTGATGAAGAAGGTCCTCGAGGGGCTCGGTTGCGAGGTAGTTATCGAGGGCTCTGAAGTCCGGATTACTACTCCTGCGCAGCCACAATCTAATGCGGACTTTGATGCAGTCCGCCAGTTCCGCGCCTCCGTTTGTGTGCTCGGACCCCTGACCTCCCGCTGTGGTCATGCCAAGGTAGCGCTGCCCGGCGGCGACGCGATTGGTTCCCGCCCGCTAGACATGCACCAGACGGGCCTGGAAAAGCTGGGCGCTACCACTCGTATTGAGCACGGTGCCGTCGTGGCAGAAGCCACCCACCTACGTGGCGCGAATATTCGCCTTGATTTCCCGTCAGTGGGTGCAACCGAAAACATCCTCACCGCCGCGGTTCTCGCTGAGGGGGAAACCGTTCTGCATAATGCGGCTCGTGAGCCCGAAATCGTCGATCTGTGCACCATGCTCAAATCCATGGGTGCCGATATCGAAGGTGAAGGAAGCTCGGTGGTGACTATCCGGGGCGTCGATAAGCTGCAGCCCACCCAGCACGAGGTTATCGGTGACCGCATCGTGGCAGGTACATGGGCATATGCCGCCGCCATGACCCAGGGGGACATCACGGTGGGCGGTATCTCACCGCGCCACCTGCACCTGCCACTGGAAAAGCTGAAGTCCGCCGGTGCCGAACTGGAAACCTATGAGAACGGCTTCCGCGTACGCATGGATCAGCGCCCGCAGTCGGTGGACTATCAGACCCTGCCATTTCCGGGGTTCCCTACTGATTTGCAGCCTATGGCCATTGGCATCTCCGCCATTGCGGACGGAACGACGGTCATTACAGAGAATGTCTTTGAATCCCGCTTCCGTTTTGTAGATGAAATGCTGCGCCTGGGTGCCGACGCCCAGGTTGACGGCCACCATGTAGTAGTCCGTGGCAAAGAGCGGCTGTCTTCTACTCACGTATGGAGCTCCGATATCCGCGCAGGTGCGGGCTTGGTGCTTTCTGCGTTGTGTGCGGATGAGACCACTACGGTTCACGATGTTTTCCACATCGACCGCGGTTATCCGAATTTTGTAGAAAACCTGCAGCGTCTCGGCGCCACGATTGAAAGAACTCAAGAAGAAGAGCTCTTTTAACGACGTCCTCAGTACACAGTTTTCCGTAGTGTGCTGGGGATTTGTGTTGTTTGGTTGTGGTGGGCTAGATTAATCCAAGTCGCCGAGAGGTAGCCGGGAGGTTACTTGATGGTGACATTTTGTACGGACTTGGTTCGATGATTTGACTTTGTTCTTTGAGTTGAGTAAGTTTGTACGGGCTGCCGATGAGAGGTTAACGGGAAGTTAATTTTTTGTTGGTTGGTGGTGATGTTTGAGAACTCAATAGTGTGCCAATGTACTTTTTATTTTTTGTGTGCATGGTTGTGTGTTGATTGGTTTGTCTGCCAGCAGGCTTAGTGGTTTGTTGGTTGGTGTGTGCCGGTTGGGTATGTGAAACACGTACCTTTTTGAATGCTGTTTGGTGTTTCGGCTGCATTGAGATGGATTGGTTGGCATGTGATTGTGTTTACCTTTTTTGGTTTCCTCTTTTTGACCCCGTCGGGTTGAGGGGACTGTTTATTTTTTCTTTGTAGTAATTTTTTGGACGCCAGCATGAGCTGCATTTTGTGTGGTTTGTGGTGGTTTGTTCTTTTGTTGGGTTTCGGGCTTTTCACGGCCTGTTTCGGATTTGTTCTGAAATTTTTTTGTGGAGAGTTTGATCCTGGCTCAGGACGAACGCTGGCGGCGTGCTTAACACATGCAAGTCGAACGGAAAGGCCCTGCTTGCAGGGTACTCGAGTGGCGAACGGGTGAGTAACACGTGGGTGATCTGCCCTGCACTTCGGGATAAGCCTGGGAAACTGGGTCTAATACCGGATAGGAGCCATTTTTAGTGTGATGGTTGGAAAGTTTTTTCGGTGTAGGATGAGCTCGCGGCCTATCAGCTTGTTGGTGGGGTAATGGCCTACCAAGGCGGCGACGGGTAGCCGGCCTGAGAGGGTGGACGGCCACATTGGGACTGAGATACGGCCCAGACTCCTACGGGAGGCAGCAGTGGGGAATATTGCACAATGGGCGCAAGCCTGATGCAGCGACGCCGCGTGGGGGATGACGGCCTTCGGGTTGTAAACTCCTTTCGCTAGGGACGAAGCTTTTTGTGACGGTACCTAGATAAGAAGCACCGGCTAACTACGTGCCAGCAGCCGCGGTAATACGTAGGGTGCGAGCGTTGTCCGGAATTACTGGGCGTAAAGGGCTCGTAGGTGGTTTGTCGCGTCGTCTGTGAAATTCCGGGGCTTAACTCCGGGCGTGCAGGCGATACGGGCATAACTTGAGTACTGTAGGGGTAACTGGAATTCCTGGTGTAGCGGTGAAATGCGCAGATATCAGGAGGAACACCGATGGCGAAGGCAGGTTACTGGGCAGTTACTGACGCTGAGGAGCGAAAGCATGGGTAGCGAACAGGATTAGATACCCTGGTAGTCCATGCCGTAAACGGTGGGCGCTAGGTGTGAGGGTCTTTTCACGACTTTCGTGCCGTAGCTAACGCATTAAGCGCCCCGCCTGGGGAGTACGGCCGCAAGGCTAAAACTCAAAGGAATTGACGGGGGCCCGCACAAGCGGCGGAGCATGTGGATTAATTCGATGCAACGCGAAGAACCTTACCTGGGCTTGACATACACCGGATCGGGCTAGAGATAGTCTTTCCCTTTGTGGCTGGTGTACAGGTGGTGCATGGTTGTCGTCAGCTCGTGTCGTGAGATGTTGGGTTAAGTCCCGCAACGAGCGCAACCCTTGTCTTATGTTGCCAGCATTTGGTTGGGGACTCATGAGAGACTGCCGGGGTCAACTCGGAGGAAGGTGGGGATGACGTCAAATCATCATGCCCCTTATGTCCAGGGCTTCACACATGCTACAATGGTCGGTACAACGCGCAGCGACACTGTGAGGTGGAGCGAATCGCTGAAAGCCGGCCTTAGTTCGGATTGGGGTCTGCAACTCGACCCCATGAAGTCGGAGTCGCTAGTAATCGCAGATCAGCAACGCTGCGGTGAATACGTTCCCGGGCCTTGTACACACCGCCCGTCACGTCATGAAAGTTGGTAACACCCGAAGCCGGTGGCCCAAACTTGTTAGGGAGCCGTCGAAGGTGGGATCGGCGATTGGGACGAAGTCGTAACAAGGTACCCGTACCGGAAGGTGCGGGTGGATCACCTCCTTTCTAAGGAGCTTTATTATTCGGGCACAGTTGTGCCTTGTCCTGCCACTTTGTGGTGGGTGTTGGTTGAGTGTGCGAGTGTCATGCTGCCAACGTTATTTGTTTGAAAATTTCCGGGTGGAAGATACACCTTTAAGACAAAGACCGAGTGTTTGAATGGCGCTTTGTGACACACAGTGTCGTGCACAGTTTGAAAAAAAGTATTTGTTTGTATGTTGGTGCATTGTTGGGTGTCTGGGGCATTATCCCCTTTTTGTGGTGCCTGACCATATGACTGGTGGACACAGTGTGTGTGCTGGTTGATGGTTGGGGTGTTGTGTGAGAACTGTATAGTGGACGCGAGCATTAAACACGTATGACGTGCTGCGCTTTGTGTGTGGTGTGTTGTGTGTGTTTGTGTGATTTCTTTTTTGTGTTTATTTTGTCAAGTTCACTTGTGTGGCCACCCGCGCTTTTTGTGTGTGGTGGTTTGTGTGTTCGTTATTAAGGGCGCATGGTGGATGCCTTGGCATGCTGAGCCGATGAAGGACGTGAAAGGCTGCGTTAAGCCTCGGGGAGTTGTCAATTAAGCGTTGATCCGAGGATGTCCGAATGGGGAAACCTGGCCCTGGTTATGTGGGGTTACCCTTCAGTGAATTCATAGCTGTTGTGGGGGTTTACGCGGGGAAGTGAAACATCTCAGTACCCGTAGGAGAAGAAAATAATAATGATTCTGCTAGTAGTGGCGAACGAACGTGGATGAGGCTAAACCGTGTGCATGTGATACCTGGTAGGGGTTGTGTGTGCGGTGTTGTGGGCCCTGATGTGCGGTGACTACCATCATCGTGCTTGCGCATTGTTGTTAGGTGAAGTGGTTTGGAATGGCCTGCCGGAGTAGGTGAGAGTCCTGTAGCTGAAGATGATGATGTGTGGGTTGTTGGGTTGCCCGAGTAGCAGCGGGCTCGTGGAATCTGCTGTGAATCTGCCGGGACCACCCGGTAAGCCTAAATACTCAGTGTGACCGATAGTGTATGAGTACCGTGAGGGAATGGTGAAAAGTACCCCGGGAGGGGAGTGAAATAGTTCCTGAAACCATGTGCTTACAATCCGTCAGAGCACCGTGTGTGTGTGATGGCGTGCCTTTTGAAGAATGAGCCTGCGAGTCAGCGGCATGTCGCGAGGTTAACCCGTGTGGGGTAGCCGTAGGGAAACCGAATCCTAATGGGGTGTCAAGTGGCATGTCCTGGACCCGAAGCGGGGTGATCTACCCATGGCCAGTGTGAAGCAGCTGTAAGAGGTTGTGGAGGCGCGAACCCACGTAGGTTGAAAACTGCGGGGATGAGCTGTGGGTAGGGGTGAAAGGCCAATCAAACTCCGTGATAGCTGGTTCTCCCCGAAATGCATTTAGGTGCAGCGTCGTATTATAGCTTGGTGGAGGTAGAGCGACTGGTTGGTTGAGCGGGACTACAATCTTAGCAATGTCAGCCAAACTCCGAATGCCACTAATTGTGTTGTACGGCAGTGAGACTGTGGGGGATAAGCTTCATAGTCGAGAGGGAAACAGCCCAGATCGCCGGTTAAGGCCCCTAAGGGTGTACTAAGTGGAAAAGGATGTGGGATCGCGAAGACAGCCAGGAGGTTGGCTTAGAAGCAGCCATCCTTGAAAGAGTGCGTAATAGCTCACTGGTCGAGTGGTTCTGCGCCGACAATGTAGTGGGGCTCAAGTACACCGCCGAAGCCGCGGCAACAATTTTTTTGTTGGGTAGGGGAGCGTCGTGCATGGGTTGAAGCGTTACCGTAAGGAGGCGTGGACTGTGTGCGAGTGAGAATGCAGGCATGAGTAACGAATTGATAGGTGAGAATCCTATCCGCCGGATGACTAAGGGTTCCTGGGTCAAGTTCGTCTTCCCAGGGTGAGTCGGGACCTAAGGCGAGGCCGACAGGCGTAGTCGATGGATAACCAGTTGATATTCTGGTACCCGTACATGCGCGCCCATGATAAAGCACTGATACTAACCACCGCGGATGCATTGCTGGTCTTCTTTGAAGTCTGGTGGTGTTGATGTCGTGGGGCCTGATGTGTGGTTCAAGTGATGGGGTGACGCAGTGAGGTAGCCACGCCACTTATTGGATTGGTGGTGTAAGCGTGCAGACCGTGTGGTAGGTAAATCCGCCGCACATTTTGGTTGAGGCGTGATGCGTAGACCCATTGGGGTTGATGGTGGTGATCCTGTACTGTCGAGAAAAGCCTCTAGCGATGTGTGTGTATGGCCCGTACCCTAAACCGACACAGGTGGTCAGGTTGAAAATACTAAGGCGTTCGGGTGAACTGTGGTTAAGGAATTCGGCAAAATGCCCCCGTAACTTCGGGAGAAGGGGGCCCTACGATGTGAGCATCCTTGCGGTGTTAAGCGTTGTGGGGTCGCAGAGAATAGAGGGAAGCGACTGTTTATCAAAAACACAGGTCCATGCGAAGACGTTAAGTTGATGTATATGGACTGACGCCTGCCCGGTGCTGGAAGGTTAAGAGGACCGGTTAGTCAACGTTGTTGGCGAAGCTGAGAATTTAAGCCCCAGTAAACGGCGGTGGTAACTATAACCATCCTAAGGTAGCGAAATTCCTTGTCGGGTAAGTTCCGACCTGCACGAATGGCGTAACGACTTCTCTGCTGTCTCAACCACAGGCCCGGTGAAATTGCACTACGAGTAAAGATGCTCGTTACGCGCGGCAGGACGAAAAGACCCCGGGACCTTCACTATAGCTTGGTATTGGTGTTTGGTTCGGTTTGTGTAGGATAGGTGGGAGACTTGGAAGCTATCACGCTAGTGGTGGTGGAGTCGTTGTTGAAATACCACTCTGATCGGATTGAGCATCTAACCTTGGCCCATGATCTGGGTTGGGGACAGTGCCTGGTGGGTAGTTTAACTGGGGCGGTTGCCTCCCAAAATGTAACGGAGGCGCCCAAAGGTTCCCTCAGCCTGGTTGGCAATCAGGTGGTGAGTGTAAGTGCACAAGGGAGCTTGACTGTGAGACAGACATGTCGAGCAGGGACGAAAGTCGGGACTAGTGATCCGGCACCTACTTGTGGATGTGGTGTCGCTCAACGGATAAAAGGTACCCCGGGGATAACAGGCTGATCTTCCCCAAGAGTCCATATCGACGGGATGGTTTGGCACCTCGATGTCGGCTCGTCGCATCCTGGGGCTGGAGTAGGTCCCAAGGGTTGGGCTGTTCGCCCATTAAAGCGGCACGCGAGCTGGGTTCAGAACGTCGTGAGACAGTTCGGTCTCTATCCGCCGCGCGCGTTGAAACTTGAAGAAAGCTGTCCCTAGTACGAGAGGACCGGGACGGACGTACCTCTAGTGTGCCAGTTATCCCGCCAGGGGTATCGCTGGTTGGCTACGTACGGAAGGGATAACCGCTGAAAGCATCTAAGCGGGAAGCCTGTTTTAAGATGAGGTTTCGTTAAGGTCCCCTAAAGACGATAGGGTAGATAGGCCAGACCTGGACGCACTGTAAGGTGTGAAGGCTACTGGTACTAATTGACCACAACAAACACCAACACACACTATGTGTGCTGGCAAAAAGCAACAAAACAAGAAACAGTCACTGTCGTGACCGCGTCCACTATGCAGTATCTGACACAACACCCAAACACCCAAAAAGAGGGTAGATGTTCTGAAAGTTTGTCGGTGGTCAATAGCTGCAGGGAAACGCCCGGTCCCATTCCGAACCCGGAAGCTAAGCCTGCACACGCTGATGGTACTGCAACCGGGAGGTTGTGGGAGAGTAAGTCACCGCCGACACCAAACAACACAAACACAACAAAATACAACAAAGAAGCCGTAAACACACAACACAGTGATGTTTACGGCTTTTTTGCGTTTTCCACATACTTTACAGCCGCCTTCGGTCCGGAAGATCAGCCGTCTTGACTGCCCGTACTTGACTTCCCGTAGGGGTTATGTGAAGAAGCGGCCATTAATCCGCCTAAAGACACCAGCGATGCCAACCCTCAACCTTTCCTTTTACCCCCGTTGCCTATTAAGGGTCGACTCTGGGGATCCCTGCGGGTTTAGGTAATCCTATTCGAACACAAACACCCCCACCAAGGTCATATGTCCGGTACTTGGGATAGTATTTGAGTACTCGTTAGAAAACAGATACGAATCTGTCTCTTCTCGTTGGAGTGCCCCGCTGTGACTGCCACATTATCCCCACCCGAACCTGATGTTGCCCTCGACTACCCCGACACCCTACTCATTGACGACCCAACCTCCACCGGCCCCAACATCGAGCCGGAAGTCCCCGAAGCGTTCTATACCACCAACGCACCCGGCAACCACATCGGCCAAGCCGGCACCTACACGCGTAAAACTTCCTGGTTCCTCTACCGCGCAATCCTGCCCCAACTAGACGACGACGTCGACTTAACCCTCACCAGCCTGGCCAAAGACCTCGGCATCTGCTATTCCAAACTTCTCGGGTATATCCGCGCCCACTACCGCATGCGCCAACTACCCCTCGTCACCGAAGTGCAAGGCCAGCACTGGATACTCGATCTGACCAAACTGCGCATCATCGACCGCGAACTCAACAGACTTGAAGACAACCCTGACCACCTCGAAGCTATCGACGCAGCACTCGCAGACTTCCTCACACCCACCACACCGAACGAAACAGTACCCGCCGACGCCGACCTACGCCGGTTTATCCGCACCTTCATCGACACCCATCTGCGCCCAGAAGATAAAGAACAAAAACCCGAACCACGGCTGCGCATCAACTACAACCCGGACAACACCACCACACTCACCCTCACCTGCGATACTGCTACCGCCACCGTTATCGCCCACCACATCGACGCCTACACCAATAAAGCCAAAACCACCGCAGCACAAGGCCTTATCGACCTCATCTTGGAAGACACCCAAACTAGCGTCGCGATCAACACCTTTACCACCAACGAAGACACCAACAGCGTCTACATCCCAGGCGCCGGATGGATAAACCTCAACCAGGCGCCCACAGACACAACTTTCTTACGCCGCCTTGTCGCCGACGAGGTTGATGGATACATCCCAAATGCGGACATCCGCGCCTACACCCAAGGCAGAGACGCCACCTGCCGCTGGCCCGGCTGCACCATCCCCGCCACACAGTGCCAACTAGACCACCGCATCGAGTACCACCTAGGCGGACCCACCAGTCCGGATAATTTAGTGAATCTGTGCCAACACCACCACAACATCAAAACCGACCGCCGCGTCCACTACATCCTCGACCCCATCACCGGCACCATCGCCTGGCTCTACCGAGACGGCACCTACCAACTAGACCACGCCACCGGACCACTAGCCACACACCAAACACACTGGAACCACACCTGGGCACAATACCTCGCACTACAACAACAAAAAACAAAAAGAGGAACGGCAACAGATTAGGTTGATTGCATCCGGAGCACGGTTGAATGAATGGTCGTGCCTCGCTTTAGTGTGCCGTTTTTCCTCCTCTGGGATGATGTTTGCCGTCGTTCAGGGTAGTTAAACTATAAGAGGTAATTTCCCATTTACAAGGAGAATTTGTCTTATGACTGATGCTGCGGCTCGCGCCGTTGACTTGTTCAAGCAATACGGAAGCGATGACACAGCCGTTGTGGCCCTGGATCATGTATCCATTGAATTCGGCAAGAACGAATTCACTGCGATCATGGGCCCATCGGGCTCCGGTAAGTCGACGCTAATGCACACCATGGCTGGTTTGGATTCCGCGACTTCCGGCTCGGCGTTTATCGGCGACACTGATATGTCGGCGCTCAACGACAAGGACATTACGGCGCTGCGCCGTGATCGGCTGGGCTTTATTTTCCAGTCCTTTAACCTTGTTCCTACGCTGACTGCCGCGGAAAACATCACGTTGCCGACCGACATTGCGGGTAAGGACGTCGATAAGCAGTGGTTCGAAGAGGTAACTCGCCGCCTAGGCTTGGCAGAGCGCTTGGAGCACCGTCCAGCTGAGCTTTCTGGCGGCCAGCAGCAGCGCGTAGCCTGCGCTCGCGCATTGGTTTCCCGTCCGGAAATTATCTTCGGCGATGAGCCAACCGGCAACCTGGACTCCAATTCTTCGGCCGAGGTGCTCGATATTTTGCGCACGGCAGTGGACAAGGATGACCAAACCGTGGTCATCGTGACGCACGATGCGAAGGCAGCGTCGTACGCGGACCGAGTGGTTTTCCTTGCTGACGGCAAGCTTGTCAACGAGTTGCACAATCCGACGATGGAGGCCATTCACCAGGTAATGGCGGAGATTGAGGGCTAAATGGCACGCGGAAATGCAATGCGCAGAGTGTCCCTGCGCAATATCGTGGCGCATAAGTTGCGCCTTGGGCTGACAATTCTCGCGGTGGTCTTGGGCACAGCGTTTATTGCCGGCTCGTTTATGTTCACCAATTCGCTGAAGTCTACATTTGACTCCGCCGTGGATAATGAATTTCGTGGCGTGGATGCGGTGGTGAGCCAGAAGGACGACAATGGCGCGAAGCTGGATGAAAAGCTTCGCCAGAAGTTGGCCGATGATGAAGATGTCAAGAACATCAATATTGCGGATTCGGAGACTGTCGTCGCAGCCAATGAGAACTCGGAGGCCTATCAGACTCAGGGCGGTACGGCCAGCGTTGTCCCGTTTTATCCAGAGGATAAGGTCGTTGGTGGTGCCGATAAGCTGAAGGAGGGCGAGGAGCCGAGCGGTAAGGACGAAGTCCTTGTCAATTCCTCCGCGGCGGATAAATACGGAATCTCCGTGGGACAAAAGCTCATTGTGGTTCACCCCGATGAGCAGGATACGGTTACCGTTTCTGGTATCTCGGAGCCCGCCGTCGACCAGGGCGATAGCATCGTGCTGAGCATGGCCGAGAAGGACTACCTGGAGCGCTACGGCGATCCGAGCCAGCTCAAGGTTTCTGCGGCCGAAGGCGTGGATGCGAACGCCTTGGTGGATCACCTAAATGACAAATATGACGTCAAGGCGGAGTCGGGCGAGCGCCTGGCGGAGGAAACCTCTGAGATGATGTCCTCCGCCTTGAAGTTCATTAACTACTTCCTCATTGCGTTCGGCCTGATTGCACTGCTGGTGGGCACGTTTATCATCGCTAATACCTTCTCCATGATTGTCGCGCAGCGCACCAAGGAATTCGCTCTCCTGCGTGCGCTGGGTGCTTCCCGCCGCCAGATTACGAACTCGGTGGTGGTGGAATCTGCCATCGTGGGACTTCTGGGTTCCATTGTCGGCGTTGTTGCCGGCATGGGCTTGGTGGCCATCATCAAGGCAGTAATGAGCGCGAAAGGAATGCCGTTCGACGGTGGCTTGGGCCTGAGCGTTTCGGCCATCGTGGTCCCGATTATTTTGGGCACCATCGTGACGGTCGTATCCGCGTGGGCCCCGGCACGGCGCGCAGGTCGCGTGCAGCCGGTTGAAGCGATGCGCACCACCGAGTCTGCTTCCGCAACGTCCCTGAAGGTCCGCACGATTTTCGGTGCCATTATTTTGCTGGTTGGCATTGTTGCGGCGTTGGCAGGCGTGCTTTCCGACGGCGAGACGAACGTCCGCGCCGTCCTCGTCGGTGTGGGCGCGTTCGGGATCATTGTCGGATTCTTCTTGGCTGGCCCAGCCCTGTCGCTCCCTTTGGTGCCGACGGTAGGCAAGGTAATCGGTGCGCCTTTCGGTGCTATCGGTTCTTTGGCGGCGACGAACTCGCGTCGCAATCCACGCCGCACGGCTGCTACTGCATTTGCCCTGACCCTAGGCGTGGCCTTGGTGACGGCTATTGGCATGCTTGGCGCGACGATGAAGTCCTCCGTGGCCGATACCGTGGAGCAGAACATCACCTCCGATTACCTCCTTTCTGGCCCTAGCTCCGGTGAATTCCCAACACCGAAGGACACTGGTAAGCGTGCGGCTGAGGCTGAGGGCGTAGATAAGGCCATCACCATCGGTATGGCTCCGGTGACCGTTGATGGTCAGGCATCGATGGATTATGGTCCGCAATTCCAGCAGACCACGACTGCGGATGGAGATCCGTCGTCGATGATTGCGCTCGACATGGTCGAGGGCGATGCCAACTTGGATAAGGGATTCATTGCTACCGAAGACTTTGCCAAGGAACACGGCTGGAAGGTAGGAGAGACCTATAAGGTAGCTTCTGCGGAAAAGGACAAGAAGGCCGAGGCCAAATTGGTCGGCATCTTTAAGCCCACCGATGTGGTGCAGAATATGGTGCTCTCACAGGAGGTAGCTGAAAAGGTTGCACCGGAGAAGTCCTTTACCGTCCAGATGGTGGGCGTCTTGGGTCAAGAAGGCTATGACAAGGAAGAACTGCGCCATAACCTGGAGGATGCGGTCAAGGATCTGGTTGTGGTTCAGGTCAATTCCGGTGAGGAGTATGCGGGCCAAGCTGCAGGCTTTATTGACCAGATGCTCTCCATCCTTTATGGTCTGCTCGCCCTTGCCGTCATTATTGCGGTGTTGGGCATTGTCAATACCTTGACCTTGGGTGTAATCGAGCGCCGCCAGGAGATCGGTATGTTGCGGGCTGTGGGCACACAACGCCGCCAGATCCGCACGATGATTACCCTGGAGTCGGTGCAGATCGCGCTCTTTGGCGCGGTGATGGGCATCCTCATTGGGCTCGGCTTGGGCTGGTCCTTCATCAAGATCCTCGGCGATGAGGGACTAGACTCTGCGCAGATTCCGTGGGCGATGGTGCTCATTATGCTTGTGGGCTCGGCCCTCGTCGGCATTATCGCGGCAGTATGGCCGTCGCACCGCGCGGCGAAGACGCCGCCATTGGAAGCAATCGCCGACTAGCTGCCTAGTCTAAGGCCTCCCCTCATCACACGTTGAGGGGAGGCCTTAATGCTTTTACGCGGCCATCCATGCCTTGACTGCCGATACCGCATCCTTGGTCTTCATATCGGGCAGGTAGGCGTGCATGGTGGCCAGCGCGATGGAAGGAAGCTTCAATTCATCGTGATAGCACAGGTACCACGGGTGCTCCTCGGGTTGGAATTTGCGCTTGCTGGCCGCGAGGGTGCGGAAGCCGTAGAGCGGTTCGACTTCTTCCCCAATGCGATTGAGGGCGACGTCGAGCCAGTTAGGCTCGTCAGGCTGTCCAGCCAATGGCGCACCGGACAAGGAGATCCAGGCAAGGCCTTCGGACTGGGCAATGAGCATTGCCTCTGAGATGAGGAGCTCAATTACTCCCTTAAAGCCGTGTTCGTTGCGGCGCATGACGTCGAGAACGTAGCCGGTAATAGCACCGTTTTCGTATACCGGCATCCAACTGGTCACACCGTGCAAAGTGCCGTCGGCGGACTCAGCAAGCAAAAGCCGGGTGCCGGTCACCGTCATTTCTTCTAAGCCGCCGAGGGTAAAGCCCATCTCGGGTAGGGCCTTGTCGGAAACCCAGTCCTCGCTGAGTGCGCTAATGCGGGCGATAGAAGCAATATCTAGCTCCTCCCACGTGGTCCACCGAGTGCTAACGCCTTCCTTCTCGGCTTTGTTTCGGGCCGTGCGCACATTTTGGAATTTCTTTCCTTTGAATTCCACGGATTCGCAGTTGAGGACTGCTTCTTCTGCAACTTGAAGGCGCTTGAGCTGCGGGTGAGCATCCGCGAACTGCGCATTGACGGAATACCACGCCACGGCCCAGCCTTGCTCGGAGGCAAAGCGCTCGAATTCGGCGCTGATATCGCGGCCGACGGGGGCGCCCAGCGTGAGCGCAATGCCATTGGAGACACGATAGGCCACATAGGAGTCACCGTGGAAGAAGTACCGGTTGGATTTCCACAGCGTCATAAAGGAAAGATGATCGCCGGTGCCGGATTCGAGCAGGCGGCGGGCCGAGTCGCGGTCGGATTCTTGCGCAGGGTCAACGGGCCGAGAAAAGCCAAGGTAGAGCCGGACTGCCAGCAGGATCCAGAAGGCGTTTCCAACCCATAGGTAGATGAACCAGGAAAACATCGTTGCCGGCGCGACGTGGTGGGGAAGGATAAGCGCAACAACGGCCGGAACGAAGCGCAAGGGAGTCTCTGCGAGGATGTCGGCAAGATTTGCTGGGGGAACGGTGTTGTGCAACGAGGCCGTAAGGATCCATAAGCCCGCGCCGAGGGAAGAGGCAAGGATGGCGAAGACAATAGTGCGGGAGAAAAATGCGCGGTTTTCGCGGATCCGGAAGAGCGAATAATTGATAAGCAGCATGAATAGCGCCAAGAGCCAGGGCAGGATGACGAGCACGAGGTTGGGCAGGAGGTAGCTCAGGCGGGAATCATCCCAAAGCTGGTAGGTCAGCAACGCGATGGCCAGTACTTGGGTGATAACCGCCATCCACCAAGCGAGCACGCGGCCCCGCATGAGACCAAAGCACACCACCAGCTGGATGATGAATGGCATGATATTGGCTACCAAGGCGCCGATGCCTTGGGCACGGGCGAGATCGACTGCGGCAGTGCAACTGGTAGAAGTTAGCGAATCTGCGCAGACTTGAGTGGCCTCCAGAGCCGAAAGGTGTGGTGCCCACAGGAGCTGTGTGATTTGGGAGAACGGACCTTCGGCCATGGGGTCGAGTGCCACGAAGGCAGGGCCAATGGCTACGCAGGCGATACCGACGGCGAGGAGCACGCGACGCTCCCTGATGGAAGGCGGCGCGGATTCGGGCTTAAAGAGCAATTGGCCAGCCGTAATGGAAAGCATGGCGGCGACGATGCCGAGAACATCTGACATGGTGCCGGAGTAGAGCACAAAAGTGGCGGTAAGCACGATAAGCGAAACGCGCAGTCGGCGGCGCCATAGGCGGGGGAGTAAAGCCGAAGCAAAACCAGCGGCACCGGCGATAAAGCCGATAGGGGTGAGGAAGGTATCGCTCAATAAGTCATTGCCCCATCGATTTAGGCCTACGGTCTCAATGCCGCGGGCGAGCACGATGGACAGCGGGACGCTGATGAGCTGGGAGACAACTCCTACCGCCAATGTGCGCAAGGACCCTAAGCGCCATTCAGCGGGAACGAGCCAGAGCACGATGAGCACGGACAAAATAATGGCGCCACCGGGGTGCGCGGTAGTCAGCGCCAGCCAGTGGGAGGTGGGGAAATCCACTAGGTGAAGTGCCCACATAATGACTAAGACGGCTAGGGAAACGGGAAACCTGGTCAGGATGGTTTTAAGAACGGACATCGTGGGCTCCAATTCCATCGAAGGGATCCTTGATAGCGGTCATTCCACCGCGGCTAGCGGCCCAAGCGAAGGATTCGCGCAGGGCTGGGCGCCACACCTGGAAGGAGTGGCCGCCGGGCCGGGTGCCAAAGTAGGTTTTCATGCCGGCGGCGCGGGCGGCATCGGAAAGCGAGCGCAAAGCATTGACCGAAGCAGTGTCCTTATCGCCAGCGATGAAGATGGCTTGGGTAGAGAAGTGCTTGTGGGCGAGCAGGTGGGCGGGGTCTTGGTCATTGAAGGCGGATTCGTCCCCGGCGAAGAATTTCTTCACCGTCGCCGCGTGGTTGCCAATGGTGGGCTCAGCCTCGCCGGAAATGTCGATGATGGAACCATAGGCTTCGGGGCGGTTGGTGGCGATCTGTAGGGAGCAGGTGCCGCCGTAGCTTAATCCGCCCACCGTCCAGGTGCGCTGATCCGGGTTGACTTTGAATTTTTGTTTAATGGCCTGTGGTACGTCCTGGCTGAGGTAGGTCATTACCTTAGCCTGGGAGCTATCGGCGCAAATGGGGTTGGCGGTTTCGGAGCCGGTGGCGTCCACGGCTATGACGATGGGGCTGCGGCCCCCGTTAGCCGCCTGGAATTGGTCTGCAGTTTCGGCCGCCTCGCCCGAACCAAACCACTGATCTGGGCCGCCCGGGTTGCCGTGCAGGAGCACGATGACAGGCAAGGTGTGGTCCGTCCAGTATGCCGGCGGAATATACGCCGTGGCTTGCCGAGCGGCGAAATGGGAGGTGGTGCCGGGAAGATCCACATGGACGATGGCTGCACCAGACTTGGTGTGGGAAAACTCTTCGTAGCTCATTTCCTTTGCCACAGGGCGCGGGTCAAGGGACGCAATATCTGGATAGGTTTGATATTCCATGTTGACGATGCCGACCGTGGCCAAAAGGGAAAAGATTCCGGCGGTGACCGTGACAATCTTGGGCTTGCGTATCAGCGCCGCCACGGGGACGAAGGCGGCGAGGAAGATGTACCACGGTACTTGCCAGTGACGGAGTAGGAACCAAGCAATAATGCACAGCAGGGCGGCGATGACCAGTGGCCACACCTTGCGTTGGAGGAGAATGATGATGGCCGCAATCGCGAGGATGGCGTAAAAGATCACGCCATTGATGGGATCCGCCAAAGGCAGATTCAAAAGGAAACTCACGCGAAAAATATTAGGCCTGAGCGGGCCAAAAGTAACTGCTAGATAGCTGGGAGTTTACCCCTTAAATCCCGTGATAAATGCGGGCCGTCCAGATGGTGCCGCGCCAGGCCAAAACGATGCCCAGTCCGATGGTCCAGAAGAGGTATTTGCTAAGCCGCCACCACTGCCTGCGTTTGATCATTTCTCCTAGTTCCTTGGCCAGCGTGGACCAGGTGGACAGGCCACCTGCAAGGCCGAGGGCGAGGAAGGGGTGGATGAGGGGGACGTCGGCAAGCTGGGCGAAACCATAAGCCAGGCCGAGGGCGAGGGAACCCAAAATATTCGCCACGAAGGTGCAATAGGGGGCAGGTAAAAGCCGGGTAAAACCATAGCGGAGGCTGCCGCCTATGAGGCCGCCGAGAAGGACGCAAAGAAGATTCATCGCAGCTTGTCACCCGCCAGGTAGCCGCCCACGCAGCCAACGATGGTGGCTAGAACATAAGCCAGAGCGATGGTCCAGTGCGCCTCGGAGGTCAGGAAAGCGAAGGTAGCGAAGCTAGTGAAACCGCCCAGCACGCCCGTGCCCCAGAATGGGCTGGGGCGGAAAAAACCCATGAGCGCGCTGCCAAGGATATTGATGATGAGCAGCGGGAACATGCCGCCGCCGAGTGCTACGGAAAGCAAGTATCTGGCAGCCGCACCGAGCGCGGCGCCAGCACCCACGACGAGGAATTGAGGCATGCGGCCTATGTTACTTCCAGTCCATTCCCTGGGACTCTACGAACACGCGTACCTCATCTACCGGTTTAGTGAGTTTGGGATCAAAGGCTAGGTACGCCTTAGTCTCGCGTGCCACGAGGCCGGAAAGGAGGAGCAGCCCAATGAGGTTCGGGATGGCGATGAGACCATTGGCCAGATCGGAGAAGGTCCAGGCAAGTTCGAGCTCTGAGACGGAACCGACAAAAAGCAGACAGGCAAAGAACATGCGGTAGGGGATGGAAGCCTTGCGGCCGCAGAGGGATTCCAGGGAACGCTCGCCATAATAAGCCCAGGCCATGATGGTGGAAAAGGCGAAGAAAATAATGGAGAGCGAAACGATGGTGCCGCCCCAGTCTCCGGGCAGTACACGAGAGAAGGCCTCAGCCGTCATGATTCCGGCCTCGTCGCGGCCCATGTCCCAGGTGCCACCCACCACAATGACCAAGCCGGTAATGGTGACCACAATGATGGTGTCAATGAAGGTCTGCGTCATGGAGACTAGCCCCTGGCGCGCCGGGTGCGGGGTTTTGGCGGCCGCCGCGGCGATGGCGGCGGAGCCCATGCCGGACTCATTGGAGAAGATGCCGCGGGCGACGCCGTATTGAATAGCCATCATGAAGGTAGAACCCACGAAGCCGCCGCCGGCGGCCGTGCCGGTGAAAGCACCGCTGAAAATCATGGCGAAGGCGGCGGGGATCTCGCTAGCGTGCGAGAAGATCACAAACAGTCCACCAAGAACATAAACGATGATCATTAAAGGCACGAAGGCCGCGGTGATGCGGCCGATGGCCTGGATTCCCCCGAGGAGTACGGAGCCTACCAAGACGAACAGGATTGCACCGGTGGCCGCTGGGGCGATGCCGAAAGTGGATTCCATATTGGTGGCCACGGCATTGGCTTGGGCGAGGTTGCCGATGCCAAAGGAGGCGCAGATTGCGAAGATGGCAAAGAAGACAGCTAGCACGGAGCCGAGCGGTCCGGGGATACCGCGCTTGAGATATTGTTGCGGGCCGCCGGACATCTCGCCATTGGAGTCGGTGGTGCGAAAGCGCACACCGAGGTACGCCTCGGTGTATTTAGAGGCCATGCCCACTAGGCCCGTAATCCAGATCCATACCAGCGCGCCGGGGCCACCAATAGACAGCGCGGTGGCCACGCCCACGATATTTCCCACGCCTACGGTGGCGGCAAGGGCGGTGGTCAGCGCCTGATAATTGGAAATATCTCCTTCGGTGGACTCATCATCAGAGTCTGTGGCAAAGACGTGGCGCGTCGCACGCCCTAGCGTCCGGAACTGGAGGCCACCCAAACGGATTGTCAGCCACAGGCCCGTGCCCAACAGGAGTGGAATGAGGATGAATGGTCCCCAGACCACGGTGCTGATGGCGGAGAGAATGGAATTAAGCGAGTCCATTCTGCAAATCTAGCGAACTATAGAAATGGAGTAAATTTGGCCATACCCCCAGCCGGGGGATTATCCGTCCTGCGCAATCACTGGGGAGAAGGCAAGCTATAGCTATACGGACCCCAACCCCAAGGAGTACGCCATGGCCCACGAGCGCGCCGGCACGCTTGCACAACCATCGGACCTCATTGACATCGCAGAATTGGTCACCGCCTACTACACCCGCACCCCGGATGCGGAGAACCCAGACCAGCAGGTCTCTTTTGGTACCTCTGGGCATCGCGGTTCCGCACTCGACTGCGCTTTCAATGAGGCGCATATCCTGGCGATCACCCAAGCCATTGTGGACTATCGCGCAGAGCAAGGTGTTACCGGGGCAATTTTTATCGGCCGCGATACCCATGCGCTATCCGAGCCCGCCATGGTCTCCGCCCTCGAGGTGCTGCTGGCCAATGAGCTGGAGGTTCGCGTCGACGATCGCGGCCGCTATACCCCGACTCCGGCGGTATCCCACGCGATTTTGACCCACCCCGGTACCGACGGCATTGTGATTACTCCTTCGCATAACCCTCCGCGCGATGGTGGTTTCAAGTACAACCCGCCAACCGGCGGCCCGGCCGATGCGCAGGCAACCGATTGGATTGCAGGGCGCGCCAACGACTACTTGCGCGCCGGGCTGGAGGGGGTCAAGCGGACCTCGGTTCACGGCGTGCTGGATGAGCGCTGCGTGAAGCACGACTACGTACAAAACTATGTTGCTGACCTAGAAAACGTGGTGGATATGCAGGCTATCAAGGATTCCGGCTTGCGTATCGGCGCCGATCCCATGGGTGGTGCCTCGGTGGACTATTGGCAGGCCATTGCGGATCACTACGGACTGAATATGACCGTGGTCAACCCTGAGGTGGACTCCACGTTCCGCTTTATGACCTTGGATACGGACGGCAAGATCCGCATGGATTGTTCTTCGCCGGATGCCATGGCCTCGCTTATCGACGCCCGCTCAAGCTTCGACCTTGCCACCGGCAATGACGCCGATGCGGATCGCCATGGCATTGTCACGCCCGATGCTGGCCTGATGAATCCCAATCATTACCTCGCCGTGGCCATCGAGTACCTCTTTAGTCACCGTCCGCAGTGGGGGAAGGCCGGTGTGGGAAAGACTTTGGTGTCCTCCTCCATGATTGACCGCGTGGTGGAAAGCCTTGACCGGGAGCTGGTGGAGGTTCCCGTCGGCTTCAAATGGTTTGTGCCGGGGCTGGTGGAAGGCACCATTGGTTTCGGTGGCGAAGAATCGGCCGGTGCTTCCTTCCTACGCTTCGATGGCTCCGTATGGTCTACCGATAAGGATGGCATCATTATGGATCTGCTTGCCGCGGAGAGCACCGCGGTAACGGGCAAGAGTCCGTCCCAGCGCTATGCAGAGCTGGCAGAAAAATTCGGTGCCCCAGCCTATGCTCGCACCGACGCCCCCGCGAACCGCGAGCAGAAGGCCATCCTCAAGAAGCTGTCTCCGGACAAGGTCACCGCTACGGAGCTGGCGGGGGAGGACATTGTGGCCAAGCTGACGGAGGCGCCCGGCAACGGTGCGGCCATTGGCGGCCTGAAGGTAGCGACGGAAAATGCCTGGTTTGCCGCCCGTCCTTCCGGTACGGAAGATAAGTACAAAATCTATGCGGAGTCTTTCCTGGGTGAGGAGCATCTCAGAAAGGTACAAGCAGAAGCACAGGCAGTTGTTACCCATGTATTAGAGGTTTAACGCTAAACTCATCCTCGTGAGTAGCAAGAATAAAGGGAAGCTGGTGCTCGATATCATCAGCTTCATCGCCCGCTTTGGCATGGCCTGGGTGTGGATTGAAGCCGGCGTGCACAAGCTCGGCAAAACTCTGGACATGACCCAAGCCATCAAAGGCTATGACATTTTTACGCCTGATTGGGCTCTTTACCTAGCAACGGTCATTGGCCCATTAGAAGTTATCGGTGGCGTGCTCTTGCTTCTCGGGCTGTTTTTGCGGAGATCCTCCATCGTGGCAACCATCGTGTTGCTGCTGTTTATGGTGGGCATCGCGCAGGCCTGGGCCCGCGGGCTAGATATTGACTGCGGCTGCTTTGGCTATGACGCCCAAAATCCTGACCGCGGAATGGATTATGCGAAGACGCTGTTGCGCGATGCCGCGTATCTATTCTTCACTGTTTGGACTATTAAACGCCCTTTCACCAAGTTTGCCCTTCACCCCTAATAGGTGGGCAAGGTAGGCTGTATTGGTCCGAGAATTTTCAAAGGCAAGGTTCAAATGAGCAAAGTAACTGACCCGAACGCTAAGGGTGGCAACGGTTTTATCTGGGGAGTCGGTGTACTTCTCGTCATCATTGCCGTTGTTATCGGCTATATCGTGTGGAATGGCAAGCAGTCATCCACGGACTCTGTCGGTGACCGTGAAGCCCAGGACGTGAATATGTCCATGGAATACAACGACGGAGCCATCACCCTCAAGTCTGACAGTGCCAAGAAGGGTACCCCTGAGGTAGATCTCTACGAGGATTTCTCCTGCCCGCACTGTGCTGAATTGGCTCAGGCTACCGACGGTGACATGAAGAAGGCCATCGAAGATGGCAAGCTGATCGTTCACGTGCGCACCCTCAACTTCCTGGATGGCAAGGATATTGAAGGCCAGGAAGGCTACTCCACGAAGGCGGCAGCCGCTATGTCTGAGCTGTCTAAGTCTGGTGACGTCAAGACTTACTGGAACCTGCGTGATTACATGCTGCAAAACCAGCAGACGGTGGCTTCTTCTTGGGAGATTGCGGACATTGCAGAAGCAGCCAAGGAGCTTGGCGCGGAAGACGACGTTGTTGAGTCCATGAAGAACGTGGATATCAAGCAGGGCAATAAGATGGCGAAGACCAACTACGACAAGCTGGATAAAGAAACCGGCTCTGTCTCTTCGCCGCGTATTGTTCAAAATGGCAAGGATGTTCCATCCGAAAAGGATCAAAAGGCCGGCAAGAACCTGGGCGATTGGGTAGAAATCGTCACCCAGTAGCAGGCGATTTGGAGAGTTAAATACCCTCCATGTATATTTAAGCGAGTTGCAGCCCACAAGGTTGCACCTCGTTTGAGGGGCTATGGCGCAGCTGGTAGCGCACCACACTGGCAGTGTGGGGGTCACGGGTTCGAATCCCGTTAGCTCCACAAATTGCATTTCCCCTAGTCGTTAGTGACTAGGGGTTTTGTTGTGTCTGTGCAGGTCATCGCCCGTCTAGTATCTTGCCATAGGTTGCCATAAGATGGCACTAAATGAACTCTGAACGGGAAAATAACGGGAATACTTTCCCGCTTCCCGGCCCTATCCCTGGAGCACATTCATGGCACGTAAGAAAGCACAGCGCAGCTCGTTTGGGCGTGTACGCCAAAAAGGCAAACGATGGTATGCGGAATATACCGGCCCTGATGCCGCCATTCACACCCCCGGCCACTCATTCGCCAATAAGATTGATGCGGATGGTTGGATAGCCGCAGAGCGCCGCCTAATCGACTTAGACGCGTGGGAGCCGCCTAAGGCGCGCCGGGCTAAAGAGGAGGCTTCAGGCGAAACGGTGGGGCAGTGGTTAGACCGCTTCCATGATCTGTTAGAGCAGCGGCCTACCCCGCTTAAGCCGTCCACTATGCAGCTTTATCGCCGTCTGGCTCGCGTGCGTATCACAGAGCCTTCTGGCCCTGGAGCTGAAGATAAAGATGTTTGCAGTCTGCGGGATATCCCATTAGCGAAGCTGACTAAGGCGGATGTGTACCGCTGGTGGGATGGTGTACAGCGGTGTTATCCCAGTGCTCATACGCTTAATCAACAGGCGTATAAGCGCCTCAAAGCAGCGTGTGCTGGGGCGGTTGAACGGGAAATGATTGACGCTAACCCCGTGGATATTAAGGAAGCCGGGAAACGTGTTGAGACCAACGAAAAGTACCTGCCTACGGATGCGGAAATAGCCGCCATCTTGGAGCACGTCCCCGACCGTTATCGCGCTTTAACGTCACTTATGTTGCATCATGGTCTGCGTATTGGTGAAGCTATCGCCCTGGAGCGCGACGATGTACGGATAGAGCACCAGCCCGGCGCGGCTCTTCCTTGTGTGACTGTGCGAATAAAGCAGAATGCGCAGCGTATTTCAGGCAATGACGGTACCTACATGATGGTGCAGCCGCCTAAGACTAGGGCGGGTTATCGGGAGGTGCCGATTATGGCGGCGGATGTGCCTATTTTTCTGGAGCACTTGGAAAAGTATGTGCCTGGAGTTCCCACAGTCTTACGCACTACGGAAGGTGTGCGCAGTGCCGTGCTTTTAACCACTACCTCGAGCGGGAAGATGGTGATGGATACCAGCTATCGCAGTGTGCTCGCACGGGCGAAGAAAGCGGCTGGTGTGAGTCCTGATATTGATCCGCATACGGGGCGTAATTGGTTGATTACCCGGCTGGCGGAGCAGGGTGCGCATTTGAAGGAGATTGGTCGCCTGTTGGGGCAGGATGATGTGACCACGATTCTTAATGTGTATTTGAAGGTGAGGGCGGAGCGCACGACCTCGTTGATGGAGAAGGTCAGTAGGACTTTGGAGGATTGAGGGATGACTTTGGGGACTTTAGTTTCTCGGTTGTGGTGAGTTATCCACAGGGGTTTGGGGTGAGTTATCCACAGGTTTAGGACTGTCAAATTTTTGTGAAGAATTAGACAGAAACGAACATTTGTGACCGGGGATACGCATACCTAATGTTGCGACCTGGGGTTTTGTGTGCGGGGAGTGTTCCGGCGGGGGCGGATTGTTAGGTTTCCCTTTTGTCGGTATTAGCTTTGTCCCATTGGGGCCTTTTGTGTCCGGGATAGTCCTGCGGTGGGTAAGTTACAATGATGTAGTTCCAACAATCGTTGGGATGCCCCACCACTGGTGGACCTGGAAGAAAACCAGCGGCGGGGCCGACCATTTGACTGTGTTTATTCGCACCGCGATGGGCACGGAATAACCACCGTCATGTGTGACGGTAGAAAGGATGGCTAAGAAATGCCATTCCAGCCAACCCCGGGTACTACCCCCGTGGACCCTCACTGCACTCAGCACGACGCTTCCCGCCCTGTCATTCCGGCAGGAGCAAAAGCACTCACACTGGAGCAGTCCGCAGAACGATGGCAGGTAAGCATTCGCACTCTGCGCCGTCGCATTGCTGAAGGGCGATTGACTGCCTACCGCCACGGACGTGCCATCCGCCTAAAGCCTGAAGATGTAGACGCACTGTTCACCCCAACCAATAAGTGGAACGGGGGCGCAGCCTAATGAACGTCACCGTCGAAGATCGTCTCATCTATATCCGCGAGTTGACCAAGAGCCTCACTGATTGTGCGATGGATGCCCTGGCTGGTGCTGAAGTGGAAGAAAGTGTCTGTGAAGAAATAGGAGAGATCCTTTACGCACTTTCTGAAGATGTTGATGGTGAGGTATCAGCCAGTGGTCTTTCCCGTCGGCAGTTCTACTCGCACGGTATGCCCGTCTATGAGCGAAAAGAAGGCGGATGGTGGCTAAACCATCCAGAACGCGGCCACAGTACAGGCCGGGATTCTTTTGAAGAAGTCGATGGAGGTGAGTGGTAAATGACCACCCCAACAAAAGAAAACCCCCGCCCGGCGGCGGAAGCCGAGAAGGGGAGGGTGGACGACCATGCTGGTGCGGTATCCGATGCTAACTCTAGCACCGCGCTACACAGCCCGGCAACGGAATTAACCCTGCTTAGTGGCCTGTTAGCCGCCCGCGCCGGGCAAGTACTTGAAGTAGCGCAACAGCTGGATGCCCGTGATTTCTACGCGCCCCAGCACGCCACCATTTACGCCGCTGTAATCACCGCTGCACGCCGCCTAAACAAGGATGGGCAACCAGATGCACCACTACAGCCAGAGCTAATACAGCGTGACCTACAGGCTGCTGGGAAACTATTCGACACCGTTGCCACCGCCCTACTACAGGCCACCAGTGCAAAGCACCTGCCGCCGGTAATACAAGACGTATACAGGCTCGCTGAAGCCCTACGCCGTGCCCGCCTGCACCGCGCCTTAGATACCGCCGGCCATGACCTTATAGAGGCCGCTAATCGTGGAGCAGACGACGACATACGCCGCTGCATCAGCAACCTGGCATACCTTCCCGAATTATCCCGGCGCGCCGGGCTGGAGGTGGCATAACAGTGGAAATTGCCAAGGTGGAAACTGATCGTCGTGCTGCGCAGATTCAGGCCGCGCTGGAGAAGAAGAAACAGTGGGAGAAAAGACGGGATGCCGAATTAAGGTTGCCGCCTCTGGCTAGTGGATACCGAGACCCGGACGGGTGGCAAACCGACGCGCCGGACCGCTGGTATTTCGTCGCTGGAGGTGATGAGTAATGACGGCCTTTAATGCGAGCGCCTACAGCGTAGAACAGTGGCGCGAACTAGAGCAGCAAGTGTTCGATAATGGCTCCGCCGCCCTGACAGCAGTACGAGACTACGCCCGGCATAACAACCTACCCCCAGTGCCGTTTCTCGTAGCCTGCGCCCAATACGCCATCGCAGCAACACCGAGCAGCGTCATGCTGGATGCTGGTTTAGGCCCTGGCACCGCGAACATGTTCGTCTGCCTTATGGACGCACCAGGCATGGGAAAAGACCGCCTGATGAAGTACGTACGCCGCGCTATGCAGGTGTCGTGCAACGGTAGGCCCCTGGAGCCAGTACCCGCTTCCGTAAGTTCTGGTGAAGGTGTAATCACCTCCATGATTGAACACGACGAAAAGGGAAACCCCATTGTGGAAGATGGCGCAGCAATGCCCGGCGCGCCTGTACTGTTTGGCGTCTCGGAAGTTGGTCTGCTGGGCAACCTGATGAAGCGGCAGGGCAACACGCTTAGGCAGAACTTGCTGTCTGTCTACAGTGGTAACCCATTGGGGATTAATAACCGGCAAGACAAAATGTATTTGGCGCAGGATTCCTACCGTGGTTGCCTGTGGGTAGGTGCCCAGCCTGATACCGCCGGCATTTTGTTGGAAGGCGGCGATGATGGGCTACGGCATCGTTTCGTATTCGTGGAGCTAGAAGATCCATTGCTGGACATTGATCATGATTACCCGGAAGCGCAGCTGCTGCCCGTGGAGATTCCTAAGCGATTGGTGGATGGTAAGCCGTTTACCTTCCCTCGTGAAGTCTGCCAGTACTCCCAATTGATGCTGAAGCAAAAGTTAAAGCATGGTGCAGCGGTCGCGCCGGTAGGTCATGCTGATTTCACCACCGCCAAGCTGGCTATGGGCATTGCCCTACTGCGCAGCCAGAGTAGCGCCAGCCAGCATGACTATGACAGTGCTAAGGCGATTATGGGCTATTCCGCTGCTGTTATCGCCCGCTGTGAGCGTCACCAGAGCGATAAGCGGATTGAGGATAGGGCGGCGCGTCGGGGTGAAGATGAGCAGGCGGCAGAGCTGGCGGCAGAGCGGAGGATGAAGCGGAAGGAAGAAAAGCGGCAACGCCTTATCCAAAAGATTGTTTCGTGGGTGGATGTGGAGGATGGTTGTACTCCAGAGCCTGAAACGTGGCAGCAGTTTAGGCAGACGCTTAACAGTCGTGACCGTTCCGATGCTGATTCCATTTGTGGGCAGATGATCCATGATGGGGTTCTGCGCAGGGATGGTGACTACGTAGAGCGCGGCCCGGCCTTCCAAAATGTTGTGTAAGTAGACCTGTCCTAGCGTCCTAACTGTCCTATGCAGGTCACACGGTGTTTTTGCCTGTCCTTTCGGGATGTCCTGACTGTCCTATCTGTCCTATCTTCACCTGGTGTTAGGACACTTAGGACACCCAATAGGACACCTTTAGGACACCCAAAAATAGGCCCTGACCTGCATAGGACTCATAGGACACCTATTTTGTGTTTCTACACTTTCAATCCTATTTCCAAAGCAGTCACGTCTGGTAGAAGCTTTAGCCATCGTCTGCTTTTCTCCCCGGGACTCTTCTAAACCCGAGAACTGGTTCTCACCTTTCTTTCCTCGGCTTCCCTGCCTCCTTGTTGGTCTTGTTGAGTCGGTGGACGCTGGGGTGGCGGAGAACGCTAAGAAACTATGGCTAGAAGAACTGCCAGCAAGTAGGAGGCGAGGGGGCGACATGAGCAAGGTGAGTAACTTACCTAGCTCTACTCCTAGCCCTAACCGGCATAGTTCCTCTGGCCTGCTTGCCCGCCTGAAGCGAGACCACCCCGACCTCGCGCAGCAGGTCATTGACGGGGACATGAGTGCTACCAAAGCAGCACGGGCAGTGGGAGCGCGGATCGTTAGGTCGGGGTCCCGACTTAAAGAGCGAGCTATTTACAATTTGTAAAAAGCGATAAGTCTGGGATGCTCACAGTCCTGAAGTTGTGCCCCGCGTTAGCGCGTCAATGGTCATTGGAAACGGGGCGCGCTGAGTGGAGTTAGTCCCGAATTCGGGATTAAGGGAAGTTGTACAGGTGGATTCGCAGCACTCATGCTGGAAGATCTTCCGACTTGGAAACTTCCCCATCTAAAGAGCAACCAGCACAACGGAACGTAAAAGAGTCGATAGTGATTCACTCAATGCTTCACACAAAGAAATAAAAATGCTCACTAAACAACATGTGACCACCATCACCTAGGGGTGGGGGGTACCTCCCCCTCATGGGCAAGGTCTATCCTCACGGTATATGGACAGAGCTGGTTAGTAACAGTTTTCTATTGGTTTATTAGGTTTATTAATTGGTAGTTAACAATGGTTGGTCTACGCCCATTAAATGTGGGGCTTTAATCTGCCGTGGGGAGTTCGAGACTGGGGTTGCTGTTCCACAGGTTCCCGGCGCGGCTGAGACGAAGGGTAGGTCTTACCATCCACTCCAACCACAGGGGAAGGCTCAGCTGCGTAATTATTCGCACCTGCCTCCAAGCCACTGCGTACATCCCCTGCTGTCTTATCACTCGTCCCAGTTCGTCGAGCATGTTCCCGGTTCGACAACTGCGGATCTGCTTTGAGTGACTCTGCAATCAAAGCGCGGCGCTGTTCCCGGTTAAGGTGACGGCGGTATTGGGGGTGTGAAATGAAAATATCGGTATAGGTAACGGGCAGAGTTTCTTTGGCGATTAACTGACTAAGTAGCGGCTACAAGCTGTGTGCTTAATGTCGTTAAACTTTCTTCCCTGAAAGGAAAATCATGTCTAGGTTTAAGAAGTGTGTGGCTGCTGTGGCTGTTGCTGCAGCGATTGGTGGCGGCTCCCCTGCTGTAGCATCCGCAGCGCCAGTTGCACCTGCTGCAACGAGCAGTTCCGATGACCTGCTTCAGGCATATGCCATTGTTTTAAGTATTGGGTCTGCGGCTTTTTACAGCCTCCCTAAGGAAGCTCAGGATTGGATTCTTAGTAATTCTGTGCTTCTGAAAGCGCTAAATTACCGGTCCAACAAGGCTACTGAGGACTACGCCCGCATGAAGGCCTCGCTGGTCAAAGACTAAGGCGCGTAACTAGGCGTAAAAAGGGGGCCGCTCGGTATATATCGGGTGGCCTATCTTTGTATGTTGGGCGGTGTTTTGCCTGTTCAATATCGCCGTTTAAGGCGTTTTATTTTCCCGCTGGGGTGGTAGTACCCCTTAATTGCTTAGGCGGCCATATAGCGCGCCGCAAAAAGTAGCCACCAGGGGTTCAGGAAGCCTCAATCATCCTGAACCCTGGGGCGTCTGAGTATCATACCCACTTTGGAAGGAATCATCATGGAAAAGACTATGACTTATGCGTTTGCGGCTGCTTTCGCCGCGTTCATTGCGGTATCCACAGTGATACCCAACTGGCTCCTAATTGCCCCCGTGGCTCTCGCCATCTCTGAGGCTGCATTGTCTCACCGCAGGAGCCGCAAGTGATCCTTGCCGGCATCGGCAACGACACGGGACACGAATTGTGGTTGTGTGTGGGGGTTAGTCGCCGGTCTTATTGGGTAGAAACGGGAAAATTACGGGAATTTCTTCCCGTAGTAGTTTTAGAAAGTGGCAATTACCTGCGCTGATGTGGTGTCGAGGTTCGAATCCCGTTAGCTCCACAATATAAAGGAGAGGAACATTAGTTCCTCTCCTTTTTGTTTGTCTCGGGTGCCTATAGTTTTGCTAAGTCCTCATCAAGCATGCACTGGTCGATAGCAATGCCTACGGCGGCGCCGCTACCCATTGCCTGAGAGACCTGGTCCGGCGAGCTGACTACATTGCCGGCTGCCCATAGTCGCGATATTGAAGTTTGGCCACGTTCTGCACTGACCCAGCCATGGGCCGATTCGCAACCGGCATCCCGCAACAGTGCATCGTTGGGCAGAAAATCGGGCCCAGTAAAGCATGCTTCGTAGATGCTTACTCCATCGGCGCTGTGTACTTCTACGCCGGTGGGCGATGCCTGATCCGGCTGGACTTGTGTCACCTTCGCTTCGTTTATCTCTACGCCCAACCCGGCGAGCTGGGTGCGGTCAAGCTCGGTGAGCTCAAGGCCGTTGGGGTAGAAGGTCAGAGCACTCGTCCACTTAGAAAGCAGTTTGCTAATGCGGATAGTAAAAGGCGGATTCGCGCCGCCAATGAGCGCAACCTTCTTCCCCTTGACCTCGTGGCCGTGGCAATAAGGGCAGTGAAAGAGGCGCGTTCCCCATAAATCACTAAGACCAGGGACCTCAGGGAGCTTGTCTGTGAGACCAGTAGCAACGAGGGCATGGCGGGATTCTAGAAGCGTGTCATCGGTGAGTCTTATTTGCCACGGGGCCTGCTCGGAAGGTCGGGAGAGGCTTTCCACCGTGGCGTGGGTAATGGCGCCGCCGAATTTTTTAACCTCCGCGTGGCCGCGTTCGAGCAGCTCGGTGGGAGCCACGCCATCGAGACCGAGGATGCCGTGGGAATGTTCGCTGAAGCGATTGCGGGGAGTGCCGGAATCGATAACCTGAACATTCCGGTTAGCGCGGGCCAAAGTGATGGCAGCGGCGGTGCCGGCAAAACCTCCGCCGATGATGATGACGTCTGATTGCATTGCTCATCCTTTATGGGAAGTGGGTAGCATGGTTCGCAGCCGAGTATATGCAGTCAACGTCGAAGGGGCCCGCGCGTTATGGCTTACGAATCCACGGGGTTCTTTGCACGCGATGCGCTCTACGGGGCGTCTCCTGCGCAGGCAGTGGGCAGGTTCTTTATTCGATACTTCAACTTCCTGGGCCGAGCGTCTGTGAGTGAGTTCTGGTGGGTATTTGGCTTTCTAGTGTTGATTTCAGTGCCAATTAACGCCATCGATCAGCATTATGGCGTGAATATCAAGCCTGTTGTAAAAGGATTTCTTGCTATGCCGGTCGTTTCCTTAATTTTCCGGCGGTTGCACGATTCTGGGAGAACGGGGTTCTTATGCTTGATCGGGTTTATCCCAATGTTCGGTGGGTTAGCGCTTCTATTCATGATGTGTTTGCCCACGCGGGAGCGCGCGGCGCTTTAAAAATTTCCCTGCCGGATTAGGCTGGGCGCCATGCAGACTTTTTCAAAGCGAGTACGCGACACAGATCAAGCTGGCGCCGAGGCGGCAGGATTGCGGTGGCTTGGGGAAGCTACCGACGCGGTGGTCAACGTAGTAAGCGCCGACGGGCTAGAGATCGTTACCGAGCGCGTGGACGAGGTCATGCCCACGCCGGAGGCGGCGAGGAAGTTTGGTGCGGAGTTGGCTCGCATGCACCGCGCAGGAGTCGAAGCGTTTGGCGCACCTCCTGCCGGATGGGAGGGAAAGAACTTCATCGGCAGCATCGAGCAAGACTGCATCCCGACGGATAACTGGGGTGAGTTCTACGTCGAACAGCGCGTGCTGCCTTTTGCGGAACTGGCTGGGATTAGTTCGGCGCAGTTGGATTTGGTAAGGCGAGCTTGCGATGCCATCGCCGCGCGCAGTTGGGATGTGGCGCCGGCTCGCATCCACGGTGACCTGTGGGCGGGAAACCTGCTCTTTGGTTCCGATGGCGGCATCATGATTGACCCCGCTGCCCACGGCGGGCATCCGCATACGGATTTGGGAATGCTGGCCCTTTTCGGGGCACCATACCTAGAAGAAATTTTCCAGGGCTATGGTGCGCCGAAAGATATCGAGAAGTGGATTCCTATGCATCAGCTGCATCCACTAGCGGTGCATGCGCTCACGCACGGTGCAAGCTATAACCGGCCGCTGGAGCGTGCGGCTGCCGCAACCTTGGAGGCGCTGGCCTAAAGGCTCGGCCCCTGCGGCATGACGCGTTTATGAGCGCCGCGGCGCCATAGGGTTTCGATGCGTTCGCGGGCGGCATCGGGAACCGCCTTGCCCTCCAGGTAGTCATCGATGTGGGCGTAGGTGACGCCGAGGGCTTCTTCGTCGGGAAGCTGGGGCTTATCGTCTTCCAGATCCGCGGTCGGGATTTTCTCCCAGGTAGAGCGCGGGGCGCCGAGGTGCTCTAAGAGAGCGGCGCCCTGGCGTTTGTTGAGCCCGGCCAAGGGGAGGAGGTCTGCCGCGCCATCGCCCCACTTAGTGAAGAAAGCGGTGACGTTTTCCGCCGCATGATCGGTGCCGATGACGAGGGCGCCGACCTCGCCGGCGATGGCGTACTGGGCGGTCATGCGCAGGCGGGCCTTGGTATTGCCGCGGTTGAAATCGGTGACGTCGGCAAGCTGCACAGCATCCGCCACCTGCTCGTCGAGGGCCAAGGTAGCTGGTTTGATATCGACGGTGAGGCGGTGATCGGGCTGGATGAAATCCAGGGCAATCTGGGCATCGTCCTCATCAGCCTGCACACCGTGAGGCAGACGCACGGCCCAAAACTCCGCGCCGTCGACGCGGTCAACCGCCAGTTGCGCGAGCTTTCCTGCCAAGGTGGAATCCTGGCCGCCCGAAATCCCCAGCACGTACCCCTTGGCACCGGTGGTGCGCAGGTAGTCAACCAAGAAATCTACGCGGCGCTGGACCTCCGCTTCTGGATCGATAAAGGGGCGTACACCCAGGGCTTTTATGATGGTTTGCTGCAGGTTTTCGGCATCGTTCGACATGACGTTCATGGTAGCTGCCTGACACAATATTGTGCTGTGAATAAGGATGTTTATGTCAAGGTAGTAGCTGGCATAGCGGCCCTCGGCGGGCTGCTTTTTGGATACGACACCGGAGTGATGTCCGGTGCCTTGCTTTTTATTAGCCCCGCATTCGACATGAGCGCCCACCAAGAGGGGTGGGTGACCTCGATGCTGCTTGTGGGGGCGGCTGTTGGTGCGCTGACAGCCGGGCGCATCGCCGATAGGTTTGGCCGCCGCTTCACACTGATTGCGGGTGGCATCATTTTCGTGGTGGGCTCCATCTGGTGCGCCCTGTCCGGATCGGTGGGCATGCTGGCTACGGCACGCACGTTCTTGGGCTTTGCTGTAGGTGCGGTATCCATCGTTTCGCCCATGTACATCGCGGAGATCGTGCCTGCCAAGGTGCGCGGGCGCATGGTCTCTCTCAATACCCTGGCGATTGTGGTGGGCCAGTTGATGGCCTACCTGGTCAACTCCGCGCTGGCCTCTACTGGCAGTTGGGAGTGGATGCTGGGCTTGGCCGCCGTGCCAGGACTAGCGTTGGCACTCGGAATGGTGTTTCTGCCAGAGACTCCGGTATGGCTAGCGACGAACGGCAAGATGGCTCGTGCCCAAGAAATTGCCGGGCGCGCCGGAATGGATATTTCGGAGCTGACTTCGCAGGAGACCGCGCGCAAGTCCAGCGGGTCTGAGTGGAAGGCGCTTGCCGCCAACCGGTGGATGCAGATTACGGTGCTGCTGGCCATGCTGATGGGGCTCACACAGCAGATTACCGGTGTCAACGCCATTGTGTATTTCGCACCGACCATGATGAATCAGGTGGGGATTTCTACGGCCAATTCGGTCTACACGTCCATCGTTATCGGCACGGTATCTGTGCTCGCCTGCTGGGTTGGCCTAAAGGTAGTAGACCGCATTGGGCGCAAGCGCCTATTGCTTATCGGCCTGACCGGCAACGTGGTCTCGCTATTCATTCTTTCCTTCGCCTATTCCCACGCCGAGGATTCCACCGCTATGGCCATGGTGTCTTTGGTATTTATGGCGCTGTTTATTGCTTTCCAACAGGCGGCGGTCTCACCCACGACGTGGCTGCTTATCTCCGAGCTAGTACCGCTGCAGGTACGTGGTCTAGGCATGGGCATTGCGGGGCTATCGTTGTGGGCCACCAACTGGGCCGTGGCGCAGTACTTCTTGCCGCTAGTGGAGTGGCTGACTGGCCCGGTGGCGTTTATGGTCTTTGGAGTCTTTGGTCTCATCGCCATTGCCTATACCCGCATTTTGGTTCCAGAGACAATGGGACGTAGCCTGGATGAGGTAGGCGAGGAGATGAAGTCGCGCTACGAGCGCGAGTCCGCAGTCGTCAAGCCTTAGTGTTTTGGTATTGACGGCCGTGTGAGGTAAAATTTTTCCTCGTGTCATGGCTGGGGATTCCCAGTCCGTGCTTTACTTATTCAACCGCATGTAGATTGCGCATAACGAAAGGAGCGCCCGATGAAGGTCCGTAAGTCCCTTCGGTCGCTGAAGAAGAAGCCGGGCGCCCAGGTTATTCGCCGCCACGGTAAGGTCTTCGTGATCAACAAGAAGGATCCCCGTTTCAAGGCTCGTCAGGGCTAATTGATTCGCGATTCCATCCGCTCCCTCCGGCTATCCGGAGTGGGGCGGATTTTTTATGGGTGAATTATGGCACAAGGGATAATTTTCTCCAGGGCCACGGGGAATAAAGAGACATGTATGAATATAATCAAATCGCCGTTATGTGTCGTGAGAAAGAAGAATAATGTCCCGGCGAATTGTTGCTGTGCTTGCTGCTGCAGCCCTTGGGCTATCCGCCCCTATTGCTAATGCCTCTCAGTCGGAGTGGGAATCCTCTGTTCCAGAGTCCTTTGGGATCAATGACCCTTCCTGTGTGCCTTCTGGCCAGATTGTTGAGCCGGTGGTGCTACTGCATGGCACCTATAACAACGCGGGTGTGTGGAAAAGCTTGATTCCGATGTTGAAGGATCAGGGTGCGTGCGTATGGGCCTTTGATTATGGAGCGGATGATGTTTCTTTGCAGAATGCCTCTCCCTCAACGAAGGCCATTTCAGATTTGGATGATGCGGCCGAGGAAATAGCGCGGCACGTGGACTATGTCCGAGCGGTAACCGGCGCAGAGAAAGTGGACTTGGTAGGCCATTCCCAGGGCGGTACCCATATTAAGACCTATACCCAAATGTACGGCGGGGCTGAGCACGTCGCTCGGGCTGTGGCTCTAGGCGGCAACTTCCACGGCACCACGCTGGGTGGGCAGGGCGAAGGTCTGGCCAAATTCATCGCCTTCGCACCCCGCCTCGCCGCCTTCTTGGCCAGCACGGCCGGCATCCAACAGGTGGTGGGTTCGGAATTTATGCAAAGGCTCAATGCGCTGCCGGACACCGCGCCGGGCGTGCTCTACACCTCCATCTACTCGCCGGCGGATACGACGGTAACCCCGAATAGCTCCTCGCAGCTGGTAGCTGTCGACGGCGCCGATGTGGTGAACCTCGACCTTGGTGAGGTCTGCGGCGTGGCTCCTCGGCACGATAAGCTGCCGACTGACCGCACGGCGCTGAGCCAGGTCATTTTTGGCCTGAAGCGCGCCCCAGGGGAGGGGCCGCGGCCGTCGACCTGTGTCTCCGGGGAGTCATCGACGGTCGGTTCCTGAAGCGAAGCGCCACACCGGAAATGTGAACTTTGACACACAAAACGGTGAATTCCAGGTAAACCCGCAGGAATCTCATTGATGTAGTTTCATGGCTGTCCTTGGGTGTGGTCAACATGTGGGGCCTGGGGGTGTGTCATCCTGGGAATACCATGCTTGTAACTACTACATATTGTGTTGGTTGCGGGTCTTTCCCCCAAAGTATAGTGTCGTTGATGTTGTTCAGAGCGGCGCAGGAAGCGCCCGAATAGGCGGGAAACGCTCCCCGTTCTGACGAGTTTTCAATGCAGGAGCTTTAAGGATCTATATGTCTATCACCGTTTACACCAAGCCAGCGTGCGTCCAGTGCAACGCCACCAAGAAGGCCCTCGATCGTGCCGGCCTCGAGTACGACCTCGTCGATATCTCGGCCGATGACGAGGCTCGCGACTACGTAATGGCATTGGGTTACGTTCAGGCCCCAGTAGTTGAGGCCAACGGTGAGCACTGGTCTGGTTTCCGCCCAGACCGTATCAAGGGCCTGGCTTCCCTAGCGGCATCCGCCTAAGGGGTAGGGGAGGCCAGTAGCGATGTTGGTCGTGTATTTTTCCTCCGCAACGGAAAATACGCACCGGTTCGTGCAGAAACTGGGCTTTCCCAGCGCGCGCATTCCGCTGCGCCGCACGGAGGAGCCCCTCAAGGTCAACGAACCTTATGTCTTGGTGTGTCCCACCTATGGCGGGGGCGCGTCCATTAGCCACCAAAATTCCCGACCCGTGCCCTCACAGGTAATTAAGTTCCTTAATGATGAGCACAACCGCAGTTTCATTCGCGCGGTAATCGCGGGTGGTAATAGCAATTTTGGCGCCGACTTTGGCAAGGCTGGTGACGTCATCAGTGCCAAATGTAAAGTGCCCTATGTATATCGTTTCGAGTTGCTGGGAAACGATGACGATATAAAAATTTGTCGTGAAGGCTTAATGGCTAACGCCGCCGAGCTTGGGCTCGAGGCCGCGGCCTAGCACCCACCACGACTTAAATAAAGATCCTGATTTTTAAGAAAGGCCTTGTCAGCTGTGAGTACGCAATTGGGGAAGACCGTCGCCGAGCCAGTAAAGCCGGAAGAGCAGTTGGACTACCACGCTCTCAACGCGATGCTGAATCTCTACGATGCAAACGGCAAGATTCAGTTTGATAAAGACCGCGAGGCCGCAAACCAATTCTTCCTGCAGCACGTTAATCAAAACACGGTCTACTTCCATGATCTGGAAGAAAAGATCGATTACCTGATTAATAACAAGTACTACGACCCACGAGTCATCGAGCAGTATGACTTCTCCTTTATTAAGGAGCTTTTTAAGCGCGCTTATTCCTATAAATTCCGCTTCAAGTCTTTCCTGGGCGCGTATAAGTACTACACCAGCTACACGCTGAAGACCTTTGATGGTCGCCGCTACCTCGAGCGCTTTGAGGATCGTGTCTCCATGACGGCCCTATTCTTGGCAGATGGTGATACTGGCTTGGCAGAGCGCCTTGTGGACGAGATTATGAACGGCCGTTTCCAGCCGGCCACCCCAACCTTCCTCAACGCCGGCAAGGCCCAGCGTGGCGAGCTCGTGTCCTGCTTCCTGCTGCGCATCGAGGACAATATGGAGTCCATTGGACGCTCCATCAACTCCGCGCTGCAGCTTTCCAAGCGCGGCGGCGGCGTGGCCCTGCTGCTGTCTAATATTCGTGAATCCGGCGCGCCCATTAAGCACATTGAGAACCAGTCTTCCGGTGTTATCCCAGTAATGAAACTGCTGGAGGATTCCTTCTCCTATGCCAACCAGCTTGGTGCCCGCCAGGGCGCTGGTGCGGTCTATCTCAATGCGCACCACCCAGACATCATGGACTTCCTGGATACCAAGCGTGAGAACGCGGACGAGAAAATCCGCATTAAGACCCTCTCGCTGGGCATCGTCGTGCCGGATATCACCTTCGAGCTGGCCAAGCGCAATGACGATATGTACCTCTTCTCGCCGTATGACGTAGAGCGCGTCTATGGCAAGGCCTTCGGTGACATTTCCGTTACTGAGCACTATGAGGAGATGGTGGAAGACCCACGCATCCGTAAGAAGAAGATCAACGCCCGTCACTTCTTCCAGACCGTGGCAGAGCTGCAATTCGAGTCCGGCTACCCGTACATCATGTTCGAGGACACCGTGAACCGCGCCAACCCGGTAAAGACATCGTGGATCAACATGTCCAACCTGTGCTCGGAGATCCTGCAGGTTAACTCCGCTTCCGAATTCAATGCGGATCTGACCTACCAGGAGCTGGGCAGCGATATCTCTTGTAACCTGGGCTCGCTGAATATCGCGATGACCATGGATTCGCCGGACTTCGCCACTACGGTGGAGACTGCCATCCGTGGCCTGACCGCTGTGGCGGATAAGACGTCCATCGATTCCGTGCCGTCTGTGCGCCGCGGAAACGATGAGTCTCATGCTATCGGCTTGGGCCAGATGAACCTCCACGGTTACTTGGGTCGCGAGCACATCGAGTATGGCTCGGAAGAAGGCTTGGATTTCACTAATGCCTACTTCGCGGCCGTGCTGTATGCGGCATTGCGTGCCTCTAATAAGATTGCCCGCGAGCGCGGTGAGTACTTTAAGGAGTTCCCGCAGTCCGAGTACGCCTCCGGCGAATTCTTCGACCGCTACGATCCGGAAGAGTTCAAGCCGCAGACAAAGAAGGTCCAGGAGCTTTTCGGGTCCTCTTCGATCCACACCCCGTCCGCCCAGGACTGGGAGGAGTTGAAGCAGGACGTGGCCAAGTACGGACTATATAATCGCAACCTGCAGGCAGTGCCACCGACGGGTTCGATTTCCTATATCAATAACTCCACCTCATCCATCCACCCGATTGCTTCCAAGATTGAGATCCGCAAGGAAGGCAAGATCGGTCGCGTCTACTACCCGGCGCCGCACATGGATAATGACAACTTGGAGTACTTCAAGGACTCTTATGAGATCGGCTTCGAGAAGATCGTCGATACCTATGCCGTAGCCACTAAGTATGTGGACCAAGGTCTATCGCTCACCCTCTTCTTCAAGGACACCGCAACCACCCGCGATGTCAACCGTGCGCAGATTTATGCGTGGCGCAAGGGGATTAAGACCTTGTATTACATCCGCCTGCGCCAGATGGCGCTGGAGGGCACCGAGGTCGAGGGCTGCGTATCCTGCATGCTCTAAACGGTAGGTAGAACGCCTCGATGCACGTCGTGGGGAAGGACGTGCATCGAGGCGTTTAACCGTTTTCTGCCCTGGTGCGGTCGAGGATGGTGCGGGAGGTGCTTTCGGCGGCGTCGGCAAGCCCAGCATCAATGGCGCGGGCCAGCTCCATGTGCAGTTGTGTGGTCCCGCCTATCGGATCGCGCTTGCGGGAACCAAAGACGGACTTGCCCTTGAGCATGGCTACTAGCGAAGGGGCGAGCGCGGCCAGCATCTCATTGCCGGAAGCCCGCAAAATTAAAGTGTGGAAACGCAGATCGGTTTCCAGTTCCTCGCCCACGCGCGGGGAAGGAGTGGATTCTAGCTCGGCTAAACGCGCGGCGAGGCGAAGGAGCTCCGCCCGCTGCCGGACGCTGGCATTGCCGGCTGCGAGTCGGGCCGCCACCGGTTCAATTCCCAGCCGCAACTCGTTGAGGCGTGCCACTTGCTGCCCGCGGGTTTTGTCATCATTTAACCGCCAGCCAATGATCGCCGGGTCATATACCGCCCAACTATCCATCGGCAGCACCGTGATTCCCACGCGACGCCCAGAGCGGACCATGCCGAGGTGTTCGAGCGTGCGCATGGCTTCACGGGCCACTGTGCGGGAGATGCCAAAGCGCTTTTCGACGTCCCCCAGACGGAACCGCTCGCCCTCGGCGATGTCTCCGCTTACGATCTCGGCGCCGAGCCTATCCACCACGGAACCCAGCAGGGGAGGGGTGGCACTCATGCGGAAATCCTTTCTTTGCATGCTCCGAAGTAACTGGAATCAGTATAGGTAAGTGGTATCCAGCACAATGGCTTAGAGGGCGGGCGAATTGGGTATGCTGGAGACCTGGATTTGTCCGTTTTTAGTATTGGAGTGACGCCGCGTGTCGCACGAGTACGATGACTACGTTTCTAGTCATGAAAAGCCAGTTAAGGCCATTAACTGGAATAGCATCCCGGATGAAAAGGACCTCGAGGTATGGGAGCGCCTCACCGGTAATTTCTGGCTGCCAGAAAAGGTCCCAGTCTCCAATGACCTTCCCAGCTGGAAGACGCTGACGGAGAAGGAAAAGGAAACCACCATGCGGGTTTTCACCGGCCTGACGCTGCTGGATACCATCCAGGGCACCGTCGGTGCGATTTCCCTCCTCCCGGATTCCCAGACCCTGCACGAAGAGGCGGTCTACACCAACATTGCGTTTATGGAGTCCGTGCACGCCAAGTCCTATTCCAATATCTTTATGACCTTGGCGTCCACACCCATGATCAACGATGCCTTCCGCTGGTCCGAAGAAAACGAGAACCTGCAGAAGAAGGCCAAGATCATCTTGTCCTATTACAAGGGCGAGGATCCGCTGAAGAAGAAGGTGGCCTCCACTTTGCTGGAGTCCTTCTTGTTCTACTCCGGCTTCTATCTACCGATGTACTTCTCTTCCCGCGCGAAGCTCACCAATACCGCCGATATCATTCGCCTGATTATCCGCGATGAAGCCGTGCACGGCTACTACATTGGCTACAAGTTCCAGCAGGCCTATAAGCAGCTGGATGAGGAGCGCCAGGCGGAGCTGAAGGAATACACCTTCGACTTGGTCTACGACCTGTATGACAATGAGATCGATTACACCGAGGATCTCTACGATGACTTGGGCTGGACCGAGGACGTTAAGCGCTTCCTGCGCTATAACGCCAATAAGGCGCTGAATAATTTGGGCTTCGAGGGGCTCTTCCCAGCAGACGAGACTCGCGTTTCCCCGGCCATTTTGTCTTCGCTTTCGCCGAATGCTGACGAGAACCACGACTTCTTCTCTGGCTCTGGTTCCTCCTATGTCATTGGCAAGGCTGAGGACACCACGGATGATGACTGGGACTTCTAAGCATTCCCGCTGATCAGCGTGGTCTAGCGGCACACCTTCTGCTCTAAATCAATCGAAAGGTTGATAACGAGCGGGGGTGTGTTTTCGCGTTTTGGGGGTGCACAATTAAGCGCGTCTGTGACATATAGCACGGTAATTGGGGGCCGAAAATCCGTGCCAGAATTGGCGGCCGCGCCACGTGCAGGGCCTATGTGAAAGATGTGGTTAGTGTCGAGGCGTGGTCGTGCGGCTCATTATTGGGGGAAGCTGGAAAGAACAGGGGAAAATGGCCTAATATAATGCGAGTAAACCTAGGTGTAGGTGGGCCCTGCCCACAGACACTTTGTTAATCAGGAGGATTTTATGACCGCTGTGGCGCCACGGGTCGACGATTACGTCGCCCCTACACGTCCAGAGCCAACCGGTAATGCGAAGACCGGTTCAAAGGCTTGGGTATTTCTAACCACCACCGACCACAAGCAGCTGGGCATCATGTACTTGATCATGTCCTTCAGCTTCTTCTTCCTTGGTGGCTTTATGGCACTGTTGATCCGCGCGGAGCTGTTCACCCCGGGTCTTCAGTTCTTGTCCAATGAGCAGTTCAACCAGCTGTTTACCATGCACGGCACCGTGATGCTGCTGCTGTTTGCAACACCAGTTGTGTGGGGCTTTGGTAACTACATCCTGCCGCTGCAGATCGGCGCGCCGGACGTGGCCTTCCCCCGACTGAACGCTTTCGGCTTCTGGGTTACCCTGCTGGGCGGCACCGTGATGCTGCTGGGCTTCGTCACCCCAGGTGGCGCAGCTGACTTCGGCTGGACCATGTACATGCCACTGGCTGATGGCGTCCACACCCCGGGCATCGGCGCGGATATGTGGATCGTCGGCGTGGGCGCTACCGGTGTTGGTACCATTGCCTCCGCTATCAACATGATTACGACCATTCTGACCCTGCGCGCACCGGGCATGACCATGTTCCGCCTGCCGGTATTCAGCTGGGCCGTATTCACCGCATCCGCCATCGTGCTGATGATCTTCCCGCTGCTGACCGCTGCAGCACTGGGCGTCCTGTATGACCGCAAGCTGGGCGGCCACATCTACGATTCCGCTAACGGTGGCGGCATCCTGTGGCAGCACCTGTTCTGGTTCTTCGGCCACCCTGAGGTTTATGTCCTTGCACTGCCATTCTTCGGCGTTGTTTCTGAGGTTGTTCCGGTCTTCTCCCGCAAGCCGGTCTTCGGCTACATCGGCTTGGTCTTCGCACTGCTGGCCATCGGCGCCCTGTCCATGGCTGTGTGGGCTCACCACATGTTCGTTACCGGCGCTATCCTGCTGCCGTTCTTCTCCTTCATGACGTTCCTTATTGCGGTGCCTACCGGCGTTAAGTTCTTCAACTGGGTCGGCACCATGTGGAAGGGCCACATCACCTGGGATACCCCGATGATCTTCGCTATGGGCTTCATGGCAACCTTCCTCTTCGGCGGCATGACCGGCGTTATGCTGGCATCCCCGGCATTGGACTTCCACTTGGCTGAGTCCTACTTCTTGATTGCTCACTTCCACTACACCCTGTTCGGTACCGTTGTGTTCTCCGCCTTCGCGGGTCTGTACTTCTGGTTCCCGAAGATGACCGGCCGTATGCTGGATGAGCGTTTGGGTAAGATTCACTTCTGGCTGACCTTCATCGGCTTCCACGGCACCTTCTTGGTTCAGCACTGGGTAGGCAACATGGGTATGCCGCGTCGTTACGCTGACTACTTGGAGTCTGATGGCTTCACGGTCTTCAACCAGATTTCCACCATCTTCTCCTTCGTCCTCGGCGCCTCCGTCATCCCGCTGATTTGGAACGTATTCAAGTCCTGGCGCTACGGCGAGATTGTCACCGTGGATGACCCATGGGGCTACGGCAACTCCCTCGAGTGGGCAACCTCCTGCCCACCGCCGCGCCACAACTTCGTGTCCCTGCCGCGTATCCGCTCCGAGCGTCCGGCCTTCGAGCTGCACTACCCGCATATGGTTCAGCGCATGCGCGAGGAAGCACACGTGGGTAGCCACTAAAGCGAAGTAACTCGCACAAACTCCTGACTTAAGCCGCCTCCCAGCCCTTAATGGGCAATGGGAGGCGGCTTTGGCGTATCTTCTGTACCCCCACGTGCGATAATGGGCGGCGTGAGTACTCAAGCTGATACCAATGCAGTCATCACCACCAGCGGGCCGGATAAGCCCGGGGTCTCGGCGGCCTTTTTCCGCGTTCTGGCGGCCCATAACGCCACGCTTGTCGACGTCGAACAAGCCATCTTTTCCGGCCGCATTACCCTCGCTGCCCATACCCGCATTCCTGGGGCGCGCGCCGAGCAAATTGCACAGGGGCTGCGCAATACCTTGAGCATTTACGGTCAGCAGGTATCCGTAGACCTGCGGGAGGAAAAATCCACCGCTCGAGCCCGCTCGAGCTATGTGGTGGTCCTCATGGGCACGCAGGTTACCGCCCATCACATGGAGGAAGTTGCCCGCGTACTGGCCAACTTCGATGCCAATATCGATCGCATCCGCGGGCTTTCGACCTCTCCGTTGACCGGGCTGGAGCTTTTCCTATCTCTCGATGGTTCCGCCGCACCTGTGCGCCAAGCATTAGCGGAGCTGGCGCAGCAGATCGGCATCGATATCGCCATTGAGCCCGCGGGCCTGGGTCGGCGTTCCAAGCGTTTGGTGTGCTTCGACTGCGATAGCACCCTCATTCAAGGCGAGGTCATCGAGATGCTGGCCGCCCATGCGGGAAAGGAGAACGAGGTTGCCGCAGTAACAGCCCGGGCCATGCGCGGGGAGCTGGACTTTGAGGCTTCCCTGCGTGAGCGCGTCGCCGTGCTGGAAGGGCTGGATGCCGCCATTATCGATGAGGTGGCCCGCGATATTCAATTGACTCCAGGCGCCCGGGAAACCATCGCCACGTTGAATCGCATTGGCTACCGCACTGCGGTGGTCTCCGGCGGGTTCATCCAAGTTTTAGAAGGCCTAGCTGCGGAGATGGAATTGGACTATGTGCGCGCCAATACCTTGGAGATCGCAGATGGGAAGCTCACCGGCCGGGTGACCGGCACGGTGGTTGACCGCAAAGCGAAGGAGGAATTCCTCCGGGAGTTCGCTGCGGATTCCGGGGTGAGTATGCAGCAGACGGTGGCCGTGGGCGATGGCGCCAATGACATCGATATGATTTCTGCTGCTGGGCTGGGGATTGCCTTCAATGCTAAACCAGCCCTGCAGGAAGTGGCAGATACCTCTGTGAACCACCGGCGGTTGGATGAGGTCCTGCAAATTTTGGGTATTCCGGCCGAGGAGGTTGTTGATGAATAAATTCGACAGAGCGCATCAGCGTTTGGTGGAAGCCTGTGATTCACGCTCCTGGCGCGATGATCCTGAGAATCCAGATGATCCGGCCACGATTCAAGCTATGCAGATTGCGCTTAATCTGCCGAAGCAGGAGCCGCCGACACGTACGGCGGTGCTAGAAGCGGCCGCGCGCGCTGTGGTGGCGGTGTGCCTCGACGAGCGCGCGGGCGAGGACGGCGCCTTCGCGCAGGCGCTGGGGCAGTGGTATGGCCACCGCATCCGCAAGATCGCCCGCCGCGCGCGCAATAAAGCGTGGCGCGATGTACAAAGCCTGCCCGGCGTGACCGTAGCGGACCGCGCCCGCGCTTTTGTGCCCTCGGCCGTAGCAGAGGTGGATCCTCTCATTGCCAAGCTGCAGATCGGCCACACCGACCTTGCCTATGACGAACCCGGAGCCCCGCTTAGCGATGCCCCCGTTATCTATGTCGACCGCAGCCTCGACATGTCTGCGGGCAAAGTCGCGGCACAGGTAGGCCACGGCTCGATGATGCTGGCCGCTGCGATGTCGGTGGATGAAGCACGCGACTGGGCAGAAACTGACTTTCGGCTTTCGGTGCGCGAGGTTTCCGCGACGGATTTTCGCACCGCCTGCGCACAGGACGGCGCCGTGGTCATCGTTGACGCCGGCTTTACGGAAATCGCGCCAGACTCGGCTACCGTGTGCGCCCTGCGGCGACCAATCGCTTAAGCGCACCTCGGACCGTGCTCGCGTCAGTGGTCTGCCAAAAGCGCGGCATGGAGGCCTTGAGGAAGCTGCCGTAGCGCTTATACTCCAGGCGGTTATCAAGCACGGCGACCACGCCGCGATCGGTCACGTGGCGCAGCAGACGGCCGGCTCCCTGCGCCATCAGCAAGGCGGCGTGATTGGCGGAGACCTCCATGAACCCGGAGCGGCCGGCGGCATCGGCTGCTTGGGCGCGCGCCTGCATGAGGGGATCGTCTGGGCGAGGGAATGGAATGCGGTCGATGATGACCAGCGAGCACGCCGGCCCTGGCACGTCCACGCCCTGCCATAGGGTAAGCGTTCCGAAGAGGCAGGAGTTTTCCTTCTGCGAGAATTTCTCTACTAGCGCACCGATGGAATCTTCGCCCTGCACGAAGAGGTCAAACGGGATACGCGGTTTGAGCGCGGCGGCTGCTTCTTCCGCGGCCCGGCGAGAGGAAAACAATCCGAGAGTGCGCCCGCCGGCGGCCATGATGAGCTCATAGATCTCCTCGATCGATTCTTTAGACAGCCCATCGCGGCCCGGAGCGGGCAGATGCTTGGCGGTGTATAAAATGCCGGATTTGGCTGGGTCGAAGGGCGTGCCCGCGTCCAAGGTGTCATAGGTGCCGCTCGGCATGCCCCACTGTGCGGCCATAGCATCAAAGCGGCCGCCGAGGGCGAGAGTGGCCGAGGTAAGCACAACAGTTTGTTCCCCAAAGAGGTTCTCGCGCAGCATGTGGGCGATGGACAGGGGTGCCACGGCGAGGGTTTCGGCGTCGCTGCGCGGATCGCGTTCGAGCCAGACTACGTCGTCCTGCTTGGCTGGGTCATCGGTGGCGAAGACCTCCAGCATGCGTGATACGGCTTGCGCGAGGTCGGAGAGGTGGTTGCTTAAGTTTTGGCGCTCGGCGTTCTTTTCTGGGTCATCGGTGGCCTCGCCTTCGGGGGCGCGTGAAACGAGAGACTTAACGCGCAGGAACTCTTCGGCAAGCGCGCGCAGGTGGCCCTGCGAAGTTTCATCCAAGTCGGTCCACCGCCCGGGCTCCTGGATTTTCATCAGGTCATCGAATTCCTCGGCCAGATCCGAAAGATTGCCGGCATTGCCTAAGGACTTCGCGCGGTTGGCGGCCATCTTGATGGCGCGGGTAGTAATCTCCGCGGTGGACACGGAGGTGATCCGGCCGTCGAGCTCGTGGGCCTCATCGATAATGGCCACGTCGTGTTCGGGCAAAATATTTGCCTCAGAGATAGCGTCGATGGCCAGCATGGCGTGGTTGGTGACCACGATATCGACGTCGGCAGCCGCCCGGCGAGCCTCTTCCGCAAAACAGTCTGGCCCGTGCGGGCAACGCGAAGCCCCCAAACACTCGTTTGACGTTACCGACACCGCCCGCCACACCAGGTCCGGTACACCTGGCTCGAGGTCATCGCGGTCACCAGTTTCGGTTTCCTGTGCCCACTCGTGGATGCGGCGCACGGCCTTGCCGCGGCGGGAGATTTCGGATTCGTCGATAAGAGCTTCCGGATCATCCGGGGTCGCCGCAATCTTATTCATGCACAAGTAGTTATTGCGGCCCTTCATGATGGCGAAGGTAGGAGTGCGCTCCATAACGGGGGCAAGGGCCTTCGTGAGCCGGGGCAGATCGCGCTCCACCAGCTGGCGCTGCAATGCCAGGGTAGCGGTGGAGACGATGACGGTGGACCCTGAGTTCATTGCATGCCGGATAGCCGGGACTAGGTAGGCCAGCGACTTACCGGTGCCGGTACCGGCCTGCACTGCTAAGTGGCGCTCCTTATCGAGCGCGGCCGCGACGGCCGTGGCCATGCGCACCTGGCCTTCGCGCTGGCTACCACCCAACGCAGCAACGGCCTTGTCCAGCAGCGTTTCCGTGTCGAGGTTTAGGGGCTCATCTGCGTGCTCACTCACCCCACACAGTCTAGCGGCCTACTTTTTAAAGCCCACCATCCGTGTGGGCACTGCTGCTTCATCGCGGGAGAGCGCTAGGCCTTCCCACGGCAGGGTCTTGCGGGCCTGATCCAAATACTCGCGGGAGGCATGCAGATCCGGCAGCTCATCCACGATGTGTCCATCGCGCATGAGCGGAATGGTCATCTCGCGGGTATCGAGCTGGCCGGTATCTGGCGCGGGCGCGTCAAAGGGATAGACGATCTCTTCCACCGCCACGCCCGAGGAACGGTAGGTGCGTAGCGCGCGCTTGGCACCGCCGACGGACTGCTTGGAAGTAGAGCGCTTGGCCACTGGGATGCCGTCTACTTCTACGACCTTGTAGACCATGCCGGCGGTCGGTGCGCCAGACCCGGTTGCCACAGACGTACCGACGCCGTAGACGTCTACCGGATCGCCGCGCAGGCCGGCGATAGCGAACTCGTCGAGGTCGGAAGAGACCACGATATTGGTGTTGTGGTTGCCCAAATCATCCAGCTGTTTGCGCACGCGGCGGGTAACGGCGCCCAAGTCACCGGAATCTATGCGGACCCCACCTAGCTGCGGGCCACCTACTTTCACTGCGGTTTCTACGCCCTTGGTGATGTCATAGGTATCTACCAGTAACGTGGTGTCCACGCCCAAGGTCTCGATCTGGGAACGGAAGGCGGCCTCTTCGTTCGGAGTGCCATCCGGGTTTGTGTGCGCCAAAGTCCAGGAGTGGGCCGCGGTGCCGGAGACAGGGATGCCGTAGCGGTAGCCCGCCTCCAAATTGGAGGTGGCTTCGAAGCCAGCCAGGTAGGCCGCGCGGGCGGAGGTTACCGCCGCATACTCGTGGGTGCGGCGCGAACCCATCTCGATAATCGGGCGGCCATCGGCCGCCGTGACCATGCGGGAGGCGGCCGAGGCCACCGCGGAATCGGCATTCATGATGGACAAAATAACGGTCTCCAAAATGAGGCACTCTCCAAAGGTGCCGCGCACCGTCAAGATGGGGGAGTTGGGGAAATAGAGTTCACCCTCGCGGTAGCCGTCAATCTGCCCAGAAAAGCGGTAGTGACGCAGGTATTCCTTGGTTTTCTCATCCAGGAAGTCCATCTCTGCCAATTGATTGGCTGAAAAGCGGAAATCCTCCACCGCCCGCAGGACCCGCTCGGTGCCGGCAACCACGCCGTAGCGGCGCTCATTGGGCAGACGGCGGCCGAATACCTCGCAGGTGACCTGGCGGTTTGCCGAGCCGTCTCGCAGCGCGGCCTGGAGCATAGTGAGCTCGTATTTATCCGTCAGTAAAGCGGTGGAGCGATCATTAGGAATAGCTTTGTCATTCACGTGGTTGATAATACCCACTGACTAGGTGTTTTTCAGAGGTTTAGATTCTTTGGACCTAGATTGTCCGCAGCCAGATCGGGCTGGCCCACAATAAATCCCCAAAAGTGGTTAGGCTAGAAAGCATGAAGGCGCAATTTCCCGTAGTCCGCATGAGCTCTCCTATGGCTACGCCCGAATTGGACGAAGAAATCGACGTAGATGTGGCCACGAGCGAGAACCTCCCGTGGATGTGCATCGTGTGGGATGACCCAGTCAACCTCATGAGCTACGTGTCCTATGTATTCCAAACGGTTTTGGGATACGACAAGAAGCGGGCCAATGAACTCATGATGCAGGTCCATACTGAGGGCAAGGCCGCCGTCTCCAGCGGCGAGCGAGACAAGATTGAAGCGGACGTGAAAAAGCTCCAGATCGCTGGTCTGTGGGCGACGATGCAGCAGGCAGGTTAACTAGATGCAACCGTGGAAGAAAAAGAAGTCCCTTATGCGCGCGCCAAAAATTACGGCTGTCTTCGAGCCGATGGAGCGCGAGGTTTTGGGAGATCTCACCGCTACCGTCTCTGAGGCGATCATCGAGCGTGCGCAGTCTGCACCTAAGGATGAGCTAGCAGAGATGCTGGATATGCCTACTGGGCATACGGAAGCCCCAGAAGATCCTTCACTGGCCCGCCTCTTTCCAGACTTTGAAATGCCCGGCGATGAGGAATACGAAGGCGATGCTTCTTTGCTGCGTTCGCTGCACGAAAATGACATTGCGCGCGCCAAATTGGAAAACCTCCAGGTGATCGGCACGGCTCTCGGCCCCACCGGTGGGGTAGAGGTCAGCATTAATGAGCAGGAGGCCCACGCCTTCGTTGCCGGCCTAAACGATCTGCGCCTCTACGTTGCGGCGGGCGATGTTTCTGATGACAACCTGATGTTGGACCGCGATAGCCTGGTGGAATGGCTTGCCTTTTGCCAGGATTCGCTACTTCAGGTGCTGATGGATTAATGCTGGGCGGCATTAGCATCGGGCATTTTAGCGGCACCGATACCGGCGTCACGGTGCTCTATTGCGGGCCGGGCGGCGCGCTCGGCAGCGTCGACGTGCGCGGTGGCGGACCAGGCACCCGGGAAACGGATCTCTTGCAGCCACATAATACGGTCGAGCGGGTTCACGCAGTGGTGTTGTCGGGCGGCTCCGCCTTTGGCTTGGCAGCCGCGGACGGCGTGATGAATGAGCTGGCAGAGCAGGGGATTGGCTTCCCGGTCTTTGGCGAGGAAAGACCCGGTCCGCGTGTGCCCATCGTTCCCGGTGCCGTCATTTTTGACCTCTTGGTCGGGCCTTCCCGACCCGGGCCGGAAGAGGGCGCGGCCGCGCTCCGAGCCGCGCTGGCGGGCAATGATGAAACCATGGGCACGGTGGGAGCCGGCGTGGGTGCTACCGCCGGCAAGCTGCGGGGTGGCTTCGGCCTAGCTACGCGCCGGGTAGGAAATTACGAGGTTAGCGCCGCGATGGTCGCCAACCCTGTGGGTGAGGTCATCGATCCGCAGTCCGGCCGGCTCTACGGTGCGCCAGGGAGCACCGCGGTCAATGCTGCTGCCTACCGCGCCTTGCCACATCCAGCGGAGTCCAAGCTCAATACCACCATCGGTGCCGTGCTCACCGACGCCCCCATTAACACTGCCCAAGCCCAGCGCTTGGCCATGACTGCCCACGATGGCATCGCCCGCGCGGTGCGTCCTGCGCATTCACCGCTAGATGGTGACACCATCTTTGCCTTATCCACCGCGCAGCGCCCGGCCGAACTCAGCACGCAGATAATGACCCAGATTTGCGCCGCTGCCGCCGATGCCGTGGAGGAAGCGATTGTCAACGCGGTTACCGCCGCCGAGCCTGGCTTGGGCTTGAGCGTGTACCGCGATCTGCTGGACTAAGATAAGGCGCATTATGACTTCAGGTGGAACATTTAACTACCGGCCGGCGCCCGCGGGCCAGGTCAATCGTGGCGATTCCAAAAACTACACTCGCAGCGGGCGCATCACCACCGGATTTTCTATAGCTTTTGGCTTCCTCGTGGTGGAGTGGGCGGTCCACATTATTAACGCGTTCCTTTTTGGCGGCCAGCTATCCAATTACGGCATTCGCCCGCTGGACTTCAACGGCATCTGGGGCATTTTTACCGCCCCACTGCTGCATGCAAACTTTGAGCACCTCATGTCCAATTCGGTGCCCGGCGCCATTTTCTGCTTCCTTATCGGCCTGTCCGGCCGCAAGGCTTGGTGGGAAGTTACCCTGATTACCACTCTGGTCGCAGGCCTTGGCACGTGGTTCATTGGTGGCCCCGGTACCTCCCACATCGGGGCGTCCAGTTTGGTCTATGGCTGGCTGGCATATCTGATTGTGCGCGGTATCTTCAATCGATCGCTCATCCAGACCATTTTGGGCATTGTTCTCGGCTTTGCCTATTCCGGCTTGGTGTGGGGCGTGCTGCCCGTCTACGAGGGAGTGAGCTGGCAAGGCCACCTTTTCGGCGCCATCGGCGGCATTCTAGCCGGCATGACCATTACCTCGGACGATCCGGTTAAGGCAGTGAAGCGCTAATGCCTACCGCAACCTCTCCAATTGGCATCTTTGATTCCGGCGTGGGCGGGCTCACCGTGGCACGCGCAGTGATGGAACAGCTGCCGCAGGAATCTGTCATCTATACCGGCGATACTGCCCATAGCCCCTACGGACCGCGGCCTATCTCAGAAGTCCGCGCTTTTTCTCAGGACGTGGCGGATCGGCTGGTGGAACGTGGCTGCAAGATGCTGGTCATAGCCTGCAATACGGCCACCGCTGCCTTCTTGCATGATGCACGCGAGCGCTACGATATCCCCATTGTGGAGGTCATCCGCCCCGCGGTGCGCCGTGCCATGTCCACCACGCGCAACGGAAAAATCGGCGTCATCGGCACCGAGGGCACCATCAAATCCGGCGCCTATCAGGACCTTTTTGCGCTCAACCCGAAGGTGCAGGCATTTGCTACCGCCTGCCCGGATTTTGTTCCCTTTGTCGAGCGCGGTATTACCGCCGGCCGCCAGATCCTCGGCGTCGCTGAGGGCTACTTGGCCCCGCTCCAAGCACAAGGAGTAGACACGCTGGTCTTGGGCTGTACGCATTATCCGCTGTTGACCGGCATCATCCAGCTAGCTATGGGCGATAATGTCTCGCTGGTGACATCTTCGGAGGAAACCACCAAGGACGTTATGCGGATTCTCACGGAAACCGATATGTTGGCCCCTGCGGATACTCAGCCGGTCCACACCTTTGAATCGACCGGTGACCCGGAAGCCTTTGCCCGCCTTGCCACGCGCTTTCTCGGCCCGCGGATTGCATAAGTAGGTGCAAATTTCTCCCCCGTTTGCACGTTGAGTACGCATGCGGGGCGATTTCATGGAACTATTGAGCCCATGAAGCTGACCATCTTAGGCTGCTCCGGTAGCGTCCCCACCGCCCAGAACCCCGCCTCCGGCTATTTGCTGTCCTTCGATAATGCGCCGTCCATCGTCCTCGATATGGGCCCTGGCACCTTAGCGCAGCTGGAACAGCAGCAGGATCCTTGCGATGCGCACGTGGCTTTTAGTCACCTGCATGCCGATCACTGCCTGGATTTCCCCTCTCTGATGGTGTGGCGCCGCTTCCATCCCACGGCGCCCGCGGCCTCAAGAAATATGTGCTTCGGGCCGGAGGCTACGCCGACGCACCTGGGCCGCCTGTCTTCCGATGAGGTCGATGGCATCGATGACATGTCCGATACCTTCGCCTTTAGCGCATGGGAGCCGGGCGAGCGCCAGCTTGTCGACGATGTATATATCACTCCCTTCCCGGTCACCCACCCGGTAGAGGCCTATGCTTTGCGCGTGGAACATACTAAGACGGGCCAGACCATCACCTACTCCGGTGATTCTTCATATACGCCCGCGCTTGTCGACGCCGCACGGGGCGCCGACATTTTCCTCTGTGAGGCAGCCTGGGGCGCGAGCTCGGAGGGGATGGCACCGGATATGCATATGTCGGGCGCGGAAGCTGGCAGGGCGGCGCGCGAGGCGGGCGTGGGCAAGCTCGTGCTCATCCACATCCAACCGTGGGGCGATGCCCAAGCTACCTTGGAGGCCGCTCGCTCCGAATTCGACGGTGAGATTATCCTCGGCGCCGCGGGTATGGAGTTCTAAGATACGCTGGACGGCATGACTGAATTTACTCGTGCCGATGGGCGCGCGCTGGACCAGATGCGCAGCGTCCGCATTACCCGCAATTTCACCACCAACCCGGCCGGCTCGGTGCTGGTGGAGTTTGGCAATACCCGCGTCATGTGCACCGCATCCGTAGAATATGGCGTGCCTCGCTTCAAGCGCGATTCGGGCGAAGGCTGGCTGACCGCCGAGTACGCCATGTTGCCTTCCGCCACCCACGACCGTATGCCGCGCGAATCCATGAAGGGCAAGGTCAAGGGCCGCACCCATGAGATTTCCCGCCTCGTCGGCCGCTCCCTGCGCGCCGCAGTGGACTTGGAGGAGCTAGGGGAGAACACCATTCAGCTCGATTGCGATGTCCTCCAGGCTGATGGCGGCACCCGCACTGCCTCTATCACCGGCGCCTATGTTGCGCTGGCTGACGCCATCGCGCACCTCAAAGCCGAGGGCGTCGTCCCCGGCGAGCCGCTACTTGATCCCATCGCTGCAGTCTCGGTAGGCATCATTGACGGCGAAATCTGCCTTGATCTGCCTTATGAGGAGGATTCCCGCGCCGAGGTCGACCTGAATGTAGTGATGCAGGAATCCGGCGACTTCGTTGAAATCCAGGGCACCGGTGAGCACGGTCTCTTTGGCCGAGAGGAGCTCAACGAGATGCTCGACGTAGCGCAGAAGGGTTGCCGCGAACTCATCGCCGCACAGAAGGCGGCGTTGGGGTGGTAATTCTCGTCGCGTCTAATAACCCTAAGAAGCTCGGCGAGCTGGAACGGATTCTGGCTGATGCCGGCATCGAGGGTGTCGAGCTGCGCCCGCTTTCCGCCGTGGAACCTTATCCAGAACCGGTAGAAGATGGCCGCACTTTTGCCGATAATGCGCTCATCAAGGCCCGTGCTGGCGTGGCCGCTACCGGTTATGCCACCGTGGCGGATGATTCGGGCCTCGCTATCGAAGAGCTCAACGGCATGCCCGGCGTGCTTTCCGCCCGTTGGTCCGGCCAGCACGGCAATGACCAGGCCAATAATGACTTAGTCTTGGCGCAGATGGCCGATGTCCCTGATGAGCGCCGTGCCGCAGCCTTTGTCTCGGTCTGCGCGCTCGTCACGCCCGAAGGCGCAGAGCACGTGGCCGAGGGCCGCTGGGAAGGCCGCTTCTTGCGCGAGCCGCGCGGGGAAAACGGCTTCGGCTATGACCCACTCTTCCAGCCGGAAGGCGAGTCCCGATCGGCTGCAGAGATGTCCCCAGAAGAAAAGAACGCGGTCTCGCATCGCGGCCGCGCTCTTAGTCAACTTGTCCCCGCCATCGCGGAGCTTGTCCACAACTCTTAGAGTTGGAACTCCTCCGTGATTTCCTTGCGGCGCTTGTGCTCCATCCAGAAGGACAGGAAGGGCACCACGCCCGCAAGGGCGGTGGTAAAGAGCTTGCCCACCGGCCACAGCGCGCGCGGGCCGAGGATGAGGATGGACAGCAGGTAGGTCATGTACGCGATGCCGTGCACGATCGCGATATAGGTGGCCCACTCGGGGATATCCATGCCAATGATGTACTGGCAGACCATGCGGATGACCAGGATGATCAAGAAGATACCGGTCACAGTGGCCGCGATGGAGAAAAACTTCAAGGGTCCGCGGATGCGGGCTTGGCGGGCGGGGTGAACTTTATTGGTCATAATCAGCTTTCTTCATTCTCGCCGCGCCGGCGGCGCGGGGTATTCATGGCGTTGAACGTTTCCACATCCATCTGGGGCCGCTGGGGCAGGAAATCCTCATCAATTTTGGTTTCTGCCTGCGGCTGTGTGGGAGCGTCGGCCGGGGCGGTTTTGTCTGTGTCATCCATGTCGCGGACTTCTTCCTCGGCCGCGAGGCGCTCGTTTTCATAGCGCAGCGTGGTGCGATAGGCATAAACCACGAACACGGCAAACAGTGGCCACTGGAAGGCATAGCCCAGGTTTTGGAAGGTGCCCGAGCCGGAGCGGAAGCGGGTCCATTGCCAATAGGCCAGGAATAGGAAGAGCACGACGAAAAACGCGATGAGGAGGACGTGCCACCATCGCACCTGCACGCGCTTGTTTTTCTGTTCCTCTTGAGTGCTCACGCGTTCCACCCTACCCACCAACGGCCGGAAAACAGAACACCCCTGGTTTCTGGATTACCCGCCCACCGTGTACACTATGTCAAGTCCCCCGCGCCCGTGGCGGAATTGGCAGACGCGCTAGATTTAGGTTCTAGTGTCTTATGACGTGTGAGTTCAAGTCTCACCGGGCGCACCATAGGCGCCGTCGACCCTCGTGGTCGGCGGCGTTTTCGCATATCACCGTCCGTATTTCACCCTAAGATGGGCATTATGAAAAAGCTGTTTTCCACCCTTATCGCTGTCATTCTCATCGCCGCCCTGGCGGTAGCTGCGGTGGTGGTGTGGCAAGTCCGGGAACCGGTGGACGTGGAGACCGAATCGAGCAATACCAAGGTCATCAAGGCCGTGGAGCGCGAGGAACAGGTGGTGCTCGTCTCCTTGGGGATTGAGGGAATATCGGAGGAGTCCGCTACCAGCACGCTGTGGAATTGGCAGGTCCCAGGCAGTGAGCGTACCCAATACATCAAGTACTCCTACCGCGCGAAGCTCGGCATTGAAGGATCCCAGGTGCACGTAGAAGAGGAATCCCCGCACCACTTCCGCGTGCAGATCCCAGAGTTCATTTTCATTGGCCACTCGGATGAGAACTTCGAAACCGCGGTGGAAGATAATGGCGCGCTGAGCTGGATTACCCCGGATATCGATAAAGCGGAAACCATCACCAAGATTCTGGATGAGGACAAAAAGAAAAAGGACATCGCGGATAATCGCGATGTCCTCCAAAGCCAGGCCAAGCAGTTCTACACCGGCATTATTTCCGGCGTGGACCCGGAGGCTGAGGTAGATTTTTCCTTCCGGTAGCTAGTCCACCTCGGTGAACTTGCGGTCCCAGGAAGAACGGACCGGGTTGGCATCGGCCAGCAAGATATCGAAGCGGTCGTTGGCAATCTCTACGATCTCACCCATCGCGGTGCGGTACTCCTGCTCCGGGGAGTTGGCCAGCCTGCGTACGCCGGCGTCAATGACGCGGTCAACGGTGTCATTGGTATCTAGATAAGCCACAAAGGGCATATCGAAGCGCTCGCGGTAGGCGGCGGAAAGCTCGGTAATGCGCTCGGTCTGCACATCATCCAAGTCGGTTAGTCCCAAGGAGCCGCGGTCGGCGGAGATGGTGGCGGCTTCGTCGGCGTCGGCAAGCAGCAGCTCATCCATGGCCGGGTAATCGTGGATGAGGGCAGCACGGCGGGAATCATCCGCGGTTAGCACGGCTACCTGAATGGCGGCGCGCAGCTCATTGATATCGCTGAAAGGCCGCGACTCCCACGCCAGTTCGAGCGGCCACGTCTCGTTATTGAATAGCGGGCGCAGCGCGGAGACGAATTCCTCGCGGGAGGCATTGTTGAGCTGCTGTAGGCTTACGCTCTTGCCGACGGCCCGAGACACCTGCGTGCCCTGCTTACCCCCGGTGTGGAAGAACAGCAGGTTAAGCACGATGGCCGTAATGGCGCCGATGGACATGCCGGAGGAGACGAAGGTTTGCGCCCACTCCGGGAAGGCGGAGGCGATATCCGGCTTGAAGGTCACCAGCATGGCCAGGCCGAGCGCGGAAGTGACGATGACGGAGTTGCGGCCATCGGAAAGATCGGCCTTGGCGATGGTCTGTAGGCCCACCCACGCTACGTTGGCGAAAAGCGCCAGGGAGGCGCCGCCAAGCACAGGGGACGGGATGGCGGCCACGACCGCACCGGCCTTGGGCAAAATGCCCAATACCATCATGAATCCGGCGGCAGCCACGGCCACCCAGCGCGATTTCACGCTGGTCAGGCGGACCAGACCGACGTTTTGTGCAAAGCAGGTATACGGGAAGGAGTTCATTACGCCGCCCACCAGGGTGGAAAGGCCATCGGCGCGGATGGCGCGCACGACATCATCGCGACGGATGCGCTTTTTTACAATCTCGCCGGTGGCAAAGACATCGCCAGTGGTCTCCACCATGGTGATGATCATGACAATGATGAGCGAGAAAATAGCCACCACGTCGAACTTTGGCATGCCGAAGTAGAACGGGGTGGTGATACCGAGGGCGGGGGCGGAGGAGACTTCGCTAAAGGAGGCGTCGCCTAGCACGAGCGCTACGCCCGTACCCAAGACTAGGCCGATGAGCACGGCCAGGGTGCCTAGGAAGCCAGAGGAAAAACGCTGCACCAAAATGATGACCGCGAGCGTGCCAAAACCGTAGAGCAGGTCACGGGTGGCTGGAACTCCCTCGGCGTAATTGACAAAGTCATTGGCCGAAACCCCCAATAGTGAAGTGCCCATCACCAGCAGGACCGAACCGGTGACCACCGGCGGGAAGAAACGCAGCACTTTGCCAAAGACCGGCGCCGCGAAGAAAGTAAACAGGCCGGCGACGATGATGGCGCCATAAATGGTCGGCAGCGAGGCCACCCCGCCTTCGCCGTCGGTTGCGCCCAGGCCGATGGCGATGATCGGGGAGACGGCCGTTGTGGTTACGCCCTGCACGATGGGCAGGCGCACGCCAATGCGCTTGCCGACGCCCATAGACTGAATGATCGTTGCTATGCCACAGGTCAAAAGGTCCGCATTGATGAGGTGGATGGTGGTTTCCGCATCCAGGTTAAGCGAGCCGGCGATGAGCAGTGGAACGATAACCGCCCCGGCATAAAAGGCCAGTACGTGCTGCACACCCAAGGCGGCTAGTTTGGGGGCGGGTGGGACGGTATCTACTGGATGCTTGGGCTGGGAAGCCACGAAGTCCTCCTTTGTGCGGAAGCGAAGCTGAACGGGTTTAACAGTAGAGGTTCGTGCAGGTAGCGACCAAAAAATCGGGGTGATGAGGAACACGTTCGGGGCTAGTCCACCCCCGATCTAAGACGTACGTGCGTTCTGCATGAAATCACTAACCAGCGAAACAACACGACCGGTTTATATTTAGCCTTTCCAACGTCTGCTGAACTTGTTATTACCGCTGATGTAGTCAACAATTGAGGCCAGAGGGGCTTGGTGCTGTGGCTCGAAAAAGCGGCATTTACCCCTGATAGAAATTCGCCCGAAAGAAGGGAATTATGACTACCGCAACGCAGCCTCAACAGTTTGAAGCGTGGAAGGGATTTGAGTCCGGTCCATGGACCGAGGGCATCAACGTCCGCGACTTCATTCAGCGTAACTACACGCCGTACGACGGCGATTCCAGCTTCCTGGCGGGCCCGACCGAAAAGACCAAGCGCGTCTGGGAGACCCTGGAGAAGAACTACCTGTCCGTCGAGCGCGAAAAGCGTGTCTACGATGTTGACACCCACACCCCGACCGACATTGACGCTTTCCCGGCCGGCTACATCTCAGACGACGATGACGTCATCGTCGGTCTGCAGACCGATACCCCGCTGAAGCGCGCCATGATGCCGTTCGGTGGCTGGCGCATGGTCAAGCAGGCCATCGCCGAAGCAGGCAAGGAAGTCGACCCTGAGGTGGAGAAGATCTTCACCCGCTACCGCAAGACCCACAACGATGCGGTCTTCGATATCTACACCCCGCGCATCCGTGCTGCTCGTTCATCGCACATCATCACCGGCCTGCCGGATGCATACGGCCGTGGCCGCATTATCGGTGACTACCGCCGCGTAGCCCTTTATGGTGTGGATTACCTGATCGAGGAAAAGCAGGCTTCCCGCGATTCCGTCGCAGATGCTGGCTTCTCTGAGCACTGGGCACGCTTCCGCGAGGAGCACTCCGAGCAGATCAAGGCCCTGAAGAAGCTCAAGAAGATGGCTGAGTCCTACGGCTTCGACATCTCCAAGCCGGCTAAGACCGCTCACGAGGCAGTACAGTGGACCTACTTCGGCTACCTGGCATCCATTAAGTCCCAGGATGGCGCCGCAATGTCCATCGGCCGCCTGTCTGCCTTCTTCGATTGCTACTTCGAGCGCGACCTCGCCGCTGGCATCATCACCGAGGAAGACGCCCAGGAAATCATCGACTCCCTGGTTCTCAAGCTGCGCATCGTCCGCTTCCTGCGCACCATCGATTATGACCAGATCTTCTCCGGCGACCCGTACTGGGCAACCTGGTCTGATGCTGGCTTTGGCAACGACGGCCGCCACATGGTCACCAAGACCTCCTTCCGTCTGCTGCAGACCCTGGTTAACCTTGGCCCATCACCGGAGCCAAATATCACCATTTTCTGGGATCCGAAGCTGCCAGAAGGCTACAAGGAATTCTGTGCGCACATCTCGATCGAGACCTCGTCCATCCAGTACGAGTCTGACCGCCAGATTCGTGAGCAGTGGGGCGACGACGCCGCAATTGCCTGCTGTGTTTCCCCGATGGAAGTGGGCAAGCAGATGCAGTTCTTCGGCGCTCGTGTGAACGCCGCTAAGGCTCTGCTTTACGCCATCAACGGTGGCCGCGATGAGGTAACCGGCAAGCAGGTCGTAGAAGGCTACGAGCCCATCAAGGGCGATGGCCCGCTGGACTTCGATGAAGTTTGGCAGAAGTACGAAGAGATGCTGGACTGGGTTGTTGGCACCTATGTTGAGGCCCTCAACATCATCCACTACTCTCACGACAAGTACGCCTACGAGGCAGTCGAGATGGCGCTGCACGATTCCAATATCGTACGCTCCATGGGCTGCGGCATCGCCGGTCTGTCCATCGTCGCCGACTCCCTGGCTGCTATCAAGTACGCCAAGGTCACCCCGGTCCGTGACGAGACCGGCCTGATTACGGACTACGTCACCGAGGGCGAGTTCCCGTTCTATGGCAACGACGATGACCGCGCCGATGACATCGCCGCAACCATTGTCCACACCGTGATGGAAAAGATTAAGGCCATCCCGATGTACCGCAATGCCATCCCAACTCAGTCCGTGCTGACCATTACCTCGAACGTGGTCTACGGCAAGGCAACAGGCGCCTTCCCGTCGGGCCACAAGGCCGGCACGCCGTTCTCCCCAGGCGCTAACCCTGAAAACGGTGCCGACAGCCACGGCATGGTTGCTTCCATGCTGTCCGTTGGCAAGCTGGATTACAAGGACGCCTTGGACGGCATCTCGCTGACCAACACCATTACTCCTTCCGGATTGGGCCGCACCCCAGAAGAGCGCATCACTAACCTGGTGGGCGTTCTGGATGCCGGCTTCATCATGGAGAAGTAAAAACCACTCAACCCTCAACCATCTCGAAAAGGAGAAAATCATGGCAACCCCAACTTTCGAAGACCGTATGTCAGCAATGAAGGCAAACCGCGATGCACACCAGATGAACTCTGGTCTGTACCACGCCAACATCAACGTGCTGGACAAGTCCACCCTCGAGGACGCCGTTGAGCACCCAGAGAAGTACCCGAACCTCACCGTTCGCGTCTCTGGCTACGCTGTCAACTTTGTCAAGCTGACCAAGGAGCAGCAGCTCGACGTTATCTCCCGCACCTTCCACCAGGGTTCTTAATCATGGCTGATGGCGTTACTGGTGTTGTCACCCTCTCTCCGGAAGAAGGAGAGCGTGTCCGCGGCGTAGCTGCGGGCCTGGGAGATAATGCACAACTCGATGACATTACCCGCCCGGAGCTCATGGAGGCGCGCCGTACCGGCGATATCGCCCTCGTGCACTCTTGGGAGCTCGTGACCGCCGTCGATGGCCCGGGAACCCGCATGACGATGTTCATGTCCGGATGCCCACTGCGCTGCCAGTACTGCCATAATCCAGACACCTGGGAGATGAAGACCGGCACACTGGAGCGGGTCGAGGATGTGGTCAAGCGCATCAAGCGTTATAAGCCCATCTTCCAAGCTTCCGGTGGCGGTCTGACCATCTCCGGTGGCGAACCCCTCTTCCAGATTTCCTTCACGCGCCGCGTGCTTAAGGAAGTCCACGATGCGGGTATTCACACCACCATCGATACGGCTGGGTACTTGGGCTCGCGCTTGCGGGACGAGGACCTAGACAATATCGACCTCGTGCTTCTCGACGTCAAGTCGGGCGACGAGGAGACTTACCGCAAGGTCACCCAACGCCAGCTCCAGCCAACACTGGATTTCGGCGACAGGTTGAACAAGATAGGTAAGCCGGTATGGATCCGCTTCGTAGCGGTGCCTGACCTCACGGACTCGCCAGAGAACGTGGAAAATGTGGCCAATATCGTGGCGCGTTGGAAATCTAACGTCGAACGCGTCGAGGTCTTGCCCTTCCACAATATGGGCAAAGACAAGTGGGAAGGTCTAGATATGACCTACCAGTTGGCAGACACGAAGCCACCAAAGCCGGAGGACGTGGAGAAAATCCGCGACGTCTTCCGCTCGAAGGGCTTGGAAGTCTACTAGCCTGGGAGGGCATGACCGACTACCGCCGCTTTGGCCACACAATTAAAGAGCACCACCTAGAAGTCCCGTGGGATTATTCCAATCCCCACGGGACTTTTGGGCTTTATGCCCGCGAAATCATCCCGCCCGGCGGAGAGGGCCTGCCCGCGTTGCTTTACCTCCAGGGCGGGCCTGGTTTCCCAGCACCCCGGCCGCTGACACCCACGGGGCTTATTGGCAAGGCACTGGAGCGGTACCGCGTGATCCTCATGGACCAGCGCGGCACCGGCCGATCGCACCGCATCGATGCACTGAGCCCGGCCGCGGAGCGCACCGCAGCGCACTTGGCGTTGCTGCGCCAAGATAATATCGTCCGCGACGCCGAACGTTTGCGCGAACACCTCGGCCTGGAGAAGTGGTCGCTATTCGGCCAATCCTTCGGCGGCTTTTGCATTACCGCCTACCTGTCCCAGGCCCCCGAACACGTCGAGCATGCATTTTTCACCGGTGGCATCCCCACGCTGAAGGGTGCAGACGATCTATACCGCGCCACTTTTAGCAAGCTCAAGGCTCGCCAGCAGCGTTTCTACCGCGAATTCCCGTGGGCCCAGGACAGCATTGAGGAGATCATCTCCCACTTGGACAATTCGGATGAGCGCCTTCCCACCGGAGAGCGTCTGTCCTCGCTGCGGTTTCGCACCATCGGTATTGAGCTCGGCCGCGGCACCGGTTTTGATTCGCTGGCTTATCTGCTGGAAGAGCCTTTCCGCACCGTGGCAGGGGAGAAGCGGCTGCGCGGCGATTTCTTGGTGGACGTCGGCCAGCGCGTGAGCTTTGCAGACGGCCCGCTGTATGCCGCTATCCATGAGTCAATCTATGGCGGCGCCGGTGGGCAGGCCGTTACTCATTGGGCGGCGCATCGTGTGCGCGAGGAATTCCCGGAGTTTGCGGAGTCCGGCACGTGGTTGACTGGCGAGCATATCTTTCCCTGGCAGTTCGACGAGGACCCTGCTCTGCACGCGTTTGCCGACGCCGCCCACGGCCTCGCCCGCCACGAATTCTCCCCGCCCTATGCGCTCGGTGAGGTGCCGACCACGGCCGCGGCCATATATGTCGATGATATTTTCGTTCCGCTCGAAGAATCCTTGGCTACCGCCGCCCACCTGGGGGACCTGCGGCCGTGGATTAGCAACGAGTTCCAGCACAACGGCATTCGCGAAGACGGTGCGACCATCCTGGGCAGGCTTTTTGCGCTTATCGACGATCACTAGCGTTTCGCTATTTCCTATGCGAAAATATTGGTGATTGTCACGACATTTAGGGAGATATTTTGATCGCCACCATAGTTATAGTCCTCATCCTGTTGCTTATCTTGGGAACCCTCTTTGATGGCTATTTCATCGTTCGCACTCGCGAAGCTGCCATCTTGGAGCGCTTGGGTAAATTCCAAAAGGTGGCGCATGCTGGCCTGCACTTCAAGATGCCGTGGGTAGACCGCGTACGCGATAAAATTTCGCTGCAGGTGCGCCAGCTGGATGTGATGGTGGAGACCAAGACCAAGGACAATGTCTTCGTCCAGATCCCTGTGGCCGTGCAATACGAGGTAGTTGAAGGCCGAGAGCGCGAGGCATATTACATGCTCTCCAACCACGAACAGCAGATTGTGGCCTACGTGCAGGATAATGTTCGTTCCTCCGTGGCGAATATGGACTTGGATGATTCCTTCTCCTCCAAGGACACCATTGCTCGCAATGTTGCGGCTTCCCTGCGCGATAATATGGCCGAGTACGGCTGGAACTTTGTCAACACCCTGGTTACCGATATCCGCCCCGATTCCCGCGTACGCGAGTCCATGAACTCCATTAACGCGGCGCAGCGTGAGCGCGAAGCGGCCGTCGCCCAAGCAGAGGCCGAGAAGATCCGCGTGGTCAAAGAGGCCGAGGGTGCCGCCGAAGCAAAGAAGCTGCAGGGACGCGGCGTTGCGGACCAGCGCAAGGAAATCGTCGAGGGCATTGCCCAGCAATACGAAATGCTTCGCGACGCCGGCGTGGAAGAATCCCCCGAGGCGCTCATGCTGGTCTCTCAATACCTTGACGCGATGGTCGATGTCTCCCACAACGGCCAGGCCTCTGTGCTGTACATGCCCTCCAACCCGCAGGGCATGGGTGACCTCTTTAGCGGCATGCGCGACGTGCTCATGGCCAACCGCGCCCTCGACTCCGCCGAGGGGGCGCCTCAGCACCGCCGCCCGCAGCCGCACAAGCCATCCCGCGCCGAGGAAATCGAGCGCGAGTCCAAGCGTCAGGCAGAGCGTGCCAAGCGCGAAGCCATCGCTGCCTCCCAGCGTGCTGAGCAGGAGCGCTCCGAGCAAAATCGCGGTGAGCAACAGGCGCAGCAGGGCCAGCACTCCACCGCGCAGCCCCAGGCTGCCCGCGAGTACTTCCAGCAGCTGCGCGACCAACTCAAAAACGAGGACTAGCCCTGAGCATCGATAACCTCTTTGACGCCTATACCGCCCAGCGCGGTATTACCCGCCGCGCAGAAGTTGTACCCGACCACGAGTGTCAGATTTTCCCCGCCGAGACCAGGGCTGCCTCACAAGTCGATGCCTTAAACGCTGCCCGAAGCCTCGTTCACGACGCCCTTTCTGCCGACCAAGAGCATGAGTCCCAGCGCGACGGGGACAATTCCGACAACAAGTAGGTAGGTCCGCTCCGCACCCGCCGAGGAAGGGTCATACAGCGTCGACAGCGTTCCCGCTAGCGAGGTTCCAATGGCCATGGTGAGGAAATACAGCGCGGAAAAGCGCGTCGCGTACGCTCGCGGCGCGTGCGCGGCCGATGCCGCCATACCCACCGGCCCGATAAATAGCTCGCCGAGCGACATCAACAAGATGGTCACGGCCAACACCACAAATGGCGTTGAATTTTCTCCGCCCCCGACGAACGGCAACAGCACAAACATTCCGGAACCTGCCACCATGATGCCTACGGCCATCAGCACACGCCGCGAGCATGCCCACCGAGACATGCTCGCCGCCAGCGGTAGGGACAATGCCAGGATGAACAGTGGATTGAGCGATTGCGTCCATGCCGCCGGAATCTCAAACCCGCCGACCATGCGGTCTACACGTTGATCCGAGTACACGGCTAGCACCCCGTAAATCTGCGGCTGGAGAGTCCAGTAGGCCGTCGAGCAGAAAAAGAGCGGGATATACGCCAGAACCTGCTTCCGCTCCGGCACGCTGACCCGCGGGGATCGCAGCATGCTGGCGAAGAGGGTGAGGGCGGCCGCGAACGTCGCAAAGAGCAAAAGCATAGCCAGCTTGTCTGGTGGAACCGTCACCGCGACCGCGACGCTGCCCACTACAGCCACCACAGCTACCGCCGCGGCCTTGCCTGGCGCGGCAGTAGGGTTGGGAGGCCGGGTGTCGAACTCCGTGACTACCCGCTGGCGCAATAACCCGTAGAAGACACACCCGCAGCACATGAGGCCTGCGGCTGCGAGGAAACCGGCATGGTAGCCGTGCTTTTGTGCCAGCCAGCCCGTGAGCATCGGTCCGAGTAAAGCGCCAATATTTATCCCCAGGTAAAAGATTTGAAAAGCCCCATCCCGTGCGCCGGCTGTGGGAGGAAAAGCCGCGCCCAGAATGGTAATTGCCGCCGTTTTAAGCAGCCCTGAACCCAGCGCAAGCGGCAACAGTCCGGCCACGAGGCCCGCCATACCAGGCACGAAGGACAGCGAAAGGTGCCCGCACATGAGCAGACTCGCGCCGGCAAGCAACGTGCGTTCGGCACCTAGGAGCCGGTCGCTGACCCACCCGCCCACGAACGTGCACAGGTAGAGCAGACTGCCGTAGGCACCGACGAGCGCCGTGGCCTGCGCCTGGTCCATGCCGAGTCCGCCGGAGGTGGAATAGAGGTAGTAGGCGAGGATGGCCTGCATGCCGTAGAAGCTAAAGCGCTCCCACATTTCAATTCCGGCGATAGCCGGCAAAGCCACCGGTAAACGCCGAATTGAACGATGTTTAATAATTGTCATAAAAGCACTATAACGGCCGAAAGTCTGTGATAAACCTAAAATCATGGATATTTCAGCGGAGGACATTGCCGCTCTCGACGCACGCCACATTTGGCATCCCTACGCCGAGCCAGGCGAGCCCACGCTTGTGGTGGACTCGGCCGCCGGCGTTTATTTAACACTCGCAGATGGCACCACGCTTATCGACGCCATGTCTTCCTGGTGGGCCGCCGCCCACGGCCACAGTCACCCACGGCTCAAGGCGGCAGCGAACGAACAAATCGAGAGGATGAGCCACGTCATGTTCGGCGGACTCACCCACGAACCGGCTACGCGGCTTACTCGTAACCTCATGGAATTAACGCGTGGTGATTTTGAGCAGGTCTTTTATTCCGATTCCGGATCTGTATCGGTCGAAGTAGCCATCAAAATGGCACTGCAGTATGCCCGTGGCGCAGGGCACCCAGAGCGCACCAAGATGTTGACGTGGAGGTCGGGGTATCATGGCGATACCTTCGCGGCGATGAGTGTGTGCGATCCCGAAGGCGGCATGCACTCGATGTGGACCGGTACCTTAGCTCAGCAGATTTTCGCCCCGGCGCCGCCCACTCGCGGGGCTAGCCCGGCCGAGCGCGCGAACTATCTGCGCGAGCTGGAAGCGTGCATCACGGAAGAAGTTGCGGGGCTAATTATTGAACCTGTAGTCCAAGGTGCGGGTGGCATGCGCTTTCACGACCACGAGCTGGTCCGCGGGGCCCGAGAAATCTGCGACCGCCACGGTATCGTGCTGATCGCGGACGAAATCGCCACCGGGTTCGGGCGAACCGGCGAACTTTTTGCCACCCAAGCCGCTGGCGTTGTGCCAGATATCATGTGCGTTGGCAAGGCGATGACCGGCGGTTTTATGACCATGGCTGCCACGCTCGCCACCGCGAAGGTGGCCGTGGGGATGCGTCCGCGCGCGCTAATGCACGGACCAACATTTATGGCTAATCCACTCGCTTGTGCCGTTTCGGCCGAGGCAACTGCGCTCATTTTGGAGGGCAATTGGCGCGAGCAGGTAGCCGGCATCGAAAAGCAGCTGCAACGAGGGTTTGAGGGCCTGTCCGAGGAACCTGGGGTAGCCGACGTGCGCGTACTTGGCGCCATAGGTGTGGTGGAAATGGAATGCGATGTAAATATGTCCGCAGCGACGGCCGCAGCCGTAGCCCAAGGTGTGTGGTTACGTCCGTTCGGCCGGTTGATTTATATCATGCCGCCGTTTATCAGCACCGCAGATGAAATAGCGCAAATGTGCCGCGGCGTGCGCGCTGCGGTGGCAGGAGGACGACAGTGATAATTTACGTGACGGGGACGAATACTGACGTCGGTAAGACTGTGGCCACGGCCGCGCTCGCCAGCGCGTTCAAGCAACGCGGCCGCGAGGTCATCTACGCCAAACCGCTGCAGACGGGAGAGCCGGAGGGGAAGGGGGATGCGGCGACCGTCGGCAAGCTGGCGGGGGTGGAGGTAGCAGAGATGGTGCGCTTTCCGGAGCCACTGGCGCCGAATCTTTCTGCGCGCCGGGCCGGCATGCCCCAACCCGGCCTGCAGGAACTTAAAGAGTGGATTGCCGCCCTTGACGCACCCGGCCGTGTGGTGCTGGTGGAAGGCGCCGGCGGGCTCCTCGTGCGTTTAACGGACGCCTATACGCTTGCCGACGTCGCCGAAAAGCTCCTCATCGTCACCTCCCTTAACCTAGGAAGCCTCAACGCGGCCGAGCTGACCGTGCGCGAGGCACAACGCCGTGGAATTGAGGTGCTCGGGCTAGTTGGCGGCTCGCTGCCGGCCGATCCGGACTTGGCTACGCGCCTGAACCTGGAGGAGATGCCGGAGGTGACAGGCTGTACGTTGTGGGGCAGCCTGCCGGAGGGCATGGCGCGCATGGCACCGGCCGAATTCGCGCGGGTAGCCGCGGAAGTCTACGCGGACTTTGTCGAGCACGCCGAGTAGCGCTACCTCGCAGAGGCAGCGCTAGCGGACCCAACGAACCTTGCCATTGACTCGGGCAAGGCGTCCACGCAGCGGCGGGGCATTCGGATCATCTTGGTTGACCCCGTTGTGATACGGGCAGCACACGGTGAGGTTGTCCATATTGGTCAGTCCTCCGTGCTTCCAAGCCTTCAGGTGATGGATCTGGGCCTTGTCCGCCGGGTGGTTGCACGGCGGCCACGGGCAGGTAGGGTTTTCGGCCGCGGCCATCTGCCGCTGTTTCTCGGTGGCGTAGCGCGAGGTGCGATACAGGTTGACGGGGCCTTTAACGGGATGGATAAGGGTGGCTAGTCCGTGCTCGGTGAAAGTACGCTCGACCAACTCGGCACCGGTAATGGTGGCGCCATTAGTCAGCCGCAGGGTGACTTCTTCACCGTCGCCGTCCAAGATGCGGTCCAGCGCGTTGAGCGGGATGATGACGTTGGTTGTGGTGCGCGCGGAAGGGGCGCCCGAGCCGCGAAGGAGATCGCGCAGGGAATCGAGTGGGCGCGCGGGGTCGAGCGCGGCGTCAAACTCCGCGAGGAAGGCAGAGGGGGCGGTAATCCGCATGGTCCAGGGGCCATTCGGGCGGCGAAGGAGCTGCACCCCTTCGCGGGGCGGCGAGCGGCGCGGGCGGAGGTCGCGGAGGCGTTGCTTGGCGCGGCGGGCGATTTCAGAGGCGGGGCCTCGCAGGCGGCACAGCTCTACCCGCAAGTTCCACGCATCGCGCTGTGTGCGCACGCGGGAGACATATTTTTCAATCAGCTTGAGCGTTATGAGGTCATGGTGGCGAGCGGCCGTGGTGGCGTGGCGTTGCTTCCGGCTGAAGCGCGTTGGGCCGAAATAAACCGCGGCAAGCGCGCGGACGTCGCGGGCTTCTACATCGGGTAGACCCAGCTCGATGAGGGCGCGCTCAGACATGCCGCGGGCCTCGGCGAGGATATCCATCGCCGAGGCTATGTGGGAGGCATAAGCCTTCAGTGCGCTCATGGCCGCAACTCTAAACAGGACTGGCAGTAGAGCTGAGTCGTAGACGGCCGCAGCTGTGGATAGCTTGTTTAAGTGTCAACTGCCTGCGGTGGGCGGAAGTGGCACAAAGGCGCGAAACGAGCGCGCTTTAGATCGCTACCACCGTGCTAGAAAGGCCCCCGGATCGCGCGCAGTTGCGCAATTGCACCGTACGGCCAGGCTGTGGATAAGGAGACCGGCCCGGTCAATGCGTTCGTCACTGCGCTGGACGACGCCGCGCTAGCTTAGGCCCTTCATCACGCGGGCGACGTGGCCGGTGGCCTTGACATTGTAGTGCGTCTGGCCGATGGTGCCGTCCGGCTCGACCAAGAAGGTGGAGCGGATGACGCCCTGGACGACCTTGCCGTAATTCTTCTTCTCGCCAAAGGCACCGTAGGCGGTCATAACGGACTTATCCGGATCCGACAGGAGCGGGAAGTTCAGCTCATGGTCCGCGCGGAATTTTGCCAGCGCCTCTGGCTTATCGGGCGAGATGCCTACGACGGCAATATTGAGATCATTGAGCTGCTCCAAGGAATCACGGAAATCGCAGGCCTCCTTGGTGCAGCCCGGGGTATTGGCGCGGGGGTAGAAATAGACGAGTACGCGTTGGCCTGCGTAATCGGCGAGGGAAACGGTGTTTCCGGCGTCGTCGGCGAGCGCAAAGGCAGGGGCGGTATCTCCAACGTTCAATCGGTTTTCAGTCATGGTTCCCACCATACTTACCGGCCGGGCTGCACGCTTTTGCACCGGCGGGGTAGAATGATCCCGTTAAGAGCGAACCTAAGTTAAGAGGAGAACTTCGTGGCACGCAATATTGAAGACATTCAACGCGATATCGAGCGCACTCGCCGCCAGCTGGCCGGCACCCTGGACGAGCTTGCGCAGCGCAGCAAGCCGCAGAACTTTGCCAACGAGGCCAAGACCGCGGCTACCGATAAGCTGCAGGACCGCAACGTGCAGATGGCCCTTGGCGGCGTCGGCGCCGCTGTGGTTGGACTAATTGCTTTCTCAGTCTTCCGTTCTCGCCGCCGCAAGAGCGACTTGAAGGAGCTGCAGCGCCTGCTGTCCGAGCGCCACTAACTACTAATTAAGGAAGTCCCCGCACACCGCGGGGACTTTTTTCGTAGGCTGGGTTGGGATGAAGACACCAATCCCTTTTTATTTGCAGGAAATCCTCAATAAGGTGCGCGATAATCGCGACGGCACCGTGGCGGATTATATTCCGGAGTTGGCTAAGGCGCAGCCCGAGTACCTCGGCGCCGCGATGTGCACCACCACCGGCCACGTATATTCCGCGGGCGATGATGAGGTGGAATTTACCCTGCAATCCCTGTCTAAACCGTTTGTTTACGCACTGGCGCTGCAGGAGCTCGGCCTTTCCGCGGTGCGCGAGATAGTGGGCATGGAGCCTTCGGGGGAGGCTTTCAATGAGCTTTCGCTCAACCGTGATGACCACCGGCCGGTCAACCCCATGATCAATGCGGGCGCGATTGCGGTCACGCAGTTGATTAATGGCGTGGATTCGGAGCCGGCCGCGCGCGTGGAGCGACTGCGCACCTATTTCTCCCGGTTGGCAGGCCGCGACTTGCTTATCGACGACGCCATGCGCTCCTCCGAGCTCGATGTCAGCGAACGCAACCTTTCGCTAGCGCACATGCTGCGCAATTACGACATCATCCAGGACGAAGCGCACGATGCGGTCTCGACGTATATCGAGCAGTGCTCGATTGTGGTGACGGTGCGGGACTTGGCAGTGATGTCGGCAACCTTGGCCAATGGTGGGGTGCAGCCGGTAACGGGAGACAAGATTTTGGATGCGGACGTGTGCCGATTGACGCTGTCGGTGATGAGCTCGGCCGGCATGTACGACGGCGCCGGCCGGTGGATGGCCGAGGTGGGAATCCCGGCGAAGTCGGGTGTTTCAGGTGGCCTCTTGGGTACTCTGCCTGGCCAGCTGGGTGTGGCGACGTTCTCGCCGCGGCTGAACAAGGAGGGCAACTCGGTGCGCGGGGTGGATGCGTTTAAGTTGTTGTCGAAGGATATGGGCCTGCACCTAATGTCTACGGATGAGCGCTATGGCGTGAACCCAGTGCGCAAGGTGGAGCAGGATGCCGAGCTGACCGTCATCTATCTGCAGGGCCTGATTAACTTCAACGCGGCCGAGACCATCTTGTACGAGCTGATGGAGTCGGATTTTGGCGAAGGCACGGTGGTGCTCGAGCTATCGCATATCACCGGTACGAACCGCATGGGCCGGCGCATGCTGAAAGAGGGGCTGCGCCGAATTCGCGAGTCCGGCTTCGATATTGCGATTGTGGATCCGGATGGAGAGTTGGAAAACCGCACCATGGCGGACGGAACTGAGGTGCCCAAGGGAGAGCCGGAAGACTACACGATCAACGGCGAACCCGTTTAGGTTTGGGTTACCTTACTTAGTCAGGTTAGGATGTCCTATGTAAGGCCCATCGCGGCTGCTGCGAGGGCATCCAACAACCAAGGACTAAAAATGGCTCATACCCCCTTCAAGGTGATGGCGGTTGTGGCGGCATCGGCAACCGCACTCGTCGGCTGTGGCGCAGCTGAGGAAGTAACTGGCGGCTCCAGTGGCGATGCCGAGTTCTCCTTCACCGATATCACCGGCCGTGACGTGGAACTGGATAACGCTCCCGATCGCGTGATTTTGGGGGAGGGCCGATCGATTTTTGCCACCGGTGTACTCGACCCCGATAATCCACTGGACAAGGTCGTTGGCATCGGTACGGATCTCAAGCAGAACGTGCCGGATTACTACGCGGCGCTGGAAAAAGAACTGCCGTCCGTAAACGAGGTTCCAGAGATCGGCGGCTTTGCCAAGGGCGATGTCACCGTAGAAAAACTCGTGAGCCTAGACCCGGACCTCATTGTGCTCTCGCTGGATCAATACGATGCCTCCCGCGAAGCTGGCCTGACCGACAAGATGGACCAGGCTGGTTTGAAGTATGCGGTCACCGACTTCCGCCGCGACCCGCTGGAGAATACGCCTAAGACTATGGACATCTTCGGCGAGATCTTCGGCCAAGAGGAGCGCGCTGAGGAATTCAACGCGGACTGGCAAGAGACGGTGGATCTGGTTGAAGACCGCGCAGAGAAGGTAAAAGATAAACCAAAGACCTTCGTTTGGAGAGCAGCAGGTGTCTCCGATTGCTGCGGTTCGTGGAACGATTCCAATATCTCCCAGCTGGTCAACGCGGCCGGCGGCGAGAATATCGGCGATAAAGTCATTCCGGGCGAGTCCGGCACAATCACCCCGGAAAAGGTCCTGGAATCTGACCCGGATATGATCATCGCCACCGGTGGTGATTGGTCCGAGATGAAGGACGATGAAGGCCACCCTGTCGGATACGCTGCAGTGGGCTACGGCATTGATGAAAAGGAAGCCAAGGGCAGCATCGCGAAGCTGCCGGAGAAGCAGGCTGGCTTCGATAAGCTGCGTGCGGTTAAGCAGCACCACCTGCACAGCATGTGGCACCAGTTCTATGATTCGCCGTTTAACTACCTGGCACTGCTGCAGGTGGCGGAGTGGATCGACCCGGAGGCGTATGCCGATATGGACGTCGCCAAGCAGTGGATGGATGCGCAAGAAAAGTACTCGCCGGTCTCCGGCGAGGGAACCTTCTTTAGCACCAACTAATGCAGGGCGCAGAGGTAGCCGCCCTCGCGCGGCAACATAAGAAGTTAACCTGGCAACGCATCGGCATCGTTGCGGGCCTGACGCTGATTGCGGCCGTGGCCTTTATTATCAGCAACTTTGTGGGCGCGATTGATATCAGCCCGGCCGAGGTCATGAAGGGCATCGTGAATCCCGCGGGGCTGGATGACCAGACGCGCACGGTGCTGTGGCAGCTGCGCCTGCCCATGGCCGTGATGGCCGTGCTCATCGGCATGGCCCTGTCTTTGGCTGGCGCGGAGATGCAGACCATCCTTAATAACCCGCTAGCCGAGCCGTTCACGCTGGGCATTTCGGCGGCCGCCGCGTTTGGCGGCGCCAGCTCCATCGTGCTCAAATGGCAGCTGATTGCGCAGCCGCAGTTCAATCTCGCGTTGGTGGCGTGGCTTTCGGCCGCGGTAGCCACCGCGATCATCGTGATTGCGGCTGTTATTCGCGGCGCTAAAGCGGAAACTATGGTGCTGCTGGGCATCGGCTTGGTGTTCTTCTTCCAAGCCATGCTGGCGCTTATCCAATACCGGTCTTCGGCCGAGGCGCTGCAGCAGATTGTCTATTGGTCCATGGGTTCTCTGACTCGCGCCAACTGGGCGGCCAATGGCGTGCTGGCGGCCGTGCTCATTATCGCCCTGCCTATCCTGTGGGTGCTGGGCTGGCGCCTGACGGCCTTGCGGCTTGGCGACGCCCGCGCTACCGCCATGGGCATCAATACCTCCCGTCTGCGCGTTGTAGTGCTCATCGTGGTTTCGCTCGTTGCGGCGACCACCGTGGCCTTCGCAGGCATCATCGGCTTCATTGGCTTGGTGGGCCCGCACATCGCCCGCATGCTGGTAGGCGAGGACCAGCGTTACTTCCTGCCGGCCTCCATGGCGGCGGGTGCAGCCGTGATGTGTGCAGCGCATGCGGTGAGCCTGATGATTAAACCAGGCTTGGCTATTCCTATTGGCATCGTTACTTCGCTGCTGGGCGTGCCATTCTTCATTGCTATCGTCATGACCCGAAGGAGGGCCCTGTGGACGTAGAACTGACTATTTCCGGCCTGAGTGCGGCCTATGGCAAGCATCGCGTGCTGGAGTCCGTGGATGTGGAAAAGCTCCACGGCGGGCAGCTAGTTGGCCTTTTGGGGCCGAATGCCTCTGGCAAGACAACGCTTATTAAGTCCCTAGCCGGCGTGCACCGCGGCTGTGACGGCGAGGTGGATTTCCGCGTCGATGGCACGGCCCCGCGCGGCAAGCGACGCCGCCAGCTTATCGGCTACGTGCCGCAGGACCTTACGAGCACGGCCGCGCTGCGGGCCTTTGAAGCCGTGCTGATTTCCGCGCGCCGGGAGGCCTGCGAAGACCCGATTACACGCACGGGTGAGGTACTGCACTCCTTGGGGCTGGACGCGATTGCTTCGCGCTACCTCAATGAGCTCTCTGGTGGCCAGCGTCAGCTTGTGGCGGTGGCACAGATGCTGGTGGGAAATCCAGGCCTCATGCTTCTCGACGAACCCACGTCCGCCCTCGACCTCCATCACCAGATCTTTGTCTTGGATGAGGTCCGTGCCAAAGCACAGCGCGATGGCAGCCTGGGCCTTGTGGCCATCCATGACATCAACCTGGCCGCGCGCATGTGTGACCAGCTGGTGGTGCTTAAAAAGGGTCATATTCGTGCTCAAGGTAGCCCTGCGGACGTTCTCACGGGGGAGCTCGTGGAAGGCGTGTATGGGGTAGAGGCGGACGTCGTCCAGCATGGCGGCGCTCCACTCATTGCCCCGTTGCGGGTGAGATAGCACAAGGCCGGGTAATCGCCCGGCCTATTTTTATTAGTTTTAGTGGTGAGCCATCAGGCATCTGGTTTCTTGGCGCCGTGAGCACATAAGTCATGTGCGGCGCGGTGACAAGGACTGGCTCATAAAAAGAAAAATCTCGAGGTGCCGTTCTAAGAACAACGCCTCGAGATTCGTATTGTGCGCCATCAGGGAATCGAACCCCGAACCCACTGATTAAGAGTCAGTTGCTCTGCCAATTGAGCTAATGGCGCATTGTTGACTTCCTGCCGTGTGGCTCTCTGTGCAACGAGTAGATACTCTAGCAGCCATTCTTTAAAAGTGTAAAATCGCCTGGTCAAAGCGGTTTTTAAAGGGTGTATAACAAATTGGTTAATGCCTGAAGTGGCTTCTGGTAATTGGCGGAGGGAGACGCTAATCTATGTTGGTCTTTGAAAGCAGCAATTACGTGTCTAAGGGCAACTCAGTGAAAAATTCCCTCCCTATCGCGCGCCGTCTCGTAGCGGCCGTGGGCGTTGCGTGCATTTCCCTAGCCGCCGCCTCCTGCTCCTCTGATTCCTCAGCCGAGAATCAGGCTGCCGACCAAGAATCCACCGCCGCCGCACATGCGGATGGAGACAAGGACGGCGGCAAAGAGTCCGACAAAAAGAAAGACGGCCTTGTAGCCTCCGTAAAGGACGGGGCGACGGATGTAGATCCGTCCAAGCCTGTCACCGTGGAGACCACGGGCAAGCTCAAGAGCGTCACCATGACCAATGAAATGGGCGTGGAAGTTAAAGAAAAGCTCTCTAAAGACGCCAAGACGTGGTCTACTGCGGAGGACTTGGGCTATAACCACACTTATTCCATCGTGGCCTCCGATGTAGATGGCAACAAGAAGAGCCTCAGTTTTTCCACCCCGCAAGCAGCGGGTGTTGCCGAAGTCTCGCTTTCCCCTATCCCGGATTCTGAAGTCGGCGTCGGTCAGGTTATTGGGGTGAATTTCGGTGTGCCAATTACGGACCGGAAGGCGGCTGAAAAGACCATTACTGTGAGCACTAACCCCAAGGTGGAAGGCGCTTTCCACTGGGTCAATAACCAGGAGGTGCGCTGGCGTCCGAAGGATTACTGGGAGCCGGGCACTAAGGTTGAAGTAAAGGTGGACCAGTATGGCAAGGACCTAGGTGGGGGAATCTATGGCGGTGAAAACGCCAAGACGAATTTCACCATCGGTGACCGCACGGTGGCCATTATTGATAACGCCACCAAGACGATGAAGGTCTTTAAGAATAAGAAGTTCTTGCGTGCCATCCCGGTCTCGCTGGGCCGCGATTATCAGTACGATACGCCCAATGGCCGCTACGTTATCGGCGATGAGCACCCGCAGCTAGTCATGGACTCGGAGACCTTTGGCCTAGCCCATGACGCGGGCGGCTACCGCACGACCGTGGACTGGGCTACGCAAATGTCTTATTCCGGCATCTATGTCCACTCCGCTCCGTGGTCCGTGTGGGCGCAGGGCAATACCAATACGTCCCACGGTTGCGTCAACGTGACGCCGGAGGCTGCGCAGTGGTTCCAGGAGACGATGAAGCGTGGCGACGTGGTGCGGGTATTCAACACCTACGGCGAGACGCTTAATGCGTTGGACGGTCTCGGTGACTGGAATATGTCCTGGGACGAGTGGTCTAAAGGTAACACGGACGCTAATCAGTAGCGGCTAGGGGCCGCGCAAGGCACAAGCGCATGGCTACAGTGGTGGCCATGCGCTTTTCTGTTTTGGACCGCGGGGCAGCCGGCCCACTGGATCAGGTGGCCGAACACGCCCGGCACGTAGAGAAGTTAGGGTTTCAGCGCTTTCTAGTGGCCGAACATCACGGTGTGCCGGGAATACCAGCGGGGCAGCCGGGGATGCTCGCGGCGCACGTTGCGGCACAGACGCAGCGCATTCGGGTGGGCACGGCCGGCATTATGTTGCTCAATCACCCGCCGTTTCTGGTGGCCGAGCAGATTAATCTCCTCGAGGCGCTGTATCCCGGGCGCATTGATATAGGGATTGGCTCCTCCGTCGGGTTTACCGCGCCGGTGCGAAAGGCGCTGCGCCAGGGGGAGCCGGCCGAGGTGAAGCAGCGCTTCGAGACGGAGCTAGCCACGCTCTTGCGCTACCTGCGCGGCGAAGAGGCGGTGACGGTCAGGCCTGAGTATAGGGGCACCCCGCTCTATGTTTTGGCGGGCTTTCGCTCGGCAATGGTGGCGGCAAAGTTGGGACTTGGTGTCATTCTGGGCGGTCCTGTAGCCACGCAGGAGGCCGCTGCGCGAGTGTACCGCGAACATGCGCTTGCCGACGCCCCGCCTATTATCTCTTCGCTCAATATCGCCGTTGCCGAGACGTCCGCGGCCGCCCGTGATCTCTTGTTGCCGGAAGCCTATGCGAAGGTGCGAGCGCAATCGACCGGCGAGTTCGCGACCTTGCGGCCGGCGGGCGAGCTGGACATGGATGCCCTCACGGGGCAGCAGCGACGGCGCATTGAGGAGGCGTTGGCCCATGACGTTTGGGGAACGGTGGAGGAAGTGAGGGAGGAACTAAGGGGCGTCGGCAAGCGGCTAGGCGTTAGTGAGTTTGTGGTCACCGGAGATATGCCAGATGTTGCTGGCCGGGCTCGTTCGGAGGAGCTGCTGGCGAGCATGCAGGTAGAAAACTGAAAAAGCCCGAGCGCGAGGCTCGGGCACTTGGGGTGGCTGACGGGACTCGAACCCGCGACACCCAGGATCACAACCTGGTGCTCTACCAGCTGAACTACAGCCACCATCGCTGCTTTAAAGCAACGAGATATAGGTTAACTCACGCCGCCTAAATTACAAAAACGCCTGGTAATCTGCGGTGGTTTCCGCCTTAATCTGCTCCGCCTCGGGGGAGGTAGGCCCCTCATCGGTGCGGAAGACGCTGCGGCGGTAGAAGTCTAGCTCGCGGATGGATTCGATGATGTCCTGCAGTGCGCGGTGGGCCATGCCTTTATCGGGCTGGTTGAAATAGGCGCGCGGGTGCCAGCGGCGGGCAAGCTCCTTGATGGTGGACACGTCGATCATGCGGTAGTGCAGGGCACTATCGAGCCGGGGCATATAGGTGCGGATGAAGGTGCGATCAGTGGCGATGGAATTGCCGGCCAGGGGAGCGGGGTGCTCCGGATCGCAGTACTCGTTGATGAGCGCAAGTACGGCATCTTCGGCCTCGCCGATGGAGGTGGTGGACTCGCGGATTTCTTTATCCAACCCGGAATTGGCATGCATCTCGGTGACGAAGGAATCCATCTGTGCCAGCTCCTCCTCGGTGGCGTGGACGACCAGATCGATGCCCTCTCCCAGGATGTTGAGATTGCCATCGGTGATGACGGCGGCGACCTCGACGATGACATGGCGCTCGGGGTCCAGGCCGGTCATTTCCAAATCGATCCAAACGAGGCGGTCGTGCTTTGCGGCAATGTCGGAATGTGGCATGCAGCCCATTCTACTCCCGCCTCCTTTTACCCCTAGATGGGGTACGGGCGGGGTTGTTCTGGAGGGGTGATTGCCACTGGGGAGGGCGGCCTTCCCGCGAGTGTGTTTCCATCCTGCATAAAAATAATTGGTGATTTGCCTCATATACTAGTGTGAGTTAGGGCATACTCTGGGTTATCGCTCTTCATTCGGGAGGTGCGACAGACTTAGGAGAGACCAGATGGCAAACTTCCTCGATGCCCTCAATACCGTAATTTGGTCCCCCGTCTTGGTGTTTTTATGCCTCGGCGCGGGTATTTATTTCACCGTGGTGACACGCGTTTTGCAGGTGCGCTGCATTCCGGACATGCTCAAGCAGATCGTCAACGGAGAAAAATCCGCAGACGGCGTTTCTTCCTTCCAGTCCTTGATGGTTTCGTTATCTGGCCGCGTGGGTGTGGGTAATATCGCCGGCGTGGCCACGGCCATTGCCTTCGGTGGACCTGGTGCCGTGTTCTGGATGTGGGCCGTAGCGCTACTCGGCTCGTCCACCTCGTTTATCGAATGTACGTTGGCCCAGATCTACAAGGAAAAGGACCAAGACACCGGCGAATACCGCGGAGGGCCTGCGTACTACATCGAGAAGGCCTACAAGCACACTAAAGCCGCACCCTTCATGGTGGTCTACGGAATCGTCTTTGCCGTCGCTATGATCCTGGCAACCAGCTACTTCCTTCCCGCAATTCAGGCCAACGCGGTAGCTGCTGCGGCCGATACCGCGTGGGGTGTGAACTCTACCTGGGCGGCCGTTGTCCTGGCGGGCATTTTGGCCATCATCATTATCGGTGGTGTTAAGCGTATTGCGAACTTCGCCACCATCGTCGTGCCATTTATGGCGGTTATCTACATTGTGATTTCTGTGGTGGTCATGTGCATGAACTTCTCGCAGATTCCAGAGGTCTTCGGGCTTATCTTCAAATCTGCTTTCAATATGGAAGCCGGCTTCTCCGGCATGCTCGGCGCGGCCATCATGTGGGGTGTAAAGCGCGGCATCTACTCCAATGAAGCCGGTCAAGGCACCGGTCCGCAGTCCGCTGCAGCCGCTGAGGTTTCCCACCCAGCTAAGCAGGGCTTCGTGCAGTCCTTTGCGGTCTACGTCGATACGCTCTTTGTCTGTTCGGCTACCGCGTTCATGATCATTTCTACGGATATGTACACCGTCTTCCGCGGTAGCTCCGAGGATGGTGAAGTGGTCTACCACGGTTCGCTGCCAGAAGGCGTTGAGGTGGGGCCTGGCTACGTGCAGTCCGGTCTCGATAGCGTCTTTGCAGGATGGGGACCCACCTTCATCGCGGTCTCCATTGCCTTTTTCGCCTTTACGACGGTCCTAGCGTACTACTACATGTCCGAGGTTAACCTGACCTATTTCAACCGGTGGGTACGCTCCCGCGCTGTCCGCCGTGGCCTGATTTGGGTGCTGCGCGCGCTGATTATTGTCTCCGTCATCGTCGGTGCTACCACCAGTCCGGGGGCGGCGTGGGCGCTCGGTGATATCGGCGTTGGCACGACGGCATGGCTTAATATCATTGCCATCCTCTTCCTCCAGGTTCCTGCCATCAAGGCACTCAAAGACTATGAGAAGCAGAAGAAGGCTGGCAAAGATCCGCAGTTCGACCCGGAGGCCTTGGGAATCAAGAATGCAGACTTCTGGGTAGAGCGCAAGCGAGCACGCGGCGAGGACAGCGTGCTCAAAAACAAGGATCTAGAAGACGCCGGGGCTTAGCCCATCTTGGCGTAGAAGCTGCCCACCAGCGGTGCAATTACCGGGGTGGGCAGCACTTGGCTGAGGGTATTCATAGCCTTCGACAAGGGCCCTGGCACCACGCGGCGCTGGTTGCGGCGCATCGCTGCAATTGTTTCTTGGGAGCAAGACTCATAGGTGGTCCACAAAAAATCTGGAACTACCTTGTCCACGATTGATTGGTCTTCTTCGGCGATGGTGGCCTCGCGCACGGGGCCGGGGGCAAGCAGGGTGCAAGAGACCCCGGTGCCCTTCAGCTCGTAGTGCAGGGCCTCTGTAAACGCATTAACGCCGGCCTTGGTGAAGACATAAGTGGCGTTATTGGGGATGGGGATATTGCCCGCGGCAGAGCCGACATTGCAAATGGCGCCGCTGCGGCGCGGCAGCATCCGCTCCAAGGCAGCCCGCGTAAGACGGTGGACGGCAGTGCCGTTCAGCTCAAACTGGGTTGTCTCATAGGACCAGTCCTGGTCCATGAAGGGGCCGAAGCTGGCGATGCCGGCGGAATTAACCAGGATCGACACCTCGTGGGTGGCGATGGTGTCGGTTACGCGGGCGACGTCGTCAGCCACGGCGAGATCCGCCGGTAGGGCGATGGCGTCAATATTGTGGCGCTGCTCGAGCTCCGTAGCGATGGACTCCAGTAACTCGCGGCGGCGGGCCACGAGGATGACGTTATAACCCAGGGCAGCGAAATCCTGTGCCATGGCTTTGCCAATGCCTTGGCTGGCTCCCGTGACGAGGGCATAGGAGGTGCGGGAGGGGGCGGGAAGTGACATGGTTATTCCTTTCCGGGGTGGGGCATGGTGAGACCTAGCGTAAACAAAAAGCCTTGAAGCGGCGAGAAACTCGGCGCCTCAAGGCTTCACACGGTGCCCCCAGCAGGATTCGAACCCGCGACACATGGGGTAGAAACCCACTGCTCTAATCCACTGAGCTATGGGGGCTTATGACCCACTTATAGTAGCCCACGACGGCGGGGAAACCTAAGCCAGGGTGCGCTGCGGGGCGCGCAGGATGTCCACCAAGTCTTGGGCGGCAGCGGTCAGCTCGCGATCCGTGCGGTAGGCCACGATGGCGTAGTAGTGCGGCAGCTCATCGGAAATTGGGCGGTTGATAATGCCCTGTGGCTGCACAGCAGGTGCGCAATTGGGCACGATACTTACGCCTAGGCCACTGGAGACCATGGGAATGGCGCTATTGAGGCTGGCTACCTCCTGGGTCCTTTCTGGCTTGAGGCCAGGGCGGCTATTCCACAGGTCGCTATAGAATTCTGCTAGCTCAGGAAGCTCGCGGCTGCGCGGCGGAATGAGCCAGGTTTCGCCGCGCAGGTCCGCGAGCGAGACGGGAGACTCAAGCCCTGCAAGGCGTTGGGGTAGGGCGACGGAGTAATCAAACGTGGCCACCTGGTGGATGGTGAGCTCGTGGGCGTAGCGGCGGAGGAAGGCTTTCGGGTCGGATGTCGGCAAAAGCGCTAGGTCTACCTGGCCATCCAGCAGGCGTTTGATGGCGGTGGCCGGCGCGGCGTCGTCCAGCGAGATAGTGGCAGTGGGGTAAATCCGCTTCAGTTCGGCCAGGGCGGAAGGGGTAAATTCCCAGTTCAAAATGGGGGCGGAGGCGAGGGAAACGGTGCTGGCCTTGTCGCCGGTGATTTCGCTGATATGGCGCTGGGTTTCGTTCAGTAAAGCGTCAACCTTGACGGCCGTTTCATAGACATAATCGCCGGCCTCCGTGGTGGAGACGCCGGAGCGCCCGCGCGAAAGGAGCTGGGCATTAAGTTCCTTTTCTAGCTTTCGTATGGAAAGGCTCAGGGACGGCTGGGTCATGTCGAGGGACTCGGCAGCGTGCGTGAAAGAGCCATTGTCTACAACGGCGCGAAAATAAAGAAGTTGACGGGTGTCCATAAGCTCCATCATGGCACATGTAAAGACAAAATGTGTGTTAGGTGGGGAACTAGGTTGCGCTATACAATGCGCACTATGGCAAATGAGCAGGTTAACAGTGTAAATAAGGCGGGGAAGAAACCTCGTTCTTCCTGGGGAATTTATGTCGCAGCGATGCTTATTGCCGGCTTGATCGCTGGTTTCATTTCCCTGTTTCTCCTCGCCGATTCCCTAGCGGCCCTGGGAATTCCGGACCCCGGCCGCATTACCACCTTTGGCCTGCCGCTCTTTCGCGGCTTGGCTTGGATACTCATGGCTTTGTCCATCGGCTCGTTCCTCGCCTCGTCGTTCCTCATTGCTCCGCGTGGAGACAACGCTGCGCTTATCGACGCCCCCTTGTCCGTCGATGGCCACATCGCCACGCGCACAGGTACCTGGGCTTCCTTTGGTGTGGCGGCCGTGGGGCTAGTGGAAATTCCGCTCATTATGTCCGATCTCACCGGAGCGCCATTTTTTCAGGTATTTGAACCTTCCACTATGAAGATGGCGTTGACGGAAATTTCTACCACCATTGTGTGGGGAATCTCCGTACTCATCGCCCTTGTCGTGGGCGTTCTTGGCCTGTGCGGTCGCGGCTGGTCGATGCAGCCGGTGCTGCTTTTCTTGTCCATCTTGCAGGTTGTGCCCATCGGCATGGAAGGCCATTCCGCGGCTGGTGGTGACCACGACTATGGCACCAATTCGCTCCTGTGGCACTTGGTCTTTGTCATGCTGTGGGTAGGCGGGCTCATGGCGCTAATCGCCCATGGGCGGCGCCTTGGCCCCAATCTCGCCTTTGCGGTAAAGCGTTACTCTGGCATTGCCTTCATGGCCATTGTGGTGCTGGCAGTATCGGGCTTGATCAACACCCTCATCCGCATGAATATCTCCGATTTGGTGGATTCTGCCTACGGCATCATCTTGATCACTAAGTTCGTACTCACGATTTTGCTGGGAATCTTCGGCCTTGCTCACCGCGAGCTCACCATCCCGCAGCTGGGCAAGGATCCGCGCCTTTTTATCCGTATCGCCATTGTGGAAGTAGCGGTTATGGCCGGCACCATTGGCGTGGCCATTACGCTGGGGCGCACCGTGCCCCCAGCGCCGCGCGATCCGAACCTCAACTCGATGCAGATTTTGATGGGCTATGAGCTCTTTGAAAAGCCCACGGTGCTCAATGTGTGGACCATGTTCCGCTTTGACATCATGTTCGGCACCATTGGCCTGCTCTTGGCCGCGGCGTATGGCTACTGCGTCTACCGCGTGCATAAGCGTGGCCTGACGTGGAATAAGGGACGTACTGCATGGTTTATGAGCGGCGCGTTGGGTATGACCCTCGTGATGTCTACCGGCCTGGGACTTTATATGCCAGCGATGTACTCGATGCACATGTTGGTACATATGATTTTGTCGATGGCGGTACCGCTTCTGCTCGTCCTTGGTGCGCCACTGACCCTGCTTATGGAGGCCTTTGAGCCTGGGCCAAAGGGTCAGCCGAGCCTGCATGACTATGCGCTGGCGGCCACCCAATCTAAGGTCGTCGCGTTTATTACCAATCCGTTTGTCAATCTCGTGCAGTACCTATTTTTCCTGTACGTGTTGTATTTGTTCCCGAGCCTGTATCAATTTGCCATCTCGGAACACGCAGGCCACCTCATTATGAACTTTGCGTTCATCGTTTCTGGCTGCTTCTACTTTTGGGAAATCATCGGGCCGGACCCGCTTCCCAATCGTCGATCTACCCCATTCCGCTTGGCCGTGCTATTCCTTTCCATGCCGTTCCACCTTTTTGCTGGTGTATATCTCATGCAGCTGCAAAGCGTGCTGGGTGCCGACTTCTATCAGTATTTGGACCTGCCGTGGGATCAGGATCTGCTCCAAGATCAACGCGTGGGCGGCGGCATTGCGTGGGGCTTTGGCCAGTTCCCGCTGGTCATCGTCTTTGGCAAGCTCTTCCTGGATTGGCTGGGCGATGACCGTGCTACCGCCCGCCGCCATGATATGCAGGCGGATGCGGACGATGATGCCGAATTGGAACGCTATAACGCGATGCTGCAGGATATGGGACACGGCGATGAATCGAGCTTCCGCGGGCGCTAGCCTGTGGATAACCGTTTAAAAATCTCCCCAAACTCTGTCCTTCGTTGACGGATACAACAAGTTATTCACAGGGTTGGGGTCGCCGGCATGGTGTGGCTTGTGCGCGGGCATCAGGATGTGCAAACGAGCGAGGAAAACCACACTCGCCAACCCAACTATCCAGCAAAGGATTTTCTAGCACCATGTCCCAATACCCAATTACCTTGACCGGTCGCCTTACTCGCGACCCAATCTTGACCAAAACCTCCACTGGGGCCTATAAAGCCAAGCTGCGCGTCGCCTCCTCGCGCCGGATTCCGGACCGCCAAGCCGATGCCGGTATGGACAATACGGAAGGGCACAACACCAAGGCGCCGCAGTGGCGTGACGTGGATCATCTTTATATCGACGTCGAGATGTGGAATCAATTCGCCATCAACGTGCGCAAATCCCTGGCAAAAGGCATGCCTCTAGTCATCGTGGGGTCTCTCGTTACCGAACAATGGCGTGATGACCAGGGTGCCGATCATTTCCGCACGTATATTAAGGCGCAGTACGTGGGCCTGGACTTGAACCGTCACGTTATCGGTACAAAGCGCCTCGTCCCGCAGTACAACCAGGAAAATATCGCGGTCCCAGAGCTGGGGGACAATGCTATCGAACCAGACGTGGACCACAGCCTGCCGTCGCAGCAGGCGGGGCAGGGAGACACCGCTGCCGATACCGCAGCGGACCGCTACCTTGCCGAACGAGCCGCAGCTGCACGCGGTGGGGAAGAAGATGCCTTCGACGCCGAAGTGGAAGAGGAGGCTGCCGAGGCAGAATCCGCCCCAGTGAACGCTTAAGCGTTTCCTCCCTGGCTTGATCGCCTCGGGCGTACCTGACCCGAGGCACTCGAGCGGTGGTTCTGATGTAGTGTTTGTGTAGATAAATACGTCTCCCAAATTTTTGCAAAGGGGTAAAAGTGGGCGAATTCATCTACACGATGAAAAACGTGCGCAAGGCAATTGGCGATAAGGTCATCCTTGACGATGTAACAATGGCGTTCTACCCAGGTGCCAAGATTGGTGTGGTCGGCCCCAATGGTGCCGGTAAGTCCTCCATTTTGAAGATTATGGCCGGCTTGGACCAGCCTTCCAATGGCGAGGCCTTCCTAGATCCAGGCGCCACCGTGGGTATCCTGCAGCAGGAGCCGCCGCTCAACGACGAGAAGACCGTGCGCGGCAACGTCGAAGAGGGCTTGGGCGAAATCTTTGAAAAGAAGCAGCGCTTCGAGCAGATCGCCGAAGAGATGGCCACCAACTACAGCGATGAGCTCATGGAAGAAATGGGCAAGCTGCAAGAAGAGCTCGATGCCGCCGATGCATGGGAGGTTGACTCCAAGATCGAGCAGGCAATGGAAGCTTTGCGCTGCCCGCCTTCCGATGTCCCGGTGACCAACCTTTCTGGTGGTGAGCGCCGTCGCGTAGCGCTGGCTAAGCTCCTGCTTACCGAGCCGGACTTGTTGTTGCTCGATGAGCCTACGAACCACTTGGACGCCGAGTCTGTGCAGTGGCTGGAAAAGCACTTGGCTGATTATCCGGGCGCTGTCTTGGCCGTGACCCACGACCGCTACTTCCTCGACCACGTCGCGGGCTGGATTTGTGAGGTTGACCGCGGCAAGCTCTACCCATACGAGGGTAACTACTCCACCTACCTGGATAAGAAGCAGGAGCGTCTGGAGGTTGCCGGCAAGAAGGACGCGAAGCTGCGCAAGCGCTTGAAGGACGAGCTGGAGTGGGTACGCTCCGGTGCGAAGGCTCGCCAGGCCAAGAACAAGGCCCGTCTGGAGCGCTACGAGGAGATGGCTGCAGAAGCCGAGAAGTACAAGAAGCTCGACTTCGAAGAGATCCAGATTCCTACCCCGCCGCGCTTGGGTAATAAGGTCGTGGAGGTCAAGGACCTGCAGAAGGGCTTTGATGGCCGCACCTTGATTAAGGACCTCTCTTTCACCTTGCCGCGCAACGGCATCGTGGGCGTTATCGGCCCGAACGGCGTGGGTAAGACCACCCTGTTTAAGACCATCGTTGGCCTGGAGCAGCCGGACGCCGGTTCCGTCGAGGTGGGCGATACCGTCAAGCTGTCCTACGTGGACCAAAACCGTGAGAATATTGACCCCGAGGCAACCGTCTGGGAGGTCGTCTCCGGTGGCCTGGATTATATTCACGTGGGCCAAAACGAGATGCCTTCGCGTGCCTACCTATCGGCCTTCGGCTTCAAGGGCCCGGATCAGCAAAAGCCGTCCAAGGTGCTCTCCGGTGGTGAGCGCAACCGTTTGAACTTGGCGCTGACCCTGAAAGAGGGCGGTAACCTGATCCTCCTTGACGAGCCGACCAACGACTTGGATGTGGAAACCCTCGGCTCGCTGGAAAACGCGCTCGAGAAGTTCCCGGGCTGTGCCGTGGTCATTTCCCACGACCGCTGGTTCTTAGACCGCACCTGTACCCACATCTTGGCCTGGGAAGGCAATGTGGAAGAAGGTCAGTGGTTCTGGTTTGAGGGTAACTTCGGCGATTATGAGAAGAATAAGGTCGACCGCCTTGGTGAAGAGGCAGCCCGTCCTTCTCGCGTGACCCACCGCAAGCTGACCCGCTAAGTAGCTGAAGCCTTTACTGAGGAGAATGATGGCAACCCCAAGTGTGCACACGTATCGTATTCAAACCCGCTGGTCGGATTTTGATATGTACGGCCACATGATGAATGCAAACTACATCGAGCTCGCCCAGGAAGCGCGCTTGGCCTTTGCGAAGGAACATATCTATTCCAAAGGCCTTGACTTCATTGCGTTCGTGCGCCACCTCGATGTGGACTTCCTTCGCCCGATGGAGTTTAAGGACACCACTACGGTGGAGGTAGAAACTACCATTTCGCAGATTGGTACCACCTCGTTTACCACTACCCAGCAGGTCAAGGATGACCAGGGTGAAGTCGCGGCAACCGTGGAGTGCGTGCAGGTAGTCATTGATCGTCAGCAGCAGACTCCTCGTCCGCTGACGGAACAGGAAAAGGATATTCTGCAAAATACCGCGGCCAATTAACCGCGGAACGGAGCGAAGATGAGAAAGGCAGGGCCCGAAGGCATGGTCACCGAGACTCTAGAAATTGGAAGCGGTGGACCTGGCCTTCGGGCCCTTGTCACGCGCGCGGTTGGCTTGGATTCGGGTGCTTCGGTGCGGCTACGCCAGCTGACTGACGACGTCGTCGATGTCTTTGTCACCACACCTTTCGAGGTGGTTGCCTCCCGCCGCGTGCAGGGCGTCGTTTCCCGCGACGGGGCAGTGGTTTCTGCGGCTACCCTGGCCGAGCTGCTCAAGGAGCAAGAATCGAGCGGAACGCTAGATTTGGGACCTGCCCGCGATGCGTCGTGGCCGGGAGCGCTTCCGCCGGCCACTGGCTACAGCGTGGTCGATACCTTGCCGGTTACCGTGGTGCGCGAGCTCTCCGATAAGGGTCAACAACTGACCCGGCAATTTTCTGGCCCCATGGGCCCGCCATCCAGCTTGCTGAATCAGACCGTTGTCACGGTCGAGGGGGAAGGTGCCACGGTGGAAATCCCTATGCGCATGATTTTTGCCTGCACCAATTTGGGTTTGATCCCTGGTTTTTCCGCACCGATGGATGTGCCGAGGCACCTGCGGGTGGCTCAGCTAGGCAGGTGGGTGCGCCTCGACGCCCCCTTTGGCAGCATCTACCGTTCCACCCGCTTGTCGCTGTTCTAACTTCGCTCGCGAAAAACCGGCCTGCCACGTAGCGGTTCTGTTCAACAGAATCGGCGCGCACGCGCCCTGCTTTGGAGATTTTGTCCGAAAAGCGGTCCGTCTTAGGGGGAGGGGGACTCTGGCCAAGTGGGGTCATTACTCTTTTGAACTGCACATTTACAAGATGGCTTGCTGCGTTGCTACCCCCCGCTTTGTGAATTCATGAACATAGTGCCGCACGCAAACGTGTCCTGCGTTACCCTTACGTGGTCGATGTAATTTACTCCACCCGCAAGGAGATTGTGTAATGCGTATTGTCGTGCCTAAAGAAATCATGAATAACGAGAATCGCGTGGCTCTTACCCCGGGCGGCGCGCAGACCCTCGTTCACGACGGCCATGAGGTCCTCATTGAGACCGGTGCTGGTGAAGGCGCATCCTTCCCGGATTCCGAGTACGAGGCCGCCGGTGCCAGCATCGTTGGCACCGCGGAGGATACTTGGGCACAGGCGGAACTGCTGCTGAAGGTCAAGGAGCCGCTCGAGTCTGAGTACCAGTACCTGCGTCCGGACCTTACCGTCTTTACCTACCTGCACCTTGCCGCGGACCGCCCTTTGACTGAGGCGCTTGTTGACGCCAATACCACGGCCATTGCATATGAGACGGTTACTGACCGCCACGGTACCTTGCCACTTCTTACCCCGATGTCCCAGGTGGCAGGCCGCCTTGCCGCAATCGAGGGCACCCACCACCTGCTGTCCACGCAGGGCGGCCGCGGTCTGCTGGTTTCTGGTGTTCCAGGTACCCAGCCAGCACGCGTCGTCGTGATCGGCGGTGGCCAGGTTGGTGCGTCCGCCGTTGCCATGGCCCACGGTCTGCGTGCCGAGGTCACCGTACTGGACCTTGATCCGCACGTTTTGCAGCGCTTCGATGACCAGTACGCCGGCAGCGTGCGCACCTTGATTTCGGATCCGGCCACCATCGATAAGGAACTGCAGGAAGCTGACCTCGTCATTGGCGCGGTACTCATCCCAGGCGCCGCTGCACCAAAGCTGGTGCGTGAGGAGACCGTAAAGAAGATGAAGAAGGGTGCCGTCCTCGTGGACGTCGCCATCGACCAGGGTGGTTGCTTCGAGAACTCCAAGAAGACCTCCCACGATGACCCAACCTTCCAGGTCCATGACACCTTGTTCTACTGCGTGGCGAATATGCCGGGTGCGGTGGCCAATACCTCCACCCGTGCCTTGTCCTCCGCAACTCTGCCCTACATTCGCGCGGTGGCCAATGACAGCCTGGATGCCGCCATCAAGCGCTTCCCGGGCCTAGAGGGTGGCGTAATGACTCGTGGTGGCCGTTTGGTCTCCGAGCCTGTACGTAAGGCCTTTGACTGGGAAGACTAAGCATCAGGTCCCCATAGTGTGGGCTAGATAAACCACAAGCCCGGTTCCTCGCTAAATAGCGGGAGCCGGGCTTTGTCTCTTGGGTGGGGCAAGACGGTGCGATTATTGTGCCTTGTTGATCATCATGGCGGCCACGCGCTGCATATGATCCCAGATCATTTCGCGGTAGGCCGGTGGGATGGTTTCCTCGTCGATTTCCGCGAGGGAGTTACCCATTAGCTCTAGCCACCGGTCATGCGCGGTTATATCGATGGGGTAGGGGGCGTGGCGCATGCGAAGGCGCGGATGGCCGCGGTTTTCAGAGAAGAGCTGCGGGCCACCCCAATACTGCGCCAAGAACCAAGTGAGGCGCTGCTCGGCACCTTCCCAGTCATTATCGGGGTACATCGGACCGATGACATTGTCCTCTTTGACCTGGGAATAAAAGCCGTGGACGAGGCGCTGAAAGGTCTCCATGCCGCCAATAGCCTCATAAACAGAATCCATTTACTCTTCTTCTTCCTTGCGGGGATCGGGAATGCCGATGCCGTGCGGGTAGGGGGTAGTAATGCCTTTAGTGTGCATGACATTGAGCACGCGGGATTGCAAGAAACGCTGGACGTCCCACTGCTTGCCCGGCAGGGTCTTTGTAGACACGCGGAAGGAAACATAATCCGGTTCGAAACCGGACATGCCATCCACACGAGGCGTGCTGAGGATGAGCTTGCGTACCTTATCGTCCTGCGCGGCTTCCTTCACTGCGTCCTCGATGACCTCGCCGGCGAGCTCTGGGTCATTAGAAAGGCCCACAGGAATCTGGATGCGGGCAACGGAGTACTCATCGGAGTGGTTAGCTACCTGGAGGATTTCGCCATTGCGCACGTACCACAGAGCACCGTCGATATCGCGGACCGTGGTGATGCGTAAGGAGATGGACTCGACATCGCCAAAGACGCCGTTGCCAAGGTCAACCACGTCGCCAATGCCGTATTGATCCTCAATGAGCATGAAGATGCCGGAAAGGAAATCCTTCACCAGTGCCTGGGCGCCAAAACCAAGGGCGACGCCAATAACACCGGCGGAGGCGATAAGCGGTGCCACGTTAACGTCTAGCTCATCCAAGATGGCAATAACGGCCCATACCCACACGAAGATAGCGGCGGCGGAACGGGCCACTCCGGCTAGCGTCTTAATGCGGGAGGCGCGCCGGGTTTCGCGGGTATGGCGCATGGCCTCTTCTTGCTGGGTCGGTTCGGGGCGGTTGGCTCGACCCTTGAATTTTCCGCGGAAACGCTGCTTATCCAGCCCGGAAGATTTGATGCTGTTTTCGGCCACCTTGTTGATAATGCGGTGGAGGAGCCAGTGGGCAATGACGGCCAGGATAAGGATAACGGCGATGCGAATCGGGCGCTCGATAAGCCAGCTTTGCACCTTCTCGTCATTCCAAAAACTAGAGACGGACTCGACGGCCGAGTCCTTGGTGGAAGCGGCTGAGGCTAAGAATTGCGTATTCATCATTCTTTCTTAGTCGTGGACAATGGGAACCGCGCCCATTGTAAAGGCCGAGCCTGAAAACGCGATGAGTGGTGGGTGGCTAGGTGGGTGAAAATAAATACCTATCTTTCCTTAGCAAGTGAACAGCTTGGTCTAGACTGTGTTGCTATGACAGAACGCAGCACGCAGAACCTCGCTCAAGGCTTTACGTCCCGTTCCATCCATGGCGGCTACCACCCAGACCCGCACATGGGCTCTATCAATGTGCCGATCTATGCGTCAACCACGTTTGCGCAAGATGGCTTAGCGCAGCTGCGCGGCGGGTTCGAATACGGACGCGTGGCAAACCCCACCGTGCGCTCGCTCGAACGCACTCTAGCGGCGCTAGAGGGCGCTGAGTATGCCCGCGTGTTCTCTTCCGGCATGGCCGCCGCCGATACGCTGATTCGGATCTTGGTGCGCCCAGGGGATCACGTCATTTTGGGTAATGATGCCTATGGTGGTTCCTACCGGCTACTGAATGATTTCACTGAGTGGGGCGTGGAGATGTCCATCGTTAATACCAGCGATACCGCCGCAGTAGCCGCGGCGGTCCAGGACAATACCAGGCTCATCTGGTTGGAAACGCCCACCAATCCGGCGTTGAATATCACCGATATCGCCGCGGTGGCCAAGATTAAGGGCAACGCGCAGGTCCTAGTGGACAATACTTTTGCTACGCCTTACCTGCAGAACCCATTGGAGCTCGGCGCGGACCATGTGTTGCACTCGACCACCAAGTACCTGGGTGGGCATTCCGATGTACTGGGCGGTGCGGTGGTTACTAATGATGCCCACGTGGACGAGCGCCTGCTCTACTTCCAAGGCAATGTGGGTGCGGTGAGCTCGCCTTTCGACGCCTACCTTACGGCTCGCGGAATCAAGACTCTTTCGGTGCGGATGGATCGCCACTGCGCCAATGCGCAAAAGGTGGCAGAGTTCCTGCAGGGCCGCCCCGAGGTAAAGCAGGTGCTGTACCCAGGGCTGAAAGATCACCCAGGGCATAAGTTGGCAGCACAGCAGATGCGCGGATTTGGCGGCATGATGTCCGTGCGCTTTCATAGCGCGGAGCATGCCAAGCAGATCTGCCTCAATACGCGGCTTATCTGTCTAGCGGAATCGCTGGGTGGGGTGGAATCGCTCATCGAGCACCCGAAGAATATGACGCACGTATCCGCGGAAGGATCCGAGCTGGTGCCGCCAGATGATATGGTGCGCATCTCAATCGGAATCGAAGATATCGATGACCTGCTCGCGGACTTGAAGCAGGCCCTCGACGCGCTATAGGCCGCGGGACCGGGGCCAGGACCGGGACCGAGCCCTTAGCGCGGTGGTGGCTTAGGAGCGCACCACGGCGAGGAGGGAACCGGCGGTTTTATCGGTTTCCTGCAACATGAGTGGGTCGGTTCCCGGCATCGGAGAAATAGTGGTATCCGGCCACTGGGAATAGGTGGGGATGCCCACAATGTGCAGGCGCGCATCCAGCTCGCCGTTCGGGTGAACGGTGCGGCGGGTCGTCCCATCGGTTTCCGGCGAACCGGTGGGTTGTCCGTGATCGGGGAAGGGGCGAACGCGGCCGGAATCTACCAGGCAGCGGGTCATGGAATCGCCGGCGGTGCGGATATCGGGGCGGTGCATAAAGGCGTCGACAAGCGTGGGTGCAGAAGCCGAGCGTGGGCCGGAGGTTAGGGTGAAGTGATCTGCCTCGATGGCCAGGGTGGGGTGATCGCCTAGGAAGTGGGCCAAGTCGGCGTCAACAAGCGCGAGCAGCTGGCGCACGCGGAAGAGCGGCGGGCCGGAACCTATCATCTGGCCAAAGGACATTACTTGGGCATAGCGGCCGGTGCGGGACTCGCGGGTATAGCGGCCCTCCGAGCCAAGGATGGAGGCGGGCTTGCGCGATTGCGATAGCGACCATAGCGCGGCCTTGATGGGGGAGTCGTGGCCGGCGGAGGCCTCCCGGATATCGCTTTCCATGGACTGGGCAATATGCTCGGTGAGCTCATCTATGTCCCCGGTAAACCCGGCAATTTGGTACATGAGATCGTTCATGTCCCACGGCTCGGTAACCATGGGCGCAATAGCCGCGCCTAGCTCATCCGGGGCGGTGGCATCGATGACCTCGAGAATGTCAGCGCGCGGGCGCAGCAAGGAATCCGGGCGCACGCGCTCCAAAGTGGTGATATAGGCCTCGTAGCTATCGCGGGCGATAGCGGGCCAAACCTGGGAGTCAAAGTCGATGTCATGGGTGCCGCTGAGCTCCGCAATGACATTCTTCAGACGGCGGCGTGGCATGGTGGGCGGCAGCTCACCGTATTCGGACTTGGGGTGGTAGGGGTAGCCGCGGCCGGAGGAAATGATGAAGTTGGGCTCGTCGCCGCAGGGCTCATAGCGCAGGCCGGAACGTGTGGAAGAATCCTCCACGAAGGTGCCGCCGCGCTCGATGGTGGTCAGCGCCATGATGTCATAAAAGCCCATGCCTAGCCCGCGTACCAGCACGTCCTCACCGCCGGGGATAGCGGCATAGTCCTGCTCTACCGGGTTATTAGGAGCGATCCAGTTCAGGCCGGAAGCCGCCAGCTGCTTTTCCTGCTCGTTGTACTCCGGAACCATCCAGCCATAGGCCAGCACGGTGGCATCGGTGCGCACCTCGGAGCCATCGGCCAAGCGGAGCACGTCTACGTGGCCATCCTCGCTGATGGTTTCCAAACGGCTGAAGTGGTTCACAGTGGAAATGCTCTTAGGTAGGCGAGCAATGACCACGTCATAGACCCAGCGCAGGTACTCGCCATACAGCGCGCGCGAGGGGTTGGATTCGGGTCGGGTAGCGGCAAGTTCTTCGCGGTAGTCCTGCGCAATATGTGCGGCCGGAGGATGCTGCTCAAAAAACTCGCGCTTGGCGGCTGAGACATTGTCGCCATCGCCGCGCAGGAGCTGAATCCACTCGTATTGGATGGGCCCCTCGAGCACGGGGGCGTCCACAGTGGAGCCGGGCTCGGTGAAAAGGGTGACAGCACCGGCGCGAGTATTCATGCATAGGGTCTTGGTTTGATCCGTTTCCCAAATGCGGCCGGCACCATGCTGGGCATCATCGATGAGGTGGACGGTTATGGGGTCGCTGGAATCGTCCATGCGGGCGGAGAGGCGTTCCAAGATGGAAATGCCGCGTGGGCCCATGCCGACGATTGCGATTGCTGGAGTAGACATACTACCTATCGTGCCACATCCAGACCCTTCCACGAGCATCGGACCCAGCGGTGGTATTTAAATAGACTAAACAGTCTATACAAAAGTTTCTTTCCCCTTGTTATGGCAGGTAATAGGGTAGACCGTCCAGTCTTGTATTTGTGGGTATGGATATGCTCTAATGGGCGAGTACTACTTAAGAATTAAAGGAACTCGAGCTTTTATGAAGCAACTTTCTCGGCTCCTGAGACCAGTGGCCGCAGTCTTTGCCAGCGGTGCGCTAGCTCTCTCGCTAACCTCCTGCGCCTCTACTTCCCATGCCGCGGAAGATGGCATGGTCACCTACGTCGAGCCCAATATGTTCAATAACCTCTATCCCCCCTCCGGCGGCTATTACCCCAACGGTGGCGTGCTCAATAACATCACGGACCGCCTGCTGTGGCAGGACCCGGATACCCTCGAGCTGCATCCGTGGATTGCGGAGGAGATGCCTAAGGCGAACAAGGACAATACCGAGTTCACCTTCAAGATTCGCAAGGGCGTGACCTACTCTGATGGCTCCCGCCTAGATGCCGCGAACGTAAAGAAGAACTATGACCTCTACGCCCTAGGCGATGAGGACCGCATGCTCACCCCTTCGGAGCAGTTGCCCAACTATGAAAAATCCGAGGTTATTGATGATTACACGGTGAAGTTCTACTTCAGTGAGCCCTCCCCAGGCTTTCCTCAGTCCACCTCCGTGATGAATCAGGGCCTGCTTTCTAATGCCACGCTGGATTTAGATGACACCGGCTTCGCGCCGGGCAATGCCACCGCTATTTCTGGTTCGGGCCCCTTCGTCATCGAGGAAGAAGAGCTGGGCACCAAGCTGGTGCTCAAAAAGCGGGAGGACTATGACTGGGCACCACCGGCCCGCAAGGACCACCAAGGGCCGGCCGATATTGAGGGCATCAATATTGTTCTCGCAGCCGAGGATTCCGTGCGCGTGGGATCGCTCGTGGCGGGGCAGTCCGATATTGCTCGCCAGATCGAAGCCCCCGATGAGAAGCACCTCAAGGATCAAAACCTGGAGATTTTCGCCGCGCCCACCCGTGGCGTAAACAATAGCTTCCACTTCCACTTCCGCCACCCACTCTTGGCGGATAAACGCGTGCGTCAGGCCATCATTCACGCCATCGACCGCGATAATATTCTGAACACCCTCTTTTCTGACTCCTATCCCAAAGGCACATCGATCCTGGCCAAGACGGCTATTGGCTATAAGGATCAAGCAGCGAATTATGCCTTCGATCCAGAGGAATCTAAGCGCTTGCTCGATGCAGCCGGTTGGCGCGAAGGAGAAGATGGCATCCGCGAGAAAGACGGCAAGCGCCTGTCCGTGACCTTTAATGAGGCAGTCCCGCAGCCGCGCTCTAAAGAGATGTTCACCAAGGCCCAAGAGATGCTCAAGAACGTCGGCATCGAGGCCAACCTCAACCCAGGCGACCGCTCCGCGCAGCAGAAGGCCATGAAGGACCAAGACACCGTGCAGGTACGCCACACCATGACCGGCCGCGCCAATGTGGATACCTTGGCCACGTGGCTAGATGGCACGGGCCGCAATTCTTTCCTCAACTATGACGAAAAGACCGATAGCTTCGGCGATAAGAAGCTGCAGAAACTGGTGGAAGACTACTTCGACCTCAGCAACGAAAAAGACCGCCTAGCTATGACCGGCCGCATGCAGGACTACCTTTCCGAACAGGCCTATATCCTGCCCATGTTTGAAGAGCCGCAGGTCTATGGTTTCCAGCCTTATATCGAAGGCTTTAGTACCGAGGCCATCGGCCGCCCATCGTTTTATGCGGTAGACATCAACACCGCAGAAGGGGAGGAGTAATCCATGAGCCTGAAATCGATTGCCCTACGCATCGGTCAAGCCGTGCTCGTAATCTGGGCTACCTTCACCCTTTCTTTCATCCTTTTGGCGGCGCTGCCTGGCGACGCCGTGGCGACCCGCTATGACAACCCCACCCTGGGGCTCAACGCCGAGCAATTGGCCGCTATCCGTGAGGTTTATGGTGCCGATGAACCGATCTTGAGCCGCTACGTCAGCGCGCTCGGTGGATTCCTCACCGGTGATTTCGGCTTTTCCGTCGCCACCGGCACTGCCGTATCGGAGATGCTAGCGGATGCCCTTCCTTCCACACTGGCGCTGGCTATCCTTGCCTTCCTCCTAGGAGTGGCCCTAGCCTTCCTCATGGCCATCGCCTCCACCTTTGGTCCATTTTCCTGGCTCCGTAGCTTCTTCCGTAGCCTGCCGTCCGTGATGGTTTCCCTGCCCACCTTCTGGATCGGCATCATTTTGATCCAGATATTTTCCTTTGGTTTGGGATGGGTGCCGGTTATCGGCGCGAGCGATGCCCAAAGCCTTATCCTGCCGGTGATTACCTTGGCCATCTTCGTGGCCGCACCGCTGGCACAGGTGCTCCTGCGCTCCATCGATGAGGTAATGGATATGTCCTTCGTGCAGGTAGTGCGAGCCAAGGGTGCTAGCGGTGCCTGGTTGCTGTGGCGCAATGTCCTGCGTAATGCGTTGCTGCCGGCGCTGACCATGGCCGGCCTTACCTTTGGTGAGCTCGTTGGCGGCTCCGTGGTGACGGAAGCGGTCTTTGCCCGCCACGGCATTGGCGCGCTGACCGTGGATGCGGTGGCCAACCGCGATACCTCCGTATTGCTCGCCATCGTGGTGCTGGCCGCGGCCGTCTTTGTTCTTATCAATCTCATCGTGGACCTGCTCTACCCAGTGCTTGACGTGCGCCTGCGCGAGGGCAACCACGATAGCGCGCACAGCAACACCACCGCCACCGCTGATAATCCCGCAAAGAACGAGAAGAAGGTCCAAGCATGAAGCTTAAATCCACACGCCTGAAGCTCACCCCGGGCACCATCATCTCGCTTATTGTGCTGGGCCTGGCGGTGCTCTGCGCACTGTTCCCCCAACTATTTACCTCCCAGGATCCTAACCAGGGCGGTGACACCACAGCGCTGCTGCAGCCCAGTTTCCAACACTGGTTCGGCACCGATGCCGTGGGCCGTGATCTCTATACCCGCGTGGTCTATGGCGCGCGCCAATCCCTACTCGGCGCGCTATTGGCGGTACTTTTCGGCCTGATCGTTGGCACCGTCTTGGGCATTATCGCCGGAGTGCGCCGCGGCTGGGTAGATGCCGTCATCATGCGCATCGTGGATGTGCTGTTGTCTATTCCTGGCCTCTTGCTTTCCCTGTCCGTCATCATCGTGCTCGGACACGGCATCTTTAATGCTGCCATCGCCGTGGGCATTACCTCCGTGGCAACCTTTGCGCGCCTCGCGCGCTCCCAGGTGCTCAGTGTGGCAGGCTCCGATTTCGTCGAGGCCGCCTACGGCTCCGGCGGCTCTGCCTTCCAGGTGCTCGTGCGCCATATTCTTCCCAATTCACTCACCGCAGTCTTCGCCGTAGCCGCCTTGCAATTCGGCCTGGCCATTTTGCAGCTAGCCACCCTTGGCTTCCTTGGTTACGGCGCTCCGCCCCCAACACCGGAATGGGGCCTGCTCATTTCTGAATCACGCGACTATATTGCCACCGCCGGCTGGCTGACCATCGCCCCCGGCATCGTTATCGTCGCCGTGGTTCTTGCGGCCAACTACCTCAGCCAGACACTGCGAAAGGCGGCCTAATGTCCCTGCTTAGCATTAGTGATTTATCCATTACGTACCGCACCGCCCACGGCGAGATGGAAGCGGTCAGCGGCATTGAGCTAGAAGTGAACCCCGGGGAAATGACCGCCATCGTGGGCGAGTCAGGCTCCGGCAAGTCCACCTCCGCCATGGCCGCCATTGGCCTGCTGCCAGACAATGCCTCGATTGTCTCCGGCACCATTACTTTCGACGGCCACGATGTCACCCATTTCTCCCAAAAGCAGTGGCGCACCCTGCGTGGCCGCCGCATCGGGTTGATTCCGCAGGATCCCAATAACTCGCTCAATCCGCTCAAGACCATCGGAGCCTCGGTGGAAGAGGGCATGGCCATCCACCGGCAGGACGATAAGGAGTCCCGGAAGAAGCGTGCTCTGGAGTTGCTGGAGCGCGTGGGCATTGATGATCCACAGCGCCGTTATCATCAGTACCCGCATGAGCTTTCCGGCGGCATGAAGCAACGCGTGCTCATCGCTGCCGCTGTGGCACTGGAGCCAGAGCTCATCATCGCCGATGAGCCTACTTCCGCGCTGGATGTCACCGTGCAGAAAATCATCCTGGATCTCCTTGATGAAATGCGCGAAGAGCTCACCATGGGCATCCTTTTTATTACCCATGATCTGGCCGTGGCGGGTGACCGCGCCAATAATATTGTGGTGATGGAAAAGGGCGCCGTCCGCGAGTCGGGCGTAGCCGCCCGTGTCCTCACCGATCCCCAGCATGCCTACTCCAAGCGCCTGCTTGCCGACGCCCCCTCGCTCACCGCCCCTACTTCCTCCCAGACCGCATCTCCGGTGCGGAATAGTACGCCCGCCCAGCAGGAGACGTTGCTCGAAGTCGAGGGGCTCACCCAGCGCTTCGGGGATTTCACCGCGGTAGATGACATCAACTTTTCCGTAGCCCGTGGCACTACCCATGCCTTGGTGGGGGAGTCCGGTTCCGGAAAGACAACTACCGGCCGTGCCATATCTCTGTTGAGCACGCCTACCTCGGGAAGTATTCGCTTGGCGGGGGAAGATATCAGCACCGCCCGCGGTAAGCGCCGCCGGGAGCTGCGCCGCTCTATCCAGATGGTCTACCAAAATCCCTTTGGCTCGCTCGATCCACGATTGAGTATCGGCGATACCATCGCTGAGCCGGTGCGCAACTTTACCGGGGCCTCGAAACGCGATGCCCGCGCGAAAGCACAAAAGTTTCTTGATTTGGTGGCCTTGGACTCTTCCATGGCAGCCCGCCGTCCCCGTGAGCTCTCCGGCGGCCAGCGCCAGCGCGTGGCTATCGCCCGTGCCATGATCATTGAACCCGATCTTGTGGTGCTCGATGAGGCCGTTTCTGCGCTCGACGTCACCGTACAGGCACAGATCCTGCGCCTGCTCGATGAGCTGCAGCGCGAGTTGGAGCTTACCTATATCTTCATCTCTCACGACCTCGCGGTAGTCAACCAGATTTCCGATACCGTCTCCGTGCTCTCCCACGGCACACAAGTGGAATCCGGGCCCACGGCGCAGGTTTTTGCACACCCAGAAACCGAATACACCCGTCAGCTAATTGACGCCATCCCAGGCTCCCGCTACCGCGCTGGAGACCTAAACTTGGGGCTATAAACCGAGCCCTAGAAAGGTTGGACTGAGAATATGACCGACATTATTAACGAGCTCTCCCACGCCTCCGCCGAGGTGCAGCAACTGCGCCGCGCCCGCCAAGAGGCGCAGGACAATGCGCAGCTGAGCTTTAACGCTTTGCTTGAGCCTGCAGAGCCAGGTGAATTCACCTATGCAGAGCGCTATGCCGTCGCAGCTTTTAGCGCTGCGGTCTACCAGGCGGGGGAGGCAGCAGATTTCTACTTCGACCTGCTGGGGGATGAGGCCGATGTGGACCTTGTTGCCGCCGTGCGCGCCGCAAGCCAGCGTGGTGTGTCTACCGGCCCCTACTACCAGGGTGACTTCCTTATTTTTGGCGAAACTGCTGCGGAGGCAGCGCTCGGAAAGCGCCTAGCCGCTGCCTTTGACTGGGCGCACCTTTTGGCCTTCCACCCCAAGGACGCCTCCCCGCAGGCCATCGGTCACCTCGACGCCGCCGGGTGGTCGGCTACCGATATTGTCAGCCTGTCTCAGCTTGTGGCATTTTTGGCTTTCCAGCTGCGCGTGGTCCACGGTCTGCGGGTGCTCTCTGGCGAGGAGGGCGCCGCACGCCCCGCGGCCGAGCGTGCAGCCGGGGTAGCTGACCCAAGCTGGCAGGTTACCGCGAATACCCTGCAACCCGATACCGTGCTGCCGGACCACTTTGTCAACCACTCCCTGGGCTGGAAGCCTTGGGTAGAGGCACTGGCGAAAGAGGATTTCACCGCAGCGCATACCGACGCCCTCATCAAACCAGAGCGCATTGATTCCGAGTACTTCCGGTTGCTCGCCCGCGATCCCGCGGCTTTGAAGGCGCGTACGCTAACTGACTTGGACATCTTCTATAACACCGAAGGCGGCCTCTCCCGTGCAGACCGCGAGCTCGCTGCCACTGTGGCCTCGCGGTACAACGGTTGCGAGTACTGCGCTTCCGTGCACCAGGCACGGTGCGTCCAGGAAGGCGGCGACCGTGACAGCGTAGACCGCCTTTTGGACACAGGCATCGACGCCGACCTGGGTTCTAAAGAGTGGGACCTTATCCGTCGCGCAGCTGTGGCGTTGACCGAAACTCCCTTCGCCTTCGATGCGCAGCTATGCACCGACCTTCGCAACGCCGGTTTCGATGATCAGTCCATTCTGGACCTCATCTACGCATCGTCCTTCTTTAACTGGGCCAATCGCTTGATGCTTACCTTGGGGCAGCCGGATGTGCCCAAGCGCTTTCGGCAATAGGTGGTGATTGGGTTGGTGCGGCAACCTCAGCGGAGGATCCCTATGATGGAGCGGCATGACTGATACTAAGAATCTCACCGCACCAGCACACTCAGAGGCCGCAGCCCCGCGCAAGGTGGCCGTCGTCACCGGCGCCACCGGTGGCATGGGCCGCGAAATCATCGCCGACTTGGCTGGTGACTACCACGTGTACGCACTGGGACGGAGCGCGGCGGACCTGCCTAAATCGGAATCCATCACGCCGATCGCCATCGACCTAGTAGCCGGCCTCGATGAAGGCATGGCGCTGCCGGAGCTGGATCGCGTAGATGTGCTCGTGCACGCCGCCGCACGGGCTACCAAGTACTCCGTGGAGGAAGCCACTCCAGAAAATTGGCGCGCGCACATGGACCTCAACGTGCACGCCCCCGCAGAGGTGACCCGTGTTTTGCTGCCGCAGCTGCGTAAAGTCGAAGGCACAGTGGTCTTTATTAACTCTGGTGCTGGCCGCCACAGCTATGGCGATAACGTCGTCTACGCGGCCACGAAGCACGCGTTGTATGCGCTGGCCGACGGGTTGCGTATCTCCGAGCCGGGAATCCGCGTTTCCACCGTAGCGCCCGGGCCTACCGATACTCCGATGCTGCAGGGCCTGCAGGACTATGATCCCTCCCAGGTCATTGCACCGGTTGAGGTGGCGCGTGCCATTCGTACCGTAGTAGAGGCTGGGCCCACCACGCAGTTGACGGAAATCCAAGTCAGGCCGCGAATCGAATTATCTCTGCGCAAGTAGTAAATCAAGTGTTATTAAGGTCATCATGCAGTGATGGGGGGTTGGTTTCGGCCCGCCCGTTACACTCGAGGGCTGTGACTTCCCAAAGCCGAAAACGGCCCGCCTATCTCCTTATCTCAGATGCCCTACGTGACAAGATCGAGCGCAATGAATTAGAGCCTGGTCAGCGTTTTCCTACCGAACGCGAATTGGTCCGAGAATTTCATGTTGCGCGCATGACCGTGCGCCATGCATTAGACATTTTGGAAGATGAAGGCCTTATTGATCGCCGCCGTGGGCGCAGCGGCGGCACCTACGTGCGCACGGTTCCCCCTACACTGAGCCTGACCAAAAAGGACAGCATCGCCACTCAACTGCGCGAGCGTGGGCACGAAATCACCGTGCGGGTGGTCTCCGTGAATAAAACCCATGTGCCCAAACATGTGGCAGCGGCCCTGGGCGTGAACGATGCCACCTATGCGTGGGATATTAAACGCCTTTTTATCGTCGATGGTAAGCCCGTCATCGTCTCGCGCTACACCATCCCAGTGGACATGGCTCCCGAGCTCAATCAGCACGACCTGCGCGAGCCCATCCTAGACATACTGGCAGGCTATGGCCTCCAGCCGGTCTTCAAACGCGAGAGTATGAGCGCCGCTACCGCTCGCACAGAAGAACAGAAACTCTTGGGCGTGAGCCGATCGCACCCGCTTTTGCGGTTCGTACGGCTGCTGAAGAATGAGACCGGCGTGGTCTTTGCCTATATCGAAGAGTCGCTGCGCTCTGATATCGCCAATGTAGAAGTGGTCTTGGGCGAGGATCCTGCGCCACAACCCGTACAAACCCGGGACGGCGGCGCAGGAAAGCCGGCCTAGCCAGCGTCCACCTGGCGGTTGCGTAGCGCGCGGGCCACGCGGTCGCGCTGCTCGGTGACTGTACGACGCAGACCACCGGGCAGGTCCTTCTGCAAGAAGGCATCGGCTCTGTCCAAGCCCTTGCGGGTGATGTCCCAGGAAGGGAAGAGGCCGGTAACTGTGGTCAGAGCCACCTCGGAGGATTGGGAAGCCCACACCTTTTCCGCGATATCGAAGAACTCCGCGGTGGGAAGGAACGCATCGCCATGCGGATAGAGCAATCCTTCAAGTTTGGAAGTCAGCTCGCGGTTGGTGAGATTACCAGCCACGATTTCTTCCCATACCGCGCGCTTGTTTTCCGCAGTTGCCACTGCGGCGCGAGCGCGCAGCGAAGAGTAGTAGCCGGTGGCGGAATTATCCCGCTCCAGTTGCGCATCCGCGGCAGCGGGGACGTCCTCTATCGCGCCGTCGGCGGCAAGTGCCGCGAGCGCGGACCAACGCAGCCCTGCATCCTCGGAGGATTCGAGCACGCCGCGCAGGTAGTCACGCGCGCTATCGTGCAGGCGAATTTTCACCAGCGCCTGGGTGCAGATGATGGAGCGCTGGGCATCGGAACTGCGGGCGCCGTCGAGGAGGGCGTCGGCAAGCAGGGTGCTCTGGGCGGCCCACCGTGGATCGGCATAGTTCTTCAACGCGCTGGAGGCCTGCAAAACAATGCGCTCGAGGACGGCAAGCTCGGTCTCGGCCTGCATACCGCGGGCCACGAGTTGGATGAAATCGCGGGCGCGCATAGTCCCGGCGCGGGTCATCTCCCAGGCGGTGGACCAGCACAGGGTGCGGGCCATAGGATCAGCAAACTTATCGATATTATCCAGCAGGAATTGCAGGGAACCCGCGTCCAATTCGATGAGGCAGTAGGTCAGGTCATCGTCATTGGGTAGCAGGAAGTCAATGTCTGCCAGCTGGCGGCCTATGAGCTCTGGAATCTCGGTGGAGGAGCCATCAACATCCATCTCGATGCGATCGGTGCGCACCACCTGACCGTCCTGCAGGTTATACAGGCCCACCGCCACGCGGTGGGTGCGCAGCGTATCGCCGCGCTGGGAGAGGTAGGCATGGGTAATCGTGCCGGACTCATCTGCATTGAGCGCTATGCTCAGAGTGTTGATGCCGGAAGTCTTAAGCCACTGCTGCGCCCAGAAGGAAAGATCGCGGCCGGAGGCCTGTTCCAGGTGGCCAAGCAGATCATCAAAGGTGGCATTGCCCCAGGCATGGGCGGCGAAGTGACGGCGGACCCCGGCCAGGAAGTTTCCGCGGCCAACATAAGCTTGGAGCTGCTTCAGCACCGAAGCGCCCTTGGCGTAGGTGATGCCATCGAAGTTTTGCTCGACGGTTTCGATATCGCTTGCATCGGTAGAAATCGGGTGGGTGGTAGGCAGCTGATCCTGCTGGTAGGCCCAGGACTTTTCTACGTTGGCAAAGGTTACCCACGCGGTATCGTATTCGGTCTCTTCCGCTTGGGAAATGGCCGCCGACCAAGTGGCGAAGGACTCATTGAGCCACAAATCGTCCCACCACTGCATGGTGACCAGATCACCAAACCACATATGGGCCAATTCGTGCAGAATGGTATCGGCACGGCGTTCGTATTTATAGTGCGTGGCCTGGGAGGTAAAGACGTACTCATCGCGGATGGTGACGCACCCAGCATTTTCCATCGCACCCGCGTTGAACTCCGGCACGAAAATCTGGTCATACTTGCCAAAGGGGTAGGGGAAGCCGAAATTGCGGTGGTAGAAATCAAAGCCCTGCTTGGTCTCCGTAAATAAGCGCTCAGCATCTAAAGCGTGGGCGAGCGAAGCACGGCAGTAGATGCCCAGCGGTACCTCGAGCTTTTGGGCCGGCTTGCCCTCTGGGTGTGCGGTCAGCTCGCCGCGCCAGGTATCGGTGACCTCGTGGTAGGGACCGGCGCACAGGGCTACCAGGTAGGTCGATAGTGGGTAGTCGATAGCCGTGCTGGCCACGTCTCCTTCCCAGCTCACTGGCCCATTGCTAATGACGGTCCAATCCTCCGGCGCCTTGAAATGCAGCGCGTAGGTGGCCTTCATATCCGGCTGGTCAAAGCAAGCAAAGACCCGCTTGGCATCGGCGGTTTCAAATTGGGTATAGAGGTAGACCTTGTCATCGGCGGGATCGACAAAACGGTGCAGGCCCTCGCCGGTGCGCGAATACGGGATCTTCGCGGTGACTTCTAGCGTGTAGTCGGCCACTTGGAGGCCGGAAAGCGGAATGCCGTAGGTGGGGTTATAAGAATTCGTGGGCAGCGGATTGCCGTTGAGGCGCACCTCTTGGATTTCCTCGGCGCGCAGATCGATGAAGGTGGAGCCAATCTCGCGCGAGGTGAAGCTCACCTTCGTAGTGGAAAGGAAATGGGTATCTGAATACTTGAGGTCTAAAGTGACATCATAATGGCCCACCTCAATCATTCGGGAGCGCTCAACCGCTTCCGTGCGAGTCAGGTTTACGGAGGTCATAGCCTATATTCTCCTTCTGTGCCGAAAATAGTTCTGCATCCACAGTAGTCGCGCGCCTAGGCTGGTGGGGCAAACTTTTATCAATCAAAGGAGTATTCATGGCTGACGCAGTAAAGTTCTGGTTCGACGTATCCTGCCCCTTCGCCTGGGCCACCTCGCGCTGGATTAAGGAAGTAGAAAAAGTACGCGACATCGAGGTGGAGTTCGAGCCCATGTCCCTGTCCGTGCTCAATGACGGACGCGATCTAGACTCCACCTACATGGACATGATGAAGGCTAACTGGGGCCCAGCCCGCGTCTTTGCCAAGGTCAAGGCCGAGCGTCCGGAGAAGGTCGACGAGCTCTACACCGCAATGGGTACTCTCGTCCATGCCAAGGGCAACGGTATGCGTACCGGCTTTGGTGCCTATGACGACATCATTGCCCAGGCCTTGGCCGAGGTAGACCTGCCGGCCGAGTTCGCCGAGGTAGCCAATACCGAGGATTACGACGAAAAGCTACGCGAGTACCACCACAACGGCATTTCTTCCGTGGGCGATGAGGTAGGCACCCCGGTTATCAAGCTGGGCGAGACCGCCTTTTTCGGCCCGGTAATTACCCGCGTCCCTACCGGGGAAGAAGCAGGTGAGCTTTTCGACGCCTCCTTGCGCCTTGCCCAGTTCCCTTACTTCTTCGAACTCAAGCGCTCCCGCACCGAGATGCCGCAGGTAGAGGAGAACTAAGCGCTCTTTTCCCGTCGGTGCAGCTGAATTGCGGCGCCGACGCACAGCGCGATGGTCAGCGGGGTCAAGATGAATGCCGGAAGGCCCGCAATATTAATAGCGGGCAGCGCCATGCTGGCTCGAAAGTCGTCCCACGCAACAAGTACCCAGGAAGCCCATGAGGCGCCGGCGAGAAGCGCGATAATGCCGGCCGCAATAGCGCCCCCGTTGGCCCGCGGATTCCCGCGCACCTTCTGGGCAATCCACCAGATGCCTAAGCCCACGTGAGCCAACGTTGCTAGGGTGCTGGCGATAAGCGGTAGGAGAAAGCCTCCGCCTCCGGAAACCTGAACGCCGAGCATAATGAACCAGGCTAGAAGGAGCCCACCGTATAGCGTGAGGACAGGTTTGGTTATAGGCATGGCTTTCCTCTCTTATCGCGAAAATGCTTGTCCGCGAGCCTATCAGGAATTTGTAATGCGAAACAGGGCGGGCGCTAAGCCTCCTCGAGGCGCGCCGGGCCGGTAGGATAAGGGCCATGCGCGTATATCTAGGAGCAGACCACGCAGGTTTCGAAACCAAGAACCTGATTGCTGAACACCTCACTAAACAGGGCCACGAAGTCATTGATTGCGGCGCCCACACCTACGATGCCGAGGACGATTACCCGGCATTTTGCATCGAAGCGGCACAACGCACCGTCAATGATCCGGGTTCCTTGGGCATTGTGCTTGGCGGCTCCGGCAATGGCGAGCAGATTGCAGCCAATAAGGTCAAGGGAGCCCGCTGTGCACTGGCCTGGTCCGCCGAGACCGCCCGCCTTGCCCGCGAGCACAACAACGCCCAGCTCATCGGCATCGGCGGCCGCATGCACACCGAGCAGCAGGCACTGGAAATCGTAGATGCCTTCCTGGATCAAGAATGGTCCCGTGCGGAGCGCCACCAGCGCCGCATCGACATCTTGGCGCAGTACGAGCGCACCGGTATCGCCCCAGAGCTGCCCGAGGCCTAAGCCTTGAGAAAATAAACGCCGCGGAACAAAGGTGGTTCCGCGGCGTTTCTTTGTGTTTCGGCCAGGCAGAGCTAAGGCCCTAAGCCTTAGGCATCATTCATGTCATTCGGGTGCGGTCCGCCGCGCCCCTCTTCGCCTTCGTCCAAGGCGGTGATGGCAGCCATCTCATCCTCGGCTAGTTCAAAGCCGAAGACATCAAAGTTTTCCGCAATGCGCGAGGGCGTCGCAGACTTGGGGAAAAGGATGACGCCATTTTGTAGGTGCCAACGAATGATGACTTGCGCTGGGCTGACATCGTGCGCTGCAGCGGCGTCGGTGACCTCGGGGGCATCCAAGATATCGCTCTTTCCCTGCCCCAGCGGACCCCATGCCTCGATAGCCACGGTGTGGGCGCGGAAGGCGTCCAGCTCCCGCCAGCGCTGCAGATAAGGGTGAAGCTCGACTTGGTTCACCGCTGGCTTTATATCGGTCTTGAGCTCCAGCTGTTCCAGGTGCTCCAGCTCGAAATTGGAGACGCCGATGGACTTTGTCTTGCCCTGCTTCTGCAGATCAATGAGTTGCTGCCAAGCCTCAACATAGGTGCCCTTTGCCGGTGTAGGCCAGTGGATGAGGTAAAGATCCACATACTCCAAGCCGAGCTTTTCCAAGGACTCATCGAGCGCTGCGGCAGCATCGGTCTGGCGGTCATTCCACAGCTTGGTGGTGATAAAAAGCTCCTCGCGGGGAATGCCAGACTTGGCAATAGCCCGTCCTACGCCTTCCTCATTGCCGTAGATAGCGGCGGTATCAATATGGCGATAACCCACGCGCAGGGCCTCAGCTACCAAATCTTCGGTCTGCTCCGGATCCATCTGGAACACGCCAAAGCCCAGCTGCGGGATGGTATTGCCGTCATTAAGGGTGATGTTAGGTACGCTCATGCGCCCCAGACTACCTATCTATTGCAGCGGGCCGAGAGTGATGAATTTATTCCACGTCTCCCACTCATCCTGCAGGCGGGCACGCTCATGGGGCGGGGTAGCGGTGCCGTCGATAAGCGAGGCATCAATCATGCGCACTCCATTGTCAAAGAACAACGCTGCGTGCCCCGAGGCGCCATGCCGCAGCACCGGCACCAAGTTCAATCCATCAAAGGACAGTTGTGCATTAGGGCGCACGTCGAGGCCGGCAATGGCAGCGAGCGTAGGCGCTAAGTCAATAGGGGAGACCAACTCATTATTCTCCCCGCTTTCGGCTACACCTGGCCACAACACCGACATAGGTGAATTTCCACCTAGTAGCGAGCAGACGGCGATGACGCCATTGACTTCGTTGAGTTCTTCCAGGCTGGGCTGCTCTAGCAAGCGAAAGACATCGCTACCGGCCGGCTGCGTATCCTCGCGCACCTCATAACCCACGCCCGCGAAAACCTCGCTAATACGCGTGGTGGCTTGGCGCTGCGGATATTGCCCGGTCAGCGTGCCGCGGCGGGAATCAGCGTACGTTTCCGACGGTACCCACGTGTTGTTGAAGCGCACGCCCCGCAGTGCAGTCTCAGGTGCATGGTCAAAGGTGGCAAGAGTGATATCCATAGCCATAATTCTAGGCTTGCCGAGGCGATTCAACGATTTCGTCCCCACAGATCGCCTGTTTCGTCGACGGTTGCGGTGTTTTAGATGGACGAAATCGTTGAAAGTAGCTTCCTGATGGGGCGGGGCCTAATCGAGGTCGAGGCCATCGATGCCGTGAACTGTCACGGTTTCCGAAAGTGGCGCGCGGCCTGGATTCGTTTTAAAGACCGGGCTGGATTCATCAGCTTTACCAAAGGTAATGGCGGTGACCAGCTTGTAGTCCTCGTCTACACCGAGGAATTCACGCGCGGTTGGCGCAATCAAGGAAATCATCCCTTGTGGGATGCCGTGGTAGCCGTGTGCTTCCAAAGAAAGCAGGAAGTTTTCGGTATAGGTTCCTTGGTCAAAGGCGGCGCGAATGCGGTCACCCATCGGCGGAATAAAGAGAAGTACCGCATGGGGTGCGCCAAAGAAGCGTAAGTTTTCGCGGACGAATTCCACGCGACCTGCTTTGTCCTCGCGCTCAATGCCCAGGAGGCCGTACATTTTGGCGGCTAGCTCTTGGGAGCGCTTGGGATGGATACCCTCACCATAATCGGTGGTGAAGTCTGGGCTGAGCCCGTTGGTGTCGAATTCCTTAATAAGCGCGGCGCTTAGTTCCTTGAGCTTTTCTCCACCCACCAAATGCACGTCCCACGGTTGAGTATTGGAGTTGGACGGTGCGGATTGAGCATCCAGCAAAACCTGCTTGATGTCTTCTACCGGCATGGGTTCTGGCAGGAACGCTCGGGGCGAATGGCGGCTGCGAATAAACTCAGAATACTTATTGGTTGAAGTCATGCGCGCCACCCTACACTTCTTCGCATGTGCTCGCCGTATACCGTGAACATCCAATGATGATGGGTGGAAAACGAAAAATCGCCCACCTAGAGGTGGGCGAAAACTGGAGGGAATGACGGGAATCGAACCCGCGTCTTCAGCTTGGAAGGCTGAGGTATTAGCCACTATACGACATTCCCACAGCGCGCTATCTCAACGCTGGGCCATACTTTAGCGCAACCGCGGCCAAAAAAGAAAATAGGGAACTAGGCTGGCGCCTGAGCCGTTGTTATAAGAGGAACGGACCTATCTATAGAAAGCGATGATCATAGTGGGAATTTTGCTCGTTGCGCTGGCAATTGGTGGAGGCGCCTGGTTTATTTCCTCCCGTAGCTCTCACAAACGTCGGGAAGAACGTGAGGCACAGCAATTGGCCGATGCACAGGCTGATGCTCGCCGGTGGATTGAACGGCTAGGTGGCCAAGTAATGCAGATTTCTGGCACAGATTCTGCCTCCAAGCAAGCGATGGCTGATGCTTCTGAGCGATTTACTGCAGCTAACGCGGCGATTTCGCGTGCTACTACCGCCAAGCAGGCGAATTTGGCGCGCGAGTCGGCCCTGGAAGGCATGCATTATGTGAATGCCGCGCGCGAAATTATGGGCATGAACCCAGGCCCAGAGCTCCCGCCGCTGGAGGGGCAGCGTGCGGCTGGCAAGGTGACGGAAGAGCGTACGGTCGAAGCGAATGGCCAGGAGATTACGGCCTCACCATATGCTTCTGCGAATACTCCCAACTACTACCCGGGTGGAATCGTGGCAGGGCGTCCGGTTCCGGCAGGTTGGTACTCCCGTCCATGGTGGGCCGATGCGCTGCAAACCGGCGTGTGGATGGTGGGCTACTCCATGATGTTTAATGCCCTATTCTCTGGCATGTCGGGCATTGGCTACTCTGCGGCTGCTGCAGAAAGCGGCGATTGGGGCGGTCCCGATGGTATGGGTGACGCTGGCGACTTGGGTGGCGACGCCGGTGACGCTGGCGACGTTGGTGGCGGCGATGATGGCGGCGGTTTCTTCGATGGTCTAACTGACGGCGACGGTGACGGCTTCTTTGATGGAATGTTTGATTTCGATTTCTAGCTGAAGCACTGTCAAAATCGGCCGCTGGGCTGCGTTTATACCTTTAAGTGGGGGTCCGTTTAGGAGATTTAAAACGGACACGGTACACTGTCTCAGGTATGCAACGCAGCCAAGGTTACTTGGTGGCCTACATACGGGGCGTGGCGCAGTTTGGTAGCGCACCTGCTTTGGGAGCAGGGGGTCGCAGGTTCAAATCCTGTCGCCCCGACGTATGGGGGTCTGGAAATGCCCTAATAAGGATTTCCGGACCCCCTTTAAGTTTATGTACGTAAAACAATGAAGCCAGGGAGATTCACTCGTGAAGACCACCGTAGACAAGCTGAGCGATACCCGCGTTAAGCTCACCGTCAACGTTCCGTTTGCGGAGCTGGACCAGGAAATCGATCAAGCTTACGCGGCAATCGCGCAGCAGGTTTCTATTCCAGGTTTCCGTAAGGGCAAGGCACCGCGCCAGCTTATTGACGCTCGTTTCGGCCGCGGCCCCATCCTGGAGCAGGTTGTCAATGACATGCTGCCTTCCCGTTACGAGCAGGCAGTCAAGGAAAACGATCTGAAGGTTATTGGCCAGCCGGACGTTGATATTTCCAAGATTGAAGATAAAGACTTCGTGGAGTTCACTGCCGAGGTTGATATCCGCCCTGAGTTCGAGGTCCCAGACTTCTCCAAGATTTCCGTTACCGTCCCGGCCCTGAAGGCTGACGAAGAGGACGTCGACAAGGCTCTGGAGGAGTTGGCAGAGCGTTTCGGTGAGCTCAAGGACACCAAGCGCAAGATGAAGACCGGCGACTACGCAATCATCGACATCACCGCTGAGATTGACGGCGAGAAGATCGAGGACGCTTCCACCGAGGGCCTGTCCTACCGCATCGGTGACGATGACCTCATCAAGGGCTTGGACACCGCCCTGCGTGGTATGAAGACCGGTGAGGATAATGAGTTCACTTCCACCATCCAGTCTGGCGAGCACAAGGACGAAGAGGCCACCATCAAGGTTCACGTCCAGCAGTCCAAGGAGCGCAAGCTGCCGGCCATGGACGATGAGTTCGCTCAGATGGCTTCCGAGTTCGACACCATGGATGAACTGCGCGAATCCACCAAGACCCAGGTGGAGGAGACCAAGAAGGCGGAGCAGGCTGCCCAGATTCGCGATGAGGTCTTGAAGTCCGCGCTCTCCGAGGTCGAATTCGAACTGCCGCAGTCCGTAGTGGACGAGCAGGCTCACTCCCAGCTGCACCAGATTCTGGGCCAGCTGGCTCACGATGAGAAGGCACTGGCTCAGTTGCTTGAGGCACAGGGCACTTCCCGCGAGGAGTTTGATAAGCAGACTCGTGAGCAGGCAGAAGAGTCCGTCCGCACTCAGCTGTTCCTCGACGCCGTAGCAGAGAAGGAAGAGCCGGAAGTTTCCCAGCAGGAGCTGACCGACCACATCCTGTTCACCGCTCAGTCCTACGGCATGGACCCGAACCAGTTCATCCAGCAGCTGCAGTCCAACGGCCAGATCGCAAACCTCTTCTCTGACGTGCGCCGTGGCAAGGCACTGGCTGCCGCTATCTGCCGCACCACCGTCAAGGATGAAGAGGGCAATAAGGTTGACGTTGACCAGTACTTCGGTGAAATCGAAGAAGAGGACGCTGCAGAAGCTTCCGAGGAGAAGTAATCTCCCGCTTGTAACGCGCTGCTGCCACATGTGTGGTGGCGAGCGCGCATGAAACCCCGGATTCAGGTAACTCAAGGATGAGCCTGAATCCGGGGTTTGTGTCATTGTGAACGCCCTCTAGGAGTCTTTGAGTACTTCGAAGAGGGCGTGATGTGTGTTGGCTGGGGATACCGCTAGCCGTTCTTGGCTCTAAAGGCCTCGTCGGTCAACTGCAGGAAGCGCATAACGTAATCCTTGACAAAGTCTGCGGTACGTTGATTGAGATGTCCGGACTCTTCGAAAAGGGTGGGGGATTGGCCCAGAAATACTTCGGGCTGACCAGGGAGCGGCATGTCGAAGTAGGACAGAGCGAGGCGAAGGTTCTTCTGTGAACTGTAGCCGCCCATGCGGCCTACAGAGTGGCTAATGATACCTGCGGGAAGGTTCTTCCACGCCACATCTGAGTTGGGTTTAGAGCCGATGTCCACTGCGTTTTTGAGGCAGGCAGGGATAGTGCGGTTGTTCTCTGGCGTAATGAAGAGGATCCCGCTCGAGTTCTTGATGGTCTCGCGAAAGGTGGTGTACTCAGCCGGAGTGGGCTTGTCCGTGACGGCGGGGTCATCGTAGTCGAAGTCATAGAGCGGCAAGTCACGGATTTCCACGATGTTTGCCTCGTAGCCTTCAGGGATCATCGTGAGCACCTCGTGTGCAATCTTGCGTGCAAATGACTCTCGGCGCAGGCTGCCGACGATAACGCTGATACGTGGGGTGGTCATGGTAAACCTTCTTTCTTAGTTGGGTGTAGGGAGACGTGGTCAAGGGAGAAAAGGCTTGCAGCCAAAGGCCGGTGGTGGGCCGGCAGCGTGGGCGGCGGTGAGGAAGCCATCTACTTTGTCTCCTTCTTCATGGCGGAAGTACAGTTCGATGAGTCCTAGAAGCCCCCCGAGGACGGCCTCTCGTGCGGCGGATGTATTCAACAGCCGCATGGCTGCGGGTTGGTTTCCTTCGCGGATGGCTTCAAACAGCGCGATGGTCTCAAGCCAGCTTCCTTGGTCCGGTCGCGGAAAAGGTTTAGAAATCCCAGTCATCATCACTCGTTTCTTCAGCAGTACCAATGACATAGGAGGAACCAGATCCGGAGAAGAAGTCATGGTTCTCATCTGCTCCGGGGGCTAGGGCCGCGAGGATTTCTGGGTTCACTTCCGTTTCTTCGGGCGGGAAATAATCCGGGTAGCCCAAATTCATGAGTGCCTTATTGGCGTTATAGCGAACGAACACGGCTACATCATCCATGAGTCCCAAAGGCTCATATAGCTCGCCGGAATAGTCCAGCTCTAGTGCATAAAGCTCTTCGAGCAAAGAAATGGTGAAATCATGCATCTCCTTCTGCCGTAGCGGGGTCGTGGATTCCAGACCGCGCTGATATTTGTAACCCGAGTAGTAGCCGTGCACTGCCTTGTCACGCAGAATGAGGCGGATCATGTCTGCCGTATTTGTCAGGGTGGCGTGGACAGAAAAGTGCAAGGGAAGATAGAAACCCGCGTAGAGAAGCAGCGAGGAAAGCAACGTCGATGACACCTTGCGTTTGAGTGGATCCGGCCCAAAATAGTGCGCGAGAACTTTCTTGGCGCGTGCCTGGAGAAGGTCGTTATTCACCGCCCAGCGGTATGCTTCATCAATTTCCTTTGTACTGCTCAGGGTAGAAAACACTGAAGAGTATGAACGGGCATGGACTGACTGCATGAAGGCGATGTTGGTATACACGGCCTCCTCGTGTTCGGTGCGGGCATCTTGAATCTGACAGATTTCACCCACGGTGGCCTGGACAGTATCCAGGGTGGTGAGTCCTGTGAACACCCGCATGGTGAGGTTGCGTTCCTCGGGTGTCATCTTCTGCCACGCCGGGAGATCATTAGAAAGCGGGACCTTCTCTGGCAACCAAAAGTTGGCGGTTAGACGGTTCCACACTTCAAGATCCTTGTCATCGCTCACCCGGTTCCAATTGATGGCGCGGATGCGGGCTGAAGGATCATGCCGGTAGCTCGGCGGAGTAACTGAAATGCTGGTTAGTTCAGCACTATTCGATGTTGACGACATAGCTTCTTTCTTTCTGAGTGAATGGTTGTGGACAAGGGGGAGGACCGTGCTCCTACAAAGCACAGGAGACGCAGCCTTCGACCTCGGTTCCTTGGAGCGCGGATTGGCGTAAACGGATGTAGTAGAGGGTCTTGATTCCGGCTTTCCAGGCATAGATTTGTGCCTTGTTGATGTCCCGCGTGGTGGTATCAGCGGTAAAGAACAAGGTCAGGGAAAGCCCTTGGTCCACGTGTTGGGTGGCCATGGCGTAGGTGTCGATGATTTTTTCGTATCCCACGGCGTAGGAGTCATCGAAATACTCCAGGTTGTCGTTGGTCATTTCCGGCGCGGGGTAGTACACGCGCCCCAATCGGCCTTCCTTGCGTATTTCAATTTTGGAGGCAATTGGGTGGATGGACGCGGTGGAGTCATTGATGTAGGAAATTGATCCAGTGGGTGGAACTGCCTGCAAGTAGGCGTTGTAGATGCCGTCTTGCATCACTTGATTCTTGAGCCGTAGCCAATCCTCGCGTTGAGGGATCTGCACGCCTGCTTCGTGGAAGAGCTGTTTTACGTGTTCAGTGGCTGGCGCCCAGTCTTGGTCGATGTATTTGTCAAAGTAGGCGCCAGTGGCATAGGTGGATTCTTCGAAGCCTGTGAATCGTTGACCTTTTTCAACCGCGAGTGCATGGGATGCGCGGAGCGCATGGTAGGTCACCGTGAGGAAATAGATATTTGTAAAGTCCAGTGCCTCGGCGCAGCCATAAGGAATACGCTGTGAAGCAAGGAAGCCGTGGAGATTCATTTGGCCCAGACCAATGGCATGCATGGAAGCATTTCCGTGAGCGATGGAGGGAACAGCTTCGATATTCGTCAGGTCTGAAACCTTCGTGAGGGCACGCACTGCGGTTTCGACGGTCTCCCCGAAGTCCGGCGATTCAAAAGCCTTCGCAATGTTGAGCGAACCTAGATTGCAGGAAATATCCTGGCCAACGGTGGTGTAGTCACCCGAAGCTCCGTAGGTCGATGGCGTGTTGACCTGGAGGATTTCGCTACACAGGTTGGACATATTGATATGTCCTTTGAGGGGATTAGCGCGGTTGACCGTATCCTCAAAGAGGATGTAGGGGTATCCGGATTCAAACTGAAGCTCAGCCAGCGTGGTGAAAAACTCGCGGGCCTTAATGGTCGTGTGAGAGATTCGCGGATTGGCAACCAGCTCGTCGTAGTACTCGGTGATGGACATGTCAGACATGGCTACGCCGTACTCGCGAGCGATGTCATACGGGCTAAAAAGATGCATATCCTTGTTCTCTTTGGCCAGACGGAAGGTTATATCTGGAATAACAACCCCCAGCGAAAGAGTCTTGATGCGGACTTTCTCATCGGCATTTTCCCGCTTGGTATCCAGGAAGCGAAGAATATCTGGATGGTGCGCATGCAGGTAGACGGCTCCAGCGCCCTGCCGGGAGCCCAATTGGTTGGCATAGCTGAAGCTATCTTCGAGAATCTTCATGACTGGGACTACGCCGGAAGCCTGGTTCTCAATCTTTTTGATCGGGGCTCCGGATTCGCGCAGATTGCTCAGCAACAGGGCCACTCCACCACCGCGCTTTGATAGTTGCAGTGCAGAGTTCACGCAGCGGCCAATGCTCTCCAAATTGTCTTCGATTCGCAGGAGGAAGCAGGAGACCATTTCGCCGCGCTGGGCTTTGCCTGCGTTGAGAAAAGTAGGGGTGGCGGGCTGGAAGCGTCCGGTCATGATGTCATCCACCAGCTTTTCTGCGAGCTCTTCGTCGCCCTGTGCAAGGTATAAAGCTGTGGTGGCGACGCGTTCTTCGTAGCCTTCTAGGAATCGGGAGCCATCAAAGGTTTTCAGTGCATATGAAGTGAAGAACTTAAATGCGCCGAGGAAGGTGCGGAACTGATGCTTAACTCGATGTGCTCTGTCGTACATGGCGCACAGAAAGGCGTCATCATAAAGCTCAAGGAAATCCCGCTCGTAGTACTCGTTATCAACCAACCATTCCAAGCGTTGCTTGGTGGAATCGAACTGATGCATGCGGGGAGCGACATGGTGCGTGACATAGTCTTGTGCTGCCTGAATGTCCTTGTCAAACTGGATTTTTCCAGAAGCGTCGAACAAGTTCAGCTGCGCGTTGAGTGCGTGGTAGCTCTTGCGCTTGCCGACACCGCCGGCATTGTCTGCTGAAGCGGTGCGGGGCGTAGCGCCAATAGTCTGTGTGGGGGTGGCATCAAGAGGCCACATTGTGTTTTCCAATCTGTGTGATGCGGATGTGTTCTTCATCTTGTGGGGGATTAATGGGGTGTCATCGTTAGCTGCTTTTGCTGCTCCCAAAACTTCTGAAGGCCCTGCTTTACGGCGGCGATGTCCTTCTGGGTGCCGAGAAGCTCGAAGTGATACAGCTCCGGTACGTGGCACTTGGCGGAAATGATGCGTCCGGCGACGCAGTAAGCACTTCCGAAGTTGGTATTCCCTGAGGTAATAACGCCCCGGATAAAGGAGCGGTTGATTGGGTCATTGAGGAAGTCGATGACCTGTTTGGGGACTGCGCGTTTGAGCGAGCCGCCGCCGTAGGTGGGAACGATGAGTACGTACGGGTGTGAAACCTGGATCATCCCGGTTTTCTTGGGGCGCAGTGGAATGCGCACCGCGGGTCTATCTAAGCGTTCGACGAATCTTTTCGTGTTCTCTGAAACGCTGGAAAAGTACACCAAATCTGGTGAGTCTGACATGGCAATCCTGCTCATCCTGGCCTTAGCCATAAGTGGGGTAGGTGATATTCGAAAAGACTAACTACGCAATGCCGTAGTTGCAACTACGGTCTAACGTAGTTTTGAAAAGGGCAGGTGAGAGCAGGATTAATGCAAAGGGGAATGTCTAAAGGTTGTGGTGTGCTACAAACACTGCGTCGGTAGCTGGGCGTCCAAGTACTACCCACTGAGTGCCGCCGGCCACCTGTATTTCGAGAGAATCTGAAAAGGGCGCTCCCTCGCGCGTGCTAAGAACAGCCCCAGTGACAATGCCGCGCTCTTCAAGGAACTTCAGCAGTTGTGGGTCGGAATCAGAAATGCGTTCCACGGTCACCTGCGATTGTGCACTGCTGTCGGTGAGGCGATGCGCACTGGGGATGGTGATCTGTCCATCAACCGTAGGGATAGGATCGCCGTGCGGATCCCTAGTGGGGTAATCAAGGAACTTATCCACACGTTCTATGAGCATGTCAGACACCGCGTGTTCGAGATCTTCGGCTTCATTATGGACTTCGTCCCAGGTGTAGCCCAATGCTTGAACCAAAAAAGACTCAAGCAATCGGTGACGGCGCACCATGACCAATGCGTACTGCCTGCCAAGTTCGGTTAACTCCACAGAGCCATAGGGCGTGTGTGACACGAGCCCTTGCTTCGCCATTTTGCGCACTGCATCGGAAACCGAGGAGAGCTTGAGTCCCAGCTGTTTCGCTATAAGCGTGGCGGTAACGGGCTCGGATGACCATTCCTTTAGCCCCCAGATAGCTTTCAAATAGTTCTGGGTACTGGTGGACAGCTCGGAAACAGACATGAGTAAATGTTAACCCAGCTTCCGTGTGCGCCTTTGGCGCTGTGGCCCAACGCTCATAGCGAACAGAGGCCAAGTTTGAGAGGAATGCCGGTAAGGTGGGGCCAGTTAAAGCATTCTTCACTTGAAGGAGAACCACTAATGTCTGAGAAGATTTCAATGAACTCGTCGTCTACGGGTATGAATCTGAGCGATAGCGTGTACGAGCGCCTGTTGCGCGAGCGCATTATCTTCCTGGGAACCCAGGTCGATGATGAGATTGCGAACAAGCTGTGCGCCCAGATCCTCCTGCTGTCCGCCGAGGACCCCACTCGCGACATTTCGCTCTACATCAACTCCCCGGGTGGCTCTGTCACTGCGGGCATGGCTATTTATGACACCATGAAGTACTCGCCGTGCGATATCGCCACTTACGGTATGGGCTTGGCAGCTTCCATGGGCCAGTTCCTGCTTTCCGGCGGTACCAAGGGTAAGCGCTACGCGCTGCCGCACGCTCGCATTATGATGCACCAGCCTTCCGCTGGTGTCGGTGGTACCGCTGCGGATATCGCCATCCAGGCTGAGCAGTTCGCTCAGACTAAGCGCGAGATGGCCGAGCTCATTGCAGAGCACACCGGCCAGACTTTTGAGCAGATCACCAAAGACTCCGATCGCGACCGTTGGATGACCGCACAGCAGGCCAAGGAATACGGCATTGTTGACCATGTCATTGAATCCGTCAACGGCCCGTTGAGCAACTAGGGAATAAGGAGAAAATCACTATGAATCAGTCCCAGATGCCAAGTTCCCGCTACGTTCTGCCGTCCTTCATTGAGCAGTCCGCACAGGGCACTAAGGAAACCAACCCATACTCCAAGCTTTTTGAAGAGCGCATCATCTTCCTGGGGACCCAGGTGGATGATACTTCCGCCAATGACATCATGGCGCAGTTGCTAGTCCTGGAAAGCCAAGACCCGGACCGTGACATCACCATGTACATCAACTCGCCGGGTGGTTCCTTTACCGCGCTGATGGCTATTTATGACACCATGCGCTACGTGCGTCCTGACGTTCAGACCGTGTGCTTGGGCCAGGCTGCTTCCGCAGCAGCAGTGCTCCTAGCTGCGGGGGCGCCGGGCAAGCGCGCAGCGCTGCCAAACTCCCGCGTGCTTATCCACCAGCCGGCGACCCAGGGTACCCAAGGCCAGGTTTCTGACTTGGAGATCCAGGCCGCCGAGATTGAGCGCATGCGCAAGCTGATGGAAACCACCCTGTCTGAGCACACCGGTCGTACCGCTGAGCAGATCCGCATTGATACGGATCGCGATAAGATTCTGACCGCTCAGGAAGCCGTTGAATACGGCATCATCGATACGGTCTTTGATTACCGCAAGCTCAATGCATAATTTGGAATAACGCTTTCCACGTGGCCCCTGCCATGCAACCGGCACTCCGGTTGCATGGCAGGGGTTTTCTGCTTTTAAAGCAGGGAAGGGGGTGTCCTGTTGGCTCGCGCTGCACCCGAATGGGGTATCTCTCTTCATACAATTTCTGCAGGTCGTTAGGTGAATTTCTATCGTGCGACACTAAACCCATAATGGTCGATTTGTGATTTACACCTCTAAGTGGTCATATATTTTTATGGAGAAACACACATCCGACGCGGCGGCTCAGGCCGCTGCGCCCACGCCGCAGAGCGGCGAACGTACATTTTTTGGGCACCCTTGGGGTTTGGCCAACCTTTTTGGCGTGGAAATGTGGGAGCGCTTTAGCTTCTATGGCATGCAAGCCCTTGTCTTGCTGTACATGTATTACGCCACTACCGATGGTGGCCTTGGCCTGGACCGGGCGGACGCGACGTCTATTGTGGGTGCCTACGGCGGCTTGGTCTACATGGCCTGCTTGTTGGCTTCTCTTGTTGCTGACCGAGTCTTGGGTGCAGAACGCACACTGTTTTACTCGGCCAGCATGGTGATGCTTGGTCACATTGCTTTGGCGTTTATTCCCGCAATAACTGGTTTGGCCATTGGCCTCGTTCTTATCGCCATCGGCTCCGGCGGTGTTAAGACCACCGCACAGGTTGTGCTTGGTTCCATGTATAGTCGCGATGACCCGCGCCGCGATGGTGGCTTCTCCATCTTCTATATGGGCGTCAATATTGGCGCACTCGTTGGTCCGCTGCTTACCACCGCCCTGTGGGGCTGGCAGGGTTTCCACTGGGGTTTTGGCATCGCAGCAATTGGCATGGCGCTCGGCCTGATTCAGTATTCGCTCATGCGCAAGACCACCATTAAAGACGCGGGGCATGAGGTTCCAAACCCGGTGAGCCCCAAGCAATTGCTTATGGGCGTGTTGGCGGTAGTGGCCATCATTGTGGTCATGGTAGTGGCACTGGCAACCGGCGCCATTCAGGTTGATTGGCTTTCTAATATTGTTACCGCGGTGGCACTTCTGGCTGCAGTTTATCTGTGGGTTCAGATGTATACCTCGAAGTTGGTGACTCGCGAAGAAAAGAACCGCCTGCTGGGCTTTATCCCGATGTTCATTTCCGGTGTTTTGTTCTTCGGCATCTTCCAGCAGCAGTTCACCGTGATGACGATTTATTCGGATGTGCGCTTGGACCGTCACATGTTTGGTTGGGAAATCCCTCCATCGCTCGTCCAGTCCATTAATCCAATCTTCATTGTTATTTTCTCCGCGGTCTTTGCAACGATGTGGACGAAGCTAGGGGATAGGCAGTGGTCCACCCCGGTAAAGTTTGGCGCTGCCAATATCGTCATCGGCATTTCCTTGTTCTTCTTCCTTCCTTTCTCGGGTGCGGAAGCGAACTCCACCCCGATGTATGTCATCATTTTCATTCTCTTCCTTTTCACCATGGCGGAGCTCCTCCTTTCGCCGGTGGGCAATGCCCTGGCTACCAAGGTGGCGCCAGAGGCATTCCCATCCCGCATGATGGCGGTATGGATGATGGCAGTGGCAATGGGCACATCCCTGGCTGGCTCTTTGGCTAGTTTCTACAACCCAGATGATGCAGGCGCGGAGAATACCTTCTTTATCTCCCTTGGCGTTGTATCTATCGTGTTGGGCGGCATCTTGCTTGTCCTCAGCCGCTGGGTAGTAAAGAAGTTCTCTAGCTTCCGCTAAGGGAAGTTAAAGCACCCCGAAACGGGAGGTATGTCGATTCAACTGCGACATGCCTCCCTTAGTGGTTTTTATCACTCAAGCTAAGCGGTGGGGGTAAAAGAATATAAGTATTCTAAGCAGGGCATTTCTAAGCCGGTGGAAACCCCAAAAGGCACGGTTCTATGCTGCGGTAGGTTAACTAAAGGTTAACCAAAGAAAACGTTAAAGAAAAGCAATTGTCTATGGTCCGGGGCTGGAGTATTCTGCATTTCGTCCGCGACGCGTGAAGGCGCCGTAGATACGTACCGTGTTCATCTTTTTCTTTCCAAGGGGCCAACGCTGTGACAGCGACTCTGATCATCCTCGGCATTGTGGTGGTTACCGCCCTTGCCTTTGACTTTACGAACGGATTTCATGACACTGCCAACGCGATGGCTACGTCCATTGCCACCGGTGCTTTGAAGCCATTTACTGCGGTGGCAATCTCCGCAGTCCTTAACCTGGTTGGTGCCTTCCTTTCGGTCAATGTTGCTGCGACCGTAGCGAAAGGCATTGTTAACCTCGATTCCTATGACTTGTCCGGCGCCGCAGCAGACACTGACAGCCAAGCACTGCTGATGGTGGTTTTTACCGGTCTTATCGGCGGCATTATTTGGAACCTTTTCACTTGGTTGCTGGGTATGCCGTCGAGTTCCTCCCACGCGCTGTTCGGTGGCCTTATCGGCGCTGCTTTCGCGGCGATGGGTACGTCCGGCGTTGAGTGGTCCTCCATCGCTGGCAAGATCGTTATCCCGGCCGTTGCCTCGCCGATTATTGCGGCGCTAGTTTCCGCGTGTGCCACCTTCCTTGTCTACTGGGTTACCAACACCATTCCGAATAAGGCTAAGAATGAGCACTTCCGCCATGGCCAGATTGTCACCGCTTGCTTGGTGTCGCTGGCACACGGTGCTGGCGATGCGCAGAAGACCATGGGCGTTATCTTCCTAGCGCTGGTTGCCTCCGGGCATGCGGTTGCTGACTCCCGCATCCCTACCTGGGTCATCGTCTGCTGTGCCGTAGCAATCGCAGCCGGCACCATGTCCGGTGGCTGGCGAGTTATCCGCACCCTGGGTAAGGGACTGGTGGAGATTGAGTCCCCGCAGGGTATGGCCGCTGAAGCTACCTCCGCGGCAATCATTTTGACCTCCGCTACCGGTGGTATGGCGCTGTCCACCACTCACGTGTCCACCGGTTCCATCTTGGGTACCGGCCTGGGCCGTCGCGGTGCCGAGGTTCGCTGGGGTGTTGCGATGCGTATGGTTTCCGCGTGGCTTATCACCCTGCCCTGCGCTGCGTTTGTTGGCTTTGCTACGTGGTGGTTGGCACACGGTGTTTCCTCCTTTACTAACGTGGCAACTGGCGCCATCGTTGACTTTGTCTTGCTGCTGGCCATGGCCGGACTTATCGTCATCCGCTCCCGCATGAACCCAGTGGATGCCTCCAACGTGAACAACGATTGGGATCCAAACTCCGAGTCCGTGGATTCCTCCATGGGAGCTGAGTCCAACCGTCAGGAGCCGGTTGCTGCCGGCGCCGCCCCAGTTGCTGCAACCCAGGCGGAGGACACCTCCGCGTCGTCTACTGCTCAAGAGGAGCGCTAAACCATGACTGCTGCAGAAATCTTCCAGTCTCTTCTCCATGTTGCCGGCCTGGCATTGGTATTTGGCGCTGGCATTCCGCTCCTTTTCTCCCTGGGTATGCGTTGTATGACCGGTGACCCCATTCGTGATGACAACGGTGTTGTCGTAGGGGATACTCCGGCAAGCACTCAGATGAAGGTGCTTGGTTGGACCGTTTACGCAGTGCTAGCCGTAGTTATCCTCGTGGCCATCATGTGGATTGCTCGCGATACGTTGGACCATTACTTCGGCTTCGCGCCGTTCGGTGACCTCTAAGTTATCCCTCCCTTCCTGAGAGGGAAGTCAACCTTCCAAGTGATGCGTGGCACATTCTCCGAAAGTTAACAAAAGGTTAACTTTAAGCGACCTATGGGTTGCCTAACGGGGCTGTGTCACGTATATTCTTCTGTATCAGACAGAGAGAAAGCCACATGGAGGTGTGAGAAATGAACAAGATGCGTTCTTTGATGGACGGCATCGCTGATGCGTTCAAGGGCTCCACCACTGGTACCGGCCTGGACACCATTTCGGAAGCTCCGGTCCGTGCTTTGGTGGCAGAAACCCTGCTTGACGCTGATAAGACTCCTGCTACGACTAAAGACGTAGCAGAAGCGCTAGAAGCCGTCACCGGTCATGCACCGGATGAAGTTGAGATGCTCGACGCAGAACTCTTCCTGCTCGACTTCGACTGGCTGCAGTAAGCAGCTACTGAATGAAATCCCCACGAGGCCCCTTGCCGCATACTGTGCAGCAAGGGGCCTCGTGCTTTGCCGGACTCGGTGGACTTCGGTAAGCGCGGCTAATCGCGCGGCGGCAAGATGGCCTCCGGGGTTTCGGGCAGGAGTTGGCCGCCATCAATAATGAGGGTCTGACCGGTAATAAAGCCTGCCTCTTCTGAGGCAAGGAAAGCCGCCGCATTGCCGATATCGCGCGGAGTGCCGAGACGATGCAGCGGCACCGATCGCGTCATCTGATCGAGATACTCTTGGCCTTGGGCCTTGAGGCCCTCAGTGAGGATATTGCCGGGAAGAACACCGTTAATGGTGATACCATCGCGAGCGACTTCAAGCGCAGCTGAGCGCATAAATCCTTGTTGGGCGGATTTGGAGGCGCCGTAGTGGGCCCAGCCAGGAAAGCCCGTGTGCGAGCCGGTGATGGACGTGGTAATTACGATGCGTCCATAGCGGCGTTCTTGGAGGTAGGGGAGTGCTTCCTGGACCACCTTAAAGGTGCCGTGGGTATTGATGGCAAACATGGCCTCCCACTGTTCATCGGTCATTTCCGCTAATGGGCAATTGGGAAAGACGCCGGCATTGGAACAGACGATGTCGAACCCGCCATGCGTGGCAACAACGTGACGGTACATTTCCTGTACGGAAGTACGGTCGGTGACATCCACATGAATCGCACTGGCACCTAGCTCTTTTGCGGTAGCGGTGGCGTGCTCAAGGTTGACATCAGCAATGATGACAGAGGCGCCGGCCTCGCTAAGTGAAGCGGCAATGCCGCGGCCAATGCCGGAAGCACCGCCGGTGACAATGGCTACGTGGTCTGTGAGATCGAACATAATTCTCCTGTTCCTAACGGGGCGGAATGAAGGTCGTTTCACCTTTTAGCTTAGGTCGCAGGAGCAAGAAAAGTCGGGGAAATTCGCCACGCGGAAGGGAATGAATGAAGGGCCTGTCGGGTTGATTTACTAAGGTAGAAATAGATGAAGATTAAGCCGCTCGGAAGGGTAGAATCATCCTTCCATTTGTGGATAGCGGTACGAAAAGCGAGTGTGAAAGAACTTAATGGCACGTATGCAAGAAAGCGCTGACCTGCTCAAGTGCTCCTTTTGTGGCAAGAGTCAGAAACAGGTGAAAAAACTCATCGCCGGCGGCGGTGTCTACATCTGTGACGAGTGCATCGAGCTATGCAATGAAATCATCGAAGAGGAACTGGGCCAAGAACAGGCGCAGGAATCCTCCGACGCGGAGGTGCGCCTGCCTCGGCCCTCGCAGATTTCTGCCTTCCTGGATAAATACGTCATTGGCCAAGACAAAGCCAAGCGCGTGCTATCTGTGGCGGTCTACAACCACTACAAGCGCATCAAGGCGGAAGAGTCTGCCGCGTTGGAAGCACGGCGCAAAAAGGCCGAGGGCGATGAGGTGGAGATCTCTAAGTCCAATATCCTAATGTTGGGACCTACTGGTTCCGGCAAGACCTACTTGGCACAGACCTTGGCCCGGCTTCTCGACGTCCCCTTTGCCATCGCCGATGCCACTAGCCTCACCGAGGCCGGCTACGTGGGTGAAGACGTGGAAAATATCCTGTTAAAGCTGCTGCAAGCCGCAGACTTTGATGTGGAGCGTGCCCAGCGCGGCATTATTTATGTCGACGAAGTGGACAAGATCTCCCGCAAGTCCGAGAATCCGTCCATCACCCGCGATGTCTCCGGTGAGGGCGTTCAGCAGGCCTTGCTGAAGATCCTAGAAGGTACCGTGGCGGCCATTCCACCGCAGGGTGGGCGCAAGCACCCGAATCAGGAATTCATCCAGCTAGATACCTCGAATATCTTGTTCATCGTTGCCGGCGCATTCGCTGGGCTCGACCAGGTTATTGCGGATCGAGTGGGCAAAAAGGGCGTGGGCTTTGGCGCCAACTTGGATACCAAGGATGAGCGCGAAAAGGTCGACCTCTTTTCCCAGGTACGCCCTGAGGACCTTGTGAAGTTTGGCCTGATTCCAGAATTCATCGGGCGCCTGCCCGTCGTGGCCACGGTGGATAACTTGGACCGTGAATCCTTGGTCAAAGTGCTTACCGAGCCAAAGAACTCCTTGGTCAAGCAGTACAGTCGCCTATTTGAGATGGATGACTGCGAATTGGAATTCGAGCCGGCGGCGTTGGATGCCATCGCGGAGCTTGCCTTGGAGCGTAAGACAGGTGCACGTGGCCTGCGCGCCATCATGGAAGAGCTGCTGGTGCCAGTTATGTATGATCTGCCGGACCGCGAGGATATCGCCGCGGTACATATCACCCCAGAGTGCGTGACAGAGGGCGCGGAGCCGCAGTTTAGCTATAAGGACGAGGCGAAGGAATCTGCCTAAGCGCCTGCCGGCGCGACTACTCCTCGCTGTAGATATCCTGTGGTGAGGCCTCGTCTCCCTCTTTCGTATCGAACGAGGAGGAGGTGAGGTAGGACTCGTGGCCCGAGTCTGGAATATTGGCGGTCAAAAACGCCAGCACAGCATCGACGGTAAGCCTATGCATGCCGTCGATATTTTCTTGGGTATTGAAGTTCACGCCCAGCATGTTTTCCACCATCACCTGGTTGGTTACGCGGTAGACGGTCAACGAGGAAATCAGGGTGAAAATGTCATTGGCGGAAATGCCTGGGCGGAAAGCACCGGCGTCTTGGCCCAAGAGCAGCAGGCGGTCGAGGTGGAGGGCGACCCCGGCGACGTCGGCAATAGCTTGCTGAGCTGGGTCCACAATCTGCTGATTGCTCTCCCATACCAGCATGCGAATAGCATCCGGGTTGGCCACGCGTTCGCGGAAGAGCCAATCCACCAACTTGCGCACGCCCTCGACCGGAACCGCGGTATCGATTTCCAGAGCGTCCTGCGGCGGATTAAGCCGCTGCGCGGCCGTGCTGAGTGCACGTAGGTACAAGCCCTTTTTATCGCCAAAGTGGTAGTGGATCATGCGCTTGGACATGCCCGATTCTTGGGCGATGGTCTCCAGCTTGGTTTCTGCGAAACCACTGCGGGAAAAGTGCTTGATTGCTACGTCCACCACGGAGTCAATGCTGACGGATTCCGCGTGGGCAGCGTGAGGAGAATCCGCCTGGCCTGCAGCCTGCAGTGCATCAGTATTCTCAGTGCTCATGGCGTAAGTCCTTAATCCTTGCGGCGCAGCGGTGGCGCGGTCAACTGATATCTAATAGTGCGGGAGTAGATAGGCCCCATGCAATCTGTGTGCGTGGCGTGGGGGAGAGCCCCGCTTTTCCTTTTCCCATCATGCCCGATTAGTCACCCGTTGCGGGAGCTTCTTATCCATTGGGGGCGTTAATTTGGAGGTAAATGGGGGTAATTTAGCGCAACCTCAGCGAATATCCCCTCCAAAAGAGGGGGTCAGATTCACAGCGCGAGAGGCGGCGGTGGGGCTAAGCTCGGGGATGGGTACATTCCGTGGCGGTGCGAGCAGCCTGGCTCGCGTGTGCCGCCCTTGACGCAGCCATTGAGGAGGCTTTTAACCATGACTCAGCCCGTCAAAATCACTGTCACCGGTGCCGCCGGCAATATTGCTTATTCGCTGCTGTGGCGCATCGCTGCCGGCGATGTTTATGGCAAGGACACCCCGGTAGATCTAGCGCTGCTGGAAATCCCCGCTGCGGTGGGCAAGGCCCAGGGCGTGGCCATGGAGCTCAATGACTCCGCCCTGCCGTTGGTCAACTCGATTACGGTAACTGATGACCTAAAGGAGGCCTTTGAAAACACCTCTGCTGCCTTCCTCGTAGGCGCGCGCCCGCGCAGCAAGGGTATGGAGCGTGCGGATCTGCTGGAAGCCAATGGTGCCATCTTCACCAAGCAAGGCAAGGCCATCAATGACTATGCCGCGCGCGATGTCCGCGTGCTTGTGGTGGGCAACCCAGCAAATACCAATGCTCTCATCGCTGCGAATAATGCCCCGGATGTGGACGGTTCTCAGTTCAATGCTCTGATGCGCTTGGACCACAACCGCACCTTGAGCCAGCTAGCGCTGAAAAGCGGCAAGTTCACCACCGATTTCACCAAGGTGGCAGTCTGGGGCAATCACTCCGCAAGCCAGTTCCCAGACATCACCTTTTCCAATGCCGAGGTGGATCAGGATTGGTACCGCGAAGAGATGATCCCCAAGGTAGCGAAGCGCGGTGCCGAGATTATTGAGGTGCGTGGCAGCTCCTCGGCCGCATCGGCGGCGTCGGCAGCCGTGGACCACATGCATGACTGGATTCATGGCACCGAGGATTGGCGCACCGCGGCGGTGCCCTCGGACGGTTCCTACGGCGTCGACAAGGGCCTCATCTGCGGATTCCCCACCATCTGCCGTGATGGAAAGTGGGAAATCGTGCAGGGGCTGGAGCTTAGCGAGTTCCAAAAGGAGCGCATTGCAGCGTCTGTGGCCGAGTTGCGTGAGGAGCGCGAAGCCGTAGCAGACCTGCTCTAAAACCCACTCGGTGCGCACCACATACTCGGTGCGCACCCTGCCTAGATGAGCCGGTTGACGTGCAAGGTAGAATCGGCCAGGTGACTGAGCAAAATAATGAGCAATTAGTTGGTACCAACCGCGCTGATACGCTGCCTAAGTCTTGGGAGCCGCAGGCCGTAGAAAAGGACCTCTATGAGGGCTGGGTAGAAAAGGGCTACTTCACCCCGGATGCACATTCGGAGGCCGAGCCTTATTCCATCGTGCTGCCGCCGCCGAATGTGACCGGTCAGCTGCATATGGGCCACGCTTTGGACCACACGCTGATTGATTCCATTATCCGCCGCAAGCGCATGCAGGGCTACGCCACGCTGTGGCTGCCCGGTGCCGACCACGCCGGCATTGCCACCCAGACCAAGGTCGAGGCCAAGCTCAAGGAGACCGAGGGCAAAAAGCGCTGGGACTACGAGCGCGAAGAGTTCATTGACAAGGTCTGGGAGTGGAAAGAACAGTACGGTGGCACCATCCAGAACCAGATGCGTGCCATTGGTGACTCCGTAGATTGGTCTCGCGAGCGTTTCACCTTGGACGATGGCCTCTCGCGCGCTGTGCAGACCATTTTTAAGAACCTTTATGATGAGGGCATGATTTACCAGGCTAACCGTCTGGTCAATTGGTCGCCGGTGCTGGAGACCGCCGTCTCTGATATCGAGGTTGTCTACAAGGACGTCGAGGGCGAGCTGGTTTCCATTCGCTATGGCTCGCTTAATGATGATGAACCGCACCTCATCGTGGCCACCACCCGTGTAGAGACCATGCTGGGTGACGTTGCCATTGCCGTTCACCCAGACGATGAACGCTATGCCGATCTTGTGGGCAAGGAGCTGCCACACCCATTCCGCGATGACCTCAAGCTCAAGATCATCGCTGATGATTACGTCGATATGGAGTTTGGTACCGGCGCGGTGAAAATCACCCCGGCGCACGATCCGAATGACTACGCGATGGGCACCCGCCACAACTTGGACATGCCTACCGTCATGGATACCACCGGCCATATTGCCAATACTGGCACCCGCTTCGACGGCCTGACCCGCGAAGAAGCCCGTGTGGAAATCCGCGAGGCACTGCGTGAGCAGGGCCGTATTGTCAAGGAAATCCGTCCTTATGTCCACTCCGTGGGACACTCCGAGCGCTCTGGGGAACCCATCGAGCCGCGCCTGTCCCTGCAGTGGTTCGTAGACGTATCAAAGATGGCCAAGGACTCTGGTGCTGCTGTGCGCGAGGGAGATACCACCTTACATCCGCAGTCGCTGGAGCCGCGCTACTTTGAGTGGGTCGATGATATGCACGATTGGTGCATCTCTCGGCAGCTGTGGTGGGGTCACCGCATCCCTATTTGGTACGGGCCGGAAGGCGAAGATGGCCAGCGAGACATTGTCTGCGTCGGCCCCGATGAAGAGCCCCCAGCAGGCTACGAGCAGGATCCTGATGTGCTGGATACGTGGTTCTCCTCCGCGCTGTGGCCATTTTCCACCCTCGGCTGGCCGGAAAAGACCCCGGATCTGGAGAAGTTCTATCCCACCAACGTGCTGGTCACCGCCTATGACATTTTGTTCTTCTGGGTGGCCCGCATGATGATGTTTGGTACCTTCGCTGGCTCCCATACCCCAGAGCTTTTGGGGGAGGGCACCGATGGTCGCCCGCAGGTTCCATTTAAGGATCTTTACCTGCACGGCTTGGTTCGCGATGAGCAGGGCCGCAAGATGTCTAAGTCTTTGGGCAACGGCATTGACCCGATGGATTGGGTGCGTGACTACGGCGCAGACGCCCTGCGCTTTACCCTTGCTCGCGGTGCCAACCCGGGTGTGGACCTGCCTTTGGGCTCTGATGCTGCAGCGGCCGCCCGTAACTTCGCCACCAAGCTTTTCAACGCCACCAAGTTTGCCCTCATGAATGGTGCCGGCGTAGCTACGTTGCCCAACCGCGACGAGCTTAGCGACGCCGACCGGTGGATCCTCGACCGCGCCGAAGAGGTCCGCGCCAAGGTGGATGCATACCTGGATGATTACCAGTTCGCTAAGGCAAACGAGCTGCTCTACCACTTCACCTGGGACGAGCTGTGTGACTGGTACCTGGAGATTGCAAAGACCCAGATCCCGCGTGATGGTGTCAGTGAACAGGGCCGCAATACCCAGATTGTCCTGGGACGCGTCCTAGACGTCGTCCTGCGCCTGCTGCATCCAACCATGCCTTTCGTGACCGAGGTGCTCTGGAAGGCTTTGACTGGTGGCGAGTCTATCGTCGTGGCACCGTGGCCTACCGTTGCCGATACCAATGGTGGCGCTACCAAGGATGAGGTGGCCGCCCGTCGCATTGCGGACGCGGATAAGCTCATTACCGAGCTGCGCCGCTTCCGCTCTGACCAGGGTGTCAAGCCTTCCCAGAAGGTCCCGGGCCGCCTCGACTTTGCCGCAGCGGATCTCGCCGGCCAAGAGGAACTGGTGCGCAATCTGGCCAATACCACCGCTCCGGCCGAAGACTTCGATCCTTCCGCCTCCATTGAGGTACGCCTTTCCCAGGCCACCGTGGAGGTCACCCTAGATACCCACGGCGCGGTAGACGTGGAGGCTGAGCGCAAGCGCCTAGAAAAGGACTTGGCCAAAGCCAATAAGGAATTGGAGCAAACCGGCAAGAAGCTTGGCAATGAGAACTTCCTGTCCAAGGCGCCGGAAGAAGTGGTTAATAAAATTAAGCAGCGCCAGCAGATCGCTCGCGAAGAGGTTGAACGCATTACCAGCCGTTTGGAAGGCCTGAAGTAGTGGCGGAAAAGGACAAGGGCACAGAGGATTTTGAGATCGTCGATGCCCTCAAAGAAGGAACCGATGGCGGCCCGGTGGAAATCACCGAGTCCGGCTTGACGCTCAATCTGGGCATGGGCGGCGAGGATGAGTACAACGAGGCCGCCCCACAGGAGGTTTCCGCCGCGGAGCTACGCGCCCTCGCGGAGGTTGAAGAAGAACTCAATGAGCGGTGGCCCGAAACCAAGATTGAGCCTTCCCTCGAGCGCATCGAGCTGCTTATGGATCTGCTCGGTCACCCGGAGCGTTCTTTTGATGTCATCCACATTGCCGGCACCAATGGTAAGTCCTCTACCGCGCGCATGATTGATTCGCTCCTGCGTGCCTTCCACCGCCGAGTGGGCTTGGTAACTAGCCCACACCTGCAGCGGGTTACTGAGCGCATCGGCATCGATGGCCAGCCCATTCACCCGCGCGATTATGTGCGCATTTGGCACGAGATCAAGCCGTTTGTGGAAATGGTCGATGCCCAATCGGACGTGCCTATGTCTAAGTTCGAGGTCCTTGTCGGCTTGTCCTATGCTGCGTTTGCCGACGCCCCCGTAGATGTCGCTGTCGTCGAAGTCGGCCTTGGCGGACGTTGGGACGCCACCAATGTGGTCACTGCAGACGTTTCCGTCATCACCCCAGTGGGCATGGACCATACGGATTATTTGGGCGATACGATCACCGAAATCGCAGGTGAAAAAGCTGGCATTATTAAGCCGCGCGAGGATGCCGATGATCCGTTGACCCCGAACGAAAACATTGTCGTCATCGCGGAACAGGACCCAGAAGCCATGCGTGTCATCTTGCAGCAGGCCGTCGATGTCGAGGCGGGCGTGGCCCGCTCCGGTTCCGAATTTGCGGCCCTCGAATCCCGCATTGCCGTCGGCGGCCAGCAGGTCAATATCCAAGGCCTCGGCGGCCTATACGAGGATATTTTCCTGCCCCTCCATGGCGAGCACCAAGCCAAGAATGCTGCCGTGGCCCTTGCAGCAGTAGAGGCTTTCTTTGGGGCTTCGGCCGGCCACCCATTGGACGTTGCTACCGTGCGCAATGGCTTCGCCCAGGCGATTTCGCCCGGCCGCCTCGAGCGCGTACGTACCTCGCCCACGACGTTTATTGATGCCGCGCATAACCCCCACGGTGCCAAGGCTTTAGGCGCAGCGTTGGACCGCGATTTCGACTTCGCCCGCCTCATCGGTGTGTTGTCCATCTTTGCGGATAAGGACGCAACTGGCATTCTCACCGCGTTGGAGCCGTATCTGACCGAGGTAGTCATTACCCAAAACTCCTCGCCGCGGGCTCTCGACGCTTATGAATTGGCCGAGACTGCTCGCGATATTTACGGCGAGGAACGCGTCCACGTTGCCGAGGATCTTCCCGGCGCTTATGCCCAAGCCGTTGAACTTGCTGAAGACGCGGAGGTGCAATCCGGCTCTGGCATTATCATCACCGGCTCGGTCGTCACTGCCGGTGACGCCCGCGCGATGTTTGGAAAGGAACCTGCATGAGCCGCGACAATCACCACCCAGGCGGAGAGCGCCAACCCCGCCCGCCCCGCAGCAGCCGTGCCCGCGGCCGCGAGGAACATATCCCTGAAAGCGAGATCGGACCCCTAGGCATGGGCCAAGCCCCAGTCAAGGACCCACTTAAAAGCTTCAACGGGATGGTCATTGCCAGCTCCCTGACCATGGAGGCGCTCGCCCTATCCTTCGCACTGCCGATGCTGTACAAGCTGTATGACGGCACCCTGTGGACGCCTTTTAACTATTGCTTTGTCCTTGCCGCCATTGTCTTTCACCTAGTGATGATCGCGTTCATGAATAAGAAGTGGGCGCTAACCGTCATCGTGTGGGTGCAGCTGCTGTGCGTCATCTTGGGCTTTATGGTCCACTGGGCCGTAGCCGCCATCTTCATCATCTTCGGCTTGGAGTGGCTCCTGGCCGTTTACCTGCGCAGTAACCTCATCGCCCGCATGAAGCGTGGCTACCTCACCACGCAGCACCTCAACGAGAAATAGCACGGTAGCCTTGACGGCCTTCGGCGAGTGGCCAAGACGCGATAGACTGGCGGCCATGCGCACTCTCTATCTCGTCCTTGCCGCACTCGCTTGTGTTGCCGCAGTGGTAGCCCGTGCCGCTACGGGAACGCCGTGGCTACCGCTAGTCGCCCTCATTATTGGCGGCGTTTTTCTGGTTTTGGCCCTGCGGAGCAACTTCGAACCGGCCAAAGAAGCCACCTTCGAGGATTTGGATAAGGAACAGCGAGCGGAGCTGCAACGCCTGTTGGCTAATGGACAGTTTGGCGCCGCAGTAGGCCAGGTACGCCTGTGGTTCAGGGGGACTTCGCAGGGGCGCGCCGAAGAGATAGTTAAACAACTCGCATAGCCCTGGACCCCACACTTTTACCCCAAAGGAATACCCCAGCGCGCGACGCAGTCGGGTGGTTTCGGTACAGTGTGGGGCATGACTGAACGTACACTGATTCTCATCAAGCCGGACGGCGTAAAGAACGGCCACGTAGGCGAAATCATCTCCCGAATCGAGCGCAAGGGCCTGAAGCTGGCCGAACTCGATCTGCGCGTTGCTGACCGCGAGACCGCGGAGAAGCACTACGAGGAGCACAAGGATAAGCCATTCTTCGGTGACCTCGTCGAGTTCATCACCTCCGCACCGCTTATCGCTGGTGTTGTCGAGGGCGAGCGTGCCATCGAGGCATGGCGTCAGCTGGCCGGTGGCACCGACCCAGTTTCCAAGGCCACCCCGGGCACCATCCGCGGCGACTTCGCTCTGACCGTTGGCGAGAACATCGTGCACGGCTCTGACTCCCCAGAGTCCGCAGAGCGCGAAATCGCTATCTGGTTCCCGAACCTTTAAAGCCTTTATAGCGTTTCGTACGCACTTAAGCCCGAGCCACCGGCTCGGGCTTTATTCATAGCGTCACCTGGTCCCTCGTTATATGGGCAGCGAGCAGGAGCACAACACGCCTACACTGGTGCGGCTAAGAACTATTTTCAACAAGACGTAGGGAGGCGCATATGCGCGGCTACGCGGTCGTAGACATTGAGACCACCGGATTTTCCTATAAGCACGGGCACCGCATCGTTGAAATTGGCGTCGTGGAGCTATCGCCGGAAGGAGCAGTGCAGGATTCCTGGGAAACGCTCATTAACCCGCAACGCCATATCGCGGCCACGGAAATTCATGGCATTTCCGCCTCTGATGTTCTAGGCGCGCCCACCTTTGCGCAAGTAGCGGACAAGCTGGCTAATTCTCTCGAAGACCGCATATTCGTTGCTCACAATGCGGGATTCGATCGGACCTTTATTCAGTCCGAGCTGCTGGCTTGTCGCGCCTGTTCTGAAGAGGCGTTGCCGGCGATCGATACGGCCGTATTGGCACGCAGGTATCTTGGTCTTCCCAAGGTGAAGCTGGGGGATTGCTGCGCCCATCTGGGAATTCATAATGAGTTGGCACACTCCGCATTGGCGGATGCGATGGCCACGGCGCAACTATTCCAGCATTTCCTGGCCAATACCCCGGCAGCCCAAGAGAACTATATGAGTGAGCGATTGGCTGAGCAACAGCTGTATCGCAGCCTGGCACCCCACCCGGGTTGGGTGGAGCCGGCACTTCTCAGCCGCGCAGCTGCGGAATCCGCCAAGCAAGCGGCACAGTACGGCGGCTGGTTCGCCGGGCTCGTCGCACAACGTGAGACGCCATCGAATACGGCTGCGGAAGACTATTTCAAGCTTCTCGATGCCGCCTTGCTCGACCGCCGCCTCTCCGCCACCGAGCAAACCCAATTGCTGGCCTTTGCTCAAGCACATGGGCTCGATGAAGATGGTCTGCGCGAGCTGCATGAAGCCTATATCACGCTGCTGATTGAAGAAGCCTGGGCTGATGGTGTTGTCACGGCTGAGGAACGCGACATCCTGGCTTCTGTCGGCCGCGCCTTGGGGATCCCGGCTTCTGATATCGAGGCTGCCGTAGACCCCGACACCGCTCCACAGGCAGAAGGTCGGCATGGTGCCCCTAGTGAAGAGGCGCCGCAAGGTTCTGAAAAGGCCGGCAGTATTGGCGGACTCGCCAGCATGGGCGGCATTGTGGTGAGCGCTGGCGAGCGAGTAACCATTACCGGAGCTAAGGCCTACTCGACTGCGGAATGGGAAGAGTATTTTGCCGCGCACGGCGTGGAGATTGGCGGCCTAGCCAAAAAGACCAAGGTGCTCATCGCCGGTGACCCGGACTCGCAATCGGGCAAAGCCAAGAAAGCGAAGCAGTATGGCATTCCCATCGTTGCGGAAGACGTCGCCCGTGAGGTCATTCACTTCGCAGACTAGGACTGGAGCTCTCCTAATCGAAGGAGAGTAATTGGCGCAGCGTGCTGAAGGCTTCCTTTTGCACTCGATGGGTAACGGTACGGCCCGATTGCTGCTTGATTAAAAGGCCGGATTCCCTCAACTTGCCGAGGTGATGAGATACCGTCGGTTGGCTAAGCCCGGAGAGCTCGGTCAACTGCGTAACACTCATCGGGCCGCAGCCCTCATCACACAATATGGACAGCAGGCGAAGCCGGGCTGGGTCAGCAAGTACTTTAAATTGCTGGGAAAAGCGCAAGGAATCGCTCTGGCTGAGCGGGCCACTGCTCAGGGAGCAGCACTGCCCGTCGGGGGTGTTATCAGCATTGCTAGGGGAGGAGTCCATGCACACAGTATAAGGAGGCTGCTTCCTACTCCGTTATATTGACGAGTATCAATATGGGTGATTAAAGTACTGCCTTGAAATGTGAATTCCTCGTCGCGCAAGGAGAGCTATGGCCATTCCGCAAAGCCCAAAATTGTCATTTCTCGATAGATTCCTGCCCGTCTGGATCATCATGGCCATGGCTGTGGGGCTATTGATCGGCCACTTCCTGCCAGGTATTGGAGAAGCACTATCTGCCCTAGAGGTAGGCGGTATTTCTCTTCCGATTGCACTGGGTCTGCTAGTCATGATGTATCCGCCTCTGGCTAAGGTCCGCTACGAAAAGACCCGAGACATTGCTGCCGACGGCCGATTGATGGTGGTATCGATTGTGTTGAACTGGCTGGTGGGGCCTGCATTGATGTTCACCCTGGCGTGGATATTTCTTGCCGACCAGCCCGAGCTGCGAACCGGCCTGATTATTGTTGGGTTAGCCCGCTGTATCGCAATGGTCCTGGTGTGGTCCGACCTCTCCTGTGCCGACCGAGAGGCCACCGCTGTTCTCGTGGCTATTAATTCCGTTTTCCAAGTAGCTATGTTTGGCGTTATGGGCTGGTTTTACCTGCAGGTTCTTCCTGGTTGGCTAGGCCTGGATACCACCTCTGCTGATTTTTCTTTCTGGTCCATCGTCACGGCGGTTCTCGTATTTTTGGGAGTGCCACTGCTGCTTGGTGTCCTCTCACGGGTCTGGGGTGAGAAAGCCAAAGGCCGCGAATGGTTTGAAAACCGCTTCCTTCCGGCAGTATCTCCCTTGGCGATGATCGGCTTGCTATATGCCATTGTGTTGCTATTCTCCCTCCAGGGAGAACAGTTGGTAGCGCAGCCCACGGCGGTGATCAAGGTTGCGATTCCGTTGGTCATTTACTTCGTTGGAATGTTTTTCCTAGCTTTGGGTGTGGCAAAGGTCGTGGGAATGAACTACGCGCAATCCGCTTCCGTTGCGTTTACCGCAGCTGGTAATAATTTCGAACTAGCCATCGCGGTTTCCATTGGCACTTTTGGAGCGGCGTCTGCACAGGCGCTCGCCGGCACCATCGGACCTCTCATTGAGATTCCCGTGCTCGTGGGACTCGTGTACGTCATGCTCTGGATAGGGCCGAAGCTATTTCCAGGAGACGAAAGCTTGCCGCGTTAACGCTTGCCCAATTGGTAGAGGCAACGAACCCCGGTCGGTGTGACGGTGTTTTGCCAATCCTTGGGCGCAGAGCGCAAGGCGATGCGGTCAAGTTTCACTAGGCCCGCCTGTGCCAATTCATCAAGGTTCTCGCATACTAGGTCGAGATCGACCTGCATGAATGTGGACAGGGCCTTAGCGGAGACCGTATTTCCCTGCACCGCGCCGGCGGCTATGAGGGCGGTGAGGGTGTCCACGTGGGCGTCGGCAAGCACTAGGCGAGCCTCGGTTACTCCTTCAAGCGGATCCTTTTCCAGGATCTTGTTAATGCGCCGCCGGCCAATCCGAAAGGATTGAGAAAACATTGCCCACAGCCCCAAAGGCAAGCCGCACGCCCACCACGCCCCTGACAGGACACCGGCAATGGGCGGGGCAAGTTCTACCTCCGGCACTAGCCCGGCTGCACTTAGTGGAGCCATGGCCAGCGGCGCGGCGATGGGGATAAGCGGGGCGATATAGGCAATGGTGGGATAGTCGCCCTCGCGATACTCCTCCCGCGCGGCGTTGATGCCGCGTGGGTAGTTGCGGATGAGGTGCACTAACCCCAGCACCGCAAAGATGGCAAAAATACCGGCTCCTACCAGCATATAATCCACGCCGGTGTTGGCGAATCCAATGGCAAAGCCGGCCGGTACGCCGAAGTAAAGCGCCGAGCGTACAGGGATTTCATTGCGCTGCCGATACTGCGCCAGCTCGCGGGCGGGGATTCGTGCTAGTTCTGCCACCCTGTCAACATAACACCGCCTGACAGCCTGGCTGCGTTTCTGTGACACAATGGTAATGAGCGCGTACGAGACGCGTAATAACTTAATACCCACAAACTTTTATAGCGCGCTAAATGCCTCGCGCGGCGGCGGTACAGTCCATGGCTGTGCCTGCGCCCGAGATAGCGCCTGAAACAGACGAAGTACAGGAGTAAGCCCGAACATGGTGGCACAGAACTCTCAAGAAACAACTGAAAACCTCAAGGCGGCGGCGTCTTTGGCCCAGAACTTGGACCGCGGCCAGCTCAAAGACAAGGTCCGCGTTTATGCCCTTGCCAAGCAGCTGGGGCTTGCCTCGCGCGATCTGGTGGCGCAGCTCAAAGACATGGGGCTAAAAAAGAGCGCGCAAAGCTCCCTCACCCGTGAGGAAGCAGGCCAGGTGCTCGATGCTGTGGCTCAAGCCGCGGCGCTTGGCGATGCCCCCTCTGGCGATACCAGCGAAGCCTCCACCGCCGCACCGGACACGGAGTCCGCAGACAATGCTGCTGTACCGCAGGAAGATAATTCAGGCAAGCAACCCGAGAAGAAGCCGGCGAAGAAGCGCGCCAAGCGCGCACGCAAGGCCACTCGCAAATCCGCAGCCCCAGTGTCCGAAGACTCGGCCGAGACCGACGCAGCGGGGGTGCAGCCCGCGGAAGACGAAGAACGCTTGCGCCACCGCGTGCGCAAGAACGTGGATAATGAGATCTCCCAAATCGAAGACAAGGTAGAAGAGTCACTCGCCAAGGCCGCAGCCGATACCGACTCAGCTGCCGAAGACGCCGCAGCGGCGGAATCCGCGGATGAGGTGGAAGAAGCGCCGGCGAGTGCACTCGATAACGGCACAGTTGATGCGGCGAAGCTGCACGAAGCGCTTGCGGAGGCCGGCGAGGATTTCGAGGATGACTACTACGCCCCGCACATTGTCCCGCGCGCTGAATCTGAGGAAGAATCCGGGCACTATGACTTTGCGCCGATCTTTATGGCCCCACAGCAAGATGATGCAGCGGCCTTCGCACTAGTTGCAGACGCTGCGGAGGAAGATTTCTTCGGCGATGACTCCGAAAGCGACGATGTTGCCGAGGAAGTGAGTGAGCAGCCGGGCTCCGGCCGTGGTTCTGGTAAATCCGAGGCTCGTCGTCGAGGTCGCCGCGGCGCCTCCCGCGGACGCGGCGCTAGCTCGAACCGTGAGGATCAGGCTACCGAGCCCGAATACATTGACGAGCCGAAGGCCATCCGTGGCTCCACGCGCATCGAGGCCCAAAAGCGCCGCCGCGCGGAACTGCGCGCAAAGGGCCGCACCCGCCAGCACATTGTTTCCCAGGCAGAGTTTCTTGCCCGCCGCGAAGCCGTGGAGCGCACCATGGTGGTGCGCGATAAGGAGCGCGAGGATGGTGCCGGAATCATCACGCAGGTGGGCGTGCTAGAAGATGACCTGCTGGTCGAGCACTTCGTTACCACCGAGTCCCAGGCTTCGCTGATTGGCAATATTTACCTAGGACGCGTCCAAAACGTCCTGCCGTCGATGGAGGCGGCCTTCGTAGATATCGGACAGGGCCGAAATGGCGTGCTCTACGCCGGTGAAATCGATTGGCGCAAGACCAAGCTGCATGGGCGCGCCCGCAAGGTAGAAAACGCCCTGAAGTCCGGCGATCAGGTATTGGTTCAGGTGGCCAAGGATCCAATTGGTCATAAGGGCGCGCGTCTGACCACCCAGATTTCCCTTGCCGGCCGCTACCTGGTCTATGTGCCAGGCGGCCGCAGCGCGGGCATTTCCCGCAAGTTGCCCGCCCCGGAGCGCAAGCGCTTGAAGGATATCCTGGGCCGCGTGGTGCCGGGCGATGGGGGAGCGATTATCCGCACCGCTGCCGAAAATGTCTCGGAAGAGGCGATCGCTACCGACGTCAATCGCCTGCACAGCCGGTGGGAGGACATCATCGCCCACGCCAAGAAGGAAAAGTCTTCCAAGGGCGCTAAGCCGGTGACCATGTACGAAGAGCCGAACATGCTCATCAAAGTGGTGCGCGATCTCTTCAACGAGGACTTCACCGAGCTCGTCGTCGATGGCAAGCGTTCGTTCAATACCGTCCGCGCCTACGTCGATTCCATGGCGCCTGACCTTGCGGATCGCGTGGTGCGCTTCCGCGCTAAGGACCACGGCGGGCAGGATGCCTTTGAGGTCCACCGCATTGACGAGCAGCTGCATAAGGCCCTCTCGCGCAAGGTATGGCTGCCATCCGGCGGCACGCTGGTGATTGACCGCACCGAAGCCATGACCGTCATCGACGTAAATACCGGCAAGTTCACCGGTTCTGGCGGCAACCTAGAAGAAACGGTAACCCGCAATAACCTCGAAGCGGCCGAAGAAATCGTGCGCCAGATGCGCCTGCGTGATTTGGGCGGCATGATTGTGGTGGACTTTATTGATATGGTCTTGCCAGAAAACCAGGACTTGGTCCTGCGCCGCTTGAAGGAGGCCTTGGGCCGCGACCGCACCCGCCACCAGGTTTCTGAGGTTACCTCTCTGGGCTTGGTGCAAATGACCCGTAAGCGCCTTGGCACCGGGCTGGTGGAGACCTTCTCTACCGAGTGCGAGTGCTGCCATGGCCGCGGGATCATCATTCACCAGTACCCAGTGGACGAGGCTGAGGACGATTCGCGCGCGAAGCACTCTGGGCGCAAGTCCAAGTCGCACAAAAAGCAGACTCATGATCCGCAGCAGCACCCGGCTGCGGTGGCGATGCATAAGCACGAGCTTGATGACGCCCCTGAAAGCGATTCCAAGCCCAAGCGCTTTAAGAAAACGCAGGCGCCGGTCTACGGCACCGAGAGCGAAGACGCCGCACGGGAATCCGCAAAGACGTCGCTGGAGGATCTCGTAGCTAACGTCGTTGTGGATGAGCGCGGTGCGGACGAGCCGCACGCTGATCAGAACACGCACAGCGGAGACCGAGACAGCGCTAAGGAGCGCGGACGCGGCCGTGGCCGCCGTCGGGCTCGCAAGCACACCCAGACTGAAGTATCCGATATCGAGGCCATCGCATACGCTGCGGCGGATAATGCTGCGGAAAGCGACGAGGTACAGGAATTTAATTCCTACGTCCCCGATGCGGATACGGACGCGGACTCGGGTGCCATCGCTAAGGCCCACCCAGATGCTGGGGCGGGCTCCAAACGTGGCAAGAAGCCGCGCCGGGCGACGCGCCGCGCTAAGGCCACACGCGCTGGCGCAGGCAGCGAGCAGAAAGCCCCGGAGTCTGCAGCAGGCAAGACCTATGAGGAAGCCGTAGCTGAGTTTGAAGCTTCCCCGCGCCGCAAGCGCCGCACACGCGGCAATTCGCGTTCTGATAGGCGTCCACAGCCGCAGGAATTCGCAGTTGCCGGTGAACAGGAGTCTGCCGTACCCAAGGCCGATCACGCGGTACCCGCATCCGATGGCGGTAACGCAAGCGAGGCCGCAGCACAACAGGGGCAGAAGGACTCGCGCGGGGAGCGAAAGGGCCGCCGGCGTGGTCGCCGTCGCACGGTGCGCACTCAACAAGCCCAAAGCCGTGTTTCCTCGCGCCTGCCACACGAGGTAAAGGAGAAGACGCAGGAGCACGAGCAGGCGGGCGGCTCGGCCGAGCAGCGACATGAAAAGGCCGTAGGCACTACGCGCGCTGGGCGCCCCGGCGGCAAGGGGCGGGGGCGTCGCCGTGCCGTGCGTCAGGCTGCCCCTAAGAAAGCCGTAGCAGAGAACCCGAAGGCAACGAAGGCCGAGTCGGGCCGTTCGACGCGACAGGAAGGCTCGCCGGAGCGCACCGGTTCTGGGAACCGGGCGGGCTCGAGCGATTCCAAGGTCTTGCGCCGTGGCAAGAAGAGGGCGGTGCGCAAAAAGGGGACGTCGGCAAGAGCGAGGGCCCCAAAGGCACAGGATAACGGTGCCCAGAAGCAGTCTGCGGCGAGCGGAGTCCACCCAGAAAAAGCCTCAGCTAAATCTGGGCGCGGGCGGCGCCGCGTAGCACGGCGAAGCAAGTCTTAGGGCTACGCCACGCGGGCACGAAAAGCGTGGTTTGTATTTTGTGCCCGCTACAGGGTAGTCTTTGACAGTCGCTGTTTAGTACTCACAGCGCTGGATCAGTCCGACACTCACTCAGTGAGTTGTACGGGCATGTTCGCGCGAGAACTAAACGCAATATGTAAGTGTCCATTCGGAACGCGGCCTCCCCGGTTGCTTCCGAGCGAGTTTAGATAAGGGGTAACCCTCTATGTACGCGATCGTCAAGACCGGCGGCAAGCAGTACAAGGTTGCTGAAGGTGACCTCGTCAAGGTCGAGAAGATCGAGGGTGAGCCAGGCTCTGCCGTAGCTCTCACCCCGGTTCTGCTCGTCGATGGCGCCGATGTTAAGTCCAAGGCTTCCGACTTGGAGAAGGTTTCTGTTTCCGCAGAAATCGTTGAGCAGGGTAAGGGCCCGAAGGTCGATATCCTGAAGTACAAGAACAAGACTGGTTACAAGAAGCGTCAGGGCCACCGTCAGCCTGTGACCACCTTGAAGATCACCGGTATCAAGTAAGCCTTAACCGGCTGTAATTATCCCTGAAGGAGGGAAAACCACATGGCACACAAGAAGGGTGCTTCCAGCTCCAGCAACGGTCGCGATTCCGAGTCTAAGCGTCTCGGCGTCAAGCGCTTCGGTGGTCAGCAGGTTAATGCCGGCGAGATCATCGTGCGTCAGCGCGGTACCAAGTTCCACCCAGGTGAGAACGTAGGCCGCGGCGGCGACGATACCCTGTTCGCGCTTGCAGCTGGCTCCGTTGAGTTCGGTATCAAGCGTGGCCGTCGTATGGTCAACATCGTCCCGGCTGAAGAGGTTGCTGCAGAAGCGACTGCTTAACTTCAGTCCGATTAGGCTAATCCTCGAGTCCGTCCCACAGCAGTGTGAAGGGCTTGGGGATTTTCTGTTGTAAAAGGGCTCTCGGATTCTGCTTCTCGGGGAACACCTGTTGTCGGTGGGGTTATTGTGTGGAGTCGAATTGGGTCCAGTTTCTCCTATTATGTCGCCGTTTGCAGCGTTGATCAGGTTGGTGGTTCATTCTGAGTGGCTGCTGGTGTGGATGGTTTAGCAAAGTCTGTTGCTTATCGGCCTGCTGGTGAGTTGGACTTGCCGCGCAATCATCGCAGGCGTACTAGCTGTGTGACAGTCAGGCGATAGCCTGATTGCGGCTTGAAGGTGTGGAACCGATGCATTTTGTGCGCCCGCTTTCCATAAGCTCTAGTCCGGTTTATCGGACTGGTAATGAGCTTGGGTTGTGGAAGCGCAATGCGCATGCTCGCGAAGATGTGTAACTACGCGCCGGTGTGGTTATATGCAACTGTGTGAATGTGTAGGTCTCAAAGATGTAGCTTTAGCTTGTGGAATTCATCCGCGTGATGTTGCTGATATGGACCAGGCGTTATTAAAATTTCCACTGGGCATGTGCTTTTGTCCCGGCTGGCCCGGATTTGGCGCTGTATAACAAGCTTATGTAGGTAATCCCGTATGTCGTTGGCCGCCAAGCAGCCCCAGGCCTGGCTATTCCACAAGAGCGAATTGATAGGCATATTTCTTCGCGTTATCTATCGGTAGAAAGCGTGAGCTCATCTTTGATCTTGACCGGCAGGGTAAAAGCGTGTGTGAGACAGCTCGGCGTTTTCAGCACTCTGCTAGCACTATCAGCAAGAAGCTTTAGCGTAACCGGGACGAGTTTGGGGTGTATCTTCCCACATATGCGCACCGTAAATCGGCGTCGAGTACGTTTACGCCGGAAGCGCAGGATTGATGCCAATCCACGTTTGCGTGAGACGGTCTGGGCGATGGTGAAAGATAGGTACTCGCCGCAGCAGATGTGCGGGTGGTTGCGTAGTTGCTATCCCGGTGATGAGGCTACGTACGTGTGTCCTGAAAGGAGCTATCAACCTTTGTTTTTCCCAGGCTAAATACGAGTCGAAAAAGAAGTCGCTGCTGCACTACGTCGAGATCACGCGCAACGTCGACCTCGTGGCACGCGAAGCGCGCCCGCAAGCGGTATGTCGATCCTACGGTCATGATTTCCGACTGGGCGGTACCAGGTCTTTGTGTAGCTGATCTCATCCTAGGTGTTGATAACCAGTCTGCAAATGGGCGCTCAAGTAGAGCGAACCATACGCTATGTAGTGCCTCCGAAGTAAACAAAGGGTTTACTAAAACAATTGCTATCTTGAGTTCAGAAGATTATTGCACCACCTTGTTGTAGGACAGCGTTGTTGTAGCTGGGGTAGCTCGTTCCCTTTGACGTCTGAGTCAGATGGTAGCGGTCTGAAGGAGGTTAGCAAGAGAGACTTGCGGTATATGTGGCCGCTAGATCTCGTAACATACTCTTATATTTCTGTGTAGGCTGTTGGCATATAAGTAGGATCTTAACGGGGAGCGATGCTCATGACGTGCAGTGCATGGTAGGTATGGAGCAGCTGCCGTGTAGGTGGCGCCAATGCAGACTTGGTGAAGGATGTGGTCTACACCTGACGGGTTGTAGGCCAGCAGATGGAATCAAATAAAAATATCCCTACGTATAGTGTGTCGCAAGGGAAACCCTTGTTGTCTTAAGGGATCTCCACTGATTTCTGTAGAGAGCGGTCGCTCAGTTGGGGATTTGCGGCACGTCAGAAAGGATAAAAAGCTGATTTGCCAACGTGTAAAAGGCCCGCAGGAACATAATCGGAAGAGAAGCTATTAAGAAGAGCCAACTGTTCAGTGGAATAAAGCGTACAGATTAACCCCCTATAAGGGGGGGTATTGGGGGTGCTTGGGCGCTAGGTAAAAATAAAGACTTTTAAATTAGAACGCGGATAGTTAACCTACGCGTTTATCTCTTTTAACCTATCCTTCAATTTAATTGAAAGGCGGGCTACATAATCGCTGTTGAATTCCCAAAAGATGAGTATAGGCTTAACTGAGGCTGGGTTAGCATTATGATTTCCTAGTTGAAAGGGGGTGCAATTAGTTTGTGGAGCAGAATTTCTGTTGCGGAATTGTCACCTTATGGCAGAATACCTTTAGTGGGACGTGAGAGCGGTCCTGCAATCGAACCCTATCTGGGCTGAAAGTTCTCCAGAGGATACCGAGGAGTATGAGTATGAACTTTGACCTGTCGACCATCCAGGATTACCTATCCACCATCCAGCTTCACTTGGACAACTTCGTCAACACCCAAGAAGGTTGGTACAAGATTCTGTCCGGCGTGACCGAGATCTTCTCTGGCAAGAATCTTGAAAATGCTGTTGATGTGATCAACCCGCTGTCCGAGTCCGAATAAAATAATTCAAGTATCCTAATTCCTGAAGGAGTCAAAATGTCCGAGCTATCCAGCGTTGTGTCCGAGCTATCCAGCGTTTCCAATACAGTCGTAGAGGTTGTTAAGGCTATTGTTGAGCCGTTTGTAAATATTGCTGACGGCGCTTCCCAGCTCATTGGTATGTTCGTTTAAGAACCTGCCAAAGTAGACCGCAGGTGTCAAAAGGATACTTGGTCTACTGCGTATTTACCCCATTTGCCTGACTAGCAATGTTGCTTAGGGCAAGTGGGGTAAATTTTTCGGTACTGAAGTGGCCCGAGTTTTGTTCCTGGCTTTTGCCTTGGGGTTTTATTATTTCCTGTGGTGGGTTCTGGTTTGGATAATTCGGTTTCCGTCTCGGCTGGGTCTGGGTGTCTTAAATTTTTCGTGGAGCTTGGTTTTGTTCCATCACGACACCATTTGGGTTTTGGAGGTTCCGCATCGGCAGCATTATCACATACTGTGAGTATGGATGAGTTCATGGTTGTAGGAACCATTAAAATTTTTCGGCTAGAGCATTGTCGTAAGAGTTCCCGACAGTTCCGGTGGAAGGAGTGATTCCTTGCCGGGGAAGCTGTTTGTTGTAGACAACGTAGTCTTACAGCAAGCCGGGGTAGGAATGGTGCACCGAACCTGTTTTTCTTTGGCGGATAAGATCACTGGGTTGAAAGCATGCAGCGGCAATGCTTCGGTGCGCATGGATTTTGATTACGACGATCCGGCAATGTGTTGAGTAAACGTATAAGTGACAATCGCGGTGTACACAAAGCCTTTCTTTGTGCGCGCGGTTGTTATGTCGGTCATCCACAGTTTGTAGGGGCATTGGGGTTTAAACTCATGGTTGGCTAGGTTTGGCGCAAATTTGGCGCGTTGGGCTTGCGCGTTGTTATAGGTGAGCGTCCTTTGCCTTGCCAGAATTGTCGGCCAAGCGCATCAGCCGGGAGGTTTGTTCACGCTCGAGTATGCCCCGCTGGTCTAAAGCTCGGCGGAAACACCGATTTCCTTAGCCACATAAGATACCGGGCGCTCTTACTCGAATACTAGGTTCGTGGCTTTGCGCCGATATTCCGGCGTGTACTTCTTGCGCTGTTAGCTCACAATGATCATTTTCTCCTACGGGCACAAAATCCGTACGACTAGGGTCCACTAAACGAGTGGTAATCTCATAGGGATATCAATGTGGCTGGGCTGTAGTTACTGTCCGCTGTCTTTGTACGGCTCGTTGCGGTAATTGTCGGTTTCGGCGGCAGTTTTAGTCTCTGGTCATTGCGGTTTGTAACGTGCGTCGAACTAGGTTATTGGCAGCCGTGGTGGTCGTTTCTAGGCTGTCAATGTGTTTCGCAATTTTAGGGTGGGCAAGAAGCTTCTTATCAATTGCATGAGTCGTGGTCTTATAAGCTTAGATCTGGTCGTGTCGCAGTAGTCATTCTGGTCTAACTCTTCATGCAGGTTGGGAATCTGCCTACAAACCATCAGACATTCTCTATTGTCCACATGTCTCTTTGCTCAAAAGAATTTGCGGCCTTTTGCAAAATATCTTGTTGTTCGTGCAACTCTATGATTTTCTACCTGGCGGATTCGCTCGAAATTGGCCCTCACCCATAGGCAATATCGCGCAAAGCTCTAGTGCCGGAACGTTTGCTGGTGCCGTGTTAGTGGGCCTGAAAATAAAGGCGGGAACGTTTTCAACAAACCTCGCTGAAGCTGAAGGAAGCGGGCGACTTCAATGTACTCTGAGCGGACCATAGCACCACGTTTGAGTTGTTCGGAGTATTTAGGCATGGTGGTACAGTTCATTTCTTCTCCACCAAGCGGGGTACTAGGTGTCTACCTAGCAAAATCCAAGTCCTCCTAATAAGAATATTCAATATTCACATTATGTTAAACGGTTGGAGTCCAGCCCAGGATACGCATTACACTGAGTAGGACAACTATTCAATGCACGGAGGATTTGACCATGGCACGTTTTATTGACCGCGTTGTCCTGCACCTGCAAGCAGGTGACGGTGGACACGGCTGTGTGTCTGTCCACCGCGAGAAGTTTAAGCCATTGGGTGGCCCGGATGGTGGCAATGGTGGTCACGGCGGTGACATCATCCTCGAGGTCTCTGAACAAATCCATACGCTTATGGATTTCCATTACCGCCCGCATATTAAGGCGCAACGCGGCGGCAATGGAGCCGGCGATATGCGTAATGGTGCTCGCGGCGAGGACCTGATTTTGGAGGTCCCGGCGGGCACGGTGGTCCGCACTGAAAAGGGCGAAACCTTGGCGGACCTTACCGTTCCGGGAACGCGGTTTGTGGCCGCAGAAGGCGGCTTCGGCGGACTAGGCAATGCGGCATTGGCCTCAAAGAACCGCAAGGCACCGGGTTTTGCTCTCCAGGGTGAGCCGGGCCAGGCCCATGATCTTATCCTCGAGCTGAAGTCCATGGCGGATGTAGGGCTGGTGGGCTTTCCATCGGCTGGTAAGTCCTCGCTTATCTCGGTTTTGTCGGCCGCGAAGCCCAAGATCGGTGATTACCCCTTTACTACGCTGCAGCCGAACCTGGGCGTGGTGGATATGGGAGATAGCTCCTTTACTATCGCGGACGTGCCGGGGCTTATCCCAGGCGCGGCCGATGGCAAAGGCCTAGGCCTGGATTTCTTGCGCCACATTGAACGCACGGCGGTGCTTGCCCATGTGGTCGATACTGCCACCATTGAGCCCGGCCGTGATCCCGTTTCCGATATTGAGGCGATGGAAAGTGAGCTGGCAAAATACCAAGGGGCTTTGCAGGAAGATACTGGTTTAGGGGATCTGCGTGAGCGCCCCCGCGTCATCATCTTGAATAAAGCAGATGTGCCTGAGGCCGAAGAGCTGGCGGAATTTGTCAAGGGTGATCTGGAAGAGAAGTTTGGCTGGCCTGTCTTTATTATTTCGGCCGTCGCTCGCAAGGGCCTGGATCCGCTGAAGTTCCGGCTCATGGATATGGTGACCGAGCATCGCAAGGCCCAGCCATTGCCAAAGAAGGATAAGAACCACACCGTTATCCATCCCAAGGCCCAGGGCCATAAGAAGCATACCGGTGTATTTGCTGATTTCACCGTGAAGGCCGACCCTGAGGTCGAGGGTGGCTTCATTGTTGAGGGCAAGAAGATTGATCGCTGGATTACCCAAACTGATTTTGAAAATGATGAGGCAGTGGGCTTCTTGGCGGACCGCTTGGCCAAGGCCGGCGTGGAGGAAGAGCTGCGCGAGCAGGGCGCTGTGGAAGGCTGTCCGGTGACGATCGGCGGCATTACCTTCGAGTGGGAGCCGATGACTGGCGGTGATCCGACGATGGCCAGCCGCGGCGAGGACGCCCGTTTGAAGGGCACTAGCCGCGTTTCCGCCGCCGAGCGCAAGCGTGCCTCTCAGGCACGCCGTGGTCTTATCGATGAATACGATTACGGCACCGACGAAGAGGTCACTCGCGAGGGTGCTAATCGGGATAGGTGGCAAGGCTAGCTCGGTAGGCCCCCTCTTCTTGGGGTGTATAAGAGGGGGCGCTTTGTAGACTCGGTTGGCATGTCTTCTGATCAACAGAAAGAGCCCATCCTTCCACTTCCGGTAGAGCCTTTTGACGGGCCTACCGCCGATACTCCCTTTCCAGAACCGCTCGATGAGAACCCGGTAGCGTCCGGTTTTGAATCTGAACTTCGCCACGAGATCGCGCACGCCAAGCGCGTCGTGGTCAAGATTGGTTCCTCTTCTCTCACGGATGAGAATTTCCGTGTTTCACAGGAAAAGATTGATCACATCGTCGATGCCGTTCATGCGCGCATGGGCCGCTCCGATGTCATTATCGTTTCTTCTGGTGCGGTCGCCGCCGGCATGGGGCCGCTCGGGCTGCACCAGCGTCCCACCGATCTGGCTACCAAGCAGGCCTCCGCTTCTGTAGGCCAGGTGCACTTGGCCTATGTGTGGGGCCAGTCCTTTGCTCGCTATCAGCGCACCATCGGCCAGGTTTTGTTGACTGCGTCAGATACTGGTCACCGCGATCGCGCCCGCAACGCGCAGCGCACCATTGATCGCCTGCGCCAGCTGCGTACCATTCCTATCGTCAACGAGAACGACGCCGTGGCTACCTCGGAGATGCACTTTGGCGATAACGATCGCCTCTCCGCGCTGGTGGCCAACCTGGTGGGTGCTGATGCGCTCTTCCTCTTCTCCGATGTGGATGGCCTGTATGACAAGAACCCGGCCGAGCCGGACGCTAAGTTCATCGATGAAGTGCGCACCGGCAAGGACTTGAAGGGCGTTGTAGCTGGCGATGGCGGCAAGGTGGGCACCGGTGGTATGGCCACCAAGGTCTCTGCAGCCCGCCTGGCAACCCGCGGCGGCATTCCGGTGCTGTTGACCTCCACGGATAATATTGGCCCCGCGCTTGCCGACGCCTCTGTGGGCACCGTCTTCCACACCCGCGAGGAACGCCAGCTTTCCGCCTGGAAGTTCTGGGCACTTTACTGCGCAGATACCGGCGGAGCCGTCCGCCTCGATGAAGGCGCTAAACAAGCCGTGACCGAGGGCGGTAATTCACTGCTGGCCGTGGGCATTACCGATGTGCAAGGCGAGTTCACCAAGGGCGAAATCATCGATATCCTCGGTCCGAATGGCGAGGTCATCGGACGTGGCGAAGTCCGTTTCGACTCCGAGGAACTGCACGGTATTAAGGGAAAGAAGATGGAAGAACTTCCTGAGGAGCAGCGCCGCTCAGTTGTTCACGCCGATTACCTCTCCAACTTCGCCTCCCGTATTTAAACCCAAGTCCCTGATTCCCCGTATGGTTGGGGCATGAAATATTTCATGGGTCCGGACACCTGGCAACCGATGGTAGAAGATATCGAGGCTGCCGGGCACGAACGCGTAAATAGCCTCGAAGATGCCGAGGTCTACATCAACAATGCGCCCAACCCGCGCCGCATCCCCGAGATGCCGGAGAACATCGGTTGGGTGCAGCATTGTTTTACCGGCGTAAACCAGCTCATTGATGCCGGCGTCATCACCCCAGACGGCGTACCGTGGTGCAATTCCGCCGGCGCTTTTGCCCAGCCGGTGGCCGAATCTGCACTTGGCCTGGCACTTTCACAGGCGCACCACCACAAAGCCTTCGCCCAGGCCGCTTCGTGGTCGGTAGCGCAGGAGCTGGATAAAACCCAGGCGTGGCTTTATAACCAGCAAGGACCGAAGAAGGTAGCGATCTTTGGCGCTGGGGGCATCGGCAAGCAGCTTATTATGCTTCTTAAACCGTTTGGAGTGCACATTACCGCGGTCAATCGCTCCGGCCGCTCGGTGGAAGGCGCCGATGAGGTCGTGCCCATGGATAAGGCCGACCACGTGTGGGGCTCGGCCGATTTCATTTTCTGTATCCTGCCTGCGACCAAGGACACCGAGGGGTTAATCGATGCCGCCGCCTTCCGCGCGATGAAACCCTCCGCCATCTTTATCAACGTCGGCCGTGGCAGCACCGTAGTAACCGACGATCTAGTGGCGGCCCTGCGCGATGGTGAGATCGCCGGCGCCGGGCTGGAAGTTATGGATCCCGAGCCACTGCCTGATGGCCATCCGCTCTATGAACTGCCCAATTGCACCATGACGCCGCACATGGCTGCTTCCGCGCACGTGGCGCAGTACCACCTGGGCGCTATCTTCAACGCCAATGCCGCGGCGTGGGAGAGGGGAGAGGCTATGCCCACCCGCGTCGATGTGGAGGCCGGCTACTAATGAAGTACGCGATGTTACCCACCCCGTGGGAAGAAACCCTGCAGGCACTCGATGCAGCCGGCCACGAGCGTGCCCCACTGGATGACGCCGAGGTTCTCATCTTCAACGGCGGTCCGGACGACTTCCCACAGCCCCTGCCACCGAGCGTGGGCCTGGTGCAGGTCCCCTTCGCTGGGGTGGATCACCTGCTCGACGTCATGCGTGATACCACCGCCCGCTGGTCTAATGCCGCCGGCCTGTATGACGCCACCGTGGCGGAATCTACCATTGCGCTCCTGCTCGCCCACTTGCATGCGCATAAGCGCGTGGGGACTAGCTGGTCTAACCGCGATGAGGTTGAGGCTCATACCAGCTTCCTTTTTGAAGATAAGACGGTAGCGGTGGTGGGCGCCGGGGGCATCGGCAAGCGGCTTATTCGTATGCTGGAAGGCTTCGGACCACGCATAATCGCGGTCAATCGCTCCGGCAACCCAGTGGAGGGTGCCGATGAAACCTTCGCCACCGCCGATATTGAGCGCGTCTGGCCAGCCGCCGATTATTTCGTGGCGCTTGCGCCGCTAACGGACGAGACCCACCGGCTTTTTAATGCCGCTGCCTTCCGTGCCATGCCCGATCACGCCGTGATTATTAACGTTGGCCGCGGACCACTGGTGGACACCGATGCTCTAGTCGAAGCCTTGCGGGCAGGAGACATCGCCGGCGCTGGCTTGGATGTCACCGACCCTGAGCCGCTGCCCGATGGGCACCCACTGTGGGACATGCCTAACGTGGTCATCACCCCGCACCTGGCCAACCCTCCCTATTCGGTGCGCCGGCGCATCGGCTCGCATACAGTACAGGTCATGGAGCGCTACTCCGCAGGTGAAGCAATCCCCACGGAAGTCGATATTCAGGCGGGTTATTAATGGACAACGCCGCCTCACAAGACGGTTCTTATCAAGGGAGCTCTTTTAATCCCACCGAAGCCGAGGTCGCGGATATGAAGGAGCGCCGGAAGAAGGTACAGGCGGTCGATTATGCTGCCTGGGCGGCCACCATCCTTTCCGTTGTGCTCGGCTATTTCTTCTTCCACTGGTCCTATTTTTGGGTTATCCCGATTATCTGTTTTATATGCTCGGCCGGAGCCCGCCACGTTTATAACTTGAGCTATTACGAAGAGGAATACCTCATGTTCGAGCGGAAGGACGAGAAGCGCCGCCGCCGGGCATCCGACAAGCGGAGCCGCGAGCTCGGCCAATAAGGACACCACCGTGCGGGTGCTTGCCGCCCAACTGGCTGAAAAGCGCGCGGCCTTTCGTTAGGCTGGTATGACATGAGCAACACTGAACGCGAAGAAGTTCTGTCCAAAGCCCGTGCTGCCAAGGAAGTCGCGCCCGTTGTGGCGCAGCTGTCCACGCCGCGCAAGAATGAGATCTTGCAGCGCGCAGCCGACAACCTCATTGCCCACACCGAAGCCATTCTCGCCGCCAATAAGCAGGATATCGATGCCGGCCGCGAACGCGGCATGTCCGAGTCCCTTATTGACCGCCTGTCTCTCGACGCCGCGCGCGTGGAAGGCATTGCCGGCGGCCTGCGCCAGGTAGCTGGCCTGCAGGACCCGGTAGGGGAGATCCTGCAGGGGCGCACCATGGATAACGGAATCCAGATGAAGCAGGTGCGCGTGCCGCTCGGTGTCATGGGCATGGTCTATGAGGCCCGCCCGAACGTCACCGTGGACGCCTTCGGTTTGGCCATCAAGTCCGGCAATGTGCCGCTATTGCGTGGCTCCAAATCCGCCCGCAACTCCAACACCAAGCTGGTAGAAATCTTGCAGGATACCCTCGTTGAGTTTGACCTGCCGCGCGAGGCCGTGCAGCTTTTGCCGTGCGAGACGCACGATTCCGTCCAGGACCTCATTACCGCCCGTGGTCTGGTGGACCTGGTTATTCCGCGTGGTGGCGCAAAGCTTATTGAGGCCGTCGTTACCGGCGCCACCGTCCCCGCCATTGAGACCGGCACCGGCAATTGCCACTTCTACGTGGATGCCTCTGCAGACATTGATAAGGCCATCGACATGGTCATCAACGGCAAGACCCGCCGCACCTCCGTGTGCAACTCCACGGAGTGCGTGCTTATCGACGCCGCTTTGGATGACTCCGTCAAGCTCCGCATCATCGCCGCGCTGCAGGATGCTGGCGTGACCATCCACGGCGACGTCGCCGAGCTCGAGGCCTTCGGCGTCAAGGATGCCGTGCAGGCCACCGATGAAGACTGGCGCGAGGAGTCACTATCTATGGATATCTGCGCCAAGGTGGTCGACGGCGTAGATGGCGCCATCGCGCATATCACCGAGTTCACCACTGGCCACACCGAGGCCATCGCCGCGCAAGACGCCGATGTCCTAGTGAAATTCGGCAACGAGGTGGATGCCGCCGCGGTGATGCTCAATGCCTCTACCGCCTTCACCGATGGCGAGGTCTACGGCATGGGCGCCGAAATCGGCATTTCCACCCAGAAGCTGCACGCCCGTGGCCCAATGGCGCTGCCGGAGCTCACCTCTTCTAAGTGGATCCTGCAGGGTACAGGTCAGACCCGTCCATAATTCTCCCCGCCATGATTCGATCTGCTTTCTTCCGTGCCGCCGTCGCCCTAAGCGCCTCGGCGGCGCTTGCCGTTTCTATAGCCCCCGCCGCCGCCACCGCGAATGCTGCCCCGGTCGTGCCCCAGGCAGCAGCACAATCCGCCCCATCGCCGCAGCCTGCTGGGTGTCCCGAGTTCGTTGTTTTGGCTGCTCGTGGCTCCGACCAGAATGAGGAATACGGCGAGTATTTCGGACCGCAGCAGTATTCGCCGCATGCCGCGCCGTCGAATGGCTATGAAGGGGCAAACCTCTCCGCGCTTTTTCATCTAGTGGAAAAACGCCATCCCGGCACGATGGATAAAGTCCATGTCCTCGCCCTTGACCCCCAGGCATACCCGGCGTCAATGAACCTGCCGCCGCTGGCGCAGGAAGGTGAACAGTTGAATCCGCTCCAGCTTATTCGCCGCCTCGGTGGGGTAGTGATGGAGCATCCGTTGCACGAGCTGGCGTATTCGGTCACCGTTGGTTTTGTACATAGTTTGCGCACCGGCATGGCCAACGCTCCGCGCGTGGTGGAAAAGTATGAGCGCGAAACAGGCTGCCAGCCGCGCTATATTACGGCTGGCTACTCCCAAGGCGCCATTGTCGCTACCAGCGCGGAGCGCTACCTTGCACAACGAGGCAAGCTCGCGGGGGCAGTTTACCTGGGCAATCCCCTCAGCCGTCCCCACGGTATGGCGGGCTGGCTACCGCAGCGTTTGCTCTTACAACCTGCGGCATTGCCGGACTCGCGCCGGCTTAACTATTGCTTGGACGGAGACTTCGTTTGCGACCTGAACCTCGCCTCCGCCCACGACGCGTTGGCTACCAAGGCGGCTCGCCATGCTTCTTATTTTGTAGAGCCCTCGCTTGGCGACGCCGCTTTTGCCGACTCCCTCGCCACCTTGCTTACTCCCTCCTCGGCCGGGGACTATAATCACCACCCATGACTAGCCCACAGCGCATTGGCATCATGGGTGGCACCTTTGACCCCATCCACAACGGTCACTTGGTAGCCGCCAGTGAGGCCGCGCATCGCTTTGCCCTCGATAGCGTCATCTTTGTGCCCACAGGTCAGCCTTGGCAGAAGTCTCACCGCGAGGTCACTGCGGCCGAGCACCGCTACTTGATGACGATGGTGGCAACCGCATCCAATCCGCGTTTTACCGTCTCGCGGGTAGATATTGACCGCGAGGGGCCTACCTATACCATCGATACGCTGCGGGATCTGCGTAAGCTTTTCCCAGAAGCGGAGTTCTATTTCATTACCGGCGCCGATTCTCTGGCCTCCATTATGAGCTGGCATAACTGGGAAGAGATGCTGGAGATGGCGCACTTCGTGGGGGTTACCCGCCCAGGATACGAATTAAGCGCTGATATGCTGCCTGCCGATGCGCAAGAGGATATTGACCTCATCGATATCCCCGCCATGGCCATTTCCTCCACCGCGTGCCGCGAGCGCTCTGCCCAAGGCCAGCCCGTGTGGTACCTCGTACCGGATGGAGTGGTGCAGTACATCACCAAAAACAATCTCTACGGTCCCAACCCGGACAAGCCCCTGTAGAAACTTTCACGGCCTTTCCCAGATTTTGGGCACGGGCCTGCTAAACGTGCAAGAATAGATTCTCACTAGAGATAGTTCATTTCGAATGCACTCAGACGCGAAAAGGGAATTTATACACATTGTCTACTTCTGATCTCGCCCGCAGCATGGCAGAAACCGCGGCACACGCGGCGCAAGAAAAGTTAGCCACCAATATCGCGGCTATTGATGTCTCCGATGTCCTCGCAATTACTGAGGTCTTCGTGCTGGCTTCTGCAGATAACGAGCGCCAGGTGGGCTCCATTGTGGATGAAGTCGAAGATGAGATGACCAAGCAGGGCTTTGAACCGCAGCGCCGTGAAGGTAACCGCGAAAATCGCTGGGTGCTGCTGGATTACGGCAATATCGTCGTCCATGTCCAGCGCAATGACCAGCGCGAGTTCTACGGCTTGGACCGCCTTTACCATGATTGCCCGGCACTGGAGATTGAGGGCATCGAAGCCCCGGAGCGTCCGGGCGAATGGACCAATGGCGTCAACCCGCGTGAGGTAGATTCCATCGACGAGCTCCCACTGGCCGATAAGGTCCCAGGTGAGGACGAGGAGCTTTAAACCCATATGAGTCGCCGCCTGATCCTGATCCGCCACGGACAAACTACCTATAACGCCACCGGCCGCATGCAAGGCCACTTGGATACCGAGCTGTCTGAGCTGGGCTATGAGCAGGCCCGCGCTGCCGCGCGCCTGCTCCAGGATCAGGGCGTGTCCAAAATCGTTGCCTCCGATCTCATTCGTGCGAAGGAAACCGCCCGCGTCGTCGCCGAAGCCCTCGGCGTGGACTTCAGCACGGATGCCCGCCTGCGCGAAACTCACTTGGGCCAGTGGCAGGGCAGAACCTCTGCTGAGGTAGATGCGGAGTTTCCAGGCGCGCGCGCCATTTGGCGCCACGATCCCACCTGGGCCCCGCCGGAGGGGGAGTCTCGCGTGGACGTGGCTGAGCGTGCCCGCCCCGTCATCGATGAGCTCATGGAAGACTTTGCCGGCTGGGACGCCGGCCCCGTCCTCATCGTGGCCCATGGCGGGGCCATCTCGGCGCTTACCTGCCACCTGCTTGGCCTTGACCACGCGCAGTACGGGATCCTTTCGGGGCTGAAGAATACCCACTGGTCGCAGCTGACTGCTCGCCCGGACTTTAACCCGGCAGCGCCGCTGTCCTCGCTAGACTTCACCCCAGATAATGTGGGTAATGCCCAGTGGTACTTCGACGGTTGGAATATGGGCGGCGAGGTCACCGGGGATGGCGGGGCGGATATCTAGTGGCGGTTCGCGTCATTACGGATTCCGCTGCGGGCCTGCCCCGGGAGCTGGCGGAGCAGCTATCCATCACCGTCATTGACCTCCACCTCATGGAACGCCACGGCAAGGATGGCTTGGAGCAATCTACTTCGGGATTAAGCGCGCTGGAGCTGGCAGCCGCCTATGGCCGCGAAATGGAGCGCTCTCAGGATGATGGCGTGGTGGCCATACACCTATCCAAAGAGCTTTCTTCCACCTACTCCGCCGCAGTGACTGCTTCGGGCGTTTTCCCGCACACGGTGCGGGTGATTGATTCCGGGTCGGCCGGCATGGCGATGGGTGCGGCCGCCATGTCCGCAGCCAAGGTCGCCTCCCGCGGAGCCGGCTTGGAGGAGTGCTACGCTGCGGCCATGGACACCCTCAAGCGTGCGGCTACCTGGGTGTACCTGCATTCCACGGAGGATCTGCGCCGCTCCGGCCGCCTTTCGCCGGCCACAGCCGTGTTATCTACGGCGCTTTTGGCCACCAAGCCGATCATGTCGATTAACCGCGGCAAGCTGGAGCTGGTGGGAAAAACCCGCACCCAGACCAAGGCTTTTACCAAGCTAGTAGACCTCATTGCCTCCCGCGCCAACGGGAAGCCGGTCTTCGTCGCCATCCAGCACAACCACGCCGAAGGCGCGGCCGCCAAGCTGGAGGCGCTGCTTGAAGCGGCCCTGCCGCAGGGCTCGTCCTTTATCTGCACCCCGCTTAACGACGTCCTCTCCGTCCACGTCGGCCCCTCCGCCATCGGCGTATCTGCGGTGTTTAGCTCGGAGCCTCCCGCCGATCCAGCGCATCCTCACACGCGTGGTCGACCACGCGCCTTCCCACCGCGCCGTTCTGTGGATAACTAGGCCCAGTGCGCCGGGTTCGTTGACGTCCCCAACAAGTTATCCACAGCCCGCCTTCGCTGTACCTACTGCCTTAGCGCCCACGGCTTTATTCTCAGCGCCATGGCGGCACCCAAGATTAGCGAACGACTCCGCGAATTTACCCAACCCACCGGTGAGGAAGAGCTCCTCGCCGTCGATTATCCTCGCCCGCGTCTGCGCATTAGCCCGTGGCAAGCCTGCGCCGTGGCGGTCATTCTCGTCGTCGGCGTGGTGGCGTGGCTTGGCATCAACGCCCGCTCCGATGAATCCTCGGGCATGCCCGAGCCTGCGGCAATAAGCGGTGATTCTGGCACTGCACCCAGTGCAGAGCCCAGTGAAATCATCGTCTCTGTCATTGGCGAGGTGGCCGAGCCCGGCTTGCAGACCCTCGAGCCCGGCGCGCGCGTCGCCGATGCCCTCGACGCCGCTCAACCCCTTCCCGGTGCAGACACAATCGCGCTCAACCATGCCCAGCGGCTTTCCGACGGCCAGCAGCTCCACATCCTTCCCTCCGGCGCCGCCCCACCTCCCGCACCCGGCGAACCAGCCCCATCCGGCGGAAACGGCATCAGTACCGGCGGCGTGAGCCTGAATAACGCCACCGCGGAGGAACTTACAGAACTCAAGGGCGTTGGTGAGGTCACCGCGCAAGCTATCGTGGCGTACCGCGAGGAACATGGCGGCTTCCAAGATATTGAGGAATTACTCGAGGTCACCGGCATCGGACCGGCGAAGCTAGCGCAGCTTAAAGACCAGGTCCAGCTCTAAGCTGAGTACGAGCACGCGATGCGAGAACTGCGGCTCGTCCCCGGCGCGGCCACCGCTTGGCTGGCTGTCGTTGCTGTGCTGCTAGGCGGCCGTGGCTGGGCAATCTTTATCATTGCGGCGGTCGTCGGGTGCTGCCTGATCGCCCGCCAATGGGGCCAAGCGCTATTTTCCGGAATGGTCGCGACAGCCGCGGCGCTGGTTGCCGCGGTGCGCCAGGCCCGTGCCGCTGCGTTCGACCTCGGCACCGAGGTTACCGGCCGCCTGACCACCGCGCCGACGCAGACCAGCACGGGCGGCTGGCTGCTGCGGCTTAAGGTGCCGGGCTACCCGACTCAACTGCCGGTCTTTAGCTCGGAACCGGTCCCGGCCGCTGCGGGCGCCGAACTCACGGCCAGGGTGGAGGTGAGGGAGTCGGATAGGGCGGGCGTCGGAAAGCTCAGCGCCACTGCCACAGACGTGCAGGTAACCGGTGAGCCCGAAGGCCTAGCCGGCTGGGCGGCCCACGTGTCCGACACATTTCGCGCTCTGGTTGTAGATACCGTCGGTCCTTCCAGCCAGGGCCTGATTCCTGGCATGGTGCTCGGCGATACTAGCCTGCAAAGCTCTTCAGAGCGCGACCTGTATATCATCACCGGCCTTTCGCACTTAAGCGCAGTTTCCGGTGCAAATGTCGCCATCGTGTGCTCCGCCGCAGCCATGGTCTGCGCCGCCTTCGCGCTGGGGCCACGCGCCCGCGTGGCCGCCTCCCTGTGCGCCCTGGCCACCTATGTTGTGCTCGTGGGCTTTGAACCCTCCGTCCAGCGCGCGGCCGTCGCTGGGGTAGTGGGCCTGCTCGCCGTGCTCAATTCCACGCGCATGGAGCCGATTCATGCCTTAAGCCTCGGCATTATCGCCTTGCTCTTCGTGGATTCCGACCTCGCCGTGCACTTTGGCTTCGCCCTTTCCTGCGCGGCGACGCTCGGCATCGTGGCGCTTAGCCCGCTCATTTATAAACACTTGGCCACAACCGGCTGGCCCGCCATTTTTCTGCGCGCGGTCGCTGTGGCCATTGCCGCCGATATCGTTACCCTGCCGCTAGTCGCACTCATGTCCGGCGAAGTCTCCGTGGTCTCCGTGTTGGCCAATATCCTGGTTGAGCCCGCCACCGTGCCGATTACCATCGTGGGGCTTATCGCCGCCGTCTTAGCCCAGCTCGGTCCACTCGATGTGCTAGGTGCGGGCTTGCTGCGCCTTATAGAACCCTTTTCGTGGTGGATTAATACCATCGCCCACGGCGTGGCCCACCTTCCGGTGGTCACCATCCCCGCTAGCCCGCTTTTTACGCTGCTGGCCTACGCCTGGATCATTGCCGGCCTCCTCTATCACCGCCCCTGGCTGACTCTGGCGCTGACGCTAGCGGGCATCGCCTGGCTCGGTGTGGCGGCAGGTTAGAATGGCGAGCATGCCTCCAGTACACCTCATCCTCGGCGACGATGAATTCCTCACCGAACGCGCCCGCCTGCAGATTCAGCGTGCCGCGGCCGAGGAGAGCGGCCCAACCGGTGCTCGCCCCGAGCTGACCAAGCTTAAAGCTTCCGAAGTCTCCGAGGGCGAAATCCTCGAGGCCACTAGCCCCTCTCTTTTTGGAGATAGTCGCGTCATCGTCATCAGTGACTGCGAGCGAGCCGGCAAGGAAGTAGTCGATATCATCCTGCGTGCCTGCGCGAACCCCGCGCCGGGCATGACCATGGTCATCATTTACTCCGTGACGGCCAAGACCCTAAAGAAAAAGAAGAAGCAACCTGAACTGGTGGCCAAGCTGCGCAAGATTGCCGAGGTTCACGAAGTCTTCTCGCTCTATCCCAATGAGCTGGGGCAGTGGGCCACCCGCGAATTCTCCTCCCACGGTGTGCGCCCGACCCCGGACGTCATCCATGCCGTGCTCGAAGGCGTGGGCTCTGACCTACGCGAGCTGGCCTCTGCCATCTCCCAGTTGGTGTCCGATACCGGCGGCAACGTCACCCGCGAGGCCGTGCAGAACTACTACGTCGGCGTGGCCGAGGTTGCCAATTGGGATATTGCCGATGCCGCCGTTGCCGGCCGCGTCGAAGCCGCCGTGTCCACCTGCCGCCGCGCCCTGCAGCTTGGCGCCAGCCCCGTGGCGATTGCCGCAGCGCTAGCCAATAAGGTCGGAGCCGTAGCCCGCCTGTATTCCGCCCGCGGGGACCAGTATTCTTTAGCTAGCCAAACCGGCCTAGCGCCCTACGTGGTCAAGATGACCCAGCCGGTGGCTCGCCGCTGGTCCGCCGATAATGTCACCAAGGCCGTCATCCTCGTCTCGGAACTCGATGCCGCCGTCAAAGGCCAAGGCGGTGAGCCCGAATTCGCCATAGAGGCGGCCCTCAAACGAGTCGCGGAACTGGCGCGATAAGCTAGAAGCTATGTCTGAGACGCAAGTGCAGGAATTCGCCGGTCGGCTCTTTGACATGGCACGCGAGGGCAGCTTGGACCTCCTGGCCTATATCGACCACGGCGTAAATATTGACCTCGTGAACCAGGACGGCCAGTCCTTCCTCATGCTCGCGGCCTATCACGGCCACGCCGAGCTGGTTACCGCACTTGCTCGCGTCGGCGCGGACGTTAATCTGCTCAATGACCGCGGTCAATCACCCCTGGCCGGTGCCATTTTCAAAAAGGAAGATGCGGTCATCGACGCCCTCTTGGCCGCCCACGCCGACCCTGCCGCCGGCCATCCCTCCGCGCTGGAGTCTGCCCGCATATTTGGCCGCGAGGACCTTATCCCGCGCCTAGAAAGCGAGGCAGGGGAGTGACCTGGACGTCCTTTTTCACCCTCTTGTTGATGAATCTGGTGGGCGTCGCTTCGCCCGGACCCGACATTATTTTGGTGACCCGCTACGCCACCCGCTCGCGGCGCCACGCCATAGCCGCAGCCGCCGGCATCCAAATCGGCGTGCTCTTTTGGTGCACCGCCACCGTTTTCGGCGCCGCAGCGCTGCTGACGGCTTTTCCGGAAATTTTGGGAGCGGTTCAGGCCGTTGGCGGCTGCTTCCTGGTGTTTATGGGTTCGCGCGCCTTGCGCAGCGGCATCGCCCAGCGCGCCAACCCGCCGGTGGATCTGGAAGACGCCGCCGCGCAACTCGGGCGCCTACGCTCTGCCTTCAAGGTCGGATTAGCCACGAATATGTCCAACCCGAAAATCGTGCTTTTCCTCGCCGCGATGATCGCCCCGCTGCTTCCCGCCAGCCCTCCCATCTGGTTGGCCATCGGGTTGACGCTGTCCTTATCGCTTTCGGCCTTCCTCTTTTTCCTCGTCGTTGCCACAGTAATTTCTACCAACGCCGTGCGCCGCAAGCTCATCGCCGCTGGTCCGTGGATCGATATCGGCTCGGGCCTGTTTTTCATTATCGCCGGCATCGTCCTTATTGTCTCCGGCGCGCAGAACCTCCTGCACTAAAACAGCCGCGGCATTCCCTCCGCCACCGTGTCGAGCACCCACTGGGTCCAGCGGGCGACGGTGGAGGCGCGCCGCCGGGACGTCGCTAAGCTCAGGCCCAGGTCATCCATCGCCGCAATAATTTCCGCGGTGCTGGCGACCGCGCCGCGAGCCAAGCTGAGTTCGAGCACCTCGCGAAATACCCGCCGCGCCGCCAACGTCCGTATAAGCGCCGCATTTCGGGCATCGCGCTGCGGCTGCTCGATAATTCTCCTCCCGCGCTCGGTGGGCTCCCAGGCCTCATCCACCGGCACCGCCAACCCCAGGTAGCGCGCGGCGTTGGCATAATAGTCCGCCTGCCGCGGATCGAAATCATAGCGCTGAGTAATCTCTGCCTTACTCAGCGGCTGCAGCGCCATGAGCTCCAAGAGGTTGACCACCCGCTCAAAGTTATTGGCCTGCGGAAAGGGCACCTCCGGCTCGACGTCGGGCTCCACCGCCCGAACGATATCCAGCGATGCCTGCGCATCCAGGTGCGAGGCCGACAGTGCGTAGCGGGCGCTATCGACCAGCGCAATGCTGCGAAAATCGGCCGGATCCCTAAATTCATAGCGGTATAGGTGGAAAATGCCATTGGAATACACCAGGTAAACCGGTACCACTTCCTTTGCCAGGCGCTGTTGGAAGCGCCGGTAGGGAAAATATAGCTGCCGGATATTGAAATCATCCGAGAGGTGATTTTTCGCCTCCACCAGCACTAGATGCTCGAGCGATTCAAAACCGCCGTCGATTTCCATCTGTGCGCGGTCCACCGCCACCTCCACGCCCAGGTCCGGTAGCCGCACCTGCATCTCGCGCGTGGACATGCGGCCTGCCACCGTAGCTTGCAAAGGCCCGCAGGCCAGAAAGTCTTCTAGCATCCCGCTTGCCGACGCCCCATTTAACGCCACCGCCTCCGAGCTCACCCCCTCCAACGAGAGGGTATCTAGACCCGCTGGCAGCTGCAGCGTACGTACCTCCCCGCGCTGTGCCTGCGGAAACTTCTCGTAGAGGTTGAACCGGCCCACCAAGTATTCGCTGCGGCTTACCGGCACGATGCCGAGCTGCAGGCGCTGAAAGATCCAAGGCCGCGAGGTGGAAAAATCATGCTTGGCCATCAACCGTGGCTGCCGAGCAGAGATTTTCTCCACTTCCCGCGCGCTGATGAAAAAATACCCGCGCCGTTCCAATTCTTCGCCGTAGCCAGCCGCCAAGATGCGCAGCCAACCCCAGTCATTAACGCCTAGCTTCACCGACTCCGGAACGCCAAAACGTGCCCGCAGCTCCTCCTGCAGCTCCCGCCCCGCGTGCGCCTTCGGCCCGCTAGTCACCGCTGACCTCATAATTGCGCACCAGTACCTCATCGACCTTGCCGCGCTTCGAAGCGACGGAATTGATCGCCCGCGTTGCCCCCACGATGCCTACCTCATAATCCGCATAGAGCTCTCGGATGAACTCGGTGGCCGAATTCGACAGCAGAAACTTTGCCCCGCGTTCGTCCAACTCATCGCAGACCTCTTTGAGCCGTTCTTGCTCCGCGCGGTCAAAGCCGCCCTTTTGATAGCCGGTAAACGAGCTCGTCACATTGACTGGGTCATAGGGCGGGTCGAAATAGACAAAATCGCCTTCGCCTGCTTCTGCCACCGCTGCGGCGAAATCGCCTTGGGAAAAGATCACCTCATTTTCCGCAAAATAGCGGTGCACCGCACGCAGCGTGTCTTCATCGCAAATGGTGGGATTCTTATAGCGCCCGAACGGCGCATTAAATTGACCTGCCGTATTCACGCGATACAGACCGTTATAGCAGGTGCGGTTGAGATACAGCGTTCGTGCAGCACGCTCGATGGGGGAGAGGGCGGCAAACCGCTTCGCATCCCTGTCCACTGCGCGCAGCGCATAGAAGAACTCCGCCTCATTGGGATAGCTCACGAGTTCTGCAATGAGCTCGTCGACGCCGCCGCGTACCACCTCATATAGGTTGATGAGCTCAGCATTGAGATCATTGACCCGTGCGCTTGCTGGTTGGAGCGAGAAAAGCACCGCGCCGCCACCGATGAAGGGCTCATAAAACCGCCGCGGGACATCCGCCGGTAGGGCGGCGTGGATATGTGGCAAGAGCTGGCGCTTTCCGCCCGCCCATTTCACCAGTGGCTTAACGTTTTTCATCGTTGACTCATCTTAGCGGCCCTACCCGACACGAGCACCATTGGGCTTTCGAACGTGCGGGCGGATAACTGGAGCGGAGGGCTGGCCGTACAGGTACTTTGGTTGTCTAACATCACAGCTTTGTTAAATAGTTCTATGACGGGCCTAAACGTACGGCCATGCCGGTAGTAAATTCTTCCCGTGCGCACGGCTGTTTCCATAGTCGAATATTAGGTAATAAAATCACCCCAAACGCCTTAGTTTGTAGGGAAATACCATTTTCACCTAAAGATTTAAGGGTTTAGAAAACGAAAGTAAGGCCCTTAGAGCGTCGGGACAGAAAGGGGCATTTATGCCGCGTATATCACAAATCCGAGTCGCTGCGCTCAACCTCGTCATCGAAGCCGGATACGGCGGGTTTACTATGGAGGAACTCGCCCAAAAGGTAGGCGTTTCCCGCCGTACCCTTTTTAATTACATAAAAGACAAAGAATCGGCAGTTTTAGGTCCCGAATTTTCGGAGGAACTAGAGCACCAATTTCAGAATTTCGCCGCCGGACTGCCCACCGGAAGCCTGCGCGAAGATTCTGAAATCGTGGCCAAAGCCGTATTTGACCGCGCCGTGGGTGATGAGTTCTTCCCCGAAATTTCCCAGCTGACGGCCAAGGCACTAGCTAAGGATACGAAGCTGCGTGCCCTGTATTACCAGCGCAATAGCCGCACTATTGAGCGCCTCCGCCAAGCCGTGCAGGCCCGTGAGGGTTGGAAATCCTCCGATCCGCGCCTCACGCCGACCGTCAACATCATCCACACCCAGTTTCTGACCGCCTTCGAGATTTTTGTGGAAACCCGTGGAGGAACGTCGCTTAGTGAAGCCTTCCGCAACGCCGGCGCCATCTTCGAAGATTATTTCAACGACGAACTGGCCTAAGCCTCACTGCTCGGGTCTACGCTAAGAAAATCCCCCGGTGCGCTCCGTAGAGTGCGACCGGGGGGATTGTCAGTGCAATGGCTCTTAGTCCATCTTATTGAACGCGGAAGCCATGCCGGACTTCTTGTTGGCTGCAGTGTTGCGGTGGAAGACACCCTTGGACACGGACTTGTCCAGGGCGCGAGATGCCACGCGCAGCTGCTTCTCAGCTGCAGCCTTGTCGCCAGTGGCAACGGCCTCGCGGAACTTGCGGATCTCGGTACGGACGGCGGAGCGAACGCCCTTGTTGCGGCGGCGTGCCTTCTCGTTGGTGATAACGCGCTTCTGCTTGGACTTGATATTTGCCATGAAAAGATACCTCTTAGTAATCGAAAGTGATTGACATAGAAACCGACCTGCTCGGACTATTCCCGCGGCCAGCAATCGCTGGCACGCTCGGCGCTGGTATTCGAAGAGCGAACCCAAGGTCCTGCCCGCCCCGACCAACGCGCCCGGCAAGTAAGTAACCAACATACAATAGCAGTACCGAACCCGACCTGCCAAAACTCTCAGCATGGTCGCCGTCTGTGCGACTGGTTAGGCCCAGTGGTAGCGCGCGCGTAACCTATTCGCGATTCTTTCGAACCGGCGTTCGGGAAAAAGTGTGCCTTGTCGGCGCACCTGCTCTTCGGAAACCTCCAGCAAGCGGTCGAGGCGCACCCAGCAATCGCACCCGGATTCGTCCCACTCGCCGGCGCCGATTTCCAGCCAGGCGTCGTCAAGCGCATGCTTCGGGTTGGGGGAGATAAGCAAACCCATCACCGTGGTGCGCGTGCGGCCGACAACCAGGATGGCGCGCTCACGCGGCGGGGCCTGCTTGCCTTCGGCCGGGGCCCATACCCAGACCACCTCGCCGGAATCAGCCTGGCCATCCATATCGGGGGAGAAAAATATGGAGCGGGGGTGAGAGGCGGTGGCCTCGACTCGGATATCAGCGGCCTTACGCGGCTCGTGGAACTCGTCCGACCTATCCAGCCCCAACCGGGAATTAATGCGGGTCAGGCCGGTGTCTATAGGCTCGCGCTCGCTGATTCCCAGCGCTTGGCGCAGTCGGGTGAGCATGGCGCTTTTCATGTCGACTATTGTAGACGTATGTCTGAAAACTTTGCGGCCACGACGTTTACGGATCCCGCCCGAATCCGAAACTTCTGCATTATTGCTCACATCGACCACGGCAAGTCGACGCTGGCGGACCGCATCCTGCAGCTATCCAAGGTGGTTGCGGAGCGCGATATGCGTGACCAGTTCCTCGATAATATGGACATCGAACGCGAACGCGGTATCACCATTAAGGCGCAGAACGTACGCCTGCCCTGGGTACCCCAGTCCGGTCCGGACGAAGGGGAGCAGATCGTCCTCCAGATGATCGATACCCCCGGCCACGTGGACTTTACCTACGAGGTCTCCCGCGCCCTCGAGGCGTGTGAGGGTGCCATCTTGCTTGTCGACGCCGCCCAGGGCATCGAAGCCCAAACCCTTGCCAACCTGTACCTGGCGATGGAAAACGACCTGGAAATCATCCCGGTCCTCAATAAAATCGACCTGCCGGCCGCCGACCCGGAAAAGTACGCGCTGGAAATCGCCAATATCATCGGCTGCGAGCCAGAAGAGGTCCTGCGCGTATCCGGCAAGACCGGCGAGGGTGTGGTCGAGCTGCTGGACAAGGTCTGCGAGTTGGTGCCGCCGCCGTCCTCCGAGTTCGACGCGGATGCGCCGGCCCGCGCCATGATTTTTGACTCCGTCTATGACACCTACCGCGGCGTTGTCACCTATATCCGCATGGTCGATGGCAAGCTCACCCCGCGCCAGAAGGTCACCATGATGTCGACCAACGCTAACCACGAGCTGCTCGAAATCGGCATCGTGTCCCCCACGATGCAAAAGTGTGAAGGCTTGGGCCCCGGCGAGGTGGGCTACCTCATTACCGGCGTAAAGGACGTGCGCGAGACCAAGGTGGGCGATACCGTCACTTGGTCCAACGGCGGCGCCGAAACTCCGCTTAAGGGCTATAAGGACCCGGACCCAATGGTCTATTCCGGCCTTTTCCCCATCTCCCAGGCCGATTTCCCAGACTTGCGCGATGCTTTGGAAAAGCTGCAGCTTAACGACGCCTCCTTGACCTTCGAGCCCGAAACCTCCGTCGCCCTCGGCTTTGGTTTCCGCTGCGGGTTCTTGGGCCTATTGCATATGGAAATTACCCGCGACCGCTTGGAGCGCGAGTTCGGTCTCGACCTAATTTCCACCGCGCCGTCGGTGACCTACCGCGTGGTGGCCGAAGACGGCGAAGAAAAGTGGGTTCACAACCCGTCGGACTGGCCGGAAGGAAAGCTTAACGAGGTCTACGAGCCGGTGGTGAAGATGACCGTCATCGTGCCCGAGCAATTCGTCGGCCCCACCATGGAGCTCTGCCAGTCCAAGCGCGGCCAGATGGGCGGCATGGATTACCTTTCCGAGGACCGCGTGGAACTGCGCTACACCATGCCGCTTGGTGAAATCATCTTCGACTTCTTCGATATGCTCAAGTCCCGCACCAAGGGCTACGCCTCGTTGAACTATGAAGAGGCCGGCGAGCAGCTCGCGGACTTGGTCAAGGTCGATATCCTGCTCAACGGCGACCCGGTCGACGCCTTCTCCGCCATCGTCCACCGCGATTCCGCCCAGTGGTACGGCAATAAGATGACCAAGAAGCTTAAAGAGCTCATCCCGCGCCAGCAGTTCGAGGTGCCGGTGCAAGCGGCCATTGGTTCGAAGATCATTGCCCGCGAGAACATCCGGGCCATGCGCAAGGACGTGCTGGCCAAGTGCTACGGCGGCGATATCTCCCGTAAGCGCAAGCTGCTGGAGAAGCAGAAGGCCGGTAAGAAGCGCATGAAGACGCTGGGCTCCGTCTCGGTGCCGCAAGAGGCTTTCGTGGCTGCGCTGTCTACCGACGCCGACGATTAACCCCGTACCCCCTATTGGCAAAGTGGAGCCGAATAGATTCTTAACATTTCGTTAACGGCTCCCGGGGTGCGGCCGGCAAAAGTTCAAAGTGAGCTGCTTCTATAGGGCGTCCCCACGGCCGGGGACGCCCTTTTAATCTAGTTGCAGTCGGTGTTTTGGCGGCGTTAAATTTCGATTCGAAAGCGACCGATGACTCGCCTGGTGAGCCACAGCCACTTTCGACCTGCCCCGCAAATTCTTGACCAAGGTTGGATTTTTAATGAAGCTTCGCTCTCGCGCTGTGGCCCTTTGCGCCGCCGCAGCCGCCACTACGTCCCTTGTCCCCGGCGTTGCCCAGGCAGCCACCACGACCCCAATTGAACACGTCGTTGTCATTTACTCGGAGAATATTTCCTTCGACCACTACTTTGGCACCTACCCAAACGCCCTGAATAAGGACGGCGAAAAGCTGCAGGGCAGCGACAAGGACGCCCCAAAATTTACCGCCAAGAAAGACACCCCCAAGGCGAAAAACCTCGAAAATGATGGCGTAATGGGGAACAAGAACCCCAACTCCGTCAAGCCTTTCCGCATCGGGCCAGACCATGCAGTAACTACGGACCAGAATCACCACTACGGCGATGAGCAGGCCGCATACAACGGCGGCAAGATGGACAAGTTCCCGGAGACTGTATCCACCGACATCGATAAGTCTTCCAACGGCTATTATGCCGTTCCAGGCATGACTATGGGCTATTACGACGGCAATACCGTCACCGGAATGTGGAACTACGCGCAAAACTTTGCGATGAACGACAATAGTTACTCCACTATCTTCGGCCCATCCACCCCAGGCGCGCTGAATCTGATTTCCGGAACCGTGGCCGGCGGGACCATGCATGACCCAGCCACGGGCGAGCAGAAGAAGATCGAACCTGGCAAGAACCACGCCCTCGCTGGGGTATCCGAAGATGGCAAGACCGCCACTGTTGTCGGCGACCCAGATCCGCTTTACGACGACTGCTCGAATAACTCTTCCGCCGGCACCAACCAGGTCACCGCGATGCACTCCAAGAACATCGGTGACCAGCTCAATGACAAGGACGTCACTTGGGGCTGGTTCCAAGGCGGCTTCCGGCCAACCGAGGAAGCTACAGACGACGCTCGCGCACGCTGCGGCGCCTCCCACACCACGCTGACCGGCCAGAACAAGACGGACTATAACCCGCACCACCAGCCGTTCCAGTACTACGCTTCCACCGCGAATCCGCACCACTTGGCGCCGTCGAGCGATGACATGATCGGCAAGACTGACCGCGCCAATCACCAGTACGATCTGCAGGACTTCGATACCGCTCTGGAGCAGGGCAACCTGCCGGCCGTGTCCTTCCTGAAGGCTGCCAACTACCAAGACGGACACGCCGGTTACTCCAACCCGCTAGACGAGCAGGCCTTCATCACCCATTACATCAATGAGCTGCAAAATTCCCCAGAGTGGGATTCCACCGCGGTCGTTATCGCCTACGATGACTCCGATGGCTGGTACGACCACAAGGCCCCAGAAATCCGCAATGGTTCCAATGACCCGCACCAGGACAAAGAAATCTGCACCGCCGCCGCAGCAAAAGTAGGCGTTGCCGGCGGAAAGGACGGCCAGTGCGGGCCGGGTACCCGCCAGCCTTTGCTGGTTATCTCCCCATACGCGAAGACTAACCACATCGACTCCACTTACACCGAGCAGACTTCCGTCACCAAGTTCATTCAGGACAATTGGGGACTCGGCCGTCTAGGGGGCATTGCCTTTGACGAGCGCGCCGGCGAGCTCAACAACATGTTTGACTTCAACGCCGCCCACAAGGCCCCGAAGCTTTTCTTGAACGAGACCGACGGTACCGTGGCCAAGGACTACGCCTCCATTGAAAAGGTGGATAATTCCTCCCGCGCCGGCACCAACCTCAAGGACGTCGTCGAGGGCATGGACGACCCCAAGGTCACCGAACAGGGCGTTCCCGACATCACCAAGCTGCACCAAGATGCGAAGCCACAGCCCGGTGCGAATAAGCCCGATAATTCGAGTTCCAGTTCTTCCGCTGGTTCTTCTAAGGGCGGTATCATTGCGGCTATCCTTACGGCTCTGGGCGTCGGCGCAGGGGTTGTTGCTTGGTACATGAATGGCCACCCCGGCCTAGATCTGAAGAAGCTGCAAGATTTTAAGCTCCCGCCATTGCCCAACCTCCCGTTTTAATCAATGAAAACCTTCCATTTTGCCACCGCCGCGGTGCTTGCCATCGCGGCCATAGCTCCTACTGCCGTCGCCCAAAGCTCCTTGAGCTCTCTCGGTTCTAGCTCGTCTAGCTCGCGAGACTCGCGGCCGGCGGCGTCGACAAGCAAAAGCACGAAGCCGAAAGAACCACAGCTGAATGTGCGCGACGTGTATTCATGTCCTACGCCGGAGAAGGTACAGGGGCAGGCATCGTGGAAGGTCTATAACACCTCGGGGCTTGCGCTCACCGTCTACGTGGCAGATGATGCGGGCAACGCCTACCAGGTCCTCGAGCGTGTAGGCACCCCAGCCAAGCGCGCCTGGGCCCCGAAACTGCAGGACGGCACATACCACCTCACCTGCGTTTTCCACAATGATTCGGCCGTGAAATCTGATGATTTTGCGGTCACCGGTTCCACCATCACCGATGCTCCCAAGATGGTCCCCATTACTGACCGCGAGGTCGCGGCCGTGGCCATTCAGCAAGCGGACAGGCAGAAAAAGCGTGTGCCCGAGCTACAGAAGAAAGCCCACGCTCTTGCTAAAGCCACCTCGAAAGATCGCCGCGCTGCCCAAGCGGCCTACCTTGACTACCTCGAGACCTACCGATCCTTCGACGATTCCAGCGAGATGTGGCCGGGGCCCGGCTTGGAGGGATACATGGACGTCGAAAAGCTGCTGTGGTCCAGGCGCCCCGTCAAGGATGCGGCGAAGCCTGCCCGCGCGCTTGCCGACGCCGTCGATAAAACCGCCCGCGCCCTCGATACCTCCCATTTCGCCATTCCCGCCCCCGACTACGGGCTGCGCACCCATGAAGTAATGGAGGAATTCGAGCGCTTCGATATGCGCGGCGAACGCGATTTCGGCGCCCATGCCCTGCCCACCGTGCTGCGTGGCGATGTCATTTCAACCCGGCTGACGCTGGATGCCGTCCGCTCCCTTGTCGAGGGCCGTGGGCTCGATACCTCGCCCATCTATGAGCAGCTGGATGAGCTTGACAAGCTCGCCGCAGAGTTCGATAAAAAATATGACACCGCTTTTGATAAGTGGTCCCAGAAGGACCGGATGCGTGTGCAGTCCGCCGTCGCGCGTGCCAATGAACTGCTTGCCCCTGTCGCCACGATGACCGTAGTCAGAAGGATGGATTAGTGCCCTGCCCGTTTAATTTTTCCCGCCGCTCGTTCCTCTCTGGGCTCGCGGCCACCGCCGCGCTTTCTGGCCCGGCAGCAGCTGCCAATGCGCAGTCCAGCCTCGCGGGCTCTTCCTTTGGTTCCTCTAAGCGAAGCGAAGGCGCTGCTGACCATGCTTCTCCATCGCCGCGCACCGAGGCGGACGCTCCGCTCGAACTTCCTTTCCACGGCGAGCACCAGCAGGGGATCGTGACCCCAGCCCAAAAGTATTCCGAGGTCGTCGCCCTCGATGTACAGTTCACCGAGAAATCGCGCTTAGAGAAGTTGCTTCGCACCGTGACTGAGCGCGCCCGCATTCTTACCTCCGGCGGCGCTACTGCGGCCGATGGCATTGGCTATCCCGCCGGCGATTCCGGGGAGCTAGGACCGCAGCTTCCCACCGATAGTTTGTCCATTACCCTCGCAGTGGGCAATTCGCTTTTCGACGACCGCTTCGGTCTTAAACCCCACAAACCCGTCCACTTAAGTTCCATGCAGGCTTTCGCCGATGACACGTTGGAGGAGGAGCTATGCCACGGCGACCTCGCCCTGCAGATTTGCGCCGACCAGCACGACACCGTCATTCACGCGCTGCGCGATATCTTGCGGCACACCCGTGGAGATGTGGCCGTGCGTTGGCGCCAAAACGGTTATATGAATGAACCGCGGCCGTCTGGCACCCAGCGCAACCACCTTGGGTTTAAAGACGGCATCGTCAATCCAGCCGAAAAGGATCAGGACAAGCTGGTTTGGGCCGGTACGGACGAGCCGGACTGGGCCGCCGGCGGCAGCTATATGGTGGTTCGCCTCATCGCTATGTATACGGAATTCTGGGATCGCATCTCCATTGCTGAGCAGGAGCAAATCTTCGGCCGCGACCGTGCAACCGGTGGCCCGCTTTCCGGTGGCGACGAATATGCCGAGCCCAACTACCTCGACGATGCCACCGGCGATGTCATTCCCACCGACGCGCATATTCGCCTGGCGAATCCGCGTACGCCAGAAACCGCGGACCAGCTCATGCTGCGCCGCGCCTATAACTACGACAATGGCGTGCGCGATAACGGCACCCTCGATGTCGGTCTCGTCTTTATCTGCTTCCAGCAGGACTTGGAGCGTCAGTTCATTACGGTGCAAAAGCGCCTCGAAGGTGAACCCCTAGCGGACTATATCCGACCCTATGGTGGTGGCTATTTTTATGCTTTGCCCGGCGTCGCTGATGACTCCGACTTTTTCGGCCGCTCCCTCCTCCAAGCCTAGAAATGCTTCACCGACTCGCACTGTGCGGGAAAGCCGTGTGATCTGGGAAGCGTCCGCCCAAAAAATGAGGGCAGGGTCTTCAGCTTGAATTGGCCCACGGCGGGACCCAGACTATTCGGCCCCGCCGCCGCGCTAACCGGCCGCGCACCGGCGGGGCGTTCGGGTCATCGTCATTGACGCCGTTGTGGTACGGACACGCCACACTGAGATTCGCCATATTGGTCTCGCCGCCGTGTTTCCACGCCCGCAGATGATGAATCTGGCACTTATCTGCCGGATAATTGCACTCGGCCCACGGGCACGTGGGGTTTTCCGCGCTCGCCATCAGCCGCTGCTTGTCCGAGGCATGCCGCGAGGTGCGATACAGGTTCACCGGTCCCTCATAGGGATGGACGAGCGTGACAAGTCCGCAGTCGGCAAGGCGCTTTTCCACCAGTTTGGCACCGCTGATTTCGGCCCCATTGGTCAACCGCAGCGTAATTTCCTCGCCTCCACCGTCGAGGATTTCATCTAATTCATCGAGCTGGATGATGATATTCGTCATCGCGGCAGGGCGAGCCGTGGCCCCGCCGCGGAAGAAAATATTCTCCACGGAATCCAAGGGTTTCTCTTCGCTGATGCTGGCGTGCAGGTCAGCGATGAAATCGGAATCACCGGTAATCGAAAGCGTCGACGGCCCGCCCTTGCGCCGCGTCATCCGCACCCCCTTCTCCGGCTGCCGCGGCGGATACATCTCCTTCAACCGCGTGCGGGCAAGATGCTCCACATCCCGGTCTGTCGCGCACAATTCAGCGCGCAGCGCCCACGCGTCCCGCTTGGATTTCGTGCGGGAGACGTATTTTTCAATGAGTTTCAACGTGGCCAGGCAATGCGTGGTGGCCCGGCACGAGCGCTGCCGGCGGGTGAAGGAGGTGGGGCCAAAGTAGACGTCGGCAAGCGCGAGTAGGCTACGAGCTTCCTGCCGGGGCAGGCCCAGCCGACGCAGATCCGCCTCGCGCACGCCGGAGACCTCGCCGAGAAGCTCCATCGGCGAGGCAAGTTGGCGGGCGTAGTCCTGCAAGCGGGTCATGCCCGTGAGCATAAGACACCCCGCAAGGCCGCAGCAGCGCCCCCGCGTGAGCCTGTGGATAACTCGCCTCTCCCGTCACACCGCCCCCGAACCCACCCGGCAGCCTGTGGATAACCTGCGGTACCCTCGAATGCGAAAGCGAGAAAAGGAGCTCCCCATGTCTGACCCGACCAAGCGAATCCGTCCTACCAACCCCGGACGCCTGGCTGCCCCACGCCAGGCCCAGCAGCTGCCGCCCCTGCCGGTGACACGGGCGCGCATTGGCGAGCGGATGGCCACCGAGGTTTTCCAGGAAATGGGCGAGGGGATGCTCGAGGAGTTGCAGAACTTCCGCCGCGATCTGCACCGCAACCCAGAGATTGGCCTGGATCTGCCGCGCACGCAAAAGAAGGTCTTGGAAGCGCTCGAAGGCCTGCCGCTGGAGATTCACGTGGGTCAGGATCTGAGCTCAGTGGTCGCCGTGCTGCGCGGCGGCCAGCGCGGCGAGCGGCCGGTGTCGGTGCTTTTGCGCGCGGACATGGACGCCCTCGAGGTACGCGAGCAGACCGGCAGCCCGTTTGCCTCGACGAATGGGTATATGCACGCCTGCGGGCACGACCTGCATACCGCCGGACTGGTGGGCGCGGCGCGGATTCTGTGTGAGCATCGGGAGGAGCTGCACGGCGATGTCACGTTTATGTTCCAGCCCGGCGAGGAGGGGCCGGGCGGCGCGTTGCCGATGATTGAAGAGGGCGTGCTCGACGCCGCTGGCCGACGCCCCATTGCCGCCTACGGCCTCCACGTTGGCCCGCAGGACCGCGGTACCTTCCACTATGTGCCAGGCCCGATGATGGCTAGCTCTTCCAACCTGACCATTACGGTGCTGGGCAAGGGCGGGCATGGCTCCCGCCCGCACGATGCTATTGACCCGGTAGCGGCGCTGGCGGAGATTCAAATGTCTTTGCAGACCGCACTGACCCGCCGCTTCGATGCGCTCGAGCCCATCGTTATTACCGTGACTAACCTGTGGGCGGGTGATGGCGCGTATAACGCCATCCCGGAGCGCGCAGCTTTGGGCGCTACGGTGCGCGTGCTGCGGGATGAGAAGATCGACGCCGTGCGGCAGATGATTACGGAGGTCTCCAGCTCCGTCGCTGCTTCGCACAGGTGCACCGCACAGGTGGATTTCGAGGTCTTGTACCCCACCACCAAGACGAATCCGCGGGAAAATCAGTTCGCTGCTACCTTGTGGAGCCAGATGTTTGGCACCGAAAACGTCCAGCCTTTCGATGCCCCGATGATGGCCTCCGAAGACTTCGGCTACGTCCTCGCGCAAGTGCCGGGCACGTTTATGTGGATGGGCACGGCCAATCCAGACAAGCCCGAAAATGAGCGCGAGTGGAACCACTCGCCGATGATGCGCTTTGATGACTCGGTGCTGGGAATGCAGTCCGCGGCACTGGCGGCCGTCGCATTTGAGCGCTTGGCCACCGAAAACGAGCACCCGTCCGCGCAGACGAAGGCCATGCGCGATGCGGCCGGGGTGCAAAAATAATTCATCCCTAGGGATTATGGCCGCTGGCTTAAGCTTTAGGCCATGATCAGAACGAAGTGGAGCACGGCCGGTATCGTTGCCGCTTGTGCGGTGGCGAATTGGCTTATCGGCGTAGTACTGATGAGCATGGATATCGAGGAGTATTCACCGTCGTTTGAGGAGTACGGGCCCTATATCTGTACCGGTTTTGCGGTGGGCGTGGTGACGATTATCGCCCTGCCCTTTGCGTTAGAGCACCAGCCGCGCGAGCTTTCCGACGTCGACTATAGCGGCTCCACCCGTAGCTTCATCGCTGGCTGTATCGTGCTGCTGGGGTCGAGCTCCTATTTTGGTGCGGCTAGTGGAGTCGTGGCTTTCATTTCCATGGTCTCGCGCCGCTCGACTTCGCGCTCGGTGGCCGCAGTGGCGTGCTTCGTGGCGGCGTTTGCGATTGATGCGTTCTTCAACCCCTATATGGCCTGGGACGATATCGGATGGGTTGGTGCCATCTTCGTTGTGGTCGTGATAGTCGCGGGGTTATTGGTAGGCCAAAAGCGCGCCAATCTGCGCGAAAAGCGGTGGCGGGTGGAGCAGCAAGCCCGGATGAATCGCGAAGAGATGCGTGCCAAGGTAGAACGCGCGCGGCGAGAGGAGCGCGAGAATATCGCGCGGGACATGCACGATACGCTCTCGCATCGGCTGAGCCTTGTGGCCATTCATGCGGGTGCGCTGAGCTATCCGCGTGAAGGCGTGCCGGCCGAGTTCACAGACGCAGCGCGCACCATCCGCGCGGAGGCCCAGAACGCGGTAGAAGATTTGCGCACCGTCCTAAGCGCTCTACGTGAAGATCTTTCCCAGGATCCGCGCACCACCTTAGAAGAGCTAGTCGCGGCCGCGCAGGAGGCCGGCACGCAGGTGACCGTGACCTACGCGGACGGTGCCAGCCCGGATGTTTTTACTGGGCTATCCACGATGGCGCAGCACGCCGTGCACCGCGCAGTACAGGAGGGCCTGACCAATGCGCGCAAGCATGCCGCAGGCCAGCCGGTGAGCATCACGGTGTGCGAGGTGGCCGGTGAGGTGGGCGTCGAGATGCGCAACCCGCTCCCAGTGGCTAAGGCCGAGGAGCGCGCAGGTAGCGGCGTCGGCGGCTACGGGCTGGTGGGACTGCGCGAGCGTGTGGAGCTATCCGGCGGGCGCATGAATGTCCACGTCGGCGAAGAAGGCGAGGAATTTGGATGGAGTATCCGTTTACCGCTAGCGCGCCAGGAGGCCACGCAATGAGCGAAATGAGTTGGCAGTTGCGCCATCCCGATTACGGGCTCATGCGCATTGACCTAGAAGAAACCACGACCCGCGAGGGATGGACAGGAAAGTACTTAGACTCTAAGCGCAGTCTTTTTACCTCTATGGTCGACGGAACTTCGCGCAAGCTCAGCTATACCGATACCGATGCTTCGGCCTATAGCGTGGAATTCCTGCGCGGAAATAGCGATGATAATGCGCCCGAAGACGCAGATCGCATCGAGCTGGTGGAGCGCCGTGGCTATATCGTGCCACAGTTTCGCGGGCAAGGAGCGAGAGTGATGTTTGCGGCGGTGGGGGAGCCGGGCGTCGATAAGCGGCTGCATCGGGTGAACCTGTGGGCGTTGCTCTTGCAGACGGCGCTGACATTCATTGCGGCCACACTAGTCATCGAATTTTTCCCGAAATTCTTCGAAAAGATAAACGAGATTCTCGTGCCCTCGTTCCTCAACGGCGTAGTGGCAGGCCACGCCACTATAGTGCCGGTAGCGCTGGCGAGTCTTGTGGTGCTTACAGTGGCGTATACGCCCGTCGCGTCGAAGTTCTGGCGCGCGCGGTGGAATCAACCAGTGGGAAAGGAAGCATGATGGCAGATACCCTGCGCGTGGTGCTGGTTGATGACGAGGCTCTAGTCCGCAGCGGCCTGCGCCTGCTGCTATCCAACGCGCCCGATATCGAGGTCGTGGCCGAGGCGAGCAATGGCCGAGACGCGGTGGCTACCGTGCTCGACGCGCAGCCCGATGTGGTGTTAATGGATATTCGCATGCCGGTCATGGATGGCATCGCGGCCGTGGAGAAGATTCTATCGGTCCACGCCATGCCGATAATCATGCTTACGGCCTTTGATACCGATTCCTTCATCCTGCGGGCCCTGCGCGCCGGGGCGGCCGGGTTCTTGTTGAAGTCGACGCCGCCGGAATCGCTCATGGCGGCCGTGCGTGCGGCCGCGGCGGGGCAGCCGTTGTTGAGCCCGCAGGTCGTCGACAAGCTGGTGGGCATGCAAAGCCCCGCGCTTTCCGACGCCCATTCACACCACACCCGCACCGCTCGCACCCGGCTTTCCACTTTGAGCTCGCGCGAGCGGGAAATAGCCGGGCTGGTGGCCCAGGGCTTGAATAATCAAGAAATCGCCGAGCAACTGGTGGTGTCCATGGCGACGGTGAAGTCGCATATGCAGCATATTTTGAAAAAGATCGGCGGTACCAGCCGCGTGCACATCGCCATTATGGTCTTAGAGGCGCGTGGCTAAGGCCGGAGAATCCTCCCTGCGGGGGATACCGCGCCGCCGGCGGGCCGGCTTAGACTGGTGCACGTTATGAAGTTGTTCCGAAAATCCGACGAAATGCTCCAGCGTCCGCTGTGGCAGAAAATTCTCATCGCAGTAATCGCTGTCGTCGGCGACGTGTTGGCCGCCTCGGATAGTGTTTCGGTAAATGATGTCTCAGAGAATCGGGTGCTTGTTATACTTGCGGTGTTGGTCGGAACTTGGGCGCTTTTACCTTTGGCTTTGCGCCATGCCGTTGGGGAGCGTGACCCGCGCAGCACGCAGCCTGGCCCGCGCAGTGCATTGGTAGCCGCAACCATTATTTCGGCGACGGTGACGATTGCTGAGTTCCGGCCTTCGGTATTTATAGCGGCGTTTTCTGCGGCCTCGCGCCGCAGCCGGTTGTGGATGGCGCTGGTATGCACGGCCATGGTGCTCTCGGAGTTGGTCGATTTTGATATATCTCGAAGCGAAGGGCTTAGTGCGCCCGGGAAGTTGGGATTTTTCTCTGGCATCATCCTCCCAGCAGTAGTGGTTTTAGTCGTCGGGTTGGTTCGCTCGAACCAAAAAGAGCGCACGATTGCGCTGCAGGCGCAGGCGGAGCTCACGCATGAGGAAATGACCACCCGGGAGAATTTTGCGCGGCAGGAAGAACGCGACCGGATCGCGCGGGATATGCACGATACACTCTCGCATCGACTGAGCATGATTGCGGTCTACGCCGGCGGGTTGGCCTACCGCAAGGACCTAGATCCGGAAGAGACACGGAAGTCCGCGCGCACGATTCGCGATGAAGCCGAGGCCGCCGTGGGGGATCTGCGTGAGGCGCTGCACTCGCTGCGCAGCGAGGGGCGCATCGATCCGCGCGAGGGCGTGGAATCGCTGGTGGAGCGTTCCCGCCAGGCGGGCATGGACGTGGAAGTGCGCTACCAGGCGGGCGCGGGGCCGCAATCGCTGGAGGAGCTGAGCACCATGGCCGGCCACGCGCTCAACCGCGTGGTCCAGGAGGGCCTGACCAACGCACGCAAGCACGCACCGGGGCAGCCGGTTACCATCACCATCGCCACGCTTGCCGACGCCCTGTCTATCACCATGTCTAACCCCACCGCCCAGACTGGGGAAAAGGCAGGCGTGCACAGTGGTGGGTACGGGATCGTCGGCATGCGCGAGCGCGCTAGTGTTGTGGGCGGATCATTGCAGGTACAAGACTGGGAAGAAAGCTTCTCGTGGACGCTGCGCCTGCCAAGGAAGGAAGAAAAGTGAGTGAAATTCGGGTGGTGCTCGTCGACGATGAGCCGCTGCTGCGCCACGGCCTGCGCATGATCTTGGAAGGCGCGCCGGGCATTAGCGTCATTGGCGAGGCCGGCAACGGCAAGGAAGGCATCGAACTTATCCTGGCCGAGGAACCTGATGTGGTGCTGATGGATATCCGCATGCCGGTCATGGACGGCATCGAGGCGACGGCGCAGTTGCATTCGCTCGCCGGCGCGCGTGATATCCCGGTGGTGATGCTCACTGCTTTTGATACCGACGAGTTCATCCTGCACGCCCTGCGCGCTGGGGCGGTGGGATTCTTGTTGAAGACGACGGCGCCGGAGGCGCTGGTGGCGTCGGTAAGAGCAGCGGCCCAAGGCCAGCAACAGTTAAGCCCGAAGGTGCTAAAAAACCTGGTGGGGTTGGCAGACACGCCGCCGCAGCCGGAACAGGAGATGATTCAGCCCAGTGGGCTAGATGAGCTTAGCGAGCGCGAAAATGAAATCGCCCAGCTGGTGGCCCAGGGGCTGAGCAATGCCGAGATTGCCGAGCAGCTTTTCATCTCGCTGACCACGGTCAAGACGCACATGAAGCACATCCTGGCCAAGATCGATGGCACCAACCGGGTGCATATTGCCATTGCAGTGCTTGGCGGCTAGCTCCTGCTCGGTGCGGGACCGGCTAGGGCCGACGGAAAATGGCGGAGACTAGCCCGATAAGCGCAATGGCGCCGACGATGATGGAGGCGGCCGGCCAGTATTGCGGGTAGTACTTGAGCGTGTAGCCAAAGACTTGGCCGTCATCGAAGTGCTGCCACAGTGTTACAGGCATCCACCACAGCTTGGTCAGGGTGAGCAGCGCGCCCACGAGGCCGGCGGCAACGCGGCTGCCCCCACGCAAGAAGAAGCTGGCCGCAACCAGCAGTACGCCCGCGATGGTCAGGGCGAAGAGGAGGGGAGTTTCGGTGCCCAGCGGAGAGCCGCGCAGCAGGAACTCGTGGTCAATTTCGTGTTGTTCGATGAGGGTATATCCATCGAGTACGACGTCATCTGGGATTCCCATTATTTCTCCTTATTAGTGTCCGGGGGCGGCTGGGCGCCTTAGGTGGCGTAGGGAAGGCCGACTGAAAGGCGCACAGTTGCCACCTTAGAACCGGGTTGTACATCTATTATAGACAAATCTGTCTTAGAAGGCGTAGTCTGAGGCCTTTGACTCGATACAAGGAGACAGTGTGATTATTACCGGACTTCTCACCGGCATCGTCTTCGGTGCTGTGCTGCAGCGCGGGCGCTTCTGCGTGACCGGCATGCTGCGCGATATTTTCCTCACTAAGACCTGGCGCGGTTTTACCGCTCTGCTCATTTTGATCTCGGTCCATGCTTTTGGCCTTACCCTGTTGACCGGCGCTGACGTGCTCTCTCCGGAGATTGCTGATTTCAAACCAGTAGCCGTCATCGTTGGCGGATTCATCTTTGGCCTTGGCATCATCTTGTCTGGCGGCTGCGCTTCAGGCACGTGGTACCGCTCTGCCGAGGGCCTAGTTGGCTCGTGGATTGCGCTGCTGTTTTATGGGCTATCGGCCGCGGCGATGAAGTCCGGTCCGCTGGCTGGGGCGAATGATTGGTTCAAGCAGTGGAGCCTGCCGGTAACCACCATCCACGACGCGCTGCATATCTCGCCGTGGATTCTCGTGGCTGTGCTGTGGGGCGTGACCTTTATGCTGTGTCGCCACTACCGCGCCAAGGATGCCGGGCGCCCGAAGGTGGACTTGGGCCAGCCGTGGTACGCCAAGCCGTTGAATATGAATATCGCGGCGGTTGCTGTTGGCATCATCGGCACGGTGGGTTTCGTGCTCTCTGCCGACGCCGGCCGCAATGGTGGGCTCGGCATTACCACGCCGACTGCGGATATCGTGCGCTGGGCCGCCACCGGTGATTCCGTGCGCATGAATTGGGGCACCCTGTTGGTCATCGGCCTTCTGGTGGGTGCTTTCATTGCCGCGAAGTCCGCCGGCGAGTTCCGCGTGCGCGTTCCGGATGCACAGACTGCAACCCGCGCTATTTGGGGTGGCATCATGATGGGTGTGGGTGCTTCGCTGGCTGGCGGTTGCACCGTGGGCAACGGCATGGTGGAGACCTCCTTGTTTAGCTTCCAGGGCTGGGTATCGTTGTTCTTTATGGCACTCGGCGTGGGTGCGGGCGCACGCCTATGGCTCAAGCCGAAGAAGGCGCAGGGCCACCAGTCACGGCAGCCGCAGACCTACTCCACCGAGGAGTCCGTGGATAACTCGGCGGTCTCCGCCGAGGAGAAGGTGCTGCCGAGCTTTGCCTCTGCCACCGGGGCAGTGGCGCTCAAGACCAAACCGCAGGCCAAGGAAAAGGCCCGTGCTCTAGGCGGTGGGCGCTACGCGCTGGATACCCTCGGTGCAGTCTGCCCGTTCCCCTTGATTGAGGCCAAGCAGGTCATGGCGGAGCTAGAGCCTGGTGAGGCGCTGGTCATTGATTTTGACTGCACCCAGGCCACCGACTCGATTCCGCAGTGGGCGGCCGATGAAGGCCATGAGATTCGTGATTTCCATCGCGCGGGCGATGCCGGCTGGCAGGTCACGGTAGTCAAGGGCGGCTAATTACATCATTGTCAGCTACTATGTGGAGGCAGAAGAATCGCGCGTGATTCTTCTGCCTCCTTTGTGGTTTGAAAGAAGTTATCTCATGCCCGAGTTTGATGATAATTCCACCGCCGTTGCGGATATTTTGCATGCCTTCGCCGTCTTTGAACGCGAGGAAGAACACGTGCTAGACGCGGAGCTGCGCCTTAACGTGTATGCCAGCTAGACCATGATTCGCGTCTTTTCCGCGCTGCTGCCTTCTGCCGCCGCGCGCGAGCATATGGTACATACGCTTAGGCCCATCCATGCGGCAACTACCAACGAGTTGCGCTGGACGGATCCGGATAATTGGCATGTGACCATGGCCTTTTATGGCGACCAGCCCAATGATGCCGCGGCTGTGCGCGAGCACCTCGCCCACGCGGTGGCTGGGCGCTCGGCGTTGGATGTGCATGTGAGCGGAGCGGGAAGTTTTGAGCAGCGCACCCTGTGGTTGGGCGTCGGTGGCCAGGCGCGGGGTGTGCGGGAGTTGATGGCGGATTGCCAGCTTGCCGATGTCCCCTTTAATCACCACCGCCCCCACCTCACCGTCGCGCGCGCCGGCCGGCGTACCCGTGATCCGTGGGTACTGGGGGATGTCGTGCGTGCGTTATCGGTGTACCGAGGACCGGACTTTTGCGCGGACCGGGTTTGCCTTATGCAATCGCACCTGGGCGAGGGCCGCGGCGGCGGGCCGCGCTACGAAGTAATTGAGGAATACCCCCTATTCTAGGCGGCGCGGGCGGCACGGATTTCCCGCACGAGGGCATCGAGCTCTTCGCGGGTGGCGGTGCGGTCTGGGTGGGTGGTGCAAAAGTCCAAAAGGAAGTAGCCGGCGTGCTGCAGCGCGATGTGGCGGGCCCAGAATTGGCGCACGGCATCTGGGTTATCGGCGGCGAGGGATTGGATGGCGCGGCGCTCGGAAAGCAGCTCGTACTGTAGGTCACGGCGTGCGGACAACACGGAATCCGGGGTATTGACAAAGAGCAGTCCGAGCAGGGTAGCCATGGATTCCATCGCGCGGACCTGCAGGCGGGCCTGATTGCGTACCGGGGCGCTGCGCTGCCATAGCCATAGCACCGCGGTGGCGATGAGGATGGACAAGAGGATCTCGCCGCAGCGAGCTTGAATGGTGGGCAACAGGGGGCGGGTAGCTGAGTTGCCCATGAGAAGCGCGAGCGGGGTGGAGAAGATAACGCAGATGGCGTAGTTTTTCGCCACGAAGATTTCGGCGCAGAATTGGCAGGCAGCCAGAGCCAGCAGCAGCGTCCAGCCATTAATACCGAAGTAGTGAAGGATGGAAAATAGCAGCACGCCCACTACAGAGCCGAGCATGCGGTGGATGCCGCGGACGGTGCCCGGCACATGGTCGGGTCCCCATTGCAGCATGAGGAAGGCAGAGACCACGCCCCAGTCCGGCCGGTCGAAGCCGAGGCTAAGGCCCACGAGCACGGTAATGATCGCCGAAAGAACCACCTTTTGGGTAGTGACCATGGCATGCGAATCCCGCACCGCGGCGCGGTAAAGCCGGTACCGGCCGGTGGGCCGGGTATGGGGGATAGCGGTGCGATTCGGGTCGACGTCGGTGACATGATCGGTAAGCTGGTCCGAATCGGAGCCGAGGTCAAGGGCGCGGTTATGTGCCACGATGGTGTGCTGGGCAGCAAGGGTGCGCTCTACTAGGTGGGCTCCTTGGGAGTCGATGATGCGGCCACCGCGGATAATGTGGGCGTCGGAAAGCGCCTGCCAAGCAGCAAAAAGTGCGGTTTGTGCTTGGTGGTGGCGGGCGAGTGAATCATCCTGTCCGGCCTGGAAGGCAGACGCGGCCTTTTCCAGGCTGGCTACGGCGCGGCGCTCAGGGCCGTGCGGGTCAAAAAGGGCCGGGGCCATGCCGAGGATCAAGCTGGCCACCATGCCCGTCAGCGCCCAAAAGAGCAGCTGGCCCACGGTGACATCGGTGCGGGCGAGCATGACCGAGCCGCCGCCGACCATGACGAGGAAGAAGGTGCCCGGTGGCGGCAGGCGCAGCGCATTTTGGGCAAAGCCACAACCGGCGGCCAATGCCGTGGAGTAGAGGCCTGCGAGTAGGAGCCACCAATGGCCGTGGCCGGGCGCAAAGATAAGATGGCCTACCAACACGCCGACGGCGGCGACGGTAATGAGCGCGGTGCCGGCGGTGAGCATGACGCGCGGGCGGGTGCGATAGGGCTGTCCCTCGCCAAAGATGACGGTAAACGCGCCGGTGGAAATGAGCAGGATAGCGTAGTCGTGGCCGGTAAGCAGCGCAATGGCGCCGGGCAGGAGAATCGCCAATCCCGCGCGCAGTGCACCAGGCCAGCGCACCGAGGCGCTATTAAATGCGGTGAGTAGCTGGGTGGTGCTAGGGCGCTGCGGGATGGGATAGTCAAGCTGGGCGGCCACGGAGCAGCAGGATCCTTTCTAAGTAGAGTTATCTGACCCGACTACCTTACGCCCACCAGCACCCGCTTCACATTTCGGCGGCCGCGATAAGCCGACGCGTGTAGTCCGTGCTGGGGGAGGACCATACGGCCTCGGTAGGGCCGTGCTCGATGAGCCGGCCGCGGTCGAGGACGGCGACACTATCGCATAGGTGGCGTACCACCGCAAGGTCGTGGGTGACAAAGAGTAAGGTGAGCTCTCGCTTGTCGATGATCTCTGCCAGTAGCTCCAAAACCTGCGCGCGCACGGACATATCAAGGGCCGAGACTGCTTCATCGGCCAGCAGGATATCTGGCTCGCCGCACAGCGCGCGGGCAATGGAAATGCGCTGGCGCTGGCCACCAGAAAACTCGTGCGGGAAGCGGTCGAGGCTATCGGCCGGAAGCCCGACCTCTGCAAGCACGGCCGCGGCGCGGGAGCGCTTTTCGGCTTTGTTTGGGTTGCCCGGCATGGCCTCTGCGATGGATTTCCAGATCTTTAGCCGCGGGTTGAGAGAGCCCTGCGGATCTTGGAAGACCATCTGCACTCGGCCACGGACAGTGACCTCGCCGCTTGTGGGCTGGTCGAGTCCGGCAATGAGCTTGAGCAGGCTGGTCTTGCCCGATCCGGAGCCACCCACAATGCCGAGGCGCTCGCCGTGGTGCACGCGCAGATCGATGCCGTCGAGTGCGGCGTGAGTGCCGTGCACCTTGCTAACCCCTTCGAGCGTGACGAGGGAATCTTCTGCTGCGGCCGGGGCAAGGCTCATCTCTGGCGGCTGTGAGGAGGCGATGAGCTCGCGGGTATAGGGATGCTCGGGCTGGGCAAGAATCCGCTCGGTAGGGCCCGACTCCACCACTGCGCCATGGTGCATTACCACAACGCGGGGACACATGCGGCGGATGACTCCCAAGTCATGGGTGATGAAGATCAGCGCGATGCCGCGAGCCTTGGTCACGCGCTCGATGACGCGCAATACGCCATCTTGCGTGGTGGCATCCAGCGCGGTGGTCGGTTCATCGCAGATGAGCAGATCGGGGTGGCCGGCCATGGCCATGGCAATGAGCACGCGCTGGCGCTGGCCTCCGGAGAGCTGATGCGGAAATCGGGAGGCAATGTCGGCATCAAGCTCCACCTCTTCGAGAGCGGTTGCGGTATCGCGCACCCCGGCGTGGGCCAGCTGTTTGCCCACGCGCATAAGCGGGTCCAGCGCGCTCATTGGCTCTTGGAAGACCATGGCCATGGTCTTCCCGCGCAATGGGCGGATACGGGAATCGCGTGTGCCGACTACCTCGTGGCCATCCACTGTGACGGAGCCGCTCGCGCGCACCCCATCGGGCAAAAGCCCCATGATGGACAGCGCAGTGAGCGATTTTCCGGAGCCGGATTCACCAATAATGCCGAGCTTTTCGCCGGCCGCGAGCTCGAAGTTAAGCGGCCCCAGAAGAGCAGTGCTGGACCCAGCAGCGGTGACCGCCAGGTTATCTACTTTGAGCAGGCTCATCGCGCGGATCCTTTCAGGCGGGGATCGAGGAGGTCACGGAGGGCGTCGCCAAGCAGGTTAAAGCCCAGCACTGTTGCCGCAATGGCCAGGCCGGGCCAGAAGGCCTGCAGAGGAGCGGTGCCCAGAAGCGACTGGGAATCTTGCAGCATCCGGCCCCACGAGGCGGCCGGTGGGGCGGTGCCTAAGCCAAGATAGGACAGGCCGGCCTCGGCCAGGATGGCAAGCGCGAAATATACCGAGGCCTGCACGATGAGCAGACCGGCAAGATTGGGCAGAATATGGCGCCACGCTACCTTCCAGCCCGGCACCGCGGAAATGCGCGCGGAGGAAATATAGTCCTGCGTGATGACCTGCAGCGTGCCCGAGCGCGCAACCCTGGCAAAAGAAGGAATGCCGGCGATGCCGATAGCAATCATGGCCGTAAGCGTTGAGGGGCCCCATACCGCGCCAGCAATAATCGCCAAAAGCAGCGCGGGGAAGGCAAGCAACAAATCCGCACTGCGCATCACTAACGCATCGGCCCACGTGCCGCGGCGCATGCCAGCGAGGATGCCGAGCGGCACGCCGACCACGGCGGCGATTCCCACCGCCACTAGGCCGACGAAGACCGTAATCTGGGCCCCCGCCATGAGGCGGGAAGCGGTATCGCGACCGAAGCGGTCCGTACCAAGGAGATGCTCGGCACTGGGGCCGGCAAGGCTCACATCCGGGTGCGCGAGAGTAGGGTCATACGGCGTCCACACCAGCGAAATCACTGCCACCAGCACCGTGGCGGCGACGAGGATGGCCCCCAGCCAGCCAGAAAAACGCAGCTTCATTATTTATCACCTGCCGTGATGCGCGGATCGATGAATCGGTAGGCCACATCCGTGAGGGCATTGACCACCAAGGCGAAGGCGACGAGGAGCATGACCAAGGTCTGCACCGTGGTCAGATCGCGCACCGCCACCGCATCCAGCAGCATCGAACCTATGCCGGGGATGACAAAGACGGACTCAATTACTACGGCGCCCACGACCATCGTGGTTAGCTGTACGCCGGCCACGGTAAGCACGGGCAGCGCCGCATTGCGCAGGCCGTGGCGCTTCAGCGCCTGCCACGGGGACTGACCCAGCGCACGGGCGGTACGAATATAGTCCTGATGCAGCACATCGAGCACAGCCGAGCGCACATAGCGCGTCAGCATTGCACCTTGCACCACGGCCAGCGCAATGACCGGCAAGATGAGGTGGCGAATAAACTCGCCTGCGCCCTGGTTTGGCGGCACCCAACCATTGGCCGGCAGCCAGCCTAGGTGAACGGCAAAGATGGCCACCAGGATGATGCCGAGAAGGAAGCTGGGCACCGCAATGCCTAGCTGCGTACCGGCAGTAACCACATCCGCGCTGCGGGTACGGTTGCGCAGTGCCAACCACATTCCCACCGGGATGGCCCCGGCCAGTGCGAGTAGCATCGCTAAACCAATCAGGATGAGCGTGACTTGGGCGCGGTCCAGCACCAGCGGCGTAATATCTTGTTGCGAGGACAATGACTGCCCAAAACTGCCGGTAAACAGGCCTTTTATCCACTCCCAATATTGCGTGAGCAGCGGGCGATCCAGGCCCAGCTCAGAGCTGAGCTTGCCGACGGCCTCTTCGGTCGCATTCACTCCCAGCGCCACCCGCGCCGGGTTGCCTGGCACCGCGCGCATGAGCGCGAAGATGATGATGGAGGCGGCAAAGAGCGTTAATGCAAAGCGCAGCAGCGGGCGCACGATGGCGCGCCCAGTAAGGCGAAGGGAAGTCATCGTGCCTCCTTTTCGGTGGTCATTGCGGAGCTGAGATCGCGCAAGATCAGCGCGTCCGTGACCTGATCAGGATGCAGTCCGCGCACGCCTGTGCGGGTGAGCACGATATTGGGCATATTCATCAAAGTCAGCGCGCCGGCATCAGCCATGATCTGGTCCACGGCTTGTGCCATGAGCTTGGGGTAGTCCTGCTCGGGTGCGGAGTCTGCCTGGGCCAAAAGCTCGCGGGTGCGCGGCGAATCGTAGTTGAGGTAGTAGTCCGGATCGCCGAATAGGGTTGGCACATCGCGCGGTTCTACGTGGGAGATGAGCGACATTTGATAGTCTTTGGCACCCATGACCTGGCCCAACCATACGGCTGGGAACTCGGCGGATTCCAGCTTCACCTTAAAACCAACTTCGGTGAGTTGCGAGTACAGCAGCTCGGCGACGGTCTGGGCATAGGGCAGCGTCGGTGTGGTCAGCGTGATTTCGGCCCCTTCTGCGCCGGCCTCTTCGAGTAACTGGCGGGCCTTATCCGGGTTGTAGTCGTAGTAGTGCTTGCCTTGGAACCATGGATCTGTAGGTGGGATTGGTGCACCACCGGTGTCTTTGGCTAGGCCATTCCACAAAATGTCATTGGCCGCCTTGCGGTCGACGGCATAGGCGACTGCCTGGCGCACGCGCGGATCATCAAAGGGAGCCCGGGCATTATTCATGGATAGCAACACCTCACCATTGGTGGTGCCGACCTCGGTAGCGATGCCGTCCTTGACGTCATCGAGAAGCTCCGGGTTTTGCACGCCCCAGACCACGTCCACGCCGCCGGCCTGCAGCGCATTGACCGAGGAGATGGTGTCTGGGAAATAGCGCACGGTGACATCGTGCGCGGCGGGCTTTCCCCAATAATTTTTGCGGACCTTGAGCTCCACAAATTCCGAAGGCGCAAAGCGGGAAACCTCAAAGGGGCCGGTACCCACCGGTTGGGCGGCGAGGTTATCCATGCCATTAGGCGTCATCATCGCGCCGGTGGCCGTGCCCATGGACCAGAGCCAACCATTCGATGGCTGTTTCAGGCGCACCTTTAGTGTGTGATCATCGATGGCTGTGGCCTTGGCTACCGGATCCATGGCTGCAGAGATGCCATTGGTCCATTTCTCGCGAACGTAATTAATGGAAAAGGCCGCGGTCTCGGCGGTAAAAGCATCGCCATTGGAAAAGGTGACACCTTTGCGCAGGTGGAAGGTATAGCTGCGGGCATCGTCGCTGATCTCCCACGAGCTGGCGAGCCCCGGGGTGATAGAACCGTCCTCATCGATGCGCACGAGAGTTTCGTAGACATTGTCCATGAGTACGGCGGGGATGGCGGCACCACCGGTAGTGGTGAAATCTAGGGAGGTGGCTGCCGAGGTGGAGGCTACGGTAAGGGAAGCAGAAGCGGAGTCACTATCTGCTTGGGAGGTATCAACCACCGCGGTATGGCCTGCAGAGCACGCTGATACGGTTCCGACAGCGGCTGCCATGGCGAGGCTACCCAGCGCCCTGCCGGCGCGAAATCTTCTCATAGGAAGCAGGGTAGCCGGTGGGGATAGCTGCCGTGAAACTTATGCAAAATTTCCGGGTGTGGGGATAACTTCTAGGGGTGAAACGCCCCCGCGTACGTTATTCATAGCCAGCTTCATGCGGTCCGCGCGATAGAGGTATACCGCCAATTCCACCGGTTCGCCGGAGTGGTTGGATATTTCCATCTGGAGCCGCCACAGTGGGGTGCCAGTGGCCACTTCAAGTGCCTCGGCATCCTCAGCCGTGGCTTCTTCCAATGTGAGTTCGCGGCGCACATTATCAAAGTCCACGCCGCATTCGTGCAGGTGCGCATGAATAGAGCCGGCATCCGCGTCGAAGTCCAAGATGTGCTTTCCCACCACCATGGGGAAATACATGCGCTCAATGGCAATGGGGTGGTCCTCGGTATAGCGCACGCGGTGGACAAAGACCACATTTTGTTCTGGGTCCACACGCAGAAAACGAGTGATTTCCCGCGGCGCACGGCGGCGAGCCAGCCACAGGGTGTGCTGTTGGGGATCCGCGTCATATTCGCTGAGCCAGCTGGAGATGGAATAGATGGATTCAAAAAGCTCTGCCTGGGTAGAGGCTAAAACGGTGGAGCGTCGCCCGCGGCCGGAGGAAACCAGCCCTTCGGCGCGCAAAGCCGCAACCGCTTGGCGCACGGGTCCGCGGGAAGAAGAAAACTTCTCGCATAAATCTGCTTCGCTAGGTAGAAAATGGCCTGGTTGCAGCACGCCAGAGCGGATCTGTTCTCGCAGGTAGTCCGCGATCTTTTTATGTTGCTGTTTATCGCGTGGGCTCATTCAACCTTTGTCCTTAGTCTCTCCGGGGCTTTTCGCAGCGGAGCGAAACACGTCAATGTTATTCCATTTTGCTAGGGTGCGCTAACGCAACAGCGTCACTAAGAAACTACGCGCTATTTGAGTGAAAAGGCACTAAATAAAATCACGCGCCGCTCTATCAGCGCTAGGTGGGTGGGAAGCACGCTAGGCTAAGTCTTCGTGAACGAGAGCACCGAAACTATTGAAGTACGCGAAGCCGGCGGTACCGCGCGCCTAGGCAAGGCAGTGACGGTGGCTGTCATTATCGCCGTCGCGCTGCTGCTAATCGGTGGAGTGCTTATTTACTCGGCGCTGCAGGAGCCGGCCGACACACGCTTGCATACCGTTTACCTCATTGCCGCGCTCATGCCCTTAGGCGGGGCGCTGTGCGCGATGCTGGCGGTGGTAGCCTCCGCGCGGCGCCGAGCTCGTGCGCTGCTGCGCATTGGCGAGGATATTTCCTTGCCACTCCAGCGGACTAGGTATCCGGCCGCTGAGCTAGACCGCATGCAGTTCTATTCGCTCGAGCCGGGCCAAAATTTCCTGGCCCTGATTCCGCGTGGGGTACGCGTTTCTACCTTGGACGAAGCGCAGCAGTATTCGGTGCGATTGCCGGAGCAGGCGAACCTGGGACCGCGGGAGCTTGAGGGAAAACTCCGGGAACGGTTCCCCGAGGTCCCCATTGACCACCTAGGCCACGTAAGGGCCGAAGGCTAGCTCGGGGTGCCGGCTACGCGTGCCGGATCGAGCTGCCAGCCCTGTGCGAGCAGTTGCATATTCTTGATGACTTCCTCGTGCGAGCTGGACTGCAAGGAAACCATCAGCTCATCGGCCTTAGCGTGCTTCTGGAAGGTCTCGAGGTAGTTTGCCACCTCATCGGCGGTGCCCACGGCGGAGTACTTCAGCATGTCTAGGATCTGCTGGCCCTGGTAAGAGCCGATAATCTGCTCCACCTGCTCATCGGTGAGGTGCTTGCCGCGGCCGGCGAAGGCCTTGACGCGGTTGAAACACACGCGCTCGTATTCCTCCTGCGCCTGTTGGGTGGTCTCGGCGGCGGTGACGTTGACTCCGGCGATGAGGTAGGGCTTGCTGAAGCGCTCGGAAGGCTGGAAGTTCTCGCGGTAGTAGGTGGTAGCCTGCTCGAGGTGCTGCGGGGCAAAGTGAGAAGCAAAGGCATAAGGCAGGCCGAGCTTGGCGGCTAGCGAGGCGCCGAACATGGACGAGCCCAAAATATAGATCGGCACGTTGGTATTGGCACCTGGAACGGCGCTGACCCCCGGGATATAAGACTTGCCCTCGAGATAGGAGTTGAGCTCTTTGACGTCTTCGGGGAAGCGTTCGGCAGAGTGGGCGTCGCGGCGCAGGGCGCGGCCCAGGGTATTCATATCCGTGCCGGGTGCGCGGCCTACGCCTAAGTCGATGCGCTTGGGATACATCTCCTCCAAAGTGCCGAATTGCTCGGCGATGACATAAGGGGAGTGGTTAGGCAGCATCACTCCGCCGGAACCCAAGCGAATGCGCTCGGTCTTCGCACCAATGTGGGCGATGAGCACGGCCGGAGAAGAAGACATGATGGACTTCATATTGTGGTGCTCGGTGTACCACATGCGAGAATAGCCCAGCTTTTCTGCTTCCTGTGCCAACTGCACGGAGCGGGCGATGGATTGTGCTGGGGTCTCGCCCTCATAAATGGTGCAGAAGTCCAAGACGGAAAGATGCGCGCGTTCGGTCACGGGGAGAGCCTTCCTTTTGCTTTCGGTAAATCCTGTCTAAGTTCTCTTCTTCCAACGGTACGCGCCGCCTGACTATTCCGGGCGGGGCTATACCGCATCGCCGCAGGGGCCTGTTGACATAAAAATCCCCTCCGCCTCGGCACCGTGGTGAGGTGTGGAGTGGGAGGGGGAGGTAGGAAGGAGAGACTAAGCCTCAGCGAGGGCGTCGGCCTCCGCCGGCTCTGTTGCCGGTGGGTTGGCGGCCTCGTGCTTCTCGCCTGCCTTGGTGGCGATATCGACAACGAGGCCGATGACTGCCGCGATGGCGGTAGGGACGATCCAGCCGAGGTCTACGGACTGGCCAGGAGCCAAGCTCAAGAGGGGATCGAGTGCGTCGGTTCCCCAGCCCTGATCTGCGATAACGGACAAGGCCGACCACAGCACCGATACCCACAGTGCCAAACGGTAGGTCCAATAAAAGACCACGGACTTTTTCACCACTGGTTGGATCAGGGTGAGGAAGATAAGGGAAATAGCTGGTGGATACAGGAAAGTAATGAAGGGCACTGCAATGGACAGCACCGTCTCCAGCCCCTGGAAGGCGAAGAGAATGGACAGTGCGGTAAAGAGGCAGGCCCAGACGTGGTACTTCACCTTAGGCACAAGCATTTCGAAGAAGGCGGAGGTGGAGGTGATAAGGCCCACCGCGGTGGTCATGCAGGCCAGGATGACGATGGCGGAGAAGACGACTTGGCCGATGGTGCCCATGGTGAGATTTGCGGCGTCGGCAAGCAGGGGCGCTCCTGACTCATAGGACTGGCCATTGGGAATGGTTTGGCCTACCCACGCCAAGCCCAGATAGATAGCGGCCAGCAAAGCGCCAGCAACCAGAGCGGCAGTAATGGTGCCGTTAACCAGGGACTTCTTGGTCTTAAAACCCTTGGAACGCAAAGCGCCGACAATGACGATGGAAAAGGCCAGACCCGCAATGGCATCCATCGTGTTATAGCCCTCAAAAAGGCCGGTGACCATGGGGGAAGAAGTATAGTCCGCAGTAGGTGCTTGGGGATCGCGGGGATTGTTGAAAGCTGCCAAGGCGATGAGGACAACCAACAACGCCACCAAAGCCGGGGTGAGGAACTTACCCAAGGTATCGATAATGGAATTTGGCTTCCAAGACAGTGCTAGGGCGATAAGGAAAAAGACCACATTGAAGATGCCATTGGCCATGGTTCCCTCCCAGCCCAGCAGCGGGGTGATGGCGGTTTCCATGGAAACGGCGCCGGTGCGCGGCAGGGCGTAGAAGGCACCGATGGCAAGGTAGGCCATTACAGAAAAGACGAGGCCGAAAAGCGCGCCACCGTTGGAGCTCAGGTCGCGCACGGAGCGGCCCGAAATGGAGACGGCAACAATGGCTAGGACCGGAAGGAGCACGCCGGCGGCGAGGAAGCCGAGGACGGCGGGCCAAAAATTGGTGCCGGCCGAAACTCCCACCATGGGTGGGAAGATGAGGTTGCCGGCGCCGAAGAACATCGAAAACAGCATCAACGACGCAATTACGATGGTGGCGACGGGCTTTGCAGTGCTTGACGCGACTGGGGTAGCCATGGTGGCTCCTTAATTTTCCATGTACAGCTAGAATGTGAGGAAGCTTTCCTTATTCCGCCGAGGGGTGATGGCGGGGTGGGGTGCGTCTCCGCGGTCCGAGGTGGCGGGTCACGCCTGTTCGTGTAATGAGACATTACCGCCCACATGGTGAGAAATCAAAGTGTGGGGGTGACGCAGAATACATGGTTGACCCAGCCGGGCCGACCTAATCGAGTGCGGCGAAGGCACGCTCCATGCGGTCGAGTGCCTCCTCCAAAATCTCGCGCGAGGTAGAGAAATTCAACCGCGCATGGCCCGGACCGCCGGTGCCAAAGGTATCGCCCTCATTGAGCGCGACCTTCGCATTCTCCCGCAACCACTTGGCCGGCTGCGGATTGCCGCCGATGGCGGTATCAGCAAAGTCCAACCACAGCAGGTAGGTGGCCTCTGGTTTGCTGGTCTTTAAGCCGGGGATGCGCTGTGGCAGCTCCTCCACCAACCAATCGCGGGTCTGCCGCAGGTACGCTATTTCTTCATCGAGGAAGTCGCCGCACTCGCGGTAGGCAGTCTCCGCAGCAAGCACGCCTAGAGTGCCCGTGCCGTCCTTGGCCACCCCAGTAAGACCATTCCACGTGTGTACATCGGCCGTATTGGAGAAAATAATCTGCGCGCACTTTAGCCCGGCAGTATTAAAAGCCTTGGAGGTAGCGGTTACCGTGATGGTGCGCTCGGCAGCCGCCGCGCTCAGCGACGCCACCGGGATATGCCGCCCCTCATAGACCAGCGGGGCATGGATTTCATCGGCCAGGATGCGGGCATCATATCTTTCCGCCAGTTCTACCAAGCCGGTGAGGTAGTCCTCGTCCAAGACACGGCCGAGTGGGTTATAAGGGTTGGCTAGCAAAATAGAGCCAGCGCCCTGCTGGAAGGCGCGCTCAATATCATCGAGCTCTAGGCTGGTCTCGATCTTTTCGCGGCCAGCGGTGCGCGGCAGCTCCAGCAGTGGAGGGTAGGAAGGTACTGGCACGATGACCGGGGAACCTTCGCGGGTAAAGTACTGCACTCCTAGCAAAAGACCCCGCACTACATCCCCAATCCAGAAAATATGCTCCGGGTTGGGGCGCCAGCCATAGCGTGTGTCATAGAAATTAGCCACAGCCTCGCGCAGTCCTGAGGCCTTGGGTGCTGGGGTATAGCCGAAGGTTTCCCTATCCACCATTTCTTCCAACGCCTTCTTGATGGCGGGCGCGGTGGGGAAGTCGGACTCCGCAATCCACAGTGGCAACACATCTTCTTCGAAGACGGTCCACTTGCGGGTTCCGCGGGCTTGCAATTCTTCTAGGCTAGGAAACTCCATGGCAACAACCATAACGCGAAGCCCGCGGCCACCCCATCGCATTTATGCGCTTTTATTCAACTGGCTTATCTTCCCGCGACGGTGCAGGCTCCTAGACATCTGCCTCCTCTTCCTCCTCGGATTCGGAGGCGTGGCCGGAGACAAAGCCATATTTTTTCAACCTGCGGCGGTCTGCGGCCGAGGTGGATTGAGTGAGTTTGAGCAGTTCGGCATAAATGCCACCGGATTGAGCCAGCTCGGCCGGCGAGCCCATCTCATCGATGCGGCCGCGGTCCAAGGTGATGATGGTATCGACGTCCGCAATGGTGGACAACCGGTGGGCAATAATAAGCGTGGTCCGGTCCTTCATCAGCTCATCCAAACCGGCCTGCACGGCGCGCTCGGACTTGGTATCAAGCGCCGAGGTGGCCTCGTCCAATACCAAAATGGGGGCGTCTTTAAGCATGGCGCGGGCAACGGAGACGCGCTGCTTTTGTCCACCGGAAAGCTTAAGGCCGCGCTCACCAATAACGGTGTCATAGCCATCCGGGAAGGCCCGGATAAACTCATGGGCATTGGCGCGCTTGGCGACGTCCACGATTTCTTCCTCCGTGGCACCCGGCTTGCCGTAGGCGATATTTTCGCGAATGGTGCCGGAGAAAAGATAAGACTCCTGGAAGACTACGCCCACCGAGGCGCGCAGGCGCGAGGCAGTGAGATCGTCTACCCGGTGGCCTAGCACATCGAGGTGCCCCGCTGAGGGGTGGTAAAGGCCCAAAAGCAGGTTCACCAAGGTCGATTTGCCGCCGCCGGACTCGCCCACGAGTGCTACCTTATGGCCCTCAGCGGCCGCGAAGGAAATATCCTCCACCACGGGCTTGCCCTCCTCATAGGCGAAGGAAACGTGCTGAAAGGAAAACACCGGCGCGCCGGGTGTGGGCTCGAGTGGGCGAACCGGCGTGAGATCCAGCTGCGGGGTATGCGAACCGGTGGTGGCGGCCACCAGTTCGCGCGGGGCGGTGGGCTCGAGCTCTTCTTCCATTACCTTGAAGTAGTCCTTCGAACCGGCGATTGCGCGCTGGGCGGTATCGACAATCCAGCTCATCATAAAGACCGGCTGCTTCGCACTGGAGACCATCTGCAGCAACATGACCATATCGCCCAAGGAAAAATGCCCCTCCAGCGTGCGCCAGAAGATAACGCCGTAGATACCTAGGAAGATAAACGCCATGGCCAGACCGCGGAAGGTATCCATCATGTGCCACCAGCGCGATTGCGGCTTAGTGGTATCCACCACGGTGCGGTAGCACGTAGCAAAGTGGAAGAGCTCGCGGGTCTCGCTCACAAAGGACTTGGCCACCTTGACCTGCCCTATGACCTCGGCAAAGCGGCCATTAGCCTGGTCAATATTCTCATTTTTAATGGCCTCAAACTTCTGCCAGCGCTTCGAGGTCAGCGCGGTGAGCCACATATATACCGGGAAGAGGAGGGCCAGCAGGATAGCCAGTGGCCAGTAGAACCACGCGGTAATGGCTAATACCGCGAGGGTTTGAATGATCATCGTGAAGAAGTTATTGGCAAAGGACTGCACGAACTGCGTGATATTGGCAATCGAGCGATCCAGCCGGGCGATGATCGTGCCGGTGACCTGGTTATCGTAATAGCCCTGCGGGAGGGCGAGCAGCTTGGCAAAGTAGCGGGTAGACAAAATCTCGCGCAGGCGCGAGACCATGACATCGCCGATGTAGCCACCAATATTGCGGAAGAGGGCATTGGCGGCGTCGGCAAGAAAAAGCGCCACAGCCAATAACAACACGGTGCGCAGTGCATCGCCGGCCGGGGCGTCCGTCTGCAGCGCCTCTACGATCGTATCGGTAGCGTGGCGCGTCAAAAAGGGCGATATCAGTGCTAGGACTGCGGTGACCGTGGCAGCTAGTAGCACGCCCAAGTAATAAGGCCACAGGGCAGAAGCACTGCGAGTAATGCGCAAGATGGAATTCATAAAACCACACTCAATTCAAAAAGGCGGGTAGTGCGCGATTTTAAGGGAGGAGAGATTTAAGCGACTGCCTAGTATGCCACATGCGGGGTTCACGGGAGTAAATGCCTAAGTTCCGGAAAGATTAGGCTAAGGTACTTGTGCAGAAATACAACAATCTTCGCGTGCAAAGGATCCATCCACGGTGAAAATTTCTCACATACTCGGCGCAGGCGTGGTCAGCGCTCTCGCCGTGACCCTGACCGGATGTAGTGTTCTCCAGCCGGAAGAAACAGGGCTCGGGGACAATATCACCGTCTCCAGCTCCGAAGAAGCCCCGTACGAGGCCAAGGACACCGATGACAAAGAGGTCACTTCTAACCTTGCCGAGCCGGTAAAGGATAAGGGCTTGGGCGTGAGCTGGGAACTGCAGGGAGTGTATTCCGATAACAATTCCGGCGGCTCCGTAGTGACCATCCTGCTGAAGAATGAAAACGACGTTCCCTTGCCGGTCGACGCCTTTGAAGATCCCACCCTCGAACGCGCCGACGGCAATGGTGGCTGGGCCAAGATTAATTCCTTGCCCTATGACGAGCAGTCTGCCCCGGATGTGGAGCCACCAGGACTCGACCACCCGTTGGGAGCGGGTGCCTCGGTGAATCTGCAATACCGCTACGACGTCACTCCTGGCAACCTGTGGAATGCGCGCCTCCACGTAGGCAACGTGACCTGGGTAGGAGACCTTAATCTATGACGGAACTTGTAGTCTTGGCCTCTGCCGCGGGCGAACCCATCGGCACCGCTCCCAAGGCCGAAGTTCATACCTCCGATACCCCGCTGCACTTTGCCTTCTCCGCCTGGCTAACCTGCGGCGGCAAAGTGCTAGTCACGCGCCGCGCGCTGAGCAAACTCACCTGGCCTGGCGTGTGGACCAATGCTTTTTGCGGCCACCCCGCTCCCGGCGAGGAGAATACGGCTGCAGTACTGCGCCGCGCCTCCTTTGAGCTAGGCATCGCGCCTTCAGATCTATCCGCCCCGCGGCTTATCCTGCCGGATTTTTCTTATCGCGCGGTGGATTCTTCAGGCACGGTAGAAAACGAAATCTGCCCGGTATATACCGTCGAGCTTGCCCCTGATGCGCAGTGGGAGCCCAATCCCGAGGAAGTAGATTCCTACCAGTGGGTCGAGCCGGCCCGGCTTTTTGCTGCCGCCGATGCCATGCCTGGCGTCTTTAGCCCGTGGATGATTGATGAGCTAGCGGACGAAAAGCTGCGTGCTGCGCTGTAATTACAGCTCCTCGTCGTTATAAAAGGCCGCGGCCACATAGTCCAAGGTGGCATAGGCTAGGCGACGCTCGCCCGTATCGAGGTCAAATTCCAGCACCTGGTGGTCATCGCCATAGCTGGGGAATCCGGGCTCACCCGTGGTGGCAAAATGGCGTAGCCACTCATTGAGCTCTTCGGCGGGGGCGTTGTTTTCCCCTTCGCTACCATTGCCGCCAAAAAGTGGGCCGAGCTCGGCGCAGTGCACTGCGGGGGCATTAGTGCGGGTAAATTCCATCATCCACGTAGGTCCTGGAGCATACTCGGCTACCTGGGCGGTCCAACGTCGCACTGCGGCATCACCGATGAGCCGGCCCATCGGCCGCTGCGGATCCACATAATGCGCCAGTTGCCGCCACTGCTTGAAGCGCCCCTGCGAAATCCCAAACTTGGGCGAAAGATAGCTGGTAATAAAGCCCGCCAAGGCCATCTTGTCAATGCGCTGGGCTGTGGGCATGTCATAGAACTCATCGCGGGTAGATGTCACGACGATAGGGATATCCGCCAGTTCTTCGGCCCGCAGTGGCGCGGGGCCCAAGGCGACATCGAAGCGATATTTCTTGCGGAATTTGGCATACCCTTTGGCCAGCGATTCTGGGTCCATTTTTTCTAAAGCTTGGCGCGTGACCGGCACACCTAGAGCCTTGCGTAGGTCGGTGACGCGGTGCTCGAAGCGGTCGCGTGGGAATGCTGGCGAGAGCGCCAGCACGCGGCGGAAACCGCCCCGGAAGTGATCGCGGCGTGCGAGCCACAAGCTTATTGCCGCCCCAGCGGATTGGCCTACCAAAGTGATATTGGTTTTATCGCCACCAAAGGCCTCGATATTGTGCTGCAGCCATTCCAAAGCTAGGAGGCAATCATCGATGCCGCGGTAGCGGTCCGCCTCATCGCCGTCAAAGCGTGCGAAACCAGCCAAACCGACCCGATAACCCACGTTGACCTGGATTACACCGTGACGGGCATTCTTTGTCCCCGAAAGCCGCGGATCCTCGTGCGATCCGTGCTCGTAGCGCCCGCCGTGAACATAGACCACCACAGGGCAGTCGCTGGCATCGGCAGGAGTGGTAATGGACAAAGCAATATCTTCTGGGTGCGGCTCGCGGGCATCCTGATCGACGCTGCGATCATATGGCTCGGCAGGAGAGTAGGGGCTGGGGATGTTGCAATAGCGCACCGAATGGAAATAGTGCAGGCCATCTCGGCGTACGCCGGTGATCCGGCCGGAAGCGGTGGCGACGGTAACAGGAATCTGGGCGCTCGACATGTCAGCCAGACTACCGCGAGCAAGTAGGATAAGTAGCCATGGAGTGGTTGACGAGCTTGGGCAGCACGCTATCGCAATTGTTGGTGCAGGCGCCCGTGTGGATTCAAATGGTCATCGTGGTGGCCATCGCCGTGCCGCTCATGGTGGTCGTAGCGTGGTGCCTGATGTGGGTGGTCGACTACATAGCCAACCGAGGCAAACGCATGATTTCCCAGCAACGCAGCCACAGCACTAAAATAGACCACCATGGCTGAGGAAAATAACGAGCGGGCACGGCAAGAGCGCGCCGAGCTGCGCGCTAACCCCCGCGAGGGCCTTTGGGACCCCGAAGCCAAGCGCGCCGGCCAGTCTTCTACCTCGGCGGCCACGCCTGGTGCACAGCCCGTTAAACGCAAGCGCGCTCTGCCCAAATCCCGTGTCACGCTCACGTTGTGGACGATGATCGCGCTGGTGATAGTCGTCGCACTGATCGGCCTGTGGACCTAAACCTGCTCCACCCCGCACCAGCGCCTAGGCCCGGCGTTAGGCCTTCCGCTTTATGCTTTCCGGCTGGTGGCCTCTAAGTGCTGGAAGAATTCCAGACTAGGAAGATCCTCAATGAGCAGGGGAGCGCCGTTGGTATCACATAGCGGCACGCACCAATTGGGATAAAGATCGTGCGTGGTACCCGGCTGATTTTGTGCGCGCACATCACCCACCATGTCCACCAAGCTGGTGCACGCAAGAGCCGAAGGTGTACCTACGATATAGCGATGCAGCGCTTCGCTTATATCCTCCTCCGCGCCGCGAGAAGCGCGCTCTGCCGGATCTACGAGGTAATCGCGCTGTGGCAAGAGGCCACGGTCCGCCACGGTTGCGAGTACGCGGGCCTGCCACTCGATGTCATCGCGCTGCTCTTCTTCCACCGAGCGGGTAAGCACGCCTAGGTGCGCGCGTAGCGAAATATGATCGCCGCGCAGGTAGGCCAAGGTGGGCGGCAGATCATGCGTATTGACTGAGGACAGCGCCAGCTGGCGGTATTTCTCCTGCGGCAGCGGGGAGTAGTCATCATCGTCGCGTTCAAACCACACGATGGACGTACCCAGCACCGCCTTCTGAGCGAGCACATCTTGTACCCACGGCTCTACGGTGCCGAGGTCTTCACCAATGACCACGGCACCAGCGCGTTGCGCCTCCAGAGCCAAGATGCCCACCATGGCCTCAAAATCATAAGAGACATATGTGCCCGTCAGCGGGCTGGCCATGCGCGGGATCCAGTACAGGCGGAAAAGCCCTAAGATGTGGTCCACGCGCACACCGCCGGCATGGCGCAGCACGGTGGAGAGCATCTCCCTCCACGGGGCGTAGCCGGCGGTGGCCAAGCGCTGCGGGTGCCACGGCGGCTGCGACCAATCCTGGCCTTGCTGGTTATAGTCATCCGGCGGGGCACCCACCGAGCACTGCGGTGCCAAGTATTCGGTGAGATTTACCGCATCGGCGCCACCTGGGTGCACGCCCACCGCCAGGTCAGTGACCAGGCCCAGGCGCATGCCGGCATCGAGCGCACGCTGCTGCGCGGCGGCTAGCTGCTCATCGCAGAGGAACTGCAACCAGGAATAAAAACGCGTGAGCTTGTCCATATCCAAGCCCTCGGCATGGCGCTGGCCCGATTGCGCCGCGGCATCGCGCTGCGCGCACCAGGCAGCGAAATCGCGCAGCCCGCGGCCCTCTTCGCGGGCATAGCTTACGAAAGCCTCTTCGCGCTCCGGAGTGGGCTGGTAATTAAAAAGCTCGCGCAGCACCTGCAGCTTGGCTTCAAAAATGGTGTCGCGCTCAATTTCATCTGCGCTGCGGTTGCGCTGGCGAAACTCTTCGGCCAGTTCGCGCACATCATCTTGTAAGTCCTCCGGCAACAGCTTGAGCTCCGGGATGGATTCGATGTGCAGGTAGAGCGGGTTGATAAAACGCCGCGTGGTGGGAAGATAGGGAGAATCCTCAATCGGCGGTAGCGGCTCGGCTGCATGCAGCGGGTTGACCAGCAAAAAATCCGCATGCGGGGCGAGTGTTTCAGCCAGCTGCCCCAAATCCTGGAAATCACCTATTCCCCAAGAAGACTCCGAGCGCACCGAATAAAGCTGCGCCATCACGCCGCTAATCGGGTGCTCGACAAACTCATCGGCCGTGGTGAGGCGCGCCGGGGTGATAATCAGCGAGCAGGCATGCTTGCCGATGCCCTCTGACTCCAGCACCAGCTCGTGGTAGCCCAGCGGCAGATCGCCAGGGATATGGAAGCTGGCCTCGCCCCATAGCGTGCCATCGACGTCTGCGTCTGGGGCGTCGTTGCGATCTTGGTAGACCTCGCGGGTGCCGCCTTCTTCCAATTCGATGTGTACGTTGGCGGTGTCGCCGGCATGTACATGCACAACGAACCCGCGCTCCTGACCCTGGGGTGCGACGACGCAGTGGGGAAGGGGCTGGGAGGAGCGGGTGAGGTAGTCGTCGTAAAGCAGCTGCGTCAGGGCTGCATCGTCTGGGTTATCTTCGATGGCCACGCCCAAGGCGCGCAGGGTATAGGTAATAGTGTCTTCAGCAACGTGGACGGGGAAACCAGACTGGGAGGCATAGCTGGTGGCCACGCCGTGGCGCTGAGCGAGTTCTTCAAGCAAGTCGCGGGTAGTCACAGGCCACATTGTGCCACGGGGACAACGCGCCTGCTGGGAAACAGATTGGTACAGTAGGCGGAGATTAATAAATAGCTGTTCGAAAGGACACCGCGTGACCCTGCAAGAAGTGCATACCCCGGCGCAATTTACTATCGAGCCGGGCGAAACCTGCCTGACCGCCCTGATGGACACCGCGAAGAAGCGTCCGCACGGCGTCATGTTTACCCGCCCAGCAAATTACGAGTGGGTCAATGTAACGGGCAAAGAATTCATCGATGAGGTCTTTGAAGTAGCCCAAGGGCTTATCGCCCTTGGCGTGCAGCAGGGGGACCGCGTCGCTCTCATCTCTGCTACCCGCTATGAGTGGTCCCTTTTGGATTTTGCCATCTGGGCCGCGGGAGCCGCCTCCGTGCCGGTCTACCCATCTTCCTCCGCCTCCCAGGTGCGTTGGATTATTGAGGACTCCGGCGCAGTGCTGGCCATTACAGAAACCCGCGAGCACTCCGAACTGGTAGAAAACCTGGTTTTGCAAGAAGATGGCGAGCCCAACCTCAAGGGCTCTCCTTCGCAGCTGCGCCGCGTATTGGAAATCAACTCCTCTGCCATTGACACCCTCAAGTTCGAGGGCCGCGGCGTGGCCGCGGAGGAGGTCTACGCCCGCATCAAGGCCACTTCCACCGACGACCTGGCTTCCCTGGTTTATACCTCGGGTACCACCGGCCGCCCCAAGGGCTGCATCCTCACCCACCGCAATTGGCTAGCCCAGACCCGCGGCCTGTGCACCAATCCCATTGGTATCTTTGCCGTCCCGGGCAGCCATACCTTGACCTTCCTGCCGCTGGCGCACGTCTTTGCCCGCGCGGTATCCATTGCGGTGGCCATGCGCGGTGCCTCCCAGAACCACTGGTCGGACTTTTCCACCATTTCCATCGAGTTCGCCCGCTCCCGCCCGAACGTCATTTTGGGTGTGCCACGCGTCTTTGAAAAGGTGCGCAATTCCGCTGCTGCTAAGGCGGCCGATTCTGGCATTAAGACCCTTCTCTTTGAGCGGTCCGAGAAGGTTGCCATCGAATACTCCAAGGCTTTGGACAAGCCGGAGGGCCCGGATCGCCTGCTGAAGGCCAAGCACAAGCTCTTTGACAAGCTGGTGTATTCCACCATCCGCAAGGGCGTGGGTGGCAACGTCAACTACTGCATTACCGGCGGCTCCGCCATGGGCCATGACCTGCTGCACTGGTACCGCGGCATCGGTATCCCGGTCTATGAGGGCTACGGCCTCACCGAGGTTGCCGCCGCGGCCGCGGTGGACTTTGTGGACCAGTCCATCGGCACCGTCGGCCCGCCCATGGGCGGCGTGACCTTCCGCATTAACGATGAAGGCGAAATCTGCATCAAGGGCGATATCGTCTTCCACGGTTACTGGAATAACCCGGAGGCAACGGCCGAAGCCCTCGAGGATGGTTGGTACAACACCGGTGACTTGGGTGAGATTGATGAGGACGGCAAGCTCGTTATCACCGGCCGCAAGAAGGATCTGATTGTTACGGCCGGCGGCAAGAATGTTTCGCCCGGCCCGATGGAGGATATCCTGCGCGGCCACCCGCTTATCTCCCAGGCCATGGTGGTAGGCGATGGTAAGCCCTTCGTGGGAGTGCTGCTGACGCTGGATCCGGATATTTTGAAGCGTTGGAAGCTGGACCACAATATTCCGGAAAATCGCTCTATGCGAGAGCTGGCCACCGATCCCACCCTGCGCGCGGAGCTGCAGGATGCCATCAACCAGGTCAATGCCACCGTCTCCCACGCGGAGGGCATCAAGAAGTTCTACATCCTTGAGTCTGACCTTACTGAGGAAGAAAATGAGCTGACCCCCACCATGAAGGTCAAGCGCAACGTGGTAGCGCAGCGTTATGCTGCGGCCATTGAGCATTTGTACAAGCGCTAGTCTGCGCGATGGGTACACCCGAGGACATGTCCTCGGGTGTTTCTTTTTGCCCTGCTTGGCGACGCCCCTTGTGCAGCTCAACCCGCCGCCCTCTGCTCTGGGCGGTCGAACCTGCCATAAACCTGTGAATGGCTTCGGAGTGTCGCGCGCCCGTGGCGGCGGATCTCGCATAGAGTCGTGAAGCGTTACAGCAAACCTCAACCTCTACTAGAGGTTAGAAATGGGACCGTGGAAGGAGTGGCTCGAAGCCAATGCACAAAATCGCCGCCGAGCTGCGCCACCGCGAGCTTACGCAAGAGATTTATAATATCGGCGACGAAGTCGCAGAATATCTCGAGCACCTCATTGAAGCCATCGAGGATTGGGACGAAGAGCTGTGCATGGATTGCCTGGCCGAGCTAGGCGATATCGTCGAAGATGCTCGCGTTGACTCCGGCCGCTGCGTGGGCGAGCTGATGGGCCTGCGCCAAGCTTTGGTTTCCGGCGTGCGCTCCGGCACGATTTCCGCCGCTTCTTCCGGTGTGAACGACGTGGAAGAGCCGGAACAACTCACCCCGCGCCTGCTGGATGAACGATTCCCCATCTCCAAGCCCATCGTGGTGCACGAGCTGGCCCAGTCCCTGCGTTACCGTACCCAGGCCGTGGCGGATTACCTGCGCGAGGTAGTCGAGTACGTGCTTGCGCAAACCGACGCCGTGGCCCGCAACCTCGACATGGTCTCCCTGCCGCACCTGTACAAGCGCACCGGCGAGTCTGCTCTCATTGCAGTCCAAGCGTGGAAGCACACGGTGCTTGATACCCACCCCGCCTATGTGCGCACGATGCGAGGGCATAACCCGCCGCAGTTCTTGGAGGAGCGTGCCCGCGTAGCGGCGGTGGTGGAAAAGGTTCGCGCTAAGCGTGAAGCGGCTCGCCGGGCTACTACTGCATAAATTATTGAGGCTTCCTTGTTTTAGACAAGGGGATGTTCACGGCCACCGAGATTCCCTCTCTCGGTGGCCGTTGAAGTTTCCAGTGGATTTATGCGTGGATTTCCGGAGGGATCTGCCCCAATTCGGGTAGAAATTTAGGAGAATTTTAGGTTAACAGCCGTTTCAGATGGTCCACGTTATGCCTGTTCAGCTGATTAGATCCTGTAGCCAGCGATGTTGTTGCCAGGTCACCCTTAAAATTTAAGTAGAAAATACTCTTAGTGCGCTGTAGGGTATTTTCCGTCCACGCGAACGCCGTGCCCTAGCATCATCTACACGCGGCGCGCGCAATTAAATTCTTCAACCATATCTACAGGGAGTCAAACCATGGGCGCACGCCGAACTTCTCGCCTCATTGCCAGCGCAGTGGCCGTAGCCACCTTCTCTTCCATTACCGTTGTTCCTACCGCCGTCGCTGCCGAGGACACTACCTTCGTCGAAGAAAAGACCACCGACGATACCGTAAGCCTCAATGGCATCGAATTCGATGAAGAAGGCAACCTGCTCGAGGAAAACAACGCCGGTGATAAGGCGATGAAAGAACTCGACGCGGAAGACGATGCCGCCGATTCCATCACCCCATATGCTGTAGATGGTGCTGAGGAAGCCACCGAGACTCCGGCCCCCGAGAAGCCTGCAAAGCCGACCTCTCTTGATGAGCTCGCACAGACCGAGGCCTCCAATGACGACGTGAACGTCAAGGTGGTTAAAGACGAAAAGAAGGACCAGCTGGTCTGTGAGGTGACTGATGCCCCTGAAAAGGAAGGCAACCTGCTCGACCTCAAGCTTGCCCTAGCTAAGGCGTTCTACGATGGCGGCGAGAAGATTATCAAGACCGTCTGGGAAATCATTCCGGTAGTCGGTGACCTGGTTCCGGCCGATTTCATCGATAAGATTTCCGGTAAGACCTGGGATGGCATTGCCAAGCTGGTCAAGGAAGGCGAGAAGGACAAGACCGTTACCTGGGACCTTTCCCGTGCCCAGGGCATGGCCATCGGACGTATCGATAATGCCGATGCCGATGTTGATATGAATAACCCGGATGCCGCAAAGAAGACCGTATCCGGCCTGCTCAAGTTCGCAGACGGTACCTTTGGCAAGGGAACCAAGGTTATCTTGAAGCTCTTTAATGCAGCCGTTACCATCGCTGGCTTGGTTCCAGGTGCGAACGTCGCTGGCGACCTGAAGCTGAGCAAGGATCAGCAGAAGAGCATCGAAGACTCCCTGAACAATATCTCTACGGCGGCCTCCGACCTGGCAGCCGTCAACGCTCCGGCCGGCCAGCTGTGCTCCGATATGCTCAACGGCAAGAAGACCAAGGATCAGCCTGCTGAGGTCGATCCTTCCGAGGAACCTTCCTCCGAGGAAACCACTCCTGAGGAGTCCACCGAGCCTTCTACCAGCGAGGCTGTCGTTGTTCCCGGCAAGGATGGCCAGGATGGCGTAGATGGCCAGGACGGCCGCGACGGCCGCGACGGTCGCGACGGTCGCGATGGTAAGGACGGCGAGAACGGCCGCGACGGTCGCGATGGCCAGGACGGCGAGAACGGCCGCGACGGTCGCGATGGCAAGGACGGCCGCGACGGTGAAGATGGCCAGGACGGCAAGGACGGCCGCGACGGTCGCGACGGCCGTGACGGACGCGATGGTCGCGACGGTATCAACGGCAAGGATGGCAAGGACGCGGACCTATCTTCCGTGGCCGGCTTCTCCTTCCTTGCAGCCCTGGTAGGTGGCGGCACGGTACTGGGCATTCTGTCTGCCGTTGACTACCTCTACACCCATGGCATGCTGCCGAAGAACAGCGTCCCATGGCGCATCAACCAGTAAGACCATTCTCTTAGGTCTTTAGCTGGAATCGGTAAAGCCTCCACGAGCATGTTCTCGGGGAGGCTCTTTCGATTTGTAGTCACTGTTGCGTCGCATCCCGAGAAATATTCTCACACCCTCCCTTCGCGCTCACCGGCGCGGCAGATTTCGTCGCGAAAGTGCTGCCGGTGAGCGCGAATGGCAGGGGAGGGAAAGATAGGGGAGAGGAAGTCAGATGTGGCGGCAGGTAGAAACCGCGGACTTAAGCGGAACGGGCGGCCTTCTGCCCAGCGGAGACGGTGGCGGTAAGGTCGGACAGAAAACGGTCGGGGTGGTCGACGAGCTGTCTCGGGGAATAACAAAGGACGGTGAATCCCGCCTTTCGTAGGAGCTGGTGACGCTCGCGTAGGTGGGGCAGCGCCTTCGCAGAGACGATGTCAACGAGATAGGCGTTGTTGATACACAGAGCGGTCGTGATGTCGGGAAGAGCTTTGAACTGTGCTTTGAAGAAAATAGGCCACGGGAAATCAGCCTCAATGATAAGGGCGCGGGCAAAGGACTCATATGGAGAACGGGAAAGCTCAGAGGCATGGTGGATCACAGCGCGGACGATGCGGCTATTGCGTACTCTTCCCATGCGGGCGAATTCTTGAGTGAGTTCTTCCCGGCTTACTCCGGCGCGTAGTGCCGAGTCGGCGGCGATGAGGCCATCGCGAAAGCCGTGGTAGCGGGCGATATCGATAACCGCGCGGGCTTTGGAAACACAGCGGGCGCCGTCCACGAGGACAGGTTCAGGCAGGGAAGCCTTGCGGTAGATGCGCTCGGGGTGGCGGCGGTCTTTGTGGGGGAGCGTATTGGTGGGAAGTGCCATCTCAATCTGTTCCTCGGCCGTGGCGATGACCCACAGGCCATGTACTCGGGCGGCGGATTTGGAGATGAGTACTGCGGTATAGGCACTGCGAGCGGCGGCAATGGCGCGCAGGCGCAGTTGGGACGGGAAATCGAGGCAATGATAGTGATCGCGCCGGACAGCGATGCGCGGTGCGAGCTTAAGGTAGGTGCCGTTTTTCAGGTCGGTCCAAAAGGTGGGGTGGTTAGCGCGGATGGAATCGATATTGGTCAGTGGTGTTGTCATGCCTTTAAGCAAAGGACACGCTTCTGGCCGGCGCGAGGAAGTAACGGCCGGGCTTGTGGATAACGAGGAGGCTGAGATGGTCAAGTGCTCAAAGTGGCTGCTGGGGTAAGCAGGGGCGAACTTGTCCACAAGGTGGAGAGGCTGCACTTGCGCGAGGGCGGGAAATAGGAAAGGCCGCGCCGGCAAAAAGGGGCGGGCGCGGGCGGGGACGAGCGGGACTTAGACGGCCGGGGGAGGGGTGACCTTGTCTAGCTGCTCGGTAATCTGCGGCCACAGCTGGCCCATGATGTCATCCCAGGTAAGGATCCACACGGCATTGTCCTTATCGGCCTTACCCACCATGACGAGCTGCTCGTTGCGGGCCCGCATATGGTCCAAGGTCTTTTGCACGGTAGTAGAAGAAGACACGGACAGGGCGGGGCGGGAGAACTCGAGGACCGGGGTCTCCGGAGCTGCCAGCAAGGTATCGCGCACGTGGACTACGCGGGGAACGCGGGAGTCCTTAGGAAAGACCAGTACGCGCATGATGTTCTTGCGCACGACGAGGTCCTGGAGATCGTCCACGGTGGCGTCGGAAGGCAGGGGCACTACCTCGGAGCCGTGGGCGCGGGCCATGGCGCCAACAGTGGAGTTTTCCAACTCGATGACATCGGAAATCTGGTTGGCGGAGTCATCATCCAATGCGCCGGTTTCGCGGGAATGCTCGACCAAGGTACGCAGGGTCTCGGCATCGTAGCCGGCCGCACCGGCACGATCGACGGGCTCTTCGCCCGCCATGGCCACGAGCTTATTGGCCATGACATTGATCCATTTCAGCAGCGGGCGGAAGATCCACACGAAGCCGCGCGCGGGAACTGCGATGACCTGCAGTGCGGTTTCAGGGTGTGCGATCGCCCAAGACTTCGGCGCCATCTCACCCAGCACTAGGTGAAGGAAGGTGACGATGAAGAGGGCGAGGATAAAGCTAGCGACATCGGCAATGCCCAGTGGTAGTCCCACAGCTTCTAGCGGGGCCATGAGCAGGTGGTGGACCCACGGTTTGGTCACAGCACCCAGCACGAAGGTCGCGGCGGTAATGCCCAGCTGCGCGCCGGCAAGCATGATGGTCAGTTCATTGAGCGAGCGCAGGCCGGCCCGGGCAGTACGGGAATTTTCCGCATACTCTTCCAAACGGTGACGGCGAGCGCCCATCAAGGAGAACTCGATAATCACAAAGAAGCCGGAAGCGGCGATGATAAGTAGGGTAACGAGGAGGTTAAGCCACCAAGATTCGGTCATTATGCATCCTCCTTCTCATCGTCATCATCGGACTGGTCGGGGTAATCCTCCACCAGCTCGATGGCAAGGACGGAGGGCACGTGGCGGTCCACCTCTTGCACGCGCAGGCGGATAGAGCGCACGGGCGCCTCATCGTGGTCCACCCAATCATCGGGCTCGGCCTCGAGCTGAATGGCGTGTTCCTCACCGACCTCTGGCAACGCGCCGGAGTGGGCGATGACGAGGCCAGCGACGGTTTCGAAGTCGCCCTCAGGCAGGTCGTGGCCGATGGCGCGCTCGATTTCATCAATGGGCGTATCGCCATCTACCACCCAGTGGGAATCGTCCTGCTCGGTGATTTCCTCGGTTTCTTCGATATCGTGCTCATCGGTGACATCGCCCAAGATTTCCTCGGCCAAGTCCTCCATGGTCACGATGCCTACGAAGCCGCCGTATTCATCGATGACGCAGGCCATCTTTTGCTCGCTATCGCGCAGTTCTTCCACGACATCTGGTAGCGGCATCAGCTCGGGTACCACGACGGGGTCCTGCATGATGCTGGTGGCCTTGGTGGCGGCGGGAAGGTCGCTTCCCAGCACGTCGATAAGATGCACGACGCCCACCGGGTTATGTTCATCATCGATGACGGGGTAGCGGGTGTGATCGGACGACATCATCTCGCGAACCTCACCAAGGGTGGTGTCCGGGTCAATGACGTCCACGCGGGAGCGCGGGATCATGGCATGCTCTACGTCGTGCTCAGGGAAATCCAGCAGGCGGTCGAGCACCATATAAGTATTCTCATCCAGATCGCCGGCCTCATGGGAGGAATCCACGATGGATTCCAAGTCATCGGCGGTGGCGGAGGAGTCCACGTCTTCTACCGGTTCAATGCCAAAAACCTTGAGGATGGCATTGGAAGAGTACTCAAAGAAGTGGATGAGCCAGCCGAATAGCCGCAGGTAAAGCTGCGTGGAGGAGGCCAGCCAGCGCGCCGTCTTCATAGGGGCGGCGATGGTGTAGTTCTTGGGGAAAAGCTCCGCGAAGAGCATGGTTGCAATCGTGGAGATGAAAAGCGCCAGGATGGTGCCCACAGTAATAGACACTGCGCTCGGCACACCAACGCCGCCGAGCAGGACGCCCAGTCCTTGGCCCACGAGCGGCTCGGCCACATAGCCGATGAGCAGGCCGGTAATAGTAATGCCGAGCTGCGCGCCGGAGAGCATGAAGGAGGTCTGCTGGGTAATAGCCAGCGCGCGCTGCGCCGTCTTATCCCCCTCAGCAGCCTGGGACCGCAGCTGTGTGCGGTCCACGGACATAAAAGAAAATTCCTGGGCCACGAAGTATGCATTCGCGACGATGATGAGGCCGATGACTACAAATCCGGCCAGGATCATCAAAATAGCCGATAACATGATTTACTCCCCACCGCCTAGAAGGAGGTAGGGACATCGACTGGGAGGTTCCACTGAGGGTGCCTTTCTACTTGGGAAGATGCAAACATACTACATGCTTAACCCCCCTTTCGGCCATTTTGTTCCCGCCCTATTAGGGTTTTATCCATGACTGAACCCTTCGGGCTGTATATCCACGTTCCTTTCTGTGCCACTCGTTGCGGGTATTGCGATTTCAACACTTATACCCCAGGAGAGCTCGGCAGCCCGCGCGATCTCACCGGGCCTTATCTGGATGCCTTGGACCGCGAGCTGGAGTTGGCGGCCGCGCGCGTAGGCCGCCCGGCCGAGACCGTCTTCATTGGCGGCGGCACGCCTTCTTTGCTGGGCGGGCAGGGGCTGACCCGGATCCTCAACACCGTCCGCTCCACCTTCGGCTTGGCACCAGGGGCGGAAGTCACCACCGAATCCAACCCGGAGTCCACCTCACCGGAGTATTTCGCCCAGCTTGCCGACGCCGGCTATACCCGCATCAGCCTCGGCATGCAGTCCGCTTCCCCCGGCGTTCTCCAAGTCCTAGAACGCGCCCATACCCCTGGACGCGCCTTCGCCGCCGCTCGCGAGGCTCGCGCCGCCGGCTTCGAGCACGTCAACCTGGACATGATTTATGGCACGCCCACCGAAACGGATGACAATGTGCGCGAAACGCTAGACCGCGTGCTGGAGACCGGCGTGGACCACGTCAGCGCTTACTCGCTCATCGTTGAAGACGGCACCCGCATGGCCCGCAAGGTCAACAAAGGCATCTTGCCCGCCCCTGATGAGGACGTGCTGGCCCGGCGCTACGAGATGATTTCTTCCACCCTCGAAGCGGAAGGATTTGAGTGGTACGAGGTCTCCAATTGGTCCAAGCCTGGTGGCGAGTGCGAGCACAACCGCATCTACTGGGTAGATGGCAATTGGTGGGGCGCAGGCCCCGGCGCCCACTCGCACTTAGGCAACGAGCGTTTCTTTAACGTCAAGCACCCCTCGCGCTATATCGACGCCCTTGGCCGCGGTGAGCTGCCCATTAAGGAAACCGAAGCGCTCACTGAGGCCGACCGCCACATGGAAAAGGTTATGCTTGGCCTGCGCCTGCGCGAAGGTATCCCGGAGGCTTGGATCGATACCCATGCCACTCCCGCCCTCGAGCGCTTCATAGGCCGCGGCCTGCTCGAGCGCGCCGGCGAACGCGTACGCATCACTAAGCCCGGCCGCTTGCTGGCCGATGGCATCATCACCGATCTCCTCGTCGCTGAAGAAACCTAATCTTCGTCCCGTCTACACTCGAAAGCACGTGAAAGAGCCAAGCGAATAGGAGCGACATAGTGTCTACCTCAACCGATGCCCGCCGCAAGGAAGTCCTGCGCGCCATCGTGGCGGACTATATTGCCTCCCAAGAACCGGTCGGTTCTAAAACGCTGCTGGAGCGCTACCAGTTAGGTGTTTCTTCGGCCACGATCCGCAATGATATGGCCGTGCTGGAATCCCAGGGCCTTATCGCCCAACAGCACGCCAGCTCCGGCCGCGTGCCCACCCAGCAGGGCTACCGCCATTTTGTCGACTCCCTCCATGAGGTCAAGCCGCTTTCGACCCCGGAGCGCCGCGCGATGCTCAGTTTTTTGGAAGGCGGCGTGGACTTGGAAGACGTGCTGCGTCGCTCGGTGCAGCTATTGGCGCAGGTGACAAAGCAGGCGGCCGTCGTCCAGCTGCCCAACCTTAAGGTCTCGCGCGTAAAGCACTGCGAGGTTGTGGCGCTGTCCCCAGTGCGCCTGCTGCTGGTGCTTATTACCGATAACGGCCGCGTGGACCAGCGCAACGTGGAGCTCGATGAAATCATTGACCAGGATCAGACCTTCCGCCTGCGTGACATCGTCAATAGTGCGCTGGTAGGCAAGACGCTTAGCGACGCCTCCGTGGAACTTGCCCACCTCGTCGACGAGGCTCCCTTGGATATCCGCCACCATGTGCTCAAGGTGGCCACCACGCTCATCGAGACCCTAGTGGAGCAGCCCTCCGACCGGCTGATTATGGCCGGTGCCTCCAACCTGACGCGCGTGGCCCGCGAGTTCCCAGAAGGTTTACCCAAGATTATTGAGGCGTTGGAAGAACAGGTCGTCGTCCTCAAGCTGCTTGCCCGTGTGCCGGATCTAGGCAACGTCTCCGTGGTCATCGGCGAGGAAAACGAAGAAGACCAGTTGCGCCAAGCCTCCGTTGTGGCCACGGGCTATGGTCTCGGCACCGGCGATGAGGTGGCCACGCTCGGCGGCCTTGGCGTGGTGGGGCCTACCTTTATGGATTACTCGGGAACAATCTCTAAGGTCTCTGCCGTTGCACGGTATGTGAGCGAAATTTTGGCCGGCGAGCAGTGCGAGTAAACTAGCTGGCCGCGCATTATTTTTTCAAGTTAACCCCAACAAGACGAATTAGAAGGAATATCTCTTACAGTGGCTCGTGACTATTACGGCATCCTCGGTGTTGATAAAAACGCAACTGACCAGGAGATTAAGAAGGCCTACCGCAAAATGGCCCGCAAGTATCACCCGGATCTAAACCCGGATGATGAAACCGCGGCTGAGAAGTTCCGCGATGCCGCGCTGGCTCAGGAGGTCCTACTGGATCCGCAAAAGCGCCAGATCGTGGACATGGGCGGCGACCCCATGGAACAAGGCGGCGGTGGCGCCGGTGCGGGTGGATTTGGCGGCTTCGGTGGCGGCGGCCTGGGCGATATCTTCGCCGAGTTCTTTGGCGGCGGTGCTGGCGGCTCCCGCGGCCCGAAGTCCCGCGTCCAACCGGGCAATGATGCCCTGCTGCGCACTCGCATTACCTTGGAAGAGGCCTATACCGGCTTGAAGAAGAAGGTCACCGTGGATACCGCCGTGCTGTGTGATACCTGCGGCGGCACCGGCTCTGAGTCCAAGTCCAAGCCGGTTACCTGCGATAATTGCAATGGCATGGGCGAAATCCAGGAGATGCAGCGCAGCTTCTTGGGCAACGTGATGACCACCCGCCCGTGCCCGAAGTGCCAGGGCTTTGGCGAGGTCATCACCGATCCATGCAACCACTGCGCCGGCGACGGCCGCGTGAAGAAGCGTCGCGATATTACCGTTAATATCCCGGCCGGCATCAACGACGGCATGCGCATCCGCATGGCGTCCCAGGGCGAGGTCGGCCACGGCGGCGGCCCAGCCGGTGACCTCTATGTTGAGGTCCACACGGAGGAGCACCCCGTCTTCCAGCGCAACGCCGATGATTTGAACCTCACCGTGCGCGTGCCGATGATTGACGCCGCCTTGGGCACCAACTTCACCATCGACCAGCTCAATGGCGAAGAGCTCACGATCGATATCGAACCGGGCACCCAGCCGGGTGAGTCCATCAAGGTCGACGGTGCCGGCATGCCGCGCCTGCGCACCGATGGCTTTGGCAACCTCTTTGCCCACGTGGACGTCGTCGTGCCAAAGGACCTGGACCGCAAGACCCGCGAGTCCCTGGAGAAGATTCGCAACTCCCGCGACGAGGGCGCGCGCGTGCGCACCACCGGCGACGGTCAAGAGGAATCCTTCTTCAGCCGCATCCGCGATAAGTTCCGCCGCTAATGTCGCTCCCCGTCTTCATCCACCCGGACCTTTCCGCCGCGCGCACCGGCGAGGCCTTCAGCCTCTCTGGCCCGGAGGCCCGCCACGCCGTGACGGTCAAGCGCATGGGGGAGGGCGAGCGCCTCGAGCTTATCGACGGCACCGGTATCCGCCTCACCCTCACCATCACCGCCGCCACGGGCAAGGACTCCCTAGAGGGCATGGTTGAGTCCATCGTCACCACGCCTGAGCCCACCCCGCGGGTGACCGTGGTGCAGGCCATCCCGAAGTCCGAGCGTGCCGAGCTCGCCGTGGATCTGGCCACCCAAGCCGGCGCCGATGAGATTATCGCCTGGCAGGCAGACCGCTGCGTGGCCAAATGGGACGGCAAGAAGGCACCAAAAGCGGTGGCCAAGTGGCAGGCGGCCGCAGATTCTGCGGCCAAGCAATCCCGCCGCGCCCGCATCCCCCAGGTGCGCGGCCCGCTGACCACCCCGCAGCTCGTCCAAGAACTCAGCCGCGACCGTGCCGCCGGTGATGCGGCGGCTGCACCCACCGTGCTTGTCCTGCATGAAGAAGCCACCGCCTCCATCAAGGATGTCACGCTCGCAGACGATGTCGTTCTGCTCGTCGGCCCCGAGGGCGGCATCGGTGACGCCGAGCTCGATCGCCTCAAGGAGGCCGGCGCCACGCCTATCAAGCTCGGCCCGGAGGTGCTGCGCACAGCCAGCGCGGCAATGGTGGCGCTGGCGGCAATCGGCATGCGCACCCAGCGGTGGTAGCCGGCGCTGGTAGCCTAAAGCACGTGCCTATCATCACGAAGAAATGTGAGCTAGATTCCGCCTACGTCAGCATCGTGCTGGGTAGCGCGGACGATAACTTGCGCGTGCTCAATAACCGCCTGGATGCGGACCTTTTTGCCCGCGGCAATGTCGTTACTATCACCGGTCCCGATTATGAGGTGGCCCGCGCCGCGAAGATCCTTGACGAGCTCGAAGCCATCGCCCGCCGTGGCCACGCCGTATCCACCGATACGGTCAAGCACACGATGGACATGGTGGCGGTAGAGGCGCCGCAGTCGGTTTCGGCGGCGCTGGCGGCGGACATCGTCAAGCGCCGTGGCAAGGCCGTCCGCCCAAAGACGGTGGGCCAGTCCGAATACGTGCAGGCCATCGACGATAATACGGTGGTCTTTGGTATCGGCCCGGCCGGTTCCGGCAAGACCTACCTCGCGGTAGCCAAGGCGGTGCAGGCTCTGCAAACCAAGCAGGTCTCGCGCATTATTCTCACCCGCCCGGCTGTAGAGGCAGGGGAGAAGCTGGGCTTTTTGCCGGGCACGCTCAATGACAAGATTGATCCGTACCTGCGCCCGCTATACGACGCCCTGCGGGACATGCTCGATCCAGAGATGATCCCTAAGCTCATGGAGGCCGGCATCATCGAGGTCGCTCCGTTGGCCTATATGCGCGGCCGCACATTGAACGATGCGTTTGTCATCCTTGATGAGGCCCAAAACACCACGCCCGCGCAGATGAAGATGTTCCTCACCCGCCTGGGCTTTGGCTCCAAGATCGTGGTCACCGGCGACGTCTCCCAGGTGGATCTCCCGCATGGCCAGGTCTCCGGCCTGCGCATCGTGCGCCGCATCCTGCGCAACGTGGAGGATATTCACTTTGCGGACTTGGGAGCGAAAGACGTGGTGCGCCACCAGCTGGTCGGGCGCATCGTCAATGCCTATGAGACCTTTGATAATAAGAAAGCCGCAGAATACGAGGGAATGGAATGAGTATCGAGTTTCTCAATGAATCCGGCTTCGAGGGCGTCAACGAGGAGATGCTGATTGACGTCGCTTCTTATGCCTTCGGCGCCATGGACATCAACCCCGATGCCGAGTGCACAATTACCTGCGTGGATTTGAAGACCATCGAGGATCTCCACGTGCGCTGGATGGACCTGGAAGGCCCTACCGATGTCATGAGCTTCCCCATGGATGAGCTCACCCCCGGTGCGATTGCTGGTGGCGGCCGCCCGGATGCCGCCGATCCAGGCCCGGCCATGTTGGGCGATATTGTGTTGTGCCCCGAATTCGCATTGCGCCAGGCCGATGCCGCTGGGCACTCCCTAGGTCACGAGCTTGCCCTGCTTACGGTCCACGGCTGCCTGCACCTGCTGGGCTATGACCACTCCACTCCGGCCGAGGAAAAGGAAATGTTCGGCCGCCAAAACGAGCTGCTTGCGGATTGGTACGACGATGTGGCCGATCGTGGCGTGGCTTATCAGCCCAAGCCTTCCGGGCCGAAGGCTTTTCCCGATGCCGCCGAACGCGCCAACCTGGACAAGCAGGTTCCCGGTGGGGGAATACCTGCGGTGGGAGAACCACAAGATCGCCCGGAAGAATAATTTTTCGCTTTCTTTTGTGAGCGCGTGCGCCGCATAGCACAATGGAAACCTATGACTATCCTTTCCATCCAGTCCCACGTCACCTACGGCCACGTTGGCAACTCTGCGGCCGTCTTTCCTCTGCAGCGCGCCGGCCATGAAGTATGGCCGGTCCACACGGTGAATTTCTCCAACCACACTGGCTACGGTGACTGGGGCGGGCCGATGATTCCGGCCAGCGATGTCACCTCCATTATCGATGGCATTGAAAAGCGCGGTGCCTTCCCACAGATTGACGCCATTCTGTCTGGCTACCAGGGCGGCGCCGACATTGCCGACGCCATCGTGGAAACCGTCCGCCGCATTAAGGCCGCTAACCCCAAGGCGCTTTACGCCTGCGATCCTGTAATGGGCAATGCTAAGTCCGGTTGCTTTGTCTCCGATGAGATCCCGCCGCTGCTGCGTGACCGCGTTGTGCCCGTTGCCGATATCATCACCCCCAACCAATTTGAGCTGGGCTACCTCACCGATTCCGAGGTCGGTACCCTCGATCAGACCCTCGCCGCGGTGAAGAAGGCGCAGGAAATCGGTCCAAAGACCGTTCTGGTTACCTCCGTCAAGCGTCCCGAAACTCCAGAGGGCCAGATTGAGATGCTCGCCGTTGACGGCGACCGCGCCTTCCTAGTGTCCACGCCACTATTGCCGTTTAAGCGTAACGGCTCCGGCGATGTCACCGCCGCCTTGTTTACCGGCCACTACACCGAGACCAGCGACGTTAAGGAGTCCTTGCGCCGCACCGCCTCCTCTGTCTACGACCTGCTGGAAAACACCTATGAGGCCGAGACTGCTGAGCTTCAGCTCATCCAGTCTCAGGATGTATTCGCACACCCGCGCATGCAGTTCCACGCGGAGGAGCTTTAGGCCTGGGCAATCTCTACGGAAAGCCCATTGTTGCGGACCCTATCCAGTGAGAGGTTAGGTTGCCTAGCGCAGCACTGCGGCGTAATGCCACGCTAGGTCTAGCTTGATTTGGCCGAGCTGAGGATGCAGCCTCAGCTCGGCTTTCTTTATCTGCTCCTTGTATTACTTTCCGAGTCTCTCATATGAGACACCCACGCCTGCTTAAAAGTGGTATGGCGCACCATGCCCTATTAATATGGCGGCAGTCACGTTCTCATCAAGTAGAAGGAGCTCACCATGTCTAGTACCGGAAGCATCAGCGCCTCTCCCGACGGCCTTTTGATGGCACTCATTCAGTACCCCGTCCCCGTGGTTAACACCCCAGAGGACGTCCAAGCCAGCGTGGATGAAATCTGCCGCATGGTTGCCTCCACCAAGGCGGGCTACCCAGATCTCGATCTCATTGTCTTCCCGGAATATTCTTCCTCCGGTCTCAACACCAAGATTTGGTCCTATGATGAATTCCTCATTGGTCTCGATGATCCCAAGGTAGATCAGTTCAAGCAGGCTTGTAAGGAAAATGACGTTTGGGGCGTCTTCTCCATCATGGAGCCCAACCATGAGGAAGGAAAGCCGCCATTTAATACCGCCATCATCATCAACTCCGATGGCGAAATTGCGCTGCACTACCGCAAGCTCCAGCCATGGACTCCTATCGAACCGTGGTACCCAGGCGATTTGGGTATGCCGGTATGTGACGGTCCCAAGGGTTCCAAGCTCGCCGTGAATATCTGCCACGATGGCATGTTCCCCGAGCTGGCACGCGAGGCCGCTTATAAGGGCGCCAATGTCTATATCCGCATTTCTGGCTACTCCACGCAGACCCAGGATCAGTGGATCATGACCAATAAGACCAATGCCTTCCAGAACCTCATGTTCACTGCTTCGGTGAACCTGGCTGGCTATGACAACACCTTCTACTACTTCGGTGAGGGCAACGTCTGCAACTACGATGGCCACATGATTTCTGAGGGTCACCGCAACCCCGGTGAAATCGTCACCGCCGAAATCTTCCCAGAATTGGCCGATAAGGCTCGCATCAACTGGGGCCTTGAAAACAACATCTTCAACCTGGGTAACCGCGGCTACGTTGGCTACCCCGGCGGCAAGACCGAAAACTATCTCACCTGGGTCGAGGACTTGGCCAAGGGCGAATACAAGCTCCCGTGGGCTGACGACGTCCGCATCAAGGACGGCTGGAAGTACTACCCGGACGGCCCGCAGCTTGGACCGCTGCCGGACGAGTTTAAGTAAGCTTCACTAATTTAGCGGCAAGCCCTGCACCCGTTTCGACGGGCGCAGGGCCTTGGTGTTGTCCAGCGTGCGGTCTTTTTGCTGCTAATACTCGTCGCCTTCTACCGCACCTGTATCGGCATCGGCTGGCGTATCTAACACTGCGTCAGACTCTGGTGTGTATCCGGCATCTACGTCGCCATAGTCATTAAGCGAATCTGAAGGCGGAAGGCCTCCATTGCACAGCTCGGCCCATTCTTCGGGGTACTTATATTGTCCGCCTGGACCACCGCAGACTTCTTCAGCCCGAACAGCTCTTTGTAGCTCTGGAGTGTTGCAGAGCTCAGTTGGGTGCCAAGAGCCATCGGAAAAATGGCCAAACGCGCCTAGCCCGTCATCGCAATACAGCAACTCTGGCTCCGCAGCTGCAGCCTCGGCCTGGGTCTCTGGCTCTGCAGCAACGCTATTTGCAGGTTCTTCAGGCATGCTCTCTTCGCCGCTGCTGGTAGCAGCAGAAGAGGCCGTACTCGAAGAGCTGGTGGCGGACGAAGAAGAGGTCGTCGCAGAGGTAGTGCTCGTCTCTGCTGATGGCTCGGAATCGGGGAGGAGCAGGCGGAGAGGAAGAGGGTAAGAGCAGCGCTCAAAATGAGCGCAGGAGAGGTGCGGGGCATGGAGGAGCCTTTCCGGGGAGGCAGCACGGTTTGTGCTGGGGAGAAGAGGTTTCTCCATAGATTAGCCCTATTCTGTACCGCTGGTAGAAATTGGCTGTGAACTAATCGGAGATTTTGGCTCTGTGGGCTATTATTGCGGGTAATGAGTTCTGATTTTGATGCACAGTTTGATGCGGCATTCGAGGGTCTTCCAGAAGACCCCGATGATGCCGTGCCGGAAGGCGCCGAGAATGCGGCCGCCCCGCTTGACTATTCGCAGTACACCGACACCCCGGAAGGATTCCGTTCCGGCTTCGTGTCCTTTGTCGGCCGCCCGAATACCGGTAAATCGACGCTGACCAATGCCCTGGTAGGTCAGAAGATTGCGATTACGGCTGACCAGCCGGAGACCACCCGCCACACCATCCGTGGCTTGGTACACCGCGAAGATGCCCAAGTAATCGTCGTGGATACGCCGGGCCTACACCGCCCGCGCACCCTGTTGGGTGAGCGCCTCAATGAGGTAGTCAAGGATACCTACGCCGATGTGGATGTCATTGGCCTGACCATCCCGGCCGATGAGAAGATTGGCCCGGGTGACCGCTGGATCCTGGACAACGTGCGCTCCATTGCGCCGAAGACGCCGATCATCGGCATCGTCACCAAACTGGATAAAGCCAGCAAAGACCAGGTAGGCGCACAGCTTTTGGCCCTGCACGAGCTACTTTCCCAAGATGACCCGAATGCGGTAGTCATCCCGGTGTCCTCCAAGGAAGGTGTACAGCTTGATGAGCTCGTGCAGGTCATCGTGGATCACCTGCCAGAAGGCCCGAAGTTCTACCCAGATGATCACATCACCGATGAAGGCCAGGAAAAGCGCATCGAGGAACTCATTCGTGAGGCTGCATTATCCGGCTTGAAGGCGGAGCTGCCGCACTCGGTGGCGGTGCAGGTGGATGAGATGTTGCCATCGCGCACCCGTGAGGGTGTGCTGGATATCCACGCCATTTTGTATTTGGAGCGGCCTGGCCAAAAGCGCATTATCGAAGGCAAGGATGGCCTGCGCTTCCGCCGCATTGTGGGCAATGCCCGCAAGGAGATCATCGAGTTGCTGGGCCAGAACGTATACCTAGACTTGCGCATTAAAGTGCTGAAAAATTGGCAGTCTGACCCGAAGTCGCTGGGTAGGCTCGGGTTTTAAACCACTATGCGCGAGAACTATCGTGACCGCGCAGTGGTCATCCGCACCTACGATTTTGGTGAGGCCGATCGCGTCATTGTCCTACTCACCCGCGATCACGGCCTCGTGCGCGCGGTGGCCAAGGGCGTGCGCCGTGCCAAGTCGCGCTTTGGCTCGCGCCTGCAGCTCTTCGTTAACCTTGATGTTCAGCTGTACGTGGGCAAGAACCTAGCCACCATTTCCCAAGCGGATACGGTGGATTACTTTGGCGCGCGCCTCATCGAGGACTATGAGCGTTACACGGCGGCCTGCGCGGTGCTGGAGTCAGCCGAGCGCCTGGCTTTTGCCGACGCAGCCCATGACCCCTACCTCTACGAATCCGTCACCGCGACCTTGGAGCGGCTGCAAACTGCGGACCCAACCATGACTCTGGATGCCTTCTTGCTGCAGGCGATGGCGCATGCCGGTTGGGCGCCGAGCCTTTTCAACTGTGCCCAGTGCAACCGGCCCGGCCCGCACCACGCCTTTCACCCGGCAGTCGGCGGGGCGGCGTGCCACGAATGCCGGCCGCCGGGTGCAGCCGAGGTGGATCCGGAAACGCTGCATCACCTGTGGCTTTTAGCGCATAACTACCCGACGAATCCCACGAATGCGCAAAAGCAGGAGGGGCATCGCCTAGCGCGGGCGCACCTGCAGTGGCACATGGAGCGCAATGTTTCCGCATTGCAGGTAATGGAGCAGTAGAATATAGCCCGTGATTACGCCAGACCCGAACCGCACTTTGACCCCGCCGAATATCCCGGATGAGTTCATGCCGCGCCATATTGCGCTGGTTATGGACGGCAATGGCCGCTGGGCCCAAGAGAAGGGCATGAAGCGCACCGAGGGGCATAGGCGCGGCGAAGCCGTGCTTCTTGACGTCGTCGATGCCTGCCTGGCCGCCGGCGTTCCTTATCTTTCGGCATATGCCTTCTCTACGGAGAATTGGCGCCGCAGCCCCGAGGAGGTCCGCTTCCTTATGGGCTTTAACCGCGATGTGCTGCGCCGCCAGCGTGAGTGGCTCAATGAGCGCGGTGTGCGCGTGGTGTGGGCTGGGCGCCGCCCGCGCCTATGGCGCTCGGTTATTAAGGAGCTCGAGGCTGCCCAGGAACTGACCAAGGATAACACCAAGATGACCTTGGCCATGTGCGTGAACTACGGCGGTAGGGCAGAGCTGGTGGATGGTTTCCGGGACATCGCCAAGCAAGTTGCAGCCGGCGAGCTCAACCCGCGCGATATTAAGGAAGAAACCATAGCGCAGCATCTCTATGATCCGGGCATGCCGGATGTGGATCTCTTCCTGCGCCCGTCCGGAGAGAAGCGCACCTCCAACTTCCTACTGTGGCAGTCGGCTTATGCGGAGATGATTTACCAGGATAAGCTCTTCCCGGATTTCACTCCGGAGGACCTTTTTGCCGCCATCGAGGAATACGCGCGGCGCGACCGCCGCTTCGGTGGCGTTAAGAAGTAACGCGCAGCACCAAAGTGGTGTGCTTTATACCTCGGGGATAAAGATGTCCTCGATTCGGCAGGAAAAGTGGCGCGCGATCTGAAATGCGAGGGGGAGCGAAGGATCGTAGCGCCCCTTTTCAATACTGATGACCGTTTGGCGCGATACGCCTAGCTCCGCGGCTAAGCCCTGCTGGGAGAGACCTTGGCTCTCGCGAATCTCTTTAAGCCGGTTGTCCATGGCTTAGCTTGCCGCCCGCTTGTGGGCAAAGTAGCTAATGCCAAAGGTGCCGGTCACAAAGACTCCCAAGATGATAGTGAGCAGGGTGCCCGAAACGTGGAAATCCCAAAAAGAGGAGGCGATGCCAAGTCCGCCGATGCCAAAGAGCATGGCGTGCAGGGTGTTTTCGGAGGCTTGCGAATACCAATGGGATTCGATGGAATTTTCCGGATCGGGTGTTGCCCCACGGATGGTGTCTCGATCCACCATGAATCCCCAGCTAGCCGCCGTAGCTACAGGAAATAGGCACAGTGCGTACACAGCAAACGCTAGTAGCGGTGAATCATCGTGTACGAAAGCGGCCACGATGGCACCGGCGGCTGCAGCAAGGCCCGCGCCTGCTGCAACGGATAGTGTGATGAGCTTGGTTTGGGTGCCGCCAAACTTGGGGCGGCCAAAGCGGGTGGTCTGCAAGGAAGCCTCTTCTAACAAGTGATTGTAAAGCGTGCTTGACGCCCACTATATGTCAAGCATCCTTTACTGTAAAGGGTGCTTTACTGTCCCGGGTAAATTCATTCTTAAGGATGATTGGCGGCCTTTTAGGGTAAAAGCATGGCAGAAGACGACATCAGGCTAAAAGACGCACTAATCGGAATAGTGGCAATCATCTCAATGGATGTCCTATTGGTAGTGACAGTTTTTGCCATGCTGAAGACCGGTTTGACCACGGGTGGGCTCGGTGTAGTTCTGCCTGCTGCACTTGTTATTTCAGTGGTAGTGCCGACTGTTGCGTTGGTGTATTACCTCAAGCGTCGGGGAATTAGTCTCGGCTTTGTTCCCTTAGGTCGACGTGGTTGGCACTTATTGTGGCAAGTTCCTCTCGCCATTTTTGTAGCGGGAGTCGCTGCCGCGATTGTGGGGCCGCTGTTGGGGCTATCGCCCTCGGAAAGTACATCTGCAGCAGATGGACGCGGTGTCATGGTGGTCGTTTCTTTGGCCTCCTATCTTTTGCTGGCACCGCTGGTGGAAGAAATTGTGTTTCGCCGCCTGCTGATGGGGTATCTAGATCGCAGCGTCCCAGCGTTTGCCAGCGTGATCCTCAGCTCTTTGCTATTTGGTCTCGTCCATATTGCGCCGCCGGTCATGGTGTATGCGACGTTTCTAGGAATGGGGTGCGCGCTTGTAACCCGCTTCCACAATTCGCTGCGCGCAGGCTTTATTGTGCACTTGGTCAATAATGTGGTCGTGCAGTTGATTGCGGTCTCGGCGCTATAGTCTTGGCGTGGAAGGCCCTGCCACAGTCGGGCCGCGCAAGAAAACCCTAGGCTCCGGAGTGGAGACTGGGGCTAGGGGAGGAGCGGCTTCACTAGGCGGAGTGGGGATGCTTAGGCGGAAGCGGCGCAGTTGCTGCAGATGCCAAAGACCTCGGCATCGTGGCCGGTGAGCTCGAAGCCGTACTCCTTGGCCACGGAGGTCGCCCACTTTTCAATGGGGCCGCCGTCGATTTCCTCGGTGCGGCCACACTTGGTGCATACCAAGTGGTGGTGATGGGCGTCGGTCTCGCAATGGCGGTAGAGGGTTTCGCCATTGGGCATGTGGAGCGCGTCCACTGCATCGATATCGGTTAGGGACTGCAGGGTGCGGTACACGGTTGTCAGACCCACCTTTTCCTCCCGCTCCTGGAGTTCGTGATAGATCTCCTTGGCGGAGGCGAATTTCTCCATATCCCGCAGCACCTCGACGACTGCGGTGCGCTGCTTGGTATTGCGCGCTCCTAGTTTGGGAATACTGTCGTGTAAAGCCATGACCTTTATATTATCAATTCTTTTTCAACAACTGCATAGTCAGGCGGCTTTATATGCAAGGAGGGGAGGGCTAGGAGGCGATCCTGGCGGCGTCGGCAAGCAAGTCCAATACCTGCGGCGCAATGAGTGAGTAGGTCACCTCGCGCCCGCTGCGCTCGGAGTCAACAATGCCCGCTTGCTTGAGAACGCGCAGGTGCTGGCTAATGAGCGGCTGAGACTTGCCGGTGGCTTTGACGATCTCGTGTACAAAGTGATCGCGTTCGGCCAGGCGGGAGATGATGGCGATGCGTAGGGGCGAATCGAGGGCAGCGATCACGCCGGCGGCCGCAGAACTATTAATCGCCGTATCAGTGGTCGTCATAGGGAATGTCACTTTCAATTAAATACCTATTACCTGTCGGGCACCCTTATATTACCCGATGTGTTCAATAACTCGTATGTATTTCAAATTAAATTCATGCCCTAATCCACCGCCGGCAAGCGCTTAGGGTTAGACTGAACGAGATTGTCAAGACTGTCCCCTACCAGAGGAGTCCGAAAACTTATGGCATCCGTCATCGATACCGTTGTAAACCTGTGTAAGCGCCGCGGCTTGGTCTACCAGGCAGGTGAAATTTACGGCGGTTCCCGCTCCGCGTGGGACTACGGCCCTCTTGGTGTAGAGCTCAAGGAAAACATCAAGCGTCAGTGGTGGCGCCACATGGTCCAGTCCCGCGCAGACGTCGTGGGTGTCGATACCTCCGTCATCCAGCCACGCCAGGTCTGGGTATCTTCCGGTCACGTTGAAGTATTCTCCGACCCGCTGGTGGAATCCCGCCACACCGGTAAGCGCTACCGTGCCGACCACCTCATTGAGGCCTACGAGGAAAAGCACGGCCACGAGCCAGAAAACGGCCTGGCAGATATCAATGACCCGGAAACCGGCCAGCCGGGTGACTGGACCGAACCGAAGGCTTTCTCCGGCCTGCTCAAGACCTTCCTTGGCCCAGTCGATGATGAGCAGGGCCTGCACTACCTGCGTCCGGAGACCGCACAGGGCATCTTCGTTAACTTCAAGAACGTGATGACCTCCTCGCGCATGAAGCCGCCGTTTGGCATTGCGAATATTGGCAAGTCCTTCCGCAATGAAATTACCCCAGGTAACTTCATCTTCCGCACCCGCGAGTTCGAGCAGATGGAGATGGAGTTCTTCGTTAAGCCAGGCGAGGACGAAGAGTGGCACCAGTACTGGATCGATGACCGCTATAACTGGTACGTGGACCTGGGCATCAAGGAAGAAAACCTGCGCCTTTACGAGCACCCGAAGGAAAAGCTCTCCCACTACTCCAAGCGCACCGTGGACGTGGAGTACGCCTTTGGCTTCAAGGGCTCCAAGTGGGGCGAGCTGGAAGGCGTGGCTAACCGCACCGACTATGACCTGTCCGTACACGCCAAGGGCTCGGGCGAGGACCTGTCCTACTATGACCAGGCCAATGACGAGCGCTGGATCCCGTACGTCATCGAGCCGGCCGCCGGATTGGGCCGTTCCATGATGGCCTTCCTGGTTGATGCCTACGACGAGGAAGAAGCTCCCAACGCCAAGGGTGGTACCGATAAGCGCGTGGTCCTGCGCCTGGACCGCCGCCTGGCCCCCATCAAGGTAGCCGTGCTTCCGCTTTCCAAGAAGGAAGAGCTCTCTGAGCCTGCCCGCAAGTTGGCCGATAAGCTGCGCGCTTATTGGAACGTGGACTTTGACGTCTCCGGTGCCATCGGCCGCCGCTACCGTCGCCAGGATGAGATTGGCACCCCGTTCTGCGTCACCTTCGACTTCGACACCCTCGAAGACGATGCCGTGACCGTGCGCGAGCGCGACACCATGGAGCAGGAGCGCGTGAAGCTCGATGACCTCGAGGCTTACCTCGCCTCCCGCCTGATTGGGTGCTAGGGATGCATTACACCAGCTGGGATCGCTCTGACCGCGCAAACCCCGTGCTCTTGGCCGAAGACGGCCCGGAGCAGCTGGGCGTATTCTCGGAGCATTCCGCGGAGGTCGACGGCCACTTCTGGCGCACCGAGGTCAGTGACCTTGGCGCCTCTGCCACGCTTGCCGACGGCTCCATCTACCGCCTCGCCGGCCGCCTCGGCCGCGATAAGCGCCTAGAGGCATCGCTCAACGGCCGCACTTTTCACTTCATCAATGAAAACAGCGGCGACTGGATCATCGATGATGTCGATGATGACAAGGTAGGCCAGTTCTCCTCCCGCAACTCTGGGGTGCGCAAGTCCATCCTCGAATTCGAGCACGAAGCCGAAGGACTCACCACCGCCGAAATTGCCGGTTTGAGCTGGTTTACCCGCGTCATCCTTGATGCCAATACCCAAGGCAAGGCTTGGGCGTGGATCATCACCTTGGTCCTCGCTTCCATCGTTGCCATCCTCGCGCTTTTCATCTTCTAATGACTGTGCAGTGGACTTGGGGCGAGGGTGCGCTCAGCAGTGCCGCGGGGGAGCAACTGGCTTCCGTGTGCGACGGTGTGCTCGCCACCGCGGCCGGCGAGCGCCTAACCTTGGAATCTTCGCTGGATTACTCCTCCCCGCGCTTCTTCTTGCGCGCGCAGACCGCGGCGGGCGCGGGCGAGGATTTCTCGGTCTCCCAGGCCGGGATTACCATCACCCGCCTGCGTGCGGCCTGCGGGGAGCGCGAGTACCTGCTAGAACGCCGCAACCCTTTCCGCCGCGAGCGCCGCATCGTAGCTCGCCGCTCGGGCGCCGAGGTTGCCAGCACCGCCCCGGCGGGAAACGGACTGCAGGTGAGCGTGGGTGAGCTGCCGGAGCTCGACGCCATATTCTTGAGCTACGCCTGTGCGCTTCTCGACGCCACCCCGCGCACCCTGCGCACCTAGTCCGGCGCAATCAACGAAGGCGCCGCCCACGGAGAGTGAGACGGGGCGGCCTTTGCTCGGCTAGAAGGAGCCGCCGCGGAAGCCGCCTCCGTCGCCGCCGCCGAAGTCTCCGCCGCCAAAGCTGCCTCCACCAAAGCCGCCGCCTCCGAAACCGCCACCAAAGCCGCGGCCGCCGCCGAGCATTTGGCCCAGGACCATACCGGTGACGATATTGCCGGCCGCGTTGCCCATCTGCTGCCGCTGCTGGCGGCGACGGTGCTCGTCAATGTCATCCTTGGCGCGCTGCAGCGCCGCCTGGGCCGCGGCCACCGCTTCGCGGGAAGACTGCAGGGCGGCGCGGATATCGCTGCGCTCGGTGTGGAGGGCTTGGGCGTGGAGACGTTTGGCGTCGGCAAGCGCGGTGCGTGCGCCCGAGCCGATGATGCGCCCGCGGGAGGAAATGAGGTCCTCCGCAGCCTGAATATTGGATTCCGCCACGGAAATCTGCTGGCGGAAGAGATCCAGTTGGCGCGCGTGGGTGGAGGTCTTTTCCCGCACGCGGTCAAGCGCCTCATCCAACTGAGTATCGATAGAGGTCAGCGCGGTGTGCTGGCCCAATGGATCCTGCTGGCCGTGGGCTTTGGCCTCAGTGACTGCGGTGCCAGCGCGGCCGAGCAGTTCCTCGAGCGCGTTCCAATCCGCCGTGGTTCCCTGCGCCTTGCCTTGGCGTTCGAGCTCGCGGGCCTCGTCGATTTCGCCTTCGACTTCGGCAATGAGGGACTCGAGGTTAGCGCGGGCGGTGGCGATATTCTCCTCCGCGTTTTCCACGCCGGAAATTAGGCGATCCGTCATCGCGCAGGCATGCTCACTATCGCGGATGAGCCCCACCAGCGGGCCCTGCTGGCCGGCCGGCCGGGCCTGGATTCCCCGGGCCTTTTCTAGGAGCTTTTCTGCCTCATCAAGCGAAGCGGCGGCAAGCTCCGGGTTATCGGCAATGGAGGACAAAACGTGCTCGTCATAGTTGCCCTTCAACCGAGCCAACGTGGATTCGGCCTCCGGCAGGCGGGCGCGCAGGCCCACGGTGCGCTGGGTGAGCTCGTCCAGTTTCTCATCGGAGTGGATAAGTAGGTCGCGCATCTGGGCAAATTCAGCGGCCTGCGTGTCTAAGGCATCATCAGCTTGTCCGCACGAGGAGATGATTTCCACGAGCATCTGGCGGCGTTCGGCCGGGGACTCCGGAACGGCATCATCTAGGCGCTGGCGTAGGTGGAAAGCCTTTTGCAGGGTAGAAGTAGAGTGGTTCATCGCCTTGGTAAACGGGCGCACGCGCTCCGGACCAAACTCCGAAAGTGCGATATTGAGCTCCTCCTTGCCGCGGCGGATGGACTCATCGGTCGAGACCAACTCTTCCTGCGCCAACTGGTCCAAGGTCTCAAGTGACAAACGGTTGAGCTGATCGGTATCGCCCGGGGCGATTTCGCGGGCCGACTCGAGCGTTTGCGCCTTATTCTTCTTAGTCTTGCGGCGGGAGTAGTACATGATTCCGCCACCGGCGGCGACAATGGCGGCCGCGCCACCGCCCAGCCACGCTAGGCCGGAAGAATCGGAAGAGTTGGAGCTGCTGGTGTTGCCCAGGGCGGCGTCGGCAAGCGCGAGGGCGGAAGCACCGTACTCATCGCTGGTCAGCTTGTCATAGGCGGCGTCATACATCTGGTCGAGCCGGCCCTTGGGCCAATCCTTGCCGGTCTGCACTCCCATTTTGCGGTCATCGACGGACAGGACATACACCGCAGAGTTTTCCCCCTTGTCCTTGACCACTTGGGCGGCATAGCTTTCCGGATCCGTATCTAGCTTATTGGTGATGTAGACAAAGAGGACCCGGTGCTCGTCCTTTTGCAGCTGGCCAATCTTTTCCCTCAGCTCGGCCTTTTCTTGGGTGCTTAAAACTCCCGCGTCATCGGTAACCTTCTCCGTGAGGGTGGCCGTACCGGTGCCCTGCGCCACGGTGGTGGTTTCAGCGGCAAAGGCAGAGCCCGCACCGATGGAGGTGCAGCCCAAGATGAAAGCGGCGATGGCCGCGCGGCCCAAACGTGCACTCAAATTCATGCCCACCACTTTACCGGCTCCACTTAGCTCTTCGGCGGGTAGTGTAATGGGGCAGTGAAGTACGTAATTGTTTTAGGCACTGCCCAATATGACGGCCGGCCCTCCCGCATCCTTGCCGGACGCCTGCGCCATGCCGGCGAGCTAGCCACGGCCGAGGGGTTGGAAGTCATTACCGTGGGTGGCAAGCTCCCCGGCGATAGGTTTACTGAGGCCGGCGTCGGCCGCACCTTTCTGCGCGAGCACTTCCCGCACCTGACCGTCCACGCGGTGGAGCAGGGGCTAGATACCCGCAGCTCCCTGAAAGCGGCCAAGGAAGCCTTCGCGCTTTCCGACGCCACCATCATCACCGATCCCCTCCACCGCCTGCGCACCGCACTCATCGCCCGCCAAGAAGGACTAAAAGCCACCGTATCCGGCACGCCGTATTACCCAGCCGCACGCTTTTCCACACCCTGGTGGCGCTACCTTGCCCACGAAACCGGTGGCGTGGCCTACGCGCTGGTAGCAGGACTTTTGCCCCCGCGCGGTGCCGCCGCACTGCGCAATGGGTTCTACCGCGTGGAGCAGCTCCTGCGCCCGAATCAAAAGCTGCGGCATCAGACGATTGAGCAGGATGACGACCGCACTTAGGCCACGTTGCTCACCCAAAGGGCCAGTTCACGGAATAAACTTGGGGCGTGTCCTATTCTTATTCCGCCGCCGACTTCGCCCGCCTGGCCGATGAAAAGCCGAAGGGCTCAGCCTTCCATAGCGTGGAAGAACATCGCGGCGTCTTTGCCCGTGACCGCGCCCGCGTGCTGCATTCGGCAGCCTTGCGGCGTCTGGCCGATAAAACTCAGGTCGTCGGGCCGCGCGATGGCGATACTCCACGCACCCGTCTGACCCACTCGCTGGAGGTGGGCCAAATTGCGCGGAGCATCGGTGCTGGACTTGGACTCGATCCTGATCTGTGCGACATGGCAGGGCTGACCCATGACATCGGCCACCCGCCCTACGGGCACAATGGCGAAAACGCACTCAATGAGGTCGCCCTCAACGGCTTTGAAGGAAACGCGCAGACCCTGCGCATCCTCACCCGCCTAGAGCCCAAGATCATCGTGGACGATGCCAGCGGCGTGCCGCGCAGCTTCGGCCTCAACCTCACCCGCGCCGCCCTCGACGGTGCCTGCAAATACCCCTGGACCAAAACCAATCCCGATGGCAGCACCAACCGCAAATACGGCGCCTATGACGAGGACGCGGATCTGCTCGAGTGGCTGCGCGAGGGCCATAGCGATAATCGCAAATGCATCGAAGCCCAAGTAATGGACTGGTCCGATGACATCGCCTACTCCGTGCATGACGTGGAAGACGGCATTATTTCCCGGCGCATCTCCCTCAAAGTCCTTTGGGACCTAGTTGAGCTAGCCCAGCTGGCAGAAAAGGGCGCTAAAGCCTTTGGCGGCACCGCCGATGAGCTCTTGGAGGCGGCCGATAGCCTGCGCAACTTAAGCGTCATCAATGCCATCGGCGATTTTGATTACTCCTTGCGCGACTATGCCAACTTGAAGAAGATGACCTCTGAGCTCGTAGGCCGCTATGTGGGCGCGACCGTCGGCGCTACCAGCGAGGCTAATTCCGAGCTCATCGCCTCCAATACCCTTGGCCGCATGCACGGTGACCTCATTGTGCCCAAGCAAGCCGAGGCCGAGGTCAAACTGCTTAAAACCATCGCGGTCCTCTATGTCATGGATGAGCCCGCCCACCTTGCCCGCCAGGACCGCCAGCGCGAGCGCATCTACCGCGTCTACGATTACCTCGTCGCCGGCGCCCCCGGCTCCCTCGATGCCACCTTTCGGCTGTGGTGGGAGCAAGCCGATTCTGATGCCGCTCGTGACCGCGCCATCATCGACCAAATTGCGTCCATGACGGAGTCCCGCCTCGAGCGCTTGGCCCGCCGGAGCGCGGAGCTGTCTGGGTTCCTCAGCTAAACCTGGCTTGCCCACCACCGCGCTAGAGTTAGGTCGAGAGTCATCAGGCCGATCTGAGCGCGAAAAGGCCGAATTGAGAGCTCAAAACCCTCAATTCGGCCTCATATCTATGGACCTAACGCCTCAGCTCCAACCCCAGGGCCCGAGTCGCTAGCGCACCAACGCGACACCTTGGTCCTCGAGCACGCTAGCTACCGCCGCTAGGTCCTCGCCTTCGATATCCATATTGGAGGCAACGATGACGCTGGTGCGCTGCTCGCGTAGGAAATCCGCTAGGTCATCGAGGTTGCGCGGGCCGCAGTCTTCGCAGCCGCGGGTGCGGCCGAGTGCGTTAAAGAAGTCCGCGCGAGTGCGGATGTGTTCAGTAATGAGGATGCGTCGCATGATTACTCCTCTGCGTCCGGGATAGAACAGAAGCTTTCATAGTGGTCGTCGGTGTAGTACCACACGTCTGGGTCGGTCTCGCTGCCGCCACCGGTGATGATGCGGCGGGCACCGCGGTTGTGTCTGCCGGGGGTTTCTACCGTGTATTCGCGGTAGTAATTCTTGTCCTGCTGGGGCAGCCGGCCCTCGTAATTGCCAAAGCGGGCGTTGTCATTATCCGGGTAGTCGTAGGGGCCACCGGCCAAGATATCGTCTGCGGTGTCTTTGGCCTCGGCGGGTAGGGAAGACATCTCGCAAGTATCGGCGTCGCCAGTCGCGGTCCCTGCTGCGGACTCCGACGGTGAAGAGGCAGAGGATTCATCATTGCCGCCGAGGTCGAAGCCGAAGTAGCCTGCCACGACGGCGAGCGCAAGGCCGCCGAGGGCAACGGGGAGCGATTTCTTGGACGCTTTGGACTTGGGCATACCTTTATTGTTGCAGGTGCGGCGCTAAAAGTATAAATCGCCCTGGGCCAATAGAGAGGTCAAAAATTCCCCCGTCACGGGGGTAGGTAACAGCGTGGGTAAAGTACCCCAACAGAGGGTAATTTGCGCCCAAACTGTGAACCCTGGCGAAGGGCACCTTCCTGTCCTAGGCAGTTAAGCGTTCCCACCGCGCGCGGGGTAGTCTGTACGCATGGCAAAAGGCAGAATTCCGGACAGCGATATCCAAGCTATCCGTGAACGCGCGCCTTTAGAAGAAATCGTCGGCGAGTACGTGCAGCTCAAGCCCGCCGGGCACGATTCGCTTAAGGGCCTTAGCCCCTTCAAGGATGAAAAGACTCCGTCCTTTCACGTGCGCCCGCAGCGCGGCTACTATCACTGCTTTTCCACCGGCAAGGGTGGCGATGTATTCAGCTTCCTGATGGAAATGGAGCAGGTCTCCTTCCCAGAAGCGGTTGAAGCGGTAGCGCAGAAGATCGGCTATCACATCAACTACCAGGGCGGTTCTACGGGCGCGCGCAATGAGAAGCCGGGCACGCGGCAGCGCCTCATCGCTGCCAATAAAGCCGCCCACGAGTTTTACCGCCAGCAGTTGGAGACCCCACAAGCGGCTACAGCCCGCGATTTCCTGCTGGATCGCGGTTTTTCCCGCGAGGTCATCTATGACTTCGAGTGCGGCTATGCCCCAGAGGGATGGGATACGGCTACCAAACACCTGCTGCGCCTAGGCTTTTCCTTTGAAGAGCTGGAAGCAGCTGGCATTTCCAAGATGGGCAAGCGTGGTCCCATCGACCGCTTCCATCGTCGTTTGCTGTGGCCGATTAAGGACCTTTCCGGCAACGTCATTGGCTTTGGCGCCCGCAAGCTTTTCGACGACGACAAGCTCGGCAAGTACATGAACACCTCTGAGACCATGCTCTACCGCAAGTCCAAGGTGCTCTTTGGCCTCGATTTGGCCAAGCGCAATATCGCCGAAAACCACCAAGCCGTGGTGGTAGAAGGCTACACGGATGTCATGGCCATGTATGCCGCAGGCGTCAAGACCGCTGTTGCTTCCTGTGGTACCGCCTTTGGCGGCGAGCACCTGCAGGTGCTGCGCCGACTCATGCTGGATGATTCCTACTTCAATGGCGAGCTCATCTATACCTTTGACGGCGATGAGGCAGGGCAGAAGGCCGCCATGCGCGCCTTTGATGGCGAGCAAAAGTTCACCGGTCAATCCTTTGTCTCCGTAGCGCCCGACGGCATGGATCCGTGCGATCTGCGTCTGCACAAAGGCGATGCCGCCGTGCGCGAGCTCATCGCGGACCGCATCCCCATGTTCGAGTTCGTTATCCAGTCCGTCATCGCGGAATACAGCATTGACAGCGCCGAGGGGCGCCTGCAGGCCCTGCGCCGCGCGGTACCCGTGGTCGCACAGATCCGTGATCAACCTTTGCAGCGTGAATATGCCCGGCGTCTAGCAGGTTGGGTGGGCTGGCCGGATCCGGAAGAGGTTCTCCGGCAGGTGCGCGCGGAGGCACGCAAGCCCAAGAAAGCCGAAAAGCCCACCATTCGTCGCTTCGACAATGCGAAGCAGCAGCCGGCACAGCAGGACGTGCCGATGATCCATCCGCCGAGCCCGAAGGAGACCCACCTGTGGCCTCAGCGCGAGGCCCTCAAGCTGGCCTTGCAGATGCCGCAGGTGGCAGGCTCGTACTTCGATGGCATTACTGCCGACGCCTATACCAACGACGCCTACCGCCTCGTGCGCCAAGCCATCTCTACCGTGGGCGGCGCAGCTCAGGGCGCCACCATGCCGGCCGTGGAATGGATCGCCGCGGTGGCCGGGGAAATGCAGGATCTCACCGGCCGCAACTTCGTCTCGGAGCTTGCCGTAGAGGCCATTTTGCCAACCGACGTCGGCCCCGAAAAATACGCTGACTCCGTGCTTTCCCGCCTGCAAGAAACCGTGGTGGGAGATCAAATTGCCCAGCTGAAGGCTCGTCTTGGCCGCATGCGTCCCTCTGATGATGAGGCTAGCTATAACTCGCTTTTTGCTGACCTCGTCGCTTTAGAGCAAGCCCGTCGCGAGCTCAATGACCGCGCCTTCCGCGGCACGCCTCCCCAAGGTTAAAAATATCCCCTCGCCATGTCACCGATTCAGGTGCGCAGCGAGGGGAGGGAAGAGGCTGAAACTAATTTAGTCCTCATCAGGTTCATAAATGCGGTCCGCGTTGTCTACTTGGGAACCGCGCAGCCGGCCTTTGCCCTTGCGCTTGGAAGATAGATCGCGAACCTCCCGCATGCGCGGTTCCGGATCCAAGCGGTTGGCTACTGCCTTGCGCGCAGAAGTGACGGCAGATTTGGTTACGGGGGAGTTGATGGCCTTCTCGTAGGCGCCCTTGATCTGGTGGTAGCGCTTGCGGCCTGCTTTGGTGCCAAAAACGTATCCTGCTGCGGCGCCGAAGACGAATTGGATCATTATTTAGCGTGTCCCCTTATTCCAGTACGAGTAAAAGTTCTCCACTAGCCTACCGCGAAGGCCCGTCGCTCGCTGCTAGCCACCGTTAAGGGGTAAAGCTCGATTTGCTGTAGGACAGCTCTTTTCATAAACAGGAATTCGCGCTAGTTTAAAGAGGTGGACATAAACGCGCGTAGGGACTCGGCCGCGGCCTCAGCAGTAGCGCTGGCCGCGCTATTTACCGCGAGTATTTCGGCAGAATCGAGTAACCAGAACACCGGTGTTGCTACTACGCAGAAAGCTTCAGCTTGGTCCGAGGATTGCTAGATAGTACCGGGAAGGTGTAGTCACCGTCCCAGCTTTGTGCATGCGGGTTTAGCGTCACGTTCACCTTTTTGTAACTTTAGCTAGATATTATGCGTGGGAATTCGTTACTAGTGAAAGGTTTCCACGTTGAACTATCGGAATAAACTCCGCCCGGCAGTTCGCGCACTCGCCTTGTGCGCGGCCACCGGACTGACCATAACGCTGGCACCGGCTGCCAGCGCCGCCCTCCCCGTGGCCGTGCCACAGCTCCGCGAGCCTGTTACCCAGCAGACCACCGGCGCTCCTCCGGTCCAGCACCCCGGTGCCCCGGTTCCAGAGCCGTTTAGCACGGACTATATCGCGGGCTTTGAATCCGATGTTTCCTCTTATCAATTTGGCAACTACTGGCAGGTAGTCCAGCTTTTTGATCACATCAAGGCTCAGCCAGAAATCCGCCAAGAAAATATGGACAAGGCCGTGGCCATCAATAACGCCGCAGCCGGTGACCCCGCTTTGATCCGCCGCGCGCAGGCCGATGCCAAGGCCAGCTCGACGAGCGTGCTCAACGCCGTTTCTGACTCGATGGGCAAGAACCTAGGCGATGCCTTCCGCGCTGCCTTGGCCGAGCACCGCCTGCCCAAGACCGAATACCTCCTAGGAAATGGCTATGCGGCCCGCGCAGGCGGACTGGCCAATTCCACGATGTCGGAGAAGTACTACTTCAACTATCAACGCCCGTACCAGCGCGCGCCGCAGGCGATTAAGCGCTATGACGATGGCTCCAAGGATCTCTATCCCACCTCGCCAGCCTTCCCTTCGGGCCATACCAATCAGGCAACGTGGATTACCACGCTGATGTCCTTCATGCTGCCTGAGGTAGGCCCACAGCTCATGCTGCGCGGCGCGGAGGCCGGCAACCACCGCGTAGTACTGGGCGTGCATTACCCGCTGGATGTCATCGGTGGGCGCATGACAGGACAGGCCGCCGCGGCTGACCGCTTGAATGACAAGCGCATGCGCAATGCCCTGTGGCAAGCCTCGATGGAAGTGCGCAAGGAAATTAAGTGGCGCACCGGCAAGACGGTGGAAGAATTGGTGGCCCAGGATCGGGCAGAGGGCACCGACTATCGGTCCACGGCGGATGCGGTAGAACAATACTCCACATTCATGGACTATGACTTCGCCCCGCGCTACCGAACTGACGCCCCGATGGTCGTCCCGCAGGCCGCTCCAGTGCTGCTTGCCGCATCCCATCCAGAGCTCAGCTGGGATCAGCGTGCCGAGGTGCTACGCCAGACCGCGCGTCCAGCCGGCAACCCATTGGATTGGCAAGCAGAAGGAGGCTCATGGCAGCGTCTCGATCTAGCCCGCGCCATGGCGGCCAGGGTGACCATCGCCCCAGACGGCGGCGTGAGCGTCAGCGGCTAGCAGGTTCTGCAACCTGTGGGGGTACAGATCTCCAGACCATGGTTCAATTTAGAAATATCTCCGTCACTCTAAAGGAAAAGATTAGTGACTAAGCCCAAGATAATGACCGTTTACGGCACCCGGCCGGAGGCCATTAAGGTCGCCCCCGTCGTTAAGGCGCTGGATAAAGATGAGCGCTTTGAATCCATCCCGGTCTCTACCGGTCAGCATAAAGAGATGCTGGAGCAGGTCAACACCATGTTTGGCATCCAGCCGAAGCACGACCTGGGGCTCATGAAACAGGGACAGGGACTCAATGAGCTTGTCTCCCGCGCCATCGCTGGATTGGACTCCATTATTGAGGAAGAAAAGCCGGACGTCATCATCTCCCAAGGCGATACCTCTACCGCTATGGCTGCAGCGCTCGCCGGATTCCATCGCGGGGTAAAGATCGTTCACCTCGAAGCCGGTTTGCGTACCGGCGATATTCATTCGCCGTTCCCAGAAGAAGCTAACCGTAAGCTCATTGGTCAGGTAGCCGAGCTGCACCTGGCTCCAACCGAAGGCTCGATGGAGAACCTGCGCCGCGAGAATGTGCGTTCCAAGGACATTGTGGTCACCGGTAATACCGTCATTGACGCTCTGCTGGAAGCAGCATCGTGGGACACGAAGTTCGCAGACCCTGCCCTGCAGGAAGCCGCAGACTCCGATAAGCAGCTTGTCGTAGTTACCACCCACCGCCGCGAGAACCTTGAGGCGATGAAGGAAATCGGTGGTGCAGTTAAGGACTTGGCAGAAGCCTATCCGGAGATTAACTTCGCATTGCCGCTGCACCTCAACCCCAAGGTGCGCCAGGCGGTCCTGCCGGAGGTCGAGCACCTGCCAAATATCATCATCACGGATCCGCTGCCTTATGACCAGTTCACGCAGCTACAAAACCGTGCCACCATCATCTTGACTGACTCCGGCGGAGTCCAGGAGGAGGCACCAGCATTGGGCAAGCCGGTGCTAGTCATGCGCCAAAACACCGAGCGCCCCGAAGCCGTCGTTGCCGGCACGGTTAAGCTGGTGGGCACTAATCGCGATCTCATTGTGGCAGAGGCAAAGCTTTTGCTTTCCGACGACGCCGCATTCGACGCCATGGCCAACGCCGTCAATCCTTATGGTGACGGCAAGGGCGCGCAGCGCGCTATTGCGGCTATCGCAGAGTTGACCGGGGTAGGCGAGCGCGTAGAGGATTTTCTGCCGGAGGCAGGTTCCTCTAAGGGGCCCAAAGGCGAGGAATCACTCGCGCGCCTGCCGGAGAAAGCGGATATATTAAAGGTATGAAACCGCTGGATATCCGCTGTAACCACCGAGAGCGCATGAAAGCTGCAGACATTTTAGGAGATGCGCTTTCGGCAGGGCAGATTGACCTCGATGATTTTGAAAAACGCTCGGCCGCCTGCGTTAATGCGACGACTCGCGCTGAGCTCATCGAGCCGCTGGCTGACCTTGTAGAGGACCCAGAAATTCTCCTGTTCGGGCAAGAACGAAAAATCGCAAAGGCCTATGCGGGCCAGCAAGAATCCAAAGCCATCGCCAAGGTGGAGCAGGCTATCCGCCAGGTGCAGCCGAGCGTGCAGGAGACCCGCTCCCTTGCGGTGGGGATCTTCGGCGGGTCTACTGTCAGCGGCGGGGCAGTAGCTCGTTCTCTGACGGCGTTGGGCTTTTTCGGTGGCGTGGACATCGATCTCACGGGCGTCGCCCTGCACAGTCGTACTACCACCATCAACGCGGCGGGCGTCTTTGGTGGCGTCGATGTTTATATTCCCGAAGGCTTCCGCGTCCACGTCAGCGGCGTTGGCCTTTTTGGCGGACATGACCTCAAGGTAGAGAACGGCGCCATCCATCCGAATGACCTCCCAGTAGACGCGCCAGAAATTATTGTGAACTGCTATAGCCTCTTCGGCGGCGTAGACGTTCACGTGGGGCGCCGCTACGGCGAGTAACCAAGCGCGATTGTAGTGCAAGCAACCACTTGCACTAATGAGCGTGGGCCAGTGCTTAGTCGGCCTCGATGATCGCTGCTAGACCTTGTCCGCCTCCAATACACATGGTAACCAGCGCGAGCTTACCGCCGGTGCGGTGAAGGTGATGCGCGGCGGTGACGACGATGCGGGCACCGGTAGCACCCACGGGATGGCCGAGCGAAATGCCAGAACCGTGCGGGTTGAAGCGCGGATCATCTGCCGAAATGTCCCATTCTTTGAGTACAGCCAGCGCTTGGGCGGCAAAGGCCTCATTGAGCTCAATGAGGTCAAGATCATCGAAGGTGATGCCGAGGCGATCCATAACCTTGCGGGAAGCCTCCACCGGGCCGATACCCATGCGTTCCGGATCCACGCCGGCTAGGGCCCATCCCTTGAGCGTGACCATTGGGGTAAGACCTAGCTCCTCGGCTTTTTCACGGGTAGTCACTAGGACGGCCGCGGCACCATCGTTTTGGCCCGAGGCATTACCGGCGGTAACCGTTGCCTCTTCGTCCTCCTTGCGCATGACCGCGCGCAGTTTAGATAGCTTGTCTGTACTGGAATCTGGGCGGACATGTTCATCCTTGTCTACGACGATAGGCTCCCCCTTGCGCTGGGGGACGGTGACGGGGATGATTTCGGCGTCGAAAAGCGATTGTTCCTGTGCAGCGGCGGCATTGCGGTGGGAACGTGCAGCGAGCTCGTCTTGGGCGACGCGCTCGATGGAGTATTCGCGGCGGAGATTTTCGGCGGTCTCAATCATGCCGCCGGCAATCGGGTGGTGCTTTCCGCCGGCGGCCTCGCGGGCTTCTTGGAGGCGATCGCGAAAGATCATATTTCCTCCCTTTGCTCCCCAGCGTACATCCGCATCAACGGTGTATTCGGTGCGGGACATAGACTCCGCGCCGCCGGCGATGATGACATCGGCAGCGCCAGTAGCAATGTGGGCACCTGCGGTAATAATGGCCTGCAGACCCGATCCGCAGCGGCGATCGAGCTGCATACCCGGCACGGTGGTGGGCAGGCCAGCGTCTAAGGCAGCCACGCGGCCCAAAGCGGGTGCGGCACCATTAGGGGAGCCTTGGCCCAAGATGACGTCATCGATTTTGGTGGGCTCGATACCGGACTCTTCCACAATGGTCTTGACCACGAGGCTAGCTAATTCTTGGACGGGGACGGACTTTAGCGCGCCACCATAACGGCCGACAGGGGTGCGCTTGGGGTAGCAAAGGACTACGTCGCGGGTGTGCATGATAATTCTCCTTTAAGAAAGTTCGGTGGTGGCAAGGTCATGGGAGATTGCCTTGCAGGTTGCGATGAGCTCCGGCAGGATGCACGTGGTGAGATCCTCAGTGGAATAGACGGATGTTTGGGTTGAGACATTGATGGCTGCAGCAGTGCGGCCCGAACCATAGCGAATAGGAACTGCAATGGAACGCAGGCCCTTCTCCAGCTCTTGGTCTACGATGACCCAACCGCGTTTCCGGATCTCCGCTAGGCGCGCCCGAAGATCCGCGGGTGCGGTGAGCGTGTGAGGGGTGACTTTCTCCAGCGACGCCGTTTCTAGGAATTCGTCCAACTGCGATGGAGTGAGATCCGCTAACAGTACCTGTCCCATTGAGGTCGCGTGCGCGGGAAAGCGGGTGCCGATGGTGATATTGGTGGCCATGATGCGGTGTGCAGCGGCGCGGGCAATATAAACCACGGTGTCCCTATCCAACACACTGACAGAGCAGGATTCATCGAGTTTGGTGGATAACTCCCTCAAATGGGGCTGGGTAATATCGGGAAGACCCAAACTCGATAGGTAGGAATAGCCCAGTTCCAAAACCCGGGGGGTAAGCCAAAACTCAGAGCCATCCGTGCGCGCGTACCCCTCCGTTACCAAGGTGTGCAAAAAACGACGTGCAGTGGCACGTGCTAGCCCTGTGACCTCGGCAACCTGGGCCAGAGTCTGGCGTGGGCGCTCGCCATTAAAAGAGTGCAAAACGGCTAATCCGCGGGCGAGTGACTGCACCGTGGGGGTGTCGTTCAAGGTGTGGTCTCCGATTCTAAAAATTGATGAAGTGGCCTACGTCTCGTAATTGTATCCAAAAGTGTTCGCACTGTGAACCCTTGTGCAATATATGAACCACACGTAGGCTGAAGCCATGTTAGATAAAGTCATCGACTCAGTAGAAAATGCCGTAGCAGATATTCCAGACGGCGCTTCCATTGCGGTGGGCGGATTCGGGCTCGTGGGAATTCCGGCGCGTCTAATTGATGCTCTGCGCGAACTCGGCTCTGGAGACCTCACCATCATTTCCAATAATCTTGGTACCGACGATTTCGGGCTCGGGCTCTTGCTTAAAGATCATCGCATTTCCCGCTCTATTGGTTCCTATCTCGGAACGAATAAGGAGTACGCCCGCCAGTATCTCGAAGGAGAACTGACTGTGGAATTTACCCCGCAGGGAACGTTGGCCGAGCGTATGCGTGCCGGCGGTGCTGGCATTCCCGCCTTCTATACCAAGGCCGGCGTGGGAACCCCGCTTGCGGAAGGGGATATCCCCACCCGTTATAACCCGGATGGGTCCATAGCGCAGACTTCTAAGCCGAAGGAAACTCGTGAGTTTAACGGCGAGCTCTACGTGCTGGAGGAGGCACTGACCCCAGATTTTGCCTTCGTTCATGCCGCTCGCGCAGATCGATACGGCAACCTAGCTTTTGCCAAGACTGCGCAGAACTTTAACCCGGATGCCGCTCGTTGCGCTGATATCACCATTGTGCAGGCAGAAGAATTGGTGGAGGCGATTCCGCCGGCCGAGGTTGACGTGCCGGGCATCTACGTCGATCGCGTCGTAGAAGTGGGAAAGCAAGAAACTGGAATCGAATTTAGGACGGTGAGCAAGTAATGACCTGGTCACGTGAAGAAATGGCGGCTCGGGCCGCACAGGAATTGAAAAACGGCGACTACGTCAACCTAGGAATTGGCATGCCAACGTTGATTCCTGGATTCCTCCCAGAGGGCCTCGAAGTGGTGCTTCATTCTGAAAATGGCATCTTGGGCGTAGGTCCGTACCCGGCCGAAGATAAGGTGGACCCGGAACTTATCAATGCTGGCAAAGAGACCATCACTGCTGCTCCCGGAGCTTCATTCTTTTCTTCTTCGGAATCCTTTGGAATGATTCGATCACGCGCTATCGACGTAGCGGTACTTGGTGCCATGGAAGTATCCCAATTCGGAGACCTTGCCAATTGGATGATTCCGGGCAAGATGGTCAAAGGTATGGGCGGTGCCATGGATTTGGTTCATGGCGCCAAACGCATCGTGGTGATGATGCAGCACGTGTCCAAACATGGCAAGTCCAAAATCCTTTCAGAATGCCAACTGCCGCTCACCGGCGCGCGTTGCGTGGATCTTATTATTACGGACCGCGCCGTCTTCGAGGTTGATGAGTTAGAAGGTCTGACCTTAGTTCAGATGGCTGAGGGGGAGACTGAGGACTCCATCCGCGAGGTTACTGATGCCCCATTCACGCTGGACCTGTCTTAGTCCTGAACTGTTCCCGAAAGCCCGCCTTCTAGCACTCGGAAGGCGGGCTTTCTTTTTCATTTCTAATGAGTGGGGTTCTTTGGTGCTGAATTAGCTAAAGGCTGGGCCGAAATGATTCATGCTTCGGCCCAGCCCTAGGTGGGAATGAGAGAGGTACTAGTTAGACATCGCGTAGGTCTACACCCTTGGTTTCAGGGAGAATGTACATGCTAATGATGGTGAGGACGCATAGGGCGATGACATAAAAGCCAGAGGCCCACGCCAGATCGTGCGCGACAAACCACTGGTAGATATAGGGCGCGGTTCCGCCAAAGACAGCTACAGAGAGGGAGTATGCAAGACCGATACTATGCGTGCGCTGGGCGGTAGGGAAGACCTCGGACATGATGGAAGATAGCAGCGCACCACCGGCGGCGACGATAATCACGCCTACAGTAGAAGCGACGAGCAGGGTCCACGGACGGGAATCGATCAACGCCATGAGTGGGATTTGCAAAACGGCCATACCTACCGCGCAGATATAGATGACGGGTTTGCGTCCAATCTTGTCCGAGAGACTGCCCCACAGCGGTAGAGCGATAAGGCCAGCAACTTGAGCAACCACCGTGACCCAGTACGCGCCTTGTGTGGTCATTCCTTCGTGGCTAATGGCATAGGTAGAAACGTAGGAGGTCCACGTGTAGTGCGCGGAAGTAACGCCGGAGACCATGCCGATAACGAGCAGGATATTGATCCAAGCCGGACGAGTAGCGGAGGCAGATTGAGGGATTGCTGCGCGCTCCTTGCGCGCTGGGGTGTCTACGCTGGGCTCGGAACTGTCAATTTCCTTGAAGTGATCAGACTCTTTCATGTGGCGGCGTAGATATAGCGCTACACAGGCAGAGAGCGCGCAGAGGAAGAAGGGGATGCGCCAACCCCATGAGGCAAGTTGGTCATCATTGAGTACGAGGGAGATTAGGCCGCCGAGCACGTAGGCGATGACGGAGCCACCGAAAATGGAAACGTAGACCATAGAGCCCCATTTACCGCGGTGGGCGTTGGGGGCGATTTCTGGGATATAGCTATTGGCGGCAGCTGATTCACCGCCGTGGGCGAAGCCCTGCAGGATACGGATCACCAAAAGACCCACAGAGGACCAAATGCCGATCTGCTCATAGGTGGGCATGACTCCGATGATCGCGGAGGCGATGGCCATCATGATAATGGTCATCATGAGTACAGATTTTCGGCCGCGCTGATCTGCTACGCGGCCGAAGACGATGCCTCCGAGTGGACGCACAAGGAAGCCAACGGCAAAAACGCCGAAGGTAGCTAAAAGGGCGGAGGTGGAGTCACCCTTATTGAACATTGCGGTGGCAATGAATGGGGCAAAGACTGCATAGGAGCTCCACTCATACCACTCTAGGATTTGCCCGGTAAGGCTGGCTCCTAGGGATTTGATGTCGGTGGTAGAAGCTGCGTTTTTGCCGGATTCGGTATCTGGTGGCGATGTCGGTTTGGTGGTGGATGTCATGAGTTCTCCTTGTAGTGGGACCGGGACGGTTGGGAAAAATATTACCTAGATCACACAAATGGGCGGCGAGGATCCAAAGTATTGAGATCGTCTGGCGCTATTGATGTTGTTTACCGCGTGAGAAACTGCACGTGATGAACCCCTTTCGGGGACAACCTGTGGTTAGATTTATGGTTCGCATTGTGAACTTGGGTGCGCATTGTGACCCCACTTGGGGGTAGTTGGGTAAATGTCTAGCGTTTCTGAGCTTGGATAACGGCGGGAAAGCCCTCCTTAGGTAAAAGTTTTAGGTTCACAGTGGTGGACACTGGTGTAGCGTGTGACACATGACACGGACGGAAAGGTATGAGTCCTAAGCCACCCGAGTCTTGTCGGAGCCACACCCTAAGGAGGGATTTATGACTGCTCTTAGTCCCGAGGAATTGAGCACAGAAAGCCTCGCCGAAGTCATGGCCGCGGGCGGACGCCCAGCCGATAGCGAGCGTGAAATTAAGATCATCGATACCACCCTGCGCGATGCGCACCAGAGTATCTGGGCCACCCGCATGACCACGGAACACATCCTTTCTCTGCTGGATGACATCACCAATGCCGGGTTCGAGCACGTTGACCTAGTTGCCCCCATTCAGTTCGACGTGGCCGTGCGGTATCTCAAAGAGGATCCGTGGGAACGTGTGCGCCTCGTCCACGAGCATGCCGCCCCCGGTACTAAGTTCCGCGCGCTGATTCGCTCCAAGAATCTGGCATCCTTTGACTTCCTGCCGGATGATGCCATCCTTAACTGGACTGAACGCCTTTATGCCAACGGCTTCCGTGTCATTGGTTCTTTTGATGGGCTCAATGACATCGACAACATTGACAAGGGCCTCAAGCTTGCCAAGGAACTTGGCGCTGAGACCTTTGGTGCACTGTCCTACTGCCTTAGCCCAGTGCACACCGATGAGCTCTACAAGCAAAAGGCGGAGGAGCTGCTTGAACGCACCGACGTCGACCGCATCATGCTGAAGGACGCCGGCGGATTGCTCACTCCGGACCGCATGAGAACCCTTATCCCGGCTATCCGCAGCTCCATTGGAGAAGATATCCCGCTGGAGGTACACACCCACTCCCTGACCGGCTTGTCCCCATTGACCTATCTCTTTGGCGCGGAGTTGGGCGTGGATTCCATTCACACCTCCATCGCTCCGCTTGCCAACGGCCCCGGTCAGCCTGCGACCCAGGCCTTGGTACGAGATCTGCGGGCGCTCGGCTATACCGTCAACGTTGACGATGATCGCATCGCCTCTGCCAGCGACCGGATCCAAGAAATCGCCGATACTGAGGATAAGCCGGTGGGTGTGCCGCGTGCTTTCGACGGCCTCCACTACATGCACCAGCTGCCAGGCGGCATGCTGACGAACTTCGAATCTCAGCTGGAAACTGCGGGCCTAGGAGACCGATTTGAGGAGCTTCTCTATGAGGTGGCTCGCGTGCGAGAAGAGCTGGCATACCCCATCATGATTACGCCATTTGCCCAGTTCGTGGGTACACAGGCCGTCATGAATGTGATGACTGGTGAGCGCTACTCCGTGGTCCCAAATGAGATTAAGAAGTATGCCCTGGGCTACTACGGTGAACCTCTGGCCCCGCTGGACCCAGAGGTATTGGAAAAGATCCTGGCCAACGGTTCCTCCGAAATCACCGAGGAAATCCCAGAACTCAAGCCGGTACTGCCGGGCCTGAAAGAGGCGCATCCGGACGAGGACATCGACACCCTGCTTTTGCGCGTTATGTTCGCCGGCAGCCAAGTCGATGAAATGAAGCGCTTCGTAGCTGAGGGCCGCGCCGGCGAGGGCGAAGGCGTCAAAGGAGGCGTCTTGACCTCCCTCGTCCAGCAAATCTACAACTCTTCCGATACCACCGACTTCCACCTCAAGACCTCTGACCTGGAAATTAACCTCACTAAAGGAGAAAAGTAATCATGACTGATACCACCAACCTGCAGGATCTGAAGGCCCTCCTGAAGTGGGCCAACCTTTCCGATGATATCCAGGAGCTGCAGATCAAGTATGGCGACATCGAACTCGCCATGTCCCGCACGCCTGGCGGCCTCGACCGCCCAGCCCCGGCTCCGGCACCAGCTGCCGCGCCTGCAGCTGCTCCATCCGCATCCCCAGCAGAGCAAGCTCCCGTACAGCAGGCGCCGGCCCAAGCGGAGCCTGCACCAGCTCCCGCTGCACAAGAACCCGCTGCTCAGGAGGAGCCAAAGGCTTCCGGAGCTCCGGCAGCAGAGGGCGAGACCGTCACCGCTCCTATGGTCGGTACCTACTATGCTTCCCCGAAGCCGGGCGCGGACCCATTCGTCAAAGTTGGCGATGAGGTCGAGGTAGGACAGGTGCTGTGCATCGTCGAGGTTATGAAGCTGATGAACAATATTGAGGCCAAGTTTGCCGGAACTGTCAAGGAAATCCTCGTGGACAACGAGGATGCCGTTGAGCACGGCCAGCCACTAATGATCATCGAACCAAAGTAAACCCCGTTCCCGCACACCGATCTGGAGGAAAACATGTCAGATCTCTTAAATAGCGTTCTGATTGCCAACCGCGGCGAGATCGCCTTGCGCGTTATCCGCGCCTGCAAGGAGCTGGGGATAAAATCCATCCTCGTCTACTCCGAGGGTGATAAGGATTCCTTGCCTGTCAAACTAGCTGATAAGGCAGTCTGCATCGGCCCAGCCAACGCTGCGAAAAGCTATAACAGCCCCGAGCTCATCCTTTCTGCGGCCATGGCTTTTAAGGCTGACGCCATCCATCCCGGCTACGGATTCCTATCTGAAAAGCCCGACTTTGTACGCATGGTGGAAGAAGAAAACATCGGCTTTGTCGGTCCCTCTGCCGAACACATCGGTTTGATGGGGGATAAGATCGAGGCAAAGCGCATCGCGCAAGCTGCCGGGGTGCCCACCGTGCCCGGCTCCGATGGAGTAGTCACCGAAATTGATGAGGCGATGGAAGTCGCCCGCAACACAGGCTTCCCGCTGCTTATTAAGGCTGCAGCCGGCGGCGGAGGTCGTGGCATGCGCGTGGTTGAATCCGAGGACACGCTGGAAAAAGATCTCAATGAGATCATGAACGAGGCCGAATCGGCGTTCAACGATCCCTCGGTGTACATCGAGCGCTATCTCACCGATATTAGGCACATTGAGATTCAGGTGCTTTCGGATGGAGAGAACGTCGTGGCCTTGGGAGAGCGTGACTGTACCTCCCAGCGCCGTAACCAGAAGCTTATTGAGGAAGGCCCGTCCCCGGTCCTGACCGAGGAACTCCGAGCGGGTATGCAGGAAGCTGCCATCAACCTGTGCAAGGAAGTTAAATACAAAAACGCCGGTACCATCGAGTTCGTCTTCGACAACACGGAAAACAAGTACTACTTCATCGAGATGAATACCCGTATCCAAGTCGAGCACCCGGTCACGGAAATGATCACCGGCGTGGACCTCATCAAGGAGCAGCTACGCATTGCCTCTGGACAGAAGTTGTCCATCAGGCAGGATGATATTGAGATACGCGGCCACGCTATTGAATGCCGCATCAATGCTGAGGACCCGAACCAAAACTTCGCTCCTCGCCCCGGCAAGATCGAACACTATCGCGTTCCAGGCGGCTTTGGTGTACGCATGGATACCCACATCGAAACCGGCTACACCATCCCACCTTTCTATGATTCTATGGTCGGCAAACTTATCGTGTGGGCAGAAGATCGCGATGAAGCCATCGCTCGAATGCTGCGCGCTATCGATGAGTTAGAGGTGGAGGGCGTGGTGACGACTGCGCCGTTCCAGGCGATGTTGCTCGATAGCGAAAAGTTCCGCAGCGGTGAGTTCAATACCGGTTATGTGGCCAAGCTACTGGAGAACACTGACTCCATTCCCGCGGATTAATAAATCTTCTGGTAGCTAGCCCGCACCATCTCATGGCAGTGCTGCCGCCACTCCGAGAGTGCAGGTCCCACAACCCTGGGCCTGCACTTTCAGTGTTTCTGCATTGTGCAATGTGGCAGAAACCATGCTTGGCGATGCCCCCAGCTGCTTATAAGAAAGGACGCCCTATGTTGGTCATTGCCGCCCTGCTGGTCGGCGCCATAGTGCCGGTACAGACGGCCATTAATACGCGGTTTCGTGAAAGCGTTGGCTCCCCAATTGTGGCGGGATTCTTTTCCTTTATTATTGGCTTGTTCGTTTCTGCGCTTATTGCTCTTGCGCTCACCGGCCACCTAATTCCGGATTTAGCCACCGCTGCGCAACAGCCTTGGTGGGTGTGGCTCGGCGGGTTTATGGGAGTTTCCTTCATCGTGGGAAATATTCTGCTTTTCCCTCGCATCGGCAGCGTGGAGACCGTTATTTTGCCTATCTTGGGGCAGGTAACAATGGGCCTGCTTTGCGATACCACCGGCATATTTAATTCCCCACACGTTGGAGTCGGCCCGCTGCGCATCCTCGGGGTGGCCGTGGTGTTGGTGGGAATCGCGTTGGTATTGGAAATCGGGCGCGGTGCCGCTACTACGCACGCCACAGCCAGTGGTGTGAAGCTGTGGTTGTGGCGGCTTTTTGGGGTTCTTATTGGAATGGGCTCAGCAACCCAAACTGCTGTCAACGGCTTCCTCGGCCGTGCATTGGGCAGCCCCCTTCCCGCCGGCGAGATTTCTCTAGCGGTCGGCGTGCTTTTGCTTGCAGTGCTGTCTATTGTCCCCCTTGGTCCGCGGCGTGCTCTTTTCACCCGTCCCGCCCCTGGTCCATGGTGGATGTGGTTCGGTGGAGTCCTTGGGGCACTCTTCGTGGTTGGTGGGGCTACGCTTTCTCCCATCTTGGGCACGGGAACGACCGTGATTGGATCGTTGGTGGGATCAATTGTGTGCGGTCAGGTAGTAGAGTCGCTCGGCTGGGGGCATGCGCGCCGGGGACTGCCCCCTATTCACCGCGTAGTGGGACTGGCCTTAGTCATCATTGGGGTCGTGATGGTGCGTTCGCTCTAAAGCGTAGTGCCTTAGCGGCGCCAGCGCTCGAGCACCAGGCGTCTATCCAGTGACCGTGAAACGCAGGGCGCAAAGGCGCCGTCTGCATGCATTTGTTCATTAAAGACGGAATCTCGATGATCTGGCTCGCCTTCTATCACTTTCATAACGCAGGTGCTGCAGGTGCCTTCTAAACAACGTGACATCACCGGCAAGTCAGCTTCCTCGAGTGCCTCGAGTACAGTGACATTGGCTGGAACGTGTACGGTTTCCCCACAAAATTCCACGTCGAAAGCGCAATCGCCTGCACCGGCATTTTTCTCTCCGCTAAGCGCTTCCATATCAGGGTGGAAGTTTTCCCAGTGGAAATTCTGGTGGGGAAGATAGTCCAGCACTACCTCCTTTGCGCCGGACATGAACCCTTGCGGACCGCATACATAAAACACTGTTTCCTGCGGGGCTTGGGACAACAGGTGTCGGTAGATTTCTTCTTGCCGTGCACGGGGTGAGCCAAAAACTTCAATGAGACTATCGCCGCATATGCTGCGCAATTGGGGCAGCAGTACGGCGCGGGTAATGCTAGAGGCGAAGTAGAGAACCATGAAGGGTTTGCCTTGGCGCTGTAGCGATTGGGCCATGGAAAGCATAGGCGCAATACCAACACCGGCGCCGGCGAGCACATAGTAGCTGGCGGTGTCAACGAGTTCGAAGTTATTGTGCGCTGGGGAGATGAGTAACTCATCGCCCGCGCGAAGTTGCATCATGACAAGGGAGCCACCCCGCGAATTCTCTTCGCGTTTAACGGCGATGCCGTAGGTTGAATCCGCACCGGCGCCGCCACAGGGGGTCTCTTTGGATGGCATTTCAAAAACGGAGTACTGGCGCACTAACTCCGTATCCTCTGGCCCGGTGAGCGTGACGTCTACGTGGCAGCCAGGGGAGTAGTCGGGGAGTTTCGCTCCTTTCTTAAAGCAGAATTCCAGCACCATAAGGTCATCAGCGACTGGGGTGACCTGCTGTACTGTGGCCCGCAGCCGCGAACCTTCGCTCCGTTTTGCTGTGCCTCGTGCCGGAGAGTGTTTTAAGGAAGTTTCGTCCATTGTGGCCCCTTTCTGCTCAATGGCGTGGGCGGAGCGAGGGAAGCCTGTGAAGCGTTCTAACGCTGTGCGGCCCATTCGCATCTCGCGGCACCACTTCACGCCATTCAGCTTTTAAAGTAATTGAGGACATAGTAGCCACTAACTGAGTTCTATGTCACTCATGTAGTAACACTGGGCCAGTTAAGCGCATTCGATACACCCACATGGGTGGGTGAAGGCTTCAAATTAAAAGATTTCCTGGCGCATCCTTCTGTCTTATTTCTCATGGTAGGGGGTGTAATTCAAGCCCTTCTGTCCACTGTTGAAAGTTTAAAGCAGAGCAAAATGGGTAAACCTCCGCGAATTCCATTGCGGTGCAATCTGACTCTCTATACGATGACCACTACGTATTAAAGGTGACATAGAGCACATATTGTTCAACAGTGTGTGGTCTCACACTTGAGTGAAGAAAGGGAGTCACTGCAATGTCAACCCCCACCAAGCCCTTGGCGAGCGAAACCACGCAGCCAGAGATTTTGCCGATGTCCGATAATCCTTATGAGGATTTCCGCTATTTTTACCGCGATGGAATGCCGCTACGCCCGGCGCCTAAGCGGCGCGTAGACAAACCGGGTTGGTCCACGCTTCGCCATAATATTTTTGACAAGTGGCACACTGTCCACGATGACTGGGCCGGGTATGACACGCCCCAAACACGACTCCTAGATGACCATATGTGGCAAACGGATGAACAAGGCGCCGCTTTGGCTGAATCCTTCCGTCGCGATGGCGCAAAGAAAGCTCGGGCCGACTTTGAGCAAGCTCTAAATAAGGGCATCGAAACCGTCGAAGAACCGTCATCAGAACTCGTTGCCTTCTTTGAGCAGGTAGATACCATTCCTGAGTGGATTGATCTGGAGGCCGCTGAGCGGGGACGCGTGGCTTATTACAATGCCACGCCAAGCGCAGATTTGCTCACCTTCAACTTTGGTTATTGGGCTACCACCATGGAGGATCGCACCTCTGCGGCCACGGGTGAGACCGGCATGTTCGAATTCAAAGCGATGCAGCGCGCGCTAGAGACTTCCAAGTTCTTTGTTGATTTGGGCAAACAGGATGTCTTTGATCGCTTTGGGGAAGGCCGCAAAGCGGCAGTGCACGTTCGCCTTTTGCATGCACAGGCTAATAGGGGACTGGAAAAGCTATGGGGCCCAGAACACTACAACGAGTTCGGACGGCCGATTGGCTCGAGCTTCCTCGTTTCGGGTGAGGGCTGGTTTGCGCTCATGCCACTAGCCATTGACGAGCTATTCGGTCGTCCTCACTCTGGACAAGATTGGGATGACGTAGCTCAGTACTGGGCTTATGTCTTGCACATGATGGGTGCAGAGCACCGTCTCATTCCAAAAAATGGTGATGAGATGCGCAAAATGACCGACTTCATTTACGCAAATGGTGGGCGGTCTTCCGCGTATCACCAGCGTGTTGCCACTGCGCTGATGTCCATTGTGGAACAAATGGATCCCAATCTGCCGCTAGAAATGCTGGGCTCGTTGGCCACGTTGGTTGGCCCTGAAGATACCAAGTTCATGGTGGAGGGGACCCGTTGGGCCGAATTGGACTTTAGCCAGGCTGCGAAGGATTTTGAGGAAAAGGCCCGTAAAGAGGCTGAAGAAGCCCGCGAAGCGGACCAACGACCAGACGCTGAAGCCTATAAGAAGCAGAAAGCTACTCAAGGTCGCCCGCCGTGGTCGAACGCCTTGGAAGAGGTGCAGGAATACATCAAAAATAACGAGCCTGACGTCAAGGTGGCCTGGACTTTGCACGACGATTCGAAAGAAGCAAAGCGTTAGATCCCGCGCTACCGACTTAAAGATTAGAAAGTGAAGTGACTCGAATGTCAACCCCCACGAAGCCCTTGGCGAGCGAAGCCCTTCAGCCAGAGATTTTGCCGATGTCCGATAATCCTTATGAGGATTTCCGCTATTTTTACCGCGATGGAATGCCGCTGCGCCCGGCACCTAAGCGGCGCACCCCCACCCCGAGCTGGTCCGTGTTGCGCCATAATATTTTTGATTCTTGGCACTCAGTGGAAGATTCTTGGGAGGGCTACGGTACTGCGCAAACCCGCCTTTTAGATGACCACATGTGGCAAACCGATGAGACGGGTGAGAAGCTCGCCCAAGCCTTCCGTCGCGATGGAGCGAAGGAATCGCGGAAAAAATTCGAGCAGGCGCTAAATCAGGGCATCGATACGGTGCGTGAACCTGCCCCTGAGTTGGTGGAGTTTTTCCAAGAAGTAGATCGGATCCCAGGTTGGCTAGACCTCGAGGCCGCCGAACGCGGGCGCGTAGCCTATTACAACGTCACCCGCACCTCAGAGATTCTTGCTATCGCCTTTGCTTATTGGGCAACCACGTTGGAGGACCGCACCTCAGCGGCCACAGGTGAGACCGGAATGTTCGAGTTCCAAGCCATGCAGCGGTCTATTGAGACTGCACAGTTCTTTGTGGATCTAGGAAAGAAGAACGTTTTCGAGCGTTTTGGTGAGGGACGCAAGGCGGCGGTGCGCGTGCGTTTGCTCCACGCCCAGGCAAACCGCGGATTGGAAAAGATGTGGGGTCCGGAGCACTATAACGAGTTCGGGCGTCCAATCGGCTCCAGTTTCCTCGTCTCTGGAGAAGGCTGGTTTGGCATGATGCCGCTTGCAATCGACGAGTTCTTTGGCCGTCCGCATAGCGGCCAGGAGTGGGATGACGTGGCTCAGTATTGGGGATACATCCTCTACATGATGGGAGCGGAGGAGCGCCTTATCCCTAAAACTGGCGATGAAATGCGCAAGATGACTGATTACATCTATGGCAATGGCGGATATTCCTCTGCTTACCACGAGCGTGTGGCTACCGCGCTGATGTCCATCCTAGAAAGCCTCAACCCCCTCGTGCCGCACGTTGCCCTTGGCGCACTATCTACCATCTGCGGCGAGAAAGACACCAAGTTTATGGTGCAGGGCACACGCTGGGAAAAGATCAACTTTAGGCCTTGGGCCATCCTCTTCAAGGCAGCCGCTAAAGCGGAAGCTCGTGCGGCCCGAATTCGGGACAAGCTGCCAGGTGCGAAAAGGGCCAGGATAAAGCGAGCCAATAACGGCAAGCCCCCTTGGACTGCGGTGACGGAGGTGATCAAAGACTACATCGCTAAGAACGAACCAGATACCAAGTCCGATTACACCTTGCACGATGACTCGAAAGAAGCCCGCAGCTAAACCGACTTCACCAACTCTCACCAGACTATAAGGAGAAACCACAATGAATGCACCAGCACCGTTGAGCACCGTAAATGAATGGCCGGCCGGCCGCGGTAGCCGCGAAGAATTTGTGGCCAAGTATGGCACGCAGCGCGCAGACCGCTACCAAGAGGCCTTCTGGGCTATGGATCCCGTGGCAGACGCCCTATTCACCAGCGGTCATACGGTCAAAGAAATCATGCCCAACCTGCGCGAGGCCTTAGCTCGCGGCACCGCCGATGACGATACCCTGCCGGAGGTAGCGGCATTGATTGAGGATATGACCAAGGCGCTTGCTGGTCTAGACGCCGAAAAGCTTGAGCGTGGTCGCCGCACTTACCTATCCATCCCGCCGTTGAGTCACGGTCTGGCGTTGGGCCCTGGTTCCTTGGTGCATACGTATGCTACCCCGGCCATCGCTGACCTTTTGGTTAACACCGGTGAGCTTACTGACGGTGCAGTCAAGCGCCTTGCCTACACCACAAATTGGACCTATTCGCTTTACCTGCCGGATGCTTTGCAGCCAGGAGGGGAGGGCTTTATTCATACAGGCATGGTGCGCGCGATTCACGCTCATGTGCGCCGCGTACATAACCGCAAAGGCTTGGACTATTCCGACTATGGTGCGCCGATTAGTGAATTCGACATGCTGCGCACCTGGTTCGATTTCACGTATATCCCATATGCCGGGCTGCGCCGCATGGGCTGGCAGCTCACCGCGGAAGAAGAAAAGGATGTGTTCTACCTGTGGAAGATAGTCGGCCGCATGTTGGGAATCCGTCCCGATCTCTTCCGCGGCGAGGATGGCGTAGAGGCCTCACAGGAGACCATGGACGCCATCCATGCCGTCGACGGCGAGATTAACGAGGCTGCCCGCCAGCTTGTCGATGCCTTGATGTCTGGCTTCGTTGTCAATGCTAGGGAACTCACTGGTTTCCCAGAAGACACACTTACAGATTGGACCGCTGCGCACGTGCGCATCATCCACGGCGATGAGGTGGCTGATGCCTGTGGCGTGGCGCAGTCCGTGATGCAGCCCATCTTGGAGATGGAAGCCCCACTAGTGCAAGAACGTTTTGACCTGCTGCGCCAAGACAAGGAAGCCCTCGAGGCGGAAATCCAGAAGAATGAGGACATGGTCCGCCAGATGCTTACCCGTGATGCCACCTACATGAAGCAGGATGAGGGCGTGAAAATGAAGGACGGCTCGATGGCCGTCGGCGCTTAAATCGGTGACATGGCTAACAAAAGTCGCGTACTGTTGTGACAGGCACAATGCCTGCGCGATGTACATCAATATCAACACCCCATAGGAAGGAAGTCCCGATGTCTAAGGGCTACGCAGTTACCAACCCCGCCACAAATGAAGTGGTAGAAACCTTCGATACCTTTACCGACGAGCAGATTCAGGATGCACTAGCCAAGTCTCACGAGGCCTTTCAAACCTGGCGTAAGACCCCAATTGACGAGCGCGCCAAGATTGTCTCCCGTGCTGCTGAGCTCTTTAAGGAGCGTAAGGGCGAACTAGCCAAGATTGAGGCCCAAGAAATGGGCAAGGCCACCCCGGAAGGGGAGTGGGAGATCAACTTCTCCGGCGATATCCTGCAGTTCTATGCGGATAACGCGGCAGAGCACAATAAAGACAAGCCAGTCGATGTACCCGGCGGAAAGGCCGTGGTTCGCCGCCTTCCCGTTGGCTCTCTCCTGGGTATCATGCCGTGGAACTACCCCATCTACCAGGTCGCACGCTTTGCCGGACCGAACTTGATGAATGGCAATTGCATTTTGCTAAAGCATGCCGAAATTACCCCGAAGTCCGCCGCTGCTATCGAGGAGATCTTCCGCGAGGCGGGCCTGCCCGAGGGCGTGTACATCAATATATATGCCGATCATGACCAGATTGCGGACGTTATTGCTGATCCGCGCGTCCAGGGTGTTTCTCTCACTGGTTCTGAGCGTGCCGGCGCCGCCATTGCGGAAATCGCCGGCCGCAACCTTAAGAAGGCTGTGCTGGAGCTCGGCGGCACTGATCCGTATATTATTCTCGATGCCGCCGATATCACTAAGGCGGCTGAGGAAGCCTGGGTCAAGCGCATCGAGAACGTCGGCCAGGCCTGCACCTCCAATAAGCGCATCATCGTCATGGAGGATATCTACGACGAGTTTGTTGATGAAATGGTGCGCATCGCCGAGGGAATGGAACAAGGTGATCCTTCCAGCCCAGCGGATAACCAGTACTACCCAATGTCCTCGCGCAGTGCCGCGGAGAACCTAGACAAGCAGGTCCAGCGCGCCGTGGACAAAGGCGCCACCATCCGTACCGGTGGCGAGCTGCATGAAACCGCGGCCTATTACACGCCAACCGTGCTTACCGACGTCCCCGTAGGCTCCGAATCCTACTATGAGGAGTTCTTCGGCCCTGTGGCCGAAATCTATAAGGTCTCTTCCGAAAAGGAAGCAGTGGAGCTAGCCAATAACTCCAACTACGGTCTGGGCGGCGCCGTCTTCTCTGAGGACACCGAGCGTGCCACCAACGTGGCTGACCAGATCGATACCGGAATGATCCACGTCAACCTGGGACAGTACTTCTCCCCAGTGCTGCCTTTCGGCGGAATCAAGAATTCCGGCTACGGCCGCGAACTTTCTGTCTTTGCCCTAGATGAGTTCGTAAATAAGCAGTATCTGTACATCAACGACTAGGCCACAAGCCGTTCTAGCCCAGAGGTAATAGGGCTCAATACAAAAGTACCCGCTTAGCAAAGCTAAGCGGGATTTTTGCTCCTCCAACTGGGCTCGAACCAGTGACCCTTCGATTAACAGTCGAATGCTCTGCCAACTGAGCTATGGAGGAATAAATGATGTACTTCGAACTTGCTGTTCTCTGTGCAACGAGGAATAACTATATAGGGTTCATGCGATTTCAACAAATTGCCAGCACACGGCGGTAAAATGACTGAATTCGTTGTCCTTATGTAGCGGGAACGCGTCAGGAATGGGTCAGGACTCCACTCACGGGGGTTCCTGTGCAAAAATGGTGGGTAAGAAGGCTAGTTCTATGGGAACCAGTAAGCTGGAAATAGTGGATCAGTACGCTATTGAGGCTTGAGAGCGACGGATTTAGTACTAACGAAAGAGAGAAAATTGCGGATCCTCATCATTTCGCAGTATTGGTCGCCAGAAAGTAACGTGCCGCAGCGTCGCTGGGAATGGATCGCTAGCATTCTAAAGTCTCAAGGCCACGAGATTAGAGTCATTGCTCCTCCGCCGGCTTCTGTTCGACGGGCCTCTATTAAGCACTGGTGGAGCGCATCTCTTTTCCGTCCTCGAACAGAAGAAGAAAAGAATGACGCCGTAGATTTAGTCATCCGGAGTGGGTTTATCCCGTGCGGTGGCTCATTAATACAGCGTGCAATCGGTCAAGCAGGCATCGCTCTGGGGTCTCTCTATGCAGTACTAGTAGAGTTTGGCTTTTGGAAATCTTGGAAGCCTGAATTGGTTATAGGTACAGTGCCGGCTTTGCCAACCGCCGTGGTCGCCTTTGTAGCAGCGAAAATCTCAAGGGCGAAATTTGCTATCGACTTAAGAGACGCCTGGCCCGACCTCTTAGCCTATTCGAGTGAGTGGAATAAGGGGATCAAGAGTGCTTCGCTAAAGCATAAAATCTTGAGCAGAGGGCCGATTCAGTTCGTTAGTCTTGTGGTTGCCAGGACTCTCTACTACGTCTTGGGGAAAGCCCAAGGTGTCATTTTTACGGCAGAAGATTTGAAATTAGATTTTCAGAATCGACCTCAGCTGCGGAAGAACTCAAAGCTTCTGAACAATATGGTTACTATCCGGAATGTTTTTCCCCGAGAGGGATTGGGGCAGAAGAAGGCTCCAGGCTCAGGGGAAGGACCTCTAAAGGTGCTGTATGCCGGCACTATAGGTCGCGCCCAACGACTTCAAAACGTGATTGATGCAGCGGTGATCGCGGCGGAGCGTGGAGTGCCGATTGAGCTAAAGTTCGTGGGCGCAGGAGATGCTCGCTTGTCAGTAAAAGATTATGCAAAGCAAAGAAAAGTTCCCGCAACTTTCATTAAGCGGAAGTCAGCTGACTCCATCTCAGACTATTACGACTGGGCAAATACCGCGCTTGTCCATTTAACTGATTGGAAGCCATTAGAAAGAACTGTTCCCTCTAAACTGTTCGAGCTTATGGAGTACGGGGTGCCAATAACAGGTGTTGTAGCCGGGGAATCGGTCAGGTTGATCGAGTCCTTGGAAGCCGGTTATGCGGTTCCTCCCGAGTCGCCGGAAGCTCTAGCGAACCTATGGTGTGCCTTAGCTCAGGGCGAATTGTCTCTCAAGGCTAGCGAAAGAGCTAAACATTGGGTTGAGAACGAACGGAACAACGTTGTGCCCAGCTTGATTGCTAAGTTCTTGAAGCAGATGGAGTCATAAGCATGCCTGCTGGAATTGGTCGCTCGGTCATCAAATTTTGGTCCATCAATGTTGTGGGACTTGTACAGGATCCTGTGCGATTTTCGAATCAAATGGTTGAATTCGTGCGCTTAAACTCAGAGTCCAAGGTAGCCCGAGCATGTGTGAAGGGGGCGCACTTTGTACTTTCGGCAATGAGGATCCCCGGGTACGAGACCGCCGAGGCCGGGGAATTGAGTAGGGCGATAAAACAGCTGGAAAAGGCGCGATTCCTTAGGCCATTGACGTTTTCGTTTGAGAGATATCTCCGCGGGAAACTTCTGCAACTCCAGTCAGTTGAATGCTTTGAGGGAGCAGTTGAACGCAGCGGTAGCGCAGCCGCCCCGCGGGTACTGTTTCATTTCACGAATGCATTGCCCTATACCCAATCTGGATACACGCTTCGGTCTAAAGCACTATTCAAGAGTTTAAGGGCAAGGGGAGTAGAAGCGTTTGCTTGTACGCGCTACGGATATCCGGAGAATATCGGTAGATTCCATCATGGTCCATATTTTGTCAACGATGGTCTCGAATATTTCGTGTTGGGCTCCTTATTTGCTCCGTTTTCAATTACTCGCCAGGAGGATCTGGCCGTCCGCCAACTAGTAAGACTCGCGAGGGAAAAGCAAGTAAACATACTTCACACCACCACCCCGTACACAAACGCGCGCGTGGTGGCTCGCGCAGCCGCTCTACTTGACGTCCCATGGATCTATGAGGTCCGAGGCGAGCCCGAGAGCACGTGGGCTTCGCAGTCTCCAGACCCAGAAAAACGCCGCAGCTCGGAGTTTTTTGAATTAGCGCGTCAGGCCGAAACAGCGGCGATGATGGCTGCAAATCAAGTAATAGCGTTAAGTGAGGTGTCGAAAGAGGACCTAACGCGTCGAGGCGTTCCAGAATCGAAAATCAAGGTCGTTCCGAACGCTCTGGAAGCTGATCAGCTTGAAACTCATACTGACAAAGCGCACGCCCGAAAACGATTGGGCCTAGGCGACGAGTTCTTAATCGGTGCAATTACCTCAGTCGTGGATTACGAAGGGCTAGACATTGCTATAGCTGCGATGAAGGAGATTCCAGACGCAACTCTCATTATCGTAGGAGATGGAGTGGCTCGACCAGGTCTTGAAGACCTAGCCGATGAGCTTGATTTGAAGGATCGGGTTGTCTTTACTGGTAAGCAGCCGGCTACTGATATTCACCTTTGGTACGCTGCCTTGGATGTGTTCGTGGTACCGCGGCGAGACGTTGAAGTTTGTAGGAAAGTCACTCCGCTTAAGCCGCTACAGGCGATGGCCTGCGGAGTACCGGTAATCGGAACTGACCTACCAGCGTTAAAGGAAATCACCGGTGGATTAATGGTTGAAGTTGAACCGGATAACCCCTCCGCGCTGGCCAAATCAGTTGATTTAGTCCGGCAGGGGGAACTCATCGTGAATCCTCGGGAGCTTGAAGAATGGGCCAAGAAGCGATCATGGGAGCGGAATGCGCACAGCTTGGAGGGTCTGTACTTAGAGCTACTGAGGGGAAGATGAATGGGTCAAGAACTTTGCGGCCTCAGAATCCAGTAGGATTTTGTGCGGTTTAAACGCCTTCCGTTGCCGCTTGATGATGCGGTCAGCTTCTTCAAGTTTTCCCGTACTAACTCTGTTTCCCCAGACACGGTAAGTTGTAGTTACGGTTTCCGCATCTCCGTCAGCAATCATGTCGCCTTCGTGCAGCCATATGGCACGAGTGCAGTGCGTTTGAATCGTCGCGGCACCATGAGACACGAGAAAGACTGTTCCGGATCCAGCGAGAAACTCGTCCATACGATCCTTAGCCTTAGCTTTGAACGTGGAATCTCCGGTGGAAAGGGCTTCGTCAATTAGTAGTAGCTCGCGTCGAACTGCTGTAGAGATCGCAAAAGTCAGGCGAGATTTCATGCCCGACGAATAAGTCTTTAAGGGACGATCGATTGCAGACCGGAGATCCGCCCAATCGATAATCGGATCCACTAGCTTCGAAGATTCCGCTGGGGTTAGCCCCATTGCCAAGAGGCCTAAATTAATATTTTGGCGACCGCTTAAATTTGATTGGAGAGCCGCCCCGACGCCGAGCAAGGTGGGCTGGGAGGAAACAAACACGTCACCGGAATCGGGCTTTGATGACCCAGCAATCATTCGTAGAAGGGTTGACTTTCCTGAGCCGTTTTTCCCCAGGATGCCGATCGATTCTCCAGAATAAGCTACAAAGCTAACACCTTTTACTGCTTCCACAGTATGCTTCGAAAGTTTTTTGGATAAAACATGCTCAGAACCGGAGCGACTAAGGTAGTAGGACTTCTTGAGATTACGAGCGACAACCGTTGGGTTATTTGACAACTGCGTACCTTTCCTCGGCTTGCCAAAAGTAGAAGTATCCAATAATCAATAGCCCGAATGACCAAGCTGCAATATACAGCCAAGTGCCTAAGGGCGGTACCTCACCGTCCAAAACCAGCTGTCGCACCGCGGTAAGAAACTGGTAAATGGGATTAGCTTGCATGATCGCTTGAATATGAGGATTTTTATCAAATTTACTCAGATCGAAGAATACACCCGAGATGAAAAAGAGACCTCGATTGATGATTCCCACCACTGACTTTAGATCGGGAATAAATGCTGTAGCTCGTCCCACAATGAACATGCAACCGAGCGAGAAGCAGTGGATTAAGAAATACAAGGGAACCACTAGAATGATGGTCCAAGAAATTCCTTTATCGAGCTGAAAAAGAAGTGCGCCTACTATCGCAACCATGGCGGGGATTGCATGGTCGATCATTTGCTTAATAGTCGTTGAAATAGGGACGGCTGCTGTGGGGAAGTTAAAACTGCTAATCAACCCTTTAGATCCACGGATGATGGAAGTGCCAGCTGACAAACCGCCGGTTGCGAATTTGAGGTAAATTACACCGATTGTTAGGAAGCCAATGAAATTGTCCATTCCCCTAGATACGTGAAGAACGTAGCCGAAAATGAAAGCGTAGACTGCCACGTCTAGGATCGGTTGAAGGATAAGCCAAGCGCGTCCGAGGAACATATTTCTACCTCGGCTAAGCGATTTACTGCGTGCATAAGCCGAGATGAAATGTCGGCGGTCAAAAAGACAACGAGTATAAGACGCTAGGTTATCTCGGCTCCGTAGGTTATATAACTGGGAATCGTCGACGAGCTCCAAGTTGCGGAAACTAGCGTTTTTAACGCGCTTGGGCTTTTCTTGTTTTGCGTTGGTTCCCTTGGGAGCACTGTCGCTGTCGTTGTTCAATTGTGATTCCACAATTTCTCCACTGTGATGATTGCTCTGTAGTTACGGTCTAAGCTGTCACTGAGGATAGTCTAGAATCATCGTATGCAGTTAGGAAACTTTGAGCCGGCATCTTCCAAAGAAGAAGCCACGCCTGTCCATACCTTTATTTTTGGTGGGTGTGTGAGTCGGGACACTGTTGAGTTTGCGAAGCACACCGACTTCAAGGTGCTCCGCTATGTGGCGCGTCAGTCTCTACTTTCCGTGGGCTCAGACGCGAAATCCAACATTCCTGATTTCAAACTGAAAAGCTCTTTCCAGCAGCGCATGTTAGAGAGTGATTTGTCGGGAAACCTCATGCGCGAGATATCGAAGAAAAACGGTATTGATGTTTTTGTCTGGGACTTGGTCGTTGAGCGGACCGGGGTTTGGGAGTTTCCAGATGGGAGCATTGCTACCAATAGCGCGGAAATCAGGCGGCTGGAGGGCATGCCCCAAATTCTGAAAAAGGCCAGAAAGATTCCTTTCGGGTCCGCCGAGCACTTCCAGCGTTGGCAGGGGGCTGCAGCTTTATTTACTGAGTTTTTGGATTTTCTTGGGTTGAAGCAAAAATGCCTAGTCTTGGCACCGGAATGGGCCGAGTATCGCTCAGACAATAAGAAGACTGGCCGGATACGTGGCTTATCTGCCTCGCAGTATAATGAGATGTTCCGTAGATATTACGTGGTTCTAGAAAGGCTGGGGATTACTGTGTCAAGGATCGACGGCACAGTAGCTGACGAGAACCATAAGTGGGGAAATGCACCATTCCACTTCACTCGTTCGGCGTATGCTTCGATGGAGTACGAGATTAAGAAATCAGTGCACCAGACCAGGAATTAGCGGCATAGATATGAAACTAGAAGGTTTGCCGGCTTCCTTGCTGAAGAGAGCTCGTCAAATCCCGCACGGTATTAGAGCGCGAGTATACCGGGGGCGTTCCAGAGTCGAGGCGACTGTGGGTACTCGCTTTCTCGGACCGGAATTGGACGAAAACGCGAAATCCACCCTGCAAGGAGCTTGGCGCGGGTTGTCAGACGCTGCGGTGGGAGAGAAACGGCGAACGTCTAGCAGTAGCGGGGAAGTGCGGGCTTTTTCGCGTGGATATGAGTTCAGCAACCAAGGGTTCCTTCAACCACCGCCTTCACCGCGTTGGAAGGAGCTGGCTCTAGGTGAGGGGCGCCTTCGGGTTGAAGAAAACCTTCCTGTTGCATTGGCCCAGAAACGTGGAGTCTCAGTTGCCGTGCTGGGGCTTGCTATCGACTCGGAGGAAGGAATATCTGATAGCGACCTCATCGCTGACCGTATTGCTGATTTAATATTGTCTGGAAATAGCCTCGAGGCGATTGATGAGTACGTCCTGTGGCTAGGGGGCCGGTTTGTCCTTATCGCCGGGTGTGAAGACCGGTGGCGTATTCACGTAGATGCAATGGCAAGCAGAAGTTGCTACTGGACCGTCAGAAATAAACAACTTTTCGCTGCATCGCATTCTGCGTTGGTCGCTAGAGAGATAGAAGAATTCTCGAGGAAGCGGGCATATTGGGTTCTTTCAAATCCTGACTATGTGAGTGCTGCGGGAAAATGGTTGCCAGGCCGCATTACGCCGCATGATTGCACCGAGCTAGTAAGTGCTAATTGTGTGCTGTCTTTTGACGGGGAAAGGGCCCTGCACTCCCGCATTTTCCCATTGGAAAAGCACCGAATATCCGCGGAGTATTCGCCAAAAGAGGTCGCTCGCATTCTGATTGGTGAGCTTAGGGTGCAGACTTCGGCGTGGCTCAATACCTCTGATAAAACCTATCTCGCTTTGACCTCAGGCCAAGATTCTTTGGTAGTGCTGTTGTCGTGTATTGATCTTTTCCAAAAGCACTTCACCAAAGCTATGACCTACATTTTCGCGGAGAGAAAGGATCCTTTAGGGATCAATGACCTCCAAGGAGCCAATTTCCTAGCTATGCTGTCTGGTCTGCAACACAAGGTAGTGAAAGTGGAACCGTTCATTTTTGAAGGAAAGTTTGCTTCCGCGTACAAACGATCGTTTCCTACTTGGGCTCGTTTTCCGGCTTTAGCCAAATCTTTGTGGCAGAACTTCCCCAAAGAATCCGTAGTCCTTTTTGGGATCGGTGGTGAAATCGGCACAGTCTTTTATAAAGATAGGACCGAGAGTCCGGTTAACGGCGAAATCCTAGCCGGAAAGTTTACGACGAGTAAATTCTCCTCCAATTCTCGCCTTGTCGCAGAGATGGAGGAGTACATAGCTTATACCCAGCTAGATTCAGTCTCCTCGTCGCTTGCAAGCTTCTATGACCTCTATTATTGGGAAAATCGAATGACCAGTTGGGCGGCTGCGGGATACTCCGAATATGAGTTAGGGCCCTCAATAGGTCTTCCGTTCAATACTAGGAGAATAATCTGGCCAATGCTCAACTTGTCGTACGAGAATCGGTTAAACAAAGCAGTGTACAAAACAATAATTCGTTGGAGTGGGTGGCCTCTGTGACTCAAAATGGAAAATTAAACAAGATGGTGAATAAAACTGAATATTATTTTAAACGGGCGCGTCAGGTGGCCCGAGATGAAGGCCCTTCTGAATTAATACGCCAGACTAAAAGGCGATTTAACGTAGGAACGGTAAGCAAAAGGACCGCTACGTTTGACCCACTGGCAGTAACCGCCCAAGGGAAAACTAACAGGACAAGCCCATTCAAGGACCTATGCGTTGGCGTAATCATGGATGAATTTTCTCTCCTGGCATGGGGAGAGGAATTTTCAATCGTGCCAATCTTGCCCGGGGAAGAATCGAAACTTAAATCCTATGAGCTTGATTTATTCTTGGTCGAGAGTGCTTGGGACGGAAATGGAGGAGCCTGGAAGTACCAATTGACTGGCGGTTCCGCTCCCAGCACCGCGCTTTCCGTGATCGTCGAGCAATGCAAACAACTTGGGATTCCTACGGCCTTCTGGAATAAAGAGGACCCTCCCCATTTTGAGGAATTCTTAGATACTGCGCGGTTGTTTGATTTCGTGTTTACGAGCGATGTCAATTTGGTAGATGCCTATAAGCACGCGTTGGGGCATGATCGAGTGTGGCCTTTGAGCTTTGCTGCTCAGCCTGCGATTCATAACCCTATCCGGACTGATATGCCTAACTATCAGAAAGGAGACGTGGCTTTTGCGGGCATGTATTTTGCTCACAAATATCCAGAACGCCGTGAGCAAATGGAGATGCTGCTGGGCGGAGCTATGGATGCATCAGGGCATCTTGAAGACGGTCTCCGTATCTTCTCTAGATTCGAGGGAAAAGACGAGCGCTATCTCTTCCCGCAGCCGTTTTCCCAAAGAGTCGTGGGGTCTCTGCCGTACGAAAAAATGATTGCGGCTTACAAGAATTTCAAAGTCTTCCTAAATGTGAACTCTGTAGTTGACAGTCCCAGTATGTGCTCCCGTAGAGTGTTTGAACTTCTTGCTTCTGGCACGCCTGTAGTCTCTACATGGAGCAAGGCACTTGAGGAGACTTTTCCTTCTACTGAATTAGTGCTTGTAGATAGTAGGGAAGAAGCCACGTTGTCTATTCGTGCCTTGGTTAATTCTCCTGAGTTGAGAGACAGGCTGGTACATCGGGCACAAAGAAGGATCTGGGAGAGCCATACCTATACAACTCGGGCAATGGAGATTTTGGAACGAGTTAGTCCCTCTGAATCTGAAGGTCTGAAGACTAAACCAAAAGTTAGTGTTATTTGCTCTACGGTGCGGGAAGGGCAATTGAAGCATGTATTTGAGCAGGTAGGTCGGCAATCCGGAGTGGATGTCGAGCTGATTTTGGTTCTGCACGGGATTCAAGTTGGTGACAAGGAGATTGCAAACTTCGCTGAGGAGGCGAAAGTTCATCAATACCGTGTACTTAGGGAGGAGCGAAGTTCCTCGCTAGGAGAGTGCTTAAATGCAGGTATCGCTGCTTCGTCAGGCGATTTCATCGCCAAGTTTGATGATGATGATTTTTACTTTGCTTCATATCTTTTGGATATGTATAACTCGTGGTCCTTTTCTGGTGCTGACCTGGTAGGCAAACAGGCAAACTATGCGTTTTTGGGCAATGAAGAATTGCTGATAGTTAGGCGGCCGGAGAGGGAACATCGCTGGACGAACTTCGTAGCTGGCCCTACTTTCTTCGGTCCCCGCAATACGTTTGCGGAAAATAAATTTGAGGCGCGTTCCCGAGGGGAAGACACTGCGTTTATTCGTTCTCTTTTGAGGAAAGGGGGGAAAATATATTCCACAGACCGCTTCAACTTTGTTCAGATGAGAAATGCTGGACAACATACTTGGGAAGTCTCAAATGCATCGTTTTTGGCTAATGGGCAGGTCGTGGGGATTGGTCGGAATTTCGAGGCTGTTGAATGCTAGATGGACCGCGTGCTCCCCAAGGGTTTTCGATGTAGGAGCGTCCCCTTTGTGGAATAATGCACTGCGGTTCTAAAACGTCGAATTAAAATTTGAAAATACTTTTTCTCCCGAGGAGGGGTTTTAGTGAGCATTGAAGAGAAACAATTGGGACCCATAAACAAGGTTTGTGTTGTTGGGCTGGGATACATTGGTCTCCCGACTGCAGCTTTTATCGCTGATTCTGGTATCTCCGTAGTGGGGGTGGACATCAATGAGCGCCATGTGGAGAAGATCAACAATGGTGAAATGCCCTTTTTTGAACCTGGCTTCGAAGCTTTATTAAAAAGCGTAGTCGCCGATGGACATCTCAAGGCTGATACAGAAGTAGCGGAAGCAGACGCGTTCATTGTGGCTGTCCCGACGCCGTTCAATGATGACTATTCAGTCAATATGTCCTACATCGAAGCGGCAGCGAAGAATATTGCTCCTGTGCTTCGACCGGGGGCGCTCGTGGTCCTAGAATCAACCTCCCCTCCAGGGACCACTGAAAAGATGGCTGAGATTCTTTTAGCCGAAAGGCCGGACCTATCGACGGATCCTGAAAGTGCTAACCGTCTCTTAGTCGCACACTGCCCTGAGCGGGTATTACCGGGCAAGATTATGGAGGAGATGGCCGCTAATGACCGAGTTATCGGAGGCCTAAATCCCCTGTCGACGGATAGGGCGAAACAGCTATACTCCTTTTTCTGCAATGGCGAGATGCTATTGACGAATGCAACAACCGCTGAGATGGCAAAGCTGACCGAGAACTCGTTCAGGGACGTGAATATTGCCTTTGCAAACGAGCTGTCAATCATCTCAGACAAGCTTGGAATTGATGTTTGGGAATTGATTGAACTCGCTAACCATCACCCACGAGTCAATATTCTGAATCCGGGCCCTGGTGTGGGTGGCCACTGCATTGCAGTTGATCCTTGGTTCATTGTTTCTTCGGCTCAGGAGGAAGCCAAGCTGATCCGTACGGCGAGGGAGGTTAATGACGGCAAGCCTGCCTACGTTATTGCCAAAATTACTGAAGCAGTCGAGGCCGAAGGCGCAGATTCAATCGCCGCACTGGGAATAGCATTTAAGCCGGATATCGATGATTTGAGAGAATCCCCTGCTCTGTCTATCGTGCAACAAATGGCCGAGAAGTGGCCGGAGAAAAACATCCTAGTAGCTGAGCCTAATGTGAATGAGCTGCCCGAGAGTCTAACCGCATATCAAAACGTGCAGCTAGTTGACGCTTCTCACGCGATATCTTCAAGCCCCGTGGTTGCTGTCTTAGTGGACCATACACCTTTCAAGAGCCTCGAAAAGAGCGTCTTGGAAGGAAAGAATGTCGTTGACACACGTGGCATGTGGAGCTGATCCTAGGGATGAAGAGGTTGGAATCCGGCAAGTCGCTTGCAAGTCTTGCCGTGTTAGCCGCTGTGTTGTTAATTGCCGCGGTGCTGTCAAGCAACTTAGTTCGCGCTGGGCTGTTGATTTTGGCGGTGGTAGTAGCGGCTTTGATCTTGATTTTAAGCGTTTCTTGGACACGACGAGTAGAGGCACAACGCCGACAGGATTACCGCAATGTAATGTCCGTTGCTAAAGAGTTGTCGCTGCTCCGAAACATGTCGGGAAGTATAGCCAAATCGCGAGAGAGTCAACGCTTTCAAGAAGAACAACTAACCCAAATCAATTCCGCGGTCGAGGAATGGCGACATGGTGAGACGGGTTCAGGGGGCGCAATCTCAGAACCTTTATCCTATTTTTCCCCTAGGCGTATCTCTGCATCGAAGCCTGTGGAGAAACCCAACTCTCATGTGGCCGGGCGACAGGCGGCGCTGCAAGACACTGGTGAGGGGTCCAAGGAAAAGCTACGGGATCTCCTTTATCCTTCCAACGAAATGACTCGAGTAGTGGCCGTTTTGGGCTCTTCCGACCTCCGTGAAAGTCTCTCGGGCTTCTGCTCCGTCCGGAAAATAGATTCTGCCGTTGACCTAGCGAAGTTTGGGAACGACATTTCCTGGCTTGTTATCGAAGAGGCGTCTTTAACCTGTGGTCGCTGGTTTGGGAGTCTGTCAGCTCAAGGGACGCATCTTTTTCAGGAGCTCCATAGCCAGATTGTGAAAGCGCAACGAAAGAATAATGTCCTTACGGCGGTCGTGGCTAATGCACCGGCCTCACATATGACGAGCGTTTTGCGTGACACCGCTGATGTTGTGCTTCCTAAGAAGCCAGGACAAGATTCTCGGGGCGCCGAAATGGCGAACCCAGTGATAAAGGCTATCGACGCATACGCGTGTAAGTGAGGTTAAGAAGTGAGCACCGCTGTAGTTTATGGGGACATCAGTCCGAATGTTGTAGATGGCTCGTCGATCTGGCTCATGTCAATAACCGAAACGCTTTCAAAGACATGCGATGAGGTCCATCTCCAGCTCAAAATGAAGCCGGATAACTATCGTCTCTTACAGTCCGTAGACAAGATTGAAAACGTCGTCCTACATCTTCCTCCGGACACCAGTTCTCCACTCAACGAGGAAGCCGCGGTTCCTGTCCTTGAATCGTTGGTCAACAGGGTCGGTGCTGACATCCTCGTTTCTCGAGGACTGAATTTGGCACACACATTAAGTCGCTCTTCGACCTTGGCGCCGATACTTTGGGCTTATATAACGGATCTTCCTTTCCCAATCACCAAGCTTTCTAAGACCAATGTGGGCCGTTTGCAAAGAATCTCGGCGAACTCTCGGAGAGTATTCGTACAAACTGAAGCGGCCCGAAGCTATCTAGAATCGATCGCTCCATTCGCGGCAGGGAAGACCTGCTTGATGCTCCCAATGGTACCGAGTGAGGCGTTTTCCAAGGAAAAGCGCGGGGAGAACTACGAACAGTCGGACAAGCTCCGCATTGTCTATGCGGGAAAGATGGCTAAGGACTGGAAGACACTCGAAATGCTGGAAATCCCCAAGCATCTCAGAAAGTTGGGAATCGAGTCAGAGCTATTAGTTGTCGGCGACAAGATAAATAGGGATAAGAGCGATCCTTCTTGGCACATCCAGATGAAAGAGGCGCTAGAGAAGGCAGCGGCAGATGCTGATAGCGGAGTTGAATGGTTAGGTGGTGTATCTCGGGATGAATCCATGGCAGCCATTTCGTCCGCCCATATTGGATTAGGTTGGCGGACAGCGGTACTAGATTCAAGCCTAGAGGTTTCCACAAAGGCGTTAGAATATTCTGCTCTTGGAACTCCTGCCTTAGTTAATTTTAACGATGACACCCGTGCTCTCTTCGGTAGCGATTATCCATTCTTTATTGATGCGCAAGCTACCGCAGTGGATGCTGCAAAGGTCATTGCTAAAACTGCAAACTCTATTGACCTAATGAGCCCAAAGGTTCGGGGCAAGGTAGCAAACTTTTCAATGGATTCAGCGGTAGAGCGTCTAACTGGCTACTTCGAAGCGGCCGGCATAGTCCGTTCTAGTAACCGTTCGGTGCCTATGGATGCGATTAAGGTCGTAATCGCTTCCCACGATTTCAAGTTCATGGGCGAATTAGTGGATGCGCTTGAGAAGGATCCTCGGTTCATACTCGAGAAGGACGTTTGGTCGTCTCTGCATCAGCATGACGAAGAACGCAGCCGAAACCTGGTCAATTGGGCGGACATTGTATTTTGCGAATGGTGTGGTCCGTCAGTCCGGTGGTATGCAGAGCATAAGCGACCAGGGCAGAGGCTAATTAGTCGTCTACATGGATTCGAACTTCGTGGCCCCGGCCCATGGATGAAGGAAATCGACTGGCAAGGCGTGGACGAATTGATTTTCGTTTCGCAGCATTACGAGGAAATGGCGCTGGAACGACTTCCACTGCATTCCACGGCTACTCGGGTAATTCCAAATGCAATTGATTTAGTGGACTTTGACCGGGAAAAGCTTTTTGGTGCTCAGTTCCATATTGGTCTGGTCGGCTACGTTCCCTTCTTAAAGCGACCAGATAGAGCTGTTTCATTCTTTGAAGAGCTATTGGAACACGACGACCGGTACGTCCTTCACATAAGAGGCAGGGCCCCTTGGGAATACCCTCACGAATGGAGTAAGCCGCTGCAGAAGCAGTTGTATCTAGATTTTTTCTCTTCTATTGCCTCGAACGAGCGACTACGGGATCACGTAGTGTTTGAAGATTTTGGGCCAGATATGGCGTCTTGGTTTAGGAAGATCGGCATTGTGTTGTCGCCAAGTGATGTGGAAAGTTTCCATCTTGCGCCTGCAGAAGGAATGGCCTCGCGTGCAGTCCCCATCGTGTGGGAGAGAGATGGGGCGAAGAACATTTTTGGTCCGTATGTAGATGGGGGTAGTGACCTCGCAATCGATCGCGTACTCGCCCTACGTGAACCGGAGACATTTGCAGAAGAGGGCCAAAAGGCACGTGAATACGCCTCCCGTTGGGGAGTTAAGAAAATTATTTCCGAATGGATCGATGCCTTGACTGGGCAAAATGTTGCTGTCAAGGAGTCTGAGCGTACGGAAACTATCTAGGAGCTAGGATGTCCATTTACCTTTTGGCGGTGCCTAAGAAGAAGCTTCGCTCTACCGTTTCTGACGACCTTGCAGAGCATAATTCCGAACTGCTACGTCGGTGCTTCCAGAAATACCGCAGTTTGGTCAGTGATCACTATCGGAGTGAAATAAAAGTTTCCACACCGGGACAGCATGGGACTGCATCTATAGGTGTGTGGAAAAGGACGAACGAGTCGAACCGCGTCGTCGCAAAGAAAGACTGGTGGGCGCATTCGAGCGGCCAGGATGTTTCCGAGCTCCTGTTCGAGAAGGTGTCCAGGCGTGGCGGCGAGGTTGTTTACACCGATCCTGTTTGGGGCAGCTATACGGCGATCTGGGGTGAGCGCTATCGCGATCGCGTCATACTATGGAACACAATTCCGGCTCTAGAAGCGGTACATTATGCGGAGACGGAAGATTATGTTTTCGCTAGCAACAGACCACTTCTTGCTGCAGTAGCAAGAGCAGAGGGAGAAGCTTCTCCAGTGGCATTGGAAACTGACTTTTTAGATCAGTATTTGATGTTTGGGTTTAACCTCGATGCCGTATCTCCGTTTGAAGGCGTATCTACGATTGCAGTGGACGAGGCACTCGAGGTTAATAGCGGAGAAGTAAAGATTATTCCTCGTCCCGCAGGTCTAATCGCTAATCTCCCTAACCTTCACTCTGAAGAGGAAGCAGCTGAAGCTCTCGCCGACGCGCTAAAGGCCTCTACGCAGAGAGCATTAGCGAACTTTTCGGGCAAGAACGTTCAAGTACGAATGAGTGGCGGTAAAGACAGCCGGCTATTGCTCGGACTAGTTAAGGACTCGGAGCAACCTGTCTATGGGGTAACCTTTGGCAAGCCGAATGATGAAGAGGTCCGAGTGGCACATAATTTGTGCCGAGCGGCTAAAAAGAACTTGGAAGTAACTGCACCATCCCCAGTTGATCGGTCAAGCTTGGCGGAAAAGGTTGATCGAACAATTCTCATGTCTGATGGCATCCCGGCATCTGAACCGCATACTTCTATTTATTATGGCTCCTCGCCGCGTGTTGCTGGTGACGCAATCATGCTGGGGCAGTGGCCACTAATGAAGGGCGGTCAGGCAAAGAAGCTGCACTATTCTGAGTCGGGCTTGCAAAACGCTTTGCGACGACAAGCCGGGTGGTTCGTAAACGAGGGGATCCGAGCGCAGTACGCTTACTTCCTTGAACAATGGCAGCGTGAAGTAGAGACATCTATCGATCTCGAGTACTTGTATCTCTTTGCCCGAAACTTTAGGTCGGGACGCTGGCTGCATGCACACATAAACCTTTACGAGCGTGATGCAGTCATTGCTTATCCAATCGCTGATGAAGAGGTAGCTGCGATTTCTGACGCTATGACGATGTCAGAGAAGGTTTCACAGCGTGTTCTCTTTAGGGCCTTAGAAATGATTTGGCCCGAAGCGAACCGCATTCCTTTGTCCAACGGCAATAAATGGCGGTTTGAGAGTGCTGGTCCGGCGGAGAATCTTGGAGAAGATTCCTTTGCCGAGCGATATGCCGAAGTTCCTGCTCACGAAAGCGATGAATTCTTACAGGTGGATCCTCGGCTTAAAGATTCAAAAGCGATAGAGTACACCAAGGTTGTGGCCGTTCAGATGGCCAGAGAATTGGTGGAATCTGCTAACTGGGATCTGCTCATTTCAAAGGTCACTCCCGAATTTGGGAAAATCTTGGAAGCGGCCGCGAACGGAGAACTTATCGTTCCCGAAAAGTCGTCTCAAAGAGAGATCGTGAAATTCATTTGGCGTTTGTACGTGGCTGATCGTTGGCTGCGGAAGGAATGGCTAGCGGCGAAAGATAGTTAGCCCAAGGCTGTAGGTCGGTGAACATGATGTGCTCATGCTCACCGACCTCACTTTTAGTCTTCGGTGGGAAATAGCTGCAGCTTTAGTTTGCAGAAGTCATGGCGAGAGGAAAGCATTTGCTTTTCTTTCAATGAGAAGGTCTCTTCTGTGCCTTTTGCAAACTTGTGCTGGGCGTAGTACGAGTCCAGATAGCGCGCGATGGGGTTTATAGATTCCCCGTAAGTGGGGTAGATAAAGGAGGTCGCGTGAGGGAAAGAGTTGACTTCCAAAACTCGTGGCATGTCGTCTTTCAAACTACGCACCATGATATCGACGCCGCCAGTGTATAGACCCGGAATCGCGGCAACTGCTCGAACAGCGGTGTCCCTAATTTCCTCTGAAATGATATCGGTGATATTTGCAGTTTCAGCACCGAAAGAAATATTAGAGATTGCGCTGAGGAGAACGCGTTCTCCTGCTTCGGGAATATCTGAGAAAGACAATGAATTGGAGCGCATGAACGCTTCCATGTTCGCGTTTCGGCGAAGAAGTCGCTTGCTTCGTGCGCGGTCCTTCTGACGCTCGTCATTTTTAAGCGCCATCAGTTCTTCGATGTTGTGGGTTCCGTCGCCGGTAACGTAGGCAGGGATTCGGATGATTGAACCGAAAAACTCTCCCTCCACAACGGTGACGCGCAATTCAAAGCCGTCAACCATTTCTTGGACAATTACCGAGGGCTCTCGCTTTCGTTCCTTTTGCATCTCCACGCATTCGTGGAAGCGCTCTTTGAAGTCCTGTTCAGTAACGTTAAGAAAAACTCCGAGACCTTGGGAGAAGCTTGGTGCTTTGACCACGACTTCTCTCCGGCCTTGAGCAAAAGCGGTGTCGAAGGCGTCGTCAGCCTCGTCCGGTCCAAAAACCTGGTACCAAGGAACATTAATGCCAGCGGTGTGCAGGATTTTTTGTGTTTTTACTTTGTTCTGGCAGATTCGTCCAGCTGTCTTAGTGCAGGTAGGTACGTTCCAAGGAGTAACTACTCCGATGGGATCATCTGCAGAATCCTTTAGAGTGATATACGGACGGTTCTTTTTCGAGCGGTCAATATGGAAGTTGCGCCCCGAGCGGCGGACAGTCCGAATCCACGCGTTGTGTATGCCCGTGGTGTAACCATCTTGCCAATAATTTTGTTCAAGGCTGGGCAGAGAATCCAGAATATGGTTTAGGTGCTCGGTACGCATGTAGTTCCAATCATCTGAGCTAGGAGTGGGTTGCTTATCGCACAGATTTTAGCAACGAGGTCAGGCTGACAAGTTAGTTCGCCTTGGTTCTCACTATTAAGCCCGAGGCGGTGCAGAGATTTAGCGGAGTTACGCCGACCCAGCAACGCCTAGAGCCTTAACTAGTGCCTAAGAGTAGAGCAGCTGTGTTCGCTCGATCTGGTCGACAATATAACTAGCCGCATTAACAGGCTCGCCGTAGCTTACATAGTGGTGGATGTCGAAGAAAGGCTGCGTATTGATCTCTAGAACTGTGATGTCGGCGTCAGGCTGCAAGGAAGAGGTGAAAATGTCTACTCCCACTGTTCCCGTCCCTGGGAAGGCCCGAGCAGCGCGCTCTGCAACCGCGATGTGTTGACGAGAAATTTTATCGATGACATTAAGCGTGAAGCCGCCGCCACCTACGGAGGATATTGGATTTAGAACGACTACTTCGCCGTGCTCGGGCACTTGCTCGAGTGTCCAAGGGCTTTCGGCTAGCCAATCTTCATCTATGTTTATCTCCGTAGATTTTAGGTAAGCATCGGCAAGTCGGCGTTGGAGCTCGAGATCCACCAGTTCTTGAACCGTATGCTTCCCGTCACCTACTACAAATGCGTTTAGCCTAGAGCAAGCAACGCGTACACGGCCACCGATGACTAAGACGCGTATATCGAAACCAGCGAAGTATTCTTCGATTACAATTTCATCGCCGTAGCCGCTGTCAGCTGCTTTAGACCAAGCCTTTTCAAAGGTCTCGGTATCTTTGATATTGAGAGACACGCCGCGCCCTCGGGTGCCGCCATTCGGCTTAACTACGACAGGGCGATCTTGCGCCTTAAAATATTCGAGGGCCTCAGCTTTAGTGGCTGAATTGAACTTCTGGCCGTTAGGCGTCGGCACGTTATTGGCTTGAAGAGTCAATTTTGTGGCCTGTTTGTCGTTGGAAACCCTTCTAGCGAACATGCTCTGGGTAGATGGGCCGTGATAAACGGTTCCTCCCACCGTTTTACCGTTATTCAAAAATATCCATGTGCCGTCTTTGACTTTTTGGGTCTCCCAGCCGCGGGACCTCGCTTCGCCCAGCATAAGTTTTGTGCGGGACTTAATCCGGTCATAAGTATTGATTGGCAGCTTTGGTTTCAAAATTTCGTCATTTACCAAAGCAATTAGGTTTCTAGGATCGTAGCTCACGTAGGCATAGTACATTTAAGATTCTCGCTTTTGTACCGACTAACTCACTAAAACTTATTCACTAGTTCGCCCCATCGATGACCCCTTCAAAATCTCCGCAACACGTCCGACGTAAATAGTGGCAGTTCCTTGAACTTTCATAAGATGCTGTCTCTAATGTGGTGGGGTTTCTATGGGGCCTGACCCCCGGAAAGTAGACACGTCGGGGGTTAGCTATGCTGCTTGGGTCAGTGTAGCTGATGTGAGCGCTTCGAAGTCATCGGGAGCTAGAAGGTTGCACCAGTAGTGCCGTCTGCGGGTGTTGTAGCGCATGCACCATCGGAAGACTTCTTGGCGGCAGACGATGGGATTGTCAAAGACTTTCCGATCACGCAGGACTTCACGCTTTAAGGTGGTGTTAAATGATTCTGCCAGGGCATTATCGGCACTCGTTCCCACTGCTCCCATGGATTCGCGCACGCCAAGCTGGGCGCAGTGGTCCCTAACAGCCTGTGAGGTGTACACACTGCCATGATCAGAATGGAAAATTGCCCCTTTAAGGCTTCCGCGGACTTTCCTGGCATGAGATAAAGCTTCGATAACCAGCGATACCCGCATGTGATCTGCGAGCGCATAACCTGCAAGTTTCCGCGAGTAAGTGTCAATAACTGTGGCCAAATACATGTTCTTGCCGCCCTTACACGGCAGGTAGGTGATATCGCCTACGTAAACGTGATTCGGCCTGTCAGCTGTGAATCTGCGGCCTACTAGATCTGGCATGACTCGACGTCCAGGCTTGCGCCTGATGGTGATACACCGACGCCGCTTAGTAAAGCCTTTCAGCCTCATGGATTTCATGATGCGTGCGACCTTCTTGTGATTGATCGGAGGAAAGTCCGTATCGTCGTTGAGGTTTGCAGCAATGCGTTTTGCACCATAAAGCCCGAGCTCATCATCGAAGATGGTCTTGATTCGTGCACCAATAAGAGCATCAGAACACATCTTTAACCTGCGTTCTTCGCGAGTGTTGGCCCATTTGTAGAACGAGGAGCGATTGAGCTTTAACACCTGGCACATCCGCTTAACCGAGTATTCGGTTCGGTGGTCATAGACAAACTGGAAGCGGATTACCAGCGTGTCTCTTCGGCAAAATATTTCGCGGCCTTGCGTAGGACGTCGCGTTCTTCGCGCAGCTTCGAGACTTCTTTTTCTAGCTGGCGGATCCGTTCAGAAGCAGTCGTCTCCTGGGCCTTGTCGCGCATGGTCTTCGTGCGGGCACGTTTGCCAGTGCCGTACTGCTTAAGCCAGGAATAAAGTGAGGAGCGATTGATTCCTAGCTCTGCTGCAGCCGTGTGAAGTGAGAGGTCCTCATTGTTTTCGTAGAGGGCCACAGCATCACGTTTGAACTGTTCGGAATACCTAGGCATGGTGGTAAATTACCTTTCTTCCCAACCCAACCGGGCTGGATATCAGGTGTCTACCAAACAGGGGTCAGGTTCGGAGCACAACGTATAAAAATACCCACGCGGCGCGCATGATGGCGCCGTGTGGGTTGGGGAAGAGGACTAGAAATTAGTCCTGTGCAACACCGACGTTGACTTCGATGTTGCCGCGGGTGGCCTTGGAATAAGGGCACATCTGGTGGGCGGCGTCGGCAAGCTCCTGTGCCTTGGCGTCCTCAACGCCTGGGATGGTGACCTCGAGGTCAACGCCGAGGAAGAAGCCCTCGTCGTTCTTGCCCAGCTTAACGCGGGCGCCGACGGAGGAATTCTCCACGTCAACACCCTTGTCCTTGGCCACTGCCTTGAGTGCGGAGTGGTAGCAGGCGGCGTAACCGGCAGCGAAAAGCTGCTCCGGGTTAGCGCCCTCACCGCTGCCGCCCATTTCCTTTGGGGCGGTCATGGTGAAGTCCAGATCGGAATCCTTGACTACGGCGCGGCCGTCGCGGCCTGCTCCGGTGGACAGTGCTTCGGTGGTGTATACGGCGTCCATAATGACTCCTTTTCTATCGGGTCTTTGTACGTCCGCCGATTGTACGCAAGAATTCTAGTCCTCGACGACGCTGACGGTGACCTCAATATTGCCCCGGGTGGCATTGGAGTAGGGGCAGACCTGGTGGGCGGCGTCGGCAAGCTGCTGGGCTGTGGCCTTGTCTTGAGCTGGGATGGAAACCTCCAGGTCCACTGCGAGCTGGAAGCCTTCGCCCTGCTTTCCGATGCCCACTCGTGCCCCCACCGCAGAGTCACCCAACTCGACCTTCTGGTTGCGGGCCACGGCCTGCAGGGCGGAGTGGAAGCAAGCGGCGTAGCCGGCGGCAAAAAGCTGCTCTGGGTTGGCACCTTCGCCGCTGCCGCCCATCTCCTTAGGGATAGCAAGGTGAAAGTCCAGGTCGGAGCCCGTGACGGCGGCGTGGCCGTTGCGGCCTGCTCCGGTGGCTAGCGCCTCGGTGGTGTACATGGCGTCCATGATTGCTCCTTTGGATTTTACAATCCGGTTTTAATATCCACTTTTGATTGTACACAATTAAATTGCGGACAATATTTTCTTGGCGTCTATACTTTTGGCTATGAATGACGCGCCCACTGATTACCTTTCTCTCGATAGTCAGCTGTGCTTCTCGATTTACCGTGCGAGTAGGGCGGTAGTGCGTTCCTATCGGCCACTCCTCGATGAGCTGGGGCTGACCTACCCCCAATACCTGGTCATGTTGGTGCTGTGGGAGGCCGACGAACCGGTGCCACTTAAATTCATTGATTCCCGCCTCGGTCTGGATAGCGGCACGCTTACCCCGCTGCTTAAGCGCCTAGAAAAGCAGGGGTACGTGGAGCGACGCCGTGATCCCGCCGACGAGCGCCGCACCCTCGCTAGCCTCACCGCCGACGGCGACGCCCTGCGCTCCCGCGCCGAGTGCATCCCCGAAGCAATGGTCGAGGCCTATGAGAAGTTGGGCCTCGACCTAGTGGAATTTAAAGAGTCTCTCGATGTCCTTGCCGCTACTCTCGTCGACGTGGAGCTGCCCTGGCGCCCCGAAGATGACTTTGTGAGGTAGGGGGGCTTAGTTCGTCGTGGCCACGCGCCTGGACCATACGCTTTTGTCGGCGGTTTCGAATGAGGCGCGAACTGTTTTGTCTCCGGGCTTTTCGCACGTGAGAACTCGCTGGTCGCTGCCCATGCGGCAGTCAAGGTCATAGGATTGCTTGGTCACCGGGCTGCTGGCGGAGACATCCGCGTGGTATACCGATGTCACCGTGGGATCTGGGGAGCGCAGAGTGTAGCTGGCCTGCATCGCGGCATCAAAGACCGCGGCGGCGAATTCGCAGGAAGTCGCATCGCCGGCGTCGATGGAATCGCCTGATGAAGATGTACCGCAGTAGCCGCCAATCTGGCCTACATGGATGTTGTGTTTGCCGCCGGCCGGTGGTGTGGGCTGCTCTGGGGCTGCCTCTTTGGTGACCGTTTCGGTGCGACGTTGCTTCGTTTCCTTCTCTGGGCTGGTTTCTTCTGCATTTTCACCAGCCGGGGAGTTGCTATCTTGCGCAGTGGAGAAGGCTGGCTCTTCTGCTGGGGTGGAATCAGAGTTGGAGTCTGAACCGGAGCCGCAGGCGCTTAGCACAAGACCGGTAGCGAGGAGCACGGACGCGAGAGGGAGAATGGAAGGGCGTTGCATAGGGATACTGTAGCGCCCTTCGGGGTGTGGCGCGCGGCTAATGGTCTATACGAGCGGGTGGAACTGGCGCGCCTTCGGGTGGCAGAACCTTCGGGTACTTTGTGGCTGTGCCGGCGGAAGTGGGTGCGCCGGCTGCACCGCTGGTTGCGGCGGCATCGGCGTTGCTGGTGGGGGAAGGGCGGTGGGGAGTGGGGTCCCAGTGGGCGTCGACAAGCGTGCGCTGGCATACCCAGCCCAAAGCCAAAATAGCCAGTGCGATAAGGGCGATGAAGACGAGCCCCAGTGCACCGTCGGCGTGAATGGACCAGCCCAGTAGCAGGCCGAGCCAGCCAAAGTCAGCGTCGCCGAAAGTGGTATTCGCGGAGCCGAAGGAACCAAGGACACCGAGGAGGAATGCCGGCAGGAAAGTAATGATGAGGCCGTTGACAAAAGCACCGAGCGCGGCACCACGGCGGCCGCCGGTGGCATTGCCATAAACGCCTGCTGCACCGCCGGTGAAGAAGTGCGGCACCAAACCGGGCAGAATCAAAGCCACGCCAAAGGCTGGATTGAGCCAGGTAGACAGGACGGCGAGGCCGACAAGTCCGCCGAGGAAGGAAGAAATGAATCCGATGAGCACTGCGTTCTGGGCATAAGGAAAGACGATGGGGGCATCCAATGCAGGGATCGCGCCGGGCACCACCTTGGCTGCGATGCCCTGGAAAGCAGGCACGAGCTCGCCCAGGATGGTGCGGACGCCAAACAGGATGACGGCCACGGCTACGCCAAACTGGAGTCCTTGGGTCACGGACTGCATCAAGAAATTGCTCACATTAGTGGCGCCATCTGGAAAGGCCGTGAAGGCTTCCTCGGAACCGGCGCGAGCAATGAAGAGCACGGCGAGGACCACGTACATCAGCGCCATGGATAGCGCGGTTGCCACCATGGAATCGCGCAAGAAGCGCAGGCCTTCCGGCAATTTCAGGTCCTCAGTGGAGGGCGACATTTTCTTACCCTTGCCGCCCACCAGCTTGCCGACGCCGCCCGCAGCCAAATACCCCGCAGTGCCAAAATGTCCGATGGCCACGGAGTCATCGCCGGTAATGCGGCGGGTAAATGGGTGCGCGATGGCGGGGAGCGAAACCATAAGAATGCCAAGGAGCGCTGCTCCGAAGGCGATGACAATCCACGAGGAATACCCGGCTGGTGCAAGCACCATGGTGAGAAGAGTCGCCATAAAGAGAACATGATGACCGGTAAGAAATACGTAGCTCATTGGCGTAAAGCGGGCAAGCAGCAGCGAAACCACAAAGCCTAAGATCATGATCCAAGCGACTTGGCTGCCGAACTGATCTTGCGCAATACCTACGATGGCTTCATTGGTGGGAACCACTCCCTGAGCCCCGGTCGCGCCAGTAATCATGGCCCCCAGCGGCTCTAAGGAATCGGTGACTAGGCCTGCACCGGCGCCGATAAGGAGGAAGCCGAGCGTGGCCTTGATGGCGCCGCCAATGGTTTTGCCGGTTCCGCGGCCCATCGCTGTCAGCCCCACCGCGGTGATGATGCCGATGAGAAACGCTGGCACGGAGAGAATTTCATTAACAAGGAAATTCGCTATAGCAAGAAGAAAGTCCATGAGGATGCTCCTTAGATGTCATAGAGCTCGCGCAGAGCCCCATCGATTTCAGACATGGAGGTGAAGTCTTGGATGACGTAGACAGGAACCCCGACATCACCTAGCGTTGCAGCAATTTCGCCGGAGGTGAGCAAGAAATCCGCCTCACCAGCTCGTCCTTTGGCTGAGATGGTATCCGTGGCTTCCACGGTGAGGTAAGGGCCCCAACCCCACTCATCGAGCACCTGCTCGAGGGTGTTTTTGAGGAACAATGACGTACCTAGCCCGTTGCCGCATACCGTGAGAATTTTTCCTTTGGAGGCAACAGAATCGGCGGCCGTTTGCTTCGCTGGTTGCGCCTTTGGCCCCGACGTTGCTGTGGAAGCTGCGCGTTTCTTACTCGACGTCGATGCCGTGAGGACTGCGCGGAGCCCCTCTTCAGATTCTGCGCTATCAAGCTCGTCGCGTTTGGTGGCTAGCAGCTTTGCGAGCTGTTTCATCGCCTGCAGATGCTCGGAGTCACTCCGTGCGGCAAACGCTACGACGAGGTCTACGGGGTCATTGGAATCATGCCCGAATTCCACCGGCTTATCCAGGCGCACCCACGACAGTGAGGTTTCTTTTACCGCCTCCGAAGGGCGCGCGTGCGCAAAAGCGAAACCGGGAGCCACGACAATATATGGGCCCGTTTCTTCCGCGGAGTGCACCATTGCTTCCGTGTAGTCTGCGGTTATCGTGCCAGCTTCTTCAAGCAGCGATCCCGCAAGATAGATAGCTGCTCGCCAGTCCTTGGCGGTGCCGTGCAAGTCCACGGCACCGGGCACCAAGAGGGAATCTAGTGTCACCATATGTATCTCCCATCACAGAAAAGTGACATCGGGGTCAATGTCACTCATGATTCTATGCTGCGGAGAAACGGGAGGTAAATGCAGGGGTAACGTTTGCACTGGGGGAGTTGGAACCGCTCAAGGGGCGGTCGAATTGGCTCTATCGGTCTTTAGCTTGGTCGCAATGCAAAGGGGACCGTTTGTTCTCGGAAAGGCTGATCTGGAAATGGACCCGTGCTAAGGGGAGGGAAATAAGAGATCCCCGCTGGCTGAACTAGCCCCCGCGGGGAGAAACACAGCTAAAGTGCTGCTTTGCGCACTACAACAGGCCCCTCCCATTGGATACAGGAGGGGCCTGGCTACGCCTGTCAAGTACTGCCTGCCTCAGTGAGAAATGGGCTCGATTTCCTTTGGGCGTTGTATCTCGGCGGGCTTCGCTTCCTGTATCGGCTAGAACGGGAGATTTAAGCGCGTTGTATACGGGCAGTTAATTGAGCTCGAAAGTTTGGCGTCCGATTTCATCTTGGCTGAAGGGCTTAGTTGCAACAAGGTCCACAGGGGTAGTTAGATCATCGAGCTCGTAGGCTATGGTTCCAGCGACAGTGCCTCCCTTTTTAATCTGCTCAAGCTGAGTATCGTCAGTTTCAGGATCAATGTAGGAACCGAGGTCGAGCTCGTTTACTTTATTCGGATCATTGTCTTGGATGGCGGTGAAGTACACGACAAAGTCGGTGGTGGTTAGGGTTTCATCCGTTTTATTCGTTACGTCATAGTTAAAGACGAGAAGTGGCTTTTCACCTATTTCATTGCCAGGCTCACCGGGCTTAATAACACGGTGATCGGTAATTTCGAACTTGGCGGCTGGAACATCCAGGACTCCATTTTTAAAGGTTTGGCCAAAATCCGTGCTCTTTAGCTCATTAACGGTTGTCGGATCATCCTTCACTTTCTTCATGTGTGTGGTGAATTCCTTATCTTCAATCGCGACCTTGAAAGTTAAGGCGTCGTCATCGACAGAGAAATCTTTCTTGTCGGACCCAGCGGCCATCCACTCAGAGTCGGTGGCAACGGCATCGCGGTTTGAGGTAACGGTCTCACCGGATGCGGCGGCTTGAGCGTCAAAAGTGCCAATCCAGTAGATCATGCGATTTTCGCCGTTGTCCATGACCCATTCGATGGTGATGACATCATCGGTGATGCTGGCCTCCATCCAGCCATCTTCAGAAGCGCTGTCCTCTTGCTTCCACGTCCCAATTACGGACTTCGCATCGGCCTGTGCATCGGACGCGGAATTACTGGAGTCGCTCGTCTTTGAGCTGTCACTACCGCTATCCGAGCAGGAGGTAAGCGTGAGAGCAGAGACGAGAATGAGAGAAGAGAGTAGTTTGCGCATAATTAACTTCTACCCGCAGGGGGTAGGAAGCGTACAAATACTCAATAGCGAAGGGGGCAAATTGGTCTTTGGCCGCTCTTTGACTAATCTTTTCAGGGCAGAGAGTCGCCCAAGTGGGCGTGCAATCTGCGTGGGGCTATAGCTCAGTCGGTTAGAGCTACGGACTCATAATCCGTTGGTCGCGGGTTCGAGCCCCGCTGGCCCCACGGTGATAGGGAGGCGTCGGCAAGCAGTGCTGGCGCCTCCTTGTGCTTATCTGCGCATATGGGTGTGCTGATTGCGCAAGGGCGGGCGGTGAAGTCTAATAACTATATGGTTGAAGTAGATCCGCTCATTGAATCTCTCTACCGCTGGTCCGATATCAGTGGTGTGCTGCTGATGGGAATTATCGGTGGCACTATGGCGCGCAAGCGCGGCTACGATATCATCGGCTTTTTCTTCATTGCGATGTTCTCGTCGCTAGGCGGCGGCATGGTGCGCGACGTGCTCATTAACCGCGGCACCGTCGCGGCAATGAGCCAGCCGGAATACCTCTACTTGGCTTTTACCGGCGCGCTGATTGCTCGCTTTGTTTACTTCAAAGGCAAGACCTGGGATTATCTGCAGGCGCATGGCGACGCCGTCGTTTCGGGCCTCTGGGCCGCTACCGGCGCGGTGAAGGCTATTACCTACGGCCTGCCGCTTATTCCATGCATCATGATGGGCGTGTTTACCGCCACGGGCGGATCGATGATTCGTGACATCGTGATGGGGCGCGAGCCGAGCGTCTTCGGTGATAACCAGCCAACAGTCATTCCGGCCGTGGCTTGTGCGATTATTGTGCTGGTAGGCCACCATTTCGACATGATGGCAGTGGGCATGATTATTGGGCCGTTGGTCTCCATCTTCTTGGCGCTGCTGGGCATTTGGGCTGGGTGGCGCGTGCCGGCCTATCAGGATTGGGCACCTATTAATGACACCGCCGCACAGGTTAAGGTGTTGGCCAAGAAAGCCGAAAATAAGAGCCGTGCAGTGGGGCGTCGCCTAGAGCCGCACCGCCTACGTTCTTGGCGCCACCGCCAGATGGAGGCAGCGCTGCAGCGGCGCATTGAAAAGGAAGTGCGCTCCGGTAAGCGGCGCAAAGAAGCCGCGGCGGAGGCCAGCGAGTTTCTGGAGTCCTTCGAGTCTGATGTGGATCAGCTCAGCGCAGTGGTAGCTGAAGGCGAGGACACGGACTTCGGCGTGGACCTCACCGGTGATTCCTACAACGAGGAGGAACAGTCCTCCCATGAGGAATCACAGCGCCTCCTCGATGCCATTTTGGAAGATGACAAGCTTACGGATGAACTCATTGATCGCCTCATGAAGCGCTACGACTCCCGCGACTAGCCTGCGTTTCTTTAGTGCGGCGGCTTAGCGCCCAACCGCGCCGCAAACCTGCGGGTCCGTGATATAGCCTTGCTCGCAGCCATATTGGGTCTGGATTTCTCCGGAGCTCTTATTCCGGTTGCCGTTGGCATCGTTGCCATAGCCGCACAGGTAGGCCGGACATTCCGCGCTCGGCCCATTGGGCGCTTGTACTGGCGGTTGAGCGTTTGATTCCTTGCACAACGCGGCAAACTCCACCCAGGTGCCGTCCGCGCATTGGTACTGCGCGGTGTTTTCCCGCTGCTGGTTTTCGGTAGCCGGTTGCACGGCTTTCTGATTTTCTGTTTGTGGTTCGGCGTGCTGCGCGGCCTCCGTAGTTGCTACTTCCGTGGTCGTTTTTTCTGTGGATGTTTCTTCGGTGCTGGATTCTGCAGAGCTCGTTTCAGAGGCCGTCTCCGTAACGGTTTCTTTCACCGTGGAAATGGTGGTGGCGGTTTCGTCGCTGCCGCCGCAACCGGTGGCAAAAAGGGCTAGGGAAAAGAAGGGAATAAGGAATGATTTCTTCATGCCCCACACAGTAGCCAAACAAGGCGGCGGGTGCCGGAGTCTGTGCAGGGCATAGGGGGAAACGGGCTGTGCGAGGGGGAGTGTTTGCATGGTGGCTGGCAGTGAACTGGCATCCAGTTTTCAGCTCCGCCACCTACGGTAGAGGCATGAACCTGAAGTATTACTTCTACGAGCTGTGGAGCATCTTCGTTGACCACGGCTTACCGCTTATCGCGCTGCTGCTCATAGGCATTTTGATCCCACGCATCGGCAGGCTGGCGATCCGCATCATAGAGCGCCGCCTCGATGAAGATGAAGAATCCACCAAGGCGCGCCTGGCGCTGACCGGTGCGTTGGTCTACATCGTGCAGGCCATCGCGTACTTCCTCATCATTTGGGCGGCGCTGACCAATATCGGTGTTCCTGCGGTAGGCGCGGCGGTGCCGGCGACGATAGTTTCGGCCGCCGTGGGTTTTGGCGCCCAGTCCATCATTGCGGATTTCCTCTCCGGCTTTTTCATCCTTTCGGAAAAGCAATTCGGTGTAGGCGATTACGTCAGCTTTGATGGCGTAACCGATGTGGAAGGCACCGTGGTGATGCTGACTTTGCGCACCACCAAGGTGCGCACTCCCACCGGCGAGCTCGTCACCGTGCCCAATAGTTCTGCCGGGGCGGTAACAAACTATTCCCAGGAATGGTCGCGTGCCGTGGTCAACTTCGACGTGCCCGTGCAAGAAGGCGAGACCCTTCCGGAGATCACACGCCGGGTGCGCACCATCTCCGAGCAGGCCATCCAAGAGCCATCCATCGCCGTGGATGTCAACGGCGAGCTCGAGGTGCTGCCAGCCACGCAGCTGGTTGCCCCGCAGGCCGCCGGCCAGTCGTGGCACGTGACCTACCGCGTGCTGGTCACCGTTAACCCGGCCCGCCAATGGGCAGTGGAACGCGCCATTCGCTCGGCGCTGCTCTCGGAGTTCTGGGATCACTACAACGTGACCGATCTCGATGAACTGCAGCGCCCGCTGACCCCACCGCAGGGAAATACCGCGGCTCAAGAATCCGTAAAGGATGCTTCCACCGCAGGGGAGGGCTGCCACCCTGAGACGAAGGTGGAGCGCAGTGCCGCCACCGCGGACGCTGAGGTGGATGGCCCGGCTAGTGACGGCCCCGGAAAACCCGCGCTGTCTGATGCGGATGATCAAGAACCAGAGCCCTCCCAGGGCATCTGGCGTGGCTTGGAGACCAATAGCAAGTTTCAAAAGATCGCCACCTTCGGCGGCCGAGTCCGCGCCTCCACCACGGGCCTTGTCCTCGCGCTGTTTGTCGTCGGTGCCTTGGCCTTGGCCTCGAGCAATCCCGAAAATGCGGACGCGGGCTGGCTCTCGCCCGAGCACTGGCGCGATAGCGGCAAGGAAACCTCCTCCTCACAGCTTTCCGACGCCCCCTCAAACCAACCCACCCCAGCAACCACCGAGACCGGTACACAGTCCGAACCAACGGAAGACAGTGCCGCTCCTACGGAGACCGACTACCCACAGGGTACGAATGACGCTGGCACGACTGATACGCCTGCCGGCGGCAGGCAGGGAACAGGCGCTACTGGTAATGCCTCCCCGGCCCCGAGTGCCCCCAATGGCGCAGACAACGCGGGGACAGATTCCGGGACCGGCGCCGGCACTGCGCCCACTGCGGGAGGCGACGCCGGCGACGGCGCCCAAGCTTCCGGAACGGCCGGTAGCGCAGGCACAGAGATTCCGGTAGAGCCTCGTCAGTGAGGCGTGCCCCCCATTTCGACCATTGCTTCCTATTGTGGTTGGCAAAGTCGGCAGAAACGCTCATGTCATTGTTATTGACGTGCAGAAATGATCTTGTGTGGCAAAGATGAAATAGTGCGAGCCGGCTGCGCGTTGCACTTGGCATGACTTCACTATTTGAGCCTCTGGAACTTGGCCGATACACGATAGATAATCGCGTGACCATGGCGGCGTTGACCCGCCAGCGCGCGGGTGAAAGCGGAATACCTACCGAGCTGCACCAGAAGTACTACTCACAGCGTGCCACGGCCGGGCTGGTTGTCACGGAGGGCACCTTCCCCGCGTGGACCAACCGCGCATTCCCAGGCCAGGCAGGCATTGCCACCGAGGAGCAGGCAGAAGGCTGGCGTGCGGTAGCAGACCGAGTCCACGAGGCCGGCGGCACCTTGTTCATGCAGATCATGCATGGTGGCCGCACCAGCCACCCAGATCTAATTGACGGTGCAGATCCAGAGGCCCCGAGCTCCTTCGACTGGGGCGGAACCGTGCGTGGCTTTTCCGGCAAGATGGCAGCGCCGCTCCCGCGCGAGCTAAAGACTGAGGAGCTGCCGCGCATCGTGGAGGAATTCCGTCAGGGAGCGCGCCGAGCTATCGATGCCGGTATCGACGGGGTGGAGATCCACGGCGCGAATGGCTACCTGCTGCATGAGTTTATGGCGGCCTCGTCCAATAAGCGCGAGGATGAATTCGGCGGCAGCCCGGAAAATCGCTGGCGCCTGCCGGAGATGGTCATCCGCGCCGTGGCGGAGGAAATCGGTGCCGACCGCGTCGGTGTGCGGTTCTCGCCGGCGCACAATGTGCAGGGTGTTATCGAGGATGACCAGGACGACATGCTGGCCACCTACGGCGGACTGCTCGATGCCCTGGCGCCGCTGAACCTGGCTTATGTGTCGCTGCTACACGGCGAGCCGGAAAGCGAGCTTATCGCCACGCTGGCGCAAAAGGCCCGCGCAAATGGCGTGACCAAGGTGCTGATGAATGATGGCTTCCCCACGGTGACTTCCAAGGAAGATGCGCAACGTGAAATCGAGCTGGACTACGTGGATGCCGCAGTGGTGGGCCGCCAGCTCATCGCCAACCCGGACCTAGTGCGCCGCTGGCGTGAGGGCTTGGAGCTCAACGAGCCGGACCAGGATACGTTCTACCTGGGCGGCGAGCGTGGCTACATTGATTATGAATATGCCGCGGACTAGGGAAAAATCCGCGGCATAAAGGGGGGCCGAGAGGCATCAGAGTGATAGGTAGTGAAATTCCCCAGAGAGGGTCTTTCACTATGCCTATCGAAGGTGTACTACCCGTTCGTTAACACCAAGTGCCTGTCATGTGACAGAACTTACAACTACTTGGTATAGCCCTTGCCTGGGCGCCAGGTCATGGTCACAGCCTCGCGCACCGGGGACTTAGCGGACAGCAGGTTATCCACACGCAGCCAGTGCATTTCTGCGGAATCCGGGCGCACGGTTACAAAGCTATAGCCGTGGTGGTCCAAGTCCACGTGGCGGGTGTGCGGGTTGGCACCTAGCAGGTAACGCTCGGCAAGCTTGGAAAGCTCGTTGCCTTCCGGCAGCTTGAGCTGCTCGTTGACATTGGGCGCAGAAACGGAGGCGCAGACCAGCTCGGCGCCAAAGATGCGGCCATCCTTGCTGATATTATGCGCCCACTCGGAATGGATATCGCCGGTGACAAAGAGGGTGTGGGCATCGTGCTTGGAAAGGGCGTCGATAAGCAGGCGGCGCTCTGCAGAGTAGCCATCCCACTGGTCGCCATTGACCGGAATGCCGGTGATATTGGAAGACAGCGAGGAAGAAACCGGCTTGGTCTTGTCATCCTTTTGCAGGGTAGCCAGGTTCATGGGGGAGAACATGACGGAATTGCCCAGCATATTCCACTTCGCAGAAGAGGTCTCAATCTTATTGAGCAGCCAATTATATTGCTCGGATCCGAGCATCGTGCGGCCTTCTGCGGCCATCTTGTGCGGGCCAAAGCGCACCTGCTCATCGCGGTAGGTGCGCAGGTCCATCATGGTTAGTTCCACCAGGTCACCAAAAGTCAGGCTGCGGTAGAGGTGGCCCTGCTCGGAAGGATTGGTTGCGCGCACCGGCATCCACTCGAAGTAGGCCTGCATTGCGGCCTTGCGGCGGTCGAGGAAGGCGCCCTCCTTGCCCTCGGTGTGGTTTTCGGCGCCCTCGCGCCAGTTATCGTTGGCCACCTCGTGGTCATCCCACACCACAACCCACGGCAGTGCCCCGTGTGCGGCTTGCAGGTTTTCATCGGTGCGGTAGCGGCCGAAGCGAATCCGGTAATCCTCTAACGAGATAATCTCGTGCGCAGGGTGGTGCAGGCGCACCGGGCCATTACCGGCGTACTCGCGCTGCGGGTATTCGTAGATATAGTCGCCCAAGAAGATCATATAATCCAGCTGGTCGGCGCGGCCGCGCTGGGCAATATCGCCATAGGCGTTAAAGAAGCCGGACTCCCAGTTTGCACAGCTAGCCACACCGAAGGTGAGCTCTTCTGGGGAGGCGCTCAGCGCCGGGGCGGTCTTGGTACGGCCAATGGGCGAGTACTTATCCTGCGCCTTAAAGCGGTAAAAGTACACGGTCTCCGGCTCTAGGCCGTGCGGATCCACGTGCACGGTGTGGTCCTGGTTGGCGTCGGTGGTCACTTCGCCCTGCTTGACGACGTCCCCGAACCCCTCATCCTTGGCAATTTCCCACTCCACCCGGGTGGCCTCGCCCAGGCCGGATCCCGGCATGGCATCGGCATCCGGGGTTACGCGGGTCCACAAAATGACCGAATCCGGAATAGGATCGCCCGAGGCAACGCCGTGGAGGAAGGGGCGCTCGCCCAGTTGGGGCTCTACCATGTGCTGCTCCACGCGCGGGGAGAGGCTGCTTTGGGCATTGGCAGAGTTGGCGGCGGCGGTGGACAAAGCGATGGCGGCGCCGGCGGTGCCGGTGGTTTGCAGGAAGCGGCGGCGATTGACGTTTCCGCGGGCAGAAGCGGACTGATTCTGAGAATTACTAGGCATGATTTAAAGCTTCGTCATGTTTGCCGCCTGTGCAAGCGATCCTAGGCCAATTACATAAAGAGTTCTTTTTGTCTTAACTGGCGGTTAACTTCCTTGCCCTTCGCCCGGCCCTAGAGTGCGGGCCTTGGGCGGGCTTGGCTCAGTAGGCTGGAGGGCATGAGTGAATTTAGCCAGATCAGCCAATGGCCCGCGGATACGGTGGCCGGTGCTTTGCTGCACCGCGGCGAGGTCATAGAAACGGTAGGAGATACCGCCCGCGAGTTTCCAGTGGCATCGGTGACCAAGCTGGTTGCGGCCTATGGCGTGATGCTTGCCGTGGAAGAAGGCGCGGTGGAATTGGGGCAGCCGGCCGGTCCGGAGGGCTCGACCCTGGAACACCTGCTTGCACACGCCTCTGGCATTTCCTTTGACTCCCGAGAGCCGCAGAAGCCGGTAGGCGAACGCCGCATCTATTCCTCGGCCGGTTATGAGTGGGCCGCAGATACCGTGGCCGATGCCACGGGCATGGACTTTGCCGAGTACCTACGCGAGGGTGTACTTACCCCGTTGGGCATGGATTCCACTCGTCTCGAAGGTTCGGCCGGTCACGGCTTGGTCTCCACGGTGAAAGATTTGGCGGCCTTTGCTGCGGAAGTCCAGGATCCGCAGCTGCTGCACCCATCCACCGTGGCCGATATGCGCCGCGTCCATTTTGGTGGCCTGCGCGGCATTGTCCCGGGCTACGGCAGTTTTAAAGATTGTACCTGGGGCCTTGGTTTTGAAATCCACGGCGACAAAGAACACTGGATGGGCGCCCTGCCTGCCGACGCCGTCGGTCACTTTGGCATGTCCGGCACCTACCTCTGGGTGGCCGGCGAGTATGCCATGGTGGCGCTCACGGACCGTGACTTTGGCGAATGGTGCAAGCCACTCTGGCACGATACGAATACCTCCATCTGGAACGCCTTGTAGGCGTCCGGGCTCGGCGGAGCTAGCGCCTCCAGTGCGCTAGCGCGTGTCTATAACCTTTTATCGGGGAAGCGGCACGGTGGAAGGCTCCCCCGCAGGGTGGGAAAATCGAGGATTTTTGTGCGGTAGGGGCCATAAAACTTGGGATCGCGGCGTGCCTGTAACTAGCCGCTGTTGGAGGTAAGTCAAATAGGGTTTTCGCGCCCATGAGCAGGCCGTCTGGTGGAGAATATAGAACAAGCCTAGGGAGTTCACAGAAAAGGCCAAGTTTCACATTAATAACACTGGTTTCACCTGCAACTTTAGTCCCAGTCTGTACCTGGGGTTGAGGTTTAGCAAACGGGGGTTGAAGTGAAAGTTGAGGGTTGTAGGGGGAGGTGTGACGCAGGAAAATTGTGTGCAGACGCATCAGACAGTTCGTTGGGGAAGACGAAGCTCGTCTTGCATCGCGCCGGGCCGGCAGGCCTCGTGCGGTGGTGATCTATGTCGAGGGAGAATCGGCTATGAATACGTGCGTTAACCCTGCGCCGGTTGAACAGCCGGCCTCCACCTCCGCGTGGCCCTCCGTCAACGGTGGTGCCACCGTGGTTACCGGTGTGCTCAAGATTTCCGGGATGCCGCGCTCGCTGCGCTCGGAGATTGAACGCGCCATGGATCGGTGCATCCGTACCGAGTCGGAATTTATCATTCCGGGCGATGACCCACTGACCGCTCAGTGGTGCACTCGCTGGTTCCGGGATGGGCTTTCTGTCGCGGCGCTTGCTCGAGGCGGCAAAGCCTGTGCCCACTCAGACAGCGGTATTGGCTGCCACCAGGTGCTGACCGGCACCCGCGAAGAGCTAGATGCGCTGGACTGCGTCGTGCGCTACCTTGCACAGCGCCACGGCTTTACTGCTGCCGTGCGCCTGCCGTAGAAAGCACAGGGAGGGTGGACCAACAGCTGCTGGTCCACCCTCCCTTTTCCTTCTGCCATAAGTAGGGCCGGTTGAGGGCGGCCTATTCCTCCTCGGCGAAGGGATCAAAGATTTTGTCCGGCAGCTCGGCCACCGATTTCAGCACGGCAGAAGGGCGGTAGGGGTAGCGAGAAATCTCTCGGTCATCGGAGATGCCGGAGCGCACCAATACAGTGCGCATGCCGGCCTCGAGACCGGCCTTAACGTCTGTATCCATGCGGTCACCAATCATCACCGTGTGCTCCGAGTGGGCACCAATATGATTGAGCGCCGAGCGCATCATGACTGGGTTGGGCTTGCCCACGTAATAAGGCTCGCGGTTGGTGGCGGCGGTAATCAGTGCAGCCACGGCACCGGTGGCCGGCAATACTCCTTCTGGGGCAGGGCCGGTGACATCTGGGTTGGTGGCGATAAAACGAGCACCATTGCGGATGAGGTTAATCGCGTTCGTGATGGCCTCAAAAGAATAGGTGCGGGTCTCACCAAGCACCACAAAATCAGGGTCATCGTTGGTAAGGATCCACCCAGCCTCGTGCATGGCGGTGGTAAGGCCGGATTCACCCACTACATAGGCCTTGCTGGAGCTTACCTGGCTGGAAAGAAAATTCGCGGTGGCGGTGGCGGAGGTCCAGATGCGCTCGGCAGGAATATCCAAGCCGGTATTGCGCAGGCGGGCAGAAAGATCCCGTGGAGTAGACATGGAGTTATTGGTCAGCACCATGTACTCGATGTCATTATCCTTGAGCGCTTGGATAAATTTATCGGCGCCAGGGATCATCTCGCCTTCTTTGATGAGTACGCCGTCCATATCGGATAGATAAGAAATCATTGGTGGTCCTCCACATACTCGGCAATATCGCCGATGGTTTCGCAGTTGAGCATCGTTTCCTCAGAAAAACGCACCTGGAAGGTCTCTTCCGCGCGCACGGTCAGCTCCACTAGATCTAGCGATTCGACGCCAATATCCTTCAGCCGCTTATCCCGGCTCAGATCTTCCTCGGTACCGGTGACCTTGTTTATGAGCGCGAGGAGCTGGCCGAGCGTATCGCGCTCCGGCTCCTTTTCCGGCGCGCTCGCGTTGAACTTTGCCTGTAATTGGGCGCTGAGGTCGTTTGCCATGCCCACCAGTCTAGTATTGATCCCGTTATGGCATTGAGAAAACGTTCTTCCGTTGTGGCGCGTAGTTGGCTCAAGCGCCTGCGCCCCTCGCACCGCGCCGAGCTAGAAAAACTCTATGGCGGATTGCATGATCCCTCCACCGAGCCGGGCCTTACCCAGGTCAGCGCTTCCGGCACTGTGGAACACGATGGCCTAGATATTGCCTGGTACGAGGTGGGGCGCGAAGACGCGCCAGTAACCGTGGTCTTCATTCACGGCTATTGCTTATCCGCGGAAGCCTATTATGACCAGGCCAATTATCTCCGCGGTCGCAATGCGCGTGCACTCTTGGTGGATTTGCGCGGGCACGGCCAGTCCTCCACGGTCGCCCCAGAGGAGTGCACCGTTGATACGGCGGCTGACGACGTCCTCGCCGTCATTCGAGAGCGCGCTCCCCGTGGCAACCTGGTCATCGTCGGCCATTCCCTGGGCGGCATGGTTGCCTTAAACCTCATCCGCCGTGCTCCAGCCGAGGTTTATGAGCGCATCAAGGGCGCGCTGCTAATTTCAACTTCGATGCGCCGCTTTGCAGCAAAGGGCGTAGCGCAGATTCTGCAGTCGAAATCTCTGCATGCGCTCTACCGCCTCTGTCTGCGCCTGCCTGGTCGCGTCGATAGCGCGCGCTTTGAGGCCGCCCGGTTCATTGCGCCACTTTTTGCTGCGACCTTGGCCGGCTTTCCACAAATGGAGAAGCTGCAATTTCACGTTGCCATGCTTCTCGATACCCCCTTGGCCTCCTACTCCGGCTTCTTCGACGACCTTTTGGAACACGCCGAGTACGGCGCCGCCCCACGGCTGGCGAAGCTCAAGGGCGAGGTGGTAGTCGGAACCGCCGATATTGTCACCCCGCGTTCACAATCCGAGGTGCTCTGTAAGCATTGGCCCGCCGCGAACCTGCAGACGGTGGAAGGCTCCGGACACATGGTGATCCTCGAAGACCCCGAGGCTATCTCCGCGGCCCTTGGCCGCGTCCTTGATGCGATATAGACGGGCCGGATGCATAAGCCCGTTGGCTGGGTACGCAAAAGGCGCCGCGGCGGGGAAGCCGGCGGCGCCTTTCTTGTAGCGCGTGGCGCGGGCCTAGCCAGCACCAAAGCGGGGATTAGTCTTCGATGTGGGTGGTCACGGTCGGATCATCCAGCTTGAGATCCTTGGCTGCCTTCTCCACAACGGAGCGCTCAATCTTGCCCTCGCGAGCCAAGCCATCGAGCACTGCGACGACGATGGACTCGGCGTCGATATTGAAGTAGCGGCGAGCGCCCTCGCGCGTATCGGAGAAGCCGAAGCCGTCCGCGCCCAAGGTGATGTAGGTGCCTGGGACATACGGGCGGATTTGCTCCTGCAGCTCGGTGGTGAAGTCAGAGACACCAACGAACGGACCCTCGTAGCCCTTGAGCTGGGAGGTAGCAAAAGCCTCGCTCGGCTCCTCGCCCTTGCGCAGGGCTTCCTTGTTACGGCGGGCGCCGTCGCGGGCCAGCTCGTTCCAGGAGGTGACGGAGAAGATGGAGGCCTTGACATCGAAGTCGTCGGCAAGCATCTGCTGTGCGCGCAGCGCCTCGTGCACGCCTACACCGGAAGCCAAGATATTGGCAGCAATGGAGCCGCCCTCTGCGGTATTGAAGTGGTAGATGCCCTTGTGCAGGCCCTCCACGTCCAAATCCTCCGGCTCGGCCGGCTGGTGTACCGGCTCGTTGTAGACGGTGAGGTAGTACATGATGGCCTCGTTGTCCTTGCCATACATGCGCTCAATACCGCGGGAAACCAAGTGGGCAACCTCGTAACCGAAGGCCGGGTCATAAGAAACCACGGCCGGGTTGGTCGCAGCCAAGACAGGGGAGTGGCCGTCCATGTGCTGCAGGCCCTCACCGGTCAGGGTGGTGCGGCCGGCGGTTGCGCCAATGATGAAGCCGCGGCCCATCTGGTCGCCGGCTGCCCAGAAGGCATCGCCGGTGCGCTGGAAGCCGAACATCGAGTAGAAGATGTAGAGCGGAATCATGGCCTCGCCCTGGGTAGCGTAGGACGTTGCCGCAGCGGTAAAGGAGGCAGCGGCGCCGGCCTCAGAAATACCCTCGTGCATGATCTGGCCGTCAGTAGCTTCGCGGTAGGAGAGCATGAGGTCGTGGTCCACCGGCACGTAGTTCTGGCCGCGGGGGTTCCAAATCTTCATGGTCGGGAACCAGGAGTCCATACCAAAGGTGCGGGCCTCATCCGGAATGATCGGCACGACGCGCTTGCCCAGCTCCTTGTTGCGCATAATTTCCTTGAAGGTGCGCACCAAGGCCATGGTGGTGGCTACTTCTTGCTTGCCAGAGCCCTTGCGTACAGAGCGCAGCTTGTCCAGAGCCGGTGCCTCCAGCGGGGTGAAGTCCTCGCGGCGCTCCGGCAGGAAGCCGCCGAGCTCTTTACGACGCTCCAGCATGTACTTGATCTCCGGGGAGTCCTTGCCTGGGTGGTAGTACGGCGGCAGGTATGGATCCTTTTCCAGCTCCGCATCGGAGAAAGGAATTTCCTGCTTATCGCGGAAGCGCTTCAGGTCATCCAGGGTCAGCTTCTTCATCTGGTGGGTAGCGTTGCGGCCCTCGAAGTTGTGGCCCAAGCCGTAACCCTTAATGGTGTGCGCGAGGATGACGGTTGGCTTGCCGGTGCCCTTGTTCTCCAGCGCGCGAGCATAGGCGGCGTAGACCTTGCGGTAATCGTGGCCGCCGCGGCGCAGTGCCCAAATCTCATCATCGGACATGTCTTCTACCAGCTTGGCCGTGCGCTCATCGCGGCCGAAGAAGTGCTCGCGCACATAGGCGCCATCGTTGGCCTTGAAGGTCTGGTAGTCACCGTCAGAGGTGGTGTTCATGACGTTGACCAAGGCACCTTCGGTGTCCTTTTCCAGCAGCTTATCCCAGCCACGACCCCAAATGACCTTGATGACCTCCCAGCCGGCACCGCGGAAGAAGGATTCTAGCTCCTGGATGATCTGGGTGTTGCCGCGCACCGGGCCATCGAGGCGCTGCAGGTTGCAGTTGACCACGAAGGTGAGGTTATCCAGCTCGTAGAGGGAAGCGATCTGCAGCAGGCCGCGAGATTCTGGCTCATCCATCTCGCCATCGCCCAAGAATGCCCACACGTGCTGCTTGGAGGTGTCCTTGATGCCGCGAGTCTCCAGGTACTTATTAAAGCGTGCCTGGTAGATAGCGTTAATCGGGCCCAAGCCCATGGACACGGTGGGGAATTCCCAGAACCATGGCATCAGGCGTGGGTGCGGGTAGGACGGCAGCCCCTCGCCCTCGCCACGGGATACCTCCTGGCGGAAGCTATCAAGGTCCTTTTCAGTCAGGCGGCCTTCCATGAAAGCACGTGCGTACATGCCCGGTGAGGCATGGCCTTGGAAAAAGACTTGGTCGCCGCCCGAAGGATCATCCTTGCCCTTGAAGAAGTGGTTCAAGCCCACCTCATAGAGCGGGGCAGCACCCGCGTAGGTCGAGATGTGGCCACCTACGCCAATTCCTGGGCGCTGTGCACGGTGCACCATGATGGCCGCATTCCAGCGGATCCAGCGGCGGTAGCGCTTTTCCAGTTCCTCGTCACCAGGAAACTCTGGCTCCATGGAGGTTGGGATGGTGTTGACGAAGTCCGTGGACGTCAACGAAGGCAGTTCAACGCGCTTAGCGGTAGCGCGCTCGAGTAGGCGCAGCATCAGGTAGCGTGCGCGCTCCGGATCGGAGTGCTCCAGCAGACCATCGAGGGAATCCATCCACTCGCGGGTCTCTTCTGGATCATTATCGTGAAGATACGATGCAACGCCGTCGCGGATGAGCGGGAAGTTGGAGTCGCCCTTGGTGGCGTCCTTCTCGGCCATTTAAACCTCCTGTATAAGGGTCTGCACAGTTTGCTTACTAGGATACGCGCTCACAGATCCACAATGGTTGTGAAGCCCGACTTAAGGGGACGTGCGGTACGTTACATCGTCATAACCAGTATCTTTACCGGGTTTATTGGGGTAAAAGAGGGTAGTTTGCAAACTCTGCGGAACTGGGCGAAGTGGTGGGAGGGCCTGCAAAATGGGGGAATTGCGCCCCTTAGGCGGGTAAAAGGGGCCGGTGGGCGTTAAAATACTTCTATTAAGCCGCGATTTACCCGCAGGATGCGGGGGATGCGCGGACCGGACATTCACCAAATTAGGAAGGAAATGCATAGTGGCTGACGCTGCAGTCAAGCTCGGAATCAAGGAAGGGCAAATCGCCCTAGAGCTTGGTTGGGACGAGGATTGCGATACCGCGATCTCTGAATCGATCGAAGCCGTGCTCGGCGATGATTTCTTGGAAGAAGAAAATGACGAGCTGTGCGATGTAGTCCTTCTTTGGTGGCGCGACGAGGATGGCGACCTTGTGGATGGACTCGTTGACGCGAGCCGTCCGCTGGCCGATAACGGTGCGGTCTGGCTGCTTACCCCGGGTGCCGGAAAGCCTGGCACCGTAGAGCCAGGGCTCATCTCTGAGTCCGCTCAGCTGGCCGGCTTGGTGCAGACCAAGGCAGAGCGCCTAGGCGAGTGGCAAGGCTCTTGCTTGGTGCAGCGCGGATACACCAAGAAGTAGGGCTTTACCTGCTGATTTGTGTTGCTCTAGCAACCTGCGCTACTGTTTCTAACAGCGCAAGAGCGCATGCGGCTTTAGCTCAGCTGGAAGAGCAATTGGTTTACACCCAATAGGTCGGGGGTTCGATCCCCTCAGGCCGCACAACACAGACCGCCTCTCGGATTGATTTCCGGGAGGCGGTCTTTTCCGTATGCATGGGCACGGGCTAGCCCGGGAGGGACTCAAGGCTTAAGGCGCCTGTGGGCCAACTTTCGGCCACGTTGTGCATGGCAGTTGGGGAAGTAGCCCTATTAGCGTGGCTGCTTCTTAGGCTTCGGCTAAGTACTCAGGCACTTCAGCCACGGCTGCGGGTTGTCGGCTTAGTAGCGCTCGCGGCGGCGCTTATTCAGCTTGGCGTAGTGATCCGGCTTCGAATCGCCGTAGCGGGAGCGATTGCGGCGGCTGGCAGCGTGCGAGGAGGACGCGGCGGGAACGGCCGTGGAATCGTCGTTTGCGGGCGCATGCTCGCTGGGCACGGAGTCAACGCCGGCCGTTGGTTCTGCGGGCGTGTGGTCCGCAGCGGAGGCGTCACTAGAGGCAGGCTCGGAGGGGGTAGAGGCATCGGCGTCGAGGGCGGCGAGGGCCTCTTCCTCTTCGCGCAGGCGGCGTCGCTCACGGATTTCGGACCACACGAAATAGCCCAAGCCCAGCGGGGCCATGATGCCAAAGGCAATCCATTGGTAGCCATAGGAGAGGTGGTTGCCGCGGTCGAGCTGCGGGATGGGCATGGGGTTGAGCACGCCGGGCTGGTCCGCGGAAAGCTGGATGTAGTCGTGGGCTAAGGGGGCGTCGATAAGCGAGGCAATCTGCTCCGTGTGGATGGAATAGACCTGCTGGTAGCCCTCCTGCTTAATGGGTGCGGACGGGTGCTCGGCCTCGTCGGCGCGGATCATGCCGGTAATAGTGGTCTCGCCCGAAGGAGCGGCGGGAATATCCGGCACGGCGTTGGCCTCGCCGGCCTTGACCCAGCCGCGGTTAACCAAGATGGTCAGCCCGGAATCGGTACGGAAGGGGACCAAGGACTGGTAAGACGGGCCAGACTCGGCTGGGCGCAGGCGCAGCAGGACTTCATCCTGCGGCAGGTAGCGGCCGTGCAAGGTGGCGCGGGACCACTCATCGTCTTTGATAGCGCCGTGGTCATCCACGAGGTCTTCTACCGGCTGGGGGTCAGCCTCATAGGCGTGAGTGATGAGCTCGTTGCGTTCCACAATGTCATCGTCCTTGCCCAGCTGCCACGGGGCGAGGACGGTAAAAGCGAGGTAGGAAAAGGCCACGACGAACAGCAGCAGTAGAACCCAACCCGGCTTAAGGAACGTCTTTAGCATGGGGCCTAGTTTAGTCGTGGTGAGCGCGAATCCAATCCAGCAGGCCAGGTACGGCGGCCTCGATATTGTTGCGGGTGGTTTCGAAATCGGCGGCAGAACCGTAATACGGGTCTGCTACGTCCGCGTCTTCCGGGGAGTTGGGATCGAAGCTGCGCATCAAGCGGATCTTGTCCGGGTCGATGCTGCGCTCAATAAGGGCGTCGCGGTGGCCTTTGTCCATGGCGATGAAGAGATCAGCATCCATGTGCTCGGGCCCCAGCTTGGCCGCGCGGTGGGAACCACCATCGTGGCCGCCGCGGCGCAGCTCGGCAATGGCGCGCGGATCCGCTCCTTGGCCCACATGCCAGCCGCCGAGGCCGCAGGAGTCCACGGTGGCGACAAGGTCAAGCATGTCCTTTTCCATCTCATCGCGCGCGATGATTTCTGCCATGGGGGAGCGGCAGATATTTCCGGTGCAAACAAAGACGAGGTAGAGGCCGGAGCGGGCAGCGGATTCGGTCATGCGGAAAACCCCTTCGCGCGAATAGTACTGTGGTGCGGAAGATAGGATATAGCAGTAGTAACTATTCCATGAAACGAGCATAAAGGAGTACCTCCATGTCCGCTGTGAGCGTGGGCGATGTCCGCCGCGTACTCGATGAGGCCTACCCGCCGCACCTGGCGGAAAAGTGGGACGCCGTGGGGCTTATCTGCGGTGATCCGACCGCGGAGGTCAAGCGCGTGGCTTTTGCCTTGGACTGCACCCAAGCGGTAGCGGAGCGGGCGGTTGAACTCGGCGCGGATATGCTCGTGGTCCACCATCCATTGCTCTTGCGCGGGGTGGAGTCCGTGGCGGCCGATACGCCCAAGGGCAAGGTCATACACACGCTGCTGAGCAGTGGCGTTGCCCTCTTTGCGGCCCACACCAACGCGGATAAGGCGCGGCCGGGCGTCAACGACAAGCTCGCGGAGCTGGTAGGAATCAACCCCGGCCGGCCCATCGTGCCGGAGCCCCAGGGCGTGGATAAGTGGGGCGTGCACGTGCCGGTTGCCGCGGCCGAGGAGGTAAAGCAGGCGCTTTTCGACGCCGGCGCGGGCCACATCGGTGCCTACTCCCACTGCTCCTTCGATATTGCGGGCACGGGCCAATTCCAGCCGGAAGAAGGAGCAGACCCGGCGGAGGGTGAAATTGGCGCCCTGCACCGCGGCGAGGAAATCCGCGTCGAGTTTGTCGCGCCGGCCGCGCTTCGCTCCGCCTTGCTGCAGGCTTTGCACGCCGCGCACCCTTATGAAGTACCGGCCTATGACATTACGGAAACCGCTGGCCACCAAGACCTGGATAAGGCGCTCGGCCCCGGACGCGTGGGAGAACTGCCACAGGAGATGACCCTGCGCGAGTTTACCCAGCAGGTGGCCAATGCCCTCCCCGAGACCGCCTGGGGTATCCGCGCCGCCGGGGATCCGGAACAAAAGGTGCGTACCGTAGCGGTTTCTTCCGGCTCGGGAGATTCCTTCCTCTCCGCGGCCGCGAAGCTAGGCGTAGACGTGTATGTCACGTCGGATCTGCGCCACCACCCGGTGGATGAGCACTTGCGCGCCGGCGGGCCGGCCGTCATCGATACCGCCCACTGGGCCAGCGAATTTCCGTGGACGGCCCAGGCGCGCGATATCGTAGAGGATGCTTTAGAACTGGATACGGAAATTATCAGCCTGCGCACCGACCCGTGGACTATCTCTGCGCACCCAAAGGAGTCATAAGTGAAACTATCGCAAGAACTACAGCCGGTACTGCTGGAGCTGGCCAACCTGGAACGCTCGCAGGGCCATGGCGCGAAGAAGGAAATCCCGGAACAAGCCGAGTATGACAAGGCTAAAGAAGAACACAAGCGCCTACTGGATGCATCCGGCTCCGCGCAGATGGCCGTCGATGACATGGAGACCGAAATCCTGCGCATCCAGGCCGATGAGCGCAAGCTGCGCCAGCGCGAGCGCGATGATAAGCGCCAGCTAGGCGCTGCCGTGGATCCAGAAACGCGCAAGGACCTCGAGCACGATCTCTACGCCGCCAAGTCCCGCATTGCAGACCTCATGAGCGAGCTGCAAGAGGCCCATAATGAGGTGCACGCGCTGCGTTCTAACCTGGACGTACACGGTGCGCGCGTTTCTGATTCCGAGCGCAAGCTGGAAAAGCTGCGTCGCGCGGCCGAGGCGGCACAGGAGGCGGCTGCCAACCAGGAAGACCCGGCCGTGCGCATCGGCGAGTTGCGCCATCAGCTGCCTGCCGGGGTACTGAGCGAGTACGATACCCAGCGCGAGGAAAACGGCGTGGGCGCCGCCCAGTTCAAGGCCAACCGCGCTTGTGGCGGCTGCTTCATTGTCCTGCCGCCGGCGGAGCAAAACGCGGTGCGCAATGCCCCGGCCGATGAATTGCCGCAGTGCGGCGATTGCGGCTCCTACCTGGTGCGTTTGGTCTAATGAAGGTCATTATCTATGCCGATGGCGGCTCCCGCGGCAACCCTGGTGTGGCCGGTTCCGGCACCGTTATTTATGACGGCAGCGGGCAGCGCATCCTGCGCGAAATCGTCTATGTAGTAGGTACCAAGTCCACCAATAACGTCGCTGAGTACAACGGCTTATTGCGCGGCCTGGAAGCCGCCACCGAAATGGGCGCTACCGAAGTGGAGTTCCACATGGATTCCAAGCTGGTGGTAGAGCAAATCAACGGCCGCTGGAAGATAAAGCACCCGGACATGCAGAAGCTGGCCCTGCGCGCCCGCGACTACATCAACGGCTTTTCTTCCTTCAGCTTGGACTGGGTGCCGCGCGCTAAGAATAAGGTGGCAGACGCCCTATCCAATGACGCCATGGACGCCGCGGCCGCCGGACATCCTGAAGGCATCGTTGCCGGGGAGAAAGATACTGCCGAACCGGCACAGGCTACGGAACACGACACCACCGCGCCGCATCCCACCGATTGGCTTGGGGACCGCGGACCTACCACTCGCTTTATCCTGCTGCGCCACGGGCAGACGGACATGTCGGCCGCTAAGCAGTACTCCGGGCGCGCCAACCCGGGGCTTACGCAGCTCGGGCAAAAGCAGGCGCTGGCCGCCGCCCAAGCGCTTGCCGACGCCCACTTTGACGCCATCGTCTGCTCGCCCCTGCGCCGCTGCCAAGAGACAGCGGCGGCCGTGGCCAATGGCCGCAATATCGAGGTAGAGACCGTGGAAGGACTCATCGAGGTGGACTTCGGCGCATGGGAAGGCAAGACTGCCGCCGAGGCCCACCAGCGCGATCCGGAACTGCACGAGGAATGGCTGCATGACGCGAGCGTCGCCTGTCCGGGCGGGGAATCGCTGCAGGCGCTAAACCGCCGCGTGCGCACTACCCGCAAGGAGCTACAAGAGCGCTTTGCGGGCAAAACCGTGCTGGTAGTAAGCCACGTCAATCCGATTAAGTCCTTTATCCGCCAGGCGCTTGATGCCGGGCCGGCTACCTTTGGTCATCTCTTTTTAGACCTGGCTGCCATTTCCCAGGTGGAATTCTGGGAAGGCGGCTCTATGGTGCACGGATTTAACGATGTGGGCCACCTGGCAGGCCTGCGCTAGAATAAGGAACGCGAATGAGCCGGCCGGGTGATCGCGTCGCTTCATACGGGCAGCGAGCTGCTGCCGCGTGGGCGCCGAGGAAAGTCCGGACTCCATAGAGCACGGTGGTTGCTAACGGCAACCCGGGGAAACCCGCGGGCAAGTGCAACAGAAAGTAGACCGCCTTGTGCCTCCGCTTGAGCTTCGGCCCAAGTTGGAGCAACAAGGTAAGGGTGAAACGGTGCGTTAAGAGCGCACCAGCACCGTCAGTGATGGCGGTGGCTGGGTAAACCCCACCGGGAGCAAGGCATCACGGCCCCGCCACGTTGCGGGGCCCGATCAGGCGTTTTAAGGCTGCTCGCTCGAGCCTGAAGGTAGCTGCTGGAACCAACTGGCAACGGTTGGTCTAGATGGATGTTCACCGCACGGTGCTCCCTTGGGAGTGCCGCGATTAGACAGAATCCGGCTTATAGGCCGACTCATTCGCCCCAAGACGTTTATGGTGGTGGACATGAAGCTCTACGCCGCCCCGCTCGATTTCCGCGCCATTGCCGCAGAATTTTCGGTAGCCACCGATTTTCCGGCTGCGGTCACCCACCAGGCCGCCCACGCGCAAGACCGGTATGCCGACTCGCGCCGCGACGCCCGCGATATTCCCTTCGTAACCCTCGATCCCGCCGGCTCCATGGACTTGGATCAGGCGGTTTACCTGGAAAAGCGCGATGGTGGCTACCGCGTCTTTTATGCCATTGCGGATGTCGCCGCCTTTATTGAGCCCGGCAGCGAGCTGGAGCGCGAGTCCTTCCGCCGCGGCCAGACTATTTATCTTCCCGATGCGCCAGCTCGCCTGCACCCGCCCGAGCTTTCCGAAGACCGTGCCTCACTGCTGCCTAAAACCGATAAACCGGCCGTGCTGTGGACCTTTGATCTAGATGACGCCGGTGAGGTGGAGTCTTTCCACGTCGAGCGCGCGCTCATCTACTCCCAGGCCCGCCTGGACTATGAGGGCGCGCACGCGGACTTGGCGGCCGGTAACCTGCACCCGTCTATTGCATTGCTGCCGGAGGTGGGACGATTGCGCCAGGAGTCCTCCCTGCGCCGCGAGGCCATTTCCTTGCGCCTGCCCTCCCAGCGGGTGGTAGAAAATGCTGACGGCACCTTTGAGCTCATTATCGAGCCTCGCTATGAGGTCATGGACTATAACTCGGAGATCTCTCTGCTTGCCGGCATGTGCGCGGGACGCCTCATGCAGGAAGCGGGCGTGGGTTTTCTGCGTACTTTGCCCGCCGCCGAACCGGAGCACGAGCGCCAATTTCGCGCCGAGGCCCAAGCCCTGGGCTTTGCGCTTGGCGATGCCCCCATTCCCCAGTTTCTCCTCACCGTCGACGCCGATTCCCCACGCGGCATGGCAGTCATGCGCGAGGCCCAAAGCCTCCTGCGAGGCGCCGATTATGCGTGGCTTGGAGAACAGGAAGCGCAGGTGCATGCCGGGATAGGCGGCTACTACGCACACGTGACCGCGCCGCTGCGGCGCCTGTCCGATAGGTTTGCAACCGAGGTCTGCCTAGCCCTCTGCGGCGATTACGAGGTCCCCGGCTGGGTGGGGGAGCGCGCCACGGAGGTCATTGGCGCAATGCGTTCTACCTCGCAGCTTGCCTCCCAAGTGGATAAGGCCTGCCTCAACCTCACCGAGGCCACCGTGCTGCGCCCCTGGCTCGGCACTAATTTCCCGGCCACCGTCGTAAGCGGCGATGCGAAGCGGGACAAAGCTCGGATTTTTGTGCCGGAGCCACCAGTCTTCGCCCACTCTGTAGGCGCGCCAGAAACCGGCAGCGAAACCACAGTCTCGCTGGTGACAGCGGATACCGATTCGCGCGAGGTACTCTTTGCGTGGCCTGCTGACTAGCTGGTGAGGCTACTAGCTCTCGCCGCGTGCGGCCTCGCCCGGCTGTAATTCGACTACGAGCAGGCCATCGTCTGCCAGGTCGGCCGCAAAATTATGCGCGCTCTTCGCCGGGACGTAGGCAATGACTGCGTTCGATGTACCCGCGTGCGCCGAACGCCCCGCTACGGCACCGCGGACCGTGACTAGCTCGGCGAGTTTTTCTGCCGAGTCCAAGCCGTAGATATTGGCTAGGGAGGACTGTGACTGCAAAAGGATGGGGAAGAGCTCCGCGCCGCGATGCGAGCGCAGGAAGCGGGTGAACTTTTCTACCCGCTGGGTTTCTTCCTCATAAAAGGCCATCCATTCCGTAGCGGCGCTGATGCTCGGGTGTCCTTCCTCGCCGTAGACCTTGTGGACGGCCTTGAGCCAATCGAGGACGCGCTGTTGGGCGTCTGGAAGCAAGCGTAGCGAATCGGTGCCAAAGGAATGGCAGGCATCATCAATAAAGCGCTGCCGCTGGCGGATATCGGCGATAGCCTTTTCTTCCTGCGCGGAAAAATCTTCCGGCACCGCCACCGCGAAGGCAGCTATCTCGCGACCAACAAGGTGCGGTGCGTGGGTGACAGAACCGTCGGCGTAATCCATGATGCATACGCCCTCACCCGTGCTGCGCAGAGCCGCGCTATGGCGGGCACGCAAAGGCGGCCGCGCACCAAAGGTAGTAACGGCCTGGGTGCATACATCTGCCACCCGGGCCCTTAGCGGCGCATCCAGGTCAGCATCAGCCCCCATGAGTGCCAGCGCTACCGCGACGTCCGCGGCGGCATCCGCACCCAAACCAGCACCTTCCGGAATGTCGGAGGCGATGGTGATATCCGCACCGGCTGTCTCACGAGAGAGCAACTGGCGGTTAATCATCGTGTGGACAATGCCACCCACGCGGGCAGCCAGCCCTCCCTCCGGAGCCGGCGGAATGATTGGCTGGCCCTCTGCATCCGTGGTGGGTTGTTGCGCTGTTGCCAGCTCTGCGAGCGCTTGCAGGCTTATCGAATCATGGGCAGGCTCACCTTCTGCCGGGTGAAAATGTACCGCTACCACGCCATCGGTGCGCGAGCTTACTGCCGCAGCGGCACGTAGCTTGTCCACGCACATGGCAACAATGCCGCCGAAGTGGTCAATGTGTTCACCAATAAGGGACCACGTTGCCGGCGCGCTAGCGGTATGAGTTGGAGCGCTGCCCGTGAGATCAGTATGTGCTTGGGCGGCGCGCTCGGCTACAGGCTCTGCAGGCGTTGACCACAGTGGCATGGGTGCTAAAGCTCCTTTTCCAGGTTCTGGGACCAGTAGTCTTCGTTGCCACTCGCACGCGGCGGTGCGCTTAAAGCAACGAATGCCCGCCACCTTTTGGTGCGGCGGCGGGGAATACGACATGGAATCGTATAAAAGAAATGTGCTGCCCCACATTCTAGCGGGCATCGCTTAGACGGCGTGGGTAGTGTGGACACAAACCATACCAGCGGCAGCGATCAGCCGGTGCCGCTGGCGCTACGACTGAGAGGATAGTTTTATGAGCGATGCAGACCAGAAGTGGTTCTTCGATCCAGCCACCAAGGAAGTCAGCCAAGGCAAGACCTCTGGCTGGGAAAACCGAATGGGCCCGTATGACACCCGTGAAGAAGCAGAAAACGCTATCGAAATTGCCCACGCCCGCAACGATGCGGCAGATGCCGCAGACAAAGAAGATGACTGGAAGTAAATAACCTCCAGCCATCTTTTTCTACGCCGTGTTTCCCGGTAACTGCCCGGGAAGCGCGGCTACTTTAGTTTTTTGCGCAGCGGCTTAAACGCCGCCTTGATGTCTTTGAAAGACTCGGCGTAATCATCCAGCGCCTTCAGCCCGATGGTGCGCTCGCGTTGATAGAGCAGGCCATAGCCAAAGGTATTTTCGCCACGGCGGCGAGCGGAATCTGCCAGTTCGAGCAGCTTATCGCGCGAGGTCACGGAATCTTGGAAATCACCGAGCACCGACTGCATCTGCTTGCAGGCCTTATAGAGACGCTTGGTCTTAAGGTTGGTGGCAGAACCAGCTGCTTCTGCTGCATAACGCAGCTTCTTTGCAGCCTTACGCATATCGTGGAAATAGTCCTCGCGCTCGTGCAGGGACAGCTCCGGGTTATCCCAATTCTCTACGGCCTTCTTATGGCGCTTGACCAGCTTGTTATAGGCCTTTTCAAGGTGCTGCGCCATCACAGTGTCCATGTCCGCGGACTTGTCCTTGGACTTCTTCTCTGGCTTCTTTTTGGCCTTCTCTGCAGCAGCCGCGTTATCCTCGCGGGACTCGGAAGAAGCAGCGCCTTCCTCCGTAGAGGACAGTTCTTCCGTCTGCTCCGCATCATCATTTACCGGAGCGGATTCCTGTTGCTTATCGGCCGTTGGCGGATCCGCGAGCAAGCGGTCGAGCGACTCTAGCAGCTCGAGGTAACGCTCGGAATCTAGGGCGGCGACAACGCGACGGTGCGCACGGCGGTAGGCGGTGCCCATATCCTGCGCAATGTGCTCGCGGGTGGAATCATCCAAGGTGTCAGAATCTTCGGACTCCAACAGCTTCTGCCAGCGCTCTTCAACAACCTCCGCATCGCGAGCAACGCCCAAAATGCCAGCGAGCTCCTTCAGATCGGCTTCAATTTTTTCGATTTCTGGTCCGACCACGATGCCATGGAAGGTCTGAAGGTGGCTGCGCAGCTCGCGGGTAGCTACACGCATCTGATGCACCGAGTCCCACTCATCGCGGCGCACACGTGGATCATAATCAACCAGCTTGTCGCGGTTAGCTTGCAGTGCGGTGATCACGGCGGCGGCAGGGGAATCCGGGTCCACGTCCGGCGATACCAGGGCCGGGGGAAGCGGGGCGTTGGCATAAGAATCACCCAAGGCCGATTTCAGCTTGGATGGGGAAGAAGATACGCGTGCACCGGCACCGATGAGAAGAGAGGTAGCACGGCGAATGAACTGCGTTCCTTCCTCGGTACCAGGTAGCTCACCTGCGAGCTCTACTTCCCATTCGCGCCACGACTGTTGCTCGCCGCCGGGAAGGAAGGAAAAGGCGGTGACGTGGTCATCGCAAAACTCTGCCACTGGCTTATTATCGGCATCTGCCAAGACCATCTCGGTGCGCTTGTTGTCTACCTGAGCAATTGGGGTGAGCTCGTTGTGGCGGACAATGGAGCGAACCTGATGGAGCAGCTCGCTAGGAACTTCATAGCGGCCATCGACAGGCTCTCCCAATTCTGCGTGGATTTCGGTACGGCCAGCCTCGCTAGGAATCTTGATATGCCAGCCATCATCATTGCCACCGGTGCGGCGGCGGAGGGTGACCTTAGCGTGGGTGAGGCGGAGGTCTTCAGTGTCGTAGTAGATGGCCGAAAGAGCGTGGTGGCGCGTGTCTGCGACGTGGTCAACTCCCTCAAGGCGGGTCAGTTCAGGGAGCTGAGTGGACTCGGCTACGGAGAATTTCGCTTCAACTTCGAGAAAAGACTGTGTAGACATTCACGTACCTTCTACTTTCTAGACCTAATCAATCTCATCGGTGATCTTACCTGTAATGACCTCGTTGCGGTGCCATACTCTGCCCCCGTTCGCTAGCAGGGAACGGGGGCCAAGAACCGTATCAAACAGGGGAAATTACCGTGTAATTTCTGGAACTGAACCGAGCCCTGAGGCGTCGCCTCCCAAGTGAGATTTATCGGCAGCGGCAATGCCATCGTTGATGCCGTGCAGACTGTTCATTGATAGCGACATCTCTGTGAGATTGGGAAAGAGGCGGTTGCGGGTATCGATGGCGTGATCGGTGCGTGCTTGCAAAGCGGGAAGGGTTTGGGTGGCTACAGCCTCTGCATGGTGAGAGCAATACTGAGACTCACGCAGGTTTTCAGCAATTCCGTCCTCATTGGCTTGGGTGAGCAATTCACCGATGCGGGCGGCATAAGACAGGCGGAAGCTGCGGCGATATGCGGCAGTGGAATTAGTAGCGCGGGCGATTTCCGCGCCATCGCCGTTACGCATAAACCAGTCGCATTGGCGGTTGAGGGAGGCAAAGAGGTCGGCGCAATGGGCGGCGTCGGCAGGAGCACCGATGACACAGGCTAGGCCTTTGTCATGGATGAGGAGCGTGGTGCATCCATTGGCGTCAGAAATGGTGCTGAGCAGGGAAGCCTGGTGCTTGATATAGGGCGGGTGGATGTGCACGCGGTGGGAAATGAGATTGGGGAGCTCGGAAGTAAGCAGATCCTCGATGCGATACTTCTGTTGCAGGGACTGCGCCTTAGAAATCAGAACCTCGGCCTCGTCTTCAAAACTGGTGGACTCAGCCTTGCGTAAAAGTCCTAGGACCTTTGCACGAATTTTGCGTTGTTTATCGCTAAGCCCGTCTTCTCGCAAGGATTCGCCAAAGGCCAAAAGTTCAGTATCGCGCAGCCTAGGAAGGTGAATTAGCTCTTTCATAATGGCGCGCAGCTTATCGCGCGGAATGAAATTTTCGTCCGGCGGAGCCATTTGTAGCCAAGCCTTGCGTAAGGCAGGGGAGGTAATCCGTGCCGGCACATGGGGGCTAGCACGGTAGATAATGGGGTAAGCATGCGGGCCTAAGACGTGCTCTAAATCCGCCGGTGCCCAACCATGTTGCGCGGCGGTGATGAGGCGTTCGATTACGTGAGCAGAAAGGTCATCGCAGTGGGTGGTCATAAAACTTCGTCCTTTAAAAGGTGTACGTGTGTTCGCTTGCTTCCTCAGCAAAGCATGCACATCAGTAGGCCCGTGAAGGAAAAGCCCCCGCTTGATACCCCCTAGATACTCTTGCGACCTGCGCATTTCGCCCTGGAAAAACTGTCGCATGAACTGCACATCCCTCGGAGGTGAGCCGGTAAGGTCTAAGGCATGAATAGCCAACACGAATTTGTCCTACGAACCGTTGAGGAACGCGATATCCGCTTTATCCGCCTGTGGTTTACGGATATTTTGGGCGCCCTTAAATCCGTGGTCATGAGCCCATCCGAGCTGGAATCGGCCTTTGAAGAAGGTGTTGGCTTCGATGGTTCTTCTGTGGAAGGGTTCTCCCGTATCTCTGAGTCTGACACCATTGCGCTGCCAGATCCCTCCACCTTCCAGATTCTGCCCTTTGATATGGATGAGCCGGACCTGCAATCGGCCCGCATGTTCTGCGATATCGCGCAGCCGGACGGCCAGCCCTCCATGGTGGATCCGCGCCATATCCTGCGCCGCCAGGTTACCGAGGCCGCCAATGATGGATTTACCTGCATGGCCTCACCAGAAATCGAGTTCTACCTTTTTGAGCGTGGCCGCGAACTCACGGACTTGGTACCGACCGATAATGGTGGTTATTTCGACCAGGCTACTCATGATACCGCCCCGCTTTTCCGTAGGAAGGCGATGCTGGCGCTGGAATCACTGGGAATTGCCACGGAGTTTAGCCATCACGAAACCGCACCGGGGCAGCAAGAAATTGATCTGCGCCATGCGGACGTGCTGACCATGGCTGATAACATCATGACCTTCCGGCACGTAATCAAACAGGTGGCAACCAACTCCAACGTGCGCGCCACCTTCATGCCTAAGCCTTTCGAGCATCTGCCAGGCTCCGGCATGCACACCCACTTGAGCCTTTTTGAAGGCCAATCCAATGCCTTCCACGATCCGGACGATGAATTTTCCTTATCGCAGACTGGCCGACAGTTCATCGCCGGAATCCTGGAACACTCCACGGAGATGTCCGCCATTGTTAATCAGTGGACAAATTCCTATAAGCGCCTGATGTTTGGCAACGAGGCACCGGGTTCAGCAACCTGGGGTGTGTCTAATCGCTCTGCGTTGGTCCGCGTGCCCACCTACCGGCTTACTAAGGAAGATTCCCGCCGGGTAGAAATTCGTTCCATTGATGCCTCCATGAACCCGTACTTGGGTTATGCGGTGCTCTTGGCAGCCGGTCTGCGAGGAATCCGGGAAGGCTACGAACTCGATGATCCAGCTGAGGACGATGTCCACCAGCTCACCCGCCGCGAACGCCGGGCAATGGGATATAAGGATCTGCCCACCAGCCTGGACCAGGCTTTGCGCGAGTTTGAAAAATCCGAGTTCATGGCGGAGGTGTTGGGCGAGCACGTCTTTGAGTTCTTCCTGCGCTCCAAGTGGGATGAGTGGCATCACTATCAGAGCCAGATCACCACCTTTGAGCTGCGCAATAACCTGAACTTCTAGGAGAATAATGCGTCCTGCTGCTGTACCTTCACCGGCTACGCTTGGCCTTACCCGCCCGCATGCTGCTTCGGATATTGAGCAGCTGGGCTGGAATAACCCTGAATCGGTCAATCTTTTGTGGACCCTTGCGGCCGTGGGGGATCCAGACCTGGCCCTCAACAATCTCATCCGCATCTATGAACAAGTCCCAGAGCTCGATGAGGCTGTGCGCGCCAATGAAACGGTGCGTGTGCGCCTTTTTGCCCTGCTGGGTGCTTCGACCGCCTTTGGTGATCACCTCGCGGCAAACCCTGAGTTGTGGCGAGAGCTAGAAAAGCCCCTCCCACAGCCCGAAGAGATGCTGCAGAGCCTGCTCGGCGCCGTCGACGCCCAGCCCGCGGAATTTGCTCAGGATATTGATCGGCCCGATCCGGCGCGTGAGGATCTTGGCGCGCCGGGCACCTACCGCGCCGGCGAGGGAGAGCATAAGCAGGCGCTGCGCACGACCTACCGCACGTTAATGATGCGCATTGCCGCTTGCGATGTGGCCGGTACCTTCCATGCACGCAAGGGCCAGACCACACCCCAGCCGGAGGTAGGATTCCGCCAGATTACGGCTCTGACCACCGCGCTTGCCGACGCTGCCTTAACCGCCTCCCTCGCCTGCGCTGTGCGCACCATCTACGGGGACGAGCCTGTAGACGCACAACTAGCAGTCATGGCGATGGGAAAGTGCGGTGCGGGGGAGCTGAACTATATCTCTGATGTGGACGTCATTTTCGTCGGCAGTGAGGCAACCCCACGGGCAATACGCCTGGCGGCGGAGTTCAATCGCATTGGCTCCACCACCTTCTTCGAAGTAGATGCGAATTTACGCCCAGAAGGAAAATCGGGTGCTTTGGTGCGCACTTTGGAATCACACGTTGCCTACTACAAGCGGTGGGCGGAGACTTGGGAATTCCAGGCGCTCCTGAAAGCGCGCGCCATGACCGGTTACCTACCACTGGGGCAGGACTATCTGGATCAGATCCGCCCGATGGTGTGGACGGCCTCCCAGCGCGAGTCCTTTGTAGAAGACGTCCAGGCCATGCGCCGCCGCGTGTTGGCTAATGTTCCTGCAGAACTCAAGCATCGCGAGCTGAAGCTGGGCGTGGGTGGCCTGCGTGATATTGAATTTGCAGTCCAGCTCTTGCAATTGGTGCACGGGCGTTCCGATGAAACGCTTCGCGCATTATCCACAGTGGATGCGCTGGAGGCATTGGTTTCGGCAGGGTACGTCGGACGTGAGGACGGCACCCAGCTCATTGAAGCCTATGAGTTTTTACGCTTGCTTGAGCACCGATTGCAATTGGAGCGCTTCCGGCGAACGCACACGCTGCCCGATAGCGATGATGAAGACGGGATGAAGTGGCTAGCACGCATCGCCGGTTTCTACCCGCAGGGCACTCAATCCGCAGCCGAGCGCATGCTTTCGCACCTGCGCCGGATTCGCCTGCGCATCTCCGAGCTGCATTCGCGCCTGTTTTATCGGCCGCTTCTTAATTCTGTGGTCACCATGTCCGCCGATGAGCTGAAGCTCTCGCCCGAGGCCGCCAAGCTGCAGCTGGCCGCGCTGGGTTATAACCACCCGGACCGCGCATTCGAGCACCTGACTTCTCTGGCGGCAGGAACCTCACGCAAAGCACGCATCCAGGCGATCTTGCTGCCCACCTTGATGGAATGGCTTTCCGATACCGCAGACCCAGACATGGGCCTGCTGAACTATCGCAAACTTTCCGAGGCTGCGAACGATAGGTCGTGGTTCTTGCGCATGCTGCGCGATGAAGGAATTGTGGGCCAGCGGCTCATGCACATCCTGGGCACGTCACCGTTTACCTCGGATCTGATTATTAGCGCGCCGGATTCGCTAAAGCAGCTTTCCGACGGCGCCACTGGCCCCAAACTACTGGAAACCAAGCCCGAGCAGGTCTCCAAAGCACTGGTTAATTCCAGCAAGCGCCACGCCGACCCAGATAAGGCGGTGGCGGTGGCTCGCTCGCTGCGCCGGGTAGAGCTTGCCCGCATTGCTAGTGCGGATTTGCTGGGCTTTATGCCGGTCAAGCAGGTGTGTTATGAGCTATCTACCATTTGGGATGCCGTGCTGGAAGCTGCCCTTCGCGCCGAGGTGCGGGCATGGCGCCTAGCCAACGAGGATGCGGAGCCACCAGCGCGCATTGCCGTCATTGGCATGGGTCGGCTGGGAGGCATGGAGCTGGGCTTCGGTTCAGATGCGGACGTGCTCGTGGTAGCAGAACCCGCCGAACAGGATGCTGACTCTGATGCGGAAGGGGAGGCAGTGAAGTGGGCCATCGGGATCGTCGATAAGCTCCGGCGCCGCTTGTCTAAACCCTCGGGAGACCCCCCACTGGATGTCGACTTAGGCCTGCGTCCCGAAGGTCGCTCCGGTGCGGTGGCGCGCACTATCTCCTCCTATGAGCGTTACTACCGCGAATGGGGCGAGTCCTGGGAGCTGCAGGCTTTGTTGCGCGCGGCCTTCGTTGCTGGGGATAAAGAGGTAGGCGAGCGCTTTATGTCCATGGTGGATAGCTTCCGCTATCCAGAAGGTGGCGCCAGCGCATCTACCATTCGCGATATTCGGCGCATGAAGGCACGTGTGGACAATGAGCGCCTACCGCGCGGCGCGGACCGCAATACTCACACCAAGCTTGGTCGCGGTGCGCTAACCGATATTGAATGGACCGTTCAGCTACTGACGATGATGCATGCCCACGAGTACGCCGAGCTCCATGATCCGTCTACGCTGCGCGTGCTTGATGCTTTGGAAGAAACCGCTATCCTTTCCGCCGGGCAGGTATCTGACCTTCGCGAAGCCTGGCTTATGGCTACCGACGCCCGCAATGCGCTAGTGCTTGTGCGCGGCAAGCGCGTGGACCAACTGCCTGGACCTGGCCCGCAGCTGGCCCAAGTAGCCGGTGCCGCCGGATGGGCACCGGAAGATAACCAGGAGTTTTTGGAACACTATTTGAAACTAACCCGGCATGCCCGCAAGGTAGTCGATGAAGTCTTTTGGGGCGAGGAGGAATCCTTCGAGCATTCTTAGAGTTGCCCTTGAAAATCCCCGGTGTGAGCACTGCGGCCTTACTTTTTGCACTGCCGGACTCTAGAGTGGGATGGGAAAGAGGAAGGACTGGCTAGTTATGTCTTTTAAGCTGCAACTTGATGTGAATAACGCTACGGTGGGCGAGCTATCCGCATTGCTTTCCGCTGCGCGTGCTGCGGGCGTGCGCGACGGCGACGCCCTGCACCTTGATGGCACCACAGTGACCATTGAGGTCTCCACCCCTCGGGAGCAAAAGCCCACACCGCCGAGCCCGGAATCAGCGCCGCAAAATTCCCGCCAAACCCCTCGCTCTTGGGGCCGCGCCGACCGCATAGGGGAGGCCACCATTCGCTCCATCATTGATGCCCTAAATGATCGCGGCGAAAACCAGCGCGGCAATGACTACGGTTCTTTTAGCGATGGCGCTGGTTTCCATGGCTAAAATCAGTGGGGCGCACCGCCGCAAGCTCATCTATCTGTGGGTCTTTGTGGCCGTGGCCGTCATCGTGGCCATCGCAGTAGGGGTATGGGCAACCAACCGCGACAATCCACCCAAAGGGACAAAGACCGTGGGCGAGGCCGTGGCCGGTGGCGTAGTCCAAGAAGACGTTCCTGCGCAGGTCAATGGTGCCATTAAGGACGATAATTCCACCGATGCTAACCGGGTGACCTCCCTAGCTAAGGCATTGGGCATTCCCCTAAAATCCGTCCCGCGAGATATTACCCAGACCGAAAACGGTAAGTCTGATGTGCGCGTGTACCTTGAGCGTGAGCTGAGCAGTGCAGTGGAAGCCGGTGACATCAGCGAATCCGATGAAAAAGCGGTTCTCGTAGCTTTTGAGCGAGGCCTTGTTATGCCGGCTAGTGATGGGATTGTGGCGGAAAGCTACCCGGCAAACTAACCAGTCTTTACCGTGCAAGTTGGGGACGAAAATCCAGGAAACCCGCAGCTGCGAGGCATCGCCTTGGCAGTAACTCTTCCTAAGGTAAAACATCACAAATTGGTAACGGGCATAGTGCTCGGTACCGAAGCCTTTGGAGGAGACTATGACTTTCAAGTCCACGCTATCGACCGCGGTGGGAGTAATCGCCGCCATCGCCATCCCCATCACCGGTGGGGTAGGAGTGGCCTATGCCGTCAATACCGTGCCGGCCGATACCATCGCCCAATCACTTCCCACTGGTGAACTGGCTGGCCACCTGAAAAACTTTGGTGCGGAAGCTACACGTGAAGACGCGCTGCGCATATTGGATGAGCTGAATTAGTCTAGAGGCCATGCTGATTGATGCCCTAAGCCTGAAATTTAAGCCCGATGACTACAGGGCAAAGCTGCCGGTTTTCGATTACTTGGCCGACCTAGGAAGCTTTAAGCTGCGGAGGCCGGTAACCGTCTTCGTGGGGGAAAACGGCATTGGTAAATCTAGTTTGCTCGCCGGTGTGGCCAGTGATTTGGGCTGCTCTCCCGAAGGTGGACGGATGGACGATCCCGATGAAATCGTTCCCCGCAGCCCCATTCGCTGCGTCACGGATAAAGTCATCCAACGCGCCTATTTCCTACGCGCTGAAAAACACGAGCATCTGATTGCACGCGGAGATTCATCAGACGAACGCGCAGGCCGCTCCACCTTGTCCCAGAATGTAGATTTATCTCGCCGCTCGCACGGACAATCCGTCTTCGACATGCTCTATGAGCACATCAATGGCCAAGGCGTATATGTCCTTGATGAGCCAGAATCGGGACTTTCCGTTATCCGGCAGCTGGCCCTAGTGGGGGAAATAGCCCAAGCGGTTGACCGCGGCGCGCAGATAATCATCGCCACGCACTCGCCAATTCTTTTGGCCTGCCCGGGGGCAGACATTGTGGAACTAAACGATACTGGCTTTGAACGCATCGCCTTCGATGAGGCGGAAGCCGTGGCGGCTACCCGTGAGCTTTTAGCGGATCCTGAAGGAACCATCCACTTTATTGTCAACCCCGAGTAACCATGCTCTGGCCTTTAAGAAACCTCCACGATGGTGACAGAAGGCCCATCCTCGCCAGCGCGGCGCCGCAGGAAGTGGGTGACTACCACACCAATCATGCCGACCACCCACACGGCTAGCACCGCCGCGGAGGCTGCAGTGAAATCCGGCATGGAGTAGTTAGGGGCAGCAGAGGAATGGTCCAGCACCATGCCGAAGAGCTGAGCGCCCAGCATGCCGGAGGTAAACCCGCCCATATTGCCCAGGCCCGTAGCAGTGGCCACCACGGATCGATCCATGCGCTCGCGCACGATATCGAAGCCATAGTTAGCCGTCGGCGTGCAGAGCGCGGTAACGAAGGACACCACCAAAATCGCGGCCAGACCACTGTCGGTGCCGAAGGTAAAGAAAATGAGCCAGGTCAGTACATGGACCGCTACGAAACCCAGGCTGAGCCACGGGCGGATATGCTGTGCGCGGGAGGAAATCTTGCCGTGCAATGGGCCGACGAGGACCAAAAATACCGCCAACAAGGTAAGCACCAGGCTGGACTTCGCCTTGGATAGCTCCATTCCTTGGGTCATCATGGGCATTCCCCAGAGCATGACAAAGACGATGAGCGGGAGCATACCGATGTAGTGAATGAAGTAGGCCTGCCATGCCACTGGGGAGCGGAATACCTTCTTTAGGCGAGCTGGGATGCTGGTGGCCTGAGAGTTGGGCGGTTCTTTTTCCGTGGGGATAATGCCCAGCTTTTCCGGTGAATCTGCCACCGCCACAATCGCGGCGATGGCCACGAGAATGCCCACCGCACCAAGGGTAACGAAGGCGGCGGTCCAGCCGGCTGCGCCCAGTAACCACAAGAAAGGCACCGCAGAGATGAACTGGCCCATCTGCCCTAGCGACGAGGTTACCTGGGTAAACATAGGCGTGCGGTGCAGCGGGAACCAATAGGGCAGGATGCGCATTACGGAGAGAAACGCCGTGGCATCGCCCGCGCCAATGAGCACGCGGGCTGCGATGGCTACGCCATAGCTAGTAGTAAAACCCAGCACTACCTGGCCGATGCCCATGATGACGGCGCCGACTACCAAGAGCAGGCGTGGGCCAAATTTATCGATCAATATGCCGGTAGGAATTTGGGCTAAGGCATACACGCCCAGCTGCACGGAAGTAAAAACAGCGATACGGCCGGCATCAACATCGAAGCGCTCAATAGCGTCCAGGCCGGCAACGCCAAAAGAGGTACGGCCAGTAATCGCTACGAGGTAGACCGCCATGGCGGCCACCCAAATGCCTAAAGCTTGAGTGGTAATGACTTCTCTGGGATTCGGCTGCGACATGGCTGATACCTTACGCCTTAACTACTAAGATTCTTTTGTGTGAAGTATATTTCGACCCGCGATACCGCCCGTCAGCCCGCATCTTTTACGGATATTCTCCTTGGCGGGCTTGCCCCCGATGGAGGTTTGTACCTGCCAGAGAGCTACCCGCAGTTGGATTTCGCCACTTTAAATTCATGGCGGACGCTCCTTGCGGATGAAGGCTATGCGGCACTCGCGGCCGAGGTGCTCAAGCTTTTCATTGACGATATTCCAGCGCAAGATATCGAGGATATCGCCGCCCGGGCCTATACCAGCCCCAAGTTTGCACACCCCGAGATCGTCCCCGTTACCGAACTGGGGGAGGGCCTTTTTATCGGGCACCTTTCTGAAGGACCTACTGCGGCATTTAAAGACATGGCCATGCAGCTTTTGGGGGAGCTTTTTGAATATGAGCTCGCCCGCCGCGGTGAGACGCTGAATATTTTGGGCGCTACCTCTGGTGATACGGGTTCTTCAGCAGAGTATGCGATGCGAGGTCGCCAGGGCATTCGCGTTTTTATGCTCACCCCGGCCGGCCGCATGACGGCCTTCCAGCAGGCACAGATGTTTGGTTTGGATGACCCGAATATCTTCAACATTGCCCTTGATGGCGTCTTTGATGATTGCCAGGATGTGGTCAAGGCGGTCTCGGGAGATGCCGACTTTAAGTCCACCTACCGTATCGGTGCGGTCAATTCCATTAACTGGGCGCGGCTTATGGCCCAGGTGGTCTACTACATCTCCTGCTGGCTGAAGGTCACCGACAATGCCGAGCAGAAGGTTTCCTTCAGCGTTCCTACCGGCAACTTTGGCGATATCTGCGCCGGCCACATCGCCCGCCAGATGGGGCTTCCCATCGATCGTCTCATCGTGGCTACCAATGAAAATGACGTGCTAGATGAGTTTTTCCGCACAGGAAACTACCGTCCGCGCCCTGCCGCAGAAACCATGGCTACGTCTTCGCCGTCGATGGATATCTCGCGTGCCTCTAATTTTGAGCGGTTTGTGTTCGATTTGCTCGGCCGCGATGCAGCCCAAGCAGCGGAGCTTTTTGGCACGAAGGTCAAAGAGGGCGGTTTCAGCCTCAACCAAGAGAAAGTCGCCGCCGCCGGTCAAGAGTACGGATTCCTATCTGGCTCCTCCAGCCACGCCGATCGCCTCGCCACCATCAAAGACGTGCACGAGCGTTTCAACTACCTGGTGGATCCGCACACGGCCGATGGCATTAAGGTCGCCCGCGGGGCGCAGCGCGAAGGCGTGGAGACGCCCATCGTATGCTTGGAGACTGCACTGCCGGTGAAGTTTGCAGAGACCATCATAGAGGCCATTGGCTCTGCCCCCGAGCCGCCTGAGCGTTTTGCTGGCATTCTCGATACTGAGCGGCATGTTAAGGACTTGCCCAATGATGCTGCGGTGGTCAAGGATTACATCACCACGTCGATTCAGAAAACGGAGGTTTAGCTCATGGCCCTAGAAAATTTTGCCGGCCCAGAACACTACACCGAGTTTGACCCAGAAAAGTTCATCCGCGATCTCAAGGCCCAGGCGGAGATGGCTACGGATGAGGATGCTAAGGACGACGCCGGGGATGCGGGCGCGGATAGCAACTAGCGTTGGTGCAGTCTGCACGGCCGTGCTCCTCGCGGCCTGCAGCCCGATTCGGGGTGGGGAAGAACCAAGTTTTTCTGCCCTGTCTTATAAAAACCTCATTCCTAATGAGGTCTATTCCCCGGCCGTGGCGCCGATCGCGCCGGGCACGGCTCTTGAGCTCTCCGGCGATGACCCGCAGCCGGGTGCTTATTTCCAGTACCACTCTTGTACGGCGGCATGGTCATTTACGCTTGCCGACGCCCGCACCATCGCCGTTACCGCCGGCCATTGCGGCAAACCTCACGATAAGGTCTGGGCTGGCTCTGCCGACGGTGAGTTCAAATATCCTGCCGAGCCCATTGGTGAGGTCATTTATTCTGATAACTACGCCGAAAAGAGTTATGACCTCGACGTAGCTTTTATCGAAATCACCGGCAGTGCTGATTACTATGTCCCCGGGGAAGTAGACAATACCGTCGCCACCTCGCTGGCTCATCTGCCGCAGAAGGTGTGCAAGCTGGGCGTGGTTACTAATGAGACGTGTGGATCGCTATCCCATGATGCGGAAATTGCGCAGCTTACCTGGCAGGACCGCCAGTGGGATTCGCTTGCTGCACGGGCACACGTGTGCAGTACCAATGGCGATTCGGGCGGGCCGGTCTATGGCGAGGTAGAAGGCAAACAGACCATCGTGGGCGTGGTCTCCGGAACGACGCAATCCCTCGAAGAAGGGCGTTCCTGCGAGAACACACAGACGGATATGGAGCTGACTTTCACCTTGGCTACCGATATTCAACGGCTTGCCAAGAAGGTTCTAGGCCCGATGGCCTAGATCGGCAGCACTGGTCTACCCTAGGTGGCATGCCGACTCCAGATTTCATTGTTCAGCTGCGCGAAAAGATTGGTCAGGATCAGATCTTCGTGCCGGCCTGTAGCGCCATTATCCTCCGCGATGTACCCGCAGATGCCGCATTGTGGGAGGTTCCTTCCGTGCTCCTAGTCAAGCGCTCCGATAATGGTGTGTGGACACCGGTGGAAGGAATCTGTGAGCCGGGCGAGGAAATTACCACCACTGCGCTGCGAGAGGTCAAAGAAGAAGTCGGACTCGAGGCCAAGGTGGAAGCGCTTTTGGGCGTAGGGCAAACCGGCCCAGTGACCTATCCCAATGGCGATGAGTGCACCTTCATGGGAACGGCGCTGCGTGTATCGGTAGCAGAGGGCGCAGAGCCGGTCATTAGTGATGAAGAAAATACCGAGGCGGATTGGTTCTCGGTGGCGAAGCTTCCCGATAGCGTTTCGCGCCGCCACCGCCTCATGATTGCTGACGCAGTAGCCCAGATGAAACATCCCCGCGGCTTTGTTCCACGTATGGGCTGGATGAAGCGCAGCGAGCAACCAGGGCTTTAGGTCGGCTTTGTTGCGGCGTCGGCAAGCAGCTTGCACAGATGCTGCGGATTGCGGGCGGCGATAAGCTCTTGTGCAATGCAGTCGCGCGCAGTAGCGATGTCTTCTTTATCGCCGCAGGCAATCACCGCAGTATTAATGGTGATGAGGACCTTGCCCTGTCGCGCCAACTCATAGAAAAGCGGGCAATCATCTGCACTCCAGCGCCATGCTGTGGCGTAGAAGTCCCGTGCGCCTTGGCCCAGCCACGACGTCTCCAAGAGCAGGTGCTCGCCGTAGAGATAGATGCCGTTTCGCTGCACGCCGGCGAGTACCTGTCTTACTGCAGTCAGGTCCGCGCATTCCCAAGCGATGAAGGTGATGGGGGAGGAACTATACATCACCGGCGACCGTTGCGGCGCTTCGAATCTTCAAAGCTGGAGTCTCGCATAGTGGCTGCTCCTCTTTGCTCCTTTTATTGGCCTGTAGTGATAAGTGGCTCTTCAGGGCCTGTTTGCTTTTTGCCTTCCCATACCCAGCTCAGGAAGCGGGTGGAGCACAGCATCCAGTGCGCGGTGAGGAGAACCGGGATGGTGAGCGCAATGGCGTCGATAAGCTCGGAGCCATTGACCAATGCCAGCTGGTGGCCGCCCATGCTGACGGTTCCCGGCGGGAAGGTGCACGACCACCAGGCAGGGGAATAGGGGACCCACCGAGCTACATTGGGATAGAAGGTAAACATCGCGTAGATGGATAGCGGAATGGCGATGATGAGGGCAGTCAGGCCGTAATAAATGGATACCGGGCCGGGGAAAAGAATCTGCATAGCCGTGGTGGACTGGCCTACCACGCCTAGTGGTACCCAGGCAGTGGCTGATTTCGCGCCGGTAAAATCCACCTTCCCGTGCCATGCGGCCCAGTACACGCGAGCAAAGGTCGGCACCGCCGTTACCAGGGACATGAAGAAAAATATCGTGCCCATTACGTGGTAGAACTGGCCGTAATCGTGAGCCAGCCAACCAGAAACCGAGGCCGAAATCATGGGGCCAACCAGTGGCAGGCCCCAGGTGAACTTCGGCTCGCCATCAAAGCGTGTGAGCTGGATAGCCCACGTGATAACCGTAATTGGGCCACCGATCCAAAAGCCTATGAGGCGGAAAGTAGGAATGTCCGTGAGCCCGGAAAGCGCGGCGCCGAGCGCCAAGATTCCGATGAAAAACATCGACCATTCCGCCATTGTGGTGCGCTCGAAGCTGGGATGGCGGTAGCGCAAGAAACCCGCGGTGAGGACGACAAAGATGACGCACGCAATGGCGGCAAAAATGCCGGCCAGGATCATCATGCCTTCTTCCACGAGTAGGCGCGAAACGATGGAGGTGCCCATGAGGCTGCCTCCCCACGCGGGGCCGGGGGCTGGGAGTTGGCGGAATCTATCAGTCACACCCACATGTTAATTTCTTTCGGTCGGGTTATCAGAATTTTGCTCTCGTTTGGGCTGGTGAGAACTCTCGCTAAGTATGGATTTAGGGGCGGGGGTCAAGCCTAGATCATCTTGTGGCATCGATCGCATCTCGCGGGGTCGGCTTAGAAAAAGCAAGTCCCGAGACCCACTGAAGGTCTCGGGACTGAGCTTTGTAGGCGCGTGCCCTTTCGTCCCCTATAGGACGCTGGCTAGCGCAGCTTTAGCAATCGAAATACATCTCAAATTCCTGCGGGGTCGGGCGCAGGCGAACGGGGTTAATCTCGTTCTCGTACTTGTAGTTGATGTAGGTCTCGATGAGGTCCTCGGTGAAAACATCGCCTTCGGTGAGGAAGTCCATGTCCTCCTGCAGGGCCTTGAGGGAAGCCTCGAGGGAGGTCGGGGCCTGCGGGATGGATTCAGCTTCTGCAGGCGGCAGCTCGTAGAGGTCCTTATCTACCGGAGCGTGTGGCTCGATGCGGTTCTTTACGCCGTCGATGCCGGCCATCATCATGGCGGCAAAGCCCAAGTACGGGTTGCCGGATGGGTCCGGAGCGCGGAATTCGATGCGCTTAGCCTTCGGGTTGGAACCGGTAATCGGGATACGGATTGCAGCGGAGCGATTGCGCTGGGAGTAGACCAGGTTAATCGGAGCCTCGAAGCCTGGGACCAGACGGTGATAGGAGTTCAGCGTTGGGTTGGTGAACGCAAGCACAGCACCAGCGTGGTGGAGGATGCCGCCAATATAGTAGCGGGCGATATCGGAAAGACCTGCGTAGCCGGCTTCATCGTGGAACAGCGGCTTGCCGTCCTTCCACAGGGACATGTGGGCGTGCATGCCGGAACCATTATCGCCGGCCAACGGCTTGGGCATGAAGGTGGCGGTCTTGCCCCACTGCGCTGCGGTCTGCTTGACCACGTACTTGAAGGTCTGAATGTCATCGCCCGCGTGCAACATGGAATTGAAGCGGTAGTTGATTTCGTTCTGGCCGGCGCCCACCTCGTGGTGGAAGCGCTCGATGTGGAAGCCTACCTTTTGCAGGTTTTCCACCATGGCGTCGCGCACTTCACCGTGCTTGTCATACGGAGCGGTGGGGAAGTAGCCGCCCTTCAGGCGGGTCTTGTAGCCGGTGTTCGGGGTGCCGTCGAAGTTGGTTTCGCTATCGCGGTTCCACCAACCTTCATCGGAATCAACCTCGTAAAAGCCGTGCTGGACGTCGGTGCCAAAGCGTACGGAGTCAAAGAGGTAGAACTCGGCCTCAGCGCCAAAATTGCAGGTATCGGCGATGCCGGTGGACTGCAGGTACTCTTCCGCCTTGCGCGCGATGTTGCGCGGGTCGCGGGAGAACGGTTCAAAGGTAAATGGGTCGTGGACGAAGAACTTGATATTCAGGGTCTTGGCCGTGCGGAACGGATCAATATGCGCGGTGGCTGGATCCGGCAGCAGGGTCATATCGGACTCATCGATGGTGGTGAATCCGCGGATAGAGGAGCCGTCGAAAGCGAGGCCGCTTTCAGCATCTTCTACGGTGAACTCTTCTGCTGGGATGGAAAAGTGGTGCTCGGTGCCTGGGACGTCCGTAAAACGGATATCGACGAATTTTACGTCCTCGTCCTGAATAAATTGGACGATGTCCTGCACTGTCTCGAAAGACACGTTTGTCTCCTCGTTGTTGACCGGTGAATTGTCTCTCTATAGCCTACTAGGTTCTCGCCTTAGGCATCGCGATTCCCCTCGTTTCACATCTCACTTTCCGCCCGCTAGATTGGTGAGCATGGCAGATAAGCGTACGTGGCTCGACGGGCCGAATATTCCGGGCGAATACGATGACATGGAAGGTCCCGGCCGCTGGCCGGGCGAAAAGCTCGGCCTTCCGGAGTCCGGACCGGGGTCACTAGCTTCCGTTGGCCGCCGCGCCGGCGCTGTGGCGATTGACTGGATCGTGTGCATGCTCATCGCCAACCTGATCCACATGTTCACCACGGAATTCGGCGGTGTGGCTTTCTTGGGCTACGCGCTGTGGGTAGTCATGGGAATCGCATGTGGTTGGCTCTTTGCTCGCACACCCGGCATGTTGCTTTTAGGCATGGGTGTTGCCCGGCTTGACGTTCCCGGTGCCCGCGTGGGCCTATGGCGCGCGGCGCTGCGCACGGTGCTCACCGGTGTGCTGTTCCCAGCGGCCATGGTTGATGCGGATGGACGCGGAATGCATGACCGCGCCACCGGTACCATCGTTATTCGCTCCTAAGTCGCCCGGATTTTCCGGGCAAGAGAAAATCCCTGCCACACCTCATATGGTGCGGCAGGGATTCGCTTTAGGCGCCCTACTTATTTTTTTTGCGCTGCTGGGCGCGGCGCATGCGGCGATTCATGCCGGCCATGTTCTGCGCCTGGTGGGGCATTGGACCCTTGGGCATGCCCGGGGTGGTACCCGGCATGGAGTCCATGGCCTCGATGCGGCGGATGTTTTCGTAGGTTTCGTTCTTATTAAAGTTGCGCGGCAGCTTCATGACCTTATTGCGCAGCTTGGAAACGGGAACCTCGTCCTCGCCGTTGCCTACGAAGATCTCGTAGATGGGAACGCCGCCGGCGATCTTGTCTACGCGCTTCTTAAGCTGGTTGAGGGTAGGGCGCACGCGGTTCTTATTGCCTTCGCACACGAAGATGACGCCCGCATTGCCGATGACGCGGTGGATAAGATCCTGCTGGCGGGTGGCGGCCACGCCGGTTTTGACGGACCAGACGATGCCCACGGTATTGCGCAGCTGCTGCTCGAGTGCCCAGCCCGCAGCACCCGGCTGGTCTTCCACGCGCTTGTACATATCGCGCTCAAGGCGGCGGGTAAATAGGAACATTGCGAGCAGCGCGCCGATGCCCAAGCCCAGGATGAGCATGAACCACTGGCCGTGGAAAAGCGAGCCGATCAGGAAGAAGAGCAAGCCCATGCCCAGGAAGGCGCCCAGCATGATGGGGATAAGCGCCTTATCCTGCTTGCGCTGCATATTAAATGCTTGCCACATTTGGGACCAGGTTTGCTTACGCTGCTGGCGCTTGGCCGCGCGTTCTTGCTTCTTTGCAGCCTTTAGTGCTGCCTTGTCATCTTTCGCCATGGCTCCTACTTTAAAGGTCAATGGGCATGAATGTTAAAACGGCCCACGCGGAAAGCGCAGGCCGTTATGAAAACGTGTGGTTTAGCGGACGGTGGCCGCCGCCGAATTCGCATTAGCCGGAGCCTTGGCCATGCGGGTGGTCACGGGAGTCTCCTCCGATGGGCCGTATTTCTCCAGCAGGGTGGAGGCTTCTTGGGCGGTGGCACCCTGAGAGGTCTCCGCCAGGTGCTTGAGGTTATCCGGCAGCTCGAAGCCGCGCTTTTCCATAGCCTGCACGTAGAGGCGGCCGGCGCGATAAGAAGAGCGCACCAGCGGGCCGGACATGACGCCGCCGAAGCCGAGTTCCTTAGCCAGCTTGGAGTGGGCCACGAATTCCTCTGGGCGCACCCAGCGCTCAATCGGGTGGAAGCGCGGGCCGGGGCGCAGGTACTGGGTGATGGTGATGATATCGCAGCCAGCAGAGCGCAGGTCACGTAAAGCTTCCTCGACCTCTTCCTCGGTCTCGCCCATGCCCAAAATCAGGTTGGACTTGGTAATGAGGCCATAATCATGTGCCTGGCGGATGACGTCCAAGGAGCGCTCGTAGCGGAAGGCCGGGCGGATGCGCTTAAAGATGCGCGGCACGGTCTCCAGGTTGTGCGCGAAGACCTCCGGCTTGGCCTCGAAGACCTCCTCCAGCAGGTCTGGCTTGCCAGAGAAATCCGGGGTGAGGTTTTCCACGCCGGTGTGGGGGTTAAGCTCGTGAATCTTGCGCACGACCTCGGCGTAGAGCCATGCACCCTCATCGGGGAGATCATCGCGGGTAACACCGGTAATGGTGGTGTAGTTAAGGTCCATTTCCCGGATATTTTCGGCTACGCGGCGCGGTTCATCGCGGTCTAGTTCTTCCGGCTTGCCGGTGGCAATATCGCAGAAGTCGCAGCGGCGGGTGCACTTATCGCCACCGATGAGGAAGGTAGCCTCGCGGGATTCCCAGCACTCGTGGATATTCGGGCAACCTGCCTCCTGGCACACGGTGTGCAGGGAGGCCCCAGCCACGCGGGACTTCATGTCCTCATAGCCCGGGCCAGTGCGAACCTGGTTGCGGATCCAGCGTGGCTTTTGTTCGATGGGTGACTCCGCATTCTTCTTTTCAATGCGGAGCATCTTGCGTCCTTCAGGCTTAACAGTCACAAAAACTCACTTTATCGGTTGATGGTGGTGATGGCTAATAGCTCTTCTAGGTATAAGTCGCCGCGGTCACATCCTATTCCGCGCCAGCCCCAAACTAGGGTTCTTGCCGCGCTTGCCGACGCCTCTGTCTAGCCCTTTCATTCGCTAACTTCGTGGGATCAGGGGCTGAGCCAAAGGTGTGGTCGGCGACAATGAGGCGGCCCGAGAGGGCGTCATCAAGCGCCTGCAAAAGCGGTTGGGTGGCATCCTCGAGGCTGACCTGGCGTCCGAGCTCCAGCGATAGGGTGGTGACATCGGCGTCATCGATGCCACATGCCACGATGTGGTCGTAGTATTCCAGCGTATTGCAGCAGTTAAGCGCCAAACCGTGCATGGTCACCCCGCGAGTAATGCGGATTCCAAGAGCGGCAATCTTGCGGTCACGCTTCGGAGCGGAGGGATCCTTGGCTTCGGTAGTGGAAGGAACCCACACGCCCGAGCGGCCATCGATGCGCCCGGCGGTGGTTACCCCCATCTGGCGGACCGTCTGGATGGTGGCCTCCTCGAGGCGGCGGACATAGTCGACGACGTCGACGGGCTCGGCCAATTTGATAATGGGGTAGATGACCAGCTGGCCTTCGCCATGCCAGGTGATGCGCCCGCCACGGTCAACGGTGATAACGGGCAGGCCGTTATCTGGCATATCTTCCGGTTGGGTGCGCTTGCCGGCGGTATAGATATTGGGGTGTTCGACTACGAGCACCACATCGTCTTGTTCCCCCTTGGCGCGCGCGGCTGCTACCTCGGCCTGGTAGTCCCAGGCCTCCTGGTAGTCCATCCGGCCCAAGAAACGGACCTCTAGTGGTTTATCGGAGGCGCGGATAGAACGCTCGGCGGGGAAGAAAGGATCGCGTGGTGCAGTCATAGACTCAAAGTTTCCTCTGGTGCGGTGGGCAAAGCAAAGCGGGAGGGTGCGCGTGGCACACCCTCCCGCGTGGGGTCGAATTAATCTAGGCCGTTGGCGGATGCATAAGCGGCAGCATCCATGAGCTCGCCGGCCTCATCAACCTCAACCTCGAAAAGCCAGCCCTCGCCGAACGGGTCGTTGTTGATGACAGCGTAGTCATCGTGCACATCCTCGTTAACGGCCTTTACGGTGCCGGTGACAGGGGAGTAGAGGTCAGAGACGGACTTCGTGGATTCGACCTCGCCACAAGACTCGCCGGCGGTAACGGTATCGCCTACCTCCGGCAGTTCGGCGAAGACGACCTCACCGAGGCGGTCAGCAGCCACGGAAGTAATGCCGATGCGCACGGTAGCGCCAGCAACGGCATCGGCGGCAGCGTTGACCCACTCGTGGTCTTCGGAGTAGGAAAAATCTTGAGGAAGGTTAGCCATGGTGATGTGGTCCTTTCGGGCTGGTTGAAAAGATGCTTACTTGTCGCGCTTATAGAACGGCAACGCGGTTACTTCAAAAGGATAGCGCTTACCGCGAATCTCCACCTCTACAGCGGAGCCGGGCTCGAGGTTCGCGCCGGTATTCAGCAGCGCGATGGCCACTGGGTGTCCCAGAGTGGGGGAAGGCTGGCCGGAGGTGACCGTGCCTACCTTCTCATCGCCCACGAAAACCTCGGCACCGGCGCGGGCTGCGCGGCGCTGCTCGGAGGTGAGACCGGTGATCGCTACCTGCGGGCCTTCGGCGGCGCGTTGGCGGACGACCTCGGAGCCGACGAAATCGGCCTCCTTTTTGGCAAAGGCACGGGCCATGCCCGCCTCTACCGGGGTGATGTCGCGGGAGAGCTCGTTGCCGTAAAGAGGCATGCCGGCCTCGAGGCGTAGGGAATCGCGGGCGGCGAGGCCGCACGGCTTGAGGTCGTATTCTGCACCGGCCTTGAGCAGCTCTTCCCACAGCTGCGCGGCATCGGAGTTGTACACAATGAGCTCGAAGCCATCCTCACCGGTGTAGCCGGTGCGCGCGATGATGGCAAAGGTGCGCGCCACCTTACCCATGGTGGCGGCGTAATAGCCGAGGTTGTAGACCTCGTCCTGCTTATTGTCTTCCACCAACGGGACGAGGATTTCTGCGGCCTTAGGGCCCTGGACGGCGATCATGGCCACGTCACGGGACTCGTTCTTCAAGGTGACATCGAAGCTCTCGGCGCGCTTGTTGAGCTCGTCCCACACGGTATCGGCGTTGCCGGCATTCGGGACGACGAGGAATTTATCTTCCTCAAAGCGGTAGGTAATGAGGTCATCGATGATGCCGCCGTCCTCGGCGTTGATCATGGAGTACTTGGCCTTGCCCACCTTGAGGGGCTCAAAGTTGGAGATGAAGGCATAGGACAAGAACTTGCCGGCGTCGGCGCCGTTGACCCAGATTTCGCCCATATGAGACAGGTCAAATAGACCGGCGCTGTTGCGTACGGCGCGGTGCTCGTCTAGCTCGTTCTGGTACTTCAGCGGCATGTTCCATGGGCCGAAGGCCGTAAAGGTGGCGCCGAGCTTCTCGTGCTCGGCATTGAGTGGGGAGGTAAGTAGTTCGGTCATGTTTACTCCTCAGAATCGTCGATATCGAATGCTTCCGGCGGCGGGCAGCTGCAGACCAAGTTGCGATCACCATAGGCCTCGTCGATGCGGCGCACCGGCGGGAAGTACTTGTAGCTGTGGCGCAGGGATTTCACTGGCCAAGCGGCCTTTTCTCGGCTGAAGACAAAGTCCCACGTATCGGCGCTAACGGACTCCGCGGTAAACGGAGCATGGTGGATGACGGAGCCTTCGTAGGACACCTGGCCGTCGATGATTTCTTGGATCTCGGCGCGGATGGTGCGCATTGCCTCGATGAAACGATCCAGCTCGCCCAAGTCCTCGGACTCGGTGGGCTCCACCATGAGGGTGCCGGCCACCGGGAAAGCCAGGGTCGGGGCGTGGAAGCCAAAGTCTACGAGGCGCTTGGCGACGTCCGCGGCGGTGACCCCAGAGGCGTCGGTAAGCGCGCGCAGATCCAGGATGCATTCATGGGCCACCAAGCCAGCATTGCCGGTGTAGAGCACAGGGAAGGAATCTTCCAGGGACTTGGCCAGGTAATTTGCGCCCAAAATTGCGTGGGCGGAGGCTTGAGCAAGTCCCTGCGCGCCGCTCATAGCTAGGTATGCCCAGGAAATCGGCAGCACACCGGCCGAGCCGTACTTGGTACTGGTAATAGGCACGCCTTGCCCAACCGGGGTAGCAGTGGTTGCATCCAGCTGCGGATCCGCGGCATTGGTGGGCAGGAACGGGATAAGGTGCTCGGCCACTGCTACTGGACCCACGCCTGGGCCGCCACCGCCATGCGGAATGGTAAAGGTCTTGTGCAGGTTGAGGTGGGAGACATCGCCGCCGAACTGCCCTGGGCGGGCCCAACCGGTCAGTGCGTTCATATTCGCACCGTCAATGTAGACCTGGCCGCCCACCGCGTGGACTTTATCGCAAACATCGCGAACCTCTGGGTCAAAGACCCCGTGGGTGGACGGGTAGGTCACCATGATGCCGGCGATGTGGTTGCCATGCTTGGCAATCTTTTCATCCAAATCCGCCAGATCAATAGAGCCGTCGTCCGCGGTCTTTACCACCACAACGCGCAGGTTAGCCAGCGTAGCCGAGGCCGCATTCGTGCCGTGTGCGGAAGCCGGGATGAGTACTACATCGCGCTCGTTATCGCCATTGGCTACGTGGTAGCGGCGGATGGCCAAAAGGCCGGCCAGCTCGCCCTGGGATCCGGCGTTGGGCTGGATGGAGACCTTGGCATAGCCGGTAATCTCGGCCAACCAACCTTCAATCTCCTCGACCAGTGCGCGCCAGCCAGTGGTTGTCTCTTCCGGGGCGTAGGGGTGGATGCCAGCAAATTCCGGCCAGGAAATCGGCTCCATGGCGGCGGTGGGGTTGAGCTTCATGGTGCAAGACCCCAGCGGGATCATGGTGCGGTCAAGTGCTAAGTCCTTATCAGCCAGCTTGCGCAGGTAGCGCAACATCTGGGTTTCGGAGTGGATGCGGTTGAATACCTCGTGCTGGAGCGGCTCCTGGCTGCGCTGCAGGCTCTTAGGCAGGTCGAAGTCAGCCTCAGTCGCCTCAGCGCCGAAGGCTTGGGCGAGCTTGGCGACGTCCTCCTTAGTCGCCGACTCACCGAAGGACACCGATACCTTGTCCTCACCGATCGCGCGCACGAGGTATCCCTCCTTCTGGAGGTTTTCCTTGATGCTGGTGGCATCCACGCCGGCGACGGTGACTGTATCGAAGAAGTCTTCAGATACCAGCTGCTTTCCGGCATCCTTGACGGATTGGGCGAAGCTGGAGGCAAGCCCATGCACGCGCTGTGCGATAGCCTTGAGGCCTTGCGGACCGTGGTAGACGGCGTACATGGAGGCGACATTAGCTAGCAACGCCTGCGCAGTACAGATATTAGAGGTGGCGCGCTCGCGGCGAATGTGCTGCTCGCGAGTCTGCAGTGCCAAGCGGTAGGCCGGGCGACCATCCGCGTCCTTAGAAACACCGACGATGCGGCCAGGCATCTGCCGCTTGAGTTTTTCTGTAACCGCCATATAAGCAGCGTGCGGGCCACCGAAGAAGAGCGGCACGCCGAAGCGCTGGGAGGAACCTAGTACAATATCGGCGCCCAGTGAGCCAGGGCCTTCCAAGAGAAGCAGGGAAAGCGGGTCGGTGACCACAGCGGCTAGCGCGCCGCGGGTATGCAGCTCTTCGATGAGGGAAGAGGGATCAAAAATGTCGCCCTCGGTGCCGGTGTAGGCAATGACGGCGCCAATGAGGTCCTCGCCTACGAGGCCTTCGCGCAGGTCGACGATTTCCACCTCGAGGTCAATCGCGCGGGCACGCTCCGCGGCGACGGTAAGCACCTGCGGGTGCAGGCGGGAATCGAGCACTACACGGCGGCCCTTCTTTACCGCACGGGACATAAGGCCCACGGCCTCAGCCGCAGCAGAAGCCTCATCCAAGAGAGAGGCATTCGCAATCGGTAGTCCAGTGAGGGATTCAATCATGGTCTGGAAATTCAGCAGCGCTTCCAGACGCCCCTGGGAAATCTCCGGCTGGTACGGCGTATAAGCGGTATACCAACCAGCATCTTCTAGCAGACCGCGGCGGATGACCGCTGGGGTGAGGGTATCTGAAAAGCCCTGACCATAGAAAGGCTTTAGCACAGTGTTCTGGTTGGCGTACTCCCGCAACGTAGCCTGTGCTTCATCCTCCGAGAGTGCCTCAGGAAGCTGAGGCAATTCTGCGGCGCGGATCTTGGAGGGAATGGCGGCATCGACCAGCGCGTCCACGCTGTCGTAGCCTACCTTCGCAAGCATGGTGGCCTGCTCCGTAGAATCCGGCCCTAGGTGGCGGGAGATGAATTCCATGTCAGTGAGACTCCTTAGTGAGGGACAATGGCTATAACCGCCCTAATTATATGTTTAATAATGGGTGAGCCGATCCCCCTTGAGAAACTTTTATGCACCGCATCACTGTCTAAGGTGGCTCCTAAGGCGCTCACCACGGGCTTAGGGGGAACGACCGCGAAAAGCCTCGAATAAAACGGGATGGATGGTTCAGCTAAAGGCGGAACTATCACCCCCACTTGGCACCCCAGACATGGCAAAAGCCTTCCAGCCCCGCAGTAGGGCTGGAAGGCTTTAAGCGGCGATAGAACCTTTAGACTTCGAGGTCTGCCTGGAAGTCCGCGGTCTGCAGGCGATCCTTGATGGTGGTGATGAAGCGGCCTGCGTCCGCACCGTCAACCACCTGGTGATCGTAGGTGAATGGCAGGTAGCACATCTGGCGGATGGCAATGGCATCCTGGCCGTTTTCGTTGACAACCACCGGACGCTTCTCAATGGCTGCGGTACCCAGAATGCCGGCCTGTGGCGGAACCAAGATCGGGGTATCGAGCATGGCGCCCTCGGAACCGATGTTGGTCACGGTGAAGGTAGCACCGGTCAGATCGTTCGGCTTCAGCTTGTTATTGCGGGCCTTATCAGCCAGCTCCGCAATCTGCTGCGCGATCTGCGGCAGGGTCATGTCCTGTGCCTTGTGGATGACCGGGGTGAGCAGACCCTTCGGCGTATCAACAGCGATAGCGATGTTGACGTCCGCGTGGTAGGTCATCTCCTTGGTTTCTGGGTTATAAGACGCATTGACGTTCGGGTGGGAGACTAGGGCCTCAGCGGTAGCCTTCACGATGAATGGCAGGAAGGACAGGTTGGCACCGTGCTTGTCGATGAATGCCTGCTTGTTCTTCTTGCGCATATCCCAGATGGCAGTCATGTCGACTTCCTGCACGTGGGTAAGCTGTGCGGAAATCTGCAGCGCCTCTACCATCTTGGAAGCGGTGATTTCGCGAATGCGGTTAACCTTCTGGGTGGTGCCGATAAGCTCCTGCTTGGCCGGATCCACAGACTTGGTGGACCAACGAGCGCGTGGGGAGTTGTCGGATTGCGCACCAGACTTGGCAGGTGCGTCTCCTTCGCCAGCGGCAGCAAGCACGTCCTGCTTGCGGATACGGCCACCGACGCCGGTGCCCTCAACGTTGTTGAGGTCTACGCCGTGCTTGTCAGCCAGCTTGCGTACCAGTGGGGTGACATAAGGAACGTTGTCGCCGTTGTTGACCTTCGCGGAGGTATTGAGAGAAGAATCCTGCTGGGTTTCCTTCTTGTCCTCTGCCTTTGGCTCCGGCTTCTTATCTTCCTCTGCCTTTGGCTCTTCCTTCTTTTCCTCTTCCTTCTTTTCTTCGGCCTGTGGTTCTGGCTTGGAGTCGGAGGAGGATGCGGTGGCGTTTTCGTCGCCGATGCGGGCGATGACTGCGCCTACCTCGATGGTGTCATCTTCGTCGGCGAGGATTTCTACCAGGGTGCCTGCTACTGGGGATGGAATTTCGGTGTCGACCTTGTCGGTGGAGACCTCGAGCAAAGGCTCGTCTACTTCGACGGTGTCGCCGACGGACTTGAGCCACTGGGTGATGGTGCCTTCGGTGACGGACTCGCCAAGTTCTGGCATTTCCACGTCGGATGCATCGCCGGAGCCGCCGTTAGAAGAGTCAGCCTTCGGCTCTTCCTTCTTTTCTTCGGCCTGTGGTTCTGGCTTGGAGTCGGAGGAGGATGCGGTGGCGTTTTCGTCGCCGATGCGGGCGATGACTGCGCCTACCTCGATGGCGTCATCTTCGTCGGCGAGGATTTCTACCAGGGTGCCTGCTACTGGGGATGGAATTTCGGTGTCGACCTTGTCGGTGGAGACCTCGAGCAGTGGCTCGTCTACTTCGACGGTGTCGCCGACGGACTTGAGCCACTGGGTGATGGTGCCTTCGGTGACGGACTCGCCAAGTTCTGGCATTTCCACGTCGGATGCGTCGCCGGAGCCGCCGTTAGAAGAGTCAGCCTTTGGCTCTACCTGAGCTTCTTCTGCTTCTTCCTCGTCCTTGTCAGCGGAGGAGTCGTTGGATGCGGAGCCTGCCTCATCCTCGTCACCGATGATGGCAATGACCTCGCCAACCTCGATGGTGTCATCCTCGTCAGCCTTAATTTCAATAATGGTGCCGGCTACGGGGGAGGGGATTTCGGTATCGACCTTGTCGGTGGAGACCTCGAGCAAAGGCTCGTCTACTTCGACGGTGTCGCCGACGGACTTGAGCCACTGCGTGATGGTGCCTTCGGTTACGGATTCGCCCAGCTCGGGCATCTCAACGGAGTTCGCCATGAGTTATAAGACTCCTCGAAAGTTGGAAGTGTTCTATCGCTACCCGACAATCTTACAGCGTGATGCTCACCCTCGTGCAGATGTGGGGTTAGTAACTACCCTCCTTCCGGGTAAGCTAGGGAATTATGTTCAACCCCTTCCGCCGCAACAAGTCCAGATCGTCACTGCGACCACCCCGCGGACCGGGGGAGACCATCCGCCCAGAAGACGCGCAGGATTTGCAACAGTGGGCCGCCGGAAGAATGTATGTAGAGGCCTTTGTGGAGCCGGAAACAGTGGTCAACGAGATGTCGGTTGTCGTTGTCGATGAAAACGGCGAGTTCATCCGCCGTCGCATCGGCGGGCCAAAGGGTATCGACGCGGTGGCCGCATTATTGAGCTGCGATATTTATGACGTGGAAGAAACCGGCTACCCGCAGCGCATGCGTGAACGCCTGGAGCGAAACCGCATTCTGCGTAAAAGGGAAGAACAAAGAAAACGCCGCGCCCGGTTCGAGCGCGGCGAGAACCCCGATACGGGGACTGAATTAAGCTAGATCGCTCTCTTCACGTAGGTAGACCTGGGAGCCGCGGCGGCGGAATTCGGCAGACTTTTCTTGCATGCCTTTCTCCGGTGCAGTGCCGTCGACGGCCTCGCGGACTTGCTCACCTAGCGTTGGCATGCCTAGCTCGGCCATCTGCCCGCCAAACATATCCCGAATGTCTTGGCTGATGCGCATAGAGCAGAACTTGGGGCCACACATGGAACAAAAGTGGGCGGTCTTTGCTGGCTCGGCAGGCAAGGTTTCGTCATGGTAAGCCTGCGCGGTTTCCGGATCGAGGGAAAGCGCAAACTGATCATTCCAGCGGAATTCAAAGCGGGCCTTGCTCATCGCGTCATCCCAGGCACGGGCGCCAGGGTGACCTTTGGCCACGTCCGCGGAGTGCGCGGCAATCTTATAGGTAATGACACCAGTTTTTACGTCATCTCGGTTGGGTAGGCCCAAGTGCTCTTTCGGGGTCACGTAGCACAGCATCGCCGTGCCACCCATAGCGATATGGGCGGCGCCGATGGCAGAAGTGATGTGGTCATAGCCGGGAGCGATATCGGTAACTAGCGGGCCGAGAGTATAAAAGGGCGCGTCAGAGGCCCAATCTTGCTCGAGCTCGTTATTTTCTTGAATCATGTTGAGCGGGACATGGCCAGGGCCTTCCACCATGACTTGGACGTCATACTCCCAAGCCCGGCGGGTAAGTTCGCCAATCGTCTTAAGCTCAGCGAACTGGGCTGCGTCGTTCGCATCGGCTAGGCTGCCGGGCCGCAGGCCGTCGCCAAGCGAAAATGCAACATCGTATTGCGCAAAAATCTCGCATAACTCATCAAAGTGCTCGTAAAGGAAAGATTCTTTGTGGTGGGCCAAGCACCAGCCCGCCATAATCGAGCCGCCGCGGCTTACAATGCCAGTCACGCGATTGCTAGCTAGAGGCACATAGGCCAAAAGCACACCAGCGTGAATCGTCATATAGTCCACGCCCTGCTCGCATTGCTCGAGGACGGTATCACGGAAGATTTCCCACGAGAGGTCCTCCGCTACGCCATTGACCTTTTCCAATGCTTGGTAAATCGGGACGGTGCCGATGGGAACCGGGGAGTTGCGCAAGATCCACTCACGGGTGGTGTGGATATCGTCACCCGTAGACAAGTCCATGACGGTATCCGCACCCCATTGGGTAGCCCAGCGCAGTTTGGATACTTCCTCATCGATGGAGGAGGATACTGCTGAGTTGCCGATATTGGCGTTAATCTTGGTAAGAAATTTGCGGCCAATGATCATGGGCTCGGACTCGGGGTGGTTGACATTATTGGGAATAATCGCACGGCCGCGAGCGACCTCCTGACGTACGAATTCCGCATCGCAATGCTCGCGCAGAGCTACAAATTCCATTTCGCGGGTAATGATGCCCTGGCGGGCATAATGCATCTGCGTAACGCGTTGGCCTGCCTTCGCCTTAAGCGGCAGGCGCTTAGAGCCCTTCCATTCTTGGGAGGCAGCACCGCGGCGCTGTGCGGCGCGGCCGTCGTCAGCGAGCTCTCGGTTGCGGCCTTGGTATTTTTCGGTATCCGCGCGTTTTTGAATCCACTCGGTGCGTAATGCCGGAAGCCCCTGCTCCGGTGCGCATTCGGGACCACGCGTGCGGTAAACGCGGAAGGGCTCGTTAGGGGCATGAGGGGAATCGTCCAAGTGGATTTCGGTCTCTGGGACCTCTAAGCCGTTGTGCCGAATGGGGGAATAGGAATGCTTGGGGTGGTTTTCTGGGGCAGCCGTCATGGCAGGCTCTCCTCTCTTCCTTCGTAGGTATTAACCAAACAGGTTCGAACGGTAGATACGCAGCTGTAGCGCACTCTCAGCCCGTGCTCGGGCACCCGTGGGGACGTAGATCACCGTATAACAATCGCCTCACCCAGCGCAGGGTTTTCTGCATTTGGTCTAGGCCTAGCGATGCGTGGTGGGAGGGTGAAGGAATGTGGTTGCTAGGTCAACAGGAAACTTTCAGGATCTTTCCACCGCTATCCAATATCGGTAACCCATACTAAGTTCATGCGTTTGAGAGAGCGCATGCGAGAGAGATAGAGAGAACCCCTCATGTTTCCAGAGGGCGGCTGTTTTAGCCGATACATGGAAACACCTTGTAGAGAGACGCCTGCGGCCCTCGGACCACTTTCGGTTCGAGGGCCGCAGGCGTTTTCTTTTGCCTAGCAGATCGTGGCGCCGGCAGCGGCTAACTCTTGCAACGCCGCCTCACCGCGAGATTCATCTACCGGGGAGCAATAGTCACGCAGAACGCGGACGGTGAACCCCTCCTGTAGGGCATCAGCAGCGGTGGCACGAACACAATGATCGGTGGCAATGCCCACGATGTCTACGGCATCGATGTGGTGCTCGCGCAACCAGTCAGCAAGCAGGGTGCCGTTAGCAGCACCCTCAAATCCGGAATAGGCGGCGGTGTATTCACCCTTGCGGAAGTAGGCTTGGGCCGGCCCGATAGCCTCATGCATGGCCGCGCCGTGGGACTCGGCTACACAGTGCACGGGCCAAGAATCAACAAAATCCGGGCTCTGGGAAAAGTGAGAGCCCGGATCTATATGCCAATCCTGCGTGGCTACGACGGTGTCATAATCCTGTTGCAGAGTCGCGATTTTGGCGGCGACTTCATTGCCTCGTTCGGTGCCTAAGGCACCGCCGGGGCAAAAGTCATATTGAACGTCAACGATAATGAGAGCAGGCTTCATGCCTTTAGGAGTTTAATCGCATAAAGCCTGCTGTGGTGCTATTTTAATTCAGCAATTTCGCGCAGGGCTGCTACCACCGTGCGGGTGGGCACGCCGGTGCCCATCTTTGGGGTGTATCCATAAGCGCCAGTGGTGTTGAAGGAAGGGCCGGCCACATCGATATGGGCCCATTCGATTTCTTCACCCACAAAGTGTTGGAGGTAGGTGCCGGCATATTCCATGCCGCCCTCACGCTTGGCGTTGATATTACGGATATCGGCGCTGGCGGACTTTACCGATTCCTCGTGTTCCTCCAGTAGCGGCATGGCCCAAGCCTTTTCGCCCACCTCGCGGCCGATTTCGGCCATGCGGTCACGGAATTCCTCGGAACCCATAACGCCGGCGGTCCGCTCACCTAGAGCAACCATCTGGGCACCGGTGAGAGTAGCCGTTTCAATGAGGTAGTCAGGGTTGTCCTCGCTGGCGCGCGCAATGGCATCAGCAAGCACGAGGCGACCTTCCGCATCGGTGTTGAGCACCTCGGAGGTAATGCCGCCGTAGTGGGTGATGACGTCACCTGGGCGGGTGGCATCGCTGCCTGGCATGTTTTCTGCCAGTGGCAGGGTAGCGGTGATACCCACCTTGAGGTTCAGCTTTGCCGCAGCAATGATGGCAGCGACCATTGCGGCGGAACCGCCCATATCGGAAATCATGTCCCACATCTTGGCGCCTGGCTTCAAGGAAATGCCGCCGGTATCAAAGGTAATGCCCTTGCCCACCAGCGCGACGTGGCGCTTGGCCTTCTTCGGGCGCCAGCTCAAGCGGACCAAACGCGGCGGACGTGCAGAGCCACGGCCGACCGCCAGGATGCCGCCAAAGCCCTGCTTTTCTAGGGCCTTTTCATCCAAGACCTCTACCTCAAGGCCCGCCTCTGCTGCTTGGGCGGAAAGGAAAGCGGCGTAGCTTTCTGGGTAGAGCAGGTTGGATGGAGTATTGACCAGATCGCGGGCGAGAAGAACGGATTCAGCGGTAATCTTCGCGTTTTCAAATTCCTCTTGGGCTGACTTCTCGGCCACTACGGTAAAGGTGGTGGGCATCGTAGATGGCTCGCTGCGTAGGCCGGAGTACTTATAGCCGCCGAGGATGAGGCCTTCTACCACTGGGGCGATGCCAAAATCGCCCAGAGAGGTAGCTAACTGTTCAATCTTGGTAATGGAGCGGGCGGCCTGGCCTGCAGCGCGGCGCAGCGTTTCAGCGTCTACTTCTTCTGCTTCGCCCAATCCCACGGCGATGATGGAGGCTACGCCAGCCTTAGCTGGAGCCGGTACGCGCGTGACCTCGCCGGCCGTGCCGGAAGCCCCTACGGCCACCAGTGCCTCATAGGTGGAGCGAAGTGCGGCAGCCCCTAGCAACTCGGTGCCCGGCAGTTCTAGCCCGCCTTCGCCCTCGAACGCAGCAATTAGTAGTGCGTCCGCCTTCTTTGGAACCTTCTTCCCCAGCTTTAGCTTGGGAAAGTGACCGCGTGCGGGCAATTCGTTTTGTGCCATAGTGTCCTCCTTTATAAAAAGGCTTATCAATCTTCCCTCTACTGTACCGCGCAGCGGTGAACTTATTCCTGCCTCGCTATAGATAAAGGGGTAGATTGTGGGCATGCTTGATTACACGATTACTCGGACCGATAATCCCACGTCTGCGGAGGAATTGAGCGAAATCCTCGCCAACCCCGGCTTTGGCAAGCACTTTACGGACCACATGGTCACCATTGATTGGACCGAAGAAAAGGGCTGGCACAATGCTCAGGTAAGACCGTACGGGCCGATGACAATGGAACCGGCAAGCAACGTATTCCACTACGGGCAGGCAATCTTTGAAGGCATCAAGGCCTATCGTCAGCCCGATGATTCCATTGCCACCTTCCGTCCCGACCATAATGCCCAGCGGTTTATCAACTCTGCTGAACGCTTGGCTATGCCGGAGCTGCCGAAAGAGGAGTTTATTGAGTCTTTGCGCCAATTGGTGGAAGTAGATAAGAACTGGGTACCGGAAGCCGGTGGAGAAGCGGCGTTGTATCTGCGTCCCTTTATGATCTCCACCGAGGTTTCCTTGGGGGTTCACCCGGCCAAGTCCTACCGCTACGTGCTAATAGCCTCCCCAGCGGGTTCCTACTTCAGTGGTGGCATCAAACCGGTATCTGTTTGGCTGTCCACCGACTACGTGCGCGCAGCGCCCGGCGGCACCGGCGCGGCCAAGTTTGCGGGCAACTATGCGGGCTCGCTATTGGCCCAGGCCCAGGCGGATGAAAAAGGCTGTGACCAGGTGGTCTGGTTGGACGCTATTGAACGCCGCTACATCGAAGAAATGGGCGGAATGAACCTCATGTTTGTCTATGGCTCCGGCGAGAATGTGGAGATTGTTACGCCAGAACTATCCGGTTCCTTGTTGCCGGGCATCACGCGCGAATCTCTTCTGCAAGTTGCCCAAGACCTGGGCTACAAGGTCACCGAACGCCGCATTACGGCCGAGGAATGGCAGCGCGATGCAGAATCCGGCGCAATGTCGGAGGCCTTTGCCTGCGGTACTGCCGCGGTTATCACCCCGGTGGGCCACGTGCTGGGCGATTCCGCCGATTTCCAGGTCAATGGCAATGAAGCAGGCGAGATCACCATGACCTTGCGCGAGCACCTAACCGGAATTCAGCGCGGTGCCGTGGAAGATACCCATGGCTGGCTGCATACCCTGGTGAAATAGGCCGCGGCTTAGGCGTCTGCGGCGATCTCGACTCCGGTAAGTAGCATCGGCAGCGCCGCTAGGGCGCCGAGGGTGGGCTCCGGCTCCATTGCCAGTTGGTGCAGTGGCTGGAGGCCCAGTTTTCTTAGCGCCAACTCATGGGCAGGGGCGGTGGAAAGGGTAGTGGCAAAGAGCCACTCTTTCACCCCAGGGTTATCGCGCTCGGCAAGGAGCGCCGCGGTTGCGGTTAAGGGGGCATCGATAAGGAGGGGCGTGCGACGCTCCGCGGCTCGGGTAATGAGCCCCACCGCAGCGGCCAGCACCGCAGACTGGCAGGAGGCTACGAGCTCCATGCCCTCGAGGTTGCGGGCGCGGAACATAGCATCTCGAATGGCAGAGACCTCTCGCTTCCAGTCTTCCACGCTGGGCTGCTTGCCGACGATCACTACCGGCTCCGTCTGCGTCATCGTCGCCATGACCACGGCGGGGACGCGGGCGCTTTCCACGCCGCCGGGAATCAGTAGGTCCGCACCGGCATCAATTTCCGCATCTGCGGTAGCGGCTCCCAAGTCATATGCCTGGGATAGATCCGTCACCGTGACTACATTCAGTCCGGCCCCGGCCCGACGCGCAGCGGTCTCGGGAGCCGGTAGCTGGGGCTCCTGCTCAGCAAAGACGATGGCTCGTATACGCTGCGGCTCCTGAGCGGGGGCGCTGCCTTGGCAGGCGGCTAGCCATTGAGCGGCTTCGGTCAGGCGCCCATAAGGCGCGAGCTGCGCGTCGTGTGCGGTACGTGCCTGAGAATCGGGCTGCGGAATGGCCATGAGCACATCTCCCTAAACGTCAGCACCGAGCTCCACGCGGGGGCGCGGAATGCGCCACTTGCGCGGCTGGCTGGCGCGAGAATATGCATAAAAGCCCAGGCTAAAGCCGGCTTCAGTGGTGCCAGGGAACTTGGTACGCACGGCATTATTGCAGCGGCGGGCCAAGATGATGCCCTCGATGGCAAAGATAATGAGGATAACCATCGCCACCGCGTTAATGACCGTCGCGATGCTTGGTACCGCGTAAGTCAAGAACACGACCACGATGAGAACTAGGGCCATTGGCATAACCCAATTGCTCAAGCTGCGGCGCGCATCTACCCAATCGCGCACATAGGCGCGTTCTGCGCCCTGATCGCGAGCGGGAAGGAAACGCGGATCACCGTCAGCCATGCGGGCCTGCTGCTCACGGTTGGCCTGCTGGCGCTCTTGGCGCTCCTTTTTCTTATATTCCTTCCACTCGTCCTTGCTCATGGACTTCTTCATGTCCTTGCGGTGCTGGTAACGCTGTGCTTCGGACATGCCATGGGGATCGCGCTTTACGCCGCGCGCGATCTCTTGTTCGGAGCGCTTTGGCGTAGGACGACCCTTCGGTGGGGTATAGCCCTTGCGCTGGGGCTCTTTCTGAATTTCTTCCTGCGCCTTGTCCTGCGCAGGAGCGGGCTCAGTGGAGGTCTTGTCATCTTTTTGCCACGGGAGTTTCACTCTCCTCACACTACAAGGTTTAGGCGCGAATAGGGGAATAGGCCCGGCCCAGTAGATGTTGTAGCAGTGGGCTACCTTTTCCCACCTGAAAGAAGCGGGTAGGGTAGTGGCAACGAAACCAATACTTATTGAGGAGAAGTGATGACCGCTCCAGCTTCCGCAACCGGCGTCATTCTGACTGAAGCAGCAGCCGCTAAGGCAAAGGCGCTGCTTGATCAGGAAGGCCGCGACGATCTCTCCCTACGCATTGCCGTTCAGCCTGGTGGCTGCGCTGGCCTGCGCTACCAGCTTTACTTTGATGATCGCACCTTGGATGGTGACAAGGTCGACCAGGTAGGCGGCGTAAACCTCGTCGTGGACAAGATGTCCGTTCCTTACCTGACCGGTGCCAAGATTGACTTCGCTGACACCATCGAGTCCCAGGGTTTTACCATCGATAACCCGAATGCCACCGGTTCTTGCGCCTGTGGCGATTCCTTCAACTAAAAAGAAGGACAGCAAAGAGGGTGGGTGCCGATGGCACCCACCCTCTTGTGTATGTGTGGAAGGCTCTTAGAGCTTGACTGGATAGTCGCGGGTTAAGGGTCAAAAAGTGTGTCCGGAATCGCGGATTTTCACGGATTGACCTGTAGGTTTCCGGAAAGTATATGCTCCGGAAGCATATATCTAGCCCCCGACGGGAAATCCTCGGTGTGGCAGCCGTGATGTGCTATGCGCGGCGTGGTGTGGTGTCGCAATGTCGAAGAACCAACCACGCTGCCACTGCGGCGGTGAAATGAAACGCAACGGCACCACCAGCAAAGGCACCACCAGATGGCGCTGCAAACAATGCGGCGCCTCCAGCGTCAAACGTCGAAACGACATCACCAACGCGGCAGTGTTCACCCAGTTCATCGAGCATTGCACCACCGCAATATCACTCGACGACCTAGCCAAACGAAACGGTGTTAGCCGCGCCACCATGAAGCGGCGCTTCAAGTGGTGCTGGCTCGTTGATGTGCCTGACCCCACCGCCGGCCACCACAAGCGGATCTACGACCAGGTATTTCTCGATGGCACCTACACCGCCGGTGGCTGCCTGATCGTCGCGGCGACCATCGACCACGTGATCGCCTGGCACTGGTGCAAACACGAAACCACCCGCGACTACCAACTGCTGCTTGAACGCATCGAAGCCCCACTCATCGCCGTCATCGACGGCGGCCAAGGCGCATACAGCGCAATCAAAAAGTGCTGGCCGACTACGAAAATTCAACGCTGCCTCGTCCACGCCCAACGCGTGGTCCGCCGCTACACCACCACCAACCCACGCACCGATGCCGGGCGCACCATCTACCGACTTGCGCTGAAACTGACCCGGATCACCACACTGGATGAAGCCGCCGCGTGGGGTGTGCAACTGCACGAGTTTTCAACGATCTACCGGGAATGGATGAACGAGAAAACCATGATCAAAGACCCCAAAACAGGTGCATGGACCCGCGTGTGGACCCACCACAACGTGCGCAAGGCCTACAACAGCCTCAACCATCTTTGGCGGTCCGAGATGCTGTTTGTCTACCTCAACCCGCCAGCAGGAGTCCTTGCGCCCGAGCGGATCAAATCCACCACCAACAGCTTAGAAGGCGGCATCAACGCCCAGCTCAAACTGCTCGCCAGAACCCACCGCGGCAGATCAGGCGAACGACAACGCCGCATGCTGGATTGGTGGCTCTACTTAAAAACGGAACTGCCTGACGATCCAGTACGAATCGCCAGGCAGTCCGACTGGGGCCAGGGCCAACTCGCCAAAGTATCCACCCTGACCCAAACCGAGAACCAAGCCGACCACGAAACAGGACGCCCAGCCCTCTACGACAACGCTATCGACACCGACTACACCCACTCAATCGGCATTCAAAAAGGCCAAATCTAACCCCCGCGACACGCCGAGCCAGACACACATTTTGACCCTTAACCCATAGTCGCGCTGCTCGATCTGCGGATCGATGCGCTTTTCCACAAAGATGCCGTGCCAAATCATAAAGGACAGTACAGTCCACAAACGGCGGGAGTGGTCGGAGACGCCGTCGCGATGCTCCTTGAGCATCTCGAGAACTTCCTTCTTATTGAAGATGTCCTCGGTCTGGGATTCGTTGATGGTGTCTTGGGCCCAGCCGTAGAGCTCGTCGCCGGCCAACCAGTGGCGCATCGGCACGGGGAAGCCCAGCTTCTTGCGGTGCAGAACGTGGGCCGGAACGATCTGCTCCATTGCCTTGCGCAGTGCGTACTTGGTGGTGCCGTGGGAAATCTTCAGGTCATAAGGGATGGACTCGGCCACCTTGAAGACTTCCTTGTCCAAGAAGGGCACGCGAAGCTCAAGCGAGTTGGCCATATTGATCTTATCGGCCTTGACCAAGATGTCACCGCGCATCCAGGTAAAGAGGTCTAGGTGCTGCATGCGTGCGACCGGGTCAAAGCCCTCAGACTGGGCGTAGATGGGCGCAGTAACCTCACGGTGGTCCCATTCGCGCTTCGCCCACGGGATAACCCGCTGCATCTGCTCAAAATTGAAGGAACGTGCGTTGCCATAGTAGCGCTCTTCCATGGTCATCGAGCCACGGTTGAGCAAAGACTTGCCCTTCATGCCTTCTGGCAGCACCTGGGAGAGCTTGCCCAACCCTCGGCGCAGTGGGGAAGGGATCTTCTCAAAGGGAGCGAGGGACAGTGGCTCCTTATAGATGGTGTAACCACCAAAGAGTTCGTCCGCGCCCTCACCGGAAAGAACAACCTTGACGTGCTTGCGGGCTTCTTGGGCCACGAAATAGAGCGGCACCAGCGAAGGGTCAGCTACCGGATTGTCCAGGTACCACATGATCTTCGGGATGGACTCGGCATACTCCTCCGGGGAGACAATCTTGACGATGTGCTCCACGCCAATAGCTTCCGCGGACTCTGCCGCGACATCGACCTCAGAGTAGCCCTCGCGCTCGAAGCCGGTGGTGAAAGTCAGCAGATCAGGGTTGTGGCGCTTAGCCAGGGTGGCAATAGCTGTGGAGTCAATGCCGCCCGACAAGAAGGAGCCTACGGTGACGTCGGCGCGCATGTGCTTAGCTACGGAATCCTCCAGCGCCTCCGCAATCCGGTTAAAGAGTTGCTGCTCTTCACCTTGCTTTACCTGTTGAACAGGGAAGCGGGGCTTGAAGTAGCGCTCGGAGACAACCTCTTCGCCTGGACGAAGGGTAACGGTGCAGCCGGATTCCACGCGGCGGATATTCGCGTGGAGGGACTCCGGCTCCGGGACGTATTGCAGGTCGACGTAATGCTCAATGGCGCGGCGGTCAAGGTTGAGCTCTAGACCGATCTCGTCTGCCATTTCCAGAATGCACTTCATCTCGGAGGCAAAGACAGTGCCAGCGTCGGTGGTGGCGTAGTACAGCGGCTTGATGCCGAATTGGTCGCGGGCAGCAAACATCGTCTTAGTGTGGGTGTCCCAGATGACGATGCCGAACATGCCGCGCAGGTGGTTGACCACGTCCTTGCCCCAGTGGTGGTAGCCCACCACGATAGGCTCACCATCGCCTTCGGTATGGAAGGTATAGCCGAGGCCCTTGAGCTCTTCCCGTAGTTCTACGTAGTTGTAGATTTCGCCGTTGAAGGTCATGGCGTAGCGGTCAGGCTGGTCCTCCGGACCCCAGCGAAGGGGCTGGTGGGAGTGTTCTAGGTCAATGATGGACAGGCGATTGAAGCCAAAGGCAGCATCGCCGTCGTGCCAGGTGCCTGCCGCATCTGGGCCGCGGTGGCGCATGCAAGGCAGGGAACGTTCTAGCGCGTCAACGTACTTATCTACGTCGCCCGTGGCGGCGAGCATGCCAAGAAGTCCGCACATGTAAAGATTGCTCCTTAATATAAGCGTCTATTGCTAGTCACCCACTTTACGGCTCGAGAGGTGCAAACTAGAACACGCCACGGCTTAAGGAAAGCTGTTGGCTGCCTTGGAAATAGCTTCCCCGATAGGGTGCGAACTTTCGGTTGATGTATCCCCGGGCAAGCTGTGAATTGACACACATGGCCGTGTTGGAACCTTAGGGTCCGGTTGGAACATTGTGCAGGTGGGGCGGTAACCTACAAGAAGGAGAATATGAAATGAGTGCACTAGGTGCCCTTTTATGCCTTTAAATAGGCTGGGAATCTGGCAATTTTCCTCTATTCTGATTGGGTAAGAGTGCTCTGTGAGTATTCGAGAAGTTTTGTGTGGACAGAAAGGCAGAACACACGTGGGACAGCGTAATAAGCGCACCTTTGCCCGCAAGGCGGGCGTAGCTGGCGCACTTGCTCTGGGTGGACTCGCTCTGGCAGGTTGTGACGTTCAGGCGCCAACTGCTGTAGAGAACCTCCTAGGATTCGGTTGGCCAAAGGGTATTACCCCTGAGGCAGAGGCCATGTACAACTTCTGGATTTGGGTCTGGGTTGCTGCATGGATCGTTGGTTTTATTATGTGGGGCCTATTCCTCACCGCTATCTTCCGCTGGAGCGCGAAGAAGGCGAAGAAGGATGGCAAGGGCGAGTTCCCGCGCCAGATTCAGTACAACGTACCGCTTGAGATGGTTCTGACCATCGTTCCGATCCTCATTATCATGGGCCTGTTCTTCTTTACCGTTCAGACCCAGCAGAAAGTTACCGCCTTGGATAAGGATCCGAAGGTCGTCGTCGACGTCACCGCTTTCCAGTGGAACTGGAAGTTCGGTTACGCGGAGAACCACGTTAACGGTGAGAACTATAACGGTGCTGATAAGGAACGTCAGGCCGAGGCAGAAAAGTCTGCTCACGACCCAGAGGGTATCGATAACCCGAACCCAATCCACGGCAAGTCCATGGGCGACCTTTCCTACCTGAACTACAACAAGATTGAGACCGTCGGTACTACCGAAGAGGTTCCGGTTCTGGTTCTTCCTTCCGATACCGCGATTGAATTCCGTCTCGCTTCTGGGGACGTATCCCACGCATTCTGGGTACCGGAGTTCCTATTTAAGCGCGACGTCTACGCACACCCAGAGGCAAACGCTCAGGAGCGTAGCTTCCAGGTGGAAAAGATTGAGAAGCAGGGCGCATTCGTTGGTCGCTGTGCCGAGATGTGCGGTACCTACCACTCGATGATGAACTTTGAAATCCGCGTTGTATCCCCAGAGGACTTCAACAAGTACATGAAGTTCCGCGAGAACAATCCGGAAGCTACCAACGCCGAGGCTCTCAAGGAAATCGGTCAGGACCCATACGCGGTTACCACCCACCCGTTCTCCGGCGAGCGTGATACCGCTAATGGTGACAACTTCGTCAACACGGCGGCATAAGAGATAAGGACACAACACAATGCGTGCAACATCGAAAGTCTTTTACTCAATCGCGACCTACCTTCTTGTCTCGCTGATTGTCTACATCTTCGGCGTTACCTTCGTTAAGGACGACGGCTACCTGTATGGTGCCGAGTGGGTTGGCATCGTGGGTATGTTCCTTGCCTTCCTGCTGTGCATGATGCTCGGTGCTTACCTGCACTTCACCGATAACCGCAGCGACGTCCTGCCAGAGGATTGGGAAGAGGCAGAGACCGAGGACGCGGCTGGCATCCTAGGCTTCTTCTCTCCAGGCTCCATCTGGCCGCTGGCTATGACCGGTGCTATCGCCCTCCTTGGCCTGGGTATCATCTTCCTCTACTTCTGGTTGATCGCTCTCGGCGCTGTCTGCCTCATCGCGGCATGCACCGGTCTTTCCCTGCAGTACGGTCTGCCAAAGGAAAAGCACTAGTTCTTCACTCTGAAGAAATCCCCGCCTAAAACTTCTCCGCCCTCCTAGCTTTGGAAGCTAGGAGGGCTTTGGCGATCGGTAGTCGGATGTTCCGCGAAAAAGTTCCCTAGATTCCAAAAAACTTTTCTGTGGTGGGGTAGTGGCTGGATATCTAGCAAGACTGCTACCTGACTGTCTACGTCATTCGGGCACGTAGAGGCGACTTTTCGCGGGGGTCGACCGAAAGTTGTAGACCTGCGGGTTTGGGGTGGTGAGTGGGTGTGATTTATCTCTCCAGAATGTATCAATCTCGCGTACTTGTTAATGCATCTACAGGTCAGAATTACTGAGGTGGGGGCGCTCGGGAATTTCTAAGCGTGGGGCGTCGTGTGTTGTCACCTGCATCGATGGGGCGTCGTAAAGAAGAGGAAAAAGTTCCCGGCGGAAAAAATAAAAATATCGCAGGGAACTGGCTGAACGTCTGCTGGCTAAAGCATCAAAAATGAATAGTGATAACGGGGGGAATCGAGGTGACTTTGCCGCCCAGAACAGCCATAATGGCCTCTGTGACGAGCGTAGTTTCTAACCAAGGTATGACAGCACCACGTGCTGCCTCACTGAACCGACCAAATATGGTCAGTGTGGGCACCATCGTGTTCCTGTCTCAGGAATTGATGTTCTTTGCCGGACTGTTCGCGATGTGGTTCACCTCGCGAGCAAACGGTCAAGAAGGCGACTGGGCGGAGCACACCGCCCATATCAACCTGCCCATGGGTTTCCTCATTACGGCAGTGCTGATTACTTCTTCTGTGACCTCTCAGTTCGGCGTGTTTGCCGCAGAAAGGGGTGACGTTTACAAGCTTCGACTCTGGTACACCGTGACGCTGGTACTGGGCGTTGTGTTCCTGTGCATCATGGCATTCGAGTGGACCGAGTTGATTCACGCAGGTGTGACTGTGCAGTCCAGCGTCTTCGGTTCGGTGTTCTACATCATCACCGGCTTCCACGCTGCGCACGTGACCGCAGGTCTGATTTCTTTTGCAATCATCCTGGCGCGCGTTGCTAAGTCCAAGTTCACGCCGGCGCAGGCGACCGCCGCAATGGCAGTGTCTTACTACTGGCACTTCGTTGACGTTGTGTGGATCGGCGTCTTCACCGTTATTTACTTGGTCCAGTAGAACTGGCCACTATCCCCAAACAGTCCTCCCGTGTTCGAGTTATCTAAAGGAAAATGATGGATAACAATTCGCAGTCCGTGGCAGTGGAGCAGACCACTGCGGCGGCTAAGAAGACCCGCCGTCGCCGCAAGGCGAAGCGCACCATTGCCGGTGGCTTCGCTTTGGCGATTGGCCTGTCCGGTGCGGGCGTCTTGGCTTCTGCCTTGACCCCAGACGCACAGGTCGCCACGGCGGAAAAAGATGACCAAGCCCTCGTTCAGGAGGGCAAGGACATCTATGACACCGCTTGTATCACTTGCCACGGTGCCAATCTGCAGGGCATCGAAGGCCGCGGTCCCTCCCTCGTTGGCATCGGCGCTGGTTCTGTGTACTTCCAAGTACACTCTGGCCGTATGCCGATGATGTCTAACGATGCGCAGGCAGAGCGCAAGGCTCCGCGTTACACCGAGCAGCAGACTCTGGCATTGGCTGCATACGTAGCAGCCAATGGTGGCGGCGCAGACATCGTTTACAACGATGACGGAAGCGTTGCCCAGGAATCCCTGCGTGGTGCTAACTACAATGGCGAAATCCAAGCAGAAGACGTAGCGAAGGGCTCTGAGCTCTTCCGCATGAACTGTGCATCTTGCCACAACTTCACCGGCCAGGGTGGCGCGCTGTCCTCCGGTAAGTTCGCTCCTGAGCTTGCCCCGGCAAGCGAGCAGGAGATTTACCAGGCAATGCTGACCGGCCCGCAGAACATGCCTAAGTTCTCCGACCGCCAGCTGACTGCAGACGAGAAGAAGGACATCATTGCCTACCTCAAGTCTGCAAAGGAAACTCCTTCCCCAGCAGGTTGGGACCTTGGTAGCCTCGGCCCCGTAGCGGAAGGCCTGGCAATGTGGATTATCGGCATTAGCGCCCTGTGCGCCGCCGCTATGTGGATTGGATCGCGCTCATGAGCAATGTAAAGAAGAATTACACTAATGCTGAGCTCGATAAGATGAGCAACGATGAACTCGCTGCTCTAGGTACCGAGCTCGATGATGTCACCGTAGCGTTCCGCAAGGAGCGCTTCCCGGTTGAAGGCGACCCGGCTGAAAAGCGTGCGGGCCGCAACGTCGCCATCTGGCTTTTCCTGTCTGTCATCGGCGGGCTGGGATTCCTCGGCGTTTACCTGTTCTGGCCGTGGCAGTACAAGCAGCTAGGGGAGGAGGGCCACATTTGGCACACCCTCTACACTCCTTTGCTGGGTATTACCGCCGCACTCGCAATTTGTGCGTTGGGTATCGCCATTGTTCAGTACGTTAAGAAGATCCTCCCAGAGGAGATTTCCGTACAGCGTCGCCATGACGGTCCTTCCGAAGAGGTTGACCGTCGTACCTTGACCGCGTTGCTGAATGATTCTTGGAAGACTTCCACCCTTGGTCGCCGTAAGACCGTTCAGGGGCTGTTGGGCGGAGCCGGCGTTCTGTTCGGCCTGACTGTGGTTGCACCGCTGGGCGGCGCAATCAAGAACCCATGGAAGGTTCGCCACAACCTGAACTACGCCGGTGACGGAACTCTGTGGACCTCCGGCTGGACCCTTCATAATGAAGGTGTCAAGCTTTACCTGGCCCGCGACACCGGTACCATCGCTGAGAAGCACTCCGGTGAAACCGGCGAGCACTACAGCACCAAGGGCGTTACCCGCCTGGTTCGCGTGCGTCCGGAGGATCTGGCAGCAGGCGGTATGGAGACCGTCTTCCCGCTGGCAGAAGAAGACGTCAACGATGGCGATAAGTACGATGCCGAGCGCGATGTCTACGAGCACCACATGCACTCAATTCACGGCAACCGCAACGCCGTGATGTTGATCCGACTGCGTCACAACGATGCGCAGAAGGCCATCGAGCGCGAAGGTCAAGAAGACTTCCACCACGGCGACTACTACGCCTACTCCAAGATCTGTACTCACATCGGTTGCCCGACCTCTCTCTATGAGGCTCAGACCAACCGAATCCTGTGTCCATGCCACCAGTCGCAGTTCGACGCTTTGCACTACGGCAAGCCGGTCTTCGGTCCTGCAGCCCGTGCACTGCCACAGCTGCCTATCACGGTGGACGACGAGGGCTACCTCGTTGCACAGGGCAACTTCATTGAGCCTGTCGGCCCGGCATTCTGGGAGCGTAAGTCATAATGAGCAATAAACTCGCCCAAATGGGCAACAATATGGATGAGCGTTATAGCGCCGCCGGTGTGCTGAGGACTCAGCTGAACAAGGTCTTCCCGACCCACTGGTCCTTCATGCTCGGTGAGATGGCGCTGTACAGCTTCATCATTCTTGTACTGACCGGTATCTACTTGGCGTTGTTCTTCGACCCTTCCATTACGAAGGTCATTTACGACGGCACCTACGCACCGTTGAACGGTGTGGAAATGTCTCGCGCTTACGCCACTGCGCTGGACATCTCTTTTGAGGTTCGTGGCGGTCTGTTTGTGCGCCAGATGCACCACTGGGCAGCCCTGCTGTTCATGATGTCCATGGTGGCTCACATGCTCCGCATCTTCTTCACCGGCGCATTCCGCCGTCCACGTGAAGCAAACTGGATCATCGGCTGCGCACTCATCTTGCTGGGCATGATCGAGGGCTTCCTCGGTTACTCCCTGCCGGATGACCTGCTTTCCGGTGTTGGTCTGCGAATCATGTCCGCCATCATCCTCGGCCTGCCTATTATCGGTACCTGGCTGCACTGGGCAATCTTCAGCGGTGACTTCCCGTCTGACCTGATGCTGGATCGTTTCTACATCCTGCACGTTCTGGTCATTCCGGGCATCATCCTCGGCCTGATTGCTGCCCACCTGATTATGGTTTGGTTCCAGAAACACACCCAGTTCCCCGGACCAGGCCGTGCCGAGAACAACGTCGTTGGTGTCCGCATTATGCCGGTCTTTGCTACCAAGGCAATTGGCATGGGCATGATGGTCGCCGGCGTACTTGCTCTGATGTCTGGTCTGCTGACCATCAACGCCATCTGGACGCTTGGACCATACAACCCGTCCCAGGTCTCCGCCGGTTCTCAGCCGGATATCTACATGCTGTGGACTGATGGTGTTGCCCGTGTCATGCCAGCTTGGGAGCTCTACATTGGCAACTACACCATTCCTTCCGCGTTCTGGGTTGCTCTGCTGTGTGGTCTGATGGTCGTACTGCTTATGGCATATCCATTCTTGGAGAAGAAGTTCACCGGTGACGATGCACACCACAACCTATTGCAGCGTCCGCGCGATGTTCCTACCCGTTCCGCTATCGGCGCAGCCGCCATCGTATTCTTCTTGCTGGTCACGCTGTCCGGTGGTAACGACCACGTAGCGCACTTCTTCCAGATTTCGCTCAACGCGATGACCTGGGTTGGTCGTATCGGCTTGATCATCTTGCCTCCGATTGCATACTTCATGACCTACCGCATCTGCGTTGGTCTGCAGCGCTCCGACCGTGAGGTTCTGGAGCACGGTATCGAGACCGGCGTTATCAAGCAGATGCCGAATGGTGCCTTCATTGAGGTTCACCAGCCGCTCGGCCCGGTTGATGCCGATGGTCACCCAGTTCCCCTCGAGTACGCAGGTGCTCAGGTTCCAAAGCAGCTCAACCAGCTCGGCTTGGCGGATTCCGAGACTCAGGGCACCTTTAGCCCTGACGATGAGGCGCTCATGCACCGCGTCCATGAAATCCACTCGGATAACCACGATGAGGAAGCGGAGATGTTCCGTCGCCTCAACGAGGCTAACCGCCGCGAGGACGAGGAAAACGGCCGCATCTAAGCCCTTTTCCTGAGGATTACTCGAAACACGCTCATAGACCCACCCTGCTCCTGCTGAAGGAGCAAGGGTGGGTTTTGCGTTTTGCTGGCCCAATACTTCTCTAGGTGCTGTTGTTATTGAGGTGTAATGCCGAAGCGCAGAAAGAGTACTGGAATGGAGCCCCTGCGCGGTGAGCGGCCTTGGAGCATGGAGGAGCAATGTTTAGACGATAAACGCGTGAGAAGTCCATGGAGTTCCTCGGCAGGCGTTCATAGCCGGGCTTGTTGTTTTCGTTTGGCGTTGTCCCTACGGGCAGTCAGGCTTCGATGCTGCTTCTTGTAGGGGCTTTCTCAAGTTCCTTGTAGTTACGCCCTATTTTCTAGTCTCGCGGTGACCTTCACTATGGGTTTCGGTTAAAGATCTGTACGCGGCGAGAGGCCGATACTGCTCGGCTATGTAGGGAGGTTCGACTGTCGTGAAGGGGCTACAGTGCGGTGGAGTAGAAGGGGTTAACTTACGGCTAAATAGGGCCATCAAATGTGTTAGTGGCTAAAGTCACAAATTAGAACTTGCTTAATTGTTGAGTGTCAGCATTGTGAACATACGGCTTTGAGCGGTGTGGTCTGAGCTTTGATATTTATGCAGGTAGTAGGTTTATAAGTTCTGCTAGCGGTGAACTTATTTCGTTCTATGGGTGATAAGTCTCGTCTAGGTCAAGGGAAGGTAACGAACCGATAACAAAGCAAAATTGGGTAGTGCGAATGGACATCGGTTGTAATGATTTCGTAACCTATTCGAGACATTGAGTTACCGCCCGAAAGGTGCTCAATCTAAACAGAAGAATTACAGCGCCGCATCTGGCTCCTCCTACTGAGGGGCCGAGTGGAGGAAATCCTAAAGGAACGGATTTCCAACGAACGCTAGTCCCCCAGGGTCAGAGCTTCTCTTAGTAGAGAAGTAGGCGCGCAGGAAGATTTGGAGTTTTTCTCATGGCACAGCACCGTCGTCAGGGCATTAAGAACACCCGTCGAATCGCATCTACCGCAGCACTGGCTGCCACCGCAGCTGTCGTTGCGCCAGGCGTAGCGCAGGCGGCAGAGGTCGTCGTACCTAATACTGACTACCGCTTCGAGGTAGCAGGTCTGGAAAACGTCCCGAATATTGACCAGGTCCCGAACATTGACCGCTACGTTCCGTCTTTGGGCCAGGTTTCTGACCAGCAGAACACCAACTACGCAGCCGCCGGCCACAAGCAGGCAGCTCCGGCACAGCAGACCGTTGGTCAGAAGGCGCTGGCAGCAGCTCGCTCCGTTATCGGCTCCCCGTACGTTTACGGCGCTGCAGGCCCGAACGCCTTCGATTGCTCCGGCCTGACCAGCTGGGCATACGCTCAGGCTGGCAAGCAGATTCCGCGTACCTCTCAGGCACAGGCCTCCGGTGGTACTCCGGTTTCGCTGGATCAGCTGCAGCCGGGTGACATCATCGCTTACTACGGTGGTGCTTCCCACGTCGGCATCTACACCGGCCACGGCACCATCATTGACGCTTTGAACTCCGGTGTTCCGGTTCAGGAGCGCGACATGAACTACATGCCGATTCACTCCGCTGTCCGCTTCTAATAGGTTGCGGATAGAGCCCTTCCTTCCATGGGAGGGCTTTGTTGTGCATTAGGGGGTAAAACCCGCTATAATCGATGCGATTTTTAAATTCCTCTTAGTCTAAGGGTCCTTACGTGTCTAAACGAGTACTTCCCGTAGCTGCAATCGTGGCAGCTCTTGCTGTGTCGTCGGTTTCTGGGATTTCGCAGGTAGTTGCGCAGGAAGCGGCGCCGCAACAGGAAAACGCCACGGAAGATATGGACGCGTTGGTGGAGCGCGTTGGCGAGGTTGCGCGCAAGGTTTCCGCCAAGAATGAAGAAGTAAAAGAGCTAGAAATCAAGCTCGAGGAAAAACAGGCGGAAGTCTCTGATTCTGAGAGCGCAGCCGCTGAGGCGCAAACTCGGGCGGATGAGGCGAAGGGTGACGTGACCGCGCAGCAGAGCCGCGTCGATGACCTCGCTCAGTCGCGCTACCGCGGCGATTCTCGCTCCGCTGTATCGGGAGCGCTGGCTGCAGAAAATCCTTCCGATGCAGTTGAGCGCATGGGTTACCTCGGCGCGCTTTCCCGCCAGGCGCAGCGCACCCTTGATGCAAAGGCGAGCGCCGCTTCGACGGCGGAGGGAGAAAAGCACAAGGCTACTGAAGCCGCTACTAAGGTACGCGAGGAAAAGAAGGCGCTAGAAGAGCAGCGCGAGAAGCTCCTCAAGGAAAAGGAGGAGCTGGAAAAGCAGCAAGAGGACATCGAGAAGCAGGTAGACGCCCTCGATGAGCAACAGCGTCAGGCCTGGGAAGGGCAGTTCGGCGGTACCGATAAGCCTGATATGGATTTGGGCGAGGTTGCTGATGGTGCCGCTTCCGCTGCTCTGTCGAAGCTGGGTGCACCTTATGGCTGGGGCGCTGCAGGCCCAGATCAATTTGATTGCTCTGGGCTGATGTTCTGGGCGTATCAGCAGATTGGCAAGTCGATTCCACGTACGTCGCAGGCTCAGATTGCTGGCGGCACCTCGGTACCGCTAGAGGACCTGCAGCCGGGCGATATTGTGGGTTATTACCCTGGTGTCACTCACGTGGGTATGTACATCGGTAATGGGCAGGTGGTCCATGCCTCTACCTATGGCGTGCCTGTTCAGGTGGTGCCGTTGAAGTCCATGCCGATTACCGGAACGGCGCGGTACTAAGTGGCCCGCGTTCTGCTGGTAACCAATGATTTCCCGCCCAAGATCGGCGGGATTCAGTCTTACCTCCGGGATTTTTTAGCAACCTTAGATCCGCGCGGCGTCGTGGTATTTGCCTCGACTCAGGAGTCGCCGGCGGAATTCGATGCCGCGGTGGACTACAAGGTTATCCGTTGGCCTCGCCGAGTGATGCTGCCGACGCCGGCCACGGTGCGCCGCATGCAGGAGATTATCCGCGCCGAGGGCATTGACATCGTGTGGTTCGGTGCAGCTGCGCCCCTTGCCTTGATGGGCAAGGCCGCTAAAGAGGCAGGAGCCACCCGTGTGGTTGCTACAACCCACGGACACGAGGTGGGGTGGTCGATGCTGCCCGTCGCCAGGCAGTGCCTGCGCCGCATTGGTGATCACGCCGACGTCATTACTTATATCTCTGAATACACCCTGCGTCGGTTGCGCCGAGCATTTGGGCCGAATCCGCGGTGGGAGCATTTGCCTTCCGGCGTGAGTGTAGAAGGACTTTTCCCGGCCACACCGGAGCAACGTGCAGCTGCAAAGGCTGAGTTCGGTGTCAGCGGGCCGACTATCGTGTGCATATCGCGGTTCGTACCCCGCAAAGGCCAGGATCAGCTCCTACGCGCCATGCCCTTAGTACGTGGAGAATTCCCCGATACGCAGCTACTTCTTATCGGGCGCGGGCGCTATCGCCGGGCCTTAGAGGAACTGGCGGATATCTACTGCCCGGATGCAGTGATTCAAGAAGCAGAGAGCATTGAGACTGCCTTGCACGCGGCGGATATCTTTGCCATGCCGGCGCGCACTCGCGGCGGCGGTCTGGATGTTGAGGGCCTAGGCATTGTCTACTTGGAGGCCCAAGCGTGCGGCCTGCCGGTTATTGCCGGAAACTCCGGCGGAGCACCGGAGACAATGACGGAGGATACCGGAGTCGTCGTCAATGGCTCATCGGTGCAGGAACTGGCAGAGGCAGTAAAGGCTCTTTTGGCTGATCCGCAGCGTAGGCTCAGCATGGGGCAAGCGGGGCGTCGCCATGTAGAAGCTCATTGGACCTGGCGGATTATGGGCCAGCGATTGCGTCGGCTGATGTCCTGATGTGACCCTAACCAGGTTGTCGGTATATTCTGTTATGCATGCTTAAGAACAACTCCGCCGATCTCACTATCGGCTTTGACGTCGGTGGCACCAACGTGCGCGGTGGAGTGATCACTCGGGAAGGGGAAATTCTCGCGAGCCGTACCGTTCCCACTTCTATGGACGTCGAGCAACTGGAAGCGGACATAGTGGGTATCGTCGAGGAACTGCGCGCTGAATATACAGTGGATGCGGTTGGCCTCGCATTGGCGGGATTTCTGGATCCTTCGTGCGAAGTAGTGCGCTTTGCCCCGCATCTTCCATGGCGGAAAGCCCACGTGCAGGAGTCGCTTTCGCGCAAGCTAGACATGCACGTGCGCTTGGAGCATGATGCAAATTCTGCTGCGTGGGGAGAATGGCGCTTTGGTGCTGGTCGTGGCGCGGAAGATTGGGTCTTTTTTGCAGTGGGAACCGGAATCGGCGCCACGCTGATGACGCATGACACCATTTACCGCGGTGCGTTCGGCACCGCACCAGAGTTTGGGCATATCGTGGTGTCTCCTAATGGGCGGCAGTGCTCGTGTGGCAAGCGTGGCTGTTTGGAGCGTTATGCCTCCGGGACTGCCTTGCCGGATACCTGCGCCGATCTGCGTGAACATTATGAGACTTCGTTGCCGGCGGAGCCTACAGGTAAAGAAATTACCCAGGCAGCGCGTAGGGGAGACCCGCTTGCTGTAGCGGTGATGGAAGACTTCAGCCGGTGGCTAGGTCAAGGCCTGTCCATTGTGGCCGATGTCCTCGATCCAGAGCTCATAGTGCTTGGCGGCGGCGTATCTCAAGACGCGGACTTGTACCTCGAAGGGGCCACCAAAGCCATGGGGCAAGATATTGTCGGGGCAGGGCATCGCCCCCTCGCACGTGTTGCCACCGCGGAATTGGGGTCTGCAGCGGGTATGATTGGCGTAGCCGATTTGGCCCGTAGCGGCCGTTAGAACGAACAAAGGACGACCTGGCGATGAAAAACAAGTGGTACTGGGCTTTTAAGTACATATTCTTCGGACCTGTCCTGCGCGTATGGAATCGCCCGTGGACCGAGGGAATTGAAAACATCCCAGCGGAAGGGCCCGCGATTTTGGTCTCGAATCACCAAGCTGTGATGGATTCTTTCTTCTTTCCTTTGGTATGCCCTCGCCAGATTACCTTTCCAGCTAAGTCGGAATATTTCACCACCCCTGGGTTCGTCGGTAGCTTGCAGAAGTGGTTTTTTACTTCGGTAGGCCAAGTCCCCATCGAGCGCGATAGTGAAGACGCTGGCGATGCCATTGTGCAAACCGCAGAAAGCATCTTGTCCCGCGGGGGCCTTTTCGGTATTTACCCGGAAGGCACCCGTTCTCCGGATGGTCGCGTTTATAAGGGCCGCACCGGCATGGCGCGCATTGCGATGGAGACTAACCAACCGGTTTTCCCCATTGCGATGATCAACACGCGCAAAGCTAATCCCATTGGCTCGTGGATTCCTCGCCCCTTCAAGGTCGGCGTGCGGGTGGGCGACGCCATCTGGCCGCATGAGTGGGCCAAAGAGCGCGGTATGAATCCAAAAGAGCATGAGACGATCCGTGCCTTTACTGATTTTGTGATGCGCAATTTGGCCGAGATGAGCGATAAGCCTTATGTTGATGTGTACGCCTCCGATGTGAAGGCTTCACTCAAAGCTGGCCATGGTTACCCCGCCGGCGCAGAATACAAGGGGAGGTAATCACTATTCCCAAGGCCCGCTTAGCCTGGCCAGATACCGCTAAAGGCGTATCCATTATCGGCGTCGTGCTGCTGCACGTCACGCTGGTAGTTCCAGAAGGTGAGCTAACGTGGTTGGCTGCCCTAAACGTATGGCTGGACCCGCTCCGCCTACCCTTGTTCTTTCTCGTATCCGGCTATTTCTCTACCAAGATTTTTCGCTATTCTTTTAGCGAGCTATTTACTCGACGCCTGTGGTTTTTCCTCGTTCCCTATACGGTGTGGATGACCGTTGAACTATGGACCAAGCGCATCGAATATCACTGGGTTTTCGGTGATCCCTATCTCCAGGTTACTGAGCTACTGTATAACCTGCTTTTGGGGCACACGATGGCTTGGTTTATTCACTCGCTCATTTTGTTCAATATATTTTTGTGGGCCGTGCGCAAGCTGCCAGCGTGGGCGGGCATAGGACTAAGTTTTGCACCGCTGCTTTTTATAGCCTGGCAGGACCACTATTTTTTCATCGGCAAGGCAATTATGTTCTTGCCCATTTTCGTGGGGGCGGCCTATTTGCGTGGACCAATTACGCGGTTTGCCGACGCCGCCGAAGCACCCTTCAAGGGCAACTTCCACACAGGATCGCTATGGGTATATTGTGCGGCCATCATTAGCTACATCACGGGACTGTCCCTCCGCCAAACCTGGAATGCTATCGAAGGTGACGTAGCTGTGCAGTGGCCATTGCCAGGTGGGGACGTCCTCGGCCGGGGCGATTTAGATCTCTTGATTCGCTTTGCAGAGCAAACGCTCGAAACCCCAGCGGGCATCGTCGGTGCGGTCATCATCAGCCATATTCCGGCGCTTTCCACCTTCGTAAAATTTGTCGGCCGGCACACGTTGCCCATTTACTTGGCCCACCCCATCGGCATGACGGTGGGATTCGGGTTCTTCATGGCCCACCGTGACTACGCGGTGAGCCTGGCCGGCGCGTGGCCCATGGAAAATACCTGGTTCTGGATTGGCGCCTGCTTTTTCTACTCGGCAGCGGCCTCGGTGGCACTTTGGGCGCTGGGCAAGGTACCTATCCTTGGGTGGACGCTGGTTCCACCGCGGATTGATAAGCGCCGGCCCGTCGTAGAGCCAATGGTAGCGAACAAAGAACCAGCAGGGCAGTAACGATGGCGTAATCATTGCCCACGATGTGCTGCCACCAGGCCCAGCTTAGCTCTTGGTCATTGGCATGAGGCACGAGCCAGTGCCCGCGAGCCAGAAGCGCCAGCCACGTTAGTGCGGCAAGCCCCCAGTGGCGACGGGCCACCAGAAGCACTCCCGCCAAAACGAGCCAGGTAAAGTGGTGCGACCACGACACCGGCGAGCACAGCAGCGAAACTGATGCGGCCAGAAGCATGAGCACCGCTTGGTTCTCCTGTGAGAGACGCTCCATGGTAAACCAGACGAGGGCAATGACGAGGAGAACAGCTACGAGCCATAGCTTTTCGGCGTGTTCTGGGGCTAGGCGGCTGAAGAATCCGCGCAGAGATTGGTTGGAGCTATAGGCAAGGCCGCCAATGCGGTTGGAATCGCGCAACGTATCGCTCCAGTACTGGATGGAACTATGCGGATTGCAAGCAAAGGCAAGGAGACCCGCGGCTAGGAAGGCGCCTAGCGCGCTGAAAAATGCGCGCCATTCCCTGCGGACAAAGAACACGGCGAGGAATACTGCGGGGGTGAGCTTGATAGCCATTGCAATACCGGTCAGCACGCCGCGGCCACGGCTGGGGCTAAGCCAGAGGATATCCACCACCACTAGTGCGGTCAGCAAGATATTGACCTGCCCGAAGCTAAAGGTCTCCGTGATCGGCTCAGTAAGCATTGCGGCCAAAAGCGCCCAACCTGCCCAGCCAGGGCAGCGCAAAGCACGCAGAACGAGGGCTACGCAGCCCCAAAGCGCAGCAAAGGAAGCGATAGATATGAGGATGCTTGCGGCGGTGAGGGGAATCCAGCTCAATGGGACAAAAAGCAGCGCCGCAAACGGCGGGTAGGTAAAGGGGAGAGAGACATCGCGATTGCTGCCGACTAGGTAATCTTTGGCATATAAATCGCTGCCAAAGCCGGCACCGCCTTCGCGGTAAACGTCGAGGTCAATGTGGTAGTAGGTGGAGAAATGGCCGGAGAAAAGCTCCGGAATATCAATCAGCCACCAAAGGGCCACGAGGGCAGATAGGCACAAGGGAAATGCAGTAAACCACACAGACTTCTTCACGCCAGAAGTGTACAACTGTCTCTTTAAGGGGCCAATTTACCGCCCCGGATAAGGCGACGCTAGGCTTGGGAGACGTGCGCTACTTCTATGACACCGAATTTATCGAAGATGGACAGACCATTGAATTGGTCTCCATCGGCATCGTCGGTGAGAATGGCAGCGAGTACTACGCTGTGTCTACGGATTTTGATCCGGCAAAGGCCAATTCTTGGGTAAAAGACAATGTATTAGCCAAGTTGCCCAGCCCCCGGGATCCAGTGTGGAAACCTTTGGAGACCATCCGCACGGAGGTCTTTGAATTCCTGACCCAAAGTTCCACTCCGATAGAGCTGTGGGCGTGGGTGGGAGCCTACGATCACGTGGTATTGGCGCAGTTGTGGGGAGATATGGCCGGGCTGCCTAGGCGGATGCCGCGCTATACCCGCGAGCTCAAGCAGTACTGGGAGTTTGCAGGACGACCAAGCTTGCCCGCCGTGCCAAAGGGCAATCATGATGCGCTTGTCGACGCCCGCCATAACCTTGCCAAGTTCCGTGTCTGCGCCCAGGTGCTTCCGCTCTCTAAGGGCAATAGAATCAATATCTAGAATTTAACTAACGCGCTATAGGTCCTTAATGGTTAAATAGCAGTGTGAGTTGGACAGTAGATATTCCGCAAGGCGTTCTCCCGGACCTTCCACCATTGCCTGAGGGCATCGAGGAAGTCTTCCAAGACGTCATCAAGCGTGATGCAAAGCAGCAGCCAAGCTGGGATCCCTCCCAGGCCAATAACGTGCGCAAAATTCTCGAATCCGTGCCTCCTATCGTGGTTGCGCCCGAGATTGAAGCGCTCAAGAAGAAGCTGGCAGACGTTGCCCTAGGCAAGGCTTTTTTGCTGCAAGGCGGCGACTGTGCAGAAACGTTTGAGTCAAATACCGAGCCGCATATCCGCGGCAATGTGAAAACGCTGCTGCAGATGGCCGTGGTGTTGACCTATGGTGCCTCGGTTCCCGTGGTGAAACTGGGCCGCATCGCCGGCCAGTACGCCAAGCCGCGTTCCTCTGATACGGATTCTAACGGTCTGTTGAACTACCGCGGTGACATTGTCAATGGCGTGGAGCCAAGCGAGGAGGCGCGCCGTCACGACCCCGCCCGCATGATCCGCGCCTACGCAAACTCTTCGGCGGCAATGAACCTGGTACGTTCGCTAACCTCGTCTGGAACTGCGGATCTCTACCGCCTGCATGAGTGGAACCGTGAGTTCGTGCGTAAATCTCGCGCTGGTGCCCGCTACCAGGACCTAGCCCGTGAGATCGAAAACGGACTGAACTTTATGAATGCCTGCGGCGTGCACGATGACACCTTGCGCTCTGCCGATATCTACTGCTCGCACGAAGCATTGCTGAAGGACTACGAGCGCTCCATGCTGCGCTTGGGCTTGGATAATAACGGCGATACCAAGCTCTACGATCTTTCTGCGCACCAAGTATGGATTGGTGAGCGCACTCGAGGTATCGAGGATTTCCACGTGAATTTTGCGGCGATGATTGGCAACCCAGTGGGCATCAAGCTGGGGCCAGGGGTAACCCCAGAGCAGGCCGTGGAGTACGCAGAAAGGCTCGACCCGAACCGCGAACCTGGTCGCCTGACCATGATTTCGCGCATGGGCCACGATAAGGTCCGCAGCGTTCTACCTGCCATCGTGAAGGCAGTGGAAGACTCAGGCCACAAGGTGGTTTGGCAGTCCGATCCGATGCACGGCAATACCTTTACCGCATCCAACGGTTATAAGACTCGCCACTTTGACAAGATTGTGGACGAGGTTCAAGGATTCTTTGAGGTCCACCGTGAACTGGGCACCCATCCGGGTGGAGTGCACCTCGAGTTCACCGGTGAGGACGTCACTGAATGCCTGGGCGGTGCCGAGGACATCACCGACGTGGACCTGCCGGGCCGCTATGAGTCTGCCGTAGATCCGCGCTTGAATACACAGCAATCGCTAGAGCTGTCCTTCCTCATTGCGGAGATGCTGCGTAACTAAATCCACAGGTTCGGCGTCATGCCATAAAGCGAAGAACCGAACCACCACCCGCCGATCGCCACCGCGCCAACAGCAATCGCTACCACTAGTAGGAAAAGAACTAGTGAAAGCGGATTGCGGTTGGTCAGCGGACGCTCGGCGGGTTCTTCTTGTGCGCTGTGGACCGGTTGCTCAGGGACAGACGCCGGCACCGGTGGTGGCGCAGATGCAGCTGCCGGGGCAAACGGTTCGAGGGGGGACTCGGCCGTGGAATATGGCTGCGGTTGTGGCTGCGGCCCTGGAGCGGCCTCCGCCTGAGGCATATCCAGTTTTGTTTCAAAACTAAGGCGCTGCGGCGGGATGACTTCTGTCGGGCCACCGTCAAGATGCTCCGTTTCGTCCTGCGAGATGCTGCGAGTGGGCTCAAAGATCTCGGTGGCTCCTGTGCCAGAAAAATCCGTAGGAGCCTGTGCCGTGCGCGCTGCCGCAGCGTTCCTTGGCACGGGGATGGTCACGTCTGGGAGATCGAGCTCTCGGCAGACGTCATCGAGTGCCTCGAGAAACTCGCCGGCGTCGGAGAAGCGCTCACGGGGATCACGGGCGGTGGCGGTGGCCACGAGGGCGTCGACAAGCTTGGGCACACCAGAGATACGCGACGACGGCGCGGGGACGTCGGAATTTAAGCGGGCCGTGGCATGCGCCATGGGAGTATCGCCAGAGAAGGGAACGGTGCCGGTAAGCAGCTCGAAGAGGACGATACCGGCTGAATATACATCCGAGGCTGGGGTAATTTCCTCACCTGTTACTTGCTCTGGCGCAAGGTAGGACACGGTGCCCACAATCATGTTTGTCGTGGCTTCGGCATTGGTGGCGCGCACCAGCCCAAAATCGCCCACCTTTACTCGGTGGTGGGAGGTAATAAGCACATTATCGGGTTTGATGTCGCGGTGGATGAGCCCGGTGGAATGCACCTCCTCTAGGCCGCGGAGAACATTGCGCAGGGTAGAGGTGGCCGCCTGCACTGGGAAGGGGCCGCCTTCGGCCAGAAGCTCGCGCAGCGTACCGCCATCGATGAGTTCCATGATGAGGTAGATGGGCTCACCATCGGCCGAAAAATCGTGAATAGCCACGAGGTTGGGATGCTGCAAACGAGCCATGGCGCGGGCCTCGCGCGAAAAGCGCTTGATAAAGACTGGGTCATCGGAATAGCGCTCGTCCATGACCTTGGCCGCTACCGCTCGCCCAAGCCGCATGTCCACGCAACGATAGACGGTAGACATGCCACCGCGGGCAATGGGGCGATCGATGCGGTAACGGTTTTCCAGCACGTCACCAATTTCCAACCTAGTCATGCTTCCCAGTATGGCTGATCCTCTAGCCCGCGTTAAAGTAGAGAACGTGACTAATGCAGAAAAATCCCTAGATACCTTGCTCGCTAACGAAGAACTGCTCAGCATGCAGCAAGTAGCAGAAAAGCTAGACTTGCCCATTACGCGCGCCTATGACCTGCTGCAGGACCGAAAGTTCATCGCCTGGGATTCCCCAGAAGGAAAGCGGGTGCCGCTGGCCTTCTTCAATGATAAAGGTGTCATTGCCAAGCATGTGACCGCGGCGATTACCGTATTGACCGACGGCGGCTATAAGGACACCGAAATCTTCAAGCACCTCTTTACTGAGGATGATTCACTGCCGGGCCGCCCCATCGATGCCTTGCATGGTCACCTCGCCCGCGAGGTTATCCGGCGTGCTCAGGCTGCCGCTTTTTAGGCACGCCTTCAAATATCCACTGAATGGCAAACCATGCCACCACGATCATCCCGATGACCCAGAACCAGTTGTAGAGCTGGTGATTGCCATCGCCGGAGAAGGAGACGCCGATAAACAGGGCCACGCCGGAGGCGAATTTAATAAGCCATAATGGCGGCCGGAACGTGCCCATCAGGGTAAAGATGGAGGCGTAATACCACGGCAAGGTCACGGCATTGAAGACAAAGGCGACCTGGTAGGCGGCTGCGGTGCCCATGACAGCGTCACGGTCGTCCTTGCGGCATAGCCACCACACCGCCACCAGTCCGATGAGCATGCAGACCATTGCGATGCTGCGCAAGACAGCCAGGATGGCGTTATAGGAAGCATCCGGCATAAAGATTTGCACGGCGGGGAAGATTACATCAGTGGCTAGGGTTGGCCCCGCAAGCGGGTTGATCACCTTGGAATTGCCGCTTACCTGAGACAACCAGCCCCAAGACGTTCCCGAAATCCATGTGATGAGGGCTACCGCAGCGATGATTTCTACCAGCGCAGTTAGGCCAGAAAGCACAAAGACGAATAGCGACCGCCACTTGCTAGAGCCTTTGGGCGCGTAGTAGTGAAGCATCATCCATACAATGAAAGGTGCCGCAATGACGGCAGTGGCCTTCATCGCCACTGCCGTGCCTACGAGGAGGAGGGCGGCGTGGAAATGCCTGTTCAAAGCTGCTAGCAGCCCGATAGATACGAGACCCACCATGAGAGATTCATTGTGCATGCCGCCGATGAGGTGCAAGATAATGACTGGGTTTGCCACGCCGAGCCACAAAGCTACCGCCGGATCAGCGCCGAGTTTCGAAGCGATGCGGGGGATAGACCAAGCGATGGTGATAAAACCTAATAGGGAAAGAACCTTATACGCGGCGACACCTGCGGTGACGTTGTCACCCACCAAGCCGGTGACCAATTCACCTATCCATAAATGAAGGGGGCCATAGGGCGTGGTGGTATTGCGCCAGTCCTGGGAAACCTCAAGAAGGAAGGGGCCTGGATTGACAGCAGCACCTTCGGTATAAGGATCGAAGCCGTCGCGGACCATTGCGCCCTGCATGAGATAGGAATACACATCGCGCGAAGCCAGGGGACCGGCAAATACAAGGGGAGTGACCCAGGCAAAGAGGATGCGCTGGATATCGCGTAAGCCGCCCTTGGGGCGAGGGTTAGTAAGCTGCGGGCGAATAATGGTGCGCCCAGCGAGTACCCAAGCCGCAGCTAAGAGGAAAATGCCCACCCAGTACAGCGCAAGACCGAGATTGCGCCCGTGACCATAAGACAAGAAGCCAATATTTAGCGCCTCAAGGAGCCCGCCGCGGTTCCGGGTAGCGCCGCCGGAGAATGAGGCAAACAGCAAAATACAGGATGCCGATAATCCCAGTGGTAGCGCGCGCGGAATGGGAAAGGAGTACGTCTTTGACACGGCAAAAACCTACTTGTGGCGAGCCGTGGCCTTGATTGCCAACTGCTCTAGGGTTTCGGTTACCGCGGGATCTACTCGTGCGGCGCGCAGGTGCTGCAAACCGGATTGCGTCAGTGATGCGATGCGGCGCTCAATCTCTTCCGGTGCGCCCGAATCAGCGATAATCTGCGCTAAGCGCGATAGCTCCTGGGGATCTGAGGTGTGACCGATGAGCTTGCGTAGGGTGGCCGCAGCCTGCGGGTCGGATTCATCCGCGCGACGAAGCGCTAGCGCCAAAAGCTCGGTGCGTTTTCCTTCGCGCAGATCATCACCGGCAGGTTTGCCGGTTACGGCGGGATCGCCAAAGACACCCAATTGATCGTCGCGCAACTGGTAGGCAATGCCGATATCTTGCCCGTAGCCGCGGAAGGCTGCGATAAGTTCTTCGCTAGCACCGGCAATCGAGGCGCCCAAGTGCAATGGGCGTTCAATGGTATAGGCGGCCGTTTTATAGCGGTTGACGGAATTGGCAAGCTCTACGGATTCGGAACCGGCCGCCTCCAAAGAGATATCTAAAAGTTGTCCGCCAATGACTTCAGTTCGCATGCCGCGCCACGGGCTGCGAGCTCGGTGTAAAGCTGCCGCACTAAGACCGGAGTCCTGGAACATGTCCTCCGCATACACCAGCGCTAGATCGCCGACCAAGATTGCTACGGACGTGCCAAAAAATTCTGGGTCCCCCAAGTATCCCGACTCGCGGTGCAGCTTTTCGACGCCTCGGTGCACCGTAGGATTGCCGCGCCGGGTATTTGAAGCATCGATAATGTCATCATGGATGAGCGCACATGCCTGGATAAATTCCAGGGAAGCGGCCGCACGGAGCATGGCCTCCGGGTCTTCTTCTCCGCGACCAGCAGCGAGGTATCCTGCCCAGGCATAGGTGGGGCGCACCCGCTTGCCGCCGTCAAGCACGAAGGATTCCAAAAAGCTCACGGCCTTAGTTACAGGGGCACCAATTGCGGCCACCTGCTCTCGGCGTTGATCAAGAAAGGCAGCGAGTTCTTCGCGTACCGCACCGGGAATGTCCGCCAGCTCAGGAATATTTTGCATAGTCACATCCCACACGATACCGCCTAGAGCACTTAAGAAATAACAGAGGTTTACAGCGGCAGCCTAGCGCCCAAGATGGCAAAAGGGCGGGCATCGGCGGGGTAGAGGTGATTGCGGAGGACATCGAAAAAACCGGCGGACCTATAGAGGCGGAAGGCACCGTTGTCCTCGTTTGGTACTTCAGGCGTGGACAATAGGGCATAACGCGCCGGGGCATTCCATAACAATCCCTCTAAGAGCTTTTTACCCAGGCCGTGTCCCTGGTATTGCGGCAATACGTGGATCTCCGCCAATTCGTAGTAGTTGCGTACGATGTCCCACTGCTCTTCAGTGGGACCGCCTTGCAAACGTAGCCCGCGACGAAGCTCAGCGTCCCACCAGCTATCCGGAGAACCTAGAAACCCATAGGACACCCCAACGATGCCGTCGTCCTGGGTGGCTATCTGCGCGCTGAATCCAGGGCGCGTCAAGTCACGTCGCCAGCTGGAGATGCGGCTGTGCACGATGGCGGGGTTGTAGTTCATTGCCTCGATATGGATTTCAACCAATTGAGGGGCCAGTAAGGAAAACTCCGGCGGGGTTAGGCGGCGAATTTCAAAGCTCACAGTATCTATGACACCAGAAGTCTGGCCCAGAGGCGGACAGTGGGGCGAACTCTGTCTTTCGGACGCGGTGTTAAAAAGTCGAACAATCGGCCTTATAGAACCTTGTGCGCAGGGTATACCCTTGTCTAATTCGAACAGGTGCACTATTCTTAAGGGTGAAATGTCCGGCGGCTTCCTTAGGGTCAATGGGCAAAACCAACGACGTTATTTATTTAGTTAAGGACAAAGGCAATGGCACAGATTATTTCGGCAACGCGTACCCGTTCTAATGGCCGGGCGGGCGGCAAGCGAGCGCGGTTCCTCTTTCAGGCTCGAGAATTATTGGATGCCGCACGCGGTTATGCGGCTGAAGGGCGGTTCGATCAAGCTTTAGAGGTGGCGTACCAATCGGCCCTTCGCACCGCGGGGGCGCGGGTAGCTGCATCGGCGGTGGCTCGACGTCGCCGCCTCCCCTCTAGCGCATGGGACCGGCTAGCGCTCGTAGGTGTGGAGGAAAAGCGGTGGGCTGAATCTTTTAAGGGCTATTCGCGTACCCGCGCTCGCGTAGCGTCGGGCTTGGATGAAGTCCCGGGCGGGGATTTTGTCTACGGTCTTATGCAGCGTGCTGCACAGTTCTTGGATGAAAGTGAGTTAGAGACTTCTTTTGGCTCTTTTGCTGCGTAGTCACTGCGTGGGGGCGCTCACTACCTTTTAGGGAACATACTGATTATTCTGGGCGTTAGTATAAGTAGAACTATTGCCGCCCGAAGCCCAAACCCTAGTTGGAGGAACAGTGTCTCTTTCTGAACAGGAGCAGCGTACGCTCCGTGAAATTGAGGAATCGTTACTTGCTGATGATCCTAAGTTTGGCGCTTCCGTTTCTGAGCCTGCGTCGTTCGGTGGCTCTGGCGGCGCGGTAACCCTGCGTGGCGTAGCACTCGTTGTTGTCGGTCTATGCATGCTCATTGGCGGTGTTGCCCTCGCACAACAGAGCCTGTGGTTTATTGCGCTTTCCATTGCGGGCTTTTTAGTGATGTTTGCCGCTGGTGTGTGGATGCTGCGCGGTGATGGCTCCGGCTATTCGGTGGAGAAGCGTGATTCTGGTGTCCGTGCAAAGAAGTCTGCCGCCCGTAGGGGTGGAGTCAGCGATAAGCTGGAGGAAAACTTCCGCCGCCGTTTTGAGGGGCGTTAGCGCTTTTCATTTTCAAGCTCACCCCGGTCGACCCAGTAAAGGTTGACCGGGGATTTTTGTATCCAACCAAAATTCCCCACTTTGCCCCACCGGAGAAGCGTTCGGTGGGCTGTTGTGGGGTAGCTTTCCCGTTAGTCCAGTCAAAACGCCTTGATAACACAGGATATGGGGGAGGTGAGGGAATCGGGGCGCATTATATTGGTGTTGCGGGTGGTGCGTAAGGGGTGGCTGTAGTGGGCTGTCAAGGTCTTTTAGGGGATTTCTTCCCACTGAAGAAACCGCTATCTAGCTGCGGGAAATTGTGGACTAACTGAAAGACACGCGGCAATAAGTGGGTTAGGTGGGGGAAAGTGGGGTAGAGTGGGGCGCAGCGGAGGAAAGAGGGGCTTCAACGTCTCGATTCTGAAGTGAGAGAATCCGGAGTTTTCGAGTAAGGAAGGTGGATGCCGGGATGTTTCTCGGAACCTACACTCCGAAGCTCGATGACAAAGGACGTCTTACGCTTCCGGCAAAGTTTCGCGATGAACTCGCGGGTGGCCTTATGGTCACCAAGGGGCAGGACCACTCGTTGGCCGTGTACCCACGGGAGGAGTTTGCGGCACGAGCACGGAAGGCAGCGGCGGTTTCTCGAACCAACCCAGAAGCACGCGCTTTCATTCGCAACTTGGCAGCAAGTGCGGACGAACAGCGACCGGACGGGCATGGTCGAATCACGTTGTCCGCGGGGCATCGGGAGTACGCGAACCTGTCCAAGGAATGCGTTGTGGTTGGCTCTGTGGACTTTCTCGAAATTTGGGACGCGGCCGCGTGGGCCGAGTACCAGTCGCAAACTGAAGATGCTTATTCGGCCGCAGATGCCGATGACGTACTGGCGGGCTTGCTCTAAGCCTGCACAAGAGTGCGTGTAAGGACTCTGTCCGAGGCGGATGATTCTGGTGTACTTCCCCGATATCAGAAACCTGCCTCGGACAGGGCCCTATACGCACTCGCATGCTTTCCACCACTGGAAGTCCGGGATTCGAAGAAAGGGGGTTGCGGGGAGACATGGCTATTGAAAACCTAAATTATGACGTGGCTGATAATCACGGCCATGTGCCTGTCATGCGCGAGCGCATGGCCGATCTCCTGCGCCCCCAAGTAGAAACGGCGGGGGATAATGCCGTGCTTGTTGACGCCACCTTGGGCGCCGGCGGCCACACCCGCTATTTTCTAGAAGCTTTCCCCAATGTCCGAGTGATTGGCGTAGACCGCGATCAGCAGGCGCTGCGCAACGCAACCGAACGTCTAGCTCCTTATGGCGATCGCTTCATTGGCGTCAACGCTCGCTTTGATGAGTTGGGCAGTGCCATTGCGGAAGGCGAGGGCTATAACTTTGATCTGGCCCGCAGCGTTGGCCTTGCGGGAGCCCTCTTTGACCTTGGCGTTTCTTCGATGCAGCTCGATCAGGCGGATCGCGGATTCGCGTACAAGACGGATGCACCGCTGGATATGCGTATGGATCCCTCGCAGGGGATTACTGCGGCGGATGTGCTCAACACCTATTCGCACGGTGATTTGGCTCGGATCCTCAAGACCTATGGCGATGAGCGTTTTGCCGGGAAAATTGCCTCGGCTGTACTGAAGGAGCGCGGTAAGGAGCCTTTCACTAACTCCGCGCGCTTAGTTGAGCTGCTTTACGACGCCATTCCGGCCGCGACCCGGCGTACAGGGGGACACCCCGCGAAGCGCACCTTTCAAGCCTTGCGCGTCGAGGTCAACCGCGAGTTGGAGGCTATCGAAAATGTGCTGCCGGTTACTACCCAAGCACTATCGGTAGGAGGCCGTGCCGTATTTATGAGTTACCAGTCCTTGGAAGACCGCATCGTGAAGGCGGCCTTTAAAGAATTGACCACGTCCACAACTCCGGCCGGACTGCCAATGGACCTTCCTGGCACCGCGCCGAAATTCACAATCGTGACGCGAGGCGCGGAAAAGGCCTCCGAAGAGGAGATTGCAGAAAATTCCCGGGCCGCGTCGGTGCGTGTTCGTGCCATCGAAAGGCTCGAGGGAATGCCAGAATTTCTACCGCCGGGAGGCAGGCCATGAGCACAATCCCACGTCGAAACCACCTAAAGACTGACAGCCGCGACAGAGAGGCCACTCGCACCATGGGCGCCAGCCGAGACTTCACCACCGGAATCGATACCGGAGCCCCGACGGCGCTGCGTGAGCGTCCCAGCACGAAGCGTGCCCCGAGCCGCACCCGGGTTCCGCACCGCAGCCGCAGCACGAACCGCCTGGGATCGAAGCAGGTTGTTAGCTTCCGCGGCCGGCAGCTGCAGCCGCAGACTAAGAAGAGCGGGCTGTTTGCCCGCCTGTCTGTCATCGCGCTTACGCTTCTCATCGTCGGCGTAGCTGTGGCAATGTGGCTGTCCGGTTTGTCTACCAAGCAAACCTTTGCCATCCAACAGCTCACCGTTCAGGATTCCCAACTGGATAACCAGATTGAAACCCTCAACCGTGATGCAGAAAATCTCAGCTCTTCTGCAGACATCGCGCGCCGTGCGGATGAAATGGGCATGGCCATTCCTAAGCAGCCAGGTATTGCGGAAGTCGGCGGCGATGGAAAGATCGTCGATAAGCGCGAAGGCACCCCGGATACGGAAAAGCTTATTGACGTAAACGGAGAACCTATCCGCCCCAGCCAAGCTTCCAGCGACCCGAAGGATACTGAAGGCCTCTCGGATTCCTTAAACGCCGTGCCGCAAGGCCAACAGCGCACCACCCGCGGCGGTGATGCCGGGAATACCGGCGCCGCGCAGGATGACGCGCGCCCCAACCTTCCCGCACGTGCGCCGTACGCCAGCCGCGCCGAGTAGTCGGAGTAGCTAGGAAAGAATATTCGGTGAAAATGATGATGCTCGCGCGTGGTGGCGCGGGCATTCTGACTTTTGTAGGGCACAATCAATACACGCAAGAAATTGTGGCGGAAATAGGGAAGGTGACATTGGACTGTGACTACGCCAAGTAGGGCTAGGCGCCGCCCGCGCCGCACCACCAGCTCCGCGGTGCCGCAAAAGAAGCTGATGCGCAAGCGTCTGCGCATTATCGTCTCCGTGGTGCTCGTGGCTATGGTTGTCCTTGTCGGCCGACTAGCCTGGGTGCAGCTCGTATGGGGTCCGGACCTTTCCGCCAAGGCCGTAACTCAGCGCGAGCGCGTCTATATTGAGCCGGCCCGTAGGGGAGAGATTTTAGACCGCGACGGCCAGCGCTTGGCTTATACGATGAAGTCTCGGTCCTTGACCGTCTCACCTACTCGTCTGCGCGATGAGCTAAAAGACAAGGCCGAAATCGAGGCCCAGAATGACGGCTCGACTGAGGGCATGGACGATAAGAAGCTCGATAGCTTCCTCAACCAGAAAATGGAGGAGACCCTCAAAGACATGGCGGAGGGAATCCCGAAGATGATTGAGGATTCGGGAGCTTCGACCTCCAAGGTGGAAAAGGAAGACATTCTTAATAAGCTCAAGGCCGATACCCAATACGAGGTATTGGTGCGCAATGTCGATCCGGATGTAGCCGTAGAGATTTCCAATAAGTACCACGGAGTAGCAGCGGACCGGCAAGACATTCGCCAGTACCCCAATGGCGCTATTGGGGAGAATGTCGTGGGCAAGGTATCCATGGATGGCCATGGCCAATTTGGCTTCGAGGCCGCGCGCGATACGGAACTAACCGGCATTGACGGCCAGTCAACCGAGGACGTATCCGCGGATGGCCAGGTTATTCCGGGCACGCTCCGTGATGTCGTTGATACCGTTGATGGCCGCGATGTCACCCTCACCCTCGATTTGGATCTGCAGACTTATGTGCAGCAAAAGCTGGAGAAGGCCAAGGCCAATTCCAAGGCTTCTGGCGCGGAGGCTGTGGTCCTTGATGCTGCGACCGGCCAAGTCCTCGCCATGGCCAATACCGATACCGTAGATCCCAACAAGAATATTGAGGATCAGCTCGATGAGGGCAAAGACTTTGAAAACCACAGCGTCTCGCACCCTTATGAGCCAGGCTCTGTAGCCAAGGTGGTTACCGCCGCTGCCGCATTGCAAGAGGGAGTGACCACCCCGGACGAGGTGCACCAGGTTCCGGGATCCATCGATATGGCGGGTGTGACCGTTAACGATGCGTGGCAGCACGGCACCGAGCCCTATACAACGACCGGCATCTTTGGTAAATCCTCCAATGTGGGCACCTTGATGCTTGCCGATAAATTGGGCCAAGAAAAATACGCGAAGTACTTGGAAAAGTTTGGTTTGGGTAATACCACCGGCGTAGAACTACCGAATGAATCTGCCGGTAGCGTGCCGGACCTGGAGCAATGGTCCGGCGGCACCTTCGCCAACCTGCCCATTGGTCAGGGCCAGTCCTGGACCACCTTGCAGATGGCGAGCGTGTACCAAACATTGGCAAATGGCGGCGAGCGCATCGAGCCGCGCATCATTGACTCTGTGAAGGGGCCAGACGGCAAGGAAGAAAAGCTGGAGGAGCCAAAAAAGACCCAGGTGATAAGCCCTGAAACCGCCAAGACAACGGTGGATATGTTCCGGGCCGTCTTCCAAGACGATGACGCTGGCCTGCAAAATGGCACGGCCGGTAATGCGCAACTCAAGGGTTATCAGCTCTCCGGCAAGACTGGTACAGCTCAAAAGGTCGATCCGAATACCGGGGCCTATTCGAACTCCGCCTATTGGATCACCTTTGCCGGTATCGCACCGGCCGATGATCCGCGCTTCGTCGTTGCCGTCATGTTGGATGAACCCAAATCCGGTGTGGAGGACAATGGAGGCGGCGGCCAATCGGCAGCGCCGATTTTCCGAGACATCGCCTCCTGGCTGCTCAACCGTGACAATATTCCGACTTCGAAACCAGCACCGCGGCTGACCCTGCGGGCACAATAGGAGCTTAGTATGACCGTTTCATTGGATACTCTCGCCCAGCTTTCTGGCGGGCGCGTCATTGGTGATGCCTCCGTGGAGGTCTCCGCGTGCGGGCTGGATTCTTCCCGTCTGCCTGAGGGCGCGCTTTTTGCCGCCCTGCCGGGCACACGTGCACACGGCGCGCAGTTCGCCCGCGATACTAAGGCTGCGGCTGTGCTTACCGACGCCGCCGGACTCGACCTGCTCAGCCGGGCCCAAGAAACCCGCCCCATTGTGGTGGTGGACGATATTCGTGCCGTGCTCGGTCCGATTTCCGCTGAAATTTATGGCCACCCCACCCGGGAACTGACGGTCATTGGCGTCACCGGTACCTCCGGCAAGACCACCACGAGCTACCTGCTTGAAGCTGGTCTGCTCCATGCTGGGCATTCCGTGGGGCTTATCGGTACCACCGGTACTCGTATTAACCGCACCCCGGTTCCTACCTCGCTTACTACTCCCGAGGCACCTACCTTGCAAGAGCTATTCGCGCGCATGAAAAGCGAGGGCGTCACCCACGTGGTGATGGAGGTATCTTCGCATGCACTGGAGTTGGGACGCGTGCGCGGAACCCGGTTTGCCGTGGGCGGGTTTACGAATTTAAGCCAGGATCACCTGGATTTTCACCCCACCATGGAGGACTACTTTGAAGCTAAGGCCAAGCTCTTTGCTGGGGAACAGGCGGCCGAGCAGGCTGTAATCTGCCTCGATGATGAGTGGGGCGGGCGCATGCGCGGCGTCGCCGAGAGCGCTGGCCACCCCGTAACCACGGTGGCCACTCAGGGGGCTGCGGCCACGATTTCTGCGCACCAAACCGCCACCGAGGCTACCGGCGCCCAAGAGGTCGCCTTGAACTATGACGGTGCCGATTTCTCCTTCCGGTTGCCACTGCCTGGCGAGTTCAATATCGCCAATGCCTGTTTGGCGCTGGGCATGGCCGTAGCGGTAGGAGAGGAGCCGGCGGAGTTCCTCTCGGGCGTGGAAAAGGTCGCTGTTCCCGGCCGTATGGAGCGCATCGACCGCGGCCAAGACTTTGTGGCCGTGGTGGACTATGCCCATAAGCCGGCAGCTATCGCCGCGGTGCTTGATACTCTGCGCGGCCAACTAGAAGGAACCAAGGGGCGCGTCGGCATCGTCGTCGGCGCCGGCGGAGACCGTGATAGCTCAAAACGCCCCATCATGGGCGCTGCCGCGGCCACCCGCGCTGACCTCACTGTGGTCACCGATGACAACCCACGCTCTGAGGACCCTGCCACTATTCGTGCTGCGGTGGTGGACGGTGCACGCGAAGCCGCGCCCCAGGGCGATATTCGTGAGGTAGGTTCTCGTGCCCGTGCCATCGATGAAGTCGTTGACTGGGCCGAGCCAGGCGATGCCGTCATCGTCGTCGGCAAGGGCCACGAGGTGGGCCAACTTGTTAACGGGAAAACCTTGCACTTTGATGACCGCGAAGAAATGGCACGCGCCATCGAGAAGAAACTGGCCGGAACCCTACAGCGCGATACCCTTAGGGATGCGAAGGAGTAGTCATGATTCCACTTTCTATTGCCGATATTGCCGAAATCACCGGGGGCAGCCTCGATTGCGTTTCTGACCCAGACCAGCGCGTTACCGGGTTCATCGAATTCGATTCCCGGAAGGTAACCAAAGGTGGGTTGTTTCTTGCCCTGCCCGGCGCCCGAGTGGATGGCCACGACTATGCGGAAAAGGCCGTTGAGCAGGGCGCTGTAGCGGTGCTTGCCGCGCGGCCGGTCGGCGTTCCGGCGGTCGTCGTCAAGCCTCAAGGCCGCGTTACCGGTGATGCTGCGAACGCGGATATCTATGCTCACGACGAGGACGGCTCTGCCGCTGCGGTTGTCCAGGCGCTGTCCGATATTGCCAGGGAAGTCACCCGCCGCCTGACCGCGGAGCAGGGCCTAGAGATCGTCGGTGTGACCGGCTCAGCCGGAAAGACCTCCACCAAGGACCTGCTGGCCACTATTTTCCGCGCAGAGGGCGATACCGTTGCCCCTCCTGGTTCCTTTAATAACGAGGTCGGCCTGCCCTATACCGCTTTGCGCTGTGATGAGCACACTCGCTTCCTTGTTGCCGAAATGTCTGCCCGCGGAATTGGCCATATCCGCCATCTGACAACCATTACCGCACCCACCGTGGGCGTAGTGCTCAACGTCGGCACCGCTCACCTAGGCGAGTTTGGCTCGCGTGAAAACATCGCCCAAGCCAAAGGCGAGCTTGTGGAGGCCTTGCCCTCGGCCGCTGAGGGCGGGGTCGCTGTGCTCAATGCCGATGATCCCTTCGTCGCCGGCATGGCGCCACGCACCTCAGCAAAGGTCGTTTACTACTCGGCAAATAAGCCGCCGGCTGCCGACGCCCAGTACTACGCCAGCGATATCCAGCTCGATGATGTGGCCCGCCCCTCGTTCGTGCTGCATGCGCCGGGCACAGACCCGCTTCCAGTAAAACTGCAGGTCTTTGGCCGGCACCAAGTATCTAATGCTTTGGCAGCGGCGGCCGCAGCCATTGAATCAGGCATGGACCCGCAGGTGGTAGCCAGCGCGCTATCGGGGCACCAAAATGCCTCCGAACACCGCATGGACGTGCGAACCCGCCGCGATGGAGTCACCACCATCGATGACTCCTATAATGCCAATCCCGATTCCATGCACGCGGCGATTGCCGCGCTGGCCTATACCTCAGCCGCTCGTCCGGATGCCCGTGCCATCGCCGTGCTCGGTGAGATGGGAGAACTCGGCGGCGAAGCGGTGGCTGCCCACCGCACATTGGGCGAGGTCCTTTCCAAATACCACGTTGGCTACCTCGTGGCCGTGGGAGATAACGAGAATATGAGGGCGATGGTCGAGGCCGCACGGGCGCAGGGTATAAATACTACTATCAGCCCAGATGTTGACACCGCTGCGGCGGCGGTCGAAGACATCATTAGGGTAGCGCCTGCCGGCATCGAAGACTGGGCGGAGCGCGAGGCCAAAGACGTTGTCCTCATCAAATCATCGAATGCCCAGCGCCTGTGGCGCGTGGCAGAAAAGCTCAATCGCCGTTAGTCCTCAGTACAAGGAGAAAGACCTCTAGCAATGACTCAGATCATTATCGCGGGCATCCTCAGCTTCCTCGTCGCGATTTTTACCACTCCCATGTTGGTCCGCTACTTTTCCGGCGTAGGCAAGGGGCAGGAAATCCGCGAGGATGGGCCACAGCTGCACCTACGCAAGCGCGGCACCCCAACCATGGGCGGACTGGCGATTTTGCTCGCCATCACTGTGGCCTACCTTGTGGTGGGCATTTACGCCCGCGTGACGGGCAACGGTGGCTTTAGCCCCTCCGGTCTCTTGGTCTACTTCCTCACCATGGGCTTGGGCGGACTGGGCTTTGCCGATGACTTCATCAAGCTGTTTAAAAAGCGTAACCTCGGCCTCAATAAGACCGCTAAGCTGGTAGGTCAACTAGCCGTCGCGCTTATCTTCGGCATCTTGGCACTGCAGTTCCCAGATGCACACGGCTTGACCCCGGCGTCTACAAACCTGTCCTTCGTCCGCGATTTTGACACCTTCGATATCGCCGTGGGCGGCGCCATTATCGGCACCATCGTTTTCTTGGTCTTTCTCTATCTACTCATCGCGGCGTGGTCGAATGCCGTAAACCTCACCGATGGCCTCGACGGTTTGGCCGCCGGCACCACTGCGATGGTCATGGGAGCCTACGCGCTCATTTCCTTCTGGCAGTTCCGCAATTCTTGCGCGGTGTCGCCTGCGGCGGGGTGCTATGAGGTCCGTGATCCACTCGACCTCGCCGTGCTGGCTGCAGCTGGCCTGGGCGGTTGCTTGGGCTTTTTGTGGTGGAATGCCGCACCGGCGAAAATCTTTATGGGCGATACCGGCTCACTAGCACTCGGTGGTCTCGTCGCTGGCCTGTCCGTGACCACCCGTACCGAGCTGCTCATGATCATCATCGGCGCCATCTTCGTTATTGAGACGGTCTCCGTGGTTATCCAGATCATCGTCTTCCGCAGCACCGGAAAGCGCTTTTTCCGCATGGCGCCCATCCACCACCACTTTGAAAACGGTGGCTGGGCAGAGACCGCCGTGGTCACTCGCTTTTGGTTGCTCAGCGCCATGGCCGCCATTGCCGGCGTATGCATCTTTTATGGTGACTGGCTGTCCGCGGTCGGTTTTAGTTCTTAAGACTCACGCCTTCTAGCTTTATCGAGGAAAGAGGAAAACAGATGACCGAGTTGCCATCCTCCTTGCGCGGTCGCGTGCTCGTGGCTGGGGCGGGAGTATCCGGGCGCGGTTGCGTCGCTATGCTCACCAGACTCGGCGTGGACACTACCGTGGCAGATTCCAACGAAGCTGCTCTAGAGGCGTTGGCGGAGGACTACGGCGTAGCTACGGTTTCCGTTGACTCCGCTGCCCAAAGCGAGTTTGACCTCGTGATTACCTCGCCCGGCTGGCGTCCTGACTCGCCTTTGTTGGTTGCTTTTCAGAACGCTGGGGTAGAGGTGATCGGCGATGTGGAGCTTGCCTATCGCTTGGACCGATCCGGCGTCTTCGGGGCACCGCGCACCTGGTTAGTGGTCACCGGAACTAACGGCAAAACCACCACCACCGGAATGTTGGCCCAGATTATGCAGGCCGATGCCGAGCGCACCGGCAAGCGCGCACTGGCGGTGGGCAATATTGGCGTTTCGCTTTTCGACGCCCTCACCGCCACCCCTCGCGTCGACGTCCTTTGTGCCGAGCTTTCTTCTTTCCAGCTGCACTGGTCTAGCCAGTTGCGCCCAGATGTGGGCGTGCTGTTGAACTTGGCAGAAGACCACCTCGATTGGCATGGCTCGTTCGACGCTTATGCGCAGGCCAAAGCCAAGGTGCTCGACGGCCAAGCCGCCGTCGTGGGCAAGGACGATGCCGCGGCGGTGCGCTACGCCGAGAATACAGCTAATCTATACGGTTTTACCGCCGCTGAACCTGCAGAGAGTGAGGTAGGCGTAAGCGCCGGCCGCCTTGTCTCGCGGCTCGCCCAGGAGCGGGAGGATCTCGCTTCCGCCGAAGGTATCGAGCCCGCCGGCTTGGCAGGAGTCTTGGACGCTGCGGCCGCGGCGAGCGTCGCGCACTTGGCAGGCGCTAGCCCGCGCTCCATCGCGCAGGGGCTGGCAGCGTATACCGTCGCCGGGCACCGTGGCGCTGTGATTCATGAGCATTCCGGCATCAGTTTCATCGATAACTCCAAGGCCACCAACCCACACGCAGCGGATGCGGCACTAAAAGGGCTCAATTCCGTTGTATGGATTGCCGGCGGGCAGTTGAAGGGGGCGGCGGTAGACGGGCTCGTCGCCAAGCACGCCGCCCAGATCAAGGCCGCGGTAGTTCTCGGCGCGGATAGGCAAGAAATCGCCCAGGCACTGGCCGAACACGCACCACATGCACCTGTAGACGTTATCGAAAACAACGAGCCTGCCGCGGCCATGAATGCAGCGGTGGATGCTGCACTGCAACACGCCGAAGCCGGGGATACCGTCCTTTTGGCACCGGCTGCGGCATCGTTGGATATGTATACCGGCATGGCTCAACGCGGTGACTTCTTTGCCGCAGCCGCGCGGGAGCTCACCCGCGACTAGAGCTAGATATTGAAGATCAGGAGAACATATGACGGCCACCTCCCAGCAGCGCCCGCGCTCCAAGAGCTTTGGCGACCGCGTTCGTGAGCTGCGCGAGCAAGCCCGCCAGCAGGCCGGCCTGGATTATCAGCTGTTGCGCTTTATCATTTTCACACTCGTGGGCATTGGTGTGCTCATGGTCTTTTCCTCTTCAATGGCCACGTCATTGACGGAGGACGGCGGGGTGTGGAACCAGGCGCTACGGCAGTGCGTCATGGTGTTTTTTGGTCTCCTTGCCTTTTGGCTGGGCCTGCAGGTTTCGCCACATACTTTGCGCAAGTGCGTGCCGTGGATCGTGGGCCTTTCTATTATTTTGCTCATTGCGGTGCTTATCCCCGGTGTAGGCACCGGCCGTGAAGAGGTGGGTTCGCAGTCGTGGATTTACCTCGGTCCGTTTTCCTTGCAGCCTTCGGAACTCGCGCGCATTGCCGTAGGCATGTTTGGTGCGAGCGTCCTGGCTGACAAGGAACACAAATCCATGAAGCTTTCTGACCCCTTCATGATGTATTCCTTTATTTCTGCAGGAATGTTTTTGCTCATCGTCGGTCAAGGGGACATGGGCATGGCGTTGTCCTTCGCCATCGTGGTGGTCTTTACCCTCATTTTCGCCGGCGTTGACTGGAGAGTTCCCGCAACGATTGGCGTTGCCGCGGTCTTGGGGTTGATTGGGATTTTCTTGAAAGGCGGTTTCCGCTCGAATCGCTTCCACACCTATTTCGACGCCTTGTTGGGCAATATCTCCGATACTCAAGGCACTGGTTTCCAGTCTTATCAGGGCTTTCTCTCGCTTGCCGACGGCGGCTTCTGGGGCGTTGGCATCGGCCAATCCCGCGCCAAGTGGTTCTACCTGCCAGAGGCGAAAAATGACTTTATTTACGCCATCGTGGGTGAGGAGCTTGGCTGGTGGGGCGGCGCGCTCGTTATCTTGCTCTTTGCCGCTTTGGGATATGTGGGCCTGCGCACCGCGATGCGGGCACAGAATCAGTTCCAATCTTTGCTCGCCGCCTCGTTGACCATCGGTGTGGTTACTCAGGCCTTCGTCAATATTGGCTATGTCATTGGCCTGCTGCCAGTGACCGGTATTCAGCTGCCCATGATCTCCGCCGGCGGTACCGCGGCGATTATCACCATCGGTTCGATGGGCGTGCTGTGCAATGTAGCGCGCCACGAGCCGATGCAGATTTCCGCAATGCAGAACTTTGGCCGCCCGTTTTTTGATCGCCTCTTTTTCATTGGCGAGCCGCAGCCGGTGTCTAAGCCGAAAAAGAAGCAGCGGGGGCGTCACGCCCGCCCGCAGGAGCCACGCTCCCGTGTGCGCGAAGAGCAATTTGGTCGCCCGGTGACTGGAAGCGGCCGCCGCTATCCGCGCGCCGAGCGCCGCTATCGATAGGTGGCGCTGGTAGCCTTTAGGCTATGAATTCCACGCCTATTTCCGTCGTCATTGCAGGTGGCGGCACTGCCGGACACATTGAACCCGCCCTTGCCGTGGGCGAAGCTTTGCGTGAGCGCCACGGCGCTCGCATCACTGCTCTCGGTACCGAAAAGGGCCTTGAGCGCGATATCATTCCCGCCCGAGGCGTGGACCTTAGACTGATTACCCCCGTGCCGATTCCGCGCAAAATCAACGCGCAGCTTTTCAAGCTACCGTTTAACCTCTCCCGCGCGGTGAGGGAGGCCAAGCAGGTACTCAAGGACCTCGAAGCAGACGTTGTTTTTGGCACCGGCGGCTACGTGGCCGGCCCAGCCTATATTGCTGCGCGCTCCCTTGGGATCCCGTTCTATGTTTTGGAGACCAATGCCTTAGCCGGAATCGCCAATAAGCTCGGCGTGAAAATGGGCGGCATCGGCCTCAACGCCCACCCGGACTCCGGAATGCCGGGTGAGGTCGTGGGCATTCCCGTGCGCCCGAGCTTGGCGGAGGACCCGAAGGGGACTCTTGCTGCAGGCGCGCGCACCAAGTGGAACTTGGCCGAGCTTCCCACCGTCCTCATTACCGGCGGCTCCCAAGGCGCAGCCAGCATCAACCGCGCAGTTGCTGGGGCAGTGGAAGACCTAGCCAAGGACTTCCAGCTCCTGCATGCTTATGGCAAGAAGAATGACGAGCCCGCAGCACATCCGAACTACGCTGCTTTGCCGTATATCGAGGATATGGGCTCGGCCCTTGCGGTAGCCGATCTCGTCGTATGCCGCTCCGGTGCTATGACCGTTGCCGAAGTATCTGCCGCAGGGCTGCCAGCGATTTACGTGCCGTTGCCGCATGGTAACGGTGAACAAGCGCTCAATTCCCGTGAAGTGGTCGAGGCGGGCGCTGCCATCCAGATTCCCGATGCGGAGCTGACCCCTGAGCGTCTTATCTCTGAGGTGCGCGGCATTCTCGATGACCCTAAACGTCTAGCATCGATGACGCATGCCGCCGCCCACGCCAGCGCCGGCGACGTGGCCAATACCATCGCAGACCGCATCGCTGCCCGCGTGTCCGAGGCCGAAACCGCCGCCGGAAGGAAGGAAAAGTAAATGACTGATCCCGCACACTACGATCTCCGCCGCGTCCACCTCATCGGCATTGGTGGCTCTGGCATGTCGGGGCTGGCGCGAATTCTTGCCACGCGCGGCGCCGTGGTTACCGGTTCCGATGTAAAAGCCTCCACCCCGGTGGAGGTGCTGCGCACCATGGGCGCGAAGGTCGCCATCGGGCACGCTGCCGAAAACCTGCGCCTATCGGGTGAACTACCGACCGTCGTGGTGACTTCCTTCGCTGCCATTCCGCAAGACAATCCGGAGCTAGTAGCCGCGCAGGAAAACGATATCCCCGTCATCCGCCGCTCCGATTTGCTTGCCGCATTGATGGAAGGCCACAAGCAGGTATTGCTAGCCGGCACGCACGGCAAAACGTCCACTACGTCGATGACCGTGAGTGCGATGCAACACGCAGGTCTCGATCCTTCCTTTGCCATCGGCGGCCAGCTCAATCGCGCGGGCACCAACGCCCACGGCGGCACCGGTGAGGCCTTTGTCGCCGAGGCTGATGAATCCGATGCCTCCCTGCTGCGCTACAGCCCCGATGTTGCGGTGCTTACGACTATCGAGCCCGATCACCTCGACTTCTTCCACAGCGAGGAGGCTTACTTCAAGGTCTTCGATGACTTTGCTAGCCTGGTCACCCCAGATACCGGCTATCTTGTTGTCTGCGCCGAGGATGAGAACGCCGCCCAAGTAGGCGAGCGTGCGCAGGAGCGCGGCATCAACGTCGTGGCCTATGGCGCAGCGGACAAGTCTTTTACCACTACCGTGTCTCTGGCTGCTGAGCTGGAACGCGAGGAGACCACCGCTGAGGGGATGGACACCACCGTAAAGGTTAACCTTCCTGGCATCTCTGAAACTGTGCGCTACGAGCTGCAGATCCCGGGACACCACATGGTGCTTAACTCGATGGGCGCCTTGTTGGCTGGTGTGCTTTCCGGTGGCGCCCCGGCTGCCATTGCTGAGGGATTGGCTGATTTTAGCGGTGTGCGCCGGCGCTTTGAGTACCGGGGGAGCGTCGACAAGCAGGGCAAGCCCGTGCGCGTCTTTGATGACTATGCGCACCATCCCACCGAGGTTGCTGCAGTTCTGCGCGCCGCTCGGGCAAAGGTTGAGGCCGAAGGCCACGGCGGCCGTGTCATCGCCTGCTTCCAGCCGCACCTGTACTCGCGCACCATTGAATTTGACGCCGAGTTTGCCCAAGCGCTCTCGCTTGCCGACGCCGCCGTAGTCCTCGACATCTACGGCGCGCGCGAACAACCTGTGGAGGGAATTACCTCCCGCATCATTACCGATAAAATGCCAAGTGACATGCAGGTCATCTTCGAACCAGATTTTTCTGCCGCTGCCCGCGACGTTGTTTCGCTCGTAGAACCTGGCGATGTTGTGCTGACCATCGGTGCTGGCTCGGTAACTATGGTCGCGGCAGAAATTCTCGATGAATTGCGGGCGAGCTAGTGCGCGTATCCACCAAGCTCATTGCCGGGATCAGTGCAGCTGTCGTTGTCGTAGCCTTGATCATTGCCGTCGTAGTGTGGACGGTGCCCATCTTAAAAGTCCGCCATTTTCAGGTGGAAGGTACCCACCAGCTTGATGCTGCGCAGGTAGAGGAGGCCGCCGGGGTTGCCGAAGGAGAAAACCTCCTGCGCGTAGATGCAGGCAAGGCAGCCTCCGGTGTTGCTGGATTGGATTGGGTTGATTCGGTAACTGTCTCGCGCGATTTCCCCTCCACCTTGACTATCAATGTGGACGAACACAAGGCTGTGGCTTTTGTAAAGCGCGATAATAAGCCTTTCCTGATTGATGATAAGGGCGAGGAATTTACCTCCGCGGAGCCTCCCGCCGGCGCGGTTGAGGTCACTGGTTCTGTTGATAGCGGCTCCCGCCAAACCCAAGACGCGGTGCGCGCGATCGCTGCGTTATCGGATGATGTGCGCAACCAAGTAGGAACCCTTGATGTGGCCGATGAATACTCGCTCATCTTTACCACTAAGGATGGCCGCCGCGTCTTTTGGGGCGCGAGCGACTCCAATGATGATGACAAGGCGCGTGCCTTTGCCACCGTGTTGAAGATGGAAGGTCGCGAGTGGAATATTTCCAACCCTGAGTTGGTGACCACCCGCGGATAGGGGACGGGTGCCCCCGGACGCATTTTTTACCCTTCTGTGGTCCCTGCAGCGCCGCTTAAGCGCGTGCGCTGCAGGGGCCTTTTCTCTGGCACCAATGTGGGGCGGATGGTGCGGGTGTGACTAACAAAACCGCAGGTGAACAACCCTAAAGTGCAACTTGAGGGTCTCGACACGCGCAAAATGTGCGTGAAAATTACACGGCTGTCGTTAAAGATGGAAAGGAACGCGATTCGCCTTCGGCGGACCGCATTACATTCCTCGTTTAATGCACGTGCAGACTTAAAGTAGCGAAAGGTGAGACCAACTCACATGATCTCTTCCAATAACAATCTCGCGGATATCAAGGTCGTCGGCGTCGGCGGTGGCGGCGTCAACGCCGTCAACCGCATGATCGAAGAAGGCCTCAAGGGCGTTCAGTTCGTCGCCATCAACACTGACTCTCAGGCCCTCATCTTCTCTGATGCCGATACCAAGCTGGATATCGGCCGCGAGGCCACCCGTGGCCTTGGCGCCGGCGCTAACCCTGAGGTGGGCAAGACCTCCGCAGAAGATCACAAGTCCGAAATCGAAGACGCCCTACAGGGTTCCGATATGGTCTTCGTGACTGCTGGCGAAGGCGGCGGTACCGGCACCGGTGCCGCTCCGGTTGTGGCATCCATCGCGAAGAAGATGGGTGCGTTGACCGTGGGCGTTGTCACCCGTCCGTTCAAGTTCGAGGGTGCCCGCCGTACCCGCCAGGCTATGGCCGGCATCGAAGAGCTGCGTGAGGTATGCGACACGCTTATCGTTATCCCGAACGACCGCCTGATGCAGCTCGGTGGGGAAGAGCTTTCCATTGTCGAGGCTTTCCGCGCCGCCGATGAGGTGCTGCACAATGGTGTGCAGGGTATTACCAATCTGATCACCATCCCTGGCATGATCAACGTCGACTTTGCCGACGTCCGCTCCGTCATGTCCGACGCCGGTTCTGCCCTGATGGGCATCGGCTCTGCCCGCGGCGATAATCGCGCCATGACCGCTGCCGAGCAGGCCATTAATTCCCCGCTTTTGGAATCGACGATGGAAGGCGCCAAGGGCGTGCTGTTGTCTATCGCCGGCGGTTCCGACCTAGGCCTGCACGAGGTTAATGCCGCGGCTTCCATGGTGGAGGAGCGCGCTGACGAAGACGTCAACCTCATCTTCGGCACTATCATCGATGACACCTTGGGTGATGAAATCCGCATCACCATCATTGCCACCGGCTTTGATGCCGAGGCCAATATGACCCAGGCCGCTGCACAACCGCAGAAGCAGCAGGAACAGCGCAAGCCGGGGTCCCTTTTTGATAATCGCCAGCGCGCGGCCGCAGAGCCCGTCACCCCGGCTCCGGCACAGCCTGGTGTGGCCGAGCCGGTACAAGATGACTACTCCCCGCGCCACTCCTACGAGCCGCGTGCCGGCCAGGAGCGGGAGCGCTACACCCCAGAGCACCCTGCCGAGGAGCGCCGACCAGAATCTACCGGTCTGTTCACCAACTCTGACCGTTTCTCCCGCGAGGAGCGTCGCGATGACTACCGTCTGTCTCGCCCGTCCCAGCGCCGCGATGATGATGGCGACGACGATCTGGACGTGCCTTCCTTCATGCGCTAAGCGCAAAGCGCTACGCTGGTGTGCATGCCAGTAAACGAGGAACATCGCACCAAACGCCCCGTCCGCATGGTCTTTACCAGCCGTGCCGGCGGGGCGTCTGCTATTCCATATGACTCTTTTAACCTAGGGCACCATGTCGGCGATGACCCCGCCGCGGTTGCCGCAAACCGCGACCGCTTAAAGCGTGTGACCGGCGTGGACGATATCGTGTGGATGGAACAACTACACACCAATACAGTCACCGTTATCGATGGTCCACAGGATGAACCTGTGCCAGCCACCGACGCGATTGTCACCACGCAGCGCCGCCTTGGGCTGGGCGTCCTTGTTGCAGATTGCACGCCGGTTCTGTTTGTCGACGTCGCCGCTGGTGTCATCGCCGCCGCCCACGCTGGCCGCTTGGGCGCCCGCAACGGCATCATCGTCAATACCGTGCGCGAAATGGAGAAACTCGGCGCTCAGCCCGAGCGCATCCAGGTGGTTATGGGACCAGCTGCCTCCGGCAAAAACTACGAGGTGCCGAAAGAGATGGCTGAGGATGTAGAACGTCGGCTGCCCGGTTCGAAGACGCGGACGTCGAAAGGAACCTGGGGAATTGACGTTCGCGCAGGTTTGATCCGCCAGCTCATGGGCCTCGGCATCACCGCGATTGAATCCGATCCGCGCTGCACAATTGAAGACGAAAATTTCTTTTCCTATCGCCGCGAAGGCACTACCGGCCGCCAGGCCGGGCTGATCTGGTTGGAGGCTAACTAATGGCAGACCGTAAAGCACAGCTACGAGAAAATCTCGCCGCTACTCGAGCTGAGATTGAACGGCTATCGGCGCAAGCAGACCGCAAGCCCCCGCAGCTACTGCCGGTGACGAAGTTTCATCCAGCTGCGGATATCGCCCTACTTGCTGAACTCGGGGTTAGTGACGTTGCCGAAAACCGGGAGCAAGAAGCTCGCGCCAAAGCTGCCGAATTGCCACAGCTGCGTTTCCATATGATCGGCCAGATCCAGACCAAAAAGGCCAATCACGTGGCTCGTTGGGCGGCCAGCGTTCATTCGCTTGATTCCCTCAAACTTGCTCAGGCTTTGGAACGGGGCGTCGCCTTGGCAAAGGAACGAGGGGAACGCGAGAGCAACCTGCCGGTCTTTGTCCAAGTGTCTGCCGATGGCGATGACGCTCGCGGAGGCGTTTCACGCCACGCGCTCGACGAGCTCGTCGAAGCAGTAGAAGGAAGCGAACACCTCGACTTCGCTGGCCTCATGGTAGTCCCGCCCCTCGACGCCGATGCGGGCGAGGTCTTTCGCGGTGTGCGAGATGAGGTCGACCGGCTATCTGCCGCGCTGAAGCGCCCGCTGAAATTGTCTGCTGGAATGAGCGCGGACATGGCCGAAGCAATTGCTGCGGGCAGCGATATCGTGCGTGTCGGAACCAGTATCATGGGGCCGCGGCCAGTAGGTTGAAAGCATTGCAAAAGCGCATTTCACAGCGTAAATCACATGAGTCACACTAGACACATTTTGCGCGTTTAGACTTGTACAAATTTAGGTCAGAGGGAGACCCAAAAATGTCATTCATTGATAAGACGAAGGATTTCTTCGGGCTGGGCCCGGTGGACATCGAAGAAGACGATGCCTACTACAGCGAGGAGCCGCGTTATTCCGAAAATGCCTCCTCCGCCTACGCCCCGCGTCGTGCTCCGCAGTCTTATGAGCCTGCTCCGGTGAAAGAAGAGTTTGTGCCGACCATCGTGGCTATTTCGCTGACGTCTTTCAATGACGCTGCCAAGGTGGGCGAGCCTTTCCGCGACGGCGACGCAGTGGTCTTTGAGCTTACCGACGCCGACAAGGCCACCGCAAAGCGCTTCATCGACTTCGCTGCCGGTCTCTGCTTCGGCTTGGAAGGGCGCATGCTTAACCTCACCAAGGGATTGGATACCGAGCGCAAGGTCTTTTCTATCGTGCCGAAGTCTGCGGACATCGCTAGGCACGAGCTCGAGCGCGCCGCTGGCCTGCGCTAAAGCGGTAAGTTTTTCTTGACCCCCGTGGGGTGCCGATTGGGCACCTGCGGGGGTCTATTAGATAGGCTCGGTTATTGTGACACAACTCGGAATTATTCTTATCCTGCTCGTGCGGATTTATACGTGGGTTCTCATCGCCCGCATCATCATTGAGATGATTCAATCCTTCTCCCGGCAGTTTAACCCGCCACGTTGGTTTATGGTTGTAGCGGAGCCACTGTTTGTAATTACGGATCCGCCGGTAAAGGCGCTACGCCGTTTGATCCCGCCGCTCCAGATGGGCGGGGTGGCCCTCGACGTATCGGTGCTCGTGCTATTTATTTTGCTTTCGATACTTACACGAATCTTGCAAATCGTATTTTTCGGTTAGCACCCCCGTCGCCTCGCAACCTGTGGTAAACGTTGAGACTCGGCGGGGCGTCGATTATTGTGGTCGTTTGGTTACGATAAATCGCGATAACCCGTATTATGAACCACATGTACCTTTGTGGGGAAGGTTTAGTTAGACCTGAACCGCAGCTCCTAAGGCCCTGGAACCTCCGGGGTTGTATCAACCTGAAGGGGAAGAGAAGACATGCCACTGTCACCAGCTGATGTTCACAACGTCGCGTTCAGCAAGCCGCCCATTGGCAAGCGCGGCTACAACGAAGACGAGGTGGATCAGTTCCTCGACCTCGTAGAGGATGCGCTTGCCCAGCTGCAGGATGAGAACGAAGATCTACAGGCACAGGTCAGCGATCTCAACTCTCAGGCCAAGGCGGGCGCTGGCGCCGGTGCCGCTGGTACCGCAACGGCAGCGTCCACTCGTACCGATGAGGCTGCACTGCGCAAGGAGATTGAGGCCAAGCTGCGCGCCGAGTACGAAACCAAGCTGGCGGACTCCAAGTCCGAGCTGTCCCGCGCTAAGGAAGAAACCAAGAAGGCACGCGAGCAGGTAAAGGCAGCCCAGGCGGAGGCATCCAAGGCACAGGAGACCGGCTCTGCCGCCGCTTCCGCTTCTGCAGACCTGAAGGCCGCCCGCAATGAGGCAGCACAGGCAAAGAAGGAAGCCGAGGCAGCTCGTGCAGAGGCTGCACAGGCAAAGAAGGACCTTGAGGCTTCCAAGAAGGAAAATGATGAGCTGAAGAAGTCCGCTTCCGCAGCTGGTTCTTCCAAGGCCGGCGTTGCAGCTGCAGGCCTTGCAGGCGCTGGTGCAGCTCAGGCTGCAGATGGTCTGGCTACCCCAGAAACCCACATGCAGGCCGCTCGCGTTCTGGGTCTGGCACAGGAGATGGCAGACCGCCTGACCTCCGAGGCTCGTGCGGAGTCCGAGTCCATGCTGTCGGAGGCACGCACCGCCGCCGAGAAGCAGCTGACCGACGCAGACTCTCGTTCCAAGGCGCAGCTTGCCGACGCCCAGAAGAAGTACGATGCCCAGCTGCAGGACGCGGATTCCCGCTCCAAGAAGCTGGTGTCTGACGCCGAGGCTAAGGCAAAGCAGACCGAGTCCGATGCGTCCTCCCGTGCTGAGGCACAAATCCGTCAGGCTGAGGAGAAGGCTGCTTCCTTGCAGGCCGATGCTGAGCGCAAGCACACCGAGGTTATGAACACGGTCAAGCAGCAGCAGACCGCACTGGAGGCTCGTATCTCCGAGCTGCGTACCTTCGAGCGCGAGTACCGCACTCGCCTGAAGACCTTGCTCGAGTCTCAGCTGGAAGAGCTGGCTACTCGCGGCACCGCCGCACCGAACGGCGAAGCTGGCAATAACTAAGCCACCGCGTTCTCTCTAGCGCCCCCGCCACCGCTGCGGGGGCGCTATTGTTGTTTTAGACCGTGGTGCCCTATCCCGACCTAACCGAAAGGAACCATTGTGCTTGTTGCCGCCTTAGTTCTCGCCCTCGTGGCATTCGTAGCCTTGGTCAACTTCGTCATCTCGGGTGCCGACTGGTCGCTGTATATCGTCTTCGCCGCCGCTGGCCTCGGTCTGGTGTGCTTTATTCTGGATTGGGCGCATAAGCATCGCAGCGATAAAGCCCGGGCAGCACAACACCCTGAGCAAGATTCCTTGCGCGAGGCTTTACGCGAGAACTAAAATAGCACGCCAAAAAGGCGCTCGAGGCGCCTTATTTCGCGGTCTTGTCTTAGCAGTCAGGGGGCTGCCACCGAATCTGCCCATTCGTGCGGCTAAGTCGCCCGCGTAGCGGTGGGGCATTGGGATCGTCATCGTTGGCTCCATTGTGGTAGGCGCAGGCTGTGGATAAGTTTGCGATATTGGTCAATCCACCGTGTAGCCAGGGTTCCAAATGGTGAATTTGGCATTCGTCGGCTGGCTTAGCGCACCGCGGCCACGGGCACACAGGATTTTCTGCACCCGCCATCAATCGCTGTTTAGCATTGGCGAAGCGCTCCGTGCGATACAGGTTCACCGCGCCTTCGTAGGGGCTGACCAGCGTGATGAGTCCATGTTCCTTTAACGTGCGGCGCAAGTATTGCGCACCCGAAAGCGTTGCCCCGTTTGTCATCTGCAGGGTGATTTCCTCACCGTCACCGTTGACGATGCGTACGTAATCTTCCAGTCGCACGATGACATTGGTTACTACGGTGCTCCGTTGCGCGCTATCGTCCCCGAAGAAGGTATCTTCCACCACCTCTAGCGGCTTTTTATTCTGGTTTTCTACCGCTGCGTGCAAATCCGCGATAAACGAAGACGATCCATCGATCGCAAGCGTCCACGGAGCATCTTTGCGTCGGATGATGCGCACGCCCGGTTTCACAGTGCGCTTTTTCTTCGGGACTTTGGACTGAGCCAGCTTCTCCAGCGCCCCTGCTGTGGCCTTGGTGGTGCAGAGTTGTTCGCGGAGAACCCAGGCGTCGAAAAGCGTAGGCATTTTCCGCGCATACTTTTCAATGATGGATAAGGCAACAATGGAATGCCCATTGTGCTGGGCGCCTTCGATAGCGCGGCGACGTTTCCCCGTGAACTTGGTCGTGCCGCAGTATGCTTCCTTTAACAAGGCCAGCTCGCGGGCAGTCTTTTCGGCAGCGCCCCGTGCGCAGAGGTCGTCCTCAGACATGCCTGCGCACCCAAGGACGATGTCCATCCCAGGTGCCATGGCTGCGAGGTAAGTATCTAGCGCGTTCACGACTCACAATTTATTGCCCCGCGCAAGCCCCCACAAGGGAAAATTTTTAGCCTGTGGATAACTTATTGTGCACGAAGATTCTGGGGCGCTATACTTTGTGCTACATGCAGTGATCCGGCCATCACCGGGGAGCAATTCAGAAGAACAGCCAGTGCGGCCTAGTAGAACTGAACGGGTGGGACCGTCAACTCCTTCACCGAAACGAAGCGGAGCCTTCGGGCTCAAGCAGGGTGGTACCGCGAGCCTGACAGGCGCGTCCCTGCACCGAGTGATGAGTGAAGGATTGTAATGGCGAAAAAGATTTACCCCAAGGTTGACATGACCGGAGGCTCAAGTCGCTTCCCGGATATGGAAGAGGAAGTTCAGAAGTACTGGAAGCAGGATGATACCTTCCAGGCTTCGCTAGAAAAGACAAAGGATTGCCCAGAATACATCTTCTATGATGGCCCTCCCTTTGCTAATGGCTTGCCGCACTATGGTCACCTGTTGACCGGTTATGTAAAAGATATCGTTCCGCGCTATCGCACCATGGCTGGCAATTACGTGCCTCGTGTCTTCGGCTGGGATACCCACGGTCTGCCCGCCGAGCTGGAAGCGGAAAAGCAGCTGGGTATTACTGATAAAGCGCAGATCGAGGACATGGGCTTGGAAAAGTTCAATGAATACTGCGCAAAGTCCGTGTTGGAATACACCGACGAGTGGGAAGAATACGTCAACCGCCAGGCCCGCTGGGTGGATTTTGACAACGGCTACAAGACCATGGACATCAACTACATGGAATCGGTCATGTGGGCGTTCAAGGAGCTTTATGACAAAGGCCTGATCTACAAGGGATTCCGCGTCCTTCCTTACTCTTGGGCAGAGCATACTTCTCTGTCCAACCAGGAGACCCGACTGGATGACTCCTATAAGATGCGTCAGGACCCGACCCTGACGGTTACCTTCCCTGTGGACGGCGCTCGTGAGGGAAGCGCGGCAGAAAAGACACTGGCGGAGCACCCCGCGCTTGCCGACGCCTCCTTCCTCGCCTGGACCACCACCCCCTGGACCTTGCCTTCTAATGAGGCATTGGCGGTTCACCCAGAGGTCTCTTACGTGCTCTTTAGGGCCACCGAGGGCGATTTTTCCGGTCGTACCTTCATCATGGCGGAAAACCTGCTGGCTACCTTGGAAAAGGAACTAGGTGAGGCCGAGGTACTGGAGACCTTCACCGGCGCGCAGCTCGAGGGCTTTACCTATGAGCCGATCTTTGGTTTCTTCCCGGATTTGCGCAATGCTTACCAGGTATTGGTCGCTGATTATGTCACTACCGAGGATGGCACCGGCGTGGTTCACCAGGCTCCGGCGTTTGGTGAAGACGATATGAATACCACTAACCAGTACGATATCGAGCTGGTTATCCCAGTGGACGAGGACGGCAAGTTCACCTCGCAGGTACCGCCGTATGAGGGACAGCTGGTTTTTGATGCCAATAAGGACATCATCAAGGACTTGAAGGCCGCTGGGCGAGTGGTGCGCCACGTGACCATCGAGCACTCTTACCCGCATTCGTGGCGCTCGGGTGAGCCGCTAATCTACATGGCTCTGCCAGCCTGGTTTGTGAAGGTAACCGAGTTCCGCGATCGCATGGTGGAGCTCAACCACAATGAGATCGAGTGGCTGCCGGAGCACATTCGGGACGGTCAGTTTGGCAAGTGGCTCGAGGGTGCGCGCGACTGGAATATCTCGCGTACCCGCTACTGGGGTGCGCCTATCCCGGTGTGGATGTCCGATGATGACAATTACCCACGCATGGATGTCTACGGCTCCTTGGATGAGCTGGAGCGTGACTTCGGCGTCCGCCCGGAGTCCCTGCACCGCCCGCACATCGATGAGTTGGTGCGCCCGAACCCGGACGATCCAACCGGCAAGTCTATGATGCGTCGCGTGCCGGACGTATTGGACTGCTGGTTCGAGTCCGGCTCGATGCCGTTCGCGCAGAAGCACTACCCCTTCGAGAATAAAGAGTGGTTTGAAACCCACTCGCCGTCTGACTTCATCGTGGAGTACTCCGGTCAAACGCGTGGCTGGTTCTATGTGATGCACGCGCTGTCCACCGCGCTGTTTGATCGTCCGGCATACAAGAAGGTCGTAGCCCATGGCATCGTGCTGGGCAACGATGGCCTCAAGATGTCCAAGTCCAAGGGCAATTATCCAAACGTCAATGAAGTCTTTGACCGTGACGGTTCGGATGCCATGCGCTGGTTCCTGATGTCTTCGCCTATCCTGCGCGGTGGCAACCTCATCGTGACCGAGCAGGGCATCCGCGAGGGCGTGCGCCAGGCTATCTTGCCTATTTGGAACGCCTATACTTTCCTGCAGCTCTACGCGGAAAAAGAAGCCAAGTTCGACACCACCTCTACGCATGTTTTGGACCGCTATATCTTGGCCAAAACCCACGATGTCGTAGCTAAGGTGGACGCGGCGCTTGCCGATACCGATATCTCTACGGCAACCGAAGAGGTACGCCTGTTTGCAGACGTTTTGACCAACTGGTACGTGCGTCGCTCGCGCGAGCGATTCTGGGAGGGCGAGGAAGCCCATCCTGAGGCCTTCAATACCTTGTACACCGTGTTGGAAACCGTGACTCGCGTGGTCGCGCCGCTTTTGCCGCACGTGGCGGAAGTTATCTACCGCGGGCTAACCGGCGAGCGTTCTGTGCACTTGGCGGATTTCCCGCAGGCCGCGGATTACCCAGCCGATGCAGATCTGGTGTCTGCGATGGATGCGACCCGTGCGGTGGCCTCGGCGGCATCGTCGGTGCGCAAGTCCAATAAGTTGCGCAACCGGTTGCCGCTGCCGAAGCTGACGGTGGCTCTTGCAGGGGCACAGCGTTTGGCGGACTTTGCCGATATCATTCGCGACGAGGTCAACGTTAAGGAAGTTGAGCTTACCGATGATGTCGATTCGGTGGGCACCTTCCAGGTAGTCTGCAACGCCAAGGTCGCCGGCCCGCGCTTGGGCAAGGACGTGCAGCGCGCCATCAAGAACCTCAAGGCGGGCAATTATGAGCGCCGCGGCGATGAGGTCGTGGTTGACGGCGATATTGTGCTTGGTCCGGATGAGTACACGGAGCGCCTCCAGGCGGCGAACCCGAAGTCGACCGCGCGTATCGACGGGCTCGATGGCCTTGTGGTACTCGATACTGAGGTGACCGAAGAGCTCGAGGCCGAAGGCTGGGCTGCTGACGTTATCCGTGGCCTCCAGGACGCCCGCAAGGCTTCTGGATTCGAGGTTTCGGATCGCATCGCGGCCGTACTTGCCGTACCGGAGGCGAAGAAGGCATGGGCTGAGCGTCACGCCGACCATATAGCCGGTGAAGTACTCGCCACCGACTTCCAAGTGACCACCGAGGCGCTTGATGGCGAGGGCGTGCACGAGGTGGTTAAGGGGGTTAGCGCTACCGTCGTCAAGCAGTAGCGCGCTAGCTGCCACCTAAAAATAATTGCCCAGCCGGCGTGGCTGGGCAATTTTCACGAGTGATAGGACTTAGCGGACTGGACCGGGCAGGTGAGCGCGCCAGCCGAGGACCGCGTTAACTAGGCAGCACAGTGCAAGCACGGCGCCAATGAGGAATAGGGTGGTAAAGCCGAGCAGCGGGGCGAGCGCGCTGAAGGCCATGGGGATAAAGAAGCCGGTGTAGGACACCGAGTAGTACACGGCGGTGAGGCCAGCGAGTTCTTCAGGGCGGGCGATGCGCTGGACCTCGGATAGACCGGCGACAAGGGCTAGGCCATATCCTGCACCCATGACGGCTGCGCCGGCGATACCGAGCGGCAGCGAACGGGTACTAGAGGCAACCGCACCGAGGATGGTGCCTACGGTGATAACTCCCATTGCCACCGCGGAAGCACGGGCGGACCGGCTGGTGTCAATGACCTTGCCGAGCATTTGGACGCCAACGCCGCAGCCCAAGGTGATAACAGTCATGAGGCCGGAGAAAGCAATGGGTGCTTCACTGGCAGACTTGGACAAAAGTTGGGGCAAGAGCGCGTAGGCGGCACCAGCGCAGCCGAAGACCCACGGTGCTACCGGCAAGACGATGCGCACGAAGCGGCGGTGGGCTGCGGAGGGAATGTGCAGCATGCGCAGCATGTCGCGGATGCTCAGGTCGAGGAAGGTATCTTTTACCGTGGCGCCACGTGGTGGGCGAGTCTCCGGGGTATTCATCAACCAGATGGCGGTGGCGACGGTGAGGAGAATGTGCAGGATATAGGCCAGATGGGTTGGCCACGGGCCCCATTGGGCCAGCACCGATGCGAGGCCAGCGCCGATGAGAAAGCCTAGGGTTAGGCACATCGAAGCGTGGCGCGGGCCAGCAGCGGGGTCGCCGCCGGCGCGGGTGATAAGCTCCGCCACCCACGTGGAGCCGACCGCCATGACGATGCCTAGAGCCAAGCCACACATGATGCGGCCCACGGCGATGACGAGGGGCTCATTCGGCGCGATGGAGAGTAGGAATGAACCCAGCAGTGATAGGGGTGCGGCAGGCAGCATTGTGGGGCGGCGCCCGATGTAGTCCGAAAGCGGGCCAGAGATGAGCAGCGCCGGCACGATGCCGAGCACATAAGCGGCTAGGAGCCCGTTGACAGTGACCTGCGAGAAGTGTGATTGCTCGCGGTACATAACTAGGAGAGGGGTGAACTCATTGCCGCCCCACGCCACGGCAACCATGCTGCCGGCGACGGGAAACCATGAGTGCTGGGCAAACTTTTCGGTCATAGTTGATTCCTTGAGTTGGTTAGGTGGGTGTCCAATGTGGAGAGGTAGGCGTCGAGGTCGCCGGTGCGGAGGGCATCGGCAAGCGTGCGGTGCTGGTCCACGAAGGTGCGGGCACGGGCCACATTGCGGCCAATGGCTGTGGCGGTAAAACGCTGTTGGCGCTCGCGCAACTGGTGTCCCAGTCCCGCCAGCAGGCTATTCGCCCCGCCATCCATGATGATCTGGTGGAAACGCGCATCAAGATGCGTATAGGCATGCAGGTCTGCGCCATCCAACGCCGTGTCTTGTTCCGCGATGGTCGCATCCAGCTGATCAGCAATGTCCGCGCGCTCGGCATCAGGCATGGCGCAGATTTTCTCAGCGCAGTGCCTATCTACGAGCAAGCGTGCTTCATAGACCTCGTGAATTTCCTGCGGGCTGATCGGCACGATGAGCGCACCCCGCCTGGGGTAGAGCTGTAGAAAGCCTTCGACCTCTAGGCGCAAAAAGGCCTCATGCATCGGGGTGCGGCTAATCCCCATCTCGGTAGCGAGTGAGGCCTCGGAAAGCATCTGCGAGGGCTCGAAGGAGCCGTCGATGATCTTCTCTTTGACGAAGTCATAGGCGCGCTCCGCGGCGGGCTGCATTCGTTCATTGGACATGCATCCATCTTGCATACAAGCTTGCATGCAAGCAAGCGTGAAGGTGTACTTTGTGGGGAACGAATCTAGTTAGGCAATCGTGTGACGTGGCACGTATCGGGGTCGAAGAGTAAGCCGTGGCCCATGCCGACCCAGCCGATGAAGGGGGCGTCGGCAAGCGTGTGCGGGGTGTGGACGTGCCCAAGGATCCAGGCATCGGCCTCGCAGGCCTGTAGCTGGTCTACAGAAAGTGGTAGGCAGGTGCCTTTAGAAAACTCACCGGTGACGGAAGAATGTAGGAGGCCGAGGACGGGGCCGTTGCTGCGGCGGGGAGGAAGCTGGAGGCGGCGCGGGTCCGGATCGGTGGCCACCGCTGCGGTTAGGACCGTGGTGTTTCCTATGCGAAAGGTATGCACCTGCGTGCCGTGGACTGTCACCTCGGGCGGGAAGTCCAGGTGGTGGTGGGTATCGTGGTTGCCGGAAATGAAGTGGACTTCGCTGAACAAAGTGACAGCATGGGCCATAACGGTGCGGGCCTGAGGCATAAACTCGGCCGAGTTAGCGTTGCGGTCAATGATATCGCCCAAGCACACGCACGCTGTGGCCCCTCTGTTGGCGGCAACCTCGAGTGCCTGCAGGGCCCAGTCCAAGCCGGGGGCGCCCGGGCGGCCTAGGTGCAGATCGGCAAAGACAAAAATGCTAGCGGGCATGTGCGGCCTTTCGGTTTTGCCACCACGTGATAGCTACCAAGACAATTGTGGACGTTCCGACACCGATGAGCGTCATAGCCATGGCCTCGGCACGGTGTCCTTGATCGAATTGGTTCATAATCCACGGAGCCAAGAGGTTGACCTGGCTGGGGCGAATGAGCGAGGACATGACCAGCTCGCGGATGCCTACGAAGAAGGCGAGGAGCCAGCCAGCGAAGATGCCAGGAGCAAGCAAGGGCAGGGTAATGCGCCCAAAAGTTTGCAGAGTTGAGGATCCCGAAATCGCGGCGGCCTCGTACATGGTGGGGGAGATAGACTCGGCTGAAGTCTTGATATTTTGAATGGTCATGGGCAAAAAGAGCACCGTAAAAGCCATGACCAGCATGCCCATCGTGCCGTAGGGAGACCAGGGCAGCCAAGGAGAGTTCCACAGCAAAATAAAGCCAATGGCCAGCACGATGCCCGGCACGGTATCGGGGGCGACGGCCAAGAAATCGCTCAGCTTTGCGCCTATGAAGCTTTGGCGGCGGGTGAGCACCGTGACGAGGACACCTAGTGCTACGGCAGCGGTGGCGCCAAGGGCACCCAAGCCGATGGAGCGAATCAGCGCTTCCTGTGCGGTGGGCATCTGCACAACGATGGAGAAGTAATCGAAGGTGAGGTTATTGAGCGTAGGTGGGGCCGAGCGCAGGATGGTCATCGCGGACAAAGTGATGGAAAGATAGGGAATGACCACCGAAGCCAAGAGGATGACTGCGGCAATGAGTGCGCCGAGGATAGAGCCGACTGGGCTGAGGCGGATGAGCACGGGGCGGCTTACACGTCCGCCGCCAGTGAGATCGTGGCGCGAAATCCACTGTTGGAATGCCCACGCAGCCACGCCAATGGCAAAGAGAACCGAAGAGGACGCGGCGGCGCTGGAAAAGTCGAGGGGGTCGATGGTGACGTCTTCATAAATAGAGGAGACGAGCACCTTGTATCCGATGGCATTGCCCAGCGTAACTGGGGTGCCAAACTCGCCGGCGGCCTTGATGAAGATGATGAGTGCACCAAGGGAATATGGCCCAATAACATTTGGGGCGATGATGCGCACGGCCTGTTGCCAGCGGCTCGCGCCGGCTACCTGGGCCATCTCCAACGTTGACGCTGGAATGCAATTCAGGCAGGTGCGCAGGATGAGATATAAGAAAGGGAAAAGCTCCACGGCCATGATGAAGGCCATGCCCCACACCGAGTAAATGACATCGTGGGCGAGTTTGCCAGCGCCGTGGCCGAGAAGCATCTCTGCGACACCACCGCGGCGGGTGAAATCCATCCACGCCATTGCCGCCGCAAAGGGCGGAGTCATAAACGGGATCATGACGGCGATCTCGATCCAGTTGGCCGAGCTAAAGCGCGTCCACGCACGTAGAAAAGCGAGCGGGGCGGCCATGAGCGTGGCAAAAGCCACGACCAGCACGGACAACAAGATGGTATTGCCAAGGATGTGCAGCATGCCCGGTTGGACAATGTTGCCTAGGGCTGAGGGCTCATCGTGGTAGCCCACGGCCGCGTTGACCAACACGGAAGCCAGTGGTGCGGCGACGAGGGCGAGCAAGATGAGAAGGACCCCGTATATCCCAAGGCGACGTCGGGGAGTGGTGGTGGAGCTCATTGGTTACTTCAAATAGCGCTTGGCAAAGGTTTCCTTGATGTCCTTGGACTGAGAAACCAGGCCATCGAGGTCATCGTTGAGGGTCTTAATCTCATCCAGCTTCGGGCCATTCTTTGGAGCGATGTCCTTATTGGCCGGAATCATGTTCTTGGAGGCGGAGATTTCTTGTGCCTCTTCGGAGAACATGAAGTCCACGAAGGCCTCTGCGGCTTCCTTGTTATCGGAGGACTTCAGGATCATGACTGGGCGCGGGGTGACCGTGGTACCGGAAGTAGGGATGGCGACCTCGAGCGGCTCACCCTTTTTCTGCGCGGAGTATGCGGAGTAGTCAACGCCGCCGAGGACGATGCCACGGGAACCGGAGGTGACCTGGTCGAGCGCTGGGCCATTGGCACCTTGGACGATCATGCCGTTGTCAAAGAGCTTGTCAAAGAGGTCCCAGGTCTTCTCCTCGCCCCATTGGTCCACCATGGCCGCGATGAGGTCGGCTGCGGTACCGGATTCGCGCGGGTCCGGCATGATGATTTGGTCTTTGTACTTCTCATCGGTGAGGTCCTCCCAGTCTTTCGGGGCCTCGTCCACGACGTTGGTGTTGGTTACCAGTGCTAGAGCCGAACCATCGCGGCCGGTAAACGTGCCGCTTTCCGACGCCCACTTTGACTCAATCTTGTCCGCTCCCTCCGGCGTGTACTTTTCAAGGGCGCCGGACTTGTCCTGCTTGCTAGCTGCCGCCCACGAGGCGAGGTAGACGACGTCAGCCTGCGGGTTTGCCTCCTCTGCCTTGAGCTTGGCGGTGATCTTTCCGGTGGTGTCGGCAAAAACATTGACGTGGACGTCGGTCTTTTCTTCGAAGGCCTCCACGAGGGCGTCGGTGAGACCCTGTGGGTTAGCGGAGTAGTAATCCACCTCGCCGGATAGACCTTCAGGCGCTTTCCACTTCTCAGCAGAAGAGGTGGACTCGTCGGTGGCGGTTTCGGTGCTGTCCTCAACGGACCCGCAACCGGTCAAGGCGAGCGCTCCAGCAGCGGTGGTAGCGATAACGGCAGTAAACTTTTTGGTGAACATGTGTGGCTCCTATGCAGAAAGAGAAGATGGATAGTTGAGGTGGACGGTCTCGCCGCGAGCGATGCGGCGCGGTGAATATGCCACCCACGGCTCCTCGGCCCCGGGAACATTGCAGCGCAACTCGTAGCGCCCACCGATGTAGTGAGCGCCAAGAACCTGCGCCTCGACCCGGCGCGGGGAGGCGCCGGTGTCCTCCTCCGCAGTGGTGACGGTGAGATTTTCTGGACGTACGCTGGGTAGCTGTGGGTGGCGGTTCATGGTGCCTACGAAGCCAGCGATGAAATCGGTGGCCGGCTGTTCGTAAAGGGTGACTGGATCCGCGAATTGTTCGATATGGCCCTGAGTCATAACTACGACGCGATCCGACATGGCAAGTGCCTCGGCTTGGTCGTGCGTGACGTAGATGACCGTCAGCCCCAGCTCCTGTGCCAGCTGGGTGAGCTCTGCGCGGATTTGCACGCGCAGCGCGGCGTCGAGGGCGGACAGCGGCTCATCCATAAGCAGGACATCTGGATTAGAAACCAACGCGCGGGCGATGGCAACGCGCTGCTGTTGGCCACCGGAAAGTTGGTTTGGCCGCGCCTTCGCTTTGGAAGCGATACCCACCATGTCCATGCAGGCTCGGACCTTCTCGGCCCGTTGGCCTGCCGCCACCTTATTGCCTGGGGTGGTCAGCGGAAACTCGATGTTCTTTTCCACCGTCATGTGTGGCCACAGTGCGAGGTCCTGGAAGACCATCGAAAGCCGGCGCTTATTGACGGCTACGTTGGTTCGTGGGCCAAATACCTCCATCTCTCCGAAGGAGATGGTTCCCGCGTCAGGCGTTTCTAATCCGGCTATGCAACGCAGCAGGGTGGACTTGCCGCAGCCGGAAGGTCCGAGAATAGAGACGAATTCACCGCGGTTGATGCTCAGATCGGTCTCGTGGAGGCCCGTATTATCGGCGAATTCGCGCTTAACGCCGCGCAAGATGACGTGGGGTGAGTCCATAATCAGCGAAATACTTTCTTCAAGAAATAACCTCGAAAAAGATAAGGCCGTAATATTGCATGTGGGTGACGTGAAGATGGAAGGGGATTAAAGCTTTAATTAACGGCACGCAAACACCCAGGAGTGCATGTAGAGGTACGCCTATTAGACTGGGCCGCATGCAACGCTGGGTTTTACATATCGACATGGACGCGTTTTTCGCCTCCGTCGAGCAGCTGACCCGGCCTACGCTGCGGGGGCGTCCGGTTTTGGTGGGCGGAACCAGCGGACGCGGCGTGGTGGCAGGCGCCTCCTACGAGGCGCGCGTGTACGGTGCGCATTCGGCCATGCCGATGTACCGCGCGCAGCAGCTCGTTGGGCTACGCGCGGTGGTGGTGCAGCCGCGCCGGGTGGTCTATTCGGCGGCCTCGCGCCGGGTATTCGACATCATCGCGCAACACGTGGAAGTCATCGAGCAACTTTCCATCGATGAGGCCTTTATGGAACCCGCCGCCCTACAAGGCGCGAGCGCGGATGAGGTCAAGCGCTGGGCGGATGAATTGCGCGCGCTCATCCGTAAGGAAACGGGGCTGCCGTGCTCCATCGGTGCGGGTTCGGGTAAGCAATTTGCCAAGATTGGCTCAGGCGAGGCGAAACCCGATGGCACCTTCGTAATCCCGGCCGAGCGCCAGCTTGAAATGCTGCACCCGCTTGCGGTGAACAAGCTATGGGGAGTCGGCCCAGTGACCGGCGCGAAGCTGAATTCCATTGGGGTGGAAACCATTGGACAGCTCGCGGCGATGACGCGCAAGGAAGTGGAGATTTCTATCGGCAGCGTGGTAGGTCTGCAGCTGTGGCAGCTGGCCCGCGGTATTGATGACCGAGAGGTAGCGCCGCGCGCTATTTCTAAGCAGATTTCTACCGAGCACACCTACCCGAAGGATTTGCTAACCGTGCCGGAGGTCGATGCAGCTATAGCCCGCGCGGCGGAGGGCGCACACCGCCGGCTGCTCAAGGACGGGCGTGGCGCACGCACCGTGACGGTGAAGCTGCGCATGGCGGACTTTCACATCGAGTCGCGCTCAACTACCTTGCCGTACGCGACTGACGACGCCGCCGTGCTCACCGCCGCCGCCTTCAAGCTCGCCCGCTATCCCGATGAGCTCGGGCCCATTCGCCTAGTGGGAGTGAGCTATTCCGGGTTAGAAACCGCCCGCCAAGACGTGCTCTTCCCGGAACTGGACCGTGAAATCGTGCGGCCCGCGCCGGCAGATACGGACTATGAAACCGGAGTGAGCGACGACGTTGCGCCGCCAGTACCGACACCGACGGTGACGGTGGAAGAAGAAACCGATAGCCAGTGGCACGCAACGCAAGACGTATTCCACCCCGAATACGGCCACGGCTGGATTCAGGGCGTCGGGCATGGGGTAGTGAGCGTGCGCTTTGAAACCCGTGCCACGGGGCCCGGCCGTACCAAGTCATTCGCGGCCGATGAACCCGCGCTCGCGCCGGCGGATCCGCTCGACTCGCTTGATTGGCAGGATTGGCTCACCACCGAAGACTAAGCATTTACTGTCGGAATAGCTCAGCTGGGTCGGTGCCAGTGGCCAGTGCCGCTGCCAGCAGGATTCGCGCCTGGCTCGGGCGGAAAGACCCGGCGTTAATAGCGCCCAGTTTCCCAAGGCTCGCGCCACCGCCGTCGCCGCCGTAGGCCAGCGCTGTTGGGCCGTAGGGCGTGCGGGTAGAAATGACGACGGGGAGGCCGGCGCGGAGGGCGTCGGCAAGCGCGCGGCCCATGTCCTCGCCCATATTGCCCGAGCCCATGGCCTCGATAATGAGGCCGCTGGCAGGGGAATTGGCGGCAGCATCAACCAGCAGGCGGCCAGCTCCCGGATAGGCTGGGATGATCTCCACTGGGTGCGGCGCCAGCGGGGCAGGAGCTAGGCGCGGCGTGGTGCCAGGGATACCCAGAGACTCGAATCCGCGCAGGTCACTAGTGTGCCGCTTGCGCGCACCGCGCGCCGGAATGCTCGCACCGCCAAAGCAGATAAACACCCCGGCGCGCCCGCTGGCTGCAAGATCGCGGGCATCGCGCAGGTTGCTAGGGCCGTCCGCCGCGGGGTGATCGTAGGAACGCTGCGCCCCCGTGAGCACGATGGGCTTTGCACCGCTACAGAAAATCTCCAGTGCCAACGCGGTCTCTTCCATCGAGTCGGTGCCATGGGTGATGATTACACCGTCGATGTCCTCCCGCGACGTTTGGGCGTTAACCACCGCGATGAGCTCATCGAGGTCCGCCAAAGTGATAGAGGAGGAGTCGAGTTGCCGAAACTCCACTACCTCGGCGTCGATATCGGCGGCTAGGGTCGCGCCGGAGACGGTGGGAACAAGGGAACCATCGGCTGTGGTGGTACACGCTATTGTGCCGCCGGTGGCGATCAAAGCAATTCGGGTCATGTACCTAAGGTTAAAGAAATCTGCGTCCACGCGGCGGGCGCAATCCGGAAAAGGGTGGTGCAGCTGTAAACTGATGGGAGTTTGGAACCCACACGTGAGGAGTTAGAATTGAAATTCCGCAAGTTTAGTGCCGCGTGCCTCGCACTGACCGCGGCTACCGCCCTGGCCGCCTGCTCTTCCGACGATGAGCAGGACAATTCCGCCGCCGCCAACACCGAGGCAAAGGAATCCGCTTCCTCGGACGGCGATTCCGCCGCCCCCGCGCTGCCGTCCCCGGCTGACCTAAACGCAATTTTGGCCAAGGCCACCGACCCCAATGCCTCCGAGCAAGAAAAGACCTCCACCGTGCAAGGCGGCGAGACCGCGCCGGAAATCTTTGACACCATGGCAAAATCCAAGGCGGAGTCCGGCGCCGAGTTTGAGGTCGTGGATCCCGTACTGCCGGGCTATGACCCGCAGTCCGTGCTTACCACCGTGAACTTCACCACCGCTGACGGCCAGCAGCAGACCGCAGAACAGGTGGAGTTTGTGTATGAAAATGGCACCTGGAAGCTTTCCAAGGCTTGGGCTTGCACGCTTATTCAAAATACGGTGCCGCCAGAGCAGGTTCCAGAAATGTGTGCGGACACTGGCGCCGGTGCCTCCGCACCTGCCCCGGCTCCGGCCGAGGGCGACGGTGCACCCGCGGAAGGCGATGCCCCCGCTGCCGGTGCCGAGCAGGCCCCGGCAGAGGCTCCTGTAGAAGCCCCGGCCGAGTAACTAGGAAAAGTTCAGCTCCGTCAGGCTCGACTGCACCACGCGCAGCTCCGAGCCGGCGGCACCATAAATGACCTTAGTGTCGAAAGACACGTCACCGTCTACGGGCAGCGGCTTGCTCAAATCCACCGTGATGCTGCCCTTGGACTTGGTGCTGGAATCTAAAACCTTGAGCTCTTTGTTCTCCAGCTCCGTGCCCTGGGCCTGGCCTGCAAAGGACAGTGCGCCTAGCGAGGGCCGCTGTTCTACCTCTACGTTTAGTTTCACTCGGTCGCCATCGATGGAATCGACCGTATAGCGCGTGGTCTGCAGCAGGGTAGACTCGCCGGTCACACGCGAATCCACCGACCAGCTCGCGCCCTTGCCCACCTCCTCGGTAGGGAAAACTACGGGTAGGGCCGTCAGCTTCATAATCGCCTGTTCGACGGAGCCGCGGGCATCATCCGTGGCATTCTGGGGCGCAGCTAGGCGCAGCGAATTCATCTGGCCGGTGTCCTGGCCACGCCAACCGAATTGGAATCCCTCCGCCGAGGAGACGTCTTTATCTCCGGTAGATTCTGGAGTTCCGGCCGTGACGAAGGCATTGCGGCTGGCTGGTAGCTGGTCTTCGACGTCCTCGCTGGCCTTTTCTACCTTGGCCGATAACGGCAGGGTAGTAGTGGTGGAATCGACGTCGGCGGCCTGAAACTTCTCAGCTGCGGACTTTTTGAGCAGGTCCTGCGCAAAGCCCTCGGTAACGCGGTAGTTTAGGTCCTGCGTGGAGTCGATATCGCGGTATTCCAGGAGTTTTTTCTCTCCGGTTCCGGGATTATCCACGGTGACGCGCGGGGCGTCGATGGTCAGGCCTACGGGTTGTTCCACCGCCGGGCCTGGCTTTTCAGAGGAACACGCCGTAAGCGCTACGGCGGCTGTGGTCAGGGCTGCAAAAACTTTGACTCGAAACACGCTTACCAAAATACCGGACGCTCCCGTTTAGAATAGACCGGGTGAGTCAAAAACGAAGGAGCAAGACAGGACTTATCGCCGCAGTAGTCATTGCCGTGGCGCTGGTGGATCAAGCCGTGAAGCAGGTAATGCTCTCCATCCTTAACGAGGGCGAACCCCTGCCGGTGATTGGGGACTGGTTCCGTTTTACGCTGCTTTTTAATCCTGGTGCCGCCTTTTCCATGGGCGGGGAGGGATCTACGTGGCTGTTTACTACCATCCAATTGGTCTTTGTGCTCGGCGTGGCCGTAGCCGCCCCGCGCATTACCCACTCCGGTCAGGCAGTAGGCCTAGCGCTCATTGCTGGCGGTGCGCTGGGTAATTTTGCCGACCGCATCTTCCGCGCCCCCGGCTTCTGGTTCGGGCACGTGGTGGACTATATTTCGGTTGGCTCTTTCGCCGTGTTCAATATCGCAGATGCGGCTATCACCTGCGGAGTGGTGCTTTTCATTATCACCATGGTGCTGGAGGAAAGGAAGGCCGAGCATGAATAGGCAGATGCGCAGCTTCCCCATCCCCGAAGGGCTAGAAGGCATGCGTGCCGACGCCGCCCTGGCCAAGCTCCTTGGCCTCTCCCGCAGCGCCACCGCGCAGCTATGTGCCGAAGGCAGCGTCACCATCGATTCCCAAGAATTGGGCAAATCCGAGCGTTTGACCTCCGGCAACGTGGTTTCCGTGCTTTTACCTGAGCCAGAAAAGCCGCTGTTGCCGCGCGAAGAGCTCGTGGAAGGCATGGACGTGCTCTACAGCGATGCCGATATCATCTGCGTGCATAAGCCGGTGGGCGTGGCCGCGCATCCGAGCGTGGGGTGGGACGGGCCAACGGTCATCGGCGGGCTGCGCGCAGCCGGCTATACGGTGGCTTCTTCCGGGCCGACTGAGCGCCAGGGAATCGTGCACCGCCTCGATGTGGGTACGTCTGGGGTGATGGTCGTGGCTTCCTCGGAGCGCGCTTACTCTGCGCTCAAGCATGCCTTTAAGTACCGCAGCGTGAAAAAGACCTACCACGCCGTGGTCCAAGGCCTACCAGATCCCATTGAGGGCACCATCGATGCCCCCATCGGCCGCCACCCCAAGTCGGGCTGGAAATTCGCCGTGCTTGATGACGGCAAAGCGGCCGTTACCCACTACAGCCTTATCGAGGCCTTCCGCGAGGCCAGCCTCATCGAGGTGCACCTAGAGACCGGCCGTACCCACCAAATCCGCGTCCACATGTCTGCCACCGGCCACCCGTGCGTGGGCGATCCCATGTACGGCTCCGATCCGAACCTGGCCAAGCGCCTTGGACTCGAGCGGCAGTGGCTCCACGCGGTAAAACTCGGCTTTACCCACCCCGGCACCAGCAAATGGTTTGAGATTCAGGCACCGTATCCAGCCGATCTTGACCATGCCTTGGAGGTGCTGCGGGGATGAGGGAGGTCTACCGGCGGCGTCGGCTAGCGGCGTTGGCGGTGCTCGCGGTGCTTTTTCTGGCGGCGCTGGCTCTCTGCGGCGCGTTGGGGACCCAGGCTACCTCGCAGGTGCAAGGAGACCAGCTGGGCCCCGATGGGGAATCGCGCGGGGAGTATATTGCGCGCGTGGCGGGCAGCGACATTCCCAATGAGCCTGCCTACGCCCTGGTTACCTTTGACGAGGAACTACCGCCCGTAGCCGCCGCGGCCGCCGTTGCAGCGGCCCCGCGCATGGATGCCATCCTTATTGGCTCCACCGCCCCCATCGACGTCCCCGAACCGAGAGCTGGTGAGGACCGTGCCGGCGTCATCCAGCGCGCCTTCGACCGCATCGATGCTTCCTATGGGCAGCGGCCCAGCGCGGTTAGCGCAGTTGTGGTGTGGGGATCGGGCGCTCAGCTTGCCGACGTCGCCTCCACCCCCTCCGTTGCCGCCGTCGAACCCGCGCCTGCCGACGCCGCCTGGGGCAGCTTCGCCATCCGCCCTCCCAGCTAATTTCGCCTTCTGTGCTCCCGCAGCGCGCAGTGCCCCCGCAGCGCTTTTAGCATCAGGGGCATGGAACATATTCGGGCCTATATCGCGGCACTGAACTCGGCAATGGATATCCTCGCCGAGGCCGCCTCCGTTTCTGCTGCCGACCTTGCCGCCGCCGGCATGCCCGATGCCGCAGCGGACTCTATTGCGCAGCTCGCGCAGGTCTACTTCGGCCCCACCAGCTTTCGCCGCCGCCAACGGCGCGCGGTGGATGGGGCGCGTCTTAACAGGCATTCACTGCCGACGCTGGAGGTCATCGAAAAGCATGCGCGTCGCGCGCCCACCCAAGCTCGCGCCTGGGCCCTGCGCGCCGAGCTCACCCACCTTGCCTGCGATACGCGGGAGATGGAAAGGCGTGCCCGCACCAAGCTGCGCAGGATGCGCGCGCCACGCGAGCACAAGCCTGGCGTGCGGCTGCGGCGCCGCGCCGCCGGAAAGCCGTGGACGCTTTCTATCACCGGTCCTTCCGCGCTCATTGCGGAACTTCACCAGCATGCCGGCTCGCTTGCCGACGTCGCCTCCCTCTTCCGCACCGGTGCCTCTACCACTACCGTGCGCACTAATGTTGTGGTGCCACTAGATAAATTGGTCGGCGTGGCCCATGGCAGTGATGATGTGGTGCTGACTATGACCAACGGCGCGCAGATAACCGGTGCCGAATTGGCCCAGCGCGCGCTGGCAGAGGAGGGGTTTGTCACCCTGCTGCATCCCGTGGAAGGTCCGGTGAATCTGTACCGCATGCGCCGCGGGGCGACCTGGAAGCAGTTTATGATGGCTGCGGCGGAAAACCCCACCTGCCCGGTTAAGGGCTGCCACAAGCCTGCCGATGAGTGCCAAGTCCACCACATATTCAGCTGGGCCGGCGGCGGGTGGACGAACGCGAAGAACCTCACCACCGCCTGCGCTTATCACAATGGCCGCAATGACGATCATCGCACCGGCCCGCCGCGCAACGGCCGCTTCGAGCGCACGGCCCGCGGCGTGCGCTGGGTCAACCCCTGGGAAGAGCCCCCGCCGGATCTGGTTGACACTAGCCCTACCTAGGTAGGCTAGACCTATGTTCTCGCAGCAGCCTTTTTCGCAGTGGATGCCCAACTACAAGTTTGCTTATATCGCCGCCTGGGTTGCGGCGGTGGTCTCCGGCATCGCACTGCTTATTGGCCTCGTTTCCGGCGGCACCCCGATGACGCTGGTGTTTTCGGGGATCGTGTGTGCCTATGGCATCTTCCTTATCGCAGTGATGCCCCGCTGGGCACTAAAAGCGGAGGAAGAGCAGGCCGCACGACGCCGTGCTCGCGCTGCCCGCGAGGAACTCAAGCGCTCCTAGCCATGCGCACTAGGTCGACCACGTAGATTGCTACGGCTAAGCCGATGATGCCGAAACCGATCCACCGGTGGGTCGAAAAGTGCTCGTGGGTGACGAAAAGCGCCCATAGCATTTGCATGATGGGGGTGAGGTATTGGAGCATGCCGATCGTCGATAAGCGTAGCGTCCGCGCGCCCTCTGCAAAGCAAAGAAGCGGCAGTGCGGTGATTAAGCCGGCGCTCACCAAAAGCAGCGCGTGGCCGGTTCCTTCGCTAGCGAAGGTGCCCTGGCCGCTACTTTCTAGCCACAGGATGTAGCCCACCGCTAGTGGTGACATCACGAGCGCCTCCGCTGCCACCGAGACGGCCGAGGATACCCGCACCTGCTTTTTGAGCAGCCCATAAATCCCGAAGCTGAAGGCCAATAACAGCGAAATATAGGGCGCCTGGCCGGTAAAGAATGTCAAATACAGCACCGCGATGGCCGCAACCCCCACCGCGCCGGCCTGCCACGGCCGCAGCCGCTCTTTCAAAAACACCATGCCGAGGGCAACTGATACGAGGGGATTGATGAAGTACCCCAGCGCCGCATCGGCTACGTGGTTGCTATTAATCGCTACCACGTAGGTGCCCCAATTGGCCGTGATAAATACTCCCGCGGCCGCGAGCCAGCCCCACGTGCGCTTGTCCATGCGCACTAACTCGCGCCATCGGCCGGCGAGGCACAAAAATCCCGTGACCAACACCGCGGTCCACAGCACGCGGTGGGCGAAGATTTCTAAAGGCGATGCCGGCAACAAGAGAGGGAAGAACGCGGGGAAAAATCCCCACATGATGTAGGCGGCCAGCGTGTAGAGCATCACAAAATAATAGCCCATTTTGACCGCCCCGCTATGATGAGCCGCATGGCCAAAAACTCCTCCTTCGTCCACCTGCACAACCACACCGAGTTTTCCATGCTGGACGGCATGGCCAAGGTCGATATGCTGGCAGACGAGGTGGTCCGCCAGAAAATGCCGGCCGTAGGCATGACCGACCACGGCAATATGTACGGCTCCGATGCCTTCTACCGCCGCATGACCGGCGCCGGTATCAAGCCCATTATCGGCATCGAGGCGTATATGGCACCGGAGTCTCGCTTCAATAAAAAGCGCGTGCTGTGGGGCACACCGGACCAAAAGCGCGACGATGTTTCCGCTTCCGGCGCCTACCTCCACCAGACAATGATTGCGGAAAACGCGACCGGCCTGCGCAACCTTTTTACCCTGTCCTCGTTGGCCTCCTATGAGGGCCAGCTGGGCAAGTGGCCGCGCATGGATGCTGAGCTCATCGCGGAGCATGCTGACGGCATCATTGCCACCACCGGCTGTCCTTCGGGCGATGTCCAGACCCGACTGCGCCTAGGCCAGTTCAATGAGGCGCTTGAGGCTGCGGCCATGTGGCAAGACATCTACGGCAAAGATAACTTCTTTTTGGAGTTGATGGACCATGGGCTGGACATCGAAAAGCGCACGCGCGATGGCCTATTAGAGATCGGCCGCAAGCTGGACCTGCCGCCGCTGGTGACCAACGACTGCCACTACGTTTTGGAATCCCAGGCGCCGGCGCACGAGGCGATGTTGTGCGTGCAGACCGGCAAGACCTTTATGGACCCTGATCGCTTCAAGTTCGGCGGCACCGGCTACTACATTAAATCGGCCGCGCAGATGCGCGAGACCTGGGACGATATGATTCCAGATGGCTGCGATAACACGCTGTGGATTGCCGAGCGTGTACAAGACTATGGCGAGATTTGGGAAGAGCACACCCACGATCGCATGCCTATTGCCGACGTCCCCGAGGGCCACACCCCAACTTCCTGGCTCACCCACGAGGTTATGGAGGGCCTGCAAGCTCGCTTCCCCGGTCAGGATGTTCCGGAGGAGTACATCGAGCGCGCGAAGTATGAGATTTCCGTTATTGAGATGAAGGGATACCCGTCCTACTTCCTTATCGTGGCCGAGCTCATCAAGCACGCGCGCTCGGTGGGCATTCGTGTGGGGCCAGGCCGTGGTTCGGCGGCCGGCGCGCTTGTCGCTTACGCGCTGACCATTACCAATATCGACCCCCTGGAACATGATCTCCTCTTCGAGCGATTCTTGAATCCCGAGCGCCCGTCCGCCCCCGATATCGATATCGACTTCGATGACCGCCGCCGCGGCGAAATGATCACCTACGCGGCCGAGCGCTGGGGCGAGGACAAGGTGGCGCAGGTGATTACCTTCGGCACGGTGAAGACGAAGCAGGCCATTAAAGACTCCGCCAAGGTGCACTTTGGCCAGCCTGGCTTCCAGATGGCCGACCGCATCAACGCGGCGTTGCCACCTGCGATCATGGCCAAGGATATTCCGCTTAGGGGCATCACGGACCCGGATCACGAGCGCTATTCTGAGGCCACCGAGGTTCGCCAGATGGTGGAATCCGACCCGGATGTGAAAAAGATTTATGACACGGCTAGGGGCTTGGAAGGCGTCGTCAGGCAGGCGGGCGTGCACGCCTGTGCGGTGATTATGGCCTCGGTCCGCCTCATGGACCACATCCCCATGTGGAAGCGCCCGGCCGACGGCGCCTACATTACTGGTTGGGACTACCCGGCGTGTGAGGCCATCGGCCTGCTGAAGATGGACTTCTTGGGCCTGCGTAACCTCACCGTTATCGGCGATGCCATCGAAAACATCAAGCGCAACCGCGGCGAAGAAATCCACCTGGAGCAGCTGCATGCCGACGACCCCAAAGTCTCCAAGGTCTATGACCTGCTCTCGCGCGGCGATACGCTGGGCGTCTTCCAGCTCGACTCCGGTGGTATGCAAGAGCTGCTCAAGCGCATGAAGCCTACCGGCTTTAAAGATATTGTGGCATCCCTTGCGCTCTACCGCCCGGGACCGATGGGTGTGAACGCCCACTGGGACTATGCGGACCGCAAGAACGGCCGGAAGGAAATCACCCCGATTCACCCGGAGCTAGAAGAGCCGCTGAAGGAAATCCTGGATGAGACCTACGGCCTCATCGTCTACCAGGAGCAGATCATGCGTATCTCGCAGAAGGTCGCCAACTACACGGCCGGCGAGGCAGATGGCTTCCGTAAGGCGATGGGTAAGAAAAAGCCCGAAGTGTTGGCCCAGCAGTACGACAAGTTCTGGGGCGGCATGCAAGAAAACGGCTATTCAAAGTCCGCCATGGATGCGCTTTGGGGCACCATCGAGCCCTTCGCGTCCTACGCGTTTAATAAGTCCCACGCCGCGGGCTATGGCCTGGTGTCTTTCTGGACGGCCTACCTCAAGGCCTACTACGCACCGGAATACATGGCCGCGCTGTTGACCTCGGTGGGCGATAAGAAAGACAAGTCTGCCATCTACCTTTCGGACTGCCGCCACCTGGGCATTAAGGTGCTCCCGCCTTCCGTCAACGAATCCGAAGAAGACTTCCAGGCGGTGGGAGAGGATATCCGCTTCGGCATGGGCGCTATCCGCAACGTCGGCTCGGAAGTGGTGGAATCCATCATTAAGTCGCGCCACGACAAGGGCGCGTTTACCTCGTTTGGTGACTACCTGGACAAGATCGAGCTGACCGCCTGCACTAAGCGCGTAACAGAAGCGCTCATCAAGGCCGGTGCCTTCGATGACTTGAACCACCCGCGCAAGGGTCTCATGCTCATTCATGAAGACGCGGTGGATGCGGTGCAAACCACCAAGAAGGCCGCGGATAAGGGCCAGTTCGATCTTTTCGCCGGAATCGGCGGAGGAGAAGATAACGAGGTCGCAAATGCCTTTGCCATGGATATCCCAGAAGATGAGTGGGACCGAAAACACGAGCTTGCCCTCGAACGCGAGATGCTTGGCTTGTACGTGTCCGGCCACCCGCTCGATGGCTTCGAAGAGGCGCTGGCCGCGCAAACGGATACCCCGCTGACTAAGATCCTCAACGATGAGGTGCGCAACGGCCAAGAGCTCATCATCGGTGGCATCATCTCGGGCGTGGACCGCCGCTTCTCCAAGCGCGATGGCTCCCCATGGGCCATTGTCACGGTGGAAGACCACAACGGCGCGCAGGTGGAAATCTTGGTATTCAACAAGGTCTACTCTCTCGTCGCCCCGCAGATTGTGGAGGACAACATCATCTTGGCACGCGTGAACGTCAAGATTCGTGATGAGCGGCGTTCCCTGTTCTGCTCCGATATTCGCGTCCCAGACCTCGGCCCGGGCGGGGGTGCGGGCCTGCCGCTGCGCCTGACTATGCGCACGGACCAGTGCACCATGGAAAATATTGCCCGGCTCAAGCAGGTTCTGCTCAAAAACCAGGGCGAGTCGGACGTGTATCTCGAGCTTGTCGACGGCTCCGAGTCCACCACCATGATCCTCGGCGACCACCTGCGCGTGGAACGCTCCGGCAACCTCATGGGCGATCTCAAAGCCACTATGGGCGCGGGCATCTTAGGCTGAATCTAATTTCGGTGGCCGGCGACCCCCTCCACTAATATAGACAGCACAGTCTATTTTGATGGAGGAAACCTGATGGTTTGTAAGATTCGCACTACCCATGTCGGCTCGCTGCCGCGCACCCCGGAGCTCCTGGAGGCCAACCTGAAGCGCGGGGAGCTGCCGGCCGCGGAGTTCCAGGGGATTTTGGAGGCTGCGGTGGCGGACGTCGTCAAGCGGCAGCTTGATCTGGGCCTCGATATCATTAACGAGGGCGAATACGGCCATATCACCTCGGGCGCTGTGGACTATGGCGCATGGTGGAATTACTCATTTAGCCGCCTGGGCGGGCTGACGATGACGGATACCGACCGCTGGGAATCGGCTGAGGTAGTGCGCTCGAAACCGGGGGAGCCGCGGCTGACGTCGTTTATTGACCGCCGCGACCGCGCGCTGTTCTCCGAGGCCTACAACGACCCGGATTCTGGCATCTTCACCGGCCGAGCCAAGGTGGCAAACCCAGAATTTACCGGCCCGGTAACCTACATCGGACAAGATGAGGTCGCCGCCGATGTCCGCCTGCTTGCCGACGCCCTACCTTCCGGCACCCCAGGCTTCATCGCCGCCCTTTCCCCCGGTTCGGCTGCGCGCCTTAACAATCGTTACTACGACGATGAGCACCAGCTGCTTGCCGACGTCGGCCGTGCCATGCGCACTGAATACCAAGCCATCACCGATGCCGGGCTCACTGTGCAATTCGATGCACCCGACCTGGCCGAGGCCTGGGACCAAATCAACCCGGAGCCAACCGTAGAGGACTTCCGTGGCTTCATTCGTGAGCGCATCGATGTCCTTAATGATTCCATCGCCGGCCTGCCCAAGGAACAAACGCGCCTGCACATCTGCTGGGGCTCCTGGCACGGCCCGCACGTAACCGACGTCCCATTTGCAGATATCATCGAGGAAATTTTGCGGGCCGAGGTCGGCGGATTCTCTTTCGAAGCCGCGTCACCGCGTCACGCGCACGAATGGCGCGTGTGGCAGGACCACGCGCTGCCGGAAGGCACCGTGATTTACCCAGGCGTGGTTTCGCACTCCACCAACGCGGTAGAGCATCCGCGCCTCGTGGCAGATCGCATCATCCAATTCGCCGAGGTAGTAGGCCCTGAAAATGTTATCGCGTCGACCGATTGCGGTTTGGGCGGTCGCCTGCACCCCCAGATTGCGTGGGCGAAGCTGCAATCTTTGGTAGAAGGCGCTGACATCGCTACCCGCGAACTGTTCTAAAACGCCGAAAGCCGCTCCGAAACTTCGGAGCGGCTTAATCTGTGGCGTTTAGAAGCGCACGCCCAGCTGCTTGAGGGCGTTCTTCATCGGCTCCAGCACAGCCGGGTTTACCGTGGCAACCATGTTGAAGGCCTGCAGCAGCGCAGCCACGAGGCTGGCGGCCACGGTCACCCAGCTCATGACCTCGAGGAACTTTTCGGGGGTGGAAGAGCCCCAAATAGGCAGACGCTCAAGTGCCTCGATCTGGTGCTGCTCCGCCTCCTTGGCTACGCAGTCCGGCTCCTTGGGCATTCCGGAAGAACCGTAGCCATTGGCAAGGCCCTGCATAAGCTCCTGCGGGGTGCGAGCGGAAGATCCGAGCTCGCCGCTCTTGATCTTTTTGAGGTGCTCTTCCTTGGCCTTGTCGACCTCGGCCTGGCACTCAGCCGAAAGTTGCTTTGGCTGCTCTTCTGTGGCAGAAGCGGTAGCTGGTGCGACGAGGCCTGCTGCCACGGCGGTGGCGGCCAGGCCAACGGGGCGCGCGGACACAGAGTTAATCTCCCTGTTACCACCGGCGGAGATGGCGCCGATCTTGTGCGGGTGGGAGGGATCGGAACCATCTAAGATATCGACCTCGCCGGAGCGCGCATTGACGGTGAGGATGCGCTGGGACGCGGCGTGATAAGCGACGATTTCGGCGGCCGATTTGCCCAGCACACCCGATTCATGAGAACCGATGGGGTTAAGCTGCAGCGCAGCGGTGGGCGCGGAATGCTCCAGCACGTTATCCACGACGTGGGCATGCGCGGCAGGGGAGCAGGCGAGGACGAGCGAGGAGGTAACGCAGAGAGAGATGCGTTTGAGCATAGATATTCCTTTCTTGTGGTTATGTCCACTATTGCCTACGTAGGTAACGGTGCAACTAAAGGCCAGTGAATTTCCAGCGAATGGGTAGACTGTCAAGACATGACTGATTCGACCATCCATGCATCCGATATCCAGCAGGCGCAGGCACGGATTAGCTCGGAAATCGCCCCGACTCCGCTGCAGTATTGCGCCCGGCTTTCGGCCGAGACGGGCTGCGAGGTCTACCTCAAGCGGGAGGATCTGCAGGACGTGCGCTCCTATAAGATTCGTGGCGCGTTAAACGGGATGTCGAATCTGCCGCAAGAGCAGCGGCACCGGGGAATTGTTACGGCCTCGGCCGGCAATCATGCGCAGGGCGTGGCTTATGCCTGCCGCACAATGGGAATCGCCGGCAAGATTTTTGTGCCAGAGCCCACGCCAATGCAAAAGCGCGACCGCATCCTGGTTCACGGCGGCGACCAAGTAGAACTGGTGGTAGTTGGTTCCAACTTCGATGAGGCAGCCGCAGCTGCGCATGCCGACGCCGCCGAGCGCGACGCCGCCTTCATCGAGCCCTTCGACGCCCGCGATACCATCACCGGGCAGGGCACCGTAGCCGCAGAGGTTCTCGCGCAGCTTTCGGCCAAGGGCAAGTCGCCCGATGCCGTTGTCGTTCCCGTAGGAGGCGGTGGCCTGATTTCTGGCATCACCTCCTATCTGGCGGATATGGCACCGGATACTCGGGTGGTGGGCATGGAGCCGGAAGGGGCGGCGTCGCTAAGAGCGGCATTTGACCACGGGGGCCCGGTCACGCTGGATGCGGTCGACCCCTTCGTTGATGGCGCGGCCGTAAAGCGCTTGGGCGCGCTGCCCTATGAGATTTTGGACGCCAATCGCGAGCGCCTGAGCTTTGACACCGTGTCCGAAGGCGCGGTGTGCACGGACTTGCTCAACCTGTATCAAAATGAGGGCATCATTGCCGAGCCGGCCGGTGCATTGTCGGTGGCGGGCCTGCATCAGCTGGACCTGAAACCGGGCTCGACGGTGGTATGCGTGATTTCAGGCGGCAATAATGACGTGCTGCGCTATGCAGAAATCATGGAGCGCTCCCTAGTTCACCGGGGCCTCAAGCACTACTTCCTGGTGAACTTCCCGCAGGAGCCCGGGCAGCTGCGCCACTTTTTGCACGAGATTTTGGGTCCGACCGATGACATCACACTCTTTGAGTATCTCAAGCGCAATAACCGGGAAACCGGTGCGGCGCTAGTGGGCCTGCAGCTTAGCCGCGCCGAGGACCTCGACGGCTTGCTGCAACGCATGGGTGAATCCAAGATTTCGGTGCAGTACCTCAAGCCCGGCACCCCCGAGTATGAATTCCTCGTAGCCTAATGCAAAATTCTTATCGTCGCCCCGTAGGCCAGGTTGAACACGACATTGAAATCAAGCGTTCCCGATTTATTACTTTGATCGGTCGCGTCACCAATGAGGAAGAGGCCCGCGCGTTTATCGACGCCGCCCGCACCCGCTTTCCCGACGCCCGTCACCATTGCTCCGCTTACATCTATCACGTCGACGGTGCGAATCCGGTGGAGCGCTCCTCCGATGATGGCGAGCCCTCCGGCACCGCCGGAAAACCCATGCTGGATGTGGTCAAAGGCTCCGGCATGCTCGATGTCTGCGCAGTGGTAGTGCGCTACTTTGGTGGCATCAAGTTAGGAGCCGGCGGCCTCGTGCACGCCTATGGTGGTGCGGTGAGTGAGGCCATGGAAAAGGTGCGTGCGGTAACCCGGGCGCGCCGGGAGCTCTATGCCGTGGAGTGCCCACATGCAACGGCCGGGCGAGTGGAGGCGGATCTGCGCGGGCGCGGCTATGAGATAACCGATACCGCCTACGCGGCCGCAGTAACCTTTACCGTGGCCGTGCGCCCAGGTGGGCTGGAAGAGCTGGAAGCAACGCTGGCAGCGATCTCGCAGGGCCAGCTCGCGGCGGCAGAAGCTGGCAGCGCGTGGGTTGAGGTAAGATCCTGAACATGAGTATGCAGCAGCGACCGAATAACCCCATTGCGCAGCGCAAGCAGCAGGTGCGCAAGCACTCCCGCAACGCCGTTGTGTGCGTGGTTGGCGGCCTCGGCGTGGGAGCAGTGCTGGGCGTGCTATCTGCGGCAAGTTTCTGGGCCTGGATGTTGGTGGGTGCCATCGTCGCCGTAGTCGGTGGCGGCTATAACTGGCTGAAGATCCAGAAAATCGTCAACGAGAACCACAACCAGTATTAGATGCCGGCACCGCAACCTAGCGGCCGCCCCGTCCGGATTGATGCCTGGGTGTGGGCCGTGCGCATGTTTAAGACCCGTTCGGCGGCCGCGACGGCCGTGCGCGCCGGGCATGTCAAGATAAATGGCGAGGCTGTCAAGCCCTCCCAGCAGGTGGTGCCGGGCGACCGTGTGCGCGTGTGGCGCAATCACCACGAGCATGACCTTGAGGTCTTAGCGACTGTGGCCAAGCGCGTGGGCGCACCCGTGGCGCGTACGTGCTACACGGACCATGCGCCGCCGCCTCCACCCAAGGAGTTTATGCCGTCGGTACCCGTGCGCCCACGCGGGGCGGGCCGACCGACGAAGAAGGAACGACGCGATATGGAGAAATTCCGCGGCGGTTTCCGATAATCAGCCGAAACTAGTGGGCAGCGCGCAAGGCCTTCAGGCGCGCAGTAAGCCGACGCTTGCGGCCCGGGCGGTCGCCGGATTCGGCGGTGGCCTCGATATGCTGCTTGCCAAATTTGTTGAGCAGCAAGTCGTCGATAAGCCGCACCTGGCCGGGACGAAAGCGGTAGCGCATGGCGTCGTGGACGTGGGCAATGGCAGTATCGTCAAGCAGCTGCTCGAGCTGGCTCAAGTGGCGCACGCCGTTTTGCTCCAATAACTCCGCCAAGAATCGGTAGTGCTCCGAGCGCGAGAGCGGGAAACGGTTGCCCAGGATAATGGCCAGCACGCCCGGTAGGGTCTCGGCGGTAAGCTCGACGTCCCGATCGGTTTCCGTACCTGGGGCCTTGAGTGCAGCAATCTCGTCGAATTGCTGGTCCGCAAGCTCGATAAGCCCCGCGGCCAAGGTAAAGAGGCGGTCCACTTCAGGTGAGGGTGGGTTGGGCCCTTGCTTGTAGCGGATATCGTGTTCAAACTCCGCCCATGCGTGCTGCAGAACGGTGCGAATCTGCACCTCAAAGGTCCAACCTACGTAGTTCGCGAGCTCTTCCATTGCGGCAGCGCTATCTTCGGTCACGGTGAGCACGAGGTGGTGGGAGCCGTAGCCAAAGCCGCCGGAAATGCGGGTCTCGGCTGCTTTATCAACGGAACGCTCGACTTTAAACGATTCACCAAAAACGCTCAGCGCTTCTGGAATCGCGGTGGAGTGAAACAGCGTGACCCGCACCCCCATCACATCGTGGATCTCCTGCCACGGCTGGGGGTAGACAAAATCGCCGTTCTCGCGGCGCTTTTTGGCCTTTGCCTTAAGCGAGGGCCAAGTCTTGACGCGGGTAGAAACGCGGTCGAAGATGATGCCGGCGTCATTGAGGAGATCCTCGATGGCGGTGCGGAAGTCCCCCGCAGCGGTGGGGTGGTTGCGCGCCCAGTCGTGGTACTGGTTGCTTAGCCGCGACATCCTACTTTCCGGCATGGTGCTCCTTTCATAACTCCCGCGGGAATCCGTTAGACCATACTAGCGGGCGCGGGTGGAGCACGGTGCGATGGTAGGGCACGCGCGCGACGGCATCGGCAGCCAGCTGGCAGGCATAGGTGTCCGGCAGGCGGGCAAAAACGAAGAGGGTGGCGGAGTCTGGGACAAGGTAGGTCAGCGAGTGCGAACGCAGGAGGCGGCGCATGTGCTTGTCCAGCACAGTAAATGTTTCTGGGTGAGCGATCCAGGAGGAAATCGGTGCGCCGTGGGAGCGAACCTGTAGGCCCCCGAGGTGGGAGGCGGAAGGGAGCTCGCAGGCAGCCGGACGAGTCCAGAAACGCAGTCCCTGCGAATCGAGGGCGGCGCGTTGCAGGTTATGTGAGGCGTGGTTCCACGCCCGGCGCGTGGAAATGTCCATGTCTGCCAAGCCGCGGTGGCTTAGTCGGCGAAAGCTACGCTTGCCTGGAAAGACAAGCGCCATGGACAGGCTGGGGGAGAGCTGGATGGTGGCAAGGGAATCGCAAAAGCCGTCGTCGGAAAGCCGCTGTTCTTTCAGCCAGGAACGGGCAAAGAGGGCAGGCAGCAGGTTTGCGGTGGTAGGACGCGGCGAACGCAGGGCGACGGTCACGACGGGGCTCTCCAGTGGGGTAGGGTGCAGTCGCCTTTATTGGACTGGAGAAACCGCCGTTTGGTTCCCGGGAAAATTAAAAGGGCGGCTCGGCGTCGAGTTGGAGTTCGGCAAAGAGCTTATCGGCCGGCCAGATGTCGATTTTTTGGCCCTTGGCCTGCAGTTCCTCCGCACGCTTTTCCTTGGAGGTTTTCTTGGCCCATTCGCCCACGATAAGCAGCGTGGTCTTTTTGGTGACGTTTTTGGCTACCTGGCCGCCGCGCTCGGCGATGCCCTGCCACAGCACCCCCTTGTCATAGGGCTCGAAATCACCGGTGAGGGTGACATGCTTGCCATAAAGTGCGCCTTCCGGATCAGCGTCTGGATTGGGCTCGGGGATAGTATCCGGCGTGGCGACAGACTGCCAGGGGGCGGGGCCACCGGACTTCTTTTTTGCCGAGCCGGCCGCACGGGTTTGGTCGCGGAAGTCGGTGCCTGCGCCGAGGTCGGCGCCGGAGGTCGGGGCCGTGTGGGCGCGCAGGACGGGAAGGACGGCCGTGGACTCGAGGCGGCCAAGGGTGAACTCGCGGGCGGTGAATAGATCGCGGATGCTGCCGGTGTGTCCGAAGCGCTCTGCCAAGCGGGCGATGATTTCGCCGGCTGCGCGGGCATCTTCGGTGGCGTCGTGGTGGCTAAAATCCGGAGCGGAAAGGTGGGCTGCGACGGTGGGCAGCTTGTGATTGCGCACCGAAATTACCTTGGCTTTAGAGGCGTCGCGGGCTAGCGCGAGGGAGCATGCCAGCGGCACCGTGGGTACCTCGGCGCCGGCGGCAAGCAGGCCGGAGCGCAGTGCGGTGGAATCGAATTGGGCGTTGTGCGCGACAAGTACGTCGCCGCCGAGGAAGTCGAAGAGCTCCTTGGCGACGTCGGCAAAAGCTGGCGCCCCTTCCACATCGCTCGCGGTTATGCCGTGGATGGAGACGTTGATATCCGCAAAGTGCTCTAGGCCCGGCGGAGGGGTGCACAGCCAGGAACGGGAGTCGGTCTCTTGGCCATCGCGGAAGCGAACCGCGCCGATTTGGCAGATAGAGCCCCAGTTATCATTGGCCGTTTCTACATCCACGGCGGTGAAATCGAGCCCCGGGATGGTGGCGGTGGCGGAGGGGGCCTCGCCGCGCTGGGCGGCGGCGATGGCGCGGGCGACGGCCTGCGGGTCTTGGTGCGGGGCGAAAGCGATGGAACCGGCGGCGCCAAGGTCGAGGGCGCCAAAGCCGGTGGCGGTCGGTTCATTCACGCGCACAGTGTCGATGGAATCGAGCGGGATATCCTGCGTGGCTGGGGCGCCAAGGCTGGTGGCCAGCAGCGTGCGGTGGAGCACGAGTTTATCCGCTGTGACATCGATGAGTACGCCGTGCGCGGGAAATGACACGAGGGGCCTTTCTCTAGGAGTCAAAAACGGGCGGCTCAACCTGACGCAAGATCAGCGTTGAACGCGGTTGCACCGTGATCGTACCCTCTGCCTCAATGAGGGTTTCCTCCGCGGGGTAGCCGCCGGAATCGGCGGTATCGACCATCAGCCGCCAGGTGGCGCCGAGATCCTTGGTAGGCAGGGTGAACTCGATTTCGCCGTCGTGGGAGTTGAATATCATGATGAAGGAATCATCGGTGATACGTTCGCCGCGGGAGGTGGTCTCCGTGATGGCATTGCCATTGAGGTAGACCATAAGAGCGCGGCCGAAATCGTGGTCCCAGTCGTCTTGGGTCATCAGGCGACCAGAGGGGACCAGCCAGGCGATATCGCGTTCTTTTACATCCGCGCCTAGCGGGCCACCGGCCAAGAAGCGTTTGCGGCGGAATACGGGGTGGTGGTTGCGAATGGCCAGCACGCGCTTGGTAAATCCCAGCATGGCGGCGGACTTTTCTTCTTTCAGCATGGACCAGTCCATCCATGCCAGCTCGTTGTCCTGGCAGTAGACGTTATTATTTCCGTCTTGGGTGCGGCCGAACTCATCGCCGTGCGAGAGCATCGGAGTGCCTTGGGAGAGTAGGAGAGTGGTCAGGAAGTTGCGCACCTGGCGGCGGCGCAGCTTGCGAATTTCTTCGTTATCGGTGGGGCCTTCTTCACCGCAGTTCCAGGAGCGGTTGAAGGACTCGCCGTCGCGGTTGTCCTCGCCATTGGCCTCGTTGTGCTTGTCGTTATAGGACACGAGGTCGCGCAGAGTAAAGCCATCGTGGGCGGTGATGAAGTTGATAGAAGCGGTGGGGCGGCGGTCATTATCGGCATAAAGATCCGAAGAGCCGGTCAGTCGGGAGGCGAATTCACCCAGGGTAGCGGGCTCACCGCGCCAGAAATCGCGGACGGTATCGCGGTACTTGCCGTTCCATTCGCTCCAAATAGGTGGGAAGTTGCCTACCTGGTAGCCATCGTGGCCAATGTCCCAGGGCTCGGCGATGAGCTTGACCTGGCTGACAATGGGGTCTTGTTGGACAAGGTCGAAGAAGGTAGCGAGCTTATCGACGTCGTCAAGCTCCCGCGCCAAAGTCGCCGCCAGGTCGAAGCGGAAGCCGTCGACTCGCATCTCGGTGACCCAGTAGCGCAGGGAATCCATAATCAGTTGCAGCGAGTGCGGGTTGCGGACATTGAGGGAATTGCCGGTGCCGGTGTAGTCCATGTAGTGGGCTTCATCGCCTTCGACGAGGCGATAGTAAGCGCCATTGTCAATGCCGCGGAAGGCAATGGTGGGCCCCATGTGGTTGCCTTCGGCGGTGTGGTTATAAACCACGTCGAGGATTACCTCGATGCCTGCCTCGTGGAAGGCACGGACCATGGTCTTGAATTCGGAGACCACCTCGCCTGGCTTTTTGGCATAGGCGTAGTCATGGTGCGGGGCGAAAAAGCCGAAGGTGTTATAGCCCCAGTAGTTGCGCAGGCCCAAGTTGCGCAGCCGATCGTCTTGCAAGAATTGGTGGACGGGCATGAGCTCGACGGTGGTGACGCCGAGCTCCTTGAAGTAGTCAATGATGGCGGGGTGCGCCATGCCGGCGTAGGTACCGCGCAGTTCTTCCGGCACGTCTGGGTGGGTCATAGTCATGCCCTTGACGTGGGTTTCGTAAATGACCTTCTCGTTGTCTGGAATGTGCGGGCGATGGTCGCTGCGCCAGTCAAAGAAAGGGTTGATGACCACGGAGAGCATGGTGTGGCCCAGCGAATCTTCTTCGTTGCGGCCGGTGCCAGGTTCTTCGGCGTGGATGTCATAGGAATATAGGGAGGCATCGCCGTCGAATTCGCCGTCGAAGGCGCGGGCATATGGATCTACGAGGAGCTTGGAAGGATCGCAGCGCAGGCCGTTTTCAGGTTCATAGGGGCCATAAACGCGGTAGCCATAGCGCTGGCCAGGGGTGACATTGGGGAGGTAGACATGCCACACATGGGCGGTGACCTCTGACATTTCTATGCGCTCTTCACTGCCTTCTTTGTCGATGAGGCAGAGCTCGACCTTGTCTGCAACCTCAGAAAATAGGGCAAAATTGGTGCCGGATCCGTCAAAGGTGGATCCCAGTGGGGTAGGTTTGCCAGGCCAGATTTGGCGGCCGTAGCGCTCGGTGGGCGTGGGGACTGCGTCCATGGCGGGAGTGTTCATGCTCACGAGCATAACCACTTTTTAGTCTCCAGTGCCGTGCGTAAGCCCAGCGTGAATAATACGAATGCCGCGATGGAGGTCGTCGCGATAATTAGAGCCAGGAGCCTCGCCGGTGGTTTCTGCAAGCTGGCGTTGGGACTGTTCCATCAAGGTGGCACCGAGTACGAGGTGAATAGCCGATAGGGCGGCGGCGCGGTGGGTACTGTCGGCTTCATAGGCACCACGCGCTGCGGCAGAGCAAAAGACGGATAAGAGGTAGTCCCAGGCGGGGGCCTGAGGCAGGGAGAGACCGGCAATGACTACCTCAGCGCCGTCGCGGTGGGCAAGTAGCGCATCGCGCAGGCTGAGGCTGAGCTCCTCGAGCGACTCCCCAGAAACGGGGGAGATAATGTACTCAGCCAAAGCCGCAATGAGCGCCTGTTTATTGGCAATGTGCCAGTAAAGCGCGCCGGGGGCAACGCCGAGGGAGGATGCAACGCGGCGCATGGTGACGTCGCCCAGCCCATAGGTATCAAGCAAGGAAATAGCGGCGTCGATAATACTCTCGCGATTGATATGCACCTTGGTGATTGTACGGACTAGGACTAGCGGGGCGGTAGCTCACAGGTTCCTTTAATGGAGTATCAATGTCATTTCCATCGTGGTGTTGTTAGTATTGCGAAGACAAAAAGAAGCTGCCTTAAGGCGCTTCACATTCGCAAGATTGATTCAGGAGTTTTCCCTTGTCCTTTTTGACCCCTGCTAAGAAGTCCCTTATCGCAGTAGCGCTGGTTGCCCCCTTGGCGCTGGCTGCATGTGGTTCGGATGACAACAACGACGATTCTAAGAAGGCTGCCGCCACCACTGCCTCCAAGTCTTCTGAGGATAAGTCTGCAGACAAGTCCCAGGACAAAGACGCCGATAAGGACAAGGACAAAAACAAGGATAAGGATAAAGACAAGGACGGCGAAAACAAGGACGGCGCTGCTGGTGCAGAGGGCCAAGACGGCGAGGGCGCCCCTGGCGAGGGCCCAGATCAGATGGCCAACCCGCTAAATAATGGCGAGGATCCTTTCGCTGGGGCGAAGGACATCAAGCCGATTGAAGGTGGCCAGGACGCAAATGATGCTGACAAGCAGGCCATCGAGCAGCTGGTCCGCGGCCAGCACGAAATCGATAATGTGAAGGAATACTTCAACTACATGCCGCAGCACGCCTGCCAAGCCGTGCGTGAAGGCCAGGCCAAGGAGTTTGGCCAGTACCAGCAGTACGTCGATAGCCTGCCGAACCAGTCCTTCGCTGAGTACGCCAACACCATGCGCCAGCAGGGCGGCGGCAACGGTGAGGTGGAGAAGTTCGCTAGCCAGCTGGAGTCCATCCCGCAGTCGACCAAGCTGCAGTCTGTTAACGACATTGTGGTCAACGGTGACGATGCTTCTGCAACCGTGAGCGTGTCTAACTCTGAGGGCAATGAGACCTCTACGGTTCGCTTCCGTCGCGAGAATGGCAACTGGACCTTCTGCAACTAAATTGTCTCTTTCCCAGCGCCGCTTACCCCGCACCCTAGGTTTTGGTGCGGGGTTACTCGCGTGTGCGCTCTTGGTCTTTGGCGTGGCAGGTGCGCTGTGGGGGCTTTCCCGTCCGACGCTTGCCGGCCACGAGGTAGACGATGGCGGTTATGCCATCGAAGCGATGGGCAGCGCCCAGTTCATCGCCTTCATTACCTTTGCCCTCATAACTGGCCTACTCGGACTGCTTTTGGGCTTGGGTGCATATATGCGACGGCAAGGGCGGGGCTTGTCGATGCTCTTGTGGGTCGGCGTGTGCGCCTTGGCAGGCGCGGCCTCGTTTTACGTATTTGGCGGGGTCACCGCCACGCATCCGCCCGAAAACCCAGGAGAGTTCGTAGAATTTGCACCGAAATTCTCCCCGGCCATCTCTTGGGCGGTGGCGCCATTTATGGCGATGTTTTCCTACTGGTCCACGGCTTTTGTGAGTTCCGATGATGATTGGTAAGCCGCGCGCCTAGGGCCATTCTACGGGGGAGGCGCCGGTAACTTCCTGCGCGATGTCATCGATTCCGTGCAGGATGTGTTTAAGGCCGCGGCCGATAGCGCTAAAGAGTTGGGGCCGCGTTAGGCCGGCGGCGGCAATGGTGGTGGCATCCATCCGCACCTGCAGGCCTTCGGCGGTGTGGTGGCAAAATGCAACGGCGCCGTGATGGGCGCGATTCCAGTCATTGCAAATGAGGAATAGGCGGGTAAATTCCGCTTCCTCCAAGCTGGGGTCCCAATGTCCCTTGATGATAAGGCTGGGGCCGTTGTCTAAAGCGAAGGAAAAGAGAACATCATTGACCCACGCGTAGATAGCCGTGGCGCCGTCGCTTTGGAAGCGTTGGATTCCGATAAGCGGCAGGATTTCGGCCAGGCTATCGAGGGTGAAGGGCTCTAAGGGGGCGTCGGCAAGCGGGGCTAGCTGCGGTGAGGCTTCGCGCACGAGGCCGGGATGGGATTGGGCGAGCAAGTCCATGAGGACCTCGGCATTGCGCAGTGCCGGTAAGGCAAACGCCGCGAGCTGTTCCCGGCTCGGGGAGTTATCCGCCGGTAGATAACTATGACCGGATACGCTTACGCACTCAGGCTGGTCAAAATCAACCACTATCGCCGGTGAGAGGCAATCGTGGTTCCACTCGTTGGCCACATGCGCTAGTTCGGATATCTCACTGAGGTCCACGCCGCCGCGGGGGCTGGTGTGTAGGTGGAGTACCGGTTCTTCTAGTTGGTCTATAAAGATGAAGGTAGATCCGCCGGCTGAGTGGGGTACTAAAAGTTCGCCTGAGGGTAGCGCCCAGCAGGACAAGCCATGTTCGCGGGCGATGGCGCGGACATGCGCAAGCAGAAGGGAAGGATCACTCTCGCTCATCACTGCCACCACCTTAAAGCTGTGTTGAGTCCGAGTCTATCGTCCAAACCCGCCCCCTCGCTGGCATTTGGACATTAGGATATTGGTTTAATAATAGAAATCCGATAAGAATAATGGGAGCCGGAAATGCTTCGAACCATCGATTTGCGCGGCACAGAGCTGCGCCCTGCCCAGCTGCGGCGAGTCCTGCCACGCGGCGGCACCGACGTCGCCGCTGTAGTGGACAAAGTGGCACCAATGGTTCATCGCGTCCGTCAAGAAGGCGCCGCGGCGGCACTGGACTACAGCGAACTTTTTGATGGCGTGCGCCCGCGCCACCTGCGGGTACCGCAAGCGGAATTGGACAAGGCCGTTGCTGGCTTAGATCCGCAGGTGCGCCGAGCAATTGAGGCCTCGATTGAGCGCGTCCGCAAGGTCCACCTCGAACAAAAGCCGACCGCACATACCACCGAACTGGCTCGGGGCGCCACGGTGACCGAGGTCTTTCGCCCCATCGAGCGCGTCGGTTTGTACGTGCCGGGAGGCAAGGCTGTCTATCCCTCGTCTGTGATCATGAACGCGGTGCCGGCGCAGGCGGCCGGCGCAGAAAGCTTAGTGGTGGCCTCGCCCCCGCAAAAGGAGTTCGGCGGTCTACCGCACCCCACGGTGCTAGCTGTGTGCCAGATGCTTGGCGTAGATGAGGTGTGGGCTATAGGCGGTGGCCAGGCCATTGCGCTGATGGCCTACGGCGATGATGATGCCGAGCTTGCACCAGTAGACATGATTACGGGGCCGGGAAATATTTTCGTTACCGCAGCCAAGCGCTTGGTGCGCGGGGTAGTGGGGACAGATGCAGAAGCAGGTCCGACCGAAATTGCCATCATCGCCGATGACACCGCAAACCCCGTGTATGTGGCTTATGACCTTATCTCCCAGGCCGAGCATGATCCGATGGCAGCGAGTGTGCTTATAACGGAATCAGAAAGCCTCGCTCAGCGGGTGAACGCGGAGGTGGAGGCGCGCTACGGCGCTACCGCTAATGCGGAGCGGGCGGCCGCGGCCTTAGGCGGCGAGCAATCCGGCATTGTGGTGGTCGATTCCCTGGACGCAGCGATTGCGGTGGCTAATGCCTATGCTGCCGAGCACCTGGAGATCCACACCGCAGAACCCGGCACGGTAGCTGAGCGGATTAAGCACGCTGGTGCCATCTTTGTGGGGGACTTCGCCCCTGTGCCACTCGGGGACTACGCTGCCGGTTCCAATCACGTGCTGCCCACCTCCGGCACGGCGCGCTTTTCGGCTGGCCTGTCTACCCACACCTTTATGCGGCCGGTCAACCTCATTAACTATGACCGAGCTGCGCTGGAAGAAATTGCCCCGCAGGTCATCGCCTTTGCTAAGGCTGAGGGGCTGCCTGCCCACGGCGAAGCAATCCGCGCCCGATTCGAGGAGAACTAAATGACGCAATTGACAGATCTTCCCCTGCGCGAGGAATTGCGCGGCAAGTCCGCCTATGGTGCGCCGCAACTCACTGTGGCCTACCAACTCAATACCAATGAAAATCCCTATCCGCCCTCTCCAGCGCTCGTTGCTGATTTGGTGGCGGAGACTCAGCGCCTTGCCTCCACGCTCAATCGCTATCCGGAACGCGATGCCGTAGAGCTGCGTAAAGCCTTGGCCCATTACGTTTCCGAACAGACCGGGGTGGGGGTTAGTTATGAGCAGGTATGGGCGGCGAACGGATCGAATGAGATTTTGCAGCAGCTTCTACAGGCCTTTGGTGGTCCAGGCCGCAGCGTGCTCGGCTTTACGCCGTCTTATTCCATGCACCCCATCCTTGCGGACGGAACCTACACGCAGTTTGTGGAGTGCCCGCGGGACGAGGATTTCCGCATAGACATGGACCGGGCTCTGGCGGCCGTGGCGCGGCACCAGCCGGATATCATCTTTGTGACAACGCCGAATAACCCCACCGGCGGGGTGACTAGTCTGGACGATATTGCCGCGCTTGCCGACGCCGCGCCGGGAATCCTCATCGTCGATGAAGCCTACGGCGAATTCTCCTCTTCGCCCTCCGCAGTGACGCTGCTGGATAAATACCCCACAAAGTTGGTGGTCTCGCGCACCATGTCCAAGGCCTTCGACTTCGCCGGTGGCCGCCTTGGCTATTTTGTGGCAGATCCGGCCTTTGTAGAAGCCGTCATGTTAGTGCGACTTCCGTATCACCTGTCTGTGCTCTCCCAAGCTGCGGCGACAGTGGCGTTGCGCCATAGCGCGGATACGCTCGCCACCGTGGAAAAGATCGCCAGCGAGCGCGAGCGCGTGGCAGCTCGCTTGCGGGAACTGGGCTATACGGTCCTGCCTAGTGAATCCAATTTCCTCTTCTTCGGCCGCTTTGCTGACCAGCAGCGCGTATGGCAGCAGTTCTTGGATAAAGAAGTACTCATCCGGGATGTCGGGATTGCCGGGCACCTGCGCATGACCGTGGGCCTGCCGGAAGAAAACTCGGCCTTTTTGGCAGTAGCTGAGGACCTTGCGGATACAGTAGTAGCGGATAATCCGGCCGGAGGAGAAAGGAGCGAACCATGAGCAACCGTGTAGGACGCGCCCAGCGGTCTACCTCTGAATCGCAGATTTCCGTGGTCATCGACCTAGACGGCACGGGACGCAGCGATATTTCCACCGGCCTGCCCTTTTTCGATCATATGCTGACCTCGTTTGCCACCCACGGCAGCTTTGATCTCACCGTGCAGGCAGCGGGTGATACCGAGATCGATGCCCACCACACCGTGGAAGATACCGCCATCGTGCTCGGTACCGCACTGCGGGAAGCAGTGGGGGATAAGGCCGGCATTCGTCGTTTCGGCTCCCAGCTACTGCCCATGGATGAAACGTTGGTTGAAGCGGTGGTGGATTTTTCTGGCCGCGCTTATTTCGTGATGAACGGCGAGCCAGAGCACCTGCAGTGGCACATAATTGGTGGCCACTACGCCACGGTGATTAACCGCCACTTTTTTGAAACGCTTGCTGCCCACGCTGCGATAACGCTGCACCTCAACGTGCGCTATGGGCGCGATCCGCACCACCTTACGGAGGCGGAGTTTAAAGCCGTGGCGCGTGCGCTGCGCGCTGCCGTGGAACCCGACCCCCGTCGGACTGGAATTCCTTCGACGAAGGGAGCACTCTAAAAAGCATGCATGTTATGATCTTGGTTCTTTTCCTCGTGGCAGGCATGTTAGTAGGCGGTGCATGGACTGCCTACCAATAGGGGTCGAAGGCAATGACAGTAGTAGCCTCCCTTTTGGCCGCAATTACCGTGGTAGCAGCAATTTCGTGGATGGTAGGAGCGTTTGGTAAGTGAGCAAAACCCAAGAGACTAATATTTGGAAGATCCCGGGCTATACCGCCACTATGATGGCCATTGCCGCTGCTTTCGGCGCTTGGTCCATCCTCCTTCCGGTGGTGCCGCTCGCTGTCATTGATTCCGGCGGCTCAGCTACTTTGGCGGGCTCATCCACCGGCATCTTCATGGCCTTTACCGTGCTTACGCAGATCATTTCCCCGTGGCTTTTGCGCCGTTGGGGCTATCGCCGCGTGATGGCACTTTCCGCCTTTACCTTGGGCGTCCCTGCCTTCGGACATCTTTTGGGAACAGATGCTTGGGTTGTCCTACTCTTTTCCGCTTTGCGCGGGGTGGGCTTTGGCGCGCTGACCGTTTCCGAGTCTGCGCTTATTGCCGAGTTGGCACCTGTTCGCCTTTTGGGCAAGGCCACCGGCATGATCGGTGTGTTTACGGGACTAGGCCAAATGGTCTTTTTGCCCTTGGGCTTGGTCATGGCGGAAAAGCTGGGTTATGCCTCGACGTATATCACTGCCGGCATCATTGGCTTCGTGGGCTTTGGTTTGTGCTTGCGCATTCCCAAGATAAAGGTCACGCTGGCTTCTGATACCGAAGACGAGCCCAACCTAATCCGCGTTCCCACGTGGAAGCTGGTGGCAGTGCCTGCACTAGCGTTAACGACTTTCTCCATGAGCTACGGCGCCGTGTCGTCCTTCCTGCCGCCGGCGGTGCAGGAACTAGATGCAGAGCGTGGCGCCAGCCTTGCCGGCATCATGCTGTCCATCGTGGGTGGCGCGGCCATGATTTTCCGCTACTTCGCCGGCATGGTGGCAGACCGCGTGGGCACTCCCGGCCGGTTGTATATCCCCAGCCAGATCATGGCCATTGTGGGTGTGCTCGCCATCGCCGTCCCGCTCTACCTCGACGGCTCCGTGTGGTGGCTTGTGCTGGGTGCCTTCCTATTCGGCGGGGCCTTTGGCATTGCCCAAAATGAAGCCCTGTTGTCGATGTTTGACCGTCTACCGCGCGAGCGTGTCTCGGAGGCTTCGGCCATTTGGAATATCTTCTATGATGGCGGCACCGGCTTGGGCTCGACCCTTTTGGGTGCGTTGGTTGCCGGCTACGGCTACGCGGGGGCGTTTGGCGCCGGTGTGGCTATCCTCGGCGTTGGCGTACTAATGACGCTGGCAGATTTTATCCTTGGGCGCACCCGCGTGAGTGAAACCAACGATATCCGAACGCGTCTGCGTCGCATGCGTAAGGTATAGCCCATGGCAAAGACGGTCGCATTATTGGATTACGGCGCGGGCAATGTGCGCTCGGCACAGCGCGCGCTGGAGCGAGTAGGCGCGGAAGTTGCCGTGACTGCGGATCCCAAAGCAGCGGTGGACGCAGACGGTCTGCTTGTCCCCGGCGTTGGCGCTTTTGACGCATGTATGCGCGGGCTAAACGAGGTTCAGGGGCCAAGGGTCATCGGCCAGCGCCTGGCAGGGGAGCGGCCAGTGCTGGGTATTTGCGTAGGTATGCAGGTGCTTTTCGACGTCGGGGTGGAGCACAACATCAATTCCACCGGCTGCGGCGAGTGGCCCGGCACCGTTGAAAAACTTCACTCTACAGTCCTGCCGCATATGGGGTGGAATACCGTTGCGGTTCCCGTCGGCAGCGATATGTTTGCAGGCTTGTCCGAAGACGAGCGGTTCTATTTTGTGCATTCCTATGGCGTCCGCCGCTGGGAGTTGGAAACGGAAATCACCCGTCCACCCTTGGTCAGCTGGGCCGAGCACGCGGGTGATAGGTTTGTCGCGGCGGTGGAAAATGGCGCTTTGTGGGCGACCCAATTCCACCCGGAAAAATCCGGGGACGCTGGCGCACAGCTTTTGGAAAACTGGATGCGCACGCTCTAGGTAGGATGATGACTATGACTTTTACGCTCTTGCCCGCAGTTGATGTCTCTCAAGGTCAAGCGGTGCGCTTGGACAAAGGCGAAGCAGGCACCGAAACCTCCTACGGTGCGCCGCGCGATGCCGCATTGAAGTGGCAGTCCCACGGCGCGCAATGGCTGCATTTTGTGGACTTGGATGCGGCATTCGGCCGCGGTTCCAACCACGAGCAGATGGCGAATATCACCGCAGAGCTGGGCATAAACGTGGAACTTAGTGGCGGCATCCGAGACGATGCCGCAGTAGAGCAAGCACTGGCTACCGGCGCGCAGCGCATTAATATTGGCACCGCTGCTCTTGAACAGCCGGAATGGATAGAAGATATCCTTGCGCGCTATGGCGATAAGGTTGCCGTGGATCTCGCCGTGCGCGAGGAAGGCGGCGAGTGGCGCACTGCGGGCAATGGTTGGGTTTCCGATGGCGGCGACCTGTGGGAGGTGCTCGAGCGCCTCGATGCTGCCGGATGCCAGCGCTTTGTGGTGACAGACGTATCTAAAGACGGCACGCTAAGCGGACCGAATATCGAGCTGCTGCGCGAGGTCGCCATGGCTACGGAAGCTAAAATCACCGCCTCCGGTGGTATCTCTAGCGTGGAAGACCTGCGCGAGCTTGCTCTCTATGAAAATGAGGGCATTGATTCCGCCATTATTGGAAAAGCCCTCTACGAGGGGAAATTCAGCCTCGAAGAAGCTCTCACAGCAGTGGCCGAGGTAGAGCCGCTGCCGGCGGAAGAAACCATTGACCCGTTCGACCCTGAGGACAACTAAGCCATGATGGAACCCCGCGAGTTGGTGGCCTTCGCGGAGGCGGCCGTAGACCAAGTAGAACCCATTTTTCGTTCCGGCCTCGGTGCGCAGCCCGCCCGCTTTAAAGGGCAGGGAGATTTTGCCACCGAGGTAGATCTCGTCATCGAGCAACAGCTGCGGGATATTTTGACTCAAATGACCGGCATCCCAGTGTACGGAGAAGAATCCGGCGGCAGCGTGCTAGATACCGTCTGGGTAGTAGATCCGATTGATGGCACCGCAAATTACTCCGCTGGAAACCCTTTAGCCGGCATCTTGGTGGCGCTCATCCATAAGGGCGCACCTGTTGTAGCGGTGTCTGATTTCCCATTATTGGGGCGACGTTTGGTCACTTGCGATGGCTCTCCTCTGCGCTCAGTAGGCGGGCCTGCTACTGGCTTCGGCGGTGGGGAGGACGCGATGGGCTTCGATGAAGCGCGCGGACACGTGGGCTGCTCTTCTCATCTGCCCACTGAGATCTTCCACGAGCTGCGCGAAACCGGCCTGCGCCCGCGGATGACCGGTTCAGTGGGGCTGGATAATGCCTTTGTTGCGCAGGGCGTATTTGATGGCGCGATTAACTTCTCCCCACACCCGTGGGATAACGCCGCTGGTGCACTGCAAATTCAAACCGCCGGCGGAGTAGTGACTGATCCGGAAGGAAATCCGTGGACTGCGCAGTCGCGTGGCTTGGTCGCAGGTACCCCGCAGGTCCATGCCACTATCGTGGACATCCTGTCCCGTCATAGCGGTTCCTTTCACCGCTAAGACTTCATTCTCACAAAGGAGGCGGCCGATATGGCTGTAGCCGTACGTGTTATCCCCTGCCTAGACGTGGACCAAGGCCGGGTGGTCAAGGGCGTTAACTTTGAAAACCTGCGCGATGCCGGTGACCCGGTGGAGTTGGCCGCGCGTTATGACTCCTTAGGCGCTGACGAACTTACATTTTTGGATGTATCTGCCTCAAAGCAAGGGCGTTCAACCATGCTAGAGGTTGTACGCCGCACTGCGGACCAGGTATTTATCCCACTAACAGTCGGCGGCGGGGTACGCAGCGTCGACGACGTCCGGGAGCTACTGCGCGCCGGTGCAGATAAGGTTTCCGTAAATACTGCAGCGATTAAGAATCCGGAAGTGCTGCGCGAAATGGCCGAGGTTTTCGGGACCCAATGCATCGTGCTGTCCGTTGATGCCCGCCGGTGCCGGGAGGAGTTTGCGCCCTCTGGTTACGAGGTCACCACGCATGGTGGCACGAAGTCGGCCGGAATAGACGCCATTGAGTGGGCTCGCCGTGGCGAGGAACTCGGAGTAGGGGAGATTCTCCTCAACTCGATGGATGGCGATGGCACCAAGCAAGGATTTGATGTGGACCTGCTGTATGCCGTGCGCGAGGCAGTGACTATTCCCATCATCGCTTCTGGCGGTGCGGGCAGCGCCGCGGATTTCCCACCGGCCGTTGCGGCCGGTGCCGATGCCGTTTTGGCCGCAAGCATTTTCCATTTTGGTGAGGTAGAAATTTGCGACGTAAAGGACACCCTAGATGCCGCAGGTTACGAGGTGCGCCGATGAGTAACCCGGCCGACTATGAACTAGATGGGGGCATCGCCAAGCAGCTCAAGCGCAATGACCAAGGCTTGGTGCCGGCCATTGCCCAGGCTGAGTCCGGTGAGGTGCTGATGATGGCATGGATGGATGACCATGCTTTGGCGCATACCCTTGCCACGCGCAAGGCCACGTATTTTTCGCGCTCGCGCAATGAGTACTGGGTCAAGGGTGAGACTTCTGGCCACACCCAAGAGGTGCTGGGCGTTCGCCTTGACTGTGATGGAGATACTATCCTGCTGACCGTGCGGCAGCGTGGCGGCGCCTGCCATACCGGTGACCGCACGTGCTTTGACGCCACAGATCTCCTAGGAGGACAATCGTGAAGGCTAAACGCCTTGGACCGCTACTTATCGCTGTAGGAGCCATCGTATTGTGGCTGTCTTCCCGTGCCACGTGGGTGGTTGCTGCCAGCGAAGATGATAAGACCGGCTCCGCCGCCAATGACATCATAGGTTCGGCATGGTCGCTAGAGATTATGGCCTTGACTCTAGTATTGGTTGCCGGCGCCGTCGCAGGGTTGGCTCTGCGCCGCATCGGTAGGCGCGTAGTGGGCATTATTTGTGCCCTCGCAGCAGCGGCCAGTGCATGGACCCCGGTTAGCTTGCTGACGGCGGGCGCGGATGTTGAGCGCGCGCAGAAGATCCTGCAAGGTGCCTCGGCTAATAAGAATGCAGTAGATTCCGCGCAAATTTCTCAATGGGCCACAGTGGTTTCCACCGAGGTGCATGCCTGGGGGCCGATTCTGGCCCTGGTAGGAGCGGCAATGGCTCTTTTTGGTGCGGTTATGCTAGCTCGCAACCCAGGCGAGGATAAAGTGAAGGCATCTAGCAAATACGAGACGCCGGCAGCGCGGCAAGCGAAATTGGAGGAGGATTTGGAAACCTCCTCTGATTCTGGCCGCGTGATGTGGGACGCGCTTGATAGTGATATCGATCCCACTGATATGGATAAAAAATAGCCCCGTAGTCTGTGCAATTTCCGCAACTGCACGGGAGCGGGTTAACCTAAGTGTGATTTCAATCGCCCGTGGAGGGAGGTGCTGATGCCTACGCCCATTGCCGTTGACCACCTAGTAGCAGGAGTCTTAGAGGACGTCGCTGCGCGGGAGTCCCGTGTGTCGTTTCAGGAAGTAAAGGCACGCTCGCGTGACATGGAATCTCCCCGGGATGTGCGCGCAGCTCTCTTGCGCCCCGGCTGCTCCGTTATCACGGAACTCAAGCGTGCCGTTCCCTACGGCGGCGAGATTGCACATGTTGGTTCTGCGGAGCACATGGCGCAATGGGCCCGCACCTTTGAAGACTGCGGCGTACACCTTATGGCGTGCCAGACTGATTTCCGCCGCTTCCACGGTTCTTTGGAGGACATGGCGGCTGCCCGCGCAGCGATTGATGTGCCCATGATGTCACGAGATCTCATCGTAGATCCCTACCAAATTCATGAGGCCCGCTGTTATGGGGCCGATGCTATTCCACTGCAAGTAGAGCTGCTGGAGCAGGCTCGCTTGGAGGCACTATTAGACCGCGTGGAATCTCTCGGTATGACCGCCATCGTCGAGGTACGCAACTGCGCCGAGGTCGACCGCGCAATTAAGGCTGGAAGTAGCGTTATCTCCATCAATGCGTGGTCTTTAGCCTCGGACGCGATTAACCGTGAGGCGTTCAACGATATTGCCCCGGGCCTGCCCGAATCCATCCTGCGCATTGCAGTAGGTGGGGTAAACAACGCGCGCAACCTTTTTCACTATGCTTCCCGGGGCGCCGATGCGGTGCTCGTCGGCGAATCAGTCATGGCGGCCCAAGACCCTACAGCGTTTGCTCGGTCGCTGGTTGCCGCCGGCCAGCACCCAGCGTGCCCCGCGCGCAAATTAGAGTAATACCCCGACTAGCTGGCGGGGTGGGGGATAAGGCACACTGGCTACGTGCACACAGAAATTCTTGCAAATATTCCGTCTCCGCCGCAGGGCGTGTGGCAGGTGGGGCCACTTCCCATCCGTGCCTACGCGCTGTGCATCATCGTGGGCATTATCGTCGGCCTGCGCATGACCTTGCGCCGTTATACCGCTCGCGGCGGCAACCCAGACACAGTATGGGATGCTGCCATCGTGGTTATCCCAGCCGGCATCATTGGCGGGCGGCTCTACCACGTGATTACCGATAATCAGAAGTACTTCTGCGATAGTTGCAGCCCCGCGGATGCGCTAAAGATTACCAATGGCGGCCTTGGCATCTGGGGCGCTGTTGCTCTCGGCGCGCTGGCCTTGTGGATACTTTTCAAAGTGAAGAAGGTGCCACTCGGCCCCTTCGCTGATGCCGTGGCCCCGGGCCTGGTCCTCGCGCAGGCGATTGGGCGGCTAGGCAACTGGTTTAACCAAGAACTCTACGGGCGCCCGACCGACGTTCCATGGGCTTTAGATATTTACTACCGAGTCAATGACAACGGCGGTTTTGCGCCGGTCTCCGGGCACTCCACGGGTGAGGTTATGACTTCGGTGCATCCGACCTTTCTCTACGAGCTGGTGTGGAACGTCCTTGTATGTCTATTCCTCTTGTGGGCGCACAAGGCATGGAAGTTGGGGCACGGACGAGTCTTTGCCCTCTATGTCATGGGCTATACGTTGGGCCGGTTCTTTATCGAAGGAATGCGTTCCGATGAAGCCACCCATATCTTCGGGCTGCGCGTGAATATCATCGTCTCCCTGGTGATTTTCATCATCTCTGCGGTCGTCTTTTTCTTGCTTGATAGGCGCCGCCAAGGCCCAGAATCTCCCGCAGAGGTAGATCCTAAGTATTGGGCCGAGCGCCGCGATAGTAACGGGGGTGGCGATGGTAGCGCGGTACCTGAGGGGCAGCATTCGGACTCTGCATCACCGTAGGTTCTACCCCGGTATTTCCGAATAGGTTTGATTGTGTGGGGGCTAGGGCATTTTTGAGTGTCCGTTCGGAAAATGGGGGTCCAAAATTGTGGCCGCAATCCATACGAAGGAGTAGGTTGGGGAGTGTTCAGTTTCCCCGACGGAATAGGCCAATAATGCTGGATAGAAGAACAAAGATTGTCTGTACTCTCGGCCCTGCCGTTGCTAGCGAGGATGGCATTTTGCGCCTCGTTCAAGACGGCATGGACGTTGCCCGCTTGAATATGTCTCACGGCGAGCACGCGGACCACGAGGCGAATTACAACTGGGTGCGCCAGGCTACTGATAAGACCGGCCGCGCCGTCGGTATTTTGGCGGACCTGCAGGGCCCCAAGATTCGCCTTGGCCGCTTTATTAACGGCGAGGAGCAGTGGGATAACGGTGAAATCGTCCGCATTACCGTGGACGATATCGAAGGCACCCACGACCGAGTATCTACCACTTATAAGGGCTTGGCCAAGGACGCCAAGCCGGGTGACCGCCTGCTTATCGACGACGGAAAGGTCGCCGTTGTCTGTAAGGAAGTCGACGGCAATGACGTCGTGTGTGAGGTTACCGAGGGCGGCCCAGTTTCCAATAACAAGGGCGTTTCCCTTCCTGGCATGGATATCTCCGTGCCGGCCCTGTCGGAGAAGGATATCGCCGACCTGCGCTTCGCTCTGAAGCTTGGCGTAGATCTTGTCGCGCTTTCCTTCGTTCGCTCCCCAGCTGACGTGGATAAGGTCCACGAGATTATGGATGAAGAAGGTCGCCGCGTTCCGGTTATTGCGAAGCTGGAAAAGCCGGAGGCAGTCGATGCCCTCGAGTCCATCGTGCTGGCATTCGATGCCATTATGATTGCCCGTGGTGACCTCGGCGTCGAGGTGCCGCTGGAGCGTGTGCCGCTGTTCCAGAAGCGCGCTATCCAGATTGCGCGTGAAAACGCTAAGCCGGTCATCGTGGCTACCCAGATGCTGGATTCGATGATTTCCAACCTGCGCCCGACCCGTGCAGAGGCATCCGACGTTGCCAACGCCGTGCTCGATGGCGCCGATGCTGTCATGCTCTCTGGTGAGACTTCCGTGGGCATTGACCCGCAGAACGTTGTGCGCACCATGTCCAAGATTGTGGCTAATGCTGAAGACGGCGGCAAGGTTCCACCGCTTACCCACGTTCCACGCACCAAGCGTGGTGTGGTGTCCTACTCCGCTCGCGATATTGCAGAGCGCCTTAATGCTAAGGCCATCGTGGCCTTCACCACCTCCGGTGATACTGCCAAGCGTGTAGCCCGCCTGCATTCCCACCTGCCGCTGTTGGCGTTTACCCCGGATCCGGCCGTGCGTTCTGAGCTCGCGTTGACCTGGGGTGCTGAGACTTTCTTGAGTCCGCACGTTAAGTCCACCGATGACATGATGGCAGCCATCGATGACGCATTGCTGGAGATGGATAAGTACGAAGAAGGTGACATGATTGTCGTCATTGCTGGTACCCCTCCAGGAATTGCCGGCAATACCAACATGATTCAGTGTCACTTGTTGGGTGAAACCAAGAAGTAGATTTTTGGCACGAGCGCCGCGACCCACCCTTTAACACGTTCCACGGGTCGCGGCGCTTTTCTATATACATTTATACAAATGTAGATTTATATTTACCTCGAGTACACTCAGCGGTTGCTTTCCTGACATGCGGCTGCAGTACTTTTTGGTTGTTCATGTTTCAGCTTCTCTACACATTCAAAGGACAACTGCACAATGACCTAAATCAGGCCGACTTGGCCTCAGTGGCTGCGCTTACCGCCATCCATTTTCATTTAATTGTCAATAAGCGTCGACGGGGATAGGCTGAGTGCATGGCACACGAGCACCACGACCACGATCACTCCAGCACGCCGCTGCGCGCACTCTTGATTGCGCTAGGCATTACCGGCACCGTCTTCTTCGCGGAGCTGATCGGCGGCTGGTTGGCGGGTTCGATGGCGCTGATGGCGGATGCGATGCACATGCTTTCCGACGCTGCGGGGTTGATCATCGCGGTGTTAGCGGTGTTGGTTGGGCGCCGACAAGCATCGGCTCAGGCCACGTACGGCTACCGACGAGTGGAGGTGCTTGCTGCACTGGCGAACGCAGTGATGGTGCTGGCGATCTCGGTGTGGATTGTCGTCGAGGCGGTGCGCCGCCTGCAGAGCCCGGCCGAAGTGCAGGGAAAAACGATGCTGATCATCGCGGTGATCGGCCTGGTGGCGAATGCGCTATCGGCGTGGGTTCTGCACCGGCACCGCAAATCCTCGATCAACGTGGAGGGCGCGTTCTTGCACGTGTTAGTGGATATGCTCGGCTCGGTCGCAGTAATCGTAGCCGGCATCGTGGTACTGACCACGGGGTTTGTGGCGGCGGACGTGATCGCCTCCCTAGCGATCGCGGCGATGGTGCTGCCGCGCGCCTGGCAGCTCATGCGGCTTTCGGCGAGCGTGCTGCTCGAGCAAGTCCCGGCGGACTTCGACGCCAGTGCGATCGAGCCCGCGCTGCGGCAGGTCGAGGGCGTTGCTGACATCCACGACCTGCACCTGTGGAGCCTGGACGGCGTGAACGTGCTCACGACCGTGCATATCGTGCGCGACGGCACCGTCGGCACCGGCCCGCTGTTGGATGCCGCCCAGCAGGCCCTGCGCGAACACGGTATCGAGCACTCCACCATCCAGATTGAGCACCCAGAGCACGAATCCCACGAGACGGTGTGCTGATTCCCTTCTAACCTGACTTAGGCCAATTTTGTGCGGAAGTTCGCGGCCGGTGATTACTTGGATGGTGGCAGTGAGGTCGGGCGGGAATGGTACGGCGGCGTGAATGGTTTCGCCGCCAACGACGAGTTGAAAGCTGCGGTATTTCTTGAGTGTTCTCACGAGGCGTTTGATGAAGTGACCACTGCGGGTCTCCATCAGGTGGGTCACGGCTAGTGCTGCCATCACAATATTGAGATGTGCTGTGATCGAGTTTTGTTTCCTCGCATAGATTGGGCGTGCTTTCAGGTCTGATTTCGACATCCGATACGACATTTTCAATGTGGAATAGCCTGCGGTAATGCCCGATAACCTCCTGGGCGGGAAGAGCGGTCAGGTCGGTTTCATAGCCTTTAATTCCGGCTAGGGCTCGGTGTTTGGCAGCAAGAGCGTAGTTGACCTTCTTGTTCGGGGTGGAAAGATCGAAATAGCGGTTGCGCTTAATGGCGATTTCGCCGTCAACAGCGCGTTTGGCTTTTGCGACTTGCTCTTTGATTCCGCGCAGGCCGCGTCTGGCCCGATCATAGGAGTACTGGAAGTGGGTCACCGTATTCGGGGTTGTGTGTTTGCGCGCATCGCTTGCCGAGGCTTGTGTCCAGATCTGGCCGTGGGCGTAGGCTTCACCAGGGATTTCCCGCCGCCAGGTTTCAATCACCTCAGGCACGGTGGGGTTTCACCGACAAAATGTAGTGCAGACCTGCATCTATCAATGCTTGCTTGTTCGGAGGGTGTCAAGTTGTTTGTGTGTGGGGCTAGGTTTATAGGTATTTGTCGAAGCTGTCGGGGTAGGCCACGGCCATTTGGTTAATGGCTTGTTTCCAGCCGGAAACTCGGGTCCCTTCCATGAGTCTGCCGGTTGTCGCTGAGACTCGTTTGCCCTGCTTCGCTCTCTTGGCAGCTCGTCTGTCTTCGATATTGCAGATCATCAACCATAGCGTCTTGAGCGCTGATTCATTGTTAGTGAACTGCACCCTGTTGCGGGTAGCTTTCCGCAGTTCATTGTTGAATGATTCAATCGAATTCTTCGTGTAAATGACCTTGCTGGCTGCTGGTGGGAACTGGAGAAACGGTACGAAACGCGCCCATGCATCTCGCCAGACTTTGACTGAGCGTGGATACTTTTCTGCCAATTCAGAGGCTTCAAATTCGTCTAAGGCAGCCTGAGCTGTGGACTCGTCCGTGGCGGTGTAAATCTTTTTCAACGCGGCCGATACGCCCCGGCGATCCCTGTAGGCTACCCATCGGTTAGCGGCACGAATCAGGTGCACGATACAGGTTTGCACCATAGAGTTCGGCCAGGTTGCCTTTACTTCTTCCGGCAAGCCTTTGAACCCGTTACAGCAAACGATAAAGACGTCTTTAACCCCACGGTTAGAAAGATTGGCGCATACTTGCGCCCAGGATGAAGCGCTTTCTTCTTTGGCAATCCACGATTCCAAAAAGTGCTTGATACCGTCGAGAGCCACGCCGATTGCCATGTACGCGGACTTATTGACCACTAGGCCGCCATCGCGGATTTTAATGCGCAGCGCGTCCAGGAAAATGACCGGGTAGAACTCGTCTAGCTGGCGGTTTTGCCAGACCATGACCTCATCGAGGACGGCATCGGTGACTGCGGAAATCGTCTCATGAGAAATATCAACACGCATCGCCGTTGCCATATGGTGCTGGATGTCCCTAATTGTCATCCCACCGGCGTACAAGCTAACGGTCATGTCATCGACATCGGTCAATCTCCTCGAGCCTTTAGGGACCATAGTCAGCAAGAATGCGCCAGCCCTATCCCTCGGCACATCAACGGTAACTGGCCCGTAGTTAGAATCCACGGTCTTTGGATACGACCCGTTGCGGTGATTGTCTGTTCTAGCTGCAGCTTTAGCGCTCCTGTCGCCAGACTCGTAGCCCAGGTGGGCATCCATTTCAGCGTTGAGTCCTCTGGTAATCGAGGCTTGCAACATGCCGCGAACCAGGTCGTTGGCATCCGTTGTAGACGTGCCTAGGTCATCAATCAGCTTCGCGATTTCAGGGTTAGCAAGAAGCTTCTTTTCAATCGCATCAATCTTGGCCTTATCAGCCGGATCTCGTCTCGCCACAGTAGTCATTCTGGTCCATCTCCTCATGCAGGTTAGGTACCCACACAAACCATCAGACACTCTCTATTCCGAAGCCACTCCGGCGGCGTGGGCCGCGCACAACAAGGACCGCGATAAGCTGCAGGACATTAGCCGTGAGATGCTCGGCAGCGCCTTCGACTTGGTCATGGCCGCTGGCCACCCGTTCTACGATAATGACCACCAGAAGGTCGATACTCCCGACTATAGCTTCATGTACGAGGACGACTACGCCAAGCTTTCCGGAGGCGAGACCGACTGGAATTACTTCGAGTCCAACGATGACTTCAAGAAGATGGCGCAAGGTGACGTCAAGCCGTAGCAGAAGTATTGGGGTATCGCGCAGGTAGGTTCCACGTTGCAGAACTCCCGCTCGGGCGAGGCAAAGGCACCGTACTCTGACCCGCTTAACGACGTCGTGGATCTCCCCACCATGACCACCGGAGCGCTCAATGCTTTGGGGCAGGATGAGGATGGTTTCTCCGTCATGATTGAAGGCGGTGCCATTGACTGGGCCGGCCACGGCAATAACCCGGTGCGCGATATCGAGGAGACCCAGGACTTTAATAAGTCTGTCGACGCCGCCATCAAGTGGGTGGAAGAGAACTCCTCGTGGGAGGATACTCTGCTCGTTGTTACTGCGGACCACGAGACTGGCTATCTCTCCGGTGCGAATGAGGTGCCGACAGAAGACAACCCTGAAGCGGACAACCGCTTCAATGCTATGGAAGGTGAGAAGGGCAAGGTTGCCCGCCACGGTTGGTACTCCGGGCAGCACACCAATCAGCTAGTGCCGTTCTTCTTCAAGGGAGCCGGCTCGGAGGACATTATGGCCCGTACCTCTGGTACCGATTCGGTGCGCGGTGAATACATCGACAACACTTTGGTGGCTAATTTGGTCTTTGACGAGTGGTGGAACGATGGCACCGATTCTGCTGGTGACCCAGAACAGCCGGGAGATACTGCTAATCCCTCGGATGGCGAAGGCAAGGACGGTAGTAGCAAGGGCTTTGCCGCAGGCCTTGCTACCGGCCTAGGAATCCTGGGGGCCGTCGTCGGTGGACTCGGCTTCCTGGCTACGCAGTTGGGTGTGCTCACTATTGACTTGCACCCCATTTATGAGCAGCTAAAGCGCGTGGGCCTGCGCTAAACAGAATTGAGCACAGCGCCTTGCCAAAGGTCCTGTCCTCCGCCACGAAAGCGAAGGACAGGACCTTTTCTTAGCGTGAGGAAATCGGGGTGGGCTGGATCTTCCACACCTCGTTCGCGTAGTCCGCGATGGTCCGGTCAGAGGAGAAGCGGCCGGAATAGCAGATATTGAGCCACGCCTTCTTAGCCCAAGCGAGGTTGTCTTCCTCATAGTCCGCAGCCATGCGGTCTCGAGTAGCGCGGTAGTCGGCGAAGTCACCGAGCACGTAGTACTGGTCCTGGGCGTGCTCCCCGTAGCCATCGAGAAGCGAGGAGCGCAGGTCGCCGAAGATGCCGGCATTTTCGGCGCCCAAGGTGCCGTCGACAAGCGCATCAAGCACGCGGGCTAAGCCTGGCACGCTCTGGTAAAGCTCGCCCGGGTTGTACTCGGCGCGCAGCGTAGGAAGCTCCTCGTTGCGGGCGCCAAAGATATAGGCGTTGTCCTCACCGACTGCCTCTACGATTTCTACGTTGGCACCATCCATGGTCCCCAAGGTCAGTGCGCCATTCATCATGAACTTCATATTGGACGTACCGGAGGCTTCTTTGCCGGCTACAGAGATCTGCTCTGAGATATCAGCGGCGGGGATGATGTGCTCGGCGGGGGAGACGTTGTAGTTCTCCACAAAAACGACGCGGATGATGTCCTTGGTATCTGGGTCGTTATTGACTAGCTCCGCAATGGTGTTGATGAGCTTGATAATCGCCTTGGCACGCTCGTAACCCGGTGCGGCCTTTGCACCAAAGATGAAGGTGCGCTTCGGCACCGTCTCGCCCTGGTCTTTGATGCGGAAGTAGAGGTCGAGGACGTAGAGGGCATTCATCAGCTGGCGCTTGTACTCGTGCAGGCGCTTAATCTGTACATCAAAGATGGAATCGGGATCAACGTCGGCGCCCTGGTGGTCTTTTACCCAGTTAGCAAAGTCGCGCTTGTTGGCCTGCTTGATGGCGATCAGTTCTCGTAGTAGGTCAGCATCGTCGGCCTTATCGGCGAGTCTGGCCAGCTGGGTGAGGTCAGTAACCCACGCATCGGAACCAGCCTGCTGGGTGAGTAGTTCTGCCAGGCGGGGGTTGCACATCTTGAGCCAGCGGCGCGGGGTGACGCCATTGGTTTTGTTATTGAATTTCTCCGGCCAGAGTTCGTGCCATTCGGCCAACGTATCGGCCTTGATGATTTCCGTGTGCAGGGCGGCGACACCATTGATGGAGTAGGCGGCATAGCAGGCGATCCAGGCCATATGCACGTGGCCGTTGGATACCGGTGCCATGTAGTCGATGCGGCCCTGATCCAGACCGCGGTGGGCCATATCTTCGCGGAAGCGGCGGTCGATTTCCTCCACCAACTGCCAAATGCGCCAAAACAGCTTCTGGAAGATGGACACCTCCCAGCTCTCCAGCGCCTCCGCCAGCACGGTGTGGTTGGTGTAGGCGAAGGTTTCGGTGACGATCTTCCAGGCTGCATCCCAGCTCAGACCATGCTCATCGAGCAGGATGCGCAGCAGCTCCGGGATGGCAAGTACGGGGTGGGTGTCATTGAGCTGGATGGAGTTATACTTCGCAAACCCGGTGAGGTCTTCGCCGTGCTGGTCAATGTAGTTATCCACCATGGTCTGCAGGGAGGCAGAGACAAAGAAGTACTGCTGGCGCACGCGCAATACCTTGCCCTCGTACGTGGTGTCATTGGGGTAGAGCACGCGGCAGATATCCATAACACGCTCGCGCTCGACGATGGCCTCGGTAAAGCGCTGGGAGTTAAAGGCATCGTAATCGAAGTCATCGATGGGCTCGGACTTCCATAGGCGCAGGGTGCCTACGTTATCGGTCCCGTAGCCGGTGATAGGCATGTCATAGGGAATTGCGCGCACGTCCATGTCATCGAAGTGGACGCGGCGCTGTTCAGAGGCTCGGCGGATGACAAAGTCATAGCCGTTTTCCATCCACGCATCTGGTTGTTCTTTCTGGAAGCCATTCTCAAAGGACTGTCGGAAAAGGCCGTAGCGGTAGAGAAGGCCATAGCCGGTTACGGGGTAGTCCTGAGTGACAGCGGAATCGAGGAAGCAGGCGGCAAGGCGTCCGAGGCCGCCGTTGCCGAGCGCGGCATCATGCTCGGCTTCGAGGACATCGCTCAGCTCGTGATCGGTTGCCTTGGCCGCAGCCTTGGCATCGTCAACAAGACCCAAGTTGGTGAGGTTATTGAGCAGCGCGCGTCCCTGCAGGAATTCCGCAGAGAAGTAGTGCTGTTGGCGCGTTTCCGCGTAGGCAGCACGGGTGCGCTCCCAATTATCGGCAATCTGCTCCATGACGGCACCGGAGAGGCCCGACCAGAACTTACGGTTGGAAGCGTTGTGCGGTCTCACGCCAGAGGCCGCGCGGACATGGGAGGGAACAGTGGATTCGAAAGCAGAATGCCGTGGCTGGCTCATTTTCAACCTTAAGTTTGTGGGGAGTCACGAAACGCCTGCCAGCTTAATAGCATTGGCCCTGCGCCGCAGGCGGGGGAATGAGAAGACGCGTCTCGGGCACCTAGGGCGTGGCCAAGTAGGTCAATGCCGCACCATATGCCGCCCGGGTGGAGGCATAAACGGTGGGAGCATAGTCAGGCAGGAAGGTTGCTTGGTGGTTGACCGGAGGATCCTGCAACTCATCTTCCGGGGTGCAGCCGATGTGCCAAAAGACATAAGGTACCCCCCACGCCTGCGGCAGGTAGCAAAAGTCCTCGGAGGCGGTAGAAGGGGCCGCGATGACTGAATCGGAGCCAAAAGCGGCGTCGAAAACCTCGCCTATTGGGGCATGGGCAGCGGCGTCATTATCGGTGACCTCGCCGTGGGCGTAGTACTCAAAAGTAGGGTCCTGCTCGCTTCCGGAGGCGACACACTCGGCCTTAACCATGCGTTCGAGGGAGTGGTAGACCTTTTCTGCCAACGCGGGATCATAGTAGCGAGTATTGAGTACCAGCTCGGCGGAGTCGGGGATGATGTTGTTTTTATCGCCGGAGTGAAGCTCGCCTACGGAGATGACAAAGAACTCGTGCGGGGCGACCTCGCGGCCCACAATGGCTTGGAGGCGGGTGACGATCATAGCCGCGATGTAGGTCGGGTCGATGGAGTTATGGGGCATGGAGGCGTGGGCGGATTTGCCAAAGACGCGGATACGCAGGGAGTCGCATCCGGCCATGATCGGGCCGGCGGTGTGGCGAACCGTGCCGGCGCGGCCGGGCATGATGTGCTGGCCAAGGCAAATATCGGGGCGCGGGACGCGTTCAATGAGGTTATCGGCCAGCATGAATTTAGCCCCCATGGAGGATTCTTCGGCCGGTTGGAAAAGGGCGAGGAAGGTGCCGGACCAGGAACTACGGGAGGCGTCGAGAAGCGCGCAGGCACCTAGCAGCGCGGTGGTGTGCATGTCGTGTCCGCAGGCGTGCATATTTCCATTGGCAGCGGAATAGGAAACACCGGTGGCCTCCTCTACCGGCAGACCATCGAAATCCGCGCGCAGCAAAGCGGTGGGTCCATCGCCATTGCGGAAGATGGCGACCATCCCATAACCCCCGATGTTCTCTACTACCTCGCAGTCAAAATCGGCGAGCTTGGCGCGGATGCGACCGGCGGTTCGCTCTTCCTCGTGGGAAAGCTCGGGGTGGCGGTGCAGGTCCTCATAAAAGTCCTGCTGCCACTCCAGATCGGCCTGCTGGGAAGTGACGAGCTGGGCGATGCGGGCAGAATCAGACATGGTTTCACACCTTAGGAATTGGGTAGGGTTAGCGCTATGCCGGTTATTCAATTTGATGTTTTGGTTCCCAACGCACAAGCAGAGCGCGTCGCGGATATCTTTACCACTGCCACCGACAAGTTGGTAGAAAGCGGTTCATTAGCCTCCGCTGAGGTTACTCGCCCTGATGCACCGCAGTTTCCAGAGGGGTTGGAAGAACAGCTGCGGCAAAATTATCGCGATGAGCATGAGGACCGCGACCTTGAGGACGCGAGCGTGCACCGCTACGACATTGCGGTAACAGGGGTGAGCGGCTCGGTTAACCAACTAGGCATGGTGCTCTCGCGCCTTCTTACCCCGCATGCAGTGCTGCCGAAAGACCACGTCTTGCTGGAAGATGAGCTAGCGCATGAACGGCCAGCTATCTTCCCATGGTCGCTGTCTATCCGGCCTTAGAGCTGCTTGACGATGTCCCTGGCGGCCGCCGCCAGCTGTTGCGCCAAGAGGCCTTCTTGGCTAAGCGATGCGCAGTAGGCGTCCGTGCCATGCTCGAAAGAACCGGCGATGATGCCCATGGGCGTGCCTGCGTCCCGGGCGAGAGCCGCAATGGTTCCGACGGCCTTTCCGGTCAAAGATTGCTCGTCAAACCGGCCCTCGCCAGTGATGACGAGATCGGCGGAGGATATTTTTTCTGGAAGCCCGAGCGCAGTGGCGACATGTGCGCCGCCGGATAAGACGCGAATATGCTCATCTGAGCCCCAGAGCGTGCGAGAAAGCCAGTGCAGGCCGATGGGAAGGCCACCCGCGGCACCGAAATATTCGGAGTCCGCATCGGCGCCGGTGACTTCGCATGCTTGCAACATGGCACCGGCCAGCAGCGCTACCTGCTCGCCTTGCGCTCCTTTTTGGGGGCCGTAGATGGTTGCCGCCTGTACTGGAGTAGCGCGGGTATCGGCTAGCAAAGTGAAGTCAAGCATGCCTGCTTTGATATTGAGCTGCGCGGTGTCAATGTGATCGAGCTGAACTAGGGGAGCGCCGCCCTTGGGCAGGGCGTAGCCGCGGGCGTCGTGCGCGGCAGCGCCGAGCGCGGTAAGGATGCCCATGCCAGCATCGATGCTGGCAGTTCCTCCCAATCCGAGCACAATCGAGGTGGCGCCGCGCGTTTCTGCATCCGCAATCAATACGCCGGTGCCATAAGAATCGGCGTGCAGCGGATCAAGGCTGTCCTGCACTGCGGGCAGGCCGGTGGCAGAGGCGACGTCGATAAACGCAGTGGTTCCGGCCAGAGCATAGCTTGCCTGAGTCAAGCGGCCTATAGCGTCGGTGGTAGGCAGGGTGATGTTTTCGACGGATTGTCCGCCGGCTGCGGCCGCTTGTGCGAGGACGGCGGCGGTTCCCTCGCCACCATCGGCCATGGGCAGGGTGGTAACCGTGGCCTCGGGAAGAACCTGGCGCACCCCCATAGCAATGGCTGCTGCGGCCTCGGGCGCGGAGGCGGTGCCTTTAAACGAGTCTGGCGCGACGACAATATGCATGCCCGTGATTATAAAGCCCGCCTGCGAAAGGAGTCTGTGCGGCTGAAGATCCGAACGTTCTACAGAAAATATTTTACTTTATTGTCGCTGGTAAAGACGGTTCGGATCTATGCAAGGTCTAGAAACTGCTTGCTTTATCGGTAGTTTGATAGGAAACTGGTATCTGTTCTTATACGTCCACAGAATGGAATGCACGCCATGTCAGTAGATAGCCAAATTTCTGAGTACTACGACAAATTGCTCAAGCGCAATGCGGGAGAACCAGAATTCCACCAAGCGGTTTCTGAGGTTCTGGACTCGCTGAAGATTGTCCTAGAAAAAGACCCGCAGTACGCGGACTACGGCTTGGTGGAGCGTCTCTGTGAACCTGAGCGCCAGCTCATCTTCCGCGTGCCGTGGATCGATGACAATGGTGATATCCAAGTCAATCGCGGTTTTCGCGTCCAGTTCAATTCTGCGCTCGGCCCCTACAAGGGCGGACTGCGTTTCCATCCTTCGGTCAACCTGGGCATCATTAAGTTCCTCGGTTTTGAGCAGATCTTCAAAAATTCCCTGACCGGCCTGCCCATTGGCGGTGGCAAGGGCGGTTCTGACTTTGATCCCAAGGGCAGGTCCGAGGTGGAAATCATGCGCTTCTGCCAGTCTTTTATGACGGAGTTGCACCGCCACATCGGAGAATACCGCGATGTTCCAGCTGGTGATATTGGCGTCGGCGGCCGCGAGATCGGCTTCCTCTTTGGTCAGTACCGCCGCCTGACTACCCAGCATGAATCCGGTGTCCTTACTGGCAAAGGCCTGACCTGGGGCGGTTCCCTGGTTCGTACCGAGGCCACAGGCTTTGGCACGGTCTATTTCACCAATGAAATGATGAAGACCCATGGCGAGTCCTTTGATGGTGCCAAGGTCATTGTCTCTGGCTCTGGCAATGTTGCCATCTACGCCGCAGCGAAGGCCCAAGAACTGGGCGCCACCGTGGTGGCCATGTCCGATTCCTCCGGCTATATCACCACCCCACAAGGCGTGGACATCGAGCTTCTCAAGAACGTCAAAGAAACTCGTCGTGAGCGTATTTCCACTTATGCACAAGAGGCTGGCAGCGGCGTGGAATTCCATGAGGGCGGAAATATCTGGGAAGTAGGGGCGGACGTGGCACTGCCGTGTGCTACCCAAAATGAGCTGGACGGCGACTCGGCCAAAAAGCTTGTGGAAGGCGGCGTGCGCTACGTGGCCGAAGGTGCCAATATGCCGTCCACCCCGGAGGCCGTCCACATATTCCAAGAATCCAAGATCAACTTCGCGCCGGGCAAGGCCGCTAATGCTGGTGGTGTTGCTACCTCCGCGCTGGAAATGCAGCAAAATGCGTCCCGTGATTCTTGGTCCTTTGACTACACCGATGACCGCCTCCACGCGATCATGTCTAATATCTTTAAAAACATCGACAACACGGCGAAGGAATACGACCGCGAAGGCGATTACGTAGCCGGCGCAAATATCGCCGGCTTCAAGAAGGTAGCGGATGCCATGCTGGCACAGGGCGTCATCTAAAAATCGGCCTTTATTCAAGCTCCCCTTTTGCGCCACAGAGCGTGGCGGTAAAAGGGGCGCTTGTTTTTGTATATGCGTGCCATAAATTCTGTATGTGTGGGCGCGGACTGGCAAGACCGGTTGTGGAAGTAAAATCTGCAGTACACACTCGGTGCGTGGCCTCCACGCATGGCGGGTGAGGGTATGTAAAATTCGCGGTATGTACCGTGTCTTTGAGTCTCTAGATGAATTAGTTCAGCACTTGGAGGGGGCCCATGGCTTCCCCATGACCTCTAATTGCGTAGTTCCGCGCCATGAAATGCTCGCGCTTCTCGACGACCTCCGTAACGCGCTGCCCGTTGAGATTGATGACGCGCAGGATGTGTTGGATAAGCAGGATGAAATCCTGCACGGCGCTGAGGAGCGCGCGGACCAAACCATCAATGATGCTAATGCCCAGGCAGATGACATTGTGGGCCACGCCCGCGAGGAAGCAGATGCCACGGTGTCCCATGCAGAACAGCATGCCGCCAAGCTGGTGGCTGATGCTGAAGCTCGCGCTCAGTCCATGGTGGAGCAGGCCCGCGCGGAAGCAGACCGTACTATCGCTCAGGCGAATGATGAATATGAGCGTTCCGTCGCTGAAGGCCGCGCAGAGCAAGAGCGTCTGGTTTCGGAATCAGAAGTTGTTCGCCGCGCCGATGAAGAAGCACATCGCATTGTGGAATCCGCCCACACCGAATCTAACCGTCTGCGCAGTGAATGCGATGAATTTGTGGATGGCAAGCTAAGCGAATTTGAAACCACCCTTAATGGTCTGCTGCGTACAGTAAACTCCGACCGCTCTGCCCTGCGTGGCGGTGCCGGAGTGCGCTCCCGTGGCGGCGACTATTCGGCTCCGGGACGCGCCGGCGGCGCCGCAAGCAACACACGTTACGCTGAAGGCGAGACCTATGAGCGCCGCTATAACGAGCGCTAAAACTTTAGTTTCTTTATCGGCCTTAAACTCTATGGTTCGGTGCACACCGGGCCGTAGAGTAAGGGGCTAGGAAAGACCTATACACTAGGCACGGCCAAAGGCCCTATTTGGTGAGCAGGCGGTTCGTCGTACACCGTCTACTCACCAAAAAGGGCCTTTATTCATCGCCGCTGGTCTGAGTAAATTAGGTGGTGGCACGAGTGCGAGGTTGCTTAGCGGCAATGGCCTTTCCTTTTTCATGGGGAGTAGGCGTTATGTGGGTGTGTAGGGGAACGGAGATGTCTTCCTGCTGCGGGAGAAGGTGTGCAGGCGCGGCGGATTGGACGGCCATGCATGCTGCAATAATCGCGGTTACCAAGCCTGGAAAAAGGAACGCAACGAGTGCAGTGAAGAAATAGGAAGACAATGATGTCAAGGGATTATCACTGAAATTTTGTGGAAAGCACACGGCACACACGCTAAGGAGCGCACCGGTAGCTAGCACCATCGTGCCCACAGAAATGAGCGCGGTAGGAATGGTCGCGCGGGAGAACCAAGTAATAGCACCTGCGCTTAGGGAAAAGATGAGCGCGCCGGTAAGGACCGAAAGGTCCATGCCGGTGGGCAATACTAAAATGGCACCGGCTACCAAACCGGCAACGACGCTACAGATGAGTGCGGTAAAGAGGCGAATGCCACGCGCGCCGTACATGCCTGAACGGTCCGGGCGTGGAGTGGCGTGAACGAGCATACCGGCAGTAGCTAACACCGCAGCGGGAAGACAGCTAAACACGGTGAAACCGAGCGCTATGCTGCGTAGATCCGTGGAGGCTAGTGCCAAGTGGTAGGTCATGCTTCCAGACTAAGGACGGCTTTCGCTCGGGAAAAGGCTAATCCGCAAAGGCATATGTCCTTTTACATTAAACGCCAGATTCTTGACAGAAACTTTCCTCGCGCGGGCCGCTAGGCGGAGTTTGCGGGGCAAGGTAGACTACCTAGTGTTATGACATCACCATTGAAGTTCGATGTGGGCGAATTGTTGAACGCCCAAGGCGCTGACGCACTGCCGGAACAACGCACCCAAACCGGCCCCTCACCTGAGAGGATCGGCGTGGAGATGATCGCCATCCCGCAGGGCGAAGAGCTCACCGTAGACGCTACCTTGACCCCTCTTGGTGCAGGTGTCTTAGTGGATGCCAACGTATCCGGACAGCTGACCGGGGAATGCGCTCGCTGCTTGAAGGAATTGCACCCACAGTTGGACTTGCACGTCACACAGGTCTTTGCAGCCGACGAATCCTTTGTCTCGGGAGATACCCCTTCAGACGGCGACGAAGGATCCGGAGATGAGATTCCAGAGATTGAAGATGATGAGCTGGATCTCTTGCAGGCCGTGATCGATGAGGCAGGCCTTAATCTTCCCTTTGCCCCAGTATGCGAAGATGGCTGCGAGATTGACACGCCTGAGGGCGTAACCACGGGTATCTCTGGCGAAAAGGATGAAGAAAAGGTCGATCCCCGCTGGGCTGGTTTGGAGAAGTTCCTATGAGCCGCAAGAAGAAGCTAACTGGGGAAGAGGCACTGGCTGCCGAGTTCGCTGCAGTAGACCATTCCCCGTTGTTGGAATCGCTCGGTGTGGAATTGCAACCAGAGCACCTGTGCCTAGCATTGACCCACCGTTCATTTGCTAATGAAAATGGGCACTTGCCAAACAACGAGCGCTTGGAGTTCTTGGGCGATGCGGTGCTGGGCCTTTCGGTAGCCTCTCAGCTCTACATCACCTACCCGTCCCGTCCGGAATCGGATATTTCCAAGATGCGCGCATCGATTGTCTCGCGCTACGGCCTGTCTGATATCGCCCGGGAAATAAACCTAGGACCGCACATTTTGTTGGGTAAGGGCGAGCAGTCCACCGGTGGCCGCGATAAAGATTCCATTCTTGCGGATACCACTGAGGCAATCTTTGGTGCCATTTACCGCGAGCATGGTTTTGAAACGGCGCGTGACGTCATCTTGCGCTTATTTGCGGAAAAGATCGAAAATGCGACTGTGAGCGGGCGCCACTTGGATTGGAAGACCTCTTTGCAGGAGCTGTGCGCGGAGCTAAAGGCGCCGATGCCGGTTTATTCGGCTACTTCCACCGGACCAGAGCATGACCAGACCTTTAATGCAGTAGCTACTGTGGCTGGTCTGACCGTAGGAAATGGTGTGGGCCACAATAAAAAGTTGGCCGAGCAGCAGGCAGCTCAGGAGGCCTGCCAGACCCTGCGCGAAACTCCGCTTTTGGTGCAAGGCACTGCACATAAAGAGGGCTGAGCATGCCGGAATTGCCGGAAGTCGAGTCCGTCCGCCGTGGCCTTGCACCACACGTGGTGGGACGGACTTTTGAGTCTGTAGAGGTGTTACACCCGCGTTCCAATCGTGGCCAAGATGAGCCGCTTTCCGGTCTCCTTGAGGGCAAAGAGATCTCTGCGGTGGCCAGGCGCGGGAAGTTTATGTGGCTGGAATTTGTGGACGAAGATGCCATGGACCCCCACCGTGACGTCCTCTTTATCCACCTAGGTATGTCGGGTCAGATCCGAATAGGTGCCACCGAATCTTCGCACCTTCGCATTACCGCCCAGCTGAGCGGTGGGGTAGAGGTGTGCTTTGTTGACCAGCGCACCTTTGGGTATTGGTTGTATGCGCCGTGGGACAAGATTGCGCACATTGGCATTGACCCGCTGGAACCGGATTTCGATAGTGCGGCTACAGCACGGCGCCTGTGTGCGAAGAGGACCGCAGTGAAGACCGCGCTTTTGGATCAAACGCTGACCTCTGGAATCGGCAATATTTACGCTGATGAATCCCTGTGGGACGCGCAAATCTCACCCCGCAAGAAAGCTTCGACCTTGCGGCAAAAAGATGCTGTTGCTCTGCTTGCAGCAGCTCAGGAGGTCATGACAGCGGCCCTAAAAGTGGGTGGCACGAGTTTTGATTCCCTGTACGTAAATGTGAACGGCGAATCGGGGTATTTTTCGCGTTCCTTGGCCGCGTATGGGCGTGCTGGCCAGCCCTGTCTGCGGTGTGGAACGCCCTTGGAGCGCTGCATAATTTCAGGGCGGTCCACCCATTTTTGCCCCCATTGTCAATAATTTATGGCGTATGGGGTTCACGTTGTGAACCTTAAGGCAGTAAATTATTCTGCATGGATTTTCTTGAAAATGTCGTAACGACATTTAATGACGGCGTGTGGTCGTGGATTTTGCCGTGGCTGCTGATTGCTGCGGGCCTATTCTTCGGCATCCGTACTGCTTTGGTGCAAGTGCGCATGGTGCCGGATATGTTCCGCGCCGTCGTCGAGCGCCCCAAGGGGGAGGGCCGCGATGAGGACGAAGACTATGGCGGAATCTCCGCGTTTAAGGCCTTCACCATTTCAGCTGCTTCCCGCGTTGGCACCGGTAACGTTGCCGGCGTGGCAGTGGCCATTTCCGTTGGCGGCCCAGGTGCCGTCTTCTGGATGTGGCTGATTGCCATCCTGGGTGGCGCTACTGCGTTCATCGAGTCAACCTTGGCCCAGCTGTGGAAGGTCCGCGATGGCAATGGGTACCGCGGTGGTCCGGCGTATTATATGAAGCGCGGTTTGGGGTGGGGACCGCTCGGCGTGCTTTTCTCCATCGCCATCGCCTTTACCTTTGGCTTGGTATATAACGCCTTCCAGACCAACGCCATTGCGGATGCGGTGTCCTTTTCCTTTGACCGCGATGACACGATGTTCCGCTCCATTATCGGCATTGTTATCGCCGTGGTTGCGGGTCTTATCATCTTTGGCGGTGTGAACCGCATTGCCAATATCACCCAGGTCATCGTGCCATTTATGGCGGTGGCTTACCTGCTCATCGGTGGTTTTGTCGTCATTACCAATTTTGACAAGGTACCGGGAATGATTGGCGATATCGTCGGTCACGCCCTAGGAATCAAGGAAATTGCGGGAGCCGGTCTTGGCGCGGCCATGATGAAGGGTATTCAGCGCGGTCTGTTTTCAAATGAGGCCGGCGAAGGCTCTGCCCCTAACGCGGCGGCAACTGCGGCCGTATCTCACCCAGTCAAGCAAGGCTTGGTGCAGACCCTCGGCGTGTACTTTGACACCTTGGTGGTATGTACCATCACTGCTTTCATTATCTTGCTGGGACCAGAGATTGCCTATGGTGCAGAAGCAGAAGGCGTGTCCTTGACCCAGGCAGCCCTATCTTCTGAGGTGGGCGAGTGGGGAATCCACTTCGTCAGCTTTATCCTCTTCTTCCTGGCCTTCTCTTCCATCCTGGGCAATTACTACTTGGCGGAGTCTAACCTGGAGTACCTCACCCAGAGCAAGCCTGCGCTGGTGATTTTCCGCCTCGTCGTACTTTTCTTTGTCTGGTTCGGTGCGGTGGGCTCCTTGCCGCTGGTCTTTGCCTTGGCCGATACCGGCGCGGCAACCATGGTTATCCTCAATATCCTCGCCATCGTGCCGCTATCCGGGGTGGCCATCAAACTGCTCAAGAACTACAACGAGCAGCGCAGCCATGGCATTGACCCGGTATTCCACCGCGATATGCTGCCGGAGCTTAAAGGCGTGGAGTGCTGGGACGGCTCCGACCCCGTCACTCGTCGCAGCGAAGAGGACCGCCGCGTCCTGCGCGATAAGGGTCAACAAGATCACTACTAGGAGCTAGGGAGGCCGCTTGACCATGGAAAGAATGACCGCTTTTGTCCACGGGCACGTCCAAGGCGTGGGCTTTCGATGGTGGACGCGCTCCCGTGCCCTCGAGCTCGGCTTGAAGGGGCATGCTACTAATTTGGCCGACGGTCGGGTTCAGGTTGTAGCCGAGGGACCGCGGGAGAAATGTGAGGAGTTGCTAGGACTCCTCAAAGAACAGCCCAGTATGACTCGCCGGCCAGGAACGGTGGACCTAGTAGTCGAGCAATGGGCTGCCCCCAAGGGAGAGTCTGGCTTCATTGAACGCTGATGCATAGCACATGCCCGCAGTTTCGAGCCTTGAGGCTCGGCTGGGCAGGCGTGCTCTAAGCTTGCTAAACTAACCCAAATGCACCTGAAATCGCTGACGCTCAAAGGCTTTAAATCATTTGCGTCGGCGACGTCTCTGAAATTTGAGCCGGGCATTTGCGCTGTTGTCGGACCGAATGGTTCCGGCAAGTCCAATGTGGTCGATGCGCTAGCTTGGGTCATGGGCGAGGGAAGCGCCAAGACGCTGCGTGGCGGAAAGATGCAAGACGTCATCTTTGCCGGCGCCGGCGACCGCAAGGCTTTGGGGCGCGCCGAGGTAACCCTCACCATCGATAATGCGGACGGCGCGCTGCCGATCGAGTATTCGGAAGTTTCGGTCACCCGCCGAATGTTCCGTGACGGTGCCAGCGAATACGAAATCAATGGCGCCAAGGCGCGCCTTATGGATATTCAGGAGCTGCTCTCTGATTCGGGTATTGGCCGCGAGATGCACATTATCGTCGGCCAAGGCAAGCTTTCTGAAATCCTCGAATCGCGGCCCGAAGATCGGCGCTCCTATATCGAAGAGGCAGCGGGTGTGCTCAAGCACCGCCGCCGCAAGGAAAAAGCGCAGCGAAAGCTCACTGGCATGCGGGCCAATTTGGATCGCCTGCAGGACCTTACGGATGAGCTAGGAAAGCAGCTTAAGCCTTTGGCCCGCCAGGCCGAGGCCGCGCAGCGTGCGGCCACGGTGCAAGCTGATCTGCGCGATGCCCGCCTGCGCTTAGCCGGCGATAGGGTAGTGCGGCTGCGCAGCAAGTTTCAGGAGGCCGAGCGCACGGCCGAAGTTCTCGCCGAGCAGGTTGAAGAAGTTACGGCGCAGCTGGAAGAAGCGACAGGCTCCCAGCTAGAGGTAGAAGCCCAACTAGAAGAAATAAGCCCCAAGGCAGATGCCGCCCAAAAACTGTGGTTCGATCTGTCTACGCTTTCTGAGCGCATTTCCGCCACGCAGCGCATCGCGGAAGAGCGAGCGGCCAATGCTGGTGCGCAGGTGGCTTATTCTGGCCAAGATCCGGAGGACCTAGAGGCACGGGCCACCCGTGCAGATGAGGAGCATGCGGAGCTTCTCGCCGCGGCGGAAGAAGCTGCAGAACGCCTGGAAGCGATCCGCGAAGAGGTAGCAGAGCGTCGCGAAGCCTTTGAGGCGGCCGAGCGCGAACACATGGCCCAGCTGCGCGCCATTGCTGATAGGCGCGAGGGCGTAGTCCGCCTTATCGCGGCGGAGGAAAAGGCGGCAGGCCAGGTTACTTCGGCGGAAGAGGAGCTAGCGCGGCAAGAGGAAACCCTTGCTTCTACCAGCCAACGCACCCAGTCTGCCCAGGCAGAGGCCGATGAGGTGGCGGATAAACTGCAATCTTTGGCTGGCGAGCGCGAGCCGCTCGAGGAGGCACATGTGCGCGCAGCCAGTGAATCGGGTGCGGCCGACAAACGCTTGGAACAGCTGCGCGATGAGCAGCGCGAACGCGAGCGCGCCGTGTACACGTTGCGCTCCCGCATCGATACCCTGGCCCAGACTGCACCAGAAAAAATCGATGTAGGTGAGCAGTTCCAGCCGCTGGCCACATTCATCAGCACCTCATATGAGACGGCGGTTGCTGCCGCATTGGGCGCCTTCGCTGAGGCTCAGGCCGGCGAGATTTCCGTTCAGCTCATTGCGGACCTGGAAAAGGGTACGCGCTCCGCGCTTATCGATGTCTCTGTGGCCGCCCCCGCCACTTCCTGGCGCGTGGATGCAACTTTGCCCACCGGAACCTCGTGGTTGCTCGACCACATTGCTGTGGTTCCGGAGGTATCCGCCGCGCTGCACCGCCTCCTTGCGGATGTCGTGCTCGTTCCCGATTTCGCGGCGGCGAAAAAATTGGTGGCAGAGGATCCTCGCCTGCGCGCCGTTACCGAATCGGGCGTGGTACTGGGCGAAGGTTGGGTAGAAGTAGGCACCGGTGCCTCGTCTACCGTAGAGGTCACCGCTCGCATCGCAGAGGCAGAGGAACAGCTGGAATCTGCGACGCAGGAGCTAGAAGAACTATCCGGCACACTTGAGGGCGCAAAGATTGCGGCAGAAGATGCCCGCGTGACCGCCGCCTCGGCGAAGGCTGCCTTGCGCGAACACGATACCGAGGTTGACGCGTGGAAGCGTGATCATCAGCGCCTGCTTAAGCAATACGAGGCCAATAAATCGGAACACGAAAAGGCCGCTGCGCGGGCGACCGAGATTGAGGTAAAGATCGCAGAAGCCCGCAAGCAGCTTGCCGACGCCCGCGATAGGCTCGCCCGCGTCGATGCGGACGAGCAGCCAGATGAGCCTTCTTCGGCGGAACGTGACGAGGCTTCGGCCGCATTAGAGCAGGTTAAGTCGATGGAGATGGAGGCGCAGGTTGCAGCCCGCTCTGCTCAAGACCAAGTGGGTCAGGTAGCGGGGAAGGGCGAGGCATTGCGTCGCCAAGCGCAGCATGAGCGCCAAGCCAAGGCTCGCCATGAGCAGGCCATGGCCCGGCGCAAAGCCCAAGGGGAATTGGCCGGTGCAGTGGCAAGGCATTCGCGTGATTTGGCCGCGCGCGCCACGCAATTGCTAGAGCGCGCCACCGCTGAGCGCGATGACTACTTTGCGCAGCGCACCTCCTTGAACGCGCAGTTGCAACAGGTAAAACAGCAAGTCTCGGCCGCGCGACAGCAGCTGGACCGGTTGACCAACCGCGCTCATGACTCAGAAATTGCTCGCTCGCAGGCACAGGTGCGCGTCGATGAAGCAGAAGCCAAGATTGTGGAGCAGCTCGGCATTGCGATTTCGGACCTTTTGCAGGACTACACCCCAGGCGAGGATTTCGATCGCGGGGCGGAAAATGCGCGCCTGAAGCAAGCAGAAAAGGACTTGAATTCTTTGGGCAAGGTTAATCCACTTGCGTTGGAAGAATATAAGGCTTTGGAGGAGCGTTATTCCTTCCTGTCCACCCAGCTGGAAGATGTCATCCAAGCCCGCAAGGATCTTGCCGGGGTTATTGAGGACGTGGATGCGCAGATTTTACAGCTTTTCACCGATGCCTGGCATGACGTGGAAGCGGAATTCCCCAAGGTCTTCCAGACCCTTTTCCCTGGTGGCGAGGGCCGCCTCATCCTCACGGAGCCGGAGGACATGCTTACCACCGGCATCGAGGTGGAAGCGCGCCCACCGGGCAAGAAGGTCAAGCGCCTGTCCTTGCTTTCTGGTGGTGAGAAGTCGCTCACCGCGCTGGCAATGCTGGTAGCAATCTTCCGCGCCCGCCCCAGCCCGTTCTACGTCATGGATGAGGTTGAGGCAGCGCTTGATGATGTCAACCTGCGCCGCCTCATCGCCCTTTTTGAAGAGTTGCGCAAGGATTCGCAGCTTATCGTCATTACGCACCAAAAGCCGACGATGGATGTAGCTAACGTGCTGTATGGCGTGACCATGCGCGGCGACGGTATCACCCGTGTTATTTCGCAGCGCATGAATCCCGCAGGTAGTGCCCCTGGAACAGAGCAAGCCAGCGAGGACGCTACCCGCCTGGGCGTTGATGCTCCACGGGGCGACTAGCCAGGGTGGTAGCCGCGGGCGTCGCCTGCCGGTAGGCCCCTCTATCCGGGATAGGAGGGGGTTTGGCGTGCCGCGAGCCCGCAAGACTGGCACTATAGAGACATGAATTCTTTATGGTTATGGATCGGCATTGCGATCGTCGTCATTGTGCTGATTATTCTTCTCGTAGTGATCGGCAAAAAACGCGGCGACGCCAAGAAGGTGTCCTTTGACAAGCCCACTGAGGAAGAACCGAAGCAGCTTACTCAGGAGCAAAAGTCCGGCAATTATCAAGCTAAGTCCGGCTTTAACTTCGCTCCTGCCGGTAGTGCCAAGGAAAAGCAGAAAAGCCCGGTGCAAGCGGAAAAGCCCGTGAAGAACCAGCCAGCTGCGGATAAGTCAGCTCCGGCACATCAGGAGGCAAAGGCAGAGCCTAATGCTACCGACATTGCCAACGAGCAGCTTAGCGGCAAGACCCCACAACCACAGGCCAAGCCGCAAGCACCTGCGGACAAGCCACAGCCCGCTCAGTCTCAGACCGATGCTGCGGCCGACAAGCCCGCGGTAGAGCAACCAAAGGAAAATAAGCCGGCACCACAACAGCAGGCAAAGCCGGCAGAAACCAATAAAACTACTGAGACCAAGAAGCCGGCAGATGTCAAAGAGCAGCCGACTGACTCTCTCCCAGATAAGTCCGAAAAGAACCCGTCCACGGGCGCTGGAGCCACGGCGGCAACCGCTGCCGGTGCAGCAGGGGTAGCGGGTACGGCAGCTGCGGCTGCAGAAAGTAAAGAAACACCTGCGGATAAAGCCCCAAAGTCGGTCGAGCAGCCAGCAGCAACATCCGAGCCGAAGGAGCCAGCGACGTCGCAGGCAGATAAGCCAGCGGAAGAGGCTTCGCCAGCTGCTGAAAAGGCAGAAGCTCCTGAAGATACCGTAGCTGTGGAAGACGCCGCAGTAGCAGAGGAATCCCCAGTCTTTGACGAGGTCGTTGAAGACAAGAACGCGGAAGACATTGAAGAGCGCGTCGATGACCGCGAGGAGGCCGAAGAGGCTGCGGCTGCAGCCGAGGCACAAACCGGCGCGGCCGAAGCTGCCAAGGAGCAGACCGAGGTTCCAGAGGGAGAGCCGGCCCCAGCGCCAGCACCACAGGAAGACATCGCTCCCGCCGGTGGGCGCCTCGGCCGTTTGCGTGGACGCCTGTCCCGGTCGCAAAATGCCATCGGCCAGGGACTTATGGGGATTCTTTCCGCAGGCGACCTGGACGAAGACGCCTGGGAGGAAGTAGAAGATACTCTCATCATGGCGGACCTAGGCACCAAGTCCACTATGAAAGTGACTGACTCCCTGCGCGAGAAGATTGCTGAGCGCGGCGTCTCCAGCGAGGACGAGGCCCGTGCCATGCTGCGTGAATGCCTCATTGAGGCAGGCCACCCAGAGATGGACCGTTCGATTAAGGCCATGCCGAATGAGGGTAAGCCAGCCATCGTTATGGTTGTCGGCGTAAATGGCACCGGAAAAACCACCACCACGGGCAAGCTTGCCCGTGTGCTTGTAGCCATGGGCCATAAGGTACTTCTGGGCGCGGCGGATACTTTCCGTGCTGCGGCCGCTGATCAGCTCGAGACATGGGGTCGCCGCGTTGGCGCCGATACCGTGCGCGGCAAGGAGGGCGCTGACCCAGCATCGGTCGCCTTCGACGCGGTAGCTCGCGGTGTAGAACAGCAAGTAGATGTGGTCTTGGTCGATACCGCAGGCCGCCTGCATACCTCCACAGACTTGATGGACCAGTTGGGCAAGGTCAAGCGCGTGGTGGAAAAGAAGACTGATGTGGACGAGGTTCTGCTGGTACTGGACGCTACCGTGGGACAAAACGGCCTGACCCAGGCCCGGATTTTCCGCGAGGTAGTAGATATCACCGGCGTCGTCCTAACCAAGCTGGATGGTACTGCCAAGGGCGGAATCGTCTTCCAGGTGCAAGAGGAGTTGGGCGTTCCGGTCAAGCTCGTGGGCTTGGGCGAAGGCGCCGATGATCTCGCGCCGTTTGAGGTCGAAGGCTTTGTCGACGCTCTCTTGGGTGAAAAATAACGGCCAACTTTGATACTCCCCCTGTATATCGGGAAGCGCGAGCGTGCGCCACGGTGTGCTGGGGGAGTTCTTCGTTTTCCTGGCTAAGTTCCAGCGTGTACCTTGCTCGCGAATCCTTTTCGCCGATTTGGGATCACCACTTCGCAAACTATGCGGAATGGGCAATTCAATTGGTATGGAAGAATGTCCTGCTAAGTGCCTGTGGTTTTTCTGACTATAAGCGTATTTGGGGCGGTTGTGCTCGCCTTTTATCAGCCGACAGGGAATGCTGCAATGTGGTTTGGCCTTGGTGAGAATGGTAGCCTGAAGGGGCTGTATTTAATGCGAAATTCGCATTAAACCTAGACCAAGGTTCGTGAGGCAAGTATTTCGTGACGCTACTTTATGCAGTCCTCCTCGCGGCGCTGGCAGTGATCTTGGCACCGGTAACCGTAAAGGTTATTGACCGAAAGGCAGGCTATCCACTAGCTGGCCTTTTCGTTATTGCGGCGGTCCTTATTGCCAAGGAATTTCCTGCCATTGCAGCCGGGGAGGAATTGAGTTTCCACGCCACCTGGGTGCGCGATTTTATCGCACCGGGCGTCGACGTAAGTTTTGCTCTCCGCGGGGACGCGTTGAGTATTTTCTTTGCTATGTTGGCGCTGGTCATTGGTGCCGTCGTCTTTACTTATTCGGCGGCTTATCTGCCTAAGAATGAGGGTAATACCAGCTTCTACACCTTGATGACAGCGTTTACGCTGTCCATTTTATTGCTGGTTTTGGCCAATGACGTTGTGGTTTTGTTCCTTGCCTGGGAGCTAGTCTCCTTGGCTTCCTTTATGCTGATTGCGCGCTCCGGTTCGGGCGGCGAAGCTGGTTCGCAGCGCACCTTGATCCTGACCTTCGTTGGTGGATTGACCCTGCTGACCGGGTTGGGTATTGCTGCGACGGTGACCGGATCGACTACGGTATCTGAGATTCTGGCGTCGCCGGTATGGACGCAGCGCCCAGGTGTAACAGCGGCCGTAGCCGTGTTGATCGCGGCGTCTGCATTTACCAAATCGGCGCAATTCCCATTCCACTTTTGGCTTCCTGAGGCTATGGCCGCCGCCACTCCGGTTTCGGCTTTCCTTCACGCAGCCGCAGTGGTCAAGGCTGGCGTGTATCTGCTGATTCGCTTTTCCACGATCTTCCACGATGTGGCGGTATGGAATTGGCTGCTCATCGTGGTCGGAATGGGTACCGCGGTAATGTCCGCGGTCTTTGCGGTGCAAAAGACGGATTTGAAGAAGCTCACGGCTTATTCGACCGTGTCCCATTTGGGCTGGATTGTCGCCACCATTGGTGTGGGAACCCCATTCGCTATCGCCGCAGCGTTGGTACACACGTTGGCGCACGCGCTATTTAAGTCCTCGCTGTTTATGCTTATTGGCGTCATCGACCACGAGGCCGGTTCGCGCGATATTCGCCGCCTCGGACCACTGTGGAATAAGATGCCGTGGACATTTGGCTCGGTAGTCATCGGCGCGGCCTCTATGGCCGCGGTACCACCGCTTTTGGGCTTTGTATCCAAGGAAGGCATGCTCACTGCGTTTGAAGACGCCCCGATTGGTGGCACTGGCCAGGGCATCTTGCTCATCGTTGCCGCCATCGGCGCCTTCTTTACCTTTACCTACTCCGCCAAGATCGTCTTCGGCGCCTTCTTTGATGGACCTCGCGATATGGGACATGTCCACGAGGCTCCGGTTTCCCTGTGGCTGCCTGCCGCACTACCGGGCTTTATGTCCCTGCCACTGGTATTTGTACTCGGAATCTTTAATAACCCGATTGACCATGCAGTGGCTGCTGTTGGTCTGGAACATCATTCGCACCTTGCCCTCTGGCACGGGCTTAATGTTCCTTTCCTTATCTCGCTCGTGGTCCTTATCGCCGGTATTGCCGGTATCTTTGCCCGCAAGACGATGTGGGCAAGCTTTGAGGACAGGGAGTTTATGCCGCGCAGCGGCAATGAGTTGCTGCACTCTTTGCAGTTGGGTTGTTCGCGGCTGGGACGAGTCTTGGCCAAGATGTCCGATTCGCATAATCCGTCCCGCCACATGCTGCCTATTGTCATTTTGGTTATCGTGTTGGCCGCGACCACCCTCATCCGCGAGGGCGTCGATGGGGTAGCGCTGCAGCCGAGGGTAGATGGTCTGGATAACCCATGGGATCTGCTGCCATTAGGAATCATCGCGCTGGCCATGTTTGGTTTGGTGCGCACTCAGAATCGCTTGACCGGTGCCATCATGATCGGCATTGCCGGCACTGGTGTAACCCTGCAGATGTTCCTGCTCGGGGCGCCGGACGTAGCTTTGACTCAGTTTATGGTGGAAGCCCTATCCGTCATCGTCATGATGATGGTGCTGCGCTACCTGCCGGAAACCTTCCAACCGGTGAAGGATAAGTCCCGCAAGACCGGCTCTATTATCATCGCAGTTTTAGCCGGTGTGGCTGCATTCTTGGGCGTGTGGGGACTAATGGGCCGACACGAGCGTTCGGATCTAGCCATGTGGTATCTCGATAATGCGCCGGATATTACAGGCGGCGATAACGTTGTGGCTACCATCATCGTGGAATTCCGTGCGCTTGATACTTTGGGCGAGCTTTCCGTGCTGGGCATGGCAGCAGTGGTTATCGCAGCCATTACTACGACGTTGCCGCGGTTCCCGTTCAAGTCAGGTACACGTCCTGCGCCATTTGGCCAGTCACAGCTGAACTCTGTGCCACTGCGCAAGGGCGTTCACGTGGTAATCCCGCTTCTGGTAATCATGTCTGTCATCGTTTTCTTCCGCGGGCATAATGCCTCTGGCGGTGGCTTCCCGGCAGCGTTGATTATGGGCGCCGCAATCGGGCTTATCTACCTGTCCCGAGGCTCTGATGAAATCGTCTTTGGCCGCATGACCCCGATTCACCTGACCGGCATCGGCATTATTACTGCCTTGATTGCAGGCTTCGTGGGCTACTTGCACCACGGCCTTGGAAATGGTGGCTTCCTCGCGGCTATTCATGCTGAGGCCTTTGGTCAGCACTGGACTACCTCGCTCATCTTCGATTTGGGCATCTACCTAGCGGTGTTGGGCATGTTGACCATGGCGATTAATGCCCTGGGCGGTTACCTGCGCCCTGGCACGGAGCGTGACTTCCTGCCGTGGATTCATGATGATAATTCCGCGCTGCCAACCACGCCGCGCATTTCGCTTGAGGATGTCGATGATCCGTATCCGGACCCGATTAACCCCTCGACCGATCCTTTGGCTTTGCTGACGCCATCGGAAGCAAGGACGAAGAGGAAAAATAAACGGTCCATGCCTAAGCGAGGAGGAGAGAAGTAATGATCCTTGCATTGACTATTGCTTTGCTCATAGGCAGTGCCGTCTACCTCATCCAGCAGCGCGGTTTGGTGCGCATCGTGTTGGGCATGATGGCCTTCGGACACGGAGCTAACCTAATGCTGCTGGCTACGGGCGTGTACTCCTACCGCGGCGAGTCCTTCCCCTCCCAGGTTCCACACGACCAGATGGCAGATCCGCTGCCGCAGGCCTTCGTGTTGACCGCGGTGGTTATTTCCATGGCAACCTCGACCATCCTGTTGACGATGGCGGCAATGGGCAAGAACGACGACACCGATGTGGTGGAGCCGGTTGATGACAACACCATCGACCATGCCTTTTCAACCTTGGGCCGTGACGCCCAAAATCGCCAGATTCTGGAAGAATCCACCAACCAACTTGACCGTATCGGTCAGGTGGACCACGACACTCCCGTAGCAGAGCGCGGGGCAGCTGAACAGAAGGAGGATGATAAATAATGACTGATGCTGTAGCTCAACTCCTTCCGCTATTCCCAGCGGTCCCGCTGATTGCAGCAGCCTTTGCACTGCTGGCACCGTGGCGTGCGGTGCGCGATTCCATCATGTTGATCATCCCGGGCATGGGAATCTTCGCTGGCCTGGGTCTGCTGATGTACACCATGAACAACGGGGTAGTTGCCCACACAGTGGGCCTATACCAAGGCAATGTGGGTATCCCGTTTGCTGCGGATGCTTTCTCCGCGTTGATGATCATCACCACGATGATTGTCGCTTTTGGCGCCAACTGGTTTGCCATTGCGGGCGGGGAGACCAAGTCTCGCTTTTATCCATCGCTCACCTTGATTTTGATTACCGGTGTCTGCGGTGCGTTGCTTACTGCTGACCTCTTTAACTTCTTCGTCTTTATTGAGGTTATGCTTCTGCCGTCTTATGGCCTTATCACCATGTCTGGTACTTGGTCGCGTCTGGCGGCCGGACGTGCCTTCGTCTTGGTGAACCTTTTCGCCTCCACCTTGCTGGTCGTTGGCGTGGGTTATATGTATTCGGTTACCGGCGCGGTTAACCTTGGCGCATTGAAGGGTGCGGCAGCAGGTAACGGGCCCGTCACCGTCGCCGCGGGTTTGATTCTCATTGCAATCACCGCCAAGGCCGGCGTATTCCCTGTGCAATCGTGGTTGCCTCGCACTTACCCGGGGACCTCAGCTGCGGTGATGGGCCTGTTTTCCGGCCTGCACACCAAGGTGGCCGTGTACATGCTCTATCGCCTCTACGTGCAGCTATTCGGTCTGGATCAGCGCTGGAATGTGTTGATCATCGTGATCATGATCATCTCCATGATGATCGGTGCCTTTGGCGGCCTAGCGGAGAACTCCATTCGCCGCGTGCTCGGCTATCAGATGCTCAACGGCATGCCTTTCATCTTGGTAATGCTTGCTTTTACCTCTGATGACCCACGCCGCGCACTAGCAGCCGGCATTATGTACACGATTCACCACATGTTGACTGTTGGTTCGCTGATCTTGGCTTCTGGCGCCATTGAGGAAACCTACGGCACGGGCCTGCTAACCAAGCTGTCCGGTCTCGCTCGTCGGGACCCCATTATCGCGTGGATTTTCGCTGCCGGTGCGTTCTCCGTCGTAGGTTTCCCGCCGTTCTCCGGAATGTGGGGCAAGCTGATGATCGTCTTCGAGATTGCCCGGGTAGGAGGCGCGTGGGCGTGGATCGCTATCGCGGCTATTATCATTGCCTCCTTTGCCGCCTTCTTGGCCATGCTGCGCGTATGGCGCAAGGTTTTCTGGGGCAAGGGCTTGCCGGAAGATAAGGTTCCGGATGAACTGATCATCCGCAAAAAGCTCATGGCCCCCTCTGCCGCACTCATCCTTGGTTCGCTGTGCATGTTCATTTTCTCTGGAAACGTTCTGGACGTTGTGGATAGCGCCTCGGAGCAGCTGCTTGATACCACCGCTTATACTGAAACCGTCTTGGGAGACGAGCCGATTGCAGTTCCCAATATCGATGAAATTCAGGAGGGCCGTTAAATGAACGCAGTGGTGTATGCATTGTGGCTCATTAAGGAAATCTTTGTGGCCGGCATTAGCCTGGCGATGGCGGCCTTTAAGCCAGATAACGAATACCACCCGGTTATCATTCGTTATCCACTGCGTGTGACTGGCGCATGGGAGATCTTCTGGTTTACTTCTTCCATCACCGCAACGCCAGGAACGCTTTCGTTGGGTTTGCGCGAGCCACCCCGCAAGGGGCTGCCGCGCATCGTGCTGGTGCAGGCAGTTCAGGGATCTGACCCGGCGGCAATCGTGGCTGACTTGGCTGATATGGAGCAACGCCTTGCCCCACGGGTGAAAGACATCGACTACGGCGTCCCAGGCCAAGGAGGGACGACGGAATTGGATGAGGCATTCTACGAGTATCCCCTCGAATCTGTCGGTCGCTTTATGCGCTCGCCTGACTTGGCGCGGGCGGAGGACACTCCGCTTTCAGAAAGCGAAGCGGACGTCGAAAAGCCAAAGCGTCATGCCCGGAACATAAAACGCAGGAAGGAGACCGAGCGATGATTGATTTTGCCACACTGTCCCCGTTCGGCTGGGTCGTATTTGTATGCGTATTCATCATTGGCGTCGCCACATGGTGCGGCGTGCTGCTTGCACTGCGCACACGCGATGAGCTCACTCGCGCAATTACGTCTGACATCGTGTTCTACGGCATGATCTGCATGTACTTGGCATGGTCGATGACCAATAACGCCCCGATGGCCTACTACATTGCACTCCTCGGTGCCATTGCCGCGGGCGTGCTGCCCACGCTATCTATGGCCCGCATTATCTCGAAGGGCAGGCGATAAAATGGCTATTTCTGAGATTATCGCCTCGGTGCTACTTATTATCGCCACCATTTTGGTGGTCGCGACGGTTATATCCCTGTGGCGGGCGCCCGACGCATTGACGCGCGCTAACCTGCTGGGGCCGACCGTGGGTCTTGCGGTACCGCTGATTATCGTGGCCAAACTAGTTGTAGATTTTGGCCGCGATGGCTTTTCCCTGTGGCTGCTCATTCAAGCCCTGATCGCCTGCTTCGGTGTGTGGATTATCGGTTCAGTAGGTTCCTTCTACCTGGGACGTTCCATCTACGGCGTAACAGTTACTGACGTCAAACACGCCAAGCATAACCACAAAAAAGTCCAAACCGTGCAAGCCAAGGAAGACGATATCTAGTCACCCTCAGCGCCTTCTGGCGGCGAGTCTTATCTGCAATAGCGCTCAATGGCGGAAATGCAGACGAGCTCGCCGCCTTTTGGTTTTACTGGATTGTGGCATTCACCGGGCCCTAGATTCATGACGCGAATATAGTGCACAGCAACTGCCGTGCTCGGGCTAGAATGGATGCACACTATTCGGTGCTTCTAGCCCGCCCCGAAGAGAAAACAAGGAGTAACAATGAAACTCATCACGGCCATCGTTAAGCCCTTTACCCTGCCGGAAATCCGTCAGGCGCTAGAGCAGCAGGAAGTACGCGGTCTCACTGTTACTGAAAGCCAGGGCTTTGGGCAGCAGCGAGGGCATAGCGAGGTATATCGCGGAGCAGAATACGCCACCGATTTTGTGCCTAAGGTCAAGCTGGAAGTAGTAGCGGCGGATGACCACGCTGAAGACATCATTAACGCCATTGTGGATGCTGCCTACACTGGCAAAATCGGCGATGGCAAGCTGTGGGTAACCCCAGTAGAAGATGCCATTCGTGTACGCACCGGGGAGCACGGCGAGGCGGCACTGTAAAACCAGCATGCTTAACGCCGCACAGATTCGCGCCGAGGCCCATGCCTCGGCGCTTCGTGTATTGCGCAGCCTCGAGCTCCCAGCGGGGACTGCGCTCGCTGCCACCGGGTCCTTCGCCCGCAATGAGATGACCCCGCAATCGGATATTGACGTCATCCTTATCTATCCGGAGGGCCACGATCCAGACCCAGCGCTGGTGGAGAAGCTGTGGTTGCCCGTATGGGATGCCAAGTATCGCCTAGATTATGCCCTGCGCACCCCGCAGGAGTGTGCGGCGATTGCTGCAGAAGATGCTTCTGCTGGCTTTGCACAGTTGGACTTGGCCTTTGTCGCAGGGCGCAAGATATTAGTGGATGAGGCGCGGGCACAGCTGCTCGCAGCGTGGCGGCGCCAGCTGCAGCGCGGCTTTGATGACTTTGTGGATACCGCGATTATTCGCTGGAAGCGCTCGGGCGCGGTAGCAGCAATGACGAATCCAGACTTGAAAAATGGCCGTGGGGGACTGCGCGATATTCAGCTTCTGCGCGCGATGGCTTTGGGTAACCTGTGCGACTTTCCTGATCTAGACGTCGAAAAGCAGCTGCTTCTCGACGTCCGCACACTCCTGCATGTCAAAGCCCGACGCCACCGCGATATCTTAGACCCCGAGTTCGCCGCGGACGTGGCTGCGGATTTGGGCTTTGAAAACCGATATGCCTTAACCGCCGCTTTGGTAGGCGCTGCAGCCACTGTTAATAAGGCCGTAGAACGCGGCCTGGCCACCGCCCGAGGGGTGCTGGGGAGAAATGCGCTGGCGGCGGGCCGCGGGCAGCGCCGTCCACTCGATGTGGACGTGGTGGCAGAGGGCGGCGTTATCTACCTTTCGCGCAAACCGAATGTGGAGGATCCGTGGTTGCTTACACGCGTTGCGGCAGCCGCAGCACGCACGGGATATGCCGTTGCCGAGACCACCTGGCACCAGCTCCAAAAATTGCCGATTCTGCCGCCACGCTGGTCGCGAGCAGCGGTGGATGATTTCTTCGCCATTTTGTCGTCCCCGCAATATACGCCGCGGGTTATTCAGGATTTGGACCGCTATGGCCTGTGGGAACGTCTAGTGCCGGAATGGGGGCATGTGCGCGGTTTGTTGCCGCGCGAGCGCAGCCACGTCAGAGCGGTGGACCATCATCTCATTGCGACGGTTACTCGGTGCGCGGAGGTGCGCACCTCGGTAGCTCGCCCTGATCTATTATTGCTGGCCGCGCTTTACCATGACATTGGTAAGGGCTACGAGCGCCCCCACGCTCAGGTAGGCGCGGAAATGATAGCTCGCCAGGCAGCCCGCATGCGGTTGAGCGTGGCCGATAGGTCGCGTGCTCAAATTCTGGTGGCAGAGCATATCACCTTAGCGCGGCTAGCTGCGACAATGGACCCGTTCTCCGATGCCGCTCGCGACGCATTGTTGGCCGCAGCGCATTACGATCCGCTGATTATTTCGCTGCTGGCGGTATTGGCTAAGGCTGATGCACAATCGACAGGGCCTAGCGTCTGGACACCGCGGGTAGAGCAAGCGCAGAAGTTTATCGTCTCGCGCGCTCTGGAAGCACTCAAACCAGGCGTCCTTCAGCGCCCCGCGGTGCACGTGCCGCTATCTACTGAGGGCGTTGCGCTTACGGTGGATTGGGAAGACCAAGAAGTTACTGTGTCCTGGTGTGGCTCCTCCAAAGGGGAGCTCAAGCGCATTTTTGCCTTGCTGTCCGCTTTGGGGTGGACCATCGTGCGGGCCAATATCGTCAAAGAGGATGACGGTACTTATAAGGCGGAGTTTTTCATCCGCACCGTACAACAGACCCTAAAGGAAGCGGCCCAGGAGATAAGGTTTATCCAGTCTTATAACTCCCGTACCTATACGGAGCTGCCAGATATCGAGGGAGAAGTAACCACCGCGGCTTTTGATGTGGGCGGCATCTTGGTGATCCGTACCGTCGAGCGCATTGGCGCTTTGGGGCACTTGATAGAGGCATTGCCAGACTTTGTGTGGCTGCGCCATGAGATTATGGGCGCGACAATGATCGTCAATGTCTTCCTTGCCGGGCAGGCTTCCCGCGCTACGGTGGTGGGGAATGTGACCAGGGCCCTGGCAAGGGACTAAGATTAAATAGTTGAACTTTAGATCGATCTAAATTAAGGGAGCGCATCCGTAGTGTTTGACTCACTATCAGACCGCCTACAGTCAGCCCTGGCGGGCCTGCGCGGTAAGGGCAAACTGACCGAGGCTGACATTAATGCCACCGCCCGCGAGATCCGCCTCGCGCTGCTGGAAGCTGACGTGTCTTTGACCGTCGTCCGTGGCTTTATCAAGCGCATCAAGGAACGTGCCCGTGGCGCGGAAGTCTCTGAGGCGCTCAACCCAGCCCAACAGGTAGTCAAGATCGTCAATGAAGAGCTCATTGAGATCCTCGGCGGTGAAACTCGCCGCCTGAACCTAGCGAAGAACCCGCCGACAGTGATCATGCTCGCCGGTTTGCAGGGTGCCGGTAAGACCACGTTGGCCGGCAAGCTGGCCAAGCACCTGGCCAAGCAAGGGCATACCCCGATGCTGGTGGCTTGTGACTTGCAGCGCCCGGGTGCGGTGCAGCAGCTACAGATCGTCGGCGAGCGCGCCGAGGTGCCGACCTTCGCGCCAGATCCGGGTACCTCCCTGGACTCCAATGAGCATGAAATGGGTACCTCCCACGGTGATCCGGTGGACGTCGCCAAGCGCGGTATTGCTGAGGCCAAACAGAAACAGCACGATGTGGTCATCATCGATACCGCCGGCCGCTTGGGCATTGATGAGACACTGATGACGCAGGCGCGCAATATCCGCGATGCCGTGAACCCAGACGAAGTCCTCTTTGTCATCGACTCCATGATCGGCCAAGATGCCGTGCAGACTGCCGAGGCTTTCCGCGATGGCGTGGACTTTACCGGTGTGGTTCTCACCAAGTTGGACGGTGACGCCCGCGGTGGCGCGGCCCTGTCTATTCGTGAGGTCACCGGCAAGCCCATTATGTATGCCTCTACCGGTGAGAAGCTCGATGATTTCGATGTCTTCCACCCCGAGCGCATGTCCAGCCGCATTTTGGGCATGGGTGACTTGCTTTCCCTCATCGAGCAGGCCGAGGCCACCTTGGATCATCAGAAGGCCGAGGAGGCCGCCTCCAAGCTTGGTTCTGGCGAGCTGACGCTGAATGACTTCCTTGAGCAGATGCTGATGATCCGCAAGATGGGGCCCATCGGCAACCTGCTGAAGATGATGCCCGGCGGCAAGCAGATGAATGAGATGGCTGCCATGGTGGATGAAAAGCAGCTGGACCGCATCCAGGCCATCATCCGTGGTATGACTCCGCAGGAGCGTGAGAATCCGAAGATCCTCAATGCTTCGCGCCGCAAGCGTATTGCTAATGGCTCTGGCGTGAGCGTTTCTGAGGTCAACCAGCTCATCGAGCGCTTCAACCAAGCTAAGAAGATGATGTCTAAGATGGCTGGCCAATTCGGCATGGGTGGTATGGGTGGCCGCTCTGCTACCAAGAAGAAGCCGAAGGGCCGCAAGGGTAAAAACGGCAAGCGCAAGAAGGGCAAGGGCGGCGGTGGAAACCGCGGCCCGAAGATGCCGGGCGGAATGCCGGGCATGGGCGGAATGCCAGGTGGTGGCGGCATGCCGTCCATGGAAGAACTGCAAAAACTCCAGCAGCAAATGGGCGGCGGCGGTGGCATGCCGGGAATGCCGGGCATGCCAAAGATGCCGAAGGGAATGGAAAATATTGATCTCAACAACTTGGACTTTGGCAAGGGCAAAAAATAGTCTGCCTCAGTCTTAAGACATAGCAAAGGAGGCTCCCACGTTATTGTGGGAGCCTCCTTCGTTCTATGCAGGCAGTTGGGTGCCTTATCCCCAGCGCCCGTGCTCGTAGGCGTTGGCGCGTGTTCGCGCGCTATGGCCTAGACGGCGTCGTCGCGCACAGTGTTGGGGTAGGGGACTGGGTTGGCATGTGGCTTGCCGGCGTCGGTAGGTGCGGCGGGTGCCGGCTCCACAGCTGCTGCGGCCTGCTCCGGGGGGATATCAGGGGCTTGCTGTTGGACCTTTTCCCCGTTGAGGAATGGCTTCAGGGCCTCGCGAATCATGGGCATAGCCGATTCCGCGAAGGCATTGGTGATGTGGTGCATGTCGCGGTAGACCATCGTATTGCCGATGATGACTGGGCAGTCACCATTGTCATCGCAGAACCACGGGGCGGTATCTACCGAGAGCATATTCTGGTACTTCGAGAGCACTACTGCACCGGGGTCATAGGGCTGGTAGACCTGCTCAAAGCGCATGCCGCAACCATAGGCATCTTCGGTGGCTACATAGCACTCATCGAACTCGCGCGGACGGCCTTCCTCATCGAAGCCCCACGGGTTATCGCGGAAGCCCAAGAAGGGGATATCGCGCTCGGCTAATTCATCCCAAAATGCCTGGTATCCAGCGGGAACAGCATCGGGGCCCGTGCCGTACTCATTTTGCGGGCGCGTGGTATTTGAAATCACCAAGGCTGGGTTTGCTTCTTCGATGCGATCCATCACTAGTTTGCCCCATTCGGCGCACTCAGGGGTCACGGTGACATCGTCACCCAGCTCGATGGGGCAACCTTGGCGTAGCAACGGAACCAATTTAAAGCCCATTTCTTTGCCCAGGCGGTCAAGCGCGGAAGAATACTGTTCCGCGTGGGAGCCGCCAACCAAATAGACTTCCTTTTCTGCGTTTGTGTCACCGAAAATGCACGGAGTTTTGCCGTCTTTGCGGGTTTCGAAGAAGAAATCAGCGGGCTGGCTATCCGGAACAAAGCACCAATTAGCAGCCACTGGTGGCTGGATGCCGCCGGCCAGAATTGGGTCAGGCTTAATCTCTACATTATCCGGTGGGGTGAGGTGATTGATGAACGTCGTCGCACCGGGGTAGAGGGAAGGATTCAGAAGTTCTGCGTCGGCATCATCAAGCGTGCGCATCCACAGCGGCTGAATGGCCAGAAGGCCGACAACGGCCGCAGCAACCACGACACCACCGACGCCGCGAGCAGCGCCTGCCGGCTTCCGCAATGTCGATAGGCCCTTGCGTACCGGCAGATCCTCGGCGGTGGGGCGCTTGCGATGCTGGCGCAGTGGCCGCTCCAAAAAGCGGTGCGTGAGGTCCGCCAGCACCAGTGAAATGGCGATAATGATAACGCCCAGCCACCACGATGGGGTTTCTTGACCCAAATAAGAGGTGGACAGGATAAGCAGAGGCCAGTGCCATAGGTAGAGCGGATAGGCTACATCGCCCAGCCAGCGGGCCTGTTTGGAGGCCATGGCCTTGGAAATCTTGCCACCGCCACCCAAGATGATGAGCACGGCGCCGCCCAGCGGCAAGAGCGAAAGCGGGCCAGGATACGCGGTGGTATCGGCGATGATGGCACCGGTAAAGATGAGCATCACAAGGCCCAAACCCGTAAAGAGGTCATAAAGGCGGGGCGGAATCTTCCAGGCGGAACCGTAGATGGCTAGGACAGCACCCAAGGTCAACTCCCAAGCGCGTGACCAGGTGGAGTAGTAGTTCTCCGGGGTGCCGTAGAGGCCGTGGCGTGAAGCATAGGCGAAGGAGGCAATGGTGGCCACAATGAGGATCGGGCCCGCAATCTGGTTGACTGTGGGGAAGCTGCGCTTGCCCAGTGGTTGGTGCTTCGGCCGGAACTTCATGATGGCTGCCAAGATGGTCGCAAAGGCAATGCCCATGATGTAGAACTGGCCCTGTACGGCCATGGACCACATGTGCTGCAGCGGGGAGGTATCCGCTGCGGCCGCCGTGTAGTCGGCGTTTTGTTCCGCTAGCTCCCAGTTCTGGTAGTACAGCATGGTGGCTGTGATCTGCTGGGTGAGCTCGGTGCGCATGAGCTGTGGGGTGAAAATGCGCACCAGAATGTAGGTCACGCCAATGACCAAAACTAAGCTGGGTACCAAACGTCGCAGGGTGCGCCAGATGGGCCACCAAGGGTTTAAAGAAGCGTTGGGCTTGCTGGCGTAGCGCAGCTGGGAGCCCAAGAAGAAGTAGCCGGATAGCAGCAAGAATACGTCCACGCCGCCGGAGACGCGTCCAACGAAGACGTGGTAGATAACTACTAGGCCGATGGCAATACCGCGAAGACCATCAAGGTCATAGCGGTACCGGAAATTTCGCGGTGATTCTTTAGTCATAAACTGTCTTTTCGTGCGTCAACGCCTTTACAGTGAGGCAGAAGGCGCGCCATACATATGAAACCAAATGTCTATATTCGGCCCTTAAGGCTACTCTGCTTTAGTATCGATGGCATAACGAACCTGCGTGAGTGGCGTCGTGATTTTTAAAATTGCAGATACTCGCGCTAAAATACTTCAGGTTATCTACTCGGATACTCCGGGCTAGGTAGTCCACAGAACGTAATATTCTGCGTAGCACCGTTCCCGTCTACGGTCGGCCGGTATGTCACACGCAGATTAAATCCAAGGGTTGAACCGGCGCACTACCTGGTGCGCGTCTGTACTGCCCAGTGACTAGAAAAGGAGCCGTCATGGCTGTCAAGATTAAGCTGCAGCGTTTGGGCAAGGTCCGCGCTGCTGAGTACCGCGTTGTTATTGCTGATGCCCGCACCCGTCGTAACGGCAAGGTAATCGAGAACATTGGTATCTACCACCCGAAGGAAGAGCCTTCCCTCATCCAGATCGATTCTGAGCGTGCGCAGCACTGGCTGTCCGTCGGCGCACAGCCAACCGAGCCGGTTCTTGCTCTGTTGAAGGTCACCGGTGACTGGCAGAAGCACAAGGGCCTGCCTGGTGCAGAAGGCACCCTGAAGGTTGCTGAGGAGAAGAAGTCCAAGCTGGAGATCTTCAACGAGGCACTGGCTGAGGCTAACAACGGCCCGACCATCGAGGCTATCACCGAAAAGAAGAAGAAGGCCAAGGAAGAGGCTGAGAAGAAGGCCGCTGAGGAAGCTGCTGCTGCAGAGGCTGCCGCTGCTGCTGCCGGCGAAGCTGATGCCGAGGCCGAGGAGAAGGCTGAGGAAGCTTCCGAGGAGTCTGCAGAGTAATCTGCCTTCCTTTGCTAAACGCGCAGCGCTTCTAACTTCGGGCCCTGCCTACACCACGGTGCAAGTTGTGTAGGCGGGGCCTTTGTGCTGTGTGGATGAAATCAACCGGCCCAAAAAGATGACCGCGCACGTATGTCCTTGGTGGAGTTGCGTGCGCGGTCATCTTTTTAGAAAAGCACGGTGAAACCCAGCAAGCTACAACGGGTGGGGGAGGGTGAATGTTTCCCTTAGCTCTGTGGCTTGTAGTCGGCATAGCGACTGTAGACATTAGACGGATCTTTAAAGTCCATGCCACGCAGGCCGCCGGCAACAACCGGAGCAAAAAGTTCTAGGATTTGCTCGCGTGGTAGCTGTGACATGGGGCCGTTGACGGCAAGAACGGTAAAGCCATGGATGGTAGACCATGCCAAAAGGGCGTTCTGCATGAAATATGTGGGGTCAGTAGTATTGTCCAAAGCTTGCGCGTGGCGGGCGAGAAGGGCGAAGAAATCGCGAATCTGCTGAAGGTGATCCATCTTCGGATCATCTTCGGTGTGTGGATCCACACCGAGCATGAAGCGCAGCGCCTTCCATTCCAACATGCAACGGAAGAAATTGGTCTCATCCAAGGCAAACTCGAGGTAAGCGTAACCGATTTGCACCAAGTGCTCTGGAAAATCCAAGTGCCCGGCAGCTTTAGTAGTCTCATGCAGGCGCCGGACCAGTTCGTCGGTGGCAAGCTCGGCTACCTTATCGTGTAGTTCTTCTTGATCCTTGAAGTGGCGGTAGGCGGAGGTAGGGGATACTCCGGCTTCGCGGGTAACGGCACGGACCGTGATGGCATTGGGGCCGCTTCGCTTGCCTAGCTGGACTGCGATGCGGAGCAGCTCATCGTGGAGGTTTCCATGATGGTAAGGCTTATTATGCGATTCCATGAGAGTCATTTTATCACCGAAACTTATGTTCCTATAAACTATTTTGTCAGCATAGTGAGCAACAAAATTGCGGGGGTAGAGGTACCGGAATCCGCAGCTGCAGCCTCGACTTTATGCACCTCATATGCAGGAAGATGCACGATCGTGCCCGGCGTAAGGGTGACGGTTTCTTCACCATAGGTGAAGTTGAGCTGCCCGCGGAGCGTCTGCACGGTAATGGGATGAGCGGCCTTGTGGTCCGGTAGGGACTGTCCTGGTGCAAAGCTAAAGAGAATGAGATTAGCGCCATCGGTGCTCAAGACGCGCTGTACGCCTGGGCGGGGCCGCTGCGGATCCGTATCCGGTGCGATATCGAGCAAATTAAGTGTAGTCATAGCGGAAGCAGTGCCCAGATGGGAAGCCGTGCCAAAAGTATCCGGGGAATTGGTAGGTAAATCGCTCATGTGCCTACTTTAACGACAATGAGCCCCAAAAACTGGAACTTTTTCGAAGTAGCTGAAAACCCATCACTGACAAGGGAAAAGGCTCGTGCTGTAGAATTTCCGCTATGGAATTGATGATTGGTCGCGTGATTAAATCGCACGGCGTGAAGGGTGAAGTAGTAATCGAGGCCACTACTGACGAACCGGAGGTGCGCTTTGCGGTGGGGGAAGCGCTCCATGGCACGCAGGGCAAAAAAGAGCACACGCTAACTATCAAGGCAGTCCGCACTCACAAGGGAAGGCTGCTCGTTACCTTCGAAGAAGTAAAAGACCGCAATGTGGCGGATAGCCTGCGCGGCACGAAGTTTTTCGCCGCGCCGCTCGATAGCGATGATGGCGGTTTTTATGACCATGAGCTGGAAGGACTACGCGTACTTCTGGCGGGCAAAAACATTGGTGAGGTTACGTCGGTCATCCACGGTGGAAGCCAAGATTTGCTAGAGGTAAATCTCGACACTGGCAAGGAAGCACTCATTCCTTTCGTGCATGCCATTGTTCCTGACGTGGACCTTGCAGCAGGGACGTGCACCATTGACCCGCCGGAAGGATTGCTGGACCTATGAGGCTTGATGTTGTCACCATCTTTCCGGAGTACTTGGAGCCGTTGCGGCATGCACTTTTAGGAAAAGCCATTGAACAAGGTCGCCTTGAAGTAGGCGTACATGATCTGCGGCAGTGGGCGACTGATGCGCATAAGTCTGTCGATGATTCGCCGGTCGGCGGCGGCCCTGGCATGGTTATGAAGCCGGAAGTATGGGGGCCGGCACTCGATAGTGTTGCTGCTCAGGAAAGTGCACCGAACCTAGAATCGGCCCTTCCGCACTTGAACCGTCCCCGCCACGATGAGCTTGAAGGAGTAGAGGCGCACGCCTATGCCGTTGACGCCCAGCCCGAGGAGGATAGTGACCTCCCACTGCTCATTGTGCCTACCCCAACGGGTAAGCCGTTTAGTCAAGCGGATGCGCGTGCGTGGTCGACTGAGGAGCATATCGTCTTTGCTTGCGGGCGTTATGAGGGAATCGATCAGCGTGTGGTGGATGATGCCGCGCGTCGCTACCGCGTCCGCGAGGTATCCATCGGTGATTATGTGTTGATCGGTGGGGAAGTAGCGACGTTGGTAATTGCAGAGGCCGTCGTGCGACTCATTCCAGGCGTGCTGGGCAATAAGCGCTCCCATGAAGAGGATTCTTTTTCTGATGGTCTCTTGGAGGGCCCGAGCTATACCAAGCCGCGAGAGTGGCGGGGTCTGGCCGTACCGGACGTTTTGACCTCGGGAAACCACGCCTTGGTGGATAAGTGGCGGCGCGAACAAGCATTATTGCGCACTTGGCAGCGCCGTCCCGAGCTGCTGGAAGTAGCCGAGCTAGACAAGGATGATAGGGCTTTCATTGCGCAGTTGGAGCAGGAAGCTAAGGCTAAGGGTGAAGGCTAATGGAGGTTAGTGCTGATCTTTCCGTGCTTCTAGGAACTCGAGAGAATGAGGATTGCCTCGCAGGACTGCCTGACAGGCTACGTGCTCAGGGCTTTCATCCAGCTAGCATTTTCGTCATTCAGGTAGCGGAGTCATGCCCGGAGAGCAGCCCTTTAGCGCAGGAATACCGTTTCAGGTTTGGTCAGCGACCGCAGGGAATTCCGGTGTGGCGGCTTATAGTTAACGGTGAGACCGCACACCCCTTAGCCACCGTGGCCCCCACTGTGGCGGAATGTTTGCCCCCGGAAGCGCTGTGGTTGGGGAGCGCGGAAATCGGTTTTACAGAGATGGGGCTTGGTACCCCAGCGGTATGGCGAGCGGAAGCTGCGCAATAGGCGCCGACGAGAAAATTAATCGCCGCATTTTCACGCTAAATCTGCAGCGCTTAGGCCGTTTGGGGTTATAGTAAGGGGACATTCCCTCCAAACTTCTATTCCCAAGGTGGTCCCTAAACCATGACGGCTCCCAATAGCAATAATTACGGTGGATTTAACCAGCAGCCGCCCCAGTACAACCAACAGTATTATCCCCAGCAGAACAATGGCGGCGTCAGCGGTGCCACGATCGCTGCGATTATCGCAGCCATTGTGGCGGTAATCGCGGTGGCTGCCATGGTCATTATGTTCGTGACCAATAACAAGAGTGACTCTACGGATAGCGCTGCAGGGGATAGCCAATTCCAGCAGGCGGATGCGAATAGCGGATCCGGAGCTGGGTCGGGGTCCGGCAAGAAGTCCGGTTCCTCCAAGGATTCTGCAGAGGATGAGGACTCCAGCCCGGTCACGGTGACCGAGACCAAGGAAGCCCCGGCACCAGCACCGGCACAGGCTGGTTCCGCTGGCTCCAGCAATGGACATTCCTGGGGTGATTACCCTAACTATTATGCGACTGGCCCGACTTCCAGTTCTTTTGCTCGCAACGTCTACACCACTTTTATGAATAACTGGGTTGCGGGTGGCGGCACTAACGTCACCTTGAGCGTCCATTCGCCGACCACCGGTGGTACCTACACCATGTACTGCTCCGGTAGCTCCGCCCGGGTTACTTGCACCGGCGGCGATAACGCCCGCGTGGTTATCCACTAAGCACGCGCCGCACCTTCCTCCTTTCCTTGCTGGAAAGGAGGTTTTTGCGTTGAGAGGGGCGTCGGCAAGCGAAGGCGGTGAAGGGGCAGTGCGGTAAATTGGGTGGGTCTAATCCCAAACCTCGAGAAAAGAGTGAGGAGACCACGTGAATATTGCGGCAACCATCGCCGCCGAGCTCAACGTGAAGGAAACACAGATTTCCACCGCGTTGCAGCTCCTTACGGAGGGCAATACCGTGCCTTTTATTGCTCGCTACCGCAAGGAGGCCACCGGCGGGCTGGATGACTCCCAGCTGCGCACTATTGAGGAGCGCGCGAATTACCTGAAGGAATTGCAGGAGCGTAAGGAGACCATCCTTGCGGCGATTGAGGAGCAGGGCAAGCTTAGCGACGCCCTGAAGAAACAAATCCTTGCCTGCGAAACCAAGGCGCGCCTGGAGGACCTGTACCTGCCGTATAAGAAGCGCCGTAAAACTAAGGCGGATATTGCCCGCGAGGCCGGCCTAGAAGAGCTGACCGATAAGCTCATCGCGGATCCTCACGCCACCCCAGAAGATCTAGCGCAGGCCTTCCTTTGCGAGGGCTTTGAAGATACAAAGAAAGCCCTCGACGGCGCCCGCGCCATCCTGGTGGATCGCTTCGCACTGGACGCTGACCTGGTGGGTGAGGTGCGAGAGCGCATGTTTACTGAAGGCGTTATGGGCGCGCACGTCATTGAGAGCAAGGAAGCAGAAGGGGCGAAGTTTAAGGATTACTTCTCCTTCAACGAGTCTTTCCACACATTGCCCTCGCACCGCATTTTGGCGCTCCTGCGGGGCGAGAATGAAGGCGTATTGCAATTGCAGCTTGATGCTGGCGATGACGCGGACTATGAGGACGTTATTGCCTCCCGCTTTGAACTGGATCGCTCCTCCAAGTGGCTTGCTGACGCCGTCCATTGGGGCTGGCGCACCAAGCTTTATATTTCCTCCAGCCTGGATGTACGTATGCGCCTGAAAGAAGTGGCAGAGGAAGGTGCGCTCAAGATTTTTGCCACCAATTTGCGGGATGTGCTACTTGCTGCGCCGGCAGGTCAGCGTGCCACCATTGGCCTGGATCCGGGATACCGCAATGGCGTCAAGTGTGCGGTTGTAGACAAAACCGGCAAAGTGCTCGATACCACTATTGTCTACCCGCACCAGCCGCAGAATCAGTGGAGCCAGGCGTTACAGACCTTGTCTACCTTGTGCGCCAAGCATTCGGTGGACCTTTTGGCCATCGGAAATGGTACTGCCTCCCGTGAGACCGAGAAGCTCGCCCAGGAGATTGCGGACCTCATCAAGCAGGCCGGACGCCAGCGTCCCACGCCCGTCGTAGTCTCAGAGTCCGGCGCTTCGGTGTATTCTGCCTCGCAGCTGGCGGCGGCGGAATTCCCCGATATGGATGTCTCGCTGCGTGGTGCAGTCTCCATCGCTCGTCGTTTGCAGGATCCTCTGGCGGAGCTGGTAAAGATCGATCCGAAGGCTATTGGGGTGGGGCAGTATCAGCACGATGTTAACCAGACCGCGCTCGCTCGCACCCTTGATGGTGTGGTGGAAAGTGCCGTGAACGGCGTGGGCGTAGATCTCAACACTGCTTCCGTCCCGCTGCTGGAGCGGGTGGCTGGAGTTAATTCCACCATCGCTGCCAATATTGTGGCCTATCGCAATGAAAACGGGTCCTTTGCTTCCCGCAAGGAACTGAAGAAGGTGCCGCGTCTCGGACCTAAGGCGTTTGAGCAGTCAGCCGGCTTTCTTCGCATCAATGGCGGCACCGATCCGTTGGATGCCTCCGCCGTGCACCCTGAGGCTTATCCGGTGGTCTCCCGCATTGCGGAAAAGACCGGTCTGGGCATTTCCGAGCTTATTGGCAATACGCGCGTACTTTCCAAGCTTGTGCCAACAGATTTTGCAGATGAGACCTTTGGTATCCCTACGGTGACCGATATCATCGCTGAGCTGGATAAACCCGGCCGCGACCCGCGTCCGGAATTTAAGACCGCAACCTTCAAAGAGGGGGTACATAAGGTCTCCGATCTCACCCCGGGAATGATCCTTGAGGGCACAGTTACCAACGTGGCGGCCTTTGGCGCTTTTGTGGACGTTGGAGTACATCAGGACGGCCTCGTCCATGTTTCTGCCATGAGCCACAAGTTCGTCTCTGATCCGCACGAGGTCGTGCGCTCTGGCCAAGTGGTCAAGGTAAAAGTCATGGAGGTCGACGTCGAGCGGCAGCGCATCGGCTTGTCTTTGCGCCTCGATGATGAACCGGGGCAGCAGGCTCCCAAGCGCCGTGGCGATGCGCAACATGCCGCAAACTCTGCCGCCAGGGGAGAAGGGAAGCGCTCCGGACACAAATCCGGGCGCGGTTCCCGGGGTGGCTCGCGCGGCCGCACTGGCGGTCGAGGTGGCTCCGGCGGTGGTGGCGCCATGGCCGATGCCCTGAAGAAGGCAGGCTTCTAACCGCCGTGGTCTAGTGTTTTGCCTGCTGCTTTAGCTCCCATCGTTGCGTACGGTGGGAGCTTTTGCAGTCCGGAGGGAGGATTCTGCCACGATGTTGTCGGAACCATGATGCGGGCGAGGTGGAACCCATCCAATCACCTGCGCAAACTTCACCTAGCGGTGGTGGGGGCGGCCGCTTAGCAGTTTCCCTCCTAAGCTGCGGCGGCGTAGCTTGGGCGGGGGAGAGAAAGAAGTGCCGGGAAGGAAATTTGGTTCCTGCAGGTACATATGGAAAAATAGGGGGCCGTTCTATGTAACGGGCACGAACCGGTTAGGCTTAGCGCCGCTAGGGTCCTCTGTCCCAAACTGAAAAGGAATATTGGCATGTCCAACATTATTGACAAGGTCGATGCAGCACAGCTGCGCGACGATATCCCGTCCTTTCGCCCAGGCGATACCCTCGACGTTAACGTAAAGGTTATCGAGGGTAACAACGAGCGTGCACAGCTGTTCAAGGGCATCTGCATCCGTCGTCAGGGTTCCGGCATCCGTGAGACCTTCACCGTCCGTAAGGTCTCCTTCGGTATCGGCGTTGAGCGTACCTTCCCGGTTCACTCCCCGAACCTGGAGTCCATCAAGGTCTCCCGCCGCGGCCGCGTTCGCCGTGCGAAGCTGTACTACCTGCGCGATCTGCGCGGTAAGAAGGCTCGCATCAAGGAGCGTCGCTAGTATTAGTGCGCTGCGCGCCACCATCCCCCTTGCACCCTTGTGGGTGCAAGGGGGATTTTTGTGCCTATTGCCAGCTATTTCCTGGTGTCAGCCGGCAGGCTTTAACCGGATAATTGCCTGTGAATTCTCCAGCCGCGAGGGGGATAAGGCGGGAACCGGGACGTGGGGTTGCTAGGATTTAGCGCGTGAATAAAGACAGCATCTCGCAGGAACAGTCGCCTGAAGGTGAGGGGGCCAACCCCGTAGAGGGGAACGCTTCCCCGCAAGGCGAAGGGGCAACCAAGAAAAAAGACATGCCGTGGCTGCTGGAAACCCTTCTGGTCGTGGCAACGGTCCTTGTTATCGTGGGCCTTTTCCAGAACTTTATCGGACGGCAGTATGTGATCCCTTCCGGCTCGATGGAGCCGACACTGCATGGCTGCGAGGGCTGTACGAATGACCGTATCTTTACGGAAAAGATCTCCTATTACGGCGATGGAGAGCCAGAACCAGGCGATGTTGTCGTCTTCAAAGGCACCGAGGACTGGAATTCCAGCTATGTCTCGCCGCGCTCGTCCAACCCGGTAATCCACGGGGTGCAGGATGCATTGAGCTTTGTATCCTTGGCGCCGCCCGATGAAAATACCCTGGTTAAGCGCGTGATTGCTACCGGTGGGCAGACAGTGTCTTGCCAGGAGGGCGATCCTGCAGTCATGGTTGATGGCAAGCCCATCGAGCAAGACTACGTGCAAGACCCGCCAACGTACCCGGTAGATAAGTCGACAGGCTCGGAAGCTTGTGGAGGCCCGTACTTTGGTCCCGTGGAAGTACCGGAGGGCAATATCTGGGTCATGGGTGATAATCGCACGGCCTCGGCAGATTCTCGCTATCACATGACCGATAAATTCCACGGCACAGTACCGGTGGAAAATGTCCGCGGCAAGGTGAAGTTCGTCTTCTGGCCGTTTACCCGCATCGGTGGCATCGATGACCCGGACATCCAGGAATAAACCTTCTTCCCAACGCCTGCGCACCCGGGATTTTTTCTTCCCCGTGGTGGCAGGTTTTGTCCTGCTGGTGCTCTTACAAGCATTGGTGGGACGGATGTATGTCATTCCTTCTGCGTCGATGGAACCTACCCTGCATGGTTGTCCCGGCTGCGAAAACGATCGCATCGCAGTGCAGAAGGTCAGCTATTACTTCACAGACCCACAACCTGGGGAGGTGGTTGTCTTCGAAGGGCCGGAGTCGTGGAATAACGAGTTTCAGGTCACACGCTCGCGCAATATTATTGTGCGAGGTGCGCAGAATGCTTTGGCGGCAGTTGGGCTTTTGCCCAACGGGGAAAATATCCTCGTCAAGCGGGTAATTGCTACCGGCGGACAAACGGTGAGCTGTGAGGCTGGTGATCCTTCGGTGATGGTGGATGGTCAGCCGATTGATCAATCATTCGTGCTTGATCCACCGGAGATTCCCGTAGACCCCGGTGTTGGCTCCCAGGAGTGTGGCGGCGAGTACTTTGGCCCCGTCACCGTCCCGGAGGGGCATCTCTGGGTAATGGGAGATAATCGCACCAACTCCCTCGATTCGCGTGCGCACTTGGGCGATAACCTACAAGGCACCGTGCCAGTGGACAATATTCGCGGCCGAGTTGAGGCTGTCATCTTGCCTCTGTCGCGGTGGGGTGGGGTGGAACACCCAGAGATTTCGCATGCGGCGGCTTAAGCAACGACGCACCTATGAGCTGGCGTTGAGCAAGGCTGGGCTCGGGCCGGTGGCTGGAGTGGATGAGGCCGGGCGCGGCGCGTGTTGCGGGCCAATCACCATCGCGGCCTGCATTATGCCTAATCGCCCGATCAAGGAGCTGGCGGAGCTTAGCGATTCCAAAAAACTGACTCCCCGGCAGCGCGAGCGGCTCTTTCCACTCATTAAGGACAAGGCTGTGGACTGGTCTGTGGTGCACATTAGCGCGGGGGACATCGATAAGCGCGGCATCCAGCACGCTAATATTTCCGGTATGCGCAGGGCGGTAGCACGCCTGGATATCCGCCCAGGCTATGTGCTTAGCGACGCCCTCTTTATCCCCGGCCTTACCCAACCCCAGCTGCCCATCATCGGCGGCGATGCAGCCGCGCGGTGTATCGCCGCGGCAAGTGTCTTGGCAAAAGTGAGTCGCGACCACCTGATGCGCGACCTTGATGCGCGCTATCCCGGCTATGAATTGGCCAAGCACAAAGGCTATGGGACTAAGGCACACGAGGCTGCAATTTCGGCGCTGGGAGCGTGCCCGGAACACCGGATGAGCTATGACAATGTCCGCCGCGCTCATGCGGAGTTCGCCGCGCGTGCCTAGCTAGAATCTAGCCTCCTGCGCGCTAAGCTTAAGCGAGCTAACCCACAACCTGGAGGTCCACCGTGAGTGCAGAGGAACTCGATAACTACGAGGCTGAGGTAGAGCTGTCCCTCTACCGCGAGTACCGAGACGTTGTCAGTCAGTTTTCCTATGTCGTTGAAACTGAGCGGCGCTTTTACCTGGCTAATGCGGTAGAGCTCATTCCGCATACCTCTGGACCTGATGTGTACTACGAGGTGCGCATGTCCGATGCTTGGGTATGGGATATGTACCGCTCCGCCCGCTTTGTGCGCTATGTTCGCGTCATTACCTACAAGGACGTCAATATCGAAGAGCTGGATAAGCCGGAATTCATGATGCCGGAGTAATTTTGTCAACTCGGCACTACAAGCGTTGTGCCCTGCCTGTGGATAACAGTGCCTCGAACCCTAGTTATCCACAGCCGGGGCACTTTCCGTTTTGTACACCTTGTGCACCCCATGCTAGCTGCGGTGTTCTGTGCAGGCCGATGAATTTCACGACGCACAAGGATAAACTGCAATGCAATTTAGTTCAGAACACCACCTAGCCACGAAGAAGCCTCGCCATAAGCAAGTCTTAGGGAAAAGGGGAGAGGCCTTCGCCGCGCGCTACCTCCGTGAACGCGGGGCCGAAATTATTGCCGCTAATGTCTCTTATAGGGTAGGAGAAATTGACCTCATCGCGCGCGAGGCGGACGGAACCATCGTCTTTGTTGAGGTTAAAACGCGTGCCACTGCCAGCTTCGGGGTGGCAGAAGCCGTAACCCCGCAGAAGCTAGCGCGCCTTCGCAAGGCTGCAGCGCAGTGGCTCGATGGAAAGCCACTGTCTTCGGTGCGATTCGACGTTATAACGTTGTTGGAGCGCGGGCAGGGATTTGCGCTAGAACACTTCAAAGGGGTTGAAGATGGCTCTAGGTAATTGCTTGACGATGTCCCTCAACGGAGTTCTAGCACAGTTAGTCGATGTAGAAGCGAACGTTGGCCACGGCCTGCCAGGGATGCATGTTGTGGGTCAGACGGATACCGCGATCTCTGAATCGCGGGATAGGATCAAGACTGCAGCCTTTAACTCCCACCTTCCTTGGCCCAAGACCAAAGTGGTCGTCTCGATGTCTCCAGCGTCGCTTCCCAAATCCGGTTCCCACTTTGACTTACCCATAGCGCTCGCGATCCTGGCGGCGCAGGCAGAAGGTGACTTTCCGCGCTTTGGCAATTCGCCTTCGCCCGCGAGGCGGCTGCAGCGCACCTTGGTTTTGGGAGAGCTCGGTCTCGACGGATCCGTTCGGCCCGTCGCAGGTATTATTCCGGCCCTTCTAGCCGCAAGGGAGCAGGGAATATCAACTCTTATCGTGCCGCCGGGTAACGCAGCCGAGGCAACCTTGGTGCCGGATTTGGACGTACTCGTCGCAGCATCTTTGAAAGAGGCTTTTAGCTGGGCGTGCGGAAACCGCGGGTTACCGCAGGCGGCGAGTTTTTCTGGCTCGCTCGAAGCTGCGCCTGCAGCCACGATGCGCTTGGACTTTTGCGATATCGCGAGCCAAGCTAATGCAAAATGGGCCGCCGAGGTTGCTGCGGCCGGTGGGCACCACCTTATGATGATTGGCCCTCCCGGGGCGGGAAAGTCCATGATTGCCTCCCGTCTGCCCACCATCCTGCCTACACTTACCCCGGATCAGCAGGTAGAGACCACCGCGATTCATTCGCTTACCGGAACGCCAGGTGAGGTCATTGAGCATGCTCCGTTTATCGCCCCGCATGCCTCGGTTACTCGGGCCGCGCTGCTGGGTGGCGGATCCGGGCATCCGCGCCCAGGAGCGGTAAGCCTGGCTCACAATGGTGTGCTCTTCCTCGACGAGGTCAGCGAGGTTGCCGCACCGGTACTCGATGGCCTGCGTGCCCCGTTGGAAGAAGGGCAAGTACGGCTTGCGCGCTCGCGCCGAGAAGTTATCTATCCTGCTCGCTTCCAACTGGTCATGGCAGCAAACCCGTGTAGGTGCTCGGCAGAAGATCCTTCGCAGTGCAGGTGTAACCCCCACGAGCGCATGAACTATCTGTCCAACCTCTCCGGTCCGCTCCGGGACCGTCTAGATATGGTGGTCACCTTAAGTGGGCAGGCGGCGACGATTAACGCGGAGGGCGAAGAAGACTCCGCAGTCATTGCCGAGCGAGTTGCCGCTGCCCGCGAGCGTGCCGCTGCGCGGTGGTGGGCGGATGGCATTTCCGCGCGGACCAATGGCGAGGTCCCTTCGTCCTACTTGCGCCGAAAGCGGCCGGCTGCGGATGCTGCAATGGTGATGTTGTCCGCCTACCTGGCGGAAGGCGACATTTCCCAGCGCGGGGTGGACCGTGTGCTCAGGCTTTCGTGGACCCTAGCTGATTTAGCAGGGAAGATGCAGCCGGACTTGGATGAGGTGGGACGCGCACTCGACCTGCGTGGCTCCATCAACGTGGGAAGGCTCGCGGCATGAGCGAATTAGATCTCTCCACCCCTTATGCCACCTGGGTATACCTCAACCGCGTGGTAGAAGGCCCTTCCGCTGCTTTGCAGGCCCTGCTTACGCAGTATCCGGCTGAGGAAATCGCCCATGGAATTTACCATCGTGCCGATTGGACAGGACCGCTGCTTGCGCGCACGGCCTCCCGTTATGATTGGCTGCGTCAAGCGGAGGATATGGCAGCAGCCGAACGCGTTGGGGCTCGGCTCATCACGGCAGAAAGCCCAGAGTGGCCAACGGAGGAGTTTGATTCCGCATTCGGCTTCTATCAAAACAGCGGGGAAGCCCCAGCTACCTTTGATGACCAAGCACTGCCGCCGCACAGCCTCTGGGTGCGTGGCGCCCCTGTGAAACAGGAGGTTGCTCAGGCTGTAGCGATTGTTGGCACTCGCGCCATTTCTCGCTATGGCTGGCAGGCAACCCAAAACGTAGTGTCCGGATTGGTCCAACACGAATGGACTCCTATATCAGGCGGCGCCCTAGGCGTCGATACCGTGGCGCATGAAACTGCTTTGCACAACAACGGGCACACGGTAGCTATAGCGGCGTGCGGCATCGATAGGGACTATCCGGCTCGCAATGCCAATCTATTTGCCAAGATCGCGGATAACGGGTGCGTTATTTCTGAATTCGCACCGGAAACCGCACCGAAGCGACACCGGTTCCTAACGCGCAATCGTTTAGTAGCAGCACTCAGTCACGGCACCGTAGTTATGGAGGCGGCTTTTCGATCCGGCGCACTTAATACTCTCAACTGGGCAGAAGCGCTAGGACGCGTGGCCATGGCTGTACCGGGGCCGATAACCACTAGCGGCTCGCTGGGCTGTCACCAGCGCATTCAGGAAGGCCGTGCACAGTTGGTCACCAGCGCCGATGAAATTCGCGCCTTAGTCAGCCGCACCGGGGAAGTAGATCCAGGTGCACAATATGAAATCAATTTTGCGGCAACAATGACACAACGTCTCTCCCGCAATGAGTTGCGAGTCTTTGATGCAACACCGCCGCCAGGCCAAGAAAAAGCTACGGCAGAGGACATTGCCCGCGACGCGGGATTTCGTCTGCCGTTGACAGTTCACCTTTTATTGGCGTTAGAGAAGATGTGTGTCGTTGTCCGCCACGGCAATACCTGGGCGCGCAGGGAAACGGAATAGATAACCCCAGTGATAGGCGAGTACACTGCTGTGACATGAGTGAAGATGGAGTTTCCGCGAAAGCGCCGGATATTCAAGGGCAGATGGCTGAGGCTATCGAGGATTTCGTGGATTTCCAACTGCACGTGAAAGGCCGTGCGGAGGCAACGGTACGTGGGTATCGCTCAGATCTGCGCGACCTTGCTCGCAGCGTTCCTACCTTTGCGGAATTTAACCTCAACAACCTGCGCCAATGGCTGGCAGAGGCCGTGGCGGAAGGAAAGTCGCGCTCCACCTTGGCGCGGCGCACCGCAGCGGTCAAAGGATTTTCCACTTGGGCAGTGCGCGAAGGGCACCTCGAGCGAGATGTAGCCGCACGGCTGGTCACGCCCAAGGTGGGCCGTCACCTACCGACGGTTCTATCCCCCGAGCAGGCCGGTGAGCTCATGGGCAATGCGGTTTCTGCAGACGAAGCTCACTTCCTGCGCGATAGTGCCATCTTGGAGTTGCTGTATGCCTCCGGGATGCGCGTGGCGGAGCTGGTGCGCCTAGACCTGAGCGATATTGATTTTCATCGCGGCACCTTGCACGTAACCGGTAAGGGAGATAAGCAGCGCGTGGTGCCTTTTGGTCATGCGGCGGACGACGCCTTGCGGCAGTGGATAGAAAAGGGCCGTGGACAACTCGCTGAGGAAGGAACTAAAGCCGTATTCGTAGGCAGCAGGGGAGGGCGCATTGACCAGCGCCAGGTGCGGCGCATTGTGGATAGGGCCGCCAAAGTTAGCGGTGCACAAGGGCTTACCCCGCACGGAGTGCGGCACTCGGCTGCCACCCACCTCCTAGAAGGCGGGGCAGATTTGCGGGTTGTGCAAGAACTATTGGGGCATTCCTCGCTTAATACCACGCAGATCTATACCCACGTATCTGCGCAAAGATTGCAACGCGTATATAACCAGGCGCATCCTCGAGCTTAAAGTGGCTTGAGGCGTATCACTGGCATATCCAGCAAGGTTAAAGGATCAATATAGGTATCTTTTGCAATGAGGGCGCCCCAGTGCAGGCCGGGATAGCCATCGACGGGATTGCCCAAGCGGCCAATGACTTGTCCTTCGCGAACCTCTTGGCCTTGTTTTACGGTGCCGTGTACGGGCTGATAAGTCGTCCTTACCCCGTCTGCATGGGTGATGGAAACGACCGGTTTTCCTGCCACCGTGCCGACAAACGCGACAACGCCATCTTCAGCGGCTACCACCGGAGAACCCACGGCAAGGGCCATGTCTACACCGCGGTGGCCGGGACTCCACTTTTGTTCGGGAGCTTCAAACCCGCGCAAAACCCGCGCCGGGTTTGGCTTACCCGAGGCAGGATCAACGTAGGCCGTGGCCGGTGGGCAGCACAGTAGTAGTAGGAGGGAAGAAACGACGAGGAAGGCAGTGGTGGTGAAGGTGGGGCGTCGGAAAGCGGGCTTTGAAAAAGACACAGAAAAATGGCTCATGGGAAAAGCATTAACCAGAGGTGAGCTGTCAGAAAGCCCTTGCCTGTGGGGCTGTGGATTACGAGTAGCGGATGGTCCAATTGGGGTGAATGTGGCGCATGATGCTTAGCAGCTTCGACCCTAGTGTGAATAAGTTGTATTCGGTTTGGAAAAACCAGCGTAGAGGGATTATTCTTTGAGACAGCAGTGTGTCCACCGTGTGGAGGCATTGACTACGCGCGGCGAAGTTGTCGCTTCCTGCTGGAAGGAAGAGACAGCCTGGCGGCTGACGTGGTCCTTGGAAACAAGGTGTCAGCGGGGCCTTCGTTGCTAGGGTGCGGAATAAAACACCGCACAATTGGAAAACCGAAAGACAAGATAAAAGAAAGCGAGCGAATCATGGCAGTTGTAACCATGCGCGAGCTCCTCGACGCTGGTGTGCACTTTGGCCACCAGACCCGTCGCTGGAATCCGAAGATGCGTCGTTTCATCTTCACTGACCGTAACGGCATCTACATCATCGACCTGCAGCAGACGCTGACCTACATTGACGAGGCTTATGAGTTCGTCAAGGAAACCGTTGCACACGGCGGCACCATCCTGTTCGTTGGTACCAAGAAGCAGGCTCAGGAAGCAGTTGCTGAGGAAGCAACCCGCGTCGGTATGCCTTACGTAAACCACCGCTGGTTGGGCGGCATGCTCACCAACTTCCAGACCGTGTCCAAGCGTCTGAAGCGCATGAAGGAGCTTCAGGCAATGGACGAGCGTGAGGACGGCTACAAAGGCCGCACCAAGAAGGAAGTTCTCATGCTCAACCGTGAGCGCGCCAAGCTCGAGCGCGTTCTGGGCGGCATCTCCGATATGGCTAAGACCCCGTCCGCTCTGTGGATTGTTGATACCAACAAGGAGCACATCGCGGTCAAGGAAGCTCACAAGCTGAACATCCCAGTTGTTGCCATCTTGGACACCAACTGCGACCCGGACGACGTTGACTTCCCGATTCCGGGCAACGACGACGCCATCCGTTCCACCAAGCTGCTTTCTGGCATCGTTGCTTCCGCTGTAGAGGAAGGCAAGAAGGCTCGTGAGGAGCGTCAGCTGGCTGCAGCCAAGGAAGCTGCCGGCGACTCTGCTGAAAAGGAAAAGCGTGACGCTGAGGCGGCTGCCGCAGCTTCCGATCCGGCTTCCGCAGAAAAGTCTGAGGAAGCATCCGCAGACAAGGCCGAGAAGTAATCGTACTTTCTTGGTAGGAACCTTCCTTACCTGCTTTTAACTGAATACCCCACGCACTTTTGGTGTGGGGCAGCAAGGGAGTAATACCTGCCCAAGGCTGTTTACCAACCCCCGCCACCGTGCTCAAACGGCGGCGGGGGTTGGTTTTATCTATGCTGGGTGCTGCTGAAGCCAGCTCCACCTTCATGCATAGGTGAGAAAAGGGGTGGTTTCTGCCACCCTAAAGCGGCGCGATTTCACCGCGTCGACTACGCTGTTTGAACGAACACTGTTTGATTTTCAAGGAGGATCGCCCCAACTATGGCGAACTACACTGCTGCAGACGTCAAGGCACTGCGCGAAGCTACCGGCTCCGGCATGCTCGATTGCAAGAAGGCTCTGGAAGAGTCCAACGGCGACTACGATAAGGCCGTTGAGTACCTGCGCATCAAGGGCGCTAAGAACGTCTCCAAGCGCGCTGACCGCGAGGCAACCGAAGGCCTGATTGCTGTTTCTGGCAACACTATGGTCGAGATCAACTGTGAGACCGACTTCGTTGCTAAGAACGAGGCTTTCAAGACCTTCGCAGCCAAGATTGCTGACGCTGCCGCTGAGGCCAAGGCAAACTCCGCAGACGAACTCAACAACATTGAGATCGACGGCAAGAAGGTTTCCGAGGTAGTGGACGAGGAGTCCGCTAAGACCGGTGAGAAGCTGCAGGCACGCCGTGCAGTTACGGTAGAGGGCGACAACATTGCCGTTTACCTGCACCAGCGTTCCGCTGATCTGCCGCCGGCAGTGGGCGTTCTGGTTTCCTACGAGGGCAACGAGGAAGGCGCTCACGCTGCCGCCCTGCAGATTGCTGCAATGAACGCTGAGTACCTCACCCGCGAAGACGTTCCTGCAGAGATCGTCGAAAAGGAGCGCGAGATCGCTGAGGCCACTACTCGTGAGGAGGGCAAGCCGGAGGCAGCCCTGCCGAAGATCGTGGAAGGCCGCCTGAACGGCTTCTTCAAGTCCATCGTTCTGCTGGAGCAGGCTTCCTTGTCTGATAACAAGAAGACCGTAAAGCAGGTTGCGGAAGAGGCTGGCACCACCATCACTGGCTTCGTTCGCTACGAGGTTGGCGCTTAAGCACGCTCTCGCTTTTAAAACCTAGCCCACAAAGGACCGTCCTTTGTGGGCTTTGTTGTGCGCTAATGGGGTGACCGGCGCGAGGTTCTCTCTTCTCTAGGTGCCTTTTTGATGCCTAGCTTAAACCCACCGGGCTGCATCGGCAGGTGGTGTGAGGATGCGAAAGATATATGGGTAAGATGGGGCGGAGATTGAAACTGCCCCGCGTTAAGGAGACGAAGTAGGCGTGACTGCTGCAGATATTAAGCGAACCGGATATAAGCGAGTAATGCTGAAGCTGGGCGGTGAGATGTTCGGCGGCGGTAAGGTCGGTATCGATCCGGATGTGGTTGAAAACGTTGCCCGCCAAATCGCCGAGGTCTCCCGCCAAGGAATCGAGATTGCAGTGGTGATTGGCGGCGGAAACTTCTTCCGCGGCGCGGAGCTATCCCAGCGCGGTATGGACCGGGCACGCTCGGACTACATGGGCATGCTCGGCACGGTAATGAATTCCCTTGCACTGCAGGATTTCCTCAAGCAGCAAGGTGTTGATTGCCGCGTACAGACCTCCATCAACATGGCGCAGATTGCTGAGCCGTACCTGCCGCTGCGTGCGGACCGCCATTTGGAAAAGGGCCGCGTAGTTATCTTCGGCGCTGGCATGGGTATGCCGTACTTCTCCACGGATACCACCGCCGCGCAGCGCGCCTTGGAAATTGGCGCCGAGGTTCTGTTCCTGGCTAAGGCAGTCGACGGCGTCTACTCGGATGACCCGCGCACCAATCCGGATGCAGAGTTGTACTCCGAAATTACCCCGCGTGAGGTCATTGAAAAGGGCCTAAAGGTGGCAGATGCAACGGCCTTTAGCCTGTGCATGGACAATGATATGCCGATTTTGGTCTTTAACCTGCTGGAGGAGGGCAATATTGCCCGCGCAGCTGGCGGTGAAGTTATCGGCACGCTGGTGCAGTCCTAATACTGTAGCGGCTGCGAACCTGCTACCTTTTTATACAGCCACCCCTATTCGTTTAAGGATGATTTAGCCTCATGATCGATGAGATTCAGCTCGAAGCAGAAGAGCACATGACCGCTTCCGTCGAGCACACCCGCGAGCAGCTGGTGACCATTCGTACCGGCCGCGCGAACCCCGCCATGTTCAACGGCTTGGTAGCCGAATACTACGGTGTTCCCACCCCGATTACCCAAATGGCTACCATATCCGTACCAGAGCCGCGCATGCTGCTCATCAAGCCTTATGAGCAGTCCATGATCCATGAGATTGAAAATTCCATCCGCAACTCGGATTTGGGCGTCAATCCCACCAACGATGGTCAGGTTCTGCGCGTGACTGTCCCGCAGTTGACGGAGGAACGCCGTAAAGAAATGGTGAAGCTGGCTAAGAGCAAGGGTGAGGATGGCAAGATCGCTATCCGTAATATTCGCCGCAAGGCCATGGAGCAGTTGAAGAAGCTGCAAAAGGACGGCGATGCCGGCGAGGACGAAGTCATCGCAGCAGAAAAGGAAATGGAAAAGATTACCTCCGGCTACATCGAGCAGGTAGACAGCTTGGTAGAGAATAAGGAAAACGAGCTGATGGAGGTCTAGGACCTCCGCTTTGTTGCCGCCGTGCCTGTCTCCTCGGCCGGCGGCGCTTTTTCTGTTCCAAGGCCCGCCGCTCCCACAAACGGGGCAGAGCCGGCGGAACTGAGCATGTTAGCCGGGGAATCACACAAGACAGCGAAAGGAGCCGGTCACGGTGAGTGACGCCATAAACCGCCGATTGCCACAGCCAAAGAATGGTGCAGGCCGCGACTTGCCGGCCGCTATCGGTGTTGGCGTGGGGCTCGGCGTTCTTGTGGTGCTTGCCGTGTGGGCTGGTCCGCTGGCTTGGTATGCGGTCGTAGCGCTTGCAGTAGGCGTTGCGATGTGGGAGGTCCTCAGCCGCCTGCGGGAGCATTCCTACTATGTTCCGCGTACGCTGCTTATTATTCTGGGCCAAGCCATGGTGTGGATCTCATGGCCCCTGGGTGCGCCAGGCCTGGTAGCGGTCTATGTCACTGCGGTGCTGGCACTTATGTTTGGCCGCCTTTTCCATAATGGCCGTCATCGTCCGCCTATCAACTACCTGCGTGATATGTCCGTCGGTATTTTTGTGCTGACGTGGATTCCCCTTTTTGCCACCTTCGCAGCTATGTTGTCGCTAGTGTCGACTCCATTTTCCAGTGGGGCTGCCTCCATCGTCGTCTTTATGCTGTGCGTTGTGGCTTCCGATACCGGCGGATATGTTGCGGGCGTGATGTTTGGTTCGCACCCCATGGCACCTGCGGTGAGCCCTAAAAAATCGTGGGAGGGGTTTTGTGGGTCCATCATCTTCGGCGTGGTGACCGGTGCGCTCACGGTGAAATTTCTGCTCCATCACGATGCCTGGGTGGGTGGCCTGATGGGGCTCGGTCTAGTTATCTGTGCCACCTTGGGAGACTTGGTGGAATCCCAATTTAAGCGCGAGCTGGGTATTAAAGACATGTCGGCATTATTGCCCGGCCACGGCGGCCTCATGGACCGTTTGGATGGCATGCTACCTTCTGCCATGGTCACCTGGGTAGCGATTAGCTTCCTGTCTACGTTTACACCATAGGAACATCAGACAAACAAAAGCCGCCTCTCCCGTATAAACTGCCCGAAAAAGACGGCAGAACAGGGGAGAGGCGGCTTTTATATAGATTTATACCTGCTGCGCTTGCTTGCGTAGCTGGCGACGCAACTCAAACATGCGCCAGCCACCGACTAGCGCCATGATGAGTGCGCCGCCGATAGCAAAAATGAGGAAAGCAATTCCGGCGGGGAACTCGCCAGACCAGCCCAGGAAGTTCATGGGAACCTCGTGCTGGTTTTGCATGATGAACACAATGAGGACAATCAGCAGCAGGAATCCTACGATAAGCGCCATCCACGTGCTGGCCGCGAAAGATCCCTTCGCCTTGCCAGAGGGCTGAGTGGAGTGAGAAGTAGAGTCAGAAACGGCTGGTTCTAGGTCAGAACTAGTCTCCGGTTCAGAAGCGTTCAGCTCCGCCGAGGAGAGGTCTGCGTCGGAAGAAGAAAAATCATCTGCAGGATAATTTGGATTTGTCATGTATCCATTATTTCTTTAATCCTGTCGATTATGCCACTTGGCACGGCCTCCAATTGGAAAATCCCACGCAGACCGTGGAAAGATGGGCAATATTATGGCTCAACCAGTGAAACTTAACTTTTCCGCCCCGCGCCGCGGATTGCCTCCTAAGCATTTTGCGGACCTGACCGAAGACGAGCGCATTGACAAGCTCGCAGAAATTGGCCTACCTAAATTCCGTGCGAAGCAGCTGGCTAAGCACTATTACGAGCACTACACCGACAACGTCGAGGATATGACCGATATCCCCGCCGGCAAGCGCGAAGCAGTCAAGGAAGCCTTCTTCCCTGAGCTGATGAAACCCATCCGGACCACCTCCACGGACGACGGCGAGACCACTAAGTCCCTGTGGCGGTTGCACGACGGCACGCTACTGGAATCAGTGCTGATGCGCTACCCAGGTCGCGCTACTTTGTGTATTTCTTCCCAGGCAGGGTGCGGCATGGCCTGCCCGTTCTGCGCTACTGGCCAGGGCGGCCTTGATCGTAACTTGTCCACGGGCGAGATTGTCGAGCAATTCCGCCACGCTGCGGCCGCCATGGCTGCAGAAGGTGGGCGTTTGTCCAACGTTGTCTTCATGGGCATGGGTGAGCCGCTGGCCAACTATAAGCGCGTGGTCCAGGCCGTACGTCAGATTTCTGGCCAGGATGGTACGGGTTTTGGCCTTTCCCAGCGCAACGTGACCGTTTCCACCGTGGGCTTGGCTCCGGCAATTCGCAAGCTTGCGGACGAAGACTTGGCCTGCACTCTGGCCGTTTCCTTGCACACTCCGGACGATGAGCTGCGTGACGGTCTAGTGCCCGTCAACAACCGGTGGTCTGTTGATGAGGTGCTGGATGCCGCGCGCTACTATGCGGATAAGTCCGCCCGCCGCGTGTCCATTGAGTACGCCCTGATTCGCGATAAGAATGACCAGGATTTCCGCGCCGATATGCTGGGGCGCAAGCTGCACCAGAAGTTGGGCTCCAAGGTCCACGTTAATGTTATTCCGCTGAACCCCACGCCGGGCTCAGAGTGGGATGCGGCCCCGCAAGACCGCCAGGACGAGTTCGTGCGTCGCGTGCAAGCCCAAGGCGTTCCCTGCACGGTGCGCGATACAAAGGGCGATGAGATTGCGGCGGCTTGTGGTCAGCTTGCAGCGGATGAGCGGGAAGATAAGTCAGCCTAACTGATAAGATTGGCGGACATGATTGTTCCGAATTATCCGCCACTTGCAGATGATCCGACCACGCAGGCCTTTGCCGTGCGCGGTCTGAACAAAATTTTCGCTGGACGCCCCGTGGTGTCGAATTTGAGCCTCGACATCCCGCGGGGCTCTATTTATGGCATCGTTGGCCCCAATGGCGCGGGCAAAACCACCATGTTGACCATGGCGTGTGGCCTCCTGCGCCCAAATAGCGGCGAGGCCTTTATCGCCGGGCACAATACCTGGCAGGAGCCACTGCCAGCCAAGGCGGCCATGGGCCTGCTTGTCGACGGCGCTCCGGTCTTCGACCGTTTATCGGGCCCAGAGTACTTGTTCTATCTCGGCGCATTGCGCCGCATGAATCAAGCCGAAGTCGAGCACCGCAGCGCACAGCTTTTGGATGCCTTGCAGCTTGCCGACGCCGCCGATAAACCCATCGCGGACTACTCCGCCGGCATGACTAAAAAGATACTTCTGGCGGGCGCGCTCCTGCATAACCCAGAGGTCGTGATACTAGATGAGCCCCTAGAGGCAGTGGATCCCGTTTCGGGGCAGCTTATTCAAGAGATCCTGCGCGCCTATGTCGCCCGCGGAGGCACAGTAATCCTGTCTTCACATGTTATGCAATTAGTGGAAGGCTTATGCGATCACGTAGCCATCATCGCCGGTGGCCAGGTGCTCTCCGCCGGCCACGTGGAAGATGTGCGCCAAGGCGGCAGCCTGACGGATGCCTTCATTCACTTCGCCGGCGGAAGTGAATTTGATGCGGACTCTTTCGAGTGGTTGCGCAGCGAAGGCAGCACAACGCAGCGCGGGGAAGGGGAGTTGTAGACGCAATGACTTCGACGCTTCTCAAGCTGCACCGCACACTATGGGTGCGAAGCCTTAAAGCGAATGCTGCAGCGGTTATGATCCCGATCTGCCTTTTGCTCTATGGACTCATCGGGCTAGCATCGCTCGCCGCTCTTGCTGCGGCAGATATTTCCACCGGAACTGGGAACGTGCAAGCCTTAACCGTGGCCCCTGGTCTTGGCACGCTGGCTTTCATCGTTATCACCCTCATCATGCCCAGCGGAGAGAACCAGCTATCTGCCCGCGAGCTTTCCGCGTTTCCGCTGCGGCTGAAAGACATCACACCGGCACTCGCTATCGCCTCGGTGCTTAATCTGCGTGCCCCGGTCTCAGTCTTGCTGTCCATTGCTTATGCGGTGGCCGGAAGCGTGATCCTGGCGGCAAACGGGAAGGCATTGTTCATCTTGCCTTTCTGTCTAGGAATGCTTTTCGCCCTTGTACTGACGCTGGTGCTGGTGGATCTCGCGGTTCATGTCGGGTCAACTGTCGCGGAGCTTAGTTCCACGAAGCTTAAGGCCTTGGGCTCGGTGGCGGTGTTCGTGCTTATCTTCGGCTCGACTAAACTTTCTTCCCTCGCGGGCTCTGACTTCCCTTTGGGAACGGTAGGTGAAGGATTAGCGTGGACGCCTGTTGGAGCACCGGTGGGTTGGGCGCTTGCGCTTGCTCAGGGCGAAATGGTGGAAGCCTGCGCACAATTTCTCATCGCCGTAGTAACGCTGGGCGTAGCTGTGTGGGCGTGGCATCAATTGCTGCGGCGGCAATTCGAGCACCGTACGGTTTCCCCGTCGGCACGCAATCACCGTGAGAAGTCCAAGGGGATAAGCCGCTTTTCCCTTGGTTCCTTTTCCTATAGCAGCCCTGCTGCCATGGAATTTACGCGCTCGCTGCGCTATATTTTCCGTGACTCCCGCCTTATTGGCAGCATTATCATGCAGCCAATTCTGGCAGTCGTCTTGATTATCCAGGGCTTTGCTACTGACTCCGATTTATCTTCAGTAGGTTTGTTATTCCTCGGGCTGATAGGCGGAATCGTCGCCACCAATGATTTTGGTTATGACGGTCCAAGCCTGTGGGTAAAGATGGCCGCCCCAGTTCGTCCGCGCACGCTGCTCTACGCGCGGCACTGGGCGCACGTGGTGCTTTCAGCCATAATTGTTGTGCTCACGGCGATGCTGCTTTTTGCGCTAAGTGCGGATAAAGCTCTCACTGCCTGTTTGGTGGTTGCTGCCCTGGGAATCTTCATTTCTTCCGCCGGATTGTCATTGCTGCTCACCACCTTTAATCCCTTTGCCACCGCGCGGCCTGGCGGGAATATGTGGGCGGATAAATCCGGCTACTCGGCTAGCGCCTTCTTAAGCGCTATTTTGAGTTTGTTTATTGGCTGGACGCCCATCATCCCAGGCGTCATCCCAATGGCTATCGGCTACGGCTCGAACATGGTGCTGGTCGCGCTGGGGTTTGTACTCGTCATAGCCGTGCCTGTTGCGTGTTATGTCCTCGCACTGCGGGTCAGTGGCAAGCGCGTCGATAACACCCTGCCCGAGATCTACGCCAAGGTGGGCCACTGGGTGTCTTAAAACTCGGGCGCTTCTTAGCAAGTATCGCCCACACCGCGCTCTTGCTAAGGGTGGGTGTGGGCAGGGCAGCACCCAGCAGAGTGAGCGCTGAGTAAGGGGAGAGGCGTCGGCAAGCGGAGGCAAAAAGAAACCGCCGACCTTCGCGGGGAAGGGCGGCGGTAGCTAAAGTGTGCTGAAAGCTTAGAGCGCGTGCTTGCTGGAGGAAACCGGGGTGGCGTTGTTAGTGCCTGGCTCAACGCGCAGGTGAGAAACGCGGGAAGGCTCGATATTCAGCGCGCGCAGCTGGGAATCGCTCAGCTCGGCGTACACACCGGTGTTGGTCTTTTGGTCGTAGACCCAGTCTGGCTCCTGGTGGCCCACCGGCTGGTTGCGGGCGGTCACGGTGCGCACCTGGTGCAGCTTAGGCTGGAAAGCATGAATGAGCAGGCCGATTACCAGCAGGACAGTCAGTACGACGAGCCAGACAGTCTCAACGTGGCCCTTGTGATTACCAAAGTGGTAGGCGATCAAGAAGAGAACGGAAATCCAACCGGCGATCTGCACGCCCGAGCGGCTGATGCGGGACCAACCGAATCCTGCGGATGGGACGTCCTCAGTAGAAACACCGTCATATACCTGCGGTACCGGCTTGTGGGAAGACACTTGCTCTCCTTCGCTTCTGCGTATGCCCGTCTGCGCGATGGGCGTGCGGGCACACCAATGCCATTTGTCTGCTACACATTCTAAATCATCGCGCCTTAGATGGCGATTAAACACCCCCGCCGCAGTACTGGTTACCTGCCATGCCCGCCCCGTGGTGATGGGCGCTAGGGTGGAAGGGTGACTACACAGCGAATACTCATTCTTGGTTCCACCGGTTCAATCGGCACGCAGGCTCTGGAAGTTATTGCGGATAATCCCGATAAATTCGAGGTAGTGGGAATCGCGGCGGGCGGCTCCAACCCGCAGCTCATCATTGAACAGGCTCGTCGCCTCAACCTTTCGTTTGACCACGTTGCAGTGGCTAAAGAGGATGCTGCTGCCGAGGTTTCCGCTGCCTTAGGCGGTTCGGTATTAAGTGGCGCCGATGCTGCAGAGAACCTAGTGCGTTCGACTCCGGCCGATACTGTGCTCAATGCTCTAGTGGGATCCCTCGGCCTTAAAGCCACTCTAGCGACGCTGGAGATGGGGGAGTACTTGGCCTTGGCCAATAAGGAATCCCTCGTCGCCGGTGGCACGCTCGTCACCCAGGCCGCGCGCCCTGGTCAAATCATTCCCGTCGATTCGGAACATTCCGCCATGGCGCAGTGTCTGCGCGCCGGCGAGGAAGGGGAGCTGGATAAGCTTGTTCTTACCGCCTCAGGCGGTCCCTTCCGTGGTTGGTCGCGCGAAGAGATGTGGGACGTGACCCCAGAGCAGGCGGCGCAGCACCCGACCTGGTCTATGGGCCAGATGAATACCCTCAATTCAGCAACGCTCATGAATAAAGGTCTGGAGCTCATTGAGGCGACGCTGCTCTTTGACATCGACCCTGAGCGTATCGATGTCACCGTGCATCCACAGTCCATTATTCACTCTATGGCTACTTTCAAAGATGGCTGCACCATCGCCCAAGTTTCGCCGCCGTCGATGAAGCTGCCGATTTCGCTGGCGCTGAATTGGCCGCACCGCGTGCCGGGTGCGCAGCCTTCCTTAGATTTTGCGCAGGCGCATGAGTGGCGTTTTGAGCCGCTTGACGATGCCGCCTTTCCCGCCGTCGATCTCGCCCGGCGCGCCGCGGCCGAGGGAACGGGGGTCATTTATAACGCGGCCAATGAGGAAGCGGCGGCCGCATTTTTATCCAGGCGTATCCATTTTCCAGAAATCGTGGACGTAGTGGGCAAGGTCCTTGATTCCGCTTCTGAGTTTGCTGGTGTAGTCTCTAGCCTCGATGAAATCCTCGCAGTAGAAGGCGAGGCGCGCAGGCGCGCGAACGCGCTGATTGATTCGCTGGCTGACTAGAAAGCTTTTCACACCATGGCAAATTTGCTGGGCATTGTGTTTTTCGCCCTTGGCATCGGGCTTACCGTAGCGTTGCATGAAGCAGGCCATATGCTTAGCGCGCGTGCCTTTGGTATGCGCGTGCGCCGCTACTTTATCGGCTTTGGTCCGCGCGTATTTTCCTTCCGGAAGGGGCACACGGAATACGGGCTGGCGGCCTTCCCTGTGGGCGGCTTTTGCGATATCGCCGGAATGACTGCCCAGGATGAATTCCTCACCGAGGACGAAGAACCCCACGCCATGTATAAAAAGCCATGGTGGCAGCGCATCATTGTGATGGCAGGCGGTATTGTCGTCAACCTGATTTTGGGCTTTGTCATTCTCTATTTTGTCGCGATGACGGCTGGCCTGCCCAACCCGGATGCCGATGTGCGCCCCCGCGTAGGCGAGGTGACCTGCTCGGCCAATCAGAAGCCGAACCAAGAGCTGGAAAAGTGTACGGGTCCAGGCCCCGCCGGAAAGGCCGGTGTGCGGGAGGGCGATATCATCGTCGCCTTCGAGGGCCAGAAGATAGACTCTTTTACCCAGCTGCGCGATGAGGTAATGCAGCGTCCTGGTGACACCATCACGCTGACAGTTGAGCGCGATGGAAAAGATAAAGACATCCCAGTCCACCTGGATACCGTTAAGCGGCTCAATAAGGACGGAGAACTTATAGATGCCGGCTCTATCGGGTTGAGCAATCAGCTTATCGACGTCGTCGAAAAGCACGGCCCTGTTGACGCGCTACCAGCAACGTGGCGGTTTAGTACCTACTCGTTGGAAGCAACGGTAGATGGCCTCAAGCAATTTCCTGGCAAGGTGCCGGGCGTGGTGGCCTCCATCTTTGGCCACGAACGCGAAGCTGACGGCCCGATGTCCGTTGTCGGCGCTTCCCGTGTGGGCGGCGAATTGGCGGAGCGTTCCCTGTGGTCGATGTTCTTTATGATGCTGGCAACGCTGAACTTCTTCCTCGCTCTATTTAACCTAGTTCCGTTGCCGCCTTTCGACGGCGGGCATATCGCCGTCATCATCTATGAAAAGCTGCGCGATGGTATCCGCAAGCTCGCGGGCAAGCCGGCCTTGGGCCCGGCCGATTACACCAAGTTGATGCCGGTGACCTATGTGATGGCCGCACTGCTGATGGGCGTCGGCGTCATCGTTATCGTCGCCGATGTAGTTAACCCTATCCGGCTATTTGGTTAGCAGCCGTGTCCCCACAGCGCGCACTTCAGGCATAAAGCAAGCAGTGCTAGAGTGGGGGCGTTAATCACCCACCTTATAAATTTCTGTGCTTCAACAAGGAGAATTCATGTCGACCCCCATCGGTCTAGGAATCCCAGACGGCCCGCCACCAGTACTGCACCCGCGCCGTAAGACTCGGCAGTTGCAGGTAGGCCCGGTCGGTGTCGGCTCTGACTCACCAATTTCGGTGCAGTCGATGACCAATACGAAGACGCACGACATCAATGGCACACTGCAGCAGATTGCGCAGCTGACCGCTTCCGGCTGCGATATCGTGCGTGTGGCTTGTCCTAAGCCCATCGATGCGGAAGCACTTCCGGCCATTGCTAAGAAGTCGCCCATCCCGGTGATTGCGGATATCCACTTCCAGCCTAAGTACATCTTCCAAGCCATCGATGCCGGCTGTGCCGCCATCCGTGTTAACCCGGGCAATATCCGCGAGTTCGACGGTCGCGTGAAGGAAGTTGCAAAGGCTGCAGGCGATGCCGGCATTCCTATCCGCATCGGCGTTAATGGTGGTTCTTTGGATAAGCGCCTGCTGGAAAAGTACGGCAAAGCCACCCCGGAGGCACTCGTCGAGTCCGCCATTTGGGAAGCTGGCCTGTTTGAGGAGCACGGCTACGGAGATATCGCTATTTCCGTCAAGCACTCCGACCCTGTCCTGATGGTGGAGGCGTACCGCCAGCTGGCGGAAAAGACTGACTATCCGTTGCACTTGGGTGTGACCGAGGCAGGCCCGAAGTTCATGGGAACCATCAAGTCCTCGGTTGCCTTCGGCGCGCTACTGGCAGAGGGCATTGGCGATACCATTCGCGTGTCCTTGTCCGCGCCGCCAGTAGAGGAGATCAAGGTAGGCGACCAGATCTTGCAGTCGCTCAATTTGCGCCCGCGCAAGTTGGAGATCGTGTCCTGCCCTTCCTGCGGCCGCGCTCAGGTGGACGTCTACAAGCTGGCAGAGGAAGTTACCGCTGGCTTGGAGGGCATGGAGTTCCCGCTGCGCGTTGCCGTTATGGGTTGCGTTGTCAACGGTCCGGGCGAGGCACGCGATGCTGACCTCGGCGTTGCTTCCGGCAATGGTAAGGGCCAGATCTTTGTCAAGGGCGAGGTCGTTCGCACCGTGCCGGAAGACAAGATTGTAGAAACCCTCATTGAAGAAGCCATGCGCATTGCCGATGAGCAGGGCATGGAGGCCGTGGAAGGCGCTAAGGCTGAGGTTCGCGTAACCCAGTAATCCACCCACATTAAGTAGACTGCCCCGCACTTCGGTGTGGGGCAGTCTTTTTTAGCTCTTGCGCTGCTAGAGTGCCAAGACATGAAGAAGTTGGTCGCGCTGGTTGCAACTATCACGCTCGCTTCCACCAGCGTGGTTGCTTGTACCCCGAAGCCGGTATCTGCAGAACCGGTGGCGGAGGAATTCCTCGAAGGGATGGAATCTCGCAATAACGACGGTTTGGCCGCGCTTACCGATTCCCCCTCTGACGCCACCGCCGCCCTGGACGCCACCTACTCCGGCCTGCAGGCCGAGGGGCTCGATATTGAGCTAGAAGGTGTCGATCAAGACGAGAACCTCGCTACGGCGAACTACAAGGTCACCTGGGATCTGCCCAAGGAACGCACCTTGAGCTATGACACGCAGATGACGCTTACTAAGACCGAGGATGAGTGGACGGTGCGCTGGAAGCCGAGCCTTATCCACCCAGACTTGGGCGCAAACCAGCACTTGGAACTGCGCGCATTGGAGGCAAAGCGTGCCAGCGTGGTCTCTTCCAATGGAGTGGAATTGATGAGCCCAGGGCTGAACTACCGGCTGGTGGTAGATACCAGTTCCTTGGAGGATGTGCGCCCTACCGCGGCAAAGATTAGCGGTGCGTTGGCAGCTGCCCATCGTCAGGATGATTCAATTGCAGAGATTGATGCCAAGGATTTGGCCAAGAAATTGGAGGATGCGGATGGTTCTTTCTCCGTAACTATGTTCACAGAAGACCAAGCCAAGGCTGTGCGTCCCAAGGTGGAAGGCATGGACGGTGTGCGCCTCAACGAGGAGCCAGCCTTGGTTACCCGCAACCGCGGTCTTGCGCCCGATCTCATGTCGCGCGTGCGTTCTGCGGTCCAAGACGAGGTCGATGGTCAAACTGGCTGGTCCATTTCCGTGGTCAATGAAAATGGTGCGGCACTCTCGGACGTCGAAAAGCATGATCCCAATGCTGCGCCATCGATCAAGGTTGGTCTCGATTACGATGTGCAGCGCGCCGCGCAAGAAGCGGTAAACGAGCGTGCCGATTCGCAGGCAATGCTCGTAGCCATCCGACCTTCCAATGGCGATATTTTGGCCGTAGCGCAAACCGAGAAGGCTGATGAGGACGGCGACGTCGCCCTCCAAGGCCAGTACCCACCCGGTTCTGTTTTCAAAATTCTCACCGCCGCGGCTGGCGTGGACAAACAGGGCCTAAATACCGATACCATCGTTCCGTGCCCGGGCACTATGGATATCTATGGCCGCGTAGTGACCAACTACAATTCTTTTTCTTTGGGCAGTGTTCCGCTTAGCCAAGCCTTCGCGCAGTCTTGTAACACCACCTTTGCGGATATCTCCACCAAGCTCAAGCCTGGTGAGCTGAAGGATATGGGCAAGAAATTTGGCTTCGGCGTTGAGTACGACATCCCCGGGTTGACGACCATCACTGGCTCTATTCCAGACGGAAAGGAGCCATTGGAACGCACTGAATCCGGATATGGTCAGGGCTACGACTTGGCAAGTCCTTTTGGCATGGCCCTTGTTTCTGCCACGGTTGCCAACGGCAAGACACCTACGCCTACGCTGATTGAAGGCCATAAGACTAAAGCGTCCGAGAAACCACAGCAGATTTCCAAGCCCGTGCTGGACAATGTCCGAGCCATGATGCGCCAAGTGGTCACCAGCGGTACCGCGCGCAGCATGGTCGCTGGCGGCACCATCTATGGCAAGACCGGTGAGGCGGAAATCAATGAAGGCTCGCACGCCTGGTTTACCGGCTACCGGGAAGAAGATGATATTGCCTTTGCCACCCTCGTGGTTTTGGGTGGCGGCTCCGATGCCTCGGTCAATATCACCAGCAATTTCTTGCAGAAGGTCGATGCCTACCGCTCCGGTCCGCACGAAGGGGCAGCGCCGCCGGCCGAGGGATAGTCGCCGCGCTGCGTCTGCAACCCCGCCGCAGGACCCCGGCTCCCGCGTTCGCGGTGGAGAGGACTACCATGGGAAACCATGAGCAATCGAGGAAAGCTAAAGCCAGGCAAGCCCACTCCGATCCTCACCGTTCCGGAAAGCATTGAGCGACCGGAGTACGCGTGGAAGGATGAGGTACAAGAGGGCATTGGCGAGCCCTATGTCCAGTCCCCAGAGGTCATTGAGAAGATGCGCGAGGCCTGCAAGATTGCGGCCAACGCCCTCAAGGAGGCTGGAAAGGCCGTTAAGCCGGGGGTAACTACTGATTATGTAGACCGCGTGGCACACGAATACATGTGTGACCACGGCGCTTACCCTTCTACGCTGGGGTACCGTGGCTTCCCTAAGTCCAGCTGCGTATCCCTTAATGAGATTGTCTGCCACGGCATCCCAGACACCACCGTGATTGAAGATGGTGACATCGTCAATATCGATATCACCGCGTATAAGAACGGGGTGCACGGCGATAATAACGCTACCTTCCTTGCCGGCGATGTCTCCGAGGAGCACCGCCTGCTGGTAGAGCGCACGAAAGAGGCCACGATGCGCGGCATTAAGGCTGCAAAGCCTGGCCGTGAGATTAACGTCATCGGTCGAGTTATCGAGTCTTATGCCAAGCGTTTTGGTTATAACGTCGTGCGCGACTTTACCGGCCACGGCGTCGGCCCGACTTTCCACAACGGCCTAGTTGTCTTGCACCATGACTCGACCGTCTACCGCGATATCCTCGAGCCGGGTATGACGCTTACCGTCGAGCCGATGATTAATCTTGGCTCGCTGGATTACGAGATCTGGGATGATGACTGGACCGTCCAAAACACGGACGGCAAGTTCACCGCCCAGTTTGAGCACACCCTCGTCATTACTGAGGACGGCAACGAAATCCTTACCATCCCCGATGAGGACTAAGCTTCGCTAACGAAGGCCGCCTCCACGACCCCAAGCGGGGAAGTGGAGGCGGCCTTTTGCGTACTTTGCTTGCCGACATCCCGCGCAAGGCATCAGCACTCAGCACGTAGCTGCACATAGCAAAGGGGCCCCTGCAAGCCCTAGCTATCTAGAGCCAATCTGCGGCTAATAATTAGCGGCGGAAGATTGGGTCCAAGATGTGCTGCGGGACGATGCCGGTGTAAACGGCGTAGTTGTAAGCGCCGATGATTGCGCCGACAATGGAGGTGATGCCCAGTGCGGTAGCACCCTTCTTCCAGTTGGAAGCCCACTCCGGGATGTCTTCGGAGGTTTCGGTGCCGAACATGTCCTCGCCGGTGACCTGGTTGTCAGGAGTTACGACAGGCTTGCCGTCCTCGCCCTCGGTCCATGCGCCCCAGTCCTTGCCCAGCTGGGTGAGGGAGCTGGAAGAAGAGGAGGAGGTGGTGTTCTCGTTGGTGGAGGGGGTCTCTGCAGAAGCAACTGCGGTGCCGCCGAAAGCTACGGTGACTGCGGTAGCAGCAGCAACGGCTGCGGTGCGGAAGTTACGCATTGTGAAAATACCTTTCGGAATTTTTGATTGAGCCGAGTGGCTGTTGCTTAGAAGGAAGGGCCGTGTACGAAGAAGTTGTAAACAGGGCCGATGATGCCGCCGAGCAGGGCGCCAACGCCTGCTAGCACGGTAGCACCGTAGAAGACCTTTGCCCATGCTGGCTGGCCGGAGAAGTCCTTGGAAGAACCGAAGATGCCAACGGCGTTAGCTGCCTGGTCGCCCTCGAGCTTGTTGCCGATCTTGGAGGACAGGGAAGGGGTGTAGTCCTCAGGGGTCTGGTCTTCCGTCTGGCCTGCGCCAGTCTTGGAAGGACCTGCCTGCTCTACTGGGACAGTGTTGCCGTTCTGGTTAACGTCGGCGGAAGCAACGGTGGTGCCGCCGAAGGCAACGGCGAGAGCGGTTGCGCCAGCGATAGCTGCATTGCGGATACGCATATCAAAATTCCTTAAAAGTCGTACTTGCAAGGCTTCCACACTGGGAAACCAAAGTGTTATTGAATGTACAGGGAACATACAGAAACACGCGGTAGCCGTGTTCGTATCGGCTTGAGCCGGTGCCCCCAGTAAATCTAGTAAAACTCTTGTCCTTTTGCGCGTCAAAGACCGGAATTTCATCCATTAAATTAACGTGTGTCCCTAAATGGTGGTGAATTTCCTGCAGTCACGAATGTGACTTCCTTGGCGTGAAATGGGAATATGCCCTGGAAGCTGGGAAAAATCTGGGTATGTATGAGGAAGGTCACGTAACAATTTACTTTTGCCACTCCAGTCCCAAAAGGGCGTTTTCCACTACTTCTGGTAGCGCGGGGTGAATCCAATATTGGTTGCGGGTGAACTCCCGCATGTCCAACGAGTAGGCCATCGCGGTAATCAATTGCTGGATGAGGGTAGAAGCCTGCGGTCCCATCAAGTGAGCTCCGAGAAGCTGCCCGGTAGCGCGATCTGCCACTAGCTTGCATATACCGGTTTTATCTTCCATGGCCCAGCCGTAGGCAACATCGCCAAAGTTCTGCACCTTGACGGTTACATCGAAGCCTTCCTCGCGAGCCTGCTTTTCGGTCCGGCCCACCGTTGCGATCTGCGGGTGGGTAAAGACGGCGGCAGGGACATTGTCATGGGGGAGCGGGCGGAGGTCTTCTGGGTGCAGCAGGTTGTGCTGTACGGAGCGCATCTCGGCATTGGCTACGTGCTTGAGCATGTACGGCGAAGAGACGTCGCCAAGCGCCCATACGCCCTCGGCAGTGGTGCGGCCGAACTCATCGGTTTTTACGCGGCCGTCGGCAAGCAGCTCAATGCCTGCCTTATCCATATCCATCTGATCGCCATTGGGGGTGCGCCCAGTGGCAACCAGAATGGCCTCTGCCTCAATAGAGGTGCCATCATCTAGCTCCAACCGCACTCCCTTGTCGGTCTTCTCGAGCTGGGTGCCATTGGCAATGCGGACGTCGAAGCGCTCGCGAGCAATCTGATTGAAGCGACTAGATAGATCATCATCAAGGTGGCGCAGCAAAGTCTCGGAGCGATTGACCACGGTGACCTCCGTGCCGAGCCCGTCAAAGACATGGGCAAACTCCATGGCGATATAGCCACCGCCCACCACAATGAGGCTTTGTGGCTGATGGTCCATGCGCATGATGTCTTCATTGGTGTAGTACTTCACGCCAGACTTGGCATAGACCTCTGGAATGACCGGGCGGGAGCCGGCCGCGATGACGATTTGCTCGCCAGTGATGACATGTTCGCCGGTCTGAATAGTCTTCGGGCCAATAAAGCGGGCGTGCTCGTCAAATACGGTGATATTTGGGGTTTCCTCCCCGCGGCGGTACTGCTCGCCGCCCTTGGCAATCTGGTCGATGCGGTTGGTGAAGACGCGGTCCACGATGGAATCCCAATCCACGCTATTGACCTGAGCATCTAGGCCTAGACGGCCGGCCTCGCGCGCGGCCAAGGCGATATCGGCGGCATAGACATACATTTTAGTGGGAATGCAGCCCACGTTGAGGCAGGTACCGCCAAAAGTACCCTTTTCAATGATGGCGATCTTTTGGTCATCAAACTCCGGGCTAGGGATGGAGTTTCCGGAGCCGGTGCCGATGATGATGAGGTCAAAATGTTCCTCGGCCGCGGGCGTATGGTTCTGGTGTGAAGAAGTCACGTTTATTCCTTATATATAGGGACTAAATTACTGGACGGGTTTAGCGGAATCTAAGACGGTGGGCAACCACTCATCGCAGGCGTTGAAGGCCTCTTGCAGCGGATCCGGAAGGGATAGAAAAACATCGTGCCTAGCGCCCTTGATGGGGTGCAAGGTGTAGTGAGCGCTTAGTTCCTTTGCCCAGCGGCGCGTTTGGGCAACGTCGATGATGACATCCGTGTGGTTCGCGGTATCGGAATAAGGCCGGCCCAGTTGAGTGCGAGTGGACTGCAGCGTCAAAATTGGTACGCCGGCATCGATACGACCGCTATGGATGGCATCAAAGCCATGGAATACTGCGGCTAGCCAGCCAACATACTTCTTATGGCCAGCCAGTGGCTTAAAGCGGAGGTCAAAATCCCACTCGCCGTAGAAATCTTGGTGAACAGACTCGCCGTAGGCGGTGAAGTTGCCACCGGGCAGGGGAGTCCTGGGGACGATGCGGCCAAGTGCGTACAACAGCGGTTTGAGCGGGGTAAGAACCTGGCCGGGCACGCCCATCATGTCGAGCCACGGGCTATTGAGGATGAGCCCCTTCAAGCGCTGGTGGCGTTCGTAGTCGGTTCGGCGCAGATGATCCATCCATAGCGGGGCGATGAGGCCACCGGTGGAGTGAGCGATGAAGATAACCTCATCATTAGGGATGGCATCGAGTGCAGCGGTGAGGTCAGCAAAGTAGAACGCCAAGTCCGATACATAGTGCCATGACTGGCCGGAGCGGCGCGAGCGACCACACTTGCGCAGATCCACAGCATAAAAGTCATAACCTTGGGCGGCAAAGTGCTCGGCTACGTGGGTGTGGAAGAAGTAGTCGGTCATACCGTGTAGCCACACCAAAGCCGGGCGCGATGAGGCGGCGGATGGTTCGCGTGCCGCATCGTCCGCCTGCTGCGGTGCGTAGTGCACCAGCGTGGTGGCCACGTTGCCCTCGCCGTCGGGGTCGACGCCTAAGTCAATGGTGGCAGCTTCATAGTCGGGGCCGAGTTTGTCTGGGCCCCATACCGGGGAGTGTGTAACCATGCCTCGATTCTAGGTGTAATAAAGGATTTATGGTGCTGGTGTTGGGGTGTAGATAGTGGGGGCGGAAATTCCCACATTTTTGCCACTGGTCTGGGGGAGAAATCCCAAATTGCATAAGAAAAGCGTAGAGTAAGGCCTTAACGCGTGACGCACTGCCAGGTTGTCTTAGTGCAACGATGGTGGCGCGGGGCGCTAAGCGCTATAAGTCAAGGCGTAGACCGCGCCGATGGATATCTATTTTCAATTCGAAGAGGTAATAACAGAGTGTCCTCCGCTAAGAAGACAGCACAGGTTGTAGACGAGGTCGACGTAGCACTTATTGGTGCCGGCATCATGAGCGCCACCTTGGGCGCAATGCTCCGCGAGCTGGAGCCTAGCTGGACCCAGATGGTCTTTGAGCGTCTCGACGGCCCCGCATTGGAGTCCTCCTCCCCGTGGAATAACGCCGGTACCGGCCACTCCGCACTGTGCGAGCTGAACTACACCCCGGAGAAGAATGGTCGCATTGATATCTCCAAGGCTCTGGGGATTAATGAGAAGTTCCAGAAGTCTCGCCAGTTCTGGTCTCACCAGCTCAACAACGGTATTCTGACCGACCCGAGCGAATTTATTAACCCAGTTCCGCACGTGTCCTTCGCACAGGGCGAAATCCAGGTTGACTACCTTAAGCGTCGCTATGACGTTTTGAGCGAGAAGCACATGTTCCCAGGCATGCAGTTCTCCGCTGATGATTCTGTCTTTGCGGAGAAGCTGCCCCTGATGGCGCAGGGCCGTGATTTCTCCAATAAGGTAGCCATCTCCTGGACCGATGCCGGCACTGACGTTAACTTCGGCGCGCTGACCAAGCAGTTCCTGACCGCGGCTAAGGCCTCCGGCACCGAGATCCGCTACGGACATGAGGTCATCGACATCAAGCGCGATGGCTCTTCCTGGAAGGTCTATTCCAAGAACAAGCACACCGGTGACATCACGGTAGTCAAGGCTAAGTTCGTCTTCGTGGGTGCTGGCGGTTATGCCTTGGATCTGCTGCGCAAGGCCAAGGTGAAGGAAGTTGCCGGTTACGCAGGCTTCCCAGTATCCGGTCTGTGGCTGCGTTCCAAGAACCCGGAGCTTATCGAGCAGCACCAGGCGAAGGTCTACGGTAAGGCTGCTGTGGGCGCCCCGCCAATGTCCGTGCCTCACCTGGATACCCGTGTTATCGACGGCGAGAAGGGCCTGCTATTCGGCCCCTACGGCGGCTGGAGCCCGAAGTTCCTGAAGAAGGGCAGCTACCTGGACCTATTTAAGTCCATCCGCCCGGATAACATCACTTCTTACCTTGGCGTTGCCGTCCAGGAGTTCGGCCTGACCAAGTACTTGGTAGACGAGGTACGCAAGAACTTCTCCGACCGCGTTGAGACCCTGCGCGAGTACGTCCCGGAGGCAAAGGAAAGCGACTGGGAGACCGTCATCGCCGGCCAGCGCGTGCAGGTGATCAAGCCTGCAGGCGCCCCGCAGTTCGGCTCCCTCGAGTTCGGTACTACCCTGGTCAATAACCAGGAGGGCAATATCGCCGGCCTGCTCGGTGCATCCCCGGGCGCATCCATTACCCCTGCCGTCATGTTGGAGCTGCTGGAGCGTTGCTTCGGCGAGCACATGATCGATTGGGCGGATAAGATCCGCGAGATGGTTCCGTCTTATGGCATCAAGCTGCGCAACGATGAAAAGCTCTATGACGAGATGTGGGAGTACACCCAGAAGACCTTGAAGCTAGACCGCTAGAACCAGCTTCTTCCTAGATAACCCCCTGTACCGCACCGAGACGGTACAGGGGGTTATTCGGTCTGGGCTCGGTGAACAGCAGCTAGGTGCCACAGTAGGTGAGGTATCCCTCCAAGCCATTGGGGTCCGGCGATTCGAATGAGGGGTTGGGCTCCCACGGGTGGGTTACCGCGTGGAGGAGTTCTTGATAGGGGCTCATGTCCCCGCGTTCTGCAGCGTTAAGGGCAGCTTCCACCGCGAGGTTGCGCGGGATAACCCGCGGCATCGCGCTATTAACGCGGGATGGATCGGGCGAGGACGCTAGGTACTCATCCAAAAAGTCTCCCTCGGGCAAAAGCTCACGGGCGGGGGTGGGGTGGCCCGCGGCGGCGTCGGCAAGAGCGCGGTGGGCCAGCGTAATATCTGGGCCGTTGAGCTGCATGGCAGCCGCATAAGAAGAAGCGACTTCTCGAGAGGTATCCAAAGCCTTTGCTAAATCTGCCCTGTGCTGGTCCGCAAAGCGGTCGGTAAAGCCGTTGATGGATTCTTGGGCTAAGTCCATGGCCTTTTTCATGTCCATATCAAATAGCGGCAGGAGGGATTCCGCCAAGCGGGCCAGGTTCCATCCCAGGATGGAAGGTTGATTGCCAAAGGCATAACGGCCTTGCCTATCGATGCTGGAAAACACCGTGTCAGGGGAGTATGCCTCCATAAAGGCACAAGGACCGTAGTCAATGGTTTCGCCGGAGATGGTGGTGTTATCCGTATTCATCACGCCATGGATGAAGCCTAAGCGCATCCACTGGGATACAGTGCGAATTTGTGCATCCATCAGCTGGAGGAAAAAGTCCCGGTAGTCGCACCCGGGATAATGGCGGGCGATGGCGTAGTCGGCCAGCTGACGTGTGTAATCCGTCTGCGCGGCTAGGTGGAAGGTGCCCACGCGAATATGGCTAGCGGCAACGCGCACCACGATGCCGGCCGGTTGCACATGCCCGCGTTGGATGGGCCGGCCGGTGGAGATGACCGCCAGCGCCCGGGTGGTGGGCACACCTAAGGCGTGCATGGCCTCAGAGACGAGGTACTCGCGCAGCATGGAAGACAGCGTTCCGCGGCCATCGGACCCGAGGCGGGAATAAGGAGTTAGTCCGGTTCCCTTGGCGTGCAAGTCCCAGAGCCGGCCGTCCTTTTCTAACTCCCCTAAGAGCATGGCGCGGCCGTCTCCCATCTGCGGATTAAACGCACCGAATTGGAAGCCAGAATAGGCCATGGCGTGTCCGCCCGCGCGACCCGTGAGGAACTCGATTCCCTCGGAGGAGCGCAGCCAGTCCGGGTCAAAGCCCAACTGCCTGGCCAGTTCCTCGTTTAGGATGACCATCTCTGGGTTCGGCTGCTCTTCGCCCTCGGTAGGGCGAACCAAGTGGGGAAGGCGTTGGGCAAAATCGTGGTGTAGCTGCATTTAAACCTCCAGTGTTCCGCGCACGCGAATATGGGCGCGCCCGCCTACCCAGATATCCGTGCCGTCATCGTTGATAAATACTTCGCCCGCTCGGCCTATCTGGCTGCCTTGTGTTGCGGTATAACGCGTTGGCACCAGGTTTCGCGCGCGCATAAACTGCGCGGCGCCGCCATTGAAAGAACCGGTGACTGGGTCTTCGAATTGCGTGGTAAAGGCCCGAACCTCATAGGCCGACTCGCCCTCTGCGGCGTTGGGATTAAGGCCCACTACGCCGACCTTGGGGCGCTCGCCATGGGGCTTAACCGCACGCACCGCCTCGGCATCGCGCAATTGGAGCAGGCGCCAGCCCGGGCCATTGTCCACCCAGCCGTGGTCCACAATATCCGCGCTATCTAGCCCCAGCCCACCGCAGGCCTCCTTCAGATCCGCCGGGCTTAGCGGTTCTTCGCGGCGCAGCGGCGGGGTAGCAAAGGATAAGACATCGCCCTCTTCGCGTACGGTAACTAGGCCCACACCACATTCTTGGACGATACTTCCCTCCGACTGCGGGTGATTGCCTAGGGCGCGCCATGCAGCGGCGCTGCCCAAGGTGGGATGGCCAGCGAAGTCAAACTCCTCGTACGGGGTGAAAATGCGGACGCGGTAGTCCGCGCGGGCGTCGTGAGGCTCGAGCAGGAAGGTGGTCTCAGAAAAGTTGGTCCAGTTCGCGATTGCTTGCATCTGCTGGGCGCTAAGCCCATCCGCGCCGGCTATCACCGCAAGGGCGTTGCCGTTAAAGGCACCCGTGGCAAAAACATCAACCTCAAAGAACTCGTGCTGCATGCCCGCCAGTCTAGTCAGCCCCAGGGATGAGGACTATAGCCTAAAGCCTGCGCTAGCCTATAAGGTCATGAAGAAGCTATGGCCCGATGCACTTCGCGCGTGGGTAGGCCCACCGTGGAGAATTCTCATTCCGCTGTTTTTCTGGACTTCTTCGGTGCGGGTGGCAGAAGGTGTTATTGATGGATCCTCGCCTTTCCAAATGTTGGTCCTCGTGCTTTATGCAGTCGGTATTCCACTAGCATTATGGCTGCACCCCAAGCTCAAGGAGTACGCCATTGGCTTCATCGCAGTAATACTAACGGTGTGTATCTTTACCCCGCTGGCTGCCATGGGTAACGCTCACTTCTTCCCAGTTGCATACTGCGTATTTCTTATAGGTGCACATTCACCCAAGCGCTTACAACGGTTCTGGATAGGGTGGATTGCCTTAGGCACCTTGGCGGCCACTGCAGCGGACCTTTATGGGCGGAGACTCATGGATGGCATCGACTTTGGTCTGGAAGATGCCAACAGCATCGGCCCTCTGCCTGCTTTCGGCTTCGTCGTTATCATCGCGTGGCCGGTCATGGGATTTTTCTTCTTGCTGGGCACCAATGACCGCAAAAAGCGCGACGACCAGCAGCTGCTGATTGAACGTGCGGAGATGGCCGGCGCGGTAGAGCGCAACCGCATTGCCCGCGAGATGCATGACATCGTGGCGCATAATTTAGCGGGCGTTATTGCCCTTGCCGACGGCGCCCGGTTCGCCGCCGCCAAAAATCCCGCCGCGGCCACAGAAGCCTTGGAGACCATCGCCTCTACCTCCCGCGATTCCCTCAAACAGATGCGCGGTTTGCTCTCCGTGCTGCGAGATGGTGATTCCCGCGCCGATACCAAGGCGCCCGGCGCGAGCGATATTGCCGGTCTCATCTCGGAAGCGCGCCGGACCGGTTTCGATATCACCGTGCACGGGCTGGAGGACCTGCCGACCGAAAGCGACGAACTCTACCAATTCACCGTCTACCGCGTGGTGCAAGAACTTTTGACCAATATGATCAAGCATTCGCGTGATAAAAGGGGAGTACTGCGTTTCCGCTCTACTGGAAACGGCCTAGTATTGAGTGCCGAAAATCCGGCCGCACGCATGCCGGATAATCACAAGCCCGGCTACGGACTTATTGGAATGAGCGAGCGTGTCAAGGCCTATGGCGGCAGCGTTGCTACCCGCACCGAGGATGGACACTTCTTTATTACCGTGGAGGTACCCAATGACTAACCCTGAGCAGCCAACAGGTGCGCCCGCTGGCCCCATCCGTATCGGCCTAGTCGATGATCAGCCCCTCGTGCGCGCCGGGTTCGCCATGCTCCTTGGCTCCCAAGAGGATTTGGACGTTGCCTGGCAGGCCTCCGATGGCGATGAAGTCCTCGACCTCGCCCGCGCGCAACCTGCCGATATTGTGCTTATGGATGTCCAGATGGCCCGCGTCAATGGCATCGCCGCCACAGAAAGGCTGCTGCCGGAATTCCCGGACACCCAGGTCATTATGTTAACCACCTTCGATGACCAGAATTTTGTCCACGGAGCAATTTCCGCTGGGGCCTCTGGATTCCTGCTCAAAGACGTCGAACCGGAGGAACTCCTCGCCGCTATTCGTACCGTACATTCCGGCGAGGCCGTCCTTTCACCGCGCATTACCGCCCAGGTGCTGCAGCAACTGCGCAGCGAACAGTCTGCAGCACAGCCCGATTTACATGCCACCCCTGTTGCGGCAGCAGCTACCGCCCCTCCGGCCGAAGATCTCACGCCACGCGAGCTGGACGTCCTCAAGCTGATGGCACTGGGGTATTCGAATACCGAAATCGCGGAGTGCGAGTTCGTGTCCATGGCCACGGTCAAGACCCACGTGCGCCATATTCTTACTAAGACCAGCTCGCGCGACCGTGTGCATGCCGTGCTGTATGCCCTAACTCATGGCGTGGTCTCGGTGGAGGAGCTGCTGTCTCATCCCTAGGTATGACCCGCTAAATCACTCCCGAGGATGGTTACTTCGTGCTGGTCAGGCGGCACGATGGAAACCATGCTCAAAGTTTCACACCTTTCCAAGAATTTCCGTTCCTTTAAAGCAGTAGATGACCTCTCCTTTGAGGTCCCAGACGGTCAAGTCACCGGCTTCCTCGGACCGAATGGTTCTGGCAAATCCACCACCATGCGCATGTGCGTGGGGTTGGAGAATCCGACTTCCGGCACCGCGACTTTTGATGGCACGCCCTTCCGCGGGCTGTCCAATCCCGCTACCACGGTGGGCACCTTGTTGGACGCCACCTGGTTCCACCCAGGCCGCAGCGCCCGTGCTCACCTGGGCTACATGGCCGCGTTGCAGGGCGTGTCCATGAACCACGTGGATGACACCCTGGACCGCGTCGGCCTGACCCAGGTAGCCACCAAGCGCGTGGGCGGCTATTCGCTAGGCATGAAGCAGCGCCTGGGCCTTGCTTGTGCGCTCATCGGCGAGCCGAAGCACTTGCTTCTTGACGAACCCGTCAACGGCCTCGACCCCGAAGGCGTGCACTGGATGCGTGCCCGCATCCGCGAATTCGCCGAGGCCGGCTGCTCCGTGTTGGTTTCCTCCCACCTTCTTTCGGAGATGCAGCTCACCGCAGACCGCCTCGTGGTCATCGGCAAGGGCAAGTTGCTGGGCGAGGGCACCGTGGAGGAGTTTGTCAATGGCACGGGAGGCGCAAGCCTCGAAGTGATTGTGGACCAGCCCGATGCACTCCTGCGGCTGTTGCACGGCACCGATGCGGAGACCTCCTTTGACGGTGAGGTCCTGCGCGTGCGCGGCCTCGAAGGCTCCGACATCGGCCGCATCTGTCTGGATAACCGCATTCTCATCTCCAGCTTGGAACGCAAGCAGCCCTCCCTGGAAGAGGCCTACCTCGGCGCGACAGCCGACCACGTGGCCTACCGCTCTGCATAGTTTTTCACCTGCACAACACGCTCCATCTGCAAAGGATAGATTCACATGAACGCTCTGATTTCTGAATCCCGGAAACTATTTTCGCTCCGCTCTACTTGGATATACCTCGCCGTAGTTTCAGCTGGCATGGCTGCCGGCGCTGTCTTGTTGGCTTGGGCGAATGACTTCAATGGTACGGTCGACGGCAAGTTCGAGGCTGTCGATGTGTCTATTTCCGGTTCACTCGCCATTGTCGTGATGGTGTTTGCTGCCGCCATGATGGTAGGCGGCGACCAAAGTAAAGGAACAGTTTCATGGTCATACCTCTCATCAAATCGCCGCGTAGGTATAGTGCTGAGCCAATTTTTCATCATCACCTTTTCGCTACTGCTCGCGGCCACACTGGGCATGGTGGTAGCCACGCTGTTGATTACTGCCTTCGGAGGTGATTTCAATTTTGACAGCTTTATGCATTGGCCGGATAACAATGGGTTCATCCTTGCCTACGTTGAGTGGACTGTCTTTATCCTGTTAGCTACCAGCTTGGCCTACCTTTTGCGCAGTGGTGCATTCGCAGCGATGATTCTCGTGGCAGAGTATTTCGTCATTGAAACCGCCCTCGATGCCGTTAGCGCTCCTTGGGCTAAGGCTATCCTCCGCGTGCTACCTGATGCCAACGCTTGGGGGCTAGTAATGGGCGCCAACCGCAGTGGTGATGAGCAATCTCGAGCTGTCGCCGCTGTCGTTCTAATCGTGATGATCGTGCTCACCGTTGGTGGGTCCTGTGCGGTGGCGCGTCGTCGCTCTGTTGCGAAATAGGTACTAGACGTTACTACCCTAGTGGGCATGAGTGATGCACTTTTTGCCCGCATTGAGCCCATCCAAACCATGCGGGATGGCACGGTCAAACAGGTCAACCCGTTCTCGGGAACCGAGGTATGGACCGTGCCAGGCCGCGGCAACCGCCCGCTGTCTGTACCAGTAGCTAACCCGCAGCCACTGCAAGAGGAAGACTTTAGCCATCGCTGCGCCTTTTGCTCTGGGCGCTTGACCGATACCCCGCCGGAAAAGGCACGCATTCTGCCTTCCGGCGGGATTGTGCGTGGATTGCCCTTGCAGGAATACGATCACACAGTGCCGGCCTTTCGGCGCATCCCCAATCTGTTTGAAATCGTCTCTTATGACTATTGGCATGCCAATTACGGCTTTGAGATGGATGCCGAAACCCGCCAGCGCATGGAGAACTACCTTAGCGATCCGGTCGGCCGGGAACATGTGCTCAAGATAGTGCGCACGAAGCGCAAAGCAGCGCACTTGCCTGAGACAAGCGAAGAAGAACTGGTGGACCAGGCTGCTGGATTCTTCGCCGGCGGTCACGACGTCATCGTGGCTGGCCGCCATTTTGAGCGCGGCGCACAGGATGATTCGCAGTTGGCATCTTCGGGCACGCTAAGCGCTGAAGAACACCTGCTCTTTATGCAGCTGACTATCGACGCCATGCGGGATCTCTACGAGCGCAACCGCTACGCCCCGTACGTGGTGGCATTCCAAAACTGGTTGCAGCCAGCCGGTGCTTCCTTCGAGCACCTGCACAAGCAGCTCGTTGCTATTGATGATCGCGGTATGGCTTCTCACCGAGAGGTCCAGATGCTGCGCAGCAATATGAACATGTACAACGAGTGGGCGGTGGATTATGCCGCTAGCCGCAATCTCGTCATCGCGGAAAACGACCGTGCTGTCCTCTTCGCCGGCTTCGGACACCGTTATCCCACATTGGAGGTGTACTCCAAGTCCGCAACCTGCGAGCCGTGGCTGCAGTCGGAAGAAGAAATTCGTGCCATGAGCGATCTAGTCCACGCTGCCCACGCCGCAGTAGGCCGCGAGGTGCCCTGCAATGAGGAATGGCACCACAAGCCCGCAGACGTCGATGTTGCCCAACCATGGCGCATTCTTATCAAGTTACGTATTTCTACGCTCGCTGGATTCGAAGGCGGTACCAAGATCTACCTCAACACCATTTCGCCCTGGGACCTGCGCGATAGGGTAGTAGGCCAGCTTTACCCCCTGCGCGAATCCGGACATGTTTCCGGCTCAATACGCGTGGCGACGGAGTGCTCGGTGCAACGCAATAGCCTGCTATATAACCCGCAGTTGCGCTAAACAGACCGCGCTGGGCAAACGGTGGTCGGCTCAGCGCCTGACCAGGAGCGTGAGCTCGCACGAACCCGGCCGCGGTTCTTCAACGGTCATACCTGCGGCGCGCGCGATAGCAGCAACGTCGGCGGCGCTATAGGCATCGGCAGGAGAGAGCGCTAGCTCGCGGGCGAGGAGGCCCTTGTAGTGCTTATTAAAGTGGCTGACTACCTTGCGCGAGCCATCTTCTTGCACGCTTTCTACCCGCACCGTTACCGCGTCTTTCACCCGGCCCAATTGTTGGTACGTACCCGAGCGCAGATCAACAATAAGCTCGTCTACCCCCTCGAGAGCCTGCGTAATCTGCTTGCCCCAGTGCGATTTCATGGTGCGGCCGCTAAGTTTTGTCCCGCCCGAAAGCCGGTAATGAGGGATGGGATCGCTGGCGCGGAGGATGCCAAAAAGGGCGTCGCCAATGGCAAGGCGATCCCATGTGGGGAGGGTGGGAGCGTCTAGGGCATCAAAAAGCACGCCAGTATAACGCAACACGGCCGGCATGGTGGGGGTGGTAAAAAGCCCCTGGTTGGACTCGGCTTCACCGCGCAGCTTTTCTGAGAGTTTCAGCACCTTCATTGCCTCATCTACCGAAAGAGACTGCAGCTCAGCTGCAATTTCGCGCCGGGTTTCGTTTAGTCCCGGAAAGGAAAGCTGCGCGAAATCAAGCGCGTGGCCTGTGCCGCCGTGGTCCTTAGTTTCTGAAGGAGGGAGGATAATGAGCATATATACAGGGTAGCGAGGTATATTTTTGTGCATGATTACCCGCCTTTCTGAACTATTTCTCCGTACCCTTCGTGAGGACCCGGCTGATGCTGAGGTCCCCAGCCATAAGCTGCTCGTGCGCGCCGGCTATGTCCGCCGCGTTGCGCCGGGCGTTTATACCTGGCTGCCGTTGGGCCTGCGCACGCTGCGCAAGATTGAAGACGTAGTCCGTCAGGAAATGGATGCTATTGGCGGTCAGGAAATGCTTTTTCCTGCTTTGTTGCCGCGCGAGCCTTATGAAAAGACCAACCGTTGGGTTGAATACGGCGATAATCTCTTCCGCCTGAAGGACCGCAAGAACGCAGACATGCTACTCGGCCCTACCCACGAGGAGATGTTTGCCAGCGCAGTAAAGGACATGTACTCCTCTTATAAGGATTTTCCGGTTACGCTGTATCAGATTCAGACCAAGTATCGCGATGAGGAACGCCCCCGCGCCGGTGTGCTGCGCGGCCGCGAGTTCACCATGAAGGACTCATACTCCTTCGACATGACCGATGAAGGATTGGATGAGTCCTATGGCCGCCACCGGAAGGCGTATCAAAATATTTTCAACCGTCTAGAGATTGATTACGCCATTTGTAAGGCCACCTCTGGCGCGATGGGTGGTTCTGCCTCGGAGGAGTTCCTCGCCGTCTCTGAAGTCGGTGAAGATACCTTCGTGCGCTCTACTGAAGGCGATTATGCTGCCAACGTGGAAGCCGTAGTTACCCCAGCACCTGCGGAGAAGGACATCGAGGGCCAGCCAGAGGCGCAGGAATACGACACCCCGAATGCAGAGAGCATTGATTCACTCGTTTCCTGGGCAAAGCAAGCAGGCATTACTATCGACGGCCGCGAGGCAACGGCCGCAGATACCCTCAAATGCATGATGGTAAAGCTCTTCCACCCAGCTGCTGAGAGCGAAAAGCGCGAGTCCGAGTTGGCCGCCGTGCTCATCCCGGGCGATCGTGAACTGGATGAAAAGCGCCTCGAGGCTGCACTCGAGCCGGTGGAGTTTGAATTGGCCGGGGACAAGGACTTTGCTGACAATGACTTCCTAGTCAAGGGCTATGTTGGACCGCGCGTATTGAACGCCAATGACATTAAAATCTTGGCCGATCCGCGCGTGGTCAAGGGCACAGCGTGGATTACCGGCGCTGACGCAAGCGAGCGCCACGTGGTTGGTTGCGTGGCTGGCCGCGATTTCACCGTGGATGAGTTCATTGAGGCCGCAGAGGTCAAGGAAGGCGATCTTGCCCCGGATAACCAGGGCACGTTGACCTTGGAGCGCGGCATCGAGCTGGGCCACATCTTCCAGCTGGGCCGCAAATACACCGAGGCCTTCGACGTCCAGATTTTGGATGAAAACGGCAAGCGTGCGGTTCCCACCATGGGGTCTTATGGCATCGGCATCACTCGTATGCTGGCTGTGCTAGCCGAGCAGCGCCATGATGACAAGGGCCTTAACTGGCCGGTAGCTGTCGCGCCGTACCAGGTCCATGTGGCAGTGGCTAATAAGGACGCCGCAGCCATGGAGGCCGGCGACACATTGGTGGAAGAGCTGTCCGCCAAGGGGATCGAGGTGCTTTTTGATGACCGCCCGAAGGTCTCCCCAGGCGTGAAGTTCAAGGATGCAGAGCTGCTAGGCATGCCATTTGTGGCAGTCTTGGGCCGTGCCTTCAAGGAAGGCAAGATAGAGCTGCGCATCCGCGGCGGAGAGACCCTAGAGGTCCCGGCGGAGGAAATCGTGGACAAGATTCTTGAGCTGGTTCGCGGTTAGAAAAGCGCGCAATGATTCGCGTCGGGGTACCGTGGAAGGCATGAATTTCCAAAAGAATGGACTTTCCACGGTGCTTTCCGCCATGGGCGTATTGCACTTTGTGAAGGCGCAAACTTTCGAATCCATCGTTCCGCCGCAGCTGCCCGGCCCCGCACGGTTTTATAACTTTGCTTCTGGTCTCTGGGAGATAGTCACTGGCGCGTTGCTGCGGCGCCGCGCTACCCGTGGGTTCGGCGGTGCTTCTGCGCTTGCGCTCTTTGCCGCTGTATGGCCAGCCAATATGTACCACGCCTGGATTGAGCGCAAGGCAGGATGGCCGAAAAAGATCTACCACATCATCCGTCAGCCGCTGCAGGTGCTGCTTATGATGTATGCCTGGAATATCGCCAAGCACGAGGCTTAAAAGGAATTGGCATTGCTGTGCGCTAGCCAGGAAGACGCAGCAGAAAAGCCGGCCCCGTCCTCAACCCCGCGGAAACGCCGCAGGGTGGGGAGGAGGGGCCGGTTTTCGCTTTCGTGCCGGAGCCTAGGACTTAGCCGGCAACTGGGCCGCTGCAGTTAGGCCATGCGCCAGCGCCCTGGGTGGCCAGAACGTTTTCGGCCACGGCAATCTGCTGCTCTCGCGTTGCCTGGTCAGCGGTTGCAGCGTACTGGGTGCCGCCATTGGCAGCCCAGGTTTGCGCGTTGAACTGCAGGCCACCCTGGTAACCGTTTCCGGTATTGATATGCCAGTCACCGCCGGACTCGCAGGCGGCAACCTGATCCCAAGCGCTAGCCGGTGCGGCAGTAGCGGCAGGGGCGGCAAGGCCAGCAAGGCCCAGTGCGGCGGCGGATACAGTCAAAATGGTCTTCTTAGAACGCATTGAGAGGAAACTCCTTCTCTTTGTGTCTTTTAGGCTCGCGGTATCTCCTGCAAGCTCATGGTGCACCAACCTACGCACGCTTGTAGAGCAGAAGCAATGCATAGCGTCGTAGAGCTCGCTATATTTTCACTGTCCGGCGTTCAGGGGATTGACAGGCAGGCGTCGCGTTCTAGCGCATGCCGTGGGATTCGGCCGCGATGCCGATGAGCCAGGTGATCCAGTCTTGATCTGGTGATTCTTCTTGCGCCGCCTGCGCAGCGGCGGCGGACCATTTCCGGCCGTCCTGTTCGGCGAGGCCGCCTAAAAAGTCCAGCGCAGATGCGGAATCATGGGGAAGTTCTTGGTCGCCGGAAGAATAAGCCGGCTCGGGTTGCGGCACGGTGCCATACCGGCCTAAGGCCTCCTGCAGGGCATCGATGCGGCGGTGGTGGACTTCTAAGCGGTGGTCCACGTTGTCCTCGTGCTCTGCGCCGACGTAGGCTCGCGCGAAATCCAGCGCATAAACCTGTTCATACTCCCAGGCAAGGAGATCGGCAGCACTTTTTTGCTCTGGTTGGGAAAGCTCTGGGATAGCGGGAGCATCGCCTGGCAGCCAAGCATTGAGTGCGATGGCTTGCTCGGTCACTAGGATGCGCGATTCAACGGTGACTTCATCGGCTGCCGCTGTCGTAGCAGAGGCGGCATTTTCCATGACTTCGGAAGAATCCGCGGCGCGGTTAGCTTTAGTGGGGCGCTCTACCTCACACGAGCGTGGGGGATTGCCGGCATCGTCGGTACCGCAGAGGCGCGTAATTTCGGCATAGAGGGCATCGGCCTGGGAACTGCGGATCCCCGCGGCGTGATCGTCGACGCCGTTTAAAGTAAGGGCGTCGGTTGCGGCGGCGTCGGCAAGCGCGAGCAGCCTATTTTCCGGCCGGGGGCCGAAATAGTCGACGACGGAATCAACTGCCTGGCACCCGGTTAAGGCGGGCAGGGTGGCGGTTGTGGCTACGAGGATCAAAGCTATACGTCGGCGGTTCACGCAAAAGACTGTACCCGGTAGCACGTAGGCTAGTGGGCATGGCTTTCCCAGATGCACAACAATTGACCGAACTCTTGCAGCCAAAGCTAGCTGAGCGGGGATTGGATGTAGAAGACATTAAGACCACCAAGGCGGGGAAGAAATCCCAGGTGGTTATCCGTATTGATGGTGATAAGCGCCCTAGCTCGGACGTGCTGGAGGAAGTATCTAATGAGATTTCTGCTTTCTTTGACGCCAAGGAAGAAGCAGGGGAGCTCAATTTTGGTGCCGGCTACACCCTGGAGGTTTCCACCCCTGGAGTGGATTTGCCGTTGACCGCTCCACGCCACTGGCGCCGCAATCGGGGGCGCAAGGTTTCCTTCGACCTTGGCGATGGCAAGTCTCAGACAGCTCGCATTGGCGCGCTTAACGACGCCGCCGATGCCGTAATCCTCATCACGGCAAATAAAAAGGACGTGCAGACGCGCGCAGAGCGATTGGAAAACATTGCCCGGGCAGTGGTAGAAATTGAATTTGCGCAGCCGTCCGAACAGGAAATAGCGGCGGTGCACAAGACGTTTGAAGAAGCCGAGAATTAACCGGCAACCGAGAGGAATGACAAGTGAATATTGATCTGCAGGCACTTCGCACCATCGAATCCGAACGCAACGTCCCGGTAAAGGACTTGCTGGAAGCGATTGCGGGTGCCTTGTTGTATTCCTACCTGGATTACCGCGAGTCTAATGCTGGCGGCAAGGTGGAAGGCGCCAAGTCCCGCGTCGATATCGATACCACCACTGGTGCAGTCAGCGTCATCGTCTCGGAGCGCGACCCGGAAACTGGGGAAGTAACCACCGAATACGATGACACCCCAGAGAACTTTGGCCGCGTAGGCGCACAGGCCGTGCGCGAGGCCATCTTGCGCAAGCTGCGCGAGGCGGAGGCAGAGCGCACCTATGATTCCTACTCGGGGCTTACCGGCCGCGTGGTCAGTGGCATCGTCCAGCGCGATGCCCGCGCTAATGCCCGCGGCATCGTCGTGGTCCAGTTGGGCTCTGAGCTGGAATCCCAGGACGGCATTCTACTGCCTGCCGAGCAGATTCCCGGTGAAAAGCTGGAGCACGGTGACCGCATTAAGGCCTACGTTGTCGGCGTGAATCGCAATGGTGCCCAGGTGCAGATCAACCTCTCGCGTACCCACCCTGAATTGGTGCGTGGCCTTTTCGAGCTGGAAGTTCCAGAGGTTGCCGATGAAACCGTAGAAATGATTGCCATCGCCCGCGAGGCGGGTCACCGCTCCAAGGTAGCGGTTGTGGGCCACGCGAAGGGTCTGAACGCGAAGGGCGCTTGCATCGGGCCCCGCGGCCAGCGCGTCAACAACATCATGCGTCAGCTCGGCGGTGAGAAGATTGACATCATTGACTTCAGTGAGGACCCCACGGTCTATGTAGGCAATGCGCTAGCCCCCTCAAAGGTGGTAAAGGTCACCGTCGTGGACAACGAGGCGCAGGTCGCCCGTGTGGTAGTGCCGGATTACCAGCTCTCCCTGGCCATTGGTAAAGAGGGGCAAAATGCCCGACTAGCTGCTCGTTTGACCGGTTGGAAGATTGATATTCACTCGGACGCTGACGCTAATTAAGGATCTGCGCGGTTGTAGCGTAGTCTAGTAAATGGCCCAGTTGCAGAATGGGGCATAGTGGCGACGCGAAAAGTAAGGAGTTGAATGTCTGAGAGGCTAAGACTCCGGACCTGCATCGCTACTCGCCGCCGCCTGCCAGATACGGACTTGCTACGAGTGGTTATCGACCGAGATGATCCGCATGGCCGCCGTCTGGTAGCAGATCCCCACCGCCGGCTTCCCGGTCGTGGGGCGTGGATTAGCCCCACCCTTTCTGCACTCGAGCTGGCGGAGCGCAAACGTGCTTTCAAGCGCGCGCTTCGCACGTCCGCACCCGTGGACACAGGTCAGGTACGTCAATACTTGGAAGCGCAGCGCGGACAAGTAGCTAAGGCGGAAGACACCGCGTTAGATTCGTACAAACCAGAGTTACAAAGGAAGACCGAACACTGATGAGCGCACAACGATGAAGCATCAGCGATGAACGTCCAACAAACCTAACTAGGGGTCAGGCCAGTTTCCGTGGCCTTGGCTCCTAGTCGATACCAAGAGGAGACAAGTGCCCGGAAAGCTACGTGTTCACGAGCTAGCAAAGCAGCTCGGAGTAACCAGCAAGGAACTGCTCGCCACCCTGAAAGAACAGGGTGAGTTTGTAAAGACTGCTTCTTCCACCATCGAACCGCCGGTGGTTAAGAAGATGCGAGCTCATTATGAAGCACAGTCCGGTGGCGATGAGTCCGCCGAGAAGAAGCAAGACAAAAAGCCTGCCAAGGGTGCTGCTAAGAGCACTGCCAAGGCAAATGCTCCTAAGCCAGGGGCGCAGTCCGCTGCGGCCAAGCCCGGGGCAAAGGCTGCCGCACCGAAGCCGGGCGCACAGGCTCCGAAGCCGGGGGCCAAGCCTGCCGCACCAAAGCCAGGTCAGGGCGCTCCTAAGCCCGGCGCACAGTCGGCTGCACCGAAGCCCGGGGCAAAGGCTGCCGCACCGAAGCCGGGCGCACAGGCTCCGAAGCCGGGGGCCAAGCCTGCCGCACCAAAGCCAGGCCAGGGCGCACCTAAGCCCGGCCAGGCTGGTGGCAAGAAGTCGGGCGAGCGCCCGACCCCAGGCAATTCCATGCCTCGCCCGATGCCGAAGCCAGGCGGTACCCGCCGCGTAGCCAATAACCCGTTCTCCACGGGCGGCGGCGATAACCGGCCGGGCCCACGTCCAGGCGGCTCTAAGGGCCCGCGTGGCGGTAACAAGCCTGATAACCGCGGCAAGCGCGGCGGCCAAAACGAGGGCGGAAATAACCGCCAGGGCGGCAATAGCCAGGGTGGCGGCGGTCGTCGTCCATCCCCAGCGATGATGCCTTCCCATCCGAATCCTGCATCGATGCCGTCTAAGGCACCGAGCGGTGGTGGACGCGGTGGCCGTGGCCGTGGTGGTCACGGAGGACCAGGCGGCGGTCGGCCAGGTGGCGGCCGTCCAGGCGGTTTCCGTGGCGGCGGACGCGGCGGACGTCGCGGTGGCACCGCAGGTGCATTCGGCCGTCCAGGTGGCGCTCCACGCAAGGGCAAGAAGTCTAAGCGTCAGAAGCGTCATGAGTACGAAGAGCAGCAGAAGCATGTCGTAGGCGGCGTGCGCTTGCCAGATGGCAAGGGCAAGACCGTCCGCCTGCGTCGTGGCGCTTCCCTTTCGGACTTCGCTGAGAAGATCGGTGCGGATCCAGCAGCACTGGTGCAGGCGCTGTTTAACCTTGGCGAAATGGTGACGGCGACCGCTTCGGTATCGGAAGATACGCTGCAGCTGCTCGGCTCTGAGATTAACTACAACGTCGAGGTCGTCTCCCCTGAGGATGAGGACCGCGAGCTCCTCGAGTCCTTCGACCTGCAGTTCGGTGAGGACGAAGGCGGCGAGGAAGCGCTGGAGAATCGTCCTCCAGTCGTCTCCGTCATGGGTCACGTTGACCACGGTAAGACCCGCCTGCTGGACGCCATCCGCAAGACCAACGAGGGCGCCCGCGAGGAAGGCGGCATCACCCAGGGCATTGGTGCATACCAGACCACGGTAGACGTGGACGGCGAACGCACCATTACCTTCCTGGATACCCCGGGTCACGAGGCCTTTACCGCCATGCGTGCTCGTGGTGCTAAGTCCACCGATTTGGCTATCCTCGTGGTTGCTGCCGATGACGGCGTCATGCCACAGACCGTGGAGGCCATCAACCACGCCAAGGCTGCGGATATTCCGGTAGTCGTGGCGGTCAACAAGGTGGATAAGCCGGAAGCGCAGCCGGACAAGATCCGTGGCCAGCTCACCGAATACGGCTTGGTTCCGGAGGAATACGGTGGCGACACCATGTTCGTGGACATCTCCGCGAAGCAGGGTAAGAACATCGATCAGCTGCTCGAGTCCGTCATCCTGACCGCGGATGCGGCCTTGGAGCTGACCGCTAACCCAGATATGGACGCACAGGGTGTGGCAATTGAGGCACACCTCGACCGCGGCCGTGGTCCGGTTGCTACCGTCATTGTCCAGCGCGGTACCTTGCACGTGGGCGATTCCATCGTCGTGGGCGATGCACACGGCCGTGTGCGCCGCATGCTCGATGAATTCGGCGGCGACGTCGAAGAGGCCGGTCCATCCCGCCCGGTTCAGGTCCAAGGCCTGTCTGGTGTGCCTGGCGCTGGCGATAACCTGCTCGTGGTGGAAGACGACCGCGTTGCCCGCCAGATTGCCAATCAGCGTGACGCCCGCAAGCGCTCTGCCCTGCAGGCCAAGCAGCGCAAGCGCGTCTCCTTGGAGGATCTGGACAAGGTATTGCAGGAGACTTCGACCCTCAACCTCATCCTCAAGGGCGACAATGCCGGTTCCGTCGAGGCACTGGAAGACGCCTTGCTGGATATCAAGACCGAGGACGAAGTCGAGCTCAACATCATCGACCGTGGTGTGGGCGCTGTGACCGAGACCAACGTCTCCCTGGCTGCGGCTTCCGACGCCGTTATCATTGCCTTCAACACTCGTGCGGAAGGCAAGGCGACGGAGATGGCCACCCAAGAGGGCGTGGATATTCGTTACTACACGATCATCTACAAGGCCATCGAAGAGGTCGAGGCTGCGCTTAAGGGCATGCTCAAGCCGATTTACGAGGAACGCGACACCGGCGCGGCCGAGATCCGTGCCCTGTTTAAGTCCTCCGCAGTGGGTACCATCGCCGGCTGCATGGTCACCGAGGGCAAGGTTGTCCGCAACGGCAAGGTTCGCTTGCTGCGCGATAACAACGTCATCACTGCCGACGCCAAGATTGAGTCCCTGCGTCACGAGAAGGACGACGCAACCGAGATCAAGGCCGGCTATGAGTGCGGTATGGTGCTCTCTTACCCGGATATCCAGGTAGGCGACATCATCCAGGCCTACGAAGAGGTCGAGGTTCCGCGCGACTAAATGACGCCGCCGCAAGGCCCACTTCTACACTCACCGTCTCTCCACTGAATGTGCTTCCAGCACACAGGTGGGAGGATTGGGGAGAGTGGAAGTGGGCCTTTTGCTTTAGCAGCTTGTTTATAGCGATGATTTTGCATGGCCCACTTCGTACCTGTGCAAGCGGTACGGGTTTTCATTGTCCGGTATTGCGCACTAAACTGGTGGTTTCTATACCGGTTGGCGGTAATTTTAAAGATGGATTCTTTTTGAGCTGGGAGGTTCACATGGTTGATCACGCACGCGCAGCGCGTATGGCCAAGCGCATTCAGGAAATCGTGGCAAGCGCCATCGAACGCCAGATTAAGGATCGCCGCCTTGAGCTGGTGACCATCACGGATACTCGAGTCACAGGCGACCTGCACGATGCCACCGTTTTTTATACCGTGCGCGGAAAAGACATTGACTCCGAGCCGGATTTCCAGCAAGCAGAAGAAGCTCTCAAGCGCGCTAAGGGGCAGCTGCGCAAGATTGTAGGAGATCAACTCTCCGTGCGCTTTACCCCGACGCTGACCTTCGAGGTCGATACCGTCCCAGAAGCTTCAGCTCATATGGAAGAACTATTAGCTCGTGCCCGTGCCCGCGACGAGGAGTTGGCGAAGCTGAAGGAAAACGCCCAGCCCGCAGGGGACGCAAACCCATATAAGACCTCCGATGAAGACGAGGCTTAAGTGACTAAAAAGCAATACCAGCCGGCCGTTGCTGCCCTGCAGGATGCCCACAGCATCTGCATTGTCACGCATCTGCGGCCGGACGCCGATGCTATCGGTTCTGCTGCGGCGTTGCTGCTCGCGTTGCGGCAACAGGGCAAAGACGTGTGCGCCGTCGTGGGCCAAGATCGGGAAATCTCCCGGAACTTATACACCATTCCCGGTGCCGAGGACGTCATCGTCAGCCGCGAACTGCCCGAAGGCTACGACCTTTATGTCACCGTTGATTGTGGTTCCTTGGACCGGACGGGATTTTTTGCAGACCACATTGAGCAGCTAGCCCAGCAAGGCCGGGTTCTGTGCATTGACCACCATTCTTCTAATCCAGGATTCGGTGCCATCAATGTGGTGGATACCGAATGTGAATCCACCACCGTGGTCTTGCTGAGCATCCTGGATTCTCTAGAAATTCAAGTTGACCGTCATATCGCGCATTGCCTTTATGCTGGTTTGATGACTGATACCGGCAGCTTCCGCTGGGGTAGGCCGGCAATGCACGATATTGCCACCCGCCTTATGCATTATGATCTCGATACCAAGCAGATCGCCGCTGACCTCTTGGATTCCAACACACCGGACGATCTACAGATGATTGGTAGGGTACTGGCTGGTCTGCGTATTGAGGAAGCAGGGGAGCACACCCTAGGCATCCTTGTCGCGCGAAGGGATGATATCCACGGCCACTCAGATTCGGCCGTGGAGTCACTGGTGGAATTCGTCCGTGCGCTAGAAGGAACCACCATAGGCGTGGTGTTTAAAGAGCAAGCTCCGGAGGTATGGGCGGTATCCCTGCGTTCCTCTAGGATTGATTGCTCCTCCGTTGCGCTTAACTTTGGCGGCGGCGGGCATGTTCCAGCCGCAGGGTATACCGCTCACGGAGCTCCAGAAGAAATCATTAAGGAATTGGTGGCCGCTATTCAATGAGTACAGGGCAGACGGATGGATTGAACACCCAGGATCGCTCCACCGCCGGCACAGTAACCGCACGCGAGGTCTTTGGCCTCGCGTTTCCTGCGCTTGGCGTGCTAGCGGCGATGCCACTCTATCTTCTGTTGGATACCGCGGTGGTCGGCCGCCTTGGCGCGCAAGAGCTAGCTTCTCTGGCCGCAGCGACCACGATTCACTCCGTGGTGACTACGCAGTTGACATTTTTGTCCTACGGCACGACCGCTCGCTCTGCTCGCCTCTTTGGCTCCGGAAAACGCGAGGCTGCGGTTGCTGAGGGCGTACAAGCTACCTATGTGGCCTTGGGAGTAGGCGGGCTTCTCGCGGTTATCATGTGGATTTTCGGCGGCGTATTTGCTCGTGCTTTAACTGGTGATCCCGCCACGGCTGCCGGAACGGCGTTGTGGCTGCGCATCGCGGCACTTGCCATTCCCGTTACATTGGTGGAAATGGCTGGCAACGGGTGGATGCGCGGAGTCCAAGATACAAAGAAACCGCTGTATTTCACCTTGGCTGGCATGATTCCCGGCGCGATTGCAGTGCCCATCTTTGTCCATTTCTGGGGGCTGGCCGGCTCCGCTATAGCCACGGTACTGGGGATGAGCATTATTGCTGCGCTATTTGTCCGCGAATTACACAAGGAACATACCGGCTCCTGGCACATTCAATGGCATGTAATACGGGAGCAGTTGATTTTGGGCCGCGATCTTATTCTGCGCTCGGCTAGCTTCCAGGTGGCCTTCCTCACCGCCACGGCCGTGGTCTCCCGGGTGGGTACCGCTTCTCTGGCCGGTCACCAGATCATGATGCAGTTGTGGAACTTTATGTCCCTCATCTTGGATTCTTTGGCCATTGCCGCACAATCTTTGACGGGAGCGGCCCTAGGCGCTGGCTCTGCTAAGCATGCACGCGGTGTAGGCAGCAAGGTCGTGTTGTACTCTACGATTTTTTCGGGACTGCTGGCCGCCGTTTTCGCTGCCGGCGCGGGAATTATTCCACGCATCTTTACCTCCGCTCCGGAGGTACTCGATGCCATTGGCCAGCCGTGGTGGATCTTGGTAGCCATGGTCATTGGCGGTGGCGTAGTCTTCGCGCTCGATGGTGTCCTGCTGGGCGCCGGCGATGCTGCGTTCTTGCGCACTTTGACCATTTCTTCGGTCTTGGTGGGATTTTTGCCAGGCGTCATCTTGGCGCATTTTATGGGCACAGGGTTGACTGGCGTGTGGTGCGGCCTTGCTGCATTCATTGCTTTCCGTATGGTGGGCGTGGTCTACCGGTTCCGATCCATGAAATGGGCCGTAGTACAAGAGAACTAGCTGCGCTAAAGTGGGCGTATTGATATTCGCGGGTGATGCACGTCTCCGTGCAGTGCGCAGTTGTTTGGAAGGCAGGTAGAACCTATGCCAACAGTGTGGGCGGTTTCTGACCTGCATGGTGCGGTAAGCGCCAATAGTGAGCGCATTGCTCAGCTCACGCCGCCAGATCCCGCGGATTGGCTCATCGTGGCTGGAGACGTAGCAGAGCGCACCGATCTCATCATTCGAATTCTGCGGCAGCTCAAAGACCGCTATGCCAGAGTCATCTGGGTGCCTGGCAATCATGAACTTTTCTCGCGCTCACAAGAGCAATATCAAGGCCGAGACAAATACACGCACCTGGTAGATAGGTGTAGGGAAATCGGAGTTATCACTCCCGAAGACCCGTATCCGGTATTCCACGGGACTACTATCGTGCCGCTTTTTACGTTGTATGACTATAGCTTCCGTCCACATGGTCTTAGCGTGGACCAAGCTATTGCAGCGGCACGTGCAAAGCAACTGATGATGACGGATGAGTTCGCCATTGCCCCCTATGTAGACATTCGGGCGTGGTGCTGGGATAGATTGGCCTATTCCATTAAACGTCTTTCCCGCGTGAATGGTCCTACGGTGCTGGTCAACCATTGGCCGTTGGTGCAAGAGCCGACGATGCTGTTGCGCTTTCCCGAGATTGCCTTATGGTGCGGAACGCGGCATACACGGTCGTGGCCGCGCCGCTATAACGCCGAATCCGTAATCTATGGACACTTGCACATGTCCTCCCGCATCAATGTGGACGGCGTGGACCACATAGAGACATCGTTGGGGTATCCCCGAGAGTGGCAGGGCCGCGAGACCGCCCAGGCGTGGCCCTATCCGGTACTGCGTTCCTTTGCGGAGGAGGGGACACCATGATGTATCCAGAGCTATTTCCTGACAGTGCGCGATATTGCTATGTGCGCACGGATTCGAGTTACGCGGATTTGGCGAACTTTGAAGACCTTGAGGCTGAAGAAAAGTCTCTCGTTTCTCAGGCAGTTGATGCGCGCAAGGCCGAGTTCGGCGATGCTAGGTGGTGCGCGCACCGAGCCTTGCAGGAATTGGGTGCTAACCCGGCGACGCCGATTTTGCGCGGCGAGCGGGGCATGCCGCTATGGCCAGAAGGCTTTATCGGATCGATGACGCATACTGAGGGAATGCGGGCCGCGGTGGTTGCTCCAACCTCCGCCCTAAAATCTGTGGGCTTGGACGCAGAACCCGCCGAGCCGCTGCCGGATCATGTTCTTGCCATGATTGCCCGAGCCGGGGAGATGCCGCAGCTCTTGCGGCTAAGTAAGGCGGGGATTAACTGCGCAGACCGATTGCTCTTTTGCGCCAAGGAAGCCACGTATAAATCGTGGTTTCCCATGACCTTCCGCTGGCTCGACTTTGATCAAGCTGAAATTGATCTGCGCGAGGATGGCACGCTCATTTCCTATATTTTGGCCCGGCCCACTCCGGTGCCGTTTATCACTGGGCGCTGGGTGATTCGAGATGGCTACGTCATCGTGTCCACATCGGTTCCGGCCCTAGACTTTAGCCATTAAAGGGTAGAAGGCCGTGCGACAAACACGGTGGCTAGGCGCTTGCCCTTTTCCTTGATGAGCGCGACCGCCTGACCATTGGGAGCCACGGCAGCATGCACGCCTTTAAGCCCGCGGGGTTCGAGCCATTTGCCCATAGCTAGAGCCGCCGCCTCATCCTCGGTGACGGATAGAACCGGGAAGCAGCGAGCCAAGGCTTCGTCCAAGCTCAAGGAAAGGCGCGGGGAATCGGCAAGGTCGTCGAGCGAGAGGGCGTCGGCAAGCGTAAAAGGGCCCACCTTTGTGCGGCGCAAAGCAGTAAGGTGCCCGCCTACCTGAAGCGCCTCGCCCAAATCACGGGCCAGGGAGCGGATATAGGTGCCAGAGGAGCAATCTACCGTGACATCTAAGTCGATATAGTCGCCCTCGCGGCGCTGTGCGAGAACGTCGAATGTATCCACCGTTACCGGACGCGCGGGAATGTCTACCTCGTGGCCCTCGCGTACGAGCTCATGGGCGCGGCGGCCATTAATCTTAATGGCTGATACGGCCGCGGGCTTTTGCATGATATCGCCAGTGAGCTTGGTAATTTCAGCGTCAATTGCAGGGCGGTCAACGCCTGCAGCGCTAGCGCCCCAGGAGTATTCCCCCTCGGCGTCATCGGTGGTGGTGGCGGCGCCGAGCCGGATAGTGGCGTCGTAGGACTTAGTGGAGGCAACCATGTGGGCCAAGAACTTGGTGCCCCGCTCCAGGCCAAGGACAAGCACGCCGGTGGCCATGGGATCCAAGGTGCCGGCATGGCCCACCTTTTTGGTGTGAAAATACCTGCGTAGGCGGCCGACAACATCGTGGGAGGTCATACCGGCGGGTTTGTCTACGATGACGAGTCCGGAGTTTGCGAGCGCATCAGTCATAGCCTCTAAGTCTATGCTCTACGATGGTCTGCGTGGATATTTGGTATGGAATCGATGACATCCCTGCGGAATTAGGCCCAACGTCAGTAACAATCGGCGTTTTTGACGGCCTACACCGCGGCCATCAGCAGCTTATCTCCGCCTGTGTGGAGCACGCTCGCGCCAATGGCGAGCGCCCTGTCATGGTGACCTTTGACCCGCACCCGGTGTCGGTATTCTTGCCGGAGCGTGCCCCACTGGCAGTACTCAGCTTTGAGCGCCGGCTGGAATTGGCCGAAGAGCTAGGCATTGATGCCGTGCTTGTCATCGACTTCACCAAAGACCTAGCCGGCGTGGAGCCGCGGCCCTACGTGGAAGAACTGTTGGTGGGAAAGCTCAATGCGCAGCACATAGTGGTGGGGGAGAACTTCACCTTTGGCGCTGGCGCCACCGGAACCGCCCGGGCCATGCAAGATTTTGGTGCCGAGTTTGGCTTTAGCGTAGATATCGTCCCGTTGCTGGATGATGCCGGCGTGCGGATTTGTTCTACCCATATTCGCGAGTGTCTTGCGAACGGGGACATTGAATCCGCTAATTGGGCGCTCGGCCGCCATTTCACCGTGACTGGGCCCGTGGTACGCGGCGCGGGTCGGGGAGGAAAGGAACTGGGATTTCCTACGGCCAATCAGTACTTCCCGGATACGGTGGCCATCCCGGCCGATGGTGTTTATGCAGGGTGGTTTATTGTTCACTCTGACGCTTCCATAGACGGCGACATGCGCCCTGGCGTGGCCTACGCGGCTGCTATTTCCGTGGGCACCAACCCCACTTTTGGTGACGAGGAGCGCTCCATCGAGTCCTTCGTGCTCGACCGCGATGCGGATCTGTATGGATATGAGGCCACGGTGCATTTCGTCGGTCACCTTCGCGATATGGTGAAATTTAATTCCGTGGATGAGCTGCTAGAGGCCATGGCCAATGACGTAGCCAAGGCGCGCCAGGTGCTTGCCGCCGATGCTAAGGCACAAGGCTGGACTGCCAAAGACTATTTCCTACGGGAGAAATAAATGAAGGCCATTCTCGATCTCGATACCGGCATTGATGATGCCTTGGCGCTGGCGTATGCCATAGCCCATCCAGACTTGGAGCTAATCGGTGTGACCTGTACGTACGGCAACGTGACTGTGCCCTTGGCCGTGCGCAATACACTTGCCCTCCTGGAGCTGCTGGGTAAAGGCGATATTCCGGTTTTTGCCGGCCCCAGCCCGGATGGCTTTCGGCCGAGCGAGATTTCTTCTTTTATCCATGGCCGCAACGGCGTAGGCGAGGTCCTCCTGCCGCCGGCAACCGGGCAGGTCCAGTCTCAACCCGCGGCAGAATTCCTCATCCAAGCCGTCCATGAGCATGGCGCTGATTTGGTCATTATTCCTACCGGTCCTTCCACCACGATTGCGGCCGCAATGCGCCAAGACCCCAGTTTTGCCGCGAACGCGCACCTGGTGATGATGGGCGGGGCGCTCACAGTACCTGGAAATGTCACCCCGTGGTCTGAGGCTAATATTTCCCAGGATCCGGAGGCTACCGATTACCTATTCCGCCATGCCGGCGATATCACCATGGTGGGCCTGGATGTCACTTTGCGCACGTTGTTGACTGCGGAGGAATCCGCTCGTTGGCGCGCTTCGGGTACCCGTGCCGGCCGCATCTTCGCGGATATGGTCGATTATTATATTGGTGCCTATGCCACTACGTCGCCGTATTTGGGCGGTTGCGGCCTGCACGATCCACTGGCCGTGGCGGTGGCGGCAGATGCCTCGCTTGTCGACGTCCTTTCGATAAACCTCAAGACCGATACCACCGGCCCTACCCGCGGTCGGACAATCGCAGACGAAACCCGGCTTTCGACACCGGCAACCGCGAAAGTAGCTGTGGGTGTAGATAGCGAGCGCTTTGTGCGGGAGTTTGTAGAACTACTGGAAACCCTCTTTAGCGAGCTCTAGCAAGCCAGACTTAAGGGGCAGGTGGTTTTGATTTTCTGTGTCCGAACGCTGTAAGGTGTTTCTTTGGCTTAGCGACTGCGGTTCACAGCAGTTGCGGCACGTACAAGTCCCGCGCACCGCGCAGGCTTATGCGTCACGATAATGTGGACTGAAATAAAGGAGAAATACTCATGGCTTTGACCACTGAGAAGAAGGCTGAAATCCTCAAGGAGTACGGCCTGCACGAAACCGATACCGGTTCCCCCGAGGCACAGGTTGCCCTGCTGACCTCCCGCATCAATACCTTGACCGAGCACCTGAAGTTCCACAAGCACGATCACCACTCCCGTCGTGGTCTGTTGCTGATGGTTGGTCGCCGTCGTGGCCTGCTGAAGTACCTGGCTGAGAACAATGTCGATCGCTACCGTGATCTGATCTCTCGCCTGGGCCTGCGTCGTTAATTTCGGCTCAGCTTTGGCCCTCTCGCCCCGCCCTTAGGCGGGGCTTTTTGTGGTTTTTCTGTTAGAATTTGACAGCGTTGTCGTAGACAAAATTGACCAGGCGGCACCGACGATCGCCTAAACCACTCAAGGAGACATTTTTTAATGAGCGTTCAGAACTCCGTCGAGTTCAACATTGACGAGGACTTTGGCATTACCGAAGCCATTGCCACGCTAGACAATGGTGACTTTGGTACCCGCACGTTGCGCTTTGAAACCGGCCAGCTAGCCCGCCAGGCAGACGGCTCCGTGACCACCTACTTGGACGATGACACCATGTTGTTGGCCACCACCACCGCTTCTAACCAGCCGCGCGAGGGATTCGACTTCTTCCCCTTGACCGTTGACGTAGAAGAACGAATGTACGCCGCTGGCAAGATTCCGGGCTCCTTCTTCCGCCGAGAGGGACGCCCTTCCTCTGAGGCTATCCTGGCCTGCCGCCTCATCGACCGCCCGCTGCGCCCGACCTTTGTCAAGGGCCTGCGCAATGAGGTCCAGGTTGTCGTCACCGTCATGTCCCAGGATCCGGAAGAGTACTACGACGTCGTTGCCATCAACGGCGCTTCCGCCGCTACCCAGCTGTCTGGCTTGCCCGTCTCTGGTGCTGTAGGCGGCGTCCGCATGGCTCTTATCGCCGACGATAAGCACCCGGAAGGCCAGTGGGTGGCTTTCCCGAACCACGAGCAGCACGAGCGCGCGCTCTTTGAGATGGTTGTTGCCGGCCGCATGGTAAAGAAGGGCCGCAAGGACGACGTGGCCATCATGATGGTCGAGGCCGGTGCCGGCACCAACGTTGCAGAGCGCATTGCTGAAGGCGCCCCTGCGCCGCAGGAAGCAACCGTCGCTGCAGGCCTGGAAGCAGCCAAGCCATTCATTAAGACCCTGTGTGAGGCCCAGAACGGTCTGGCGGAGCGTACCGCCAAGGAAACTCAGGAATTCCCCCTCTTCCCAGCCTATAGTGATGACGTCTTCGAAGCTGTGGAAAGCGCTGCTACCAAGAAGCTAGAGAAGCTGCTGACTATTCCGGGCAAGCAGGAACGCGACGATGCTACCAATGAATACATGGAGCAGGTCGAAGAAAAGCTCTTGGACCAGTTCGAAGATTTGGATGAGGACAACGCCTCGAAGCAGATCCGTGGCGCGTATAACGCCCTGATGAAGCAGATCGTGCGCCAGAAGATCCTCTCTGAGGGCTTCCGCATTGATGGCCGCGGCGTTACCGATATCCGTGACCTTTCCGTTGAGGTGGATTTGGTGCCACGCGCTCACGGTTCGTCCTTGTTTGAGCGCGGAGAAACTCAGATTTTGGGCGTTACCACGCTAGACATGCTCAAGATGGAGCAGCAGATCGATTCCCTGACCCCAGTGGAATCCAAGCGTTATATGCACCACTACAATTTCCCGCCATACTCCACAGGTGAAACCGGCCGTGTAGGTTCCCCGAAGCGCCGCGAGATTGGTCACGGTGCACTAGCCGAGCGCGCCCTGCTTCCGGTCATCCCCTCCCGCGAGGACTTCCCATACGCCATCCGTCAGGTCTCTGAGGCCTTGGGCTCCAACGGCTCTACCTCCATGGGTTCCGTATGCGCCTCTACCTTGTCCCTCTACAACGCCGGTGTTCCGCTGAAGGCACCCGTAGCCGGCATCGCAATGGGCTTGGTTTCCGGTGAGGTCAACGGTAAGGAGAAGTTCGTCGCCCTGACCGATATCCTCGGTGCCGAGGACGCCTTTGGCGATATGGACTTCAAGGTCGCAGGTACTTCCGAGTACATCACCGCCCTGCAGCTAGACACCAAACTGGATGGTATCCCGTCTAAGGTCTTGGCTCAGGCATTGGAGCAAGCTCGTGATGCCCGCTCTACCATCCTGGAAACCATGGCTGAGGTCATCGATACGCCGGATGAGATGTCTGGCCTCGCCCCGAAGATCACCTCTGTGAAGATCCCGGTCAATAAGATTGGTGAGCTCATTGGGCCAAAGGGCAAGACCATCAACCAGATCACCGAGGAGACCGGCGCAGATGTCTCCATCGAAGATGACGGAACCGTCTATGTTTCCGCTGCTACCGGTGAAGCTGCAGATGCTGCCATCGAAAAGGTCAATTCCATTGCTAACCCGCAGCTGCCGAAGGTAGGAGAGCGCTTCCTAGGCACCGTGGTAAAGACCGTTCCGTTCGGCGCATTCGTTTCCCTGACCCCGGGTCGCGACGGCCTGATTCACATTTCCAACCTGGGTGGCGATGAGCGCATCGAAAAGGTAGAAGATGTCATCAACGTTGGCGATAAGGTTCAGGTAGAAATCGCTGACATCGATAACCGCGGCAAGATTTCCCTGGTTCCGGTTGAGGATTAATCCTCAAGCCTAAAAGGCCCTGAGCTCCAGTTCACCCACTGGAAGTCAGGGCCTTTCTTGATGTTTGCGTACCCCGAGCGGTGATGTCAGAACTTTAATTCTGGAAATCAATCACCACGCGCGATGGTTCTTGCAGAAAAGTCACCGAGTAGGGAGTCTTTTTCTTAAGGCCGATAATGAGCTGGGTTTGTGCCTCAAATGTGGTGGTGTAGTTGATTTCGCTCACCACCCCGGCACCCAGAGTAGTGCCTGGGGACATGTATTTTTCCTTGAGCCCAGGGGTTGAAGGCCATGGCGTTCCCTCAATGCCTAGGTTTAGAAAGGTAGTGCCCTGAACCTCAACTGGCTTGCCGGATGCCTGTTGGGCGGGGGCATCGGTATAGGAGGTAAACCACCCCGGTTCACCTTCGCCCTCCAAGTCGATAACAACGCGCGTAAACCCATCATGAGCTCCCACTCGCACACCCGTGGGGATGAGGTTTCCAAGTCCTTCCGGCATATGTTGTTGGTCCTCGAGCGAGGCTGTGCCCATGCCCGCAAACGCAACTGGGGACGCGACTTGTGGGATTGATTGCTGGCCAGCATCCGCCGCTGAGGTGCTTTGCGGGGCGGAAGTAGTAGGTGCGGCGGTGTTGGTCTCGGCTTCAGCCGTGTCGACAGTTGACTGAACCTCGCTAAGCGCCGGTGAGCTTTGCTGCGTGGAATCCTCTGCGGAACAAGCGGCAAGCGCTAATGCGCAACCTGCGCTGGTGGCTAGGGCGAGAGTGCGAGAGAAAATTGAACGAGACAAGTTCATCACTTCCTTGGTGCTTACCGTGCTATAGCCTCATCCTACTGAGGCTGATGGGGCAGGGGTTAGAAAGTGATGCAATTGTTAAACGTCCTAAGAGGCACGTTGCGGAAGCGGGAAGTAGGCCTACTTCTTTAACTGCACGAGCTGAATAAGGTTTCCCACGGTGTCATCAAAAGCGGCAATGATGGAGGGGCCAACATCGGTGGGCTCCATGGTGAAGTGCACGCCCTTGTCGCTGAGCTCCTTGTATTCGCTTTCTATGTCCGTGGAGAGAAATTGGGTGACCGGAATTCCATCGGCCTTTAGCGCCGCGGCATAGTCTTTTGCTGCGGGGTGGCCTTTCGGCTCGAGAAGTAGCTCGGTGTCTCCCTCGCCATCGGCATTGGTGACGGTAAGCCAGCGGAAATCGCCGTGGGTAACGTCATCCTTAACGCGGAATCCTAGCGTGTTGACATAGAAATCGTGAGCGCGTGCAACGTCATCTACGGGAACGGAAGCGATATATCTGCATGCAGGCCATCCTAGTGATGAAGCTCGGGCACCGTTTAGGAGAACACGTTCTTTGCAGCAGGCGAGGAATTGCGCAGCTATCATGCGCGTTAGGATGGGGAGAAAAGTATTAACGATGTGGCTGAAATAAGGAGAACACACCATGGCTATCAAGGTTGGCGTACTAGGTGCTCACGGGCGCGTGGGTCAAGCAATCGTCGAAGGTGTAAACGCAGAAGATGATCTAGAGCTGGTGGCAGAAATCGACCGCGGTGATGATTTGCAGCAGCTTGTCGACGCCCACGCGGAGGTCATCGTGGACTTTACTCAGCCGGACTCCGTCATGGGAAACTTGGAATTCTGCATTGCCCAAGGCATTCACTGTGTGGTGGGGACCACTGGCTTTGATAAGGAACGCTTGGCGCAGGTAGAGGAGTGGACTAAGCAAGACGGTGCTGGCAATGTCCTGATTGCGCCGAATTTTGCCATCTCCGCTGTGCTCACCATGGTGTTGGCAAAGCAGGCCGCTAAGTTCTTTGAAACTGCAGAGGTCATTGAATTCCACCACCCGACAAAGCTGGATGCGCCGTCCGGTACCGCCATCCATACCGCTGAAGGGATTGCAGCCGCTCGCAAGGAGGCAGGCCTAGGCGAGATGCCGGATGCCACGGAAAAGCAACTGGACGGTGCACGCGGAGCCAATGTCGACGGCATCCCGGTACACGCGGTACGCACTCGCGGCATGGTCGCACACGAAGAGGTTATTTTCGGTGCCCAAGGTCAGTCTCTGACTATTCGCCAAGATTCTTATGACCGTGCGTCCTTTACCCCGGGCGTACTGGTGGGCGTGCGCCAGATTGCGCAACACCCAGGTTTGGTCGTCGGCCTAGATAAGTACTTGGGGCTTTAAGCTATGGCTAAAGCAAGTGAGCTAGACATTCAGCTCATTGCCGCAACGCAATTTCACGCCCCGCGCACTGTGGACTGGACCGCGGATGATTCGGCCTCAGATGGGGAAGCTCTAGTCGAGTTTGCTGGAAGAGCGTGCTACGAGTCTTTTGACAAACCAAATCCCCGCACGGCAACGAATGAAGCCTATCTGCACCACATCATGGAGGTAGGTCATACCGCATTGCTTGAGCATGCCACAGCAACGATGTACATCACGGGGCTGTCGCGTTCGGCGAGCCATGAGCTTGTACGCCACCGGCACTTTTCCTTCTCGCAGCTTTCCCAGCGCTTTGTCCACCCAGATGAAACTGAAGTGGTTTTGCCTAAATTGGTGGCCGAAGACGAGCAGCTTAGCCGGTTGGTCATGCAGGCTGTAGATGAAACTCGCTTTGTCTATGACGAGCTGCTTAGCGCGCTCGAAGAGAAACTGGATGAGCCTAATGCACTCCTGCGTAAAAAGCAGGCTCGCCAGGCGGCCCGTGCCGTGCTTCCCAACGCAACAGAAACCTGCATCGTTGTCACCGGCAATTATCGCGCGTGGCGGCATTTTATCGGTGCACGTGCCGCGGAACAGGCCGATGAAGAGCTGCGCCACGTCGCGGTAGAGTGCTTGAAGTTGCTGCAGAGCAAGGCGCCGGTGCTCTTTAATGACTTCAATATCACCACGTTGGCTGATGGCACCCAGATGGCGGCAAGCCCCTACGCCTAACACGCGCGAGACCCCGATGCGGCTAATTGTTAGCCAAAAGGGTAATCTTGACGCCTATGAGCACAGGTATGACAGCAAAGACTGGCGTCGACACCTTTGGACGCATCGGCGTCGCCATGGTTACCCCGTTTGACCGTGACGGTGCGCTGGACGTTGCAGCAGGTCGTCGCCTAGCGGCTCATCTCGTAGACAATGGCGTTGATTCGCTCATCCTAGGTGGAACCACGGGCGAATCACCGACCACGTCGGTTGAAGAGAAGCTGGAGCTGCTCAAAGCCGTAAAGGAAGAAGTCGGAGACCGCGCAAAGCTATGCGCCGGTGCCGGAACGAATGACACCGCAGCTTCCATCAAGTTGGCCAAGGCCACCGCGGATGCGGGGGCAGATAGCCTATTGGTGGTGACTCCGTACTACTCGAAGCCCTCCCAAAAGGGGGTTTATGAGCACTTCGCCGCAGTCGCGCAAGCCACGGATCTACCAATCTGTGTCTATGACATTCCTGGCCGCTCGGGCATCCCAGTGGCGCCGGATACCCTCCGCCGCCTTGCGGATTTGCCGAATATCCAAGCCGTGAAGGACGCCAAGGGCGACCTTCCTGCGGCCGCAGAACTGATCCAAGAAACCGGTCTGGCCTGGTATTCCGGTGATGATCCGATTAACCTGCCGTGGCTTTCCCTCGGCGCTTCTGGTTTCATCTCCGTCATCGGCCATGTTGTGCCGCGTGCCTTGGCAGAACTTTATGAAGCTTTCGACGCGAGCGATATGGCCCGCGCCCGAGAAATCAATACCACAACGCTCCTTCCGCTTACCCGGGCACAAGCACGGTTGGGCGGAGCGACGTTTGCAAAGGAAGCCCTGCGCCTGCAGGGCATCGAAGTTGGCGATACCCGTCTTCCTATTACCGCTGCGAGCGAGGAGGAACGCGAGGTACTTCGCCGTGATCTGGAACAATCTGGAGCCCTTTAAGAATGAATGAACCCCGTAACCGTTCCCGCAAGGTGACCCGCAAGGCGGGCCCACCGGCGGAAAACGAAACCGCCTCCAACGAGGCGGCTTCGCCAGTTTTCCAAGCCCCAGCTACTGATGCTGGCAATTCCGCACAGGATAAGCCGGCTAAGGGCGATAAGGACAACTCTGGCAAAAAGAATTCTTCCGATAACCACCATGATGGCGGCGGTAACAACCGCCGCTCCCGTTCCCGTGGTAGCCGCGGCCGTGGCCGTGGTGGTAACGGCAACGGCAATAACCATGGTGGAAATAATAACCATGGCGGCAACAACAAAAATGGCAACGGTAAGGGCCGCGGCCGCAATAACCGTGGTCGCCGCAACGTGCCCAAGTCGATGCAGGGTGCGGATCTAACCAAGCGTTTGCCAGAGCCACCAAAGCAGCCGAAGGATGCACTCCGCATTTATGCTTTGGGCGGAATCTCGGAGATCGGTCGCAATATGACCGTCTTCGAGTACGGTGATGACCTCCTCATCATTGACTGCGGTGTGCTCTTCCCGTCTTCCGGTGAGCCGGGCGTGGATCTTATCCTGCCTGACTTTGGCCCCATCGAGAAGAAGATCCACAAGGTCAAGGCCCTCGTCGTTACTCACGCGCACGAGGATCACATCGGAGCTATTCCGTGGCTGCTGAAGCTGCGCCCAGATATCCCTATTGTTGCTTCCCGCTTTACCATCGCGCTCATTGCCGCGAAGTGTAAGGAACATCGTCAGAAGCCGAAGTTCGTCGAGGTTAATGAAAAATCCGACGTGACTTATGGACCATTCCGGGTTCGCTTCTGGGCAGTTAACCACTCCGTACCGGACGCCTTGGGCATCATGTTGGGAACCCCAGCGGGCAATATCATCCATACCGGTGATATCAAGCTGGATCAGACCCCACTGGATAATCGTCCAACCGATCTGCCAGCCCTGTCTCGTTACGGTGATGAGGGCGTCGACCTCATGCTGTGTGATTCCACCAATGCCACCGTGCCTGGTGTATCTGCATCTGAGGGAGATATCCCCGCCAACTTTAAGCGTCTCGTTGCCGGCGCGAAGCAGCGCGTTATCTTGGCTTCCTTTGCATCCAACGTCTACCGCGTGCAGGCTGCCATCGACGCTGCCGTGGCAAATGGCCGCAAGGTGGCTTTCAACGGCCGTTCGATGATGCGCAACATGGAAATCGCGGAAAAGATGGGCTTTTTGAAGGTCCCTCGCGGCACCATTATCCCCATTGATGAGGCTGCCAAGATGGCTCCGCACAAGACCATGCTCATTACCACCGGTACGCAGGGTGAGCCAATGGCCGCTCTATCGCGCATGGCTCGTCGCGAGCACCGCCAAATTACCGTACGTGATGGCGATACCATCATCTTCTCCTCCTCGCTTATCCCGGGCAATGAGGAAGCGGTCTACGGCGTGATTAATATGCTGTCTCAGATTGGCGCCAACGTCATTACTAACCAAGACGTCAAGGTGCACGCCTCGGGCCACGGTTATGCCGGTGAGCTGCTATTCCTGTACAACGCAGCGCGCCCGCGCAACGCTATGCCGGTGCACGGCGAGTGGCGCCACCTTCGTGCCAATAAGGAGCTGGCCATTTCCACCGGTGTGGACCGCGATCGTACGGTGCTGGCACAAAACGGCGTCGTCGTGGATTTGCGCAAGGGCCGCGCCGAGGTCGTAGGCCAGATGCAGGTGGGCAACCTCTACGTCGATGGTGTGTCCATGGGCGATGTGGATGCCGATACCTTGGCCGACCGCACCAACCTGGGAACTGGTGGCGTGGTATCTATCACGTGCGTGATTGATAACCGCACCTCGCGCCTATTGGAGCACCCAACGGTATCTACCACAGGCTTTTCCGATGATGACCGCGGCATCGTGCCGGAGGTCGCAGAAATGGTAGAAAACACCATGAATGATCTCGCCGCCGAGGGCGAGAACGATACCTACCGCATGGTGCAGAAACTGCGCCGCAAGGTATCTAAACTTATGGATTCGAAGTACAAGCGCGAGCCGGTCATTCTGCCGACCATCGTGCCGACCAACTCCGGCCCATTGGTTACCGATGATGAAGACGTAGATGCTTCTCGTGAGTCCCTGTAAATAGCAGGGTTCTTCGTATAAAGGCAGACGCAGCCCCAGCATGCTAGCTAGCTCGGTATGCTGGGGCCTATGTCGTTTTGTTCTGCTGAGCGCGCCAAAATGGTCGCGCTATTTCATAAGCTTGGTCCTGATGCCCCTACTTTGTGCGAGGGTTGGACTACCCGTGACCTAGCCGTACATCTGTGGGTGCGGGAAAATCGCCCCGATGCAGCCGCTGGAATTTTTGTCAAGGCATTGTCCGGCCACCTTGAAAAGGAATCGCGCAAGGTTTCCGAACGCGACTTTGATGAGCTCGTTGATGACTGGGGGAGGGGACCGGCTACCTATAACCCCGTTCGTTTCGTGGATGCACAGCAAAACTTTGTAGAGCATTTTGTTCACCACGAGGACATTCGCCGGGCTAATGGCATGGGTCCGCGAGATTTCTCGGCACGAATCAAACAGCAGATGCATAGCTACCTGAAGCTCTTAGCTAAGGTGGCCCTGCGAAACTCGACTCGCCCGGTCATTATGCAGCCCGAAGGATTACCGCGCATTGTCGCCGCGGATAAGCACGGCGTAGCAGATAAGGGAGATGCCGTAGTCCGAGTATCGGGGGAGGTAGGCGAACTGATTCTGTGGTCCTTCGGACGTGACGCTGCCGAAGTCGCGCTCGAGGGAGATGCCAAAGCCGCCGTACGGTCAACTCTCTAGCCTTGAATTAGTACTATTATCGCAATCGTCGTGCGCCGTTGGGGGTGTGACTTTAGATTATGCCCCTAGGCCTCGGGGGAAACGCGTGTGGCTAATGTGATTTATGGGGTGTCACGGTTAAGGTAGAGGCATGTCTGTCAAAAATGCCTCTTCGCGCGGGACGCGCCGAAAGACGAATCGTTCACGGCCATCTGGCCGCAGCCGGTCCGGTGCTGGCATGCCGGAAACCTTGGCTATGACGTCCTCGCATCGGCGTGCTGCAGCGACCTCACAGGAGCGCACTGGTAGTGCGTTCCGGGCCGTCGGCAAGGGCTTGGGCGCAGTGTTTGGTGCCACGGCGCGCGGCATGGGAAACATGGCGCGAGGTGTAAGCCATGGAATGGCCGGGCTGAAGCCGAGCGAAGACGTATATGACACCGAGGAGTACGAGACGACAAGGGAGCCGGAAGAAATTTCTGCACGCGGGGAGAATAAAAAGAAAAGCAAGGTTACTCGTGCCAATGATGAAGCAGCGGAAGAACACCCTTCGACCATGGAATTGGGTGAGTCGGAGTCGCGCGGCATTCAGGTGAAAAATCCCGATGCGGTGGCACTCGTGCTCATCGGTATTGCCATCGTGCTCGCGGCTACGGTCTGGTTCGGTGTCGCTGGCCAAGTAGGTGCCTGGGTGGGCAATATCGTGCGCTATGTCATTGGTGCGGGCGCATGGGTGCTGCCAGTGGCCTTAGTGGCTTTGGCCATTGCCTTGATGATGGATATCTCCGGCCCGGCGGGGCATTTTAAGCCGCGCATTGTGGGCGGAATTAGCGTCATTGTATTGGCCATGCTCAGCTTGATCCATATCTTTGCTGGCACCCCTGAACTTGGCTTTACCCCGGAAAGTGCCGGTGGCGCGGGCGGAGTAATCGGCTATGCCATTGGTGGCCTGTTGGAGACTGCCTTTACCTCCTTCGTTGCAGTGCCGTTGCTTTTCCTCGTCATTATCTACGGCGCCCTTTTGGTCACCGGAATCACCATCCGCGAGGCTTATGAGTTGGTGGCTGATGCCATCGCTGCAGCTTTCTCTCGCTTTGGCGGTGCGGATGAAGATTATTACGAAGACGAAGGCGATGACCTCTATGGACACGTCACCGGCGATATCGATGATATTGCGGAAGGGCGTGAGCGCAGCACCCGCCCGGCCCGACCTGCAGCCAAGCGCCGAACCTCTGAACGCGGTGGAAGCCTGCGCGCTTTCCGAGGCCGCACTGAAGGCCCCTCTCCGCGTGGTTCCTCTTATCCCACAGAGTCCCCCGCTGCGGCGGAGGAGGACGAAGCAACCCGTACCTTTAGCGCGCCAACGCGTGGCGGCTTTCAGTCCGTGTCCACTCCGGCGGAGAAGCCAGTTTCGCGCGATATTGAGGATACCGATGAGATTCCAGTCGTAGAAGGTCCTGCTGCGTCTTCGCCGGCCCAGCCAGACTCCGTAGACTCGGAGCCGACCCGCGTTCTGGGCACCGCTGGCCAGCGCTCCGCATTTGACTCTGCTCGCTCTGCTTCAGCAGCGGGTACCGCCGCCGGTTCCGCTGTGGGATCGGCTGCGGGGGCAGCCGCTGGCGCTGCGGGAGCTGCAGGGGCGGCACGTGGCGCAGCTAAGGCTGCAGGTGCCGGTGCTGCCGGAGCCGCTGGAGCCGCGGTAGCAGGTGCTGCCGCAGGTGCCGCTGGGTCCGCTGCACAAGGAGGCGCGGATGCAGTATCGTCCGCGCACGAGAAGGCTCGCCAGCTCTTCCGTGAACGTTCTGGACGCGATGCAACGACCGGCGCGCAGGTGGATAGCTCTCAACCGACGGCCGAACCAGGAGCGGGAACGGGTAGTGCCGGTGCGCCCGCGCCAGCTGAGGCGCCCGCCGCCGCGCCCGCCGCACAGTTTGGCAACGAGAATTACGCGGTTCCTTCTACGGATTTGTTGACTCCGGGAACCCCAGCCAAGGAGCGCACCGAGATTAATGACCGCATTATCGAGGCCATTACTGATGTCTTTGAAGAGTTCAAGGTGGATGCGCAAGTCACCGGTTTCAGCCGTGGTCCAACAGTGACCCGTTATGAAATCGAGCTGGGGCCAGGCGTCAAGGTATCCAAGATTACGAATTTGCAGTCCAATCTCGCCTACGCCGTAGCCACGGACAACCTGCGCTTGCTGACGCCTATCCCCGGCAAGTCAGCTGTTGGCATTGAAGTTCCCAACCCAGACCGCGAGATGGTACACCTGCGTGAGGTGCTTGATGCGCCCAGCATGACTAGCTCTCCTGACCCGATGCTTATTGGATTGGGCAAGGATATCGAAGGCGAATACACCTCGTTCTCGGTACAAAAGATGCCGCACTTGCTGGTCGCCGGTGCTACCGGTTCCGGTAAGTCCGCTTTCGTCAACTCCATGTTGGTCTCGCTGCTAACCCGAGCCACCCCTGAGCAGGTTCGCCTCATCCTGGTGGACCCGAAGATGGTGGAACTTACCCCGTACGAGGGCATTCCGCACTTGATCACGCCCATCATTACCCAGCCGAAGAAGGCCGCAGCAGCCCTGCAGTGGCTGGTGGAGGAGATGGAGCAGCGCTACATGGATATGAAGGCTGCTCGCGTGCGCAAGATTGAGGACTATAACCGCAAGGTGGTCTCCGGCGAATACCAAGCACCGGCAGGCTCCGAGCGCGAGGTACGCCCGTACCCGTACATCGTCTGTGTCGTCGACGAGCTGGCGGACCTGATGATGACTGCGCCAAAGGAGATTGAGGACTCCATCGTCCGCATCACTCAGAAGGCGCGTGCCGCCGGAATTCACCTGGTCCTGGCAACCCAGCGCCCGTCCGTTGACGTGGTGACCGGTCTGATTAAGACCAACGTGCCTTCACGCTTGGCCTTCGCGACGTCCTCACTGACGGACTCTCGCGTTATCTTGGACCAGGGTGGCGCGGAAAAGCTCATTGGTATGGGCGATGGCCTCTTCATTCCGCAGGGTAAGCGTCCTGTGCGTATGCAGGGCGCATTCGTCTCAGATGATGAGGTTATGGCGGTTGTCGATGCCGCCAAGTCGCAGGCCGCGCCGAACTACACCGAGGGCGTGACTGAAGAGAAGCAATCCGAGGCCAAGCAGGAAATCGATGAGGAAATTGGCAAGGACATGGACGACCTCCTCGAAGCCGTCGAGCTGGTGGTCACCGCCCAGTTGGGCTCGACCTCGATGCTGCAGCGCAAGCTGCGCATCGGTTTTGCCAAGGCCGGTCGTCTGATGGACCTGATGGAATCTCGTGGCGTCGTCGGACCGTCCGAGGGCTCCAAGGCCCGCGAGGTCCTAGTGAAGCCGGAAGAGCTCGATACCATCATTTGGATGATCAAGGGCGCCGACCCTGCCGAGGCGCCAAAGGAAATTCAGGAGGAGATGCAACAGCAAGAGGAGGACGAAGCTGCCGCTACTTCCGACGCCTCCTCCGCAGGCTCCGATTCCTCCCCGCAGGGCGATGCTGGCGACACTCGTACCCTCCAGGCAACGTATAACCCTTCGACAGGTGCCTTCTAAGATCGTGTAAAGTTGGACGGGTCTTGGAGGGGAGTACCCCATCCTTCGGCACCGATCGTCAGCACGGAAGCGTTATGCTCCCGGTCGTGCCGGCCCGGCTGCAGCTATCTAGCCGGGCGGGGGAGACCTCCGGTCACTTTGTTGTATCTTCGACCGGAGGGATGTACCAATGCATGTGCCATTGTGGATCTGGGCGATTTCCATCGTCGTCATTCTTGGATTCTTTGTTTTTGATTTCTACTCCCACGTGCGCACCCCGCACGAGCCGACGCTGAAGGAATCCGGGTTCTGGACCCTATTCTATGTCGGTATTGCTTTACTTTTTGGTGCCGGCGTATGGGCCATATGGGACCACGAGCACGGCATCCAATACCTCACGGGTTACGTGACAGAGAAGGCGCTATCCGTAGATAACCTCTTTGTTTTCGCGCTTATCATGGGCGCCTTCAAGATCCCGCGCAAGTACCAGCAAAAGGTATTGCTCATCGGCATCGTTATTGCCTTGGCATGCCGCCTGGTGTTTATCCTTTTGGGTGCTGCGGTCATCGCGGCATGGTCCGATATCTTCTACCTGTTCGCGATATTTCTTATCTACACAGCAATCAAGCTCATCGTCGACGAGATTCGGGACGCCCCCGAAACCGATCCCAATGATATGGGCATCATCAAGCTGATCCGCAAGGTAGTCCACGTCACCCCGCGCTACCACGGCGATAAGCTTACGCACCGCGTGGAAGATTCTTCGGGCAAGCGTAAATTCGCGTTCACCCCGCTTTTTATTGCGTTGGTGTCCATCGGCCTTATCGACGTGATGTTTGCCTTCGACTCCATTCCGGCCATTTACGGTATTACCTCGGAAGCGTTCTTGGTCTTTACCACGAATGCTTTCTCCCTCATGGGCTTGCGCCAGATGTACTTCCTGCTGGATGGCCTACTGGACCGCTTGGTGTACCTGCCCTATGGTTTGGGCATCATTTTGGGCTTCATCGGTGTAAAGCTCATGTTCCATGCGCTGCATGAGAATAACTTGCCGTTTGTCAACGGCGGCGAGAACGTGGAGTCGATCCCAGAATTTTCCACCATCACCTCACTTATCGTGATCGTGGGCGTCCTGGTTATTACGGTTATCGCCTCGATTATTAAAAACAAACGCGATGAGAACCAAGGCGGAGTACCGGTATCGCACAATCACTTCGACTGGGACGAGGAGGGCAATAAGATCGTCCGGAACAAGAAGGGCGAATTCGTGGGCAAGGCCGAAGACCTGCCCAAGGAAGAGCTACCACACTAGAAGCGGGCGTTTACGGGATTCCATTCGCGGAAGCTGCGGCCGGTGATGCAGCCGGCTTGGTAGAAGGGGTCTTTGTCCATGAGGGCGATGGCGTCGGCGACCACGGCGTCGTCGGCAAGCCCCGCAATGATGAGCGCGCCGCCCTTGGAATCCGTCAAGGGGCCGGTGGCAATGATGGTGCCCTCCTCAAAAAGTTGCGCGGTAAACTCGCGGTGCGCGGGGCGAGCCTTAGCAATCTCAGGATTATTGGGGTTGTAGTCGTAGCTAACAGCAAAATACTTCATGCTTGGCATTTTAAAATGCAGGGGCATCCAAGCGCAGGTGCTTGGTGCTAACAGGTAGTATGTATAACGTGAATCAACCCGGAACACAGTCAGCGCAATCCTCGGATGTGAATCCGCAGGTGTCCAATTGGAACCTGCCAAATATTCTCACCAGCCTGCGCATTCTTTTCATTCCGGTTTTCGCATGGCTGGTCATTGCCGGCCATGAATGGTGGGCTTTTGGCCTATTCACGGCCTTAATGCTCACAGATAAGCTCGACGGGGACATCGCACGTGCCCGTGGCCTTATCACCAATTTTGGCAAGATTGCTGATCCCATCGCGGACAAAGCGCTTATGACTACCGCACTGGTATGCCTCAACATCATCGGGGTGCTGCCAGTGTGGATTACCGTGGTCATTCTCATCCGTGAGTTCGGTATCACCATCTGGCGTATGGTGTTGTTGCGCCGCGGCAAGGTGGTACCTGCTTCGAAGGGCGGCAAACTGAAGACTGTATTGCAATCCTTGGCAGTCGGGCTGTATCTGTGGCCGTTGCCGGAGTGGATGAACGTTCCTACCTTCCTAGTGATGCTGTTGGCTGCAGTGGTGACCTTAGTTACCGGCGTCCAGTACCTCATTGACGGCAAGAAGCAGAATAGCTAGGTAGTTCATGAGCACCATGGCAACCCGCCTCGTGTCCGAGCTCACCGAGCGCGGCGAGACTTTGTCCTTTTGTGAGTCACTTACTGCTGGGTTGGCCAGCGCCACGGTCGCTTCTGTCCCTGGAGCTTCGGCTGTATTGCGCGGAGGGCTTATAACATATGCCACCGAGGTGAAATCCCACTTTTTGCACCAACCGGTAGCCGATATCGAAGCTGCCGGAGTGGTTTCTGGGGAGACCGCCCTTGCAATGGCCCGCGCAGCGGTGGCAGAAACCGCTGCGGACTGGGGAATAGGCCTTACCGGAGTGGCAGGACCAGACCTACAAGAAGGCAAGCCGGCGGGCACCGTATATATCGGCATCTATTCTCCTGGTAGAGTCGCTTTCTCCCAGCTGCTATCCGGTTTGGGCAAGGAGCGCAACGAAATTAGAGAGGCCACGGTCGCAGCCGCCTTTCGTCTACTGTGCGCAACTGTGGAAGAAAATCCGGCACTGCGGGAACAATAGCGAGACAAGGAGCGTTGACCATAGTGATGAACACTTCTACTGCAGTCCTCGAACACTCGGTAAACGGCGCTACTGCACCAGCGGCGCCCGCCACTGCTCGTACTCCTGAGCCGCTTTTGCGTGAGGCTCTTGGGTTGACGCTGCGCGCCTTCCGCGCGGACAAGGGAGTGACCCTGCGCGAATTGGCCGGGGTGGCCCGCGTGTCGCCGGGTTACCTTTCAGAGCTCGAACGCGGTCGCAAGGAGGTCTCCTCTGAGCTCCTTGCGTCTGTGTGCCACGCGCTAGATTGCTCGGTCTCTGACGTATTGATTGAAGCAGCCGGTTACATGGCCCTGCCCTCTATGGATGAGGAGCTAGCCCATACGGCACCTGCCGCATCAGAGCTCTAGCACACAGCGGTCTATGTCAACAGCCGGCCTATTCTCTCGCGAGGAGGGTCGGCTGTGGTGGTTAAGGGGGCGTCGGCAAGCGCCCGCGACCGCGGGGAGTGCAAGCGGTGGAAACAGCGCTTCGCTAGTATAAACAGCAGAACATTACGCACATTTTTAACCTAGAAAGGTTGAAGCACACCATGGCGAACCCATTTGTTAAGGGCTGGAAGTACCTGATGGCACTCTTCGATAATAAGATCGAGGAAAACGCCGATCCGAAGGTGCAGATCGAGCAGGCTATTGAGGATGCTCAGCGCCAGCACCAGGAGCTGTCTCAGCAGGCGGCCGCCGTGATTGGTAACCAGCGTCAGCTGGAAATGCAGCTTAACCGCCGCTTGGCAGAGGTAGAAAAGCTGCAGGGCAATGCTCGCCAGGCTCTGGAATTGGCTGATCAGGCCCGTGCTAAGGGCGATGAAAATAAGGCCGTGGAGTACGAGAACGCGGCAGAGGCCTTCGCCGCCCAGCTGGTTACGGCTGAGGAGTCCGTGGAGGATACCAAGAAGCTGCACGACCAGGCACTACAGCAGGCAGAAAAGGCCAAGAATGCGGTTCAGCGTAATAACGCCGCGCTGCGCGAAAAGGTCAATGAGCGCTCCAAGCTGCTTTCCCAGCTGGAGCAGGCAAAAATGCAGGAAAAGGTCTCTGAGTCTTTGAACTCCATGAACGAGCTAACTGCCAATGGCAATACGCCGTCTCTGGATGCTGTGCGCGATAAGATTGAGCGCCGTTACTCCAAGGCGCTAGGCCAGGCCGAGCTTGCTGAGAACTCCGTGGAAAACCGCATGGCCGAGGTTCAGCAGGCGGGCATACAGATGGCCGGTCATTCCCGCTTGGAGCAGATTCGCAGTGAAATGAACTCCTCTAAGTCCGTGGAAGCCAATAAGGCTCAGGCCATTGAGGGCAATAAAGCTTCTGGCTCTGCTGCCGACAGCGCTGCCCAGCCAGGCAGTGCCAACAACGATGCTGTACAGGCCCGTCTGCGTGAGTTGCGTGGGGAGTAAAACCCTCGACTGTCTTTTAAAAAGTTATCGCCTCCCTTGGCCATCATTTGGTGGTGCAAGGGAGGCGATAACTTACGCTGCTAGTCACCGACGCCGCGGGCCTGCAACGCTTCCCCCATCGCGCGCGCTCGCCGGATGGAGCGAATAATAACGGGGGTGCCAAACGCCAGCGGGGACATCCCGGCACCGCGCGCTTTGCGGGCATCTAGGACTTCATAGACGGTTTCAAACATCAGCGGGATGAGCCGAATAGTCAGTGACATAGCCAAGCTGATGTTTTCTACCGGTATTCCTAGTCGCTTTAGGGGCTGCAGCGACTCTTCCAGCGACTCCATGATTTCATCTACCGTGGAGGTCAGCGTGAGCAAGAAGGCAGCCATCATAGCGGCGAAGACATTGAGGAACATCACCGCCGCATAGTCGAAGTCCTTTGCCCACCATTGAAAGCCTGCCAACGGGACTAGGAAAAAGAGAGGCGGCCAGATTTGACTCCACGCAATGCCCAGTGGGATCCGAGCGCAAGCATAAAGGATGACAACGAAGATGACCCCGCCTGCTGCCCACGGAATGGACTTGAAAAAGATGCTGGTAACAAGGATAAAGACTAAGAGGAATGCGATCTTCCAACTGGGTTTGATGCGATGAACAAAACTGGTGCCATCAACATAGACGGAAAGTGGGAGATTCGTGCGTCGTTGCATGACAATTCTCCCTACAGCGGCCGCTGGGCCATGAGGTCTTGGTAAAAATCTATGACCTCCGCCGGTCGGCCATCCGCGGCGATGCGGTGGTCATCGATGCAAATGACCCGATTAAAATCGCGCAGAAATTCCAGATCGTGCGTCACCACAATTAGTTGCTGTTCCAATCGCGCGAATTCTCTTTTGATTCGATCGCGGTTACGCAGATCCAGCAGGGTAGTGGGCTCATCAGCGATGATGAGAATCGGGTCGATGACCATGACCGCTGCCAGCGCGAGGAGCTGCTTTTGTCCGCCGGAGAGCGTATGCGGTGAGCGCTCAGCAAATTCGGCGAGTCCGAAGCGCTCGAGGGCAGCATCCACGCGGGCGAGGCGCTCGTGTTTGGGCAGCTTAAAACGGCGGAGCGAAAAGGCGACGTCATCGCGCACATTGGGCATGACAATCTGGTTTTCGGCATCCGAAAAGACAAAGCCCACCTTTTCGCGCACCTTTTTGCCCTGCTTGGCGACGTCCATCTGGTCCACCGTCACCGTACCGGCACTAGGCTCGCCCAACCCATTAATGAGCCTGGTCAAGGTGGATTTTCCGCCACCATTCTGGCCGATGATGCCAATGCGTTGTTCGGTGAGGGTGAGGTTAATGTCCTCGAGCACCACGGTGTCATCAAAAGCTACCGAAACCGAGGAAAATTCGATCGTGGGCACTAGGCGGCCTTTCGTCCCATCAGATCGGGGAAGGCCGAGTGAACACCGAGAGCGATGATGACGGCAACGACAAGCTTTCCGGCATCGACAGGGATGAAGGGCAATTGGGCTGCGAAGGCTGGCCCAATTTCCAAGCCAGAGCGGATCATGAGACCAAAGGCGCCGCAGATGTATTGGACGGCAAGGCCGACAATGGCAGCAATGGCAAGTATGACCGCCATGCCACCCTTGTTCTTAGGGGAGCGGTAGGCAATTGCACCTGCAACCGCTGGCGAGAGAACATAGCCGATGATGTAGCCCGCGGTTGGGCCTGCCAAGGCACGCAGCGTGGTACCGCCACCTGCTAAAACTGGGAGGGCAAGGCCCAGGAACAAAAAGAGGAGTCCCACGTAACCGCCGCGCTTGCTACCCAAAATAAGGCCGGCGAGGATCAGCGCTGCGTTTTGCAACACGATGGGCACGCCGGCCGAACCGATGGGAATGGACACGAAGGCAAGGACGATGACGAGAGCGGTAAACACGGCAACATAGGCAATGGTCGTTGCCAGAGAGTTCTTTTTCATGTTCAAGAGGTTAGCACTGCATGAAAACTGCAGACAATTGAGGGTTTTGAACGGTGTTCATCTGAGGCTGATTATTGTGAGGTGGGGCCATTGCGGCGGGCTCCCAATCGACACTTTCTGGACCGCTGGCGCCCGTGCTTTAGTGCTGAGTAGGATGGCGCGCATGAGATTGACCGAGTATCACCAGCTCATTGTGGATGAATTTGGCGAGTCTAAGGGGAAGTGGATTAGTCACTCCCATGTCTTGCCCGACCTCGGGGCAACGCCCGATGAGCTTATCGAACGCGGCGTCGATCCGCGTCGCGTCTGGCTGAGCCTGTGCGATGACTTTGATGTACCGAAGGAGCGCAGGTTGGGGGTCGATTACCCTACTTTATAGCGCCGTCGAATTTGGCGGACTGGCGTGTTCACTTTCAAAATTCGAACAGATGTATGTAATATGGCGGAGGTGTCGATGCAGTCGTCTACAGTGGGATGGCGTTGACGGAGGGAACCGTTTGAGTTCCACGGCAGTCTAATAATGCGTTAGTACATCGTCGTTAAAGATAAGGATGAAAGTTAATGGCAACCAAAAAGAAGTCTTCTTCTGCCGCCTCTAAGGGAGATGACCGCCAAAAGGCCCTCGATGCCGCAATGGCCATGATTGAGAAGGATTACGGCAAAGGCGCTGTGATGCGCCTGGGTGATGACAACCGCCCACCGATTAAGGCCATTTCTTCCGGTAATACCGCAATCGATGTTGCTCTGGGTATTGGTGGTTTCCCGCGCGGGCGCATCGTAGAAATTTATGGCCCGGAGTCTTCTGGTAAGACCACTGTTGCGCTGCACGCCATTGCATCTGCACAAAAGGACGGCGGCATTGCCGCGTTTATTGACGCCGAGCACGCGCTCGACCCGCAGTATGCTCGCCTGCTTGGCGTGGATACCGATAACCTTTTGGTTTCCCAGCCAGATACCGGCGAACAGGCCTTGGAGATCGCCGATATGCTGGTACGCTCTGGCGCAATTGACATCATTGTCGTTGACTCCGTTGCTGCACTTACCCCGAAGGCGGAAATTGAAGGTGAAATGGGCGATAGCCACGTCGGCCTCCAGGCCCGCCTGATGTCGCAGGCGCTGCGCAAGATGACCGGTGCCCTGTACAACTCCGGTACCACCGCTATCTTCATTAACCAGCTGCGCGAAAAGATTGGCGTGATGTTCGGCTCGCCAGAGACCACCACCGGTGGTAAGGCGCTCAAGTTCTACTCTTCCGTGCGCTGCGATATCCGCCGCATCCAGACCTTAAAAGATGGCCAGGATGCCATCGGTAACCGCACCAAGCTCAAGGTAGTAAAAAACAAGGTCTCGCCACCATTTAAGATTGCCGAGTTCGACATCATGTATGGCGAAGGCATCTCTCGCGAGTCGTCCATCATCGACCTTGGCGTCGAAAACGGCTTCATCCGCAAGTCCGGGTCCTGGTTTACCTACGAAGGCGACCAGCTGGGCCAGGGTAAGGAGAAGGCGCGTAATTTCCTGAAGGATAATCCGGACCTTGCCAATGAAATCGAGCAGAAGATTTTCCAGAAGCTTGGCATCGGCGAGGCTGCGGCCGAGGGTGAAGAGGCTGCCGCGATGGATGTTCCTGGCGCCGATGACCCATTGACCGATGAGTCCGTTGATCTCGTTCCAAACGTCGATTTTGACGACGACTAGAATCGTCTAACCCGCACCCGCACACCGCGTACCATTTGAATCTGCATCATGAATCAGCCCGCCCCCGAAAAGCTCGCCCAACTCCGTCAGGCCCTCGAGGCCTATGAGAATGGAGCAGCTGGGGGCGGGCTTTTTGATCGAGAGGCAGAGGAAGCCAAGGCCAAGGTCCGCTCTCGGGCGCTGGGCCTTTTGGATCAGCGTTCTAGGTCCCGGAAAGAGCTCTATGATCGTCTGGTAAAGGCCGAGTTTGAGCCAGATGTCGTTGAGGACGTGCTAGATGATTTAGCCCACGCGGGGCTGGTGAATGACGCAGCCTTTGCACACGAGTGGGTGCGCCAACGGCATAAGCGGCGCGGCAAGTCCAGCTCGGTTCTCAACAGGGAATTGCGGGAAAAGGGCGTGAGCGAGGCCGACCGTGCTGAGGCCCTCGAGCAAATTGACCCTGCCGATGAACAAGCCATGGCGCAGGCCCTTGCGGAAAAGAAGGCTCGCTCCATTAAGACTGTCCCGCCGGATCGCAAGGAGCGCGACAAGGCCCTACGCCGCATCGTGGGTGTGCTGGCACGCCGCGGCTTCAATGAAGGAATGTCATTGCAGATCGCAATCGCAGCGCTTGACGCGCGGTGCGCGGAACTGCGCGCAGAGGACTGATACGGCCAAGGAAGGGTAGCGCCGGAATGGCCAAGTCCGGCAGTTATGAGATGCCTAACTACATGGCTAAACTATGCCGACGTGGAGCAGACAATCGCAGATACCCGTACTTATGAAGTCCGAACCTTCGGATGCCAGATGAATGTGCATGATTCCGAGCGCATCTCTGGCCTTTTGGAGGAGGCAGGCTACTCGGCCGCCGGCGAAGGTGTAGAGCCAGACCTTATCGTCTTTAATACCTGCGCCGTGCGTGAGAATGCCGATAAGCGGCTCTATGGCACCTTGGGCGCTTTGAAGAAAACCAAGGAAAACCACCCAGGCATGCAGATTGCCGTGGGCGGTTGCCTGGCGCAAAAGGACAAGGACACTGTCCTTGATAATGCACCGTGGGTCGATGCCGTCTTTGGCACCCACAACATGGCGGCTCTTCCGACCCTGCTAGAGCGCGCTCGCCACAACGATGAAGCCCAAGTGGAGATTGTCGATTCCCTCGAGGCGTTTCCGTCCGTCTTGCCGGCCAAGCGTGAGTCTGCCTATGCCGGCTGGGTTTCTGTTTCAGTAGGCTGCAATAACACCTGTACCTTCTGCATCGTTCCTTCCCTGCGCGGTAAAGAAGAGGACCGTCGGCCGGGCGACATTTTGGCCGAAGTCCAAGCGCTGGTGGATCAGGGCGTATCTGAGGTCACCTTGCTGGGACAAAACGTTAATGCCTATGGCGTTAATTTCGCCGATCCGGAGATGCCGCGCGACCGCTTCGCTTTCTCTAAGCTGCTGCGCGAGGTAGGCAAGATCGAAGGCCTTGAGCGCCTGCGGTTTACCTCCCCGCACCCGGCGGAGTTTACTTCTGACGTTATCGACGCCATGGCGGAGACCCCGTCCGTGTGCCCGCAGTTGCACATGCCGCTGCAGTCCGGCTCTGACAAGGTTCTCAAGGACATGCGCCGTTCCTACCGCACGAAGAAATTCCTGCGGATTTTGGACGAGGTACGGGAGAAGATTCCGCACGCCGCGATTACCACGGATATCATCGTGGGCTTCCCAGGCGAGACCGAGGAAGACTTCCAAGACACGATGGAATTGGTGCGCCGCGCCCGCTTTGCCTCTGCCTTTACCTTCCAGTATTCGCCGCGCCCAGGCACCCCGGCCGCCGAAATGGAGGACCAGATTCCTAAGGACGTCGTCCAAGATCGCTTCGAGCGCCTCGTTGCTTTGCAAGATAGCATTCAGGCCGAGGAGAACAAGAAGCTCATCGGCACAGACGTTGAACTTTTGGTCCAGGCAGAGGGCGGCCGCAAGAACGATGAGACCCACCGCATGACTGGTCGCGCTCGTGATGGGCGCTTAGTGCACTTCACCCCGGTTGATTCTGACGGTGCGGACATCTCCACCGCGATTCGCCCGGGCGATGTGGTCCATACTCAGGTCACCGGTGCGGGTTCTTTCTTCTTGCTTGCCGACGCCGCCGTTACCTCCCACACCCGCACCAAGGCCGGCGACATGTCGGCCGCCGGTGAGACCCCGACGACGGCGCCCATCGGCGTGGGTCTGGGATTGCCGTCTATTGGAAAGCCAGCGGCCGCTGAATCCGGCGATTCTTGCGGTTGCTAAGAGGGGAGTAGGCTAGGGACCCATGACTGAGGAAAAGCCCACCACCGCCGCCCAGAAAGCAGCTACCGCGGAGCGCCGCGCAGCACAAACAATGGACCTCGGCGGCCACAAAGTCACACTGTGCATCGCGGTGGTGGCTTATATCCTCTACCTGGTTTTGCCCTACGCCGGCCCCTCACACGGTTGGGAAGCGTTGACCTTCGGTACCACGTCCAGCGGAGTCAGAATATCCCTCATGGAAACCGTCTCCGCGTGGCTCGCTCTCCTTGGATTGGGCGTTCTCACCCCGGTGACACTGTTTACCCGCCGAGCTACGCCTGGACTTGTCGCTTGGATGCTGGTGACTGTGTCCTTCTTTGCCAACCTGTGGGGTTTCTGGTTCCGCGGGTCTACCGCTGACGGGGCATCGCTGGGAATGTGGGTAGGAATGCTGGCTACCTTCCTAGCATTTTTGGCCTATTGCTTAGTGGCGTTGCGCCGCAGCCCAGAGCAAAAGGCTGCCGAGGCTCAAGTGCGTGCCACCGCCGGACAGCTCGATGAGGTGGGCGAATTCCAACCTGCTATTAACGCGGCGCCGCGGCAGGTGCCAATTGTGGATAATCGCCGCAAGCAAGCTGCTGAGCGTCACCGCGCCCAACGCGGCGAGTAAAAAGCGCGCCGCCGCGCCTTTATCTGTGACGCCTGCGGCTCTAGTCTCGCAATCGCAACTCCCATGCACAAGAGCGGGAAAACTCTCGGGCACCCAATCTACGGTAGATGGCATTCATCGCTTCGTCTTTGTCCGCCACGGAGCCGTAGCAACGACGTACTTGTGGCCAATGGCGTGCAACGGCGTGAAGCGCTGTGAGCTTGGCTAATTGCGCGAGTCCGCGGCGCCGGTGCGGACGATCGGTGACGGTCAAAGTCCACTCGGCTACCTCAGGATTCGCATCCTCGTGCCTGGCTACTTCTGCCAGCGCGAGGATTTTCCCCTCTTCGCTGGTGAGTGCGATAAGTAACGTATGTCCGCGGCGAGAACGCAGCCGGCTGTGGGCTTCGCGCAACCGCGTGCGAGTCCAGACGATGGGCTCCACCGTCAAATCCCCGGTCTCCGCGTCTTGGGAGGCTAGGGTAAGCAGCCGCATGACCTCGTCGAGGTAGCTTTCTGGGATGTCGTAATCAGCCCACGCTTGCGAGGTGATTCCCGCTGGAAGGAGTGCCGCCACGGGGCTTTCGGGGATGTCCATCACGAGTTGGTGTTCTGCATGCCGGTGCTTAAACCCCAGCTGGCGGTAGACGCTTCCCATGACATCGTAGTCTGGGTCCGTCCCCGGTGGATGCAGCAGACCGACGTGCGCAATGGTGCGGCCGAGCTTCCGGGCAAGCTCCAGCGCCTTTATCCCCATCCACTCGGCTACTTTCTGCCCTTCCTCCTCGAGTTCTTGCCCAGGGAGAGGCAGATCGCACAGCACGCATTCGATCTCGGCGGTTTCGCGCTCTTCTAAAAGCGGCAGGCTGAGGTGGATGAATCCGAGGTAGTCCAGCTCTGGGCTGGGCTCCACCGCAGGTATTAGCGGCAGCCCAAGCTCAGAGACCTCGCCCAGGGTGGAGTCGCCGTCTACTACGGCAAAAAGGTAGGTCTGTGATTCGCTAGAACCTTGTAGCCGCTGCACCACGCGCCTAGGCGACGTTGATGCCGCGGCATCGCCGCTGGCTTCTTGGGCCGCAAGGTTGGCCCAAAAGACGAAGCTGCGAATGCAATCCGCTGGTTCGCTGGGCCGTGCGTCTACGGGAGATGCGTGCGGCGGCCGCGGTGGACGCGCAATGTGGACGAGGTGCACTACTTATCGTTGACGGCGTTTGCGGCGGCGTCAGCAAAAGCCTGCCATTGCTCGGCCTGAGCGCGCAGATCAGCGGCTTTCTTTGCATTGCCCTTGGCTTCAGCCGCCTCGGCCTGAGACTTAAACTCATCGACCTTGGCCTGGAATTGTGCCACACGTGCCTGCGCCTCTGGGTCGGTGCGGCGCCATTCAGACTTTTCCGCATCGGTAACGCGCTGCTCCAGCGCCGCGATCTTGGACTCGTATTCGCGCACCTGCTTGCGGGGAACGAAGCCAATCTCTTCCCACTTTTCCTGCAACTCGCGCAGCTTGGCCTTAGCTCCCTCGATTCCCTTAGCAGGATCGATTTGACCGTCGTATTCTGCAATCAAGGCGTCTTTGGCCTTGGCATTTTCTGCGAACTCGCGGTCGCGCTCGTCATTGACGGCATTGCGAGCATTGAAGAACTTGTCCTGGGCGGCGCGGAAGCGGGCCCAGAGTTTATCGTCCACCTCGCGTGGAGCGCGGCCGGCGGCCTTCCATTCGGTCATCAAATCGCGGTAGGCGCGGGCGGTGGGACCCCAATCGGTAGAATCCTGGATGGCCTCGGCTCGCTCGACGAGCTCCTCTTTCTTTTTGCGGGCAACCGCACGGGCGCGGTCCAGCTCAGCAAAGTGGGAGCCGCGGCGGCGGTTGAAGGAATCGCGGGCGCGAGAGTAGCGCTTCCACAGGGCATCATCGGTCTTACGGTCGATACCCTTAATCTGCTTCCACTCCTCCAAGATCGCGCGGATGCGGTCTCCAGCGGCCTTCCACTCGGTGGAGTTTTCAGCAATTTCTTCTGCTTCAGACGCCAGCTTTTCCTTGGCAGCGATTGCTTCTTCGCGGCGACGCTCCTTATCGGCCTGCGCCTGCTCGCCGGCTTCTACCGAGTGTTCAATCACCGCGCTAAGGCGCCGATCCAAGGCAGCGATGTCTCCGATGACCGCAGCGGTAGCTAGGGTTTCGCGCAACTGCGCTGCGGTCTTTTTAATGCCGACGGCCTCATCAGGATTGGCGCGTAGGCGTGCCTCGAGCAGCTCGATTTCGGTAGATAGATCGTCATAACGCGCGCCGTAGTGCTTAAGGCCCTCCTCGGGGGTACCGGCTTTCCACTCGCCGATCTTGCGTTCGCCCTCTGGAGCAGAAACGAAGACGGAACCATCTGTGTCGATCCGGCCCCACTTGGCCGGGTCATTGTTGCGTGGGGCCTGAACGGGAACAGGCTTTGCGGTGGGGCGAGGGCCCTTTTTGGGCATGGAACCTGGGGTAGGGATGGGAGACATGACAAGCCCTCCTATGCATAGATCGCCGCGCGTCACGGCTGCCGGATAAAATCATTGGATACATTACCGCGAATATCTCGCGCGCGCCCAGATTCTATTTAATTACCTCCACTTGGGTAGATAGTATGGAGAAATAATGTTCAATCTCATGGTAATGCCAGCCTCACCAGCGCTGGCCGTGGAGCTTTCCGCTCATGACGCTGCCTCTCGTGCACTGCTCGCCGCTGCTCGCTCCCTTGCGGTGGAGGCTGCCGCGGCCGGTATCACAGCCGTGGATATCGTTGGCAGCCAAGACCAGCGCTGGTATACCGCCCATACCGGCAGTTTACAGGCCTGGGGAGCAGCCACGGACCTGGGCGGCGGCAATTTTTTGCCCGAGATAATGGCGCGCTACGTACTACACAGCGTGCCACAGCTTAGCGTCCGCGGTAGTCGGGAGGCTATCGGCCAGCCGGATCCAGCGGCGCTGACCATCGTCGTGGCAGATGGCAGTGCAGGCCTAACCGAGCGCGCCCCCTTGGCGCTTGTTCCAGACGCCCAGGCGGCGCACGAGTGGTGCGAGGAGGTGCTGATGGGGGCGTCGGCAAGCAGGGCAGGTGAGTGGCTTTCCCAGCGCGGCGTCATAGAACCCGCACTGTGGGAGGAATTGGCGGGCCTGCGGCCAAAGAAAGCACAGCTTTTGGCCACCGATGCCACCTTGGGCGTTGGCCGCTATGTCGCAGGATGGGAGGTCTAATGCACCCGATTGCAGTCTTTGGTCCCACCGCCTCCGGAAAATCTGCCTTAGGTCTGGCGCTTGCGCATGAACTAGACGGAGAGGTGGTCAACGTCGATTCCATGCAGTTATATCGCGGCATGGATATTGGCACCGCCAAGCTCACCCCGGCTGAGCGCGAGGGGATCCCGCACCATCAGCTCGATGTGTGGGAGGTGACCGAGACCGCTTCCGTGGCGCGCTACCAGCGCGATGCTATCGCGGACGTGGAAGGCATCATGGCCCGCGGCAAAACGCCCATTCTGGTCGGTGGTTCCATGCTCTATGCCCAAGCGCTTGTCGACGACTGGCAGTTCCCACCCACCGACCCTGCCGTGCGCGCCAAGTACGAGGCACGACGCAGGGAAATCGGCACGGACGCGTTGCATGAGGAGCTGGCGCAGGTGGATCCGGCCGCAGCCGCCATTATCGAGGATAAGGACCCGCGCCGTACCGTCCGCGCGCTCGAGGTCATTGAACTAACCGGCAAGCCCTATAAAGCCAGCCAGCCGCCGAAGGATGCCCCGCCGCGGTGGGAAACCCGCCTCTTGGGGCTGCGCACCACCGCGGACTGGTTGAATCCGCGCATTGAACTGCGCACCCGCCAAATGTTTGAGCGTGGGCTTATCGAGGAAGTCGAGCTTCTCCAAGCACAGGGCTTGGTGGCTGATTCCACCGCTGGCCGCGCCATCGGCTATGCCCAGGTATTTCAAGCCCAGCGCGGCGAACTCACGTGGGATGAGGCGGTAGAGCGCACCATTACCGGGACGCGGCGGTATGTGCGCCGTCAGCGCTCCTGGTTCAACCGCGATAAGCGCATTACATGGCTGGATGCTGCAGGCGATACGGCCGCCCAGGCGTTGCGCGCGCTAGGGTAGGGAACATGAAATTTGCCAAGGGCCATGGAACTGAAAATGACTTCGTCATCGTGGAAGACCACGCGGCTGCCACGCCGCTTAGTCCCGAGCGCGTAGCGGCGCTGTGCGATCGCCGCGCCGGTATCGGAGGCGATGGTTTGCTGCGCGTCGTGCGCGCCGATGCTTTGCTCGCAGCCGGTGAAATCGCCGAACTGGTCGAGGGCATTGCGCCCGATGATTGGTTCATGGATTACCGCAATGCCGATGGCTCCGTGGCCGAAATGTGCGGCAACGGAACCCGCGTATTCGCCCACTGGCTGCGCTCGCGCGGTCTGGTGGACGAAGATAAGTTCACCATCGGCACTCGGGCGGGTGCCAAGCTCGTTACTGTCCATTCGTGTGATGCACACGCGGCCGAGGTCACGGTGGAGATGGGCTCGGCCGAAGTAATTGGCGTGTCCACCGCATCCATGGCGGGGGAAAAATATGCCGGTTTGGGCGTAGACATGGGAAATCCCCACCTGGCGGCCGTGTTGCCGGGGCTGGAGGCTAAGGAGCTTGCGGCAAAGACTCTGGAAAAGCCCGTCATCGATGATGCTTTCTTCCCGGATGGCGTAAACGTCGAGCTGGTGACTCCACTGTGCGACGGCCACGTGCACATGCGTGTCTTCGAGCGCGGAGTAGGAGAGACTCGCTCCTGCGGCACCGGCACTGTGGCGGCAGCGACCGCCGCGCTTGCCGACGCCGCCGTTGACCACACCAGCACCCCCCACGGCACCGTGCACGTACACGTACCGGGCGGGGAAGTTATCGTCGATATTTACGAGGGCGGCTCGCGCTTGACCGGACCTTCCGCGATCGTCGCCACCGGCGAGACCTCGCTGTAGACCGCCTCGTGTCTGGCTAGTGTTTAGGCGCTGCGCCCTTCGCCTTCCTCGAAGGCTTGCTCTTCGAGTTCTTGGCGGCGCAGCGCGCGATTTTCTACTTCGTTCTTTTCATACTTCGGCCCGAGCGCGAAGGCAGCACGGCGGGCAGACAACCACGTTTCTTTCAGTTCGCGGGCGCGCTCATCGGTGACCCTGAGCAAAGATTCCAACTCGTTGGTGCTAATTTCTTCCGCATTAACGCGCAAGTTCAACCGACGCAGGAACCGCCGGGCGCCGGAAAGCTCGTAATGGAAGGCTTGGATGGTGGGGTCGGAACAATCCAAATCTAAAAGCGCCGGCCGGTAGAGCGTGCGGTCAGCCATTTTCTCTGCGTCCGCGGAGGAGCGGAAGTCCTCGTATTCCGCCACGACGTCTTCGATGTCTTCCGCCGAAAGGCGAATAGAACTGCGCAGGGCTGCCTGCTCTGAGGCATCCGGCCGGGTATGCAGCATAAGCAGCGCCGCCGCGATGAGCAGCGCTGCAATGAAAACCCCGGAGACTTTCAGGGTTGCCACAACCGCCACTGATCCCACCAGGATCAGCACGAGAACCATTACCCGCCGGTTCCTCGCATTTTCAGGGAAGGGCATCCACACAGCTATTTCACTAGGCCTTTATGTCCGTTCTAATGGCCGCCGCAGCCGCAGCCACCGGAGCCACAACCGCAGCCAGCGCCATCGCCGCAACCGCCGCTGGGCAGCTCAATAGACGCCGTAAGCATCGCGGTACCGGCCACGATAGAGTCCTTCGCCGGCAGCTCGCCGGCTCCCACTGGCAGGCAGAGGTCGAAGGGGAATAGTCCATCCATGACGAGGTGAGCGAATTTCTCCCCGGTCAGCTCGTTGGTGCGCCACTCAGATTCCATGACGCGTGCGGCAAAGGAGGCGGCAGGGGTCGGGACCTTGGCACCGGAGCCGGAGGAAATAACCTTGGCCCCCGCGGATTCGAAGAGCGCGGGGAACTCGCCCTCGGCCGCCTCATAGGCAGCGGCGGAATCGTAGGTGCGCACATCCAGCCCCATGGCGGTTAGGGAAATTTGCTGCCACTGCTGCAAGGGTTCGTCGACAAGCAAAGGCCCCTGCGCCAGGTTTGCGGTGGCCTGGGCGATGGTGGTGCCGAAAGGATCGATGATTTCCAGCAGGGCCAGGACATCGTTGACCATCTCCACGTGGGCAAACCCTTGCGTGACGGCATCGAAGCCGATGAAGGTGGCAAAAGGCTCTACCGCGAGGATATTAAGCTGCGCGCCCGACGGATCGGTGAACTGAATGAGCTGGCCACCGCGCACCTCACCGGTAACGGCTAAGCGGTCGCTGGCGATGGCCGCCTCGACCGCATCCTGCCAGCGCTCGAAATTGAGGCCAATGGCCTGCATCTCGGTATTCTGCTTCACCCCAGTGTCCTTAACGTTCATGCCCGCCATTGTATCGCCTTGTCCACCCAGCTAAGAATCCGAAATTCCCGCTTTCGGCCGCAACATGCAAAAATGAAAGGTAGTATGACCGAATTTTCCCAGCATAATAACGACGATCTCCTCGCCCGCGCCTTTCGCGATAACGACGCCCCGGCCACGCCGGAGGCGACGCCCACCACCGGTGACCTCGATCTGGCAGAGCGCAATGCCTTCCGCCGCGTTACCCGTGAGACCACCATCCGCGCCGAGGACACTACCGATGGCTACGAGGTGGAGTACCGAAAGCTGCGCCTCGAGCGAGTCATTTTGGTCGGCGTGTGGACCGAAGGCACCGTGGCCGAAGTGGAAGCCACCATGGACGAGCTGGCCGCGCTAACCGAAACCGCCGGCGCCGAAGTAGTGGAGATGATTTACCAAAAGCGCGATAAGCCGGACTCCGGCACCTACATCGGCTCCGGCAAGGTGAAGGAATTGCGCGATATCGTCGAGGCCACCGGTGCCGATACCGTGGTCTGCGATGGTGAGCTTAACCCCGGCCAGCTCACCGCACTCGAGCGTGCGCTTAACACCAAGGTCATTGACCGCACCATGCTCATCCTTGACATCTTTGCCCAGCATGCGAAATCAAAAGAGGGTAAGGCCCAAGTCTCATTGGCGCAGTTGGAATACTTGTATACGCATACCCGTGGTTGGGGTGGCAACCTCTCGCGCCAGGCAGGCGGCCGCGCCGGTTCCAATGGCGGCGTGGGCCTGCGTGGTCCCGGTGAGACCAAAATTGAGACAGACCGTCGCCGCATCCGCACGGAGATGGCCCGCCTGCGCAAGGAACTGCGCGCCATGAAGACCGCACGTGAGGTCAAGCGTTCCAAGCGCCAACGCTCAACCATTGCACAGATAGCTATTGCGGGCTACACCAATGCCGGAAAATCCTCCCTCATTAACGCCATGACCGGCGCCGGGGTATTGGTGGAAGACGCGCTCTTTGCCACATTGGACCCCACCACTCGCCGTGCCACGCTTGCCGACGGCCGCCAGGTCGTCTTCACCGATACCGTCGGCTTCGTCCGCCACCTGCCTACGCAGCTAGTGGAGGCCTTTAAATCCACCCTGGAAGAAGTACTAGCCGCCGATATTATGCTGCACGTGGTCGATGGCTCAGACCCGTTCCCACTAAAACAGATTGAGGCGGTCAATCAGGTCATCTATGACATCGTCTCTGAGACAGGGGAGCAGGCCCCGCCCGAAATTATCGTGATCAATAAGATCGACCAGGCCGATCCGCTGGTGCTTGCTGAGCTGCGCCACGTTCTTGACCATGAGGACGTCGTCTACGTATCTGCCCGTACCGGTGAGGGAATCGACGAGCTTACCGCGCGTGTGGAACTCTTCCTCAACTCCCGCGATAGTCACGTTAAGCTGCAGGTTCCCTTCACGCGCGGGGATGTGGTGGCACGCGTGCATGCCGAGGGCACGGTGCGCCACGAGGAGTATACGGCCGATGGCACGCTTGTCGACGTCCGCCTTCCCTCACCCACCGCCCGTGAACTCGCTGAATTCATCGTGGAGGAAGTTTCCTAAACCAGCTCCGGTGATCCATAATTAAGGCTCGTGAGCTTAAAAGGTTGGACCGTCCACGGAGACGGTAAAAAGATTGCCCCAGGCGCGGTGGTGGCGCCGGAAGAACGACTCAGCTGGGGCCGCACCATCGGCATCGGTATGCAGCACGTGGTGGCCATGTTCGGCGCCACGCTGCTAGTTCCCACCCTGACCGGATTCCCCGTCAATACGACGCTGCTCTTTTCCGGCCTCGGCACAATCTTGTTCCTGCTTATCACGCGCAACCGGTTGCCGTCCTACCTCGGCTCCTCGTTCGCGTTCATCGCACCTCTTTCGGCGTCGCAGCAGTACGGCATCGCCGCGCAGGCCGGCTCCATTTTGGTTACTGGCCTTGTCCTTGCCGCGGTGGGCGTCGCCGTAAAGTTCGCCGGCCGCCGCGTGTTGGACGCCGTCATGCCGCCGGCCGTGACCGGTGCGATTGTGGCACTTATCGGCCTGAATTTAGCGCCGAATGCGGCCGAGAACTTCGCCTCCCAGCCGCTCGTGGCGGCGGTGACGCTGATGGTAATCCTGCTGGCCACCGTCGCCGGCCGCGGCATGGTTTCGCGCCTGTCCATTCTCCTCGGCGTGGTCGTGGGCTGGATTTTCGCCGCTCTCACCGGCAACCTCGGCGATGACGCCGTCGCGGCCATTGATGCCGCCCCGTGGGTGGGCCTGCCGCAATTCCACGCACCTTCCTTCAACGTCTCCGCCATTGCCGTCGCGCTTCCCGTGCTGGTGGTCCTCATCGCGGAAAACGTCGGCCATGTCAAGGCCGTTTCCGAGATGACCAAGCGCGACTTGGATGACTTGGCCGGTGACGCTCTTATCGCCGATGGCCTCGCATCCACCCTCGCTGGCGGCTTCGGCGGCTCTGGCACCACGACCTATGCTGAAAATATTGGCGTGATGGCCGCTACCCGCGTCTATTCCACCGCCGCGTACTGGGTAGCAGCCTTTACCGCCATCCTTCTGGCTTTCGTGCCGAAGTTTGGCGCGCTGATTTTCACCATTCCTACCGGCGTTCTCGGTGGGGCCTGCATCGTGCTTTACGGGCTCATCGGCATGTTGGGTGTGCGCATTTGGATGGACAATAAGGTCAATTTCAATAACCCGGTTAACCTGACCGCGGCCGCAGTGGCGCTCATCGCGGGCATCGGCAACCTGACTCTCAGCGTTGGTGGGGTTTCCCTGGAAGGCATCGCGTGGGGTTCAGTGGGCATTATCATCGCCTATCCGCTCATGAAGAAGCTATACGATTCCGTCGGCGAAGGCCACGCCGCCAAGTACTAATTTTTCTGCTGTGGATAATTGCCCGCCGCGCGCCCGCGGCGGGCAATTTTGTTGACGGAGCAACGCGGGTTATCCACACCGCTCCTGTACCTGGCTCGCGTGGGCTTGCGCGGGCTGTTTAACTCAGCGGCATGACCGCATTGGACGCATACTTAGACGCCATGAGCGCCGGAATGGACATCGTCGCCGCCGCTCAAGGGCTCAGTGATCGCGAGCTCATCGCGCAAGGTGCTTCCGACATTGCCGCGCGTGACCTGCTACGACTGTGCGATACTTACTTTGGCAAGTGCGGCTTTTCTGCCAAACAGCGAGCAGCGCGACAGACTACTCATTCCCTCGACGTGCTGCTGCTCATTGAAAAATACGCCCTGCGCTTGCCGACGCAGCGAGATGCCTGGAGCCTACGCTGCGAACTGTGTGCCTTTCGCGGCAGCGCTACAGCACTAGAAAAGCGTGCTCGGGCCTTGGTCCGCGAGCTGCGCCCGCGCCGCACACCGGAAAAAGGCGTGCGCATTACCCGTCGTTCCGGCGGCCCGTGGTCGCTGACCATTACTGGGGATTCAGCCGATGTAGCAGATATGCACGCCGCATTGGATGCCAATAAGCCGCTGGAATCTGCCAAAGACCTCTTTTTCGGGAAAGCGAATGCAGCACGCACGACGGTAACGACACAGGTAGTGCTCACCCTCGATGAGCTCGACCGAATAGTCGACGGTGGGGGCGAAGAAATTACCCTGCAGTTGACCAATGGCGCTCAAATGACGGGAGCGGAGCTCGTGGCGCGGACACTAAGCGATCACGGCTATGTCACACTCGTTCACCCGCACGAGGGGCCGGTAAACCTCTATCGAACCTCGCGGCTAGCCAACGACAAGCAGCGGCTGATGGCGGCTGCGCTAAACCCGGTGTGCCCGTGGGAGAGCTGTAATTTTCCCGCGGATGAATGCCAGGTCCACCACCTGAAGGCGTGGAAGCACGGCGGTGAGACTAACGCTGCGAAGCTCATGGGTGAATTGGTGTACAACTATCTATATGACCACAAAGACCACCACCACCACAACGCTGCCCGCCGGTATCTACGTGCGCATTTCCCTAGACAAGCACGACGGCGCCGGTGTTGAGCGCCAAGAAGAAATGTGCCGTAAATTGGCCGCCGAGCACGGCCTTGAGGTCTCCCGCGTATATTCCGATAACTCAATTTCGGCCTACTCAGGGAAAGACCGCCCCGGCTTCATTAACCTTTTAGCCGACGTTAAAGCACGCAAGATAGGCGCGGTGCTATCGTTCGCACCCGACCGGATTAGCCGCAATGTGGGTGAGTACGAACTATTCAAGGCCACGCTTAAGAACACGCATTGCCGCCTTATCTACGTCAATGGCGGCGAGCAAGCCCTAGACGACCCCAACGCCGACCTTATTAGCACCATGTTGTCGGGTGTGAGCCAGTGGGAAAGTGCGATTAAGTCCACCCGTGTAGCCGCGGCCTTTGCACAGCACCGCAGCCGTGGGGACTATCCCACCAAGCCCAACCGGCTGTTTGGATACACCCGCAGCGGTGAGCCTCACCCCACCGAGGCGGCCCTTGTACGTGACGCGGCAACCCGTATCTTGGCAGGGGAGTCCCTACGCCGCATTGCCCGTGAATGGGAAGAAAAAGGCGTTACCACAACCAGCGGCGGGCGCCCCAATGCACAGAACTTACGCAAAAGCTTGCTAACGCCAACAATGGGCGGGTTTACGCATTACGGGTTAAAGAAAAAGGATTACACCGCCGCCGAGTGGGAGAAGTTGAGCGCGTGGGACAAGCTCGGAATCATTGGCCGCGGCAATTGGGAGCCGGTGCTCGACCCCGAGGTATGGCAGGCATTGTGGGCACATCTGACCAACCCGGCTCGCACGACCAACCGTGTAGGCAACGCCCCGCAACACTTGCTTAGCGGAATTGCGCTGTGTGGCAAGTGTGGCGCGCCCATGTCCTGCCGTAAAAAGTGGTACAAGAAAAAAGGCGAGGGACAGCCCAAGCGTGTCTATTGGTGCAAGGGACGCGGTGGCGGGCACCCAACCCGTATAGCCGAGCCGCTGGAGCGCTATATTACCGACCTTGTCCTTGCCCGGCTTTATCAAGCAGACATTATCGGGGACTTAGCCGCCGGTGTGGATACGGACCGCCGCGCCGAGCTGACAGCAACACGCGATATGGTGCGCGGGCGTATGGCCGACCTTGAGCAACAGGCCACACTAGGAAATGTAAGCATGGACCAGTTTGGCCGTATGAACAAAGCGTTAACAGACCAGCTTGAGGCTATCGACGCCGAGCTTGTAGAGCTGGCAGGCGCGGGCGGTGTCTTATCCGAGGTGGCCGGGGTGACAGACGTTCGCGCGTGGTGGGCAACAGCCACGCTCGAGCTAAAGCGCGAACTTATCCGGGCGCTAATGACTATCACCATAGAGCACACCGGCGGCCCGCAATCTAAGTTCAACCCCGAATACGTCACCGTAGATTGGAAGGTGTAGCCATGGCCTCTCGCGTACTGAAAATTAAATGTAAGTGTCGGCCTACGCCACAGGGGGCGCCGCGGCCGGTATCCAACCTCATGTGGCTTAAGCAATCTGCACATGACAACCGTGGGCTTGGGGGCACGTTCACCATGGCAGTGCGCAACGCTGTGGTTGTTGAGTCCACGACGACGGGGTCTTTCCCACGGACGGTTGAAACGCAGCGTATTGAGTGCACCAAATGCCACCGCGTACACACAGTGAGCGGGGCACAGCTTGAGCAGTGGTGGGGCGATTATCTCAATGGGGGCACCCCCTCGGTTGAGTTATAATCGACTACAAGTTATAATACAAGCACAACTTTATCGGCGTGGTCCACTAAACGAGCCAACCCCACCTTAGAGAGTGGGTACACGGTATTCACCACATTAAGCCGCGGGGAGCCTCCATACCCTGCCTAAACGGTGGCCTTATAACCTCTCTCCCGAGAGAGGTGTGAAAGGTATGCCGAAAATGGCCCCCACAAAATCACCCGTTCAACGCCTGACAGGGCGTCTTATCGCGCAAAAGCGCTGGCACCCAGACACTGACACCACCGAGCTGGAACAAGACCTAGCCGCGTGCCGAATCAGTGAGTACGCCCGCAAAATCATGGCCGAGGCGCCTGCCCTCACCGAAGCTCACATTGACGATGTAGCCGCCATTTTGTCTAAGGCGGGTGCATAGCCGTGACCGCACCTAATTTCTTTGAAGGTATGCACCCCGGTGAACAAGTGCGTGCACTCACTGGCATGGTGTTTGAACACGTGCGTAGGCACTATGACCATTCCGACCGCACTAATGACCTTGTGTGTGAGGCTATCGAAGTCTTGCAGTGGCTTCGCGTGCCAATAATCCGCTACTGCGGCGAACCATTGGCGCACTCCTGTACTGACAAACACCTTGTAGGAGTCATCGACCACGGCGACCCCAAGTGTTTGGTTACTAGCGTGGACATTGAGAGCGCCCGCGGCGGTGACGACACGACCCGAAAGTTCTGTGTCACCCTCAAGTCTGACGACCGCGACGAAACGGAACGCTATTTCGATTCCGTTTACGACTTCATGCCGGTTTTGGTGGGAATTGGCTACTTTGCTAAGACTCGCCCCGGCCGACCGGTCACATGGACAGACCTTGAGGCCGTGGTTGAGTACGCCGGGTCTGACGAGCCAATCGACCCATGGGTATGGGAATGGGCACCACTCGCCAAGGCGGGTGCATAAGACATGACCGCACCCGCAATGACGCCTACGCAGCGCGCGGAATATATCCGTCTTTCTTTCGCCACGGTGGACACTCTCAAGGCTGCCCACGAGGCCCGCCGCGCGCCTGCCTTAAGCCCCGAGCGCCTAGACCGCTTGACCTCCATTTACCGGGCCAATAAGGCGGTGGTCTAGGTGACCGAGCTTATTCCGCTGTATCTCATGCCCGGCACCTACGTCACGACCCACGACGGCACGGGCATAGGCTTTGACCGCTTTAAGGTGCTCGGCAAGTCCGATGGAACTTATCGCGCTATAGGCCTTGAGCTGCCAACGAGCTGTGGTTATGGAGACGTACGCCGCTGGCTTGGCGGCCGCCGGTTCAAAAATCACCTGTGGGAGCACAACCCCGAGTTTCCCAAGCGTTTACCCAACGTTAACCCGGTGGTTACGCCGCGCGGCACGTGGCGCCCTGTCGGCTACCTCACCACCCCGCGAGAGGCCAAGCGCCTAGGCGGGCGCCCCATAAACGAGCACACGCCAACCATGTTTAGCCCGGCCGCCCTAGACGTGGTGCAGATCATTAACCAGCAAGAGTGCATGGAAAAGACCCCCGCCGAAAGGACTCACAGCGAGGGCCACCATGCCACCACCAACAACAAAGAAAGTGACAGTTACTATGGTAACCCATAATTTTGAGTCCGCACAGTCCGCACAGCACGACAAAGTGCGAAAGCTCACCGAGCATGAACGCCAAGCGCTCAACTCGAAGCTACGTCCGGAACTCCAAAAGGCCTTACAAAATATTGGTTTCGAGAGCCGAACGGACGTGTTGGAAGATGGAACCTACCGCAGCGCCCTTGTCCCGCCCGAAAGTGACGAACAAACACTAAGTCAAAGCCCTTATGGCGGTTATGACGTTCTTGCCCCTATCGGCTTTACCGCTGCCAAGACCGGAAAAGTAATCCGCTTTGAGGTCGGGGAGCGGGTTGACGCTTTAACCCTATTTTCCGCCGTACAAGGCATGACCCCCGACGAGTTCGGTCGCGGAATGCTTGACGACGACCTAGCACGGGAACGGGTAGAGGCCACCAAGCGCGAGCGCGCACGCCTTGAGGCACGTGAGGCCGCCGAGCAAGAGCGCATTGAACAGCGCGCCGTACGCCTTGGAATCACGCCCGGCGACGGTTGGCAGGGAAACGAGGACGCTTACAACGACGTGCTCGCCATGCTTGACAACGGTACTTTGGAGCCGCCGACTGCCGATCTTGTTTACCGTAACGACAATGTTGGTATGTTCTACCCCGGCTGCACGCACACGGTCTTTGGCGAACCCGGCGTCGGTAAATCATGGGTTGCCCAATTTTCCTGTGCCGAGCAACTCAAGCGCGGCGGGCACGTTCTGTACCTAGACTACGAAAGTAACTTTAGGCAGGTAGCGCAGCGCCTTTACAACCTCGGTGTGCCCGTTGCCGCCATGCGTGAGCGCTTGACCTACCGCGGCGCAACGGGCGACCCGGCTAACCCCGGCGCCACATTGGAGCACCCCCACACGCCCCACGACGGCAACACCATGGCCGAGGCCATTTACACCAAGTTCACCGAGCTTATTGGCGCGCACCCTTACACGCTGGCCGTTATCGACGGCGTGGCAAGCGCCATGAGCGCAGGCGGGTATGACAACAACAGCAATGACGACGCGGTAGCTTTTTGCCGCGAACTTCCCGAGTTTATAGCGGACCATAGCGGCGCGGCCGTGCTCATGGTTGACCACGTGACCAAGGCAGCAGGCAACCGACGCTACGCCATGGGCGCGGGGCAAAAGCTGGCACGTGTCACCGGCGCGTCGTTTCGTGCCGACGCTATCGACACCGATGACCCCAACAAACACCGCCTTGCGCTGTATGTCACGAAAGACCGCAACGACGCCGTGGTGCTGGAAAGTGAGCTAACCAGCGAGGGGCACCTTTTCGGTCATTTTGTATGGGAGCGCGGCAACGTCTTTGGCAAGAATGACAACGCCATTACCGCCGGAATTGAAAACCCGGCCACAGCTCAAGCGTGGGAGAAACGAGAGACCGCCAAGGTGCTTGCCGCCGAAGCGGGCGACATTGACCAAGCCGTTAACGCGGCCGGGCTTAGCCAACCGGAAACTATAGCGGTGTTGCTGGCACACCTCGGCCAAGGTGAGGCCATGACAACCAAGGAACTACGCACACGGCTAAAGGAGGACGCGCCGCAGTTCTTTGACGGCCTCAAGCGCAACTTTACCCAACGCCTCAACAGGGCAAGCGGCGGAAAAGACAAGGCTAAGCCCATCATTGCGCTTGGCGGCAATGGCGCAAGAATCAAAGCCAATACGGACGTTTTCACCGAGGCTATGGCCGGGTTGCTCCACCGCCTACAAGCCCCGGCAGACGACCCCGAGGCCAACCAAGACACCCCCTAGTTTGTCCGCAAAAGTGGTGCACCACGAGGGAGCAGGTGCCCCACTTTTGCACCGGTGCATTTTTGGTACACTTTCGCCCAAGTGCTAGACCACTTGCACCACATTTTACCCCCTATATACGCAGCTCACACCGCTTAACGCTCAATTCAAAACGAGGGTGCAGAATAGTGAAAGTGCACAACCCTTTTGACCTAGCAACGCCTTGGTGCAGTGCGCCTTTTAAGGCGCACACCACGGTGCTATGGCGGTGTGGACATGGTGCAAGACAAAGAAAACAGGGGAGTCAAGTCGAGACCAATGAGCCGAGACGAGACGAAACCAAGCAAGGCTGTGGACACCTCAAGGCTGTGGACAACTCATTGCTTCCGCTGTGTGAACATGTCTCGCGCCGCGGCCGCGCGTAGTGAGCAACGCCAATGAAAAATGGAAATGAATAATTGGAAACCTCGCGTATAATTTCCATTGGCCTAGTCTCCGGCCCCTTGCCGGGGTGGGGGGTGTCTCCCCTCGGCCCCGGCCTCTCTATCTCCCCGGTATACAGACTTTTGTACCGCGTAACCCAAATGCTCGGAACCGATACACAATAAACCCCCTCATGCAGTGTATAAAACGTGCATAAAATGGCCGTAGAGCACCAACGCGAAAGGAACAACAGCCGTGACTAGCCCACAGACACCCCGCAAAAAGCGCGATAAGACCAACGCCCCCTATGCCTTTTCCCACTCATGGCGCAAAAAGGTCACCATGTGGAGGCGCAAACTTGAGCGCGACCCGGCTTTGGCTGTGTGCTGGTTGTGCGGTGGCGCTATCGACATGAACTTGCCGCCAACGCACGGCCGGGCGTTCACCCTCGACCACCTTGTACCCCTTAGCCAAGGCGGTGACCTCATGGGAGAGGTAAAACCCGCGCACCGCTCGTGCAATTCCGCTCGAGGCGACGGGCGGCGTTCCCGCCGCGGGCCTAATCCACCCACTTTGTTGGACTGGTAGACCGCGCCGAGGGCCAAACAGCGCGAAATCAACGCCTCACGTGGCCATGGACGGCCTTTCACGCCTTGGCGGTATAACTTTTATCCAGCCGCGCCCCTACAAGGCGCGAGAGAGGCACACAGCGCGTTCGCACCACCGACGCGGTACTGTCCAACCCAAGCCCGTTTGACCAAATCGCACGCACCGACGCCGAGGGCAATGCCTATTGGTCTGCCCGTGACCTCATGCCGCTCATGGGGTACACGCACCGCAACGCTTGGCAGACGTTCAACATGAGCGCTATTGGCCGAGCACGCAAGACGGCCGAAAATATCGGCTTGACCAGCCAGTTCACAGACGTCTGTGAGGTCAAACCACGCTTGCAAGGCGGCACCACCGAGCGAAAAGACGTACACCTTGACCGCATGGCCGCCTACCTTGTAGCCATGAACGGCGACCCGAATAAGCCCGAGGTGGCCGCTGCCCAAGCGTATTTTGCTATGCAGACACGCCGCGCCGCGGTGCGTAGTACCTCTACCCGCGGTGCCTGTCTTGACGCCATGACTGTGAAATACCCCCATTAGCTACCCCCGGTCGTGCCAGCGACATAAACACAGTCATGTTATTTAACCTTGGACAATGCCGAAAAGGTACCCATTTCCAGCATGGATAGTACCTTTTCAATTCTTGCCAACGCCGCTAATGCAGCTCACAATAAAAGGCAAGTGGTGCGCCCCGATACCGACCCGACCCGACCCAAAGTGCCATGACCAACAACCGTTTCTTAACGAGTAAAGGACATTGACACTATGGCTACCGAGCCAGTTACGCATTTTTCTAATCGCGTTGCCGCTGTATCGGCCGCGCTAGGCATGACGGGTGCCCGCCCGGCCGCCGCCGAGGCTATGGCACGAGCGGACGAAAAAATTTCCGCCCGCATGGCCGACTTTGACGACCACTACGCCAATAAGGCAAGCGACGACAAGCTACAGGCCGCGGCCGCCAAGTGGGTGAAGCTCAACAGGGCTAGTTTCAAAGACCTAGACGAGCTCATTCTTTCCCCAACCCCTACCGAAAACACCACTGTGCCAGTATCGGTTAAGACCTCGTGGGGCCATGAGTGGCGCCCGCAGGTTGCCTCAACTCCCGAGGCCCGCCGCCTAGCTACAGCGCGCAAGCACGTCTTGAATGGCCTTATTGCAAAATATGACAAGCCTGACTATTCCACCGAGGCGCTCATTGAATCGTGCAAGCCTGACGTGCGTGCATGGTTCGACAATCTGGCAACGGAATACACCGAGGCCTTGGAAGCACTAGACGACAACGCCCGTGAGGCCGCTATCCGCGCGGGTGGTAGCACTGGCGTTGCCAAGGACGTGCTCAACCTAATCGACCCGGCTACCACGCCCGAGGCCACTATCACGGCGTATCGCAGGTTTGCCCGAGTATGGAAGATAGTGGACGATGAAAACGGGGCACACACCCCACTAGCCCGCGCTATGGCTTTCCATGATGTAAGCGATACGCCTAACCCCGAGCGTGACGTGTTCAACCGCTTGGAAGAAATGACTAGCAACCGGGCGCGCTCCACTGCCCTGATGTTCGACGCCCAGACGTGTGCACTACGCGCGCTTGGCATGTATGAAATTGAGGCGGTGTGCAAGGGGCTTGGACATATCGCGCCGCTTGCCGATCCGCTTGGCGACGACCTGCCTGAGCTTGAGCACCGCATTAGCGCTATTAATGCAGTTGACGCGTGGTTTGACTACCGTAGGCGCACTGTTGGCGACCCCTATCGTGGAAAAGGCTGGCACAGCGACGCAACCCGTTATGGCATGGCCACCCCCGAGGAGTCACTAGCGGCGCTCAAGAAATACAACCCGACGGTGTTTGAGTACAAGACCGACAACGCCGACGACTATGACCTTGACGCTGTAGACGACCCCTACGAGAACTAAATGCCATGGACGGCCTCGACCTGAACGTATGGCCGTGCCACCCGCATGGCTCATGGCAGAGGGCCTTAGCTCACAAAGCTATGGGGCTGCCTGTAGACGACGAGGACGCTAAGGCCCTAGCGGCGTGGGATAAAGAGGGAAAGAACGCCCACGTTAAGCAATCGCGTATAAAACAGCACAGGCAATATGTGGCACGTGTGGCAGCCGCGGCCCGTAGTCATATTGGGCCTCGAGAGGTCGTGGGGTGCCGTGAACTATCCCGCCGGGTTGCAGGGGGCCCTGACATGCCCTCCCGAGTTGAAGTGGCAGACGTGTTGAAGGCGCTCAAACCGGGGCGAAGCTATGGCGGTCTTACCAAGCGCTATATCGACAACTTGAGTGGGCACCCCGGCCATTTTTTCGCCCGGCATGAACGTGACTTTGACATCTTCATTGCACGGCGAAAGGCCTACCGGGCTGAAATTGGCAGGCGGGTCTGTGCCCAATACATCAACGCCGGGCAAGAAAGAGAAAGGAAACACAGCTAATGGCCTACAGAGATGAACTAACCGAGATTGGCGCTCGCGTCTATGGGCGCAGCACCAACACCGAGACAGGACAACTTGGCGCCCGCATTTATGGTCGCTGTGACGAAACAGACTCGGCACAACTAGGCGGCCGTGTCTATGGCCACAATGATGAATTGGACGCCCTCGGCCACCGCGTCTACAACCCCACCCACGGGGAGGTGGTGAGCTACCAACAAGACGACCCCGCCGATGAAGCAGAGGAGTCTCGGCCATGGCGGCTAGACGAATCCCGCCCCGGCCCCGGTGCCTACCACCTCGACGAGGCCGGGCAAGAGGACGACCTCGACGCTATCGGCGCCCGTATCGCCAATGGGGGCAGCGGCGTAGCGGGAATTAAGACCGCAGATAACCGAGACACGAACTACTACGTCACAGGCACGTTCGGCCTGCCCGGCTTTGATTACTGATAAGTTAAGGGCGTAGTTGGTTAGCCAACTATCATGTCAAGACCTCACCGCCCCGGTGCTCAATGTGCGAGTGCCGGGGCGGTGTTCTATGTCTAGGCGGTGTTCTACGCGGCCTTGAGAGGCGTTAGCCCCTACCAACACACCACCGGCGCTCATTCAACGCCTTAAATCGCATTTCCCACCTGCATGTTTGCACCCTTTGGCGGCGGGGACGGGCAGGACAGGTGCTACCCCCACAAGGGTTTACACCAATCCACCAATTAGCAACCTCGCGACTTGTTGTCCCTACCATAATGGAGTCAATGACGATGCCCCCAATGCCCCACCTCGCAGAGGACGGCTGGCCCGGATAAACGGGCAGGTGAGCTGGGTGCCACCGTGGGGATAGGTGGCGTCGGCAAGCGAAAAGCTCCCCACCACACAGGCGGGGAGCTTTAAAGCGAACCGTTTTAGGGCTTAGGAAGCGTCTAGGTCCTTTTCGATGAGGGCAGCAATCTTTTCTACCGCTTCTTCGTTGTCGGAAGTAACAGTAACCTCATCGCCCTGTTCTGCGCCAAGAGCCATAATCATCAAAGAAGAGGCCGCATCGGTCTCATCTTCATCGTCATCGCCAACGAGGTTGAGGAAGATGTCTTCGTCGAACTCGCCAGCTGCGTCCGCGATAATGGAGGCGGGACGTGCGTGCAGGCCTACAGAGGAACCTACCTTTACAGTCTTGGAAGCCATGGAAAAGATCCTTTCTTATGGGGATTGTTGCAATCCAGTGTACGAGTGTTTGGTTTATGCCGCCACGTTCTGAGCAGCTTCTTCGACGGCTTTACTAGGCCAGAACTGCTTCATTGCCAGCACCGCTGCGGTCGAGACAACCACACCGGCCGCGATAGCGACGAGATAGCCCCAGAACGGGTCGATGGCGAAGAGGACGAACACACCGCCGTGTGGAGCTCGGGAGCCGACCGACAAGGCCATCGAAACCGCGCCTGTCACCGCGCCGCCGGCCATCATCGAAGGGATAACGCGGAAGGGGTCGGCCGCGGCGAACGGGATGGCACCCTCCGAGACGAAGGACAGGCCCAGCAACCAAGCGGACTTGCCGTTTTCCTGCTCGGCCGGAGTAAACAGCGACTTGCGGATGAACGTGGCCAGGGAGAGCGCAATCGGTGCAACCATGCCGGAGGCCATAACCGCGGCCATGATCTGCATGGAGGACTCGTCGCCGGTAGAAAGTCCGGCCGTAGCGAAGAGATAAGCCGCCTTATTGACAGGGCCGCCCAAATCAAAGCACATCATCAAGCCGAGGATGATTCCTAGGAGCACGGCCGAGGAACCGGACATCGACGAAAGCCAATCCTGCAGGCCATCCATGATGGCTGCCAGCGGTGCGCCCAGCAGTAGGTACATCGCAAGGCCGACGACGAGCGAGGTCAGTAGTGGGATGATGACAACTGGCATAAGCGAGCCCAGCCAGCGTGGTACCTTCCAATTGCCAATCCACAAAGCGACGAAGCCCGCCAGAAGACCAGTTACCAGGCCACCGATAAAACCAGCACCTAGGGTAACCGCGATCGCGCCGCCCGCGAAGCCTGGGGCGATGCCTGGACGGCCGGCGAGCGCGTAAGCGATATAACCGGAAAGAGCAGCAACGATAAAGCCCATCGCTGCTTGGCCAATGGCGAAAAGAACAGCACCGAGATACAGCAAGAACCCGGAGCGCTCGAAATGCATAAGTTCGCCGTCCACGGTTACGTCATGACCAGGAAGATTGCCTAGTGAAAAGTCCGTTGACAATGCCTGCCAACCGTTTGCCATATCGGCGCCGCCAAAAAGGAAGCCAAGGGCAAGCAGAAGACCACCGGCCGCGACGAATGGAACCATATAGGATACGCCGGTCATGATGGCCTGCTGGATGCGCTTGCCCCAACCGAGAGACTTTCCCTCTTCTTCTGCATCGGCCCGGGTAGCGGTGCCGGATACCTTGTGCGCGTGGGGGTTTCGGGCGGCGGCGACGGCCTCGTCGAGCATGGTGCCAGGCTCGTTGATAGCGCGCTTGACACCAGACTCAATTACCGGCTTGCCAGCGAATCGCTCCCGGTCGCGTACGCCAACGTCCGTGGCGAAGATGACCGCATCGGCCGCATCGATGGCGGCTTGGGAGACGGACTCATTATTCGACGAACCTTGCGTTTCTACGGTCAGCGCTACGTCATCGCGTTCGGCCGCGGTCTGTGTGAGGGCGTCGGCCGCCATGTAGGTGTGGGCGATGCCGGTAGGGCAGGCGGTGATGGCCACGATGCGGGTGACGTTGTCCGAAGAATCCGCGGTAGTTGGGGTCGCGGCCGAGGACGAGCCGTTGGAGGCGGCGGAGGAGCCTGTACCGGCGGCACCAGCGGCGGGGGCAGTCGACTCGGTGGCCGGTTTCTTCTTTGGCTTTTCTGCGTTGACTACATCCAAGACAAGGCGAACGATTTCTTCCTTGGTGGGGGCGCTGCGCAGTGCCTCGAGGAAGTCTTTTCGGACAAGGGCGCGGGCTAGCTTGGACAAAATCTTTAGGTGAGCCTTGCCGCCACCGGCCGGAGCGGCGATGAGGAAGACCAACTGGGCGTCTCCATCAGGGCCGGAGAAATCTACACCGCGGCCTAGGCGGGCGAATGCGAGGGTTGGTTCGGTGACAGCCTCGGAACGGCAGTGCGGGATGGCAACACCGCCGGGTACGCCGGTGCCGGCTTTAGCCTCGCGGTCGATGGCGGGTTGGGCCAATCCGGCGACGTCGGTGGCTCGGCCGGTGTCGTGGACTAGCGTGGCTAGGTTGGTAATGACGGAGTCAACACTGTCGCCAAAGTCGGCGTCAAGGGCGACAAGTTCCGTAGTAATGAGTTCGGAAGCCATTTTGGGGCGCTCCTTAGGCTAGCGAGTTAACGGTGGTATTAGCGATATCTATTTCTTCAGGACGAGGAAATTGCGTGCCTTGCTTGGATGCAGCCGCGGTCCCGTAGGCCACGGATCGGGCAAGGCTTGCGGCCGGAGATTTACCAGCGGTGCGGCCGAGAAGGTATCCGGCGAGCGCTGCGTCTCCAGCACCTACGGTGGATTTCACGGTGGCTGGAGGGGGAGTGGCAGCCCATGCTCCTTCAGCCGTAACCAGTACGGCACCGGCGCCACCGAGGGTGACGAGCACTTCTGCGATGCCTCGCTTGACGACGTCGCGTGCCGCGCTAACCACTCCCGAATAGTCACCGCGTGCAGCTTGTGCTTCCAGCTCGCGGCCGTCGGTGCCGGTGAGTTGGCCGAGCTCTAGACCATTGGGCTTTATAAGATCGGGTGCCGAAGACTCGAGATTTTTCCCGATGGCCAGCATCGGAGCATCGGAGGTATCTACCGCGATGCGGGCCTGTGGTGCGGCCGCACGGATAGCGGAGATGAGCTCGCAATACCAATCGGTGTCCACGCCGCGCGGCAAGGAACCGGCTAGCACCACCCAGTCGGCCGCGAGGGCGCGGGCGGTGAGGGTGGAGGTAATGGCTTGGGCATCGGCGTCGGAAAGCACGGGGCCTGGGCCGTTGACCTTGGTGGTGGTGCCGTCGGGCTCGGTGATGGTGGTGTTGACGCGAATGGAGCCGTCCATAGCAGTAGCCGAAGAAGGCAATCCGGCCGCGTGGATGAGATTCAGGAAGGAATCGGAGTCGTGGGACGGAAAAAGTGCCAGGGTTTGCTCGCCGGCTAGGTGCACGGCATGGGTGACGTTTACGCCCTTGCCGCCTGCAACCTGTGTGACCTCGCTGGCACGGTGGACATCACCGGAAGTTAAAGGCCCGCTGAGTACGAGGGTGGCGTCGATACTGGGATTGGGGGTCAGCGTGAGAATCAAGTTGTCCCTTTCGCAGGTTATATATTGGGGCCGAACGCCGCTGGAGAGAACCTTTGGGAATGGCCCGCCCTTAATGTTGATTCTTGTCCGAATGTGTCCGAAAGTCAACAGAAAACTGTGGTATACATTGCTTTTCTATCCGTTTTGTGGTGTTCTGGAAGTCAATAACCGCTATCTTCGAAGGAAGTACGCTCATGGAAAACGCGTCTGAGTCCACAATCAAAGGCACCGGTGTCGTTGCCGGAGTCGCCTACGCCGAAGCCGTGTGGGTCCGCCCTCGCCCGGCCCTGCCTACCGAGGGAAGCATTGACCCAGAGCAAGCGAGTGAATCCGAGTACAACCGCTTTCTTGCGGCCGTAGATACGGTTGCTAATCGATTGGAGAAGCGCGCGGCAGCCGCAGAGGGCCAAGCGGCCGAGGTTCTCACTGCAACCGCCGGTATGGTCAAAGACCGTGGCTGGCACAAAACAGTGCGCAAGAATATCCGCACCGGTAGGAATGCGGAATTTGCCACCGTTGGCGCGACTGACAAGTTTGTCACCATGTTCGAAGCCGCTGGTGGCGTGATGGCCGAGCGCACGACCGACTTGAAGGACGTACGCGACCGCGTCATCGCTGAGCTACGTGGTGAGGATGAGCCAGGCCTCCCTTTGGTAGATGGCGAGGCCGTCTTGTTTGCAGATGATTTGGCCCCGGCCGATACCGCAACGCTAGATACCAAACACATTAAAGCCCTTGTTACGGAGCTCGGTGGCCCCACTAGCCATACGGCCATCATCGCACGCCAATTGGACATTCCGTGCATCGTGGCGGTGGGCGCTTCGCTTGGCGACATTGAAAGCGGCACGCTGGTATTTGTCGATGGCGCAGTAGGAACCGTGACTTGTGGTGCTGATGCGGAGACCTCCACCAAGGCCGTCGCTGAATACCGTGAGCGTGCAGCACGCGTTGCTCAGTGGCGCGGACCAGCTAAGACCAAGGACGGTCACAGCGTGCAGCTGCTGGCAAATGTTGCTGATGGCAATGCCGCCCGCATCGCTTCGGAGTCTCAGGCAGAAGGCATCGGCCTGTATCGCACGGAGTTGTCCTTCCTTTCGGCCAGCGAAGAGCCCAGCGTGGAGGAACAAGCAAAGATCTACGGAAAGGTTTTCAAGGCCTTCCCCGAATCCAAGGTTGTTGTGCGCACATTGGACGCAGGCTCCGATAAGCCAATTTCCTATGCCACGCTAAGCTCTGAGGAAAACCCGGCATTGGGCGTTCGCGGTCTGCGTATCGCGCGCGACAATGAAGCTTTGCTGACCCGGCAGCTTGATGCAATTGCGCAGGCTGCCGAAGCCCGTGATGATAAAGCCTCTACGTGGGTGATGGCTCCCATGGTTGCCACTTCTACCGAAGCGCAGTGGTTTGCCAACTTGTGTCGTGAACGCGGCCTGACTGCTGGCGCTATGATTGAGGTTCCCGCCGCAGCGCTTATGGCGGATAAAATCATGCCGCACCTCGACTTCGTATCCATCGGCACCAATGACCTGACTCAGTACACGATGGCTGCAGACCGTCTGTCCCCGCAGTTGGCCTACCTGACCGACCCGTGGCAGCCGGCCGTGCTGCGACTTATCCAGCACACCTGCATTGTGGGCCAGGCCAATAACGTTGCGGTAGGCGTATGCGGAGAAGCAGCGGCCGACCCCATGCTGGCCTGCGTGCTTACGGGCTTGGGCGTGAATTCGCTGTCCGCAGCGTCTACTGCAGTAGCAGGCGTAGGCGCACAGTTGGCAGAAATTACCTTGGAACAGTGCCAACAGCTCGCTGAGGTGGCATTGGATGCGGAAAGCCCTGATGCCGCCCGTACTGCAGTGGTAGAAACCATGGCATCCTTCGCCTAGCTTGAGGCGAAGGAGCGGGATTTATTCGCTGGCGAGTACGACTTCAATTTCGTGCTCGCGCAGCGCCTCCACAAAGGAATCGGGGGCTGCGGCGTCAGTGATGACGACATCGATATCAGCGGCGGGGGCGAAGCTTACCAAGTAGTCATTGCCCAGTTTGCTGGAATCGCACATCACTACGACCTTGTGGGCGTTGGTGACAAAGGCAGACTTGATGGCTGCTTCTTGGGGATCGGCCGTGGAAAGCCCGTGATCCAGGGTCAGGGCATTGGTTCCGATGAAGGCGACGTCGGCGCGCATGAGCGCTAGCGTGCGCAGGGCGGTGTCGCCGACGACAGCTTGGGTGATCGCGCGAACCGTGCCGCCAAGCAGCTGGACGTCCGGTACTCCGCTGCCTGCTAAGGACAAGGCGATGGGCAGACTATTGGAGACGATGTTGAACTGGCCTTGGGGGTATTGCTGTCCTATCAGCTCAGCAAATGCATTAATCGTAGTTCCCGCGTCGAGGAAAATGCTGCCGCCGCCGTGGGGAAGAAAATCCAGCGCAGCTCGGGCGATGGCGGCTTTCGCGCCGGAGGCGGAACGCTGCCGGGTGTCTAGGGTAAGTTCCGCAGTTTGAAAGGACTGGGATGCTACCGCGCCGCCATGCACGCGATGGACGACGCCCTCTCTATCCAGCACCGCTAGATCGCGTCGAATGGTTTCGGCCGTGACTTCGAAGCGCTCGGATAGCTCAGTGACGTTGACGCGACCTTCAACGGCGGTGAGAGACGCTATCTGGCGGCGCCGCTCTTCTGCGTACATTATTCCTCCTTGGACTTAAGCACACCGCGGGGAGTAGCGGGGGTAAAAATTCCCGGATTTTGTGGATAGGAAAGTCCCGCGATGTTGTTTTTCTTAGTCCATTGTCTCAAAAATCGGGAATAACCGGACTAAAGCAAAAATTTGCACAGCTATCGCCGTGCCGCGAAGTATGAAAATAGCTGGTCAAGACAAAAAGTGGGAAAGTGGGATTTTCGTCTCCTTTGCTGTCTGGGTCCAAAATGGCGCCAAAATGGGGGTGGCTGGCGGCGAAGCTATCTCAATGCTAAATGTGCGCAAATAAGCCCCGCACGGCCCGGGGTGGCCGTTGCGGGGCGGAGTGAAGCTGGGTGAGTGTTTAAAGTTTGCGGAACACGGATACAACCTTGCCCATAATTTCTGCATCATCGCCATTAATGGGTGAGTAAGCATCGTTGTGGGGAAGTAGCCATACGCCCGAGGAATCGCGGTGGAATTCCTTAACGGTGGCCTCGGAACCGTCCAGCAGCGCTGCGACAAATTCGCCTTCCTCAGCAACTGACTGGGAGCGAATAATCACCCAGTCACCGTCGAGAATCCCTGCATCCTTCATTGAATCGCCGACTACCTGCAGCATATATAGGTCGCCGCTGCCGACAACCTCGTCAGGCATGGGGAAGTACGTGTCGACGTTTTCCTCAGCGGTAATGGGTGCTCCCGCAGCGATGCGACCGACCACAGGAATATAAGACACAGTGCCTGCGTCCTCGGGAACCTGCTGTTCGGGCTTAGCGGGCTTGCGGCCAGGCTTCTTGGTGCCTTCGTCTGTGTTGAGATGTCGAACATCTACGGCACGCGGCTTATTTGGGTCGCGCCGGAGAAATCCCTTTTCTTCCAATTGCTTCAGCTGATAGGCAACTGAGGATGTGGACTGCAGGCCTGCTGCATCGCCGATTTCGCGAATGCTTGGTGGGTAGCCACGCAGCATGACGGCGTCACTAATGACATTGAGGATTCGTCGTTGGCGGTCGGATAGGGATGCGTAATCGGTCTTCTCGGCGGACTTTTTTGGCTTGCGGCCCATTGCTGGCTCCTACGTAGGGTCGGGTGACTTCGTTGTCGGTCTATTAGTGGGCGGATTTAGAGTGCCACAAGTCATTTGTAGCATGAAAAGTACAGATGTTCGAGATTTGTGTCCACGGGTGGACAAGTATTCGAAGCGGTGCTATAAATCGAACGTACCAACTAAATCGAACATTATGGCGACTGTTTCAAATTAAGTGTCCAGTGGGATGCCTATGGTGAGTTCGGTCGTCGAAAGGAAAAACATGTCTCTACTTATTAATTCTCGAAATGACCTGGCAAAGCGTAATTCTGCAGACGCTCTAGTGGTTTCTCCCGCATCTGTATGGGATGTGGATCGATATGCTCCTCGCGCAGCGCGAGGGGGCGGTGGTTCGCGGTATGTTCGAACTCTCCGCGTGGAAGATCGAACGACATATCGTTCGAATCGAGTGAAATCTGGCGGGGGCGACGGTCTTTCACAGAGAGCTCAACGTAGCGCGGTGAAGTCGAACACAGGTAACTACGTTTTAGGTGGCGTGTTTGGCATCGCGGTCTTTTTGGGCACGCTCCTAGGCGGATTGGCAGGGGCGGAAGGAAGTAGTGCACCGCAACCGCCGACCTCAGACATTCAACAGGTCGAGGCTGCTGTAGTGCATTAGGGAGGCGGTGGCCTTATGCTCGGTGGTTGGGCGGACTGCTGGGCGAGTAAACTACTGGGGTAACAACGTCAGTGAAAGGACCTCTGTGTACTGCCCCTTTTGCCATAATGAGCAATCTCGTGTCATTGACTCCCGCGTCGTAGATGCTGGAGCGTCGATTCGGCGCCGGCGTGAGTGTGCTTCGTGTAAGGGGCGTTTTACCACGGTAGAAAAGGCCGTGTTGTTGGTGGTCAAGCGGAACGGGCTCGCGGAACCTTTTAGTCGAGATAAACTGATTCGCGGCGTACGGCGCGCCTGTCAGGGGCGAGATGTAGGTGATGATGCCCTGAAAAAACTGGCGCAAGAAGTGGAAGAGACCGTACGCGGGCATGGTTCCTCTCAGGTCAACGCGAATGAGATTGGCCTGGCCATCTTGGAACCGCTTCGCGATCTTGATGAGGTGGCCTATCTGCGCTTCGCCTCGGTCTACAAGTCCTTTGAAAGCGCTGATGATTTCGAATCTGAAATTCGTCTCATGCGAAGGCGCGACCGAGAGGATTTCTAGCGCAATTTGTCAACGGCCTTCTGGATGCGGCGGAGTGACACTGCGTGAGCGGTGCCGAGGCGTTGGGCGAATAGTGAAACGCGAAGTTCCTCCACCATCCAGCGAATGTCCTTGACTTCGCGCGTCTTTTCGCGGCCAGGTGGTAGGCTGCGCAGCCGGTTGGCGAGGTAGGCCTTGGCGTTATCTACCTCGGCCTGGCGGTCTGCGTCGCGGTCAGGGTCAAGGTTCATGTCCTCCAAGCGAATGCGCATGGCTTGGATATAGCGTGGTAGATGACGCAGGTGGGACATGCCATGGATTGTGATGGCATTACGGGGTAGGAGGAACTCCAATTGCTCGCGCATGTCATCGATGGCCGCACCGTCCCAGTGGGCGAGTTCGGCTCGCAGGTTGGAATACTCGGCGAGTCCTGGGGCGATAGCCACCACCGCTTGACGCACACGGCCCGGAACCTGGGGCTTGATGGTGTCTTTGAGCTTCTGGAAAGCGGAAGGAGTGCGGACGGGTCCGCCGGCCTCTAGCATCAGGTCGCGTATGGCAGCGACGCGGGCGTCGTTGACCAGGCCATCGGCACCGCCGTGGGGATAGGAATCGACGGCGACGCGTTGTTGCAGCGGCAGGCCCTTGACCATTTGTGCAGTATTGACCGCAATGTCGCGCATAAGCAGGGTAAGGGTGGTGGTAACCATAGCGGCATCGGCTGCGGCCTTGGTGGGATGTACCTTGAGTTCAACGCCGTCCTTTGTGGCGACGAGGGCGGGGTAAGCCGTGACTTCGTGGCCGTCGACGTTGGTGGTAACCGTGTCATCGATGGCACCTAGAGTATCGTCGGTCCACTCGCTGACAGCGGTGGACTCAGCGGTGCGAGAGACGCGGGACACAGAGGATTTGATATGCCCGGACTGGCGGCGGATAAGCGCTGCGAGGTCGCGGTCGGAGTCGACGATCTTGCCGCGCTTGTCGATGGCCCCGTAGTTCATCCGCAGGTGCATCGGTAGCTTGCTGGGCTGGAAATCGGTGGCGTTGATGCCTTGGCCGCCGAGTTCATGGAGGACGTCGGCAAGCTGCTGGGTGATGGTGCCTTCATAAGGGACGAGGCGGTCGATGGCGCGCTCAGCGAATTCGGGCGCTGGAACAACAGTGCGGCGCAGGGCCTTGGGCAGGCTGCGGATGAGTTCGGTTACGAGCTCGAGACGCAGGCCGGGTACGAGCCAATCGAAGCCTTCGGTATCTAAGCCGGCGAGCATGGGGATGGGTACCATCACGGTAACGCCATCGAGTGGATCGCCGGGTTCAAATTTATAGGTTAGTTCGTAGTCGATGGAACCCTTTCTCCAGTGGTCGGGGAAGGAGTCTTCGGTGACCTCGTGGGAGTCATCGATGAGCTTTGTCGGATCAAAATCCAGCAATTCAGGGTTGCGACGGCGTTCTTTTTTCCACCACGAGTCGAAATGACGGCCGGTTGTTACATTTGCTGGGATGCGCTGGTCATAAAAGTCGAAGAGGGTGTCTTCGTCTACGATGAGGCCGCGGCGGCGGGCTTTTTCTTCGTATGCGGCGGCGTCGTCAAGCGCTTGGGCATTGGTTTTGAAGAAGGCGTGGTGGGTATTCCAGTCGCCGGCAACGAGCGCGTTGCGGATGAACATATCGCGCGCGGCGGTGGGATCGACGCGGTGGTAGGGCACGGTGCGGTCGGCCACAATGGGTACACCGTAGAGTGTGGACTTCTGGTGAGCGATGGCGGTGGCGCGTTTGCGGGACCAGGTGGGCTCGGAATAGTTGTGCTTGAGCAGGTCTGCGCCCAGCTTTTCTACCCAGGCGGGATCGATGGTGGCGACGTCGCGTGCCCAGAGGCGGGAAGTTTCCACCAGCTCGGCGGCCATGAGGAACTCCGGCGGCTTTTTGGCCAAGGCGGAGCCAGGAAATACCAGGAATCGGGTGTTGCGCGCGCCTTGGAATTCTTTGGAGTTGCCATCGCGGGCGCCGATATTGGACAGCAAGCCTGACAGGAGGGACATGTGGATATCATCGGCGCGGCGCTCGGTACCTTCCTGGTATGTCCAGCCCAGCTGCTTGGCGACGTCCTTGAGCTGGCGCACCAGGTCGAACCACTCGCGAATGCGCATGTAATGGAGGAACTCCTGCTTCATGCGTTTGCGGAATTTATTGCCGGATTGCTCGTTGCGGGTTTGTTTAATGTAGTCCCAGAGCTTAAGCATGGACAAGAAATCCGAGGACTTGTCCTTGAAGCGGGCGTGGGCTTGGTCGGCCTGGGCCTGGAAATCAAGGGGGCGTTCGCGAACGTCCTGGATGGTCATGGCCGCGACGATGACCATGACATCATCCAGGCATCCGTTGGTATTGGCCTCAATGAGCATGCGTGCCATACGGGGATCTAGCGGGATGCGCGCTAGGTCGCGGCCAGTGGCGGTCAGCGTGGGCTTATCCTGCTTGTCGTGGAGAGCGCCGAGCTCGTGCAGGAGGTTAAGGCCATCGCGGATGGCCTTGTGCTCGGGCGGTTGGATGAAGGGGAATTGTTCGATGTCGCCTAGCTTGAGCGAGACCATCTGCAAGATGACGCTGGCGAGGTTGGTGCGCAGAATTTCTGGGTCGGTGAATTCGGGGCGGCTTTCAAAGTCCTGTTCGCTATAGAGGCGAATGGCGATGCCATCGGCAACGCGGCCGCAGCGGCCGGAGCGCTGGTTGGCGGAGGCCTGCGAGATAGGCTCGATAGGCAGGCGCTGGACTTTGGTGCGCGTGGAATAGCGCGAGATACGGGCGGTGCCGGTATCAACCACATAGCGGATGCCGGGCACAGTAAGCGAGGTTTCTGCAATATTCGTGGCCAGCACGATGCGGCGGCCACGGTGTTCGCTGAAAACGCGATGCTGTTCTTGATTAGATAAGCGGCCAAAGAGGGGAGTGACCTCGACGTTTTTCCACTTCTTGCCTTCGATGGCCTCCATGGCATCGCGGATATCGCGTTCGCCAGGGAAGAAGCAAAGGATATCGCCGTCGCCTTCGTGCATCAGCTCTTCGATTGCCTCGGTCAAACCGTCGAGCGGGTCTTGGTCCACCACCTTTCCGCCGGCCTCGAACTCGAGGGGCCGGTAACGGATTTCTACCGGGTAGGTGCGGCCGGAGACCTCGATAATGGGGGCAGGGTTTCCGTCGGCGTCGGCAAAATGGGCAGCGAAGCTTTCCGGATCGATGGTTGCGGAGGTAATGATGACCTTGAGATCGGGGCGCTTGGGCAAAAGACGCTTGAGATAGCCCAATAAAAAGTCGATGTTGAGGGAGCGCTCGTGGGCCTCATCGATGATGATGGTGTCGTACTTGTTGAGGAAGCGGTCACGCTGCATCTCGGCGAGTAGGATGCCATCGGTCATGAGCTTAACCGCGGTGGTCTCAGAGACGCGATCATCAAAGCGGATGGCGTAGCCGACGGATTCGCCAATCTTTTGGTCCAGTTCTGAGGCGATGCGTTCGGCCACGGTGCGCGCTGCAATGCGGCGTGGCTGGGTATGGCCGATTAATCCGCGGCGGCCGCGGCCCAGATCAAGACAGATTTTTGGGATCTGGGTGGTCTTACCGGAGCCAGTCTCGCCCGCAATGATGACTACTTGGTTGTCACGGATGGCTTCGGCAATATCGTCCTTACGGGCTGTGACGGGGAGGGCGTCGGGGTAGGTGATGGTGGGGACGGCGGCGTCGGTAAGCGCGACGCGCTCAGCCGCAGCGTGGATTTCAGCGCCGATTTCTTGGAGCGCTTTCGGGGCACGGGCCTTTTTCAGGCGGCGGCGGAAGGAGCGGGCTTCGGCCAAGGTGACATTTTCGAGTGCGGCGAAAAGCTCGTCGCGGGAAGGGGTTTCATTCATAGTCATGACTAGGCACAGATTTTACCTGCCCGCCTGAAATGAGGAAAAGTTGTTAAAGTGAAAATACTTATCCATGCACTGATTCGCATTCCTTAAGGAGGAACCCCGGTTATGACGAACCCGTATTCGGGTGGAAATGATGATTTTCCGCGCTACGAACCGACCGATCACCCCGAGGACCGACCAAACTACGGACAGCTTCCGTCCTATGGCGGAAGCCATGAAGAAAATACCCAAGGCTATATGGGCTACCAAGCAGGCCAGCGCCCATATACCGGCAAGGTCTCTGCCGTAGACGCCGTTTCTTGGGCGTTTAGGACCGTCTTTAGCAATTGGAAGCTGTGGATTTTGGGATCTCTAGCGCTTTTTGCGCTAGGCATTGTTTTTGTTGTTATTGCAGCTGGCATCAATGCTGCGGGCGACTCCGGCGCGGGTCAGGCAACCGCAGGCTCTTTGGTCTCTCAACTCATTTCGACTGTCCTAAGCCTTGTTTTGTCGCTGGTAGTTATGCGCCTGGCGCTTTTCCAGATTGATGACTCTCGCACCGGTTGGGGCTACCTGTTTAAGAACGTGCGTTGGTGGCAGCCGCTGGTCATCATGCTCGTCATCGGGGCGGTGTCGATGTTCATTGTATTCTCTGTAGTAGGTGGAACCGTCACTGGGCTGCTTGGTGACGCCGAGAATCTCACGGAGGAAGAAGCAGTTGCGGCAGTATTAAGCGTCATGGGCATCATGGGCGTACTTTTGGTGATTAGTTTCTTTATTCAACCACTTTTCTCACTGATGCAGTGGTTTGCGGCTGACGGCGATGGCGTTGGCGAAGCAGTAAAGAATGGCTTTAAGGCAGGCAAGGACAACTATGGCCAGATGTTGCTGCTTGCCATTTTGAACTTTTTCATCATTGTTGCCGGCTTCTTGCTTTTGGGCATCGGCCTTATCGTGGCGTATCCGGTTACGCTCTTGGCACAGGCGCACATGTTCCGCCAGTGCGCGGGGCGCAATACTCTCCCGCAGGCGTAGCGCACCACAGTTAAAGGCCACCGTTCCAGTTAGGGGCGGTGGCCTTTGGTGTGCTTGGCGACGCCCCCGTGGGGCTTGCCGTGAACGATTACTGCCGGGAGCGCTCAATCGCCTTGTTATAGGCGGCGGTGATGAGCGTGCCGAATTCGCGGAATTCCTCGGCGCGGGCAGCGGAGGAGCGGAATACGAGGCCGACCTCGCGTTCGGCTGTGACGTCGGGGGCGAAGTGGGCTACGGCTACATCCTTGCCGTGGCATTCGGTTGCCAGGGCGGATTCTGGGACGAGGGTGCAGCCCAGCCCGCCCATGACCAGCTGCATGATGGTGGTCAGGGAGGAGGCGCGGGTGACCGAATTGGTGGCCTCGGCCGGGTTGATATTGGCGTGGCGGCAAAGGTCGACTACCTGGTCGCGCAAGCAGTGGCCGTCGTCAAGCAGCAGCAAATCCAGGTCCTTGAGTTCCGCAAGCTCGACGTCCTCACGGCCGGCGATGGGGTGATCGGGCGGGCAGACAATGGAGAATTTCTCGGTGTAGAGCGGGCTATCGACCATGCCGGTGGCCTCGGAAGGAAGGGCCATGATGGCTAGGTCCAGGTTGCCGTTGCGCAGGCGGGTGATGAGGTGTTGGGTTTGCTCCTCGACGAAGCGCGGCTGGAGATCCGGGTAGGCCTCGGCAAGCATGGAGAGCAGATCGGGGAGGATGTAGGGGGCGATGGTGGGGATAACGCCGATCGTTAGTGGGCCGGCAAGGGTGCCGTTGGCGCCGCGAGCGTGGGCGAGGAAGGTATCGGCTGCTTCAAGCGTTGCCTTGGCGTAGGGGAGGAGGGTCTCACCAGCCGAGGTGACGATGACCTTGCGGGTGGAGCGCTCAATAAGCTGCAGGCCCAAGCCCTGCTCGAGGGCAACGAGGCCCTGGGAGAGGGAGGGCTGGGAAATTTCGAGCTTGGCGGCTGCGGTACCAAAGTGCTTGTTTTCCGCAACGGTGACGAAGGTACGCAGCTGAGCAAGTGTAGGGCGATACTCTTTATTATGCATGCCTATCACTCTAACACTCACCTATAGGATTTGCTATTGACGCGAGCCGAAAAGATGGTATAACTGATCGTGTTGGGCCGGACACGGTCCGGCCCCGCTGCTTGTACGCCAAGCGGCAGGAAACTTAGAGGAAAAGCCTTTGCTAAAGGAGTTGAAGACTATGCCTATTTTGACCGTCGGCGAGAAGTTCCCAGAGTTCAACCTCACTGCCCTGACCGGTGGCGATCTGCACGACGTCAACGCTAACCAGCCGGAGGACTACTTCGAGCAGGTATCCCTGGACAAGTACGAGGGCAAGTGGAAGGTCGTCTTCTTCTACCCGAAGGACTTCACCTTCGTCTGCCCGACCGAGATCGCTGCCTTTGGCAAGCTGGACGAGGAGTTCCAGGACCGCGATACCCAGATCCTCGGCGGCTCCACCGATAACGAGTTCGCTCACTTCAACTGGCGCGCAACCCACCCGGAGCTGAAGGAAGTTCCATTCCCAATGTTCTCTGACGTGCGCCACGACCTCATCCGCGCACTGGGCGTAGAAAACGCTGATGGTGTTGCTGACCGCGCTACCTTCATCATCGACCCGGATGGTGTTATCCAGTTCGTCTCCGTTACCCCGGATGCTGTCGGCCGAAACGTAGACGAGGTTCTGCGCGTGCTCGACGCCCTGCAGTCCGAAGAGGTCTGCGCTTGCAACTGGGAGAAGAACGACCCCACCAAGAACATCAACAAGATGGACGTCGTTCAGTCCGCGCTCTAAATCTCACTGAGATGCAGGTTAACCCCGCTTTCGTGGCGGGGTTTCCTTTTAAATCCAGCGCAGTAAATTCCTATCAAAACCTAAAAGGAGAAAAGCTATGTCTATTGATAATCTGAAGTCTGCACTGCCGGAGTACGCCAAGGACCAGAAGCTCAACCTCGGTGCGCTGACCCGTTCCAAGGACTTGGACGAAGAGCAGCTGTGGGGCTGCCTGCTGGCATCGGCCGCAGCAACCCGCAATGACACCGTGCTGGCAGAAATCGCTGAGGAAGCAAAAGAGCACCTCTCCGAGGAGGCTATCGAGGCAGCCTACGGCGCAGCCACCGTCATGGCGATGAATAACGTTGCTTACCGCGCCAAGGGCTGGTTGGGCGATGACTACGCACAGGTAAAGTTTGGCCTGCGCATGAACATCATCTCCAAGCCAGGCGTGGACAAGGCCAACTTCGAGCTGTGGAATACCGCAGTCTCCGCCATCAATGGCTGCGAGCACTGCCTGGGTGCTCACGCTCACGAGCTCAACGAGGCTGGTCTGAGCAAGGAGCAGGTCTGGGAGGCCGTCAAGGTCGCTGCCGTGGTTCAGGCTGTGGCACAGGCTGTCCAGATTGAGGCCGCACGCTAAAATAGCCGGCCTTTAGCCGCCCTCGCGCTTGCCGACGTCCCCCTCACTCGGGGCGTGGCAGCTAGGGCGGCTTTGTCGTTTTGGCTGGCTAGTACTCCACGCGCAGGTCCGACAGTCGGACTTCGCCAGCCTCATCGGAGGCATCGAGATCTACCGTAGCGACGAACTGGTAGGCGTGGTCGCCGTCTGGGTCCTTGATGATCTGGCGCACGGACCACGCACGCGAGTCAGTATCGCCTAGGCGGAAAAACTCCGGGCCGCGGGCCTCGGGGCCGGAATCGATGTCATCATACTCATCGAAGTAATCATCTAGGATAGCGCCGAAGCCCGGCACCTCGTCCAGGTAATCGAGCAGCTCCGCCAAGCGGTCTTCTTTTTCTAGCGCGAAAAGCTGCACCAAACGGAACATGTAATTGCGCACCATAATGGTAAAGGCGCGGCGATTGGCCGTAAGAGCGGTGGGGTCCTCCACGCCGAAGGCAAGCTCGCGGTCCACAGTGTCTTGGTCGATGGGGGAGTCTTCGCCGGCCATCTGCGCCCATTCGTCGACAAGCGAGGAATCCACCTGGCGGATAAGCTCACCCAGCCAGATGACGATGTCCTCGAGCTCCGGGGTGTTGTACTCATCGGGGATGGATTGCTTGAGGGTACGCCAGGCATCGGTCAAGTAACGCAAAATCACGCCCTCGGAGCGGGCTAAGCCGTAGGTGGCCACCAAGTCCGAGAAGGTCATTGCATTTTCGAGCATGTCCCGGACTACGGACTTGGGGCGCAACTCAAATTCCTTGACCCAGGCATTAGTCTCCGCAAAAGTATCGTAGGCCTGCTCCAAAAGCTCCTCGAGCGGTTTGGGCCAGGTGATATCCTCCACGATATTCATACGATCGGTGTAGTCCACTCCATCCGCCTTCAGCGCGGCAATTTCCTCGCCACGGCGCTGTTTCTGCTGGGCGATGAGCACCTGACGCGGGTCATCCAGGATGGACTCGAATACGGAAATAACGTCCAAGTTATAAGTGTCCGCCTCCGGATCCAGCAGCGAGAGCGCGGCTAGGGCGAATGGTCCCAGCGGTTGGTTAAGCGCGAAATCGCGGGGGAGTTCTCGCACCAAATGATAGGGTCGGCCGTAGATATCCAAGCCCTTGGTGGATTTTTGCACTACGCCAGAATCCACCAGCCCGCGGAAAAGGTCGAGGGCTGTGAGAATGTCCTTATTCTGCTTGCTGCGATTATCGTGATTGTCCCGCAGCAGATGGCGCATGTGTTCATAGCCGTTGCCATGCCGCGCCAATACATTAAGCAGCATCGAGTTAGAGACGCGGAATTGAGACGTCAGCTGCTCAGGCTCAGCCTCAGTAAGGCGCGCAAAGGTCTTTTCGGACCACGAAACCTCGCCCTCTCGAGCGGACTTTTTCTTTAGCTTCTTCAAGCGCTTGGGGTCATCACCGATGCGGCGGCGTTCCTTAGCGTTTTCGATCTCGTGCTCGGGGGCCTCGACCACCACGGTGCCCTCGGTGTCATAGCCGGCGCGGCCGGCACGCCCAGCAATCTGGTGAAATTCGCGCGATTTCAAAATGCGCTGGCGCTGTCCATCGAACTTAGCCAGCCCCGTCATGAGTACGGTACGGATAGGCACGTTAATGCCCACGCCCAAGGTATCGGTGCCGCAGATAACCTTGAGCAGGCCCTTTTGTGCCAAACGCTCTACTAGGCGGCGGTACTTGGGCAGCATACCCGCGTGGTGGATGCCAATACCCTTGCGCAGCAACTTAGATAGATCCTTGCCAAAGGCAGTGGTGAAACGGAAGCCGCCGATTTCCTGGGCAATGGCCTCTTTTTCTTCTTTGGTGATTATCCCCGAAAGCGAGGTGAGCGCCTGGGCGCGCTCGGCGGCCTCCCGCTGGGAAAAGTGCACTACGTAGATGGGGGCCTTCTTATCGGCCAAGAGCTCTTCGATGGTCTCGTGTACCGCACTAAAGACATAGGAAAAATCCAGCGGCACGGGGCGCGTGGTACCAGCAACCAGGTCGGTAGCGCGGCCGGTACGACGGCTAAGGTCTTCTTCCAACCATGTGGTATCGCCCAGGGTGGCGGACATAAGCAAGAACTGCGCGTTGGACAATTCCAGCAGCGGCACCTGCCAGGCCCAGCCGCGGTCCGGTTCGGAGTAGTAGTGGAACTCGTCCATCACCACCTGGTCGATATTGGCCTCGGCGCCATCGCGAAGCGCAATATTAGCCACAATCTCAGCCGTAGCGGCGATTATGGGGGCATTGCCGTTGACGGTGGCGTCACCAGTCATCATGCCCACATTTTCCGCGCCAAAGATATCGCAGAGAGCAAAGAACTTCTCACTTACTAGAGCCTTGATGGGTGCCGTATAAAAACTGCGCTGGCCACGGGCCAAGGCGATAAAGTGTGCGGCATTGGCCACCATGGACTTTCCGGAGCCAGTCGGGGTAGCGAGGATGACATTATCGCCGGCCAAGATCCCCAGCGAGGCCTCCTCCTGCGCTGGATACAAATTAATGCCCCGGCCGGTGGTCCACGAGGTAAAGGTATCCCAGATTGCCTCATCTACGAGGGACTCGGGCACTTCCGATAAATCTGGCAGCAGCTGAGATAAGTTCACCCCCACCACCTTAGCGGTGATGAGGGTGGGTTAGTTAGATATCGTCACCTAAGTCGCTATCGCCCTGAGCGGAATCTGGATCATCCTTGCCGTTATCGGCTTGAGAGCCCTCGCCATCGGCGGAATCTTCGCGGTCATCTATGTCAGAGTTAATGATCTGCTGGCTTTCTTCCTTATCCAAAGAAGCCAAGAAGGCTTGGAATTCCTCGCTGATTTCCTCGCCGGTAGGCACGGCTTCCTCGCCGGGCATGATAGCCTGCGGGTGTTCTTTGCGGTAGCGCTCCATATAGGCGTCATACTGCTGCTCGAGTTGCTGAACCACGCTTTCTATCTCATCCGAGCCACCAACTTGTTCTTCCAGTTGGTTTTCTACGCGGGAAATATCAGCCTCGATGCTGCCCAAAGGAATATTGAGGTGCGCAGCCCGAGCTACCGAATTCAATAACTGGAAAGTGGCTTGCGGGTAGGGCGAAGCCGCAAGATAATGCGGCACGTGGACGGTATATCCGGCTACGGTGCGCTGCTTCTCCGCCAGTGCCTTTTCCAGATACAGTGCAGCAGAGCCTGGGACCATCATGGTGGAATCCATCGACAACATATGCTCAGTCAGACGGGAGGAAGTGCCATGCGCAGTGACCACCGTGGGGCGGGTGTGCGGAACTGGCATAGGTGCGGCATAGAGCATGATGGTGTCATTGATATTGAACTTTTCCACCAGCTTGACCACAGCAGTGGTAAAAGCCTCCCAGCGCATGTCGGGCTCTGGGCCAGACAGTAGTAGGAAGGTTTTGCCGGAATTATCGCGCAGGACCTTGATACCCAGGTCCATCGATTCAATTTCTAGCGCCCGATCCTTATCGATGGTGACAGCTGGCCGGCGCGAGCGGTAATCAATCAGCTCATCAGAGTTAAACGAGGCCAGTTGGCGGCCTTCCAAAGCTGCCTTCAAGTGGTCCGCACTAGCCTCGATGGCCTGGCCGGCGTCTGCATAGCCGTGCATGGCAACAATCATGGTGGGGCCTTGTCCGTCACCGGAATCATCCCTAATCACCGGGGCTGGATACTCCAGCTCATACATGCGGCGATCTTCTTCGTGCATGTTGTGTTACCTCCTTGCTTTCTTACCTACCCCAACGCCGCAGGCGGGCTCAGTATTCCCGCGCGCACTGGGAGGTTAAATAACTGATTGTGCCCCAAACCGCCGCACATTGCCAGCGCAATCCCGGGCGGGGTGTGGACAAGCCGCCTGCCGACGCCCCCTCACCCCGCCTATCCCCAGATTCTTACCACTTCTCGATGCTTGTCCTATACATGGTTGCGCGCGTGGCTGAAGCTGGGGCCATGAACATCTCAACACCAACTCAGCCCATTCGTACGCCCGGCGATATCCTCGCCAATATCCCAGGAATTCTCGGATTCTTCCCCTCCGAATCAGTCATCCTCATTTCCATCCAGCCCAGCCCACGCGGATTCAGTATGGGGCCGGTAGCTCGCCTCAATCTGAACGATGTCCCTGCCGCCTTGCAAGAAGTGATGGATGCATTTCACTGCGGCAACCCCGAAAGCATCTTTGGTTTCGTTCTCTCTCAACGCCAAGAAGAAGATCTATGGGATATCATGCACTCCCTCTACCGCTTTCAGGATCGCTCTGGTGTGGGCATTGACGCCTGTTGGCTGGCCGAAGAGCTATCTACTGATACCGCCTACGACCTCATTTTTGGTCACGCGTCCGAGGACGGCGAGGGCCCGCTGCAGAATTGGGTGGAAGGAACCATTCCCGCCATATCGACGAGCCACTCCATGCGTGAGTGCGTGAATAATGGCATGCTTCCTGAACTCAGCCGCAATGACTTGGTTCAGCGTTTTAAGGACCACAACCCATACTTTGGGAAAGAAGAAATTAGCGCAATGGAGCGATGCTGCAGAGAAATCGCCCGCCAACTGCGCGCCGGGCGCGGTTACCAAACTTCAGATCCAGTGCAGGTGGTCAAGCGCCTTATCGCTGATGTCCGCTTCGTGCTCAGTGAGGTGGAATCGCTGGAGGAGACTTTGGAAAATGAGGAATTGCTGTGTGCAGCAGCCATGTGGATGTCTACCACGTGGACCCGTGACCTGGTCATCACAGAGCTGGTGTCTGCGCCGCGGGAAGCAGGGGACCTCCTCCTAGCGGTGGCACGTACATTCCAGGGGTCCATCCGCTATAACGCCCTAGCCTTATACGCAGCTAGCCAGGTATCCCATGAATTCGGAATTTATGCGGGTCCGGCGCTTTCTGTACTAGTAGAAGAGGCGCCCCATCATAATTTGGGGCGCCTCATAGCGCAGGGGTATCGCAGCGGCATGGGAAGGCGGTTGGTCACGAGCCTCTGCCATGGCTGTGAGCTAGCCCGCGACGCGGCGGGGCTTGGCGCCGATGCCCCGCAAAGTAGCTTCGGAGGCTAGGCCCGCTTCGCTGAATGTGCCTTATCGCCTAGCTGGCGGGTGAAATTCCATGCATCGGTAACGATCGTTTCCAGATCCGTGCGGGTGGGGTTCCATCCGAGCTCCCGCTTGATCTTCTCTGAGGAAGCGATGAGGGTGGCGGGGTCGCCTGCGCGGCGCGGAGCCACCTCAGCAGGAATGTCGTGGCCGGTGACCTTGCGGCACATCTCAATGACCTGCTTGACGGAGTAGCCATCACCAGAACCCAGGTTGTAAATGCGGTGACTACCAGATTCATTGGATTCGAGAGCAAGCACATGGGCATCGGCCAGATCACGGATATGGATATAGTCACGCACTGGGGTGCCGTCTGCGGTATCCCAGTCATCACCGAACATGAAGATCTTATCGCGGTGGCCCAAGGCCACCTGCAACACGATGGGGATGAGGTGGGTTTCTACCTCGCGGTTCTCACCGATGTTTCTGTAGGCTCCAGCCACATTGAAGTAGCGCAGGGAGGTCGCCCCCAATCCATAGGCGTGGGCGAAAGAGGTGATCATGTAGTCGATGGCAAGCTTGGTTGCACCATAGGGATTGGTGGGCTGGGTTGGCATATCCTCTGTAATCGGCACTTGGTCCGGCTCACCGTAGGTTGCAGCGGTGGAGGAGAAGACGAGATTTTTGACCTCGTTATCCCGCATGGCATTGAGCAGCGTCAGGGTAGTAACGACATTGTGCTGCCAATACTCATCGGGCTTTTCCACGGATTCGCCCACCAACGAGCGCGCCGCGAAGTGGATGACACCCTCGAAACCACCTTCTCCCAGGACCTCGGCGGCCTTATCCGCCACGTCGCCCTCGACGACGCGGGCTGTTTCTGGAACGGCTTCGCGGTTTCCGGTGGAGAAATTGTCAATGATGGTTACATCATGGCCTTGTTCGACCAATACAGCGGCGCACACGCTGCCGACATAGCCGGCGCCACCGGTGACAAGAAGTTTCATGGTTATACCTCCACGCGCACTGCGTGCGCCAAGTCGTCGGAAAGCACGACGCTGCCGCCATCCGGTGTCGACAACGTAATCGTGCCGCTGTTATTGACTACCGATACCTTTGCTCCCACGCGGATTCCGGCAGCGGTGAGTTCCTGGAAGGTGCCATCATCAACCTGCAAAATCTCATTGACCTGGATGACGGTGGCGGAGACCTCCTCACCATTGGGGAGATCGACTGCGCGGGTGCCCTGGTCCGGCTGCGGAGCATCGAAGCCCAGTGCAGACAGCGCCGGGATAGGGTTGCCGAATGGTGACCGGGTTGGATCATCGAGAACCGCGACCATGCGTTTTTCTACTTCTTCGCTCATCACATGCTCCCAACGGCAGGCCTCGTCGTGAACTTTTGCGATGTCGAGCCCGAGGACGTCGGTAAGCAAACGCTCTGCCAAACGGTGCTTGCGCATGACTGCGGTAGCCAGGTCGCGGCCCTTGTCCGTGAGATCCAAACTGCGGTCGGTACGCACGTGCAAAAGGCCGTCGCGTTCCATGCGAGCTACAGTTTGAGAAACCGTAGGCCCAGACTGCTCCAAACGCTCCGCGATGCGGGCGCGAAGGGGAGTAATACCTTCTTCCTCTAGCTCGTAGATGGTGCGTAGATACATCTCCGTTGTATCAACTAGGTCCCTCACGTGGGCATACCTTTCTGTGTGAATACAGTTTCGCGGCTAATCTCCCGACCAAGGACGGGAAAGCGCTTTCTAGACTCTGCAGTCCAGATTAGCCTACCTAAGCCCTTGCTCGCCGCGTCGAACTAAGCCGCTGCCTTTCTAACGCCAAACCCCGAGCCCGTGGCAGTATTGTGCCGAATGGACTCGGGGAGGGGGACTGGGCGCGGAGCGCTGCCAGCCCAGATTAAAGAGCGTACTCGCGCAGGCGATCGGCGCGGTTGCCATCGCGCAGCTTTGCCATAACTTCGCGCTCAATTTGGCGTACACGTTCGCGCGAAAGACCGAAGCGGCGACCAATCTGATCCAAGGTGCGCGGAACACCATCATCGAGGCCGTAGCGCAGACGAATTACGTCCTGCTCGCGCTTTTCCAAGGTGTCAATCACTCCGCGAATATCGGAATGGCGCATGGAGGCTACGACCGCGGTTTCTGCATCGGTAGCTTCGGCGTCTTCAATGAAGTCACCCAAAGGAGCTTCTTCATCGGTACCTACCGGCATATCGAGAGAGACTGGGTCGCGCGACTGGCGCAGCAGCATCTCAATCTTGTTTTCGTCAATGCCTGATTCCTCCGAAAGCTCTTCATTGGTAGCTTCACGGCCCAGGGATTGATACATCTCGCGCTTAATGCGGGACAGCTTGTTGACCTGTTCTACCAAGTGGACTGGGAGGCGAATGGTGCGAGACTGGTCAGCCATGCCGCGGGTAATTGCCTGGCGGATCCACCACGTGGCATAGGTGGAGAATTTAAAGCCCTTGGCGTAATCGAACTTTTCCATCGCGCGGATGAGGCCGAGGTTTCCCTCCTGGATGAGATCCAGCAGTGGCATACCGCGGCCGGTGTAGCGCTTTGCCAGCGAGACCACGAGGCGCAGGTTGGCTTCAAGCAGGTGGGAGCGTGCCTTTTTGCCTTCGCGGGCGAGGATTTTAAGGTCACGCTTTTCTGCACGGGTGAGCTTTTCAGCGTTATTGAGCTTGTACTCCGCGTACAGTCCAACTTCGATGGCCTGAGCGAGTTCTACCTCATCTTCCGCGCTGAGCAATGCGGTCTTGCCAATGCCGTTGAGATAAACACGAACGAGGTCGGCAGAGGGGTTGTCGTTGGTTTGGTTGCGGCGAGATCCGCGATCTACTTCCTGTTCTTCATTAGTAGTGGCAGCTGAAGCGCCCTTGGCGGTGGTGGCAGATGTCTTCGTCATAGTGAAGCCTCCTGAATTTGTCGCCGGTTTCACAAGGTACAACGGAGTCTTTAGAGATTTAGTTCCCAATGTGGAAAGAATTGATAAAACGCGGCGTTCCCCGTGGTACGACTCCACCTTTTCGGGGGAGATGTGCCACGGAGAACGCCGCGCTCTGCGATGGGGCAGGTACGTAGGAGTACTATCCGCGTACCTGTACGAGATAGCGGTAAATGGTGGGTTCGGAAACACCTAGCCGCTCTGCCGCTGCGGCAATTCCTCCCTTAAGAAGGAAGAATCCCGCATCCTCCAAATCTGAGACCACCTCGAGGCGCTCCTCGCGCTGCATGCGAGGGGCAGGGGTGTTTTGGTTAGAAATGGCGGAGTCCAACATTGAGTCCAGAAGGTGTTCCACGTTGGAACGCAAAGACTCGCTGACTCCTTCCTTGTCCGCTTCTTCCTCTACCGGTTCCTTATCTGGAACTGGGTCTGGTACTGCAACGGGGCGGTTGGGTAGCTCAGTTTCACCTGGGTAGCCGCCGAAAGCCTTTGACTTATCGAATGCGGGATCATCGGCCTTGCCGATGAGTGCTGCGGCCGCATCGCGAATGTGTACTAATTCGGATACATCAACATTGATGCACAGCATGCCGCGCATATGCCCGGAGTCGTCTCGGATGAAGTAGCTAGAGGAGCGGCAAATCTTGCCTTCCGCATTGACGGCGCGGTAGCCGGTCATCATGGGGATTGCTGCGGCATCGCCCTGTTTCATAAACCATAGAGCGAAGTCGGTCACCGGGCCGCCAAGTTGCCGGCCGGAGATGTGCCCATTGGCGATGGCCATGATGGATTTATCGGGAACGTCGAGATCGTGGAGGACGATTTCGGTGTTGGGGCCCATTGCCTTACCGAGGAATTCGACGAGGGGAATATACTGCTCGAGGAAGTTTTCTTCGGAGGCACTGCCGCTAGGAAAATTCATTAGCTGAAGCATGTCCTTTAATTCCTGTCAGGTTATAGCGAAGGTACCACATGGAAGCGACTCGGTGGAAGAAAGGGAATAGTCCGAAGAAAGCCGGGTGAACACTAGCGGCTTAGCGCTGTGCTCACCCGGCTCATCGCTTCATTACAGGGTGTTCTTTATCCACACACCGGGACTGGTGGGTGAACTGCTAGGGCCAGACCACCTTGTGAGGTCTCCCTGTACTTGGCATTCATATCCTTACCAGTCTTGTACATGGTCCAGATGACTTCGTCCAAAGAAACACACGGCTTGCTCTCACGCTCTAGCGCCATGCGAGCACTGGTGATGGAGTCGACCGCAGCAACGGCGTTACGCTCAATGCAGGGTACCTGAACCTGTCCGAGGACTGGGTCACAGGTCAAGCCAAGCTTGTGTTCCATGCCAATCTCAGCTGCGATGCATACCTGCTCTGGGGTAGCGCCCATGAGCTGGGCGAGTCCGCCGGCAGCCATGGAGCACGCCACACCAACTTCACCTTGGCAGCCGACCTCAGCGCCAGAGATGGAAGCGTTCATCTTGTACAGGGAAGCAATCTGGTTGCAGGCGAAGATGTAGTCAGCGAACATCTCCGTGGTAACTGGCTCGACAAACTTGTCGTAGTAAGCCAGGACTGCGGGGACGACACCACAGGCGCCGTTCGTAGGAGCGGTAACAACGCGGCCGCAGGCTGCATTCTCTTCGGAGATAGCCAGTGCAAACATGTTTACCCAGCTGAGGATGTTCAAACCATCGTGCGGTTCGGACTGCTCAAGACGACGCTTAAGGGCAGCCGCGCGACGCGGAACGAGCAGGGAACCAGGCAGCGGACCATCGGTGGAGGAACCGCGCTTGATGCCGGTGTACATGACATCGCGAACCTTGCGCAGGTGCTCATTGACCTCATTTTCAGAGCGCAGTGCCAATTCGTTGGCCAAGCCCAGCTCGGGGAGGGTCATATCGTTCTTTTCGCACAGTTCGAGCATTTCTGCAGCGCTGGCATATGGGAAGGGGATATCAACCTTGACGTCCTGCCGCTTTGCAAAGTCTTCCTGCTTGACGATGAAACCGCCGCCGACCGAGTAGTAGGTCTTGTGCAGGATGTTTTCTTCGCCGGCGAAGGCGATAAGACACATACCATTTTCGTGCATCGGGAGGTATTCGTCGTGGAAGAAGAAGCCGCCGTCCTTGGGGAATTCTACCTCGTGGGTGCCGCCCAGCATGAGCTTCTCGCTGCTGCGGACGTTCTTCATGAATTCGGAGATGCCGTCGATATCAACGGTCTCTGGCTCTTCACCGGCCAAGCCGAGGAGGATGGCCTTGTCGGTGGAGTGGCCGATACCCGTGAGGGAGAGGGAACCGTAGACATTTGCCTGCACTCGAGTGACCTTGTCAAAGAGGTCTTTTTCCTTGAGCTCGTCTACGAAAGCCTTGCCGGCCTTCATTGGCCCTAGGGTGTGTGAGCTTGAGGGGCCGATACCAATCTTGAACATATCGAAGATGCTGATGAACATTGTTCTTTCCTTGAATCCTCTGCGAATTTCTCGTCTACGGCGGTGCTTAGAAGGCGTGGACGATGGAGTAGATGATGGTTGCTAGGGCGACGAGGCCCATGAAGAAGACGAAGTAGTTGGAAGCCTTGCCCTTGTAGCGCTGGAGAGCAGGAACCTTGTGGATAGCGACCATCGGGATGATGAAGAGCATGATGGCAATCGTTGGACCACACAGGGTTTCAATCATGCCCAGGATGGACGGGTCAGCCCAAGCGACGAGCCAAGCGGTAACCAGCATGAAGATGAGGGTGATGGTGTCGAGCTTGTGAGCCGACTGTGCGTCATCCTTGCTTGCGTTCTTGCTGCCCTTGACGATGAGACCCTCGAAGCCTTCGGCTGCGCCGAGGTAGTGGCCAAGGAAGGACTTAGCAACTGCAATCATGGCGATGATAGGAGCAATCCACTGGATAAGTGGGGTATCGAAGTGGTTGGCCAGGTAGGACAAGATGGTGATGTTTTGTGCCTTAGCTTCTGCCATATCAGCCGGGGAGAGGCTCAGGGCGCAGGAGAAGACGAAGAACATAACCACGACGACCATGAGGATCTCAGCGCGGAGCAGGGTCTTGCGGGACTTGGCTTCTGCGAACTTGCCGTAGGTCTGGCGGCGGTCAACGGCGAAGGAAGAAATCATCGGGGAGTGGTTGAAGGAGAAGACCATAACCGGAACCAAGAGCATCAGGGTAACGCCCATGCCGTGACCAGAGGCTTCGCGAGCAACGTTTAGGTCAAAGGAATCGAAGAGTGCGGTGTTCCACTTCGGGATGAGGTAAAGGGAAAGGAGAACCAGGATGCCGATGAACGGGTATACCAGGTAGGACATGACGTGAACCACGACGTCCTTGCCCATGCGGACAATCAAGATGAGTCCACCAACGAGCAAGAGAGAGGTTAGCCAGCGGTGCGGCGGGGTAACGCCGAGCTGGTGCTCCAGGAAGGAGTTGACCGTGTTGGTGATGGTGACTGAGTAAACCAGCAGGATGGGGTAGACCGACAGGAAGTACAGGATGTTCATGAGAACACCGGCCTTCTTGCCAAAGTGCTCTTCGACGACGTCCGTGAGGTCACCGTCTGGCTTGGAGCTGGACAGTACCAAGCGGGTCATTCCGCGGTGAGCCCAGTAGGTCATAGGCAGTGCTACGACCGTCATGATGAGCAGCGGGATGATACCGCCGATACCGGCGTTGATGGGGAGGAAGAGGACACCGGCGCCGATGGCGGTGCCGAACAGGGAGAGCATCCATACGGTGTCTTCCTTATTCCACTTCGGTGCGCCCTTCTGGCCATCGAAGGGGGTGTCGATGCCAGGAGCCGGTGCGGCTGTCTTGGGGGTTTCGGGCATTTCTGCCCTGTTTTCTGGGTGCTGGGCTGAATTGCGCCGCTTGAGTGAGTGGGACATTTTCTTTCCTACATCTAGTTGGTCGGCCGAAGCGTTTGGGCTTCTGCAACCGTGACTGAGAAAAAAAATTCTCATTCAACTTTGCGTTAGTAGGACCTTGAGAAAAGTTCTCTCATCCTGCTTGTCCAGCCCTTTTGCTTCGCTGTGCCTTCAGTATAGAACAGAAACTTGCAGGATGATAATAAATTATTGCACTACAGGTAGGGCATTTATCACTCTCGAAAAATTTGCAATCTGCCGTTCTTTATGGCTTGTTCCATATAATTTCACCGAGAGTGGCACCAGTCACAAGTGCTCTAATGAAAGTCCTGCTTAATACGTTTTGAGGATCGTTGGGGCGGGAGAAGGGCGCGCAAATTACGTCTCAACTAAAACGGTGAAAGGGCCTTCATTTACAGAAGAGACGCGCATTTTAGCCCCGAATTGGCCTGTTTCTACTGACACGCCGCGTTCCTTGAGGTGGTTGATAATCGTTGAAACAACCGGCTCAGCTTCCGGACCTGGCGCGGCATCCGCCCATGAAGGGCGTCGCCCCTTGGCAGTGCGACCATACAAAGTAAATTGGCTCACTACTAGTACCGGAGCTGCGGCATCGAGCACCGAGACCTCGCCGTCAAGAATGCGCAGTTCTGCAATTTTGCGCGCCATTTTCTCTGCTCGAGGCTGCCAATCATCCATATCCTCGCGCGAGACGCCGACGAGCGCGAGAAGACCGCCGGTATCGGGACAATCAATGGCCCCGACGGTCTCTCCATCGACGGTTACTGTGGCCTCTGAAACTCGAGTCAAAACTGCGCGCACCGCTTACTTCTCCTTATCTATCCAGTGGGTTGAAAATGCGGTATCAGCTAAGGTTCGTTGAACCGGTGTCCAAGAGGAGATCTGCTGGGATAAGCAGACCGTGGCGGACCATATCGATGACTGCAGGGAGGGCAGCGGCGGTGAGTTCTTCCTCATCGAATCCGTGCGCCGCCGCATACAGCCCAATTGTCTCTTCTAGGTTCAGACCCTGTGGGTTGAGACCAGCGACAATTGCGGCAATGTGTTCATCTACCTCGTGGCTCCAACGCGGGCCGTCTGTGCGGGTTAGGCGCAAGGCGGCGCGGGTGAATCCCTGTCCCAAATCTTCATCTGGGGTGCTGATATCTTCGCGTGCCAAGCCGGGCCTTACTTGGAAGTGCTTTCCCTGCAGTTCTCCCGGCACAAGATCGCGCAGCCACGCCACACGGGCAAAGTATTCTTCCACTTCGGGGCCAAGCGGATCGCTGAAGGCCTGCGGCATTTCTTCGGCCAAGATATCTGCAGGCTCATCGTCACCGATGCGTTGAATAGCTACGAAACCAAAACCAATGCCGTTTACTTCGTGTTCCTGGAAATGTTCGAGCCAGGCGCGAGAGCGCTCTTGCCCCTCAGGGGAGCGAATATCGAGGGATTCATCTTCGAGCCAGGTGGACACATAAAGTGCGGGATCGGCAACGTCGCGCTGAATGACCCAGGCGGCGATCCCTTTATCCGGCAACCAGGAAGCAACGCGTTGCTGCCATGTTTCGCCACTGGTGTGTACCCATGCAGCCAGAAGGTGAGCGGTTCCGCCGGGCGTCAGGTGATCGGTGGCTTGAGAGGCAACCAATTCACTGGCTCCGTCGAGGTTTAATCCGGAATCGCGGTAGACGTGGCCCACTTCGGGAAGGCCTACAACAAAAGGCGGGTTAGCTACTAGACGGTCAAAGCGGCGACCAGCTACGGGCTCAAACCATGACCCAGGGAGCAATTCCACTTTGTCGCCCTCACCAGCGGCCGCGATGGTGGCCGTGGCCAAATCCAAGGCACGCTCATGCACATCGGTCGCGGTGATTTTTTCTGCGCATTCGATTTGCCCCAGCAATTGAACACCCGAGCCGGTGCCCAGATCGAGAACGCTGCTGACTGGACTTACTGGCGTGGACTGCAGCAAAGAGAGACTCGCCGCGCCTACTCCCAGCACATGGTCAGGGCCGGGTACGTGATCCACGAGGGAGGCATCGACGTCGGAGAAGATGAGCCGGTTAGCGCCCACGATGGTGTGGGGGCGGATGTCGAGGGCAATGTAGGCCATGCCGTGGGCGTCGGCAAGCGCAACCTTGGCATCCAGCAACTGGGTAGCCAGGCGCGCTCCTACGGCCTCACCCAAAAGCGTGGCAGGCAGGTGCTCGTGCAGGAGGAAAAAGCGGATCAACAAGTCCATCTGAGATTCGCTGTGCGCGGCTAGCGAAACAGGTGCCGGCTCGCCGCGGAATAGGGCTTCAGTAACCTCCGGCCCTAGGTACCCGGCCACGCCATCGGTAGTAAAACCGGCGGCGGTAAAGACGTCGGAAAGCTCAGGGGCCAGCTTGGCTAGCGCGGGGGCATCAAAGTCGGGGCCAAAAGCGGTCGTCATGTGGGCAGGAATCCTTTACTCTTCTTCGTGATCGATGATGTCGTGGTGTGCCTCAATGGGCCGGGCGGTGCCGCCGGATACCTGTGGGGCGTGGGCTTGGCTATAAAGCTGCCGGTTCATGGCTGGCTTGTACACGTTCTTTTCGCGCTTATCCTTCTTTTCTCCTCGGCCGTTCCCAATTACCACGGCGATCCACGGGAGGGGAAAAGTCACGCCCACAACGATTGCGGCTAGCAGCCACCAATGCATATAGAGGAAAAAGCCGGCGATGAGCAAGGAAGGAACGCGCAAGAACTGGAAGATTCCGTACTGAATTTCGCGGCGCTTACGGTCCTGGCCAGGCGTGAGCTTGGCATCTGTGATGAGGTAGCGCTCTTTTTTGCCAAACAACCTAAACTCGGCTCCCCTCGCGCGCGGTAGTCATCCCTCGATATGGGGAAAGGGGCGCAGTGGCTGGCGTGCATGAGGTGTCCATGTTCTCCAAGGGTAGACGCATGACTCGCAAAGTTCGATGCCGATGCGGCAAAATAGAGGGCGTGACTACGACTACGAAGACAATTGAACGGCCAGATATTCGTGAAGACACTTCGACGACGGATAATGACACGCCGAAGTTCTTCCATTACGTCAAAAAGGATCACATCCTCGATTCCGCGGTCAACGGCAAGTATGTCGTTGCCCTATGCGGCGAGACCTTCCCGGTGACCAAGCAGGCAAAGCCGGGTTCTCCGGTATGCCCCGATTGTGAGCGTGTGTATAAGGGTCTGCGCCGCAAGTGAGGACTTTTAAAAAGACTAACCTTCGCGCTTGGCAGCAATCCGCCCTTGATAAATTCCTCGCCACTAAGCCGCAGGATTTTATGGCGGTGGCGACTCCGGGCGCCGGCAAAACTACCTTCGCGCTGCGCATCGCAACCGAGCTTATGGAAGACCGCACGGTCGAACGCGTTATCGTGGTGGTGCCTACCGAACACCTCAAGACCCAGTGGTCTAGCGCTGCCGCGCGAGTAGGTTTAGCGTTGGATCCTGCGTTTAGCAATTCTTCCGCGGTCAATCCTTCGATGGATGGCATTGTGGTGACCTATGCGCAGGTAGGAATGCACCCCTTTAAGCACCGCGCGGTGGCTTCTGCTCGGCGCACTTTGGTGATCCTGGATGAGATTCACCACGCCGGTGATGCCAAGAGCTGGGGTGATGGTGTCAAGGAAGCATATGACGACGTTAACCATCGCTTGGCGCTGACGGGTACTCCGTTCCGTTCCGATGACTCGCCCATCCCATTTGTTCAGTATGTAGACGATGGGGAGGGGCACAAGGTATCCCGCTCGGACCATACCTATGGCTATGGCGATGCGCTTGCCGACGGCGTCGTGCGCCCCGTTGTCTTCCTCTCTTACTCCGGCGAGGCCCGCTGGCGGGATTCGGCTGGCGAGGAACATGCCGCGCGCTTGGGTGACATTATGAATGCGGAGCAAACCGCCCGTGCGTGGCGCACCGCGTTGGACCCCAAGGGCGAATGGATCCCTGCAGTTCTGCAGGCAGCGCATACCCGGCTCATGCAAATGCGGCGCAATATGCCGGATGCCGGTGGCCTCGTGTTGGCATCGGATACGACGACCGCACGCGCGTACGCCAAGATCCTCAAACAGCTGTCCAATACTCCGGTGTCGGTGATTTTGTCTGATGATCCCGGCTCCTCGGACCGCATTCAGGAATTTTCTGAGTCCACCGATGAGTGGATGGTGGCGGTGCGCATGGTGTCTGAGGGAGTGGACGTCCCGCGCCTAGCAGTGGGCGTGTATGCGACGTCCGCATCGACCCCACTATTTTTCGCCCAAGCCATTGGCCGTTTTGTGCGCTCGCGCATGCCGGGGGAGACGGCGTCCGTTTTCCTTCCCTCGGTGCCTGTCTTGCTGGGCTTGGCCGAAAATATGGAAAAGTCCCGCGATCACGTTTTGGGTGAGGAAAAGCCGGACAAGGAGGGCTGGGACGATGAGCTGCTAGAGCAAGCGAATCAGAAGAAGACCGAACCGGACATGCTGGAGAAGTCTTATGAGTCGCTTGGTGCCGAGGCAGAGTTCTCGGGCCTGCTTTATAACGGTTCTCAGTTCAACACTGGGGACATGACCACGGATGAAGAAGCCGATTTCCTTGGTATTCCCGGATTGCTCGATGCGGAACAAGTCAAGGACCTGCTGCGCAAGAAGCAATCTGAGGAAATGGACCGCCGCGAGGCGGAGGAAAAGGCGCGGCGCGCGGCTGAGGCCGAGGAGGCTCACCGTCGCAAGCTCTATGGCATGGACTATGCCCCGGCCTCGCGGAAAAAGGCTGTGGAAGCTGAGTCAAGCGATACCGGAGTCGTCGATGAGCTAGGCCAGCTGCGCAAGGAGCTCAACACGGTGGTTTCCATTGCCGCGCAGCGCTCAGGGCGCCCGCACGGTGCGATTCACACCGAGGTCCGTAAGGCCTGCGGTGGACCGCCCACCGCGCTGTGCAACGCCGACCAGCTACGCGAGCGCATAGAATACCTGCGCAAGTGGTAGGTGTCGCGACGTGGTAGACGGTCATGGTCAAAGTCAAGGTCAAGCAAGGCCGGATTGGGACAGTACTCCAGTACCTTTCGTGCGGTGCATTCCTAGCCCGGTGCGCTCCTAGCGCGGAGTGCACCCAGCCCGGCCTTTTCTGCGCTCTACCAGAAAGCGATCGCCGTACAATGCGCAGCCAGCGTGGGTAACGTAGTTAAAAGCAATAGAACGATTAGCAATAACACGATTAAGGCTTTTGGGCTGCACTCAAGGAGGCCAATCGTATGACCACCCCGAACGATCCTCACACCCCGAGCAACGGAAGGAATCCCGACAGTACCGAAGGCGCGGTATACCCGGCCTTTGCCGGTGGCGGTGACGGATACGGCTATTCCCCGGCCGAAAAGAAAAGCGTGATTGCGGTGTGGGCTCTCGTTATCGGCATCATTGCGCTGGTGTCTTTGCTCCTAGTTGTTCCACCGCTGCTGCTGGGGCCGATTGGCATCATCGTCTCCATCATCGCATTGCTAAAAGGCAAGAAGCGACCAAAAGAGCTGCGCCGCGCCTGGATGTCCATCGCCGGCTTGATTACCTCAATTATCGCTTTAATCTTGTCCGTTGCTTTCTTAATTTACTTGTATACGCACATTGGTTGGACGATGACGCCTGACCCTGAAATGTGCGCGACCATCGAGGACCCAGCGCAAAAGCAAGCCTGCATGGAAGATTCCTTGAACGGTTCTACTCAAACTAGGCGTTTCCCAAACGCCGAATATCGCATCTGTCCACCCATGGCACCATCCATGTGGAGGTGCGCAAGACTTGCCGCGGCCCGACCGCCCACAAACTCGGCCACTCGGTAGTTGCCAGTGATTTCACAGGTTCCGTAAGTAACCTGGCCGAAAGCGATTACAAACGCATAAGTTATTAGACGCACATATTCGATAAAGAGCACGCAATTTGGGCTGCCTCAAGGAGGCCAACCACATGACCACCCCGAACAACCCAGAGAACCCGGACAACGCGAATAACCCATTTAGCAGCGACAGCACCGGCAAGCTGCCCTTCTACGGTGAGGCAACCTCCAAGGCCAACGAGGAGCACACCCACGACGCAAACAACTACGGCGTAGACAACACCGCTCACGACCACGCCTCCTACGATGCTTACGGCACGAACGCAACCGCCGCTGGCGCCGACTACCCGGCCTACGCTGGTGTCGACAGCCAGCCGGCAAAGAAGAACGCAGTTGCTATCTGGGCGATGGTCATCGGCATCATCGCGCTGCTGTCCCTGCTGCTGATTGTTCCGCCGCTGCTGCTTGGCCCAATCGGCATCATCGTCTCCATCATCGCGCTGGTTGTCGGCCGCAAGCGCCCGAAGGAGCTGCGCCGCACCTGGATGTCCGTCGTCGGCCTGGTTACCTCTATCTTCGCCTTGGCCGGCACCATCGCCATCATGGCCTTCGGCGTGAAGATCCTCGGTGACACTGGCGCCGACAAGTGCCTGAACATGCAGGACCCTGCCCAGCAGCAGGCCTGCATGGAGGACACCCTGGGCACCGCACCACAGCAGTAGGGGAAATCCCAACACACTGCACTAAGCAACCCCCACGAGCCCCGACCACATATGTGGTTGGAAGGTACGTGGGGTTCTTAGTGTCACGTGGAAGTCGCACTGTCACTTGGAATCGGTAATGGCGTTTCCAAGCGGAACTAGGAGAGGGGATTAACCCTGTTTTGATAATTATTGAACGGTGTTCAAGATGCTGGGCTACGATACCTGTATGGCAGAAACCTTGACTGTGCTGATGAGCATTAAGATGCGTGCAAGCCTTGAGGGCAGGCATATCTCGGGTGCTGAACGCATCGTGGAACCACACCTTGTTCCTCGCGTGAGCTCAGAGCTTGCCACTCGTGCGTTGCGGCACGAGAAGGGCGTGCCGGATTCCATCAACATTGCTACGAGGGTGGTTGCAGTAAGTGACATTGCTCATGTAAGTGCCTTGAAGGTTAGTACACGGGACTGTGAGAACCCGGAGTCTGCACAAACGGTGATGATGGACGTGCTCGCTAAGGACAACCGAGTTTCCGAGAGCGCAGCCCGCCGAGGTATCGAGCTTCTGTACCGCACCCGCGATATGCGCGGTGCGAGCATCGTCTGCGCTGAAACCGGTGAGCGTCTAGACACTCATGGGCAACGTGGTGTTCGGGTGGGAACATTTGATTGGGCTGATTCCCCTCATGCAGAGTCGAAGAACCATCGGGCTGATGCCGTTGCTTTAGCATCCAAGGCTCTTGCTGCGCCGGGCATTGTCGCGGAAGTCTGTATTTCCGATGACCCGAGCTACACCACCGGTTATGTCGCGGTCGAAGGTTCCTATACGGCTTTGCGCAACGTCAAGGCTGAAGGCGGGAAACAAGGTGGACGTGTCTTGTTCTATTCAGGCGCACTTAGTGCACTTCCGGAGACAGAGCAGTGGCTGCGTGAAAAGCCTGTCCTTGTGGAAGGTTCTTGGCAATGAGCCTGGAAGACTGGGCATTCAGTTCCAATGCTTCGTGGTGTGAGCGTAGTCTGGAAAGAACCGAAAGGGTCATTAGCGGTAGTCAAAGTCCGCGCACCGTGGTCGATGGACGTGAAACGCTGCTTGCGGGATCGTCTGATTACCTGGGGCTCGGGACGAATCGCGCGCTTGCCGACGCGGCCCACGAAGCAACGCTGCGTGCCGGGGTGGGGTCAGGAGGATCGCGTCTTACTACGGGTACGAGTGACTATCACGTCGCGCTCGAGCGTGATCTGGCTGGGTTTGTCGGTGCGCCAGCAGCGCTCGTGTTCGGTTCGGGTTACCACGCCAACATGGGAGTAATCCCTGCGCTTGCTGCAGCTGCGCGAGATTGTGGCGAGAGACTTTCTATTTTCTCTGACGCTGATAATCATGCGAGCATCATCGACGGCATCCGGCTGGCCAAGTCGAGCTACCAAAGGGTCCGGTCATCTGTTTATCCGCACCTCGACGTGAAAACCTTAGAAGAGCAGCTTGCTGCCGATGCATCGGAGCGCCGATTGATTGTGAGTGACGGCGTATTTTCCATGTCCGGCGAGCTTGCGAATCTCCATGCGCTTCAGGAACTTGCTCAGGATTACAACGCCTGGTTGATGATCGATGATGCGCACGGGATCGGCACACTTGGCAGAAATGGACGCGGCGTTTGTGAGCATTTCGATTTGCCCTTGCCGGATATCTATATCGGTACCGCGAGCAAAGCCTTAGGGGTGGCGGGCGCTTTCGTCGCGGGCAGTGAGCCACTTATCGAGCTATGCCGCCAACGCTGCCGTAGCTATATCTTCTCAACGTCCATGCCGCCATCGCAAGCGGCTGCTATTAGCGCGGCGTTAGCTCTCGTTCCTTCGCGAGTGCAACGGCTTGCCCGCGTCGTACACAACCTTCGGCAGCGTCTGCGGGCGAACGGATGGAAAGTGGTGGACTCACCCGCGCCTATTATCGTCTTGCCGGTAGGCGCTGAGAACGCAGCTATGGAACGTGCGGCACAGGCGGCTGAAAGGGGAGTAATTGTTTCTCCGATCCGCTATCCGTCGGTACCGCTCGGACAGGCTTTGCTAAGACTTACAGCTCATGCCGACTACTCCGAGGGTGATATTGCGCTCATTGTCGATGCCGTAGGCCCCGCGCCTCAATAGTGTGACCGCGGCGCTCACCACAAAGTAACCATGACGATGAGAGTTAGTTCCATCAGTGCTGCCTGCCAGATGATGTGATGGCCGGAGGCACTAAACCCTGGGGCGGTAAAGATGTTGAGAAACTCTTTGGTTAGCAGCGCTACGACTATTACGGCAAAGCGATGGCGCAGACGGCGTGGAAGAGGATGGAAAACTGCGTGAAGCCTGGCGTCTTGCGCTCACGCACCATGGATTTCACGAGAGGGACGGTGCCCGAAAAGCACGACGCAAAGTCTTCTCCTATCCGCTGCAATGCCGGCAGGAGGTATTTCGGTGGTGCATCAGATACAACACACAGCTCCGGCACTCATGGTGCGGACAGATATCGCCCGATGTCTTTGAAGCCCAATCTATTACACTGACCAAGGCGGCATAACTGCCCTCACCTTGTCTACTTTGCAGGGGTCACGCCCTGGCGTAGCCGTGACAAGTTATATTTAGTCCAGTACAGGCGACCACTTTCTCTGCCCTGTAAGTTCCCTTTTCGCTATCTAATTCACAGAGGAACCTAGATGTCTAAACTCAGCGTCGATCAGAAGTCCGTTTCGGCACTTATTAATCAAACCACTACGACGAGCTTTCTCATTCCGGATTACCAACGCCCGTATGCATGGACTGAAGACGAATGCGCAACGTTGTGGGACGACATTGAAGCGTTTTGCATTCCGGAGGGTAACGCAGACGCGTTTGACCCCAGCGATGAATATTTTCTGGGGCCGATTGTTACTTTCCGCAATGATGCAGGGCAATTGGAAGTCATTGATGGTCAGCAGCGTCTAACGACGCTTATGCTTTTGCTGCGTGCGTTCTACGAGAAGTTCCAGTACATGCAAGATCCGAACTCGAAAACCACCTTCCGCGAGATTGCTCAATGCATTTGGCGTACTACTGAGTTTGGTGATCGCATTCCTGATCAGCTGCGCATTGATTCAGAAGTAGCTTCTGATGACGATAAGGATGAATTCCGTTTTATCCTCAACGAGGGGAAAATTCCCGACGGTGCGCACAGCGCGTATGCGAAAAACTACTCCTATTTCGAGTGGCGTGTTGATCGGTTCATCAACGAATATCCGTCATACACAGCGCGGTTGGCTAACCGAATTCTCAAGAAAGTTATTCTTCTGCCCATCGAGGCCGAGTCACAAGACACGGCTCTTCGGATTTTCTCGACACTGAATGATCGCGGCCTGCCACTGGCAGACGCTGATATTTTTAAGTCGCAATTCTATAAGTACTTCACCGCAAAGAACGAGAAAGAGGGATTTATCGAGCGGTGGAAAGCGCTTGAAGAGACCGCTACACGTGTGTTCTCGCATACCCGTGGAAATAACAATCCCATGGATGAGCTTTTTACGCGGTACATGTATTACCAGCGAGCATTGAAGGGAATCAGGACAACTACAACGGAAGGCCTGCGTGACTTCTATGAACGTGATTCCTATGCGTTGTTGAAGAAAGAAGAATCGCTTGAAGACCTTGAATCCCTCGTTGCCTTCTGGGACAGAGTCGACCAGCAAGAAGAGTTTTCGGAACGCGTCAATAAACGCCTGTATGTCTTGAGCTACGCCCCGAACAGCATGTGGACCTATATCGTCTCCGTGTACTTCCTCAAGAACCGTGACGAGAATGGGAATCTCGAAGAAGAAAAATTCTTCGACTTCCTTGCTCTTATAACTGGCTTCATATTTGCTTATGCCGTTCACCGCCCCGGTGTCAACGCACTTCGAACGCCTCTGTTCCCCGCGATGATTTCAATCGTTAACGACGAAAAGGTAACTTTCGAAAATTATCGCTTTGATCGCCAGCAGTTGATTGAGCAGTTGAATTCCTTCACGTTCAGCAACAATCGCCCGATCACTAAGTCCATGGTCCTGTGGTGGGCGTTTGAACAGCCCAGTCAGACCGTGCTGGACAATGATACGAAGCTCGAGATTGAACACATCTACTCTCGGGCCCGAGCAAATAAGGAGAATTCCCTTTCGTCGAAGGGATTGCTTGAGTCGCTGGGCAATAAAGCCTTCCTCGAAAAGAATATCAATATTCGGGCTTCTGACTACCGTTTTGAGGACAAGACTCGCTACTACACCGGCTACACCACAGCGAATGGCGTCGAGAAGGCCGGAACGAAGAATCAGGAGCTTCAATCGATCGCAAGCCAGCAGGAAGATTTCACCGAGGAAAACATCGTCGAGCGAAAGAGCGCCATTATAAATGGGCTCATCGATTACCTCGACCAGTGGAATTTGATCGAGAACTAGGACAATCGCGCTCGACGACCTCGTCAAGGTCATCCGTGAAGAACCCCATTGGGTATCCTTAATTCAAAGGTTCCGCCCCGCCAGTAAGAGCCCTCGGTCTTTACCACCGATGTGGTCAGGCGGGGTGGTCGTTGTTTAGGGGCTCTTCCGGAGGAGTCACAAAAGTGACGAAAGGTGTGCGCGCTCGGAGCCGCGAGGTGACAGCAAAGACGATATGAAGAGGTTAGTATCAACAACCAGATGCAGCTTTCTGTGTGCTGCTATCTGCTGAAGCTCTTCGGTCACTTACCTGCTCCCAAGGCGGTACGGATCCTCTTTTCCATTCGCATAGTGGCGAATTCTTCATGAGCAAACGCTTCCGCAGCATCGGGATCAAGGGGCTCAGATTGAGCATCGATTGTGCGGAGAAGCCGACGGTAGGCTGCTGTAGCAAGTTCGTTGTCGCTAAGTCCTTCGACAGAGGCGGCAGACTTTTGAGCGTTTTCAAGAAGACGCTTACGTGCTGCATCTTTACGATTCATGGCTCTGTCCACCTTTCCTAATCGGCGAAGGTCTGAGTCAAAAGTTAGAACTTATTTTATCTGGCATTACGACATACAGCTAGCCTCGGCCAGCCACCTGCGTGTGCGAGACATACGCTGTCTCGCCGAGCAGATTTGGTGGCCTTGAAATGATTCTTTCAGAGACTAAAAGAGGAAGCGCCCGCGCTGTACTGAGGCGCAGGCTCAACCCCGGTTAAATCGATGGCACGTCCCCCAGGGCTACTTATCTTCGCCAACCTCCCTGATTCCTTGCACGATTCGTACAGTCTCCACCGCCACACGCGTGACCTTCGCAATGAGGTCCACGATGTACCGCGGATTTCCCACCTCGTCAGCCCAGTCGTTGGGGTCGTTGATGATTCCCGATGCCTTGTCCTTCTTTACCTTGTACCGGTCGATAATCCACGCCAGCGCGGACCGCGAGCCGAGCATGTACTCGTCCGTCTCCGCCGGGATATCGCGTACGGTCACGGACTTGTTGTAGACGAGAGTCGTAACGTCGTTGACGTTTTTACCCGTCTCTGGGGCTTTCTTCTTCGCCCACTTCATCTTCTGCACGCGCCAGGTCTCGCGGTCGTTCTCGTCCGCCGATGCCTTCACCTCCACCGTGACCGGCCACGGCTCCACGTCCTCGTAGTTCACGTGCAGATCCATGAGCTCCCGGCCGGCGGCAGCCAGCTGGTCGAACCGCGCCCGCGACGTCGGCGTTTCGATATGCGGCAGCATCTTCTTCAGGTCCGCGGCGTACTTCTCTCGGTACCCGGGGTCGTGCAGCTGTCCGTAGACGAAGTAGAAGATGTCGTCTTTCGTCACCTCCGAGCCCAGCGCCTCGCGGTAAATCCCAAGAATCTCGTCCGTGATGTTGTCCACGCGTCGGTATCCATCGAGGACTTCTCCTTCCGTACCGGGCTCCGAGCCTTCCGATGCCGCCATCCCAAAGTCCAGCTCATCCTCCGGCGCCTCGATGGGTTCCCAGGTCCAGCGAGGGAAGAATTGGCCTGCATTGGAGCCCCACATGGATAGGTCGAAGAGTTTATCGGTTGCGAGTACCGAAAAAGGTTTTGCGCTGCCGGGATTAACAATGTAGAAGCCAAAATTGCTATTTGTAGGAGTCGGAAACAGATGCGGCAGTTGATAGACCATGTCATTTACGGGTTGGTGGAAATAGGCGAATTGAACATGGAAAGGTCGATACAGCGATTTCATGATGCGGCTCGCATCAAAGCTGATGATCTTATTGCCCGCCAGCTGTTGTTTAAGACTGCGATTCCAGGAGATCTTGGATAGGTCAGCATATTCTGGACGTTTGGCAAGGAATGCATTGACGTCAGTCTCGCGGGGTTTGGTAATTCTTGCGCTTTGAATCCAGTCCCTAAACTCGCCGCGCGCAGCATCGTAGGTCGTTATTAAAGTCTGCATTTGGCTGGTGACAGCTGAAGGCGTTGACCCATAGCACCACGAATCACGGGCAGTCTTTAAACCTGCAGAGAAATTTTTGAAGATTGCTGGAATGTCATCTGAGTTCTTGTCGCCTAGGACAGGCCACGTCTCGAAGTCTTCATCGCGCTGATTGAGCCAGTCTCCGTAAATATTGGGGTCAATAATTTGCCAATCGATGTTGTCGAATGTGGAGCGATCAACAATCGCAAGTTTTTCGTCTGCACTGAGGTAGTCGCCAATATCGCGGTAGTGGATACAGACATCGTCGGGGATTTCCCGCTTGACTGCAATGATGATCGCGATAGTTGTGCGTCCGCCGTCACGGAAGACGTTGCCTGCTTCTTGTCGGCGAACGTCGCCTACAGTACGAGCATTACCGCGAAGGTTGTACACGTAAATGTCGCTGAGTTCGTCGTCTAGCGAAAGACGCACGCCGTCGGCGGTGTTGCCATCGATCCATCCGCCGTTGGACACGAATGCCATGACGCCGTGTGTACCGATTCGGTCGATGGACCAGCGGAATGCACGAAGATAGGAGTCGTAGAGAGAGTTCTTGTTCGTGGCTGAGGAGTTCCGGGCAAATGTTTCCTCGATGCGCTTGTCGAGCGTCGGGTACTTCAGGTTCGCGTTGTTATCGTTCGCGCTCGTCTGGCCTACGGAGTAGGGCGGGTTGCCGATGATGATGTTAATTGGCGCATCAATCTGCCGCTGGATGGCTGCGTTATTTTCCTTGAAGACCTTGAGGTCGAGAATGTCGCCTTCTTCGTGGATCTGGAAAGTGTCCGCGAGTGCGATGCCGTCGAACGGGATGTAGTCGGGATCTCGTTCTTCGTTGCGCTGGGCACGCTCTGCTTGGAGTGCGTTATACGTCGTTTCGATGTTGACTGCGGCGACGTAGTAGGCGAGTAGCATGATCTCAGTGGCGTGGAGCTCGGTCGCGTACTTGCGGGCGAGGTCGTCGGGTTCGATGAGACCCGACTGGAGGAGACGGACCATGAACGTGCCGGTGCCGGTGAAGGGGTCGAGGATGTGGACGCCTTTGTCGGTAAGGCCCTTGCCGAAGTGCCAGCGGGAGATTTGATCGGCGGAGCGGAGGATGAAGTCGACGATTTCGACTGGAGTGTAAACGATGCCGAGGGCCTCGGACTGTTTCTTGAAGGCTTTGCGGAAGAATCGTTCGTAGAGGTCCTTGATGACTTGTTGCTTGCCGGATGCGGAGGATACCTCGGAGGCGCGCACGCGCACGGACTCGTAGAACTTGGTGAGGGATTCGGTCTCGGATTCGAGCTTGGCGTCCGAGAGTGCGTCGACCATGCGCTGCATGACGCGGGCGACCGGGTTGTGCGCGGCGAAGTCGTGCTCGGTGAAGAGAGCGTTGAAGACCGGGGCGGTGATGAGGTGCTGTGAGAGCATGCTGATGGCTTCGTCCTCGGTGATGGAGTCGTTGAGGTTACCGCGTAGTCCCTCGATGAAGACCTCGAATTCCTTGCGGATGGTGTCGTCCGCAGCATTGATGAGTGCCTTGATGCGAGCGATTTGTGCTTCGGCGATAGTGGCGACATCGTCAGCCCAGTCTTCCCAGTAGGTACGCGTGCCGACCTTGTCGACCAGCTTGACGTACATGGCCTCTTGCCAGGCCTCGAGGGAGAACAGCGTCATTTGCTCCGCGGTGAGTTCCTGCTCGCTGGAATTTTCGGACTGGCCGGTTGGGGAGTCATCGGAAGCATTGAGCTTCTTCTTGGTTGTGGCCGGATCGTCGTCGGCAGGCTTGTCATCTGGCTTCGGGTTCGGCACGGGCTGAACATCGATGGGAAGCTCGACCTTCTCGTTGAGCGCAATCGAGTTGACCTTCGCATTGAAGCGGTCATCGTGGGCGCGCAAGGCGTTGAGGATCTGCCAGACCACGCGGAAGCGCGTGTTGTCGTTGAGGGCCTGGGACGGGGAGACTCCCGGCGGAATGGCGACGGGCAGGATGATGTAGCCGTAGTCCTTGCTTTCGGCTTTGCGCATGACGCGGCCGACGGACTGGACGACGTCGACCATGGAATTGCGCGCGTGGAAGAAGATGACGCTATCGAGGGCGGGGACGTCCACGCCCTCGGACAGGCAGCGTGCGTTTGTGAGGATGCGGGTCTCGTCCTCGGGGATGGAGGACTCAAGCCACGAGATCTTGTTGCCGCGCTCGAGGGCGTTCATAGTGCCATCGACGTGCTCAACGGCGACCTGAAGATCGATGTTAAGCATGCTTACGTCATTGCTCGCCGCGTGGTCCTTGAGCTGCTCTTGGTACTGGCGGATGAGCGTGGGGAAGGTCTCCTGGATGGTCTTCGAAGCCTTGATGTCCTTGGCGAAGGCGACGGTACGGCGCATGGGTTGGGCGTTCGCTTCAAAGCCGGACTTGGTGTCTTGCTCGGCGCCGGAGCGCTTGGCCAAGCCGTTCCAGGCGCCAATCATGGCGGAGGCGGTGGTGAGGTTGATTTCGTTGGTGGGGTTGGCGGCTAGGACGTCGGCGGCGATGTCTTCCTCGACCGTCATGACGAGGACCTTGTAGTCGGTGAGTAGACCCTTGTCCACGGCTTCGCCGAAACCGAGACGGTAGAACTCTGGACCGTAGACTGCCTCGTCATCCATGGAGGCGAGCTCGGCGGAGTGCTCTTCGGCTTTGCCCTTTACGGTGTCGTCAAAGAGTCGGGGAGTGGCCGTCATGTAAAGGCGCTTGTTTGCCTTTATGTAGTCTGCGTCGTGAATTCTCACGAAGTTTGAGGCGTCTTCGCCTGCGAGGGTGACGCCGGTGGTGCGGTGAGCTTCATCGCAGATGACGAGATCGAAGTCGTCCATGCCGAGCGTTTGAGCCTCGTGGATGGCTTTAATGGACTGGTACGTGGAGAAGACGACATTGAGGCCTTTTCGGCGCTTGCCCTGCGCGGTGCGCTCGGCAATGTCCTTGCCGTTGGTAGAGACCGGAACCTCCAAGTCATAGGAGGCAATGTCTTCAGCCTTCTTGGAGACCTTCGTATCCGAACAGACTGCGTAGGACTTCAGAGGCAGGTGCTCCTGGTTCTGTGCGGTCCATTCTTTTAACGTCTGCGAGAGCAAGGAGATGGAGGGAACGAGGAAGAGGACTCGGGCACGCCCGCCGTTGTTTTCTGCATACTGCTCCGCCAGACGCAGGGCGGTAAACGTCTTTCCCGTACCGCACGCCATGATGAGCTTTCCACGATCGTGTGTTTCAAAGCCTGCGATAGCCTTCGAGATCGCTTCTTGCTGGTGCGGACGCGGGGAGAAAACCTCGCGACGGGTGAGGTTAATTTCGATCTCAGAACCCGGGAAGGTCACATCCCAGTTGATAGGGGATTCTGCAATCGCTGCCGTGCCGATACGGTTGGTCGGGATGAGCTGGTGCTCCAGCATCGCTTCAGCATTCTTTGACCATCGCTCCGACGTGGAGATGATGATCCGCTGTGCGAAGGATTCTGTGCCCTTGTCTGTAGTAAACGAGTGTCCGGATGCCTCAAAGAAGGAATCGAGGTGACGCTTCTGAATATAGGTATCCGGCTTGTAGAACTTGCACTGGATGGCAACCCACGCGTCGTCATCGGCGCGCCGGGCAACGAGGTCGATGCCGGTGTCTTGCATACCGCCGTTGAACTCCCAATCGCTCCAACGGCTGACTTCCGAGAACTGCTCCTGGAGGACGGGATCGGTTCGGAAGTAGTTGACCATTAATTTCTCGAACTTAATGCCGTACGAGCCTTGAGGCTGATTTTCACGGAGCTGGGTTAGGACTTCACCAAAAGCAGGCATGGTGTCCATTATGGACTACACATGAGTTCTCCACTTCCAAATGGTGGCGATGTTGTACAGCCGGGGTGGATGACTTGAGTCATTAGTAGAGCCCTGCATTCCTCATCATGCTCTGCCGTGTTTGAGAGATGAGGTAGGTGCTCAAAGGGCGGCCGGAGAGGATGGCGGCATCGTAAAGATAGTTGTGGAGGGTATCGGTACGCGAGAGCGGGGGCTGGTGCGTAAATCGAAGTCACGTTGGATCTGGGCGATTACGAATGGCACGGCGATGATCTCGGAGACCGCGATTAGAAGTGCGGCGACGCCGCGCTCCGCTGTGGCGTTGGTCGAGCTAAATTGCTTTGGCTTGGCGTGGGCTAGGGCGCTGAGTTTGGTGTCCTCAGTGGGGAGAAGGGAATCCGTTAAGCTGCCTTCGGATGTGGGCGGGGCGTCCTGCGACTTCGTCAGTCCAGGTGACGAACCTGGTGAGGACGCGTGGGAAGCACCGGAGGAAGGAGCCACTGGCCATGACTTTGCGGGCTACGAGGAGCAGAGCCATTTCCACACGCAGTAGGGACCAGTGGTAGAGGTCGGCCATGGTGTAATTGGCTGTGATGTTGAGTGAGACATCGACTCGTCAATTAACTATATTCAATGAGAAGTGTTTGTAGCGTAGGACGGAGTACTGCCGTGGCCGAGGTAAACCAAACAGTAGTCGACTGTACAAAATTGTCGTCTTTGACGTTGTCGTTTGATTATGCTCCAGAAAAACGAGTCCTTCTTCCACTATTCACACGAGAAGATAAGAACAAGAAGAAAACAACCTTCAAATCTGGGGCTGCGATTGTTTATGCAGAAAACGGGAGCGGAAAGTCAACAATCGCTAGAAAATTAACAACCCCAGGAGCAGACGTTACGTTTTGCGATCAAAGCGGAAGTCGATTGGACGTTGAATCACCAGAGAACGTTTACGTATTCGATGACGCTTTCATTCAGAGAAATTTCCGGTTTAGAGACACTGAACAGCTTGAGCCGATCATCCTCCTAGGTCCGCAGGCAAACCTGCAAGATGAAATCGATGAAACGGAAGCAGCTTTGGCTCGTGCGCGGCAAGCGGAAGTGATTGCCGAAGAGAGCTGGAATTCGAAGGAAAAGGAAGGCGATGCGGCGTATAAAGCACTGAAGAAAGTACTTCAAGCAAGCAAAGGCGAGGAACCAAAGAAGTCCTGGCAAGGGCGAACATCACTAATCGCACTGGACAATAAATCGACGCAGCTGCGTTCAAAAGTTATTAAAAAGATAATTGGGAAAGATAAAGCTGAAGGTAAGACTCAAGGGGAGTTGGAGGTTGAATTTTCCGACCTCGTAGAGCAGCTAAACAAACTGTATTCCTCTGACCGAATTTCATGGGTAGTACCTCAGGCACCTCCGCAGATCAACATAAAACAGATCGAAAATGTAGCATCAGAAATCTCGGCTCCTGAGCTTGATTGCGATGCAAGAGCACTTGACGCCAAGGTTTTTGAAGCAAGTTTGGGAAAGCAAACCCTAATTGCGCGCTTTGAAGAATTGGTTGAGGCTAGTGCAGAACATTGCCCACACTGCTTCCAAGATATTTCCTCCGACTTTCGCCAACAATTAGCGACCTCATTGATGGCCCAAGTTGAGCGAATCGATCAACAAAAGTCGATTGAGAAGCTGAAGAGTCTCAAAGTTGAGGAACAGCTTGAAAGTCTAGTGCTTCCCGAAATCGCCTCTGCGGGTGACGAACAACTGGAGTCCGCGGCTGCTGCTCACGAACAGTATCAGGACCAGTTACGGCTCATAAATGAAGCGATTGATGCGAAAATCGACAACCCTGCCTCCGTGTTTTCAATCAGTGAGTTGGAATACACCGATGCATGGAAAAAGAGAAATGAAGCTCTGGAAACTGTAGGGCTGCTTGTGGAACGACATAATAAGCAGTTCAACAACATTGCTAAGCTTCAAGCAGAAGCGGCCGAGCTTAATATGCAGATTGCGCGAGCTGAGGCTGCTGCTGAAATTATTGCCTATGAGAAAGCCGATGAAGACCGAGAAGCTGCATCTAAGACTTACACCTCGGCAAAATGTAAGACGAGAGAGCTGGCTGAAAGTCTAGGTGCGCTTCGTCATAAGCTGAGCAATACGGAAGACGCAGCAACAGAGATCAATGCGCTTCTGCAGCTGGCTTTTGGAAAGGACACCATTAAACTGGAGTCTGTTATTGGTGGAGGGTATGTAGTGTCAAATCGCTCACGAGAACTCCAACCCGGAAATCTCTCTACTGGTGAGCAAAATCTGCTCGCGTTATGTTACTTCTTTGTCAGCACTGCTCGACATAACCGATTTGGCGATAATCTGAAACAAAACTCCTTATATGTGCTCGATGATCCTATTTCGAGCTTCGATTCCAAGAACAAGTATGGCGCGTTGTCATTGATTCGTCAGATTGGTTCTAAGATGTTCGAGAAGATGAGTGAAGCCAAACTATTGGTTCTTACGCATGACATCGCGGTTGCTAATGATCTGTCACAATGCTTCAAAGATATTGTGGACGATCGAGTATTGAGCTGGACTCTAGAAGAAGGAACATTAAAAAGCGTTCATTTTGACAGAATCGATCAGTATAAGAAGTCGTTGCGAGGAATGTTTGATGCAACAATCGGTGGCGAAAACTCCATTGTGCTGCCCACTTCCAACGAAGTCCGCCGAGTCTGGGAAGCTTTTACTACTTTTCATTTGGGCGAGCGGTTGACCACGGCGGCAGCATCACCGGCAGTGCGTAGTTATTTCGCTTCACGTGGCGAACAATATGTTCAGTTCTTAGATCATTATGCTGGAAGAAATTTTCTAAACCCGGATTCTCATTCGGAATTTCAGCTTCGCAACTTTGATTTTATGCTGCTTCCGACTCTTTCAGAGCCAGATTTTCGACGATATGTAAGGGAAATGCTGTGTCTGATTCATATCATTTCTCCTGCGCATATTCCTGGGCGTCTGAGCAACGGCGAAGCCGGTTTTGTCAAGATTAAGAAGTTGCTTGATGACGAGGTCATCGCAGAAATTGGAGCGCCCTTAACATCAGCTCCGGGCGAATGTTGAATAATGCGGCTGTGATGACGTCGAGCAACTATCGGGGACCGTCGTGATCCACTAATGAGACATAGAACTCCAGCTGGGTGGCGATTGGTCTTATTTGTGCGAGTGTTTAGCTAAAATGTATGCATGTTGCGGCGAGGTTTTCGTGGTGGAGGGCGAGGCGAAGGTTGCGCGCGAGCTTGCCGAAAAACAGGGACCTAACTCGTACACCACGCTAACGGACGCAACCATTCTGAACAGTTCGAAATATCTATTTGGGCTAGTCATTGAACAGAATTTCCATGCTCGAAATTAGGCGTTTCTAGGGCTTCTCTAGAGGAATGAGTACTGGTTTCGCATTCGAGAAGTAGGGGGTGGTGAATCCGTGGATCGGTGAAGTTTAGTTGGGTCCTTTGTCTGGGGCTGGGGAGGTTGGTGATGTCGGCTGATCCCTCGCTATCAAAGTCCCAGTGGCAAACTCGCACATAGTCTTTTTGAATGATTGCTCAGATTCTTAACGCTGGCTTTGTCTCCGGTGTGGAATCTGGGCGTGATCGCCGCTTTAATTTCGGGGGCATTTTATAGTCAACGTCATAGAATGGTCTGGCGTGATGGCTGGCTTCCTGATCGTGCTACTGTGAACTTCGTCAAAATCCCGCTTGGGTACTGGGAATCAAATAACTTTGCCGCGTGTCGAAAATCGAAGGAATGACCTTCAAGGGAATCTGCAGCGTGTCCATTTTCGCGCGGGCGTCCACGATGGGTGACTTAGATTGCTTTACTTGCTGTGGTGTGATGTAGATGGCATTTCGCGTACGTGGTGTGTGTAGGCTTGGGTTTGTTATGGCCAGTGTGGTTTGGGCTTAATGGGTCGCTGCACTGGGGTTTGGAAAACTCCAAGGAGAGACGTGATGAAAAGCTCATCAACTCACCGGAAAACGTAGTGGCGGAGTCTGTGGAGGGCTTCGCGCTGGCACACGGCGACATCGTCAAGCGCTTTACTGAGCCGCTGTTTGTGGCGCGTGCGCAGAAGAAGGAACAGGGCAAGGTTGCGATTGTCTCTGGTGGTGGCTCAGGCCATGAGCCGCTCCACGCCGGCTTCGTGGGCCATGGCATGTTGGATGCGGCGGTGCCAGGCGCGATGTTTACGTCGCCGACGTCGGATGCGATCCAGGCGGGGACCGACGAGGTCCATGCGGGTGCGGGTGTGCTCTACATCGTGAAGAACTACACCGGCGATGTCCTCAATTTCGATACCGCGGCTGAGTTGGCGGAGTTCGATGACATTGAGGTTGGTCAGGTCATCGTAGATGATGACGTCGCGGTGGAGGATTCCAACTACACCGCAGGCCGTCGTGGCGTAGCAGGCACGTTACTCGTGGAGAAGCTGGCAGGTGCAGCCGCTGAGCGCGGCGATGATCTAGCTGCTGTCACGGCAGTGGCGAAGAAGGTCGTGGAGAACACCGCGACCATGGGCGCAGCACTGAATGCTTGCACCGTGCCGCACGTGGGCAAGCCTTCCTTCGACCTGGCAGACGATGAAGTCGAGCTCGGCGTGGGCATCCACGGTGAGCCGGGCCGTAAGGAGATCCCGTTGGTCTCCGCGGACGACGTAACTGACCACCTCATGGAGCCGATTCTTGCCGACCTGAAGTTGGCAGAAGGCGAGCGAACCATCGTCGTCGTCAATGGCATGGGTGCCACCCCGGCATCGGAGCTCTACGTGGTCTACCGCCGAGTAGCTCAGCGCCTAGAAGAAGCGGGCGTGACTATTGAACGCTCCCTCGTAGGTAACTTCGTAACGAGCCTCGACATGGCGGGCTGCTCTGTCACGGTCATGCGCGCCGACGATAAAGACATCGAGTTGTTCGATGCACCATGCCATACCGCCGCACTACGCCAAGGAGAATAACGTGACTTCTGTTGAAACTTTGAACACCGAATGGGCCCTGGCATGGATGAAGGGCTGCACCGAGCAGGCCCACGAGCACCGCGAGGAGCTTATTGAGCTTGACCGCGTCATCGGCGATAACGACCATGGCGAAAACGTGGACCGTGGTTTCCGTGCTGTCGTTGAGAAGCTTGAAACAGATGCTCCCGCAAGCATCGTGGATGTGCTGAAGCTGACGGCCAAGACCCTGATGTCCACCGTCGGCGGTGCATCTGGTCCGCTTTTGGGAACTGCATTCCTGCGCGCTGTTAAGTCAGTCGGCGGTGAAGCGCTTGATGGCGCTGGCGCGGCCGCACTCATTGAGGCGGCACTCGAGGGCATCACCACCCGCGGCAAGGCTCAAGAAGGGGAGAAGACCATGGTTGATGCGTGGGCGCCGGCGGCGCGTGCTGCCCGCGAACAGGCTGATGCCGGGGCGGGAGTTGCCGACGTTCTGCACGCGGCAGCCGAAGCCGCAGCCGAAGGCGCCGAAGCAACCATCCCACTCGTTGCAACCAAGGGCCGTGCTTCCTACTTGGGTGAGCGCTCTGCTGGCCATAAGGATCCGGGTGCTGCTTCGACCGCGCTGTTTATCGCTGCAGCTGCTGACGCTGCTTCTGCTAAAAGGAGGGCTAGGGCATGGCAGAACCGAAAGTGGTCCTGGTCCTAGTTTCGCATTCCGCAAAGCTGGCCGAAGGCCTTGCTGAGCTGGCTGGGCAGATGGCCACTGACGTGCGTATTGCAGCCGCGGGTGGTCTGGAGTCCGGTGAAATCGGAACCTCGTATGACCTCATCGAGACGGCTATTAATGACCTGCTCGGTGAAGGCCTCGCAGTTGTTGTTCTCACCGACTTAGGTTCGGCAACGATGACCGTTGAGTCGGTGCTGGAGTTCCTTGACGATGAGCCGGTGAAGTTCGTGGACGCGCCGCTCGTGGAGGCTGCTATTGCTGCGGCTACTGCGGCACAGCAAGGTGACGACCTTGACGCAGTTGCCGTTGCTGCCGAGCGCGCCATCGAGGTGTTCGTGCAAAAGCAAGCGAAAGAAAACTCTGGTGACGCTGCAGCCGATTCTTATGAGCGCAGTGTGACAGTAGCAGATGCTTCTGGTTTGCACGCGCGACCGGCTGCCAAGATTGCTGAGATGGCTGCCGAAGCAGAAGAAGACCTTTTCATCGCTTTTGACGGTGAGAAGGCCGATGCAGATTCCGCCATGATGCTGATGTCCTTGGGCGCTGCCCAAGGCGACACTGTGACGATCATTGGCAATTCAGTGGATAAGCCGATTGTCGACAAAATCGCTGATGCCATTGCGGATGGTCTTGACAACTAGGCCGACAGCACCTGGTAGATGAGCTTGGCCTCGCGGTCGGGCACCATGTTGCGGGCTACGCGGGCTGCCTTGTCTTGGGCGCCGACGCCCCAGTGGAGGCGGCCTTTGTCCCAGCAGTTCTTGGCGTTGGCGGCGCGCCAGATGGCTTGCGCGACGTCGTCTGGCGTGAGGTTTACGCCGAGGCGTGTGACGGTTTTGGACTTGACGTCGGAGATGGGTGTCTTTGCCCATAGGGGGTTGATGTCGAGCACGCGGATCTTGTCGCGGCGCCACTCGAGGTCGAGGGTTTCGGTCATGGACTGGACGTAGGCCTTGGTGGCAGCGTAGACGCCGACGTCGGGGATGCCGTAGCAGCCGGCGATGGAGGCGATGTTGATCAGCTGCGAGCCGGGAGTCTTCTTCAGATAGGGGTAAGCAGCGCGTGCGCCGAGGGTAACGCCTAATGCGTTGACGTCGATGACGGCGCGGATGCGCGCGGGTTCGCTTTCCGCGATGGTGGCGGAGTCGATGATGCCGGCGTTGTTGTCGAGGATGTCGAGCCTGCCGCCGGTGAGTTTGGTGAACTCGGATAGGGCAGCGTCCCAGGACTCTGGTTTGGTTACGTCAAGCCCGTAGAAGGTGATGCCGTCACCGAGGATCGAATCGTCGGCTGGTGGGCGGAGATCGCCCAGTCCGACGATGTAGCCTTCATTGCGGAATACGCGGGCTACGGCGAGACCGAAGCCGCCGCAGCCGCCGGAGATAAAAATCGACTTCATTCCGCAATGCTAACTGTTTCCTAAGTCATAGGAAAGAGTTTTGTAGGCCGATGTCTGTGTTCTCTTTTGTGGCTTTGGCTGGCTAGAAGGCGAATACTCGCATCATGATTGTGATGACCACCAGCATGATGATTGCGGTGGGGATCTGCGCGATGATCGGGCCGTACTTGTTCTTCATCTGCAGGAGTGCAGCCGGGACGATGTTGAAGTTCGCCGCCATTGGGGTACACAGCGTGCCGCAGAAACCAGCCAACATGCCCATTGCGAAGATCGCCGCAGGGTTGCCATCGAAGTTCTCAACGAGGACTGGCCAGCCGATGGCAGCCGTCATGATGGGGAACGCGGCGAAGGCGTTGCCCATGACCACGGTGAACAGTGCGTTGCCCAAGCAGTACGCGATGACGCTCCAGAGCAGGGCGTCCTGCGGAATGACGGCGCCGATGACGTCAGCGACTGCAGTGCCGACACCGGCCTTGGTAAACAGCGTGCCGAGAGTGGAGAGCATCTGAGGCAGGAGTGCTGCCCAGCCGATGGCCTCAAGCAGGCGGGTGCCCTCCGAGAGAGGAACCGACGGCGACTTCGGGCGCAGAACAATGAAGACGACGATGAGACCGACGATGGCGCCGATGCCCAAGCCCGTCAAAGTCGCGGAACCTTCCGCGAGGAGCGGCTCGCCGCCTACCTTCAGCTTTGGTCCGAGCACTGCCACGATGACTGTGACCAGTGGAACGGTCAGAGCCGGGATGAAGAGCTTGTTGCCAAAGCGCTGTGCCAGCGCCGCGCGTTCTTTCCCAGAGGTGGTCTTTTCTTCACCCATTCCGAGTCCGTTGAAGCCGGCAATCAATGCCATGACAAGAACCGCGAGGCCGAGAATCCACGCTGGGGCGGTCTTGGCCTGGACGAAAGTGCCGTACATAAACGAGACACCAAGCAGACCCCAGAAGATGCTGCTGAGTGCTTTCTTGTCGTGCTTGGGGTTGGTGGCAATCAGAATGGAAACCGCAATGAAAAAGGCGCCAATGAGCCAGTACAGCCATTCATTAGTAATCATCTTGAGTTAAGCCTCTTTCGGGGTAGCGGATTCGTTTGGAATCGAAGGTGCCGATTTTTCCATCGCTTTCAGCTTGGAATCGATGCGCAACAGGCGGGTGCCGTGAACAAGGAATGCAACAACGGCAACAGGCAGAGCCCACAGAGCGAGTTCGATTGGCTCCAGCGCAACGTTGTAGTTGGTATCCACGAAGGAGGTGATCAACAGAATCGAACCGACGGCGACGAATGCGTCCTCGCCGAAGAACAAGCCCACCGTGTCAGCAGAGGACGAATAAGCCTTGAGCTTCTCCTTTGCTTTCTCGGACAGAGGATTGCCGACGCGCTGTTCCTCCGCGCCCTGTGCCATTGGGTAGATGAGTGGACGAACGGTCTGTGCTGGTCCGGCGATGGACTGGATGCCGAGAGCGGCGGTGATCTGGCGAATGAGCATGTAGAGCGCCAAAATGCGTCCTGCGGTGAGCTTCTTGAGCTTGGCAATAAGCGTCTTTGCTTGCTCCTGCAGGCCGAAGCGTTCGATTGTGCCGATGATAGGCAGCACGAGCGCGAAGGTAGTCACGGAGCGCGAGCCGGCAAAGCCTTCGCCGAAGATATTCAGAATATCCATCGGGCTAATGCCGCCGATGACTGCGGTTACGATGCCGGAAACGGTGACCACAAGCAGTGGGTTGATGCGCAACGCGAAGCCGATAACGACCAGCGCTACGCCGATGAGTACGTACATGGGTTTCCTCTATTGATTTCTGAGGGGAGAAAAGTAAACAAGAACCTCGATGGTGAGGTAGCCGTTGGTATGGAAGGCAGATGGTGGCTGCAGGCTACTGGCGTGCCCACGGGTGAGCGACGTTCAGGCGCTCGGCTTCCAGGTGTGCTTCCCAAGCGAAGGTGGCAAGCCAGTGCGAAGACATGTAGTCACCGGTGATTGCGGCTTCGAGGCCTGGCGCGAGAAGCTCGGCGCTGCGCTCGCGGATGGTGTGCGCGAGTTCTGGGTGCGTATCCTTCGTAGCTTCGAAAATGCGCAGCGCGCTAGCCAGGACAGTCATGCCAAGGCCGTAGAGGTGGACCTGGTATCCGTCGGTTGGATCAAAAACCCGTGCAGGCTTCAGGATGCACGAATCGGCATCCAAGCGTGCCAGGAAGCCCTCTGCCCAGATCGCGAACTCGGCGTCGTCAAGCACGTCGAGCATCAGGTCTGCCTCGCACAGGCCAGGGGAGAGGAAGTCCTGTCCGCTGCGCTCCTGCTCGAACTCCCAGGCCTTGTCTTCGGCGAAGAATTTCTTTGCAGTCGCAAGGATTTCCTCCACAACATCCTCGCGGCCCAGCTCCTTCGCCGCCTTCATGATCCGCTTCAGGCCGAACGCGGTGTTGGTGTGCAGGCCGTGGCGGACTGGCTCGGAGGCTTTGCCCAGCCAAGACAAGGTGTTGTCGAATACGGCATCGGCCAGTGGGGCTACGCCCTCGGCCAGGGCCTGGAGCTCGACTACTGGGGAGAACTTAAGCTCGGATGCCAGCTGTACTGCCCATGCCCAGCCGTATGGGCGCTCCCAAGTCGGGTTAGCGGGCAGGTAGTCAGCCTCGGTCTTGATGTTCTCCGCGCTCAGGTGGTCCTCGAGGATGCGCAATGCCTCAGCGCGCCAAGCGCCGGAAGCATCCTCGTCGGAGGAAAGGAGGCTGGAAAGCAGCCAGTGCATGTGGACGCTCGAGTGCCAGTCGAAGGAGTTACCGAAGCTCGGGTGGAGCTCATTCGGAGCCTTATTATCGCTGCTCGAGGTCTGCACATGATGGGAAGCGTATGGGTAGATACGCGTGACGTTATCGATGGCAACTTGGGCAAGCTGCGCTACCGGAGAATCAGAGTGGTGCTCAGCGTCATGAGTAACTGCGTTCACGAGCGTTCCTTTCAGGTTGTTCTACAATGTTGCTCGTGTCACAGTATCCCAAGCTGCCAGCTTGTGTCTCAGATTACATGCGATGAAATTCAATTAACTTTTGGTTAGTAGAAGTGGGGGTGCTTTTTTAAAAGGTAGATGCGTATTCGTGCCCCAGAGCGGGGCGCAGTTTTCCTACCTTTGGCTTCCCGAATTTGTGGGGAAGGAGGTCTATCTAGACCCGGCCTTGGATAAAAATGGCCGACGGAATCGTACTCAGGCATGACTACTTAACTCGTCGAACCGGATAGCGTAGAGGCGTGGAAGTCTTTTCTGATAGGCGAATGATTCGTGACCTTGCGGTGTCGCTTTTGTGCGGAGCGGCGTCTCTCATCGGTAGGGACCTGATGTCCCGGCCGCTCTTTGACTACCTGATTATCGCCTTGGTCGTGCTAATGCCAATTATAAGCAGGCGGTGGCCGCGCCTGGTGGTCTTCGTTGCATCAATGGTGCTCTTCGCCAGCCTTTTCCAGGTGGAACTCACTGTAGGCATCATAATCCTTGCGGGGCAGGTCGCCTACATTATTCGCCGCAGGCTGGAAGATCCCCTGCGTCGAATAATGACTATAGGGATGCTTGCTGCGGACTTTATCGGCGTATTTTGGGTGAGCCAAACGGTACAGGAAGCAGCACAGGATATTGCACGGCGCCTTTTCGTCGTGGGCTGGAGCCTACTGGTCCTTGCGGTATGCATGCTTGTGGGTGAACTGCGTAGGAGAGCAAAGGAAGAACGCACACGGGAGATTTCGCGTGCTCTAGAGAAACAACGCCTGGAATTCGAGAAAAGCTCGACGGAACAACGGGCGTTTATCGCACGTGAGATCCATGACGTCGTCACGCACTCGCTATCGGTCATAGTTGCCCAGGCCGATGGGGCGCTCTACACCAAAGACACGGAAGCGCAAGAAGAAGCTTTGAAGTCTATTTCCCGCGTGGGAAGGACCTCTTTGAGGGAGATGCGGGGAGTCGTGGGCTTGCTGCGCACAGGGGAAAAGCGCGGCACTCAACCGATGGCGGGATTCGGTGATCTTCCAGAACTCATTAACAGCGTTAGAAGCGCTGGCATTGCTGCGGGATATCGCTGCACAGGAACGCCACCTGAAGAACTTTCCGCCGCGACGTCACTAAGTCTGTACCGAATTGTCCAAGAGGCTTTGACCAATGCGAACAAACATGGTGGCGGGCAAGCGGACGTACTAGTCGAATGGCTTGAAGGTATCGTCCGCCTTGAGGTGCGCAATGGATATATGGGTGATGCTCGAGGCGAGGGACATGGCATTGCTGGCATGAAGGAACGAGCGGAATTGGTTGGAGGAACCTTCCAACAGCGCAGTGATGCTGGCACATGGATAGTAGAAGCAGAGTTACCCACCGTAGGAGGAAGTAAGCAATGAAAGTCGGATTGGTAGACGACCAGGTTCTCTTCCTGCACGGGATTGCCCAGATCATTAGTTCGCAGCCAGACATGGATGTTATCTGGCAAGCAAACGATGGCGAAGATGCGCTGACCCAATGCGCGGCCACGCCTGCTGATGTGGTGCTCATGGATGTACAGATGCCTGTCCGCGATGGAATTAGCGCCACTGCTGAGATCGCATCCACTCTTCCAGAGACGAAGGTCATCATTCTGACAACCTTCGATGACGAAGACTATGTAGTAGCCGGGCTGCGAGCAGGAGCGAGTGGCTTCGTGCTCAAGGACGCAGAGCCAGAGGAGCTACTAAGCGCGTTGCGCACTGTCTATCGCGGAGACGCGGTAATCTCACCCCGCGCCACTAAGCGCCTTGTCCACAGTATGAGGGATGATTCCACGGACACGCTGAGTATTAGCGGCGCAGACCGTCGGGTACTTGAATCGCTGACTGCCCGTGAACAAGAAATCCTTGAAGCAATCGGGATGGGATGGTCAAACACAGAGATATGTGAGCGGATGTTCATCTCTATGCCGACCGTCAAGACGCACGTTGGACGAGTGCTCGCCAAGACGAGTTCTAGGGACCGTGTACACGCAGCCCTTTTCGCCTATCGCACAGGAGTTGTCTCCCGTGCTGACCTGCTTAGCTCCTAATACCCCGGTATGACTCGCAAAATCGTGCCTCGCGGCGATGTGCGGCGTAGGCGCGCCGGGCAACGATTGAGTTATGAGCACAGAATATGTTGTCGAAACTCAGGGTTTGACCAAGGAATATAAGGGATTCAAGGCCGTCGACGGCCTTGATATGGCAATCGGCCCCGGTGTCGTTCACGGTTTGTTGGGGCCGAATGGTTCGGGCAAGTCCACGACCATGAAAATGCTTTTGGGTCTGGCAAAGCCGACTGAGGGAAGCATCAGTTTGTTCGGCGAGCCTTTCGGGCCTAAGACGCGCAGCCGGGCCTTGGCCCGCACCGGCTCGCTCATCGAGCAGCCTTCGGCCTATTTGCACCTCACCGGGCGAGAGAACTTGCGCATCGCTGCGCGGCTTCTACGCGCTGAGGCAGAAGACGTCGATCGCGCAGTGCACCTCGTGCGGCTGGAAAAGCAGCTGGACAAGCAAGTAGCGAACTATTCCTTGGGCATGAAGCAGCGCCTCGGCATCGCAATGGCTATGATTCGTAACCCGCAGCTTCTGATCCTTGATGAACCAACGAACGGTCTTGACCCTGCCGGCATCGAAGAGATTCGCAATCTCATCGTCAGCCTCGCTGCCGATGAGGGGCGAACGGTATTGGTTTCGAGCCACCTTCTCTCGGAAATCGAAAAGATGGCTAGTGAGCTGACCATTATCAATCGCGGGCAGTTGCTCTTCCAAGGTACAAAGCAGGAGCTTTTCCATTCCCAGCCGCCTGAAGTCTTTATCGAAACCCCGAACCCCGAGGAAGCGGCGCAAGCACTCGCGGGTATCTCAGTGCGCTTTGTAGAAGGTGGCATTCGGGTCCCGAACTTAAGCGAGCGCGACGTCGCGGGGGCTTGTACGCAGCTCGTCAACCATGGCGTGCCCATCTACCAGGTGCTAAGAACGCACCGCAGTCTCGAAGAGATCTTCATTTCGATTACGGGACGAGGTGGCTTGCAATGATGTTGCAGAATGAATATGCCAAGATGCGGCATACCCGGATGCTGCCGCTAGCCCTTGCTGTCACGCTCGCCATCGTTGCCTTTTCCAGTATGAATCTGGTGGGTGAGCACACCGCCGAACAATTTCAGCAAGATCCGCATAGTCAATGGGGCGGACATCTCCTTGGTTACATCATGGTGACGGCCTTCCTCACTCCGGTGCAGGTGGCATTGCTAGCCAGCCGCGCAGCCGATGTAGAGCATCTCCACGGCGGCTGGCGGCTTAATTCCATCGCCGGATACCGCCGCGGTGGTCTGCTCCGCGCGAAGTTCGCAGCTTTAGCCCTTGTCCTAGCCGCAGTAAAGGTAGTTGAATTGCTCGCGGTCTTGACCACTCCATTCTTCCTTGGCGCACAGTCGATTGATTCACCCGGCACATGGGTTCTCACAGCAGCTGGTCTATATGGAACCTCGTGCGCACTGATGGCGATTTTCTTGTGGCAGGCAGCACGCGTGGAATCCCAGCTCGTGGTGCTCAGCACTGGGGTAGTAGGCGGCTTCCTCGGTGTGGCAGGAATGCTTTCTCCAACCGCGGTCACGCTCATTAATCCCTTCGGTTACTACGCAGTCTTATCCCCATTTACCTTCCGCCCCGAAGGCCTGGTGAGCATCGAACCACTGTGGATTCCATGGGCACTGTTCATCGCCGTTGTAACCGTCATCTTCACCGTGCTTTGTCGCACGCTTGACTCCCAGGAGGAATAAGTTCATGTTTGCTATCGACCTGCTGAAATTTCGACGCTCCTACGTATGGGCTGTCATCTTCCTCGTGCCGTCTATAGCAGTCGGCATTGGTGCCGCGAATTATCACGCTAACTTGGCGTCACTTAATGCCGGATGGGCAAGCTATCTTTCCCAAGCAACGCTGTTCTACGGCTTAATCTTTATGACTGTGGGAGTGGCCATCATCGCTGCAGCTGCCTGGCGCCTGGAACACCGCAACCACAATTGGAACACTATTTTGACCTCACCGCGCTCGGCGGGAGAAGTAGTCGCGGCCAAGCTTTTCTCCATCATGGTCCTCATCGCGCTAATGCAGACGGTGTTCATCGCGCTGGCCTTAGGCATTGGACGCGGCTTAGGAATACAGGGAGAGATTTCGCCTCTCAACTTGAGCGCGCTGTTCTTAGCAATCATCCCGGCGTTCGCAGTCGGGGCCTGGCAATCCTTTTTCTCGATGATCTTTCGCAGCTTTGCCACGCCCGTGGCGATTTCACTTGTGGGCGCGATTGTCTCAGTTGGAATTCTCTATAGCGGTATTCGGCTCATCCCGATGCTGCTGCCACCGGCTATGGTTACGTCGACGATTTCGCTCGGCAGTACCGCCTTCGGCGCAGATGATACTCCTGATGTGCGCGGTATCGCGTTCAGGATGGCTGTTTCTATCTGTTTCGTCATCGGAGCTTGGATTGCATCTGTTGCCTGGCTGCGAACCCATGACGTTAAGGCTTAGGACTCATCCTTGGGACTCTTGCTTGTGCCACAGATGCAAAATGCCCTCGCGTCCCTCCGCACCTTAGAGCTAACGGGGGAGGCGAGGGCGGCGTCGGCAAGCGTGTGCGTCTTGTCGCTTGCCTTGGCAAGCTTGGCCTCTTAGTCGAGGTAATCGCGCAGTACCTGGGAACGAGAGGGGTGGCGCAGCTTCGACATGGTCTTGGACTCGATCTGGCGAATGCGCTCGCGGGTAACGCCGTAGACTTGGCCGATTTCGTCTAAAGTGCGCGGCATGCCATCGGTCAGTCCGAAGCGCAGGCGCACCACACCGGCTTCGCGCTCGGAGAGGGTGGTGAGCACGTCCTGGAGCTGATCCTGCAGGAGGGTGAAGGAGACGGCATCGACCGCGATAACGGCTTCGGAGTCCTCGATGAAGTCACCTAACTGGGAGTCGCCTTCGTCGCCGATGGTCTGATCCAAGGAAATGGGCTCGCGGGCGTACTGCTGGATTTCGAGCACCTTTTCCTCGGTGATATCCATCTCCTTTGCCAGCTCCTGCGGGGTAGGCTCGCGGCCCAAGTCCTGCAGCAACTCGCGTTGGATACGGCCCAGCTTGTTGATGACTTCCACCATGTGGACCGGGATGCGGATGGTGCGGGCCTGATCAGCCATGGCGCGAGTAATGGCCTGGCGGATCCACCAGGTGGCGTAAGTGGAGAACTTATAGCCCTTGGTGTAATCGAACTTCTCCACCGCGCGGATAAGGCCCAAGTTGCCTTCCTGGATGAGATCCAAGAAAGCCATGCCACGGCCGGTGTAGCGCTTGGCCAAGGAAACCACCAGACGCAGGTTGGCCTCCAGTAGGTGGTTCTTGGCCTTGCGGCCATCGCGGGCGATGCTGCGCAGGTCGCGCTTTTCCATGGGGGAGAGCTTGGCAGCCTTATCGCCTTCGGCGCGGGCTTTTTCCATCTCATCCATGCGGTGCTGTGCGTACAGGCCAGCCTCGATGCGCTTGGCTAGGGAAACCTCTTGCTCGGCGTTGAGCAGGGCGACCTTACCAATCTGCTTGAGGTAGGCACGAACGGAGTCAGCAGAGGCAGTCAGCTGCGCATCCTTGCGTGCCTGGCGCAGTGCAGCGGATTCTTCCTCGTCCCAGACGGAGGAGGAGTCCTCCTCTTCGTCATCGCCCTCATCGTCTTCGTCCAAGTCCTCTTCGAGGTCCTCGTCCTCGAGGTCTTCACCGCCTGCGAAGTCATCATCTTCCTCGATGTCCGCATTGGTGGGATCGAAGTCGACGTCTTCGTCGTGCTCGTCCTCGTCGAGCTCTTCATCTACCTCCGGCTGTGCTTGCTTTTCGGACTCAGCGGGGGATTCCTGCTTTTTCGCCGCGGACTTGCGGACCGTCTTCTTCGTGGCCTTCTTAGCAGACTTTTTAGTGGTCTTCTTGGCCGACTTCTTAGCGGTCTTTTTCGCAGTCTTTTTGGCTGTTTTCTTAGCGGTCTTCTTGGCCGTCTTTTTAGCCGTCTTCTTCGCGGTTTTCTTTGCCGTCTTCTTGGCGGTCTTCTTTGCAGGAGTAGATGCCCCGGCGGCGTTTTCGCCCTCGCCGAGTGCCTGGTCTGAAGATTCAGTGGCTGCCACGTACGCCCTTTCGACTTACTTCTTGATTAAAACAGCTCAGTGCGCCCTAGCTGGGCGCTCGTCCATCACTGTGATGTTAACGCGCTGTGGCCTTATGCAGGCCAGACACGCCTTAGAGCTATTTAACTTAGGATCGACCGCCCAGTATAGAGGATCTTTCTACTCTGCCGGTGGATAGGGTCACCAGCAGTGCATAAATTTTATGGTTTCAAGCCCTCTACCGCCGCCATTGCGGCACCAACAATCCCTGCACGATTGCGCAATTGTGCAGGCATGACGGGGGTGGCAATGTCAAGGTGCGGGCCCCACTTTTCAAACTTGCGCGAGATACCACCCCCAATGAGGAAAGCCTGCGGGTTAAAAAGCTTTTCATACTCCGCAAGGACCTTATTTAACCGCTTAGCCCAGTGCTTGTACTTGAGCCCTTCGCGGTCCTTGACGGCCGAAGATGCAATCCTTTCGGCTTCATCATCGCCCACCAGCATGTGCCCTAGCTCGGTATTGGGAAAGAGCTGACCATTCAAGAAGAAGGCCGAACCAATGCCGGTCCCCAGAGTCAAAAAGATTACGGAGCCCTGCTTGGCGATGTCCTCTCCGTAGGCAACCTCGGCTAGTCCCGCCGCGTCGGCGTCGTTAAGCACGGCAAAATCCGCATCCAAGTAATCAGCGAATAGCTCTGTAGCATTAATGCCAATCCATTCCTTGGAAATATTCGCTGCCGTTTCTACCTCTTGGTTGCGGACAACGGAAGGCAGGGTAATGCCTACTGGGCCTTCCCACTGCTTTTCCTGGATGATCTGGGCTACCACCTTGGCAACATCGTGCGGAGTCGATGGCTGCGGCGTGGCGATTTTCATACGCTCGCCCACGAATTCGCCGGTGGCAAGGTCCACCTCTGCGCCCTTAATGCCCGAACCGCCGACATCGACGCCAAAAGAATGTCCAGAAAGAGTAGTCATGCCCGACAGTGTAGAAGAAGGCACAATAGTTGGCATGACTGAGCACATCGATTTTCTCCAATTGCGGGATTTTGCCGTCTCTACCGCCACGCGAGCGGCCGAACTAATTGCCGCCCGGCGCGCAGAGCTTGTCGCCGGTGATGGCATCGCGGCGCATACCAGCACCAAGTCCAGTGATGTGGATCCGGTAACTGAGGTCGACACCGCCACAGAGGAATTCATTGCCACCACCATTCGTACCCAACGCCCAGGGGATGGAATCTTTGGGGAAGAAGGCGCCAATGTGGAATCCACCAGCGGTGTTACCTGGATAGTGGATCCGATTGATGGCACCGTAAATTTCCTCTACGGGGTGCCGGATTTTGCAGTTTCTATCGGTGCGGAATATCAGGGGCGCCTGGTAGCTGGCGCGGTGGTCAACGTGGCCCGCGGGCGCACTTATGCAGCCGCGGCCGGTCAGGGCGCCACGGTCACCGGCCCGGACGGGAAGGCGCACCCATTGCAGTGCGCCCACACCAAAAATCCCGCGTTGGCATTGGTAGCCACTGGCTTCGGATACGATGCCCAACGGAGAGCAGCGCAAGCCGAGCTGCTCACCAAGCTCTTGCCCCAGGTACGAGATATTCGCCGCATCGGTGCTGCCGCGCTGGATTTATGTCGCGTAGCTGAGGGCACGGTTGATGCCTACTTTGAGCACGGCATCAATGCTTGGGATTTTGCCGCCGGGGCAATTATTGCCCGCGAAGCAGGCGCGGTGGTGCACCATCCAGGCTTTGAGAAGGGGTCTGCTCAGGGCGAACTTACCTGGGCCGCGGGGGCAGATTTGGCCCCCGCCTTTGAGGAACTTTTGGCAGCACACAACGCCACAGGCGCGTTGCGGGGGTAATAGTTTTCCACGCTAACGGCCGGTGAGATGACATCTAGCCATTTGTGCTTTACTATGCGCGATCGATAATTACCCATTCCTTAAAGCAATTTGACCATTAGGGGCGTGCATTATGGCCACCGATTATGACGCACCGCGCCGGCGCGCGGAAGATGAACTCGAAACTGACTCCCTAGAGGGGCTCAAAGCCGCTGAAAGCGACAACAACGGCATGGACGATGACGGAGAAATCGTCGAATCGTTCCAGCCGCCAACAGTTGACCTTACCGGTGAGGAGCTCAATGTTGAGGTAGTTCCCCGCCAAGAAGACGAGTTTACCTGCGGCTCTTGTTTCCTAGTGCAGTCCAATAAGCGCTATTCCCACGATGAGGATGGCCAGCCTATCTGTAAGGACTGTGCTTAAAGGAAGTCGCAGCAGTAAAGAAACCCCGCACACGGCAACTTGCTTAAAGCCGAGTGCGGGGTTTGGTGTTGTGGCCGCCTCGAATCTGCCGGTTCGAGGATGCCTACAAAGTCTTTAAAATTTAGTGCTGTTCCGGCAGGAAGGCATGGAGTAAAGCTTCTGGGTCCTTCGAAGCGATGAGCCAATAAGGGGTATCGTCCTCAGGATCATTGAGCACCATCATGGCGTGCTCATCCATCCAAGCGTGGGAGACCAAGAACGCCGCGGGATCGAATTGCGGGCCTAGCGCATTACGCCGTGCAGATTTAGGAACCGTGATAGACCGCGAGACCACGTCGTTGGGTAGTTGGGCGTCTTTGACTGAGAGCCAACGCGTTCCGTCTGGGTCACGCTCTACCACGATGACCGTATTGGACCACGTAATAAGTACCCACACGGCGATGGCGCCAAGGAGTATTGCAGGAATAATGGTCCACCACATGGAGCGGTTTAGCCCGGCGGTAGCAGAAGTAAGTGCCACGATGCCGGCGGCAAAAAGCCAAAAGTACCAAGGCACCCATTGGCGTTCACGGTAGAGCACCTGAGGGGCCATCGTGCCCTGCGCAGAAGCGGAGCTCGACGGTGCCGGAGTTGCGGAAGAAGCAGATGTATCAGACACGTCTAGCTAGTCTAGTCCACACGCACCGCAGAATGAACCTGCTAAGGCAGGTAGGATTGGCCAGGTGACTGACTCGTTTCCATATTCTCAGCCAGAAAGCCCTTTCGGCGATATTAAAGTCAAGCGTCTAGACAAGGAGCTTCCGCTGCCGAAACGCGCCCATCGCGGCGACGCTGGTGCGGACCTCTACGCAGCAGAAGCACTTACGTTGCAACCCGGCGAGCGCGCCCTTGTAGGCACCGGGATTGCAATTGCGCTGCCACTAGGAACAGTCGGTTTGATTCATCCACGGTCCGGGTTGGCTGCTAAACAAGGGCTTTCGGTAGTTAATACTCCGGGGACAGTGGATGCTGACTACCGCGGGGAAATCAAAGTCTGCCTTATCAACCACGACCGGCATACCCCAATCGAAATCGAACGCGGAATGCGTATCGCTCAGCTCGTGGTCCAGCGCGTTGAACTAGTGGGATTTGCTGAGGTCGAAGAATTGGATGACACCGACCGGGGAGCCGGTGGCTATGGCTCTACCGGCGTGTAGCTAAAGCAATAGAGACTTAACGAAACTTCTAGAAAGGATGTAGCAACCATGGGAATCTGGCCCTTTGGCAAGAAGAACGAGGATGCGAAGAAGGAGCAGGCAAAGCCTGCAGCAAAGGGCGAAAAGCCGGTGGGCCCCGAGTCCGTGGATAAAGATGCCCAGGAATCATATCCTCCGGTAGAAGATACCGCAGCCGATGCCGCGGCCGCTTCTGGCAATGAATCACGCGAATTTGCCCATGACGCTATCAACGGTCAGACCGGCCCCTTTGATGGTGACTCCGTAGATATCGAAACTTTCGATTTCAGCGACTTTTCCATCGGCATTTTAGATTTGGGCTCTCTGCGCATCCCACTGCCAAAGGAATCCCAGGTACAAGTAGAAATGGGCGAGCAAGGCCCGCGGATGCTGCACATCGTAACCAAGGTGGGCCGAATTACCCCCGTAGCCTTTGCCGCCCCACGCAAGCCGGGCCAGTGGGCAGAATCCGTCGAGGAGATCAGGGAAGGCATGAGCCGCGACGGTCTCACCGTTACTACCGAGCCAGGCCCGTGGGGTGCTGAGGTCGTGGGTAAAAACGACAATGGCCAGGTTCGCGTCATCGGTGCAGATGGCCCACGGTGGATGCTGCGCATGACGCTGGCGGCACCGGCAGGAATGGAAGCTGACCTGGCAGAAATGGCCCGCGAGGTAGCCGCGCGCACCTTTGTCTACCGTGGAGAAGACCCCATCTTGGCCGGAAACGCTTTGCCGGTCATCATGCCCGAGCAGCTCGTAGAGCAAGTCAAGCAGGCCATGGACCAGCGCCAGCAGGAGCAGCAGGCAGCCGCTAATGCCCAGAACCACCCAGAAAACGGCGTTGGCGGTCCAGACCCTGCAGCAGAAGCAGAGGCGGAACAGCACTTGCGCGATTTGGGCGGCACCCCACAGGAGGGGGAGAATGGATCGTCCCCGCAGGACCCCGATGAGGGTTCTGCACCTACTTCCAAAGACTAGGCAAAGCAGTAAACCACGTGACACATTCTTCCTCGCCGCAGTCCTCCCAGGACGCAAAGAACCTTGACGCTAATGAGTCTCAAGCCGAACCCACCCTATTGGAACAAATGGGTGGGCTATCCGGGCTCGTTTCCGCTACCTTGCCGGTCCTTGTGCTGATTCCAGTCAATAACTTTTTTGGGCTGGGCCCAGCCCTCGGAGCGGCGCTTGGTGTAGCCGTTGCTATCGCTATCTGGAGGGTGCTTCGCAAAGAGACCCTTCAGCCAGCCATATCGGGGCTTTTGGGCGTCGCTCTGTGTGCGGCAATCGCCTGGTTTACCGGTGATGCCAAAGGGTATTTCTTGTACGGTATCTGGATGTCGTTGGCGCTATGCATTGCCGCCGTACTCTCGATCCTATTCCGGTGGCCCGCGGTGGGCGTTATCTGGAAGGGGATTAACGGCGAGGAAATGCAGTGGCAGAAGATTACCCCAGCGCGCCGGGCCTATGCCATAGCTACCGGTGGGTGGGCGGTAATCTTTCTCGCCCGTTTTATTGTCCAGCGCGCCATCTATGATGCCGATGCAACTACAGCATTGGGAGTGACCAGAATCCTAATGGGATGGCCCCTGACCCTTCTGGTAACGGCGCTTACCGTGTGGATGGTGCGGCGCGCGGACACAGCTGTGGAGGAAGCTACAGGCGCGGGTGAGCGTACGCAGGCACAACCAGAACCACTACAAGAGGCCGAGGTAGAAAATGACTGAACCTACGATTAGCCGGGGCGATATTCTTGAGGTGAGAATTGACCGCATGGCACACGGCGGGGAAGGAATCGGCCAGGCGCCTGATGGGCGAGTTGTATTTGTTCCACGCGCATTTCCAGGAGACGTCGTTAAGGCTAAGGCCGGCCGAGTCAAGAAGTCGTTCATTAAGGCGGACCTGGACAGTGTAGTGACCCCGGGTGCGCTGCGCGTGCCATCGTCGTGCCCAGCTGCGGAACAAGGGGCAGGCTGCTGCGATTTTGCAGAGCTAGATCCTGCGGCCGAAACTGGGATTAAGGCAGAAATCTTAGCGGAGCAGCTGCGCCGCACTGGCGTTAAAACCAGTGCGGGCCTAGACATTGAACAACACACCCTAGAGCCGGTGAGGGGCTGGCGCACTCGGGTTCGGTGGGGCGTCGACAAGCAAGGGCGTGCTGGAACCCGTGAGCGTCGGTCCAATGAGCTCGTTACGGCAGCCGCCTGTACGCAGCTGGCTCCGGGATTGGCAGACGGCCTCGTCGGAGAAGGCGCACGTCGTTTTACCCCAGGTGCAGAGGTCATTGCTGTTGTCGATGGCGCGGGAGACCGCCATGTAGTAGAAACCCGCAAAGCCCCGCGCGGACGCCGCGTAGAGACCATCCGTGAGGTGGTAGAAGGCAGCGGCCAAGTGCAAGAACATGTGGGTAGTAGGACGTTTAGCTTCCCCGCCACTGCCTTTTGGCAAGCCCATAGTCAGGCGCCGGCAGCGTATACCCAGCTGGTAACTGAGTGGCTCGGTCAACGTGAGTACCAGGAACGTACCGCCTGGGATCTTTATGGCGGCGTTGGGCTTTTCGTTCCAGCACTGGCAGCAGCCGTGCAGGGCAAGGTCATCTCCGTGGATTATTCGCCAGCGGCAACGGCAGCGGAGCAGCCCTGCCTGGCGGACTGCGATGTGGAACTAAAATCCGCGAAGGTGGAGCAGGTTGCTGCGCAGTTACCTAAACCAGGCGCTGTAGTCCTCGATCCCCCACGCACCGGCGCAGGCAAAGACGTGATTCGTTCCGTGGCGGCCGCTGCACCCCAAGCGGTCGTGCACGTGGGATGTGACCCAGCCACCTTTGCTCGCGATCTGCATTACTGGGACGAACACGGGTACGGGATTGAAAAAATGGCGCTCATTAACGCGTTTCCCGGAACGCATCACTTCGAAACGATTGCGCTCATTACCCCTGCCTAATGCGCCGCATAGGTGCCCAGGCGCGGCCGGGTACGGTGCCGCGCCCTAGCCGGAATATAATATTCACCGCCCGCCGCGGGTACGGTAGAAAAGAAGAACTAAGCACAGAAGGAGTTGAAGGCCGCTCCATGACTATCTTGGATACCATTAACTCGCCGCAGGATCTCAAGGCACTGTCCGCAGACAAGCTTGAAGAGCTTGCGGCAGAGATTCGGCAGCGTCTCATTGATAAGGTTTCCGTCACAGGCGGACATTTGGGTCCCAACTTGGGCGTGGTGGAACTGACCATAGCGTTGCACCGCGTATTTGATTCCCCGCGCGAGCCCATTATTTTTGATACCTCGCACCAGTCTTATGTGCATAAAATGCTTACCGGTCGCACCGATCAATTCGATACCTTGCGGCAAAAAGATGGTCTTTCGGGGTACACGGACCGCGGCGAGTCCGAGCATGACTGGACCGAGTCCTCGCACGCTTCGGCCTCGCTGTCTACGGTGGATGGCTTGTCAAAGGCCTTTAAAATCCGCGGCGATGGTCACCGCAACGTTATCGGCGTCGTTGGTGATGGCGCCCTGACCGGCGGTATGTGCTGGGAGGCACTCAACAATATCTCCGAGGACAAGGACCGCAATGCGGTGATTGTGGTCAATGACAATGGCCGCAGCTATTCGCCCACCATCGGTGGCCTCTCGGAAAATCTTGGTCGTATCCGCTCTCAGCACGGCTATGACGAACTTATGGAGCAGGGCAAGCGCCGCCTGAAACAAATGGGTTGGGTAGGCGAGCGGGCCTTCGATGCCCTGCATGCCATGAAAGAAGGCGTCAAGTCTACGGTCTTGCCAACCGAGATGTTCCCGGAACTAGGCATGAAGTACATCGGTCCCATTAACGGGCACGATATCGATAGCTTGGTGCATGCCCTGACCTATGCCCGCGATTATGACGGACCCATCATTGTGCATGTGGTTACTGAAAAGGGCCATGGGTTTGCCCCAGCCGTCAATGAGCCAAAGGATCAGATGCACTCAACCGGTGCTATTGATCCGGTCACCGGTGTGGCAAAAGGAACTAAGCAGCCTGGCTGGACCGCAGCTTTTTCAGAAGAGCTTGTAGCCGCTGCTGAAAAACGCGAAGACATTGTGGCCATTACCGCTGCCATGGCAGGGCCGACTGGGCTCACGCCGTTCCAAGAGCGCTTTCCTGAACGCTTCTTTGACGTGGGAATCGCAGAGCAGCACGCGATGACCTCCGCCTCTGGTCTTGCGCTCGGGGGTATGCACCCGGTCGTGGCGGTATATTCCACCTTTTTAAATCGAGCCGTGGATCAGGTCATTATGGATATTGCGCTGCTGAAGCTGCCAGTAACCATCGTGCTCGACCGGTCCGGGGTTACCGGTTCCGATGGAGCATCGCACAATGGTGTGTGGGATATGGCGCTGATGAGCATCGTACCGGGCATACACATTGCCGCCCCGCGCGATGGCGCGCGCCTGCGGGAGCTCTTACGGGAGTCGCTAGAAATCGAATCCGGCCCCTCCGTAGTTCGTTTCCCTAAAGGCAACCTGCTGCCGGATATGGATGCGGTAGAAACCTTGGGGGATGGCGTCGACATCCTCCACTACGGCGAAGCCGACGCTGGCGAGGACACCCCAGAGGTGCTTATCGTCTCTATCGGTGCCATGTCCGCGCGCAGCATCGAGGCAGCGAAGCTGCTCGGAGAGCAAGGCGTTAACGTAACCGTCGTTGACCCGCGTTGGGTTGTGCCGGTTCCAAGTTCTATTGTGGCACTCGCCGCTGACCACGATCTGGTGGTTACGGCAGAAGACGGCCTTGTACGCGGCGGTATTGGCTCCATGATTTCTGAAGCCCTCAGCGCAGCCGAGGTAAATACCCCTGTGCGCCGACTTGGCGTTCCGGGATACTTTCCTAAGCACGGCTCGCGCGGCGAGGTCCTAGAGGAATTCGGGCTTACCCCTGAACTTATGGCGGCCTCGATTAGCGAGTGGGTAGAAAACTTCACTGCTGATGCCAATGAGCTGGGAAATGAAGGCTAGGCCTGTCCTGATAAATATCTTCTAGAAAAGACCGTCCACGATAAGCGGGGCGGTCAATTCTATTTGCCATTCGCGCGCGCCTTCCCCGCGGAGAAACGCAGCGACGTCGTCTGGCTGGCGGATGGAACCGGCAACAGAATCAGGTCCGCGGTGGCGTTTATCAGCACGTACCCCTACCTTCGCCCATACTGCGGCGCGCACGGTGGCGGGGCGGATAATAAGCTCGGAGGACATTCCAAGATCATCGCCTAGTTCCGCGATGTCGGCGCGAATAGTTTGATATATCTCCCAGAGATCAGGGTAGTCCTTGGTCCAGATGGTCTTGGAAGGGACCGGATGCGGGGTACGGTGCACGCGAGGCCGCTGGTGCGGGGGAATGGCGCGCGCCTGGTTTAGCACCGCCATCCAGCGGGCGGTGGCCCCCTTGCGCCGGCGGGGAAAACCCTTGATGCGGGCCAAATCGCTACCAGAGGTGGGGAGAGCGCGCGCAATTTCTACCAGCGTCTTATTCGCTAAAACCCGGCCGGGTGCAGTATCGGTGCGCCGAGCTATTGCGTCCCGTTTGAGCCATAGCGCTCGAGCGGCGGCAAGCTGGCTGCCGTTGCGCAGGTTGGAGACTCCCTTTAGGTCGCGCCAAGTAGGTGGCTGCGGGTGAGTATCACCGGCATGCTCGCGGACAATGGAGGAAAATTCCTCTAGCGCCCAATCCATTTTGTCTTGTTCGGCCAAGATATCGCGTAGTGAATCGGCTAGCTCGAGGAGCAGCTCCACATCTAGTGCGGCATAGGCCTTGAGTTCCTCGCTGAGCTGCGGGGTTGACCAGTCAGCGTCGCCGTAGCCTTTTTCTAATTCGATATCAAAAAGCTCTGCAACCATTGTGCCCAGATTCGGGCGGTCGAAACCAGCGAGCCGCGCCGCTAGCTCGGTATCAAAGATGGAGCCGGGGAATAGCCCAAGCCACCCTAGGCAGGGCAAATCCGAATGCGCGGCATGAATTATCCATTCCGCCCCGTTGAGTACTGGGGCGAGGGCAGCGGTGAGCTCCGCGCGATGGCCTTCAGGGGCAAAAAGCATGGTGCCTGCGCCGCGGCGGCGAATTTGAACTACGAAGGCGCGGTCATCGTAGCGATAACCAGAGGCGCGTTCAGTATCGATGGCAAACGGGCCCGTACCTGCAGCTAGGCGTGCGGCGGCAGCGGTGAATCCATCCCGGGTAGCAAGGACCGCCGGGATGCCCTCTACCGGCCGGCTGCGCAATTCTGGCATTCTAGTGGCCGAGCTTGGTAACGCCCTCAGGAGGGAGGCCGGCAACGTTAGCCAATACCTTTGCAAAAGCCTGCACGTGAGGCGCCAGATCGAGGCCTTCAGCGGTCCACGAAGCACGCATTTCGATTTGATAGGCGCGCGGTGGGCCACCAATCTCCCCAAATCGAACGGACGCGGTAGAGGTGACGGTGCCACCCAAGTTGGTGTGGTCGGCGCCTTCCTCTTCTAAGCCTTCATTGAGCCACTGCCAAGCCACATCGGGCAAGAGCGGATCTCCTGCTACGGCATCATCCATATCGGCCTGAATATACGCCACAAGGCGCATAGCGCCCTCCCAGGCTTCCTCAGCACCCGGATCGTGGAGCAAGATAAGGCGGCCAAATGCATCGCCTTCCGCATCAGTGGGCACGATGTCTGGGTTGTCTTCGCCTCCCACCTCGAGGCCGATAGCGTGGCTAAACGGCGCAAGGCGCTGCGGTGGGCGAATGGAGCCCAGGGTTATCTCGGGGCGCAGGTCGGCCGCGTGCATTGACTCCACTGCTTGGGTGAATGCGGCGGGGGTAGCTGGTTCGTGGCTTTCCGCCTGCCTGTGCAAAGGAGTGGGGGCGGAAGCCTCGGCGCTGCGTGGGGTGGTCGATTCGGAATTGCTCACGACGTTCAAGCTATAGTTTCCCAGCCTCTAGCTGGGGGAGGCGCGCCGATGCGAGAGCGTGTCGGCATCCCCGCGGCGGGGGAAGTGACAAGGTTTCATATCCAACTTATGATGGATATGTCCGATTACCCAGAGGCTTTGGCAAAGGAGAACGCAATGGCGAAGCTAGACTACAAGGAACTCAATGCGGTTCAGCAATATTCCCAGCACGCAGTTTTTAAGGTGATCCCGGGGGCGCTCGGCACCGAGCGAGCGGAAATCATCGCCCAAGCGCAGAAGTTCTTCGCCGACGTTGAAGAGGCTGGCAAAGTGACGGTGCGCGGTATCTATGACCTCACGGCTATGCGCGATTCTGCTGATTTTATGATCTGGTGGCACGCCGAGGAATTCTCTGACCTGCAGAAGGTCTTTGGGGACTTTCGCCGCGAGACCACCTTGGGCCAGGTTAGCGAAGTGACCTGGGTAGGCAACGCTTTGCACCGTCCAGCGGAGTTTAATAAGTCGCACCTGCCGTCTTTCATCATGGGCGAGGAGCCAAAGGAGTGGATCTCGGTCTATCCCTTCGTGCGCTCCTATGACTGGTACACCATGGACGAGGAAAAGCGCCGCCGCATCCTTATGGAGCACGGCATGCAAGCGCGTGATTATCCTGATGTGCGAGCTAATACCGTACCGGCTTTTGCGTTGGGTGACTACGAGTGGATTCTGGCCTTTGAGGCGGATGAGCTCCACCGTATCGTCGACCTGATGTACCTGATGCGCTATACCGAAGCCCGTCACCACGTGCGCGAGGAAATTCCTTTCCACACCGGCCGTCGCGTCAAGGACGTAGCAGAACTCATTGCAGTACTGCCCTAAAAGAAGCGTCGCCCAGCAAAAGCCCTGCTTGGCGACGTCCCGGGCTGCGCCCCTTCACTAGCCTGGCAGCCAGGCTGCTGACGGGGCGTAAGTTGTGTCGAGGCCCTTTAAGCGGTGCCACCTTCTACCGGTTTTTCCTCCAGGTCAAGGCAAATGGAGTTAATGCAATAGCGAAGGTCAGTAGGGGTGTCGTAGCCCTCGCCCTCAAAGACGTGGCCTAGGTGCGATTCGCAGTTGGCACACAAGACCTCTACTCGGCGCATGCCTAGCGAGTTATCTTCTCGCTCGATGATCTTGTCTCCGGCAAGCGGGGAGAAGAAAGACGGCCAGCCACAATGGGACTCAAACTTTTCCGTGGAACGGAAAAGCTCCGCTCCACACGCGCGGCAAGAATAGACACCCTCGGTAGTAGTATTGGTGTACTCGCCTACATGGGGCGGCTCCGTACCTGCCTCACGCAGAACATAGTATTCCTCGGGGCTTAAGCGCTGGCGCCATTCGGTATCAGCAATGAGCTTGAAATCGGTCATGGGCCGAGTCTAAACCGCTCTGCGCGCGGCACGCCACCAGCCAGCGACCGTAGCGAAAATTGCGACGATAAGCAGCGCCCATCCTGCCGTGGCCGTGAAAAAATTCATCCACCGCCCAGCATCCGGGTGCGCTGTAGACGCCCACGAGACCGGAGCCAAAAAGAGAAATGCCGCCAACCACGCTCCTGCGGAATGAAATACCGAGCGCGGGAGCACAACGGTAAACATCAGCGGGAAAAGCCACATGGAATAGTACTGCTGGCCTAGGGAAGACAGGAAGAAAATTCCCACCATTATCGCCCCGCTAGTGGTCAGTGCCCACAAGGTTGGGTCGGAGTTGCGCCAGCGTAAAAGCCCGAGAATCGCTGCGGCCGTAAGACCGGCAAAAATCAGCCACACGGTCCAATACAACCCGGCGCCAAAATTAACGTAGGCGTGGAAACCCGCCCAGGAAGAATTGGCATAGTCACGAGTTTCCGAAAGATAGGGCAGCAGCTTTTCGAAAAAGCCGCTGGCGCCCGGCACCACCGGCCACGCCAGTAGATTGAGAATCACCGGAACTCCGATGCCCTCGGCGAGACTGCGCCACTGGAGCTTTACCAAGGGCAGGAAGAGCAGCGGCGCAAACTGCGGCTTAATGACGATGGCAAGGCCAATGACCACGCCTGCCACCCAGCCCAACCACGGGGTGCGCTCGGCCCGCAAAAAGGCCCACAAAAACACGGCCAGACACAGCAAGAGAACGCCGTTGATATTGGTAAAGGCAAGCGTATTGGTCACTGACTCCGTGACAAACGCCAGCGCAATAGATACCGGCCACACGGGCGAGGTGAGCTTGCGGTCCACTATAAGGGTAAGCACCGCCAGTGCCGCGATGATCGCGGCCGCATTCGCCACGATGAATAGTCCTCGCGCAAGTGAGAAGTCTAGGTGCCCTAATGGCGCAAGCAGCAGCGTGGCTCCCGGGGTATACAGATACAGCGGGTCAACGTGATTATAGGCCTGCTCGTAGACCGGCTGGCTGCTGGACATGCGCGCCACCGCGTTATACACGGTGGTGAAATCATCCGTTGGCGTGCCGTTGCGCGCAATGATGAATACGCGGTGCACAACGAGCAATACGGCCACGGGCCAAGCGGCAACACTGATTCGGGAATTCACGGCGCCTTAGTCTACGTCCTCGCGGGTGCGGGAATACCGCAGAAACACCGTGCCATCCGTATCGGCCGCGACATTTTCCAACTGCATGCGCCGGTGGGAATGCTCGCCCTTAAAAGTAGCCATCGGAGTCTCTACGCCGGTAGACAGATGCGGATCCAGGGTCAAATACATCTGGTCAATCGCATCGGCGTCCACTAATTGCCCAATCATTCCTGGTCCGCCTTCACATAGCACGCGCTTAAACCCGCGATCCTTCAGGACGGATATGTAGTCGCGCACGCTTCCTTCACCGGCATCGCAGACCTCTGCCCCCGTGCTTTCAATAGCCTCGATTCGGGTAACGATGTCTTCATCCTCCCAGCTGCTGTGTGGGGCCAAGATGACAGGTGGGGTAGTAAAGTCTGTAAAAAAGTCCGAGTCGATATCGAAATCAAGGCTGCGAGAAGGCACTGCAATAGGAGCTGGACGCGAGCCATCGGTGCTAGGAACAACGCCGGAGTAATCTTCTGCGCGCACCGTTTGCGCGCCCACCAACACCACGTCTGCCCAGTCCCGTAGAGCTGCAAAAAGTTGTCCATCGGTGTCATTTCCCATGTCTTCTGAGACATGGTTCATCGTCGCCGATCCGGTCAACGTGCTGACCATATTCGTACGGATGGTGAATGTGCCGCGGGAATCAGGACCCAAAAGCGAAGAGATATCCATGTCATCCCAGTGTAGCCAGAGCGGCGAGTGCCCAGCATGGCAATAACAGCGCCATAACCTCAGCAAGACGGGCTACACCAGACGGATGAGAATCACGCCGACCAGTATCACTGCAATGCCGGCTACCTGGCGCAGCGTTACGCGGGCGCCACGCAAGCGATCAATGAGTAGGGACCCCAGCATGGAGCCGAGCAGAGTCGCGACCACGGTAAGCCCCGTGCCCAGTTGTGGTACCAAAGCCGCGTTGCCAAAAACAAACAACGCACCCAGGACGCCACCAACCCACATCCACCAGGGATTGTTCTTCCCCTCGGGGCGCTCAATGCGAGGTCGCCAGCGTAGAACAATATTCACAATGGCAAGGGCAGATACCCCGACGCTGAAAGAAACTAAAGCCGCGCTAACAGGTGAGCCAGTAATCTGGCCCAGGTGACCATTGATCGCGGATTGGCTTGCAGTAAAACAGCCAAAAACAAACCCCGCTAAGCGCCACATCCACAGCGCTGTGGCACTGTCCTCACGCTTCGTGGGCGCGCCGGGGCCGGCGACGATGGCGATTACTCCGCCTAGGACGATGAGAGCCCCTAGCATGCGAACCACGGTCAGCGGGGATATAGGGGAGTCAAAGAGCCCAAGGTGATCGATGACGAGCCCCATGATGATCTGGCCGGCGATGGGAAGAACTACGGTCTGGACGGCACCCAAGTGGGGAAATAGGAGAATATTCCCAGTAAGCGCAACTACGCCGAGCAAACCGCCGAACCATATCCACAGTGGTTGGCCAGCTGTGCGGGAAAGGCCGAATTCACCGCCGGTGACAGCGGTGGCGATAACGAGCAAGGTCACCGTGCCCACGGCGAAAGAGATAAGCGAAGAAGAAAAGGGGGTGCCTGTTGACAAGCGCAAGCGCGTATTAACCAGGGTCTGTACGGGCAAAACGAGCCCAGCGATAACGCCTAAAAGGATCCACAACACGACGGAACACTTTACCGGCACACAAAGTAACCCGCCCAGGCTCCTTGTGAAGAGGAGCGCTGGGCGGGGAAGTGGTGGTCCTAACTGGGATTGAACCAGTGACCTTTCCGGTGTGAACGGAACGCTCTCCCACTGAGCTATAGGACCGTGCGGTGGCTAAATGTACACCGCTTGAAATTCAAATACCTAATTGGCTGCGTAGGGCTACTCATGAGCGGGAGGCGGCTGGGCGCCTGCGGTCCACAAGAATCACACCGGTGTGATTTGGGAACGTACAAACGTGGAATATCGGCGGTTAAAAGCAAGGCGCTGGGCTGGGGATTTGGAAACTGGCGCGGAGCACGATAATGTTTCTTCTCGCACCGCAACGGAATAAAAGTTTGCGGCGCAATGCGGATGTAGCGCAGTTGGTAGCGCATCACCTTGCCAAGGTGAGGGTCGCGAGTTCGAGTCTCGTCATCCGCTCCACGCTTTTCAAAGGGCTACCTGTGAAGAGTGATTCTAAGTGAATAGCGCGCGATTAGCTCAGTGGGAGAGCGCTTCCCTGACACGGAAGAGGTCACTGGTTCAATCCCAGTATCGCGCACAAGGACTTTGTCCTAGAAACCGGGCCTGGTTTCGCATGCGGATGTAGCGCAGTTGGTAGCGCATCACCTTGCCAAGGTGAGGGTCGCGAGTTCGAGTCTCGTCATCCGCTCCAGCACTGTATTGTGTGAGGCGGTATCGCCACGGTGGAATGGCCGAGTGGTGAGGCAACGGTCTGCAAAACCGTGCACACGGGTTCGATTCCCGTTTCCACCTCAACTTCTTAATGCCTTCGGGCATTAAGCGCGATTAGCTCAGTGGGAGAGCGCTTCCCTGACACGGAAGAGGTCACTGGTTCAATCCCAGTATCGCGCACGAGAGTCTCTTTTTAGGCTCTGTAGCAAACTCCGGTTTGTTGTGCGGATGTAGCGCAGTTGGTAGCGCATCACCTTGCCAAGGTGAGGGTCGCGAGTTCGAGTCTCGTCATCCGCTCCATGTAGCCGCCCCAGAGACGGGGCGGCTTTTTCGGGTTAAGGGTCAAAATGGGGTTAAGGGTCAAAATGTGTGTCTGGCTCGGCGTGTCGCGGGGGTTAGATTTGGCCTTTTTGAATGCCGATTGAGTGGGTGTAGTCGGTGTCGATAGCGTTGTCGTAGAGGGCTGGGCGTCCTGTTTCGTGGTCGGCTTGGTTCTCGGTTTGGGTCAGGGTGGATACTTTGGCGAGTTGGCCCTGGCCCCAGTCGGACTGCCTGGCGATTCGTACTGGATCGTCAGGCAGTTCCGTTTTTAAGTAGAGCCACCAATCCAGCATGCGGCGTTGTCGTTCGCCTGATCTGCCGCGGTGGGTTCTGGCGAGCAGTTTGAGCTGGGCGTTGATGCCGCCTTCTAAGCTGTTGGTGGTGGATTTGATCCGCTCGGGCGCAAGGACTCCTGCTGGCGGGTTGAGGTAGACAAACAGCATCTCGGACCGCCAAAGATGGTTGAGGCTGTTGTAGGCCTTGCGCACGTTGTGGTGGGTCCACACGCGGGTCCATGCACCTGTTTTGGGGTCTTTGATCATGGTTTTCTCGTTCATCCATTCCCGGTAGATCGTTGAAAACTCGTGCAGTTGCACACCCCACGCGGCGGCTTCATCCAGTGTGGTGATCCGGGTCAGTTTCAGCGCAAGTCGGTAGATGGTGCGCCCGGCATCGGTGCGTGGGTTGGTGGTGGTGTAGCGGCGGACCACGCGTTGGGCGTGGACGAGGCAGCGTTGAATTTTCGTAGTCGGCCAGCACTTTTTGATTGCGCTGTATGCGCCTTGGCCGCCGTCGATGACGGCGATGAGTGGGGCTTCGATGCGTTCAAGCAGCAGTTGGTAGTCGCGGGTGGTTTCGTGTTTGCACCAGTGCCAGGCGATCACGTGGTCGATGGTCGCCGCGACGATCAGGCAGCCACCGGCGGTGTAGGTGCCATCGAGAAATACCTGGTCGTAGATCCGCTTGTGGTGGCCGGCGGTGGGGTCAGGCACATCAACGAGCCAGCACCACTTGAAGCGCCGCTTCATGGTGGCGCGGCTAACACCGTTTCGTTTGGCTAGGTCGTCGAGTGATATTGCGGTGGTGCAATGCTCGATGAACTGGGTGAACACTGCCGCGTTGGTGATGTCGTTTCGACGTTTGACGCTGGAGGCGCCGCATTGTTTGCAGCGCCATCTGGTGGTGCCTTTGCTGGTGGTGCCGTTGCGTTTCATTTCACCGCCGCAGTGGCAGCGTGGTTGGTTCTTCGACATTGCGACACCACACCACGCCGCGCATAGCACATCACGGCTGCCACACCGAGGATTTCCCGTCGGGGGCTAGATATATGCTTCCGGAGCATATACTTTCCGGAAACCTACAGGTCAATCCGTGAAAATCCGCGATTCCGGACACACTTTTTGACCCTTAACCCGCTTTTTCTTGTCTCCTTCCGTGTGCTGTGCGATACGCTTGCCTTTGAAGAGTCATAACCCAAAGCGGAGGAGGAAAGATGTCACGCGCACTAGTGGTACCGCTATTGGTTGGAGCCTGCGGCTTCGCGTCTTTTGTTTCGGGGACTGTGCTTTTCTTTATGGGCCTTACTGCGGCAGATGCGGCTGGAGGCAGTGGCAGCGGGGCGTGGCCTTTGACGCTCATCGGTGTTGGCGTCGCCCTGGTTATTTTTGCTCTGATGGTTTCTGGTCCGTTTTTTAATGCCCGGCAGGGGGAGAGGTCCTAAGGCTAGGTCCGCTGGAATTGAGTCAACTTGGCTTAAATAGTGATAAATACCTCTTTTTATTAAGGAAGCGGAACTCGAGCCCAGTTCAAGCCGACATATGACTCGACGCGCTGCTTTTGTGATTGCCGCTATGGCAAGTCGCGGGGCTAGTATGTCTGACAATTCAACTTGTGCTTTTCCAACATCACAAAGGAGCTATCTATGGGCTACCGCGTACCTTGGCTGCGCCGCACAGCCGCAGCAGTGGGCACAGCCGCACTGGTCTTGGGCGGGTCGATGCCTGCCGCATTCGCGCACGACTCCGTTATTGGCGGTTCGGTCAAAGACGGCGATCTACTCGATGAGTTCCCTAAGGAAATCACCCTTGAGTTTTCTGGCATCCCCAAAGAGGACTTCAACACCTTTGCCGTAACCAACGCCGATACCGGTGAGAAGCTCTTTAGCCAGGAACCGCAGCTCCATGAACGAGACCTCACAATTGAGACTCCTGAGGGGGTTAACCCTGGGCCGGGCAACTACCAGGTGGGTTTCCAAATCACGTCTTCGGATGGACACGCTACTCGCGGTGGTGTGGAATTTTCCGTTAAAGGTGACGGGGCCGAAAACCCCGAGGCTGGCGAGTCTGACGCGACAGACCAGGAAGCAACCGAGGGGCTGCCGATGTCGCTGAAAATCATTTTGGGCGTGGGCGGCGTTTTGGCAATTGCCGCAGTAGTTGCCCTATTTATTGGCAAGTCTCGTCGCATTGATTCGGAAGGTGAAAAATAATGTCCAAGATTTCTAGCATTGCCCTTGTGGGGTTAACTGTGGCCGGCCTTGCCCTGGCGGGTTGCTCCCCGCAGAACCAAAATGACTCCACCGAGTCGAAGGTTGATGCCACCTCCAGCGCTGCGGAGAAGTCCTCCCCCGCCGCAGCCGAGGACCTGACCTTCGAAGACGCGGTCGTGCGTGCCAACGAAGATAAAGACATGACTGCTATTTTTGGCACCTTGGTGAACCACACCGATAAGGACATCGCTATCACCGGTTTTTCCACCAGTCTTAATGCCAAGGTGAACCAGATCCATGAGACCGTCGATGGCAAGATGCAGGAAATGTCGAGCCCGTTGGTGGTCAAGGCCGGCGAGTCCCACGAACTTGCACCAGGCGGTGACCACTTCATGCTCATGGAAATGGGAAACCACATCGCTCCCGGTGAATCCCTTGACCTTAAGGTGAAGCTAGAAGGCGGCGAAGAGCTCGATCTGGGCGAGATCCAAACGCGTAGCATGCCTTCCGGGGATGAGGACTACGGCGATATGGAAGGCCACGATATGTCCCACATGGAGCACGGAGATATGTCCCACAATAAGGAAGGCCACGACCACTAACCATGTCTGGGTTCAGCAGAAGGGGATTTCTCACTGGCGCTGCGGTATCGACCAGCGCCTTCGCGTTGGCAGGCTGCAATAACCAGGGCTCTTCCCCGGATGCTGGGGCACAGGAACAGCCTGCGCTTGCCGACGCCCTCGTGGCTTTTGACGGCGAGCATCAGGCGGGCATTGCTACCGCAGAGCAGGCTCACCTGAATCTGGTGGGGTTTGACTTTAAAAGGGGCGTCGACAAGCGGGGGTTTGCCAGCCTGATGAAATTGTGGACCGAGGACGCCCGCGCGCTGTGTACGGGGGAGCCGCCGCTGGGCACCCTGGAACCGGAAATGGTGCAACAGCCCGCCAACTTGACCATCACCTGCGGTCTAGGCCAGAAGGTATTCTCCCTGCTCGGCGTGGAGAAACCACACTGGTTGGGAGATGTGCGTTCCTTTAAGCGTGATGAGCTGCAACGACAATGGGGACAAAGCGATATTGTCCTTCAGATTTGTTGCGATGACCCGTTGATGAATACTTATGCACTGCGCCACATGGTGCGAGCCGGTGAGCACTATGCCAGTGTGAAGTGGCTGCAGCAGGGATTTATTAATGCCTATGGCAGCCACGAAAAGGGCGCTACTGCGCGCAATATGTTCGGGCAAAAGGACGGCACCGTTAACCCGCGCAGCGAGGAAGATTTTGCAGCCCAAGTGTGGATCGATGAAGGGCCGAAGTGGGCGCAAGGGGGAACGGCCATGGTGGTGCGTCGCATTCGCATGAACGTGGATACGTGGGAGAAGCTGGATCGCTCCTCCCGTGAAAATGCGGTGGGCCGTAAGCTTGACACCGGCGCCCCGCTTACCGGTGAAGAAGAATTTGATGCTGCAGATTTCGATGCGGTAGATGACTACGGCTTGCCGGTGATTGATAAAAACTCGCACATGGCCGTGGCCGCGCCACCTGCTGATCATCCGGAGCAACGCATCCTACGCCGGCCGTATAACTATGAGCTGGCCCCCGATGGCAAGGATGGGCAGCTTTCCAATATCGGCCAGGTTTTCATCTGCTATCAGCAGGATCCCACCAAGCAATTCGAGCCTATCCAGGCCCGTTTGGATAAATCTGACCTGATGAATGAGTGGCTGACCCATATCGGCTCCGCTATGTATTTCTGCCCGCCGGGCACCCTCGACGCGGATGGGCGTGAATCTTGGTGGGCGAAATCGCTTTGCGAGTATGCAGGGTTGTAGAATAGCTATCCGTAAATTTAAATAGCGGACGCGGCCAGGTATGCCGCCGACGCACGAGCGCATAAAGGAGCGCGATTATGGCGGAACTCATTCCCGCAGTACCGGTCAATTACGATTCCTTCACCGTGCCCGCCGGCCAGGCCGTGGGCGCAGCAATGCGAGAGCTCAATCTTCCCAATAAGGGCCCTGAGGCTGTCGTAGTCGTTCGCGGTGAAGACGGCACTCTCTTTGATTTGTCGCACACCCCCGACACGGAATCCACCTTCACCCCGGTAGCCGCCTGCGAGGAAGACGGTCGCGCGGTAATCCGCCACTCCTGCGGCCACGTTATGGCGCAGGCCGTGCAGGCCGAATTCCCCGGCACCAAGCTGGGCATCGGCCCGGCCATTGAAAATGGCTTCTACTTCGATTTTCAAACCGCGGAGCCTTTCACCCCGGAAGATCTCAAGGCGATTGAAAAGCGCATGAAGAAGATCATTAAGGGAGGCCAGCGTTTTGAGCGCCACGTTTACGAATCCGCTGCAGAAGCGGAGCAGGCGCTTGCCGGAGAACCCTTCAAGCTCGAGCTGGTCCAGGACAAGGGCAACGTTGACCCTGACTCCGATGAGGCCGCCGAGGTTGGTTCTGGCGATCTGACCCACTATGACAACATCAACCCGCGCACCGGGGAAGTAGAGTGGTTCGACCTCTGCCGCGGACCGCACGTTCCAACCACCAAGTACATCCCGGCCTTCACGCTAACCCGCTCTTCTGCTGCATACTGGCGCGGAGATCAGTCTAAGGCTGGCCTGCAGCGCATTTACGGCACCGCTTTTGAGTCCAAGGAGGCCCTGGAGGCCTACCAGACCATGGTGGAAGAGGCTGAAAAGCGCGACCATCGCCGCTTGGGCCAAGAGCTAGACCTCTTCTCCTTCCCAGATGAGATTGGCTCCGGTTTCCCGGTATTCCACCCGAATGGTGCCACCGTGCGCATGGAGATGGAAAACCACTCTCGCAACCGCCACGTCCAGGCCGGCTATTCCTTTGTCAACACTCCGCATATCACCAAGGGTGATCTCTTCAAGAAGTCGGGCCACCTGGACTTCTACGCCGATGGCATGTTCCCGCCAATGCAGCTCGATGGCGAGTATGACGAAGAAGGCAATACCGTCAAGGAGCCGCAGGACTACTACGCCAAGCCCATGAACTGCCCGATGCACAACCTGATTTTTGCATCCCGTGGCCGTTCCTACCGCGAGTTACCGCTGCGCCTATTTGAGTTCGGCACCGTCTACCGCTACGAAAAGTCCGGCGTGGTCCACGGTCTGACCCGTGCCCGCGGCTTTACCCAGGACGACGCGCACATTTACTGCACCGAAGAACAGCTGGAAGAAGAACTCACCAAGGTCCTAGACTTCATCATCTCCTTGCTGAAGGACTATGGCCTGTCTGATTTCTACCTGGAGCTTTCCACCAAGGATCCGAATAAGTTCGTCGGTTCCGACGAGATTTGGGAGCGCTCGACTTCCATCTTGCAGTCGGTCGCGGAAAAGTCTGGCTTGGAGCTGGTACCGGACCCAGCCGGCGCCGCGTTCTACGGTCCAAAGATTTCTGTCCAGGCCCGCGATGCCATTGGCCGTACCTGGCAGATGTCTACCGTGCAATTGGACTTCAACTTGCCCGAGCGTTTCGAGCTGGAGTACACCGCTTCGGACGGAACAAAGAAGCGCCCGATCATGATTCACCGTGCGCTCTTTGGCTCCATTGAACGTTTCTTTGGTGTGCTGCTGGAGCACTACGCTGGCGCATTCCCAGCTTGGCTGGCGCCGCACCAGGTGGTGGGTATCCCGGTGGCAGATGAATTCTCCCCGCACCTTGAAGAAGTTGCCGCACAGCTGCGCCAGAAGGGAATCCGCGCCGATGTGGATACCTCCGATGACCGCATGCAGAAAAAGATTCGCAATCACACCACCGGAAAGGTCCCATTCATGCTGGTCGCCGGTGCCCGCGATGTGGAAGCCGGCGCCGTGTCCTTCCGCTTCCTAGATGGCACCCAGGTCAACGGTGTGCCAGTGAATGAGGCTGTGGAACTCATCACTGCGTGGGTCGCAGAACGCAATAACGAGCAGCCGACTGAAGAGCTCATCAGTGCCCGACGCTAAAAAGACGCGCGAGACCGAAAGCTCCGCCGCTTTCGACAATGGAGCGGTGGAGGGGACCTTCGTTGACTCAGGCGCGGGCGACCCGGACCGTCTAGAACGGCTGTGGGCACCTTATCGCATGGCTTATATAGCCAAGCGCTCTGAGGACCCCTTCGTTGCCGCCCCGCAGGGTAGCGACGAAGACGGGCTCATCATCGCCCGCGGCAAGAGCGTTTATGCATTGCTAAACCTCTTTCCGTACAACGCTGGACACCTCATGGTGGTGCCGTACCGTAAAGAATCTCAGCTTGAGAACCTAACGCAAGAGGAATCTCAAGAGCTGATGGAGTTTGCGCAAAAGGCTATCCGGGTACTCAAACGCGTCTCTCACCCAGAGGCCATTAACGTAGGTTTGAACTTGGGTCGCGCTTCAGGAGGCTCCGTGGGAGATCACCTGCACCTGCATGTGGTGCCAAGGTGGCCTGGGGATAGTAACTTTATGACTGTCCTTGATGGGACTAAGGTATTACCGCAGCTTCTGCAGGATACACGCCGCGTGCTGGCAGAAGGTTGGCGCGAGATGGAAGAGGAGGATTCGCGTGCTTAGCGTGCATGGGCGAAAGCCCGCCGCCGTGGTGGTGGAACCTATAGCGAAGGCCTTTTTAAAGCTGGGCCTGACCCCGAATGTGGTCACTATTGTGGGAACCATTGTCACCATTGCTATTTCGGTGATCCTCATTCCTACCGGTCACCTGTTTTCCGCTGCCGTATTATCCGGCCTCTTTGCCGCCTTTGACATGCTCGACGGCACCATGGCGCGTCTGACTGGCAAAGCCACCGCCTTTGGCGCGACCTTGGATGCTTCCTGCGATCGAATCACCGATGGTGCCTTGTTTAGCGCTATTGCGTGGTGGCTGATTTATTCCGCGGATTCTTCCCGCATTACGGTCATCGCTTGCTTTGTCACCTTGGTATGTTCCCAGGTCATTTCCTATATCAAGGCTAGGGGAGAGGCGTCTGGGTTCAAGATGGTCGGCGGCCTCATCGAGCGCCCTGAGCGGCTTATCTTGGGCTTGGGCGGCATTGGCCTTGAGGGCCTTGGCGTTCCGCATGCTATCGAGGTAGCGCTGTGGATCCTTGCCGTTGGCTCCATCTTCACCGTGTGCCAGCGCATGGTCATCGCTGCCCGCCAGGAGCAGCACTAGCTCGCTGAGCACCACCGAAAAACCAGGAGGTTTTAACACCATGTGGGATAAAGAAGACCTCTCCGCGGCGGGCTACCTCGCGGGGTGGAAGGTGGTGCGTCGGCTGCCTGAGCCCATTGCGCGCACGCTGTTTCGGTGGGGCGCAGATTTTGCCAGCAGCAATGGCCGCGGAATGGAAGGCTTGCGCCGCAACCTTGCCCGCGTGGTGGGGCCAGAAAACGTTACCCGCGCGCTGGTACGCGATTCCGTTCGCTCCTATATGCGCTATTGGATGGAGGCCTTCCGCCTGCCGGCTATCCACGGCGATGCCAGCCTGCACGAGCGCTTACTCAGCGGCTTGGAAGGTCTCGAGCATTTTGATGCTTCCGCTCAATCCGGACGCGGCACTATTTTGGCCCTCCCACATTCGGGTAATTGGGACATGGCGGGTGTCTTCCTCGTGGGCCACTATGGCCAGTTCACCACTGTCGCAGAGCGCTTGAAGCCCGCAGTGCTTTTCGACGCCTTTGTGGACTACCGCGAAACCCTCGGTTTTGAGGTCCTTCCCCTCACCGGGGGCGAAGCCTCGCCTTTTGCTCGCCTCAAAGAAGTATTAGAAGCTGGCGGCGTGGTGTGCCTGCTGGCCGAGCGTGACCTGACTCGAAGTGGTGTGAGCGTAGATTTCATGGGGGAGGAGGCCAATATGGCCGCCGGACCCGCCCGCCTTGCGCTGGAGACTGGTGCCGCCCTCCATGTGGTGCACTCATGGTTTAAGGGAGAGGGCTGGGGCCTATCGGTGTCTCCGGAACTTGAGGTAACAAACGTACAAGAGACTACGCAACGCATGGCCGATGGCTTCGCTGCCAATATTCGCCGGCATCCGGAGGATTGGCATATGCTGCAGCCGCAGTGGAATGTCGATATTGAGAGGCGTCGGCAAGCGCGCGCCGCGCACAAGGCCCGTGATAGCCGCCACGCTGGTGCACGGCAGGAAGGCGAGAAATAATGCGGATCGGCATCGTGTGCCCCTACTCCTTTGATGAACCGGGCGGAGTTCAAGCCCATATCCTTGATCTAGCCACTGTATATATAGAGCAAGGGCACTATGTTCAAGTCATCGGCCCCGCTTCTGACTCCACGCCGCTGCCTGATTTTGTGGTCAAGGGAGGCCCGGCTTTTCCCATTGCTTATAACGGTTCGGTGGCCCGCCTGTCCGTCGGACCTCAGGTAACGCGCAAGGTCAAACGCTTTATCAAAGATGGCGACTTTGATGTTTTGCACATCCATGAGCCCAATTCCCCGAGCTTTTCCATGACCGCGCTGGCCGTAGCGCAGGGACCGTTGGTGGCCACGTATCACGCCTCCGCGTCGAGCTCGCTGGTCTTGACCCTTGCCAAGCCTTTCCTCGCGCCTTTTTTGGAAAAGATCCGCGGCGGTATCGCGGTTTCAGATATGGCGCGCCGCTGGCAGGTGGAGCAATTGGGCGGAGACCCAGTCCTCATTCCCAACGGCGTGGATACATCGGTATACGCGCAGGCACGGCGCCGCAGCCCAGCCAAGGCCCCCGGAGATCCTTTAGAAGTAGTCTTCTTAGGCAGGCTCGACGAGCCGCGCAAGGGGCTGGATATCCTGCTTCGTGCGCTCCGCCAGATAGACCACCCCCTCCGCGTTACCATCATGGGTGGCGGCCGTGCTCGCGAGGTAGAAGGCGTAGATTTTGTCGGCCGAGTCAGCGATGCCGAAAAGGCCGAGATCCTCGGCCGCGCCGATGTATACGTGGCCCCAAATACTGGGGGCGAAAGTTTCGGCATTGTGTTAGTAGAGGCCATGGCGGCCGGCGCGGCAGTAGTTGCTTCTGACCTTGAAGCCTTCCGCGCGGTGTGCAACGCCGATTCTGATGAGCCTGCCGGCGCACTCTTCCGCAATGAGGATAGTGAAGATCTGGCGCGCGTCTTAAGTGAGGTGCTTGATGATGCCGAGTACCGGGTTCGGCTGACACGCAATGGTGTCGAGCGTGCCAGCACGTATGACTGGGACCATGTGGCAGCAGCTGTTATGCAGGTCTATGAAACCGTCCAGGACGGAACCAAGGTGAGGGTGAAGCGCTAATGGCCATTGAAATTGCGCTAGTCCTCTTTCTGCTCATCATCGTGGGGTCCTGGGCGCTTTTTACCGCTCAGCGGCTCAACTCACTGCACATTCGCACCGATGCCTCGCTGGCACAGCTACAGGCGGCCCTAGACCGCAGGGCAGCGGTCACAGCGGCAGTGGCACCGGGCCTGGCGGCCCTGGCCCAAAGAGCCGAATCCACCGAGCTTTACCAAGGCCACTTCGAACCGCGCACGCTGGCCGAGCGGGAGCTTTCTGCCGCCATTGTGCGGGAGTTTCCCGCAGAGCGCCGCCCCGCTGCGCTTGCCGACGCCGAAGGGCGTATCCAGCTCGCCCACCGCTTTTATAACGAAGCGGTCAGCGATACTCGTGCTTTGCGTCTGCGCCCTGCGGTGCGGCTTTTCCATCTGGGCGGCACCGCAAAGCTGCCGGAATACTTTGACTACATGCTGGCTGAGTAGCCTGCTGAGCGGTTTTATGACCGAAGCGAGTGCCGGCCGCCTCGGCGGCGTAAAACCGGCTGTGCCAGGGCGCTTGGCGCGTGTGGCTGGTGAATTCCTGCGCGTTCCAGTTTTCCAGCCAGCGCCACCTCGAGCGCAAACCATATAAGCCCAATGATGGCCATAACCACGATGAGAATATTGCGGGCCACCAAGAGATACACGGGGAACATATTCTCGCCCACGTAATGCCAGATGTAGTCGTAGTTAAACGGATAGACCAAAGTACCCAGCGCAGCGGCGATAATGGCGCAGACCGCTAGCAGGCGCTGGACTACCCGCAAGGTAGTAAACCCTTGTGGAAGTCGCTGGCGGATCACCACTGCAAGCAGCGGGCCGAGCCAGACGATGTATTGCGGGGAGAAAACCTTATTGGTCGCGATAAGGAGCAAGACCATAACGCTAAAGAACGCCATGGTGGTGCGCGTGGTCCATCCGCCGGCACACAGCCGGTAGAGCGCCCATCCCACCGCAAACACCAGCATGATAATGATGGCTATGGTGCTCCACCTGATGGCGGTATCCACGCCGGGCCCGGAGATCTCAAAGCTCTTGGAAGCGGCGTAGCCCAAATCCCAGCGGCCGGGGTGGCGATGCGCTTGCAGCAACAGGAAGGTCGCCGGGATGGACTCCAACTGGAGTCCGCGCACGCCCTGGTAGTTTAAAGGTGAAAGTAAGCGTTCGGTGCCACAGGTGGCAACCGTTATGGCGCAGACTGCAATGATGGTGCAGAAGAAGACGAGCAGGCGTTGCCAGGTCGCAGACCTATTGAAGCGGCCCACTAAGCCTGCGGCGAGCACTCCGGGCCAAAGCTTCATGGTGGTGGCAAAGCCCAGTAACGCCGAGGCAATAAGGGGATGGGTAGCCAGAAGGGCGGCTGCTCCGGCGACGGCTAGGGAGGGGAAAATATCGAGGCGCCACACAAAGGCATGGCCTGCCGCGGTGCCGAAGAAAACCCAGAACCACGCGGCCCAAAAAGCGCGCGGTTGGGTGGGATGGTGGCGCAGCAGCAGGGCTAAAAACGCGGCGTCGACAAGCAGCGTCATGATGGTAAAGCCGATATAGAAAGCGGTGATATTTTCACCGGTGAGCCACCCCAAAAGCACCGTAGGCCACGTGCCTGCATGAGGGTACTCGGTCATTTGAGTTGGGTCGTCGCCGTAGATACCCGCAAAATAATATGCGACATCGCCCCTGGGACTGTGGTCAATCTTGAGTAGATATACAAGGCACAGGCGGGCGATAACCCACCCAATCCAAACTGCAGGAACAGAAGCGAGGCGTTTCACCCAAAAGACTTTATTCAAAGAGCGCTCACTTCGGTGGCGGACATAGTTTCTTCTAGAAAATTCTTCCACTTATGCCAAAAAATGGGGGAGAGATAATGAGAAAAGGAATCGGCGGCTCGGCCTTTTAGTAGTGTGGACGACAATTGCTAGCGGTAGTGATTTAGGACATTGGGAGTGTGGAGATGGCGGCCATCCGCGAGATTTTGGACATAGAGAAAACGGGAGCGGACGATGTCTTTAGTGGCCCGGCGGTGGAGTCGCGGATTGAGCGTACCTTCGGCGGACATATTGCTGGCCAAGCAGTGGCCGCGGCCCAACGCACCGTTTCCGGGAAAGAGGTTCACTCCCTGCACGGCTATTTTGTGGGGCCTGGTGACGCGAGCCGGCCGATTGAGTTGCGGGTCGAGCGCATTCGGGACGGCAGATCCTTTGCCAACCGGCAGGTACGCGCCTACCAAGGGGGCACGCTACTTTTCTCTGCCATGGCGAGCTTCCATCGCGATGGGGACTGCGGACCGCAGCACCAAGATCCCATGCCGGAGGTACCTGGGCCCGAAGAAACAGCTCGTTCCGGTGGCGGTGCGCCTTACTCCACCCGCATCATCCTCAAAGAGTGGGAGGAATGGGATATCCGCTTGGTACCAGAGGAAGGCCGAGACCCTGTGGCAGCGGAACGCACCGGTGCAGGATTTCGTCATATCTGGTTTCGCAATACCGTTGAGCTTCCGCAGGATCCGGCTTTCCACCGCGCCGCGCTGACCTACATGTCGGATATGACTCTCATCCGCTCCGCGCTCCTTCCGCATCAAGGAGAGAAAGTGCAGTTGGCCAGCCTCGACCATGCCATTTGGTTCCTGCGTCCTATTCGCGTGGATGAATGGCTCTTATATGAGCAAGTATCACCCTCAGCATTTCAAGGAACGGCAATTGCGCGCGGCAAGCTCTTTACGGAGGAGGGCGAATTGGTGGCTTTGGTCAATCAAGAGGGCCTCACGCGCTTCTTGGATGAAAAGCTGGGCAGCGGCTCCGCCCATGGCAATTGGCACAACGTGTAAATATGCCCCGCTTATAAGGGGGTCGCTTTCACGCATTCATGCAGCACACGTATAATTGCCACCAGTTTCAGCACCCGATTAGAAAGGGACTACATGTCAGGCCACTCGAAATGGGCAACTACCAAGCATAAAAAGGCTGCCAACGATGCAAAGCGTGGCAAGGAATTTGCCAAGCTGATCAAGAATATCGAAGTGGCGGCCCGCACCGGCGGTGGTGACCCAGCGGCTAACCCAACCCTTGATGACATGATCAAGAAGGCCAAGAAGGCCTCCGTCCCCAATGACAATATTGAGCGTGCTCGCAAGCGTGGATCCGGTGAGGAAGCCGGCGGCGCCGACTGGGAAACCATCATGTACGAAGGCTATGGCCCCAACGGCGTGGCCATGCTCATTGAGTGCCTTACGGATAACCGCAACCGTGCGGCGACCGACGTGCGTACCGCTATGTCTAAAAACGGCGGCAACTTGGGCGAATCCGGCTCCGTGGCCTATATGTTCACCCGTACCGGCTACGTCCTAATAGAAAAGGGCGAGCTGACGGAAGACGATGTTTTGATGGCCGTGCTAGAAGCTGGCGCGGAAGAGGTAAAGGACCAGGGCGAGAAGTTCGAAATCGTCTGCGCTCCGACGGATGTGCAGGCCGTTAAGGACGCGCTCAAGGAAGCCGATATTGAGGTCGATGACTCTGATAATGACTTCCGCGCTTCTGTTGAGGTGCCGCTTGATGCCAACGATGCCAAGAAGATTTTCCGCCTCATTGATGCTTTGGAAGACTCCGATGACGTGCAAAACGTCTACACCAACATGGACCTGTCCGATGAGGTACTAGCCGAGTTGAACGAGGGTTAATCACCTCTTCGCCGCAATAGCGGCGGCTATGTAGCGCCGGGAGCGCTCCGCGAGAATTGCTCGCCGGAGGCGCTGCCGGCGCTTCGCTATGGTGGGGTGGACTGCTACGTTTGTAGAACACCTGTGTGTAGTCCATAATGGGGGCAGTAGGCGGTGCGATAAGGCGCTGACATGACAATGGGGGAGAGATGAACCTAGAAGGAATGCGCGTGATGGGGATTGACCCGGGCTTGACGCGTTGCGGACTTTCCGTGGTTCAAGCTGGTCGCGGCCGAGCAATCCTCCCGGTTTCTGTAGGCGTGGTTCGTACCCCTAGCGATAAAGACTTAACGGAGCGCCTCCTGCGTCTTTCAGTGGCAGCGAAAGAATGGATGGATGACTATACGCCGGATGTGGTAGCGATCGAGCGAGTCTTCGAACGCGGCCAGGTCTCCACGGTCATGCAAACTGCCCACGTGGTAGGGGTGTTGGTGCTGGCTGCAGCTGAGCGCGATATTCCGGTGTATATGTACACCCCATCCGAGGTGAAAAAGGCAATCTCTGGAAATGGACGCGCCGATAAAAAGCAGATGACCACTATGATCACCCGTATTCTGGGGTTGACGGAGCCGCCCAAGCCTGCCGACGCCGCCGATGCACTCGCCTTGGCGGTGTGTCATTGCTGGCGCGCCCCTGCCATTGCGCGGATGGACCAGAATGGTCTTGGGCTTGGAGCCAAGACAAGTGGCGTGCGCGGACAAGCTAAGAAGCGGTAGAGAAATTTACTGAGAGAAAAGGATAGGAAGCCAATGATTGCTGCACTGCGTGGAGAGGTAATCCATATTGGGCTCGACCATGGGGTCATCGATTGTGCAGGTGTGGGATACAAGTTCTTGGCCGCCCCAAAAACGCTGGGCACTTTGCGCCGCGGGGAACCAGCTACGGTTCTCACCAACTTGGTGGTCAAGGAAGACTCCCTGACTCTTTATGGCTTTAGCGCTGATGAGGACCGCGAGATGTTCCAAGTTCTGCAATCCGTGTCGGGGCTCGGACCAAAGCTTGCTTTGGCGGCGCTTTCGGTCATGGGCGCAGGGGAGCTCGCAGCTGTAATTGGTGCGGAAGACGTGAAGGCGCTGCAATCTATCCCGGGCGTCGGCAAGCGTATGGCTCAGCGCTTAGCATTGGAGCTGAAAGATAAGGTGGCTGCCTTTGCGCCAAGCGAGCCCTCTACTGCAGGTGCCAGCGATACCGCCGTCGCGCCAGCCGGCGGGGCCGTGGTAGAAAGCGTGACGGAAGCGCTCATTGGTCTTGGGTTTACTGATAAGGGAGCGCGGCCTGTGGTGGAAGCGGCATACGCGGAGAACCCTGATGCCGATACGTCTTCCCTCTTGCGTGCGGCTCTAGCGCAGCTGGGCAAGAAAAAGTAACGGCAGGTAGGAAGGCTGAACAATCATGTCCGATATTGAGCGCACCGAATTTAACCTCCCCGACGGCGTCGACGCGGCGCATTCCTCGCAGCGCAATAGCGACGTCGAAGCGACCGCACACTCCGAGGAACATGATATTGAGCGGTCATTGCGCCCGAAGTCGCTAGATGAGTTTATAGGCCAGCCCAAGGTGCGCGAGCAGCTTTCCTTGGTGCTCAAAGGCGCTAAGAATCGCGGAGTTACGCCGGACCACGTTCTGCTCTCTGGCCCGCCTGGTCTGGGTAAGACCACCATGGCGATGATTATCTCCCAGGAGTTGGGGACCTCACTGCGTATGACTTCGGGGCCTGCCTTAGAGCGCGCCGGCGATTTGGCCGCCATGCTTTCTAATCTGATGGAGGGTGACGTGCTTTTCATCGATGAGATCCACCGTATTGCTCGTCCGGCGGAAGAAATGCTGTATATGGCGATGGAAGATTTCCGTATTGACGTCATCGTAGGCAAGGGGCCTGGTGCTACCTCCATTCCGCTGGAAATCCCGCCTTTTACCCTGGTAGGGGCTACAACACGCGCCGGCATGCTTACTGGCCCCCTGCGTGATCGATTCGGCTTTACTGCGCAAATGGAGTACTACGACACGGCTGACTTAACTCAGGTGATTAAGCGTGCGGCGCACATCTTAGACGTACATATTGACCATGATGCAGCGGTAGAAATTGGTTCTCGTTCGCGTGGCACCCCGCGTATTGCTAACCGTCTGTTGCGCCGCGTTCGCGACTATGCCGAGGTCAACGGCTCGGGTCTGATTGATCTTAGCGCGGCCCAGGGGGCGCTCGAGGTCTTCGACGTGGATGAAATGGGCCTCGATCGCTTGGACCGGGCGGTACTCGATGCCTTAATTAAGGGGCACGGCGGCGGACCAGTCGGCGTGAGCACCCTTGCCATTGCGGTGGGCGAGGAACCCTCGACGGTGGAGGAGGTGTGTGAGCCCTACCTGGTGCGTGCCGGGATGATTGCGCGAACAGGACGCGGCCGCGTAGCTACCGCCGCCGCGTGGCGTCACTTGGGGCTTACTCCTCCTGAGGGGGCAGCCGGCCTGTTTTAATTCCAGGCGCCAGCCTACTTGGTTAAGCATTCTGGTTTTTGTGTCCACTTCCGTCTGGCACACTAGGAAGCTATGGAAATCATCATTCTCATCATTATTGGCATCCTGTTCGTCATTCCCTCTTTCATGGCTATGCGAAAGCAGCGCCAGCGCCAAAATGATATGCAGGCCCTACAAAATTCCCTCAAGCCGGGCGATTCCATCGTTACCGCGGGCGGTGTGCACGGCGTGGTGCGTAACACCAGTGACAAGGATGTGGATCTAGAAATTGCCCCAGGAGTGGTGGTTACTTTTGACAAGATGGCCGTGATTCGCACCGAGCAGGAGGCCAATGAGCTCGAGCGCCCTGCGGCTGCTGAGGAAGCACAAGGCGATACGAAAGATAACCTGCCTGATGAGAATATCCCTCCGTTCGACGGCGAGGGGAAGAACTAACCCCGCCTTTCCTGAGAACTATCTTAGCGTTTGCTAGGTGGTGGGAACTTTGTGGAGCGTAGACCCCATCACACTTTGGGTCTTATCAGGCCCTCGTTAAGGAAAATTCCGTCTCATGACGTACGATTGTGCGTTGTTGACGTGCCTGCGCCATTCGGTCGGGCCGTATTTATTGTCTAAACACCCTGTTATAAGCAGCACAGGAGATTATCGTTGTCCGCATCACCCCGTCGCGCTATGAAAAATAGCCAACGCCAATGGCCGAAGCGCGCTATCGCGTTATTCGTCCTCATTGTGGTTGTTATCTATGCGCTTATCTTTCTTACTGGTAGCCGTCAAAGCACGCCGAAGCTCGGCATTGATCTGCAGGGCGGTACTCGCGTAACGCTTGCTCCGCAAGGCGAGGAACCCACTCAGGACCAGCTCAAACAAGCACGCACCATCTTGGAACAGCGTGTCAATGGTATGGGCGTTTCTGGCTCTGAGGTTGTCATTAACGGCAATACCCTGGTTATTACCGTGCCAGGAGAGGACGCTTCCCAAGCACAGGCCGTAGGTAAGACCTCGCAGCTCTTCTTCCGCCCAGTGGCTAAGCCATCCATGCCGGATATGGGCAAGCTCAATAAGGAACTAGAAGACATGGCCAACCGCTGGGTAAAGTATGGCGTGCTGAGCGCAGACGAAGCGAACAAGCAGATGGATCAAGGCGTCAAGGCCATCTCTGCGCAGGAAGCGCAGATGACCGGACAGAAGCCAAAGGAGAAGAAGGCTCCAAAGGTCAGCGCTAAGCCCCTAGATGGGCCAAGCAACTCCATTGAGCAGTCGAAGCGCCGTGATGAAATCACGGAGATGTTGCTCAAGGACCGCCAGTCCGAGGATCCGACGACCCAAGCCGCAGCTTCGATGCTGATGACCTGTCAGGGCGATACCGATCCGCTGGCTGGCGCGGACGATCCGGCTAAGCCATTTGTTACCTGTGATTATTCCAAGGGCAACCCGTACGTCCTCGAGCCCGCGCCACTTCTTAACGGCATCAAGGATGAAAATGGCACCCGCCTAACCGGCAATGAGATCAATACCAATGGTCCTATCGAAGGCGGTATGAACAACAAAACCGGCCAAATGGAGATCAACTTCTCTTTCAAGACCGGAGATGGACCAAATGGTTCCCAGACGTGGGCGGACCTCACCAAGGAACACCTCAACGACCAAGTCGCCATTACCCTTGACTCCGCAGTTATCTCTGCACCGGTCATCCAGGGCGCAACTCCAGTTGGCTCCGCAACCTCTATTACTGGTGATTTCAGCCAAGAGGAAGCACAGAACCTGGCCAATAACTTGAAGTATGGCGCACTGCCGCTGTCCTTCGCCGGTGAAAATGGCGAGCCGGGCGGTACCATTGAGTCCATTCCGCCGACACTGGGTAAGGCCGCCCTGCAGGCCGGCCTTATCGCGGGCCTAGTCGGCTTGGTACTCGTGATGGCTTATTCGCTGTATTACTTCCGCGCACTGGCCGGCGTCTCCCTCGTCTTCCTCATTTCTTCTGGCCTGTTGACCTATGGTGCCTTGGTGCTGCTGGGTCGTTGGATCGGCTACTCACTGGATCTCTCCGGTATTGCCGGTCTGGTCATCGGTGTGGGTGCAACGGCTGACTCCTTCGTGGTCTACTACGAACGCATCAAGGATGAGCTGCTAGAGGGACGCACTTTCCGCTCCGCTACGCAAAAGGCGTGGGAGCGTGCTCGTGCGACCATCGTGACCGGTAACGCGGTGACCCTCATCGGCTCCGTAGTGGTCTACTTCCTCGCCATCGGTGAGGTTAAGGGCTTCGCCTTTACCATGGGCCTGACCACGGTCTTCGACCTTGTCGTATCCTTCTTGGTTATGGCACCACTGATGCAGTTGGTGGGCCGCCGTCCAGCTGCAGCCAAGCCTTCGATGAACGGCCTTGGCGGTATCTACGCCTTGGTGGAAGAGCGTCGTGAACGCGGCTATTTCGGCTCGGGGCATCGCAAAGCAGGCTCCACTAAAACCTCCGCAACCAAGGAGGCAGCCACCACAGAAACGGCAGCACATACTGCCGCAGGAACCGCACGTCCCGTTGATGCTGCGGAAGATGAGGAGAAATAAGCATGGCTGTTTCGACTAAGCACAAGATTTCCCGAATGGACCGCCTCTACGAGGATGAGCGCGGTTATGACTTCATTGGCCGCACCAAGCTGTGGTACGGCATCACCGCCGCGCTGATCGTGGCGGCCGTGGCCGCAATCCTAATTCGCGGCTTCAGCCTCTCGATTGACTTCGAAGGCGGCACTACGCTGTCCATGCCGGCAGGGGACCTTAAGGAAGAAGAAGTAGGACGCGTCTTTGAAGATTCCACCGGCGTAGAACCCGAGCAGGTACATATCGTAGGCTCCGGCAACTCCGAGACCTTGGAGATTGTCTCCGAACGCCTCAGCCAAGAAGAGGTGAATGCGGCTCGTACCGCTATCTACGAGGACTTTAAGCCGAAGGATGAAGAAGGTAAGGCCACCCCGGATGCCATCGGTTCGTCCACGGTATCTGAGTCTTGGGGTTCTGCCATTACCCAGCGCATGCTTATCGCCATGCTGGTCTTCTTGGTAGCTGCCACCGTTTATGTGGCCATTCGCTTGCAGAAGAACATGGCTTTTGCCGCTATCATCGCCCTGATTGCAGACGGCGTGATTATTGCCGGCATTTATGCGCTCTTCGGATTCCAGGTTTCCCCTGCTGTCATTATCGGTCTGCTTACCGTCCTGACCTTCTCCATGTATGACTCGGTCATCGTCTTTGACAAGATCAACGAGAACACGGAAGGCCTGGAGGGACAGCGCAAGAAGACCTTTGCTGAGCTGACGAACCTGGCGATTAACCAGACGGTCATGCGCTCGATTTCTACCTCGGTGATTTCTGCGCTGCCGATTATCGCGCTCTTCGTGGTGGCCGTGTGGCTCATGGGCATTGGTACCCTGCGCGATTTGGCACTCATCCAGCTCATCGGTGTGGTTGAGGGTATTTTCTCCTCCATCTTCTTCGCTACGCCATTGGTTGTCACCTTCGCCAATATGTCCAAGAAGACTAAGCGCCACAATAAGCGAGTAGCGGACTACCGTGCTGGTAAGGATGAGAAGGGTGCTGCAGAAGATGACGCACCCGCAGCGGGGCGCACCGTGGTTTCGCCAGTAAGTGCTCAGTCCACCCCGGCTGGCAATGAGGCCGAATCGGCGGAGTCCACCGGACACCCTGGCGCAACGTGGCGGCCAGGCAGGTAACTTCCGGTAGTAAATTTCAGGCGGATCGCTAGCTGAAGTGAGGGCACATAACCATGCTTAAGGAAAAGAGCAGTTCTGGAGGACGTCATAGGGGGAGGCGGGCCCTTGCTTCATGCGTATCCGCACTCGCCCTGGCTGCATCTGCCTGCAGCGGGCAGGGTGGCGAGGATGAGTCTTCGGCTGCGCCCCAGGAACCAGAATCCTATGGATACTTTGGGTACCAGGTAAATTCCCGTCTGGCCACTACCAACGCAGGCACCTCCTTTGGTTCTGCCAGCTCCGCCGGACTGTTGTCCACGCGCCTATATCCTGGCCTTTTCGTACCTGGTCCCGCGGGCGAATTGATCCCCAATGCAGACCTAGTAGAAACGGAAGAGCTCCCGCCCGCTGAGGGCAGCGACCAGCGCAGCGTCCAGCTGACCTTGGCCGAGGATGCCGTCTTTTCCGATGGCACTCCCGTGACCTGTGATGATTACTATTTGACTTACGTTGCCGGCACCCATCCGGCTGAATTCGCCTCCCATATGCCGCTGATGAATGACATTGCGAATTTCAGCTGCGAACCCCACAGCAAATCGTTTACGTTGACCTTTAATAAGGATCAGGGGCAGCGCTGGCGCCATATGTTTGGCGCCGGAACGGTCATGCCCGCCCATGCGCTGGCAGAAAAGGCTGGGTTGAGCCTTGAGGAGCTTAATGCGGCGCTGGCAGCCGAAGATATGCAGGCGCTAGATCCAGTTGCTCAGGCATGGCGGTATGGCTTTTCCGTGGCAAAGGATCAACTCGATCCAAAACTGCAAGTGTCTTTTGGCCCCTATGTCATCGACAAGATAGGCGATGAGGGCGAGGTTATCCTCAAAGCGAACGAAAAATACTTTGGGGATGCGCCAGCCGAGGACCACGTTGTGGTGTGGCCAGCGGATGCTGACGCGCACAAGCTGGTAGATAAGGGGGCACTGCGCGTGGTCGACGCCGCCAATGCAACCCCTGACTGGCTTGACCGGAATCAAAGTGAGTCAGGGGAGGACTCCTATGAAGCTACCCCAATGGTAGGCGAGCTAACGGATACGCTGACGCTGTCTGAGGCTGGGGTATTCGCCGAGCCGTGGGCGCGCGAGAGCTTCGCTGCGTGCGTCGATCAGCAGGCGGTGGCTCAGGCAAGCTCCGCGGCCTCTGGCGTAGAGGTGCCACCGGCTTATGTGCGCACCGTTTCCGTCACCAACCCGGTTGCCGGCGGCCTCGACAAAGTGGGTAAGGAGCACCAGGGTACCGATCTGGCGCAGGCGGGGAATCTGAATGGAACGACCATCAAGGTCGGCTACTTAGGACCGGATAAGCGTTACGCAGCTATGGTGGAACAGCTCCGTGCATCCTGTGAGCCGGCCGGAATCACCATCGAGGATGCGTCTGCGGAGTTTATGTCTCAGCACTACCTGGAAATGGATCCAGAAACCTGGGCACCTACCGTCGACGCTTTCCTTGGACCGGTAGATCCTCAGACGGAGTACTCCGCGGTCGAAGCTAGTATGAAAAACTCTGCGGAGCTTAAGAAGACAGAAGAAGCTTTGTGGAAGGATATTCCGTCCATTCCGCTCTCCGCGCAGCCGCGTGTCTTCCTCGTCCGCCGCGACGTGGAAGGTGTCCTGCCGTACACTGGCGTCTCGGGCATCGGTTGGAATATGGATCGCTGGCGTAGCACCGCTCCAACCGAAAAGAAGTAGGACCCGCAACAGCGGCCGTTAACGACCTCTCGCAATTATTTCTCAAGGAAGATTATGAGTTCGCACTACGAATCAGCAGCACAGGCTCTCAAGGATAAGGTTCGCCTCGTTCAAGACTTCCCAGAGGAGGGTATCCTCTTCGAAGATCTCACCCCAGTTTTGGCAGACCCAGAGGCTTTTCGCACCGTCGTAGACGGCTTAGCGGCCGCCTGCGAGGAACTGGGCGCGGAAATGATCGGTGGCCTAGATGCCCGTGGCTTCCTCCTCGGCTCGGCCGTGGCCTACAAGATGGGCCTGGGTATCCTAGCCATCCGCAAGAAGGGCAAGCTTCCTCCTCCGGTATACACCGAGGAATACGAGCTGGAATACGGCTCGGCGGCGCTGGAGATTCCGGCCAGCGGCGTCGACATCAAGGGCAAGCGCGTAGTGCTTGTCGACGACGTCCTAGCCACCGGTGGCACCCTCCATGGTGCGAAACTTCTGCTCGAGTCCGCGGGTGCCGAGGTTGCCGGCAACGTCGTTGTGCTGGAAGTCAAAGGCCTCAATGGGCGTGAGCGTTTATCCGGCCCGCCGCTCATTGTGCTAAATGCCACAGACTAAGATGAAGTGTCTAAGCTAGATCCCACGATCTAGACGAATATGAGGCCAATATGGCCCGTGGCACTGTGAAGGGCGGTAGAAATGGCCATGGATAAACCCGTAAAGCGCCAGACCGGCGGCGGTATGCGTAGCATGTCGGCTCGCCTTGCCCGTTCGCTCACAGGCGGCCGAGTCAGGGTGAATCCGGTGCTGGACCCGCTGATGTCCATCCACCGCAAGTTTCACCCTAAGGCCGACTCAGACCTGCTCAATCGTGCTTATAACACCGCCGAGCGTCTGCATGAAGGGGTTTTCCGCAAATCTGGAGAACCTTATATCACCCACCCACTTGCCGTTGCTACGATCGCTGCGGAAATTGGTATGGACACCACCACCATCGTGGCAGCGCTCTTGCACGATACGGTGGAGGATACGGACTACTCCTTAGACGACCTCACCAGGGATTTCGGCCCCGAGGTGGCCCGGCTGGTTGACGGTGTGACGAAGTTGGATAAGGTGGCGCTGGGCTCGGCCGCAGAGGCGGAAACCATCCGCAAGATGATCGTAGCCATGGCCACTGACCCGCGCGTCTTGGTCATTAAGGTAAGCGACCGCCTGCACAATATGCGTACGATGCGGTTCCTCCCGCCCGAAAAGCAGGCCAAAAAGGCGCGCCAAACCCTCGAGGTTATCGCTCCATTAGCTCACCGCTTAGGCATGGCCAGTGTGAAGTGGGAGCTGGAGGACCTATCCTTTGCCATCCTGTACCCCAAAAAGTACGACGAGATTGTGCGCATGGTGGCAGACCGCGCCCCCTCGCGTGACCGCGCGCTCAAAGAGATCATTAGCCAAGTTAGTGCGGCATTGAAGGAAAACGGCATTGAAGCTGAGGTTATGGGCCGGCCAAAGCACTACTGGTCCATCTACCAAAAGATGATCGTACGTGGCCGCGACTTTGCAGAGATTTTTGACCTAGTGGGTATCCGCATCCTAGTAGAGGATGTCAATAGCTGTTATGCCGCAATTGGCGTGGTTCACTCGATCTACCAAGCTCTGCCCGGGCGCTTTAAGGACTATATTTCTTCGCCGCGATTTGGTGTCTATCAATCGCTGCACACCACAGTGCTAGGCGATGGTGGTGCCACGCTGGAGGTCCAGGTACGCACCCACGAGATGCACTACAATGCCGAATTCGGCGTGGCCGCTCACTGGCGCTACAAGGAAACCAAGGGCAAAAACTCGGGCCACCAAGAAGAAGTGGACCAGATGGCGTGGATGCGCCAACTTCTGGACTGGCAGAAGGAAGCAGCTGACCCTAATGAGTTCCTAGACTCCTTGCGCTATGACCTTACCGCTAAGCAAATCTTTGCCTTTACCCCTAAGGGTGACGTAGTAAATCTGCCCGCAGGTTCTACTCCGGTGGACTTTGCCTATGCAGTACATACCGAAGTGGGGCATAGGTGTATCGGTGCCAAGGTCAATGGCAAGCTGGTAGCACTGGAATCGAAGCTAAAATCCGGTGACAAGGTTGAGATCTTTACTTCTAAAGACCCTAACGCAGGCCCGTCCCGTGATTGGCAGGACTTTCTGGTATCTGCACGCGCTAAGACCAAGGTACGGCAGTGGTTTGCCAAAGAGCGCCGCGAAGAACATTTGGAGGCAGGGCGAGATGCCCTAGCCACTGAGGTCCAGCGAGGCGGCCTGCCGATGCACCGCCTGTTTACCGCCAGATCTATGAAGCAGGTGGCGGAGCAGCTGCACCACGCTGATGTCGATTCGCTGTATACCGCCATCGGCGCGGGCCAAGTATCTGCGCAACATGTTGCCAATCAATTGGTTGCCATGTTTGGGGACCAGGACGATGCAATTGACACTTTGGCCTCGCGCACGCCGCTGTCTGAGATTGAAAATTCCCGTGCCCAGCACACCGAGGACTCCGCATCGGGCACCGGCATCTTGGTGGAGGGCAGCCCTGATGTAATGGCCAAGCTCGCCAAATGCTGCCAGCCTGTACCAGGCGATACCATCTTTGGTTTCGTAACCCGAGGCGGCGGAGTATCAGTGCACCGAGCCGACTGCACCAACGCGGAAAAGCTCAAAGCAGAACCCGAGCGCATGCTAGAGGTGGCCTGGTCTTCTGGGACCTCCGCTACCGGTGCTTTCTCTGCGACGTTGCAATTGGAAGCCCTTGACCGGCAAGGCCTTCTTTCAGAGCTCACCCGCGTTATGAGTGATGAGAACATCAACGTTTTGACTATGAACTCCAACCGGGGAGATGACCACATTGCGACGGTTAGGTTTACGTTCTCGGTGTCAGACACCAAGCAGCTGGGCACGTTAATGACGACCTTGCGCAATACGGAAGGCGTCTTCGACGTTTACCGAGTAACTGCTTAGCGCGCTTTCTCCTTACCCTCAAGGAGGGGCGGGGCAAGCAACGCGAAGGCTTCGGGCTGGTTACCAGTGTATGAATTTTCGGCTTCTGCCAGGTAAATCCCCAGCAAGCGAGCTTAGTTTCTCCTGCCAAGTTGTTAGTAAAGCGATATAAATTATCCTGTTGCTTTCTACAATCTAGGAGTATTTCAATGCAGTTTCGCCGCATCGGCCAACTTGTGGCCGCCACTACCGTATCCGCTGTAGCTCTCTCCGGCGCGCAGGCGGTCGCACAAGAAAACAAGACCACCATCTCTGTCACCAATATCACCGATATTCACGGTCACTTGGAGGACAAGATCGGCGACCCAGCAAAGGCCGGCGATGAAATTGGCGTGGCTCGTTTGCAGTCCCTAATCAAGCAGGTGAATGAAGGTCAGGAATTCAACCTGACTTCTTCGGGCGATAACGTAGGCGGCTCTGCCTTTGTATCTGCAATTTCTGATGACAAGTACACCCTTGAGGCTCTCAATCAGATGGGCATGAAGGTATCCGCAGTGGGCAACCACGAGTTTGATAAGGGCACCGAGGATCTAACCGAGCGCATTCAGCCGAACTCCACGTATCCCATCTTGGGTGCCAACGTGCTGAAAGACGGCAAGCCCTTGCTTAAGCCTTCTCACGTTGAAGACGTGGACGGCGTCAAGGTGGGCTATGTCGGAACCGTGACGGAAAATACCAAGTACAAGGTATCTGCGGCCAAGATCCCGGGCGTTACCTTCACGGATCCAGTAAAGGCAACCAATGAAGAGGCCGCCCGGCTAAAGGAGTCCGGCGAAGCGGACGTTGTTGTCGCCCTTTTCCACGAGGATGCCCAAGAATATGCCGAGGGCTTCAGTAAAGACGTAGACGTGCTTTTCGGCGGCGATACTCACCAGCGCACCAAGGGCGAAGTCCCGCGCGAAGGTGCACTCCCGTTGCAATGGGCGCAGGGGCATGAGTATGGCAAGTTGCTTAACGACGTCGACATTACCTTTGACAAGTCCGCCAAGAAGGTAACCGACATCAAACTCAGCCAGTACGATGCTACCGACGCTACCGCTGTCGAGCCGGACGCTGGCATTGCAGCTGTGGTGGAAAAGGCACAAAAGGAAGCCGAGGTAGAAGGCTCCAAGACTGCAGGAAACGTCAAGCAGGACCTGTTCCGTGGCTCTGACAAAGGCGCAGAGGCAGGCTCCAACCGTGGCGTAGAATCCACCCTCAATAACTTCATCGCAGATGGCCAACGCTATGCCATGAGCAAGCAGGTAGGTAAGGATATCGAGATCGGTGTCATGAACGCCGGTGGTGTGCGTGCTGACCTGAAGGGTGGCGACGTTACCTACAAGGACATCTTTGAGGTGCAGCCGTTTGGTAACTCCGTGATTACCGCAAAGATTTCCGGCGAGGAGTTCATCAATGCTTTGGAAAACCAGTGGCAGGAAGGCAGCCGTCCGCGCTTGGCCATGGGGCTTTCCAATAATGTGCAGGTGGTCTACGACCAGAAGGCCAATAAGGGTGAGCGGGTAAAGTCCGTGACCATCAACGGCGAACAGATTGACCCGAAGAAGGATTATTCCATCGCGTTGTCGTCCTTCCTTGCTTCTAGTGACGAAGAAGCCGGCGGCGATGGCTATTTCAACGCTGGTTCCATCAAGGACAAAAACGATGTGGGCTACATGGACACTCAGGCCATGATTGACTACATCAAGTCGGGTGAATCTGAGGTCCGCACCGGACAAGGTCAAATCGGTGCCCACGTTGAAGGTGAGGTGAAGCCGGGTAAGGAAATTACCGTCAATCTGTCTAGCCTTAATTACTCCACCGAGGGTGAGCCGATTGCCAAGAAGGCAACCGTGAAGTTGGGTGACGCTGAGCAGACCGTCGACATCGACAACGCTGCCCAGGAAGGCGATGCGCAATTTGGCGAGCGCGGACGTGCAACGGTAAAGCTCACCGTTCCAGAAAACCTCAGCGGCAAGCAAAACCTCGAAATCACCACTGACGCCGGCACAAAGGCAACTCTGCCTATCGAGGTAAGCGGCGAGGGCTCCCAGGAGCCGGGTGCTAAGCCCGAGCCGAAGGGTTCCTCCTTGTCCTCTAACGGTTCTTCCATGGGCAGCGCAGTATTTGCCATTGTTGCGGCGCTGGTAGCTGGTGTTGCGGTTGTGGGTATGAACCCGCAGATTCTTCCTGCCCCAGCGCGCAAGATGATTGAGGACCTGCGCAAGCAATTCCACCTCTAAGCCATCACGGCGCTAGGCGGAGCGGTTCTTCCTGAACGGGGGAGTATAGCTCCGCCTTTTCTGTATGCCGTGCAGCAGCCAGGTAACCTAATCAACCGTGGATACTCTAGACCTCTTCCTGCGCGAAATTACCTATCAACTAGGCATTGAATGGCACCGTATCCCCGTTGTCGTATTGGCCACTTTGGGCATTTATCTATCCTTCATGGTCCTAGTGAAGATATTTGGCTCCCGGGTCCTTACTTCCATGACGGCCTCAGATGCCATCATCATCATTATGTTCGGCGCGGTTGCAGGCCGTGTCATTGTGGGTAATCCACCGACCCTGGCCGCCGGCGTAATCGGTTTGACTACTCTGATGGCTCTAGAGGCCGCGTTCGGTACTATCCGCAAAGTGGTGAAGTGGACTCGCTTTCTTGACCGGCGCCCAGTTCTCCTAGTATTTCGCGGGAAAATGGTTGAGGATAACTTGAACCTGGCACATATTACTAAGTCAGATATCTATTCTGCTGCCCGCAAGGCAGGCATTAGCCGTATGCAGGACGTACAGATTATGATCCTGGAGCCCACGGGTCATATCTCTGTCATCAGGGTCGGTCAAACAATCGATCCAGAGCTTTTCAAAGACCTCGTAGGGTCCGAGTACATTGAAGACGCCAAAGAGTCCTAGAAGCATTCCTAAGACTCGAAAGCACTAGCGTCGAGCAGTTCTTCCGATTGCTCAAAAGCCTACAAAAAAGCCGCTGCATTCCCATTTGGAATGCAGCGGCTTAAGAAGCGCTATGAAGCGGTGACCTTACTTGTTGCCGAAAGGCAGGTCGAGGTACTTGTTTGCGAAGGCGAACAGGGTGCCCAGAGCGCCGATGACGGAGGTAACAACGCCGATCCAAGCCTTGATTTCCTTAGGATCCATATCCTTGATGGAGGAACCCTCCTCGGTCGGCTCAGCGCCATTGGTGGTGGTCGCAGCGGCGGACTCCTTGTTCTCGGTGGAGGACGCTGGAGTGGTCTCGGCAGCGGTAGCAACGGTGGTGCCAGCGAAGGTCATGGACAGAGCGGTTGCGCCGGCAACGAGTGCCTTGCGGGAGAAAAGCTTCATTTTTGATTCCTAACAAGCTTGGTGCGTTCAAAGACGTTTCAAATACTAGACAGGCTGACAGGCTTCCGCAACAGTATTGGCAGGTCTCTGTTTACTCGCTGAAATATCTGAAAGTCTGCTGTGTGCTGCAAGTTTACTCTTGTGGCTAGTGTGAACTAGGGGAATTTTAGAGGCTTAGTGTTTCTGCAGCTAAGGGCTCATATTCAGGCTCAGGTTAAATTAAGGAAAGTAAAAGCCCCGGCGCGTCCGTACGTTGTGAAAGTGACGAATGCGCGGGGCTTAACCCTTGCCCCCGTTAGGGGGTGTGCGGTGGTGGCAGGGGGAGGCGTCGCCAAGCAGGGCTTTTAAAGCGCCTAGGCCTTGACGGTTGCCTTCTTGATCTTGACTTCCTTTGCTGGCTTGCCGTCTGGCTGGCCGCCTTCGACACCGTTCTTGGCAATCTTGTCCATCGTCTTCATACCTTCATCGGTAATGGTGGCGAAGTAGGTGTAGTTCGGGGTCAACTCAGAATCGTCATAGTTGAGGAAGAACTGAGAACCATTGGTGTCTGGACCGCTATTTGCCATGGCGACGGAGCCGCGCGGGTAGATAACGGGGTTCTGGGCATCCTTCTCATCCACCTCGTCGGTGGGGTACTCATCAGCGAAGCTGAAGCCAGGGCCGCCGGAACCGGAACCGGTCGGATCGCCACACTGCAAGACGTTGAGACCACCCGAGGTCATACGGTGGCAAACGGTGTTGTCGTAGTAGCCAGACTTTGCCAACTCAGAAATTGCGTTGGTGGCACACGGCGCCTTGGCACGATCCATCTCCATCTCAATGGTGCCCTGAGAAGTCTCAAAGGAAACGGTAACGGTGCCCTTGGTGGAAATATCCTTTCCATTCGGCTTAGTCGCACCATTGGAATCTTGACCGGTGTCCTCGTACTTACAGGTCACGGTATCCGGCAGAGCCTTTGCACGCTTATCTGCAACGGGCTGTGCCTGTGGGGTTTGCTGCGAGGTCTCAGCTGCGGAGGACTCCTCAGCCTGTACCTTCTCATCGTCGCCTTCGCGGGTCGACAAGTAGTAAATACCGCCTACCAGGGCGAGGATTACTACGAGGGACGCGAAGACAACGCCCAGCGGGCGTGTCTTTTGCTTGCGTTCGCGGGATTTTAGCTCGCGCTCGAGCTTGCTCAGCGCCTCTTCGCCGCGCTTTTTATTATTTGGCACCGGGAGTCAACCTTTCTAGCGATTTTCGGTGGCATGATTCAACCTGACCGAGTTTAGCGGTTCCATACTTCGAAGAAAGCGTGGGCACGTAAATCGGGCTAGTCAATGGCTATTGAGCCAAGTCATAAGTACTCTGGTTTCTATGGTTGAACCAGATTTTATCGACCCGCCAACACCCACCGTTGGTGAACTTCCCGCAGTGGGAGACCCGCTGCCCGAATTCGAACTCATCGGTACGGACCTGAGTCAGATTAACAATGAGACTTTCGCGGGCACGCGCCTTATTATCTCCATCTTTCCCTCTATCGAAACCCCTTCCTGCCAGGAGCAACTGCGCCGTTTCCATGAGCAGGTTGCGCAGCTAGATAACACTAAGCTTCTTTGCGTTTCTCGTGACTTGCCTTTTACCCTCAAGCGTTTTTGCGCTGCGGAAGGCATTGCTGATGTCATCGCCGCCTCCGCATTTCGATCGGATTTTGGAGAGAAGTTCGGCGTGACCGTACGCGATTCCGTATTGGAAGGCCTCCTTGCCCGCTCCGTGGTCGTGGCCGATGAAAATCACCGGGTGATGCACACACAAATGGTTCCAGGTGTTGTCACCCAGCTTGACTACGAGAAGGTGTGGGATGTTTTGAGCTAGGCCTCACGGCGTTGCTGGTCGAGGTTCATCTACGAAGACGGGGCCGGACGGCTCTTTATTATCTGGGCAGCTAGGGTGGTGGGTATGGAAATTTTCGGTTTTACTGCCGGTCCCTTTCAGACCAATACCTATGTGATTGCGGAGGGCCGTCGCGCCTTTATCGTCGATCCCGGCATGGATGCGATGGAAAAAGTCCTAGAGCATGACTTGGACTATGAGGCTATCGTGCTTACCCACGGCCACATTGACCACACCCGCGACGCCGGATCCCTTGCCGAAAAGCTCGATATCCCTGTTTATATCCACCCCGCTGACAAGTTTATGCTCGCCAGCGGCGAAGGTGTTTCGCCCCAGGCACAGGAGCTTTTCGACGCCGCCCATATGACCCCCATCAACGACGTGCGCGAGCTACAAGACGGAGCAACCCTAGAACTCCTCGGCCACACCTTCAGCTTGAAGCACGCACCCGGGCATTCTCCGGGATGCACCATGATCGTCGCTGAGGACTTTGCCTTAACTGGTGATGTGCTCTTTGCCGGTGCCATTGGTCGCACCGACCTACCTCACTCGGATCCCAAAGCCATGCAGAAGTCCCTCGCGGGACCAGTATGGAGTTTGGCGGATAACCTCGACATTCTGCCCGGCCATGGTCCCACCACAACCATGCGTAAGGAGAGGGCGACCAATCCCTTCTTCGCTACATTGAGGGAGGTACTGTAATACCCGTGAGTAATAAAAAGCAGTTTCAGGCCCTGTCCGCTCCTAAAGGTGTCCCAGACTATTTCCCACCGCAGTCGGCCGCATTCTATAAGGTGCGCCAGACCATGGTGGAGCAGGCACATCTCTCCGGCTTCCAGCACATTGAGCTGCCCATTTTTGAAGACACCGCACTCTTTGCTCGTGGCGTAGGCGAGTCCACCGACGTGGTATCTAAAGAGATGTACACCTTCGCCGATCGCGGTGACCGCTCCGTTACTTTGCGCCCAGAGGGCACCGCCGGCGTGATGCGTTCTGTCATCGAGCACAACTTGGACCGTGGCCAACTGCCCGTGAAGCTTAACTATTTTGGTCCGTTCTTCCGCTACGAACGCCCGCAAGCCGGCCGCTACCGCCAGCTCCAGCAGGTGGGCGTGGAGGCAATTGGTGTCGACGATCCCGCGCTAGACGCCGAGGTCATTGCTTTGGCAGACCGTTCCTTCCGCGCGCTGGGGCTCAGCGGCTTCCGCCTCGAGCTCACCAGCTTAGGCGATCGCAATTGCCGCCCAGCTTACCGGGAGAAGCTGCAGGAGTTCCTCTTTAAGCTCGATTTGGATGAAGAGACCCGCCACCGTGCTGAGATCAATCCTCTGCGTGTGCTGGATGATAAGCGTCCGGAGGTCCAAGAGCAGCTTGTCGATGCCCCCTTGATGCTCGACCACCTTAATGCGGAATGCCGCGAGCATTTCGAGACCGTAACCGGCATGTTGGATGATATGGGCGTAGCTTATGAGATTAATCCGCGCATGGTGCGCGGACTGGATTACTACACTAAGACCTGCTTCGAGTTCGTCCACGACGGCCTTGGTGCGCAGTCAGGTATCGGTGGCGGTGGACGCTACGACGGACTGATGGCCCAGCTAGGAGGCCAAGACCTATCCGGCATCGGCTATGGCTTGGGCGTCGACCGCGCCCTGCTGGCTCTTGAAGCCGAGGGCATCACCCTAGAAGGCGTAGATTCTCGCGTGGACGTCTTTGGCGTGGCGCTGGGTGCCTCTGCAAAGCGCACCATGACCACTCTTATCAATGATCTCCGCAAAGCCGGCATTTCCGCGGATATGTCTTTTGGAGACCGTGGCCTCAAGGGCGCGATGAAGGGTGCGGACCGCGCAGGTGCGCGCTTCGCTCTGGTACTGGGCGAGCAGGAGCTAGAAAACGGCACCGTTGCGCTCAAGGACCTAGCCGCGCACGAGCAGCACGACGTCAATGTCTCTGACCTAGTTTCCGTCCTTACACGCGAAATGCACGGCGAGGCTTAAGTTTCTGTAGCTGGTGGGCATCGCGCTTAGGCGCGGTGCCCTCTTTTAATGCCCGCCAGGTAAAGATCAATAATCTTTTCTTGCAGGTCGGGTTGGTAGGCCTCAACATCGACCTCGCGGGGCCGCGCCAGACTCAGGAGTCCCACAATGAATTCGAGGTGGGTGACTCCGGGTCCGATCTCGCCGTGCTGTTGCCCAAGCTCAATAAACCTGCGCCCATTGCTCTCCAAGAGATCACGCTGAGCGGTTAGCTCGGGGCTCAGAGAATCCAAATCCTGGGGGATGAAGGCAGGGATAAGGGTATTAAGCTCCATGGTAAGGATATGGGTGGCATAGGCGCGGACATAATCATTGCCGGAATGCTTAGGATCCTCAAAGTCAGCGATGAGACGCTGTTGGAACCTCGCAAAGGCATCGCCCATATATTCTGCGCAAGCGCGGATAAGGCTCGCGCGGTTAGGGAAGTTGCGATAGACGGTGGCTACACTCACCCCGGCCTGTGCGGCTACCTTATCCAAAGCGACATTATCGCCGTGGGATCGGAATAACTGACACGCCGCGGCAATAATAGCTGTGCGGCGGTGAAGGGCATCTGCGCGCATGGAGTCTGTTTTAGCACTCCACCTGGGACACACTAAAGCCCATGGTCTTAGCCAATCCGCCCAGGGAGGTTTCCTTGTATTTGGAGAGCATATCGCGGCCGGTCTCTGCCATAGTTTGCACTGCATTATCCAAGGTCACATGATGAGTGCCTTCGCCCATCTTGGCCATGCGTGCGGCATTGATGGATTTAACCGCACCGATCGCATTGCGTTCGATGCACGGAATCTGCACCAATCCGCCAACTGGGTCGCAGGTCAGGCCCAAGTTATGCTCCAATGCGATCTCCGCGGCATTTTCTACCTGCGCCGGAGTAGCGCCGAGCAGCTCTGCCATACCCGCAGCGGCCATAGCGGAGGCGGAACCTACCTCGCCTTGGCAGCCCACCTCAGCTCCCGAGATGGACGCATTTTCTTTGATGATCATGCCGATAGCACCGGCGGTCAATAGGTAGCGCCGGGCGGTAGAACGGGTGAAGTCTGCGCGGAAATCGCGCGCGTAATGCAGTACCGCTGGAATGATGCCGCACGCACCATTGGTCGGTGCGGTAATGACGCGGCCACCGGCCGCGTTTTGCTCATTGACTGCGAGGGCATAGAGGTTAACCCACTCCATGGCGGAGAAACCGCAGCTGGTGTCATCCTGATTTTCCAGCAACTGGGCGTACATCTTTGGGGCGCGACGCGGCACACGCAACCCTCCCGGTAGTAGGCCCTTGGTGGAAATACCTTCGGTCACACACTCCCGCATGATGTCCCAGACCAGATCAAGGTGCCGCAAAACGAATTCGGCGCCGCCCTCGTCACGGTGCAAGGCTTCTTCGTTGGCTAGCACAATCTCCCAGATTGCCTTGTCATGAGCCTCGCACAGATTGAGCAATTCTTCGCCCGTGGTGAAATGATAAGGAACGGTGTCATCAACCTGCGCTGCGGCTACGCCAGCGGGCACCTCATTGCTTTCGGCGACTTCTGCATCAAGCTCGGAGCGAGAGAGAATAAAGCCGCCGCCGACAGAAAAGTACTCTTCTTTTTCTGCGATGAGGTTGCCACTTTCGTCCCAAGCACTAAAAATCATGCCATTGGGGTGTTGAGGAAGTGGCTCGTTATCAAAGACGATCTCATAGTCCACCGTGCCGCGGGGGCCAGAAATGGATCCTTCACTGGGGATAAATCCACCTGCGTGCGGCTCGGCGTCGATAGGCACGCTCAGTGGATCCCAGCCAGCGAGACCGAGGATGACCGCGCGGTCAGAGGCATGCCCGCGGCCAGTGGCGGAAAGAGAACCACGCAACTCGGTATACACCTTCGCCGGGTGCTTCTCGAGGGAATCGAGGAATTGCTTAGCCGCGCGCATAGGCCCAACGGTGTGCGAAGAGGACGGGCCGATGCCGATGGAGAAGATGTCCGTGACGCTAATTGTCATAGTTAAGCTGTGCCGAACCTTTCTGGGTGGATATGTGTTTGGCTCCTAGGGGCTTTTCTCGTATCAAGGGGCAAAGCCGGAAGCGAGGGGAGAGGCAAATTTTCTGTGCCCAGCGTAGCGAAAGTCACACCTTCTATCAATCGCCGCCTATGCGAAGTACAGACCGCGGCCTGTGGCCTAGTCGCCGTATCCATTCAGGAGCTTTCCCAAGGGGATGAAGTTCTCCTTGGCTAGCCGCACAGTAGAACGGCCACCCAACCCCTCCAGCTCGCCAGCGATTCCAGACACCCTGTCCCTGGGGGCAACCATTTGGTCAGCTAGCTGAATGGCAGAGCGTTCAATGCGGGTGACAATGCGTTCTCCTTCTGGAGTGCCCAAGTCTTCCGCAGCCTGAAAAACTCCCGTTGGCACGATATTTGCGTGGAGTTGATTAAACAGTGGGCGAAGCGCGTAATCCAAAATTAGGGAGTGGCGCGAAGAACCAGCTGTAGCTGCGATAATGGTGGGAAGATCGTCTAGTGCATGGGGCTTCAAGGTATCAAAGAACATCTTGAAGAGGCCTGAGTAGCTTCCCTGAAATACAGGGGTGACGGCAATAAGTCCATCGGCCTGAGCAATGCACTCTTGGGCCCGGGCCAACTCCGGCGTCGACGCAGTCCGATCTGTCATGGCAGTAGCTAGTTCGAAAGCCAGATCGCGAATCTCAATGACGTCGATCTGGGTCCCTTCACCGCGCGCGGAGATTTTGGCGCGGGTAGCCTCTGCAAGCATGTCTGCCAGCCGGCGAGAGGAAGACGGTTGCGATAAGCCAGCTGAAATAACGAGTAGGGAGCGCATAACTAGTGTTCCTTTCCAGGGCTGACCTGCAGGTGAGAAGAATTGGGCTCAGCGAGCAAGCCAGCGTGCGTCGGCGGGTGAGAAGGAACGTGGCTGGGACGGCGTTGTTCAAAGCGTCGTCGCAGCTCGGGGACTACTTGGGTGCCAAGGATTTCTATCTGCTCGAGGACTACTTCTTGCGGTAGCCCGGCATGATCGATGAGGAAAAGCTGACGCTGGTAGTCCCCGGCCCAGTCAGCAAAACTGAGGGTCTTTTCAATTACTTGCTCCACGGTGCCAACGGTCAATGGGGTCTGGGCCGTGAATTCTTCGAGGCTGGGGCCGTGTCCATAGACCGGGGCATTGTCGAAGTAGGGGCGGAAGAAATCTTTAGCCTCTTGCTCGGTATCGCCGATAAAGACCTGGCCACCAAGGCCTACAATCGCTTGGTCCGCTTGGCCGTGGCCGTAGCTTGCAAAACGACGGCGGTAGAGATCTACCATCTGAGCAGTGTGTTCCTTATTCCAAAAGATATTGTTATGGAAGAAACCATCGCCGTAATAAGCAGCTTGCTCGGCAATTTGCGGCGAACGAATTGAGCCGTGCCAGACAAAGGGTGGAATTCCATCCAGCGGCGCCGGGGTGGCGGTAAACCCTTCCAAGCCTGTGCGGAACTTTCCTTGCCAATTAACAACTGGCTCGCGCCAGAGCCTGCGCAGCAGGTGATAATTTTCAATAGCCAAGGAAATGCCCTGCTGGATATCCTTGCCAAACCACGGATAGACCGGGCCCGTATTTCCGCGGCCCAGCATGAGGTCTACTCGTCCTTGTGCAAGGTGCTGCAGGAAGGCATAGTCCTCTGCGATCTTGACCGGGTCATTTGTAGTAATAAGAGTCGTTGCAGTCGAGAGCTGCAAGCGCTTAGTCTGCGCGGCGATATAGGCCAAGTGCGTGGTAGGTGAGGACGGCACGAAGGGCGGGTTGTGGTGCTCGCCGGTGGCAAAGACATCAAGGCCTACCTCCTCGGCCTTGAGTGCAATCTCCGTTAAGTTGCGGATGCGCTCGGCCTCAGAGGGAGTTTTTCCTGAGTTGGGGTCAGTGGTTAAATCCCCGATACTGAAGATGCCGAATTGCATGGTTACCTTTCTCTGCGGTGCCCAGGGGTAAAAGACGCAGTGTGAACGGCTGGCGAATCATTCCCATTCTAGGGCATCCATTAGTACCGGTAGGTCCGCCGGTGCAACCAACCACAGCGGAGTCTCATTTACTTTGCCGTGTTCTGTGATGACGGCTGCGCACGGGCGGTTCCCCAGGCTATCGGTTTCTGATGGGCAATCCATCGGTTCCTGCACACTTACCGTGCGGGCCAGAAAGATGGCGCGATCGCTGGGCTCTTGATACCTCGCTCTATCCGCACTGTCGGCGGCATCGAGTTTGTGCTTATCGCTGAAATCCGCGGCGACCCATCGATGCGGCTGCAGGACGCGAAGGGTCTCGGGAGGGGACACCACTATGTCCCGGAGGGTGGAAATCTGCTGTACCACTGCTGCGTGCGGCTGAGCGATGAGCTCTGATTTGTAATAGCGGGCGTGGGAAAGGAGTTCTTTGCGTTCACAATGGAGCGCAGGGTTTTAAGGTCATGAAAGCGGCCAAGAATGCACTAGCTAGGTGAATAGTGATAGGTGCCAGTGTGGAGAAGGGTGGAAAGGGAGGGCGTCGCCAAGCGCGGACTGCTTGCAGCGCCCTGGGATAGGGATAAGAAAACCCGCTAGCCCCGGCACAGTCGGTATGGCTAGCGGAGGTGGCGAGTCCGTCTAGGCTCTTAGAGGATAGGCGGCGGCCAAAAGTAGTTTTAGCCGCGGTAGGCCCCGCGCTCCAAGGTGTCGCACTGGGACATCTTGCCGGAGTTATAGCCAGCGAGGAATGCCTTCTCGCGTTGTTCAGAAGAGCCATGGGTCCAGGAGTCAGGCTGGACCTGGCCCCCGGAACGGCGTTGAATATTGTCATCGCCCACCGCTTGGGCAGCGGCGACAGCATCCGAGACCTGTTCTTTGGTAATGGGCTCTAGCAAGGGGTTGTCACCCTTGTCGGCGTAGGAGGCCCACAGCCCGGCGTAGCAGTCAGCCTGCAGCTCGATCTTCACAGCGTTGGAATCGGCGCCAGGGTTGTTATAGTCCGACAAACCGAGGGTGCCCTCCAGGTTTTGAATGTGGTGGCCAAACTCGTGGGCCACGATGTACATGCGGGCCAAAGGGGCATTTTCCGCGCCGAAATTGCGCAGGGAATCAAAGAACTCGGTATCGAAGTAGGCGGACTCATCGCGTGGGCAATAGAAGGGGCCGGTAGAAGAGGATGCCGCGCCACATCCGGTATTAACGCCACCGTGGAAGACCACGCGCTCCGGTTCGGTGTATTGGATATTTGCCTGTTCTGGCAGTACCTTGGACCAAACGTTGTCCACGCTGCGGCCGGTGAACTCTACCAGGCATTCATCTTTGGTATTGCCATCTTCTGCAGTTTTGCATTCTGGGCTATCGCCCTGCGCGGCGCCATCGGACTGAGACTGTTCATTGCCTAAAATCGCGCCCAAGTCTGAGGGGTTACCGCCAAGTAGGAGGAAAAGGCCAACCAAAACAATCGAGCCGACGCCACCGCCGATGGCGATGCCACCGCCGCCGCCACCGGAACGAGCTTCCTTGCCGCCGAAATCGGCACCAGATCTAAAAGTCATGTCTAAATGGTGCCACATGGCCCCTTAAAACACAGGATGAAGATGGGTGCACAAGGGGGCAAGGAAACAGGGGGAGTGTCGCGCCTTGTAGGCCTCCGGGGCGTCGCTGCGTCTACCTTACTACGCTGCATGTACCGGTAGGGATGTAGGATTGTGCACGTTCCTAGTCTTGTGCTTGGTTTGGCGCGCGCTGTTTACGCGTGGCGGGACCCGCAAGTGACACAATTTTCAGAAGGGATTGAACAACAGTGCTGCGTACCCACTTAGCTGGTGAGCTCCGCAAAGAACTCGCAGGAGAGACCGTCACCCTAACCGGTTGGGTTTCCCGCCGCCGCGATCACGGTGGTGTGATATTCATTGACCTGCGCGATCGCTCTGGCATCGCCCAGGTTGTCTTCCGTGAATCTGACGTGGCAGAACGCGCCCACGACCTGCGCTCCGAATACTGCGTGAAGGTTACCGGTACCGTAGAGCCCCGCCCGGAAGGCTCTGAGAACCCCAACCTGCCGTCCGGCGAGATTGAGGTCAATGTCGCGGATCTTGAGGTGCTCAATAAATCCGCAGCGCTGCCGTTCCAGGTTGATGATCCTTCGACCTCGGGTGAGGTAGGCGAGGAGACTCGCTTGAAGTACCGCTACTTGGACCTGCGCCGTGAGCGCCAGGCGAAGGCCCTGCGCCTGCGTTCTGCCGCTAACCGTGCAGCCCGCAAGGTGCTGGATTCTCATGACTTTGCAGAAATTGAGACTCCAACCTTGACTCGTTCCACCCCGGAGGGTGCGCGTGACTTCCTGGTGCCGGCGCGCTTGAAGCCAGGCACGTGGTACGCACTGCCACAGTCCCCGCAGCTGTTCAAGCAGCTGCTCATGGTCGCTGGCATGGAGCGCTACTACCAGATTGCTCGTTGCTACCGCGATGAGGATTTCCGCGCCGACCGCCAGCCGGAGTTTACGCAGCTGGACGTGGAGATGTCCTTTGTAGACCAGGACGATGTCATCGCCTTGGCAGAAGAGATCGTTACCGAGCTGTGGAAGCTCATTGGCTACGAGATTAAGACTCCTATCCCGCGCATGACCTACGCTGATGCGATGAAGTACTACGGCTCTGATAAGCCAGACCTGCGCTTCGACATCAAGATTGTAGAGTGCACCGAGTTCTTTAAGGACACCACCTTCCGCGTCTTCCAGAATGAATACGTGGGCGCTGTGGTTATGGAGGGCGGCGCCTCCCAGCCACGCCGTCAGTTTGATGCTTGGCAGGACTGGGCTAAGCAGCGCGGTGCGAAGGGCTTGGCTTATATCACCGTGGGTGAGGACGGCACATTGGGTGGCCCGGTAGCTAAGAACATTACCGACGCCGAGCGCGAGGGCATCGCAGAGCACGTTGGCGCTAAGCCAGGCGATGCCATTTTCTTTGCCGCTGGCGACACCAAGTCTTCACGTGCCCTGCTGGGTGCTGCGCGCGGCGAGATTGCAAAGAAGCTGGACCTTATCAAGGAAGGCGACTGGGCCTTTACGTGGGTTGTTGATGCCCCGCTCTTCGAGCCTTCTGCCGATGCAACCGCTTCCGGCGACGTCGCTTTGGGTCACTCCAAGTGGACCGCGGTCCACCACGCCTTCACCTCCCCGAAGCCGGAGTGGATTGATTCCTTTGACCAGAACCCGGGCGAGGCTACCGCTTACGCTTATGACATTGTCTGCAACGGCAATGAGATTGGCGGCGGTTCCATCCGTATCCACCAGGAAGACGTGCAAAAGCGCGTCTTTGATGTCATGGGAATTGGGGACGAGGAAGCTCAGGAGAAGTTTGGCTTCCTGCTCGATGCCTTCTCTTATGGCGCCCCGCCACACGGCGGCATCGCCTTTGGCTGGGACCGCATTGTCTCCCTGCTGGGCGGCTTCGACTCCATCCGCGACGTCATTGCGTTCCCGAAGTCCGGCGGCGGCGTAGACCCGCTTACCGACGCCCCTGCGCCAATCCCTGCCGCACAGCGCAAGGAAACCGGCGTAGACTACAAGCCGGAAAAGAAGAAGGAACAGGACAAGGCCGGTTCCACTGCGGGAGAGACTGCTGAGGAGAAATAAGCAGATAGCTTGAACCTCAGCCGCTGAGGCACACCGTGCGGGGCACATCGTAGGCCGTGGCCATTTTCGCTGCGGGCGAACTTGTGGCCCCGCTTTGGTGTGAGGGGGCATACTGGATAGAACTATGGATGAAAACGATACTGTGCTATCGCCCGAGGACGTCATCAAGGCCGCCTCGGAGATGTTGTCGCGCCGTTTTGGTGGCACCCCGGAGATGTCGAGCGTCGAGCGCTTGGATGGCTCCGGCAATGCAATGGTCCTGCGCGCAAGGATTGCCCCCGGCGCCTTCCTGCCTCACCGCTCGGTAGTCATTAAATACAACCCGGTCACAGGCTATGGCGTTGATGATGCCGCAATGCTGCGTGAGGTTGTGGCTTATCAATTTACTACCGCGCTATCTGAAGATGTGCGCCCCGGCCCGGTGCTCCTCGCCCATGATTTAGATAAGCGCATTATCGTTTTGACGGACTTGGGAGAGGGCGAAACGCTTGCCGATGTCCTGGTTCAGTCCACCGATGCCGACCGCGTCCGAGTGCTGCGCTCGCTGGGCAGCGCACTGGGCCACATGCATGCGGGGACCGCCGGGCATGAGCAGGATTATGAAACCTTGCTTAGCCGCATGTTGCGCAAGAACCCGGAATTGGCCCCGCACCAATCCGTGCGTGATGAGGCATTGGAAGGCTCCATCGGAATCGGCCTTGATTTGCTGGATACGGCGGGGCTCGAAGCCCCCGAAAGCTTCCGTGAGCTAGCTAGTCAAGCAGCCAGGTCTTTGGCCTCCGGCAAGGACCGGGCCTTTACCCCCTTTGACCTTTCTCCAGATAATATTATCGTCTCGCAGCACCTGCACTTCTTGGATTATGAATGGGCGGGGTTCCGCAATGTAGGCTTCGACGTGGCCTGCGTTATTGCCGGTTTCCCACAATTCCTCTTCTCTAAGCCGATTACGGACGAGGAGGCAGATATTTTTATCTCCGCCTGGTCTCGTGCGGTAGCAGACGTGTGGCCGTTGTTTTCTGATCCGGAAGAGATCCATGGACTCATCGTGGCTTCACTTATCGGCTGGGCGCTGTCGAGCGTGACCACCATGCAAGCAGGCGGCATTGAAGGGCTGGTGGCCTTGGTCAGGGGAGAAGCCGAGGTCTTCCACGATCCGCAGCATTCGATCTTGCGCCCGGCCGATCACGGGCCGTTTACGGAAGATGAATTGCTGGTACGCCGCGATCTGTACGAAACCTTTGAGGCGCTGTCGCGCTATGCCGCGCGCTGCGACGGCCCCGCCTGCGCACCCATCGCAGAGTTTGGCAGCGCAATTGCGCGTCGCTTGGATGATGAATAGATAACTTTGATGTGCCCGCACACTGCTAGGAGGTAGGTTTTTAGTGTCTCAAGACTCACTCTTTGGCGGGCCCACTCCCGGGGACAATGCCGCGTCTTTGCCTGGGAAGAACCTCTTTGCCACCCACGCAGGATCGCCGCTGGCGGCGCGCATGCGCCCGCAGAGCTTGGATGAAGTGGTCGGACAAGACCACCTTTTGGCTCCTGGCAAGCCATTGCGCCGCCTAGTGGAAGGCTCAGGGGAGGCCTCTGTCATTTTGTATGGCCCGCCAGGTACTGGCAAGACCACGATTGCCTCTCTTATTGCGAGCCAGATGGGGCAGAATTTTGTGGGTCTATCCGCGCTCGATTCGGGCGTGAAGCAGGTCCGCGAGGTCATCACCCACGCCCGGCAAGAGCTCATTCACGGGCGCCGGACGGTGCTTTTTATCGATGAGGTACATCGATTTTCTAAAACCCAACAGGATGCGCTGCTCGCGGCCGTGGAAAACCGCACCGTACTGCTCGTGGCGGCGACGACGGAAAATCCCTCATTTTCCGTTGTGGCGCCGCTCCTGTCGCGCTCGCTGCTTTTGCAGCTGCATTCGCTAAGCGACGACGACCTAAGGGGCGTCGCCAAACGCGCGCTAGAAAGCGATCGAGGCTTGGGCGAGCGCAAGATTCGGATCGCCGACGAGGCCTTGGAGCAGCTAGTTCTTTTGGCCGGCGGTGATGCGCGGCGCACATTGACCTACCTGGAGGCGGCGGCCGAGGCGGTCGCCGACGGCGGGGAAATTACCGCACAGACGGTCACAGACAACGTCAATAAGGCGGTCGTGCGCTATGACCGCGACGGCGACCAACACTACGATGTGGTCTCTGCGTTTATTAAATCCATTCGTGGTTCCGATGTTGATGCTGCGCTGCACTATCTAGCCCGCATGGTGGAAGCGGGAGAGGATCCGCGCTTTATAGCGCGCAGGCTCATAGTGCATGCCTCCGAAGACATCGGTATGGCCGATCCCACTGCGCTCCAGGTAGCTGTGGCGGCGGCCGAGGCCGCACAGCTCATCGGAATGCCGGAGGCGAGAATTCCCTTGGCGCAGGCCACCATCCATCTGGCCACCGCGCCGAAGTCTCCATCAGTAATCTCCGCCATCACGCAGGCCCAGGCAGATGTGGCCGCCGGCAAGGTGGGCCACGTGCCGGCGCATCTGCGCGATGGACACTACGAGGGCGCAAAGCGGATGGGAAATGCCGTGGGCTATGTTTACCCCCACGATGATCCCCGCGGCGTAGTAGAACAGCAATACCTGCCCGATGAGTTGGAAGGCTCCGTATATTATGAACCCACCGATCATGGAGCTGAAAAGCGCGTTTATGACTATATAGGCCGCTTGCGCAGCATTATTCGCGGCAAGCGTTCTCTCGGTAAAAACGCTCGCCGGCCGCGCTGATACCTACCCAAGGGAAATTGCGGTGCGGCGAAGGGTAAAGTTGGGCGGGTTAGAAACTTCTCGATAGAAGATGAAAGCTCATACAGTTAGGATTGTTGCTCGTGAAGACTCATGAGATCCGGGAACGGTTTACCCAGCACTTCGTCAATTCTGGTCACGAGGCGGTACCAAGTGCCTCGCTGATCCTGGATGACCCTAACCTGCTTTTCGTAAACGCGGGCATGGTTCCATTCAAGCCCTACTTCCTGGGCCAGCAGAATCCGCCCTTTGCCAAGGGGCTAGCCACCTCTATTCAGAAGTGCGTGCGCACCCTTGATATTGAAGAGGTGGGCATTACCACCCGCCACAACACCTTCTTCCAGATGGCCGGAAACTTCTCCTTTGGCCAGTACTTCAAGGAAGGCGCCATCACCAATGCCTGGACCTTGCTTACCCGCTCCGTTGAGGAGGGCGGTTTTGGTTTAGACCCAGAACGCTTGTGGGTGACGGTGTACCTGGATGATGATGAGGCCGCCGAAATCTGGCGCGATAAGATTGGCGTTCCTGAAGAGCGCATTCAGCGCCTCGGCATGGAGGATAACTACTGGTCCATGGGTATCCCTGGACCATGTGGCCCGTGCTCCGAGATTTATTTCGATCGCGGTCCTGAGTACGGCAAGGACGGCGGACCCATTGCCGATGATAACCGCTACATGGAGATCTGGAACTTGGTCTTCATGCAAAACGAACGCGGCGAGGGCATTGGTAAGGGCAATTTTGAAATCGTTGGCGAGCTGCCCAAGAAGAACATCGATACTGGCCTTGGCATCGAGCGCGTGGCCTGCATTTTGCAGGGCGTAGACAACGTCTACGAAACAGACCTGCTGCGTCCAGTCATTGACGTAGCTGAGGAACTTACCGGTGCCACCTACGGCGATAAAGCCTCTCAGGAAGACAATATCCGCTTCCGAGTGGTAGCGGACCACTCCCGCACCGGCATGATGCTCATCTTGGATGGCGTAACCCCGGGCAATGAGGGCCGCGGATATATCCTGCGTCGCCTGCTGCGCCGCATTATCCGTTCCGCCAAGCTGCTGGGCGCTACCGGTGCCACCATGGAGCGCTTCATGAACACGGTCATGGATACCATGACTCCGTCTTATCCGGAGATTGCGGACAACCGTGAGCGCATTCTGCGCGTGGCCGTCAACGAAGAAAAGGCCTTCCTCAAGACTCTGGAGTCCGGAACCCGCCTCTTCGACGATGCCGTGCAGGAGCTCAAGTCCACCTCTCGCGCGAAGACCGCAAAGGTCCTGCCTGGTGAGAAGGCCTTTGAGCTGCACGATACCTATGGTTTCCCCATCGACTTGACGCTGGAAATGGCCCAGGAAGCGGGCCTTGAGGTGGACATGGATGGCTTCAACGATGCCATGGGTGAGCAGCGCCGCCGCGCCAAGGCCGATAACCAGGCCAAGAAGCACGGGCACACTGACCTTTCCCTCTACCGCGACTGGGTAGACAATAACCCCACCGTCTTCACCGGCTACGAGGAGCTTACTTCCGACGCCCGCGTGATCGGCCTTGTCCGCGGCGGAGAAAAGGTCGATGAAGTCCACGAGGGTGAAGAGGTCGAGGTCATTTTGGACCACACCCCACTTTATGCCGAGGCGGGCGGCCAGATGGCTGATCGCGGGCGCATTGTGGCCGGCGAGTCCTTGCTGGAGGTCAATGACGTCCAAAAGATTGGCAAGAAGCTGTGGGTCCACAAAGCCACGGTTACGGCTGGCGGCCTAGACCTGGGCATGTCGGTTGAGGCGGGCGTCGACGAGCAGTGGCGCCACGGCGCTACCCAGGCTCACTCTGCTACGCACCTCATTCACGCCGCACTGCGCCAGGTGCTTGGCCCCACCGCGGTCCAGGCTGGTTCTATGAACCGCCCGGGTTACCTACGGTTTGACTTCAACTACACCGAACAGCTCAGCCAGGCCCAGCTGGAAGAAATTGCCTTGATTACCAACCAGGCAATTGACTCCAATTTTGCCGTCAACACCATCGAGACCTCCTTGGAAGAGGCTAAGGCCATGGGCGCCATGGCGCTCTTTGGTGAGAACTACGGCAAGGAAGTCCGCGTGGTAGAAATCGGCGGACCGTTCTCCATCGAGCTATGCGGCGGTACCCACGTGGGATCCTCCGCTGAAATCGGCCCGGTTTCCGTGCTGGGTGAATCTTCCGTAGGCTCTGGCGCTCGCCGCATTGAGGCTTACTCCGGTATGGATGCCTTCCGTTACTACTCCAAGGAAACCGCCTTGGTGGAAGGAGTCTCCCGCGAGCTTAAGGTACAGACCGAGGACCTGCCTGAGCGCATTGCTCAGCTATCTGAGAAGCTCAAGGCAGCAGAAAAGGAAATCGAAACCCTGCGCAAGCAGCAGCTGGCTGCGCGTGCCTCCGAGTTTGTCGGCGCCGCCAAGGACATCAATGGTTTCAAGGTTATTGCGCTGACGTTGCCGGATGGAACCACCGGTGGGGACCTGCGCACCGTGGCTACGGACCTGCGTAACCGCCTGCGCGAGGAAGAAGCCGTCATCGTCTTGGGCGCCCAGGACAAGGGCAAGTTCCCGTTCATCGTGGCAGCCACCGACAAGGCCGTCGAACGCGGTGTGAAGTCCGGGGACGTCGTCAAGCAATTTGGCCAGTACGTTGATGGCCGCGGCGGCGGTAAGCCGGACATGGCCCAGGGCTCCGGTTCTTCAGCTGCAGGTGCAGAGCGCGGCTTTGCCGCCGTCGAGGATATGCTCGAGTCCCTGTAGGAGTTCGAACGTGGCACAAGTGGAACCAGATATCCCCGGGGTTGATGATCCGGGGCAGGGCCGCCGGCTCGCGCTTGACGTCGGTACTGTACGCATCGGCGTAGCAGTGTCCAATAGGGAAGCAACGCTTGCCACCCCAGTGGAGACCGTTCACCGCGAAACCGGGTTTAAGGACCGCGATAAGGGTGATATCGACCGGATCCTAGAATTGATTGATTTTTATGAGGCGGTCGAGGTCATCGTGGGGCTGCCACGAGATTTGCAGGGAAATGGCTCAAAAAGCGTAAAACATGCTAAAGAAATTGCGTTTCGGATCCGCCGTCGGTTGAATCGAAATGCAAATATGGATAAAGTTCCACCACCAGTACGTTTGGCTGATGAGCGTTTGACTACCGTGGCAGCGACCACCGCGCTGCGCGCGTCAGGCGTGTCCGAGAAGAAGGGCCGTAAAGTCATCGACCAAGCAGCAGCGGTGGAGATATTGCAGACATGGTTGGACGGGCGTGCAAACGCTCTCCGTCCAAGGGATGCAATAGATCAGCCTTCAAACTCAGGAGACTAAAACAAGTGAGCCGTAATCAAGAACGTCTCGGTCGATCGATGGAGCCGAAACACGTCAAGCGCCGCCAGCGCGGCATTGCCGTTATCATTGCGTCGATCATCGTTATCCTTGGCGCCCTTATCTACATCGGATTCCGTCTCGGCAATACCTCTGCCGATTATGAGGGAACCGGCAACGGTACCACCCAGCTGGTGGAGGTGCCGGAAGGCTCGTCGATGTCCGAGCTCGGTCCTGCACTGGTGGAAAAGAATGTGGTCAAGACCCAAGACGCCTTTGACTCTGCTGCGTCTATGAACCATAGCGCAAGCCAAATCCAACCTGGCTTCTACCGCCTGCAGGAAGAGATGAGTGCCAACGCCGCGGTAGAGGCGCTATTGGATAAGAATAACCGCGTCGACATGCTCGAAGTCCAAGGCGGCGCAACCTTGGAGGACGTCAAGGTTGTTGGTGGAGACGTTCGTTATGGCATCTACTCCTTGATTTCTGAGGTCAGCTGCAACGATGGCAACTGCCTGAAGAAGGAAGACCTAGAAAAGGTCGCTGCGGAAACTGATCCTGCTGAGCTGGGTGCGCCACAGTGGGCACTCGAGGCCATTAACAAGCGCGGCAACGATCCTAAGCGCATTGAGGGCCTTATCGCTCCAGGCCAGTACGTCCTGGACCCCAATATGGAGGCCAAGGATATTCTGAAGGACCTCATTACCCGCTCTACCAAGCGCTACAACGAGACCAAGATCGAAGAACGCGCCCAGGCTATCGGTCTGAGCCCTTATGAGCTGCTTACTTCCGCATCCCTAGTGGAGCGCGAGGCGCCAGCAGGTGAGTTCGACAAGGTCGCCCGCGTCATCCTCAACCGTCTGGACGAGCCGATGCGCTTGGAGTTTGACTCCACCGTGAACTATGGCTTGGAAGACGTTGAGCTGGCCACCACCGATAAGGCCCGTGAGGAGAAGACTCCGTGGAATACCTACGCAAAGGAGGGCCTGCCGGATACCCCGATTGCTTCTCCTTCGGATGATGCAATCAAGGCCATGGAGCAGCCTGCTGAGGGCAATTGGAAGTTCTTTGTCACCGTGGACGAGGAAGGCACCACCGTCTTCTCCGATACCTACGATGAGCACTTGGGCCGCGTTGATGACGCCATCCGCTCCGGCGTGCTTGACTCCAAGCGCGAAGGGGAGGGCGCTGGTTCCGGCAACGGCGACGCCGCTGCCGAGCAGCCCGCCCAATAAAGTCGCAAAACCACGAAGAGGTAGAACCGATGCCACGTGCGGCAGTCCTTGGTAGCCCCATCGAGCACTCACTGTCTCCGGTGCTCCACAATGCTGGCTACGAGGCTGCCGGGCTCGAAGGTTGGGACTACACCCGCTTTGAAACGGCTGCGGAGGCCTTGCCGGATCTGGTGAGGCGGAGTACCCCTGAGTTCGTAGGGTTCTCCGTCACCATGCCGGGTAAGTTCGCCGCCCTCCGCTTTGCGGATACCGTAAGCGAGCGCGCACAGCTGATAGGTTCCGCAAACACCCTGGTGCGTAAAGAAGAAGGGTGGTTTGCAGACAATACCGACACCGAAGGCGTGCGTGGCGCGCTCATAGAACTTTTGGGGGATTCCCCCGCACGGCACGCGATGCTCATTGGAGCTGGAGGCACAGCGCGTCCAGCTTTGTGGGCGCTGGCTGAGCGCGGAGTGTCTACCGTCACCGTGCTCAATCGCTCGGACCGTAGCGCCGAGCTACGGCCACTTGCCCAAGAGTTGGGACTGGAGCTTTCTTTCACCGGTTTCGATGGTGACCTATCTGCACTGTCTCGCGCAGCCGATGTCATTGTATCCACCGTTCCCGCCGCTGCGGTGGAGGACTATGTCTTCGACATCGCCCACGCACCGGTGCTCGACGTTATTTATGATCCCTGGCCCACGCCGCTGACCACGTGCGCGGCGGCCAACGGGTACAAGTCCGTCGGCGGACATATCATGCTCGCATATCAAGCATTTAGCCAGTTTGAGCAATTTACCGGCGTGGCCGCACCGCGGGAAGAGATGCTAAATGCATTGAATAAGGAATTGCAGCGGCGGTCGCAAACTGTCAAATAAAACGAGGCCTGGACAAGTGCGGGCTATCCTTCGCGTCTGGCTCACGCTGCACAATTCGCCCTCTGAGTGGAAGCCTCGAGCGCTAGGCGGTACCTCGCTTTACTCTAAGTCCCGTGTTGATCTTTGGGGGAATTGTTTATTGCCTTTGGGCCGCGGCACTGTCTTGGTGGGACTTTCGGCATCGCCGCTTGCCCGACTGGTTGACGCTGCCAGCCGCTGCGTTGTCACTTGTACTTGCCAACTGGGGCGGGCTGTGGTGGCCGGGGATATATCTCGTGCTTGGGCTGGCCCATACAGGGGTGGGCGGCGGCGATATTAAGCTGGCCGTGCCCTTAGGGATGCTGGTAGGGCATGCTGCTGGGTTCATAGGGGTGGTGGCGGCGAGCGGCTGCGCGTCCCTGTTAACGTTCGTCTGGTCTGTGTGTGCTGGGCAGAAAGAAAGCGCGCATGGCCCCGCGATGTTATTGGCGGCGGCACTCATCGTGGCTTGTGTTTACCCTTTTTGAGGGGGTGGAAGAATATATTGCGGGGCCAAGTTCATACCGGATTGGCCTCATCGTGCGATAATACCCGCATGCTTCGTTGGACTACTGCAGGTGAATCCCACGGCCAGGCTCTTATTTCTCTGCTGGAGCACATGCCCGCCGGGGTCCCAATTACCCGCGCCGATATTTCGCATCAGCTTTCCCGGCGCCGCCTTGGCTACGGCCGTGGCGCCCGCATGAAGTTTGAGGCTGATGAGGTTACCGTGCTGGGCGGAGTCCGCCACGGGCTGACTCTGGGTAGTCCTATTGCCATAATGATTGGCAATACGGAGTGGCCGAAGTGGACCACCATCATGTCGGCCGATCCACTGGATATGGACGATGAAGAAAATATAAAGGCCATGAATTCTGGACGAGGTGCAGCCCTGACTAGGCCGCGTCCAGGCCACGCGGATTTTGCCGGAATGGTGAAATACCGCCATAGTGAAGCGCGCCCCATTCTAGAGCGTTCCTCCGCGCGTGAGACTGCAGCGCGTGTGGCTGCCGCTACCGTCGCGCGCAACTTCCTGCGCGAGACCCTCGGCATCGAGGTACTCTCCCACGTCATTTCTATTGGGGCTTCTGAGCCTTATGAGGGCCCTGCGCCGGCGTTCGCGGACATCGAGGCTATCGATGATTCACCCGTGCGCGCCTGTGATAAGGAGGCAGAGGCCTCCATGATTGCAGAAATCGAAACCGCCAAGAAACAAGGCGATACCTTGGGCGGCATCGTCGAAGTCGTGGTAGATGGCCTGCCTATTGGACTGGGCTCGCACATTTCCGGCGATGACCGTTTGGATGCGCAATTAGCCAGCGCTTTGATGGGCATTCAGGCTATCAAAGGAGTGGAAATCGGTGATGGCTTCGCAGAGGCTCGTCGGCGCGGCTCCGCTGCTCACGATGAAATGGTGCGTACCGCTGAGGGCATTTCCCGCCTCACCAATCGCGCAGGTGGCCTCGAAGGCGGCATGACTAATGGGCAGCAGCTTCGTGTCCGGGCGGCGATGAAACCAATCTCTACCGTCCCGCGCGCATTGCGCACCGTTGATATGGAATCCGGCGCTGAGGCAACTGCCATTCACCAGCGCTCCGATGTCTGCGCGGTTCCGGCGGCCGGCGTCGTAGCAGAAGCCATGGTTGCCCTTGTTCTTGCGCGCGCTGTGCTTGAGAAATTCGGCGGAGATAGCCTCGAAGAAACCTCTCAGGCTATTGCCGCGTATGATAGATACGTTTCGGACCGCCTTGCTTTTGACCAGGAGTAAGTTATGACCACCCCAACCGCCGTTACGGGCCAACCCCGCCCACGCGTTGTTTTGGTTGGCCCGCCAGGCGCGGGTAAATCCACACTTGGCCGCCGCCTATCCCATGCCCTGAGCTGTGAATTTACTGACTCTGACCACCTTATTGAACAGGCACAAGCAAAGCCTTGCGGGGAAGTCTTTAGCGAGCTCGGTGAGCAGGACTTCCGTGCGCTTGAAGCGCAACACGTTGCGGCCGCGTTGCGTACCGATGGGGTCGTAAGTCTCGGCGGCGGGGCAGTGCTCACGGAGTCCACTCGTGACCTCCTGGAGCGGCACACGGTAATTTTTTTGGATATTTCCCCTGAAGAAGGAGCAAGGCGCACCTCCGGTGATAGCAATCGGCCGGTTCTTGCAGCCGCTGACCCCCTCGAACATTACCGAAACCTAGTGGACGTGCGGCGCCCGTATTACCAGGAGGTTGCCGATTATCGAGTGCGCACAGATACCCGAACCCCGCAGCAGGTAGTAGGCGATATTCTCGGTTTCCTCGATACCCTTTAGCTGCCCGCTGCGCTCGTACTTGTTCCTCGCCACACTGCCTCGGCGGCGAACGGAAAGGACCACCATGCCCACCATTGCCGTTAATGGACCGCAGCCTTATAAAGTTCGCATTGGCGCCGGTCTCAATGAAGACATCGCGCAGCGCTGCGCGGAGATTGGCGCTAGCCGGGCAGGCATTGTCTTCCAACCGCCGCTGCGCGCCGCCGCCGAGCACCTAGCGGAACTCGTTGGGACCCAGGGGGTCGTGCCCGTGCTCATTGAGGTTCCCGATGCTGAGGCGGCCAAGCAGCTCAGCGTCGTTGGCGGTGTATGGGACAAGCTGGGGGAGAACGGCTTTAACCGGCGTGACGTCATCATCGGCCTAGGCGGTGGTGCCACCACCGATATGGCGGGGTTTGTGGCGGCTGGGTGGATGCGTGGCATCAAGATTATCCAGGTGCCTACAACGCTATTGGCCATGGTTGATGCCGCCGTGGGCGGCAAAACCGGCATCAATACGGCGGCCGGGAAGAATCTTGTCGGCGCCTTTCACGAGCCGGATTCCGTCTTTGTGGACCTAGAGCGCCTTGACACCCTGCCCGAGGCGGAAATCGTTGCCGGTTCGGCGGAGATCATCAAAACTGGTTTCATCCATGACCCGGTAATTCTGGAACGCTATGAGGACAACCCTGGGGCCTGCGTGGACCCGCAGGGCTTCTTGCCAGAATTAATAGAACGCTCCATCGCAGTAAAAGCCGCCGTGGTAAGCCAAGACTTGAAAGAGTCAGGTATGCGCGAAACGCTGAACTACGGCCACACTTTTGGCCATGCTGTAGAGCGCCATGAGAACTACGAATGGCGCCATGGCAACGCGGTGGCAGTGGGCATCATGTTTATCGCCCACCTGTCGCATTCCCGCGGCCTCATTGATGCTCAACTGGTGGAAAAGCACCGCCGGATCCTGCACAGCATTGGGCTTCCCACGCGGTATAAGGCAGGCCATTTCGCCGACCTGTATGAGGCCATGACCCATGATAAGAAGAACAGGGACGGCCAAATTCGGTTTGTGGCCTTGACTGGGGTGGGTGAGACCACCCGCCTGGAAGGCCCTGACTTGGACGAGCTCGAGGCGGCCTACGCCGCGATTTCGGAGTAGAAGATGAAGATTATTGTTCTCAACGGCCCGAACTTAAACCGCTTGGGAAAGCGACAACCGGATGTCTACGGCTCAACCACCTTGGCCGATGTGGAGCGCATGATTGCCTCGCGTGCCGCCGAACACGGGGTAGAGGTGGAATGTTTTCAATCCAACCATGAGGGCGAGCTCATTGAAGAGGTACATGCCGCCGCGGATGCGGGCTATCCCGTGATTATCAACCCTGGCGGGTTTACCCATACCTCGGTGGCTTTGCGCGATGCCCTGGCTGAAGTGGCGGAGGGAGCCGGATTCGTCGAAGTGCATATCTCCAATGTGCATGCACGCGAGCCCTTCCGCCATCACTCCTATCTCAGTCCGATTGCCCGCGGTGTGATTGCTGGCTTGGGGGTCTTTGGTTATGTTGCGGCAGTGGACTACCTCTGCCAATAGAAGCGTCCCACTGGGCTTCGTGGCGTCCGGGCGGAAAGAAAACGGCCCGACCGCGGTGGCAAGGTCGATATACTGGGTGAATACTTTCAACACCGCAGTCAACCCAGGAGGATTAAATCATGGCTTTGGCAGATACCCGCTTTAGTGACCGGCGCCGCAAGCTTGCCGCGACACTGGCCAGCCAGCGCATCGATGCCGTTTTAGTAACCCACCTCACGCATGTGCGTTATCTTTCGGGGTTTTCCGGATCCAATGGTGGTCTGCTTTTGCGCAAGGATCTTTCCGCACAGGTTGCTACCGATGGCCGCTACACCACGCAGATTTCCCGCGAGGTCCCTGATCTGGAAGCTATTCAGGGGCGCGCTGTAGGCAAGGTGCTCCTGCAGCAATTCGCCGATGTGCAAGGACCGGTCCGCGTGGGCTTTGAGGCAGACTACCTGACGGTATCTGAATTGAAGGAACTCGAAGATTCGGCCCCAGAGTCAGTCACCTTGGTCCCCGTTACTGGCGTGATTGAAGATATTCGGCTGTTTAAAGACCCACTCGAGCTGGAAAAGCTGGAGGAAATTGCCGCGCTGGCTAATCAGGCGCTGGAGGATCTCCTGGCCGCAGGCGAGCTGCGTGCCGGCCGCACGGAGCGCCAGGTGGCTGCCGATTTGGAGTACCGGATGCGCATGCTCGGCTCGGAGCGGGTGAGCTTCGATACCATCGTCGCTTCCGGTCCCAATTCGGCCATGCCACACCATGGTGCGGACGATCGGGTCATCGAGGACGGAGATTTGGTGACCATCGACTTCGGTGCGCATCTGCGGGGGTTCAACTCCGACTGCACGCGCACTTACGTCGTGGGCGCGGCGAATGACTTTGCTAAAGAAATTTATGATGTGGTGCTACGCGCCCAGAAAGCGGGCGTGGCAGCGTCGGTGCCGGGCGCTAAGCTTGCCGACGTCGACGCAGCTTGCCGCGACATTATTTCCGCCGCCGGCTATGGCGATTACTTTGTGCACTCGACTGGCCACGGAGTAGGCCTCGACGTACACGAGGCGCCCTTCGCCGCCCAGACCGGGAAGGGCGAACTGGCCGCGGGCATGACCTTGACCATCGAGCCGGGCATTTACGTGCCTGGCAAGGGCGGCGTGCGCATCGAAGATACCCTCATCATTACCGATGGCGCACCGAAGATCATCACCGCCGCGACGAAGGAGCTCACCGAGCTACCTGCCTAGTGGCTGAGCACCTTGGAGTTGAGCAGCTGGGCGACGTTGCGGTTGCCCAGGTGCGTGAGGTGGTTGAAAAGGTTGTGCGGTACGGAGTACTCCCACTTGCCGGAAATCCAGCGCGTGCTGTCCGGTGCGCACATGCCATGATCAATGGAATCGGCGCGTAGGTCGTAGTACTGGACACCGCTGGCACGTGCTGCCTTGTACATCGCGCTATTGACTTGGTCCTCGCCGGTGTGTACCAGGCCCGCGTAGTCCAGATTGAAACCGGCGTCGGTGGAGCCCGGCGCGGACGTGCGTACCGGGCATACGGCGCCGTTACGGGCGGAGATGGCGGGATACCCTACGACGGTGATGTGCGCATGAGGCGCGGCCTGACGGACACGCTGGATGGAACGCTTCATGCCGTCAAAATAAGGATTGGCGGAAGATAGCGATGGCCGCAAAATTTCCTGGAGGTCGTTGGCGCCAAACTGAATCAAAACATTCTTGGTTGCACCATTGAGATCGTTATTGGCAATGGCCCCGTTTATCTGCTCCTCGAAGTCCTTGCGGTGCGACTGGCCGGCGGCTTTCGCGGCAGAACAGGCGTAGTTGGCTACGTGCTGGCCAGAAACCCGCTCCAGTTCGCGGCCTACATTGCTGTGACCCTGCGGGCAGCCCTGCGGGGAAGGTGCACCCGGGGTGTCTTCAATGCCATGGGTAGCAGACGAGAGAGCAGTGTCTGCTGCGGGGGACAGGCTGGAGGTGGTCCCGATCTGGCCATAGGTAGGGTTAGCGAAGATAGAATCGCCGAACATCACGGTTTGGGCATCCGCCGCCAGTGCTTGGGGAGCGCTAAGTGCTGCTAAAGCTGCGCCAGTCACGGTAGCCACAGCAGAAAGCTTATTGAAAGGCATCGCAAAAATCCTTGGTAGAAATGTGAAAAATTAATACGGCAAGACTGTACCGTACAGCCAGTTATCGTTGGATAAAAACCATTACGTGTCTGTTCTCCACCTGCTGCGTATGGTCACAAGCTGCGGAAGTTTCTCTTTTAGCCAAGATAGGGCAGAAGTGCGGGGCGGAAATGGGGGACCAGTAATACCCCGAAAGGCAGTTGTCCGGTAGGCTTGATCATTGTTTTCAACCTTTAGTCCACAATTTCGGGAGTTTAACCGCAATGGCTGATACTACTGATTTCAAGAACGGCCTCGTTCTGAAGATCGACAACAAACTGATGCAGATCGTTGAGTTCCAGCACGTAAAGCCGGGCAAGGGCCCAGCCTTCGTGCGTACCAAGCTTAAGGATGTTGTCTCCGGCAAGACCGTGGACAAGACCTGGAACGCAGGCGTGAAGGTAGAGACCGCTACCGTGGACCGGCGCGATATGACCTACCTCTACAACGATGGCACCAGCTACGTCGTCATGGATGAGAAGACCTTTGAGCAGTTCGAGCTCCCGCCGGAGAAGTTTGGCGATGCCGCTCGCTTCCTGCTGGAGAACATGCGCGTACAGGTTTCCTTCTACGAGGATGAGGCGCTGTTCGCAGAGCTGCCTATTTCCGTAGACCTCAAGGTCGAGCACACCGAGCCTGGCCTGCAGGGTGACCGTTCCTCCGGCGGCACTAAGCCTGCCACCTTGGAGACCGGCGCGGAGATCCAGGTTCCGCTGTTTATCGAGATCGGCAATGTTCTCAAGATCGATACCCGCACCGGTGAGTACCTCTCCCGCGTCAACAACTAGGGCATCTGGCTGTGTCTGATAACACCCCTAAGCGCGACATTAACTACAAGCGGCACACCGCGCGCTATCGCGCACGTCGCCGCGCCGCGGACATCCTATACGAAGCTGAGAATCGAGACATCGATCCCGTAGCCATCGTGGAGGACCGCATCGCTTTGGCGCGCGAGGATCGCAATGCGGTAGCGCCGATTGCCGAGTACACCAAGGTCATTATCAAGGGGGCAGCGGAAGAGCTTGATGTCATCGATGAGACTATCTCTCGCTACCTTTCCGAGGACTGGGAGCTACACCGCATTCCTGCAGTAGATCGTGCTATACTGCGCGTTTCGGTCTGGGAACTGCTCTTCAATCCCGATATTCCTACTGCTACCGCTGTAGTAGAAGGCGTCGAAATCGCCTCTCAGTACTCCAATGAGCAGGCGGCACCGTATATCCACGCGGTATTGGACGATGTGGCGCAGTCCCGCTCCGCCGAAAGCCCAATGTCTGCAGAACACCAGGGCCTAGAAGAAGACGGGCACGATACTGCTGCGGATGAAGACACGACGGATACCGTGTCCCCGGTCGAATCAGCAGAGACTGCGGGCAACGCAGCCGCAACTGATGAGGCCTCCGCACCAGCGGAAGACTCGGCCCAGTAATTACCGGCGAGTAGTAGCCGCGCCCTTTAGCGTGAGCCATTTTCCGTCCGCGGCTGGCTTGGTTGAAATACCAGGCTGGCTGCGGGCGGTATTTTTGTACCATGATAGGCATGGGCAAATTTAAGATTCATGATGCACTGGGGCTGAGGGCAGGGAGGAATTTCCGCCTCGCTGATGTGGACCCCACCACTACACCGGGCTTCAGTGGCTCCAAATCTGACCTAGCTGATCGTTTCGGGCATTACGATGAAGAGCTTTACGACCTTCAGGAGCGTCTCTTTGCCAATGGCCGCGCCCACGAAGAAGGCGCTCCTTCCTTGCTCGTAGTTTTACAAGGAATGGACACCTCCGGCAAAGGCGGTGCCATCCGTAATGTCTTTTCGGTCTTTGACCCGCAAGGCACCAAAACTGTCGGCTTTGGCAAACCGACAGACGAGGAACTGGAGCACGACTTTTTGTGGCGCATTCGCAAACATGACCCCGTGCCGGGCCAAATCGTGGCGTTCGACCGCTCCCATTATGAAGATGTGCTCATCCAGCGGGTGCATAAATGGGTAGACGAAGACGAAGTGGACCGCCGTTTTGCAGCCATACGGGACTATGAGCAGGAACTGGCCGGCAACAACGTCAAGATTTTAAAGATATTCCTGCATATCTCTCCACAGTTCCAAAAAGAAAACTTGCTGGAGCGCACCGAACGCGAGGACAAATATTGGAAATACGACCCCTCCGATATTGAGGAGCGCGGATACTGGGACGAGTACATGGCTGCTTATGAAGATGCCATTCGCCGAACGGATGAGATCTGGGCACCGTGGTACGTCATCCCCACAGATAATAAGAAGTACGCCCGCATGGCATTGAAGTTCCTCATCGTGGACGCGCTGCGCCACCTAGAGCTTTCTTGGCCCGCACCGGATTTTGATCCGGAAGAAGAACGCCAACGCATTCTCGACGCCGAGTAATTGTGCACAAAAAGCTCCCTTTCTGCCGCCTTTTCCATGTGAGGAACGGCGGGCTCAGGGAGCTTGGTTCTTTGGCGGGCTTAGCTAACTCGTGGCATCTCCAGCACCCGAGTTATCGCCTTCCGCGCCGGCCTTGCCAGCAGTTTCGGAGCCAAGCTTGGCCATCTCTTCTGCAGCAGAGACCATGGCGTCCTGCCCGCGGATTACGCCGTCTACTGCAGATTTTAAGGCCGCCTGCAGCTGCTCGTCATTCATACCAGCGGCAGCGGGGATATCGCGCTCGGTGCGCACGACGAGCATGTCATCGTGCTCTGAGATAACCGCGCGCGCTCCGAAAGCTACCGAGTTGATCTGGTTTGCAGCCAGAAATAGGCCAGCGTCGGCCTTGGAATAGGCGGCGTCGGTAGGCACGTCGCAACGAACGATAACGACGGAGTCTAGTACCGCGAACATGGTGGGCAGGCCATTGAGGTTAGCGGTGGCTGCGTCGATATCAGCGTCCATTGTGGTCAGCTCAATATCGAAGGTACGCATTGCCTCGATAACGCGGTCCAGGCTGATTTCTGGCAGGTTATTTTCCGTAGATGCATTAGTCATGGTTGTGCTCCTCCCAGGTCACGAGCTGTGGGTAATGTTCCTCGACGAAGGCGAAGGACTGCAGCATAGAGTCCAGGGTGGACATCACAAAGGAACCAATCTGGTTCCGGGATAGGCCGTGTGCCACATTAATTTCGCGTACACCGGAGACCGCGAGGTTGTTTTCTGCGGACTCGAAAAAGCGCAGGGTCGGTGCAAAGTGCTGCTGGTTCCACTGGTTGAGAACCATCAGCAGGCTCGGTCCCTCAGAAGAAGGGACGTTGCCGCGCCACACAGAATCGGCGACGAGGACGTCATCGCGAACCTGCATAGCAATGGCAACATTGGAAAAGCCGGTACGCAGTATACGTACGGTCTCGTCCTCGCCTACAGGCTGCTCTTCTAGGCGGTACTCGAGGTTTTCGGACTCAAAGATCTCACCAATACGCTCGAGAGTAACGGGCTCTACCGGCGTATCGGGATACAGGGTTGGTTCTTCAGACACTTAAACAGTCTCAATCCATGTACTAATCGGGGTTAAGGTCAACCCTTCCTAGCCTACCTAACTACACCCGTGCTTTCCGGCAGGAGAAGAACACCGCAGGTCTTGCTCGGAAGTTATATCGGGGTGGTGCAGTACGTGCGCGTTGCCGCAACGAGCTGCGATGGTGATTCACTGCCCAAAACCTTTGGCTGACCGACAAATTGCGTCGCACTCCGGTGGCGCTGCGCCAAAAATGTCTGGGGCGTCCACGGGGAGTGGCCCGCAACTAGCAGAGGCTTTCGCCACCCAGTTCATGCGCCAAGGCGGCGTCGATAGTGGGGTAGCGGAAGCTATGACCGAGCTCGGTGAGCACGGTGGGTGCTACGCGCTGTTCTGCCAAGGCTAATTCCTGGGCGCCCTCGCGCCCGAGCAAGAGCGAAGGACCAAAGGAGGGCACAGGCAAAATAGCCGGCCGGTGGAGCTCTTTGCCCAATGCAGCAACGAACTCCTTATTGAGGACCGGGTTGGGGGAGGCCGCATTGACTGGGCCGGAAAGCGAATCATCCACGATGGCGCGGAAATAGGCATCCGTAAGGTCATCGATAGCAACCCAGCTAAACCAGAATTTGCCATCGCCAAAGGGGCCACCCAGTCCGGTGGAGAAGAGGGCTCGCAGCAGCGGCAGTAGGCCGGAGCCGCCTGACATGGCAATGCCGGTGCGGATATTGACTACGCGGGTGCCCGCTGCGCGGGCGGGTTCGCAGGCGTCCTCCCACTGGCGCACGACATCGGCTAAGAATCCCTCTCCCGGTTCGGAGTCCTCAGTTAAGACTTCCTCGCCCCGGTTTGCGCCATAAAAGCCGATAGCAGAGGCGCACACCATGGCCTTTACGGATGGCGTTTCGCCGGCGATGCGAGCCAAGCTCCGGGTAGGGCCCACGCGGGAATCCCGAATGGCAGCCTTGTGTTCCTCATTAAAACGGCCGAAGATGGGCTCGCCCGCCAGGTGGACAAGGACGTCCACGCCGTCTAGCAAGTGCGGATCGGGGAGGTTGGTATTCCAGTGGCGCTGGCCACTGCCCGCCTTACCACGCACGAGCTGGATCACTGTATGGCCGGCGGTACGTAGCTGCGCGGTAAGCGCCGTGCCGACACTGCCGCGCGAACCTGTCATCGCAATGGTCAATGGTCGGGTATTAAGTCCTGCATCGCGCAGGCGTTTGAAGAAGGCAAAGTCTTCAATCAGCTGATGCTGCCGATAAGCAAAGACTGATTTCAATGCGGCGGAAGGAACGCGCGTGTCCACCTCATCCGTCACCCGGGTACCGGCTGGGTCCTCGGCGAAGGCGTGGGTGTGGCGCCACTGAGTCAGCTGGCGCAGTGGGGAATTGACGCACTCATCACTAAAGGAATAGCCCTCCTGGTAACGGGACAACACATGTTGTGCCTTCCACTGCAGGCCACCAGGCAAGCGCAGAATCGAAGTGCCATCACCCAGGCTCTGTGCTTGTTGCACTGGGGTCATAAAGGCGAACGGGGCGTTGAGCCGGGTGAGAGCACCTGGGCGGGTATGCCAGGCCCAGACATCTGTGCGGGGTGCAGGGACTACGTGTTGTGCAGAAAAACTCACCGTCGAAGTACCTTTCTGGGTTGCCTCACCCGAATGGCGGGTGGGGTGCTAAAGTATCTTGTGTCTAACACCATAGACACTTTTGAGACCATCTATCGGCATCCTTTAAAGACCGCACCGTGAGGCGGGGAAGGAGGTCACGATGAGTGAAACTAACGCTACCGCGAAACAATTGGAGCTTTTAAGCTCCGATGATGTCTCGCGTACCGTTGCACGCATCGCGCACCAGATCATTGAAAAAACGGCGCTCGATTCCGCGGAGGCTCCGCGGGTCATTCTGCTTGGCATTCCCTCTGGTGGCGTGCCGCTAGCACAGCGTCTTGCACTTAAGATCGCAGAATTTTCCGGGGTAGAAGTCCCATGGGGCTCCCTCGATATCACCCTCTACCGCGATGATTTGCTCAATAAGCCGCATCGCGCATTGCAACCCACCACCATTCCTACCGGCGGTATCGATAACGCGATTGTCATCCTGGTTGATGATGTTTTGTATTCCGGCCGCACGATTCGCGCCGCCCTTGATGCGCTAAGCGACGTTGGCCGGCCCGATATTATCCAGCTCGCAGTTCTGGTAGACCGCGGCCACCGCGAAGTTCCCATCCGCGCAGATTATGTGGGCAAAAACCTGCCTACCGCGCGAGAAGAAGACGTCACCGTATATAACAATGAGATTGACGGTCGAGACGCAGTCGTGCTGACCCGAGCTGCCGTCAACCTCGATGCCGCAGGCACTGAGAAGGGGGAGGCATAACCATGAAGCACCTCATCGATATGGCGGAGCTCGATAAGTCTGAAATTATCGGCCTGATGGATGAAGCGGATCGCTTCCGCGAGGCCCTCGAAGGCCGCGAAGTTAAAAAGCTTCCTACCTTGCGCGGGCGCACCATCTATACGCTTTTTTATGAAAACTCCACTCGCACCCGTTCCTCCTTTGAAACGGCCGGCAAGTGGATGTCGGCGGACGTCATCAACCTATCCGCCTCTACCTCCTCGGTAAAGAAGGGCGAGTCCCTGAAGGATACGGGCCTTACCTTGGCCGCCATCGGCGCCGATGCGATCATCATGCGTCACCCTTCCTCTGGTGCACCGCAGCAGCTGGCCCAGTGGGTAGCCCCTGAGGGCAAGGGCCCCTCCGTTATCAACGCCGGTGATGGCGCCCACCAGCACCCAACGCAGGCGCTGCTTGACGCGGTAACCATGCGGCAACGACTCGGCTTGCAGGGCGAGCAAGGCTTTGCCGGTCTCAAAGTGAAAATTGTGGGCGATTGCCTGCACTCGCGCGTGGTGCGCTCTAACGTGGATTTGCTTAACACGCTGGGGGCAGAGGTAACCCTCGTGGGGCCAGCTACGCTCATGCCCTTCGGGGTGGAGAATTGGCCGGTGCGCGTGTCCTATGACTTTGATGCAGAGATCGCCGAGGCCGATGTGGTCATGATGCTGCGCGTGCAGCAAGAGCGCATGAATGGCGGTTTCTTCCCGTCCCACCGCGAATACGCCAACCTCTTCGGCCTGTCCAAGGACCGCGCGGCGGCAATGCACAAAGACGCCGTTGTCATGCACCCTGGCCCTATGCTGCGCGGCATGGAGATCAACTATGGCGTGGCTGATCTGGATAAAACCGCCGTCCTGCAGCAGGTACACAACGGCGTGCACGCCCGCATGGCCGTGCTGTTTACGCTGCTGACCAATGGCGAAAACGCCGGCATTTAATATCGCGACCCGCAATCAACCTTAGGGAGAGAAAATGACTACTTACCCAGAAACCGGTCGCCTTTCCGCGCCGGCGGAATCCCCACTTGTGATTAAGAATGTGCGCTTGTATGGCGAAGGCGAGCCCACCAATGTGCTGGTTAAAGATGGCGTTGTTTCAGCCATTGGCGGTGACGTTGCGGCACAAGACGCTAAGGTCATCAACGGCGAGGGCAACGTTCTTCTACCGGGGCTCGTAGATATGCACGTGCACCTGCGCGAGCCCGGCCGTGAGGACACCGAAACCATCGGGACCGGCTCCAAGGCTGCCGCTAAGGGTGGTTTCACCGCCGTGTTTACTATGGCCAATACCAACCCGGTGACCGATCAGCCGATCATCGCGGAATCCGTGTGGGCTAAATCCCAGGCCTTAGCGCTGTGCGACGTCCACCCAGTGGGCTCTATTACCAAGGGCCTGGAGGGCAAGACCCTTACCGAGTTCGGCATGATGGCCCGCTCGGATGCCAAGGTCCGCATGTTCTCCGATGATGGCAAGTGCGTCCAGGATCCGCAGCTGATGCGTCGCGCCTTGGAGTACGCCAAGGGTATGGATGTACTGCTGGCTCAGCACGCCGAGGATGACCGCATGACCGGCGGTGCTTCGGCGCACGAAGGCGAGACCGCAGCCAAGCTAGGCCTGCGCGGCTGGCCGCGCGTGGCGGAAGAATCCATCGTGGCCCGCGATGCACTCTTGGCGCGCGACTATGGCAATCGCGTGCACATTTGTCACGCATCCACTCAGGGAACCGTGGAGCTGCTCAAGTGGGCCAAGGAGCAGGAAATCCCGCTGACCGCTGAGGTCACCCCGCACCACCTGTTGATGACTGACGATAAGCTGCGCACCTACGATGGCCTCTTCCGCGTTAACCCGCCGTTGCGCGAGAAGCGCGATACCGAAGCCCTGCGCCAGGCGCTGCTCGACGGCACCATCGACTGCGTGGCCACTGACCATGCCCCGCACGGCTCCGAAGACAAGTGCGTGGAGTTTGAAAATGCCCGACCAGGCATGCTGGGCCTGGAATCTTCCCTGGCCGTTATCGCCAAAATCTTCGTTGAGACCGGACTGGCCGATTGGCGTTTTGTCGCCCGCGTCATGTCCGAGCGCCCGGCGGAAATCACCCGCCTGCCGGGTCACGGTCGCCCCATCGCAGAAGGCGAGCCCGCGAATTTGACCATTGTGGACCCAGCCCACCACTGGGTGTCTGATTCCTCCAAGCTGGCATCCAAGTCCGAAAACAACCCGTATGCAGGTGAAGAGTTCGGCGCCCGCGTTACCCACACCATTTTGCGAGGAGCCGTCACTTTTGACTTGGCAGCCTCCGAAGAAGACTAACCTTGCACACTGAGACCACCTATATGGCAGAGAAAGGCCACGACGTGACTGATAGAACCCCAGCAATCCTCGTTCTCGCGGACGGGCGCACCTTCCGCGGTTATGGCTTTGGTGCCACCGGCACCACCTTGGGTGAGGCCGTATTCACCACGGCGATGACCGGCTACCAGGAAACCATGACGGACCCGTCCTACCACCGCCAGATTGTGGTTTCCGCAGCGCCGCATATTGGCAATACCGGGTGGAATGACGAGGACAATGAGTCCCACGGCAACCGTATTTGGGTTGCTGGCCTCGTTATCCGCGACCTCGCCCAGCGCGTATCCAACTGGCGCGCAGAGCGCAGCTTGAGCGAGGAGATGGAAAAGCAAGGCGTCATCGGTATTCGCGGTATTGATACCCGCACCTTGGTACGCCACCTGCGCAACTACGGCTCTATTTCCGCCGGTCTTTTTTCCGGCGAGGATGCGCAGCGTCCAGTAGAGGAGCTGCTAAAGGAAGTAAAAGCCCAAGACTCCATGGAGGGCGCTGACCTTGCCGCAGAGGTATCTACGAACGAGCCCTACACGGTTGAGGCCGTGGGGGAGAAGAAGTACACCGTCGTTGCCTTCGATATGGGTGTGAAGACCGCGACCCCGCGCCACTTCTCGCAGCGCGGGATTGAGACCATCGTTGTGCCTGCAAATACCTCCTTTGACAAGGTGAAGTCCTATAACCCGGATGGCGTCTTCGTCTCCAATGGCCCGGGCGACCCGGCTACGGCCGATGAGATGGTAGGCATCATCAAGCAGGTGCTTGAGGCAAAGATTCCGTTCTTCGGCATCTGCTTTGGCAACCAGCTCCTCGGGCGCGCGCTGGGCCTGGATACCTACAAGATGAAGTTCGGCCACCGTGGCATCAACGTGCCGGTGCGCAATAACTTAACCGGCAAGATCGACATCACCTCGCAGAATCACGGCTTCGCGCTCAAGGCGCCGGAGGGCTATGACCTAGAGAGTAAAGACGCCGAGTTTGACACCGACTTCGGTCCCGCGCAGGTCACCCACATCTGCCTCAATGACGACACGGTGGAGGGCGTTGCTTTGAAGAATGGCATGGCCTATTCCGTGCAGTATCACCCCGAGTCCGCAGCTGGACCGCACGATGCCAATCCACTTTTTGATCAGTTCGAAGAACTGATGGCTAACCACACCCCGAATAAGTAAACAACCAGGAAAAGGAAGAAAAACTATGCCAAAGCGCAACGACATCAACCACGTCCTGGTCATCGGCTCCGGACCGATCGTCATCGGCCAGGCTTGCGAGTTCGACTACTCCGGCACTCAGGCCTGCCGCGTGCTCAAGGAAGAAGGCCTTCGGGTAACCCTGGTCAACTCCAACCCGGCCACCATCATGACCGACCCTGAGTTCGCGGACCACACCTACGTCGAGCCCATTGAGCCGGACTACATCGAGAAGATTTTGGTCAAGGAGCGCGAAGAGGGACACCCTATTGACGCTGTGCTCGCCACCTTGGGTGGCCAGACCGCGCTGAATGCGGCAGTCCAGCTGGACCGCAAGGGGATTTTGGACAAGTACGGCATTGAGCTCATCGGCGCCGATATTGACGCCATTGAGCGCGGTGAAGACCGCCAGAAATTCAAGGATATTGTCGCCTCCATTGGCGGCGAGTCCGCTCGCTCCGCGGTGTGCCACAACATGGATGAGGTACACGAGACCGTCGACAAGCTCGGCCTGCCCGTAGTGGTCCGCCCCTCCTTTACCATGGGTGGCTTGGGCTCTGGTCTGGCCTTCAATAATGAGGACCTAGACCGCATTGCTGGCGGCGGCCTGGCCGCGTCCCCTGAGGCCAACGTGCTTATTGAGGAGTCTATTCTCGGCTGGAAGGAATATGAGCTCGAGCTTATGCGCGATGGCGACGACAACGTCGTGGTCGTGGCCTCCATCGAAAACGTTGACGCCCTCGGCGTGCACACCGGCGATTCCGTTACGGTTGCCCCAGCGCTGACCCTGACCGACCGTGAGTTCCAGAAGATGCGCGACCTCGGTATCGCGATTATCCGCGAGGTCGGAGTCGATACCGGTGGCTGCAATATCCAGTTCGCCGTCAACCCGGAAGACGGTCGCATCATCGTCATCGAGATGAACCCGCGCGTGTCCCGTTCCTCCGCGCTGGCGTCCAAGGCCACCGGCTTCCCCATTGCTAAGCTGGCTGCCAAGCTCGCCATTGGTTATACCTTGGACGAGGTGCAAAACGATATCACCGGCGAAACCAAGGCCGCATTCGAGCCGACCTTGGACTACGTCATTGTCAAGGCCCCGCGCTTTGCCTTTGAGAAGTTCCCGGGCGCAGACGATACCCTGACGACCACCATGAAGTCTGTGGGCGAGGCCATGGGCATCGGCCGCAACTACATCGCGGGCCTCAATAAGGTCATGCGTTCTTTGGAAAACAAGCCCAATGGCTTCTGGACCAAGCCGGATGAGTACTTCGCCGGCGAGCGCGCTGGTGACCTCAAGGCGGTACTCAAGGATCTTGAGCGCCCGACCGAGGGCCGCATGTACGACATTGAATTGGCCCTGCGCCTCGGCGCCTCGGTGGACGAGGTCCATGAGGCTTCCGGCGTTGACCCGTGGTTCATCGCTGAGCTGGCCACGCTGGTAGCCTTCCGCCAAGAGCTTATCGATGCCCCAGTGCTCACCGAGGAGCTGCTGCGCGAGGCCAAGTTCTTTGGGCTTTCCGACGCCCAGATTGCCGCCCTTCGCCCCGAATTCAACGGCGAAGATGGCGTACGCAGCCTACGCTGGCGCATGGGTATCCGCCCTGTCTACAAGACCGTTGACACCTGTGCCGGCGAGTTCGAGGCACAGACCCCATACCACTACAGCTCCTATGAGCTTGATCCGGAAGCCGAGACCGAGGTTCGCCCCGCACCGGAGGGCTCCAAGGGTAAGGTCATTATTCTGGGCTCCGGACCGAACCGCATCGGTCAAGGTATCGAATTTGACTACTCCTGCGTGCACGCAGCTCTCGAGCTCTCGGAGCAGGGCTATGAGACCGTCATGGTCAACTGCAACCCAGAGACCGTGTCCACTGACTATGACACCGCGGACCGCCTCTACTTTGAGCCGTTGACCTTCGAGGACGTTATGGAGGTCTACCACGCGGAGGCCGCTTCCGGTGATGTTGCCGGCGTCATTGTTCAGCTCGGCGGCCAGACTCCACTGGGCCTTGCAGCCCGGTTGGAGGAGGCAGGAGTACCAGTTGTTGGCACCAGCCCAGCAGCTATTGACTCCGCTGAGGACCGCGGCGAGTTTGGCAAGGTCCTCGACGAAGCCGAATTGGCAGCACCAGAGTATGGCACCGCCACCTCCTTTGCTGAGGCGCGCGAGGTTGCCTCCTCTATCGGCTACCCAGTATTGGTCCGCCCGTCCTATGTCCTGGGCGGCCGTGGTATGGAGATCGTCTACGACGAAAAGGCGCTGGAAGACTATATCGAGCGTGCTACCGAGCTTTCCCCGGACCACCCGGTCCTGGTGGACCGTTTCCTAGATTCCGCGATCGAGATCGACGTCGACGCACTCTGCGACGGCAACGAGGTCTACTTGGGCGGTGTGATGGAGCACATCGAGGAAGCCGGCATCCACTCGGGTGACTCTTCCTGTGCACTGCCGCCTATGACACTGGGACCAGAGGATATCGAAAAGGTCCGCACCTCCACCCGACTTCTAGCGGAGGGTATTGGCGTCAACGGCCTGATGAACGTTCAGTTCGCCCTGAAGGACGACATCCTCTACGTCATCGAGGCCAACCCACGTGCTTCCCGTACCGTGCCATTTGTCTCCAAGGCGACCGGCGTTCCACTAGCTAAGGCAGCTTCTCGCGTCATGATGGGCTCTACCATCGCGGAGCTGCGCGCCGAAGGCATGATTCCTTCTGAATATGACGGTGGTTCCTTGCCGCTGGAGCACCCGATCGCAGTCAAAGAAGCGGTCTTGCCGTTTAACCGCTTCCGCCGGACCGATGGCAGCCTGCTCGATACGCTGCTGTCGCCGGAAATGAAGTCCACCGGTGAGGTTATGGGCTTGGCTACCAACTTCGGTGCGGCCTACGCCAAAGGCGAAATCGCTGCCTTCGCCGTGCCGCCTACGGAGGGCACTATCTTCGTATCCGTCGCCAACCGGGACAAGCGCACCTTGATTTTCCCGATCCAGCGCTTGGCGAACATGGGTTACAACATCGTCGCTACCGCCGGTACGGCGCAGATGCTGCGCCGCAATGGCATCGAATGTGAGGTTGCCGCCAAGGTCTCTGAGGCTAAGGAAGGCGAAGAGTCCATCGTGGATAAGATCTTCAACGGTGAAATCGACTGGATTCTCAACACCCCTGCGGGCTCTGCAGGCGCGCGCCACGACGGTTACGATATCCGCGCTGCCGCGGTCCACATGGAAATCCCGCTGGTAACCACCGTGCAGGGCGTAACCGCAGCCGTCCAAGGTATCGAAGCGATGCGCATTGGCAACCTGCAGGTACGCGCGCTTCAGGAGCTTGAGCATGGCCCACAAAACTAAGGGATTTGGTGAGCTGCTTGAGGCAGCGGGCCAGGCGCGTGGTCGCCTCTGTGTGGGTATAGACCCGCATCCGTATCTGCTGGAAAAGTGGGGACTGGAGCCCACCGCTGATGGTCTTCGGACCTTCAGCATGCGCTGCGTAGAAGCCTTCAGCGATACCGCTGCCTTGGTAAAGCCGCAGGTTGCCTTCTTCGAGCGCTTCGGTTCCCAGGGGTTTGCGGTCCTCGAGGACGTCTTGGCGTCCCTACGCGAGGTGGGATGCCTGACCGTGGCCGATGCCAAGCGTGGCGATATTGGCTCGACCATGGCCGGCTACGCAGATGCTTGGCTAGGTGATAGCTCACCCCTGCGCGCAGATTCGGTGACCGTGTCTCCCTATCTAGGCGTTGGTGCGTTAGGCCCGGTGTTTAGCAAGGCCGAAGAAACCGGACGCGGCGTATTCGTCTTGGCGGCTACCTCCAACCCGGAGGCACGTGCCATCCAAGCCGTCCCAGTAGGCGAGGAGAGCACCATCGCACAAGGAGTGGTCGATGAATGTGCCGCGCTCAATGTAGCTGCGCACAAGGCCGACAAGCCGGGAGACATCGGGGTAGTCGTTGGGGCTACTTTGGACAATCCGCCTCGCCTGGATGCGCTCAATGGCCCGGTTCTTCTGCCAGGCGTTGGCGCCCAAGGTGCTGGCCCAGAGCAGGTGCACAGCATTGTCTCTGCTCGGCCATCGCTGGGATTCGCGAACGTGTCCCGAGCAGTATTGGAACAAGGACCTGCTCTCGCTGACCTGCGCAAAGCGGTGAATCGCGTGGCTCAGGAGTTCCGGGACTAAAAGGGGCGGCGTGGCAGATTACTGGCCGCGCTGCTTACCTGGTACTTTGTTTAAGGTATGTGCGGTGACGTGCTAAAATAGGCGTGCTTTTGGACCCGCTAATCGTCACCGTTCAATGAGCAGTGCTAGGATTACCAGAAGTCGGTTTGCCCGAAAGTTATTGATAACTTTCCGCGGTGTATAAACTGCGTTAGGCAACCGTAATCTGGTACCAAGTACTAGACGTAACAGAATCAATCTAATGAATCGGAGGAAACCCGTGGCCCTTCCAAAGTTGACTGATGAGCAGCGCAAGGAAGCTCTCGCAAAGGCCGCTGAGGCCCGTAAGGCTCGCGCTGAGCTCAAGGCTGCGCTCAAGCGCGGCGAGACCGACCTGAAGGACGTGCTCGAAAAGGCTGAGACCGATGAGATCATCGGCAAGACCAAGGTTTCTGCACTCCTCGAGGCTCTGCCGAAGGTTGGCAAGGTCAAGGCTAAGGAAATCATGGAGGACCTGGAGATCGCTCAGACCCGTCGTCTGCGCGGCTTGGGTGAGCGTCAGCGTCGTGCTCTCCTCGAGCGTTTCGGTTACGGCGAATAGTTACAACCATGGCTGACGCAACTGCACGCGGTCGCCTCGTCGTTCTGGCGGGGCCATCCGCAGTGGGAAAATCCACCGTGGTTTCGCGTCTGCGCAGTGACGTCGAGGGGCTGTACTTTAGCGTGTCGATGACTACGCGCCAGCCCCGTCCCGGGGAGCAGGATGGTGTCGACTACTTCTTCGTCACCCCAGAAGCCTTCCAGCAGCGAATCGACGCCGGGGAAATGCTCGAATGGGCTGATATTCACGGTGGATTGCAGCGCTCTGGAACCCCTGCTCAGCCGGTAGAGGAAGCTTTGGCCGCAGGACGCCCAGTGCTCGTTGAGGTTGATCTTGCGGGCGCTAGGAGTGTTAAGAAAGCACTGCCGGAGGCAGACTTGGTCTTTTTGGCACCCCCATCATGGGACGTGCTTGTGGAGCGGCTCACCGGCCGCGGTACCGAGCCGCAAGACGTCATTGACCGTAGGTTGCAAACTGCGCATGAGGAACTAGCCGCACAGGATGAGTTCGACCACGTCGTTGTTAACGAGGATTTGGACCAGGCAGTGGCTGCCATCAGTGATATCCTGCAGGCATAGACCTCCTTTTTGACCATCTTCAATCAATGTAAAGGTGCATGTGACTAACGTGACCACCCCTTCTAACACTGAAGCCGCAAAGGCGGAGCCAGTATTTGATGATCCGATCGGCATTACTGATCCCCCGATCGATGAGCTTTTGGACAAGGTTTCCTCTAAGTACGCTTTGGTCATCTTCGCTGCTAAGCGCGCCCGCCAGATCAATAGCTACTACCAAGAGCAGGATGAAGGTGTCTTCGAATTCGTAGGCCCACTGGTTACTCCAGAGCCAGGCGAAAAGCCTTTGTCCATCGCATTGCGCGAAATTGACGCTGGCTTGCTGGACCACGAGGAAGGCAAGTAGCTAGCGCACAAGCGTGCAATAGCTTGTAGGCTCCACGCGTCGCCACGGACGTGTATCCCCGGCTAGGGGTGCACCTTCCCGGGGCGGCGAGTGGGGCCTTTCTTTGTGCCGCCAGGTACCATCGTGCGGTGTGATTGAAAAAGATAGCTCTCGCAATATTGTTGTAGGCGTTGCTGGCGGCATCGCCGCCTACAAAGCGTGCCACCTTGTGCGCAATCTCAAGGAGGCGGGCGATGATGTGCGCGTTGTCCCTACGGAAAGCGCACTAAACTTTGTTGGCGCTGCAACGTTTGAAGCCCTGTCCGGCCACCCGGTTTCCACCAGCGTTTTTGAGGCTGTGGATGAGGTGCAGCACGTTAACATCGGGCAGCGGGCGGATGCTGTGGTAATTGCGCCCGCAACTGCGGATCTAATCGCGCGACTGGCCGCCGGTCGGGCTGATGATCTACTTACGGCGACCGTGTTGGTGGCGACGTGCCCGGTCATCATTGCTCCGGCCATGCATACAGAGATGTGGCACAATCCCGCCACGCAAGACAACGTCGCTACTTTGCGGCGGCGCGGTATTACGGTTATTGAGCCCGCCCATGGCCGTTTGACCGGCAAGGACTCAGGTCCTGGTCGCCTTCCGGAGCCGGAGCAGATTGCTGAGGTAGTGCGCACCGAATTGGCTGGTTACCGGGTTGAACATACCTGGCAAGACAAAAGGGTAGTCATATCAGCGGGAGGCACCCAGGAAGAACTGGACCCAGTGCGGTACTTGGGTAATCGATCTTCTGGTAGGCAGGGATTCGCGCTCGCGGAATGGGCCGCCCAGAAGGGGGCTCAGGTCACCCTTGTGGCTGGGAATACTGCGCAGCTGCCTGTCCCCAGCGGTACGAAGGTGCGCCACATTGTTTCCACCCGGGAACTGGAGGAAGCGATGCACGAAGAGGCCCGTGATGCGGACGTGATCATTATGGCTGCCGCAGTTTCTGATTTCCGCCCCGCGGAGGCAGCTGAGTCAAAGATGAAGAAGGGGCAAGCAGACGACGCACTCTCGGCCCTACATTTGGTAGAAAACCCGGATGTCCTCAAAGGGCTTGTGGCCGCACGAGAGCGCTCGGAGATTCCGGCGGAGTGTGTGATTGTGGGGTTTGCCGCCGAAACGGGTGACGCCCACAAGTCTGCCTTGGAATATGCCCAAGAAAAGTTTGTTCGCAAAGGCTGCGATGTGCTTATGGCCAATGAGGTCGGTAGGGCCAAGACCTTTGGCCAAAAGTCGAATGAGGGATGGATTTTGCGGCCAGATTCCGCGCCGCAACGGGTGGAACATGGCTCGAAACAAGTAGTCGCCGCACAGATTTTGGCGGCTGTGAATGAAATGTTTCGGGTGTAGACAGCTAAAATTGCATTTATAGACCGCTTGGTCTAGGATTGCGAGGTATTAGGCTTGGGCGTAGAAAACCCACAGCATCGAATCAACAGTGAGAACGAAGGAAGTTTTTGTGACTGATAACGCTGCAGTGGCAACTCGTCTTTTTACCAGCGAGTCCGTTACGGAAGGCCATCCCGATAAGATTTGTGACGCCATCTCGGACGCCATCCTCGATGCCCTGCTGGAAAAGGATCCCGTATCCCGCGTCGCCGTTGAGACGTTGGTTACCACCGGTCAGGTTCACGTGGTGGGAGAGGTACGCACCGAGGCATATGTAGAAATCCCGGCGCTCGTGCGCGATACCCTAAAGTCCATTGGCTTTACCTCCTCTGAGGTGGGATTTGATGGCAATACCTGCGGTGTCAATATTGCCATCGGTGAGCAGTCCCAGGAGATCGGCGCCGGCGTAGATAACTCCACCGAAGCCCGCGCCCATGACGAGGACTATGACGAGGAAAATGACACCGCTGGTGCAGGTGATCAGGGCTTGATGTTCGGCTATGCCTCCAATGAGACCGCCGAGTATATGCCCCTGCCTATCGCCTTGGCACACCGGCTTTCTCGCCGCCTGACGCAGGTGCGCAAGGAGGGCATCGTGGATCACCTGCGTCCGGATGGCAAGACCCAGGTGACCTTCGCCTATACCGATGACAATGAGCCTTCCCACCTAGATACCGTGGTGATTTCTACTCAGCACGATACTGAGGTTGATAGCGCTTGGCTGGAGGGCCCATTGCGCAGCGAGGTCCTTGAATGGGTCATTAAGGACGCGGGCTTGGAGAAGTACTACACCGAAGACACGACGTTGTTGGTCAACCCTTCAGGGTCTTTCATTCTCGGTGGACCCATGGGTGATGCCGGTCTTACCGGCCGGAAGATCATCGTCGATACCTACGGTGGTATGGCTCGTCACGGCGGTGGCGCCTTCTCCGGTAAGGACCCCAGCAAGGTAGACCGCTCCGCTGCTTATGCAATGCGCTGGGTGGCTAAGAATATCGTCGCCGCTGGTTTGGCGGATCGCGCCGAAGTTCAGGTTGCCTACGCAATTGGTCGTGCTAAGCCGGTGGGCTTGTACGTGGAGACGTTCGGCACTGCTAAGGAAGGCCTGAGCGATGCGAATATTCAGGCTGCGGTAAATCAGGTATTCGACCTGCGTCCAGCCGCGATTATCCGCGAACTCGACCTGCTACGGCCCATTTATGCCCAGACTGCGGCTTATGGTCACTTTGGCCGTACCGATGTTGAGCTGCCATGGGAACAGTTGAACCGAGTAGAAGCACTGCGCGCGGCCGCCGGTCTGTAGAATCGGGGCTTATGCCTAAGAAAACACCCGCCACCCGGAAACCGGTTGTGCGGGTGTTGCCTCTTTTAGGGGTCGCGCACCTTGACCGGGGTTTTGATTACCTTGTAGAAGAGGCAGATTCGGAGGACGTTCAGCCGGGCATTAAGGTCCGCATCCGCTTTAATGGACGCTTGGTTGATGCGATAGTGCTAGAGCGGCTGCATGATTCTGAATTTGGCGGTAACCTGCGCTTTATCGAGCGCATCATCTCACCGTTCCAGGTGTATCCGCCGCAGCTTGCCCGGCTTATCGACGCCCTAGCGGACCGCTATGGCGGAGTGCGCTCAGATATTATCCGCTCTGCTATTCCACCTAGGCACGCCAAGGCGGAGGAATCCGATTTGGAAACCCCGTGGGAGGAGCTCGGTACCACGAGCGAGCCTGACCTTTCGGGGTGGTCTGCTTATGAGCATGGTGAGGCTTTCGTTGATTCAATCCTGTCTGGCAAGCTCGCCCGTGCCGCATGGCAAATCGCCCCGGGCGATGATTGGGCGCATGCCTTAGCTGCGCTCGCGGCCAAGGTGGCGTTAGACGGAGGCGGGGTGCTCTTAGTTGCCCCGGACCAGAAGAGCGTTGATGCGGTAGAAGCCGCCCTTCGCCAGGTATTAGGGGCGAAGCAGATTACAGTGCTGACTAATAGTATGGGCCCGCAGGCCCGCTACCGCCGCTACCTATCAGCCCTGGTAGGCCAGGCGCGCGTCGTAATTGGTACTAGGTCCGCCGCCTTCGCCCCAGTAAAACATCTACAGCTGGCGGTTATCCTCGATGATGGCAACGATAATTTGGTAGATAACCTCAAACCTTATGTCCATGCCAGGGAAGTGCTAACCACCCGTTCTGCTTTTGAAGGTTGCAGCATGGTCTTGGCAAACCATTCGCGGACTGCGGAAACGCAGCTCCTCGTGGAGTCAGGCTGGGCGCACGATGTGGTCGCCAAAGAACAAACGATCGGGGCGCGTTGCCCAGCCATTGAGGCGGTAGGCCCATTCGGTCTATCGATTGCTCGCGATTTAGAAGGCGGCACCACTTCAGTTCAGGCACAGGCCTTCCAAGCCGCCCATCAGGCGCTGGATAGGGGAGAGCCGGTATTGGTGCAAGTACCGCGCAAGGGATACGCACCAATTTTGGCCTGCGGCCGATGCCGCGCGCCGGCGCGCTGCCGGCACTGCAACGGGCCATTGGGGCTGCCGCCGACGGGGGCGTCGCCAAGCAAGGGCGGCGCGGAGGAGACAGGAATGCCCACCTGCCGCTGGTGCGGTCGCATCGAGGCGCGCCATCGCTGCAGTGAATGCGGATCCCCGCGCCTGCGCGCCATCGTTTTAGGCTCAGAGCGCACCGCGGAGGAATTGGGCCGTGCCTTTCCTAATACCCGGGTAGTGGTCTCTGGCGGAAATAAGATCCTCGAGGCAGTGGATAATGCGCCGGCCCTTGTCATCGCCACCCCTGGCGCCGAACCGAATGTACGAGATGGCGCCTACGGTGCGGCGCTGCTCTTGGACGCTGGTGCATTGCTCAACCGCCAAGATCTGCGTGCTACTGAAGACACGTTATCGAAGTGGGCGCAGGCGGCCACGCTAGTGCAGCCGCATTTCAAGGGCGGCCGGGTAATTGTGGCTGCCGATGAGTCTCTTAGCGTGGTTCAGCATTTCTTGCGCTGGGATATGGTTGGCGCGGCCGCAGCCGAGCTTGCTGCCCGACGAGAAGTAAGATTCCCACCTGCGGTGCACTTTGCCGCCATTGATGGTGCGGATGCGTCCCTGGATGGCTTTGCTGAGCTTGTGGATCTTCCTGAGCATGCGGAGGTTTTGGGCCCAGTTCCTCTTCCCCCGGGCCATAGCCTGCCCGGCGACTACGATAGCCAGCGCTTTGGTCCCGCGCAGCGGCTGGTGATCCGCACCCCACTGGGGCCTCGTTCCCAATTAGGGCGCGCCTTGCGCAGTGCAAACGCGGCGCGTAGCGCGCGCAAGGATGACTTGCCACTGCGTATCGTGGTTGATCCTATCCACGTGGGTTAGCCGTATCGGGTGGCTAGGGCTTATGCGCTAGTCTCGACGGGGAAACCCTCCATTGTCAGTCCGGCTTTATTTCGGCGCATCAGAAAGGTGTGATTGCCATGTCTCTTCGCGGAATCCGTATCTACGGCGACCCTGTCCTGGGCAGTCGCGCAGAAGAAGTAAGCACGTTCGATCGCGGACTGCGCATTTTGGCCAACGGTATGCTCGAGACCATGGACGAAGCTGGGGGAGTAGGGCTGGCGGCCAATCAAGTGGGCATACTCAAACGGATTTTTGTCTATGACTGCTCGCATACCCAATCTGGCTTGCGTGGCGCGATTGTTAATCCCGTCTGGACGCCGTTGGGCGCGCAGCAGCAAATAGGCCCGGAAGGATGTCTTTCTATTCCCGGCATTAGCGCGCAAACCACCCGCTTCAACCGCGTCTTTGTCAGCGGTCAGGATATAGAGGGCCGCCCCTTATCCATGGTGGCTGCGGGGCTGATGGCTCGGTGCATCCAGCATGAAACAGACCATCTCGATGGAGTGCTTTTCCTGCAGCGCCTCGATGCCGTGGACCGAAAAGACGTTATGCGCGCCATCCGTGAATCCGAGTGGTTTAACGCCTCATAGCCCGCTTACTGTGGCGGCAGCGCTACGGCGTTGTAGCCTAGTAGTTTGAACGAGATTAATAGGAGAGTTTCCCCGCATGCGGATTATTTTTGCCGGTACCCCTGAGCCCGCTGTTGTGGCCTTGGAAAAGCTAATTGCCTCCTCGCATGAGGTGGTGGCGGTAATTACCCGCCCAGATGCTAGGAAGGGCCGCGGCCGTAGCCTTCACCCCAGCCCGGTGAAAGCAGTAGCCCAAGAACATGGCATCGAAGTGCTAACTCCTAGCAGCTTGCGTCCAGACACGGAGGACGGGCAGGCCCTGCGTGCCCGCCTGCGGGAGCTCGAACCCGAGGCAATTCCGGTGGTGGCTTATGGCAATCTGGTCACCAAGGACCTGCTGGAGCTGCCGCAGCATGGTTGGGTGAACCTGCATTTTTCCCTGCTCCCGGCATGGCGTGGCGCGGCACCGGTACAAGCTGCCATAGCTGCCGGTGATGAGATTACCGGCGCATCTACGTTCCGCATTGAAGAAGGCCTAGATACCGGTCCGGTGCTGGGCACCGTGACGGAGGAAATCCGCACCACCGATACTGCCGATGACCTGCTCACTCGCCTTGCCTATTCCGGCGGCGATCTGCTCGTCGCCACCATGGATGGCCTAGCGGCGGGTCAGTTGGAGGCACAACCGCAGCAGGGCGAGGCCACCTATGCCCCGAAAATCTCTACCGCACAAGCTCGCGTGGAGTGGTCCCAGCCTGCCTTTGCCATCGACCGGCATATTCGTGCGCACACCCCAGGTCCTGGCGCATGGACCATGTGGGACGAGGCCCGGGTAAAAGTGGGACCAGTAAGCCCCGTGGAGGCAGCAGCCGCGGTACCGGAGCACTTAGAGCCTGGGCAGCTCTACATTGCAAAGAACGCCGTTTTTGTTGGTACCGCAACGCAGCCGGTCCAGCTGGGTAAAATCCAGCCACCAGGCAAGAAAATGATGAATGCGGCCGACTGGGCCCGCGGACTAGGCAAGGATGCCGAGGTGAAGTTCCAATGAGTGGTGGTTTCCGTTCCCGTAGTAAATCTGGTGATAAGTCGCCGGAAGGCAAGCCGCAGGACCCCCGGAAATCCGGTGGAGCGAAAGGCCGTGGTGGCCGCCCGCACCAGCAGCAACATGGTGGACGTAACGGCCACCGCAGAGGTCGACAGGCTCATGCTTCTGGTCAGCGTTCCGGCAAGCGCCAGGAAGGCAGTCTGATTCAGGCTGCACTGACCGCTGGTGTGGACGCGCCGCGTGCGGTGGCTTTCGACGTCGTGCGTCGGGTGAGCGATGACGATGCCTTTGCCAACCTCATCTTGCCCACAGCACTGCGTAAGCAAAAGCTCACCGGGCGAGACGCCGCCTTTGCCACCGAGATCACCTACGGCACCCTCCGCACCCTCGGCGTAGTAGATGCCGTCATCGCAGAATGCTCCTCGCGCAGCCTCGAAGCCATTTCTCCAGCTGTGGTTGATGCCTTGCGCTTGGGCGCGTATCAGGTTCTCTATACCCGCGTGGAGGCCCATGCGGCGGTTGATACCACCGTGCGCTTGGTGGAAGCCAGCGGTGAGGTCAAGGCCAAGGGTTTTGCCAATGGCATTATGCGCACCATTACCCGCACGTCGGCCAAGGCGTGGCTGGACAAGCTTGCCCCGGAGGGAGAAATCGCCGGCATTGCCTTCAAACATGCCCATCCCACCTGGATCGCGGAATCGTTTAGTCGTGTGCTGGGGCTGGGCGAGCTAGAGGCCGCCCTGGCTGCGGACTCCGATAGGCCTGCGGTGCATCTGGTGGCCCGTCCCGGGGAAATCTCGGCCGAAGAATTAGCACTTGTGACCGGCAATGAGGAAGGGCGCTTTTCCCCCTACGCCGTGTATATGGAGTCCGGCGATCCCGGCCAATTGGAGCCGGTACGTCAGGGTTTGGCTGCAGTCCAAGATGAAGGCTCGCAGCTTATCGCCCGCGCGGTATGTGAAGCGCCGGTGGAGGGCGAAGACACTGGTCGGTGGCTGGATCTCTGCGCCGGTCCCGGCGGTAAAGCGGCCTTAATGGGTGCGCTTGCCCGCATCGACTCCGCGCACGTGGACGCGGTGGAGGTATCCCCGCACCGTGCGGCTCTGATTGAAAAAACGGTAAGTGATTTACCTGTGGACGTTCATGTGGCAGATGGACGCAATCCGGGCGTGGGTCAGGGGTTTGACCGAGTGCTTGTCGATGCCCCGTGTTCCGGACTCGGCGCACTCCGTCGCCGCCCCGAGGCGCGGTGGCGCAAGTCTGAGTCCGACATTGCCGAGCTTACTCAGCTGCAATTTGAGCTTTTATCCTCGGCCTTAAACCTGGTGCGCCCAGGCGGTGTGGTCATTTATTCCACGTGTTCGCCAGACTTGCGCGAGACTCGTGGCATCGTCGACCGCGCCGTACGCGAGCTCGGTGCCACAGAGCTAGACGCACATGGGCTCATTCCTGATATGGGCGATGTGGGGCACGAAAAATCCGTGCAAATGTGGCCACATCGGCACGGTACCGATGCTATGTTCTTTGCGGCTCTGCGCCGCGCTGCTGACTAATCGCGATAGACTAGTGGGCATGTCCGCACCGATTATTTCCCCTTCCATCTTGGCCGCTGATTTTTCTCGCTTGGGCGAGGAATTAGCGGCGATTGAAACCGCAGACTGGGTCCATGTGGACATTATGGACGGGCACTTCGTGCCCAACCTGTCCTTCGGCCCGGATATCACGGCAACGGTCCATCGGCTTACCAATAAACCATTGGATGTCCACCTCATGATCGAGGAACCCGAGCAATGGGTGGAGACCTATGCCAAGGCGGGTGCGCATACCATTATCTTCCACGTGGAGGCTGTCGCCGATGAGCAGGCGGCGGTGGATGTGGCGCAGAGCATTCGAGAACTAGGGGTGCGTGCTGCCTTTTCCATTAAGCCGGGTACGGCTATCGAACCGTGGCTGGATAAATTGCATCACTTTGATGAGGTGCTCGTGATGTCCGTGGAGCCTGGTTTTGGCGGGCAGAAATTCATGCCAGAGATGCTGGAAAAGGTCCGGGTGCTGCGCCAAAGCATTGATGAGCAGGGGCTCGACACCGTCATCGAGATTGATGGCGGAATTTCGCCAGACACCATCGCCCAAGCCGCCGCGGCTGGGTGCGATGCTTTTGTAGCTGGCTCGGCCGTATTCAAGGCAGAAGATCCCGCCGGGATCGTACATCAGCTGCGTGAATTGGCGGCTGGTGCCTAGTGGGCGCGGAGCTAGAGGAGAGTACCCTTTCCGCAGCGCTGTCTCGGGCAATGGCCGCGGGAGCTGAGGTGCGTGGAACCACGAGCCCCAACCCGCCAGTGGGCGCGGTCATCGTGTCCACTGCCGGTGACATCGTGGGCGTCGGTGCTACGCAGCCCGTGGGAGGCGCGCATGCCGAGGTCATGGCGTTGCGCGAGGCTGGCGATAGGGCGCGAGGAGCCACCGCCGTGGTCACCTTGGAGCCGTGTGCGCATACCGGTCGCACGGGTCCGTGCGCACAGGCGTTTATCGATGCCGGCGTGGCTCGCGTGTACTACCTTCATGCAGACCCCACTCCGCAGGCCGCCGGTGGAGCGCGCGTGTTGGCGGAGGCTGGGGTGGACGTCGCCAAGCTGGAAAAGCCCCCGCACGCCGATGATGCGCTCGTGCCTTGGCTCTTTGCCATGAAAGCACGCAGGCCGCACGTAACCTTAAAGTTCGCCCAGACGCTGGATGGCTTTACTGCCGCAGCGGATGGGTCAAGCCAGTGGATTACGGGCGAAGCGGCGCGCGATTGGGTGCATGCAGATAGGGCTCACCGCGACGCCATCATCGTCGGCACCGGCACTGCGCTTGCTGATAACCCGTCACTTACCGCGCGGTTTAGCGACGGCAGTTTGCGGGAACACCAGCCGCGCCGCGTGATTATTGGCAAGCGTGATTTGGAATCGGCCGGTGATGCGGCCAGCAACCTGCGCGAGTTGGGGTACGAGCACTACGACAGCATCGAGGAAGCGTTATACGAGCTCTACGCCAGCGGGGCACGCGACGTCCTTGTAGAAGGCGGCGCCGGACTCGCCAGTAGCTTCCTCAAGGCCGACTTGGTCGATGCTATCTCTGCCTATATTGCGCCCCTGTTGCTGGGGGAAGGCCGTGGCGTGCTCGCCCATCCCATGTCCCAGACTCTGGCGGGGGCCACCCGATTCCAGCGCGTGGGAATGAAGGCGCTGGGTGATGACGTTCTAATTGAATACGTGCGCTAGACGCGCGGATTAGCAGATAACGAGAAAGGCTGGATGTGTTTACTGGGCTAGTACAAGAGTTGGGCACCGTAGCCGGTATGGAACCGCACGCGGACGCCTTGCGCTTGAGCATTCGCGCCCCGCGCACCGTCGCGGAGGCTGCACTGGGGGATTCCATTGCTATCAACGGCGTATGCCTCACCGTGGCGGATTTATCTGGAGATATATTTTGCGCAGATGTGATGCAGGAGTCCCTCGACCGGACAGCTCTGGGCCGCCTAGCTGAGGGCGATTCGGTCAATGTGGAACCGGCATTGCTGCCTACCACCCGGCTAGGCGGTCACATCATGCAAGGACACGTGGATGGCACCGCGACGCTGCAGAGCCGGACTACCTCCGAGAACTGGGATATCCTCCGGTTTAGCTTGCCCGCCGAGCTTGCCCGGTACGTCGTAGAAAAAGGCTCAATTGCCGTTAGTGGCACCTCGCTGACTATTAGCGGCGTGGGGCCGGACTGGTTCGAGGTATCCCTTATCCCCACCACTTTGCGGGATACCATTCACGGTGCATTGCCAGTGGGAGGAGAAGTCAACCTCGAGGTGGATGTGCTGGCCAAGTACGTAGAAAAGATGCTTCACCCCGAAGCGCTAACCCCTGAGGGCAAGGACTAGACTGCTACCTTATGAGCGCGAGTGATAATTGTATCCGTCTTGATTCCATTGAGCAGGCCATAGCGGATATCGCCGCTGGTAAGCCGGTAGTTGTTATCGATGACGAGGATCGCGAAAATGAAGGCGACCTGATTTTCGCCGCTGAGCTAGCCACCCCGGAACTGGTGGCCTTTATGGTGCGCTACTCTTCTGGATATATCTGCGCACCATTGTTGCCAGAAGATTGTAACCGCCTGAATCTACCGCCGATGTTGGCGGTCAACGAGGATGTGCGCGGCACCGCCTATACGGTGACGGTGGACGCAGCTACGGGTAGTACCGGTATTTCTGCGACCTCGCGGGCAGAAACTATTCGCCGGCTAGCAAACCCTGATACCACGCCGGGAGAATTCACCCGCCCGGGTCACGTGGTGCCGTTGTGCGCGCGCCCTGGTGGTGTTCTAGAGCGTGATGGCCATACGGAGGCTTCCATTGACCTTGCCCGATTGGCGGGCCTGCGACCGGCCGGTGTGCTGTGTGAGATCGTGTCTGAGGATGACCCCACGGACATGGCACGGTCGCCAGAGCTGCGCCGCTTCGCAGATAAGCACGGCCTGTCTATGATCTCTATTGCACAGCTCATCGAGTGGCGCCGCCATAATGAGAACCAGGTCATTCGCCAGGTAAGCACCCAGCTTCCCACCGAGTATGGTCATTTCACCGCCATTGGCTACCGTCATGAAATAGATGGACAGGAGCATGTCGCGCTGGTGGCAGGCGATCCCGCCCAGCTGCGCGGCGCGCGTGAGGTCATGGTGCGAGTCCATTCGGAATGCCTAACCGGTGATGCCTTTGGCTCGCGGCGCTGCGATTGCGGTCCGCAACTGCATGAATCCATGCGCCGTATCAGTCAGGAAGGCAGCGGCGTGGTTATCTACTTGCGCGGTCAGGAAGGCCGTGGCATTGGTCTGTTGCATAAGTTGGAGGCATACCGGCTGCAGGATGCTGGCATGGACACCGTCGATGCCAACCTAGAACAAGGCCTGCCCGAAGACGCACGCGAGTATTCCGTAGCCGGCCAGATCCTGCGTGATCTTGGAATAGAGTCCGCGAACCTACTGACTAATAACCCACATAAGGGCGAAGGCCTGAGCGGTTTTGGTGTGGATGCAAGTCATCACACCCCGCTAGCAACCCCGGCGCATGCGGATAATATTGAATATCTGCGTACGAAGCGCGACCGCATGGGCCACGATCTTCCGCAGGTTGCCCAGTGGGATGAGGCGCATAAGTAAATCTTTAGTAGCTCTGTGGAGATCACGCGAAAGGAAAGAAATGAGTAAAGAAGGCCTACCCGAAATTGCCCAGGTAGATGGCAGTGGACTGCGCGTTGCCGTGGTGACTGCGACATGGAACGCGGAGATCTGCGATCAGCTCCACGCCCAGGCGGTTCAGACCGCTACGGAAAATGGCGCCGAGGTTGCCGAGTACCGCGTAGTTGGCGCCTTGGAACTTGGCGTTGTTGTCCAGGCGGCCGCCCGCACATACGATGCAGTGGTGGCATTGGGCTGCGTTATCCGTGGGGGAACCCCGCATTTTGACTACGTCTGTGACTCGGTTACCCAGGCGCTTACCCGCATCGCGCTCGATGAATCCACCCCGGTAGCGAACGGCGTCCTTACCGTCAATGACCAGCAGCAGGCAATTGATCGCGCCGGCTTTGCAGACTCAGCAGAAAACAAGGGCGCCGAGGCAATGATGGCGGCTTTAGATACCGCCCTGCAGTTGCGTAGACTAAACGCAGCAGAAAAGTAACCTTTAGCAATGCGTCAGCGCCCCACGCTAGACCACCATGGTGGAATATGGGGCGTTCCAGAGGAGTATGCACATGAACGAGGCGCAGGCCCCAAAGAATCCGCAGCGAAGCCGGCAGCTTAGCGACGCCGAAGTATTGGCCTATACCAGTGCCGATCCCTTTGCCCAAACAACGTCTAAGCCGTGGGAGTTTAAGGCGACCTCGCCCTTTTTGCGTAAGGTGGCAATCGGCTGGGTGATCCTCGTTATGGCTATCCATATCTTCATGGGAATCACCTTGGATGTGTCTTTTACCGGCGCGCATGTCACCACCATTGACAAATTCGCCTTTCCCGGCGTGGGCCTCCTTATTTCCATTTTGTCTTGGGTTGCCCTTAACCGGCCGCGCCTGCGCGCCAATGAGGATGGGGTAGAGGTCCGCAATATTGTGGGTACCCGCTTTTATCCCTGGCAGGTGGTCTATGGGCTGTCCTTCCCCGTGGGCCAACGTATGGCGCGTCTTGAGCTTCCCGAGTTCGAGTTCGTTCCCGTCTGGGCTTTGCAGTCTGGTGATAAAGACACCGTCATCGACAACGTCCGCCGCTTCCGCGACGTGGAAGCTAAGTACATGCCACAGGATTAACAATTGGCTGACCCCACTACCTACCGCCCGGCTCCGGGAACCATTCCCACTGACCCGGGCGTCTATAAGTTCCGCGATGAAAACCGCCGCGTAATCTACGTGGGCAAAGCCAAGAATCTGCGCGCGAGACTATCGAACTATTTTCAGGACATTACTCAGCTGCACCCGCGCACACGCCAAATGGTGCTCACGGCCAATTCCGTGGAATGGACGGTAGTGGCCAGCGAGGTAGAAGCCTTGCAGTTGGAGTACACGTGGATTAAGCGCTTTGATCCCCACTTCAACGTCATGTACCGCGACGATAAAACCTATCCTATGCTCGCGGTTTCGGTCGGAGAAACAGTTCCTCGCGCCTTTTTCTACCGCGGCCCTCGCCGCAAGGGCGTGCGCTACTTCGGCCCGTATTCCCATGCTTGGGCCGTGCGCGAAAGCCTAGACCTGCTCACCCGCGTCTTCCCCATGCGCACCTGTTCGAAGGGCGTTTATAACAGGCACGAGCGCCTTGGGCGGCCGTGTTTATTGGGCTACATCGGCAAATGCGATGCCCCCTGCATCGGCAGGGTAAGCAAGGAAGAACACCGGGATACCGTCAATGAACTCGTTTCATTCATGAATGGAAACACCGGTGCAGTCCGCCGCAAACTCACCCATGACATGGAGCAGGCCGCCGAGAATCTAGAGTTCGAACGCGCCGCACGCCTACGCGATGACTTGGGCGCTATTGACAAGATCATGGAGCAACAGGCCGTGGTCTTCACCGACGGTACAGATGCCGATCTCATTGCTTTTAACTCGGATGAACTCGAAGCAGCGGTGCAGATCTTCCATGTGCGTGACGGACGCATCCGCGGGCAGCGCGGGTGGGTAGTAGAACGAGCCGGTGACCAAGCTAGCTCTGAGCCCTTGGAAGAAGGCCAGCCTGATCCCGCGCTGCCGGCATTGGTACAAAACTTCCTCATCCAGTTCTATTCGGATGCAATGGAGCGAGAGAAGCAGGAGGCGCGCGAGGACGCCGCGCTTGCTGCGGACGTAAAACGGCGCGGGGTGGACCAGGAATCGCACATGAAGTCCCGCCGTGTCCAAGTCATCCCACGCCAAATTTTGGTGCAGGCCCTGCCGGATGAACCCGATCAGGTCGTCGCCCTCTTAGAGGAACTGCGTGGCGCCCAGGTGGACCTGCGCGTTCCCCAGCGCGGCGATAAAAAGCAGCTCATGGCCACGGTGGAGAAAAACGCCAAGGAGCAGTTGCGCCAGCACAAGCTCAAGCGGGTGGGAGACCTCACCGCCCGGTCGGCGGCTTTGCAAGATATTCAAGAGGCTTTGGGCATGGAGCAAGCCCCATTGCGCATCGAATGTACCGATATCTCCCATATTCAGGGCACAGATGTGGTTGCTTCTTTGGTTGTTTTTGAAGATGGTTTGCCCAAGAAGTCGGACTATAGGCGCTACCGCATTAAAGAGGCAGCGGGCGATGGCCGCTCTGATGACGTCGGATCTATCGCAGAAGTCACTCGCCGTCGGTTTAAGCGCTATAAGGAAGACAAGCTGGCCCAACCGGATGAGGAAGTAGAAGAGTCCTCTTTCGCGGAAGAAAAAGTGGCGGAAGAATCTGCCGAGGCAGGCCGTCGCTTTGCGTATCCACCGCAGCTTTTCATTGTGGATGGCGGCGCACCCCAGGTTGCCGCAGCTCAAGAAGTATTCGATGAGTTAGGCATCGTGGATGTGACCTTGGTGGGCCTGGCTAAGCGCCTCGAAGAAATCTGGGTTCCCGGCGATGATGAGCCGGTCATTTTGCCGCGAAACTCGCAAGCTCTATTTCTCCTGCAGCAAATTCGCGATGAAGCGCACCGCTTCGCCATTACATATCACCGGCAGCAGCGCTCTAAGCGAATGCGCTCTTCAGTACTCGACTCAGTTCCGGGCCTAGGTCCGCAGCGGCGCACCGATCTGGTGAAGTATTTTGGCTCGGTGAAAAAGCTCAAGGCCGCCACGGTGGAAGAGATCTGTGAGGTTGATGGCTTTGGGCCAAAGCTTGCCCAGACCGTGTACGAGAATTTGCACGGTTCTGCGGCTAAATAAGCGGCATTCTCCTAGAAGCGGCGAATCCTAAAGCGCTAGACTGAAAGTCATGACGCATTTCGAAACTCCACCCATTTTGATAACCGGCATGTCCGGCGGCGGGTTGAGTTCCGCTGCCAAAGTATTTGAGGATAAGGGCTACTATGTGGCCCATAATATTCCGCCTCGCGCCATTGTGGATCTGCTTAAGCTGTGCAATCAGGAAGAAACTCCGGTGGGTAAGGTTGCTGCCGTAACGGATGTGCGCTCGCGCATGTTTCCAGGGTCTCTGCTAGAGATTATGGAAGAGCTCACGGAATTAAATATGAAGCCCACCGTGCTCTTTTTGGATGCTCGTGATGACGTGCTCATTCGTCGTTTTGATTCAGTACGCCGCACCCACCCGTTGCAAGAGGGCGACACACTCAAAGTAGGCATCCAACGCGAACGTCAAGCAGTAGCAGACGTGCGAGCTCATGCGGACATCATCATTGACACCACCAACCTATCCATTCATGATCTCCGCCGTGCTATTGAGGCGGCGTTTGGTGAGATGCAAAATGAAAAGCAGCATGTGACCGTTGAATCCTTTGGGTTTAAAAATGGTTCACCCCGCGATGCAGATTTGGTGGTTGATGTGCGTTTCCTACCCAATCCCTATTGGGTACCGGAGCTGCGTAGATACCGTGGCACGGATGAGCCGGTTGCTCAGTATGTGCTCTCACAGCCAGCGGCACAGGAATTCGTGGATAATTTCATAAGGATGTTTTCCACCATGCTGGATGGTTACCGGCACGAAGGGAAGAATTTCATAACTTTAGGCGTGGGCTGTACGGGTGGCCATCACCGCTCCGTTGCCGTAGCAGAGGCTATTGCGGCACGGTTGCGGGACAATGACACTTTGGACGTCAGCACCTTGCACAGGGATATTGCTCGAGGCTAGAGCGCAGGAGTTTTAACGCTTTTATGACCAATCCTTCACACATGGTCTGCCTAGGAGGCGGCCATGGACTTTATCAGACTCTTTTGTCCGCCCGATTGAGCGGAGCAGGCGACATTTCCGCCATTGTTACTGTTGCAGATGATGGTGGCTCCTCCGGCCGATTGCGCCGCGAGCTAGAAATAATCCCGCCTGGAGATCTGCGCATGGCGCTAGCTGCGTTGGCTAATAGTGATCCGGTGGGTGACCTCTGGGCGCGTACCTTGCAGCACCGTTTTAGAGGCACCGGTGCAATGGCGGGGCATGCGGTGGGCAATCTAATGATTGCAGGGTTGACCGAGGTGCTCGGTGATTACCAGGCCGCGTTAGATACCATCGCAGAGCTTACTAATTCCCAGGGCCGGGTATTCCCTGTGGTCAACCAAGCCTTAGAGATTGAGGCGGAAGTAGCCGGGCTTGACGACGACCCCCGTGTCATGCGCCAAGTCCGGGGGCAGGTCGCGGTTGCCTCCACACCGGGGCAAGTCCGGCGTGTGCGTATCGTGCCGGAAAACCCCAAAGCAAATCCGGATGTCCTCGATGCCATTGAGCGCGCGGACCTAATTACTATTGGCCCGGGTTCTTGGTTTAGTTCGGTATTGCCACATACTCTCGTGCCTGAGGTCGTGGAAGCCATTTCTGCGTCTGATGCGCTGCGCGTAGTTGTTTTAAACCTTTCCGCCGAGCCGGGCGAAACGCATGGTTTTTCCGCAGAGCGCCATTTGCATGTGCTTTCTCAGCACGCTCCGGATTTGCGCATTGATCGCATTCTGGTGGACGGGGCGGCTTTGCCTACTGATAGTGAGCGCGTGTATATCCAGCGCGCCGCCCAGTCCCTTGGTGCCCGTGCCACGTTCGCGGATGTGAGCGAAGTTGATGACAATGGCCGGAGCATCAATAAACACGATCCGGAGAAGCTGTCTGCGGCACTCCTCGACCTGTATTCGGACTATCGCAACACTGGCGATCCCAACCGGAGCTGATACATCTCGGCAAAGTCCCATCGCTCGCGTCGTTCGGGTTCGGCCGACTGCGCGGTGCCTGAGCGCGCGCGGTATGATGGCAGAAATCCTTTCACCGCACCGGGCCTTGCATAGTGGCCCTGGCCTGTGCGTATATCTTGTGACTGTGAGAAAAGAAATGGGGCGAACTAGGTGACCACACCATTGACCGACCAGGTCAAAGAAGAATTGACGGCTGTCGTTGTGCCACGCCAGTCCGCTCGCGCTGCCGAACTAGCCGCGATGCTGCGATTCGCCGGCGAGCTAGATATTTCCGGCGACAACATGGCCTATGAGTTGGAATTAGAAAGCCACGCTATTGCGCGGCGCGTGATCGCTGCACTCGATGAGCTTTATGGGATTTCCGCTGATAGTCACGTAGCGGGCCCAGCAGGAACCACGAAGAAATCCCGAGTTACGGTGCGCATTTCCACCGGGGCGAAGGAACTTACGCGCCGTCTCGGCCTTATTACCCGCTCCGGCCACGCGGTAGTGGGTTTGCCCCCGCAGGTCATTTCCGGCACCGTCGCTGATAGCGAAGCAGCGTGGCGCGGAGCCTTCCTAGCCCATGGCAGCCTCACGGAGCCGGGTCGTTCTTCTGCGCTTGAAGTTACGTGCCCGTGCCAGGAGGCGGCATTGGCCCTAGTGGGTTGCGCCCGCCGCTTGGGCATTTCTGCCAAAACCAAGGAAACTCGCGGGGAAGACCGCGTCGTCGTCCGCGATGGCGATGCCATTGGGGCACTGTTGACCCGTATGGGCGCTCAGGAGACGCGATTAAGCTGGGAAAAGAAGCGCGTCAAGCGAGAGGCGCACGATACGTCCCGGCGCTTGGACAATTTCGATGATGCAAATCTCCGTCGCTCGGCTCGTGCTGCAGTCACCGCGGCGGCCCGCGTTGACCGAGCGATGGAGATCCTTGGTGATGACGTCCCCGAGCACCTTGCTGATGCAGGACGCCTGCGCGTGCAGCACCGTGAGGCCTCGCTGGAAGAATTGGGCCGCTTGGCTGAGCCTCCCATGACTAAAGATGCGGTAGCCGGGCGTATTCGCCGCTTGCTATCTATGGCCGATAAGCGAGCGGAAGAGCTTGATATCCCCGATACTAACCAAGCGATCACCGACGACCTCTTCAAAGAGTCCTAAACGCCGCAATCACCGGCACATACACAACTCCCCGCAGCGCGGATACCTAAGCGGTAGCCGCTACTGCGGGGAGTTTCCTCTGTGATAGCTAGCTGGTGGGGAAACCAGCTAGCCGCGGAGAATTAAATGCCTAGGGAACGAGGAATCCGAGGGCGTTGGTCATCAAGAACACGATGATGCACACAACGGCCAAGAAGACCACGGAGTAGCCCACTACGTTTTTCAGGATGACAGACTCCTTGCCTTCCATCTTTACAGCGGTGGCCGCAATAGCGAGGGACTGCGGGGAGATCATCTTGCCCACAACGCCGCCTGCGGTATTAGCGGCCAGCATGAGGTCCGGGTTCACGCTGATACGCTCGGCCGCTGCTACCTGCAGGTTGGCGAAGAGGGCATTGGCGGAGGTATCGGAGCCGGTGACCGCTGTACCAATCCAGCCCAGTACCGGAGCGAAGAGTGCGAAGATGCCGCCCGCAGAAGAGACGAACTCACCAATAGCAATCGTTTGGCCGGAGTAGTTCATCGTATAAGCCAATGCCAGCACCAGAATGATGGTGAGGGCCGAGAACTTCATGCGGCTGGCGACGTCCCCAAAAGCGCTGACCGGCTGCCCGAAGCTGAGACTGTAGCGGCCATTTTCATTAAAGAAGTGGTAGACAACCGCAACGATAATGCCCGAGAGCAGCAGGAGCGTACCTGGGTTACCAAAGACATTGAAGCTGAAGCTAGTGTCCATAAGGTTGCCGTCGGCGTCGATAATCGCGTCATCCAGCAAAGGCCAAGCAAAGTGGAGCTTGAGGAAACCAAAGATGGCTGGGGCCGCAGTAGCAACAGCAAAAACAATAGTTACTACAGCGTAGGGAAGTAGCGCCATCCAAATGCGGCGACCATTCAGGTCAGTGGTCGACTCAGCGGCGGGCAGCTCGAGGCGCTCGCGCAGCTCCTTAACACCCTTAGGCTTCCACACTCGGAGGAAGGCAAAGGCACAGCCCAGGGAAACGATGCAGGCGATAACATTGGTGAGCTGGTAAGCAAAGAACGTTGCGGCCAGCCACTGTGCCAAGGCAAAGGAAACGCCAATCACTGCGGCTGCCGGCGCAGTTTCCTTGACGCCGCGGACACCGTCCAAAATAAAGGCGATCAAGAAAGGCACGACGGCGGCGATGATGAGCACCTGCAAAGAGATAAGTGCGGCAATATCATGGGTTTGTTCAGCGCTGCGTCCAGCGACCTCGCCAGCGGTGGTCACTGGGATGCCCACCGCGCCGAAAGCAACCGGGGCCGTATTAGCAATGAGCACTACGATTGCTGCGCGTAGGGGCTTTACACCGAGTGCCATAATCATGGTCGCGGTAATGGCTACGGGTGCGCCGAAGCCGGCGAGGGCCTCTAGCAAGCCGCCAAAGCAAAAGGCGATAAGAATTGCTTGGATGCGAATATCGCCATCGCCTAGAAGGTCGAAGGTTTTACGAAGGTCCTCGAAGCGTCCTGAAGCGACGGTGATTTCATAAAACCAGATTGCGGTAATGATTACCCAGACAATGGGAAGTAGTCCGAAAAGGCCGCCGCGCACGGCGGAGGACAAGGCCATATCTACCGGCATAGAAAAGCCTACGATGGCGATAAGAAGGGATACTGCGAGGGCGACGGCGCCAGAAGTGTGTGCGCGCGCTTTGACGCCGAGCAGCATGATAAAGAATGCGATGAGAGGGAGAATCGCCACCAGGGCGGTAAGCCCGAGGCTGTCACCCACAGCAGAGGTATTAATTTCGAACAAGAGACGTCCTTGGGTTCTACGGTGGTCCTGCCCGTTGAAGAATAACGAGCACCTGAAGCATTCTCACGGTGACCAACGATTGCGCTGGAACAGATGTAGTGGACTGAAACGCGAATGTGAGCCAGTGAGTATTGAAAGCATATCGTGTGATGGTCGAGGCGAAAACAATTCGGTCGACTTGATTGCCATCAGGACTGAGGCTCGGAAATGTCCGACCGGACAGAGGCGGGCGTAATCCTGGAAGCTATACAGTGACATATTTCACGTTAACAGCGTCAAGGCCACATAAACCCACGCGTTCGGGCGTATCCAGCGGGTTTATGGCGGAGAAATAAAAAGGATCGGCAAAGTGTACGCTCTTTTGGATAATCTGTCATCCGATAGTTCTCAAGGCTGCTAGGGCACTGCACTGTTAAAAAACGCTCGGTAGTATCGGCACTGTAAGGGAAAACGCTCGGGCGCTTCTCAAGCACCGAATATATCGAAGGGCCCGCGCACATACCCATACGCACATTTACTCGACTCTTTGAGGAGAAATACAGTGACTATCCGCGTAGGTATCAATGGCTTTGGCCGTATCGGCCGCAACTTTTTCCGTGCAGTCGCTCAGGGCGACAACAACCTCGAAGTTGTTGCAGTAAACGACCTGACCGATAACGGTACGTTGGCTAACCTGCTCAAGTACGACTCCGTACTGGGCCGCTTCGATGGCGAGATTACCCATGATGATGAATCCATTACGGTTAATGGTCACCGCATCGTGGTCACCGCGGAGAAGGACCCGAAGCAGCTCAAGTGGGGCGAATACGACGTAGACCTCGTGATCGAGTCCACCGGCCGTTTCACCAATGGCAATGACGCCAAGGCTCACCTCGAGGCTGGCGCCAAGAAGGTCATCATCTCTGCTCCGGGCAAGGAAGTAGACGGAACCTTCGTCTATGGCGTTAACTCTGACACCTACGATCCGGCAAACCACAATGTTATTTCCGCAGCATCCTGCACCACCAACTGCCTGGCGCCGATGGCAAAGGTCCTCAATGACAAGTTCGGCATCGAAAAGGGCTTGATGACCACCGTCCACGCCTACACCGGCGACCAGCGCATCCAAGACGCACCGCACAAGGATCCGCGCCGCGCCCGCGCCGCTGCTGTAAATATGGTGCCTACCTCCACCGGCGCAGCTAAGGCTGTCTCCCTGGTACTGCCTGAGCTGGAAGGCAAGCTGGATGGCTACGCCATGCGTGTTCCAGTTATCACCGGCTCTGCTACCGACCTGACGTTTACCGCTTCCCGCGACGTAACCGTTGAAGAGATTAACGCCGCCCTGAAGGAAGCTGCTGAAGGCGAGCTCAAGGACACCCTCGCTTATACCGAGGACCCGCTGGTTTCCACCGATATCGTAACCTCCCCGCACGGCTGCATTTTTGACTCCGGCATGACCAAGGTCTCCAACGGCAACCTCGTTAAGGTTCTGGGCTGGTACGACAATGAGTGGGGATACACCTCCCAGCTTGTACGTATGACTTGCCTGGTGGCAGACAAGCTCTAAACTTAGAGCTTTAATAGAGCTTTAATAATGAGAGTCCGGCCCCGATGCAAGCCTAAACGGCATTGTGTCGCGGTCGGTATTCTTATATCTACAGCCTTGTGAACAATCCGAATTTAAGAAGGAGAAAATAATGGCTTTCCAGACTCTGGATGATCTTCTCAAGGAAGGCGTCGAATCTCGTCACGTCCTTGTTCGTTCTGATTTCAATGTTCCCCTTGATGAAGAAGGAAACATTACTGACCCGGGTCGCATTAACGCTTCTCTTCCCACCATCAAGGCTTTGGTGGAAGGCGGCGCTAAGGTCATTCTGTCCGCGCACCTTGGCCGCCCCAAGGGAGAGGTAAACGCTAAGTACTCCTTGGCCCCAGTCGCTGAAGCTCTGTCCGAGGCTCTTGGCCAGTACGTTGCCTTGGCCGGCGATGTCACCGGCGAGGACGCTCATGAGCGTGCGAACGGGCTCAACGATGGCGATGTCATGTTGGTGGAAAATGTCCGCTTCGACTCTCGCGAGACCTCCAAGGATGAAGCGGAGCGCGGCGCATTTGCTGATGAGCTCGTTGCTTTGGCAGCCGATAATGGCGCTTTCGTCTCCGATGGCTTTGGCGTTGTCCACCGTGCCCAGGCATCTGTGTATGACGTCGCAAAGCGCCTGCCGGCTTACGCAGGCAAGCTCGTAGAAAAGGAACTCTCCGTCCTTTCCACCGTGGCCCAGAAGCCGGAGCACCCATACGTAGTAGTACTTGGCGGCGCCAAGGTCTCGGATAAGCTCGGCGTAATTGAGGCGTTAGCAGATAAGGCAGACAAGGTCATTATCGGTGGCGGCATGTGCTACACCCTTCTGGCCGCCAAGGGCTACAACGTCCAGGAGTCCCTCCTGCAAGAAGACCAGATTGATAACTGCAAGGAGCTGCTCGAACGCTTCGGTGACAAGCTGGTCCTTCCTGTGGATCTCATTGCCGCAAGCAAGTTCGCAGCGGATGCGGAACACCAGGTTGTCGAGCTCGACGGCATCCCAGAGGGCTGGATGTCCCTAGACATCGGGCCAAAGTCTGTGGAGCACTTCGCAGAGGTGCTTGCTTCTTCCAAGACCGTCTTCTGGAACGGTCCGATGGGTGTCTTCGAAATGGAGGCCTTCTCCAAGGGTACTGCGGGCGTCGCGCAGGCTATTATCGACGCCACCGAAAACAACGGCTCCTTCTCGGTTGTCGGTGGCGGCGATTCCGCGGCCTCCGTGCGCATGCTCGGCCTGGACGAGGATGGCTTTAGCCACATCTCCACCGGTGGCGGCGCCTCCCTTGAGTACCTAGAGGGCAAGGAGCTTCCGGGCGTCTCCGTCCTTGAAGCCTAAAATCTGCTGAGTCACTTGCTAAAAGAGAGGAAAAATCATGGCACGTACGCCACTTATCGCAGGTAACTGGAAGATGAACCTCGACCACGTCGAGGCTATCGGTTCCGTTCAAAAGTTTGCGTTCTCCCTGCCTAAGGACTACTACGAAAAGGTCGACGTGGCCTATATGGTCCCGTTTACCGATATTCGCACCATCCAGACGCTGGTAGAAGGCGACAAGTTGCAGATCACCTACGGCGCGCAGGACATCTCTAAGCATGAGTCTGGCGCCTTCACCGGCGAGGTATCTGGTCAAATGCTAGCCAAGCTCGGCTGCAGCTGGGTAGTCGTGGGACACTCGGAGCGCCGTCAGTATCATGGCGAGACCGATAAGCTCGTCGCAGAAAAGGCCGCCGCAGCCTTGGATAATGACATTAGCCCCATCGTGTGCGTAGGCGAGCCACTGGCCGTTCGCGAGGCCGGTACTCACGTGGACTACGTGGTTAACCAGACCCGTAATTCTTTGGCTGGCCTTAGCGCTGAGCAGCTTGCCAAGACCGTCATTGCTTATGAGCCGGTCTGGGCCATTGGTACCGGCAAGGTAGCCTCCGCAGACGACGCACAAGAGGTTTGTGCCGCCATCCGCGAGCTCGTGAAAGAGCTCGCCGGTGACGAGGTAGCGGAAGGCATTCGTATTCTCTACGGCGGTTCCGTCAAGGTTGATTCCGTTGCGGAGATCGTCAGCAAGCCAGACGTAGACGGCGGCCTCATCGGTGGCGCCTCCCTGATGGGCGAAGAGTTTGCCAAGTTGGCTGCCAACGCAGCTAATGCCCTGAACTAACAGGAGATATCACCTGTCACAGGTTCGCGTTCGGCGCGGGTTGGAATGGTTCCGGCCCGCGCCATCGTGTACAGTGGGCCGGTGTGACTGCTTTGCTGGACGCAAAGCCTAAAAGTACGATTCCGCGCTAGTGGGTGGCAAGAGTCAACCACAAGGCGCACGTTAGAAATAAGGATTATCCTCATGGTCTTGGCACTGGAAATCATCTTGGTCATCGCAGCTATTTTGATGTCCATCTTCGTGCTGCTGCACAAAGGTAAAGGCGGCGGCCTGTCCAGCCTCTTCGGCGGTGGCGTGCAGTCGAACCTTTCCGGCTCGACCGTCGTGGAAAAGAACTTGGATCGCTACACCGTGGTGATGGTTATCATCTGGCTGGCCTGCATTGTGGGCCTAAACCTGATCCAAGCCTTCGCTTAAGCGAAAAGCCAGGATAGCGAAAGCGCCGGCACTAGCTTCCTACCACTAATTTTCCTAGGGGATCTGAAAGTGGGGAAGCGGTGCCGGCGCTTTTCGATTGGCGTCAGGCGCTAAAAGCAATGTGCCCGCACGCATACTGCGGATTGCCTGCTTATATCTCGGAAGCAGCGTCATCGGCAAGGAAGAGAACGGTTTCCTTCCTACCGTGTACGCCGGCTGCCGGCCATTCCTCGGCCGCAGCGCCCTCTACCACGTGCTTGGCCGCTTCCGACTTGGCTTCGCCGGCCACAAGGAGCCAAATGCGATCGGATTTATTGACCGCCGGAAGGGTGAGGGTAATACGCTCGCTGGGCGGCTTTGGGGAATCGTGGACGGGAACAGCTAGTTCTTCTTGCTCCCGAATAGCGGAGGAATGCGGGAACAAGGAATTAATATGGCCCTCCTCACCCATGCCTAGTAGGTGTAGGTCGAAACCATGAGGGGCAAATTCCTTCAACTCTGGTTCATATGCGCTTGCCGCTGCTTCCATAGACACCGCGCCCAGATCAAAACCGTGAATATTTTGGTTTGGGATATCTACGTGGTTGAGCAACGCATTGCGCGCCTGGCCCTCATTAGAATCTGCGTCGGAAACGGGTACATTGCGTTCGTCGCCGAAGAAAACGTGAACACGCGACCAATCGATGCGCTGAGCAGGAAAATTTTCACCTTGCTGCTGTGCGGCGAAATCCAAACGGGCCAACTCGTGGAGAACGCCAATTCCGGCTCCGCCGCCAGTGAGGACAACACGCGCGACACCATCGTCGTGGAGGCCGCCACCCGATGCTTGGATACGCGCTACGGTATCCACGAATTTCAGTGCGGCCTGGGAGATAAGGTCATCCACATCGCTCACGCGGTGAAGAGTTACCATTATGTATCGCTATCCTTTACAAAGATTCAGATTAAAGCCGTTTACTGATTACTGTAGTCTACCTGGGCTAGTGCACGGAGCGCTTGTGCATAGGTTTTATCGGCATCCAAATGGCGCAGTTCTTCAGAAAGCACCTCAGCTTGTGACCGCTTATTGAGGCTCACCAAGGATTCCGGCGAACCCGGAACACACACACGCACCGTGCGCTCATCAATGACATCGACGTCTACGTGGGTTGTCTCCCGATTGAACCGCAAATGAGTCACCGGGAAGTGGTCCTCCTCGGAGTCGGCCACTGTGCGATGTACGGGAACTGCCAAGCGGTCGAGCAACCATCCAGCGGCGAAATCCGGGGCTGGGTGGCCGGCCGGACCTGCTACCTCTACCGACTTCACCGGCTCGTGGGGATGACGGTCCAAGGCGGAGGCAACGACACCGCGCCACAAGGTGATGGCAGCCCAAGACATATCGGAATCACCCGGCGTGTACCCGGCAGATAAGGTGCGAAGATCTTCGCCGGTCACGCGTCCGTCAAAGGCAACGTTAGTTATGCGGCGCTGCGCCAACTTTCCCACCGAGCTGGAGGCAGGGTCCGGTGGGCACAGAGTAGGCCACCAAGCGACCAGCGGGGTATCAGGTAGTAGCAGCGGCGTGACTACTGCTTCGTCTTGGTTTGCCAAAGCACCGTGCAACTTCATGATGACCATCTCGGAGGCACCTGCTTCGCCGCCCACGCGTAGCTGTGCATCAAGGTGGGTTTCGACCTGCGGGTCTCCCGTTACTACGACCAACACACGTGACGGGTGCTCGTGGGAGGCATCGCGCACGGAAGCGAGAATGCTTTCAAGGTCATCATCCTCACGGGCCGCCACGATTAGAGTGAGCACTCGGCCGGTAGTCAGGGTGTAATGTTCTTGCGCCTCTACTAACTTCTTGGAGATTTCACGCGTAGTGGTATTGGGCAATGGAATAATCATTGTCTGCGTCCCTCCTATGGGCGGCGCCAGGAGTGACCCCGGCGACGCAGTATTTTATCGGCGGATTCTGGTCCCCAGGTGCCAGCGCGGTACTCCTCGGGCTGTCCTGCTTCGGCCCAGTAGTCGATGATGGGGTCCAAAATCGACCAGGAAAGTTCTACCTCTTCATTGGTGGGGAATAGCGAAGACTCGTCCAAGAGGGCATCCAAGATCAATCGCTCATAGGCCTCCGGGGATTCCTCGGTAAAGGCCTCAGCGTAGGCAAAGTCCATATTGACGTCGCGCACCTCCATAGTGGAGCCGGGCACCTTGGAACCAAAGCGCATGGTGACACCCTCATCCGGCTGCACGCGGATAACGACCGCGTTTCTGCCCAGCGCATCGGTTTGACCATCCACGAATGGCTGGTTAGGAGCCGCCTTGAAAACTAGCGCAATCTCGGTCACTCTGCGGCCTAAGCGCTTGCCCGTTCGCAGGTAGAAAGGTACTCCTCCCCAGCGGCGGGAGTTGACTTCCAAGGTGCAGGCAGCGTAGGTCTCCGTTGTGGATTCCGGATCGAAGCCTTCTTCCTCGCGCAACCCTTTGACAAACTCGGAGCCTTGCCACCCCGCGGAATATTGGCCGCGAGCAGTGGTCTTATTCAGAGGGTGAACCGCGTGGGTAGCGCGCAAGACCTTTACCTTTTCAGCCCGCAATTCCTCCGGCTCGAAGGACGACGGTTCTTCCATCGCGACGAGGGCCAAGAGCTGCAAAAGATGGTTTTGGATGACGTCTCGAGCCGCGCCGATGCCATCATAGTAGCCAGCGCGACCGCCTAGGCCGATGTCTTCAGCCATGGTGATTTGGACGTGATCGATATAGTGGGCATTCCACATAGGCTCAAAAATCTGATTTGCAAAGCGCAAAGCCAAGATATTTTGTACCGTTTCTTTGCCCAGATAGTGGTCGATGCGGAACACCGCGGACTCAGGAAAGACAGCGTTGACAATCTCATTGAGCTTGCGCGCAGATTCCTGGTCATGGCCGAAAGGCTTTTCAATGATGACGCGGCGCCATGAGTCTGCAACGGAGTTGGCCATGCCCACCCGCTCCAGCTGGTGGCAGATATTGGAGAAAAACTCCGGTGGAACGGAAAGGTAATATGCCCAGTTGCTGCCGGTTCCTCGCTCTCGGTCTAGCTCGCCCAAGCGGGCGGAGAGGCGATCGAAGCCGGCATCATCGAAGGAACCTTGGACAAATTCGATGCCCTGCGACAGGTGCTGCCAGACATCTTCATTAAATTCGGTGCGCGAGCCCGCCACTACAGCTGACCGAACGTAGTCACAAAATGCGACTTTGTCCCAGTCTCGGCGACCATAACCCACCAGGGTAAAACCAGCGGGCAAGAGACCTCGGCTCGCTAGGTCGTAGATTGCGGGCAGAAGCTTTTTATATGCTAGGTCACCGGTAACGCCGAAGATGACCATGCCCGCGGGTCCTGCGATTCGCGGCAATCGCTTGTCGCTGGCATTGCGCAAGGGGTTGACCCAAGCGGCTGAGTCGGTCACGAAGAATCCTTCCTGAGTTTATGGGCTTTTAGCTCGCTAATATTCTAGCGGCAGAATGCCCCGCCGAATTTTCGGCGGGGCACAAGTCACACGGCTAGTTTACGCGAGTCGTTCCTCGATGGAAGCAAGTAGTTCATTCCAAGCGGCAACAAACTTTTCTACTCCCTCGCGCTCTAGCACGGCAAAGACATCGTCGAAATCAATGCCAACCTCGTTTAGCTGGGCAAAGACGCCTTCTGCCGTCTCGCGGCTGTCCGATAGGGCATCTCCGTGAAGATTGCCTTGGTCGAGAACCGCATCGATGGTCTTTTCCGGCATAGTGTTGACCGTATGCGGACCGGCCAGCTCAGATACGTACAAGGTGGCTGGGTAATCGGGATTTTTCACACCGGTCGAAGCCCACAATGGACGCTGAAGGTGGGAGCCTTCTGGCAAGTCGGCGTCGTCAAGCAAAGTGTCCTGGAAGAGGGCATAGGCGCGCCGTGCATTGGCGACGCCCGCCTTGCCCCGCAGCGCTAGGGCTTGCTCGCTGCCAATGGCCTCCAAGCGCTTGTCTACTTCGGTATCCAAACGGGAAACGAAGAAGGACGCTACGGAGTGGATAGTTGCGACGTCCTTTCCGGACTCGGCGGCACGCTTGAGACCGGTACGGAAGGTCTCGATGACAGCGCGGTAGCGTTCCACAGAGAAAATGAGGGTGACATTGACACTGATACCTTCCGCCAGGGCATCCTCAATTGCTGGGAGGGAGCCGGTGGTGGCTGGAATCTTGATCATGACATTAGGGCGATCTACCTTCGACCACAGCTCACGGGCCTGTTCGAGTGTGGCGGTAGGGTCATCCGAAATTCGCGGATCGACCTCTATGGATACACGGCCATCTGCCCCATCAGTGGAGGAGTAAATATCCGCAAAGAGGTCACACGCATTTTGAACGTCTTCAATGGCAAGGGCGTATACCGCTTCATCGGCGCTGGCCTTTGACTCCTTTAGCGTTGCCAGCTCGGCGTCGTAGGCGGTGCCATTGGTCATCGCCGCAGCGAAAATCGCTGGGTTGGTGGTCACGCCCACAATGGACTTGGTCGAAATGATTTCCTTGAGGTTGCCGGAAACGAGACGCTCGCGAGAAAGATCATCTAGCCAGGTCGAGGTTCCCAGCTGGGCAAGTTCCGAGATGTGGTTCATGCTTTATCCTTATCCAGTCCTGTTAGGGGTTACTTATTCGCGGCGGCTAGGGACTCCTGTGCCGCCTTAACTACCGCTGCAGTGGTGAATCCAAACTTTTCAAAGAGCTCGCCTGCAGGAGCAGATGCGCCGTAGTGCTCAATGGAGATGCTGCGGCCAAAGGAACCGGTGTACTTATGCCATGGCATTGCAATACCGGCCTCAATAGAAACGCGCGCCTGCACCTTGCTGGGGAGCACAGATTCGCGGTAAGCGTCATCCTGCTCATCAAACCACTCGAGGCAGGGTGCGGACACAACGCGGGTCGCCGTTCCAGCTGCCTCTAGCTCCTTCGCGGCAGCGACAGCGAGCTGCACCTCAGAGCCTGTAGCAAGAAGGATGACCTCTGGTGTCTCCTTGGACTCTTCCACCAGAACATAGGCACCGCGGCGGACGCCGTCATGCGCCTTTTCCTTGGTGCCTTCCAGCACTGGTAGTCCCTGGCGGCTCAGCGCCAGGCCCTTAGGCGCGGCCTTGTACTCAAGGGCTGCCGCCCATGCCTGTGCAGTCTCGTTGGCATCCGCAGGGCGGATAACGGACAGGTTGGGAATGGCACGCAGGGCAGAAAGAGTCTCTACTGGCTGGTGGGTAGGGCCATCTTCGCCCAAACCGATGGAGTCATGGGTCCACACGTAGTAGGTATCGGTCGACATCAGGGAACCCAAGCGCACAGCCGGGTACTGGTACTCGGAGAAGATAAGGAAGGTGCCGCCGTAGACGCGGGTATTACCGTGCAGGGCAATACCGTTCATAATCGCAGACATTGCGTGCTCGCGAATACCGAAGTGCAGGTTGCGGCCATAGGGTTGAGCCGACCACATATCGGTAGTAATGGCCGCGGGGCCGAAGGAATCCGCGCCCTTGATCACGGTGTTATTAGAACCGGCAAGGTCGGCAGAACCGCCCCACATCTCCGGCAGAGAAGCAGCCAAGGCCTGGATGGCGGCTTCAGAAGCCTTGCGGGTTGCCAAAGTTTCGCCTGGTTCCCATTCCGGTAGATCAGCACTGAAGTCTTGCGGCAATTCGCGCGCATTCATGCGGTCAAAAAGTGCCTTACTCTCCGGATTAGCTGCAGCCCATGCGTCGAACTTTTCTTGCCACGCAGAGTGTTTTTCTGTGCCGCGCTCGCGCAACATGCGGGTGTGCGCAATGACCTCATCATCGATGTGGAAGCTGCGCTCCGGATCAAAGCCCAAGACTTCCTTGGTGGCAGCTACCTCGTCATCGCCCAACGCAGCACCGTGGACACCGCCGGTATTCATCTTATTCGGGGCAGGGTAGCCGATAACCGTCTTTACGCGGATGAAGGACGGACGATCGGTTTCTGCTTGAGCAGCCTTGACAGCAGCCTCAATGGCTACGACATCTTCTCCGGATTCCACCGTTTGGACGTGCCAGCCGTAGGCCTCATATCGGGCCACCACATCTTCATTGAAGGCAATATTTGTATCGTCTTCAATAGAGATTCGGTTATCGTCCCAGAAGACGATCAAGTTGCCCAGCTTTTGCGTGCCGGCCAGGGAAGAAGCCTCCGCGGTAACGCCTTCTTGTAGGTCGCCATCGGAGGCGATGGTGTAGATGTAGTGATCGAAGGGGGATTCACCAGCGGGGGCTTCTGGATCGAAAAGGCCGCGCTCCTTACGCGCCGCCATGGCCATGCCAACGGAGGATGCTAGACCTTGGCCGAGGGGGCCAGTGGTGATTTCAACACCGTCGGTGTGGTGGACCTCGGGGTGGCCTGGGGTGCGTGACCCCCACGTGCGCAGCTGCTCGAGGTCTTCCATTTCCAAGCCAAAGCCGCCCAAGTAGAGCTGGATGTACTGGGTAAGAGAAGAGTGGCCGACCGAAAGTACGAAGCGGTCACGGCCGGCCCAGTGCACGTCAGCGGGATCGTGGTTAATGACGCGCTGGTAGAGCGTGTAGGCGAGGGGAGCGAGTGACATTGCCGTGCCGGGGTGACCGGAACCGCACTTTTGTACCGCGTCGGCGGCTAGTACTCGCACGGTGTCGATAGCGCGGGTGTCAAGCTCCGACCAATCCTCCGGGTAACGGCGCTCAACCATAGTTTGGAGCTCTGGGGACAACTTATCTTTCGACACGAAAAGCCTCGCTTACGTCTAGGCAAAAAGTACTTAACTTTATTCAGTCTAGTAATTTTTTAACCGGCGGTGCGCAATTATAGAAAGCCAGGCATAACCGGTATGCTGGCATGGCTAAGCGGTGCGCGCGAGCACGCAAAAGCGTGTGCCAAATCTAGCGGACATGGGTCTGTAACCTCTCGCGCCTGCGCCGAAAAATGTGAGTGAGAGAACTGGAACTTTTTCACGGGCATGTGCGACCGCTAGGGGTGACCGCGCGCAGGAGATGCGCGAGGCACAGTTCACCAACGTTCAGATAGTGGAGGAATTCCTTGGAGACCATCAAGGCCTATTTTGCGCTAACGAAACCGAGGATCATTGAGCTCCTCCTCGTGGCCGCAATTCCGGCGATGCTCCAAGCGCAGCGCGGCGTGGAGGCTGTGTCAGACAATATTTGGCTCATCGTGTCGACCATTTTCGGCGGCTGGTTGGGCGCTGGCGCCGCCCACACGTTCAATAACGTCGTGGACTACGAGTTGGATCAAAAGATGCAGCGCACGAGGGCTCGTCCGCTCGTAAGAGCGAAGATTTCGAAGCGGAACGCAGCAATTTTCGCCTGGGTAATGCTCATCCTTTCCGTGCTGTGGCTGGGCCTCCTTGCCCATTCTTGGCTCGCAGCTTTCTTCGTCGTGTTGACGAACTTCTTCTATGTCTTCGTCTACACCAAGTTTTTGAAGATGCGCAATGCGCAAAACATCGTCTGGGGCGGCCTCGCAGGCTGTATGCCGGCCATGGTTGGCTGGGCCGTAATTCGGGATAACGCCCCAGCCGGAGAGCCTGACCGCTGGTGGCAGGCAGTGGTGCTCTTCCTCATTATTTTCTTCTGGACTCCGCCGCACACATGGGCGCTGGCCATGAAGTACAAGGAAGACTACCGAAAAGCCGGCGTGCCGATGCTGCCTGTAGTGGCAGGCGAAGCGGAAGTCACTCGCCAGATCGTGTGGTACACCGTGGGAACGGTGATCGTGACCCTACTCATCGTCCCCGCAGCATCGTGGATCTACTTGGTCGCAGCGCTTGCTTCGGGTGCGGTATTCCTGTGGATGGCTATCCGTTTGCATAAGGGAGTTAAAAATGGCGCCAAGGTTAAACCGATGCGCTTGTTCATTTACTCCAATAACTACCTTTCGGTGCTCTTTATCGGTTTGTCCATCGACGCAGTCTTAGGCTGGGAGCCCTTGGGCCGGATGCTGGGCTGGTCGGCCACGTTATTCTAACTGTGCCCCATTCCAAGAGCGGGGCAAAAAGAGCGCGGGAGAAGCAGTGCTGCTTTTCTCCCGCGCTCTAGGTGTAGGTGGGTGAAACCTAGTCCTTGTCCCCGTCTCCGTCGCCGTCTTGGACGCGCAGAACGATGGAGCCGGTAGTCTTGCGCTCCTGCAGGTCGCGGTGAGCCGCAGCGGCTTCTGCCAAAGGATAGGAGGCCGTGACGTTAAAGCGTAGGTCGCCGTCCATGACAGCTTGGACGACTGCTTGGGCGCGCATTTGAAACTCGCCTTCTTGTGCCGTCCATGCGCCGATGGAAGGCCGCGTCAGGAAGATGGACCCATGCTTGTTCAGCAGCTGTGGGTCGATAGGCTCAACCGGACCAGAGGCGGCACCAAAAAGCGCGACGGTGCCGCGTGGACGTACTGCCTCTAGCGATTCCTGGAAGGTAGCTTTGCCGACGCCGTCATAAACCACGTCGACGCCCTTGTCACTGTTGTAGCGGCGAACTTGCTCGGCGAGTCCCTCGCCGTAGCGAAAAACCTTATCCGCCCCGGCCGCGTAGGATAGTTCTTCCTTTTCGTCCGTGGACACGACGGTATAAACGGTAGCGCCTAGCGACGATGCCATCTGGGTGAGGATTTGCCCCACGCCGCCGGCACCGGCGGTAATCAGGCAAGAAGCACCTTCGCCCAATTGATAGACCCCGTGCGCCAGATAGTGCGCGGTAATGCCTTGGAGCAACATGGATGCTGCAACCTCAGGTTGGAAATCGTCTGGGACTGCCACCAGTCCCTCGCGCGGGACGCAGACCTTCTCGGCGTAGGAGCCGAAGGCCTGGTTCCACGCCACCATTGTGCCTTCCGCAATTTCTCCCTTTGGATCGTGGACGACTCGCCCAGTACCTTCGAATCCGGGAATGAAAGGGGCGGTCGCATTATAGATACCCTCACGGTAATAGGTATCGATGTAGTTGACGCCGGCCATGATGACGTCTACCAAGACCTCATCGTCATTCGGGGTGGGGGCGGGAACTTCGGTATAGCGAAGTACTTCTGGTCCGCCGGTTTCTGTGACCTGAATTGCGTGCATATAGCCAGGCTAGCGCAAAAAGCCGGCCGAGTGCAGGACTTCGGCCGGCTGGTTGCGCTGCGTGTTAAGCCGTCGCGCGTGCTGCTTCTAGCGAGGCTTGGCGTGCGGCGTACTTTTCATCGCCGCTAGGGGAGCCGGTGATGAGATCCGCGGTGCCATCGGTACGGCGTACGCCGTGTGCCCACAGTAGTGCGGTATAGGCCGTGACAAAGGAGGATAGCCCAATGTGGAAAGGAACAGTCCAGCGCGGAATGCTCATATAGAACTGGTAGACGCCTACGGCCCACTGGATAAGGATGCAGGCGATGAGGACCCAGCCCGCCTTCTTCGCGTCCTGTGGGGCACGGTTCTTATAGAGCAGGAAGATGGTAATAACGGTAAGCGTCAGGTAGACGTACATGCACATGGCGTGGGTGACGGCCATGGCTTCGGTATCCACCTGCAAGCGGCCTTCCATTCCGACCCCGGAATCGCCAGAGTGGACGCCCGAACCGGTAACCATAGTGCCGGTGATAAGAACAATGCTGAGGGCAATTGTTGCGACTGCAGCGAGCAAGCGAATCGCCTGGGGGAATCGTGCTCGTGGCGTTCCGTCATCGGGTTCCAAGATGCGGGAATAGAGCATTGCCGCCAGCCATACCAAGAGCATTGATGGCAGGAAGTGCAGTGCTACAGACCACCAGCGCAGGTCGAGATGGACAGAAATTCCGCCAATGACCGCCTGCAGCACAATGCCAGCGACATTGAGCCATGCATACACCTTAAGCTCTGTGCGCCGACGTGCCATGCGCATGGCGATGACGGCGGCTACCGCCGCAGCGGTGACGACGAACGTGAGCAGGCGGTTACCAAACTCGATGGCCTGGTGCAGTGCAGGAGCGGCGCCTTCCATGGGGACAAGGGAGCCAGGCTGGCACTCGGGCCAGGTAGGGCAGCCGAGTCCCGAGCCGGTCACGCGGACAATGGACCCAGACACGGTAATGCCACCCTGGCATAAGAGAAGGATGAGCGCGATGAGGCGCTGTTGCTGCAGCGTAGGGGCGGCTTCTTTAAAGAAGCGCTTGATTTTTGTCCAGTAATTCACGCATAGCATCCTACTAGTCGGGAGATTTTGGGCATAAAAATTCCTCTTGTTTCGGGCGGAACCGGACAAAAGTCACATTTAGCCCTCGAAGCGGAACCAACGGACCGCTGCGAACGACGCCACGGCGAGCCAAGCTACCAAGGAAATAAGTTCGAGGCCGGGGAAGGTGGAATTGGAGGCGTCGGTAAGTGCGCCTGCCAGAGCGACGGTGGGGACCACGTTGAGGATGCCATTATCGCCCAATCCCTGGGAGTATAGGGTCCACCCGACCACGCCGAGGAGCAGGAACCAGATGAGGTTGGCCAGCGCGAGCACCATCTCTGAACTAAGCGTGCCGCCAAGCAGTAGCCCCATGGCGGTAAAAGCCGCGACGCCAAAGAAAAGGGAGAGGAGCATGAGCAACACCCCACCCGCGCTGATACGCAGACCCAAAATGAAGGCGGCTATACCCAAGACAAGGATTTGGAATACCACCATCGTGAGCACGCCGAGGATTTTGCCGCCGATAATGGCCCACGCCGGCACCCCGGATGCCCCGGTGCGCTTGAGGGCCCCGTATCGTCGGTCAAAGGCAAGTGAAATAGCTTGACCGGTAAAGCCCGCAGAGGTGGCCGCAACTGCAAGCACCATGGGGAAAACCTCGTGCAGGCCGTGCTTGGTAACGGACTCCAAGTGGGCCGCACCAATGAGGATGGCCAGTGGAATGATGACGCTGAGCAGTTGCTGCTCGCCGTGGCGCAGCATGAGCTTAGCTTCCATCGTGCCTTGCGCGAGCAGCATAGCGCCGGCGCTGGTCCGCTTGGGGGCGGGAGTAAAGGTCCCGGGGTTAAAGGTGGTGCTCATAAATGGCTTCTTTCCTCGACACAATGAATTGAATATTTTCCCAAGATGGGATTGCAGCTAGCTGCGCAAGTGGCGGCCCGTGAGGTCAAGGAATACCTCTTCCAGATTGCGGTGGGCCGCATCTAAGTACCGCAGTAAGACTCCTTGGCGGGCGAGCTCAGCGCTGAGCGTGGCGATGGTCTCGGGAGTGCCGGCTTGGCTCAAGCGGTAATGCAGGGGACGGGATTTGGTGGCATTAATCCCCGCCGCAGCTAGGGCCTCCATATCTACGTCGATGTCGGTGCTGAAATTAAGCCCTGCCGATTCCGTCTGGGCGGTAAGTTCTGCGGGGGTGCCGTGAGCTACCAGCTGACCATGATCCATGATGGCCAAGCGGTCTGCCAGCGACTCCGCCTCATCCATCAGGTGGGTGGTTAGAACGATGGTTACGCCATCCCGCTGCAGGGCTCGGACTAGGTCCCAGACCGCCAACCGGGATTGTGCATCCATGCCTGCCGTAGGTTCATCCAGAAAAACCAACTCGGGTCGTCCGATGATAGCCAAGGCGAGGGACAGGCGTTGCTGTTGTCCTCCAGATAGCCTGCGATAAGGGGTGCGAGCCACCCCCTCAAGCCCCAACGTTTCTAGTAGCCACTGCGGGGAGAGAGGCCGGGCGCTGTATCGGGCAGAAAGCTCCAGCATTTCTAGCACGCGGATGCCGGAATAGGAACCGCCGCCTTGGAGCATGATACCGACCTTTTCTCGCACCCTATCTGGTTCGGTACTTGGGTTTAGCCCTAGGACGTCGATGGTGCCGCTGGTGGGATGGAGAAAGCCCTCTGACATTTCAATCGTCGTGGACTTTCCGGCACCATTGGGGCCAAGGAGACAAAAGACCTCGCCCTGGGCAACGCTGAGGCTAAGGCCATTTACGGCAGTGGTGGAGCCAAACTTCTTCACCACGTTGTCCAAGGTTAGGGCTGGGCGGTCGGCTGAAATGGAATTCACGTGGCATTAGTTTAGGACACGGATTCCGCTGCGCCGCACTGCAACCCACCACAGGGTGGCGATAGCAGTGAAGGCACAGGCGGCTGACACGTAGACCACAATGATGGTGCTGGGGGGAAGGCCGAGACCGCGCGGCAGCACAAAGAAGCTCATCGCTGCGGAATAGGCTACGACGCTGAAGCGGAAAATGAGCCTATTAGCCCACGCGGCCAAAGGTAGTACGGCCCATAGGATGTACCACGGATGGACGACGGGGAAAAAGATAACCAGTACTAAAGAGGCGATGCCGAGTCCTCCCACGGGGTGGATGTGGCCGCGCAAGGTGGCAAAGAGCATGCGGGCCATGAAGGCTACCGCCACGAGAACACCAAAGGTGCGGGTGACTGTGAGAATGGCTTCGGTGTGGTCGCCAAGGCCTAGGAGCATTCCGATAAAACCGGTACCTACGCCTACGACGGTGGACGTAGAAAGCCACGAGCGAATGGACGCCGCCCCGCCTTGCCCGGTAATCCACCCCAAGCTAATGCCGGTGCAGACGCTAATAAGAGCAACGGTTGCTACTAAAACGATTATTTGCAAAGCGATGGCGTAGGCCAGGGCCTTCCAGCGTGCCGTACCGTGTGCGTTGATGAGGCGGCGAGCGTAGGCCATGCCCACAAAGCCCAGCCCAATAAAGCCAGTAACCTTGACCATTCCGGCACAGGAAAGGCAAAAACCGGAAGCTACCAGGGCTAGGTAGGCACTGCGTCGGGAGGCATCCAGCTTGTCGACGCCGCGGAGACCCAGTTCCATGCCCACCAATAGCAAACCCAACATGATGGACTCATTATGGATTCCGCCCACTAGATGCAAGATGGTCAGCGGGTTGAGGATGCCGAGCCACAGTGCAGATTCTGGAGATACCCGGCAGCGCTGCGCGAGACAGCTTATGGCCCAACCAGCAACAATAATCCCGGCGATGGACAATAGGCGATGGGTGATAACGCCCAAGAGGATGGAGTTAGAAGTAACCGCGCTGACCACAGCTGCGAGGCCGAGTGCTACCGGGCCATAAGGGGAAGGGGAATTAGCCCAGATAAACGGCACGGAGCGGGCGAGCTTATTACCTGCCCCTAGCAATTGAACGGGCCCGGCAGAATATGGATCCATGCCCTGTGCCACGATGGAACCATTAGCCAAGTAGGAGTAGATATCTTGGGTGAATAGCGGGGCGGTAAAAATCAACGGGATGACCCACCCCGCCCAGGTTTGCCACAGTTGATGCGTGGTCACCAGACGGCGAGCACCCGCTGGGGCGGTGGCCTTGTCCTGAGGTTGGCGCAAGGGGGTTCCGACAAAGGGGGCGAGGAACACCCAAGCGGAGACCAATAGGCCTACTCCCACCATTACTATGGCGGAGGAAGTTTGCAGCATGCGGGACATCAAGGAGCCGAAGGGCACGTTGTCGTAGGGATTGCCCACCACGGGGAGTGCGCCGGCGCCTAGGGCGCCGAACGCAATGAGCAGGGAGCCTACCGTGCCTACCCAGCGCAGAATGAAAAATGTCCGCCACTGTGCTGTGGTGGTGCGCTTGAGGCCATCCGCATTGGCGGGGACAAAATCAAACCGAGAATCGGGTTCGGCGGCCCCCGTGTCTTCGGCGTGTAACCGTGCCGACCGGGAACCAGCGGTACCCAGCTGCGGCAGCTCTGCCTTCACGCCAGAAAATAAGCCGCGGATTTTGCCTGTCATGGCATATGACTTTACGCGAATCAATTGCTTAAACCCCAGCGGGCCCGCCCACATCGTGGGCAGCACGGTCGAGTCGGGCCGTTAGGGGAGTGTTGCCACCCCCGTGCCACGCCGAAGTTTGGCCAATGGTGGCATTCCGGAATGAATTAAGGAACACTAGTGTTGTCTAATATTGAAGGCGCTGTTGAACTGCGGCGAGCATCCCGGAGCTACGGGAGGACGTTGCGGGGCGGCAGTAAGTGTCTGAAGCGCGAAGGGAGGTCCCAGCATGAGCAGTCCGCAACGTAGTGTGGCTACGCCGAAGCCGGCGAAGGAATCCCGCACCACGGATGGTGATACCCGCCGTCAAGTTATGCTGTTGCTGTTGAAAGACGGGCCCGTTACCGCTTCCCACTTGGGTGAACGCCTTGGCCTTTCTGCTGCCGGAATTCGCCGGCACTTAGACAACTTGGTGGAAGAGGAACTGACGGAGGTCGTGCGCCGCCGACCCGCTACCCGCGGCTCTGCGGGCAGCGGTTCTGGTCGCGGGCGACCAGCCAAATACTTCCGCCTCACCGATCGTGGCCGCGCACAATTCGGTCACGCTTATGATGATCTGGCCTCAGAGGCCCTGACAGCTTTACGCGCGGTCGGCGGGTCTGAGGCCGTCAAACACTTTGCCAAAGTCCGCTTTGAGCGCCTCGTGGCAGATGTTCGGCCTCTGATAGAAGAGGGCGAGTCTGTTGAAGACGTGGCTCGCAAGCTGGCCGAGGTGCTGGATGAGCACGGGTATGCCGCCACGGTGGACCGCGCCGGCCAGGGAGTGCAGATCTGTCAGCACCATTGTCCGGTCTCCCACGTGGCGGCCGAGCATCCAGAGCTGTGTGAGGCGGAACAGGAAGTCTTTTCTGCTTTATTAGGCAAACACGTACAGCCTTTGGCTTCCATTGCTGGAGGTCACGGAATCTGTACCACTAACATCCCCTTGACACCCGTTAATACAAATACTGAAAGGAGCGAGTCATGACCCAGGCACAATCGGCACCCGATAACAAGATGACCGATGATGAAATCATTGATTCCATTGGTGCATATGAGTACGGCTGGCACGACTCGGACGCGGCTGGTGCTTCTGCTCGCCGCGGCTTAAACGAAGATGTAGTACGCGATATTTCCGCCAAGAAGGGCGAGCCAGAATGGATGCTTAACCAGCGCCTAAAGGCTCTCAATATCTTTGATAAAAAGCCCATCCCCACGTGGGGTGCGGACCTATCTGGCATCGACTTTGACCAGATCAAGTACTACGTGAAGTCCACCGAGGAGCAGGCCCAGACGTGGGAAGACCTCCCGGATGACATTAAGGCCACCTACGATAAGTTGGGCATTCCAGAGGCCGAAAAGCAGCGCCTCGTTGCAGGTGTGGCAGCCCAGTACGAGTCTGAGGTTGTCTACCACCAGATTCGTGAGGACCTAGAAAGCCAGGGCGTTATCTTCGTCGATACCGACACCGCGCTGCGTGATTACCCAGAGCTCTTCAAGGAGTATTTCGGTACCGTCATTCCCGCGGGCGATAATAAGTTCTCCGCGCTGAACTCCGCCGTGTGGTCGGGTGGCTCCTTCATTTACGTGCCAAAGGGAGTGCACGTGGATATTCCGCTGCAGGCTTATTTCCGCATCAACACGGAAAACATGGGTCAGTTTGAGCGCACCCTCATCATCGTTGACGAGGACGCCTATGTGCACTACGTCGAGGGCTGTACCGCACCTATCTATAAATCCGACTCTTTGCACTCTGCAGTAGTAGAGATCATCGTGAAGAAGGGCGGCCGTTGCCGCTACACCACCATTCAGAACTGGTCCAGCAACGTCTACAACTTGGTGACCAAGCGCACCAAGGTAGAAGAGGGTGGCACCATGGAATGGGTCGACGGCAATATTGGTTCCAAGGTCACGATGAAGTACCCGGCAGTGTGGATGACCGGACCATATGCAAAGGGCGAGGTCCTCTCCGTTGCCTTTGCTGGTGAGGACCAGTTCCAAGACACCGGTGCCAAGATGACCCACATGGCCCCGCACACCTCTTCCAATATCGTTTCCAAGTCGGTGGCTCGTGCCGGCGGTCGCGCCGCTTACCGCGGCTTGGTGCAGGTCAATCAGAACGCGCACCATTCCACGTCGAATGTCGAATGCGATGCACTGTTGGTCGACAATATCTCGCGTTCGGATACATACCCGTATAACGACATCCGCAATGACCACGTCACGCTGGGCCATGAGGCAACCGTTTCCCAGGTTTCTGAGGAGCAGCTGTTCTACTTGATGTCCCGCGGCATTGCGGAAGAAGAAGCAATGGCGATGATCGTGCGTGGCTTCGTTGAGCCGATTGCTAAGGAGTTGCCGATGGAGTACGCCCTCGAGCTCAACCGCCTCATCGAACTGCAAATGGAAGGATCGGTCGGCTAAAGAAAATGGTCGCTTCGAACGAATTCAATCCGGATAAGATCACCAAGGGTGATGTCTTTACCTCCACCAACGTGGAGGACTTCCCGGTGCCACACGGCCGTGACGAGGTCTGGCGCTTTGTTTCCCTGCGCAAGCTCCGTGGCCTGCATAATGGCGAGTTTGCTGAGGCTGTAGCCCAGGATGTCACCGTGAGCGAGCACCCGGGCGTAAGCTCCGAGACCGTCGCTCGTGATGATGAACGATTGGGCCGTGTAGGTACCCCGTCTGATCGTGTCGCGGCACAGGCATGGACCTCCATGCCAGAAGGCCAGGTTGTCACCATCGATGCAGAGGCTCAGGTCGAAGAACCCGTCGTCATTACCTATACCGGCAAGGGCGAGGGCGTAACGTCCTTTGGCGCCACCTCCATCGAGGTAGGCCACCACGCTGAAGCTACCGTCATTTTGAAGTATGTCGGCTCCGGCACCCACGCGGATAACGTCGAGTTCATCGTGGGCGATGGTGCTCACTTGACCGTTGTCGTTGACGTTGACTGGGAAGACGATGCGGTTCACCTGTCCAACCACGTTGCCCAGCTCGGCCGCGATTCCGTGCTACGCCATAACTCCGCCATCTTTGGCGGCGAAGTAGTACGCATCGTGCCGCGCGTGAACTTCACCGAGCAAGGTGGCGACGCAGAGCTATTGGGCGTGTACTTCGCGGACGAAGGCCAGTACTTTGAGAACCGCATGCTCGTGGATCACTCCGTTCCTAACTGCCGTTCCCATGTTCTTTATAAGGGCGCGCTGCAGGGTACTAAGCAAAATGAGGCCCGCACCTGCTGGGTGGGCGATGTTCTCATTCGCTCCAATGCACAGGGCACTGATACCTACGAGACCAATAACAACCTGATCCTGACCGAGGGCGCTCGCGCGGATGCAATCCCTAACCTGGAGATTGAGACTGGTGAAATTACCGGCGCCGGCCACGCAGCCACCGTTGGTCGCTTCGATGACATTGAGTTGTTCTACCTCATGTCTCGCGGCATTCCAGAGGCTGAAGCCCGCCGCCTCATCATCCGTGGCTTCTTCAATGAGGTCATCCACCGCATCCCGGTGCAGTCCCTGTCTGAGGAATTGGAAGACCGCATTTCCGAAGAACTGGAAAAGATCTCCGCCTAAAGCTTTCATAGAAGGAAACCACACACATTATGTCTACTCTGGAAATTAAGAACCTCCACGCTCAAGTGCTGCCGACGGAAGAAGGCGGCGAGCCGAAGGAAATTCTCAAGGGCGTCAACCTGACGATCAACTCTGGCGAGATCCACGCCATCATGGGCCCGAACGGCTCCGGCAAGTCCACCTTGTCCTACACCATCGCCGGCCACCCAAAGTATGAGGTTACCGAGGGCGAGGTGCTGCTCGACGGCGAAAACCTACTGGACATGCCCGTCGATGAGCGCGCTCGTGCCGGCCTTTTCCTGGCAATGCAGTACCCCACTGAGGTCCCGGGCGTAAAGGTCTCCCAGTTCATGCGTTCCGCCGTCACCTCCATCCGCGGTGAGGCACCGAAGCTGCGTGAATGGAATAAGGAGCTTACCCAGGCCCGCGAGAACCTGAAGATCGATAAGTCCTTCATCTCTCGCTCCGTTAACGAGGGATTTTCCGGTGGCGAGAAGAAGCGCCATGAGGTTATGCAGCTGGATATCCTCAAGCCAAAGTTCGCAGTGATGGATGAGACGGACTCCGGCTTGGACGTTGACGCCTTGCGCATCGTTTCTGAGGGCATCAACAGCTACCAGAAGGAAACCAATGGTGGCATTTTGATGATTACCCACTATAAGCGCATCCTGAACTACGTGAAGCCGGACTTTGTCCACGTCTTCGCTGATGGCCACGTCATCAAGACCGGTGGCGCCGAATTGGCCGATCAGCTCGAGTCTGACGGCTACGACCAGTTCCTCAAGTAAGGACCGGCCACCGGCCGGTCAACCGAGACTATCCTAAGAAGATTCATGTCTGGATTTGATGTAAACGCAATCAGGGAGCAGTTCCCGATTCTCCAGCGCACCGTCCGAGGCGATAAGCCTCTGGTGTATCTGGATTCAGGCGCTACCTCCCAGCGCCCGCTGTCGGTGTGGAAGGCGGAAGAGGAGTTTGTGTTGCATACGAACGCCCCTGTTCACCGCGGTTCCTACCAGTTGGCGGAAGAAGCCGATGATGCCTATGAGTCCGCACGGCAGGCTATCGCCGCGTTCGTAGGCGCGGACCGCGATGAAATCGCCTTTAGCAAAAACGCCACCGAGGCCCTGAACGAGGTTGCTTATGTGCTTAGCGACGAACGCGCGGGGGACCTCTACGTAGGCGAGGGCGATACCGTTGTGATCACCGAACTGGAGCATCACGCTAACTTGGTGCCGTGGCAGGAGCTTTGCGCTCGTACCGGCGCTACGTTGAAGTGGTACTCCATGACCGAAGACGGTCGCATCGATCTCGATTCGCTCGAACTCGATGAATCCGTCAAGGTCGTTGCGTTTACCCATCAGTCCAATGTGACCGGTGCTGTGGCGGATGTCGATGAGCTGGTACGCCGCGCCCGCGCGGTTGACGCCATGGTTGTACTCGACGCCTGCCAGTCGGTGCCGCACATGGCGGTAGATTTCCACGCCTTGGATGTGGACTTCGCGGCGTTTTCCGGTCACAAGATGTGTGGCCCCAGCGGCGTTGGTGTCCTCTACGGCAAGGAGGAGCTGCTCAAAAAGCTGCCGCCTTTCTTGACCGGTGGCTCCATGATTGAGATTGTCAAGATGGAACAGACAACCTTTGCCGAGCCGCCGACACGCTTTGAGGCAGGCACGCAGATGACCAGCCAGGTAGTAGGCCTCGGCGCCGCGGTGAAGTTTTTGGAAGAAGTGGGCATGGATAATATCCACGCGCACGAAAAGAAACTTACGGAGCGCGCACTGCGCCAGCTGAAGGAAATCCCGGGCCTGCGCATCATCGGCCCGGAAACCACTGAAAACCGCGGCGGTGCCATTTCTTTCACCGTGGACGGCGTTCACCCGCATGACTTGGGCCAGGTCCTCGATGACCACGGCGTGTCCATTCGCGTTGGCCACCACTGCGCGTGGCCATTGCACCGCGCCTGCGGGGCACAGTCCACCGCCCGAGCCAGCTTCTACCTCTATAACACCGAGGAAGAAGTAGATAAGCTGGTGGAAGCAATCAAGGCCGCCCGCGAATTCTTTGGAGTTGCCTCATGAACCTAGATTCCATGTACCAGGACGTCATCCTGGACCACTACAAGAACCCGCAGCACGCCGGACTGAGGGAGCCTTATCAGGCTGAGGTTCACCATGTGAACCCGTCCTGCGGAGATGAGCTGACCCTGCGGGTGCGTCTTTCCGATGACGGCAAGACCGTTGAGGACGTCTCCTATGACGCGGAAGGCTGTTCCATCTCGCAAGCTTCTACCTCGGTTATGGCTGAAGAAATCGTTGGGCTACCGCTCGCGCAAGCCAATGAGAAGCTGGCCGAGTTTGAAAAGATGATCACCTCTCGCGGCCAGGACGAGGGCGATGAAGACCTCATCGGTGATGGCGTAGCCTTCGCCGGAGTGTCCCAGTACCCAGCGCGCGTAAAGTGTGCGCTCCTCGGATGGAAGGCCTTCCAGGCTGCTTCCGCCGATGCACTAACAGAAGTGGAGAGCTAGATGACTGATCCCGTAGATCCTTATCAGAACGAGAATTCCTCTTTCTCCGGCAGCGGCGAGCGACCGGAGCAAACCGAAGAGCAGATTTCCAAAGCCTTTGACGTCACCGAATTTATGCGAGACGTCATTGACCCTGAGCTCGGGATCAACGTTGTTGACTTGGGCCTTGTCTATGATCTGTGGTTCGAAGAGGACAATGGCAAGGAGATCGTCATGATTAATATGACGTTGACCTCGCCGGCCTGCCCATTGACCGATGTCATTGCTGAGCAGGTGGAAGACATCGTCAAGGCCAATAAATTGGCCGATGCCGTCCGTATCAACTGGGTATGGATGCCACCATGGGGTCCGCAGATGATTACGGAAGAGGGCCGCGAGCAACTTCAGGCCCTCGGCTTCGCGGTTTAAATCGCGTCCTACGCACACGCCTCCAGCAGCGCATTTCCCGGTCTAGGGAGACAGTTGTTGGGGGCGTTAGCGCGTCTTAGCGTCGGCAGCGTCAATTGCTAGACTGTTTCTTCGTGATTGTAACCAATGATTTCGAAGTCAGGGTAGGAGCGCGCACGCTTCTCGAAGCCCCAGGGCAGCACTTGCGTGTGCAACCCGGTGACCGCATCGGGCTTATCGGCCGCAACGGCGCGGGCAAGACGACGACTATGCGCATTTTGGCAGGGGAGACCGAGCCCTATGGCGGCTCAGTTACTCGTTCGGGCCCCATTGGTTATTTGCCCCAGGATTCCCGCGAAGGAAATATTGAACAGACCGCGCGAGAGCGCGTTCTCTCCGCCCGCGGTTTGGATGATCTCAAGCGCCGCATGGCCAAGCAACAAGAGCTTATGGAATCGGCCACTGACGATAAGTTCCGGGATAAGGCCATCCGGAAATACTCCCGCTTGGAGGAGCAATTCGAGTCGCTTGGCGGCTATGAAGCCGACTCCGAGTGCGCGCAAATATGCGATAATTTGGGTCTGCCGCAGCGCGTCCTAGACCAGCAACTCAAAACTCTCTCGGGTGGTCAGCGCCGCCGCGTGGAGCTAGCGCAAATTCTCTTTGCCGCTACCGAGGGGTCCGGAAAATCCCAGACCACCCTGCTCCTCGATGAGCCGACGAACCACTTGGACGCGGATTCTATTACGTGGCTCCGCCAATTTCTGTCCAAACATGAGGGCGGGCTCATTATGATTTCTCACGACGTCGAGCTGCTTGAGGCCGTGTGTAATAAGGTGTGGTTCCTCGATGCGGTTCGCGGCGAGGCCGATGTATACAACATGGGGTATAAGAAATACCTCGATGCTCGTGCTACCGATGAAGCGCGCCGTCGCCGAGAGCGGGCCAATGCGGAAAAGAAGGCATCCGCCCTGCAAAAGCAGGCTGCTAAGTTGGGTGCTAAGGCAACGAAGGCCGCTGCGGCCAAGCAAATGCTCCACCGCGCTGAGCGCATGATGAGCCAGCTCGATGAGGTGCGGGTGGCCGATAAGGTGGCCAATATTAAGTTCCCCGAGCCGGCACCGTGCGGTAAGACACCCATGAATGCCAAGGGGCTGACCAAGATGTACGGCTCCCTAGAGGTCTTCGCCGGGGTGGATTTGGCCATCGATAAAGGGTCAAGAGTAGTGGTGCTGGGCTATAACGGCGCGGGTAAGACCACGCTGTTGAAATTGCTGGCCGGAGTGGAGCGCACCGACGGTGAAGGTGGCATCGTCAGCGGCCACGGCTTGCGGATCGGCTATTTTGCGCAGGAACACGACACCATCGATCCGGATAAGTCTGTATGGCAAAACACCATTGACGCCTGCCCAGACGCGGATCAGCAGGAACTGCGTAGTCTGCTTGGTGCCTTCATGTTCTCCGGCGAGAAGTTGGAACAACCCGCGGGCACTCTATCCGGCGGTGAGAAGACGCGCCTAGCCTTGGCCGCGCTGGTCTCTAGCCGCGCGAATGTGCTGCTGCTGGATGAGCCGACGAATAACCTGGATCCAATCTCGCGCGAGCAGGTACTCGATGCGCTAAAAACCTATACGGGGGCCGTGGTGCTGGTTACGCACGATCCGGGCGCGGTCAAGGCTTTGGACCCGGAACGCGTAATCATCATGCCCGATGGTGACGAAGATTTGTGGTCCGATGACTACATGGAAATCGTGGAGCTAGCTTAGGAAAACATGAAGACGCTACTGGAGAGGATGCCTGCCTGGCGGGAAAAGTTTTGGCTAATCCCTGCAGTGGCGGTGGCCGTTGCCGCCGTCAGCGCAGAGTTGCTCATCGCGGTCGGTAGCCGTTTTCGCGTGGCAGCCACCCCCTTTTATGATGGCAGCGCCGATAGTGCCCAAGGGATTCTAAGCGCGGTAGCTACCTCGTCGCTGTCCCTTGCTGGCACCCTTTTCTTCATCACGCTGACCGCACTTTCTGGTGTTGTCACAGTAATGGGGCCGCGCCTGCTGCATGAGTTTCTAAAAGATCGCTCTATACAATCGACCCTGGCGATCTATCTTGCAACCTTCATTTTTGCCCTTCTTTCTTTACGTGCGGTGCAAACGGGCGGTAATGGGAAAGAAGAATATGTTCCTTCCTTGAACGTAGCAGTAACGGTGCTGTTGGCCATCGCCTGCGTAATCTTCCTCATTTATTTCATCGTCCATATTGCCCAATCGATCAGTATGTCTCACGTAGTTCACGTGGTGGCCGAAGACGTAGAGGACCACATGCGCCGGCTCATCCGGCGGGGCGAAGAGGAAAAAGCGGCCAAGGCTCCTGGGCCAGAATTTTACGTGGATGCGGAAAAGCGGCGCAGCAGTGGAACTGGCTACCTCAAGTTCGTCGACTATGACGCCATTGCGCAGGCAGCGGCACGGGAGAATTGCGCGGTGCACCTCGGCGTGGCGCCGGGTGACTTGGTACTGGAAGGCGAGGTTATCGCGCACGGTGTGCCGCGCCTGCCGGAAAATGTTGAGCGCCATATCGTGCTCACCCAGTACAGGGAGCATGCCTCAGCTCACGACCCTCGTTTTACCGCCCGGCACCTGGCGGAGATTGCTGCCCGCGCATTGAGTACTGGTGTCAATGATCCGTACACGGTCATCGATATCATTGACCGCTTTACCCAGATCCTCACCGTCATCGGGGATAAGCGGCTTCCGCAGGGCATTGTGCACGTTAACGGCGAGTTTCGCCTCGATTACCAAACGTTCAGCTATGAGGAAATTGTGGAGGCGATGTTCACGCAGATTCGGCGGGACGCCGCCGATAACGCGGAGATTTACCTCAGTTTGCTGGATAACCTGGCCAAGGTAGTGGCCCTTTTGCGCACTGCTGAGCGCCGGAGCGTGCTTGCCGACGCCGCCCGGGCCATCTACTCTGATGCCCGCCGCCAAGTTGGCGGCGAGGTGGAATTAAAACAGCTGGAATCTTCCTACCAGCATTTCCAGGACAACCTCGCCGAAAGGGCGGAGTCGGAAAAACCTGGCGAAGAGCACGCCGCGGACTAGGCCGCGGCGCGGTTGCCGCTCTCCTTAGTTGCGGAATCCATGCACTGGGGCGGGGATGAAGCCGCCGCGGTTAATGAACTGCGCATTACCCACTTTATTGACCGGGATTACCGGTGCGTAGCCCAGGAGGCCGCCGAAGCTCACCTCGTCGCCCACCTGGGCGCCAGGAACCGGGATCACGCGTACCGCCGTGGTCTTATGATTCATCACGCCGATGGCGGCCTCGTCAGCAATCATGCCCGAAATGGTCGCGGCCGAGGTATCGCCCGGCAGCGCAATCATGTCAAAACCCACCGAGCAAATGGCGGTCATGGCCTCCAGCTTGTCCATGGAGATAGAGCCGGACTTAACCGCATCGATCATGCCCTTATCCTCGGAGACTGGGATGAAGGATCCAGACAGACCGCCGACGCGGGAGCAGGCCATCATGCCGCCCTTCTTTACGGCGTCGTTAAGCAGAGCCAAAGCAGCGGTTGTACCGTGCGTGCCTACCTGGTCTAGGCCCATGTGCTCAAGGATGTGGGCCACCGAATCTCCCAATTCGGCAGTAGGGGCAAGCGAAAGGTCGATGATTCCGAAGGGCACGCCAAGGCGCTCGGAGGCCATGGTGCCCACCAGTTGCCCGGCGCGGGTGATCTTGAAAGCGGCCTTCTTCACTTCTTCCGCTACCTGGTCCAGGCTTGCCCCTTCAAGTGATCCCAAGGCGCGGTCGACAACACCTGGGCCAGAAACGCCGACGGAGACTACGCAATCGGGTTCTTCGATGCCGTGGAACGCGCCGGCCATAAATGGGTTGTCACCCACAGAGTTAGCAAAGACCACCAGCTTGGCGCAGGCAATGGCGGAATTGTCCTTGGTCAGCTCGGCAGCTTCCTTGATAACCTCGCCCATCTTCCTTGCCGCATCCATGTTGATACCGGCGCGGGAACTGGCGATATTGACGGAGGAACACACGACGTCAGTCGTAGCCAGCGCTTCTGGAATGGAACTTATGAGCTTTTGTTCCGCGGTGGTAGCGCCCTTTTCGACCAGAGCGGAATAGCCGCCCACGAAGTTGACTCCTACCTCTTTGGCTGCCTTGTCCAGTGCCTTTGCGGCGTCGACGGGGTTTCCTTCTACACCGGCTACCACCAAGGATATTGGGGTCACGGAGATACGCTTATTTACGATGGGGATACCCAGCTCGCCTTCGATGCCTTCGCATACCTCCACTAGGCGCCCGGCCTGCTGCGTGACGCGGTCATAGATGGCCTGGCAGGTAGCGTCCATGGTGGATCGGGTGCATCCAAGGAGGGAGATGCCCATGGTTACGGTGCGGATATCGAGACGATAGTTCTCAATCATCTCGATGGTGTCCAAGATATTAGTGGTATTAAAACGCGTGCTCATTTAAATCTCATTCATGGCGGTGAAGAGGTCTTCGGACTGAATGCGGATGGACTGGTGCTTTTCTTCCGCCACGGGGCGCATATGCTCCTTGATGGTCTGGATGGAGACCTTATCCGCATCAAATTCGACGCGGAGGATCATGGTGAAGTAACCGCCCATGAGTGTTTGGGACACGTCAATGACGTTGATATCGAGTTGGGCAAGGGTAGTGGTCACCGCGGCGATAATGCCGGTGCTATCGGCTCCGGTGACGGTCATAATGGCATACATGCAAGCAATTCTATCTGCTCGCTGCAGCCACCGCCGCCATTTTGCCACCGGTACTGGCCGGGGTCGCTGCGGGCAAGAGGCGTCGTTGTTACGGTGGGGAGGTATGACTGATAAAAAGAAGATTCTGTACATCGGTGGACATGGCAAGGTCGGCCTGTTGGCCGCCCCAAAGCTGGTGGAGGCCGGACACGAGGTCCACTCCCTTATCCGCAACCCTGAGCAGAAGTCTGAGATTGAAAAGCTCGGCGCGACCCCAGTATTGGCCGATATTACTGAGCAGACCGTTGCGCAGTGGGCGGAGCTTTTCGCCGCTTATGACGCCGTAGTGTGGGGCGCTGGCAACGGCGGCCGCGGTGGGGCAGACCTTACGTGGGCCGTTGACCGCGATGGTACCCTCGCCACCCTCGATGCTATGGAGACGCTGCAGCAGGAGGGAAAGAACCTGCCTGCCTACCTCATGATTTCCTATGTCGGTTCCCAGGAAGCCACCACGGATCCCGCCGACGAGAAGTGGTATGCCTACGTTGAGTCCAAGAAGGAAGTGGACAATCGCCTTGCTCAGGCAGAGTTTCCGCACCTTATCCTCAAGCCAGCAATGCTGACCGAGGAACCAGCACAGGGGCTGGAGCAGATCGAGGATAAGGCGCTACAGGAGTCCATGACTTCTTCGCGCGAGCTGGTCGCCGATGTCATCGTCGAGGCCCTCGGCCGCGAAACCCTGCCGGAATCCCCGCTCGCCTTTGTAGATGGCGATAATCCAGTGAGCTCCATCAAGTAAGGCGTTAGACTGGCTGGCACTATGATTGCCACGCCTCCAGCTATTTTAATTGATTGTGACCCCGGCATAGATGATTGCCTCGCCCTGATGTATTTGGCGGGCCTTCATCATGCCGGGGATATTGAGCTGGTGGGAGTTACCACCACAGCCGGCAACGTCGAGGCCTATCAGACTGCGGCCAATGCCCGCTGGATTCTGGATTTGTGCTCGCTTGCCGATGTCCCCGTAGCCCCCGGCTTGCCGCACCCCTTAAAGGTGGGTCTCACGACAACCCCTGAGACCCATGGTCCGACGGGATTGGGCTATGCCACTGCACCTACTACCACGCTGCACCACAGCGATTGGCAGCGTCTATGGAAAGAAGCACTAGCCGCTCATCACGATCTGCAGTTGATTGTTACCGGGCCGGTCACCAATCTTGCAGCATTTGAAAAAGCCCATAGTGAAGCCGTCGCGCAGTTTGGCGCCATTACCATCATGGGTGGCGCGGTTAACTACCGGGGAAATACCACCCCGACCGCGGAATGGAACTTTTGGGTTGATCCGCACGCCGCCGCCCAGCACTTTCATTCATCTGCCCCGCGCGTTCCCACCACACTATGTTCGCTTGAGCTAACAGAGCAGTTTCTCATTACCCCACAGCGCCTAGAAGCGGTCATGGAATTGTTGCACGGACACCCTATGGCGCACATCCTGCCGGATGTGTTGCGCTACTATTTTGAATTCCACCAGGCGCAGGGGGAAGGCTATCAGGCCCAAATCCACGACCTTTTGACGTGCATGATCGCCTTGGGGCAGATCGACTTTGAGGTTGTAGAGACTACTGTTGATGTCGAAGCGGAATCGCCGCTATTGCGGGGGACGAGCGTTGCGGACTTGCGAAATCACTGGGGCCGGGCCCGCAACGCACGACTGGTTACGAGCGCAGATATGGAAGCCGCGCATCAAGAATGTCTGCGGGGGTTTACACTATTGGCTTCACGCTAGTGGCTTTTAAAGAGCAGAACCTCTACTATTATCCGCGGCGCACGTGCTGTGCGGGATCGCTTTCCGAGGTGACATAGGAAAGCAGCACTATCCGCGGTCGGCGTTTTCTATGCCTTTTTTCTGTATATGGATTTGGACTTTTATTGTGTCACAGCTTTCTCTCACCCCCGCCCGCAAGGCCATGGTCATCGCGGGTGCATTAGTCGTAGCCGCGACTTGGATCTACCTGGTGCTTTTGCGCCCCACGGACTGGCATTCTGTTGCTGGTTCGACTGAAGCGCTCGTTACCCTGAGCGGCTATCTTATCGGCGCCGCGCTCCTGCTTGCCGGCACCGTGCCGGCTTTACCAGCGCGAACCATCGCCATCATCCCGGTGGCGCTCGTCCTTAATATTGTCGTTGGTGAAATCATTGGTTCAATCGGCATACCTCTCTATATCGATTCCGTGGGAACTATCCTGGTAGCCGCGCTTGCCGGTCCCATTGCTGGCTTGGCTACCGGCACGCTGTCTTCTGTCGTCTGGGGCTTGCTCAACCCCGCTGCTTTGCCTTTCGCTGCAGTGTCCGCCGCCACGGGATTCCTATCCGGATTCGTCATCAAGAAGGGCGCATTTACCAAGGTATGGTGGGTCATTCTCAGTGGCGCCGTCATTGGCATTGTCTCCGGCATGCTCGCCGCCCCTGTCGCTGCCTTTGTTTATGGCGGTACTGCGGGTCTTGGTACGGGCGCGGTTGTCTCGCTCTTTCGCGAGCTGGGCAATTCCCTTATCGCCTCGGTTACCCTGCAGTCCTTCATCTCAGATCCCCTGGATAAAACGCTGGTTTTCCTCATCGTCTGGGCAGCGGTAAAAGCTTTGCCGCAACGCACCCGTGAATCGCTGCAACCACGCTGATGAGCCGCCTCCATCCTGCCACCGTCGTCACCATTGCGGCCTGCGGCTGGCTTCTTACCTTGGCGCTAAACACCCCAGTGGCGTCGGCAAGCGTCATGCTCGTTGCCCTTGCCTGCGGTACTGTATCTACCCGCAACGCCTCCGTGATTTTGACTACGATTGCACTGAGCGTGCCCGCGGCCCTTTCCATGCTGGTCATTCATGCTCCCTACGGTGACACCCCAGTTGCGCCTCTGCTTACTGCCGACGGCCTAATACTCGCCGGTAGCCTCAGCCTCCGCTTCTGTGCGCTCATGGCCTGCTTCATCGCGGCAATGGCGGCGCTGCGCATCGCGGATATCGCCAAATGGCTGCAAGTCTCCCGCGTCGGACACAAGGTCGCGTATGTGGTTGGTTCCTCCCTACAGACCTTGCCCCAAGGTGCGCATGCCTGGCGATGCGTCCGTGAAGCCAACCAATTAGCCGGAATCACCATAACCTGGCGCAATACCATCTCTCGCGTCATTATTCCTGTCATCGCTCGCCTCCTCATCCAAGGAACTCAACGCGGCCAAGCCCTGGCCGCCATCGGGTTCGACCAGGAAGGGAAACGCAGCTTATTGCGGCCCGTTGCCGATTCCAGGTTGTCCCGAGTCTTACGCTTCCTTATCCCGCTAGTGTGCCTTGCGGTGGTGATTGCTAGATGGATCTAGCCCACCTTCGCCCCACCCCTGGGACCATCGTTCAGGTTCTCGTCGATCCTGATAAAGCAGTGGAAGATGTTGCGGCGCAGCTAGCGGAATCTCTGTCCACCGCAGCAATCATCGGCACGGATGCTTCCGCACAAATTAGTTTCCTGCGCGAGTCCTGCATTGAAGAAGTAGTACTAGGCCTGGAAAACGCGGGTGTGCCTGCGGAGGAGATGCAAGTCCGCGGGGACCATATGCTTAGCGCAGTGGGCCTTTCGGCCTACTGTGAACATGACCCCGCGCAGCTGTCTGGCGGCCAAACTCGCAGATTAGCCGCAGCCTGTGTGGCCATCCGCGAGCCTGCGATCATGATCATTTGTGAACCCGCAGCTGGCCTCGATTCAGAGTCGCGCGCACAAGTGATTAACCTTCTGCAGGCAATGCCGCATACCTGCGTTATTGCCGTCTCGAGTACTACCTGGCCAGAGCTAGGCGGAGAAATCATAGGAACAGAACCACTCGTAGCACCCCTCAACCTGCCGCGGGTATATGCGCGCGGGCGGCAGGGGAGCATAGGCCCGCTAATTGCCCAGCGAGGACCAAAGAAGAAAAGGTGGTGGCAATTTTCCCAGCCCACCGGAACAACTTTTAGCGTCGGCCCCGTAGAAATCCCCACCGTGGAAGCCGGGGTGACATGGTTGCGCGGCAATAATGGTAGCGGTAAAACGTCGCTCTTGCGCGCCGCCGCCGGGCTTGATGGCGGGGGAGTTGTACGAAATCTTCCCGCCCTTGCTATGCAGTCGCCGTTTGACCAGGCGGCATTTTCCACAGTGGAGGAATTTGTACCCAATGAAGCTTTGCGCAACCTGCTGGGATTAAATCCTGCTGATCATCCCTTAGATTTGTCATCATCACGCCTGCGGCTTGCGCAAGTGGCCCACGTTATTGGGCAGCACCGCCAGAAGGTGCTGCTCGACGAGCCAGATACCTTGCTTTCCGCCGCGGACCGATGGCTTATGCACCAACTAATCCACTACGGATTACAGTCCGGCAGTGCCTTAGTGGTTACTTGCCATGATCCGCAGTTTGTGGCGGAAATATCGACCTACGCCCAAGTCACGGAAAAGAAATTACCGTCACCGCACCGCTGAGCACATGCGAAAAGCTCCCGGCTATTGCGCGTTTCAAGTAACAAGCAGCCGGGAGCAGGACTGTTCAGACGGGATTAAGACAGATCCGCCTGACCGCCACGGATAGATTGCTCTACTAAGTCAAGGACTTTTTCCAGCTCTGCGGTTTCGCCCAAGGCGAGCCGGTTGATGAACCCATCCATAAACACCTCTAGATAGATAGCCAAGGTGTCGATATTAACATCATCGCGCAGGCGGCCCTTGTCCGCATTGGACGCCAAGCGTGCGCGCACGGCCTCGCCACGAACCGACTGGTTTTCCTTCCACCTAGCGGCGAAGGAAGGATCAGTGCGGAGGAGGGAAGTGATTTCCAAGCGAGTGGCTAGCCAATCGTGACGCTCAGGATGCTGGAGCATCTCACGCATAACCTCAACCAAGCCATTGTGGGCTACGACCTCGGCCTGACGGGCGGCATCTTCTTGCGCCAATGCAAGAAAGAGAGACTCTTTGTCACCGAAGTGGTGAAAGATTGCGCCGCGGGACTTGCCCGTTGCCTGTTCTAGTAGACGAACTGTAGCTCCCTCGTACCCGTGCTCTGCAAAACACCGGCGAGCGCCTACGAGAATGTCGTGCCGACGGCGGCTGAGTTCAGATTCGCTGACGATTGGCATAGTAGGCAACTCTCCTTAATGGGGAACGTCTAAAGAATAATAAATCAGTAATTTTGAATAAGAATAAAATCTATGCGACGAAACGCGGGGCCGCAGCGCCCTCTACTGGGGAGGGCGGTGCAACCCCGCGTTATCGACCGAACCTAGGCCCTTAGCCCCTTCAGGGGCTTAAGGATTGTGCGAAAAGCGCCTAGCTCTTGACCATCTGGCGCAGGACGTACTGCAGGATGCCGCCGTGGCGGAAGTAGTCAGCCTCACCCGGGGTGTCAATGCGGACGTCAGCGTCAAACTCGACGGTGTCGCCGGACTCCTTAGTGGCGGTGACGTGGACGGTCTTCGGGATGGAGCCTTCATTGAAGGCGGTGATGCCCTCAATATCGAAGGTTTCAGTGCCATCCAGCCCCAAGGACTCGTGGGACTCGCCCTGTGGGAACTGCAGTGGGATAACGCCCATGCCGATCAGGTTGGAACGGTGGATGCGCTCGAAGGACTCAGTGATTACAGCCTTTACGCCAAGCAGGTTGGTGCCCTTTGCAGCCCAGTCACGGGAGGAACCAGTGCCGTACTCCTTACCAGCGATGACTACCAGTGGAATGCCGGCTTCCTTGTAGTTCTGGCAAGCATCGAAGATGAAGGCCTGTGGGCCGCCTTCCTGGGTAAAGTCACGGGTGTAGCCACCAGTGACATCGACCAGCTGGTTAGCCAGGCGAATATTCGCAAAGGTACCGCGCATCATGACCTCGTGGTTACCACGGCGAGAGCCCAGGGAGTTGTAGTCCTTGCGTGCAACGCCGTTTTCATCAAGGTACTGCGCAGCCGGGGTGCCCGGCTTAATAGCGGAAGCAGGGGAGATGTGGTCGGTGGTGACGGAGTCACCCAGCTTCGCAAGAACGCGAGCGCCCTTGATGTCCTCAACCGGGTTTGGCTCGGTAGGCATGCCATCGAAGTAAGGAGCCTTGCGGATGTAGGTGGAATCCTCATCCCACTTGAAGGTCTCACCTTCCGGCACGTCCAAGTTGCGCCAAGCCTCGTCGCCCTTAAAGACGTCGGCGTAGTCAGCCTCGTACATCTCGCGGGAGATAGCGGACTGAATGGTGTCCTCAATCTCCTGCGGGGATGGCCAGATGTCCTTCAGGTAGACATCGTTGCCTTCCATATCCTGACCCAGTGGCTGTGCATCAAAGTCAAAGTCCATGGTGCCGGCAATGGCGTAGGCGATGACCATGATTGGGGAGGCCAAGTAGTTCATCTTGACGTCTGGGGAGATACGACCCTCGAAGTTGCGGTTACCGGAAAGAACCGCGGTGGCAGCTAGGTCATTCTCATTGATGGCTGCAGATACCTCATCCGGCAATGGGCCGGAGTTACCGATACAGGTGGTGCAACCGAAGCCGGAGAGGTAGAAGCCCATTGCCTCGAGGTCCTTCCAGAGGTCTGCACGCTGGAAGTAACCATCAACAACCTGGGAACCAGGGGCACAGATGGTCTTAACCCACGGCTTGGACTGGAGGCCCTTTTCTGCTGCCTTGCGGGCAATAAGACCTGCGCCCACCATCACGGATGGGTTGGAGGTGTTCGTGCAGGAGGTGATGGAGGCGATAGCGACCATGCCGTGGTCCAAGGTGAACTCGCCACCATTCTGGGACTCAACGGTAATCGGGTTGGAGTGACGGCCCTTTGCACCAATAGCGGAGGACTCGCCGTGGCCCTCGCGGGCCTTATTCAAACCGCCGGTGACGTCCTCCAATTCCGGAGCGCCGCCTTCTGCGGACATGCGCTTTGCCTCAACAGAGGTTTCATCGACGCAAACCTCGTCGGTGGTGTAGTTAGCCAAATCCTTGCGGAACTGCTCCTTGGCCTCGGTCAGCAGGATACGGTCCTGCGGGCGCTTTGGACCAGCAATGGAAGGAACAACGGTGGACAGGTCCAGCTCGAGGTACTCGGAGTACTTTGCCTCCGGGGCATCCTCTTCCAGCCACATTCCCTGCGCCTTGGCGTATGCTTCAACGCGGTCGATCTGCTCCTGTGGGCGGCCGGTGAGCTCGAGGTACTTGGTGGTCTCCTCATCAATTGGGAAGATCGCCGCGGTGGAACCGAACTCAGGGGACATGTTGCCGATGGTGGCGCGGTTAGCCAGCGGAACGGACTTGACGCCGTTGCCGTAGAACTCTACGAACTTCTGGACAACGCCGTGCTCGCGCAGCATCTCAGTGATGGTAAGTACAACGTCGGTTGCGGTAACACCGGTTGGAATCTCGCCGGTCAGCTTGAAGCCAACGACCTTCGGGATGAGCATGGATACCGGCTGGCCGAGCATCGCAGCCTCTGCCTCGATGCCGCCGACGCCCCAGCCAAGAATACCTAGGCCGTTTTCCATGGTGGTGTGGGAGTCGGTACCGATACAGGTATCAGGGTAAGCAAGGCCCTCGTTGTCGAATACAACGCGGGACAGGTACTCGATATTTACCTGGTGGACGATGCCGGTTCCTGGAGGTACAACGCGGAAGTTGGAGAAGTTCTCAGCACCCCAGCGAAGGAACTGGTAGCGCTCTTCGTTGCGCTGGTACTCAATTTCGACGTTCTTTTCCAGTGCATCGGTGGAGCCAAAGGCCTCAACGATGACGGAGTGGTCAATAACCATCTCGGCTGGGTTGAGCGGGTTGACCTGATCCGGGGTACCACCCAAGGCAGAGACCGCCTCACGCATGGTGGCAAGGTCAACAACGCAAGGAACGCCGGTGAAGTCCTGCATGAGCACGCGTGCTGGGGTGAACTGGATTTCGGTGTCTGGCTCCGCTTCCGGGTCCCAGTTTGCCAGGGCGTTGATGTGGTCCTTGGTTACGTTCTTGCCGTCCTCATTGCGCAGCAGGTTCTCTGCTAGCACCTTGAGGGAGTAAGGCAACTTCTCCAAGCCGGAGACGGTGTTGATGTCAAAGTAGTCATAAGACTTGCCGTTGACGTCAAGGGTCTTCTTGGCCTCGAAGGAGTTCAAGCTTTCAGTCACAGGGAGCTCCATTCCTTGTTGATAAACAGTGTGTTCTGTTTGGTACTCGTCGTCTGTCGTTACCGCGGGGCGGTGCTCTGCGTCTTCGGTCACTAATGTGACAGGACGCGACCATGGGGCCCGCAGTGCTGAAGGCGACAAAGAACGCGATGGTTCACCTAGATATTGTAGAGGCTAAAACCTTCGGTCGCTGCCATTGTAACAGTACAAGCGTTCTGTTTCACCTTTTAGGGAAAACCGGCGAGTTGAGGAGTTGGGTCGCTTCTAGCTGCCCGTATCTTGGGGGAGAAGTAGTTTAGTGGCCCTATATATAAGGAAGGGATTCGCATGGTTCCCGCAGGGGTAGATATATCTGACTTGGCGAATCAGCTCAAAGAGGATGGGGTGGCCTATACGGCCGCGGCGCTTAGTCACAATGCCACACTCAATGCGGATGTGAGCAAGGGGTTGCGGGACGGCGACGGCGTGGCCGTAGTTGATGTAATCGATGTTCGGACCCCCGACGTCCGCGACATTGCCCAAGAGCTTCAAGATGCCACGGGGTTGAACACGGTCATTGTCCAGACCCCACAACATGTCTCTTCGGTTAGTGATACTTATAGTCGAGCCGATATTGAGTCAGTACAGGCGCAACTGCCGCCCGGGCTTGACCAGGTGGACCTTCTGACTAAGTACTACGGAGGACTAGACCAAATCAGCTTCCCGGTGGCAACAGTCGTGGGAGCGGTTGCTGTGATTGCTGTGCTTGTCTTGGTTAGCTCTTTTATGGTGGCAAGCCGACGCAAGTCTGAAGGGCTGTAAGCGGACCCCAGGGGTATGAAAGGCAGGGCGCCTCGACATTGAGCGCTGGATCCGAGATTCCAAGTAACGCCTCTTGAACAAGGTGGAGACTGTAGGAAAATAGGTTTGTTCGAAAAAGTTTTAGATAAGTAGCTGAAACTTTTGCGAACCGTTTTAGGAGGAAAGTAATTTACGTAAAGACCACCAGGGGGTGGGGTAGAGGTGCCGGGCGGCGATGAACAAGTTGCTGTCTCGTTTATCCGTAGGAGTGCTGAAGGCGTCTAAAATTGGGTGCCGAAGCAGGGCCCGTATCCGATGACAAAACGATTAGGGGTGTCGGTGAAAGGTACGGGAAGGGCAGGGGAGGGGCAAAGTAAACCCTTAGGGGTTGACTCGGGGTAGGGGAGTGGTCGGTTTGCTTCCATGCTGTCCACAGGGGCCGGTTTGAAGCGTGTGTCCATCCAGGTGCCGTGTGATTAAAATCACAATAACGGGATGGTAACAAAATCATTGCAGGTTAGGTGCTCATGTTGAGTCATGTGAATTAACTTGACTCACGTGAATTGCGGGAAAATTGTGCGAAGCGGGCGTGTCGTGACGTAAGGTTCGGATGTCGACTCAGGGGACATTTCTTGCTTCCTGGGTTCATGGGCTTAGCCTTGACTGTCACGAGAGAACTCGCACGGGTATGTGGGGAAGCACGCCTCGAGCGAATGATGGAACATCGAGTGGCCGTTCTTGGAAGTCAATGAACCGGGCTCCATCGAAAGAGGTTGGGGATGCAAGTTAAAAACTTGAGCGATTGCAATGTTCGAAAAAATTAAACATCAACCCACCTTCCGTTTATGAGGTGAGACGGGTTCATTAGAACTCCACCGTGTGGAACTTTTGGTGCGAATCTTTCGATAGGGCAGAGCGCGAAGCTCAGAGCCACGAAAGGGGTGCACGGATAGGTCCATAGGGTTTTGGGTCTAGGAACTCCTGTTCACTCCGCCAGGGCCAGCTTCGTGTGGCCTGTTCATGGTTTGTGGCTGCTTGCCCTCGACGGCTCAGGATTGTTAAGGGGCTAGACCTTTTAACAAAGTCAGCCGGCGCCGCGGCGAGTCATGCCAGAACCCGTAGAGCAGTTCTCACGGCGCTCAGTGCAATAGAACGTGATCGGGGCATGCGGAATCTTGGGTTGTAAAACGCATCCTGGAACGTATGTCGCAAATATCGCGAACGAGAATGTGGACTTCGCAGTCATGGGAATTTCTGCTGTGAACATGTGAACAAAGGATATGTGTAGACCTTTTGCGCCAGCCTGTTGATTTTGGGCGAGTAGGCTTTTAATCAATTCAGCCGGATCCAAAGGTGTCTGATTTTCGCTGTTGTGGGGAAACAGTAGCGATTTAAGGCAGTCGGCTGGAAAGCGATAATGGTCAGGTTTTCCAGTTACAGCACGAAAAGTCCCTGGACTGTTGGGTGGTCCATAGAAACAACACGCCCGGAGTGAAGTCTCAGCCAATTGAGGCAGTCCATAACCATTTACCCCTCTAGTGTCTACGGGCGCTTGAGAATAGCTTCGCGTACCTATCTTTATCGTCTCGAGGCGATTTTCTAGTTACCCCGGTTAGACATGCGATAACGCCTGCGTTTGTGCGAAATAGGCAGGCGGGGAGCCCGGGCATTCCTATGCCCGGAAGCGGTGATGGGCACTTCTTAAAGGAACTGTGTGGGTCCAATCTAGGAGTATTTCAGTGGCCACCATTCGCCTTCCGCGCATTCGACATGTTCGCGCTTTCCTTGCTGCGGTAGTAGGTACCGCAGCCGTATCAACTCTTTCTACCGTAGCGCCAGCAGGCGCCGATGATTCACCGGCGGACAATGCTGGTGTAATCCAAGCACACGACTCAGAGCGTGCGGCAATTGACCGCGCGGTTAACAACGCAGACTCTTTGCAGGGGGCTGTTGAGGCTTCGCGTGCAGAGCTAAGTCGAGCGGAAGCTGATGTCGCTGCAGCCGAGGATCGTATCGCTCGGATCCAGAGCCAAATGGAACAAGTTAGCGACGATCCAGGGGCGAATGAAGAGTACCTTGCTAGCCTGCAGGGCGAGTTGGATCAGGCAGACAAAGACAAGCGAGACGCCGAGAATCGTGTGGTGCAAGAGCGTCGAGAGTTAGCACAAGATGAGGCTCGACTGAACGCTACCCAACGGTTTGCGGAGGCAACTTTTGCTCGCCAGCAGGGAGCGGAATCCCAGGAGGCAAACGAAAGCGGTCTTCAGCTCTCTCAGCAGGACACGCTTGATACCGGCCTAAATCCAGTTAATGAGCTTGACAATCAAAAGGCTTCCGACGCCGCGACGGTCAACCCTGAAAACTTGACCGAAGAAATCAAGTCAGAAAACTTTACCGATGAGGTTGTTGGGGAGGGGGTCCCGCAGGTTTCTGCTGGCCCGAACGCGTCCAATAATTCGGAAGAGCGAGGCGCTATCAACCAGGGTGGTACCGCTCCGGAAGCTGAATTTGGAAACGCCCTCAATCAGGGTGCTACCCCGAGGTTTCAGAACGTCGACTTCGCAACTGGGTCCTCTGTAGATGATGCGCTCGGACTTGCGAATGATATCGCTGCTGCAGTTGATGAGGACGATGTGCGCACCCTCATGCAGGGCTCATCTGACTTGCTTGGATTGGGAAGCCCGAACACTGCACCCGCTGCTAGCGCTGATGCGCCTGAGGTGGACGAGGTGACGGAGTCTGACGATGCTATTGCGGGCGCAGATGCTGGGCGTGATGCTCAGATTGAGGCCGTCATTTCCCGTGCTGAATCTCAGGTTGGTGTGCCTTATGTTTGGGGCGGCGGCGATAACAATGGTCCTACCGGTGGGCTCCGAGATGGCGGAGTGGCTGACTCTTTCGGTGATTTCAACCAGTCGGGCTTCGATTGCTCTGGCCTCGTAAAGTACGCCTACGCGGCAGCTGGCCTGGACCTGCCTCACTACACTGGCGCACAGTACCAGCAGGGCAAGAAGGTTCCTCGCGACAACGCGAAGCGCGGTGACCTTATCTTCTACGGTCCTGGTGGCAACCAGCACGTAGCTATCTACCTAGGTGACGGCCAAATGATTGAGGCGCCACAGTCTGGTCAGACTGTTTCAGTAGTTCCAGTTCGCTGGGGTGGCGCTACTCCCGACGTCGTGCGCCTTCTCTAATCTCCAACTTTTGGTTGGTATTGTTTAGGGCATGACTGACGCACAACAGAATGCCCAAAACTTCGACGCCCTCCTCGTCCTTTCTTTCGGTGGCCCGGAAGGAAACGAGGAGGTCGTTCCGTTTTTGGAGAACGTTACCCGTGGTCGAGGCATTCCTCGCGAACGGCTTGAAGTAGTGGGTGAGCACTATTATCACTTCGGAGGCGTAAGTCCGCTCAATGCGCTCAACCGTGAAATTATCGAACATGTCCAAGGTGAGCTGAAAAAACGCGGACATAATCTACCGGTTTATTTCGGCAACCGGAATTGGCATCCCTTTGCCAACGAGACCGCAGAACAGATGTCTCGGGACGGTATCCGTAAAGTAGCTGTGTTTGCCACCTCCGCATGGGGTGGGTACTCCGCGTGCCGGCAATATGACGAAGATATTCAGCGCATGCGCGAACATCTCGCGCAGCAAGGCCTGCCGGAGATTGAATTTACGAAGATTCGTCAATTCTTTGATCATCCGAAATTTGTGGCCGAAATGGCCACTGCCGTAACGGAGGTCTGGGAACAAGTTTCAGCTGATAAGAAGCGGACTACCCGGCTTTTGTTCACCGCGCATTCTGTCCCGGTTGCGCACGATAACGTTGGCGGCGCGGAAGGCGATAAAAACCTCTACTCCCGCCAGGTGGCCGAGGCGGCGCGGTTGGTGGCGTTGCAGGCCGGTATTTCCGATTATGACCTTGTATGGCAGTCACGCTCAGGCAATCCACGCACTCCGTGGCTAGAGCCCGACATTGTTGATCACACCACTGAGATTCACCACAACGAAGGCGTCGACACGGTTGTGGTTTGCCCAATTGGTTTCATCTCCGACCATATGGAGGTTATTTGGGATCTCGATTCCGAGCTGCAGAAGGCGGCCGAGGATATGGGGGTCAGGGTCGTGCGTACCCGTACTGCAGGCCCGACCCCTCGGTTTGCAGAAATGGTGGTTGACCTTATAGAAGAGCTGGAGCATGGCCGCGAGAAGGAAACCAGCGGGCAGGTGACCGTGCAAGGGTGCACGCTCAATGGTGCGCCGTGTGCCGCGGGATGTTGCGATATTTGGTCTCTTTAACGCGCGAACTCCCCGAGTGCATAGGCAACGCCCGTCATGCGGGCCTGCCGGATGTGGCGCCACAAGCGGAGTAACTGCGGGTCAAGGCTGTGATCGTTGATGCGGTCGGTAACCGTTTCGATGATCGCGGCCACTCGGTCGGCGCGGGTGAAGAGTTTGGCTGCTCGGGCCGGCGTTGATTGGGGAAGGCCGGGGGTGTCATAAAAGTCGCTTAAAGTTCCCACGGTGAGGCGGGGGTTGGGCAGCGCTTCAGTGCTATACCCAGTTGCGGCGATAAGGTCAGCGGATTCATTGGTTGCTTGAGCAAGCAGTGCGTCGGCTTCCCCAGGGCTCAGCCAGGCGGGGGCGGGGAGCTGTTGCTTTTCGACGATCACCTGCCACGCGGTGTGGCTGTGGTGGATATGAGGTATGAGGACTAAGTTGCGCGTGGGATTATTGGTGCGAACTATGATTGCTCCGGCGGAACTTTGGATAGCTGCGTGATAGGACTCCGATCCTGCGGGTAGGGCAGGGGGCTCTCCCGGCCCGGAAAGCGCGAGGCGTACAACGGGTTCCGCGCGCTCACCGCGCTTCGCGGTAAGTTCAGCGGTCTCTGCGCGCAGCATCGCTAGCACATCGACGAACGGTGCTTCATCCACACTCTCCGGACGCCCGCCCAGTTCTTTAAGAGCATCTAGCAAATCATCGGTGGTTTCGTGTCCCCACAGCCACGAGCCCAGCCAGACAGCGGTGTTTTGTAAAGGTGACCATACTTCGGCGCGCATATCCATGACGAGCCAGTCTAATAGATAGACTAACGGGCCATGAGTTTTGATCCTTATGGCGGAGACATATTTGCTGGCCACTCGCGGTCGAAGCCGCGTCAATATCCTGAGGTGCCAGCTGAGCCCGGAATGGTAGTGGAAGTACGTGGTGACGAATTTGTGGGTGCTGTCATGGGGGTGGATAAGACCGTTTTCGGTGAGGTAGTTCGCCTTGAGGATCGCCACGGTGTGGAACGCGTTTTTAATTTGGTCAAAGGCGGGTTCCTAGTGGAGGGTAAGCCGGTTACGCTTACCCGGTACGTCGAAAAGCAGGCACCCCGCAAGTCCAACTCCGGTTCCCGCCGCGTAGAAAACGTGGAGGCTAAGGTCGCCGCGCCCTCGCGCATTTGGGTGGAAGGTGTCCACGACGCCGCTATTGTGGAAAAGGTGTGGGGCCACGACCTACGCGTGGAAGGCGTAGTGGTGGAATACCTTGAAGGCCTGGACAATTTGGAAGACCGCTTGGCGGAATTTCAGCCCGGACCCGGCCGCAGGGTAGGTGTGTTGGCTGACCACCTCGTTCAAGGTTCCAAGGAAACCCGGTTAACGGAAACCGTGGGAGAGCATGTCCTAGTCACTGGTCATCCATTCATCGATATTTGGGCAGCGGTGAAGCCGCAGCGCGTGGGATTGCGTGCATGGCCAGAAGTACCTTATGGCGAGGACTGGAAGACCGGAATGTGCAGGCGCGTGGGGTGGAGCGACCCTAAGGACGGTTGGCGTCATGTGTATAACGCCGTGCATTCTTTCCGTGACTTAGATTCCAGTCTGATTGGCGCGGTGGAGCGGCTCGTGGACTTCGTTACGACGCCCGAACTGAGCAAGTCTGATTTGCTCTAAGGCTGGGTAAGATTCGCGCGTTCAATCAGGTTGACGGCCAACTGCCATCCAGCCAACTCCGCGCTCCAGCCGGCCGCCTGGAGGCGCTGCGACATGGCTTGTTTAGAAATCCCTAGCTCTTCGGCGGCCTCATTTTGGTTCAGCCCAGCACGCACGAGTGAGGTAGCCTCGCGCCCCTCGATAGTGCGCTTGTGCAAAACATATCCCAGCAGGGCAAAGGTGGCCGCGATATCGCTTGCCTCGGAAGCGCGGCCACGCTTGTTGATCTTGGCGTAGACCTGGCCCATACGGGCGGACTTCCGCAACGCGGCGGTAGCTATTTGGCGTGCCCCCTCCTCATCTTCTTGGTTGCCGGGGCTTATACCGATGCCGATGGCCCAGTCGCCGTCGGCAAGCAAGGCCATGACGACGTCGCAGACGGCCGTTGCTGAATCAACTACGGCGCAAATATCTTCCACGCCAAGCACATGGAACTCTCCAACGCCAGAAAGAGTTGATAGGGCCGACGCAGAACGCTGGACCAACTCTGCACGACGCACGGAACGGCCACGGTAGCGGGCGTGGACAGCAAGCATGGAAAACCTCCCTCTAAGAACCTAATGCGAAATAGTCTACCGCTCGAACTTGACTTAAGGGCGAGTGGGAAGCCGCGAATCCATATAAAGCCCGCTCGCTCCAATCGCAGCGAAAACCACCATAGCGAGGACGATGCCGGGAGAGGTATGTCCGGTGAGGGTATCGCCGAAGAACACGCCCAAAGCCGTAGTAGGAATAGAACCGACAAGGGTGGCCAAGGTGAAGTGGCTGAGCTTTACCGGAGTAAGGGCAGCAACGTAGTTCAGGAGGCTAAACGGGACGCCGGCTACCATCCGGAGGGAAGCGATGGCCAGCCACCCGCGCCGCTCGAGATGCGCGTTGATTGTGAACACTGCGGGATGGGTCAGGTGCGGGCGGATCCAGGCTCCGAGGAGCTTGCGGACGATAAGAAAGGACAAAGCCGCTGATACCGTCAAGGCGCACAGGGAAAGCGCGAGTCCCTTCCACGGGCCAAATAAGAGTCCTGCGGCTACCGTCCAGAACGTTCGAGGAAAGGGAAACTGGGTAAATATGACATAACCTAGGGTGAAGATGAAAGGGGACCATGCGCCAAATCGGGTGGAGGCATCACGCAGGTGAGCCACATCCGGCAGATCGTAGAAATAAAGCACGGCGAGGAGGGCGATTACTGCAGCGAGAACGGCTATCCACCGCTGCACGGTCCACCGCTGGATTGAGCGCCAAGCGGACCGAGCGAGCGAAAGCAGGAAGTGGCCGAAATTGCGCACCCAACTCAGAAATGTGGTCATGGGGAAATCGTAGTCCTTGAGGGAGTGCAGGATAGAAAAATCCGGCGGCTACCTCGTGGTAGCCGCCGGAAGTCTGTGCCCGAGGGGGGACTTGAACCCCCACGTCCGTTAATAGGACACTAGCACCTCAAGCTAGCGCGTCTGCCATTCCGCCACCCGGGCAGGGTGTTTGTCAGCCTCTCGGCTGGGCACTCCGATACTGTATCTTGCGTGGGGTGTGCTTTACAAATCGCCAGCGTAGGGCGCCGAAAAGTCCATGCGTGAAGGGCGGTGAAATACATGGGTGTAATCCTGCCTAAGCGTCGTACTGGGGTACGACTGTAGTGCGACCATGGCGTGCGGTTACACCACATCGACATCACCTTGTGAGGTGGGGTACAAATGGGTCTATGACTTCTTATGCAGATGACTCCCGCTTCCCTGGACCAGATCCCTACGCACCGCTGCGTGATGTTCCTTCCTTTGTTCTTTCTTCCACCGACGTGGTCGAAGGCGATGAGCTGCAAGAAAAGCTTCGCGCTCCGGAAAGCGTTTCCCCTCAACTTGCGTGGTCCGGTTTGCCTGAAGGCACTAAGTCCCTGGCTGTGACCTGTTTCGACCCGGATGCTCCCACCGCTTCTGGTTTCTGGCACTGGGCGGCCTTCAATATCCCCGTTGAGGTAAGCGAGTTGCCTACCAATGCTGGTGCTGCAGAAGACCTGGGCATTGACGGTGTTATTAGCTTGCGCAACGATTCGGGCGAGCGCACCTACTATGGCGCTAACCCGCCTGCAGGTCACGCACCTCACCGCTATCTGTACGCAGTCCATGCAGTAGACGTGGAGAAGCTCGATATCGACCCAGATGCAACCCCGACTGTGCTCGGTTTCAACCTGCATTTCCACGCGCTCGGCCGTTCCATTTTGTGGGGCTGGTGCGAGGCAAAGTAACGGCAAGTAGCTCTAGTGCATCGCAGGCTAGCCCTTCGGCGACCCTGCGGGTCGGCGGCACCTTCATGGTGGTCGCATTCGTGCTGGCTCTCTTCGCGCTAATCTCTGTCTTTTCGGATGGCTGGGGAGCCGACTTCGCATGGACGTATTCGAAGGTGGCTATTGTTGCCGCCGCGTTCCTCGTCGGGGCCTTTAGTACCATGAGTAGAAGCCAGGCGGGAAGCCGCGCCCAGGTTGTGGCATTAGTGGTTGCGATCGTAGTCATTGCGGCGAGCCGCTTCTTACCCGGCGGGATTTTATTCACCCAAGCGCAGTTTTGGGTGGTGTTCTACGCCGGCTTCGCAGTCCTGTGCGCACTTATTCTCAGGCGCAGCGCTATGGCGCAAGCCTAGCCAGTACCGTGTTTAATCAATGAAAGTCCGCCCCCAGCTGCTTAGGGTAGAGCAGGTGGGGGCGGACTTTCTTGTTCAACCAAGAGTCTCTATAGGGATTAATCCACGGGTTTCCATGGCAGGCCAGAGCCAACCGCTTGGGAAATATTGCGCAAGCCGTGGGCGCGGATTTGGGCGGCAATGCCACGGTGGATATCGCGGATCCAATCTGGACCGCCATAGATGAGGCCGGTGTAGCCCTGCAACAAGGAAGCGCCGGAAGTGATGCGTTCCCACGCCTGCTCCGGCGTGGAGATGCCCCCGACGGAGATGAGGGTGAGCTGGCCGCCGACACGCTCATTGAGACGGCGCAGCACCTCCAGAGAGCGCTCGGCTACCGGGGGACCAGATACGCCACCGGCCCCCATTTCCGCTACCTCGGCAGGAGGGGTCTTGAGCCCCTCGCGGGAAATGGTGGTATTGGTCGCTACGATACCGTCGAGACCGAGTTCAAGGGCTAGGTCTGCCACTGCATCTACGTCGGAATCCGAAAGATCGGGAGCGATTTTGACCAACACTGGAACGGCGGTGCACTCTTGCACGGCAGAAAGAATGGGTCGCAGCGACTCCACTGCTTGTAGGTCGCGCAGGCCCGGGGTATTCGGCGAGGAAACGTTGACTACAAGGAAGTCAGCCAAGTCGCCCAATACGGAAGCAGAGCGGCGGTAATCTTCCACAGCGTGCTCGGCAGGGGTGACTTTAGTCTTGCCAATATTGATGCCAATAACATCGCTGTAGCGGCGCTTGCGGAGGTTTTCTGCAGCGGCCGCTGCGCCTTCATTGTTAAACCCCATGCGGTTCAAGATGGCCTTATCGGCCTTTAGGCGAAAAAGTCGCGGTGCAGGATTTCCCGGCTGTGCTTGGGCGGTGACGGTGCCCAACTCCGCGAAGCCGAAGCCAATCGGGGACCAGGTATCAGCAGCGGCGGCATTCTTATCAAACCCAGCGGCTAGTCCCAGTGGGCGGGGAAACTCTACGCCAAAGACCTCTTGGCGGAGCACCGGATCGTTGACCGGCAGCACCTTTGCCAAGGCCCGGTTGGCCGGACCAACCGCCTGGAGTCCACGCAGTGCGGTGTTGATAATTCCGTGGATGCGCTCCGGGCTAAGCTGAAACATGCCACGCAATGCCACTTGGTAGGCCTGCGCGCGCAGTCGATCGATAGTGCTGGTCATGGTGTTAAGACTCCTTCTTCAGGTGCGGGGTGTCCACGAACTGGAGGCCGTGGCCGGTGGCAGAGGCGGCGACGAAGGTGCCATTGTTAAGTACGGCAATGTTTTGTGCATCTGGCACGGTAGAGATATCTCCGCGCAGTTCCGGAACACCTTTATTTAACTCATAGGCATGAGCCTTGTTCGTATCCGTGGCGCTGACCCACGCCAGGTTGTGCTCCTTGTCCCAAGCTACGCCCCATGGGGTGCCATTGACGTTGCCGTATTGGTGCAGGCGAACGACATCATCGGAAGTGTAGATAGCCAAGCGTCCGCCCTCAGTATCGGAGGCAAGAACAACGCCATTGTCGCCCACCGCGATGCTTCCTACACCCTGGCCAACGCGCAGTCGACCGCCCGCGCGATCATTAGTCCAATCCACGTTTTGAATGGTGGAATCCTCGCGGTGAATGCGTACCACTCCATCGTCACCCGTGGAATTGGGCACGGCTAGTAGCTGGTCCGAGCCGGCTTCGACCTCGATGTCACCTTCGCGTTTGCCGTCTTTATAAATGCCAACGGTGCTGGAATCGGCTGAGGTAGCAAAGATCTCGCCGCTGGAAAGCTGGGTGGCAACAGTAACAGGAGTCTCCTCCTCCATACGGACCTCCGCGGGAGAATCCGGGGAGGAGGGATCGATGAGCAGGACCTTTTCCGGGCAGGCCAGTACAAAGCCCGACGACGATGAACTTAGATCACCGCACTCCGCAGAAATGTCTAAAGCAGTTGCCTTATGGCCCGCAAACTCTTTCTGGCTGCCGATAAGGAGCTGGTCCTTAGTGCGCACCGCAAGCGAGTTATCGACAGCAGCAAGGTCTGTGATGTCTTCCTTAAGGTCTACGACGGTGCCCTCCGGGTCCGCCTTGACAGGGGAGGCCGCCGGGGTGGCATTGCCCTTGACCGCGGTTTCCGGATCGGCGCCCACGCCCACATCGGGCTGGCAGGCGGCCAGTGCGGTGGCGCTAAGCGCCAGCAAACTAGAAAAGATCAGTGCGGAGCCGGATTGAGATTTCACGACTCCTAATCCTAACAGCGCGCGTTATAAAAACCCGAAGCCTTGTTCCGCTGTAGTGTGAAGCGGGTGATTTCAAATACCGCAACAGACGCCGTCTCTTGGGCACAGGTCATTGTTTTGTCCATCGTGCAAGGTCTGACCGAGTTCCTTCCGGTTAGTTCCTCTGGTCACCTGCGCATTGTTTCCGAACTTTTTTGGGGCAAGGATGCTGGCGCATCTTTTACCGCAGTCATTCAGCTTGGCACCGAGCTAGCGGTGCTGGTTTATTTTGCTCCCATGATTTGGCAGATACTTACCGGTTGGTTCCGCGGCTGGACCGATAAATCCTCTCGTGGCCAGGACTGGCGCATGGGTTGGATGGTTATCGTTGGCTCTATTCCTATTGGAATCATCGGCTACGCCTTCGAAGATGCAATCCGCGGAGCCCTGCGCAACCTGTGGATCACCGCCGCCATGCTGATTGTTTTCTCTTTTGTATTTATCGCCGCAGAAAAGTTGGGGAAAAAAGAGCGTGGCTTTGAGCAGTTGACTATGAAAGACGCCATCGTGATGGGCCTGTGTCAGTGCCTGGCGCTCATGCCAGGTGTTTCTCGCTCCGGCGGCACCATCTCTGGTGGTCTGTTCTTAGGGCTGGACCGCGAGGTGGCCACGCGCTTTAGCTTTTTGCTTGCCATTCCAGCAGTCCTAGCTTCGGGGCTTTTCTCGCTTCCCGACGCCTTTTCCCCCGCAGCCGGCCAATCCGCTACCGGTCTGCAGCTTTTGGTTGGCACTGGCATCGCTTTTGCCTTGGGTTACGCCTCCATTGCATGGTTGCTGAAGTTTGTAGGTAACCACTCCTTCTCGTGGTTTGCCGCATACCGCATACCCGTTGGTGTACTGGTAATGCTTCTCTTGGCATTGGGAGTCCTACAGCCGCTTTAACAAGCACCGCGTTACTATGGTGGCTATGCAATCTTGGCCAATACCTTCTTTCCGCCCTGTGCCCGGTGATGCGGCGCAGCTGCGCTTGTACGATTCCGCGAATCAAACCATCGCTCCCGTAGAGGTCGCAGGGGATACCGCCACCATGTACGTGTGTGGCATTACGCCCTATGACTCCACCCACCTGGGCCATGCCGCGACATACTTGACGTTTGACCTTATCTACCGCGCCTTTTTGGACGCCGGAAAGAAGGTCCACTACGTACAAAACATCACCGATGTCGATGATCCACTGTTTGAGCGCGCCGAACGCGATGGCGTGGATTGGCGCGAGCTTGGTACGTCTCAGACTGACCTTTTCCGCTCCGATATGGAGTTGCTCTCCGTCTTTCCGCCGCAAGATTATGTCGGCGCCATGGAGGCCGTTGATGAAATCGTGGAGATGGTCCAGAAGCTTCTTGACGCTGGTGCGGCCTACGTCGTAGATGATCCCGAACACCCAGACATCTACGCCTCCATCGAGGCCACTGCGCAATTTGGATACGAGTCCAATTATTCTGCGGCAGAGATGCAGACCTTTTTTGCCGAGCGTGGCGGCGATCCAGACCGCCCAGGAAAGAAGAACCCACTTGATGCACTCATCTGGCGCGCTCACCGCGAGGGAGAGCCCGCTTGGGAGTCGCCCTTTGGTCCTGGCCGTCCGGGCTGGCATATTGAATGCTCCGCTATTGCCACCAATCGTTTAGGTTCGACCTTTGATATTCAAGGTGGCGGCAGCGACCTGAAGTTCCCTCACCACGAATTTTCCGCCGCCCACGCCGAGGCGGCCCTGGGTGTGGACCGCATGGCAAAGTTTTATGTACACACAGGCATGATCGGCCTCGACGGGGTCAAGATGTCTAAGTCCTTGGGCAACCTCGTCTTCGTCCACAAGTTAGTAGGAGCAGGCGAGGAGCCGTCCGCTATCCGTCTCGGCGTCTTCGCTGGGCATTACCGCGACGAGCGGGATTGGTCGGATGAAGTGCTCGAAGAGGCAAAGCACCGTCTGTCCGCGTGGCGGGAAGCAGTGGCTACGCCAGGAAGCATGGCGGGGGCACAAGGGGTCGTCGCCAAGCTGCGCGCGGCGATCGCCAATGACCTCGATACCCCGGCGGCGCTGGCTGCTGTGGATAAGTGGTCGCAGGCTGAGCGAGGCACAGACGAAGAAGGAGCGGGCGATTTGGTTCGCACTGCACTAAATTCACTCCTCGGCGTGCAGGTTTAGCCAAGATAGGGCAGTATCTACAGCATGAGCATTCGCGCCGATTTCCAGCCCACCGTAGATGAGTTCATAAGTGATCTGAAGTCCTTTGCCACCGGCGATTACCTCAAAGAGGAGGAAAAGGAGTTCTGGGAGGCTCCGTTTGATGCCAGCGTGCTTCCGGAGCTGCGCGGTCACCTTGAGAATATGCTCGATGGGCTGGATGCCCTTCCGGATGATCCAGATGGCCCGCAGCTGGTAACCGTGTTGTCCAAGACCGTTCGTGCGTTGGCCGATTTTAATCGTGCCCAGCACGACGCTGTCCTCGAGCCGGAAGAGAAGGAAGAGCTATCTGAGCTTATCTACAATGCCTGCGCGGCAACTGGAGCAGATGACGAAGCTCTATCGCACATTCCAGAACTAGACTTTTAGTTCTTGTCCTCCCGCTTTTTGAGCGCCGGCCCGCGGCATATTCGCAGCCAGGCGCTTACTTCTGTGCCCTTAGCGCATGGTCGGTTTCACCCCACAGCCTTTTTAAAGAGAAAGTTAGTTTTATTCTCGTGCAGCACCCCGATGCCGTTTCTGGTCTGACAAAGCCCGCCGCCATTTTCTGGGACATGGATGGCACGCTCACCAATTCGGAGCCGCTTTGGGCGGAGGCAACGTTCTATCTCTCGGAGCTCCTGGGGAAGCGTTTAACTCCCACCCAGCGCCTTGCCACTGTGGGGGCGACTTTTGAGACGACCTTGGGGATTTGCGCAGATAATGCGGGGGTGACACTGCGGCCCGGTGACAGCGATCGATACCGCGCTCGGATGTTTGACTATGTCAAAGGTCTTTTCGCTCGCAAGCTGGAGATTTTCCCTGGCATTCCTGCGTTGCTGCATGAGCTGAAGGCGGATCGCGTGCCAATGATGGTGACGACTAATACCGAGCGCAACGTCGCCGATGCCGCCATTAGCGCGTTGGGGTGGCAGTACTTTGTCGATACTATTTGCGGGGATGAAGTGCCTGCCGGGAAACCTGCACCGGATATGTACCGCGAAGCGGCCCGCCGCATCGGAGCTAAGCCCGCAGATTGCTTGGTATTTGAAGATTCCGCCAACGGAATGCGCGCCGCAGTTGATGCTGGCTGTGTAGTCATCGGCTTGCCCGAAGATGACGAGGTGGAGGTTCCGCCGGAGGTCACCGAGGTCTCCCAGCTCCGCAACTCGCGGCACCTCGCCGGTGCCCGGGCCTCCGAGGTCTATGAGTGGTTTAGCAAGATTTCGGAATAGCGGTAGGACTTCAGGGTTTTACTACATTCCCTAACTACCTGTGGAACAATAGGTAGCCGTGAAGAACTTTGAGAACCTTTTTGCTGAATTATCCGAAAAAGCTGCCCAGCGCCCCGCTGGTTCTGGCACCGTTGCCGCATTGGATAAAGGCGAGCATCACATAGGCAAAAAGATCATCGAAGAAGCCGGGGAAGTGTGGATCGCCGCAGAGTATCAGTCTGATGCTGAGCTAGCAGAAGAAATGTCTCAGCTGCTCTATTGGATTCAGGTCATGATGCTCAAGCGGGGGCTTACCCCAGAAGACATCTACAACTACCTTTAAACAGCGCCCCACGGGACGGAAGGATCCACATGATAAAGATTGCTGTACCGAACAAAGGCTCATTGTCAGAATCCGCCGTGGAGATTCTTACAGAGGCCGGCTACAAGGGGCGTGGACATTCCAAAACACTCAACGTGGTTGATGCGGATAACGGGGTTGAGTTTTTCTTCTTAAGGCCCAAAGATATCGCCATCTATGTCGCCCGCGGTGTTTTGGATCTGGGTATTACCGGTCGCGATTTAGCTCTCGACTCAAAGGCGAGCTTTGATGAGGTTCTGCCATTAGGGTTTGGAGGATCTACTTTTCGCTATGCAGCCCCGCAGGGGGAGGAGTGGGATATCTCTCAACTGGATGGTCGCCGGATCGCGACCTCTTACCCCAATCTTGTCCGTGCGAACCTTGCCGAGCATGGAATTGAGGCCGATGTTATTCGGCTAGACGGAGCGGTAGAGATCTCCATCCGGTTAGGCGTTGCCGATGTCATTGCTGATGTCGTGTCAACTGGTACTACCTTGCGCCAACAAGGGTTGGCGCCGTTCGGCGAGCCGATCATTGAGTCCGAGGCGGTAGTAATCAAGCGCACAGGGGTGGACGTTAGCGAAGAAGAGCAGGTGGTGCTCGACCGCATGCAGGGAATTTTGCACGCTCGCACCTATTTGATGATCGATTACAACATCGCTCAATCTAATCTCGATGAGGCCACTGGTACTACTCCCGGGTTGACGGGTCCTACGGTCTCGCCCTTAGCGCGTGAGGGCTGGGTGGCGGTGCGCGCGATGGTTCCCAAGAAAAACGCCAACCAAGTCATGGACCGACTTTCCCAACTCGGTGCGGAGGCAATCTTGGCTTCTGATTTACGCATCGCCCGCTTTTAGGGGGAGCGAATTTTCTGGGTCGGCCCAAATAGATTCAGTCGTGGCTAACATTAGCGCTTGAGGTTACTCATCCGAATATAAGTCTCGACAGGCAAAGGAGCCGAGCCATCATGGCAAAGTCCTCTAAGAAAGAAGAAAAGGACACCAAGTCTGCAGCAAAGGACGTGAAGAAGAAGGAAGCTGATACTTCCACTCACGCTGCACAGCAGAAGGTGGCCGAACAGAAGGCACCTAAGAATTCCAGCAAGAAGACTCGCACCGAGACCGACCTTCTTGGCTCTTTGGAAGTTCCAGCGGACGCTTACTACGGTGTGCACACCGTTCGCGCTATGGAAAACTTCCAGATTTCTTACGTGACCATCAACACCATCCCGCACTTCATTCGCGGCATGGTCCAGGTCAAAAAGGCGGCTGCCATGGCAAACCGTCGCCTTCACGTGTTGCCTAAGAAGAAGGCCGAAGCCATCATCTGGGCTTGTGACCAGATCCTGGAAGAGGGCCGCTGCATGGACCAGTTCCCACTGGACGTTTTCCAGGGTGGTGCTGGTACCTCGCTGAACATGAATACCAACGAGGTCGTTGCCAACCTCGCTCTGGAATACCTTGGTGAGGAGAAGGGCTCTTATGACATCATCAACCCCAATGATGATGTGAACATGTCCCAGTCCACCAACGATGCTTACCCGACCGGTTTCCGCCTGGGTCTGCATGCAGCGGTTGACCACCTCATTGAGCGCATGGATGGCCTGCGCGCCGCGTTCCAGGACAAGGGCAATGAATTCCAGGACATCCTAAAGATGGGCCGTACCCAGCTTCAGGACGCTGTTCCGATGACCTTGGGCGATGAGTTCAAGGGCTTTGCCAATAACCTGAACGAGGAACAAGCATTGCTGCGTGATGCTCAGCGCCGACTGCTGGAGATCAACCTGGGCGCAACCGCGATTGGCACCGGCGTTAATACTCCTGCCGGCTACCGCCACCAGGTCACCGCAGCCTTGTCTGAGGTTACGGGCTTGGAAATGAAGACCGCACGCGATCTCATTGAAGCAACCTCTGACTGTGGTGCTTACGTGCTGCTGCACGCAACCATCAAGCGCGCAGCGATGAAGCTCGCCAAGATTTGTAATGACCTGCGCCTGCTGTCCTCCGGCCCTCGCGCTGGCCTGGCTGAGATTAATCTGCCAGCCCGCCAGGCTGGCTCCTCCATCATGCCGGGTAAGGTAAACCCGGTTATCCCGGAGGTTGTCAACCAGACCTGCTTCAAGATCTTCGGCAATGATCACGTCGTCACCATGGCCGCTGAGGCAGGCCAGCTGCAGCTAAACGTCATGGAGCCGGTCATCGGCGAAGCACTGTTCCAGTCCATTCGTATCATGGGCAACGCCGTCGATGCACTGCACGAAAAGTGCGTCACGGGCATCACCGCCAACGCGGATGTGTGCCGCGCCTACGTAGAAAACTCCATTGGTATCGTCACCTACCTGAATCCGTTCATCGGCCACCACAATGGTGATTTGATCGCTAAGGAGTCCTTGGAGACCGGCAAGGGCGTCAAGGAACTCGTCCTGGAGAAGGGCCTGCTGGATGAAGCAACCTTGAACAAGGTTCTGTCCGTAGAAAACCTCATGCACCCAGAGTTCCGAGGCCAGCTCTTCATCGACGAAGACTAAGCCCACAGCGCTTTTGGAGCAGCAGGGCAAAGTGCCCGCGCAGTAGGCCCCCGCAGTTGCCGCCACTTTTACTTCACATGGAAGTAAAAGAAGGCGGAGGCTGCGGGGGTTTGTGCATGGTGAAGGAGCACTATTCACATTCATCTTTTATCCCTCTGTACAGGGACAATGCGCCTTAGAATACCGGTCATTTTATAGCGGAATCCTTATTTTATGTGGGAATCAACACAAACAGGCAATTTGAATGAATAAATCACCACAGCGGGTGCAAAATAGAAGATGTTGAGGACGGCATGCACTCTCTATGGAGATGCGTGCCCATAGTTTGCATAGAGAGCGTATGGAGTACGTCCATGGTTATTGTTCATATAGTCATCGTTCTCGCCGCCATCGTTTTGGGTGCGAGAATCGGATCAATTGGCATCGGTATGGCCGGCGGCCTAGGCGTGTTGGCACTTGGTCTCACCGGTGTTCCCATTACTAGGGAAGACATCCCCTTTGATGTCATTGGCATCATCATGACCGTCATCGCCGCTATCGCAGCAATGCAGCGAGCTGGCGGTATGGACTATTTGGTGCACATTGCGGAGAAGTTCCTGCGCAAAAACCCAAAGCGGATCACGTTCTACGCGCCAATTGTTACGTGGCTAATGACGGTTCTCGCCGGCACCGGGCACACTGCGTTTTCAACTTTGCCGGTTATCGTCGAGGTGGCCAAAGAAGGTAAGGTTCGTCCTTCACGCCCGCTATCCATCGCGGTAGTTGCCTCTCAGATGGCAATCTGTGCTTCGCCTATTTCGGCAGCCGTGGTGTTGCTCGCTAGCCTGCTAGAGCCGACTGGGGTGGGCTATTTGCAGGTACTGGCGGTCGTTATCCCAGCAACGTTCTTGTCTATCTTCCCAGCTGCCTGGGTAGCTAATAAGTTTGGCAAAGAGCTTGAGGACGATCCGGTTTACTTGGAGCGCAAGGCACAAGGCCTGGTCAAGGAACCACTGGGCGCAGGGAACTACTCTCCGCAGAAGGGTGCCAAGGCTTCTGTTCTCGTGTTCTTGGTAGCCATCGTCATCGTGATGGCGTGGGCCACCCTGACCTCGGAGCAGGTCGGGCTTATCGCCGACCCGACCCTTCCACGTAATGAAGCCATTATGACGGTCATGCTCACCGCTGCCACCATCATCGTTATGATGACCAAGGTCCCGGCTGGAGATGTTTTGAATACGCCGGTCTTCAAGTCCGGTATGTCCGCATGTATTTGTGTGCTAGGCGTGGCTTGGCTGGGCACCAGCCTTATCAACCACTACATGGACGATATTCAGTCTATGGCTGGCAGCGTCATTGAATCTTCGCCGTGGCTGCTCGCAGTGGTGCTATTCTTCGCTGCAGCGTTGCTGTACTCGCAGGCCGCTACGACCAAGGCCCTTATGCCGGCAGCCCTTGCCCTGGGAGTAAGCCCCATTACCGCAGTCGCTGCCTTCCCGGCGGTGTCCGCTCTGTTTATCCTGCCGACCTACCCAACCTTGTTGGCAGCAGTGGAGATGGACGATACCGGCTCGACTCGTATCGGCAAGGCCGTATTCAACCACCCATTCCTGATCCCAGGTACGGTCAGCATCGTGCTCTCGGTCCTCTTGGGCTATGCATTCGGTTTCGTCCTCCTATAACTAGAGGAAGATAAAAACATCCCCAAGGCGCCCTTCAGGGGCGCCTTTTTGGTTGCTGCATCAGCGAGCAACTTAATCCATTTCACTTTCTTGCCTAAATGAGCCCTATTTAACTCAACCGCTCGTTAGGCTTAGGTCATGACTACTCAGCCATCCGATGTTGAAATTGCCCAAGCCCACCAATTGCAGCCGATTGCAGAGATAGCAGCAAAGGCGGGCATTCCTGCCGACGCCGTGATTCCCTACGGCACCACCAAAGCCAAGGTAGATATCACCAAGGTTGACTATTCCAAGGAAAACCGGGGCCAGTTGGTGCTCGTCACCGGCGTATCACCCACCCCCGCCGGCGAGGGAAAATCCACCGTTCTCATCGGCTTGACCGATGCCCTAGACCAATTGGGCAAGAAAGCGATAGTTGCCCTGCGAGAGCCCTCCCAAGGACCAGTGATGGGCATTAAGGGCGGTGCGGCTGGTGGCGGCTATGCACAGATTGTGCCCATGGAGGACATCAATCTGCACTTCACCGGGGATTTTCACGCGATTACCTCCGCAACCAATACCTTGGCCGCCATCATTGATAACCACATACATCAAGGAAACGCGTTGGGTATCGACCCACGACGAGTAACGTGGCAGCGATGCATGGACGTCAACGACCGTGCCTTGCGCAACGTGGTCACTGGACTGGGCGGCCCAGCCCACGGCGTGCCCGCTGAAACCGGTTTCACCATTACTGCCGCTTCTGAAATCATGGCCATTTTGTGCTTGGCCACGAATCTTGAAGACCTGAAGAAGCGTCTTGGCGATATCACCATCGGATTCACCTACGATCAACGCCCAGTTACTGCGCGTGACTTGAACGCAGAAGGCGCGCTCACGGCACTGATGCGTGATGCCCTTAATCCGAACCTCGTACAGACCCTCGGCGGGGTGCCAGCCTTGGTACACGGAGGACCATTCGCTAATATTGCCCACGGTTGCAACTCCCTATTAGCAACCCAAACCGCTCTGCAATTCGGCGATATTGTCCTGAGCGAAGCTGGCTTCGGCTCCGATTTGGGCGGGGAGAAGTTCGTCGATATCAAGGCACGCTTTGGCGATCTGGATGTTGCCGGTGCGGTTGTTGTTGCCACCATTCGTTCGCAAAAGTACAACGGCGGAGTAGCCAAAGATAAGCTAACGGAAGAGAACCTAGATGCGCTCAAGGCGGGCATTGTCAACCTTGAGCGCCACGTAGAAAATCTGCGCAAATTCGGTATCAAGCCAGTGGTAGCGCTCAACCTCTTTTGGTCGGATACGGAGGCGGAACGCGAGTTTATGCGGCAGTGGGCCAAGGACTTTGGAGTGGCCTTGGAAGAAGCCAACGTCTGGTCCGAGGGCGGTGCAGGTGCGACTAAGCTGGCAGAGACCTTGCTGGAGAACCTGCAGGGCGGTGCCAAGCAGCTCTACGATCCGCAGCAAGGAATTGAAGCCTCCATCGAGACCATTGCTCGCGAGATTTATCGCGCCGACCGCGTGGAGTATGGAGCAAAGGCGCTTAAAGATCTGAAGTACATCCAGGACAATGGCTGGGACAAGCTACCCGTGGTCATTTCCAAGACTCAGTATTCCTTCAGCGATGATGCATCTGAATTGGGTGCGCCGGAAGGCCATACGCTGCATGTCCGTGAATTGCTGCCGCGCACCGGCTCAGGCTTTATCGTTGTGCTTACCGGCAATGTTATGACGATGCCGGGGTTGCCAAAGAAGCCAGCGGCCAACAACATAGACGTCGATAAGGACGGCACTATCTCCGGACTTTTCTAAGGCCGCGTGGACCTAGTCCTTGTTATCCGCCGCGGAACCAGGCCACCCTGGATACTGCGGCGGCGTGCCGCCGAATTCGGGGCAGAGATCCTGGTGGGCACACCAGCCACATAGCTTGGAGGGCTTGGGGCGGAAATCCCCGGCGCGCCCATCGGCTTCAATTTTGGCCCACAACTCGCCGAGATCGCGCTCGAAGTACTCCAGCTCCTCTCGGTTTGGGCTAAGAAACATCGAGTCCAAGACCTTGAGGTACATAAGCCGCAACTGGTGGGGGATAGTGCCTAGAATGCGCCAGTAGACTAGCGCGTAGAAACGCATTTGGAATTGGGCATCTTGTGAATAGCGGGGCAGTGGTTTCTTGCCGGTTTTATAGTCAACGACGCGGACCTCGCCCGTCGGCGCGCGATCCACTCGGTCGATGAAGCCACGAACGGGAACGCCATTGGGAAGAACTGTGTTGACGTACATCTCGGTTTCTTGGCAATCAAAGCCCTGTGGGTTTTCCATCTGGAAATAGCCTTTGAGCAGTTCTCTGGCGGAAACGAAGAAGTCATAGGTGTCTTCTTCTGGCACGAGCTCGAGCAGTTCCGCGTCCTTTGCGGTCATGTCTGCCCACGAGGGCTTAATCATCTTTACTGCGGCAGGATAGGTGCGCTCTGCGCGCGGTAGCTTATGCATTTCTTCCAGTACGGCATGCACTAGGGTTCCTTTGACCTGTGCAATGGTTTTGGGTTCGGGCAGCTTGTCAATGGCCCGGAAGCGATAGAGCAGTGGGCACTGCTTGTAATCGGAAGCGCGCGAGGGTGACAGGGCAAGCGGGCGGGGTGTCGATGAAGTAGCCATGGTGTATCTAGCCTATCGCCGGGCGTTTCGTGGCAAGCTAGGAGGTATGAGTTATACCGAAGAATTCCTTAATTTCATCGCCGCTTCTCCTTCCTCTTATCACGCTGCGGAGGAGGTATCCCGCCAATTGCGCGAGGTGGGATTTGATCTACAGGATGAGAGTGAGGAATGGTCGGCCGCACCAGGTGGCCACGTGATGGTGCGCGGTGGCGCGGTAGCGGCTTGGTATGTACCACAGGAGGCGGATAAGAATTCTGGTTTTCGCATCGTGGGGTCACATACGGACTCGCCGGGCCTGGTGCTCAAACCCACGCCGGACTTTTCGGCGGCGGACTGGCAGCAAGTAGCAGTAGAGGTCTACGGCGGGGCGCTACTGCATACCTGGTTTGACCGAGAGTTGACCGTCGCTGGCCAGATTGTGACTAAGGACGGCACGCGGCATGTGGTAAATACTGGCCCTGTCCTGCGCCTGCCGTCTTTGGCCATCCACCTGTACCGCAAGGATGAGTTCAAACCAGACCGACAGCACAATATGCAGCCTGTCTTAAGCGTCGGTGACCCAGAGGCATCGATCTTGCAGGTAGTGGGGGAGAAGGCGGGCGTCGGCAAGCAGGATATTGCATCCTTCAACTTGATTACGGCCGATGCCGCCCGAGGTGAGGTCTTTGGGGCAGGAGAGCAGTTCATTGCAGCCGGGCGCATGGATAATCTTTCTTCTGTACATGCCTCCTTGGCGGCGATGAAGAATGCTGCCAAGGACTATCAGGGCAAGGATATTTTGGTCATGATGGCCTTTGACCACGAAGAGGTAGGTTCCAGCTCCCGCTACGGTGCGGGCGGGCCTATTCTGGCGGACGTCATTACTCGAACGGCCCGGGCACTGGGAGCTAACGAGGAGGAACGCTTCCAGATGTTTTCCCGCTCGAGTTGTGTGTCGGCCGATGCGGCACATTCGGTGCATCCCAATTACGTGGACAAGCACGATCCCACGCACCACCCGATAATCGGCAAGGGCCCAGTGACCAAGATCAACGGCAACCAGCGCTATGCCTCCGATGCCACCACAGTGGCGTTGTGGGAAGCAGCGTGCGACAAGGCTGGCGTGCCGGTGCAGCGCTTTGTGGGCAATAATGACGTGCCGTGCGGATCGACCATCGGTCCCATCACCGCAACCCGTTTGGGCATCGACACCGTGGATGTGGGCGTGCCCATGCTGTCGATGCACTCGGCGCGTGAAATGGTGGGCGAGCGGGACCAAGTATGGCTTGCACAAGCGCTTGAGGCATACTTGGTGGGATAGTAATCGCAACCTCGAGGAGTCTTGAGACATGGCTTATTCCGGCCCCTTTGCCTATGGCGACCGCGTGCAGCTTACTGACGCCAAGCGGCGCCACTACACGGTCATCCTTGAAGAGGGAGGCCAGTTCCACTCCCACAAGGGCATAATTAACCACGATGACATCGTGGGTATGGATGAGGGTTCGGTTATTGAGTCCACCCTTGGCTCCTCCTTCCTGCTGTTCCGCCACCTGATGGTGGACCATGTGCTGTCCATGCCGCGCGGTGCCGCGGTGATTTACCCCAAGGATGCGGCACAGATCTTGGTAGAGGGCGATATTTTCATGGGCGCGCGCGTGCTCGAGGCCGGTGCCGGTTCCGGTGCGCTATCCATGTCTTTGCTGCGTGCCGTCGGCCCAGAAGGCCATGTGTATTCCTATGAGGTGCGCGATGATCACCTTGAGTATGCGGTGGATAACGTGAAGGAATATTTTGGCGAGCAGCCGGAGTGGTGGTCGCCGCGCCTTGGTGATCTGGCAGACGTTACCGCTGCAGACCTGGGTGGGCCGGTAGACCGCGTTATCCTCGACATGCTCGAACCATGGGAACACTTGGAGACCGTGCGCGATCTCCTCATCCCAGGTGGCGTGTTTATGACCTACGTGGCAACGGTGCCACAGCTAATGAAGGTCATGGAAGGCATTCGTGAACTCAAGTGCTTCACTGAGCCCAAGGCATGGGAATCGCTGGTGCGTGAATGGAAGGTCGAAGGCCTAGCTACCCGCCCAGAGCACCGCATGAATGCGCACACCGCCTTCCTCATCTGGACTCGCCGCCTGGCCGATGGTGTCACCCCACCACGCCCGCAGCGCCGTGCCCGGAAGTAGGGCCGCTTTAACGCCCAGAATTTAAAGCGGAAGTGCCCTCTTTCGCTGCCCGCGCCGCGTTAGAGTAGTGGGCATGGATGAAGCCACGGACTATAAGCGGCAGGTAAGCCAGCTTGCCGCCCGCAATCAGAAGTTGGCGGGCTTATTAAAAGAATCGCGCGTGAAGCTGGAGCAGCTTTTTGCCGAGCTCAACGCGCTGGCTGAGCCGGCATCGACCTACGGTGTTTTTCTAGGTTATTCGCCGAACCACAGCGAGGTGGGAACCACCGCGGACGTCTATACCAATGGCCGCATTATGCAGCTTAAGGTCTCGCCTAACGTGGAACCAGGCAGTCTCTCGGCCGGCCAGCAGGTTCGCTTGGGCGATGGCTTCGTGGTCGTGGAAGGGTGCCCGCCTGAGCGTACAGGCGAGCTAGCAACGGTGGTGGAGCGCCTCAGTCAAGACCGCCTGATAGTGGCAAATTCCTCTGGTGAGGAAAAGGTAGTGCTGCTAGCCCAAGCACTGCGCGAGGATACCCGGGTGTCGGCAGGCGAGGTAGTACTCGTGGATCCCAAAGCTGCCATCGCACTAGAAAAGGTGGAAAAGACTGAAGTCACCCAGCTTTCTTTGGAAGAGGTCCCGGATGTGCGCTATGAGGATATCGGCGGGCTGGACGAGCAGATTTCCCAGATCCGCGATTCCGTAGAGCTACCGTTTATCCATCCCGACCTCTATCACCAATACGAGCTACAGCCGCCTAAGGGCGTGCTCCTGTATGGCCCTCCAGGGTGCGGTAAGACGCTTATTGCCAAGGCAGTAGCCCACTCTTTAGCCCAGCAATTAGGCAGCGACGGCACGAGCTACTTCCTCAATATCAAGGGCCCAGAGCTGCTCAATAAGTATGTGGGGGAGACGGAACGCCGCATCCGCCTCATTTTTGAGCGGGCCCGCGAATTGGCCCAGCTCAGCGCTGACCGGCCAGTGGTCATCTTCTTCGATGAGATGGAATCGATCTTCCGCACTCGTGGCTCGGGTGTGTCCTCCGATATGGAAACCACGGTTGTTCCCCAGCTGCTCACGGAGCTCGATGGAGTTGAGAGCCTGTCCAATGTGATCGTCATTGGCGCTACCAACCGCGAAGAACTCATCGATCCCGCCATCATGCGCCCCGGCCGGCTTGACATCAAGATCCGGGTTAACCGCCCGAATAAACAGGGGGCCCGAGAAATTTTCGCCCGGCACTTCACCGAATCCGTCCCGCACCAGGGCGCGTTGGACGAACTCATTATCGCCGCGGTGGATGAGCTTTATGCCGATCGCCCCTTCGTACAGCTGCACTTTTCCAGCGGGGAACGGGAAATATTGCATTACCGCGACTTTGTCTCCGGCGCAATGATTGCCAATATCCTCTCGCGGGCCAAAAAGCTGGCTATCAAGGACGCTCTCCGGTTGCGTGCAGGCAGCGAGCAGGCGGCAGGTGGGGACCACGAGGGCATCGCCAAGCAACACTTGCTCGATGCCATCGCAGCCGAGCGCGCCGAGTCCGAATATGTACCTACCTCCACCAACCCGGAGGAATGGACCAAGATCATTTCCCAAGACCATTCCGGTGCCCGCGTGGAACGGGTGGAGTTATTGACCACAAGGAGGAGCGCATGAGCCGCATTGTAGGTACCGAAACCGAGTACGGAATTGCGACCCCAGAGCTACCGGAGTACTCACCTATTATTTCTTCCACTCACGCGGTAGTAGCTTATGCCGCGATGCACACAGGGGCGCGCTCACGCTGGGATTTTGCCGAGGAACACCCGCTGCGCGATTCCCGCGGTTTTGATCTCAAGCGCTACCAGACGGTGCCCGTAGTCGACCCGAATGCCATCGGAGTAGCCAATGTGGTCACGGCTAATGGCGCGCGCTTTTATGTTGACCACGCGCACCCGGAGTATTCCGCACCGGAATGCACTAATGCCTGGGAAGCTACGCTTTATGACGCCGCAGGGGACGCCACGCTCCTGCAAGCGGCTGCGGCCGTGGCGGGGCTGAGCGCGCAAGGAAAGTCCGTTCTTGCCAACCACGAGCCCTGCCCAGCCCTGCGTTTTTATAAAAATAACGTGGATGGAAAAGGCGCCTCTTATGGCTCTCATGAGAACTATCAGTACTCCCGTGAAACGGACTTCGACACCATGGCGCAGGCCCTCATCCCTTTCTTCGTTGCTCGCCAGGTAGTCATCGGCGCCGGGCGCATGGGACGCGGCGAGTTTGGTGAAGAGCCAGGTTTCCAGATCTCCCAACGCGCTGATTATATTGAGCAAGAAATCTCGCTGGAGACCACCCTCAACCGCGGCATTATCAATACCCGCGATGAGCCGCATGCGGTCCATGCTGACTTCGGCCGCCTCCACGTCATCATTGGGGACGCGAATATGTCGCAGACGTCTACATTGCTCAAACTGGGGATGACCTCTCTGGTGCTCGATGCCATCGAAGAGGGCGTGGACTTCAGCGACCTCCGCCTGCAGGATGCTGTGGCGGAAGTCCCACGCGTGAGCCGCGATCTTAGGCTTCAGCATCGGCTCACGCTTGCCGACGCCCGCCAGCTCACCGCCCTAGAGCTCCTTGCCGAATATCGCGCACGCGTCACCCCACGCACACCCACCGATCACAAGGTCCTCGCGGCCTGGGACGAGGTAGTTTCGCTACTGGAGAAAGACCCGATGCAGGCCGCACACCTGCTGGACTGGGTGGCAAAGTATCGCCTGATTAAGGGCTATCTCGACCGCGGCGTCAATCCAGACGACCCCAAGCTGCGGCTCATAGACCTGCAATACGCGGAGATTGACCCAGCCAAATCGCTTCACCACGCTCTAGTGCGCAAAGGCCAGATGCGGCAGCTTTTTAGCGCCGCCGAAATTGAGCGTGCTTCCAGCTGTCCGCCGGAGGACACCCGCGCTTATTTCCGCGGCCGAGTAACGCAGAAATTCGGCGAGAACATCATTGCCGCAAGCTGGCAAAGCCTCACCGTACGAGTAGGGGAGGGCACCGACGCACCGTGGGCCACAGTCCCCATGGATATCGCCACTGGTCTCACTCAGGCTGAATGTGGAGAGATGATTGACGCCGCCGACACGGTCGAGGATCTTCTCCAAAGACTCACTGACAGCGAGATCCACCCCGAGTACCGTAATTAACAACCACGAATTAAAGCAGGATCCACAGAAAGGATTTCCCACCTATGTCCACTCACCAGTCTCAGGTCACCGGCGGTAATGGCGGCGATAACTCCGCTGGCGACGAGGAATTTACCTCCACGCAGCTCAGCATCAATACAACCGGCACCGATGAACTCCTCGATGAGATCGACGGGCTACTAGAAAATAACGCCGAGGAATTCGTGCGCTCCTATGTCCAAAAGGGCGGGCAGTAAGGGTGAGTGACCAGCGCCCTGTCTTTGCCCGACGCATCATGGGCATTGAAACAGAATATGGCCTAACTACCAGCGCGGGCTCGAAGGAACGGACTCTGAGCCCCGATGAGGTAGCGCGCGTGCTTTTCCGGCCCATTGTCCAAGAGCATTCCTCCTCCAATATTTTTTCTACCAATGCCAGCCGCCTCTACCTCGATGTCGGTTCCCACCCCGAGGTAGCCACCGCCGAGTGCGATAGTTTAAGCCAGCTTTTAGCCTATGAATGCGCCGGCGATGCCATTGTCAACCGGCTTGGCGAGCAAGCAGAGCAAACTTTCGCCGCTGAGGGCCACCCGCGTGCGGTGTACCTTTTTAAAAACAACGTGGACTCGGCTGGCAATTCCTTCGGCTGCCACGAAAACTATCTCATCAGCCGCCATATGGTCCTCAAGGACTTGGGCCTTGAGCTCCTGCCGTTCCTCATCACCCGTCAGCTCATCTGCGGCGCCGGCATGGTCCAACCCGCTAAGGGCGATAAGCCCGCCCAATTCCTGCTCTCGCAGCGTGCGGACCAGGTGTGGGAAGGCGTTTCTTCTGCTACCACCCGTTCGCGTCCCATCATCAATACCCGCGACGAGCCGCATGGCGATTCCAAACGCTTCCGCCGCATGCACGTCATCGTGGGAGATTCCAATATGGCCGAGCCAACTATGGCGCTGAAAGTAGGTTCAACGCTGCTCATTTTGGAAATGTTGGAGGCCGGATTTGAGCTGCCGAAATATGAGATCGAAAAGCCGATTCACCATATCCGCGCTATTGCGCGCGATATGACGGGATCGACCGAACTACCACTTAGCGGAGGTGGATCAGTCACCGCGCTGGAGGTGCAACAGCAGCTCTGTATGCGCGCAAGCCAATGGCTGGAAGAAAGGGAAGACGCTGGTACCCCTACCTCCGAAATGCGGCGCGTAGTTGATCTCTGGCAACGCACCCTGCGCGCCATTGAGACCCAAGATTTTTCCGAAGTGGACAGGGAAATCGACTGGGTCATTAAACTCGCCCTGCTTGAGCGCTACCGTGCGCGGCTCGGTGGGCAGTGGGACCACCCTAAGCTGGCCCAGATTGATATGACCTATCACGATATCCGTCCTGGACGCGGGCTCTACCATGTACTGCTGCGCAAAGGTCTTATCGATCGCTGGATTGAGGATTCTGATATTGAACGCGCGATGGACACAGCGCCGGCGACCACGCGCGCTGCGCTGCGCGGCCAGTTCTTGGCTACCGCGCGTAACTGTGGCGCCAATGTCACCGTTGATTGGACGCGGCTGAAAGTCAATCGGCCCGAACCGCGAACCGAGGAACTTTTGGATCCCTTCATTGCCCACGATGAACGAGTCGATGCATTGCTAGACTATATGCGTTCACACCACAGCTAGATCCACCATAGAGTCATATCAGGGAGACAACACAGCACGTGGCAGCACACAACCCCACGCCCAAACGGCATGATGAGGCGGTAGAAAGGCTCACCAACCTCTCCTTCGCGCTACAAGGCGCGGCAAACTCCGGCGGTAGCCCTGATCGCAGCGCTGCATGGATTCGTCGCCACGTTGCCGGGTACGGCGATAAGTCGGGCGAGGCTTTTGCCAAGTCCTTGGCGCGCGATATAGCGACCCTCCAACGCGCTGGGGTGCCCATTGTGCATTCCGGTGGTGAGGATGGCGCGCGCTACCGTCTTGACGCGAGTAGTTACCAGCTACCGCCGGTGGAATTTTCTCCGGAAGAGGCCATGGTTTTAGGCATAGCAGGGGGAATGGGTACCACGGGAGGCTTAAGCGATTTCTCTTTATCTGGGTGGACCAAGATTGCCGCCAGCGGCGCCTCGCGCAACCTTTCCGGCGCGCCGGTGTACACAGCAGTCAATGACATCACCCGCCTCGCCCCGGAAGTTATTACCTCTGTCCTGGCTGCGGTGCGCAACCGACTGCGCATTACTTTTTCCTACCGCGCAAACCCGGCCGCTAAGCCAGTACGCCGCGTGATGGATCCTTGGGGAGTGGTCAACCGTGATAGCCACATTTACATCGTGGGTTTCGATGTGGACCGCGGCGCCCCACGTGTCTTTCGTGCGCTTCGTGTCTCCGATATCAAACGCTCACATCATCCCGCAGAACACACCGTCCCAACAGAGACCTTGCAGGCCTTGGTAGAGCGCGCATTGCAGCGCGGAGAAAAGGTAGACGCGCGGCTTATTATTCCGGTGGGAAAGGCACAGGAGTTAATGGATGCGGGCGAGAAGCAGCCTGATGGCACAGTAATGCTGCGCAACGTGGATAAGGATTGGCTCGTGCGCACAGCGGCCGGGTACGCGCCAGAGGTACAGGTGGTCGAACCTGGCGGGGTGCGCCAGGAGGTCATTTCTCTTCTGCGCGCCGCCGCGCAACGGCAGGAAGGACGCTAGCTATGGCCGATGCATCGCAAAAGCTCCAGGCGCTCGTGCGCTCTTTGAACCTGATTCCTTACTTTAAAAATCACCCCGACAAAACGCCCATGGAAGCGGCTACGGATTTGGGAATGGAGCCCGGTGAGCTGAAGGAGGCCCTCGATCGTCTATTTTGTTCCGGCACGGGCCGCAATACTGAAGATCTCATTGATCTCAGCTTCAGCTACCGCGATGGGGTAACCATCCACAATGATCAAGGCTTAAGCCAAGCTCTGCGCCTTACCCCCACCGAGGCCGGCGCCTTGCTCCTTACCTTAGAGTCCCTGCAGGCCATGCCGGGGCTTATCGATGCCCACGCGGTCGAATCCGCCGCTGCTAAACTGCGCGGCATCATGGATGAAAAGACTGCAGCTATCTACGATTCGCTGTCTACTCCAGCCCCTGAAGAAACGGATATTCAGGCGCTTTTGACCCAAGCGGTCAATGAACGAAAGCGGGTGCGGCTGCGCTACTGGAGTGCTTCGTCTAATGCAGAATCCGAGAGGCTAGTGGATCCGGCGCGCATATTCATCGTTGATTCTGAGCCGTACCTGGCGGCATGGGAAGAAGCAAAGCAAGCCCATCGCACCTTCCGGATCGACCGCATTAGGAACGCTCATATGGAAAAAGAGCAGGCGCAGCCGCACCTGAAGGACCTCGATTTTGATGCCGCTTCACCCTTTAATTTGGGCAACGCGGACACCGTGAAATTAGCAATTCACCAAGAATTCACGTGGCTGGCCGAATACTACGATATGCGGCTGGGCGAAGACCTGGGAAATGGGGAAATAGCTGCAACGATGCCTATGGGATCAGTAGATTGGCTTATTCGCTTTGCCTTGGGTCAAGCTGATAGGTTGCGGGTAGTGGCTCCTCAATCCGTGGTTAAGCTCATTGCGGAACGAGGAAACACCGCTTTGAGCGGCTATACTCAATAGCCAGTTACTTGCCCGTTAACTGCGCCCGCCCGCTGGAAGATTTTCCGGAAGTACCGCTGCCCGGCATGCTGGCGCACTAGTTGAAAGAGGTTTCTCCATGAGCCTAGGACCTATGGAAATCGGCCTAATCGTTCTCGTTATCGTCTTGCTATTCGGTGCAAAGAAGTTGCCGGATCTGGCACGTTCCATGGGCCGTTCCATGCGTATCTTCAAATCTGAGGTTAATGAGATGCAGTCCGAGGATACCCAGCGTTCCCAGGCGCAGGCACAGCTGAACCAGAAGCAGCAGTCCGATGAGGAATTCTGGAACCGACCAGACATGCAGCCGGGCCAGCAGAACCACACCAACCCTCAGCAGTAAACGCCCCCAGCCCGTCGTTGCGCGAACACCTCTACAGCGCGCGGATATGCCCTCGCAATCCGCGTAGCAGGGAAGTGTTCGCTTCTTTGCGTTGAAAGAGCCACACTGATGTCGCCACAGTCACAGCCTGTTTCTGCCCCGAAGGCAAGCAAGAACGTGAAGGGGAAGCTGCGGTTTTCCCGTAAGCCGAAGAACCCTACCGGGGAAATGACCTTGGTGGAGCACCTGCAGGAGCTGCGCCACCGCGTCATCATCGCCGTTTTAGCGGTGGTCGTCGGCGCCATCATTGGCTTTATCTGGTACCAACGCGCACCGTTCGGTATCTCCCCGCTGGGTGAGATCCTCCGCGAGCCCTATTGTGCGCTGCCAGCAGACAAGCGCGCCTCTTTCAGTGCGGATGGCGAATGCCGTCTTTTGGCCACCAGCCCTTTTGAAATGCTCCTGCTGCGCTTGAAGGTAGGCGCTCTGGCGGGCACCGTATTGTCCTCGCCGGTGTGGCTATATCAGATTTGGGCCTTCGTAGTCCCTGGCCTCCATAAAAATGAGCGTCGCTACACCTTGAGTTTCGTCTCTGCCGCAGTGGGACTATTCGTTGCTGGCGCCGTGCTCGCGTATTTCATCCTGTCCGTTGGGCTGGAATTCCTCATGGGCATCGGTGAAGAGTACCAAACAGCAGCGCTGACAGGTGAACGCTATTTCTACTTCCTTTTGGCATTGCTGCTGATATTCGGCATCAGCTTTGAAATTCCCCTGCTCATTGTGTCGCTCAATCTTATTGGCGTGCTGGAATATGAGCATGTCAAGGACAAGCGGCGGATCATTATTGTCGTCGTGATGATTTTCGCCGCCTTTGTTACCCCGGGCCAGGATCCCTTCTCAATGGTGGTTTTGGCTGGATCGCTCATCCTTCTCATCGAGATTGCATTCCAGTTCTGCCGCATCCACGATAAGCGCATGCAACGCCAGCGCCCCGAGTGGATGGACCTTGACGACGAGGCTGCTTCACCGCTTGGTGCCGGTCCAGACGCTGTTGGAGGGCCTACTCCCGTCGCGGCGCCAACCCAGGTACACCCTTCGCCCGCTCCTTCTCAGCCGGTTTCTCAACCAGTCCAGCAGGCACAGCGACAGCAGCCGCAGACGTGGACCACCGGCGGCACCGGGACTTCGTCGAACAGCGGCGGCTTTTTCGACGATGTCCTCTAGGCACGGGTAGCCTGGGGAGTCATGACTGAAACTCATCTGGATTATTTTTCTGCAGCCCTGCCATACCCCTTGGATGAGTTCCAGGTTAAGGGATGCCAAGCCGTGGAAGACGGGCACGGTGTGCTGGTGTGCGCGCCGACCGGCGCCGGCAAAACCATTGTGGGCGAGTTCGCAGTATCGCTGGCATTAAGCCGAGGTACCAAGTGCTTTTATACAACTCCCATTAAGGCGTTGAGCAACCAGAAGTATCACGACTTGGTGGAAGAGCACGGTGAGGAAGCCGTCGGCTTGCTCACCGGTGATGTATCGATCAACTCCGATGCAGAGATCGTCGTTATGACCACCGAGGTGCTGCGCAATATGATCTACGCAGAATACGCAGCACTAGATCGCCTTACCCATGTGGTCATGGATGAAATCCACTTTTTGGCTGATGCTTCGCGCGGCGCAGTGTGGGAAGAGGTAATCCTCAACCTGGCAGACCATGTCTCCATCATTGGTCTATCTGCCACAGTGTCCAATTCGGAAGAATTCGGCGATTGGCTTTCCACTGTGCGTGGCGATACCAACGTCATCGTTTCCGAACACCGCCCAGTTCCGCTCGACCAGTGGATGATGCTGGGACGTAAGATTTATCCGCTTTTCGAGCCCGAATCCGGCGGACAAGTCAACGCCGAGCTAGAGCGTAGAATCCAGCGCCTTGAGGCCGGCGATACCGATGACGGTCGCGCAGACTATAAGTCCGGCAAGGGCTTTCGCGCCCGCGCCCGCCACAAGGGCGGCGGTCGTAGTGAATTCCGTGGAAGGGGAAGGGGACGCTCCGGTGCTTCTCGCCAGCAGGATCGCTATCGCCCCTTGGGCCGTCCGGAGGTACTGAAAGTACTCCAGTCCCAAGACATGCTGCCGGCCATTACCTTCATTTTCTCCCGCGCTGGCTGCGATGGCGCGCTCTATCAGTGTCTGCGCAGCCGCATGGTGCTTACCTCCCAAGAAGAAGCGCAGCAGATCAAAGAAATCGTCGATGCTGGTGTAGAAGGTATCCCCGAAGAAGATCTACAGGTCCTAGACTTCAAGCGCTGGCGCGAAGCCCTTTCCCGGGGCTTCGCGGCACACCATGCAGGTATGCTGCCGGCCTTCCGGCACATCGTGGAAGACCTCTTCGTACGCGGCCTCGTCCGCGCCGTCTTCGCTACCGAAACCTTGGCTCTCGGCATCAATATGCCGGCGCGCACCGTGGTGCTAGAAAAACTCATCAAATTCAATGGTGAGGCCCACGTTGATCTCACCCCCGGCCAGTACACGCAGCTAACTGGCCGCGCGGGGCGTCGCGGCATCGATACCTTGGGCAATGCAGTCGTGCAATGGGCCCCCGCCATGGATCCGCGTCAAGTAGCCGGCCTTGCTTCCACCCGCACTTACCCTCTCATTTCTACCTTCGCTCCAGGCTACAATATGGCAATCAACTTGCTGGGCATGCTTGGGTTCGAAGACTCTCTTCGGTTGTTAGAGAAGTCGTTTGCCCAGTTCCAAGCGGATGGCTCGGTGGTGGAAGAAACCCGTGAAATTGAGCGCGCGGAACATCGAGTACGCGAGCTGCGCAGCCAGCTGGATGATGCCGTGGCGTCGCTAGCACCTCCTGCCAAAGACGGGGAAGATCCCGCCGAGGTACTGATGGACTACGTCCGCCTGCGCCGCGAACTCAGCGCTGAAGAAAAGCAGTCCAAAATCGATAGCGCTAACCAACGCAACCAAGAGGTTATTGCGGTTCTGGGGCGTCTGCAGCTAGGTGATGTTATCGCCATGCCCGGCAAGAAGCGCCCTATTCTCGCTGCGGTTGTCACGCCCGCTAACCAGACCGCGGATCCCCGCCCGTGGATTACCACGGAATCTGGGTGGTCTGGTCGGATCGACGCCGCCGGGATCAATAATCCTCCCATTCAGGTGGGGCGCATTAAAGTGCCGAAGCCGGTACGCAAGAACCCACGGCGCAATACCCGTTACGTGCAGGATGTCTTGCGCCGTGAGCACTTCGATCGCCCCAAGCGGATGAAGTCGCAGCCCCGTACTCGGCCCAATAAGCGGGTAGGGCAGTTGCGCGATCAGCTACGCGCTCATCCCGCGCACGAGTGGCCGGCTACTGATCGCGAGCAGCTGGCGGGCTTGGCACAAAAGCTCGCACGGCGCGAGCGTGACCGAGACAAGCTCCAGTCCAAGGTAAATAAGGCTACAGATACTTTGGGCCGCACCTTCGAGCGCATCGTTGACCTTCTGGCAGAAATGGACTATGTCGAGTTCACCGGGGTAGGTTCCGAACGCACGCCCGTAATTACTGAGGAAGGCGAGCGTCTAGCCAAGATTCACAGCGAATCCGATCTGCTCGTGGCACAGTGCTTGAAGCGCGGGATTTGGGATGAGCTGGATCCTGCCGAGCTTGCCGGCGTTGCTTCTTTGTGCTGTTTCGAAAACCGCAAGGCTACCAGTGGGCAGCCAGAAGCAGCTACCGAGCGCATGGCCGATGCCATGAATGGCACGTGGCGCGTTTATACCGAACTCACCGCCGATGAGCAGCGCCACCGTCTGCCGCCTACCCGTGAGCCGGAGGCTGGTTTCGCCCTGGCCGTCCACCAATGGGCAGCCGGTGCCCCCTTGGGCTATTGCATGGCTGCCGCTAATGAAGCCGGCGCCGAACTTACCCCCGGTGATTTTGTCCGCTGGTGCCGGCAGGTCATTGACCTCCTGCAGCAGGTGGCGAAGACCGGTTATGACGGCGAGATTCAGCGCAATGCCCGTCGGGCTATCGATGCCATTCAGCGCGGTGTGGTAGCCATCGGCGCCTAGAGGCCGCGGCTTGGGCGAGTAGACTCTGGGACATGACTGTTACTCAGACTTTTTCCGCTGATGTCTACGCCCAGCGCCTGCAGGCCGCCCAACAGGCCGCTAAGGACAAGGACATCGATCTACTCCTCATCGGTACGGGTCCAGACTTTGCCTATCTCACTGGCTCCTGGGTTTCCTCGCACGAGCGCCTTACCGTTTTGGTCGTGCCGCAGCAAGGCAATGCGTGGATCGCAGCGCCTAATACCGATATCACCGATATCAAGGCGGCTCCAGTAGGAGAGCTGGATGTAGAGCTAAGGAGTTGGAACGACGGCGATAATCCCTATGAGCTAGCACTAGATGGTGCAGGCGCTGCTCTAAACAATGTGGCCCTGGGGCAGTCGCTGACTGCAGACCACGTCCTGCGTTTTCAGGATCTAATCCCACAAGCCAATTATCAGTTGGCTACCTACGCGCTGGCGGAGCTTTTTACCCGCAAGGATGAAGCTGAGATTGCTGAGCTGCGCAAGGCTGGCCAGGCCATCGATGCGGTCCACGCACAGGTACCAAAACTCCTCCAGCCGGGCCGCACCGAGGCGGAGGTGGCTCAGGAATTGGAAGAGCTCATCTTGCAAGAGCACACCGTTATCGATTTCGTGATTGTCGGCTCGGGCCCGAACGGCGCCAACCCGCACCATAGTTTCTCGGACCGTGTGTTAGCGGAGGGCGAGCCAGTCGTCGTCGATATCGGCGGCACTCTGCCTTCCGGTTACCACTCCGATTGCACCCGCACCTACGTGGTCGGCGGGGACGTTTCCAAGGCACCGCAGGACTTTCAGGATGCTTATGCCGTGCTTGCCGACACCCAAGCAGCCGCCCGCGCTGCAGCCCACCCCGGTAGCATCGCCGCAGAGATCGATGCCATTACCCGCAAGGCAATCGCTGCAGCCGGCTGGGGCGACAACTTTGTCCACCGCACTGGCCATGGCATCGGCCTATCCACTCACGAAGAGCCGTTCATTATGGAAGGCAATGACCTCACATTGGAAGAAGGCATGGCCTTTTCCATTGAGCCGGGCATCTACGTGGAAGGCAAGTGGGGCATGCGTTTGGAGGATATCGTGGTGCTTACTAGCGATGGCTACGAGTCCCTTAACCTAGCTCCGCGTGAAGTCCGTTAAATGGCTGGCGTACTAATCCTCGGTGGCCGCAGTGATATCGGCGGCGAAATAGCTCGGCGGGTGGCTCCCGGTAAGGACATCGTGCTCGCTGCTCGTGGCACCCATGGAATGGACGGTAGAGAACAGCAGTTGCGGGCGGCGGGCGCGCGCAGCGTGCACTTGCTTGATTTCGACGCCGCAGATTTTCCGTCCCATGCTGGCGTTGTCGATCGCGCGATAGAGCTAGCAGGACCTCTGGAGATTGCGGTTGTAGCCTTTGGCATCCTGGGTGACCAGGAGCGAGCGGAACGCGATGCTTCCCACGCGGTCGACATCGCCAAAATTGATTACGCGGCGCAGATTTCCCTGCTCACCTTGGTTTCTGAGCGCATGCAGCGCGGTCACATCATCGCGTTTTCTTCGATCGCAGGGTGGAGGGCCCGTCGAGCGAATTACGTCTACGGTTCTACCAAGGCTGGTCTTGACGCCTTCTGTCAAGGTTTGGCCGACAAGCTGCACGGCAGTCGGCTAGGACTCATTACCGCACGCCCCGGCTTCGTGATTGGCAGCATGACAGAAGGAATGAAACCGGCGCCGCTTTCGGTGCGTCCAGAGGATGTGGCCGAGGCCGTGGTCAGCTGCATAGACCACGATGCACGGCGCGGGAGACCGCGTTCGCGCACCATCTGGATCCCCAGAGCTCTACAGGGCCTAGCGTGGATCATGCGCCTCGTGCCGCGCCCAATCTGGCGGCACATGCCACGCTAGAGTCTGCGATCCTGCTAGTGTGCGCGGAGCAGTGGGGAGTTGATGTCGAAGATGAATCCACGCGGGGCGAGTACGCGCAGAACCACCTCGGCATCGCCCTCAGCGATATTGTGAAAGACTAATCCGCCCCAAGGGGTGACGGTGATGTCTACTTCCAGCTGCCCAATGAGCTGTGCAAACTCGGCTGGAATTGCGCCTTTATGAACGCCTGCGCCCAGATCAACGATGCCCGCAGGCAGATGCTCATCCAGCCAGCCAATGGGGCCGGGTTCTGCCAGGGCGGAGCTTGTGTGTTCCTCGGCCTCCGCGCACTGGAGTGCTTCCTCATAATGACGGGCGGCGGCGTGTGGGGTAAGTGGGGCAGTAGGGGTGTCGACAAGCGGGGAGCGCCCAAGGTACAAAGAACCATCCTTGTCGATGTTTAAGCTCACACCAGCGGCACCCGCGGGCAAGTTATCCTCTTCCGCGATGACTGCAAGACCTGGCCCACCTTCTACCGCACCCAGTTCAGCCGCAATGTCTTGGGCCGCCTGCTTGGCCGCTGCCGATAGGGGTGAGGCCAGCACCGGCACCGTGGCGGCATGTAGATGCAGGCCCTGGAGCCGCCGCTTAAGCGCCTCCGCATCCGTAATTCCGCGCAGCTCGATGGCAGAAAACCGGTCGATGTACACAAATCCATCCGCGCAAGCACTGGCGCATTCTGCCAAAGTTGCCCAATCTGGGGCGTGGGTGCTGCCGCCGGCAACGTGGATGCGGGTGCACGTGCCGTACTGAGGGGCGTCGAAAAGCGCAGGAGTAAACATGCGCACCAGTTTAACCTGCCGCGGCTGCAGCATAGTTCACGAGTGTTGCCAGCGCATTTTCAGTCTGCCTCGTTAAACTGAGGCCATGCCGTTTTTCTATTTTGCTCTCTACATGGTCGCAGAAACCCTGACTTTCTGGGCCGTATCCACATGGATCGGTGTTGGTTGGGCGCTAATCGCGCTCTTTGTCACCATGTTTTTCGGAATGTCCATCGCCGGCATTGAAGTCCGGCGCTTGATGGGAAAGCAGGTCGAGCGCACAGGAGACGGCACTTACGTTGTCCGCGGCGGCAATATGGGCAAGACTGCCAGCAACGTAGGTCTTACCTTGGTAGGCGGCATGTTGCTCTCCTTGCCTGGCTTCCTAACCACGATTCTCGGCGCCCTACTTATTTTCTCGCCCACCCGTGCAATCATCCGCACAGTTATGGCAGCGTCTTTGTACCGCAAGATCGAGAATATGGGTGTCAAGATCTACGAGGCAACCCCGATGGCGCAGCAGCATGACACGTATGGCGATTTTGGCTCCTTCGGCCGCGGACAAGCCGCACACAGCGGGCACCCGAGTACTCAGGACGCTGGCCCACATGAGGTCTTGGATGAGGAAGAGATTCGCCGGTGGACTGAAAACCTAGATCCGGATGACTTTGGCCCTGCCGGTGGCGAGACTAAGGGCGGCAAGAGCTAGTGTTGCCTATCCTTGCCCGCCTTTTAGTGGCGGGCCTTTCTGGTCTGCTTACTTATGCCGCCCTTGAGCCCCGCGGCTGGTGGTGGGCCGCAGTCGCAGGCATGGGCTTGCTCTATGTGAGTTTGATGCCTTGGGGAACTAGGCACGTCTCCGCCCGTCTGGGCGCACTACTCGCGGTAGCGCATTCACTCGTGCTCTATCTTCTCACCTTGCCCTGGATCGGTGAATTGGTGGGAAGCGGGCCGTATATTGCGTTGGCAGTATGGCTTGCGATTTACGCCATCCTGCTGGGCTTTGGCGGCGCCGCGGTTGCACGGTGGAAGTACGGTTTTATTGCTTTCCCGTTCGTTTACCTCGCGGTGGAGGCACTGCGTTCTTCTCTACCTTTCGGTGGTTTTTCCTGGGTCAAACTGGCCTGGGGGCAAATCGACGGGCCGCTAGCCAAGCTAGCTCCGTGGGGTGGCACCTCGCTTATCACCGTCGCCACAGTACTGTGTGGCTGCGGAATCGCCGCCTTGGTGATTCAACGCGGGTGGAAGGCCAAGGCCGTCGCACTGGTGACAGTTATTCTTCCCCTTGCGACCGCGACGGTAGCGGGCTTGAGCATCAACCGCGACGACTCCATTGTCGGTGAAGCAAAGGTTGCTGCCATTCAAGGAAACGTACCTCGCATGGGCCTAGATTTTGCTGGGCAGCGCCAAGCGGTTCTCAATAATCATGTGGCCGAAACGAAGAGGCTGGCCGCGCGCGACAAGGACATCGACCTTGTCATCTGGCCTGAAAACTCATCCGATATCAATCCTTTCCATGACGGTAGGGCAGCCGCGGCAATCAGTGGTGCCGTTGATGCGATTGATGCCCCCGTTCTGGTTGGCACCGCTACGCGCGATGACGTGGGCGCCCGCAATACAATGCAGGTCTTTGCTCCTGGCCACGCGGTAGGGGACCACCACTATAAGAAGTACCTGCAGCCTTTCGGTGAGACCATGCCCATGCGGGATTTCTTTGCCAAATTTTCTGACTATGTGGACCTTGCCGGGGACTTCAAACCCGGCGATGGTCCAGGTGTGGTTTCCATGGGGGGCGTGCCGGTAGGCGTGGCGACGTGTTATGAAGTCTCCTTTGACAACGCCTTTAGGGAATCGGTCAAAAATGGCGCACAATTGCTTACTACGCCAACCAATAACGCCACCTTTGGCTACTCTGAAATGACCTACCAGCAATTGGCCATGAGCCGGTTGCGTGCGATGGAAACAGACCGAGCCGTGGTGGTGGCGGCGACCTCTGGAGTATCTGCCATTGTTCACCCCGATGGCCGCGTCAGCCAGTCCACGGAAATTTTCACGCCGGCCGCTCTCGTGGAGCAATTGCCCTTGCGTAGCGGCGAGACCTTTTCCGTTAGGTTTGGTTCGCCCCTGCAATGGCTCATGGTTATTATTGGAACAGTCTGCGCACTGGTAGCTTTGCGCACAAACCGCCTGCGACGCACCCCGCGCCGCTCCGGCACAGATACATACGTAGGAGCATAAACACTGTGAGCACGCTTGAAGCCTCGACCTTGGTCATCATCCCGACCTATAACGAGATCGAAAACCTCCCTCTCATTACTGGACGCGTCCGCGCGGCGGTCCCAGAGGTGCATATCCTCATCGTGGACGATAACTCGCCCGATGGCACCGGCGACAAGGCCGATGAGTTCGCAGCGCAGGATGACCATATCCACGTTCTCCACCGCGAAGGCAAGGGTGGCCTGCTAGGCGCCTATATCGCTGGCTTTGAGTGGGGCTTGGAGCGTGATTACCAGGTACTGTGCGAGATGGATGCAGATGGCTCCCACGCGCCGGAACAGCTCCACTTGCTGCTAGAAGAGGTAGACAAGGGTGCGGACCTAGTGATCGGCTCCCGCTATATTCCGGGCGGCGAGACCGTCAACTGGCCGGCTTCTCGCGAGTACCTTTCCCGCTTGGGTAATATCTACATCTCCGTGGCGCTGGGCGCTGGCCTGTCCGATATGACCGCCGGTTATCGTGCCTTCCGCCGCGAACTCCTCGAATCCATTGATTTCGACGAGCTATCCAAGGCGGGCTATATCTTCCAGGTGGATCTGGCTTTCCGCGCGGTTAAGGCCGGCTTCGATGTCCGCGAGGTTCCTATTACCTTCACCGAGCGCGAATACGGCGAGTCCAAGCTTGATGGTTCCTTCGTGAAAGATTCCCTGCTGGAGGTAACCAAGTGGGGCGTTGCCCACCGCACGGAGCAGCTGCAGGATTTCGGCGGCGCCGTATCCAAGCTGGTCAATCGTGAGGTCAAGGATGGCTCCATTCACGATCTAGGCGTGCAGGCCCGCAAGGGCGCCGGCTGGGCATCTGACTTCGCCGGGGAAATTGCTCACCTAGCAAAGCACCAGATTGCACAGTTGAAGAAGTAGCCCATGCTTCAACGCTAAAGGCCCGTACCGTCCCTTAGTAAAACTAAGGAGGTACGGGCCTTTGTCTGCGGCAGAACCTTATGAGTTCTTTTGCTGCTGTTCCTGCTGCTCCTTTAGCAGGCGGGCTGCGGAACGGCGACGGGAGCGCAGGTGGTTAATGCGCTCTTCTAGGAGCTCGTCCAGCTCCTCAATGGAGCGGCGCTCACGCAGCATATCCCAGTGGGTACGTGGCGGCTTAGCCGGCTTAGACTCAACGCCTTCACCTTCTACAAGGTGGCCTAGCTTGCCGTTTTTGCACATCCATTCCTCAGGGATTTCAGCATCATCCGCAAAAGGCACCTCATAAATCTCGCCGTCTTCGGTGCGGTACTTCACCATTTGGCGCGGTGCGAGGTCGTGGTCGCGGTCGGTTTCGTAGCTGACTGCGCCCATACGGCTGCCACGGAGTACGCGATCTGCCATGCAACATCATCCTTTTCAAAGAGATCCCTGATTGAGTGCGAAGCAAAACTTCGCCTAAGAGCTACTAATTATAACGAACACCCTCGCGCCTTTGTTCCCAGCCCGCCCAAAATGGACTAAAGTGTATCGGGTGATCCGTACAGCTAGTCGTGAACGCAACGTCGGTTCCTGCCAGTGGTGTGGGAAGGACATTGATCAAGGCGGTAGAGGGCGGCCACGGAAGTTTTGCAGCGCCTCGTGCAAACAGCGGGCGTATGAGCAAAGAAATAATGTTAGTGGCACGGGTATTCCCGCTAACGCTGTGATCCTTACTCCGGAGAAGGCAGAAAGTTTGCGCGACGGACTTTTTGAACTACGTTGTTCCGCAGAAGATATCAATACCGCCGCGGAGGAAGGTGCTAGTGCGCAGGAGCTTGCCGGTTTGTGCGAAGAGCTTGTAGCCCTGGCCCGACGCCTAGAAGGACTTCGATAGAAGATGAAAAAGCTTTTTTATAACCGCAAGCTCGTCATTACCATCTTTGTGGTGCTCATTGTATTGCTCACCGCCGTGGCCATTGGCCCTATGGTGTATTCGCTTCTCAAGGGCGCCGGTGTAAAAACAGAGCCTATTTCCGCCGATGGAGCTAAGGCTGCGTCTACGGAACTAGATGGATCCTGGCAGGTTGCCAAGGGGCGTGCTGATAATCATACCTCGGTTGGTTTTACCTTCAATGAGATCCTACCTGCAGAAAAGACCACTACATCTGGTTCGACTACTGAGGTAACCGGTCAAGCAGAAATTTCTGATTCCACCCTCAAAACCGCGACGGTCACCGTGGATATGGATGAGTTGTCTACGGATAAAAAGGTCCGCGACCAAAATATGAAGTCCAAACTCTTTGAGACGCAACTTTTCCCAGAGTCTTCCTTTAAGCTCACCAAACCCGCTTCGCTTGCCGACGTCCCAGATGACGGCACCATTGGCACGGTAAAGCTCACCGGTGACTTGACCATCAAGGATGAGACACACGAGGTTTCCCAAGACTTTGACGTTCTCCGCGACGGGGATAACATCGTCATCGGCGGCACCGTTCCAGTTAATCGCCTTGATTATGGCGTAGAAACCCCGGAAATGTTGGCCGCAAAGGTTGAGGAAAAGGGCGAGGTCAATCTTCGCATTTCCTTCAAGAAGGACTAATAAGGACGAGCCTATGAACACCCGCCAAATGATCCCGTTTATGTGGCTGCGCCTTCTTATAGTCATCGGCTTTACCATTTTCGTAGCCGTTCAACACATGTGGGTCATCGTAGCGATTTCTGCCTGCTTGGCGCTTTTGACTATATGGCAGCTGTGGAGTGCTTACCGTAATCGTTAAATAAGACATCCAAAGCGAGCGGTAGTTGCCCCGAATATCGTCAATGTGACGTTATATGGTGGTGTGGTTGCATACTCCAGTGGGGGTGCATTTTTGCCAAAATCCACCCGTCTGGCCACCCATCGGGAGCCACACGCCATAGATGGCTGGCGCCCGTGGCACGGAGGGGCTCAATAGTGCTTAATAGTTAAGGCGCCTGGCGTCGCAGAGGCAGACTGCATACCGGCGGCCCTCAATAGGATTAGTCAGCCAGCTTGGCGGACCAGTGGCCACTGGAGTGTATCGCGGCAACTGCGCGACATCGCAAAGCAGAGCTTCACAGCAGAAGGCGGAGCGAAGATAATCGCCGCAATAAAAGGAGCAAGCGGGGATTCTGATAAGACCGACCAGAAGGCTCGAGGTATGCCAAGGTATAAATGAGGAACTGCCTAACCATGGATAAATGTCCGATAATGTACATTATGTCATTTAAACTAGGGGTGGCATTCCCCCCTTTTAGTTCCTGACTCCATACATTGATACCTGGACCCCGCCTCTATTGTTCGCTCCTGACAACACGCGCCCGAATGAAGCTTTCCAAATATGACATTCCTTCACGAAGATTGGTCTCTCGTCATTACTCTTGCCGCGGGCGACTTCTTTCTCGGCTTGGTCTCTCGTAGCCCATGCGGCCTTAAGCTCTGGATCGAATTCTGCGCTCGACGGATCCGATCCCTGCGCGTGTCCACCTCTAAATACGATGTAAACCACTTCCGGATGGTGTTCTTCATCCAGTGGACCGTTCCACCCACGCAGGCATGTCTCTTCAGTCCAACAGGTCACCCCTGAGCGGTCTACGCATTGCCCCATGGCTTCTTCTTGGGCGCGCGTCAGCGCAACCCCTGCAAAGGACTCATCAAGTGAATCGTCTTTCCGCGCAAATAATACGAAGATCCGCGCGGTGCTTTTCTTTTGCTTCTTCGTATCCATGCCCCACATCTTCTCACCCGGCTATCGGTTAGTTTTCAACTAAAATGCACACTAGCGCATATAAAGGCCAAGCAGGTCTCTATCAGGGGCGATTCCAAGTCGGCGAACGGACCTGATCACTACTGGGTGCGTAAAATCGGCATTATGACGATTCAGCATGTAGTAGATAAGCCTTCCCGCGCAGCCCTCTTTCTAGTTCTCGAAATCAAGGACGGCTGCGAGCAAGCCACCCGCGACATGCTGACGGGGTTCGCCGGACTCTTCAAGTCCGTGAACTTCCGCTATAACGAAGGCGAGCTTTATACCGTAGTTGGCATTGGCGCCTCCATGTGGCCGCGTTTGACCAGCGCACCCCTTCCTAATCGGCTAAAGGAATTCGAGGCAATTGACGCAGCGCACAAGGCCCCAGCAACGCCAGGCGATATTCTGTTCCACTTCCGCGCTAATAGCTACGATCTCTGCCACGAAATGGCCCGGCAGGTTTTAGACCAACTGGGTGATGCTGCAACGGTCATCGATGAGACCCACGGGTTTAAATACCTTGACCAGCGCGACCTGCTTGGCTTTGTAGACGGCACCGCCAATCCCCTCGCCGAGGAAGCTTTGGATACCGTGCTGCTTGACGACGCCGCCGATTACCCCCGTGGCTCCTATGTCACCGTACAAAAATACATCCACGACCTCGACAAGTGGAACGAGCTGAGCACCGAAGAGCAAGAAAAGGTCATTGGTCGCACCAAGGCTGACGATATCGAGCTCGACGATGATATCAAGCCTTCCAATTCTCACGTTGCTCTCAACGACCTTGAGGAAGATATCTACCGCGAGAATATGGTCTTTGGTTCTTTTGCTGCTGGTGAGATGGGTACTTACTTCATCGGCTATGCAAAGGATCCAGAAAACGTCATGGAACGTCTGCGCAATATGTTCATCGGCAAGCCAGAGGGAAATTACGACCGCATTCTAGACTTCTCCACCGCTCTTACTGGCACCAACTTCTTTGTGCCCAGCGCGGACCTGATGAAAAACTTCGACGAGCTACCGCCCGCCTAGCGGCGTCCCCCACGGTTGCGGTGGACCAATCCAAATTGCACCGCATCAATCATTCCGAGCGTCATTAAGGCCTCGCGGAGGGCAAATTGGAAGTTCCACAGGCGGCGGAATACTGGGTCGAACCCAGCCGCCGCGGCCTCCCGCAGGTGCCCATCAAAAAAGGATCGTTGCTGACGCAAAGATTCTAGGTAGTGCGTCCCCACGTGTGTTTCCGATACGATGCGCAGGTTCGAGTTCTTATCGACGAGCTGGTGCAGCTCCGCAGTAAGCGGATAGTCCAGTGCAGGCCACACATATGCCCGCAAGGCCTGAATCGAGGCCTTTCCGGCGTCGGTCATTGCTTCGGTCGCCACAAGGGACTGAATTCCTGCCCGGCCATTAGGGGTTAAGAACCGGTCGACTGCGCGAATATACTCTTTGCGCTCCTGTGGGCTAAGCTGTTCTATCTTTTCCACGGTGACGATTGCGTCATAGTGTCCGCGCCATTGCTTGGGATTTGGGACAACCCCGGGAATGCGTTCCACATGGATGGAATCATCTGCCCCCTCGAGCACGAGCGCCTCACGCATGTGACTTATCTGCTCTACATCGCTGGTCAATACGTCTACCGTTGCGCGCCGCTTGGTTGCGCGCATGGCAGGCTGCATTCCAGCGGCTGGGTACACCAATAGGTGGGTTCCGGCGCCGGTGCGAGTGACGTCGAGAAGCCAATCAGCGGCGCGACGCTGGGCATCGCCCAAATCATCTCTGTCCACACTCGTGGGCTCGCTTAGCGTCGTGACATCCACGAAGTGGCTTTTCGGTTCCTTGCGGCCGGCCTTGGGGCTATAGCTTTCTACTGTCTCCCTAATGGTCGTCGGCACACCGCTAGAAAAGATGCCACCCACATGGCTTAAACCATCACCGGAATAGAGCCGGACCAAATCCATCGGCAACTCCCCTGGCTCCGAATTGCCGGTGTCTAGCATCTTGGCCTTGGGAAGATATCCCACCCCCAGCAACCGCCCAAGCACTTTTACCAGCTGGGAGGACGAGCTGACGGACCACTCTCCTGCCATAAAGCTTTCTGCGAACCCCAGCCATCCACTGGCGGCGATTCGTTCAAACAAGGCATCGTGTCCGACCTTGAGATCTGGTCCGCCCTCTACTTCCAAGTCGAGTTCCAATCCGGCGTCATCGCAAGCCTTGGCAAATTCAGCCTCTGCACGGCGAGCCTTTAAACCAGGCCAACGAGGTGAAGGGACTGTAGCCACATTGGGCCAGGAATCTGCATCGATGGAGCTCAAATGCTCGGGGCGGATAAAACTCATAATGCCAGGTGCGCTCCTTGGTGGGCGGAGGAAGTCACTATCGGCAATTACCTTAGTCAGCTTGGCACGCACCTCGGCTTAGGCGCTCCGCACAGGCGCATTGGTTCCTGCCGCGAAAATAATAACGATGCACGGAAGTTTATCAGTCAATGAGTATGCACGTTCTGTTAGAAGTGTTTACACTGAATGGGTACAAAACATTAGCTTTCTTGAGGAAGGTCGCAATAAATCCATGACTGATACCGCTTATCGTCCCAATGGTGGCCGTCACCACGTTGTCGTGGTTGGCGCTGGCTTCGGTGGTCTCAACACCGTCCAGAAGCTAAAGAACGCCGATGTAGAAATCACTCTCATCGATAAGAAGAACCACCACCTGTTCCAGCCGATGCTGTACCAGGTAGCAACAGGCATGATTTCCGCCGGTGAGGTGGCCCCGTCCACCCGCCAGCTGCTGCGCGATCAGGATAATGTTCACTTCGTTAACGCCGAGGTTACAGATATCAACCTGGCTGACCAGACCGTCACTGCCGAGCAGGATGAGTTCTCCCGTACTTACGCATATGATTCCCTGGTGGTTGCAGCGGGCTCCGGTCAGTCCTATTTTGGCAACGACCATTTTGCCGAGTTCGCCCCAGGCATGAAGACCTTGGACGATGCCCTCGAGCTGCGCTCTCGCATCATCTCCGCGTTTGAGAAGGCTGAGCTTACCGATGACCCAGCGGAGCGCGAGCGCCTGCTTACCTTCATCATCGTTGGTGCTGGGCCAACCGGCGTCGAGCTGACCGGCCAGATTGCCGAACTAGCAAACCGCACCCTCAACGATGTCTATTCCAACTACGGGACTACCTCCGCCAAGATCTACTTGCTTGACGGCGCCCCACAGGTACTGCCGCCATTTGGCAAGCGCTTGGGCCGCAAGGCACAGCGCACCTTGGAAAAGGAAGGCGTACAGGTTCACCTCAACGCCATGGTGACCGATGTGACTGCGGATACCGTCACTTATAAGGACATGAAAACCGAGGAAGAGACCACCCTGACGGGCGCTACCAAGATCTGGTCCGCCGGTGTGGCCGCTTCCCCACTGGGCAAGATGGTGGCCGAGCAGGCTGGCGTCGAGGCAGACCGCGCTGGTCGTGTCTCCGTGAATGAGGACCTGACCGTGGGCGAGCACAATAACGTCTACATGGTCGGTGACATGATCTCCCTCAACCGCCTGCCTGGCCTCGCACAGGTTGCTATCCAGGGTGGCGCGCACGTCGCTAAGCTCATTCAGGCAAAGGTGGACGAGGAGTCTACCGCCAATGAGAAGGAAGCCTTTGATTACTTTGACAAGGGCTCCATGGCAATCGTCAAGCGCTTCAACGCCGTCGTCAAGCTGGGCAAGACCGAGTTCGGTGGCTTCGCTGGCTGGGTAGCTTGGCTGGGCCTGCACCTGACTTATGTGATTGGCCTGCGCAGCCGCCTGGCAGTGCTGGTGAACTGGGCAACCAATATTCTTTCCCGTGACCGCGGCAACCTAGAAATCACCACTCAGCAGCGCATCGCGCGCAACATCATTAACAAGAACGAGAAGTAATTACTCCTCGATCGCATCGCCGCTCTCCTGCCTCAATGCAGGGCAAGGGCGGCGATTTTCTATTTTCCTGTCGTTACTCATTGATAGCGATAGCACCACCCCAACTGGGCACTGGAGCGCCGATTTTCGCACATAGTTTCCGTGACCTTTGTTAGGCTGAGAAACGCAACATGGGGTGCCGCACACAGTGCGGCTGAGAAATACCCATCGAACCTGCACTCAGTTAGAACTAGCGAAGGGATAGTTGTGGGATATAGTTTTCTCCGCGCGCACGATGCCGTGCGCGAGTCCACACCACTTATTCAATGTTTGACCAATAAGGTCGTTTCCAACGTCACCGCCAACGCCCTCTTGGCCGTTGGCGCCAGCCCGGCGATGGTTGATACTCCGGAGGAATCCCGCGAGTTTGCACAGGTAGCCGGCGGTGTTCTCATCAACTGTGGCACGCCTAGCTCCGAACAATACGGCGGCATGCGCGAGGCCATCGCGGGTGCGAATGCCGCACAGACCCCCTGGGTACTCGATCCGGTAGGTGCCGGCGGTCTCTCCAACCGCACCAAGTTCATGCACGAAGTGCTGCCCCTTGGCCCAGGGGCAATCCGCGGCAATGCTTCAGAAATCATTGCGCTCGCAGGTACCGGACAGGGCGGCCGCGGTGTCGAATCTACTGATGAAGTGGAAGCCGCGTTAGATTCCGCACTAGCGCTTTCCCGGGACACTGGCGCTGTAGTAGCCATTTCCGGCCCACGCGATCTTATCGTCCACGCCGGTGAAACCACGCGCGCTGCCTATCTGCGCTCCGGTCATCCGATGCTCCAAAACGTCATTGGTACTGGTTGTTCACTCGGTGCTATCTGCGCAGCATATTTGGCGGCGTGGGAGGATCCTTTCGAAGCAATCATCGCGGCCCACGCACACGTGGGAGCCGCAGGCAGCGTGGCAGCTGAAAAGCACCACGCGCCAGGCTCCTTTGCCGTTGCTTGGCTGGACGCGCTCTACGATGTCCCGACGGCGGACATCGAGGGACTAATCAAGCTCACAGACGTCGAAGGGGTTTAAATGGCAATCGACTGGTCGCTTTACCTTGTCACAGATCCAGATCTGGCAGGCGGGCGAGAAAACGTGGTTCGCATCGTGAAGGAAGCTGTACGCGGTGGGGTTAGCGTCGTCCAGCTGCGGGATAAGGAAGCTAGTGATGAGCAGATTGAACACACCGCCCGCGAGCTGCTGGCCGTGCTCGGCAATGTTCCGCTTTTTATCAATGACCGCGTGGAGGTAGCAGCAAAACTCGGCTGCCATCTACACATTGGTCAAAATGACATGGCCTTTCGTGAAGCCCGAGGGATGCTGTCCGATGAGCAACTTATCGGCTTGTCCATTGGCAACCACGCCGAACTTGCTGCCATTTCGGATGACGCCCGCCCGGATGTCATCGGTATCGGCCCTGTGTATTCTACGAACACGAAGAAGAACGCCCCGGCGGGGATGGGGCCAGATGCAGCAGCAGCCCTCGCCCGCGCCGCACGGGAACGCGGCATTGATTCCGTCGCCATCGGCGGCATTAAAGACCATAACGCGCACGAGCTGGCGGGAAGCGACTTTGCCGGCATTTGCGTAGTCAGCGACATCATGGCGGCCAAGGATCCTGCAGCAGCAGCCGCCCGATTAAAGGAGGCTTTCCATGGCTAAGGGCAACTATCCCCGCGTACTGTCCATCGCGGGTACAGACCCCACGGGCGGAGCGGGCATCCAGGCTGACCTAAAGTCCATTGCCGCTGCGGGCGGATATGGCATGAATGTGGTAACAGCCTTGGTAGCCCAAAACACCCAGGGTGTCCGCAGCGTACATGTCCCGCCAGTAGAATTTCTGCAAGAGCAGCTAGACGCAGTCATTGACGATGTGGAGATAGACGCGGTAAAGATTGGCATGCTTGCAGACGCCGCCATTACCGCCAAGGTCGCAGATTTCCTACGTCGCCTGCCGGAGGATGTTCCCGTGGTCTTGGATCCGGTCATGGTGGCTACCAGCGGGGATAGGCTGCTGGAGCAGGAAGCCGAACAGGCCGTGCGAGATCTGTGTTCCCGGGTGGATATCATCACCCCAAACTTGAAAGAATTGGCTGTTCTCACCAACACCGAGGAGGCAGGCGACCTCGAGCAGGCCATCGCCACCGCTAAACAATGGGCGAAGGAAGCTTCTACTGCAGTTGTGGTCAAGGGCGGTCACCTCGATTCCGATATCGCAGACAATACGGTAGTGAATCCGGATGGGTCCGTTCACCGCGTCTCCTCGAGCCGGGTGGACACGAAGAATACGCACGGCACAGGTTGCTCCCTCTCCTCTGCTCTGGCTACCCGGCTTGGAGCCGGCGATAGCCACACCGCAGCGCTTACGTGGTCCACCCACTGGCTGCACGAAGCCATTGTGCACGCGGATGCGCTCCAGGTGGGCAAAGGGCACGGTCCCGTGGACCACCTGCACCGCTCGCAGCGCCTCATGCGGGCGGCCTCTACCCTGCCGCAGCCCTACCTGTCCGGCAGCTTGAAGGAACCAGAAAACGTCGAGCAGCCCCGCGTTCCTGCGGCCGGACCACACACGCAACGTCTGTGGAACCTGGCGGGAAATCACTGGGAGGCTATCAAGGCTCTGCCGTTTATTCGGGCATTGGGAACGGGCGCTTTGGATAAAGAAGCCTTTGGGTTCTATCTTGACCAAGATGCCCAGTACCTCAACGCCTACTCCAAGGCCTTGGCGCGCCTAGCCAGCCTAGCCCCTGCAGCGGCACAGCAACTGCACTGGGCCGAAGGAGCGCATGATTGCTTGGCGGTTGAGGCCGAGCTGCACCGCGGCTGGCTCCAAGAGGGCATCACTACCGCAGCTTCTAGGGTTACTAGCGCCTATACGGACTTCCTTATCCGTTCAACTCATACGGATGACTACGTGGTAGGCGCTGCGGCAGTATTGCCCTGCTACTGGCTTTATGCAGAGGTAGGCCTACACCTCGCAGATTTCGATTCCCCAGAACATCCCTATCACTCCTGGCTTTCCATGTACGGCGGTGAAGACTTCCTCAACGGAGTCCGCGCCAGCCTCGACATTGTCGAGCAGGCTCTCAGCGGGGCGGATGAGCGCACTCGTACACGGGCCGAGCGCGCCTACATCACAGCGAGCCACCATGAGGTAGATTTCTTCGACCAAGCCGATAGGCGCTTTTAGGCCAGAAGGTCCGACCCCGGACGCGAAAGGACGGCGACGAGGAAGGTGGAATGCTCCGAGAATAGCTTCATGTCCCACGAGGAGAAGGTGAAGTCGACTCGGTAGCCCACCTTCTGCGCCATATCAAGAAAGTCGGAGAACTCCCAGCCCCGGCCCTCGCCGAAGCCGGTGACCAGGCGACCACCTGGTTTGAGAGAATTAAAGATATTGCGCAAAGCGGGCTCGCGGCCTTCTTTTGCTAGAAAGCCCATCACATTGCCGGCAGACACGGCGATATCAAAGGGGCCTTCCGGCACCTCTTCCTCGCACAGGTCTCCAACGAACCAGTGGCCGTCCGGAAAGTCGTGCTCTGCGTGCTCAATAAGAATGGGATCTACGTCGACTCCCACGACGCTGTGGCCGCGGCGAAGCAATTCGCCACCGACTCGGCCAGTGCCACAGCCGGCGTCGAGGATGGTGGAGTTGCGCTCGACCATGGCATCAATAAGCCGGGCCTCGCCATTGATGTCCTTGCCTTGTGCGGCAAGCAGCTTCCATTTGCGGGCAAAATTATGGGAGTGCTCGGGATTAGCTTCGGTTACTTCTTTCCACGTGGGCATAGATTCGATTATATTACCCGCCTTCGGTGTAAGATTTACCCGCTGCATAAAATCGCCGTCGAATTTTTGCGAACTTGTCCGCACTACCGCGCAAAGGAGGCTGAAACGATGCCATCCGTACCTTCACCCTTTAGGGGCCGCAAGAAACCCGAGCCTCTAAGTAAGCCCACCTCCCTGCCGGTACCGCCGGAACGCGCGATTGAACACTGCCGCGTTTTTGTTGATGGCGAGTCGCTTCCCGGTGAATACTCCACCAGCTCTGCTTTGGAAGCTATCGAAGAATATGGCCGTGGTTTTATCTGGGTGGGCCTGCACGAGCCCTATGAGTCTCAGATGACCAAGGTAGCCTCACAGTTTGGCATCCACGAACTCATCGTGGAAGACGCAGTTATGGCTCACCAGCGTCCCAAACTCGAACGCTACGATGACCAGCTCTTCGTCGTCGCCCGCTCCGTGAACTATCGCGACCATGATGAAGTAACGGATAAGCGCCAGATCATTTCTACCGGTGAGATCCAGATGATCATGGGTTCCAACTTCATCATTACCGTGCGCCACGGGGCAAAGCTTCCCAACTTGGCCTACACGGTGGAAGATGAGCAGGATCTGGTGGAGCTTGGCCCAGTGGCTATGGCCTGGAAGATCCTGGATATGATGGTGGACCGTTACTCGGAGATCTCTCGTCTCATCAGCATTGAGGTCGATGAGCTGGAAGAAGAAATCTTTACCCCTAACCTCAAGTTTGATGTGGACCGCATTTACATGTTCAAGCGTGAGGTGCTGGAGATGAAGCATGCCATCGACCCACTTTCGGTGGCACTGAAATCCATGGTTTCTGACCACAAGGATCTGATTTCTAAGCAATTGCGCTCGTATCTGCGCGACGTCAACGACCACGAGCTCGTAGTCAAAGACCAGGTCTCCAGCTTCGATGAGCGCCTTACCTCGCTTATCGATGCCTCGGTGGCCAAGGTAACCATGCAGCAAAACTCAGATATGCGCACCATTTCTGCGGTCGTTGGCATGTGGGCTGCGCCCACCCTGGTGGCCGGTATCTACGGTATGAACTTCGACATCATGCCGGAACTGCATTGGGCTTTGGGCTACCCCATGGCGATTATCATTATGATTTTGGTCGTTGTGGGCCTGTGGGCTTGGTTCCGAAAGAACCACTGGCTCTAAAAACTGCGGTACGCTCGTATACTATGAGCGATATCACTGTCTATGGTGCCACCGGGCTTGTCGGGCAATTGGTGGCGCGCTACCTTGCCTCGATTAACGCGCCCTCTGTGACTCTGGCCGGCCGGAACCGACCGGTGCTAGCCGCGCTGCGCGATGAACTCAATCAGCACTGGGACATCGCCATCGCCGCCGCCGATGATGCCGACGCTGTGGAGCACATGGTGGAACATACCAAGGTACTAATCACCGTGATCGGACCCTACAGCCTTTATGGGGATAACGTCGTTGCCGCCTGCGCGCGCCATGGCGTAGACTATGTTGACCTGTGCGGTGAGGTTCCCTTTATTCGCCGCAGCATCGATTCCCACCATGCCGTGGCCGAATCTACAGGTGCGCGCATCGTTCATTCCTGCGGCTTCGATTCCGTCCCCTCGGATATTGGCATGCTCAATCTCTACCAGGCGGCAGGAAAGCCGTTTGCACGGGTGCAGATGGTCGTCGACAAGCTCAAAGGCGGAATCTCACCGGGCACCATAGAGTCTTCCCTGCAGGTCTCGCATGCCGCGCACGCGGATAAAGATGTGGCCCGCAACCTGCACAATCCTTACTCACTAGACCCGGATCCCAAGGCCGGGCCACGCTTAGACGGCCTTCAAAATGACTTCGAAATCAAAGAAGTCGACGGCGTGGGCTGGGTGGGTCCATTTTTCATGTCCATGTTTAATACCCGCGTGGTGCGCCGCTCCAACGCTCTGCTTGGGCGGGCGTGGGGCAAGCGCTTGTTTTATAAGGAAGCGTGGTTTGCAGGGACTGGGCTAGCCGGTCGTGCACGGGCCTATGGACTGGCACTCGCCACCAAGCTGCTTTTTGATGGCACCCAATCACGCTTGCGCCCCGTGGTGGAAAAGGTCCTGCCCACGCCTGGGCTTGAGGGCGCACATTTCCACATCAGCCACCACGGTGTGACTGAGGACGGCGAGCGCTGGCTTGCAACCGTCTCAGCGCAGGGGGACCCCGGCTACGAGGTTACCGCCATGATGCTGAGCCAGGCTGCACTCTGCCTACTCGAATCGCGCACCGACTCTGACCGCACAGGAGGCGTGCTTACCCCGGCCACCGGACTAGCTGAGCCGTATTTGGAACGGCTATCCTCCCACGGGATGTCCTTTACTGCCAAGCGGGTGAGCTAACGCAAAATCATGGTGCGCAAAGTGGTGCGGGCAATGAGCTCCCCGCCCTGGCGCATCTCAACGCTCCACAGGTGGGTGCGCCCGCCAAGCTGCACTGGTGTAGCCACAGCCTCCAGTTCCCCCTGTCCCGTAGAGCGGATAAAGTCGCTGGAATTATTCACTCCTACTGCGGGGGCGTCGGCAGCCACCACGCTCGCGATGGAGGCCACGGTTTCTGCAATGGAACAGTACAGCCCGCCATTGGCCACTCCCCAGGGCTGATGATGCTCGGGCTTAACCTGCAGTTTCGCACGCGCCTCGCACGGGCCTATATGGGTAAATTGCAGCCCTATCAATTCCGCAAGGCCGCCATTGAGGGCATTAAGTGACGCCAATTCTTCTGCAGTGAGTACCCGCGTATGAGCGAGGTGAAGCAAGTCATTGAGTTTCTGCGTATCCGACATAGTCCACCAGCCTAGCCATTGATGCCAGCACCGCATCTCAGTGACGTAGGATAGGCAGCATGACTGATAAGAATGAACTTGCTCAAATTGGCGTCGTGGGATTGGCGGTCATGGGATCTAATTTGGCCCGTAACTTTGCCCGCAACGGCAATACCGTAGCGGTCTACAACCGCAGCCCTGAAAAGACCCATGCGCTCATTGAGGCTCACGGTGAGGAAGGCAATTTCGTGCCTTCGGAGACCATCGAGGACTTCGTGGCTTCTTTGGAGCGCCCACGCAAGGCAATCATCATGGTTAAGGCTGGCAAGGCCACCGATGCGGTCATCGATCAGCTGGCTGAGGCCATGGATGAGGGCGATGTCATTATTGATGGCGGTAACGCGCTGTTCACGGACACCATTCGCCGCGAGAAGGACGTAGCCGCCCGCGGCAAGCACTTTGTGGGTGCTGGCATCTCTGGCGGCGAGGAGGGTGCGCTCAATGGCCCGGCTATCATGCCTGGTGGCCCGAAGGAATCCTGGGAGACTCTTGGCCCGATTCTTGAGTCCATCGCCGCTAATGTTGATGGCACTCCATGCGTTACCCACATTGGTCCAGATGGCGCCGGCCACTTTGTAAAGATGGTCCACAATGGTATCGAATACGCCGATATGCAGGTCATCGGCGAGGCTTATCAGCTACTGCGTTACGGTGCAGGCATGGCGCCGGCCGAGATCGCAGAGGTATTCCGCGAATGGAACTCCGGCGACCTTGACTCCTATCTCATTGAAATTACCGCCGAGGTTTTGGCCCAAAAGGATCCGGAGACTGGTGCCCCGCTTGTCGACGTCATCGTAGACGCCGCCGGCCAAAAGGGCACCGGCCGCTGGACTGCCATCAATGGCTTGGAGCTCGGTGTTCCCATTACCGGCATCGCCGAATCGGTCTTCGCCCGCGCGCTTTCCTCCTCCACCGCGCAGCGCAGCGCTGCCCAAGAAGGCCAGCTGCCTGCCGGCACTATCAAGGAGCTGGACGTGGACAAAGCCGCGTTTATTGAAGACGTGCGCCGCGCCCTTTATGCGGCCAAGCTCATTGCTTACTCCCAAGGCTTCGATGAGATCAAGGCTGGATCCGAGGAATTCGGATGGGATGTGGACCCTCGCGACCTAGCTACTATCTGGCGTGGCGGCTGCATCATCCGGGCCAAGTTCTTGGATCGCATCCGCGCAGCCTACGACAATAATGCAGACCTTCCTGCCCTCATCCTCGATCCTTACTTCAAGGGTGAGCTGGAAGACCTCATCGATCCGTGGCGCCGAGTAGTCGTCGCTGCCACTCAGCTGGGCCTACCGGCCCCAGTCTTTGCCTCTTCCCTCTCCTATTATGACAGCCTGCGCGCCGAGCGCCTTCCCGCCGCCCTGATTCAAGGCCAGCGCGATTTCTTCGGCGCACACACCTTCAAGCGCACCGATAAGCCAGGTGCCTTCCACATCGAGTGGTCTGGCGACCGCAGCTTGACCCAAATCGACTAGATTCGTATTTCTTTGATGGGGCCCTTCGGGGCCCTTTCCCATATTTAGCAGGCGCTTCCACACGAATGCGGCGATCCGCCTTACTGCCGATAGTATGGGTAAACAATGACTACCTTTGCCGATCTCGGCTTACCCCAGCGCCTAGTGCACGTATTGCGTGACCAAGGCATCACCGAACCATTTCCCATCCAAAGCGCCGCGATTCCCGACGTCCTCGCGGGCAAAGATGTACTCGGCCGCGGCCCTACCGGTTCCGGAAAAACCTTTACCTTCGGTTTACCCATGCTCGCGCGCCTTGCCGGAACGGGTGCTTCCAAGCCCGCTCATCCCCGTGCGCTCATTCTTGCGCCAACCCGGGAGTTGGCCACCCAGATTTACCAGCGTCTTGATGAACCTGCGGCAACGCTTGGCTTGAGAGTTCTCGCCGTGGTGGGTGGGGTAAATATCAATCACCATATCCGCTCGCTGGCACGCCCCGTCGATGTTCTCGTCGCCACCCCTGGCCGCGCCCAAGATCTCATAAACCAGGGAAAGCTGTATTTGGATGCGGTCCGCATCACCACCCTTGATGAGGCCGATCAAATGGCCGATATGGGCTTTCTACCCCAGGTACGCAAACTCCTGCGGTTGACCCCAGCAACAGGTCAGCGATTGCTGTTTTCGGCGACCCTCGACGGGGACGTCAATAAGCTGGTGGAGCAATTCCTCCACGATCCTATTGTCCACTCCACTGCTCCGGTTCAAGCTGCGGTGGACTCCATGTCCCATCATCTCTTTTTCGTCGGTGACCGTCCGGCGCGGAATGAAGTAGCCTTGCGAATTGCTGCTCGCCAGGGCAAAACCATCATGTTCATGCGTACGAAGCACGGGGTGGATAGGCAAGTCAAAAAGCTGCGCCGTGCTGGCATCAATGCTTATCCGCTACATGGAGATAAGGGGCAAGGCGCGCGCACCCGCGCCATCGAGGGCTTTAGCGATGGCAGCGTCCCCGTGCTGGTTGCCACAGATATTGCCGCGCGCGGTATCGATGTTGCGGATGTTTCCCTCGTCGTTCATATCGATCCACCCGCAGAACACAAGGCATATCTCCATCGCGCTGGGCGCACGGCACGTGGCGGCGCGGCGGGGACCGTCGTTACTTTGGTCATGGATGAACAACGCAAGGAAGTATCAGCGCTTATTAACAAAGCAGGGGTCACGGCTACTGAGCACGATATTTCTAGCCGCGATAATCCTGCAGGTGCACCTGTACTCAAGGAGGTAACGGGTGCTCGCAAACCGAATGGTCCCGCCCTTCCCCCGCCTGGGCAGGCCACGCCCCAGAACCAAGCGAAGCCCGCAAAGAAGAAATCCCCATCTCAACGCCGCCGCCCAGGTAGTAGAAACACCCGTCGCCGCGGCCGCTAAGACAAGGAGGAATGCCCTCGTGCACACTTTGAGCCCGGATGATTGGCAAGCTCAGCTGCAACAACACGAAAAGCAAGCCACCGACCGCTTAGAGCGTTTCCGCCACCCTGGCAGCTATCACCCTGTCTTCGATTTTCTCTTTGAGTACTATCCCGTCCGGCCTTCCCACTTGAAGCGTTGGCACCCGGGTGTAGGAATAGCGCTAGAAGGCACTCCCCCACACGCCGAATGGCGCGACTACCACGCCACCCCAGACCGCGTAACCGTCGATGTGGCTGGCTTTCTACAACGCCGCGGTAGCTCGGTTCGTTATATCTCGAATCTTCTTCGCCACTCTGCAAGCAACCCCGCCCACTTTGACTGCTTTGGCCTGCACGAATGGGCGATGGTTTACCACACAGACACCCCGCGCCATTCGCTTCCTTTGCGCCTAGGTGCAGAAGGCACAAACCGCGTTGTGGATGAACACTCAATTAAGTGCTCCCACTACGATGCCTTCCGTTTCTTCACCCCACCAGCTCGTCCGCTTAACCTCACCGTGCTGCACCGCGAAGACCAGCCCGCAAATGACCAAGCGGGCTGCGTACACGTCACGATGGATCTTTATAAATGGGCGTGGAAGCTAGGCCCTTTGGTTCCCGGCAAGCTATTCCTTGACTGCCTAGATTTGGCGATTGAAGCACGCATCCTAGACATGGAGGCCTCTCCTTATGACTGCCGTGATTGGGGTCTCGGGGTAGTGCCCATCGAAACCCCTGAAGGCAAAGCCGAATATGTCTCTCGGCAGCGTTCCCTGGCGCAGAAGGCCGAACCGCTGCGAGCCAGGCTTGTCGCTGTGATAGATCAGGCACTCGCCCCGCTACAATAAGCCACTAACAACGGCAGTTTGCTTGGGAGGAACACACCACATGGCACGGCATTCAAATGGGAAAAATACCTTCGCAGTAGCGGGATGGGTTATTGCAGTGGCTGTCATCGCGCTTCTGGCCATCATCGCCTTGGTGACCTTCCTCGTGCGAGGTATGGACAACGCCGATGAGAACGATGCCGCTGCTCCCGCAGCTGTTGAAAGCAGCAGCGAGGCTACAACGGAGATGACCACGAAAACGACCTCCAGTGTCCCCACTTCCGCCGCGCCTACCAGTTCTTCCTCTCCACGGAGCTCCGCCCCAGCTCCTAGTTCCGCAGCACAACCCAAACCCGATCTAACGATGGCTGCAAATACCCTACTTCTTTTGGATACTTCCTCCTCAATGGCTCCCATCTACGGTCCTGTCTCCCAGGCCTTGGGCACCACCGCGTCTGACCTAGCTGCTGACGGCGGGGCTGTGTCCTTGTGGAATTATTCTTCACCCATCTCTGAGACGGCAACGGTTGGCTACCGCCAGAACTTGGGTTTTGGGGATGGCAATGCCGTATCCGGCACCCTCGGCGGCTTTGGTACCGGCGGTGTTCCACAAACGCGCAGCGCTGTTGTAGCGGCTGTAGCTAACGCTGCCGACCAAGCTGCAGGTAGCGGCGACAAGGCGCGGGTGCTCGTGGTGACTACAGGTACCGAGCAAGACATGGATGATGCTCAATTTACGGCTGCACTTAAGGACGCTGCTTCGAAGGACGTTTCCCTCAGTGTCGTGCACGTAGGTGAAGGCAACGTGGATGCAGCTCTAAAGTCCGCAGCCGATAGTTTCACCACCGTTGACTCAGCGGAGGAAGCCAAGCTTACTGGCGCTATAACTAAGGCCGCAGGCGTTTAATATCCAACCGCCCTTTCCCTCGGCACCAAACGATTATGTTGGGTGCCTTTATTTCTATCTCCATAGAGGTACCGACAGCTAGGCACAGGTGGCACTTCAATACTCGAGCCCGTGTTAAAAGCCGGATTGAAGCGCCTTGGGCTAGGGCCCAGCGACGCGAAGAGATACAAGGTTCCGAGGGGCGCTTAACGTAGGCTGCTCGTTGTTTGGAGATCAAAAATCCACCCTATTTCCCCGTGAGCCGGGAAATAGGGTGGATTCTTATGTTCAAAGCCTAGGAGCTCTTGCGCTTGCGACGGGCAGCAAGCTCGTCGAGCCCGACGACGTTGTCCTCGGCGAAGTCTTCGATGCGTTCCGAAGGGAAAGAAGAAATGGTACCGGACAGTTCCTTCAAGATACCAGGAACTGCAATGCCAAAGACGCCCTGGCCACCGGCAAGCAAGTCAATTACCTCATCGTTAGAACGGCACTCATACACGGTGGTGCCATCTGATACGAGGGTGAGCTCTGCCAAATCATTGACACCACGATCCCGCAGGGACTCAACGGCCAAACGGATATTTTGCAGGGAAATGCCGGTATCTAGCAGGCGCTTAACAATCTTGAGTACCAATACATCCTTGAAGGAATACAGGCGCTGGGAACCAGAACCACGTGCCGTTCGAATGGACGGATTCACCAAGTTGGTGCGTGCCCAATAGTCCAGCTGGCGATAAGTAATGCCGGCAACCTGGCAGGCAATAGGCACGCGGTAGCCCACTTCCTCATCAGGTCCGACATCAAAAAGTGATTCCTGTACGTAGGTGGATTCGGACTGGGAGTCCTCGATAATGCTCACGTAATTACTCCAATGGGGTTTGTTGGAAGTTCTAAAGATCAATTAAAAGCCAAGCGCATGCACCCGTCAAGCGCTGCCTGCTCAACTTTCAAGTACAACTTTAGACTTCTAGAACCACATTGTCACCATTAGTCACACGCGTGTCATTAATTTTTTTCTTCATCATCCCCCGAAAGGAAATCCTTTTCTTCCATTCCCAAAGATCTCATCATGGCCTCGAAATCCGCATCTGCCTGCGCATTCCCTGATGCCGATGTGGAAGACTCCGCGTTTTCGCTGCCAGTTTCCGAATCATCTTGAGAAGGGGTAGAAATCTCCAAGTCGAAATATTCTTTCAGATCCGCATCACTGGCATAAACGGATACCTGCGCGAGGAGCTCCGCCTCGGCAGAAATGGGGACATTGAAAAATTCGGATACAGCTAGCGCATCGCTAACCCGAGCATCATAAGCCTCGCCGTTCGCAGCCTTAATGTCTACCATGAACGTTCCCTGGTGGTAGTTGGCAACGTCTATGGATTCCACCCCGCCTGTTGCCTCAAGGATCTCGCAGATCAGATCGTGCGAGTTGGGCCGGTTTGGCTGGTGCCCATCTAAAGCGGCGGCCAATTGCATGCCCTCAATGGGAGAAATCCACACGGGGATCAAGCGATTTTCCTCTGGCCAGCGCAACAATGCGCAGACATCATCTTCAGGACCGACTTGGTGGATTCCGTGGAACTCTAGGGTTACATCACTCATGACTACCACTCTCCCACAAAGATGGAATTGGTGGTGTATTAAGCCTGGTATTCGTCACGTAGGTCTGATTTCACCAGGGTCGCATGCAAAGACACCACGAGCGCGGTCATCTGCTGGGAGATTTCTTCCGCCTTCTGGTGTGCAGTATCAGAGTTTGAGTGTGCCACTGGAGCTGCGGCCTGGGAAATCAGGTCAGCCTGCCGGCGCGCGTTATTGCGCAGGGACTTAAGCTCACGGGCACCGAAACCAAAAGCCTTGAGGGCCACGGCGGCTGAGACAATAGCCACGTCATCGGTATTGAAAAACCCAGCAGCATCTGGGCGAATGAGGCCGTACTTCACTAAGGATGCGACGTCATCTTCACTGGACCCCGCCTGCGTGGCTACCTCTACATCAGTCAAACGCGTGACGACAGGGGCCTTAAACTGCTGCGGGGACAGGAGGGTTTCGGCATGGCCCGCAGAAACAATGGCGGTGACCTGACCGGAATCCATGGCCTCTAGCTGCTCACGGATAACCTTTAGCGGCGTATAGTTATCGCGCTGAGTGGTGAGAATATAACGCAGCCGGTCCACGTCTTCTTGGGTGAAGCGGCGGTAGCCCGAGGCCGTGCGCTGCGGGCTAATAAGCCCCTCTGATTCAAGGAAGCGAATCTTGGACACCGTGACGTCTGGGAATTGCTGATTCAGCGTCTCCAAAACCACGCCAATGGACATAGTCTTAGCCTTTTTAGCTTTGGGGCTGGTACGGCGTACTGCTGCTGCCGAAGAATCTGCTGCGCTCACTGTGTCTATCTCTTAGGGGTCCTGAAAAAAGTTCTTATCGTGCCATACGTAGACTACACCGCCCTTCCTCGAACGGAAGCGCGGCTGGTCTACGAAAGAATTAGCTCTGGTTAGCGATGAAAACCAAACGGAACTTGCCAATCTGGATTTCATCTCCCACCTCGAGCACCTGGGAGTTGCGTGGCTCGCGGTTCACGTAGGTTCCGTTGAGGGATCCCACGTCAACTACCTCAAACTTGTCATCATCATTCTTGCGGAATTCCGCGTGACGGCGGGATACCGTAACGTCATCGAGGAAGATGTCCGCCTCGGGATGGCGGCCAGCGGTGGTAGTCGCCTGGTCCAACAAGAAGCGGGCACCCGCATTCGGGCCGCGCTTGACCACCAAGAGTGCCTGGCCCTCTGCCAGGTTATCGGTACCGGCAACGGCAGTCTCGTTGCCATTCGCGCCGTTTTCCATCTCCTTGAGCAGGTCTGCGCGGAATACAGATGTGGTCTCTACCTGTGGTTCCGGGGTTCCGGTGTTCTCGCTCATTGTTACCTCCGGGGATTAGTTACGAGTTACTTATGACAATACTAGCGACTTATTTGGGTCCGCGACCCTTTGGTGGAGATTTATTTCACCGGAAAATGTTTCCGATACCGCTTAGCACGGAATTTCCCTTGCCCGCAAGGGGGTTATCGGAAACCATGTAGGTCCACGTAGCACTCGGGCGGGCTAGGCCGGCGTCATCAAGGTGCGCCCCGGCGGCGTCGATAAGCACTGTGTGGAAGGTTTCCACCGATTTTTCGACGGCCCGCTGGGCCAAGTCCTTAAACTCCCTTACCGCAATGCGGTGGTATTCATCGATCGGCGTCTCGCGGGCGATAGCGCGCAAGTGAATGGACTCACGGACATCGTCCATGAGCTCCAGATGGTCGGCCCATGCAAGGTCCAAGTGATAAAGCATGATTTCGCGTGCGGCCTTAACGCGAGCTTCCTCGGGAACCTCCGCAAGCTCTGCTGCGCGCTCTGGGGCGCGTTGGGAAAGCTCCTGCCAGGCTTGATCGGTATCCAAAAGCTTGGCTCGGCGCTCATCAATGATGATGCGTTGATCAGCTAAGAGCTGATTGTACTTCCATGTCTGGGCATGGATCTCGAGCAATTGCCCTTCGGTCACGCGCTGGCAGTGCGCTACAAAGTCACTGACCCGTTTGGACTCGATACGTCCGTCCTCGGCCGGTTGGGCGCGGACAGTTTCGCCGTCGCCGCCTTGCTGAACCACGTCATCCTCCAAGGAGACAAAGAAGAGGGAAAGCCCCGGATCTCCTTGCCGGCCCGCACGCCCGCGCAGCTGGTTGTCCAAGCGGGCGGTGCGGTGCCGCGAGGTACCGATGACCGCTAGGCCGCCAAGCTCCGCTACTGCGTCATGGTCGGCCTCACTAGCGCCGCCCAACTTGATATCAGTACCACGACCGGCCATCTGGGTAGAAACGGTAACGCGCCCGATATCTCCGGCCTCGGCGACTATCCGCGCCTCTTGCTCATCATTTTTGGCGTTGAGGACATTGACCTCAATGCCCCGCTTGCCCAGTGCATCTGCCAAATCCTCCGATTCGGCGACATCCTGCGTGCCCACCAGGATGGGTTGCCCCGTAGCGTGGATGGCGGCGATTTCTTCCACGATAGCGGCAGATTTATCCTCGACCGTCGCAAAGATACGGTCTTGTTCGTCAAACCGCTGCAGAGGCTTATTACGGTCAATAACAGAGACGTGCAGACCGTAGAACTGGCGCAGCTGATCGGTTGCCTCCACCGCGGTGCCCGTCATCCCGCACACCAGTGGGTAGCGCCGCATAAGTTCTTGCAAGGTGATGGTATCGAGAATGCGCCCACCTTCAGAGACTTCCAGGCCTTCCTTGGCCTCTACCGCCGCTTGCAGGCCATCGGGCCAGCGCTGCAGGTCGGCAACGCGGCCCCGCGAGGCATCGATAAGCTGCAGCTTGCCGTCAACCACAATGTAGTGAATGTCTCGGATAAGCAGCGCTTTGGCATGCAGGGCAAGGTTAACCTTCACCAAAATGGTGCCGATATTCTCCTCGGAATAGAGCGAATCAATGCCCAATTCTTGCTCCACACGGCGCGCACCATCTTCGGTCAATTGAACGGTGCGGCCGTCCTCAGAGATGATGTAGTCCAGCTTTTCGCGCAGGTGGGAAACCACATTGGTGATATGTCCGGTGGGTGCTTCGCCCGGTCGGTTTCCGGCAAGTACCAGCGGCACAAGGGCCTCATCTACCAAGACGGAGTCGGCTTCGTCCACCAAGGCAACATCCCCGGCGGCCTGCACGGTGTGGGAACGGTCAGTGATCTGGTTATCGCGCAGCAGGTCGAAGCCTAGCTCGTTCACGGGCGCATAGATAATATCCTGTGCGTAGGCAACGCGGCGCTCGTCCGGAGTCATGCCCTCTGTTACCGAGGCAACGCTCAGGCCAAAGAACTCCACTACGGGGCGCATCCATTCGGCGTCGCGAGCAGCAAGATAGTTATTGACGGTAACTACATGGACGCGCTTTCCGGTCAGCGCAAAGCCGGTGGCAGCCATGGCACCCACCAGTGTCTTGCCCTCACCGGTGGCCATCTGGATGACGTCTCCGGTGAGTAGGCGCAGGACCGCTTGTGATTGCACGTTAAAGGGGTTCATGCCCAGGGTGCGTTCGCAGGCCACTGCCAGGGCCGCGAGGAACTGCGCCTTGTCCACTATCTCACCGGACTGAACGGCATCGCGCGCGGCCTGGGCCACAGCTGCGTCATCGTGCTGGCTCAATGTCCGGGCAGCTTCGTCTGCCGAACCCACGATGGCCTTGGATTTCTTATTATTACGCTCGCTTTGCGAGCCCATTGCCTTCCAGAACCAATCAAACGCGCCCATGACTCATCCTCCTTAAATGGATTGCTCCTATCGACTGTAGTCAACCTCGTATGGATTGCGGGAAAGAGGCCCGTTATTCTAGTTCTCATGCAATCCGTCAATGTAAAGCTGCCTTCGAGCCGGGGTACTGAGATGGCTGGAACCATCGACTTCCCGGATTCTCCCCCGATCGCCTACGCCATCTTTGCCCATTGCTTCGCCGGCTCCCGCCATACCCCTGGTGCCGCCCGCACCGCGAAGCAGCTCACCGAGTTCGGCATCGCCACGCTGCGCTTTGATTTTCCCGGCCTGGGCCAGTCCGCCGGTGAATTCGGCGATACTACCTTTAGCCAAAACGTCGATGACATCCACGCCGCAGCCGCGTGGCTGACGGAACACTATTCTGCACCCCAATTGCTGATGGGCCACTCGCTGGGCGGAGCCGCCGCTTTGAAGGCAGCTAAGACCATGAAGTCCCTCAAAGCGGTAGCTACCCTCGGCGCCCCGTTTGATCCAGCCCACTCCGTGCTTCACTACGCGGATAAGATTGGCGAGGTCGACGCCAATGGTGAAGTAGAAGTCGTCCTCGGCGGCCGCGGGCTCATCATCTCCCGCAAGTTCTTGGAGGACTTGGCAGATACCAACCCCGAGGAATATCTGCCTAAGCTACGCAAGCCCTTGATGGTGTTGCACTCTCCCATCGACCAAACCGTGGGTATCGATAATGCGCAGAATATCTTCCTCCTCACGCGCTACCCCAAGTCCTTGGTCTCCCTCGACAAGGCCGACCACCTGCTCACCAAGCAAGGTACGGCCGCTCGTGCAGCGGATCTCATCGGGGCGTGGGCCGAGCAGTTTATCGTTCCCGATTACACGCCGGAAGAAGTAGGTACCGACGCCGCTGTTGCGCAGCCGGCTACCGGCACCAAATTCGGCGTGGTCGTGCGCCACAATGACCATAGCCTTAGCGCCGACCGCACTAAAAAGAACGGCGGCAAGGGCAAGGGTTTTACCGCCGAGGGCCTTCTTATGTCTGCCCTCGCTGCGGCGTCGACCCAAGCTATCAAGGAGGCTGGCAAAAAGCTCGCGCTTGACGACGTCCATGTGAGCATCATCCAAACCGGCCCTGCCAGCTTCGAGCGCCGTATCGAACTCGCCGGTAACCTCTCAGCGGAAGAGGTATCAATTTTGCACTCTGCCGCGAAGGATACTGATGTCGAGCGCATGCTAGGCAACGTCACCATCGTGGACGCACACTAATGCCTGCTTATGACTCCTCGCGCCGCTGCCCTTGTGGCACCGGCCTTTCCTACGGCGAGTGCTGCGGCAAGTACCATGCCGGTAGCAATGCGCCCACCGCAGAAGCGCTCATGCGCTCCCGGTTTAGCGCTTTTGTTACCGGCGACGAGGAGTACTTGCTGCGCACGTGGGATCCTGTCACTCGACCTGAGGCCCTCGACTTGGCAGACTCCCCCATTAGGTTCTACCGCCTCGATATCCTAGATACCCAAGGCGGCGGCCTTATGGATAGTTCCGGCGTAGTGGAATTTGAGGCGTTTTATAAGGGAGCAGCTGTCGGTTCGCAGCGCGAACGTTCCTCGTTCCGCCGCTTCGACGGTACGTGGGTGTATTCCACCGGCGAGCTTTAACGCAGGTTACACCCCAAATTTCACAGTAGAATCCTACTGATGTAATCTAGATGAGTCGCACAGTGCGACGGCGGGCTATGGCGCAGTTTGGTAGCGCACTACACTGGGGGTGTAGGGGTCGCAGGTTCAAATCCTGTTAGCCCGACAAATAGCGGCCAGCACCTACACGGTGCTGGCTTTTCTTATACTGCAAGCAAAATCGAGATTCCCAGCGCAATGAGCACCACGGGAAAGAGCACACTCTCCCACTTCTCCAGCGCTTCGGCTATTCCAGGCCGAGTTGCCACAAACCGCGCCGCCCAAACCAGTGGAGCTACAAGCGCGAGAAAGACGGCACAATAAACTGCTACTTCGGCCGGCGTAGAGGTAGTAAAAACGGGCACGTATACGCCGATATTGTCCCCTCCATTGGCAAAAGTGACTCCGGCGACCGCCAGCGTGCTCAGCTTTTTGCCGGAAATATCCTCATCGTCATCCTCACCTCGGAATGCCTGCCACGCCGCCCACAGGCCCAGCAACAACGGGATGAGGCCAAAGTAGCGAATGAGATCGGTCGGTATAACGGCGTTGAAGCCCAATCCGACAACGGAAGAGGCCACCAGTATGCCAAGGAAACCGAGATACTGGCCCATCAGTATCGCGGCAGTTGTTCCCTTGCGCCCAGCACCGCGGGCGAAAAAGAGGGATAGCACTATAATGTCATCGATATTGGTGGCCACAAATAGCCCAGCGGCCGCTGCGAGAGTAGTAAGCACTCACCCAGCCTATCGCGCCATGACACTTGTCATGAAAATTTCATGACAGATCCTATTCACCATTCTTGCTGGCCCCGAATACCTTTTAGGTATGAGCACGACAGACCTTAGGGCTAAACACACGCCAGCCATAAAAGTATCCGGAGTCAGTAAAACTTTCGCCACGAGGAGCTCAGAGCCGGTCCGTGCGCTGAGCGAGGTTTCATTTAGCATCTCCCAAGGCGAGATCGTAGGGCTCCTAGGCACCAATGGTGCAGGTAAAACCACCCTCTTTGACCTCATCCTAGGGCTCACCACCCCCACCGCAGGCAACATTGCCGTGCTTGGCCGCACCCCACGGGCCGCCGTCCAAGGCTCAGAAATCGGTGCCGTATTGCAAACCGGCGGCCTCCTACCCGAACTCACAATCCTAGACACCCTGCAGATGATGTCCGCCACCTTTCCGCATCCCCTGCCAGTCGGGGATATAGCCGAACAAGCCGACCTCACACGGATCCTTCACCGAAAGGTGGGCAAATGTTCTGGCGGCGAGCAACAGCGTGTACGCTTCGCCCTCGCACTTTTAGGCAATCCCCGCGTTCTCTTGCTCGATGAGCCTACTGCAGGAATGGATGCTAATGCTCGCCACGAGTTCTGGACCACCATGCGCCGCCAGGCAGAGTTGGGACGAACTATTGTCTTTGCCACCCACTATCTGGAGGAGGCGGACAATTTTGCGCAAAGGATTATTCTCCTTCATGAAGGCAAACTACGTGCGGATGCAAGCGCCCAGGATTTTCGCGAGCATTCGGCCCAGCGCATTGTCGAGGCGAGGTTCGCAGGGCCAGTCCCCTCTACAGACGAGCTACCGATTTCTGCCGAGATTTACCAATCCGGCGACTACGCCCGCATGGTAACCAGTGACTCTGATGCGCTTGCAAGATACCTCCTTAACCACACCTCGGCGCGCGACATCACAATTCGGAACCGCTCCTTAGAGGACGCATTTTTAGCGATGACTGCGCCCCAACCTTAACCAGCCACTTCTAGTAAACCTTTGCACAAGGAATCTCCCATGACGATAAAACCTGCAACCACCACTGCACGAACCCTGCGGTTTGCTGCCCATAACCTGCTGCGCCTGCGTCGAAACTTCACCCCGATATTTTTCAGCACCATTTTGCCGGTGTTTTTCTATCTCCTCTTCGGCGCCATGATGGACTTTGGCGATACCCCCTTTAAAGGAGGTAATTATGCTGCCTTAGAAATGATCAGCATGGCACTCTACGGCGGCGTCGCTGGTTCCGTTGCAGCCGCTGGCTCCGCCGTCACCGATGCCAAGACTGGGTGGGCACGCCAACTAGCGCTTACTCCATTACGCTCACGCCAGCTGCTATGGGCAAACCTCATATCCATCGGCTTTCAAGCCCTGCTACCCATTACGGCAGTATATTTGACTGGCGCCGCTACACATGCGGAAATGCAGCCACACCAGTGGATCTTAAGCTTCATTTCCTGCCTCCTAGTTTCCATTCCCTTGGGCTTCTATGGCTTGGTGTGGGCAATGGCGTTGCCCACCGACAACTCCGTCGCAATCGCCTCGACGTCTGTCGTTCTTTTTCTTTTCGCGGCGAATGTGTTCACACCGCTGACCAAGCCGCTAATGGAGTGGGGCCGCTTCACTCCCCTTTTCGGTCCAGCTGTACTAGCCCAGTGGCCTCTGGCAGAAGGAAGCCAGTTTCTCAACGGGGATGAAGGCACGATTACGCACCCGTTGTGGATGGCGTGGCTAAACTTCACGGTATGGACGACAATCTTCCTGACCGCGTGTCTCCTGCTACGCTCCCGCGACAAAGCTCGGCGCTGATGTCATCTCTCCGAGAGCCATTCCGCGGTTTCAGCCTCAAAAGTGCGCTTTTTGCCAGTGTGTGGTTAGTCTTCCTCATTCCCGGACTGGGGAGCACTTTTGCCGCGCCGGGGATGACCCTTACTAATCAAACCGGGGCCCTTTCGTGCGCTCTAGTGTTCGGTCTTGTCTATTTCTTCGCTTTCGGCGCTGGAGGCTACTACCCCCGCGGATGGCGGGTAGAGCAGCGAATCGGGCTGTATTGGTTTGCACTTGCAGCCATCGCGGTATTGTCGACTGTCTTCTTCGGGAGCATTGCCGTCATTTTTGCGCCGTACTTGGCGGCATTGCTCGGCTTTAACCTTCCTTTGCGCCACAGCTTAGCGTTCACCCTTCTTACAGGGACTGTGGTGGCTGCTGCCACTTGGTACCTTACGCCCAAAAATATCGGCTGGGTCCTCATCGTCCTTTTCGCTTGGCCAATATTTTTAGTGCTGCTCGGCACCTTTTCCCAGCGTCAAGATAGTCGCGCAGAGCTAGAACGCCGATTGGAGCTGGCACGCCAGCGCGAGGATATTGCGACCGATGTTCACGATCTCTTGGGGCACTCTCTTACCGTGATTAATCTTAAGTCCGAGCTGGCGCGCCGGCTAATAGATACGGATCCACAGCGGGCAAGGCAGGAACTGCAAGAGGTAAGTGAGCTTTCTCGCCGAGGTCTGGCGGAAGTCCGCTCCACAGTGACTCGGATGCGTATGCCCACCTTTGAAGGCGAAATCCACGCCGCTCGGAGGGCGCTCGAAACCGCGGGTATTGCGCCCTATTTGCCTTCGGCTACCAAGGCCACTGGTCTTTATGACGCCGAATTTTCCTGGGCGCTGCGCGAATTGACCACCAACGTGGTCCGGCACTCCGGTGCCACCCATTGCTGGGTCCAAGTGACAGACCACCAACTGCAGGTAGCAGACGATGGCTGCGGATTCGGTGCAGAAGAAAGCCTGTTCCGTCCCCAAGGAGGGCTTAATGGTCTGCGCAAACGCGTGACAAAAGCTGGCGGGCAGCTGCTTTTTACGCGCCGCAATGACTGCACGCTCGCCTTGGTTACTATGGACGGAGACAACGACTTTCTTCCTCTTAGCACCGACGGAGGTGTAGGCGATGCCTGAAACCATTCGAGTTCTCATTGCTGAGGACCAATCATTGGTGCGAGGCGCGCTAGTTGCTCTCTTGGAAACAGAGCCAGACATTAGCGTTGTGGCACAGTGTGCAACGGGTGCGGAGGTTGCGGGGCTCGTCGCCAAGCATAGCGTCGATGTTGCTCTGCTGGATATTGAAATGCCCGGCAAGAACGGGCTAGATGCCGCCGCTGAACTGCAAGGCACGGGCTGCCGCAGCCTCATAGTCACTACCTTCGGCCGCGGTGGCTACGTGAAACGGGCGCTGGAGACCGGAGTTTCCGGGTTCGTAGTCAAAGATACCCCGCCAGAAAAACTAGCCGAAGACATTCGGCGGGTGCACTCCGGGCTCAAGGTCATTGACCCAGCACTCGCCCAAGAGACCATTTTCATTCAGGAAAATCCACTGAACACACGCGAACAGGAAGTCGCAAAATTTGTCTTGAAAGGTAGCGGAACTCACCAGATCGCCCGCAAGGTACACCTGAGCAATGGCACGGTACGCAATATTGTATCTTCGCTCATCGCTAAAACCGCGGCTGAAAATCGCTTTGAGGCAGCGACCATTGCGCAAGCACAAGGTTGGCTTTAATAAAACGCGGCCCCAGTGCTGAAATCCCCCTGTTGCTTGTATATGCCTAATCGGGCCTTTTTAGCTCGAGCACATTGACCATGCCCTGAAGGATTATATCCATCACCTTAGAAGCCAGGTTGAAGTAGAAATTAGCCGAGTGATAGCGCAAGGCCCCTACGGTACTTAGCTGCGAGAGGCCGTGGATGGAAGCCCACAAAGCTGCAATCTGAGTAAAAAGAATCCACGGCGAACGTGGTCCATTAGACTCAGAAATGGCATCTCGCACCAAATTCATGATGAAGGTAAATGCCTTGCCCATATCAAATGGTTGCTCAGTTTCGCCGGTCTCGTCGAAAGAAACGGGGACGATTGAGCGGCTAGAGACCTCAATGAGGGCAACAAACCCAATGGGATCCTCAAGCGCATATTCCAAGTACCCAAAGCCGGTTGCCTTGATATAAGCAAGTCCGTGGGAGCCTTCAGGCAGAACCTGGTTTTGGCGCATGATTGCCAGCGTATTAGCTTCATCCAAGGATTCTTCCAAAGCACGCAACAGGTGAGAATCGCCGTCAAAGAGATGCTCGGCATCTGGCAGATCTACGCCCGCCCGTGCAGCTGCTGAGCCCAGATGCAGATTAGGAAGCCCATTGTAGACGATTTCTTCCGCCGCACCTCGGAAAATGGCTGCGCGCTTTTCCTCCGCCGTGCACTTTGGCATGTCCTTTGCAGCAGTAGTAAACGGGACCGGCGGTTCCCCAGAAAGCGCCTCTGGTTCGAAGGGGGCTATCTGCCCGTCGCGCAAGCAAATTTCCAAGCCGGAAAACAACGTCTCAAGACAAGCATTAAAGGTCTGCTTCTTCGCCGTCGGCGAAAGGTGTCGCATAATTCCAAACGTGGCCAAGTGGGTAATTCCCTGCAGCTCACACAAGAAAGAGAGCGACTGGATAACTACCAGCCGGTGCTTAAACTCGCCCCGTGCGGCAACTGCCGCATCCCGCATGTGCTCGAGTACCCAGCGGAAGATGGGAGGAAATGCGTCGAAGCTTTCCGCCTGCTCAATGCCGTCTTCAAAGTTGGGAAAGCTCGTCGCCGTCTGACAGTTATTATAAGCAGCGAAATAGATCGGGTTTTCAATAGCTAAGTTAAAGTAAACCTTGGCTACTTCACGAAGTTTCTCAATAGCCGCAGCATCATCCGGCAACCTATCTAGTGCCTTAAACGCTGCCACACGGATTCTTTCATCCAGGAATCGGCTGGTTTGAATATATAGGTCGTGGTCGTCTTCAAAAAAGGACTTAGCTTCATCGACTGGCACATCGATTTGCTCCGCGACAGCACAAACCTGTAAAGCGTCGCGCCCACCCTTGGCCAGGATACGAGCACTCTGCTCCAGCAAGCGCTGCTTAGCGGAGCCCGCGTGGGAGACGGAGCCTTCAAGATTGTTCACACAAATAATCCTAGCGATTTCCTGCAAAAATTCAGCCCGATTCGCCCATTTTATAGTTCAATTCACCCACAAAAAGGTGACATCACTGGGATAGACCTATTGCAGATCACTGCGTTCAAGCCCGATACAATTTTGGCCCCAACCCTGACGGGTTGGGGCCAAAATAAAAACTAACTGTTCACCCGTCTAGCAGGTGAACGCTATTTACTCGTTGCCGAGCTTGCCATCAGCAGCGTCGCGAGCCTTGTCGATCTGGTCTGCCTTGTCCTCGCCCAGCTTGCCCTTAGCTGCGTCAGCAGCCTTGTCCAAGCCCTTATCGGTGAGCTCTTCGCCCTTGTCGGAGTTCAGTGCATCCTTGGCCTTATCGAAGATACCCATGTGGTTATCCTTTCTTCTAGTTCTAGCTTTGTCTAATTATTGCCGTGTCCGGCAACACATCCCAACGTACCGATACTTCTAGCTCCATGCCACCAAATCGAGCGATTGAGTCACTAGACCAAATATTCTTTTCCGCTAAACCAAAAGCAATTCCGCTCTGTAACGGAGTTCTTCTCAGAATGACAAATGGAGGCCCCCACAGCCTGACGACCATGTCAGGCCACTGGCTTAGCCGCACTCCAAAGCCCCATGCTATTAGGCAGCGGCAGCATTTTGGCTAATACCAAATGCCCAGATTCTTGCGAATGCTAGCGTTAGACGATATTGACGTTTCCTCCCCTGACAAAGGCTTTGCACCATGGCTACTGCTAACCCACCGCGCCCATCACACCCGGATACGGGCGGGGAATTTTTTGGCTTAGTTTGGCCAGGCAAAGACGCAGCCCGAGAAGCCGCACATACGCCCTTGGCGCGGAATTTCCCGCTCGATTCTACTCTTAGTACACCGGGTGACTCCCTCAATAGGATTTTTGCCGCAGATAACCTTCCAGTCTTAAAAGAGCTAGCCGCCCGCCGGGAAGTCTTCGACGTCATATATATCGATCCCCCTTATAACACGGGCAAAGACTTCGTCTACCGCGATAACTATCGTTTACGTCGCCAGATGCGTTCAGGTAGCTATGCGGAATGGCACTCGGAATGGCTTTCGATGATGCTCCCCCGGTTAATTTTGGCTCGTGAAGTACTGTCCCCTGAGGGGTTCATCTTCGTCTCCATTGGTGAAGACGAGGTAGCCAATACCCGCAAGGTGCTCGATGAGGTGTTTGGCGAGGGATGCTTTGCCGGCCAATTGATTTGGAAGAAGGCCGGTACTGGCAAAAATGATGCAAAATACGCCGTGGTAGAGCACGAATACATCCTGTGTTACGCCCGAACTCCAGACAACCCCGGTTTCAATATCGATATCCAAGGTCATACCTCCACTAAATATAACCATGAGGATGACAAGGGAAAATACTCCTTGGTACGCCTAGATTCTAAAACCCTTGGGTACCTTCCTTCTCTAGATTTTCCTATTTCAGGGCCCGATGGAAAGGAGTATTGGCCAGACCAACCGGTGGGAAAGAAAAAGGTCGCTCGCTGGCGATGGAGCCTCGACAAGGTGGAACAGTTCTACGATGAGCTGGTTTTCCGTCGAGGGTTTGTCTACACCAAGAACTACCAGAAGGTAGGAGCACGCCCACGTTCGATCCTGGACGGCGAGCGCTTTGGAGTGACCCGCACCGGCCGACGCGATGCGGAAGAAGCAATGGGTATAGAGGGCATCTTCGATTTTCCAAAGCCGGTACGCCTGATTAAACACCTTCTGTCCATTGGTGGTGGCAAGGATGCTCGCGTCTTAGACTTCTTTGCTGGGTCCGGCACCACAGCGCAGGCGGTTATAGAGCTCAACGCCGAAGATGGGGGGTCCAGGACTTTCCATCTAGCGCAAATTCCGGAGCCTACCTCCCCGCGTAGCACGGCTCACCGCGCTGGTTTTTCTACCGTTGCAGATATTTGCATGGAAAGGGTGCGCAAGGTTCCAGGTGCTACCTTTCAGGTCTTTAAGCAGAGCTAGGTTTGTGCGGTACCGGCAGGACGACCAGGAATTCCGAAGAAATCTAAGACGCGATCGGTAGCGAAGAACCTACCTACCTCGTTATGCGCGTCCGCCGTGCCTCCAGGCCACACGTGCGAACCCCCGGCGATACGGATATGTTCGAGCGGTGCGGTACAACCACTCCACCTCATATCGAGCGCATTATTGACCAAGCGGGTGGTATCGACCTTGGTCGAACAACCATTGCGTTTGCGGTCCTGTTCCAGCACGGACTCCACGGAGTAGTACTTGGTCTTGTGGCGAGTGCCTCCGTAATAGCCCACCACAGGGTCTACGGTGCCGTGCATATCCAGCCGCCCGACGGGAGAGTGCGCACAGTTTTTCAGAATGTCTTCATAATAGGCAGCGGAAACGGTGGCAACGGATTTGAAGGTATCGGGCATCTGGCAGGCCAGATAGGCAGCGAATCCGCCGCCATTAGACATACCGGTGGCAAAAATTCGACCATCATCTACGCGGTAAGTAGCGCGGACCGCATCAATTATTTCCCGCACAAACTTCTTATCTTCCGTTGTCGAGGTCTTGGCATATGGAGCGGGGCTCCACGCCTTTTTCTTGCCTTCTGGGAAAATCATGATGGCATCTGCAGCATCAAGACGAGAATAACCACGGAGGTTTTCGGCAGACTGACCCCACCCGTGAAAGGCGAGGACGATAGGCCATTTTTTATCCCCAGAATAGTCTTTGGGCACACTGAGGATAAAGGAACGCCCGGAAGGCAGGTTGATCGTCCTAAAAGAGCCCGGCTCAGGGCCGTTCAAGGGTGCGGAGGTAGGGATTCCTAGGTTAACGGTGTTGGTGGTCTCTGCCGCGTGCGGGGACTCTGTTGATTCGCTAGAACACGAAGTGCCAGCAGCGGCAAGGAAACACACAGTTACCGCACCGAGCACGGCCCGAAGTGACCTCGCGTTCATCCTTGTCTTCCCTTCTGCCATGCGTCCCATAAGTGCTTATAACGGCCACCATAATCTAGCAGGTCGTGGTGACTTCCCTGTTCAACCACGCGGCCATTATCCATCACGATGATTCTATCCGCCCGTGCTGCTTGGTCGAGCCGATGCGCCACGACCAACGCCGAACGCCCACGGGTGACTTCGATGGCGGCCTTTTCGAGGGCTTCGGCTCCCACCGAACCCGCCTCCGCAGTGGCCTCATCCATAATGACGATTTTCGGGTCCAAAAGCAATATTCGTGCTAGCGCGAGTTGTTGGGACGCCACAGGATCTAATTGGACTCCCTGTGAGCCGATAACCGTATCTAGGCCCTCGTCTAGTTGCGCAAACCAGCGTGCGCCCACCCGGTCGAGTGCTTGAAGCATCTGTGCGTCGCTTGCCTGAGGGGCAGCCAAAGAAAGATCCTCGCGGAGGGTGCCTGAAAAAACGTGTACCTCTTGGGAGATCATGGCTAATCGCGCCACGCGCTCAGCGTCCGAAAGAAGTGCTACCTCTACCCCGTCGACCAAGACCTTTCCTTCCTCAGGAACCCGCAAGCCAGCCAAAAGTGCGGCCACGGTAGTCTTACCCGCGCCGGAGGCTCCGACTAAAGCCACCGTATGCCCGGCAGGAATATTGAGGCTGATGTCTCGTACAGCCCAGCCACCGTTGCCGTAGCTAAAACTCACATTTCGCATTTCGGCTTCTCCGTATGGGGCTGGAGCGCCGTAATCCGGCACCGCCCGCGGCGGGTCAACGACGACCCCGACTATGCGAGACAGCGAGGCGTAGCCGGATTGTACGGTGTCGATTACCCGCATCAATCCCATGAGTGGGCCCCGCAAACGGATGAGCAGAAGCATGGCTGAGGTTACGGCGCCAACCGTGAGTGCTCCCGTTTGCACCGCCCAAAAACTCACCCCAAGACCACAGCACAGCATGGTGAGCTCGATGCCAGTCATCCACAGCTGTAGAACCATCATGGTTTTACGTGCTGCGTAGCCATCCTTTACCACTTGCGCGGAGGCACGTTCGATGCCGGCATGCATCTGCCCTTCCAGTCCAAAGGCGCGCACGGTCTTTCGCCCTCGTATCGCCTCAAGAAGCCTGCGCGCGCGCTCAGCCATGGCCGCACGCTCGTCGGCATAGCGGCCAGGGGCTCGGTGCAGGTACCTGCAAGCGGCGACTACATATAGCGGCGTAACTGCAACTATTACCAGTATGTATTGCCAATTGAGGCTAAGCAGCGCCACCCCGGTGGTGGTGATGGCAAAAGCAGATTTGGCCAACACTGGTGCGGTCTCGGTGACCGCTGCCGAGAGCTCTGCTACATCATCGGTAGAGCGAGAGACCAAATCCCCGGTGCCCGCTTCCTCCACACGATGTGTGGGCAAGCGCAAAGCGGTAGACAGCATGTCTTCACGCAAAGCCGAAATCACCCGCTCTATAAGGCGGGAGAGAAGAAAGAACCCCGCTGCGGAGAGCACTGCGGAGACGACGGCTACCACTATCAACGAAAGGCCAATAGTAGAAATTGCGCTTTTGGTGATGACGGCATCAACAATCTTTCCCAGCAGGATCGGGATCGCTACATTGGCGCTTGCGCCCGCGGTGAGTAAGGCAAGGGCCACGGCAGCCTGCAGCCGCGAACCGGGGACGTCGGAAAGTTGCCGGCTAATTTCTTCGCGCACCTGGCGCCAAGAAGCCGTAGGAAACCGCATCATAGCCTCGATCCCACAGCAGTCCATGCCGGCGAAGCGGCATAAACGAGTGTTGGCTTTATACCGCGGTGGTGTGCTACCCGCTGCGCAATGACTTGCTCAGTCACCGAGTCCACGGCGGTAGTGGGATCGGCTAAAACAAGGACCGCAGGGTCCGCCGCAATTGCTCGTGCTAGCGCCACGCGCTGCTGTTGTCCCCCGGAAAGATTCCGGCCGCCCTCCCCCACCTCGCGATCTAAACCACCCGGGATATCTTCCCCCGCGGCCGTGTAAAGCGCCCGTTTGGCAACCGCGCTATCGGAAGAAATATTCTCCTGCACGGTTCCCTCAAAAAGCAGCGTATCGTGCGGAGCAACAAGGAAACGCTCCCGCGGCAGAAAAACTAGATCACCTGGGACAGGCTCGGCCACCACGCTCACTCCAGGGGCGAGGGCCGGAAGCTGCGGTTTCTTGCCTTCCACGCTGGGAGCGGCAAGGACGTCCGTAATGCGGGCAGCACTTGCCTGCGCGGCTGCCCAGCGCGAGGCAATATTTCGTCCCAACATCGTCATCGGCGTGATGACGAACTGCGTCAGACCAATAACCGTAATAAGCTCACCCACACTGATAGTGGAATGCATTGCCAGCGCACCTGCCCCAAGGCCCACCGCAATGACATACACCGAGCCCAAAATCTCCGTAGCAGCATTGAGGCGCGCTTGGGAGGCATTGGCGTCTACCGTTCGCTCATAGGCAGTGTCAGAGGCCTGGGCATAGCGCATACTCACCGTTGCTACCGCACCCAAGCCTTTGAGTATCCGAAGGCCGTGCACCAGATCGGTGGCCATTGCACTGGCTTTGGCCAACGCCGCCTGGCGGATTCCTGAGCGGGCGCGCAGTGGCTGTGCCGCGCGCACCGAGCCCGACACCACGAGCGGGCCGCCACACAAAATGGCAATGCCCAAGGGTAGATTGATGCGGCTGGTCATGATAGCCACATACACAATGGCGCTAATCTCTGCGACGGGGAATACCGTCATCATCACCGCATTCTGCACCCGCCTAGCGTCCGTGGAGGCAATAGCCAGCAACTCGCCGGCGCTGCGGGGCTTGCCCGCCATTCCACGCGGGTCTTGAATCCTATCCGTGATGGCCATGCGGACATCGTGGCCAATTACCAACATGGCTCGGGCATTCAGCCCGCGCCCGTACCAGGCGGCTAGGGCATTAAGACCGAATGCGGCTACTAATACCGCTAGCCATAGCCCCAGCCGGTGGATGGATCCCTGCTCCACGGCTTCATCGATGGCATGGCCCACTATCACTGGGGTGGTGGCGTTAAGCAGAAAGGACACAACCATGCATAGCGCTGCCGGCACAGTAAGAGCAGGGCGGGAAAAGACCGTCTTCAGCAGCCACCTGGGATCTGATGCTGCGGGAAGTGTCCTCATAGGCAGCCATTCTAATTCGCGGTAGGTTAGATGAGCTATGTCGACTCGCCGCCCAGATCCCCGTCACTTTCCTAGCTACCGCAAGGCCTCCACGAAGCAAGGCCCCGGTTTCCGCACTGCCGCGCAACGCACCGCCTCCGCCCAAGCCTTCCGCCGCGGCGCTAGCACGTACCACGATGTACGCCCTGGCTATCCGGACGAAGTCACTGCCCTTATCGCCCCTGCCCACACCGTAGCTGATATAGGTGCAGGTACCGGAAAGCTCACTGAGTCCCTTCCCAATGAGCGGGTTATAGCCTTGGAGCCTTCCGCCGATATGGCGGGAGTTCTCGCTTCCCGTCTACACCTGCCGGTCCTGCGTGCTACGGCCGAAAACACCGCGCTTGCCGACGCCTCCTTAGACGCAGCCTGCCTCGCCCAAACCTGGCACTGGGTTGATGTGGCAGCCGCCTGCGCAGAGCTTGACCGCGTCCTCGCGCCGGGCGGAAAAATCCTCTTGGTCTGGAATACGCTCGATGTCAATGCCGACCCATGGGTTTTGCGGCTTTCTCGCATTATGCACTCTGGCGATGTACATAAACCGGGTTTCTACCCGGACTATACGGCGCCGTGGTCTTTAGAGCGAGAACTCCGCCTGACCTGGGAGCACGAACTTACCCCGGAACAACTTCACCAGCTAATGCATACCCGGTCTTACTGGCTACGCAACGGCGAAGCCATCCATGAGCGCATGACCCACAACCTGGACTGGTACCTCTACGAGCACTTGGGATATACGCCCGGACGAAAACTGCACATCCCGTACCGCACGGATGCCTTTGTGCTGGTACGGGAGTCGGATTAAAGCAGGATCTGCGCTAGGAGCGAGCCCACGACGCAGGAAGTAAATACCGAGATGGCGCCGGGAATCAGGAAGGAGTGGTTGATGACGAACTTGCCAATGTGCGTCGTTCCCGTGCGGTCAAAGCCAATGCAGGCAAGGTCCGAGGGGTAGGTGGGCAAGATGAAGTAGCCGTAGGCCGCGCCGTAGAAACCGACGATGATGGCAGGGTCGATGCCCAGCTGCAGGCCAATCGGAGCAATTGCAACCAAGGCCGCGGCCTGCGAGTTCACCAGCTTAGACACGATGACCAGCACCACGGCGTAGGCCCATGGGGCGGCCTCCACTACGGAGCCCAGGTTGGATTCCAAAGCGTCGATATGGGCTTCGAAGAAGGTATCCGCCATCCAGGCCACACCGAACACGGAGAATACTGCGGTCATGCCGGCTTTAAACACCGGGGTGGAAGCGATCTTTTTTGGGTCTGCCTTGCAGCTGAGCAAGATAATTGCGCCGGCTACCAGCATGACCATTTGGATAACCAGGTTCATAGACAGCGGGCTTAGCTCGCCATCATCTCCCGGAACAAGCGGGCGAAGGAATTCAAAGGCACCGAGGGCGACAACGCTGGCGATAGCGACGAGGAAGATAACTACCGCACGCTTTGCTTCCGGCGAAAATTCCTCATCCATAAGCGACCCAGTGGATTGGTTGATGCTTTCGGCAAACTCCGGATCCTTCATTCGCTCCTGGAATGCCGGATCCTCGTCCAAGTCCTTGCCGCGGCGCAGCGACCACAGTGCGGCAAGAATGACGCCAGAAAGTGACGCTGGAAGAGCCACCATCAGGATCTGCGGGATGGAATAGGCGTGGTCGATAGCGCCGGCATTTTCCGCGATGATAGACGCCAAGGACACGGTGGCCACAGACACTGGAGAGGCCGTAATACCCATCTGCGCCGACGTCGAGGCGACAGCCATCGGGCGTTCTGGGCGGATGCCCTTTTTCAGCGCAATGTCCTCAATAATCGGAAACATCGTGTACACCACGTGGCCCGTACCGCATAGGACCGTCAAGAACCAGGTAGTAAGCGGCGCGAGGATGGTGATGCGCTCTGGGTGGGCGCGAAGGAACTTTTCGGCAAATTGCATCATCACTTCCAACCCGCGGGCCTGTTGCAAGGTAGCCGCGCAACCAATGACTGCGATGATGGTCAGCATCACTGACACCGGAGGCTCGCCCGGGGCGAGGCCGAAAACAAAGACCATGAGCATCAGACCGATGCCGGAGATTAGTCCCAGCCCGATGCCACCATAGCGAGTGCCCAAGAGCAGGGCGCTAAGGATGATGATGATCTGGAGCACGATGGCCAGAATTGAATCTGGCGCGATTACGCTGGCTAACATACAAAGCCTTCCATCACGAGAGGATCTATAACTGGTTATATCCTATCGATCCCCACATGAACGGACATAAACGGACAGGCGAGCTAATTCTCACACCGTTTTCAGTGCAAAAATCGCTCGCCTGAATGCTATAATCCCAGCGTAACGGGCATACTGCTAGCGCTTCTTGCCGCGCCTCTCCCGCACTCGCACTGCGATGCGGATGGGCGTTCCATGAAAGCCAAAACGCTCACGGAACTTGCGCTCAAGGTAGCGGCGATAGGCCGCATCCAAAAATCCTGTCGTGAACAAGACAATCGTCGGCGGCTGCGTGGATGCCTGCGTGGCGAACAAAACGCGCGGCAGGCGGTTATTTTTCATCGGCGGAGGATTAGCTGCGATGGCCTCACGCAACCAGTTATTCAACTGACCCGTAGACACGCGCTGGTCCCAGCTTTCCAGCGCCTCGATCATGGCAGGTTCCAGCTTCTGCAGGGCGCGGCCCGTTTCGGCGGAAATATTCACACGCGTAACCCACGGTAGGTGGCTCAGCTGCTGATCGATCTCGCGGTTAAGGTAGTAGCGGCGGTCCTCATCCATGAGGTCCCACTTATTGAATGCGATAACGAGGGCTTTGCCTGCCTCTAGCACCATATTAAGCACGCGCTGATCCTGCTCAGAAATCTCCTCAGAGGCGTCGATAAGCATAATGCAGACCTCGGCAGCATCGATAACGCCGCGCGTACGCAAGGAGGCATAGTACTCATGTCCCTGCGCGGTTTTGACCTTCTTGCGCAGGCCGGCAGTATCAATGAACTTCCACAGCTGCTCATCCAGCTGTACCAAAGAGTCCACCGGATCCACGGTGGTGCCCGCGACATTATCCACCACGGAGCGCTCTTCACTGGTCAGCTTATTGAGCAGGGAGGATTTACCCACATTAGGCTTGCCCACCAAAGCGACGCGGCGCGGACCAGAAGTAATCGCGGTCTGCCGCGGCTCTTCCGGAAATACCCGCAAAATCTCATCGAGCACATCCGCGCCGCCGCGGCCGTGCTGAGCAGATACCGGCCACGGATCGCCCAGGCCCAGCGCATAAAACTCGGCCATATCCGCATACTGATTATCGGAATCAAACTTATTCGATACCAGAATCACCGGCACGGGGGATTTTTGCAGGCGGCGGGCCATGACCTCATCCGTCGCAGTAATTCCCACCTTAGTGTCTACCACCATGACGATGACGTCAGCGGTTTCCATCGCCACCTCTGCCTGGCGAGCGATTGCGCCATGGATGCCCTTGACGTTCGGATCCCAACCGCCGGTATCTTGTACCAAAAAGCGCTGCCCATTCCAGTCCGCTACATAGGAGATTCGGTCACGGGTAACGCCCGGGTGGTCTTCTACCACTGCTTCGCGACGGCCAAGGAAACGATTGACCAAAGAAGACTTGCCCACATTAGGGCGACCCACGATGGCTACCGTGCACAGAGCTTCTTCGGTGTGATCATCGGACTCAACACCAAAAGCACGGGAGAGTTCCTCCCATTCCTCTTCGCTTAGCGGCTCTTCCCCTTCTGTTTCTTCACCAAAATCGGCCTCGCCGAATTCCGAGTCATCGAACTCATAGTCAAACTCCTCGGCATTGAAGTCATCAGCGGCCCAACCAGGAGAGGCTTCTACCACCTCATCATCGAACTTTCCGGCCGGGTAATGGAACTGAGTCTCCGACTCTTCCTGGGGATCGTGCTTAGTCATTGACCGACTCCTTTACCACGTTAATCAAAGCCTGTATGACATCCTCAGGGCTCATATCCGAGGTATCAACTAAGGTTGCATCGTCTGCTGGGCGCAATGGCGAGGTTTTGCGTGAAGAATCTGCCGCATCGCGGCGCTGCACGTCTGCGAGTACCGTCTCGTAGTCTGAAGCGATTCCTGCCCTTTCGTTCTGCGCCTGACGTCGGCGGGCTCGGACTTCAGCAGAGGCGGTCATGAATGCTTTAGCAGGGGCATCAGCAAGCACAACGGTGCCAATATCGCGCCCTTCTACAATAGCCCGGTGTGCCTCGCGGGCTAGCTTGCGCTGCAGGGCTACCAGGTTTTCCCGAACTTCCGGAATGGCAGATACGGCGGAGACATTGCGAGTGACTTCGTCTTCCCGAATAACGCGCGCGACATCCTCGCCGCCGAGAAGAACCTCGGTGGAATCTGGATCATCGGAAACTTCCAATGGCAGATCGGCTGTAGCGGCAATCACCGCGGACGTATCCGCAGGGTCCACTCCCTTACGCAACACTGCAAGAGTTGCTACACGGTACATGGCACCAGTGTCGATGTACTTTGCATCGAGTTGTTTGGCTAGGGCGCGGCACGTGGTCGACTTACCAGTCCCAGAAGGGCCATCCACAGCTAAGATGAGGCCCTGATTCGGCATATTAGAAATCATTACATCTCCACCGCCTTATACAAACTAGTCAATTCGCTGGAATTGAGAGCACGTAGGCCGCCGGGCTTCATATCGCCCAACTGCACCGTATGAAGTTTGGTACGCACCAAACGCTGCACGGGGAAGCCCGCCTCTTTCAACATGCGGCGCACAATGTGCTTGCGCCCCTCGTGCAGCTCAAGACGAACCAAAGAATATCCCTGGTTGGTATCTACAACCTGCGCAAAATCTGCCTTTGCCAGGCCATCCTCCAACTCGATTCCTTCCTTGAGCTGTCGCACAAGCTTCCGATCGGCCTCACCCAAAACAGTGGCGAGGTAGGTCTTCGTCACCTCATACTTAGGGTGCATCAAACGGTTAGCCAACTCGCCGTCATTGGTGAGAATAAGCAGACCTTCGGTATCGGCGTCGAGGCGGCCTACGTGAAAAAGACGCTGGCCAGCAGCAACCTTTTCCGAAACCACGTCGCCTACGCACGGGCGGCCCAAGTCATCAGACATAGTGGACTGCATGCCGCGCGGCTTGTTGAGCACAAAATATTCGTGCTCCTCGTTGACATTAACGCGCACACCATCTACTCGGATGACGTCAACAGAGGGGTTTACCTTAACGCCCTGCTTGGAAATGATCTTGCCGTTGACCTCAACACGGCCGGCATCGATGAGGATTTCAGCGTGGCGACGAGAAGCAACGCCTGCCTTAGCGAGCACCTTTTGGAGACGTTCCCCCTTAGGCTTGTCTTCATCGACCAGCCAATCGGCGCCCAGTTCTCGGGCTACGGATTCTGCAGTAGCCTTCTGCTTTTTCTTTGACACATGCTGGTGACGGGCCGGCTTAGCATTAGAGACAATGATGTCACTGTCTCGCTGCTTCTTATCCGGTGTGCCGTCACGGCGAGCGGGAGGAGTCACGTACGTGTCCTTTTCTCTCGAAGATATGAAATTACCTGGGCAATCTTACCCCACGCTAGTACTCCTCGTCGATCGCCTCCACGTCAGGCAATAGCGGCGCCAAGTCCGGCAAGCGCTCCAAAGAATCAATCCCTAATAACTCGAGGAACAATTCCGTCGTCTCATAGCGGTGCGCGGCACCTTCAAAATCATCCTGCGGCAGCTCCCGCACCAATCCGCGCAGGCCTAGGGTCCGCATAACACCATCGACATTGACGCCGCGAACAGCGGCAACCTGCTGGCGGGTTACGGGCTGGCGGTAGGCTACCACCGCCAACGTCTCCAGGGCCGCACGCGAGAGCTTTGTCTGGGCGCCATCCAATAGGAATTCTTCTACCGCGCCTGCGTTTTCGGAACGCGTATAAAAGCGCCACCCCTCTTGGGTCTCGCGCAACTCGATACCAGAACCACGATCATTCAGCTCGCGCTGGACAGCGCGCAGGCAATCACTGACGACGTCCCTTTCCGCCCCCAAAGCACGCGCCAAGGACTCCACCGAAGCTGGGGAATCGAGCACGAGCAAGATTGACTCAAGGCGGGAACGAAGCTGCGAGATGAGGGGAAGGTCCATAGAAGCCAAGCTTACTGCAGCGTAAAACGATGCCTGAGATTTCCTAAATCACTTTCACTTCCTATTGTGAGTCGGATAACATATTGCCATGGAAACTATTACACGCACCGACAGACTCATTCTCATCCCACTATCCGCTGCCAATATCGAAGAGACCCACAAGGTCTACAGCGACGGGCGAATTTGGAGCCACCGACCCAACGGGCGCTTTGCCGATATCCGCACCACCCGTGCATTCGCGCAATCCTCCTCCCAGTCGTGGGAAGCCCACCATTTTGGACCATGGGCCGCCTACATGCGCCATAATCCTTCTGAGTTCGTCGGAGTTGGTGGGGCCATTTTTGTCGAAGACGGAAATTTCTGGGACATCAAATACCGCCTCCGCCCTGCTCACTGGGGCTCAGGATTTGCTACAGAGATCACTTCGGCGACGCTAAAGAGCATTCACCAGGTTGATCCTGAATCCCCCATCACCGCCCGAGTGACGACCAACCACCCAGCAGCGATCCGGGTCATTGAAAAGCAAGGACTCCAAGAAGTGTGGGAAGGCCGCCGCGTAGGCACCGAGGACAACCCAGATGAGCCTGACGTACGCGTTTATTCTGACCGCGAGCTGACACCCGAGACGCTGAAGTTTATCCAGCAGCGTCCTTAGTCCCAGTTCGCGGCGGCAACTACCGCTGGGTCAACGTCCAAACCCGTCCACGAAAGGTCCAACTGGCCCAGCGCTTCTTCCTGTTGTGCGTCAACCGCCTTGGCCTTGTACAACTCCAAAAGAGCCAAGAAACGGCCCACAACTTGCATAGAAACCGTGCAATCGCGGGTCAGGGAACCAAAACTCATCCATTGACCGGCGCCCAGTAGCTTTAGGGTTTCCAGGATCTTGCCGGCTTGCTCTGGTACCGATACCGCCACGGAGTGCACGTGGCCGGTGGCCACTTCTTCCGGCGGCTTTGGGCGGAAGACTCCCGCGGCGAGCTCTGCGAAACTGGCTGGCGTATGGCCGAGGGAGACAGGAGGCAGTAGCTCCGCAAACTTCTCCTCGATAGCTACCGCCCGCGGATAGCTCCGCTGGGCCTCGCGCTGCCACTCCGCGAATTGGTCCGCTACTAGTTTATAGGCCTTATATTGCAAAAGACGAGCAAAAAGAAGGTCGCGCGACTCCAGCAGTTCCAAGTCTTCAATCTCGTCGACATCACCGCGAGGCAGGAGCCGCGCCGCCTTTAAGTCCAAAAGCGTCGCTGCCACCAGCAAAAAATCAGTGGTTTCATCCAAATCCGCAGACTCGCCCAGCTGCCGCGTATAGGCGACAAACTCGTCCGTTACCTCTGAAAGCGCAACATCAGTTACGTCCATCTTTTTGGACTGGATAAGCTGCAAAAGCAGGTCAAATGGGCCCTCAAAATTTCGCAGTGCAATGCGAAAGCCCGTAATCTCCGGCTGGGTCACGATACCTTAAACGGTCGAGCGCTCAATGACCTCTTTGGCCAGGTTGCGATACTGCTGCGTAGCAGGAGAGTTTGGCGCCCACGTAGTAATCGGCTCTCCGGCCACTGACGTTTCCGGGAAACGAACGGTCCGAGTAATTACGGTGTCAAAGACCTTATCGCCAAAATAGTCCACCACACGGGACATAACTTCCCGAGCATGCTTCGTGCGGCGATCAAACATCGTCACTAAGATGCCCATGACCTCAAGATCAAAGTTGATACGGTCAGAGACCTTTTCCACCGTGTCAGTCAATAGCGCTAAACCACGCAGGGAGAAGAACTCGCACTCCATTGGGATGATCACGCCCTGGGAACAGGCAAGCGCGTTGACGGTAAGCAGCCCCAAGGAGGGCTGGCAGTCGATGATGATGAAGTCATAATCGCGCCGCACTGGGCGCAGGGCCCGAGCTAGCGTGTGTTCGCGGCCTACTTCATTGACCATCTGAATTTCCGCAGCAGAAAGGTCAATATTCGCCGGTACCAAATCCAGGCCTGCTACCCCAGTGTGCTGGATAGCGGAGTGAATAGAGGTATGGCTATCGAGCATGACGTCATAGATAGTGTCCTCGATATCATCATGTGTGAGCCCCAAACCTGCCGAAAGCGCACCCTGCGGGTCAAGGTCAACCAAGAGGACTTTACGGCCATACTCAGCCAAGCAGGCTCCCATATTAATGGTGGAGGTGGTCTTACCCACGCCGCCCTTTTGGTTACACATCGAAATAATGGTGGCCGGCCCATGCTTTTCCAAGGGTGCGGGTTCTGGCAACTCGCGGATAGGACGACCGGTCAGCCCCACCTCTACATCAGAGGCAGAAAAGAGACCCTCTTCGCTCACAGTCACACCTGCTTCCTTGACGCCAAGTTCTGGACCATGACACTTGGCTTAGGGTTGATTACAACGTTGTCATTAAAGCGTACCCGCTACAGCAAGAAGGTACCGAGACTTAGTTTATATCAAGCTTTTAGCGTTGACTAGAACGTCGTTTGATTGCGGCCACTAGAGCGATCAGAACGATAAGTATCGCCGCAGCTGCCCCTCCGATAATCCAGCCCATATGCGAGCTCTCATTATCATCTTTGGGTTCTTCCTGTTGCCGCTTATCGAGGTTCTCTGACGCAGATTGATAATTAGGGTCCTGCAAAGTGACGATGAGGGCGGCACCAGAGCCATCGTTGCGCAGCAACTGCATAATGAAGGGATTATCAGGCGCTTCCCCCTCTGGATACGTCAGAGTGAGGGTACGTGATGAAGCATCCACGTCGCGCTTTACGCCTTGGATAATATTGCCTTCACCATCAAGGTAGCGCAGCTTAACGTCGTTTTCCTCCGTGTCCTTAAACTGCTGGTAGAGGTCGTAGGCCTGCTTGAGCCCCATCTTCGCGGTAATCGTATTGCCTTCGATATGAGATTCAAGGTTGACGTATTCCGCACCTTCAAGGTTGGCTTCCCCTGCCGACTTACGTTCCGGTTTTTCGCCTGGGACTACCGGGAGATTTTCGTTCTCTTTCGCCGGCGCGGGCTTTTCCGCCCCACCTTCGGCCCCCTTGTCTGCCGGCGGATTGCCGCCGTCATCCGGCCTATTCGGTGCCGGGCTCGGCGCTGGAGCACCCTCTGCACCGTCGATTTCTTCCTGAATGTCTTCCTGCTCCACCGAACCATCGGCTACCAGCGTGAGAGTTGCATTCATACCCTGGGCGGAGACGGGAACAGAGATTTGGCCGCCCTCTGGTGGGGCGGTGATGGTAGCAGAGGTACCAGAGGCAGAAACGTTCCACCCATCACCCGAGTAGCTCGCCTCGGCCGGCACTGGCAGGCTCACGGTCGTGGTTTCGCCGGCCGGAACCGGGATAGGCGCGGCTATAGCGGCTTCTACCTCCGGTGGCAGCTGTGCCTGCGCCACCGCGGGGAAAAGCAACGCGGTAGAAAGTACCGCGCCGGCTACACGAGTAGAAAACATATATGTCCTTTCTTAGGCACGGGGGTGAGCAGTGCGCCACACCTCACGCAAGGAGTCGGCAGTGACGTGAGTATATATTTGCGTTGTCGTCACGGATGAATGTCCCAGCAATTCTTGCACGGTGCGCACATCTGCGCCGCCTTCAAGCAGGTGCGTCGCAAAAGAATGCCGCAAGGTGTGGGGAGAAATGGACTTTCCCAGATCTACACGCTGTGCAGCTGTCTTTAACACCGCCCACGCGCTTTGGCGCGATAAAGCTCCGCCGCGGGTATTGAGAAACAACGCCGGCGTTGTGCCTTTGCTCAGCACCGGACGAGCCCGCACCAAATAGGCGTCAATGGCCTGGCGGGCATGCGAACCCAAGGGCACAATCCGCTCTTTGTCGCCCTTTCCGTGCAGGTGGATTACCTCTTGCGCGGAGGAAACGTCATCAACGTTTAGGGAGATTACTTCTGAGATTCGCGCGCCAGTACCGTAGAGCATTTCCAGCAGGGCACGGTCGCGCACATCCACCGGGGTTTCAGTGGGAATTGCCTCAATAAGGCCGCTGACCTCGTCCACCGATAATGTCTCCGGCAAATGCTGTCCAGTTGATGGAGGGGTAACCTCCACCGCAACATCGACGTCTACAACGCCTTCTGCCACGGAAAATTTATGCAACCCGCGGGCTACGATGAGAGCACGATTAGCCGAGGACGCAGCCATTTTTGACCGCAGATCCTTGAGATAAGCCTCCACCATAGGCCGCGTTACCGCGCGCAGGTCCTCTACCCCGTTGTCCTCCAACCAAGTGACATAGCGCCGAACATCACGGCGATAATTACTCAACGTATTGGCAGAAACGCCTCGCTCAACCGCTAGATGGTTAAGCCACGTCTGCGCTATATCTTCGACCGCGCTCACAGCTGCTTCAGGTCCGCGCCCGTGCGCCGGGCACTCATCGACGTCGGCCGCAACGTGAAAGGCTCATCCACGCTGCGGGTCGCCTTGCCACCGCGCAGCACTGCATAAGCCGCCAAAATGCCGCTGCAGGCGATGGAATTGACGATTTCGCCTCGCATTACCTTGTCGACGGCGTCCTCGAGCCGGACCCAAGCAACCTCCATATCAGCTTCTTCATCCCCGGTAGCCTCCATACGCGGCACCTCAGAAAGGTCGGAGGCTAAGAAAACACGGACCGCTTCTTCGCAGAACCCCGGTGAAGTTACCAAATCCGTCAGCACTGACCACGTCTGTGCGCTCAGACCAGCTTCCTCCTGTAACTCCCGCTTCGCGCCGGTTAGCTCATCTTCGCCGCGTACGTCGAGCAAACCTGCCGGTAATTCCCACAGGCGCTTGCCCACGCTGTGGCGATACTGATACACCATGGCAATGCGTTCGTCCGAGTCCAGTGCCACCACTGCCACCGCGCCTAGGTGCTCTACTACCTCGCGGAAGGCGGAAACATCACCGGGCATGACAACCTCGTCGCGGCGGAGAGCGAGAATGGGGGCGTCGACAAGCAATTGCGAGTCAAGCACCTTGAAATCATGCGCCATGAGCTATTCCTTTCCCGGTAGGGCAGAATCCGCGGTCTCTGTGGCACCATAATCGCCTTGACCACCATCGAGCTGCTCCTCGGTGGCCAAAATAACGGCAATGCGCTCCACTGCGCGCTCGGTGCCATCGACCGTGGACAGCTTCGCATCCTGGTCGCGCACCTGGGCAAGTGCCTTATCGTCCTGAGTTTGTTTGGTACGCCCGCTAAACACTACAGAACCATTGACATCATCCAACCCGGTAACAAATTCCGCCAAAGCATCGGAAGGGTAGCCGCGCAGGCCATTGCCAGAGACGACGATAATGGCCTGGGCGGGAACGATGGTCCCATCCTCGTAGTCAATGAAGCCTTCGTCGCGCAGCTTATGGAGCACATCCGCACGCTCTTGTACTGATGCCATGGGCTTCGTGCTCTCAGGATCCATAGACAATGCAGTGCCGAGCACCTCACCGCTGAGCGCTCCCGCAGAATCCAAATCCTTGGTATCTGCCTTCTTAGGCGCAGTGTCTTTCAGGATGGGCAAAAGCTTGTCTTTAGTTTCGGGGCGCAAAAAGTCCTTGGTCAGCTTAATCTCGCCGGCCTCCGTGGCACCGGAAGTCTCCAAGAGTTCCCTGATTGCGTCTACATCTCCGCCATTAGCATCATCGGTGGTGACGATGAGCACGGGCCGCTGAGACAATGCCCCGTTTACTAGTTCCGCCCCGGAATCAGCCACGATTTTATCGCTCGCCTCATTTTGGGTCTGCAAAATCTTATTGTCCTGGACGACCTTGCGGTGCTCCTCACGGATCGGATCATCATCGGCCATGCCGGTGGTCAGATTGGGAGCAATGACCAGGGCACCCAGCGCCACGCCTACCGCGGCGCCGAAGCCCAAGCCTGCTACTAGCTCAGTCTTTGCCATGCTCTATGCGCCCCCAAAGAGCCTGGACCAGGTTTCGCTGAGGTTACTTGCAAAGTCCTGACTTCCGCCGAAACCGACGATGAGGATAACCGCCGCAATGGCTACCAGGATTCCCAGCAGTGCCCACAGCCAGCCAAGGTTGGACGAAGGTGCACTGTAGAGGTTAATCACCGCATCCGCGTCAACCACCTTGGTGCCGGCCTTAAGCCGGGAAAGCACCGCCGACGGGTTGGTGCGATCCGCAAAAATATCATCAAGGTCTACCCCACCGCCTGTCTGCACGATGAGGTCTGCGCCGTGATAATCAGCAAAAAGCAGACCCAAATCGGTACCTGAATGCGTCGCTGCCGGGAAAGTCATGGCACCGATGCCGAGGTCCTGGATGCGGTCAAGGCCTTCTACCTCGCCCTCTGGATCCGCAGGAACAACCACACGGGCGCCACAACGCAGGGCCTCATCGCTGACGCCATTGGGATCACCAATGATGAAATCTGGCTTATACCCCTGTGCTAGCAACGAATCTGCAGCCTCTCCCACCGCAATCAGCAGCGGCTCATACTCGCGGATAAAGTTCCGCAGCTGCTTGAGCTGTTCGCGGTGTCTGTCTGTTGGCGAAAACAGCACGACCTTGCGGCCTGCGATCTCAGAGCCAGAAGCGGGAACCCCGAGGCCGTCGATAAGCAGCGGCCCCTCAGAGTTAATAAAATCAATGGAGTTGCCAAAGAAGGATTCCATGTGGTCAATCAGCGCACCCTGTGCCGCGGTAAAGTTCTTTTCTGCTCGCTCGCGAGTAACCACGCGGCCCGTGCCAAGAGCTTTATCACCGCTAAAGACGGTGCCATCCTCCCCGATTCGCGCCTTCTTTCCATCCTTGAACTCGGACACGAAGGACTGGCCAACGCCCTCAACGAGGGCAATGTCGGCGTCAAGCAAAATGTGCGGGCCATAATTGGGGACCGTACCGGTAGAAAACTCCGCCACGTTAATCACGGCGGAGGGTTTAAGGTCTACGAGGGTCTGGGCCTCGTGGCGAGAGATATTAGCCGCATCAATTACGGCGACATCGCCTTCACTAAACTTTTTCATCCCCTTAGCGCCCGGAGTGCAATCGCGCAGTGCACCAGGCTGCTCGGGTTTACGGGAAAACAGAGCCATGACCCCTATTGTGACGTGATTATTGATTCTAGTGGGTTAGGCGCGCGGAAGCTTCTTGCTGTGCCCGCTCAAAAAGCTCCTGCGCGTGCGCACGACCAGTCTCCGTATCATCCAGGCCTGCCAGCATGCGCGCCAACTCCTCCACGCGCTCGTTCTGCGAAAGCTCGGCCACACCAGAAGTGAATTTTTCCTTCGAAACATGCAGGTGTGCATCGGCATACGCTGCTACCTGCGGCAAGTGTGTTACCACGATGACTTGGTTGTGCACGGCCAAGCGTGCCAGGCGGCGACCAATCTCCACCGCCGCGCGTCCGCCCACACCAGCATCTACCTCATCGAAGACCAGGGTGGCGCCGTCTTCATCCGCCAGCACCACCTCCAAGGCCAACATGACACGGGAAAGCTCGCCGCCTGAAGCTGCAGACGCAATCGGCTTTCCATTCAGCTGCAGCTCGGCCGCGTCCGCGCCAGTTTTAGAATATTTCGCCTGCGTTAGCTCAACTGTCAACGTTGAATTCGGCATGGCTAGGCCGTGCAGCTCTTGCGTGACCTGCTCCCCCAAAGCCTTCGCCGCTTGCCGACGCCCCTTTGTCAGCTCCCCAGCCCGCTCAACCATCACCGATTCAGCGTCCTTGACCTGCTTTTTCAATTCCTCTAGGGCTTCAGTTGAGGTATCCATGGATTCGAGCTTTGCTGCAGCTTCATCCCGCCAAGCTATAACTCCGTCAATATCCCCGGCATATTTGCGGGTCAGTGTACGAAGCTCCTGCTGGCGCTGCAAGGACTTTTCTAAAAGCTGCGGATCCGCCGGCAACCCAGCCAGATACCCTCCCAGCTCGCCGGAAATATCGCCCAGTTGTGAAGAAATCTCACTGAGCCGTTCGCCCAAGGCGGCCAATTCCTTGTCGGTAGTCCCCGCCAATGCCGAAACCGCCCGGCCCAGCAACGCCGAGGCAGCCTCTTCCAGTTCCTCGGTGCCGTCGATAGAAGCCAGTGCAACTTCCGCGGATTCGCGAAGACCGTCGACGTCTTGCAGCTTGCGAACCAGCTGCACCAGCTCCTCATCCTCACCCGGCTCCGGCGCAACGCCGTCGATCTCATCCACCGCGAACTGCAGACGATCAACCTCTTGCGCGAGTTCGCGGCGCTGCTCTGTACGCCGCTTATAGTCCTTTGCTAAGCGGCGCCATTTTTTAAAAGCCTCGGTATAGCGACGGCGTACCTCGGCCAACGTAGGATCCGCACGGTCTACTGCACCCAATTGTTCCTCGGGAGCAAGCAAACGCAGCTGATCATTTTGCCCGTGGACCGTAATAAGTTCGCGCGCAAATTCGCCTAGGGTTGCCGCAGGCACCGCCCGACCACCCAAATAGGCCCTCGACCTGCCCGCGGCAGAAACCGTCCGGGAGACGATGTATTCTCCATTTTCATCGGGCTCCCCACCTACTGATTCGACCAACTCGCGGATAGAATCTTTCCCCGAGGAAAAATGCCCCTCTACTGCTGCTTTCTTCGCCCCATCCCGCACCCGGGAGGCATCCGCGCGTCCACCTGCTAAAAGCCGCAATCCAGTAACCACCATGGTCTTGCCCGCGCCAGTCTCACCAGTAAGCACGGTTAGACCAGTAGAGAGCTCCGCGGAGCTCTGGCTAATAACGCCCAAGTCATTAATGGAAATATCGACGAGCACTACTTCTCCTTCGGCCCGCGCCACCCTTCTACGGGCAGGCGCAGCTTCGAGACTAAACGGTCAGTAAAAGGTTGGTCATCCAAGCGTACCCATCGCACCGGACGCGCGCCTCGCACTACCTCCACGCGAGCTCCTGGAGGCATGGCGAGCTCACGGAAACCATCCAAAATCACGGTCGCCGGAGTTGTACGCATGGTTGATTCAACGGCTACTAAAGAATTGGGCGAGACGACTAGGGGCTTAGTAAACAAAGCGTGCGCATTATTCGGTACTACCAAAATCGCGTCGAGCGAGGGCCACAGCACCGGCCCGCCAGCCGAAAACGCATAGGCGGTCGACCCAGTAGGCGTGGAGATGAGCACCCCATCACAACCGAAGGAAGACACCGGCCTGCGGTCAATTTCCAAAATTGCGTCCAATACTCCAGAGCGATTTTGGTTTTCTACCGAAGCCTCATTCAGAGCCCAGCTGCGATTGAGAAGGGTTCCTTCCTCGTCAAAGATGGTGACATCGATGGTGAGTCGATCCTCAATGCGGTACCTTTTGTCTATGACCCGCACTAAGGCCTGATCTAGGGATTCGACTTCCCACTCAGCCAGAAATCCCACATGCCCGAGGTTGATTCCTAGCACCGGAATATCCACAGAACGTGCCATATCCGCTGCACGGAGGAAGGTTCCGTCTCCACCGAGTACCAGGACTAATTCGCACCCCGAAGCCGCGTCTTCGGTGTGGGGGACGTGCTTTAGCCCAGGCAAGACCTTCTCGTCCGCACACACTCGAACAGTAATCCCGGCATCTTGTAGCAGCTCCGCTGCTCGCGACGTTGCCTGCAGGTTCTGCTCGCGGTTGGCATGAGGCACCAACAGGATCTCACGGGTCATTGCGGGCCTTCCTCGACTGCACGGTCAATCATTTCTTCTACTCTAGCCAGATCCGTGGGCGCGCCGTCCTTTTTCAGCCACAGGAAATACTCCACGTTGCCACTTGGCCCAGGCAGCGGGGACGCTACAGCACCGTGCATGCTCAACCCGAGCGACAGGGCAAACTGAGCGACCTCCTTGGTTACTTCCTTGCGCAATTCCGGTGAACGAACGACACCACCGCTGCCAAGGCGGTCCTTGCCCACCTCGAACTGCGGCTTCACCATGGGCAATAACCAGGCACCATCCTTTAGGCATTCCACAATGGCTGGCAATACGAGCCGGAGGGAGATAAAGGACAGATCTCCAACCATGCCGTCACAAGGGCCGTCGGTAAGCTCGAGCGTCAGATTCCGGATATTGGTACGGTCGAGAACTTTTACTCGATCGTCGTTTTGGAGGCGCCAGAGCAGCTGTCCGTAGCCGACATCCACAGAAAGAACTTCCTGCGCGCCGTATTCTAAGCACACATCAGTAAAGCCACCGGTAGACGCGCCGGCATCAAGAATGCGACCATTCATATCGACGTCGAACGCCGCCAAGGCGCCCAAAAGCTTGTGCGCACCGCGGGAGGCCCACTTATCTTCCTCGGACTCCTCCACCTTGATGGAGACCTCTGGTTCTACTATCGACGCCGGCTTTTGTGCCTTGAAACCACCGACCGTGACACGGCCGGACTTGATCATTTCCCGGGCCTGCTCACGAGAGCGCGCAATCTTCCGGCGCACCAGCTCCGCGTCTAACCTACGACGTTGAGGGGGCATTAATTCTCCTGCAATGCATCGCGCAACACATTGTGGGCGCGATCAAGCTGATCTACTTCAGCGGCCAAATCCGCTGCGTCTTCTCCAAGGATCTCTGCTACTTCCGCATCGATCTCTGCCGGCTCCTTGACAGCCCGAAAATCATGCGGCTTTACCGCCATTGCGCAACAACCCTTTCCGCACGCTCGCTTCGCGGCTGAATATAGCGGGGCGGTGACGGCATGGCCCATGCAACTTCCAACACGGTGCGCAATGCCTGAACGGAGGTAGATTTTTCGTCACCGCCCTCGAGCAGAAGATCATGTCCATCACACCGAGCAGTAAATCCACCCTGTGCTCCAGGTCGGGCAACAGAGACCGGCAAAGCCAGTTCATGCATACCTGCACCAATAAAGTTGGGGCGCGCCTCCACAGGTGCCTCAATAAGTTCTAGTTCCCCAGAAACACCGGTAAGCACATGGAAGGTATTCATGGCAGCAGAATTACCACCGGCAATATCGGTATCCAAACGGTCGCCTACAGCAAGCGGTTTTTTCGCACCAATTTGCTTCGCCGCAAAAGTAAACATGGCCGGCTCAGGCTTTCCAGCAGACACCGGCTCTACCCCGGTGGCGGACTGGATGGCGGCCACGAGGGAACCATTGCCCACGGCAAATCCCCTCTCGATAGGCAGGGAAGTATCTAGGTTCGATGCGAAAAACTTCGCTCCCTGGCGGATGGCCAGAGCCCCTTCAGTCAATTGCTCCCAGCCAACAGAACGGTCAAAACCCTGCACAACAGCGGCAGGCTTGTCATCAGCGCTGGAGACCACCTCAAAGCCCATCTCGCGGGCCAAATCACGGAAGGAATCAGCACCAATAATGAGGAGTTTCGAGGTGGCTGGCACCTCATCCGCCACTAATTGAAGGACTGCTTGGGCAGAAGTAACAATCTGCTGCGTGGTCGCCTCGAGCCCTATATCTGCCAGCATCTTCGACACTGCTTCTGGGCTGCGCGAAGCATTGTTGGTCACGTACACCGCCGGCACACCACAGGTATTGATGACGTCCACCACGTTAGAAAGTGGGCGGCCGCCTTCCCACACGGTGCCATCTAGATCGAGCAGAAGAGCATCGTGTTTGCTTAGAACCGTCACTACTTACACTCCTCTAAGCGCTCCGCTGCATCGGTCCAGTCGCCCTCATCAATCGACACTGCGTGTTCAAACCAATCCTTGGCCTCATCTTTCCGGCCAGCTTCCAGCAGTGCGTTGGCGTAGGCATAAGCCAGGCGGCATGCACCTATACCGCGTGCATCGCGATCAGGATGAGCGCGTTGGATAGTTACGACGGCAGACTCGGCTTGGCCCATATCTAAGCGGGCTCCGGCTAAAACAATCGCTAGCTCAATTTTAGATTCATCATCTAGGTCGGCCGCCTCATCCGTGCGCCCAAGCTCGAGCGCCTTTTCTGGGCGTCCCAAGCCGCGCTCACAGTCAGCCATTACGGCCAGCAGCCCAGGCCCGCCGGAAATACGCCGGGATGCACGCAATTCAGCGAGCGCTTCCTTCCACTCGCCAGCACGATATGCGGCAATACCATTGACCTCTCGGGCGATAGCCACGCGGCCGGCACGGTCCTTAGCAGCACGTGCATGGCGCAAGGCAAGCTTGGGATCGTCTTCCATCCAGGTCGCAGCCATGATCATATGCTTGGCGACGGCCTCGGAGTTCTCCTTCGAGAGCGATTTTAGGTCCTGCAGAACCATGGGATCCAAATCGTTGACATCCACCTCTGCCGGGATGTCTGGATCACTCATGCGACGATTGATGCGTTCCTCACGGTAACCGGAGCGTTGCGGCGAAAAAGACTTCTTCTTGCGAGAGTCACCCTTAAAATCACGGCCTTTGTTATTGCGTGGCTTACGGTCACGTCCACCTCGCCCGTTGTGATTGCGCTCCGACATTCAGCCCTACCCTTTCTTGGTTGGAACTAGCACAGAAATACCGGCCCTATTCTACAACCCCAAGCGAAAAAGCCGGAATTTAGATCCTCTTGCGCTGCCGCAGCGTGAGCCATACAGCGCTAGGCCAAACGCTCGCCCAGACCGGTTCAATGAGACGGCGATCGATCCTACTAGACGCAAATACATTGCCAGGACCACCCACAGTGGAAAGCCACTCTGCCCCGTAACGCCCCACAACTCTTCACCGCCGACCGGCCGCGCAGTTGTACGAGCGTGCAAAAGGACACTAGGAGGCTTAATCGCTCATTGCGTTCCTGAACGCTCCGCGGACGCCCTAGTGCCGTACTCCTGGCTTTGCAGATGAGGCCTTCCACCGGCCGGGAGGGCTGGTAAAACGCAAAAAGAAGAGGGCGGTGGTATACCGTCCTCTTCTTCTTGTTTGTATTTTGTTGTGTTTTTGTTGTTTGGTGTCGGCGGTGACTTACTCTCCCACAACCTCCCGGTTGCAGTACCATCAGCGTGTGCAGGCTTAGCTTCCGGGTTCGGAATGGGACCGGGCGTTTCCCTGCAGCTATTGACCACCGACAAACCTTCAGAACATTGTTTCCCTCTTCATGGGTGTCTGGGTGTTGTGTCAGATACTGCATAGTGGACGCGGTCACGACAGTGACAAATTTGTTTCTTGTTTTGTTGCTTTTTGCCAGCACACATAGTGTGTGTTGGTGTTTGTTGTGGTCAATTAGTACCAGTAGCCTTCACACCTTACAGTGCGTCCAGGTCTGGCCTATCTACCCTATCGTCTTTAGGGGACCTTAACGAAACCTCATCTTAAAACAGGCTTCCCGCTTAGATGCTTTCAGCGGTTATCCCTTCCGTACGTAGCCAACCAGCGATACCCCTGGCGGGATAACTGGCACACTAGAGGTACGTCCGTCCCGGTCCTCTCGTACTAGGGACAGCTTTCTTCAAGTTTCAACGCGCGCGGCGGATAGAGACCGAACTGTCTCACGACGTTCTGAACCCAGCTCGCGTGCCGCTTTAATGGGCGAACAGCCCAACCCTTGGGACCTACTCCAGCCCCAGGATGCGACGAGCCGACATCGAGGTGCCAAACCATCCCGTCGATATGGACTCTTGGGGAAGATCAGCCTGTTATCCCCGGGGTACCTTTTATCCGTTGAGCGACACCACATCCACAAGTAGGTGCCGGATCACTAGTCCCGACTTTCGTCCCTGCTCGACATGTCTGTCTCACAGTCAAGCTCCCTTGTGCACTTACACTCACCACCTGATTGCCAACCAGGCTGAGGGAACCTTTGGGCGCCTCCGTTACATTTTGGGAGGCAACCGCCCCAGTTAAACTACCCACCAGGCACTGTCCCCAACCCAGATCATGGGCCAAGGTTAGATGCTCAATCCGATCAGAGTGGTATTTCAACAACGACTCCACCACCACTAGCGTGATAGCTTCCAAGTCTCCCACCTATCCTACACAAACCGAACCAAACACCAATACCAAGCTATAGTGAAGGTCCCGGGGTCTTTTCGTCCTGCCGCGCGTAACGAGCATCTTTACTCGTAGTGCAATTTCACCGGGCCTGTGGTTGAGACAGCAGAGAAGTCGTTACGCCATTCGTGCAGGTCGGAACTTACCCGACAAGGAATTTCGCTACCTTAGGATGGTTATAGTTACCACCGCCGTTTACTGGGGCTTAAATTCTCAGCTTCGCCAACAACGTTGACTAACCGGTCCTCTTAACCTTCCAGCACCGGGCAGGCGTCAGTCCATATACATCAACTTAACGTCTTCGCATGGACCTGTGTTTTTGATAAACAGTCGCTTCCCTCTATTCTCTGCGACCCCACAACGCTTAACACCGCAAGGATGCTCACATCGTAGGGCCCCCCTTCTCCCGAAGTTACGGGGGCATTTTGCCGAATTCCTTAACCACAGTTCACCCGAACGCCTTAGTATTTTCAACCTGACCACCTGTGTCGGTTTAGGGTACGGGCCATACACACACATCGCTAGAGGCTTTTCTCGACAGTACAGGATCACCACCATCAACCCCAATGGGTCTACGCATCACGCCTCAACCAAAATGTGCGGCGGATTTACCTACCACACGGTCTGCACGCTTACACCACCAATCCAATAAGTGGCGTGGCTACCTCACTGCGTCACCCCATCACTTGAACCACACATCAGGCCCCACGACATCAACACCACCAGACTTCAAAGAAGACCAGCAATGCATCCGCGGTGGTTAGTATCAGTGCTTTATCATGGGCGCGCATGTACGGGTACCAGAATATCAACTGGTTATCCATCGACTACGCCTGTCGGCCTCGCCTTAGGTCCCGACTCACCCTGGGAAGACGAACTTGACCCAGGAACCCTTAGTCATCCGGCGGATAGGATTCTCACCTATCAATTCGTTACTCATGCCTGCATTCTCACTCGCACACAGTCCACGCCTCCTTACGGTAACGCTTCAACCCATGCACGACGCTCCCCTACCCAACAAAAAAATTGTTGCCGCGGCTTCGGCGGTGTACTTGAGCCCCACTACATTGTCGGCGCAGAACCACTCGACCAGTGAGCTATTACGCACTCTTTCAAGGATGGCTGCTTCTAAGCCAACCTCCTGGCTGTCTTCGCGATCCCACATCCTTTTCCACTTAGTACACCCTTAGGGGCCTTAACCGGCGATCTGGGCTGTTTCCCTCTCGACTATGAAGCTTATCCCCCACAGTCTCACTGCCGTACAACACAATTAGTGGCATTCGGAGTTTGGCTGACATTGCTAAGATTGTAGTCCCGCTCAACCAACCAGTCGCTCTACCTCCACCAAGCTATAATACGACGCTGCACCTAAATGCATTTCGGGGAGAACCAGCTATCACGGAGTTTGATTGGCCTTTCACCCCTACCCACAGCTCATCCCCGCAGTTTTCAACCTACGTGGGTTCGCGCCTCCACAACCTCTTACAGCTGCTTCACACTGGCCATGGGTAGATCACCCCGCTTCGGGTCCAGGACATGCCACTTGACACCCCATTAGGATTCGGTTTCCCTACGGCTACCCCACACGGGTTAACCTCGCGACATGCCGCTGACTCGCAGGCTCATTCTTCAAAAGGCACGCCATCACACACACGGTGCTCTGACGGATTGTAAGCACATGGTTTCAGGAACTATTTCACTCCCCTCCCGGGGTACTTTTCACCATTCCCTCACGGTACTCATACACTATCGGTCACACTGAGTATTTAGGCTTACCGGGTGGTCCCGGCAGATTCACAGCAGATTCCACGAGCCCGCTGCTACTCGGGCAACCCAACAACCCACACATCATCATCTTCAGCTACAGGACTCTCACCTACTCCGGCAGGCCATTCCAAACCACTTCACCTAACAACAATGCGCAAGCACGATGATGGTAGTCACCGCACATCAGGGCCCACAACACCGCACACACAACCCCTACCAGGTATCACATGCACACGGTTTAGCCTCATCCACGTTCGTTCGCCACTACTAGCAGAATCATTATTATTTTCTTCTCCTACGGGTACTGAGATGTTTCACTTCCCCGCGTAAACCCCCACAACAGCTATGAATTCACTGAAGGGTAACCCCACATAACCAGGGCCAGGTTTCCCCATTCGGACATCCTCGGATCAACGCTTAATTGACAACTCCCCGAGGCTTAACGCAGCCTTTCACGTCCTTCATCGGCTCAGCATGCCAAGGCATCCACCATGCGCCCTTAATAACGAACACACAAACCACCACACACAAAAAGCGCGGGCGGCCACACAAGTGAACTTGACAAAATAAACACAAAAAAGAAATCACACAAACACACACAACACACCACACACAAAGCGCAGCACGTCATACGTGTTTAATGCTCGCGTCCACTATACAGTTCTCACACAACACCCCAACCATCAACCAGCACACACACTGTGTCCACCAGTCATATGGTCAGGCACCAAAAAAAGGGGATAATGCCCCAGACACCCAACAATGCACCAACATACAAACAAATACTTTTTTTCAAACTGTGCACGACACTGTGTGTCACAAAGCGCCATTCAAACACTCGGTCTTTGTCTTAAAGGTGTATCTTCCACCCGGAAATTTTCAAACAAATAACGTTGGCAGCATGACACTCGCACACTCAACCAACACCCACCACAAAGTGGCAGGACAAGGCACAACTGTGCCCGAATAATAAAGCTCCTTAGAAAGGAGGTGATCCACCCGCACCTTCCGGTACGGGTACCTTGTTACGACTTCGTCCCAATCGCCGATCCCACCTTCGACGGCTCCCTAACAAGTTTGGGCCACCGGCTTCGGGTGTTACCAACTTTCATGACGTGACGGGCGGTGTGTACAAGGCCCGGGAACGTATTCACCGCAGCGTTGCTGATCTGCGATTACTAGCGACTCCGACTTCATGGGGTCGAGTTGCAGACCCCAATCCGAACTAAGGCCGGCTTTCAGCGATTCGCTCCACCTCACAGTGTCGCTGCGCGTTGTACCGACCATTGTAGCATGTGTGAAGCCCTGGACATAAGGGGCATGATGATTTGACGTCATCCCCACCTTCCTCCGAGTTGACCCCGGCAGTCTCTCATGAGTCCCCAACCAAATGCTGGCAACATAAGACAAGGGTTGCGCTCGTTGCGGGACTTAACCCAACATCTCACGACACGAGCTGACGACAACCATGCACCACCTGTACACCAGCCACAAAGGGAAAGACTATCTCTAGCCCGATCCGGTGTATGTCAAGCCCAGGTAAGGTTCTTCGCGTTGCATCGAATTAATCCACATGCTCCGCCGCTTGTGCGGGCCCCCGTCAATTCCTTTGAGTTTTAGCCTTGCGGCCGTACTCCCCAGGCGGGGCGCTTAATGCGTTAGCTACGGCACGAAAGTCGTGAAAAGACCCTCACACCTAGCGCCCACCGTTTACGGCATGGACTACCAGGGTATCTAATCCTGTTCGCTACCCATGCTTTCGCTCCTCAGCGTCAGTAACTGCCCAGTAACCTGCCTTCGCCATCGGTGTTCCTCCTGATATCTGCGCATTTCACCGCTACACCAGGAATTCCAGTTACCCCTACAGTACTCAAGTTATGCCCGTATCGCCTGCACGCCCGGAGTTAAGCCCCGGAATTTCACAGACGACGCGACAAACCACCTACGAGCCCTTTACGCCCAGTAATTCCGGACAACGCTCGCACCCTACGTATTACCGCGGCTGCTGGCACGTAGTTAGCCGGTGCTTCTTATCTAGGTACCGTCACAAAAAGCTTCGTCCCTAGCGAAAGGAGTTTACAACCCGAAGGCCGTCATCCCCCACGCGGCGTCGCTGCATCAGGCTTGCGCCCATTGTGCAATATTCCCCACTGCTGCCTCCCGTAGGAGTCTGGGCCGTATCTCAGTCCCAATGTGGCCGTCCACCCTCTCAGGCCGGCTACCCGTCGCCGCCTTGGTAGGCCATTACCCCACCAACAAGCTGATAGGCCGCGAGCTCATCCTACACCGAAAAAAACTTTCCAACCATCACACTAAAAATGGCTCCTATCCGGTATTAGACCCAGTTTCCCAGGCTTATCCCGAAGTGCAGGGCAGATCACCCACGTGTTACTCACCCGTTCGCCACTCGAGTACCCTGCAAGCAGGGCCTTTCCGTTCGACTTGCATGTGTTAAGCACGCCGCCAGCGTTCGTCCTGAGCCAGGATCAAACTCTCCACAAAAAAATTTCAGAACAAATCCGAAACAGGCCGTGAAAAGCCCGAAACCCAACAAAAGAACAAACCACCACAAACCACACAAAATGCAGCTCATGCTGGCGTCCAAAAAATTACTACAAAGAAAAAATAAACAGTCCCCTCAACCCGACGGGGTCAAAAAGAGGAAACCAAAAAAGGTAAACACAATCACATGCCAACCAATCCATCTCAATGCAGCCGAAACACCAAACAGCATTCAAAAAGGTACGTGTTTCACATACCCAACCGGCACACACCAACCAACAAACCACTAAGCCTGCTGGCAGACAAACCAATCAACACACAACCATGCACACAAAAAATAAAAAGTACATTGGCACACTATTGAGTTCTCAAACATCACCACCAACCAACAAAAAATTAACTTCCCGTTAACCTCTCATCGGCAGCCCGTACAAACTTACTCAACTCAAAGAACAAAGTCAAATCATCGAACCAAGTCCGTACAAAATGTCACCATCAAGTAACCTCCCGGCTACCTCTCAGCGACTTCGATAAAGCTACACCCCACACCTAGAAACACACAAATCCCCTGGTAAATGGCCAATAACCGTTACCAAGGGATCATGTAGCTACCTTATTGACACGAAGCGTGACGGCATTAGGAAGGATTCACAACCCGTGCCCCAGCGAAGCGCTTCTTGCCCTTGCGCAATACCAGCCACGAGCCATGCAGGAGGTCTTGGGAAGACGGAGACCATTCGATGTCCTCGATGCGCTGGTTATTCACGTATGCACCGCCTTCACCCACAGTGCGGCGCGCGGCACCCTTCGATTTCTCCAATCCCGCACCTACCAATAGATCCAGGATCGTGGCATCCGAGCTGACTTCCGCTACCTCGGTCTCCTGCAATGCAGAAGACAGGGTGGCCTCGTCCAAATCCTGTAACTCCGCCTTACCGAACAAAGCTTGAGAGGCCAGCTCCACTGCTTCGGTGGCTTGTGCGCCGTGGACCAGTGTGGTCATTTCTCGCGCCAACACTCGCTGCGCCTCACGCTTGTAGGGTTCCTCCTCTACCTTGCGCTCCAGATCCGCGATCTCCTCCTGAGTCAAGAATGTAAACCAACGCAGGTAATCGATAACCACCGCGTCTCCAGCATTAATAAAGTACTGGTACCAGGAGTATGGGCTGGTCAGCTGCGGATCCAACCATAGCTTGCCGCCGCCGGTGGATTTGCCGAACTTATTACCCTCGGCGTCCGTCACCAGCGGTACCGTCAGGCCGTGGACTTTCGCACCATTCACGCGCCGGTTCAGATCCACACCGGAAACGATGTTGCCCCACTGGTCGCCACCGCCAATCTGCAGGACACAGTCGTACTCATTGTGCAGGTGCACAAAGTCGTTAGCCTGCAGCAGCATGTAGGAAAACTCGGTGTAGGAAATGCCATCGGACTCCAAGCGGCGCTTAACCGTATCGCGGTCCAGCATGGTATTCAGCGAGAAATTCTTACCGATATCGCGCAGGTACTCGATGACGTTGATCTGGCTAATCCAGTCCGCGTTGTTCACCATCACCGCTGGGCTTGAAACGTCACTCTCATCGGTGAAGTCCACGAAAGATTCAAGTTGTGTCTTGATCATCTGCATATTCTCTGCGATCTGCTCTTCCGTGAGCATAGAACGCTCCCCAACATCACGTGGGTCACCAATCATTCCCGTCGCACCGCCGGCCAGCGCGATTGGACGGTGGCCGAATTGCTGAAAGCGTTTCAGCATAATCAGTGGTACTAGGTGCCCAGCGTGCAGCGAGCTTCCCGTCGGATCGAAACCGCAGTACAAGCTGATCGGGTTCTCTGTGGCCTCTTTCAAAGCCTCCAAATCCGTGGACTGGTTAATGAGCCCGCGCCATTCCAGTTCGTCAACAATGTTCGTGTTGTTAGTCATACGTAGGTGCTCCCCTGTTCCCTAATTATCTAAGTGTCTGCTTTTCCAGAGCGTGTGGCTTTAGTTACTTGGACCCAATGGGCCAGTCCTTAGCCTCGTCCACCAGCAGGACCGGAATGCCGTCCTGCACCGGATAGGCCTTGTTCAGCCTAGGGTTAACCAAATAGTCGCCGTGATCCTCCAGCGGTTGCTTGTCGATCGGGCACGCGAGGATCTCTAGGAGCTTCTGATCAATCATGCTGTTAAGTCTAACCCGTGCCCCAGCCATCCCACCGAGTGACTCTCTGTAGTTGTTTACCGCTTTTCTACTTTGCTCATTGAGGCTGTCCAATCAACCGTCCGCCCTAGGACTTAACACGCGGGTGCTGTGCGTTACAGTAGGAAGTGCAACCGAACACGGGCGCTCGAGGTATCGAGCTGAGATCGCGCTGTAATCCCCGCGCGAGTACCGCTAGAACCTGCCTGGTTAGAACCAGCGAAGGAAGAATGAGGAGAGACTTTTATGACGGATCCGTCTACACAGCACACCCGCACTACCATCCCGAATGACGACTATGGTGCGGAAATCCACCCGAAGCACAGCTTCGCCCCCATCGAAAAGCAGGTGGAATCCTTCGGCAAGACCTTCACCCTACAGGTGCCGGAAACCGAAGTTCAGCTGGACGATTCCCCAACGGGCCCGAATCCACCGCAGAAGCTCTACCGCACTCGCGGCCCCTGGGCCGAACCGACCGAGGGCCTGGAGGCTTTGCGCAGTGAGTGGATCGAAGCCCGCGGTGATGTAGAAGCCTACGAGGGCAGGCGCCGCAACCTGTTGGATGACGGTAACCGCGCCCTCAAACGTGGCGAGGCCAGTGACGAATGGAAAGGCGCTAGCCGCCAGACGCTGCGGGCCAAGGAGGGCAAGCGCGTAACCCAGATGCACTACGCCCGCCAGGGTATTATCACCCCGGAGATGGAATACGTCGCACTGCGCGAACACTGCGACGTAGAAAAGGTGCGCGAGCAGGTTGCCTCCGGCAAGGCGATCATCCCGAACAACATCAACCACCCGGAATCTGAGCCGATGATCATCGGCAATGCCTTCAATACGAAGATCAACGCCAATATCGGTAACTCCGCGGTGAGCTCGTCCATCCGCGAAGAGGTAGACAAGCTGCGCTGGGCCACCCGCTGGGGTGCAGACACCGTAATGGACCTATCCACCGGTAACGACATTCACACCACTCGCGAGTGGATCATGCGCAACTCCCCGGTACCGATCGGTACCGTGCCGATTTACCAGGCACTCGAGAAAGTCGACGGCGTGGCCGAGGACCTGACCTGGGAAATCTTCCGCGATACCGTGATCGAACAATGCGAACAAGGTGTGGACTACATGACGATCCACGCCGGCGTACGCCTGCCCTTCGTGCCGCTGACCACCAAGCGCGTAACCGGCATCGTTTCCCGCGGCGGTTCCATCATGGCCGGCTGGTGCTTGGCTCATCACAAGGAGTCCTTCCTGTACGAGAACTTCGACGAGCTGTGCGAGATCTTCGCCAAGTACGACGTTGCGTTCTCTCTGGGCGACGGCCTGCGCCCAGGCTCCATCGCCGATGCCAACGACGCAGCCCAGTTCGCTGAGCTGAAGACCATCGGCGAGCTAACCCACCGCGCCTGGGAGTACGACGTTCAGGTCATGGTCGAAGGCCCAGGCCACGTGCCGCTTAACATGGTGCAGGTTAACAATGAAAAAGAGCAGGAATGGTGCGGCGGCGCACCGTTTTATACCCTGGGGCCGCTGGTCACCGATATTGCGCCTGGCTACGACCACATTACCTCCGCCATCGGTGCGGCCAATATCGCCATGGGAGGTACCGCAATGCTGTGCTACGTCACCCCGAAGGAGCACCTTGGCCTGCCGAACAAGGACGACGTGAAGACCGGTGTAATTACCTACAAGGTCTCCGCCCACGCCGCCGACGTCGCCAAGGGCCACCCTGGCGCCCACGAGTGGGACGATGCGATGAGCAAGGCGCGCTTCGAGTTCCGCTGGCACGATCAATTTGCCCTGTCCCTAGACCCGGATACTGCCCAGTCCTACCACGACGAAACTCTGCCCGCGGAGCCGGCAAAGACCGCTCACTTCTGCTCGATGTGTGGACCTAAGTTCTGCTCCATGCGGATCAGCCAGGACATCCGCGACGCATTCGGTGACAAGATCGATGAGGCTCTGGCCACCGACCAGAAGCAAACGCTAGTCAAGGACCTCGGCTTGCCAGGCTTCGGGCGCCAGAGTGTAGACGGAGAACGCGTCACTAATACCGAAGGCGAAGAAGAAATGGCCGAGGAGTTCCGCCGTGCGGGATCCAAGCTGTATCTAGACCGCAATGAGGCCAAGGAAGTGGCCGAGGATCTGGAGAAGGAAGCAGCGATCCCCAGTGAGCGCTAAGCCTCGCCCTGCTGCGCAGGGTAGCCACCTGGATCTGCGGTGCTACCACGTTACGGGAGCACCGCAGGAAAAGGTCGTCCAGGTTGCCGCGGCAGCGGCCGCCGGTGGTGCGGGCGTGATTCAAGTGCGCAGCAAGCCCATCAGCGTGCGCGATCTGACCGCCCTAGCTATCGACGTTGCCGCGGCAGTCGAGGAAGCCAATCCGGCAACGAAGGTGCTTATCGATGACCGAGTGGATGTAGCGGCCGCCCTAATGGATGATCACCACATCCACGGCGTACACATCGGCCAAGACGACTTGAACCCGCACCTGGCGCGGCAGATTCTTGGCGAGGATGCGATCATCGGGCTGACCACCGGAACCCTAGAGCTAGTGCAGGACGCTAACGAGTACGCAGATGTGATCGACTACATCGGTGCCGGTCCGTTCCGCCCCACCCCGACGAAAATCTCCGGCCGCACTCCGCTGGGGTTGGAAGGCTATCCCCCACTCGTGGCGGCCTCGGCCGTTCCGGTCGTGGCAATCGGTGATGTACAGGCCACCGATGCCGCAGCACTGGCCCAAACCGGTGTGTCTGGTGTGGCGATTGTGCGCGCCTTCATGGACTCCGATGATCCGACTACCTTGGCGACCACGGTTGTGCAAGCTTTCGATCGGGTGAACGGGAATGCAGCAATCGGTTCACATGAATAACACTGTTCTCAGCCCGGGCAACCACCCCGATAGTCAGAAGCTACGCGCGGAGCACGCCATCATTGGCGCGGGAATCATCGGGCTGGCCACGGCATTCGAATTGGTGGAAGCGGGCGTATCCCCACAAGAAATTGTCGTGGTCGATCCCCAGCCCATTAGCGGTGCCACGTTCGTGGCCGGTGGCATGCTGGCGCCGGTTGCGGAGGTGCAATACCGGCAAGAGCCGCTGTACCCGCTGATGGTGGCTTCGGGCGAGATGTTCCCCCACCTGCTGGCCAGGTTGGGTAAGAAAACTACCGCACCGACCGGGCACCGCAGTGAATCCACCCTGGTGGTGGGTGCCGACCGCGCCGATGGCGTCCATATCCGCGAGTTGCTGGCGCTGCAGCAAAGACACGGTATGGATGCCCAGGCGCTGACACTACGGCAAGCCCGAAGGCTAGAGCAGGGGCTAAGCCCCCAGTTGGCGGCGGCAGTGGAAATCCCGGGCGACCATCAGATCAACCCGCGCATGTTCAGCGCGTGCCTGTTGGACTACCTGCAGCAAGCCGGAGTTCGCTTCGTGGCGACGGCCGCAACGCGCATCAACGGGCACGATGTACAGCTCACCGATGGCCGAGTGGCCACCGGCGACACGGTCTATCTCTGCAACGGGCTAGGTGCCAAAGACGTAGACGGCTGGTTCGAGGGTGTCAATCCCCTAGCGCTACGGCCGGTGCACGGTGACATGCTGCGGCTGCGGGTCCCAGACGCGCTGGTGCACACCAGTGGCGAACCGCTTACCCGAGTGGTGCGCGCATTCGTGGAGGACCGGCCGGTTTATGTCATCCCCCGCACCGATGGCACCATCGCCGTCGGTGCAACCAGCCGCGAAGACAACCGCAAAGGTCCTCCTGTAGACGGTGTGCACACGCTTCTTCGAGACGCCATCCGCGTAGTTCCTGGGCTAGAGGATTGCGAGTTCATCGAAGCCATCGTCGGCGCCCGGCCCGGCACACCAGATGATCTGCCCTACCTTGGCAAGGTGCGCGACGGGCTGGTGATCTCCACCGGCTACTTCCGCCACGGAATCCTGTTGTCCGCCTTTGGGGCTAAGGTAGGTGCCCAGTTGGGGTTGGGCACCTACCCCGCCAACGGGTTGGAGATAGACATCTCTGCCTGCGATCCACTACGCCACGCCCGATACAGCCCACCCCGATAGCCACAAAAGAAAGGAATAAGCACCATGGAATACACGCTTAATGGAAAGCGCCGCAGCAGCGAGGGGCATATCACCGTGGCTGCCGTCGTAAAAGCAGAGACCGGCGATGCCTCGCCGAAAGGCGTCGCCGTGGCCGTCAATGGCGACGTGATCCCAGCCAGCGACTGGTCTTATGAAGTTACCGACGGCGATGAAATGGATATCCTGATCGCCGTGCAGGGCGGGTAGGGCTTTACTCATGCTTTCTATCGCAGATAAACAATTCGATTCGCACCTAGTGATGGGAACCGGCGGGGCAAGTAGCCAGGCTATGTTGGAACAATCCTTAGTTGCCAGCGGTACACAGCTGACCACCGTTGCCATGCGTAGGCACAGTGCCACGAGCGCTAGCACCGGTGGGGAATCCATCTTCGAGCTCTTGCAGCGATTGGGCATTGACGTGCTGCCCAACACTGCTGGGTGCCGCACCGCTCGGGACGCAGTAACAACCGCCAAGCTAGCCCGCGAGGCGCTGGGCACCAATTGGGTGAAGGTGGAAGTTATCGCGGATGACCATACGCTTCTGCCCGACGTGGTAGAGCTCGTGGATGCCTGCGAGATGCTGGTTGCTGAAGGATTTGTGGTGCTGGCATATACCAGCGACGATCCGATCGTCGCCAAGCGTCTAGAAGACGTGGGCGTGGAAGCGGTGATGCCTTTAGGCTCGCCCATCGGCACGGGCCTAGGCATCCTGAACCCGCACAACATCGAGCTGATCTGTTCGCGCACCCATGTTCCCGTGCTGCTGGATGCCGGTGTGGGCACGGCCTCCGATGCTGCACTGGCCATGGAGCTGGGCTGCGATGGCGTGCTTTTAGCGAGTGCTATTAACCGCTGCCAGGATCCCATGGCGATGGCCACTGCAATGAAATACGCCGTGGAAGGTGGCCGGTTGGCCCGGCAAGCTGGCCGCATTCCGAAACGGCAGCACGCCGTGGCCTCGTCATCATTCGAGGGGTTGGCTAGCTGGGAAGACAAAGTCCTGTAATGAGCCCACTGCCCCGTGAAGAGTTGTACAGAGTAGCCCGCCAAACCCTATTGCCTGGCTTCGGCATCCCCCAGCAAGAGGCGCTGCACGGCACCCACGTGTTCGTCATCGGCGCTGGCGGATTGGGCTGCCCCCTGATGCAGCAGCTAGCTGCCGCCGGTGTTGGCGAAATCTCTGTGATCGATGACGACACGGTGGATCTCACTAACATCCACCGCCAGATCCTGTTCGGCACCCACGATGTGGGAAGGCCCAAGGTGGACGTCGCCGCCGAAAAGCTCCGGCAGCTGCAGACCGGCATCGTAGTACATGCGATTCGCGACCGTTTTACCGTCGACAATGCCGTGGGCTACCTTCGTGGGGTGGACATCCTAGTGGATGGTTCTGACACGTTTGCCACCAAGTTCCTAGCAGCGGATGCTGCGGAGATCACAGGCACCCCGCTGGTGTGGGGCTCGGTGCTTCGCTACCGGGGCGACTGCGCAGTGTGGTGGTCTGGGCCCGGCGCCGAGTCCGGCGTGGGCATGCGCGACCTCTATCCCCTGCAACCCGACCCAGATTCCGTGCCGGATTGCGCCACCGCCGGTGTGCTGGGCGTAACCACCAGCGTGGTCGCGGGCTTGATGTCCACCGAGCTAATCCAGTTCGCAACCGGCATGAACCACGACCGGGTGGGCTTGTTGAGCATCTACGATGCCCTGACCGCCTCCATCACTCACTTCCGCGTGCCCCACGACCCGGCACGCGAGCTAACCATACAGCTGCAGCAAGACTACGGTAGCGCAGCTTGTGCCGTGCCGGATGCCGATGCTGCCGCTGCCGCTGCCACTGCCCCCGAGATGTTCGAAGATCTGCGCGACGGTGCCACGGCCATCGACGTGCGCGAGGCCGGGGAGGCTGCCATAGATGATTTCTTTTTTGCTGCCGGCACAGAGCATTACCATTTACCAACCTCCGTGTGGCAGGACGATCCAGAGGTGGCGCGCTGCCTGCTCGATTCCCTGCAGGCCGAAGGGCAGCGCAAAGCGTGGGTATACTGTGCTTCCGGCAAGCGATCGGCCAACTTCATCTCGACCTTCGCCGCGGATGCAAAACAGCGTGGTATTAATATGCTAAACGTCGCAGGCGGCATAACAAGCCAGCCCGCAGCGTTCCACGGAATACCTAAGCACTAGCTAGACAATGATGTCGATGACAAGGTGATTCGGGTTTTCCGGTAGGTCCACCTTGAACTTCGCGTTGGATTCATAAAAAGGTGCTGGGGAGTCACCTGTTTAGCACAGAGTATCCAGACTTTACATAGAATCCAGATTCAGGAGGGCCATTTCATCGCGTGGCCTACCAGAATTACTGGAACGTCATCTTCAATGGGATAGGCAATGCTAGGAACGCTCATTGACAAGGACTTGCTTATCTTCCGGATATATCAACAGGCCCTTGTCCTGCGGACGGACAAGTACCTCGAGCAACTTTGGGTCAAGACTCTTACATCTAATCCCAGCGGGTAGAGGGAGAAGTAAAATCCCTCTACCCCACCTTTGCTTTAAAGCAAGGACGGAACGTTAGCAACCAAGGAGAACAGATCCTTAGGATCGTCCGGGTTGGCAATGATGTCGATCTCGGACTCCAAGTCGGTTCCCTTGACGGAATCACGCAGGTAACGCAGCGCGGAGAAGTCGTTGATTGCGAATCCGACATCATCGAAGAGGGTGATCTGCTCATCGTCATCGCGGCCGGTGGCCTGGCCGGTGAGCACCTGGTAGAACTCGACAACCGGGAAGTCTTCGGGCTTCTGCTGAATTTCGCCCTCGATGCGAGTCTGCTCCGGGAACTCCACGAAGACCTTGGACTTGTCCAGAATGGAGCTTTCCAGCTCGGTCTTACCTGGGCAGTCACCGCCAACAGCGTTGAGGTGGACACCTGGGGCGACGTGGCGCTCGGCCAGAATCTGGTTTTGTGCCTTGTCTGCAGTGCAGGTGGTAATAATGTCTGCGCCAAGAACTGCCTCGTCGACGCTAGAGCAGGCAGTGATATTAAAGCCCAGTGGCTCCAGATTGCGCTTGAACTTCTCTACCGCCTCAGGGTCAATGTCATAAATAGTGATGTCCTCGATGCCCATCACGCCACGGAAGCCCAAGGCCTGGAATTCAGACTGGGATCCGGCACCGACCATGGCCATGCGCTTGGAGTCCTTGCGTGCTAGGTGCTTTGCCACCATGGCGGAGGTTGCGGCAGTACGCAGTGCGGTAAGCAGCGTCATCTCGGCTTCGAAGGTGGGGTAGCCATTGTCGACGTCGGCAAGCACGCCAAAGGCGGTAACGGTCTGGAAACCACGGGCCGGATTGGACGGGTGGCCGTTGACGTACTTGAAGGAGTACTCCTTACCGTTAGAGGTCGGCATGAGCTCGATGACACCGAATGGGGTGTGGGAGGCAACGCGCGGAATCTTGTCAAAGCGCTCCCACTCGCGGTAGTCAGCCTCGAGGTAATCCACCATTCCGGTAATGATGTTTTCAACGCCCTCGCGCTGAATCCAGCGCGCCATATTTTCTACGTCTACGAACTTAACAGCGTGGTTCATAAGAATTCCTTTCCTAGTTTTAATTCTTCGGGTGAAGGTCTGTTTGCGGTGCGGCCGGGAAGCTGGAGGTTGGCAGGTGCTTGGCCTTCCTCTCTTCCGCGATTGTACGAATACGGTCGCGCCATGCGTACCACATTGCCATAAAGACCGGAACGAGGAGCAGAGTGGAAGCAAGCGCATAGGTTCCGATTGGATAGTCAAAGGCCATCAGGATAATGACTAGGCCAATGAAGATGAGTACGGCCCAGTCGCCGCCTTGACCGAATGGTGATCGGTATCCCGGCCGCGTGTAGCGTCCACTCTTAGCCAGGTGTACAAACTTGAGGTGCGAGAGCGCAACTGCCGCCCAGGACGCCAATGTACCCAAGGCTGCCAGGTTGAGCACGATTTCAAACGCCATCTCCGGCACCACATAGTTGAGGAAGACGCCTACCAAGCCCACCATGGCCGCCATGACGATGCCGCCGTAGGGAACACCAGACTTGGACATGCGAGCGCCAAACTTCGGGCCGGAGCCGGAGGTGGACATGTTGTACATAATGCGGCCGGTGGAATACAGGCCAGCGTTGAGCGAGGAAATCGCAGCGGTGATAACGACAAGCTGGAAAATCGGAGCCGCCGCGCCAACGCCCAGGGACTCAAAGAAGGTCACGAACGGCGAAACATCTGCGACATAGTTAGTGTATGGCAACACCAAGGTCAGCAATAGCACGGAGCCGAAGTAGAAAATCAAGATGCGGAGCAGCACATTATTGACTGCGCGCGGGATATGCTTTTCTACATTTTTAGTCTCACCGGAGGTGGTTCCAACAAGCTCGATGCCGGCGTAGGCAAAGACGACACCTTGGACAACGATGACGGCAGGCATGAGGCCATTGGGCAGCCAGCCACCGTTATCAGAAAAGAGGCTAAAGCCGGTGGGATCGCCGCTCGGGTGGCCAAGAATAAGGACACCGATGGCCACCAACATGAAGATGATCAACGCGACAATTTTGATGAGGGAGAACCAGTACTCCAGCTCGCCGAAGATCTTCACCGAGAGCATGTTGAATACAAGGATGCCGCAGATAACAACGAGGGCCAGTGCCCACTGCGGAACGGCGTCGAGCCACGACGTGTACTGGCTAAACCACTTGATGTAGATAGCTACGGCTGTGCCGTCCGCCACCAAGGTCATCGCCCAGTTTCCCCAGTACAACCAGCCTGTGACAAAAGCGGTCTTCTCACCGTAGAACTCACGGGCATAGGAGACGAAGGAACCGGAGCTGGGGCGATAGACAATGAGCTCGCCAAGAGAACGCAGGATGATATAGCCAAAGAAGCCACAAATAAGGTACAGCACCGCTAGGAACGGTCCGGCGTCTTGCAAGCGGCTACCGGTACCCAAAAGAAGACCGGTACCAATGGCAGAACCGATGGCGATCATCTGGAGCTGGCGATTGCCCATCCCCTTTTGCAGGCCGTGGTCTTCCGAAGCGTAGACCGCCTTCTCGTGCTCGTGCGGCCCCGCTGTGGGCGGCGGCGAATTTACTGTCATGGGAGAGATCGTCCTTTCATTGACATGAATGCGTCTGTTAGGTCACATTCTCTGCAAGGATAGTACCGCACCACATTGTAACCCACGTCACCGGCACCCCCATTGTGTTCAACAATGCAGTTGGGGGGTTGGGAATAGGGGCTAATCCCCTACCCCCACATCTAGGCACAAAAGAACCGCATGGCCTACGGCCATGCGGTATTCCGAGGGAAAACTAGTTAGCGCAGTGGAGTCTGCGCCCAGGTACGGGCAGCGGCGGCCCGTTCACGTACCTTTTCCCGTTGCTCAGCCACCCGAGCGCCGGCCGTGCCACCCTTGGTGTCACGAGAAGCCACTGCTCCATCGATGGTGAGCACTTCGCGGACGCCCGGCTTTAGCCGCTTGTCGACGCCCGCTAGGTCCTCGTCGCTGAGGTCGATTAGGTCCACCCCACGTTCCTCAGCAATCCGTACGCAGGCGCCGGAGGCTTCGTGCGCTTCACGGAAAGGAACACCTTGACGGACCATCCATTCGGCCAAATCGGTAGCCAGCGTAAACCCCCGCGGAGCCAACTCGCGCATGCGGTCCTCATGAAACGTCAGCGTCGATACAAGACCGGTCATCGCCGGCAGCAGCAGGTTTAGCTGCGCCACCGAGTCAACGATAGGCTCCTTGTCTTCCTGCAGGTCGCGATTATAGGCCAGCGGCTGAGCCTTCAGCGTGGACAAAAGCCCAGTGAGATTGCCAATAAGGCGGCCAGTCTTGCCGCGGGTAAGTTCCGGCACGTCCGGATTCTTCTTCTGCGGCATGATGGACGAACCCGTCGACCAAGCATCATCAAGCGTGACATAGCCGTATTCCGGTGTGCACCAATAGATGATTTCTTCCGAGAGGCGGGACATATCCACCGCGATCTGCGCCAAAACGAAGGCAGTCTCGGATGCGAAGTCACGAGCCGCAGTGCCGTCCAAGGAGTTTTCAGCAGCGGAGTCGAACCCTAGCTCTTCTGCAATCGCCTCTGGGTCGAGCTGCAAAGATGAACCAGCAAGCGCGCCAGAGCCATAGGGAGACACGGCTAGGCGCTTGTCCAAATCCTGCAGGCGCTCGATATCGCGCAGAAGCGGCTGCGCATGGCCCAAAAGTTCGTGAGCTAGCAGAATTGGTTGCGCGGCTTGCGAGTGAGTCTTGCCCGGCATGATGGCATCGGGATGGGATGCGGCTTGATCGGCCAAGGCATCCACCAAGTCGCTCACCTGGGCGGCGGTATCACGAATGGCATCGCGTACCCACATGCGAAACAGCGTCGCTACCTGGTCATTACGCGAGCGGCCAGCACGCAGGCGACCGCCTACTTCCGGCCCGACAATCTCAATGAGCCCGCGTTCCATCGCACCGTGGACGTCCTCATCTGTCGGCGCCGGGCGGAATTCGCCAGAATCCACCTTCTCCCCTAGCTCGGTGAGACCGGCGAGCATGGTGTCCAGGTCGGCGTCGGATAGCAAGCCTGCCTTGTGCAGCACTTTGGCATGCGCCTTGGAGGCTAATACGTCATAAGGCGCGAGGACCCAGTCAAAGTGGGTGGATACAGAGAGGGCAAACATTGCCTCGGAGGGTCCGCCGGAAAAGCGGCCGCCCCACAGGGCACCTTCATTAGTCTTATGTGATTCCATATGCTTCTACTTCTGGGCGCTGGTCGGGAAACCGCCATCGCGGTCGCGCTGATTGGAAATCTGGGTAGACAGGCCGTGCAGCTGAACAAAGCCCTTTGCGGCGGTTTGGTCGAAGGAATCGCCGGTGTCATAGGTGGCAAGATCAAAGGAATACAGCGACTGGCCAGAGCGGCGCCCGGTCACCGTGGCGGTGCCGGCGTGCATGCTTAGGCGAATATCGCCGGTGACGTTTTCCTGAGATTCCGCAATGAAAGCGTCCAGGGAACGCTTCAGCGGCGAATGCCAGAGGCCGTCGTAGACCTCCTCGGACCAACGAGCATCGGTGAGGCGCTTGTAGCGAGCCAACTCGCGCTCCACAGTGACATCCTCTAGCGCTTCGTGCGCTTGGATAAGGACCATTGCACCCGGAGCTTCGTAGACCTCACGGGACTTAATGCCCACCAAACGGTCCTCGACCATATCTAGGCGACCAATACCCTGTGCACCTGCGCGGCGGTTGACCTCTTCAATGATCTGCAGCGGGGACATCTTTTGGCCATCTACCGCCACGGGGATGCCCTTTTCAAAGGAGAGGATAATTTCATCCGGGGCATTGCCCAGACCCGGGTCCTCGGTGTAGGCGTATAGGTCCTTTGTCGGTGGATTCCACAGATCCTCTAGGAATCCAGTTTCGACGGCGCGGCCCCACAGATTCTGGTCGATAGAAAATGGCGAGGAGGCGGACTGCTCAATTGGCAGGTTGATCTCCTCCGCAAAGGCGATGGCCTTATCGCGGGTCCACGCATAATCACGTGCAGGAGCGATAATTTCGAGAGAAGGATCCTGGGCACGGAAAGAAACCTCAAAGCGTACCTGGTCATTGCCCTTGCCGGTGCAACCGTGGGAGACGTGGGTGCCGCCAAATTCCTGGGCAGCCTTAACAAGGTGCTTGGTAATGAGCGGACGGGAAATGGCCGATACTAGCGGGTACTGCTTCATATACATGCCGTTTGCCTGAATGGTGGGAACGCAGTACTCCTCTGCGAACTCATCCTTGGCATCGATAACGATGGACTCTACGGCACCGCAGTCAAGTGCACGCTGGCGCACCGATTCCATATCCTCGCCACCTTGACCCAAGTCCAGGGAAACGGCAACAACATCGCCGCCGGTCATTTTTGCCAGATACGGAATAGCAACAGAAGTATCAAGGCCACCGGAGTAGGCCAAGACTACGCGTGCGGACATGGTAAATCTCCTCGATCTATTGGAAACAATTCATTTAAGTACATAATATACGACGGTGGTAAGAATTTCCACTCCCACCGTCTAAAGATTCCGCGTGGTAAGCGTCACGGCCAAATCTGCGCCTGTGACACCCTCGCGCGCCAAGACGAAAATGGTGTCATCACCGGCGATACAACCAATGACATCGTGCAGCCCTACCCTGTCAATAAAACTAGCCAGGTACTGGGCCGCGCCCGCTGGCGTGCGCAGCATCGCAATATTGCCGGAAGAATCATGGGATACCACCAATTCATCGAGCATGCGTCGCAGCTTTTCGCGGGGCCCTCCCACCTGATCTTCAAATTGCTCCAGCTCACCGCCGACCATGTAATAGGAACGGCCGCCATCACGCTTTACCTTCTTCGCTCCCAACTCATCCAAGTCACGGGACAAAGTGGCCTGCGTGATGTCAATGCCGTCTGCGAGAAGCAGCTCGGATAGCTGCACCTGACTGGTGACGCGATTGCGGTCCAAAATCTCTAGAATCTTGGCCTGCCGAGCATTGCGGGTGGTCGGGGTGTTCATTACTTAGTTGATCTCCTTATTTACTTCGAGCAACCAGACGAGAAGCGCCTTCTGCGCATGCAGGCGATTTTCCGCTTCATCGAAGACTCGCGACTGCGGACCATCGATCACCTCAGTCGTGACCTCGTTTCCACGGTACGCCGGCAAACAATGTAAGAATATTGCATCCTTATGTGCTTTGCTCATTATGGTCGAGTCAACCTGATAAGGCAGGAACGGCGTGTGCCTATCACGACCATCATTTTCCTGTCCCATAGAAACCCAGGTATCCGTAATCACGACGTCTGCGCCTTCTACTTCATTGACATCATCAGTAATGGTGATATTGCCCCGCTGACGCGCGCGGTCAATGAATTCCTGGCGAGGCTGAAATCCCTCTGGCGCAATGATGGAGACGTCCATACCGGCCGTGGCAAAACCGATCATGTACGAGTTGGCCATATTATTATCGCCATCGCCTAGGTAGACGGCCTTTTTACCCGGCAGATCACCTAGATTCTCGCGACAGGTCAGCAAATCAGCCAGGATCTGGCAGGGATGTAGGTCATCAGAAAGCGCATTAATCAAAGGTACGGTAGCAGTCTCTGCCATCTGGAGCAGATTGTCGTGCTCAAACGTACGCCACACAATGGCCTCCACGTACCTTGAAAGCACCGCCGCCGTATCTTGAAAAGATTCCCCCTTGCCCATCTGGGTTGTAGAAGTGTCGACGGTAATACCCCTGCCGCCCATATTCGCTACCGCGGTTTCAAAGGAAAAGCGGGTGCGCGTAGACGTTTTATCAAAGAGAACCGCCACGGTCTTGGGGCCTTCTAAGGGGCGCTCTGCAAAGGGCTCCTTCTTTAGCTTTTCAGCTAAATCTAAAACCGTCGCTTGTTCTTGTGGGCTGAGATCATCGTCAGCTAGGAAGTGCCGCAAGCTCATGCCAGTTCCTCCAATATGGTTCCGAGAGTTGATAGTGCTGTGTCGAGTTCATGCTGGGAAATGACCAAAGGTGGGGTTAGTCGAAGAACATTCTCGTTGGGAGCGTTGAGAATAAGCCCGTGTGCGAGCCCGTCCCGCACGGCCTGCTTAGCCACCGGTGCGCTTAATACAAGGCCCAGCATAAGACCTCGGCCGCGCACACGATCTACAATTGAAAATTTTTCACATTTCTGCCGCACATAGTCCCCCTTGCGGGTCACCTCTGCGAGCAATTCCGCATCTACGGTGTCAAGAACTACGTTTGCCGCAGCGCACGCCACGGGGTTCCCGCCAAAGGTGGTGCCATGAGAGCCGGGCCCAAAAAGACCCTTGGCACGCCCTCGGGTAATCGTTGCGCCGATGGGTAGTCCGGCACCTAAGCCCTTCGCCATAGTGATAACGTCCGGTTGAATTCCTTCTACCTCGTGGGCAAAGAACGTCCCGGTACGGCCTACGCCTGTTTGTACCTCGTCAACGATTAATAGGACTCCGTATTCATCGCACAGCTCGCTGACCTCTTTCATGAACCCCGCAGGGGCCGGAATGACGCCAGTTTCTCCCTGAATAGGTTCCAGGATTATGGCCGCAGTGTCCTGGGGATCTTGTTCCACCAGCTGACGCAGATACTCCACATCCCCGAACGGATAGAACTCCACTCCTCCCGGCAACGGGCGGAAAGAGCGCTGTTTATCGGGCTGACCGGTCAAGGCCAGTGCCCCCATGGTTCGTCCATGAAAGCCGTGCTCGGCAGCGAGGATTCGCCGGCGCCCGGTCAGGCGAGCAAGCTTAAATGCAGCCTCATTGGCTTCGGCGCCAGAGTTACAGAAGAACACTCGGGCGCTATCGTCTCCCACCCGCTCAATCAGCTTCGCTCCCGCATCCAGCACTGGCTGAGTGGCGAAGAGGTTCGAGGTATGCGCCAAAGTGCGCGCCTGGTGGGATACCGCCTGTGCTACGTGCTCATTGCCGTATCCCAAGGAATTAACCGCAATGCCTGCTAGTAGATCAATATAGGACTTACCGTGCTCATCGTTAAGCGTCGCCCCTTGGCCGGAGACGAGACCTATGGACGGTGTGCCATAGGTATCAACGACCGTCTCCGACCACCGCTGTGTCAAGCTCTGTGGCTTGTTCATGCTGCATCATCCTTCCTGAAGATGGTCCCTTCGGGGTAGTCGTGTTGCTTATAATCATCTGGCAGCACCATGGTTCCGACTCCACCCGGGGTTAAAAGCTCTAGCAGCACCGAGTGGCCAATCCGGCCGTCGATAACGTGCGCGGCCGATACCCCGCCTTCTACTGCCTTGAGGCAAGATTCCATCTTGGGAATCATGCCAGAGTCCAGTCGGGGAAGAAGCCTGGAAAGTTGACCACGTTCGATCTTGGACACGAGGGATTCGCGGTTTGGCCAGTCAGTGTATAGGCCTTCCACATTGGTGAGAATGACCAAACGCTCTGCCCCGATTGCGCTAGCCAAAGCCCCAGCCGCGCTATCGGCATTGATGTTATAAATTGCGCCGTCCTCTCCCGGTGCGATGGTCGAGACCACTGGGATGCGCCCAGCGTCGATAATGTCCATCACGGCCGTGGGATTGACCTCTACGATGTCTCCGACCATCCCAATATCGGTAGGTTTTCCATCGACTTCCACCAACCTTTTGGTGGCCCGAAATAGTCCCGCGTCTTCGCCAGAGGTCCCCACCGCATATGGGCCGTGCGAATTGATGAGGTTGACTAATCCGCGACCTACCCGCCCAAAAAGCACCATGCGAACTACTTCCACGATCTCCGGAGAGGTCACGCGAAAGCCGCCTCGAAACTCCCCTTCTATACCAAGCTTGTGGAGCATGGAGTTGATCTGTGGCCCACCACCATGCACCACCACCGGCTTAACGCCCACGGTGCGCAAAAAGACCATGTCCGCAGCAAAGGCAGCTTTAAGTTCTTCGTCCACCATGGCATTGCCGCCGTATTTCACCACTACGATGGTGTCCCGATAATGTTGGAGCCACGGGAGGGCATCCGCTAGGACGGTGGCGCGCTCTTGATCACTAAGCCCACTAAACATTTTCATCTCCTCCCTAGGAGCTATACGCCGAATTGATTTCCACGTAGGCGTGAGAGAGATCCGTGGTCCGCACGAACGCAGACCCAGTACCTCCCGTTCCAAGGTCCACGTAGACATCGATATCAGTCCCGCTAAGGTCCACCTCGCGCGCGCCGGGTACACCCGTCGAGGTGCGACACACCGGCTGGCCATTGAAATAGACCGAGATATTTTCCGGGTCCATTTCTGCATCTGCCATCCCCACCGCCGCAAGGACGCGCCCCCAGTTCGGATCAGAGCCGAACATGGCGCACTTGAACAGGTTGTCGCGGCCCAAGGTGCGCGCGGCGTTGAGGGCCTGGTAGTCGGTGACAGTGCCTTCCACAGTGATCTTGACGCGCTTGGTTACACCTTCTGCATCTGCTTGCAGTTGGTCCGCAATGTCTGAGCAAACCGCCAGCACCGCCGTTTCAAGCTCTTCTTGGCTGGGCGAAACACCCGAGGCCCCAGAGGCCATGAGGATCACCGTGTCATTAGTAGAAGTTGATCCATCGACGTCGAGAGTGTTGAAGGTCTGCGACACGGCCTTGTCCAGGGTGCTCTGGAGGGCAGCGGCGCTTGCGGCGGCGTCGGTAGTAAGGCACACCAACATCGTCGCCAGCGAGGGGGCCATCATGCCCACCCCCTTGCCCATGGCCCCAACGGACCAGCCGGCCCCAACATAGGCGGCTTCCTTAGTTACGGTATCGGTGGTCAAAATAGCCTCGGCCGCTGCGTGAGCATGGTCCGTGCTGCCGCCTAGGGCCTTCGCCACAGCGCCTGCACCAGCCAACGCTTTTTCCATAGGCAAAGGCTCCCCTATAAGCCCGGTCGAGCATGCGGCAATTTTTCCTTCTGGAAGGGCCAAGGAGTGCGCAACCTCGGCTACCAGCGCGGAGGCATCCGCATCACCCTGCGGGCCATTGCACGCATTGGCGTTTCCAGAGTTAAAAACAATAGCGGCAAGCTGGCCATCGGCCACCGCCTTGCGGGAGAGTTTCACCGGCGAGGCCACAACACGGTTACGGGTAAATACCGCCGCCGCATCATAGCGTGGTCCATTATTGACAACTAATGCCATATCGGGTTTGCCTGAGGGTTTAATCCCCGCTGTGGTAGCGCCGGCGCTAAAGCCGGCCGGGCCGGTAATTCCTGCTGCAGTCATAATTTTCTCCTAGTTTTTATGGGGCCACGGCCGCTTGCGGCAAGCCCAAGGTTTCATCCCAGCCGAGTATTAGGTTCATACATTGCACGGCGGCGCCGGCTGTTCCTTTGCACAGGTTGTCCAGTGCTGCGGTAACCACGAGGCGTCGGGCGCGTTCATCCACATGGGCTTGGAGGTGCACCATATTGGTACCTACAACGTTTTGGGTCTCGGGCTGCTGACCGGCGGGAAGCACGTGACAGAAGGGCTCTTGGGCATAAAACTCACCGAATGCAGTCTCTACTTCCCGCTTGCTGACGCCCTCTTTCATCCCCGCCGTTATGGTCGCCAAGATGCCTCGGGGTAAGGGAGCTAGAACCGGGGTGAAGCTGACGTCAATTTTTTCCTGCGCAAACGACTGCAGATTTTGCACGATTTCCGGGGTATGTCGGTGCGTGCCGCCGGGCTTATATGCCTTCAGGTTTCCCATAGTTTCCGCGCCGAGTTGTGCCACGGAGGCCTTCTTCCCGGCTCCGGAAACACCGGTAATAGCAATCACCGAGAGGCTCGGCTTAATGAGTTCGTGGGCAACAGCCGGCAAACCTGCGAGGGTTACCGCCGTGGGAAAACACCCCGGCACAGCTACCCGGTTGGCATGGCGCAGCACTTCTCTATTGCCTGGAATCTCGGGAATTCCATAAGGCCAATGCCCGGCGTACTCTCCGCCATAAAAGGCGTCCCAGTCCGTCTTATTGCGAAGGCGAAAATCGGCCGCACAATCGATCACTGTGGTCTGCGGCCCCACGTGCTGAGCAATCGCCGCAGAATGACCGTGTGGAAGGCCCAAAAATACAATGTCGTGCCCGCGAAGATTTTCAGCGGTCGTGCCCACAATGGCACGGTCTGCCAGCTGCGGGAGGTGCGGCATAAGCTCAGCGACCTTCTTCCCTGCGGTGGAATAGGCAGTTAGCGCCCCAATGCGTAGTTCACCGCCAAGATACGCCGGGTGCGACAGCAGCAGGCGAAGGATTTCGCTTCCCGCGTACCCGGTCGCACCTGCTATTGCTACTGAAATCGTCATAGAAGGGACTATAGCAATAAATACACCCAACCGTATGTTATTCAGTCAGATTGTCCGATTCCGCAGGTAAATGAACGTCGAGTAATGAAAATAATGTATGAAAAAAGGGGGCGGTGAGTTAAATCTCACCGCCCCTGAGCAGGGTTTAACTACGCGCGCATTTCTGCGCCCAAGCGCTGCTTAGCCAATTCCGCCGCCGCCATGCGGTGCTCGTTGACTTCGTCATCCGTCAACGTGCGGTCCGCGGCACGGAATAGAAGCTGGAAGGCCAAGGACTTCTTGCCATCTCCTAGCTGCTCACCACGGAAAATATCGAAGAGTTCGACGGACTCGATGAGCTCTCCTGCTCCCTCTTCCACGATGGCGCGTACACGCTCGGCGGGTACGTCTTCATCCACTACCAAGGCAATGTCTTGGTGCAATGCGGGGAACGAGGACAACACCGGTGCGGGGAACTTTTCTTCCAACGGCATGGCGCTAATGTCCAGCTCCATAGCGCACGTACGCGCAGGTAGGTTCAGGGCCTCCAAGACCTGCGGGTGCAGCTCACCAGCATGGCCCAGTACTACGTCGGTGCCAGCCACCTTCACGGCCGCGCAGCGGCCAGGATGCCACGGCAGAACCTGTGCTGCCTCCAGCTCAATATCCACACCAGCGGCGCGAGCGACCTGACGGGCGGATTCGATAGCATCGGCGTAGGTATATGCACGGCCCTCGCCCCACGGGCCTTCATGTTCAATATTGCCCGTAGCCACCGTAGCAACGTGAAGCGGCTGCTCAGGCAGGGTATCAAGGAGCTGAGAAACCACCTCTGCAGAAGGTCGCTGTTCTACGGAAGGCATAGGGGATGCCTCGGCGCGCTTGACCGCCACTTGCTGCAGCCCGTACAGTGCGAGGTCGCTGCGGCCACGAGCCACATTGCGGGCGATCGCCTCCAACATGTTCGGCAGCAGCGTCGTAGACAAGATGGCCTTATCCGCCTCAAGCGGATTTTGCACTTCTACGGTGCGGCGGCGAGCATCATCCTTGTCGAGGCCCCACACATCAAACGTATTATTAGCCACGAACGGTGCAGGCAATACCTCGGCATAGCCGGCATAGGCAAGACCATGTCCGATAGCCCGACGACGCTTCTGCGCAGGGGTTAGCCCGCGGCCGCCGGCCGGGGTAGGCAGCACGGCAGGAATATCCTCCAAGCCCTCAAGGCGCAGAATCTCCTCGACGAGGTCAACATCCATTGCAATATCAGTGCGCCAGGTTGCTGGTGTTACCTGCAGTTGCTCACCTTCATCCGCGACGGTGCAGCCGACTTCTTCCAGACGGGAAATAACGGTCTCACGGGAGTAGTCAACGCCGGCATATTCACTGGCCTTTGCGGTGCGCAGAGCAATGGGCTCGCGCTTGGCGACGTCCCCGATAAGCGTACGACCCTTTTCAATGGTGCCGCCTGCTAGCTGCTGGAGCAGCGCACATGCGGTGTCTAGGGCGACCTCTACGATCGCCGGATCTACGCCACGCTCAAACCGGCGAGAGGATTCGGAAGACAACTTATGGCGGCGAGAGGTACGCGCGACGGTAATCGGATCCCAAATAGCAGATTCGAAGACAACGTCTGTGGTTTCCGCCGAGATTTCAGAGGTAGTCCCGCCCATCACGCCGGCCAAGGACTGGATGCCATTGTCATCACGGATGACCACGTCTTCTGCAGAAAGTTCTCGCTTTACATGATCCAGAGTCTCAAACTTCTCCCCCTCCGCTGCGTTACGGACAACGAGGTTCCCCTGAATCACGTTGGCGTCAAAGGCATGCATGGGTGCGCCCAAAAGCAGCATCACATAGTTAGTAATGTCCGTTGGCAGATTGACGCTGCGTTGGCCGCAGAGCATTAGCTCGCGCTCCAGCCAAAACGGGGTGCGTGCCTGCGGGTCGATGCCGCTGACCTTGCGGAGGCCAAAGCGCTGTGCCTTGGTTTCGGGGGCCACAGTGACGTCGATAAGCGAGCCCTGCGCCTCCGGCACAGCGGAGGTATCTATGCCAGCCGCGGAAGGATCCTGGGCAATATCGGCAAACTCCAGATCAAAAGCGGAGGCAATCTCGCGGCTCAAACCGCGTGCGGAAAGTGCATAACCACGATCTGGGGTGATGTTTACGTCAAAGTCGGTATCGTGCAAGCCGATAATCGGGCGCGCATCCTCGCCCACCTTATCGGCGACTTCATCGCCTAAGACGATGATGCCGTTGGCTTGCGCGCCCAAGCCGAGTTCAGCGCCGGAGCACATCATGCCGTTTGAAATATGATCGTAGGTCTCGCGCGCCGCGATCTTGAAGCCACCAGGAAGCTCCGAGCCGGGAAGCGCGACAACAACATAGTCATTCAGGCGAAAATTGCGAGCGCCACAAATGATGCCCTGCAGCTCGCCCGTGCCATTAGCCTGGCCTACATTAACCTGGCAGTAGCGAATGGGCTTTTTAAACTGAGTGAGCTCTTCAATCTCTACGACCTGGCCAATAACCAGAGGCCCCGTGCTCTCTGGAACAGCTGCGTATCCCTCGGTCTCAAAACCTACGCGCACGAATCCAGAATCCATATCGGCAGCGGAAACGCTCCAACCGGGGTTCTTAGCACCGAGGATGCGGGTAACCCAGTCTTGGGAAATAAGCATTAGTGTGTCTATCCTTTCTGGGTTTAGGCCTGTACGCCGAACGGTAGAGTAAAGCGAACATCGCCTTCGACCATATCGCGCATATCGGTCAATCCATTGCGGAACTGCAGTGTGCGTTCAAGGCCCATGCCAAAGGCAAAGCCCGTGTATTCCTCTGGATCTACGCCTACGGCGCGAAGAACATTGGGGTTGACCATGCCGCAGCCGCCCCACTCGATCCAGCCAGCGCCGCCCTTTTTATTGGGGAACCACACATCGACCTCGGCCGAGGGCTCAGTAAATGGGAAGTAGTTCACGCGCATACGCGTAGTAGTTTCCGGCCCAAAGAGTACTTTGGCCAAGTGCTCTAGTGTGCCGCGCAGGTGAGCCATGGTCAGGCCTTTATCCACGGCCAATCCTTCTACCTGGTGGAAAACCGGGGTATGGGTGGCATCCAGCTCATCTGTGCGGAATACGCGCCCCGGGCAGGCAATATAAAGCGGCACGTCGCGCTCCAACATGGTGCGCACCTGTACCGGGGAGGTATGGGTACGCAGCACCTGCCTAGAACCCTCGCCCGAGACGTGGAACGTATCCTGCAAGGTACGTGCTGGGTGGTCCGGCTTGAAGTTCAGAGCATCGAAGTTAAAGTACTCTGCCTCGATTTCTGGGCCGTCCGCAATTTCCCATCCCATGCCGACGAAAATATCAGCGATGCGCTCAGACAACGCGGTAATCGGGTGAAGGGCACCGGTCTGGGTGCGGGTGGTAGGAATCGTGACGTCTACGGTCTCGGCTCGCAACTGCTCCTCGCGAGCTTGTTGTTCCAAGACATCCTTAACCTGAGCAAAGCGCTTTTCCATCTTGCCGCGGGCCATGTTGACGGCCTTGCCGGCGCTTTTGCGCTGGTCCTTGGGCAGCTGCCCCAGCGATTGGCGAGCCTGCGGAATATAGCCGCCGTCTCCTAGGTGTTCACGGCGGGCAGCAGCCAACTCATCTAGTGTTTCGGCTGCGTCGAAGGCTGCGATAGCCTTATCGGCCGCGGCCCCAAGAGCCTCTTCGGTCAATTCGATCTGCGGTGTATCGGACACGTATTTCGTACCTTCTTCTCGCGCGAAAACTAACGCGTGCAATCTTACTCTGTTGCGGCTAGCGCGACCGCGCCAGGGACCCCCTTTTCATTCGGGTCACACTAGTTATCCGCTTGCGCCTTAGCCGACTCATAAAGACAAATGCTTGCGGCAGTTGCGAGGTTAAGAGATTCTGCGCGTCCACGCAGTGGAATCCGGACCCGCATGTCTGCTTCCTCCAGCAGCTCGCCGAGCCCGTGTGCCTCATTGCCAAATAGCCACGCTGTTGGCTGAGACAGGTCTGCCTCCGCTAGGTCCACTTCACCGTCGGCAGCAGTTGCCACAATCTGCATGCCCGACTTACGCAGCTGACCCAACACGTCTTTAATATTGGGGTCCCGCGCTACAGGTACGTGAAACAGCGAGCCGGCCGAAGCGCGCGCTACTTTGCAGCTGAGGGGATCAACGGTCTCACCCGCGAAGATGACACCATCGGCGCCCATTGCATCCGAGGTTCTAATCAAGGTGCCGGCATTGCCCGGCTCAGAAGTCAGCACGGGAACGGAAACGAGGCTTGGTTTGCCGTTCAGGATTTTGCCCGCGGACCAGAGCACCGGATTGCAAAGCGCAAAGAGTCCCGTAGTCGTGGCTGTATCGGAAAGATGCTTAGCCGCCTTATCGGTGATGGGATGGACGTACACTCCCATGTAACCGCATGCAGTGATGATGTCACCAAAACGATCTGCCGCCTTCTCAGTAACAAAAACGTCGACTGCAGCGCCGGTAGATACCGCCGCGTCTACCGCATTTTCTCCCTCAATGAGGAATTGCTTCGCCTTCTTCCGGTTAGCCGCACGGTGCAGCTTAGCTGCGTTAACAATGCGCGGAGTGCGTTCAGTAAAGGCAGAGTCAAAATCCAAATTCATGGCTACTACCCTACCTGCCAATTCTCTCTTCTCAGACTCGCCCCTGAGTCCCTTATAGGAACGAAAAATCCTGCTGCCGCACGGCAACAGGATTGTATAGGCGAGTTCTACTTAGCGAGCGGGACGCCGCGGGCGTCCTTGTCGTAATCACCGGCACCGGCGATGATCATGATGAACTCAATAAACACCCAAAGACCGAGGATGGCCCAGAAGGCGAATCCGAGCAAGAACCAGAAGGTAGCCCAGCCCAAGATATTGAGCACCAACTGTGACACGCCGAAAGTCGTACGGCCAGTGTAGAAGTTGTGTGCGCCGAAAGAGCCTAGGAAAAAGCACAATAGCAAGGTGGCGATCCACGACTTCTGCTGGCCCGGAGCCACATACTGTTGCTGCACCGGGTAAGCACCCATGTTGGGTTGCGGTGCATAGCCTTGGCCATACTGCGGCTGGTAGTTAGCTTGCTGGTTATAAGGGTTGTACTGCTGACCCTGGTTATTGTAATCGGACGGGCCAGAGTACTCGCCATTATCAGGTTGGTAGTCTCCGTTTGGATTCGTCATAGGAAATGTTCTCCTGGGTCTCGGCTTTCACGGGGTCTGGGATAAATCTAGCATGTGAGGCCGAGCACCCTAGTTAAACAAAGGTAACGAAAACCAAAATGCCCGCATACCCCGGTTAACAAGGCCGGAGAATGCGGGCACGAAAGCTCTAATGATTAGGCAGCCTTAGGAGCGTTTACGTCCTCAGGCAGAGCAGCCTTGGCAGCCTCGCACAGTGCGGAGAATGCCTCGAAGTCATTAACAGCAAGCTCAGCGAGGATCTTGCGGTCAACCTCGATCTCAGCCAGGCGCAGGCCGTGGATAAGGCGGTTGTAGGTGATGTCGTTCATGCGGGCAGCAGCGTTGATGCGCTGGATCCACAGCTTACGGAACTCAGACTTACGGGCACGGCGATCGCGGTAAGCGTAAGTCATGGAGTGCAGCCACTGCTCCTTCGCCTTACGGTACAGGCGGGAACGCTGGCCGCGGTAGCCCTTAGCGGACTTCAGAATCGCGCGACGCTTCTTCTTGGCGTTAACTGAGCGCTTTACTCGTGCCACAGTGATACTTCCTTAATTCAGATTGTGATGGCGGATGTGGGTTGATTCGGCGCTACTAAGCGCGGCCGAGCAGACGCTTTACGCGCTTGGTGTCAGGCTTTGCGACTGCCTCGGTGCCCTTCAGGCGGCGGGTACGCTTGGACGGCTTGCCTTCCAGCAGGTGGCGGCGGCCAGCCTGCTCACGGCGCAGCTTGCCGGAACCGGTCACCTTGATACGCTTTGCGGTGCCCTTGTGGGTCTTCTGCTTCATGAGTATTAAGTCCTTAAATCCTACGTGGAATCTGGTCTACTTCTTGCCCTTGCGAACCGGACCCAAGACCATGGTCATATTGCGACCATCCTGCTTGGGGCGCGACTCAACGACGCCAACTTCAGCAACGTCATCAGCCAAACGCTCCAAGAGGCGGAAACCGAGCTCCGGACGCGACTGCTCACGACCACGGAACATGATGGTCACCTTGACCTTGGATCCCTTCTCGAGGAAGCGGACTACGTTACCCTTTTTGGTCTCATAATCGTGATCATCGATCTTCGGACGGAACTTCTGTTCCTTCACCACGGTTTGCTGCTGGTTCTTACGGGCCTCGCGAGCCTTCTGAGCCTGCTCGTACTTGAACTTGCCGTAGTCCATGATCTTGGCCACTGGGGGCTTTGCCTTCGGAGCTACCTCGACTAGGTCAAGGTCAGCCTCGTATGCAAGCTTGCGAGCATCATCGGTACGGACGATGCCCACCTGTTCACCACCGGGGCCTACCAAACGGACCTCGGGTACTCGGATACGCTCATTGATGCGAGCTTCAGCGCTGATTGTGGTTCTCCTCGATTAGGGGGTGTATGAGTAAGTAGTTCACCTACCGGGACCACAAACGAGGCAAACCCGGTCTGCCATAGACAGCCGGGAGTTCTCACAGTGCCAAGCGTGAATGCTTGGTTACCTTTACCTTTATCCTACGAAGCGTGTTCGTGGCATCGGGTGGGAGAAACTCCGCTTGTGACCCACGAACCTCGACAAGGCGTCATGGGCGGTAGTGCCTTTGACAATAGCAGCTCCTTCCACTCCTACCAAATTGCTACGCTCCTAGCGGGTTTTACAATGGGTGACTGCTTTAATGTCCCCTGCATCTACCCCAGTATCCACGATGTCTACCAGCTGATGGGCGAGGTACTTAACCGCTGGTTCGGCATCGGCGTAGTCCTCTCCGTCCATCACCACAGATAGCGCTACTCCCACGCGCTTTCCATCTACCTCATGAACTCCGAATTGACGGTAGGTGTACTCGTTTTCTTCCTCGTCCAAGCCCCAACCGCTTTTCGCACGGGTTCGCGGCTGCGCAGACAGGCCTACCCTTTGCCAAGACACAATGTCTTTGAGTACCTTGTGGACGTAGTCCGCTTCTGGAATGCACGGCAGTTCAGCGCCAAATACTGCTTGGTCCTTTAACGGCCACGTGGAATAGCCAAAAGCGGAGTCGTGAATATCTGCGTGTGATCCGTAGTCGTCGAGTAAAGCTTTGACCGCATTTTCTGCCGAACCCTCGCGCCATTGCACCTGCGACCACAAGGCAAAAGCGGCATCATTATCAGATTCCTTAATAGCCAAGTCCACCAAGCTTTTATCCGCACCGTCTTTAAGCGCCGCAATGGCGATGGGCACCTTGATGGTGGACCACACTGGCCCCTCGCCTTTATCGCCCGACGCAAAAGTGTCTTCACCTGCGGAAATGGCGACCCCTACCTTTGCATGATACTTCTTTGCGGTTTTGTCCACCGCACGGTCAAGCTGAGCACGCACCTCAGCTGGATCCGGCACCGCAGAGGTAGTCGTTGACACTGGGGCATCTTCTATCTTGGGGTCGCTAGAGCAGGCACTCATGGTACACAGACCGAGAGCTGCGAGCAGGCTAACTACAAGGCGGATATTTTTCACGCTTTGCCCTACTTCAACATGCCCTTTAGGTAGCCACCGGTATAGGAGCCATCTACTTGCGCAACGTCTTCAGGGGTTCCCTGCGCCACAACGGTACCGCCGCCCGCACCGCCTTCCGGGCCCATATCAACAATCCAGTCCGCTGCCTTGATGACATCAAGGTTATGTTCAATAACAAGCACCGAATTACCCTTGTCCACCAAGCCTTGGATAACCAGCATCAGCTTGCGAATATCCTCAAAGTGCAGTCCAGTAGTCGGCTCATCCAGAATGTAAATCGTCCTACCGTTGGTACGCTTTTGCAGCTCGGAAGCTAGCTTGACGCGCTGCGCCTCGCCGCCGGAAAGCGTAGTAGCAGCTTGGCCAAGGCGTACATAACCCAAGCCGACGTCGACAAGCGTGGCAAGGTAGCGGTGAATGGAGTTGATGGGTTCAAAGAAGTCCGCTGCCTCAGAGATGGGCATGTCTAGAACCTCGGCAATGTTTTTGCCCTTGTAGTGCACCTCCAAGGTTTCGCGGTTATAGCGTGCTCCTTCACACACCTCACACGGCACATAAACATCTGGAAGGAAATTCATCTCGATTTTGATGGTGCCATCGCCCTGGCACGCCTCACAGCGCCCGCCCTTGACATTAAAGGAGAAGCGTCCAGCCTTGTAGCCGCGGACTTTTGCTTCCTGGGTTTCGGCAAAAAGGTTACGGATTTTGTCAAAGACACCCGTGTAGGTCGCCGGGTTAGAACGCGGGGTACGGCCAATCGGACTTTGGTCAACTTGCACCAGCTTATCTAGGTGCTCCACACCTTCGACGCGCTTGGCACGGCCGGGAACCTGGCGGGCGCGGTTAAGTTTATTGGCCAAAGTCTTAGCCAAAATCTCATTGACCACGGTGGATTTACCCGAGCCAGACACACCAGTAATACATACCAGCACTCCCAGCGGGATTTCCACGTTGATACCCTTGAGATTATTCTCCCGAGCACCAACCACCTTTAGGGTGCGGTCCTTATCAATCTCTCGGCGCTGGTCCGGTACGGCGAGCCCCTTCTTGCCGGAAAGGTATTGTCCGGTGAGGGACTCTTCTACCTGTTCGATTCCGGATGGTTCGCCTTGGTAGACCACTTCGCCGCCATATTCGCCCGCACGCGGGCCTACATCGACGAGCCAATCTGATTCACGGATGGTGTCCTCATCATGTTCGACCACAATGAGGGTGTTTCCGATATCGCGCAGCCGCTGCAGGGTTTTGATGAGTCGCTGGTTATCACGCTGGTGCAGACCAATGGATGGCTCATCGAGCACGTACAGAACCCCTGCCAAGCCGGAGCCAATCTGAGTAGCCAGACGGATACGTTGCGCCTCACCGCCGGAAAGCGTGGACGCGCCGCGATCGAGCGTGAGGTAATTCAAACCGACGTCCAGGAGGAAACGCAGGCGGGCTTGAGTCTCCTTAAGCACTGCCCCGGCAATGATTTCCTCACGGTTCCCCAGCACCAGGGAGTCTAGGAACTCAGAGGCGTCTTCAATAGAGAGCGCACAAAGCCCGGCAATGGACTGCTCACCGTGAGTCGTAGAGGCCAAGCGGACGGCCAAGATCTCCGGCTTCAGCCGGGTGCCCTTACAGGTGCTACACGGCACGCGGCGGGTATATTGCAGCAGGCGATCCTTTTGGGATTGAGAATCGGTAGTTTCCAGCTTGCGGTGAATAAACCCGGTAGCGCCTTCAAATGGGGCGGTCCAATTACGCTGGCGCCCGTAACGGTTCTTATATCGAACCTGGACTTCCTCATCGGTGCCATAGATCAGCGCGTGGCGCTGTTCCTCGGTTAATTCACTCACCGGAGTTTTGGGGTCAAACCCCATAGCCTTGCCTAAACCCTCTACTAACTTGACAAAGTAGCGCGAATTGGGGCTGGAGTGCCACGGTTGAATGGCATCTACAGCTGGAGCATCTGGATCCGGAATGAGCAGATCAACATCAACTTCCAATTTGGTACCCAGGCCATCACACACCGGGCAGGAGCCAAACGGAGCATTGAAGGAAAAGGCACGGGGCTCGTATTCTTCAATGGTCAACGTGTGGCCATTCGGACAGGCCGCCTTCTCCGAATAGGTATGGGTGAGTTCTTCCCTATCCACGAACTCAATGGTGACTAGACCATCTGCCAAGCGCAGCGCTGTTTCCACCGAATCCGTTAAGCGTTGCTTTTGTGAGGCCTTTACCTGCAGGCGATCAACCACTACCTCAATATTGTGCTTGATCTGCTTCTTCAACTTGGGCGGATCGCTTAGCTGATAGGTCTCCCCGTCCACTCGGACGCGGGAATAGCCCTGAGCGGACAAATCCTGGAAGAGATCAACAAACTCGCCTTTGCGCTTGCGCACCACCGGTGCGAGCACCTGAAACTTCAGTTTCTCTTCCAGCGCCAGCACGGCATCGACGATTTGCTGTGGCGTTTGGCGCTCGATTACGGCATCACACTTTGGGCAGTGTGGCGTTCCGGCACGGGAGAAGAGCAAACGCAGGTAATCATAGATCTCCGTAATCGTGCCCACCGTAGAACGCGGATTATGGTTGGTGGACTTTTGATCGATAGACACTGCGGGTGACAGACCGTCAATAAACTCCACATTAGGCTTGTCCATCTGCCCCAAAAACATGCGGGCATAAGAACTCAAGGATTCTACGTAGCGGCGCTGGCCTTCTGCGAAGATGGTGTCAAAAGCCAGCGAAGATTTACCAGATCCGGAAAGACCAGTAAAAACAACCATTTTATCGCGAGGGATATCGATATCCACGCCCTTGAGGTTGTGCTCGCGGGCACCGCGCACCACCAAACGATCAGCCACTGTGCTCAGACCTCCAGTACTAGGGATTGCAATCTTCCCTCGAATGTACCCGTAGGCTGGGACACATGACTAACGAGCTTCAGTTACATCAGATTTCTGTGTCCGAGATGGACAATAACTGCTACCTTTTGCAGGCGGGCGAAGAAGGCTTGCTTGTCGACGCCGCCGATGACGCCCCCGCACTCCTCGACATGGCCCAGAAGGCCGGCGTTAAAATCACCGCGGTACTAACCACCCACCGCCACTGGGACCACGTACGCGCACTCAAAGAGGTTCTCTCTGAGACCGGCGCTATCCACTACGCGTCCTTCCTTGATTCTCCGGCTATCCCAGCCGAGGTAGACGTTGAGCTCCGCGAAGGCGACTCCATCAAGTTCGCGGGCCTCGACCTCCCCATCATCATCTTGCGCGGCCACACCCCAGGCGGCGCCGCACTAGTTACAAACATCGATGGCGTAATTAATCTTTTCGTGGGCGATTCACTCTTCCCGGGCGGCTTGGGCAAGACCACCTCTGAAGGTGACTTCGTACGCCTGTATAAGGACGTCACCGCGCGCATCTTTGATGAGTTCCCGGACAATACGATCGTGCGCCCCGGTCACGGCAAGTCCACTACCTTGGGCGAGGAGCGCCCCAAGCTGGAAGACTGGTGGGAGCGCCGCTGGTGATCCAGTGGCCAATTTCCGCGTACAATGGTCTAGCACACGATAGGTCTAAAACAACGAGCTAAGGAGCTTTAAGGACTATGATTCGCAAGCTTGCCCGCCCCATGCTGGCATCTGTATTTGTATGGGAAGGCGTAGACAACCTGCGCAACGCGTCCGAGCATGTAAAGGAAACCGAAGGTTTCCTCAAGAGCGTGCGCAAGGCCGTTCCTTCTGAGTACCAGGGCTATATTCCCAATGACCCGGAACTGGTTACCCGCGCTATTGGCGGCGCTAAGGTAGGCGCCGGCTCCACCTTGGCTCTGGGCAAGGCACCGCGCACCTCCGCTGCGGTTCTGGCCGCCGCAACTCTGCCCAACTTGATTGCTAAGAACAACTTCTGGGCTGCAGATAACAAGGAAGACAAGGAAACTCGCCGCAACGGCTTCCTTACCAATACCGCTTTGCTCGGCGCCTTGTTTATCGCTACCCAGGACACCGAGGGCAAGCCTTCCCTTCGTTGGCGCGCACAAAAGGCTGGTCAGCGCACGAACAAGAAAATTCAGCAGGCGCTGCCTACCAAGTCTGAGTCCGAGCAGAAGCGCGAAGAGCTCTCCGCCCGTGCCAACGAGGTTTCCACCAAGGCCGGCGACTGGATCAACGAAACCTCTGCAAAGGCACAGGCTTATGTAGATGACAACAAGGATGACTGGCAGTCCACCGGCCGCGGGTTGCTCGATACCGCAAAGTCTTACGTTGACGATGCCAAGACTTATGTTGAAGACAATAAGGACGATTGGCAGGAGTCTGGCCGCGATTTGCTGGGCAACGCAAAGTCCTTCATTGAGGACTCTGTCGATAATGCCAAGACCTATGTTGAAGATAACAAGCGTGACTGGCTTGAGGCCGCACAAGCCAATCGCGACACCGCCCGTACCGGTGCTGTAAAGGCCGCTACCAAGGCTCAGGCACGTGCAGATAAGGCCGTCGCCAAGCTGGATGGTGCGAAGTCCAAGCGCGCAAGCAAGAAGGCTTCCAAGCATGCTGAGAAGCTGCAAAAAGAGGCAAATAAGAAGATTGAGGCAGCAATCAAGAAGCTGGAAAAGCGCTCTAAGTAGCCACAACTTCTGCGGCCGAATAACTCGGCAGTGACACACGGCCCAGCCTTATGCTGGGCCGTTGTTCTTTGTCATGGCAGGGTCTAAACTCATCTCTCCCCTTGCCGGACAGCGTGCCCGGCCCATCCCCATCAACGTCCAATTACCAAGGAGTCACGTGAACTCAGCATCCAATAGGCACGCGGCGGCTGCAGGTTCCTCGGAGCGCACAGCCATCGCTACTGAGCAAGATTATGTGGACGGACTATTTTCGCGCCTCGACGATGAGGTGGCGGCAGCCAATAAAAGGCTTAATGAGGTACAGGCGGATGTAGATCCCTCCACGCCGGACGCGGACGCCTTGGTGCGCCGAGAAACCGAATACCACGGGCTGCAGGCGAAACTTGATCGTCTCAATGTGGCCCAAATGGGCCTGGTCTTTGGCCGCATTGATATCGACGCCCCCGGCGATAATCCCACCCCCGAAGGCCTAGACCGCCGCTACATCGGCCGCATGGGACTAGATGCACGCGAAGATGACTATCGCACACTGCTTTTAGACTGGCGTGCCCCCATGGCGCGGCCTTTCTATCTCGCTACCACGGCCCAGCCGGAAGGCGTCCACACCCGTCGCCAAATTCGCACCAAGGGACGCACCGTCACCGGAATACACGATGAGGTACTTTCCGGCCCCGGTGTGCGAGAAGAAGAAGCAGGCGTCGCGAGCGAATCGGCGCTCTATCACGCCATGCAACGGGCACGTACCGGCCACATGGCGTCAATCGTGGAGACCATCCAGCGAGAGCAAGACGAGATTATCCGCGATAACACCCGCGGCGTCATGGTAGTAGAAGGCGGCCCAGGTACGGGTAAGACCGCTGTTGCTCTGCACCGTGTGGCTTACCTGCTCTATACCCACCGCGAACTACTTTCTGCCACGGGTGTCCTCATCGTGGGCCCTAATAGCAGCTTTTTGGACTATATTTCACGGGTGCTGCCAGAACTGGGCGAGACTGGCGTGGTGCTATCAACCATCGGCGGGCTCTTCCCCGGAATCGAACCAGAACACGAGGAAGACCTCGTCGCTCGCGAAATCAAAGGTAGTGCCGCCATGGTGGAGATTCTCTCCACCGCGGTCAAGGACTATCAGCTTCTTCCTGCCGCCCCATGCGAGCTGGCAATTGATGGCCTCAGCTTAAGCGTTACGCCCGGCATGGTGAAAAGAGCCCGCACTCGGGCCCGGCGCTCGCGAAAGCCACACAATGAGGCTCGCGGTGCCTTTATTGAGCACCTCGTAGAAGACCTTGCATTGCAGATGGCTGAAAAGGTCGGGGCGGATCCGCTCGGCGGGAAGAACCTCCTTTCGCGCGCCGATATCGATCAATTCCACGATGACCTTGCAGAAGATACGGCCGTTACTGCATTGATCGATGAGTTCTGGCCCGAGCTCCACCCCACCGACGTGCTTGCTGGCCTATTCTCCTCACCTGAGCGCATTGCCTCTGCTGCCCGCGGGTACGACGATGAAACTCAAGAGGCGCTCTACCGAGAACAAGGGCGAGCATGGACAGATTCGGATGCCGCCCTCCTAGATGAGCTAGCCGTCCTCATCGGCCTGCCCAACCCTGAGGAAAAGAAGGCAGCCGATGATGCTGCGTGGCGCGAACAAGTGGCAGAAGCAGAAGACGCCCTAGATATCTTGTCTTCTTCCGAGTCCACAGATAATGACGATGACATGTTTGAAGCGGAAATTCTTTCTGCCCATGATGTCATCGACGCCGAGACCTTGGCACACCGTCAGGAGGTACGCGATAAGCGCACCACTGCCCAACGCGCCCGCGAAGACCATACGTGGGCGTATGGTCATATCATCGTGGACGAAGCCCAGGAATTAACTCCCATGGAGTGGCGGATGCTCTTTCGTCGTTGCCCTTCACGGTGGATGACCTTGGTGGGCGATACTTCCCAGACCGGCTCACCGGCGGGTGTTGATGATTGGGGCGAGGCTCTGGAGCCGTTCGTGGCGCAGCGCTTCCGCCACCATTTTCTCACCGTCAACTATCGCACCCCGCAGCCCATCACTGAGCTGGCTAATGGACTATTAGAGATGATTAACCCTGATGCCATCCCGGCTACAGCCATCCGTGATGGCGTGCAGGTGCGCCGACTTGCACAGGGCAGCTACACCCCTGGTGTACACAGGGAGGCAGACGGCAGGCTCACAGCAGTTATTGACGCCGCCACGGCAGAACGCTTTAAAGGCTTAGAGTTTGACCATGTGGTGGTACTCGATCCGCAGAGGATCGTCGATGCCTCCCCGCAGGGTTTGCAGAATCTCTATGTCTGCATCACTCGTGCTACCCAGTCGCTTACCCTCGTCGGTGACTGCGGCGAAGTTCTTTAGGCTCCCGTAAGCTTTAGGCCATGGCCTTATCTGACATTGCGCGCAAAACTGAAAGCTCGCTGAACACCTTTACTTTGAAGCGTTCTCTACGGCGGGGATGGAAGCCCCAGATTGTGGGCTATACCGGGTATGGCACCACCGAGCAAGTAAGGGTTGTTGGCCGCGTACTCATGCACGATCCTGATGAAGGCAAAAAGGATTCCTGGGGTGAACGCGGCTACCAGCAGTTTCTTACTATTCAGGTGGGAAACCACGACATTTCAGTGACTATTGGTGAAAAGACCGTCGCGGGCACAACCAATAGCAACGGGTACGTTGACATCCTCGTTCACGAACATGGGTTAGAACCTGGTTGGCATACGGCAACGATCGAGGCCGCCAACGCGCAAGCCGTGGAAGTCCAGGTGCTCATCGTGGATCCGAGCGCCAAGATTGGCATCATCAGCGATATTGATGACACGGTTTTAGTTACGTGGCTGCCACGTGCGTTGACAGCGGCGTGGAACTCTTGGGCTAAGCGCCCCAGCAAGCGACAGGCCGTTGCTGGAATGGCCGAGTTCTATGCTCAGCTGCAACAGCGATTCCCAAAGGCCCCAGTGTTCTATCTTTCTACGGGAGCATGGAATACTTTTGGCTCGCTGAAAAAATTCCTGTCCCATCATAATTTCCCCGCAGGCCCCATGCTGCTCACGGACTGGGGCCCAACTGAGACGGGCCTTTTCCGCAGCGGACAAGAACATAAGCGGGTTCAGCTACGCAATCTACTCATTGCTTACCCGGACATGCAATGGATCCTGATCGGCGATGACGGACAGCACGATCCATTGACTTACGGCGATGTGGCTAACGAGCACCCGGACCGGATTCACTCCGTGATCATCCGCAATCTAAGCCCGCAGGAGCAGCTGCTCTCGCATGGCTCCCTGAGCCCCCTGGCAGATGCCAATGAAGAGGGCCATTTCACAATCCCACTGATTCAGGGCGCAAACGGCAGTGCCCTTGCCGCAGCCTTCAACGCCGCGCACCCCACGGAGTAAGCAGCGCTTAACGACGAAACCCGCCTTGGCCTCTTTAACAAGACCAAGGCGGGTTCAATCACCACATTTAGCTGACAGTGTGAACGATCATCACGTCGCAGTCCGACTGGCGAGCAACGTCTGCAGGTACGGAGCCCAGCAGGCGGCCGGTCAGGGAGTTGATGCCGCGGTTACCCACGATGAGCAGGTCAGCATCGTTGTCATTGACGATGGACATCAGGGCCTGCACCGGAGTACCAGGGCGAACAGCGGTTTCGACCTTAGAAGCACCGAACTTCTCGGCGTGAGCCTTGGCGTCCTTCAGGTTAGCCTCGGCCTTCTCATCGCCCAAAATGGTAACGGAATCCTGGCGCAGGGTCTTGGAAGCCTGCTCCTGGTTCTCGTAGTAAGCACAACCGATGATCAGATTGGAATCGAATGCGGCGGCAATCTTTGCTGCTCGCTCTACAGCGAGGAGGGAAGACTTAGAACCGTCAGTACCGACAACGATCGAGTTGTAGTCGCTCATGATGACCTTTCTTTGTGGGAATGTACCCGGTGTGTTTATTTAGCCTACAGGGGCATTACTGCCAGTGTAACAACGAGAAACGATTAACGTTCCTCGGTGGTATTAACTACGACGACGTCTACCGTTGACTTGTGGGTTAGTTCCGTTGGCACAGAACCGAAGACTCGACCACGGACGGAATTCACGCCGCGGTTGCCCACAACGAACAGGTCCACATCATAGTCCTGGCCTACTTCTAACAAGGCTTTTACTGGGTCTCCAGATTTTCCTACGATTTCAATGTGCTCCGCACCTTCCGATTCGGCGATACGGGTGGCATTGGTCAAATAGGTCCCAGCCATGTCCTCACTTACAACGGGCAGACCGGCTTCGTCGCCCCTCGGAGCGCCAAGCATGGATCCAGCGTGGTTATAAAAGGCTGAGATAATAATCAGCTTGGCGTCGTACGCCCGTGCCATGGACGCCGCTGCGCGAACCGCGCGCAGGGAGGTTTCAGAGCCATCGGTGCCGACGGCAATGTTTTTATAGGTAAGCATCATTCTCCTTGCAGTTGAACCATTTCACAGTGACAACTAAACGGCGCTTCTGGCACCTATTCAGTATAACTAGCGCAGCCGTTTAGAGAAGCACCCGCAGAATCAATCAGCACACTTTTAGGGGGAGAAAACTAAATCCCCGCTTCTTTCAAGCCGCGCAACTCCTTCTTCAAATCGGCAATCTCATCGCGTAGGCGGCCGGCCAGCTCGAATTTGAGCTCACGCGCGGCTGCACCCATTTGGGCCGAGAGGTCGTCGATAAGCGCCTGCACCTCATCGGTAGCCATACTAGAAATATCCCGCTTTTCCACCATGGCGGAAGGATCGGAATTAGCCTCCTCGTCTCCGCCGTCTTCATAGACCTGGTCAAGGATATCCGCGATCTTTTTACGCAACGGCTGCGGATCAATGCCATGTTCCCGGTTATAGGCAATCTGCTTCTCACGGCGCCGTTCCGTCTCCTCAATTGCCTCTTGCATAGAGTCGGTGATTTTATCGGCATACATGATGACCTCGCCAGACACGTTACGGGCAGCACGGCCAATGGTCTGAATGAGCGAAGTTGTAGAGCGCAGGAAGCCTTCTTTGTCCGCATCCAAAATGGCAACGAGCGAGACCTCAGGAAGGTCAAGGCCCTCGCGCAGAAGGTTAATGCCCACGAGAACATCGAATTCTCCCAAGCGCAATTGCCGCAATAATTCGACGCGCTGCAAGGTATCGATATCCGAGTGCAGGTAGCGCACCTTTATCCCCTGCTCCAACAGATAGTCAGTAAGGTCCTCTGCCATACGCTTAGTCAGCGTGGTCACCAACACACGCTCTTGCTTCGATATGCGAGTGCGCACCTCATCAATGAGGTCATCAATCTGCCCTTTGGTGGGCTTGACAGTAACCTTCGGATCCACCAGACCAGTCGGGCGAATTACCTGCTCTACGTATTCGCCATCCGAGGACGTAAGCTCGAAATCGCCTGGGGTGGCGGACATGTATACGGTTTGTCCGACCCGCTGTTCAAACTCATCAAAGGTCAACGGGCGGTTATCCACTGCGGACGGCAAACGGAAACCGAATTCGACCAAGTTGCGCTTGCGCGACATATCGCCCTCGAACATGCCGCCAATCTGTGGAACTGTAACGTGTGACTCATCGATGATGGTGAGAAAATCCTCTGGGAAGTAATCGAGTAGCGTAGCCGGCGCTGAGCCAGCCGGACGACCATCGACGTGACGGGAGTAGTTCTCGATACCGGAGCAGAAACCTACCTGCTCGATCATCTCCAGATCGTATTCGGTGCGCATGCGCAGACGTTGCGCTTCAAGCAGCTTGCCGCGGTTTTCTAGATCCTCCAAGCGCTCAGCCAATTCCTCTTTAATCGCTGCCACGGCCTTTTCCATGCGTTCGGGCCCGGCCACGTAGTGCGTGGCCGGGAAGATGCGAACCTCATCTACTTCCTCTATGACATCGCCAGTCACGGGGTGAATGTAATACAGGGAATCGATATCGTCGCCGAAGAATTCAATGCGCACCGCACGTTCCTCGTAGGCCGGAATGATATCTACCGTATCGCCCTTGGCGCGGAAGGTGCCGCGGGTAAACCCCACGTCATTGCGTTCATATTGGATATCCACCAGCAGTCGCAGGAACCGATCGCGGTCCAGCTCCTCATCAACAGAAATGATTACCGAGCGATCCAGGTAAGACTGTGGAGTGCCCAAGCCATAAATGCAGGACACGGAAGAGACTACAACCACGTCCCTGCGAGACAATAGTGCCGACGTAGCCGAGTGGCGCAGGCGCTCTACGTCCTCATTGATGGAGGAATCCTTTTCAATATAGGTATCGGTCTGCGCAATATATGCTTCTGGCTGGTAGTAGTCGTAATAAGAAACGAAGTACTCTACTGCGTTATGCGGCAAGAGCTGGCGCAGCTCGTTCGCTAGCTGCGCAGCCAGGGTTTTATTGGGCGCCATCACCAACGTGGGCCGCTGCTGCTTTTCGATGAGCCACGCGGCGGTGGCAGATTTACCGGTACCGGTAGCACCCATCAGCACAACATCGCGCTCATCACGGTTGAGTCTGTCATTGAGCTCTGCGATGGCGGAGGGCTGGTCACCAGCCGGTTCATATTCAGAAACGACCTGAAACTCGCCCGGGGTGCGCTCGACCTCGCTGACAACGCGGTGCTCGGAATTTGGAATAAGGGGATGTTCAGCAGCAAAAGCCATACCCACTACTCTACTGTTTAGGTGGCGCGCCTAGCTACGTTCAGGGCAAGGAGTTCTGCGCGGTGCGAAGCCATTCTTCCAACTCGCCAGTGGTCTCCCACAGCGCATAAACGGAAGACGTCTCGGGCCGCATCGCACTATTGATGCGGCGGCGCAGCCAAGCCTTTGACTGCGGCGTGTACAGGGGCGCGAGATCCTCGCGCTCGATGCCTTCCGGCAGTGCATCAGCCTTTAATTTCAACAAGGCGCCGAGTGCAATCATAGTTTCTGCGTCATCCGAGTCGATAGGCTCTGTGGAACATGATTGCTGAAAGCTTTTGAGATCGAAGGAACCATCCCGCAAGCTCGCGAGTAGTTCTCGCGCCGCGTGATTATCAAAAGGCCCAGTATCCCACGTTCCCACGGCGGGTAGCTTAAGCTGCCCAGGTTAACAAGACTTCGAAATGGCGTAAACTTTAGCTACCCAATGGTTAAACCTTCGGTGACTCCGCTTCAATGCGGTCCAGGACCTCAGTCGTTCGCACACGTAGCTGGTCAAGCGTGCCGTTATTATCAATGACGTGCGTGGCCGCGGCAAGCCGCACCTCATCCGGTACCTGTGCCGCAATGCGACGGCGCGCATCTTCCTCTTCTATCCCTCGAAAAGCCACCAGCCGACGAACGCGCTCTTCAGGATCCACATCGACCACAATGACGTAGTCCATGTCTTTGTCCAGGCCATTATCCACCAACAGCGGCATATCATAAACGGCGAAGTCACAGCCATCTCCACGCGCCGTCGCAAATTGCCGCTGTGTCTCCTCTTGGATGCGTGGATGGGTAATAGAGTTCAGCAACTCAGTGTGCTCTTTGTCCGCAAAGGCCCGGCGTGCCAATTCCTTGCGGTTAAGGCTGCCATCCGACAGCAGGATTTCCTCTCCGAAAGCTGCGGCCAACTCGGATAAAGCAGGCTTCCCAGGCTTCACAACGTCGCGTGCAATGCCATCGGCGTCGACCACTCGCCACCCGCGTTCACGGCACAAGGATGCAACTGTTGACTTACCGCTGCCAATGCCACCTGTAAGGCCAATGAGTTTCATGGTCGCCACCCTACGCGAAAAGGAGCCCCACCATACGCGATGGTGGGGCTCTTCATTGCAATTCAGGAGAAAGCGTCTCTTTTACTCTGCGTCCTCCGCCTTTGGAGAAATGTGCAGCAACACATCGCTCGAGGAAACCTGGCCAGGCTCGCCGGTGACAGTTCCAAACTTGGTGGCGTTAGTAACTACCACAGGGGTAATCAGGTTATAGCCTTTGGAGCGGATAAATTCCGGGTCAAAGGAAATCAATTTATCGCCTGCGGAAACGCGTTGCTTCTTTTCCACATGGACTTCAAAACCTTCGCCTCCCAGCTCCACGGTGTCGAGACCTACGTGAATGAGTAGCTGTACGCCGTTGTCCAAGCTCAGTCCTACCGCATGGCCAGACTTTTGAACGGTGAGCACCTTGCCGTCGGCAGGCGCAAAGACCGCATTGCCCGCCGGCTGGACCGCCATACCCGGGCCCAGCTTTGCCGCGGCGAAAATGGGATCCGGAACTTCCGATAGAGCGACCGCCTCGCCCTCGAGGGGAGATTCCAGCGCAATAGAATCTTTCCCAGCCTGCTTAGTGGCCACGCCGGCAGCAGCAGCGCCTGCGGAGCTGGCGGGAACGGCGCCGCCCTCGATCGCGGAGTCTGTACCATTGCCCTTAAGGAACTTCATCTCTGCGCGAGCAGCTGCATCGTCAACAGTCTCGCCTTGTTCGCGCGCAATGCGCTCCAAGTCAGCTTGCTTTTCTTCTGCCGTGCGGTAGCCGAAGAACAAGGTGAGCAAGAAAGAAGTAAGGAATGCAGTCGTAATACCAAGGACATAGCCCAAATGCGGGGTCATGGCACTGGTGGTCAACGCCGAGGTAAAGACGAAGGCTTCTGCACGGACGTCGAAAAGACCGATGATTGCGCCACCCAAGGCACAACCTGGCAGCAACCGATAGTAGCTGCGGCGGAAGCGCAACAAGATGCCGTACAGGGAAGGTTCCGACACGCCACCTAGGATGCCCGCTGCAAACGCACCGATGGAAACCTGGCGCATAGCATTGTTCTTCTCCTTGAAGGAGATGACCATGACCGCGCCGACGACGCCGAAGCAGGCGAAGTTCCATGCGCCCATCGGTCCTTGAATGAAGTCGTAGCCGTAGGTGGCGATGTTCTGGATCATGATGACGTTCAGCGGCCAGTGCAAGCCCATGGGAACGAGGAACGGGTAAAGCAGCGGAACAACTATAGCCAAGATGAATGGAGAGAAATCATTGATTTGATAAAGGACCCAGGAAATGCCGTTGCCCACGCCAATGCCGAACGGGCCAAGGAGGAAGGCCGTTGCCGGAATCATAATTAGCAGGGAGAAAAATGGTACGAAAACCATTTGTACCGCACTTGGGATAATCTTCTTCAGTCCCTTTTCCACCCAGTACAGGCCGATTGCAGCCAGAATCGGGGGAAATACCTGGGAGCCATAGGAGTTAATAACCAACGGCAGGCCAAAGACATTAGCGGTATCTCCTGCTTCGCCCAGGGACAAAAACTCCGGGGTAAGAAGTGCCGCTGGGATAGCGGCGGAGACCCACATGTTCGCACCCAGCTTCTGAGCCGCGGTCGCACCCACCATTACCGGGAGGAAGTAAAAGACCGACTGGAACATGGCGTGAGCCAAACGGAAGCCTTCCGGCTGCTCATCCAGCGGCGCACGGAAGTCCTGAATACCAAAGGTGTCCGCCAAGATCAGCAGCATGATGATGAGCGAGGCGCCCAACAGTGCCCAGAGAACTGGGCGGAAGGTATCAGAAAGAAACTCGAAGCAGTAATCTACCCAGTCGTACTTGCCACGAACGCCGTCGTACTCCTTCTTGGAGGACGCCGTTTTCTCACCGGAAGCGTGTACACCGGGCTGCTTGATGATTTCGTTGTAGTAGTCAGCAACGCCGCCACCCATGACTACTTGGTAGCCGTGGGCGCCTTGTGGCACGGTGCCTAGCACCGCTGGGTCGCTGTCGAGCTTTCCTTTATCAACTTTCCCCGCATCAGCAAGTTGGAAACGCAAGCGCGTCGCACAGTGCGTCAGCGACGTAATATTGTCAGCGCCGCCGATACTTTCAACGATGTGGGCGGAAGTGTCCTTGGTAGATGCCACTTCTTACTCCTCAGTTCAAATACCACTTATAACCAGTGCAGCACTGGCTATAACGTCATAGTTGAGTATAAGAGGATTCCCACATGAACAAAAGCCCGTTTTGTGGGCTTGCCAGGAGATTTTTGCCTCCCCCTTCTTAACTGCGCTGGTCAGCCACTTAAAAACCTCAAATGGCTCAGCAAACGTTTGCAGGGCCTGTCTCAAAGATCACAAAAGCCGCGCCCACCCCGTCTATATGACGAAGTGAACGCGGCCTTGAAGCTTAGCTCCAAACTCAGCAGGGAACTAAGCGGAAGCTTTAGTTGCCAGCGAGCTTGTCGCGCAGTGCGGCGAGCTGCTCGTCGGAAGCCAGGGAGCCGCCAACCTCTGCCTGAGTCTCGGATGCCGGAGCTGCATCAGAGGAATCAGAGGAGTAGTTGGAGGACTCTGCAGACTCAGCAGCCTCAGCGGCTGCGGCGCGGTTGCGCTCGATCTGAGCAGTGTGCAGGTTGAAGCGACGCTCGGACTCTGCGTAACGTGCCTCCCAAGCCTGACGCTGCTCGTCGAAGCCTTCCTTCCACTCGTTGGTCTCAGGGTCGAAGCCCTCAGGGAAGACATAGTTGCCCTGCTCATCATAGGAGTCAGCCATGCCGTACTTGGACGGATCGAACTCTTCGGTGTAGTCCTCGTCTGCCTGCTTAACAGACAGGGAGATACGACGACGCTCGAGGTCGATGTCGATGACCTTGACCATGACTTCCTGGCCAACGGTGACAACCTGGTCCGGAACCTCAACGTGGCGCTGAGCCAGCTCGGAAATGTGAACCAGACCCTCGATGCCCTCCTCGACGCGAACAAAGGCGCCGAATGGAACGAGCTTGGTGACCTTGCCCGGAACGATCTGGCCCACAGCGTGGGTGCGGGCGAATACGCGCCACGGATCTTCCTGGGTAGCCTTCAGGGACAGGGAAACGCGCTCACGATCCAGATCAACGTCGAGAACCTCAACGGTTACCTCGTCACCAACGGTGACAACCTCAGATGGGTGATCGATGTGCTTCCAGGACAGCTCGGAAACGTGAACCAGGCCGTCGACTCCGCCGAGATCGACGAAGGCACCGAAGTTGACGATGGAAGAAACAACGCCCTTGCGGACCTGACCCTTCTGCAGCTGGTGCAGGAACTCGGAACGAACCTCGGACTGGGTCTGCTCCAGGTATGCACGGCGGGACAGGACAACGTTGTTGCGCTGCTTGTCCAGCTCGATGATCTTTGCTTCCAGCTCCTGGCCGATGTACGGCTCCAGGTCGCGGACGCGACGCATCTCAACCAGAGATGCAGGCAGGAAGCCACGCAGGCCGATGTCCAGAATGAGGCCGCCCTTGACAACCTCGATAACGGTACCGGTGACAGGCTCTTCCTTGGCCTGCAGCTCCTCGATGGCGCCCCAAGCGCGCTCGTACTGCGCACGCTTCTTGGACAGGATCAAGCGACCTTCCTTGTCCTCCTTGGTGAGAACAAGTGCGTCAACCTCATCGCCGACCTCGACAACCTCATCTGGGTTGACGTCGTGCTTGATGGACAGCTCGCGAGAAGGGATAACGCCTTCGGTCTTGTATCCAATGTCCAGCAGTACCTCGTCGTGGTCAACCTTGACGACGGTACCCTCGACAATGTCACCATCGTTGAAGTACTTGATGGTGGCATCTACAGCTGCGAGGAAGTCCTCTGCGGTTCCGATATCGTTGATCGCAACCTGCGGGGTGTTAGAAGATGGCATATTAAGAAATGCTCCGAATAAATGTAGGAAATCGAAATTGGACAACTGCGCGTCTCTCGAAAAAAGCTTGCTAAGCTGCCCAAAGCAGCAAAAGAAAAGTATTCGATCCCGCCTCGTGATTGCTTAAAGCCTTCCTACAACGGCTTAGAACAACCCGTGGCATAGACACGCCCGTTCAACCCTACATCTGTCCAGCTTAAAGGGCAAATACAAGACGCAACTTTTTCTCCAAGGAGTTCTTCCCCCACCGTGATTTCCCCATCACAAGCAAATCAGGTCTACTGGGATGGCGACGCCGCTAGCTACCATGCCGAGCACCCCGACTATCTTTCTTCCTTCTATTGGTGCCCAGAGATGCTCCATGAGGACCAAGTGCACCTGCTTGGCGACGTCTCGGATTCTTCCGTCCTCGAAATTGGCTGCGGGTCCGCACCGTGCACCGAGTGGCTCCAAAAGCGTGCCCGCTTTGCCACTGGCTTCGATATCTCTCGCGGCATGCTCAACCACGCTGCTGGTGCACTTCCCTTGACGCAAGCCGATGCGCTGTCGCTACCCTATGCTACAGAGTCCTTCGACGCTGCTTTCTCTGCGTTCGGCGCTTTTCCCTTCCTCGCTAATCTCGACTTAGCGCTACAGGAGGTCTCCCGGGTTCTTAAACCAGGCGGTCGTTTTGTCCTCTCAGTCACCCATCCCATGCGCTGGATCTTCCCCGATGATCCTACCGATTTAACGGCTGATATTAGCTACTTCGACCGCGCCTATCTGGAACAAGACCGCGATGGCAACCTCACGTATGCGGAGTTTCATCGCACCATCGCCGATTGGTTCCAGGCCCTGCAGAGTAAAGGCCCGTTCCTTATCGAGGACATAATTGAACCCGAGTGGCCGCAAGACCTTAGGATCACCTGGGGCCAATGGTCTCCGGAGCGCGGCGAAATCTTTCCCGGCACGATTATTTTCGTCTGCAGCAATTCCCGCTAACCTATGGGCATGGTTTTGGACCGGATTGGCTTATTGATACGACGTGGCATTGCCTGGTGGATTGACAGTTTCCTAGCCGCTGCCATCGTCATGGTGGTGCGGTGGGTAGTAAATGCGGCAGCCGACCATCCGCTTACTGGAGAGACCTTAGAACTCTATAATGCCATTGCCGCCGCCGTGGTCTTTTACGTCTATCGGGTATGGGTGGAAGCCGCGAAATCCACCTCGCTAGGTAAGTGGTCCCTCCAGCTAGAAATCATTGCCACCCACCCAGGATTTTTCACCGCTTGCCTGCGAAACTCCTGGCTATTGCTAACAATGCTGACGCTTTCAGGTTGGTCGGGTGTTATGCCCCTGCTACTGGCAATTTTAAGCATCAGCATGCTCGCTTTTGGCCAAACTCCCTTCGATATGCTGGCCAATTGCCTGGTGGAGCGCCGACCTCAGATAGACACGCCTTCTTTTCGTGGCCAGAGGTAATAAACAAGGGCGAAAATAACCAACGCAGCAAACATCCACTCGGATGGAAAGAGGAACGCAAGCGCCGTGGAAACGACCATCACCCCAGCGGCCGTTAATCTCCTGACCTTAGGGTTTGGCGCCACACGGGCGATGCTCATGGCTGCCACAAAATACGCTACTGCGAAGAGTCCATACCCGATTCCATAGGCCCTATGCTCTTCAAGGAATTGGTCTAGCCCGAGGTCATTGATATCGGCTGCAAGGAAATTCACTTGCATGGCCCACAAACTTTCAAAAAAGCGGAGATTCCATTTATTTATTTTCTCTTCCAGAGTCACTGCGCAGTATTTCCCTTCCTAGTTTCTCCATGTGCACGCATAATTTTTTCCGCACAGAGAAGGCTACCTAAAAACTTATTGCGCAGTTCGCCACAACTTCTGAACTTTGGGCTCGGCGTAGCCGGGGATACCCAGATTCTCGATAGCTTGTTTATTCCACGTCCCACGAACCTGGCCGTCCACCACAATGGCGCGGCGAAATACACCGCGGTTTCCAGGGGCAAGTATCTCGTGAACTTCTGAAGTCATCGCAAATGACCGATCTCGGTATCCCAGGATGTACTCGTCGAAGGCTCCCAATAAGAGCACCGAGCGCTTCTTTCGTGCTTCGGCCATATCAATTACCTCTATCGAGACAAAGTCCGGGGATTCTTCTCCACACCGCACAATGTCCGGCGGGAGGTTTTCAGCCGCTGGTCTAATTAGTTTTTGCGGTAGCTTTGTCCACCAAGCAAAGTCCCCCAACGTGACTTGGCCATGAGTGCGAAAATACCGAGTCATCAACTCTGTGGTAGCGGCGACTTTGTTGCCGTTGTAAATCTCCTCTAACCCCGGCAAATCGACCGGTGTAATCAGCTGATCAGCTCCGGAGTAAACGGCGTGACCGCCTTCCATTGCTACACGCACAACGTGCCAGAAAGGCACACCCGGCAACGCTGTGGCAGCACGTTCTTTCAGCTCGGCACGCGAAAGCGGACGATCAATGAGCTTGTTTACCTTTGCCACTAACTCTGCGTCGCCCTTGCGCCGTTTAGCACAGAGTTCAGTTATCCAGCCTATGTCCTTGACAGAAGCCGCAAAAAGCGTATGACGCATGGGATACCCACGCACAATATTTCCGGCATCTGAGTGGTCTTGCGCCCGCAAGGCCAGCGATCGGCGCACGGAGTGCAGGTCTTGGCCTTGCATAACGCCGAAAGCCCGGATCACTTCCTCCGCACTCTCCCACCGCTGAACGGTTAAGCCTTGCGAGGCAAGCCTAAGGCGCGCCTTTTCTCGGCGAGAGAAAGAAGCTGCGCTAGTGGGCTGCGGCATCCCAATCCTTGCCTGAACCAGCGGAGACCTCCAGCGGCACGTTGAGCTCGATAGCAGAGTCCATCTCCCGCTCGAGAATTTCACGTACCTGGTCAGCCTCGCCAGGAGCGACCTCAACTACCAATTCATCGTGGACCTGTAGCAGCACGCGGGACTTCATGCCCTGCAATGCGCGGTCAACGCGAATCATTGCCACCTTGATAATGTCTGCCGCGGTACCTTGAATCGGTGCATTTAATGCGGCTCGCTCTGCGTTCTCGCGCGCTAGGCGGTTATCGGAGTTGAGCTCGGGCAAGTAGCGGCGGCGGCCGAAGAGGGTGGCTGTATACCCATCCTTACGCGCCTGGACCACAACTTCATCGAGGTATTTCTTTACCCCGCCAAAACGCTCGAAGTAGCTTTCCATGATGGACTTCGCTTCCCCAGCCGGGATGCCCAATTGCTGGGATAGGCCGAAGGCGGACAGGCCATAGACCAAACCATAAGACATTGCCTTAACGCGGCGGCGCAGCTCCGGCGTGACTTGGTCGACGGGGACGTCGAAGACTCGGGAGCCGACGTAGTTATGCAGGTCTTCGCCGTCCTTATAGGCCTCGATAAGCCCGGGATCTGCCGAGAGGTGTGCCATCACACGCATCTCAATCTGCGAATAGTCCGCGGTCATGAGTTCTTCGTAGCCCTCGCCTACGATAAACGCGGAGCGAATCTGTCGCCCAGCTTCGGTGCGCACCGGGATATTCTGCAGATTTGGCTCCGTCGAGGACAAGCGGCCAGTCGACGTCACTGTCTGATTAAACGTGGTGTGGATGCGACCGTCCGGCTGCACGGTCTTGATTAGACCTTCGAGGGTGGTTTTCATCTTTTGGTACTCACGGTGAGCCAAAAGGTGGTCTAAGAATGGGTGGGGATTCTTAACCGCGAGCTGTTCAATCTCCTTAGCCGCGGTAGAATAGCCGGTCTTTGTCTTCTTGGTCTTGGGCAGATCAAAAGTCTCAAAGAGTACGGTTTGTAGCTGCTTGGGTGAGTTGAGGTTGAGCTTATCGTCACCGGCAAGCTCGCGGGCGGCACGCTCTTGTTCGGCGACCTGCTCTACGAAGGCATCCTTTTGTGTTTCGAGAATGTCTACGTCAACAGCAATGCCGGTAGCTTCCATGCGCGCCAAAATGGTCACCAGGGGCAGCTCCAAGTCGGTATAAAGTTCGAAAGAATCAATCTCTTGGAGCTCTGCAGTGAGCCTTTCCGCCAATTCCATAATGGCTGCGGCTTGGTCCACCAAGGTGGAATCATCCAACAGGGAAAGCTGCTCCGTGGCGGCGCCGAGGGTCTTTTGGAGGTGGCGTTGGTAGACGTCGGCAAGCGCGTAAGTGCGTTGACCGGGCCGCAGCAGGTAGGCGGCAATGGCCGTGTCGTGGGCAATGCCGGCTAGCTCAATACCCCGACCGGCAAGCATATGGAAGGCGGCCTTCGCCTCGTGGAAATACTTCGGCGCATCGGAGGCCAGCCACTGCGCTAGGGCCTTATCGTCCGCGGCAGAAAGGTCGCCCAACTCCACTTGCAGCCCGTGGCGTTCCTGGTCTACGAAGGCAATGGCAGAAGCATCGCCCTGTCCTGGGTTTCCCTCGCCTTGGACATAGACCGCAACATGCTCTCGGCCTGGCAGCCACTGGGACAATGGCTCATCGTCGATGACTGTCTCTAACTCTTGGATTTCCTCGGTCTGCTCCGCTGCCTCAGCGCCGTCATTGGGAATGGCGGCCAGTACGCGATCGCGCAGGTTGGTGCCAAACTCGAGGTCATCGAACTTAGCGGCAACGTCCGCAACCTTCGCCTCCTGGAAAGCCAGATCGTCAGGGCCAACCTCTAGGTCCATATCCGTGATCATTTGGGTGAGCTTGCGATTCATCTGCACCTGATCGATGCGCTCGCGGAAATTATTGCCCACCACGCCCTTGATTTCTTCGGCGTGCTCAACCAGTGATGCCAAGTCCCCGTATTTAACAATCCACTTAGTCGCCGTCTTCTCGCCCACCTTGGGAATGCCCGGCAAATTATCGGACGGATCACCGCGCAATGCAGCAAAATCTGGGTACTGCGCAGGTGTGAGACCATACTTCTCTTCCACCGCGGCGGGCGTAAAGCGGTGGAGAGTGGATACGCCCTTCATGGGATAAAGCACCGTCGTGGAATCGTTTACCAATTGCAGGTAATCGCGGTCACCGGTGACGATGAGGGTCTCATAAGCCTGCGCCTCGGTCGCCAGCGTGGCGAGGATGTCGTCGGCCTCGAAGTTCTCGCGGGAGAGGGTGGTAATCCCCAGCACCTCGAGCACCTCGCGGATGATGTCAACTTGGCCCTTAAATTCCTCCGGCGCGGCTTCACGCTGCGCCTTGTAGTCCGGGAACATTTCGGTGCGGAAGGTCTTTCGCCCTACATCGAATGCCACCGCGATGGCATCGGGCTTCTCCTCCGCCACGATATTGGAAAGCATCGATAAAAAGCCATATACGGCATTGGTGTGCTGGCCGCCCGAGGTAGAAAAGTTATCCACCGGCAGGGCGTAGAAGGCACGAAAGGCCATAGAGTGGCCGTCAATGAGCAGAATTCGAGGCTGTTTAGTAGTCACCTGCCCCATCCTAGAGAAGCGAGCCGACATACGAACACCCCGGTGCACATTTATTGGATGACGTGGGCATTCCCCCGCTTCCCCTACCCAATTAGGAATTCCCCTAGTCCCTGCGCTACTATTTTCACAGTCAAAGGCAGCAAGCCTTGGCACTGTGCGCCCCTGTAGCCCAATTGGCAGAGGCAACGGATTCAAAACCCGTCCAGTGTGAGTTCGAGTCTCACCAGGGGCACAGATAGAAAAGACCTCGCATGTACGGTAAATCGGAATGCGGGGTCTTTTTCATGTTCGCCCCTCCTACCGACGTGTAGTTGAACGGGTAGAAGCTTGCCAGGATTTCAAGCTCTGGAAGCATAGATAGGCCGTCAAAAAGCCGCAAATACTAGCCTGTGTGACCCGTATGGCTTCCAAGCTCGCCAGCTCCGCCCTCAACGCGAGATAGCCAAAGCCGCAGGCAGAGGCGATGGAGTACACCCCCATTAACAGAAATCTCTTTCTAGTCGCCTTAGCTAACGTCTTTTTAAGGTGGAAAAAGGATGTAACCCACGAAAGGGCTGCTAGGGAGCGAATAAGTAGAAGTACACCCATTATCCACCGCCTCACGCGTGCATCCTCGATTCCGTCGAATGAACTGCGGTGAATAACGACAAAAGCGTCGACATAATCGTCGAACCGAACTATGCACAGAACTAAGCCAAGTACGGAAAGCATGAGAACGAACGCAACAACCGCCAGGAACATTCCTTCGACCTTATCCCCTAGGTTGTCCCCAGACTTCTGTGTTTGATCACTAGACATTTCCCAAACCTCACATCTCGCCGCCTTGTGCTCGAGGCGCCTTTCAGCCGCCAGCGAAACAATCTAGGACATCGATTCCAAAATTTAAGCACATTTCACGTTACATACCGTAAACTATCATTGACACTCTGACAAGAGTCTCCTATTTTGGGCTGTGTAAATTTGGCATACCTTCCACATTGAGGAGATTTCATGAACCGATTGCGAGTGGAAAGAATTAAAGCGATAGTTTTCACTGCATTGACGCTCATTACATTGTTGGCAATGATGGCCGTGCAATCCCCTTCCCTAGCCTGGATACCCGTCGTGTTGGGTGGAGCCTCCGCTTGGTTTTGGTGGAAGGTGGATTATCTCTCCAAGCAGGGCGAAGATTAAAACCAAAACGCGCTTAGGTTCTCTCCCCTTATGGCGAAGAACCTAAGCGCTTTGGTGCAGCTAAAGCTTTAAAGCCTGATACTGCAAAATCCCTCTACCCAGTGCTTTAGCCCAACTCGGGCAGAGTCGGGAGGTGATACTTACGCAGGAGCGCGTTAATCTGCGGGATGGAAGCCTTCAGTTGCGGCAGTGCTAGTCCAATGAGGCCAGCCACCCCTGCGATACCAAGGATTGCTCCTAAGATGCCAGGCTTCGAACTCGTACTAGAGCTCAACGCGGAGCCATCCGTGGCAGGTTGCGCGGTATCGGCCGGCTTGCCATCGTTGTGTGCACGGGCGGTAAGCCACTGGTCCTTGCCCAGGACGCCCTGAGTCAGGCGGGTCTCGCCGATCCAGCCATACCACGGGTCTTGTGGGCGCTGGTTGTCAAAGCCACCACCCATGACCCACTGCAGGTCGCGCGGGAGGAGTCCCTCGGCGCCTACGGCATTGCGCAGGATGGGCGCGCCGTTGATGAACATTTCGACGCTATCGCGTTCGGGATCATTGACCACGGCGATATGCATCCACTCGTCTTTGGGAACCTCGTGGGACCACACGGTAGAGCCGCTTCCCTGCTTCGGCTCCGCCCACCAGCGCAGCTCGCGGAGGTTAGAGATACCGAACATGACGGTTGGGTCCGTGTCCTCGGAGCCGTCTACCAGTTTATTGATGGCAGAGTCACGGCTGAGCGCACTTCCCCAACCATGCTGTGCGCCGTTGAAATCCTCCGGAATCTTGACAAAGGATTCGAAGGTATATCCCTTGGTGGTATCGACGCTATTGGCAGCCGCGCCCTTATCGGTACGGAACTCGGCATTGCCAACTTTGCCGGCAGGGTCAGACCAGAAGAGGGAGCCGGCATCAGAGGACAACGGGTGATGGTCGGTGCTATAGGTCACCCTGTCTCCGAGCATGGCGCCAGCGCGATGCAGGTTGCTGCCAGAATCGCTGGCAATATCGGGGATGGTGGTGCCACGGCCGGCAGGGGCGCCATCGACAAGCGCATGCCCATCCTTGTCCCGCGCTTCGCCCGGGCGCCAGTGGAATACCGTGTGGTCGTTTGTGGCAAAATCGTCCGCGCCCTTAGGAAGCTCGTCCTCCGCAATGGTGTAGGGCCTATAGCCCTCAGCGGCGATGTCGCGGGCGCGCTGCGCTAAGTCCGGCTGGTGCCCCTCACCCACGGTGAATTCCGGCGCGAAAGAGGAAAAACGCTGTTCAAAATCGAACGGAATGCTATAGCTATCGCCCTTATCATCCAAGGTGAGCTTATCGAACTGCGTGAGCTCCTCATGCGGCTTTTGCGCCACCCACGGCGAAAGCGCGGTCATCTCCAGCTGCTTGCCCGTAAGGTCAAACTCGAGCACGCCTAATAAACCATTGCCGCCCTGGTAGGCCATCTGATAGTCCTGCAAGATGGAAACGACGTCATGTCCGGCATCGTTCTTGTCCACGCGGTATCCGGCACCGTGGTGGTGGCCGCCCATCACGAGAAAGATCTGATCATTGCTCTTGATGAACTTATCCCACAATCCCTTGCCATAGTCATCGGAATAGAAGACGTTTCCTTCACCATCAATATTGAGGGCCTCATGAGTGGTCACAATGACCGGAAGGCCTGGATGCTTATCAATGATGCCTTGTGCCCAGGCAATAGCCTTCTCATCAGCGCGCCAGCCCAGGGCTAGATTGAGATATTTCTGGCCTTCGGCTTCAAAGATATGCGCCTCGGAGTCATTATTGACGGCGGTGTAGCGCTCTTGAAAAGTCTCCGAGTTGGCGGCCTTAGCGCGGTCGGCGCTAAACCACTTGTCATACGGGTGGGCTGCCGCGCCCTCCACGTCCATATCGTGGTTGCCTGGCAGGATCGAATAGTTCAAGTCCGAATCGTCGAGGACCTGCATGGCCTTATCAGCCACCTGCCATTCGCCCTCCACGTTCCACTGGTCTACAACATCACCCAGGTGGGTGACGAAGTCCATGTTCAACTCGTCTTGATGGTCCACTAACCATTGGGTTTGCGCCAAGTAGGGTTCGCTGCCGTAGCGAGCTTGGGCCAGGTTGCCGGTCTCTGGGGTGGAATAGCGCGAATAGAACTGGGTATCCGGCAGTACACCGATGCTAAAACGAGAGCCTTCGCTTGGCGACGCCCCCTCGGGCGCCCCCTCCGCAGCACTTGCTGCCGGCACAAAAATGAGGTTTCCCACCACCGCGGTGACAGTCACCGCGGGCAGGACAAAACGATTCTTCATAGAGAGTCCTTGGTCACTGAAAAGGAATATTTGCACGGGAGAAAGACGGGAATACGCAGGAAATAGTAGGCAGTCAATCTTTCAGTTAGTTGACGCCTACGTAAACACCAGACTGAATAATGGGAAACTTATAGTTTCTTCCATATAAAACAGCCCTGACTGCAGGAGGCCGCGCCTACCATGCCCCAAACTGCATAGTTGCACTTAAGTGTATTATTCTGACAGAATATTCATGAACGAGGATTCGCCTCAATGATTGTTTCACCTCTACGGTTAGAGAAATCACGTCCCTTTCCGTGACGGATAACCAATCGCCTTTCAATGAAAGATATGCATCACTATTAACAGCGGTCCACATGGCCACCACCGGGAAGCACTTTCTCCCCGCCCGCCTAGGCCAGTCGCCCGCCACTCCAGCCCTCTCCCAGGTAGATTTTAAATTTATGCAATACATTTTGAACGCTATCCGCGGTGCCCTCATCGGCATGGCCGAACTTGTGCCCGGAATCTCCGGTGGCACCGTGGCGCTCATCGTGGGTATTTATGAACGCGCAGTCCACAATGCCAATGACCTCATCTCTGGTCGCTTCAAGAGAGTCGAGTGGAGCTTCCTTGTCTCCGTAGCAGTCGGCATGTTTATCGCAGTCTTCGCAATGTCCACCGTGCTATCTAACTTCGTGGAAAATCACGTATCCGCGTCCGGGGCACTATTTTTGGGCATGGTTGCCGTGTCTATTTTCGTACCACTGTCTATGCTGTCCAAGCAGGAGCGGTTGCGCCCTTCTTCCATCATTGCGTTTGTGATCGCCACTATTGCCATCTTCTTTATCACCGGCTTTACTTCCGAGCCGCATGAGAACCCCAGCCTTATCGTGGTTTTCTTTGCCGCCGCCATTGCTGTGTGTGCACTCATCCTGCCGGGCATTTCCGGCTCGCTCATCTTGTTGACCATGGGGCTCTACCAACCCATCATCGGCGCTGTATCGGATCGAGATCTCGGCACCATAGCCGTCTTTGCGCTGGGTGCCTTGTGCGGCCTCGCCGCGTTTATCAAGGTCTTGAACTTCTTACTGGATCATCACCGAGCCCCTACGCTGATGGCCATGGCAGGTTTCATGCTCGGTTCTTTGCGTGCACTGTGGCCGTGGGGTGCTGACCAGGATGCCTCCAGCGGCATTATCATCGGCATGTTCATCCTCGGCGCTCTTATCGTTTCCGCGTTCATTTTCATTGACCTGAAGAAAGCTCGCGCCATAAATGAAAGGACAGCGCAGAAATAATGCCGCGCACGTTGTCTCGCCGCGCTACAATCGCCGCGGTCCTTATCCCAACTTTGGGTTTAAGCGCTTGCGTCACCAACGAGGAAGATTCCACTCCAGAGGGCTGGGAAGAACCCCACACCTCTGTAGTACCGGAGATTGCCGCCATGTATGACGACAATGATGGTGTCCTCACCGCTGGCACTAACCCGCCCTACGCGCCATTTCAGCTTAAGGATTCCCACGGAGCCCTCCAAGGCGTCGAGCTTGACCTAGCTCGCGCTGTAGCAGGTGTCTTGGGCCTCGATTTCCAGCCCTTGGAGCAGGACTTCTCCATGATTCTGCCGGCCGTGCAATCGGGCCAGATCGATATGGGTGTATCCGGTTTTACGGATAACCCAGACCGTCGGAATGAATTCGACTTTGTAGACCACCTCTACGCCGGTATCCAGTGGGCCGAGCGCGTGGACGGACCTAGGAAGGTCGACCCCGATAACCCCTGCGGATTGACAGTCGCAGTGCAGCGCACAACGGTCTCCGAAACCGATGATGTTCGCCCTAAGCAAGAAGCTTGTAATGGCGATCTCACCGTCTTGTCTTATGACACCGGGGATAACGCCGCACTGGCCGTCCTGATGGGGCGCGCGGATGCCCTGTCTGCGGACTCCCCGGTCACAGCGTGGGCGGTCAATCGCTCTGAGGGAAAAATGCAGCAGGTAGGCGATATGTTCCAAGCCTCGCCGTATGGCTTCGCAGTTCCTAAAGATTCCGATTTGGGCAAGGCATCGGCCGCAGCGCTGCAGCACCTCATCGAAACCGGCGAGTATGCAGAAATTTTGTCCCGCTGGGGCATCGAGGATGGATTAATAGACCAGGCAATGATTAATGAAAGGCCGATCAATGGTTAATGAGAATGCGGCGACGCCGGCTACGGCCAAGCCTAAAGAAGAACCCGCGCAGATCGAGGCCCGCCCGCTGCGCCATCCATGGCGCTGGGTCTTCGCTGGTCTACTCATCGTGCTGGGAGTGTGGTTCATCATTGCCTCCGCCCGCAACGAGGCTTTTGGCTGGGGAACCTATTTCCAGTACCTCTTTGATAAGCGCATCGCGCTCGCTTCCCTGCACACCATCGCCATCACTATTTTGTCGATGATCATCGGCGTTATCGGTGGTGCCGTGCTTGCGGTCATGCGCATGTCACCTAACCCGGTGCTGCGCGCCGTGTCCTGGATTTTCCTCTGGGTATTCCGTGGCACGCCGATTTATGTCCAGCTGGTGTTTTGGGGTCTGCTCTCTGCCATCTACCAGTCCATCAACCTAGGCTTTACCGAGGTGTCTTTGCAGACCATCCTCACCAACGCCTTCTTCCTTGCGGTGATGGGCCTAGGACTTAATGAAGCGGCCTATATGGCTGAGATTGTGCGCTCGGGCATCACTTCCGTTCCAGAGGGCCAAAAGGAGGCCTCCAAGGCACTCGGCATGTCGTGGTGGATGACCATGCGCCGCACCGTCCTTCCGCAGGCCATGCGCATTATCATTCCGCCTACGGGCAATGAGTTTATTTCCTTGCTCAAGACCTCTTCCCTCGTGGTGGCCATTCCTTATACAGAGGAAATCTTCGGCCGTACCACGGATATTTCCGCCGCCCTTTTCCAGCCCATCCCGCTACTATTGGTCGCGGCTTCTTGGTACCTCGTGGTTACTTCCCTACTTATGGTGGGTCAGTACTTCTTGGAGCGCCGCTTTGAGCGCGGTGCAACCCGCGAACTCACCGGCCGCCAGCTTGCTGCTCTTGCAGATGCTGAAGGAACCATTCCCCGCAACGTATCCGTGATTTCGGAGGCTCAAAAATAATGGCTACTCCCATGATTTCTGCCCAGAACGTCCACAAGTCCTTCGGGCAGCTTGAGGTCCTCAAAGGCATTAACCTCGAGGTCCAAGCCGGCGAGGTGGCCTGCCTATTAGGACCTTCGGGGTCCGGCAAGTCTACCTTCCTGCGCTGCGTTAACCACTTGGATAAAGCAACGGCCGGGCGCTTGTACGTCGACGGCGAGCTGATTGGCTACCGCGAGAAAAACGGGACCCTCTATGAGATCAGCGAAAAGGAAGCCGCCGAGCAGCGCTCCGATATCGGCATGGTCTTTCAATCCTTCAATCTCTTCCCCCACCGGACGGTGATTGAGAACATCATTGAGGCACCGGTGCAGGTGAAGAAGATCCCAGAGGAAACTGCCCGCGCCCGCGCGATGGAGTTGCTCGAGGATGTTGGCTTAGCCTCCAAGGCCAATAATTACCCCGTACAGCTCTCCGGCGGCCAGCAGCAGCGCGTTGCCATCGCTCGTGCGGTAGCCATGGATCCTAAGCTCATGCTTTTCGACGAACCCACGTCAGCCCTTGACCCAGAGCTTGTCGGCGAAGTACTACGCGTAATGAAGGATCTCGCGGCCGAGGGCATGACCATGCTCGTAGTCACCCATGAGATGGGTTTTGCCCGCGAGGTGGCAGATAAAGTCTTCTTCATGGACGGCGGCGTGGTCATCGAGTCTGGTAGCCCCGCTGAAGTGCTGGATAATCCGCAACAGCCACGTACCAAGGACTTTTTGGCCAATCTACTCTAAGCCCATAGCACATGATTGACTGTGCAAAGGCCCGTCAGCTTCTGTCTCTGCAGAGGCGACGGGCCTTGTTCATGGTGGAGGTGTTTAACCGAGGCTCACCAGGCCGCGAACCAATGCGCTCGCTGCGCCCAGTCCGGCAACACTAAGCGAGAGCACGCGGGCTTTCTCCCGGGGCACACGCTGCGCGATGCGGGTGCCGGCCCAAATCCCGACGAACATTCCCATAACCCCGGCGGGCCACATTACCCAGGGCAAACCATCAAAGTGTGCCGCCCCCGTAAGCGTCTTTGTCATGACAGAAAAGAATCCGCCTACGACAAAAATGGGTTGCAGCGTAGCTGCGTACACTTGCTGAGGCCACTTTGCCGCTTGCGCGTAGACGGTAATAACTGGGCCTGCCACACCGGCCAAGGTATTGGTAAAGCCGCCGAGGATGCCCGCGGAAATAGCTGGGCCTTTGCCTTCCATTGCCGGGACAAACTTCTTGCCAAAGGTCACTACCGTCAGCGCGGCCAAAAGCGCAAGGCCCACAACGACCATAAGACCTGCTGTATCCATGCGCCTAATGAGCAGCGCCGCGGCTAAGGAACCAATCACCATGACCGGGGCTATGAGTCCAAATTTCTTCCAGCTGACATTCTCGCGCACGGAATAAGTGGTCAGCACCGCATTAATGCAGGCTAAAACGTTGATGACCAAGATTCCTTCTACCGGGCCCATAATCAGCATGAGAATAGGACCGCCGATGAGACCGAGGCCCATTCCAGATACTCGCTGGAGGGTCGAGCCTACGACCACAACGAGAAAAATGACCAGTGCTAGGCTCACTTTCGGTATTTCTCCTTTACCGCACGGCCTACGGCTTCAGGAAACATGCCGGTCACGTCCCCGCCAAACTTCGCCACCTGCTTACACAGTGAGGAACTGATATAGCCGTATTTTTCGTCCGTGAGCAAAAAGACGGTATCAATGCCGGAAAGGCGCCGATTCATCTGCGCCATAGGCAGCTCATATTCATAATCTAGGGAGCTGCGCAGCCCTTTCACCAAAACATCCACCCCATGCTCAGTGGTGTAGTCCACCAAAAGCCCAGAGCAGTAGTCCACCTTGATGGAAGAATCCACGCTCTGGCGAATTAGTTCCATACGCTCATCCACGCTAAAGAGCCCGGAGGGTTTGTCAGGATTACCGGTTACCAATACGGTGACCTCATCAAACATTTGCTTAGCGCGGTTAATGATGTCGACGTGACCTAAGGTCACGGGGTCGAATGATCCTGGGCACACGGCCTTAGTCATGCTTTTGTCGCTTCCTTTTCTTCAGGGGTTTAGTCTTCGGTTTCCTCGCTGCCAGGGCGGGTATAGACCGCCATATCCATGCGCGCGATGCCAAAGGTACGCTTCTTCAGTTTCTGACCAGTGGGCTCAAAACCTGCAGGCCACGCAGTTGCTGCGGAATCAACGTGGCGCTCAATGACTACCATGGCGTTATCACTTAACACCGGTTCAATGGCGGCGATGAGTTCATCTACCTCATCAAAAGCATAGGGCGGGTCCGCCAACACCAGATCGAAGTGCCGCCGCGGGGCACTTGCCAGGTAGGTGCCTACCTTCATCTCTTGCACGCGCACGCCGGGGTGCTTGACGACGCCCATGTTATGCCGAATGATCTTCACCGCATCCGCCGAAGATTCCACTAGTACAATTTCTTCTGCTCCACGGCTAGCTGCCTCAAGGCCGAGTGCACCGGAACCAGCAAATAGGTCGAGAACCGAAGAACCGGCAAAGCCCCACCGTGCCGCGAGGGATGAAAAAAGCCCTTCACGGGCACGGTCTGCAGTAGGCCGGGTTCCTTCGGCAGGCACCTTAATGGTGCGGCCGCGGGCCTCGCCGGCAATAATGCGCGTCATTTATATTTCTCCAATCTCCATCAAAAGGTCTCCGGCTACCACGTCCCTCAAGCCAGCGACTACAATGCGGTATGCCTTGCTTAGTCTTGGGCTCGCTACGGAAGCGACTAGTTCCGTGGCGTCGACGATCGCGGGCGCGACGCCGATATCAACGGTGCCTCCCCCATTCACCTGGCAGCGGAAGATGCCTGCAAAGGGGACAAGGACGTTCATGCTTCTAGGTTAACCTGTCTTAGTTCTTCTCCAAGTATTCCTGTTCGCTTTCACTCAAGTTGCGCGTGAGTTCCTCGGCCAACTCGGGATTGCGCATCACCATTGCGCGGGCATCCGTATGGGTGCGTTCCACAATGTCTTGGTCATCCGCCAGATTTAATAGCCGCAGCGTACGGTGTGTTCCGGACTGCATGGTGCCCAAAATGTCTCCCTCTTGGCGCTGACGCAAGTCGAGCTCGGCCAGCTCAAATCCGGACGAGGTTTGGGCAATCTGATTGATGCGGCGGAAGGACGGAGTGTTATCGCCTGCCATAGTGTGCAGAAGACAAATAGAGGCATTGCCGCCTCGTCCCACACGCCCACGCAGCTGATGCAACTGGGAGACGCCGAAATGCTCGGCCTCACGGATGAGCATCACCGTAGCATTGGGAACATCCACACCCACCTCGATGACCGTGGTAGAGACCAAGACATCGATCTCTCCCCTAGCAAATGACGTCATAACCTCGTCTTTATTGGGCATCTTTCCATGCAAGATTGCTATGCGCAGCCCTTTAAACGGCCCGTTTTCTAGCTGCTCCGCAAGCTCTAGCACTCCGCCTTTTCCTTCAATGCGCGGGCAGACGATATAGGCTTGGTGGCCGTGGGCCACTTCCTCGCGAATCCGCTCAAGGGCGCGCAATACCCAGGTAGGGCGCCACTCAGCTACCACCGCTGACTGAATAGGTTTGCGGCCACCAGGCAGCTCAGTAAGGGTCGATACGGCAAGGTCGCCGAAGACGGTCATCGCGATGGTGCGAGGAATCGGCGTAGCCGTCATCACCAGTACGTGAGGACTTAGCCCCTCGTTAGCCTTCAGTCTCAGGCTATCGCGCTGCTCTACGCCGAACCGGTGCTGCTCATCTACTACCACTAGTCCAAGGTTGAAGAACTCCACTGTGTCTTGGATGATGGCATGGGTTCCAATAATGATGTCCGCATCTCCGGAAACGATATCCAGCAATGCCTGCCGTTTATCCGCAGTGCGCATCGAGCCGGTGAAAAGTACCACCGTGACGCCTTCAGGAACTGCGGTTCCGATGGAGGCAGCGTGCTGGGAAGCCAGCACCTCAGTAGGCGCTAGCAACGCCGCTTGAGTTCCTGCGTCAACAGCCTGCAGCATAGCGCAGGTAGCCACCATGGTTTTGCCCGAGCCAACCTCGCCTTGCAGCAAACGCATCATGGGCAATGGGCGGGCTAGGTCATCTTCAATCTCACTGATAACACGCCGCTGCCCTTGGGTGAGCTCGAAAGGCAAATGGCTTAGCAGTTCTTCGCGGAAGCCGCCTAAGGTTGCCGGCATGGTCGGAGCGGTTCGAGCTTCCGCATCGCGCTGGCGCAATGCCATCACCAAGCCAATTGACAAAGCCTCGTTATATTTAAGCCTTTGGATAGCACGATAAGGCCCTGCCTTACCAGGCTCGTGAATTTCCCGCACCGCTTTATCCAGGCTGATTATCATTTGATAATCCAGTGGCTCTTCGATGGGCGGGGTCTTTGATAGGACGTAGTGAATAGCCCCCATGATGTACCAGGAGGTCACCTTGGACGTGGCTGGGTACACCGGGATCCATTCTCGTTCCAAAAGGAGCTGGTCGAGCCTCCCAAACTGTGAGAGGTTCCGCAATGAGCCGGTGGCCTTGGGCCGATTCTTCTTTCCAGATTCGGCCGCCGGCTGGCGGTAGCCATCCACTTCACCATCGGGACGGCCGAACGCATCGATTTCCACAAAGTCTGGCTGTTGCAGCTGCGGTTGGTTGCGGAAGAATTTGAGCTTGCCGCTCATCATGACGCGCTGTCCGCGATGCAGCATGCGCATGACGTAATTGGCATTGAAAAAAGTCGCCATAATGCTGTCATCGAGCTGCACATTGATGATGGTGGTCTTGCCCCTGTCATGCCGGTTGAAGCCGGTAATAGTCCCGGTAACGGTGACGATATCGCCCTCCGCAGCGTCTCCTAGGCCAACGTCCTTGTTGTGGCGAATATAGTCTCGCGGATAGTGAGCCAAAAGCTCACCGCAGGTCTCATACCCCAACGCCTTGGTAATCTTCGCGGCGTCTTTCGCCGCAAGAACCTCCGTCAACGGTCGGTTGTCCTGCCAGCCGAGCATTGCTACTCCACTCCGATTTCGGTTGCAATATCCGGAACGTTAAGCGCCACCACATCCACATGTAGCTGTTGGCCCAAATCCTCCTCATCTACGTCAAGGGCACTTAAGATGGTGACCTGCTCCCCGCCTTCTGCCAAGAGATCGCGACAGGTGGCGCTGATTGACGCAAGGGTTTCCTGGCTGGGATGAGCTACGCGCATGGAATTGGCTGCATCGCGCATAGCAGCGACCACAGCACCCGTATCTGGGTTATTAGGTTCATTGACAGAGATAGCGGCCAAGGCAGCAACTAGCGACTGTGCAGGCACTACTCGCCCGGCACCAGTCTGCGAACTCAGCCCCGTAACTAGGACAATGTCCTCATCTTCGGCCGCAATGGGTTTCTCCGGTGGCACAACGGTAACGCCCGCAGATTCCAAAAGATCGGTAATAGGCCCGGCCGGCGCGGCTGCGTATACTCGGCGAGCAACTGATTCTTCGGCGGCGGGTTCGGTGGGAGCCGGCAGCACCTCAAGGTGCAAGTTGGTCACCTTTCCTTTAGCAAAGGCGGTTTCAATGACGGCGCCCGCCTGCGGAGAGTGGATATGCACATTAGCGCTGTCCTCGGTAGCGCGAGCGATGACCAAGCTATCTCCCATCGGTGCAATTGCCGCCTGCAGCGCGTCGATATCTCCTTCATAGAAAAAGACCACTTCCAGCACGGTGACCTCCTCTGGGGCGGGTAGACCTGCATGCCCAGTAGAGCCCTCAATCTCCGCGAGAAGGGACTCTAAGAGAATCACGAGGCCGGCTCCGCCAGCATCCACTACTCCAGCCTCCTGCAGGGCTGGCAATTGCGATGGGGTGCGCTCTAGGGCAGTCCGAGCGGCCGAGATTGCGCCGCTGACGATGCCGTGCAAGGTCGCGCCAGGACGCGCCGCGGAGTCGTCGGCGGCTTCCGCTGCTGCACGCAAAACCGTAATAACCGTGCCTTCCACTGGCTCGGCGATGGCTCGGTCCACCAACTCCACGGCCTGCTGCAAAGAACGGGCAAAAACGGAGCCGTCAATAACTGAGTCCACCGTGGACTCCGCTACGCCGCGCAGAACCTGAGACAACACCATGCCCGAATTTCCGCGTGCCCCACGCACCGCCCCACGCGCGAGGGAATCAGCTACATCGCCACCTTTGTCGAGCTCCGCAACCGCTGCTTCCATGGTGTGCGCCATATTTGAACCAGTATCCGAATCCGGTACCGGAAAGACATTCAGTGCGTTAATTTCCTCGCGGCGATGGGCTAATTCCCCCACGGCGCGGGTAGCCCAATTGCGCAGGCCGCAGGAATCCAGCGTGCTGGGATATGACATGCGCAATAGTTTACAAGCGCCAGTCTATTTCCTGCGCGCCTTGGTCCCGCAAAAGGGCGTTTGCCCGGGAAAAGGGCCTAGAACCGAAAAAGCCACGGCTGGCAGAAAGCGGTGAGGGGTGTGGAGACTTGATACACGGGACGTCGGAAAGAAAGCGCTCACACGCTTGCGCATCGCGGCCCCAGAGGATCGCCACCATGGGGCTGCGGTTGAGCGCGCGGATGGCAGCCTCGGTGATTTCTTCCCATCCGATGCGACGGTGCGAGCCTGCTTGGCCTGGGGCTACGGTCAGCACCCTGTTAAGTAGCAATACGCCTTGGTCAGCCCAAGCACTCAAATCGCCGTCCTCTCGGCCGTTGATCCCCACATCATCGTGAAGTTCACGGTAAATATTGACCAAAGAACGCGGGGGCTTCACGCCGGGGCGAGTAGAAAAGGCCATGCCCATGGCATGCCCTGGGGTGGGATACGGGTCTTGGCCCACGATGAGCACACGGACCTCATCTAGTGGCATGCGCAGCGCGCGACAAACATCCTCAGCTGGGGGCAGATATTCCTGGCCCTCAAGGGCGTGAGAAATCCGTGGCCATTGCTCTTCTATTACCGGCGCCAGCACCGGCTCCCATGAAGGGTGATAGGTGGGGTGCATATTTAAAAGCTTCGCCAGCCTTTCTGATAGCTCGGTGTCTTTCCTCCCACCGTAACCCCGCAGCCCCGAGTTACGGTGCCAATTTTCCGGAATCCGGAGGGGGTGTCTTTCGCGGTCGTGCCTATTAAGGTGTGGTCTTCACCGCCGCTTAGTACCCATTCCCACGGGTCACAGTCCACAAGGTCTGCGGCCTGGCACAGCAAATCTTCCGGCTGCAAAGCCTGCGGATCCAAATCCATATGCACGCAAGAGTGTTCAGACATCGTGGTGCAGTCTTGGATCAAGCCGTCGGAGTTATCCGTCATGGCGGTAACCCCAGCGGCGCGGGCAATGACACCGCGACCGGGATTGAGCCAGGGTGCGCAATGGGCGTCAATAAGCGGCTGGAGGTGCTCGTACCCAGCGGGGAGTTGTCGGCCGAAGCGCTCTAACAAGGCCAGGCCGGCGGCCGAGTGGCCGATCTTGCCGTGCGCTACCACGTGCTGGCCTGCCCGCGCACCGTCCAAGGTCAGGGCAGGAAGGCTGCCGCCGAGGAAACCCACGGCCGAAATGTTGATGACCAAAAGATCAGACTTCGTGAGGTCACCGCCCACCAACTCGGCATTATAGAAAGAGCTATGCTCCGCAATGCCCTCAGCGATGCCCCGCACGAAGGACACTGGGGTATCACCTGGCGCGGCGATGGCTAAAAGGGCAGCAACGGGTCGCGCCCCCATGGCTTCAACATCGGCGAAGTTGCGCAAGATGGCTTTCTTACCAATCTCGCGCGGGGTAGACCACTCGCGCAGGAAATGACGCCCCTCCACCATCAAATCCGTGGCTGCCACGGTGCGGGAATTCGGTGGTGCGCTAGGCAATACCGCCGCGTCATCTCCGTTGAGCCTGCTCGAGGCCACAGAGGTAATTTCCCGAATGGCGTTGCGTTCTCCCACCTCTGCGAGAGTCTGAGTTAAGTTCACCAGCGTCCTTTCGATACTATGAGCCCTTATGACATCCCAATTTAACCGCACCGCGATCTTCATTTCACTTGGGTTGTCCATAGTGATGGTTCTGGCGGTCATCTTCGGCGCAAAGTACGTATTCAATAACATCGCCAAAGCACCCGTGGCGGTCTCCCCCGTGGAATCCAAGGAAGCAGATTCACAAGCCTGCCATAGCTTTATCAATTCCCTGCCGGATAAGGTCATGGATAAGCCGCGCGCAGACATTGCCGAGCCTGTGCCCTCCGGTGTCGCTGCATGGGCAGCTAACTCTGAGGATAAGGTCACCGTGCGCTGCGGCGTGGACATGCCTTTCCAGTACACCGAGTATGCCCAGACCCAAGACCTAGAGGGAGAAAAGTGGTACAAGGTGCGCGATGCCACGCCGGGATCCAACCTAACCACCTGGTATGCGGCGCAGCGCTTCCCTATCGTCGCCGTTACTGCCCCCACCGACGCCGAGCCGGGCGAGCTTAACGACGCCCTCTCAGCACTCAAAGAAAAGCCTGCCCCCGCTCATAAGGCCCCGCTCAAGGAGCTCAAGGCGGGCGATGAGCAAAGGTGCGCCGATATCGCAAAGGCCCTGCCTGATTCGGTGGCCGAGGGCTACCACCGCCGCGAGGTTGCGGAGAAGAATACCTTTGTGTGGAGCGCCGATGGCCGCGAAGACATCGTGGCCCGTTGCGGTGTGGCCAAGCCCGAAAACTATCGTGCTGGGGTCAAGCTGCAGCAAGTCAACGAGATTCCGTGGTTCGAGGACACCACCTTGGCCCACGGCACCACAGCCGGCACGTGGTTCGCCCTCGGCCGCGAAAACTACCTAGCCCTGCACGCCCCACAGGATGCCGCGCAAGCGGCACTGGTGGAGATTGGCGATGTACTCGCCAAGCACACCGCTGAAAAGTAGAAAGTACTCCGTCCCTACTTTGCTAGCGCCTGCTCAATGAGGGCCTCAAGCAAAGCGGGGTACTCCACACCCGAAGCGGCGAGCACCTGGGGATACATCGAAATCGGGGTAAAGCCCGGCAGAGTATTGATTTCATTGATGTACACGGAATCTTCGGTAACGAAGAAATCCACCCGGGATAGGCCCTCACAATTTAGGGCCTCGAATGCGCGAACAGCCATGTCGCGCAGCTTCTCGGTCAACTCAGGCGTGAAAGGCGCAGGGATTTCCGCGGTAACCACATTATCGAGGTACTTTGTGTCAAAGCCATAAAAGCCCTCGTCAGAATCATCAATGCCCGCCAGCAGTGCTGGAACAGACGCCAACAGTGTGCCGTCGGCATAGTGCAAAACACCGATTTCTACCTCTTGGCCTACGATTTCTGGCTCCACCAGGATTTTCTCGTCGTCTTCTAGAGCAAGGTCAACGGCTGCGGGGAATTCTTCCCAGCTATTCACTTTGGATACGCCGATTGATGATCCGCCCCGGGCGGGCTTTACAAAGACGGGCAACCCTAGGTGCTGCTTTTCTTCCTCGCTGAGCTCGGTGCGACCTTTGGGGATTACCTCGGGCGCGACCGGCAGGCCTGCCGCTGCCAGCACCTTCTTGGTAAATTCCTTATCCATCCCCACCGAGGAAGCCAATACGCCCGGCCCGACATAGGGCAGGCCGGAGAGCTCAAAGAGACCTTGGACGGTGCCGTCTTCACCAAAGGGCCCGTGCAGGATGGGAAATACCACATCAACCTCAGCAAAGAGCGTGCCATCGGTGACGTTATGGAACTGGCCCCTGGCATTAGGATCCAGGGAAAGCGTTAGTTCCGCCCCTCGCCTGACTTCTGGCATGACACCATTGACAATCTCTAGTCCCTCAGTGGTGCCGGGCGTCCACGTGCCCTCGCGGGTGATGCCGATAGGCACCACCTCGAATTTTTCAGGATCGAGGTGATTCATGATCGCACCTGCAGAGACGCAGGATACGGAGTGCTCGGTGCTACGGCCGCCATAGATAACGGCCACGCGGGTCTTTTCAGTCATGCCCGCAGATTTTACCCTTGACCTACTCCGACTTCTTGGACCGACCCATCAGAGCGATGAGCATATCTTCCACCGCCATGCCCTCGTAGCAGACACCATAAACCGCGTGGGTAATCGGCATCTCTACGTCTGCCTGCTGGGCTAGGCGGTAGATAGAATCACAGGAGTAGACGCCCTCCGCAACCTGCCCGTTGGTGGCGGCCTTGGCCTCTTCAATGGTGCCGCCTTGGCCCAGGCGATAGCCAAAAGTACGGTTGCGCGACAATGTCGAGGTACATGTTGCCACCAAGTCACCCAAGCCAGCCAAGCCGGAGAAGGTAAATGGATCCGCCCCCAACTCCACGCCGAGGCGGGTAATTTCTGCCAAACCGCGGGTAATGATGGTGGCCATGGTGTTATTGCCTAATCCCTTGCCAGAGGCTATACCGCAGGCTAATGCGATGACGTTTTTGCAGGCGCCGCCGATTTCCGCACCAATAACATCGGTGTTGGTATACGGGCGCAAGTACGGCGCGGCCACCGCCGCCTGGACGCGCTTTGCGCGTTCCTCATCTGGGCAGGCGATTACTGTGGCGGCCACTTGGCCTGCGGCAATCTCTTTAGCCAGGTTCGGGCCAGAAAGTACCGCCACGCGGTCTGCTGGCACTCCCGCCGCATCCATGATGACCTCGCTCATGCGCTTGAGCGTGGTGGTCTCCACACCCTTGGAAATGGAGACCAAGGTCGCGTTTTGAGGCAGATGCGGGGCCCACTTTTCCACGTTGCCGCGCAAGGTTTGGGAGGGAACGCCGAATACGACGACCTCGGCACATGACAATGCTTCCACTTCATCATGAGTCGCCCGCACAGCCGCCGGTAGGCGGGTATCCGGCAAGTAGTCCGGATTAGTGTGGGTCTCGTTGATAGCTTGCGCCAACTCTGCGCGGCGGGCCCACAGGCGAACGTCATTTCCGGCATCCGCAAAGACCTTGGCCAAGGTAGTGCCCCAAGAACCGGCACCCATCACCGCAACATTAACCATGGTGTCTCCTCCAAACGTGCAAAGCTATAACCTCAACTTTAAAGCATGTCTGTCCGACCGTGTGGCAGGGATGCACACCGCGCCTAACCCGTGGGACAATGGGCGCTTAGACGTTGTTTAAATGAAGCCAATTACTGTGGAAAGGCCCCGTGGAGGCAGACGATGCCCAATATTAAAAAGATGCACGAAACCGACAAGGATCAACAGCACGAGGAATTTATCTCCGGCCGCCATCAAGTAATCCCGGTAGATCCAGCCAAAGAATTCCACCGCACTACCCTTGCCGCCGGCGCCGTTATCTGGCGTGGTTCTCCGCAGGAACCGGAAATCGCGCTAATCCACCGTCCCCATTACGATGATTGGTCCCTGCCCAAGGGCAAGGTGGATCCCGGCGAGTCTCTTCCTACCACCGCAGCCAGGGAAATCCTGGAAGAGACCGGATTCAGCGTCCGGCTAGGCAAGCTCATTGGCAAGGTAACCTATCCGGTCCAGGGGCGGACCAAGGTCGTCTACTACTGGGTGGCTAAGTATTTGGGCGGCACCTATTCCGCCAATAGTGAGACCGATGAGTTGCGCTGGCTGCCTATCGACGAGGCGCAAAATCTCTTGTCCTACGACGTAGATACCGCAGTGGTGGCTAAAGCCGCCAAACGCCTGCGCATCGCGCCGGCCACGCGCGTTCTTTATGTCCGCCACGCCCACGCGCATGAAAGCGGCAGCTGGGAAGGCGATGATAACCTGCGGCCGCTTGATAAGAAGGGGCGTCGCCAAGCGGAAATGCTGGTCCCGATGCTCAGCGCTTATCAGCCCACTGCCATTTACTCTGCGCTGCCCCAACGTTGCCAGCAGACAGCTGCCCCGCTTGCCGACGAACTGGGCAAGGACATCTCCATCAACAAAAACTTTGGCGACGAGGCTTGGGAAAACGACCCAGAAGCAGCCAAGAAGGCCTTCCGCCGCGTGGTAAACGAAGGCGGGGTGCCCGTTATCGTCAGCCAAGGCGGCACCATCCCCGGCATCATCGAGGACCTCGCCCCAAAGTTCCTTAAAAAGCCGGTGGACAAGCTGAAGTTCAAGAAGTCTTCTGTGTGGGTCTTGTCTTTCAACAACGGCGAGCTCACCGGCGCCGATTACCTGGCTAGCCCACTGCCGGTGCGCTAGTTTCCTAGTTCCTCCCCGACCAACAATTAAGGCCCTGCCTTCCATCTCATGCGGCGGACGAGCAGGGCCTTACTTGCGCAACTATCGTGCGGCTGCGGGGTTTTCTAACCGCGCAAGCCAAGCGTGCGACGGACGAAGAGGACCAAAATGAGGGTGTTCAGTGCTGGGAACAGAAGCATGCCGACGAAGGTAAAGCTCAACACTGCGTACAGGACGGCAATCAAGACGGCTACTAGGATGGTCACTCCGACATTCTTCTTCGCCACTTCGATGGAAGCCCCAAAGGTCTCGCCAACGGATAGCTCAGGGCGTGCGGCCTTAACAGCCGGCATCCAGGTAAAGAAGAAGGCGGCGAAGAGTCCCGGAATAATCAGGAGAATGAAGCCCAGGGAAATAACCAGGGTCGAAAGCACATACACCGCCATGAGACCGGCGACATTTTTAAAGCTCAGAAAGTCCTTTATCTCCAGCATCCCGGTATCAACCTGTTTATTAGCAGCCTTGTACCAGGTGCTAGCTGCCCAAATAAACACGAGGAACATGGCGATAATGGCTAAGAACATTACTGCAATGAGGCCACCGGTAAGCGCGTCAGAACCTGAGCCACTTTTGGCTAGGGCGTCAATGGATGTACCGCTGCCTGCTAGGACGGCGACCAACAGCAAATAGAGGATGGAGAGAACTACCATCTGCACCAGTGGACCGAAAATCCACTGCGCCCAATTGCGGCCGAAGTAGCGGAAGCTATCCGCGATGACCTGAATGGCGTCTACGTCACGACCAATAGGGGAATCTTCTCCTTGGTAGGTGCTTCCAGCGTATCCGGGTTGCCCGAACTGTTGCTGACCGTACTGCTGCCCGTAGCCTGGTTGGCCGTTCGCGCCGTTTCCGTAGGGCGCAGATTCACTGGCAGGTCCGGGAGTACCTGGACCATTGTTTCCTGAATTAAAGGAATCATTATTCGAATAGGGATTGCTCATAGAGTTAAAGCTAGGGGCATACTTTGTTACAGGAAACTGGAGCAGGTGATTGTTACTCTTACGTTACCAATTTTTACCCCCGCAGCTCCCCCAAGGTTTGTGCTCAAGACTCATACCCAAATGCAAAGCACCCCCACCGCCCCTTCTTTAGAAAGGACTGTAGGGGTGTTGGCGCAAGTTCATCCCCAACCGCGCTCCCATTTATGGGGCGATAACAGAGGGCTTAAAGCCGGGGCGTCGCTTTTCATAGTCAGCAATATCGTCCTCGTTACGGAGGGTGATACCAATGTCATCGAGTCCCTCCATCAACCGCCAACGGGTGTAGTCATCGATGTCAAAGCGGTAGGTATTTTCTCCCACCGTGACCGTTCGCGCCTCCAAGTCAACGGTGACCTGGGTTTCTCCTGCCTCCAGCTGCTTCCAGATAAGCTCGATGTCCCCTTGTTCCATCAAACCGGTAATAAGGCCGGACTTTCCTGCGTTACCGCGGAAGATATCTGCAAAGCGGGAAGAAAACACGGCACGGAATCCATATTCACTCAACGCCCATACTGCATGTTCCCGGGAGGAACCGGTGCCAAAGTCTCTTCCTGCAAAAAGCACCGACCCATTTTTAAATTGCTCTTGGTTAAGCACGAAGCTTTCTTCGGAGCGCCAATTAGAAAACAGCCCTTCAGAAAAGCCTGTACGCTTAACCGACTTCAGGTAGCGCGCCGGAATGATTTGATCAGTATCCACGTTAGTAACGCGCAGCGGTACGCCAGTTCCGGTATGGGTTATAAATTTCTCCATTATCAATGCCTTTCTAAGCGCTTAATTCAGGTCAGCAGGGCTAGACAGGTATCCGGTCACGGCTGTAGCGGCAGCCACCTGGGGCGAGACTAGGTGTGTGCGCCCACCTGGGCCTTGTCGGCCTTCGAAATTGCGGTTAGAGGTTGAAGCTGAGCGCTCTCCCGGCGCTAGTTGGTCTGGATTCATTCCTAGGCACATCGAGCAACCAGCGGTACGCCATTCGGCGCCGAACTGGCGGAAGATCTCATCTAAGCCTTCTTCCTCTGCTTGGGCCTTGACAGCTGCTGAAGACGGCACTACCAGCATCCGCGTATCTTCGGCGATGGTGCGGCCCTTGACCACACCGGCAGCGGCGCGCAAATCTTCAATGCGAGCGTTGGTGCATGAGCCGACGAATACGGTATCTATTTTGATATCGCGCAGCGGAGTCCCCGGCTGCAGGTCCATATACTGGAGGGCCTTTTCTACAGTGGCCTTTTCATTGTCGTCACCGCAGTCTTCTGGATCTGGAACACTCTCCCCTAATGGCAGACCTTGTCCAGGATTGGTTCCCCACGTAACAAACGGGGTCAAGGCAGAACCATCAATCTCAACGACGGTATCGAATTCCGCCCCCTCGTCGGTGGGAAGCGTCTTCCAATAGTCAACCGCAGCATCCCAGTCCGCCCCGCTGGGAGCAAACTCGCGTCCCTTCACATATTCAAAGGTGGTCTCATCTGGGGCGACCATGCCGGCGCGGGCTCCTGCCTCAATAGACATATTGCAGATAGTCATGCGCTCTTCCATGGACATCCTGCGGATCACCTCACCACGGTACTCAATGATGTGACCTTGTCCGCCGCCGGTACCGATTTTGGCGATTATGGCCAGGATGAGATCTTTGGCGGAGACTCCCTCTTGCAATTCGCCCGTCACCTCAATCGCCATCGTTTTAAAAGGCTTCAAGGAAAGCGTCTGCGTGGCCATGACGTGCTCCACCTCAGAGGTGCCGATGCCCATTGCGATTGAGCCAAAGGCACCATGGGTGGAGGTATGCGAGTCGCCGCAGACAATGGTCATACCTGGCTGGGTGATACCCAATTGTGGGCCAACTGTATGGACAATGCCTTGCTGTGCATCTCCCATGGAATGCAAGCGCACACCAAAATCCTCGCAGTTCTTACGCAGGGTCGATACCTGGGTGCGAGAAACCTCATCCTTGATTTCCAAGAGGTTGCCAGACTTAATGCCTTGCGTGGGAACGTTATGGTCCTCGGTTGCCAAGTGCAGTTCAGGGTGGCGCAGTGTGCGCCCAGCCAGCCGCAGACCATCAAAGGCCTGTGGACTGGTAACTTCATGTAGTAGCTGAAAGTCAATAAAGATGAGGTCTGGTGCCCCAGCATCACCGGGTTGGACGACGTGATCGCGCCACACTTTTTCCGCCAATGTCAGCTTCTGGTTCATAAACATCTCTCCACACTTGAAATCTCATAATTTGGGACGTAGATTTCATTGTATGGGAGAGTATAGCGCAGTTTCCGGAATTAAAGTGTTGGATCGAGCAATGGCCATCATGATGGCCGCCGCCAACCACCCCTCCACCCTCAACGAACTATGTGAAACCACGGGCCTACCTCGGGCGACGGCACACCGGCTAGCCACCGCACTGGAAGCGCACCGCATCCTCGTTCGCACCCCCGAAGGAAAGTGGAAGGCCGGTCCAGCCCTCCCTGGCAACCGTGACCACCTACTGGAAGTGGCGGGACCAATTATGGAGAAGCTGCGCGAAGACACCGGCGAGTCCATCCAGCTTTACGAGGTCACTGGAAATACCCGCACCTGTATTGCCACTAGGGAACCCGAGTCTGGCCTTCATAATGTCGTCCCCGTAGGACGCCAGCTACCACTTAGCTCCGGCTCCGCAGCGCGCATCATTGCCGCCTATGTAGATGTCAATATCGAAGACGCCTCGTTTACTCTCCAGGACATCGAAGCGGCAAGGAGCCAAGGGTATTCGGAGTCCATTGAAGAACGCGAAGCTGGGCTAGCCTCTATTTCTGCACCGGTTTTCGACGAAGCCGGAACTTTCCTGGCAGTTTTGTCCATTTCCGGATCTGTCGAGCGCTTCCAGCCATCACCCGCCCAAAAGTACGCGGATACCCTCACGGCAGCCGCTCGCGAATTGAGCAGCCAGCTTTAAGCTTCCCCTCGCCCCCCCACCATGCCCGTCTCTGCCCAATCGTTGCAGAGACGGGCATTGCCTTTTTCTACTCATTTAAAAAAATTTGAGGAAACTCGCCTCCAGCTATTGAAACCAAACTGAAAATACGATTTAATGAAAATACGTTGAAAACAACGGGGACTAATCCCCGCCAGAAAGGACCAGTCATCATGACCCACACCACCCACGAGAACCACACCCACACCCACGGCACCGATTGCGGCCACGTATCCTTCCCACACGGCGACCACACCGACTACCTCCACGAAGGTCATATCCACCGTGAGCACGATGGCCACTGGGACGAGTGCGAGACCACCGAGCACGTAGAAGCCGAGGCTCACACCGACCACACTCATGGTGAAGGCTGCGGCCACGTAGCAATCCCGCACGGCGACCATGTGGACTACCTGCACGACGGCCACCGCCACGCCGCACACGGCGATCACTACGACGAGCACTAGTTGCAGCTCGGGGCTTAGCCCCTCATTATGCGCCGCCTCGGCCCTTCACCTTGTGGGTCCCGGCGGCCATTTCTATGTCTACCCTTCCGCTAAAGAGCGCCCCGAAATTCACACCAGAAACATATCTGCGAGCTCGACAGGACACACTCTCTCATTTCTGTTAAAACTGACAGTCAGACTATTAGTTCTTTCCGGTTGGGTGCTACGGTTCTTCGAGTGATTACTAGTTGGAAGATTTTTCTCCAAGATTTTGTCCGCTTGTGGCGGACCCCGCAGGTCTGGGTGATCCTTATTGGTTTGATGATCACCCCAGCCCTGTATTCCTGGGTAAACATCTCCGGTTTCTGGGATCCCTACGGAAACACAGAACACCTCAAGGTCGCCGTTGTAAATGAGGACAAGGGCGCCACCTCGGAGATGACCGGCCACTTAGACGTCGGCGGACAAATGATTGACAAGCTGCATGATAACGACAGGCTTGGCTGGCAATTCATGGACAGGCAAGAAGCCGAGGACGCCGTTAAGAAGGGCGACGTCTTCGCCTCGGTAATAGTGCCCGAGGACTTCTCGGCCGATTTCGTCAGCCTGTTTAAAGGTACGTATTCTCAGCCCACGCTCGAATACCACGTTAACGAAAAGCTCAATGCAATCGCGCCGAAGATTACTGATACCGGTGCTTCGACTCTGGATACCACTATTAGCACTACTTTCAATGAGCAAGTGGCAGATTCAGTGGCGACGGAGCTTAAAAATTCCGGTGGTGATTTAAGCCAGAAGATTAACCGTACCGCGAGCGATACCGCGGATTCTTTTTCGGAAACCGCAGACACTGTAGCCAACTCGCGCAGCCAGTTGGCCGACGTTCACGCCACCATCGATGACGCACGCCCGACTATCGCGCAAGCCCGCGAATCACTCGGTACAGTCCAACAGACCGTCGATGACGCGCAGACCGCGTTGAACGAAGTTACTTCAATTACCGCCGAGGTCCAGCGCGAGGTCACTTCTTTCTCCGATGACGCCACGGCCGCTTATGTGGAAGGAACGACCGCGTTGGCAGACGGCACTGCTTCTGCCAACGCTACCGTGGGCTCGGTATCTGGCAAGCTACGCGGTGCCCTCACTCGCGTCGATGCCGCTTCTGCTGGCGCAGCAGGCATCGTTGGTGAAGCGGATCGGGCTATTGACCAGCTCGATAAGCTCGCCTCATCTCCAGCCCTGCCCCCGCAGGTTTCCCAGCAGATTAAAGATCAGGTGGGAGATTTGCGTGAACGCAATAATCAGAACCGCGCAGTCCTCGGTGACCTGGACTCTCTCAACGGCGATACCAACGACACCATCGATTCGCTCAATAAGACAACGAGCTTGCTGGATAAGATGGCTGCCCAAACGCGCGATGACTCCCACGCGCTGCGCGATAATGTGGCCGAAGGCTTGCCCAAGCTCAATGCCGCGCTTTCCGACGTCACAGCTACCACCGGAAAACTTTCCGCCTCGCTCGAAAGCCAAAAGGCACTGGTGGGCCAGACCGATGGGCTCTTAGGCGGCGTCGACAAGCAGCTCAACCAAGCCCAACAGGTGGTCGAGCGCTTTTCTGTAGACCTCGATGGCATTGAACAGGGACTCCGGGCCTCCCGCAGCGATGTGCTGGCGTTGAGTAATACCGCCAATAACAATTCCATCCTGCAGTCAGTCAAGGGCCTAAATACCGACGAGGTTTCCTCCTTCCTTGCCTCCCCTGCGGAGATGGAAAGCCACGCCGTCTTCCCGGTGAAGCACTATGGCTCGGGCATGTCCTCCCTATTTATCAACCTCACGTTGTGGATCGGCGCTTTCATGCTGCTCATCATCTTCCGCGCTGAGGTAGACCCGCAGGGCCGCAAGAACCTCACCATCACCAAGGCGTACCTTGCCCGCTTCCTCCTACTCTCCTTCTTTGCCATCGCCCAGGCGCTCATCGTGTCCATCGGCAACCTTGCCATTGGAGTGGAGCATGCCAATGCAGTGGCTTATGTCGGTACCGCAGTCATCGTCGGCCTGTGCTATCTGAGCATTACCTATAGCTTGGTGTCTACGTTTGGCCACGTGGGCCGAGGCATCGCGGTGGTCTTTGCCTTCATCCAGATTCCTGGCGCTTCCGGCCTCTACCCGATTGAGATGACGCCAGATTTCTTCCGTGCGGTACACCCGTTCCTCCCCTTTACCTACGGCATTGACGCCATGCGAGAAACCGTCGGAGGTTTCTACGGTAACCATTACGCACGTGACCTCTGCGCCCTCATCGGCATGGCGGCGATTGCTTACCTCATCGGTTCGGTGATGCGCCGTGGCTTGTCCAACGTCAATATGTTGGTCAACGACGAACTGCGCAAGGGTGGATTGGTTATCAATGAACAGGTCCACCTTGTAGGAAGCCGCTACCGTTTCACCGATCTCCTCTATGCCTTGAACGACCGCGAGGCTTATCAACAAAGCCTTGAGAATAAGTGGGGCATGGTGCGCAGGAACTACTCTCAGTTGATGAAAATCACCGTGGCGGTGGGCCTGGCGCTGGTTGTCGCTTTGGGTATCTACTCACGCATTAACCCTGGAGAAAAGGCCATCATCTTCGGCCTAGCCTGCCTGGTTACGCTCATCGCGGTGGGTGTTATCTGTTCCCTCGAGTACGTCAAGCAGAGCATCGCACATGATAACCGCCTGGCGGATCTTAGCGACGAGGAAATCCAGGAGAACCTCGAGCACCAGCAGGAACATCCAAACCGCTACCTCCTGGAAGATTTGGACGAGGAATCCGCACCTGCTGATACCACCGAGACCAAAGAAATACCCGCCGTTGAAGGCGATGACTCCGGAAAGGGCGGCGAGTAAGTCATGAAAAACGTTCTGACCATTCTCCGCGATGACCTCCACGCCATTCGCACCAATGTCATGACCGCAGTCATTATCTTCGGTCTTGCTATCATTCCATTGCTTTTTACCTCCTTCAACGTGCTCGCCAGCTGGGATCCTTTTGCCAATACCAACCAGCTCAAGATTGCTGTTGCCAGCGAAGATGAGGGACACGAAAGCGACCTAGCCTCATTGAAGCTTAATTTGGGCGATGAAGTACTCTCGCAGCTCAGCCGCAATCACGATATTGATTGGGTCATTACCGACAGCGCCGATGCGGTCGAGGGAACAAAATCCGGTGAATACTATGCCGGCATCGTCCTGCCAAAGGATTTCAGCGCGGATCTGCTTACCTTTTATGTAGAAGGAACCGAGCCCAGCAAGCTCAATCTCTATACCAATGAGAAGAAGAACGCGCTGTCTACCACCATCACGCAAAAGAGTGCGGACGGCGTCATTCAAAAAATCGACGAGTCCTTCACCCGCGTGGTGTCCAATGTTGGCCTCGGCGTCGTATCCGATTTAGATAAATACCTCAACGAAGACGACACCCAGACGGCACTCAATAACCTTCACAACCGCATCAATAATGTCAGCACTCGCCTCGATGCGGCTTCAGGCACTGTAGGTGCACTAAGCAATCTTGTCGATTCCACCCTGCCGCTTACGCAGGCAGCGGATAATATCCTCGCCGAGGCCGGCCGCCAGGCCACGGAGACGGACAATGCCCAAGGCGAAAACCCCATCGACATTCTGCGCTCCACCCTCAATGACTCTGCAGGTTCATTAGACGCTTCCTTAGCGGCTACTACGCAAAGCTACGATGCGCTTTCTGCCCAGGTGGATGAGTTGCTCAATAACGCAAGTAACGCCACCGCACAAACGGCGCAGACCTACCGCACCGCAGCTGAACGTGTAGATGAGCAAACGAGCGCCTTTGAGGGCGTACGCGCTTCCATCAAGGAGCAAGCCGATAAAGCGGCGCTGCCGGCTCCAGTCGCTGGCGGCTATAAGGCGTTGATGGGCCAGATTGATGCTTCTATCGCCCAGAGCAACGCGCTACATGATTCGTTGGTTTCGACCGCCGATGATATTGAGCAGGGCCGTGGTACCTCGCAAGAATCGCGCCAGCGCACCAAGGATGCCATCGCCAATGCGAAGCACGCCGCAGAGAAGGCGCGCACTTCCTATAACGAGAACCTCAAGCCCCAGCTGGATCAGCTCAACCAAAGCGTCTCTGTGGTGGCCGGCGATATTGATGCTGTTAAGCAGGACATAGCTGGTATTCGCGACTCGGTTTCTCGCAATAACGAGTCACCACAACAAAGCCTGGCCCGCGCCCGCGATACTACTGCTGGCCTCGCTGGCACCCTGCGGGAGCAAAGCGGCCGTTTCGCGGACATGGGACGCAAGATCGACGAGGTTCGCCATGGCGGCGACCTAAGCAAACTGGCCGATATCGTTGGCTCTGACCCAGAGCTACTCGCCTCCCGCATTGCTGCTCCTGTGGCTGTGGACCGTGAACCGGTCTATCCTGTGGCCGCCTTCGGCGTAGGCATGACACCGTTCTACCTGACCCTGTCGCTGTGGGTAGGTGCTCTCCTAGCGTGCGTGCTGGTCCATACCAACGCCGAGCGCAAGTACTTGCGAAAAGACGAGAACGGCAAGTACGACGAAAGCGATTTCACCCGTGGCCAGGCATTCTTCGGTCGCTTTGCCACGCTTGCGTTGGTCGGTCTGGCTCAAGCCACCTTGGTGGTGCTTAGCCTCATTTTCTTCGTCCAAATCGAGCCTGCACATCCATTCATGCTCATGTTCGCAGCATGGGTAGTTTCGCTGGTATTCATGTTGATCATTTACTCACTGGTCATCACACTCGATAGTGCCGGCAAGGCCTTGGCGGTATTGCTGCTTGTGATACAAGTGTCTGGTTCCGGCGGCGCCTACCCGTTGCCATTGCTGCCTGAATGGTTCCAGAACGTGAGCCCTTGGTTGCCAGCTACTTATGCTATCGATGCCTTCCGCAGCGCCATCGCGGGCATCTACCATGGCGATATTTGGCGTGAGCTGGGCATGCTGCTGCTGTTTACCATCCCAGCATTGCTCGTCGGGCTCCTTATACGCCGCACCATGGACGCCTACCATAAGCGCCTACAAAAGGCGATTAAGAAGACGAAGGTGATGGCATAGCCAGCGCTTGGCGACGCCCTCCTCTACACAGCCCAGCGAGCCGTTTCACGGCCCGTTGGGCTTCTTTCTTGCTGCGGTCTAGCGCAGGGCGCAGCTGACCGCTCAGAACTCACTGTAGGGAGGTGCAACGCCGCCTGCTGCACTGTTAGGGCGATCGACGAGAATCGAGCGAGAATTGAAGAATGCAGGCGCCTGAAAGGCCGACTTATATGCCCCAACAGTCTCAAGGAATGCGCTTTGGGAACTAGGGAAAACAAAAGCTGCGAGCCATGAGGCTCGCAGCTTGGTAGTGGTACCCCGTACGGGATTTGAACCCGTGTTACCGGCGTGAGAGGCCGGCGTCCTAGGCCGCTAGACGAACGGGGCGCGTTCGCAGCAAGCACACACTGTGCGTTGCGGACTCGTTAAGAGTAAACGATGGGTTAACTGAGCACAAATCGCACGCTTAGGGGCGGTTTTGAGGGCGGAGGCTAGGAAAACGAAAAGGGTCCCGAGTCTTCTACTGCAGTGAGGTTTCTTCATGGCCGAGGTGCGGATCGAATCAGTGGTTATTCCGCAGGCAATCTGTGGATAGTCCGTGGCCGAGAACGCTGTGCTAGTAGGACTCGGGATGGCGCTGTGCGTCGAAGTGCATATACTGCAGGCTCCTATACTTCGTACAAATGTTGGTGGGAAGGAAGTTGTGGATTATAGCGTTACTACCTGGCTATGCTTTCGGCCTGTGCGCCTTCGCTGTGGTGCGTTTCGATTTCTGTCACCCGCTCTCCTTTCTGTCTGTTTTCTGCTGTACTTGCAGTCTATGCCTGTACTTGCAGGACTGGAAGGGGTTTGCACAACTTCGCGGTGGTCTTAACCCTGGTCTTATCGGCGGCGCGTCGCTGCCTGCGCGAAAGCTACCAATGGTCCGGGGTTAGGTTATAACCAGTCCCCCATGCTTGACCACATCTCCACGTGGCCTTTAGACGACACCTCACAATCGATACCTTCCCCTTTAAGCCCCGAAAGGATACCGACTCGGATATGAAAAATCCTCCAGCGCTAAGCTGGAGGTCTTTGTACCCCGTACGGGATTTGAACCCGTGTTACCGGCGTGAGAGGCCGGCGTCCTAGGCCGCTAGACGAACGGGGCATAGAACTAGTGAGCCTGCCGTTTAAAGCATTTTCACTGCTGGCCTACCAGGACTCGAACCTAGAATGGCGGTACCAGAAACCGCTGTGTTGCCAATTACACCATAGGCCATTTGCTAACTCGCTAGGGAAGCTAACTGCCTTTCAGCCGTTCTCCCTTGCTCGCTGCAACGTGTAATAACTATAATGATCTTCGCGTAAACTGCCAAATCGCCAGCGCATAACGCTTTTTCAGCCCATAAAGGCGGCATTAAAAATGCGGTGAATGACAGTGCTGTAGTTCAGCCGTCATCCACCGCGCTAACGCGAGAGGAGTTCTTAATCCCAGCGTTGACTGCAGCGCTTGCCGCAGCGTTACCTACTGCGCCGCCGGGACGTAGGGAGTCACCTCGCGTGCGGCACGCAGGCGGGCCAAGGTAGATTCCTTATCCAGCAGCTCCATGGACTCAAAGAGCGGTGGGGAAACCTGGGCACCAGAAATAGCTACGCGCAGCGCACCATAAGCCTTACGAGGCTTCAGCTCTAGGTCTTCAATAAGCGCCTGGGAAAGGGCCGCCTCGATATTCTCGGTCTTCCACTCGGCAACGCCTTCGAGGGTTTCAATACCTACCTCCAGAGGCTGCACGGCCTCTTCCTTGAGGTTCTTCTTCGCTGCCTTCTCATCGAGTTGAAGTTCCGCATCTGGGGTAACCAAGAAGCTCATGAGGCCATAAGCATCGGAAAGCGTCTTGATACGGGTCTGTACCAGATCTGCCGCGAAGGCAAATTTCTCGCCGTCATAGTCGGCCGGAAAGTCGGTGTATTCCGTCAGGTAGTTGCGCAGACGGAAGGCAAACTCTTCTGGTTCCAGCTGGCGGATATGGTCGGCATTGATAGCCTCGAGCTTCTTCTGATCAAAGCGGGCCGGATTCCCCAGCACATCGTGGACATCAAAGTTCTTCACCAAATCTTCCATGCTGAAAATATCCTGGTCTGCAGACAGCGACCACCCTAGCAGGGAGAGATAGTTAAGCATGCCCTCCGGGATAATGCCATTATCACGGTGGTTGAACAGGTTGGACTGCGGATCACGCTTAGAGAGCTTCTTATTACCCTCGCCCATCACGAACGGTAGGTGACCAAACTCTGGAGTGAACTCGGCAATGCCGATCTTCTGCAGGGCGTCGTAAAGCGCGAGCTGCCGCGGAGTAGAAGACAGCAGATCTTCACCGCGCAGCACATGGGTGATGCGCATTAGGGCATCATCCACCGGGTTAACCAGGGTGTAGAGCGGCGCACCGTTGGAACGAGCAACCACGTAATCCGGCTGGGTTTCAGACTTGAAGGTCATTTCCCCGCGGACCAAGTCAGTCCAGGTCCAGTCCTGATCCGGCATGCGTAGGCGCCACACCGGCTTGCGGCCTTCGGCCTCAAAAGCGTCGATCTGCTCCTGGGTGAGATCACGGTCAAAGTTGTCATAGCCCAACTTCGGGTCACGGCCAGCCGCCTTGTGGCGCTCCTCTACCTCTTGGGCGGTGGAATATGCCGGGTAGACAAAGCCACCTTCGATGAGCTTGTCTAGGACTTCCTTGTAGATGTCCATGCGCTGGGACTGACGGTAAGGCTCGTGCGGGCCACCGACATTGATGCCCTCATCCCAGCCCAGCCCGAGCCAGGTCAGGGAATCAATGATGGCCTGGTAGGACTCTTCAGAGTCACGGGCGGCATCGGTGTCCTCGATGCGAAATACCAGCTTTCCGCCGGTATGACGGGCGTAGGCCCAGTTGAATAGTGCGGTGCGCACCATGCCTACGTGCGGTGTGCCGGTTGGGGATGGACAGAATCTAACGCGTACTTCAGTCATGCCCACCATCGTAGTGGAGCCGCCGATTCCAGTCCGCACCAGCCCAGGCGCCCCTGAAACCTGCCCGGCGCGTAGCGGTTTGCAGTTTATTCCTACACGCAAATTGGGGTAATTGGAAACAGGTTTCACTACAAAACCACAGGTCAATGAAACTGACTTCCATTAGGTCTAACAGGTTATGGGAATCATTTTCTATAGTTTCTGGTGAACTTGTGAGAACTGTAGAAAGGCCTTCCCAACTGTGGCTTCCCCACGCACCCGTTTCCTTGCCACGCTGAGCACGTTGGCGCTAATCGCTCCCGCCACGGCTGTCGCGGGCCCGGATGATGGCAAGCACATCGCTACCAATACCCACGTTGACTCCCCCAAGTCTTTCTGGGAGAACAACGATTTCGTCCTAAAGTCCGAGTTTGGCGGTCAAGAGCCCCCGATAGCCGACACCGTTGCCTGGGTGGGCAAGGGCTACAGCGCCACGGATAACAGCAACCAGTATCTCTATACGCTTCCGGCAAACGGGACGCAAGACTACATTGGGGCACCTGGTACAACCTACTACACAGCGCCGCACCAAGTATCCGGCAATACTTCACCCATTTGGCTGGGCTTTGGCGCCGATACCTCCTTGCCCACGGACAAATTCCGTGACGGGGTCGCGTTCCTTGATTTGCTCAGCGTCGATGGCCCCGGCGAGGTAGAGCTTTTTACCAATAAAGATGATGAGGCCGGCACCCAGCTGCACCGCATGCTCGGTTCCTTCCCGGATTCGCCGCACTCTGCTTACCTTGTTGCCGGCACGCATACGCACAACTCCACGCTGTTTACCAAGCCCGGACGATACCGCCTGACCTACCGCACTAGTGCGCGCGGAAAGGACGGCCAGCTCATAGCCAATGAGCCACAGACCACCACCATCCAAGTGGGCGGGCAGAAACCCAAAGAAGAAAAGACGCCGAGCCTCAAGGAACGCTTCGCACAATCCGCAGCCGGTAACGCCGCTGCTGCAGGCTACAGCCTGCGCATGGCGCCGAAGTCCAATCCCGAAAAAGACGGTGATGACAAGCTCACCACCATCTCCTTCGATGCCAAGAACAAGGCGCAAGGCACCCTTACGCTGCTTATCGACGGCTACTTCCTCACCGACCTTCCCGTTAAGGATGGGCATGCTCAGTGGGACGAATACATGGGCCCCGACCCTTCCCAGGTGCAGGCTGTATTTACCCCAGAGGGTGATGCCCCACGCTGGATATCCCAACCTCTTGACTTCCAACCCGGTAAATCCAGCCACACCGATTCTTCTGCCGCCGCTGATACGTGGCAGGAAACCTCCCAGCCGCGCCAGCTTGCCCCCACCCAGGAAACCGAGCTAAAGGAACTGGGCTACACCATCCGCATGCGCAAGCAGGGCGATGGCGGCACCAAGATCGTGGTGGATACCGAAGATAAAAACTTCAACGGCCTACTCACCGGCGGGCTCTATGACACCAAAGGGGCGAAATACCCCACCGTGGATCTGGAAACCCCTATTACTAATGGCCACGGCGAGGTCTCCTTTGATGAGGGCGAGTACTTCAAGGGCTATTTTGCCAAGGTTGACCTCTTCCCCCATTCCACTCTGAAGGCCGGACATGCCAGCAGCGTAATCACCGAGTCCTTTGCTTTCGGCGAAAATTATGAAGTCAATGGGAAGTTTTCTACTTCCACTGACGAACCGGAGACTACTCCCGGCGAGCAAGGTACTCCGTCTTCAGCGCCGCAGCCAGGCACCGAAAAACCGCAAACCGGCAATGCACAATGCAGCGAGAAGTACCTATTAGACCGTGGGCATGTAGATATCAAGGCCCAGCCTGCCGAGGGAGGCTTTGCAACCGTTCTGCGCGATGACACGGCGCAGGTAGACAAGAAATCTGTTGACCGCAAACTCGATGACGTTGTACTCGGTGTACACGATAATGCTCTTACCCCACGCAATAAGAAGCTCGCGGGCAAGGAGTTTGATTTTCTAGGAAAGCCCGGTGAGCGCTTCTATCACCTGCCGCAAACCCAGGACCAAAACATCATTTGGCCAGGCTATAACACCCAGGATCTGGACTATTCCTTAACCAAGGACAATGCCGTCAATCTCAACTTGAAGCCCACCTCCACGCCGGACGGCGCCGAGTGGGGCGCATTCATCGATGGCACCCATGGCAAGGGCTTTTCGGTCCTCGCCAATTCTGCGGCTAAAGACTACACCATCGAAACCAACTTTCCGGCCCATACCCATACGCACTGGGCCTTTTCCAAGCCTGGCTTGTACACCTTTGAGGCCACCTATACGGCCACGGGCACAGACGGCAAGGAGCTAAAGTCCGCGCCCCAAACCCTCACCTTTGCCGTGGGCGATAAGACGTTGGATTCCTGTTCCTTCCGCGCGCCGGGCACGGCCGGAAGCGGAGAGCCCAGCGAAAATCCAACGGATAAGCCTTCCGCGGAGCCTTCCCAGGAGCCTTCCACCCAACCATCCACCCCAGATACGCCGGACAAGCCAGCTCACCCCGGAAGGCCAGAAGAGCCCACAGGGTCCTCGTTTAGCCCGTGGAGTCTGGTCCTCCCAGCGGTTCTCGTGGTGGTTTTCAAGGCCTTTTATAACTTCTTCCGCGATAACGAGGACCTCATCCGCAAACGCTTCGGCCTCAACTTCTAAGCCTCTTCTACCCCACCAACTAGACGGGAAACCACAATGCATCATTCACCCTCCTTTGCCCCTCGGCGCGTCCCGCTGCGGCGCCGATTCATTCACGTATTCGCCGCCGTCTTTGCCACAGCACTGGCCTTCTTCTCCCCCGCCGCGGCACTTGCCTTTGATGAGGTCTTCGACTCTGGCCACGTAGACGCCTTTTATGTCACGGCCCCAGACGGTCAGCTACACCTATCAATGAAGGAAGACATCACTGGATCGGGCGTTCCACGCTCCGGCGATGATGTGGTGCTCAAGGTTGTGGAGGACGCTTGGTCCGATGCCACCGAGGCCGTGCCGGAGATCGGCCAGCCCACCTATTTCCTGCCGCAGACCCAGGATCAACGCATCATTTGGCCGGGCTGGGATACCCAGCCTGCACGCGATGGCGGCTTTGACAACGTTGACCTAGAATTCGCCGAAGTCTCTGGACCTGGTTCAGTGTATGTTTTTGAAACGAGCGGCTTTGGCGATGTGAAGACGGTGACCGATTCCGGCTCAATGGAGCTCACCAGCGGCGAGGTCATCAACCAGCCCAATCCTGCTCACCGGCACGTCAACTGGGCCTTTAGCGAGGCCGGCACGTACACCATGACGGTGCAAGCCCATTCCAACGGCGAATCCAGCAATGCTGTGACCTACACCTGGGAGGTGGGCGACGGCGGCGATGCATCCGCAGCGGATCGATCGGCTGATACTGGCGAGGTTAGCAATGACCAAGAAGCTACGAGCACCCCGCGTTCAGCAGACAAGGGCGGCGCTGCAGCCGCAGATAAATCCGGTGCAGCTACGGATAAAGAGTGCACCCCGGGTATGACGCCGCAAATCAAGGACGATACTGTCTCTCCTTCCCAGTGGCGCGATGCTGATGGCGCTACCTTTTATCTCTCCGATAAATCCAGCGTCGATCTGCCCCAAGAGGTAGGCCCAGTGCCAGCTGGTCAGGCGTGGATGATTGGTTCTACCCAGGTCGATGGCGTGCCGTGGCTCGGTGCTAATACCCAAAGTCCGACCATGCGCGAGAATATCCCTGGCGATGTCACCTGGGAGTTAGCAGGCTTCAAGGGCCCTGGCCCGATGATGGTCTACTCCCAGGGCGGACTGGGAAAGATTGTGGGCGATGAGTGGTTCCGAGGCAATGCCGATGCGGCGGAGGGCACCTATTCGATTGCCCCCAATACGCACGTGCACCCCAACTGGGTCTTTGGTGCGCAGGGCACCTATGACGTCACCATCCGCCAGGTGGCCAAGACCGATGAGGGCAAGCAAGTCGCCGGCGAAGCGACACTTCACTTCGTGGTCGGCGGCGACAAGCCGGCGGAAGCCTTTGACAACGGGCACTTCGACCTAGGCGCTGCGGTAAATCCGGAGGGCGGAGACTGCGGGGATGGTGCTGCAGCAGGTGGGGCGTCGGCAAGCGCTGGTGGCTCTACCACAAGCACCGGAACAAGCACTGGCCAGGCCGCGCAGGCCCCTAGCAAGGGCGGTTCTTTAGCCAATACGGGGACTCCCATTGTTCCCTTTGGCATCGGAGCACTGGGCTTGGGCATGCTTTTCCTCGGCCTAGGCATTGCCCGCCTAGCTGTAGCTAAGGCAGCGGACTAATGGCGCGTGCGCTTTCCCATAGAGGCAGGCTTCGGACCATAGGCGCGCTGCTGGGCTCCTGCCTGCTAGCCACTGGTTGTGCCCCCTCGGCCGCGTTGGATGCTGGAGACGGAGAGAAATTCACCGTGGTGGCCACCACCCCGATCCTCGCGGATCTCGCGCGCAACATTGCGGGAGAAGATGCCCGCGTACAAAACCTTATCCCCAGTGGAAAAGATCCGCATACCTTTGAGCCAACGCTGCGCACGGTCCGCGATGTTGCCAATGCCGATTTGGCGCTGAGCAATGGCTACTTGCTGGAGCCGCAGTCTCTCATCGATACACTGCACGAATCCACCGATGCCCCCGTGGTGGAAGTCGCCGATGCTGCCTCCACCCGCGGTGCCACTCTCGTGCCGCTGGTAGAAGATGTCTCGCTCGAGGCAATTTGGCTGGGCCTGCGTATCAGCGGCGCACAACAGCGCTCTTCCGGAGTGGACTTCCGCATGGTCTCTGCCGACGGACCAGGTAACGTCGCCGCCTATGTGGTCTCTACCTTCGGCACCCCGGAGGTCCTTTTTAACTCGGCCGATGGCATCGATGAAAAAGAAGACTCAGTGACCCTGCCGGCCAACGCTCACACGCATGTCTCTTGGGGATTTTCCCAGCCAGGGATCTATCACCTCGGGTTCCAAGCAGAGGGCACCGACGTCCAACACCTCACTGTGGCCGTGGGAGTAAACCCACCTAAAGGCATGCAAGTGATAGATTCCGGACACCTGGATATTGCAGGTGACCTAGCCAAACACAGCATTGACTTGCGCGATCAGGACAAGCGTTTCGACCCTGCCACCACCGTGATGTCCATCTCCTCTTCAGTGCTGCAGCCCATTCCGCCTGATCCTGCCTACCGCTTCCTGGGCAGGCCGGGCGCGGATACCTACCTATTGCCGCAAGCGGTCCTAGGAAAACACATCCACGGCGAGGTGGACCCGCACCTATGGCACAACGTGGACAACGCCATCGCCTACGTCGATGTCATTGCCGAGGAAATGGCGCAAGCAGATCCTTCTCACGGGGCGTCCTACCGCCAACGGGCGGAGGCCTACACCCAGCGCCTGCGGAATACGGATACCTATGTTGACCGCGCCATTTCTTCTATCCCTAAAGAAAACCGGCACCTCGTGACCACCCACCACGGCTACGCCTATCTGGAGCAAGGATATGACATGTCGGTGGCCGGCTTCGTCACTCCCAATCCGGCCATCGAGCCTTCCCCGCGCGAGGTCATTTCCTTGCGTCGCACGCTGGAGAACCTACATCTGCCAGCCGTGTTTGTAGAACCCGTGCAGCAGGCAAGCGCCGAGACATTGAAGCAGGCTGCAGCGGAGCAAGGCGTGGAGCTGTGCCCCATCTACGGCGACACGTTCGATGACACCGTCAGCTCCTATATCGACCTTATGAAATTTAACGCTGATTCCCTTCAGCGCTGCCTGACCCCCAACCCCACCGATGGAGATAAAAATGCTTAAATTCGCTACTCGTACCGCCACCCGCACCGCCGCCTGCGTCCTTACTGCAGGCCTGGCATTTTCTACCAGTCCTGCTTGGGCGGGCGACCTCGCCCAGGTGGTCGGCGCCGATGAACGCGTTGCCCCACAGGGCGAGGAAAAGGTCATCGATACCGGTCACGTAGACGTTGGTGCCCTGCTTGATGGCACGGATTCTGAACTTATGGCCCGCGATGATGCCGGCGATAAGCCAGTCTGGCGTCACCTGGATGACCTCGTGTTTTCCGTGGGCGATAAGGCACAGCAAACCCTTCCCGATACAGATGACTTTGGCTTCGTTGGCGCTGAATCCGGCGATAAGGTCTGGGTAGTTCCCCAAACCGAACAAGTCGGTGTTCCCTGGCTGGGGTGGAATACCCAGGCGCCCTCACTTGTCGACGCCGCCGATCGTGGAGTCACCATGGAATTCCTCGGCCATTCCGGGCCAGGCGATTTCTCCCTCTTCCTGCAAAACGGCGGCTTCGAAGCGCCACAGCTCTTGTGGTCCACCGCGCAGAAGAGCGACGAGGACTTCTGGGTAGACCTCAATACCCACACCCACGCCAACTGGACGTTTACGGAGCCAGGCACCCATCAGGTAGGCATCAGGGTAAAGGGCAAGACCAAGGACGGTGCTGATTTCAGCACCGATGGCGTACTCACCTTCGCCGTGGGTGATGATGCCGACGTCCAAGCGGCCCAGGACACCACCTGGAATCCAGACGATGCCCAGACCGCGGGCTCCTCTATTCCCACCTGGGTTTTTGTCCTCGCCGGTGTCGGCGCCGTAGTACTGCTACTGGCCCTGGGACTCGCCCTGCGTTCAGCCAAGCGGGGCGATAACCGTGGCTAAACCGCTTATTTCCGTTGCTGATCTCAACGTCTCGCTCTCGCATCGCAGCGTCATCACCGATGCCAACCTCACCGTCTGCCCGGGCGAATTCATCGGGCTCCTCGGGCCCAATGGTGCTGGTAAGACCACTCTCATGCGCGCGATTTTAGGGCTTATTCCTTCCTCCGGAACTCGCAGCATCTCCGGCACTGTGGGGTATGTTCCCCAGCGCCACGAGGTGGAATGGGGCTTTCCCATCAATGTCTATCGCACCGTTCTCAGCGGCCGCACCGGCCTTATCGGCTGGCTCAAGCGACCGCGCGCCACGGACCACGCCGCGGCGGCAGAGGCGCTTCGTTTGGTTCACATGGAAGAATTTTCTACCCGCCCCATCGAAGAACTCTCCGGTGGTCAACGCCAGCGCGTGCTCATCGCCCGGGCCCTCGCCACACAACCACACGTGCTGCTGCTCGATGAGCCCTTTACCGGGCTAGATGCGCCCAATACCGAATCGCTTCTCGAGCTTTTTGAAGAGCTTTCCCACCGCGGCACCTCCATCATTATGTCCACTCATAACCTTTCTGAAGCCGCACATTCCTGCCACCGCCTCATTCTTTTTAACGGCACCGTGGTAGCCGATGATTCCGCTTCGCGCCTTCTTCGCCAGACGGATCCGTGGACGCACACCTTTGGCGTGCGTGCCGGTTCGCCTTTGCTTTCTGCCATTGGAGTCTCCGCATGATAGAAATTTCCTTCCTCGATTTCCTGCGCGACCTGGTCAATCCCCACCTTGACTTCCTCGCTCGCGCGGTAGGCATCTCCTTGCTGGCGGCCATCGTGTGCGGCGTCATCGGCTGCTATGTCGTGCTGCGCGGCATGGCCTTTATTGGCGATGCCGTCTCCCACGCGGTATTTCCTGGCCTAGCCATTGCCTTCGCCCTGCAAGCCTCGGTGCTCGTGGGTGGCGCAGTCGCCGGTGCGGTTGTGGCCTTGCTCATCGCCGCCTTTTCGCAGCGTCGCCACGTACGAGCGGATTCCATCATCGGTATCTTCTTCGCCGCGGCCTTCGCCTTGGGCATGGTGATCATCTCGCGCACCGATGGCTATAGTGCCTCGTTGACAAGCTTCCTCTTCGGCTCACTCACCGGCGTATCCCGCACCGATATCATCATCGCGGCCTGCGTATGTGCCGTGGTTATCGCCATCGTTATAGCCTTTGGCCCCCAGCTCAATGCCACGTGCTTGGACCGGGAAACCGCTCGCGCAATGGGCTTGCCCGTCTTTGTGCTGGATATCATTTTGTACCTGTGCGTCACGGCCGCAGTGGTCATTTCCGTAAGCACGATCGGCAATATCTTGGTCCTCGCACTGCTTATCACTCCGGCCGCGACGGCACGCCTACTTAGCGCAAACCTCACGACCATGATGTGGCTATCCGCCCTCATTGGCGCGCTATCTAGCTTCCTCGGTATCTACCTAGCATGGGCCATTGACCTGCCGGCCGGCGCCACCATCGTGCTCACCCTCACCGTCATTTTCTTGGGCGTTTGGGCTATCCACCCACTGCTCGGCGCCCGCAAGCACGCAGGTGCCTCGCTTTCCGACGCCCCACACCCCACCCCACGAAAGGAATCCGTCTCCTCATGAAACCTGTCTGCCGCACCGCGGTGGCCCTTGGCGCCGCCGGACTTATTAGCCTCGGCGCCCTTCCGGGAGCGGGAGTAGAACCCTTCGAGCCCGCCACCGCATATGCCGAAGAATCCACCGCGGAATGCTCTTCCAGCGACTTCGACCTCATCACCAAGGGCCACCAGGACATGGCGCTCAGCGGCGATTCCGGTGATCTCAGCTTCACGGTGAAAGATGATGATAAGGGCGTCGAGCATGACTCTGAGTCCTTTGCCATTGAGGTATCTGATGACCTTAAACAACCGCTATCAGAGCTCGGTGATTCTTCCCTGCCCGATGAAGGTTGGATTCTGCCGCAAACGCAAGACCCCGATGCTCCTTGGCTAGGTTTTAATACCCAAGAGCTGTCTCAGGATCTCCTCGCCGCTGGAGACACCGCTACCTTGAGCATGGCTATCGCACAGGGCCCCGAGGATGGCCGCATCTTGGCCTACCAGGTGAATCTTGGTGACCCCAAGGTGCTTATGGACACTGCCGATGGCTCTGCCTGGGACTACCCCGGCAACTCCCATTCCCACCCGGCCTTTGCCTTTACCGAGCCGGGTACTTACGCGGTGAGTTTTACCTTTGAGCTTCCCGACGGCACCCGACACCACTTGCATACTGGCTTCCTCGTCGGAGAGCAGGCAGATGCGAAAGATCTATGCGGCGTGGACTATACCGATGCGGATGGTGCTTCCGGCAACGGTGGCGACTCAAATAGCCGCCCCAAGCAACTGGAAAAAGACGTCAAAGACGTAGACAAAGCCATCGCCGGGCTAGACAAAGAACTCGACAATACCCTGCAGGAGGGCCAGAAATTCCTAGAAGGTGGCAAGCCACAAGAAGACAAGAAGGGTTCTGACGAGGACAGCGCGGGCAAGCGCAAGCAGCCCTCCCGCACCAAGGAAAAAGACGCTGGGAAGGATGGAGCGCCACATAAGACGCCGTCCACGGGTTCGGCTCACGCCTCTGGTACTACGCGAAAGTCTGGTGCTGGTTCTGGGGCTACGACCCACCATTCGACTAGCCGTGTCAATGATTCTGCCTCCACTGCGAAATCCGGAAAAAGCGGAGGCGCTGGCACGGGCTCGCACCGTTCTGCTTCCACCAGCGGTTCTTCCCACTCGACGGCCAAAAAGTCCACCGGCTCTCGGGACGCAAAGTCCGCAAAGCGTACCAAGGGCAAGGCCGCAGGCACCGCTGGTGCAAAGAGGGTGCCGGATGCCGGCGCTGCGGAAGGCAAAAACACTGGAAATGTACTGACTAATGCCGCTGCGTATACCGCCACCCTGGCTAAAAGCAGCTTCTGGGCGGGCCTTTTAGCCGGACTAGGCGCATTCGCTCTGGTGCTCGGAATCGGCCTGCTGGTCTATGTCCGGTTCTTCCGCAAGAAGAAGGCCCCAGCGCAGCAGCCGGCCGATGATGCCACGGCCCACTTGCCGCGCGTCGACTAGCGCAGTGCTAGTTATCGGCCAACCATAGAACGAGGCCCGGAGGATCTCTCCTCTGGGCCTCATCCGTGGCTAAGAGCCGCTGTTTTTATACCCTGGTCTTGGACGAGAGGAAGTCCCAGACCACCTTTGGAGTATCTGGCTGCCAGAACCAGGTGTGGTCTTCTGGAACCTTGACCAGCAGTACGTCCTTTTGGCAACCGTTGAAGTTCAGGCGTTCGGAACCGCCAGCCTCTGGAGTCGCCTGGAAGGTCATATCGCATCGATTGCGTTTCAGGTAGCCGCCAAGCACGGTGCGCACCGGCAAGTAGCCAGCCTCGTGCCGGTCACCGCCTTCATAGGTCATCATCTTGTCATTGACGCCATGCATGATGAGGGTACTCATCGGCGCATCGGCACAGTTGACCTCGACCGGGTTATAAAAAGCACCCGAGACCATGGCTACAGCGGCGAAGGTATCTTGGGCGTGGCAGCCCAGCACTGAGGTAAAGCCGCCGCCATTGGACATACCCATGGCGTACACGCGGTTGCGGTCAACGTGGTAGTCCTTGTCCACAGAGTCAAGAATGCGTTTGATGAAGCGGATGTCCTCACCATCGCGCGTCTTGGCATAAGGTGCTGCCTCCCAAGCACGCTCAAAACCCTCCGGGTAGACGATGATTGCCTCGTTATTGGCTTCAGTGGTCTGCATGCGTGCGTAGCTGGAATAGTTTTCCGGGGAATCTCCCCATCCACCGAAGCCGAAAAGTACAGGCGCAGCCTTTTCCGGCGAATAGTTATTGGGAATGCGCAATAGATACCTGCGGGTCTTTCCCTCGTGCTCCATAGTGAGCGACTGTATGGAGCCCGGCTTAAATGGCGGGTTGGGGTTGATGCTGGCATCTACCATCGCTGGCCGCGGCGCCGGCTCCGGAAGCGATGATCCCTCTGGAGCAGGTGCCGGGTTGTCTTGGTCAGCACCTTTATCTGCTGGTGCCGGGGTGGATTCTTTCACGCCTTCTGGAACGAGGTGGGATCCATCTGGCTGCGGGATAACCGGCTTCGCGTTTTCGGGTGCCGGCCCCGGTACCGGTGCTGGTGCCGGTGCTGGCTGTGGTGCGTTCGCTGGGGCCGGCGCAGGTGCAGGTGCAGGCGCTTCTTGCGCGTGGGCAGGAGACACGCTCAGCAGCGCCCCGCAAGCCAGCACACCAACAACAATCAGGTAAAGGAAATAGCGAAGAAAATTAGTAACATTAGCCACAAGGTTAAAACTAACCACATTTTTCACTAAAGACACTGTTTACACGCCCAGTGCACACTCAATTCTGTAAGAAAAGCCCAAGGCATTAAGCTATATTTTCATGCACGAAGACAGACCAAGCACCGCCCCCGATTTTTTGCTCTCACGGGCAACGGGGTCTGTCCGTACCCAAGGTGCGCGCCACGCTTTTAATGACGCCGATGCGGCAATTTCCGCTCTCCGCAGCAAGGATGTAGAGATGGTCGTCGGTGCGATCCCCTTCGATTCGGACACCCCCGCGGCACTAACCGTACCGGAGGCCATCATCCGCGAAGAGGGCCCGCTGGAACCGCACGCCTATTATCGCAACCAGAGTTTAAGCTCCCGCGTAGTTGGCTTCGATCCAGAGCCTGAGGAACACCTTCGCCGCGTGGAGGCAGCCATCGGCACGATTGAAACCTCCAAACTAGAAAAGGTAGTTCTGGCCCGCGCGGTAGACATCGAATTCCCTGAAGCTATCGATCCGCGCCTCGTGGCGGCGCGCCTTATCGATCTCTCTGCCAACCGTGACGGGTTCATTGCTGATCTCTCCCCCGCTGGAAGGCCGGGCGCGATGCTTGTCGGCTCCTCCCCGGAGGTTCTAGTCAAGCGTCAAGGCTCGACTGTGTCAGCCTTTCCCTTGGCGGGTTCGTCTCCGCGCCGCGCCTCGGCGGCCGAGGATCACCTCGCAGGACAGGACCTCTTGCATTCTTCCAAGGATCTCCACGAGCACGCTTTTGTGGTCGACCACCTGCGCCGGGCGCTCACCCCATTGTGCGAGCGACTAGATATTCCGGACGTCCCACAACTGATAAGCACCAATGAAATGTGGCACCTTGGCACGCCGATTTCCGGAACGCTCAAGGATAAAGACTTGACCGCGCTCGAGCTTGCCCTAGCGGTCCATCCCACACCGGCTATCTGTGGCACCCCGGCCGAAGCCGCCCAAGCCCTTATTGAGACTGCGGAGACTGACCGTGGTTTCTATGCCGGCGCGGTCGGCTGGTGCGATAGTTCAGGTGACGGCGAATTTATGGTAGCCATTCGCTGCGCAGAGGTTGCCGGCGATGGACTCTCCGCACGCGCTTGGGCTGGTGGAGGCATCGTCGGCGATTCTGATGCCCAAGCGGAGTTGGAAGAAACCACCGCTAAGCTGCGCACCATTTTGAAGGCGCTAAGCCTCTAGCCCACGCGCTTGGCGACGAGCACGACGTCGGTGCGGTGGTGCGCACCTGCACCTTCAGCCAGGTGGCGCTCCTGGCGAGTTAGGGTAATAGTTTTTAATTCCTGCAGGTTGTGCGCCAACCATTCCGGCATCGCCAGTTCTGTGGACTCAATATCGTGGTGAACAAAAAGCAGTGTTCCCCCTGGAGCTACCAAGTGCTCAAGCTTTTCGACCTCTTCCGACGTTGCGCGTATCCCACCGTAGTGGACGCTTACCAAGTCAAAGGGCTCATGGCTAAAGCCACTAAACATAGCAACCTGTGCGGCAACGCCGAGGGCGCGAGTGCGGGCTACGGCCGTCGGGGCGAAGTCAATGCCCAACACATCCTAGCCGTGGTTTTAAGCCAGAGCGCGTCCGCGCCTTCTCCGCAGCCAATGTCCAGGGCAGAGCCAGGCGCAAGCTCCGCAGCATAATCGACAAGGGTGGAGTTCGGCTTTCCTGACCACACGCGATCAGTGCTGCGGTACCGCTCCTCCATTTCCGCGGGAGTGGGAACGTAGGGGCGATGCTCGCTCTGGTGGGAGTTATGCACGGTCGATGGAATTGCGCAGGGTTCCCAGCCCTGGAATCTCGATTTCGATGGTATCCCCCGGCACCATCGGAGCGGTGCCCGCCGGTGAACCAGTAGTAATGACATCGCCGGGAAGCAAGGTATAGGCGGCGGAAATCTCTTCTAAGATGCCGCCCATCTTCACAATCATCTGGTCCGTATTGGAATCCTGCTTTTGCTCACGAGAGCCCTCGTGTGTCAGGTAGGCATTAATCTTCTGGTCATCCAGATTCAAGCTGTCCAGATCCGTCTCAATCCATGGGCCGAGCGGGCAGAAAGTGTCGATCCCCTTGGCACGAGCCCATTGTCCGTCCTTGAACTGCAGGTCACGGGAGGAAACATCATTGCAAATGGTGTAGCCCAGTACGTGGTCTTGCCAGTTCTCGGCCTTGATATTCTTCGACGGTTTGGAAATGACTACGGCAAGCTCACCCTCAAACTCTACATTGGTGGCATAGTCTGGGATCTTGATCGCGGCATCCGGGCCGATGACCGCGGTGGACGGCTTGATAAAGATGGTGGGCGGCAAGCTATCGGCAGACTTCTTGAAGACTTCCGCAACATGGTCCGCATAGTTGCGGCCCAGCGCCACAACCTTGGTAGGCAGGGTCGGTGCCAAGAGGCGAACCTCGTTAAGCTTCCACTCGCGTCCGGTTGGCTCCGGCGGAGTGAAAGGCGTGCCAGCAATTTCTTTTGCTACTAGCTCTTGCATCGGGGCGTCTTTCGGCCCATCGATAATGGCGAAACAGATTCCTTCTGGGTGTGCAATTCGTCCTAAACGCATAGCGGTAATCCTACTCAATCGTTACCTTCACATGTGTGCAAAGGTTACGGTGTTAATTAGTTAATTTGAGTAAATTGCGGTGTTCTTACAAACGCCATTGCAAGCCCTTGGAAGAGGGGATGAAAGCAACCGTTCGGATCCGGGGGCGTCGGCAAGCGCATCGTGCAGGGCAGGTTTGCTCCTATGTAGCTAGGGCGCGCGAAATTCGGTCGCCGACGTCAGTGGTCTTCACCGACCCATCGCCGCGTTGGGCAACGTCTTGCGCTACCGCATCCTCTATCCGTTGCGCATTGGCTTCATCGCCTACGTGCCGAAGGAGCATGGCCGCCGATAAAATAGCCGCTGTCGGATCCGCGATCCCCTTCCCAGCGATATCCGGTGCAGAACCATGGACCGGCTCGAACATCGAGGGATTCACTCCTGAAGCATCAATATTTCCGGAGGCAGCAAGGCCAATTCCACCCACTACGGCACCGGCAAGATCGGTAAGAATGTCTCCAAAAAGGTTATCGGTGACTATTACGTCATATCGCGCCGGATCCGTAACCATATAAATGGTCGCAGCATCGATATGTTGGTAGTCCACCTGAACCTCTGGAAACTCAGCGGCGACGTCATCGACAGTGCGCTGCCACAGCCCACCCGCATTGACCAATACATTGGTTTTGTGCACCAAGGTCAGGTGCTTGCGGCGCTGCTCAGCCCGCGCAAAGGCATCGCGCACTACGCGCTCCACGCCAAAGCGGGTGTTTTGTGATACCTCACTAGCCACCTCACGCTCAGTGCCCTCGCGCAAGGTACCACCGTTTCCGCAGTACAGCCCCTCGGTGCCCTCGCGCACCACCACAAAATCAATGTCTCCAGGATCGGCCAACGGCGAAGAAGCAGTGGGATACAGCTTGGAAGGACGGAGGTTTACGTAATGATCCAGCGCAAATCGCATCTTGAGCAATAGCCCTCGCTCCAATACGCCTGGAGGCACTTTACCCGGGGCACCAATAGCCCCCAATAAGATGGCATCGTGTTCGCAGAGACTAGCTAAATCCGCATCCGTGAGAAGCTCCCCGTTGCGTAGGTAGCGCCGGGCACCAAGGTCATACTCGGTGGTGTCAATATCGGAGCGAACGGCATGCAGCACCTTGAGAGCCTCAGCCGTTACCTCGGGCCCAATACCATCCCCACCAATTACCGCAAGTTTCATTATGTAGGATTCCCTTCTCATAGAGTGGATTTAACCAACTCTATCAAAAAGGACCCGCGCAGCGCAGGAAGTTACCTGACACTACGCGGGATATGCTCCACGGATTCTGCACCAGCAGCTTTATGCGTCCATATCTAACTGTTCGCACTCTGCACCCAATGCCGCATTAATCTCAGCAATGAGAGACTCCGGCACCTCGGTATCCACGCGCAAAATAAGGACAGCGTCAGACTCTTGCTTAGCGTGAGTAAGCGCCGCCGCCACGATATTAATTCCAGCAGCACCTAGCTTGGTGCCCACCGTTCCCAACGCGCCCGGAGCATCCGCATAACGGAAGAAGAGATTGCGGCCAGTAGCGCGCATATCGACGCCGCGGCCGTTGATGCGGATAAACTTTTCGGTTCCATCGATGCCGATAAGCGCACCGGTCAGCGAGGAAGTTTCTCCATCAGCACCGATAACTTTCACCTGCAAGGAGGAGCGGTGCCCCTTGGATTCCGCGTTGGTAGATACCTCCACCTCTACCCCACGGCTCTGCGCAATCTGCATGGCATTGACAAATGTCACCGGTTCCGAAGTCACGCCGCTAAACAGACCCCGGACAGCAGAAAGACCTAAAACTTCTACATCCTCGGTAGACAGCTCACCGCAAGCTTCTACTTCAACGGCAACGGGTGCCTGCCCCAGCAGACGTCCAGCTGTAAGTCCTAGCTTGCGTGCGAGATCCAGCCAGCCAGCAACTTCTTCTCCTACAGCCCCACCGGAGACGTTTACCGCATCTGGGACAAACTCACCGGCGAGAGCTTTGAGCACCGAAGCCGCCACATCGGTTCCTGCTCGGTCCTGGGCCTCTACAGTGGAGGCTCCCAAGTGTGGGGAAACGGTGACCTGCGGCAGCTTAAAGAGCGGAGAATCAGTGCATGGTTCCGTAGCAAAAACATCGAATCCCGCACCTCGGTGATGCCCCTGTTCGATAGACTCGGCCAAGGCCTCCTCATCCACCAATCCGCCGCGAGCCGCATTAATGAGAATCTGCCCCTTCTTCGCCTTAACCAAAAGCTCCTTATCAAACATTCCGGCAGTCTCTGGGGTCTTCGGAAGGTGAATGGTCACAAAATCGGAACGAGACATGAGCTCTTCCAATTCGACCAGTTCCACGCCCAGTGCCGCCGCACGAGCCGGGTTGGCATAGGGGTCGTGGGCAATGATGGTCGTTTCAAAAGACTTCAGACGCTGTGCGAAGAGCTGACCAATGTGTCCAAAACCAACAATACCGATGGTCTTTCCATATACCTCCACGCCCTTGAAAGAAGAACGCTTCCATTCCCCCTCGCGCAGCGACTGGTCGGCTGCTGGTACCTGACGCGCCGTCGCCAAGAGCAATGCAATGGCCTGTTCGCACGCCGAGTGAATATTAGACGTAGGTGCATTTACCACCATGACGCCCTTTTCCGTAGCCGCCGGAATATCAACGTTATCTAGGCCTACTCCTGCGCGGCCCACAATTTTTAGCTTTGGAGCTGCTTCTAAAACCTCTGCATCAACAGTAGTTGCAGAACGCACCAGCAAAGCCTCTGCATCCGGAACTGCGGCGAGCAACTCCGCACGGTTTGGACCGTCCACCCAACGAACCTCAACTGAATCCCCCAAGGCCGTAACTGTGGATTGAGCTAATTTATCGGCAATAAGGACTACCGGCTTCGACATATCTTCCTTCGCTTAAGTGTGATGCGGTGCACGCGGAATTCCCGCGTGTCAAGGAAGTGTAGTTCAGGAAGGAGTGCCTTGCTTGATTTTTGCCTTAAATTCTTTCACTCGACCGAATTCCGGTCCAAGGGCTACTAAGGAACCGTCTGTAAGGCCAGCAACAGCGGCCATGCTGTGCTTATCCTCCAATGGATCAACAGTCGGCACCACCAACACCTTGCCGCCATAGGCTGCAGCCGTAATGACGTTCGCGATGGGACTGTCTTTTGTCGCGATGATATTCGGCGCCATCTGGGCATCCCTGCGGGACTGTGCTGGGACAGGTTTCTTCTTTTTCCCATCAGCCTCAGGTTCGCCTTCATACGGCACCCATGCGGGCCGCAGCTCCACTTGGGGAGTCTTGTCCAATCGCGCAATATCTTTGACCATTTGCTCAGGGGAAGCTACCACCTTGGAGCCGTATTGGAAGGCCGTAAACTCTCCCAGCGCTTTGTGCGTACCTGGATCCTTAATCACCTCGAAGTCCCCAGATGTTTGTGTCCACGGCACATCGCCGACAATCACCAAGCGTCGTACTCCCAGGTCCGTGAGTAGCTTATGGATTTCCAAACGCCTAGCGTCGTCATACTGCACCGCAGGCAAATGCTGGTTTACCGCCAACGTTGCTGCACGCAGAATAGATTTATCATCCGCGGTAAAGAGGACGAGCGAATCGGAATCTTCAAAAAATAGGCGGCTAGCCTCGATGCCTATGGGGTCATTGACAATGACGAATCTGCCGTCAAATTTCGGGTCAATCAGCCGGTTTTGGTTCTCCGCTTTGGCCTTATTGAGGTCAATTTCAGACTCATCCAAATCAGACAATCCCCGCCTGACCAGTTTGGTTTCAGTAACTGGCGTGCCACAGGCAGCTAATGCAAGCGATGCGACAAGCACTGTGGCAGTCAGGCGCACAGAATTAGCGATCAAAAGCTTGCGGGCCTTCCTCTCCACCAAACAGGTTTGCTTCATCCACATCACGGATGACAGGTTTACCTAAAGCATATTCCACGATGTCAAGGAACCGTTGACGACGGTCTGCTAGGAATTCTCGCGGCTGTGACGCCCGCAGGTAATTCAAATTCATATCGTGGGACGCTAGTACCTCATCAAATTGCCTGTCTTCCATGATGGACTTGGACTGAACGCGCGGCAGGTAGCGATCGGGAGCGAAGCCATCGAGTACTACCTCAGTTCGCTTGCCCATTGGGGTGTAGTTCATCACGGACTCCGCCAAAACGGGGTCCACTCCGTGGCGCTTGCACCAATTCAGCGGGAACACCGGGAAAAAGCCCGGCTTGAGCTCTTCAAATGTGCGCCTATTAAACGCCTTTCCTGTGCGCCAATCCTTTGCGCCGCGCGCCATAAGGAGGGCATAGAGACCATGCCATACACCGTCATTATCATCCACAGAGAGCAAACGGGATTCCCGGAAGGTGGCATCGGTGACAGTCTTCGGGGCCTCATCCGTTGCGCCCGCTACCCACTCGGTGACCTCATCCACGTCGCGAGCGGCGCGCAGCTGCACTGCAGACGAGCCATAAAGCTCGCCGAAGACGCCGCACCAGAACCATTGGTTCATGCGGTCCCACGATTGCTGGGTAGACAGCGCTCCCCCGCGTTTAGCCAGGCGGGCAATGATGACGGCTAGAGGAACAATCTGTTCATTAAACGGAACCTGATCCGTATTAAGGATGCATCGTTCCGCCAAAAACTCAGATACCTCACGGAAAGTAATGCGTAAATCATTGGCCGCCGCCTTATACTCCGTTAGGGACAGCTTTAAGATGTCCTCGCGCTGCCCACCAGCACGGCCCTTTTCTCCGGAGACTAAAAGCGATACTGCAGAAAGAAATTCTGTGCGCCCAATTCCGTCCAAAGCTGGGGACGTACGCAGATCCTTTTCCACTTCTTGCCAATCAGTGGCCAGGTGGAACGTGGGATCCTCGGAAGCAAATACTGCGGTGAGTAAATCGAATACGTCCATTTGCAGGCCTGCCGAATTTGCCTGCGCGAAAATTGACCCGATGCCGGCTCGCTCTGTTTCTCGGGAAAGCCGAATCATCGGCAGGTCATAGCCGGACAATGGTCTAACGATGCGATTATTAAACGCTGCTAGCTCCGCGCTGTATTCCTGTTTGGTCGATGCAAGCTCAAAGAGCATGCCAACGCCATCTTCACTCAATAGTGAAGCAACAGGAATGCACATATTCTCTAGGGCGTCTTCCCGTGAAAGAATGTCCCCCTCAATCGTCGGTGCGAAGTGCGATCGAATTTTTCCTTTGTGATCGACTGCAAAGATGGCGTCATCCGGCATAATCTCGCCCCGCACGGCAGCTCGAATATCAATGAAGAAACGGCGATGAATTTTCTTCTTGCGGAAGTCAGTTGTGTCTACAAAGCCCTCGCCGTTGAAGCAGTGATACAGCGTGGTCAAACGCTGCTGTCCATCTAAAAGGAGCAAGCCGGGGTCAACGCCGGTATCCGGCGCGCCGGCGAGGGCGCGGGGGCGAAAGCGCATCTTTTCGTTTCGAGTATCAAGTGCCATAAGCGCCCCGATGGGATAGCCGCGCAGCACAGAAACAATGAGTGAACGGATGCGATCTTCGTCCCATGCATAGCTGCGTTGGAAATCAGGTAGCTGGATGTCCCCGCGATTAATCCGTGCAAAGAGGTCTTTGAGATCATAACTTGGCGTCGTAAAGCCCATGCCCGACATCCTACCCCCAAGGATTAATTCTTTCCTGCCGATAATTCAGAAAAACCCACGGTGAACACCCCTAATTCACCGTGGGTTTGGCGCTATTCGCGTGGCCTTATGTGCTAGGCCGTAGCATCCAGTGGGTTCTTGACCCAGCTCATCAAATCGCGCAGCTTAGCGCCGGTCTTTTCAATCTCGTGCTGTGCAAATTCCTCGCGCAGGTCCTCCAATTCCTTGTTGCCGCCCTCAATATTGGCCAGCAGGCGCTTGGTGAAGGTGCCATCCTGAATATCAGACAAGATGTCTTTCATGCGCTGCTTGGTATCGGCATTGATAACGCGGGGACCGGAAATGTAGCCGCCAAACTCTGCGGTATCAGATACCGAGTAGTTCATATTGGCGACGCCGCCTTCAAACATCAGGTCCACAATCAGCTTCATCTCATGGAGAACCTCAAAGTAGGCCATTTCTGGCTCGTATCCAGCCTCAGTCAGAACCTCAAAGCCGGTACGAATCAGGTATTCCACACCGCCACACAAGACAGCCTGCTCCCCGAAGAGGTCAGTAACCGTCTCTGCTTCGAAGGTAGTCGGGATAACGCCGGCACGCGCACCACCGATGGCTGCGGCATAGGACAAGGTCAAATCATGGCCTTCACCCTTCGGATCCTGCTCAGTAGCAATGAGGCACGGAACTCCCTTGCCATCTACAAACTGTCGGCGAACCAAGTGACCAGGCCCCTTAGGAGCAACCATTCCGACGGTGACACTGGCCTGCGGCTCAATCAGCTTGAAGTGAATATTCAAACCGTGACCAAACAGCAGTGCATTGCCATCTTCCAGGTTAGGGGCGATTTCCTCTTCAAAGATCTGCTTCTGAGAGGTATCTGGCGCCAGCAGCATAATGACGTCTGCCCACTTAGCAGCCTCTGCCACGGTCTTAACCTCAAAACCTGCTTCCTCAGCCTTATCCGCCGACTTGGAACCCTCGCGCAGGCCGATAACAACCTCAACGCCGGAGTCACGCAGGTTTTGCGAGTGTGCATGACCTTGGGAACCGTAGCCGATGACGGCTACCTTGCGGTTTTGAATGATGGACAGATCCGCATCATCGTCATAAAAGGTCTCAATTGCCATGTCCTAATCCTCAATTCTGTAGTGATTGAAAGTTCAATGAATCAACGTCCCACCCACTATTGTATCAGTGTATGGGATTTAATGCCCACCTAGTGAGACATTAATTTCGGGGCGGAGCCAATGCTTTGGGCCCACGCCCTAAGGCCACGTCGCCCGACTGCACCAGCTCGAGTACACCAAAAGGTTCTAATACATCCAGTAGCGCCGCCAGCTTTCCCGGGGTACCAGTCGCTTCTACTACCACGGATTCTTGCGCCACATCTACCACGCGAGCGCGGAAGATATTGACGGCATCGACAACCTGGGGCCGGTTGGTATTATTTGCAGCCACCTTGACCATCATCAGAGCTCGCGCCACGGTTGCGTCAGCCTCAAGCTCAACTATCTTGATGACCGGAACAATTTTATTGAGCTGCTTAGTTACCTGCTCCATGATTGTCTCGGATGCATCAACCACGATAGTCAGCCGGTTGATACCCGGATTTTCCGTTTGGGCGGAAACCAGGGAAATGATGCTATAACCGCGCCGCGAAAACATTCCGGTCACCCGCGACAGGATTCCCTCTACGTCTTCCACCAGGACCGACAAGGTATGCCGGGAAACGTCAGTGGGTGCCATGCCTATACCTCCTGGATGGTCTCGTCGATATCGGCAGGACTTTCTGCTGCCGATTCAGTTTCATCGAATAGCGGGCGCAAACCGCGGGCGTATTGAATCTCTTCGTTAGACGCCCCACCGCCAATCATCGGCCACACCTGGGCATCTTCTCCAACGATGAAGTCAATAACCACAGGGCGGTCATTGATTGCACGGGCCCGTTCAATCGCTGGCACCACTTCTTCCTCGCAGGTGACCCGGATGGCTTCACACCCCAGCGCTTCTGCCAAGCGGACAAAGTCCGGGGTATAGACATCGCGCTCTCGCAGCTTTGTATGGGAGTAGTTCTCATTAAAGAACAAGTTTTGCCACTGGCGGACCATACCTAGGTTGCCGTTATTAATAACGGCAACCTTGAATGGAAAGCCCTCCAAAGCTGCGGTGGTTAGCTCCTGATTGGTCATCTGGAAGCAGCCATCACCGTCAATCGCCCATACCTCTTTATCTGGGCATGCTGCTTTAGCGCCAAGGGCTGCCGGTACCGCGTAGCCCATGGTTCCAGCCCCGCCGGAGTTAATCCAGGAACGCGGCTGTTCAAAGTCAATAAACTGTGCCGACCACATCTGGTGCTGCCCCACTCCGGCACAATAAATTGCCTCGGGGCCTACGGTTTCACTGAGCTTCTCCAAGACAAATTGAGGATTTAGCTGCCCATCCGGAGTGGGATCATAACCACGGGGAAACCGCTCTTTGAGTCCGTCAAGGTAGTCCCGCCATGGACCTGTCTGCGGCAGATCCAGAGAGGAGTTTTTACGGTATTCCTTTAAAAGTCCCGCTAGTACTTTTTGCGCATCACCCACGATAGGCACGTCCACCTCACGGATTTTGCCGATTTCAGCAGGATCGATATCCGCATGAATCACCTGGGCCTCAGGGGCAAAGGTTGAGGTATCCCCAGTTACTCGATCATCGAAGCGCGCGCCGATGGCAATGAGCAGATCCGCACGTTGCATCGCCGCGACCGCCGGAACGGTGCCATGCATGCCCGGCATGCCCATATGCAGCGGATGAGACTCCGGGAAAGATCCCAAGGCCATGAGTGTGGTCACAACTGGAATTCCGGTAAATTCCGCAAACGCACGCAGCTCCTGTGCTGCCTCCGCCTTGATGACACCGCCTCCGGCATAAATAACCGGCTTTTCTGCTTGCGCGATGAGTTCAACCGCTTGCGCGATTTGACGGTGGTGTGGCTTGGTCGTTGGCTTATATCCAGGCAAATCGAATTCGGTTGGGAAAGAGTAGTCCAAGTGGCCATTTTGAACGTCTTTCGGAATATCCACTAGGACCGGTCCTGGGCGCCCTGTAGAAGCCAAATGGAATGCTGCAGCAATAGCAGCGGGAATCTGCCTAGGATCCGTCACGATGTAGTTATGCTTGGTAATCGGCATTGTCACACCACGGATATCGGCCTCCTGGAAGGCATCGGTTCCCAAAAGATTGCTTCCCACTTGGCCAGTGATAGCGACGATGGGGACGGAGTCCAGGTTGGCGTCGGCAAGCGCTGTCACCAAGTTAGTCGCACCCGGCCCCGAGGTGGCAATACACACCCCCACCTTGCCAGAAGCCTGCGCATAGCCTTCCGCAGCATGTCCAGCTCCCTGTTCATGACGGGTGAGCACATGCCGCAGCTTGGTCGAGGTATGCAAAGCATCGTAGAGCGGAAGCACGGCACCGCCTGGAATGCCGAAGACAAGATCGGTTCCCAAATCTTCAAGAGTGCGGACAATGGCGTGGGCACCACTCATCCGCTCCGGAGCGTGGGCGCGTGAGGCTGCAGCCACCGAAGCGGGCGTGGGCGAAGTTGTCGTAACCACGGTTAATGTGCTCCTTGGATTGCTCTAATACTGGTCGTGATCATCATCGTTAACGCCTTTAGATATGAACAAAGCCCCCGCGGGCTGGTGTGTCTGCGGGGGCGAAAAGCGTCGACGTCATGAGCGCCGCGGTCACCGCCGCATTGGTACTACCTGAAGTCGAATAATGATCATGAGCATGACTATACACCGATAGGTATTACGGTTATGACAGTTACCCCCATTTGGGATCGGTTTCCCACATGGTGAGACATTCCTGAAAATAGGTTAGCCCTCACCCACCCCTGTGAATTAGGCTTGCACACTATGACTCCACCACCTAAGGACAATAAACCTCATCAGTCCACCACCCAGGCAGAGGTTTTCAAGCCATCCCGTGACCACATCTTGGGCATCCTTATCCTGTCCACCATTGCGCTATTGAGCATTGGGTGGGCCCCCAAATACCTCGCATGGCTGTTTATCATCCCCGCCCTTGGGCTGTGGTGGGTCATAAAATCCCGCACCAAGGTCTCCGAATCAGGGATCGACATTTCCTATGCTTTCCGGAAAAAGGTCCAGATCCCTTGGGGCGATTTTGCCGGTATCGGGTTCCAACGCTCCCGCGCCTTTGCTCGTACGAGAAGCGGCGCAGAGCACAACCTGCCCGGTATCACCTTTAACTCGCTCCCACGCCTTTCAGAGGCCTCCCGCGGCCGCATCCCGGACGCCCTTACCCAGGGCCGTGAAGCGGCAGATGAAAAGGTGGTTATCGTCCACCGCGACGGCCAGCAAGTCCTGCTCAGCAAAGAAGAGTATGCGGACTACCTTGAGCGCCACCCCGAGCTCAAGCCCTCGGCCGAAAACTAAATACGCCACCGACGCTCTCCCCCACATCCCTTGAAGGAATGGTGACTTTAAACCATGTTCCCGCTGCGCTCAAAAGTAACTACCGTCGGCCGCCAGGCCTCTGGCGCCCGGGCCCTGTGGCGCGCAACCGGCACCAAGGAAAATGACTTTGGTAAACCGATCGTGGCCATCGCCAACTCCTATACCCAATTCGTCCCCGGCCACGTGCACCTCAAAAACGTCGGCGATATTGTCGCCGATGCCGTACGTGAGGCCGGCGGAGTGCCCAAGGAATTCAACACCATCGCAGTCGATGATGGCATTGCCATGGGCCATAGCGGCATGCTGTACTCGCTTCCCTCCCGCGAAATCATCTCCGATTCCATCGAGTACATGGCCAATGCCCACACTGCCGACGCCCTGGTATGCATCTCCAACTGCGATAAAATCACCCCCGGCATGCTCAATGCCGCCCTGCGCTTGAATATCCCCACCATCTTTGTCTCTGGTGGGCCAATGGAGGCAGGAAAGGCGGTCGTTGTAGATGGCGTAGCCCACGCCCCAACCGACCTCATTACGGCCATTACGGCCTCCGCCAATGATGAGGTCTCGGATGAAGGACTAACCCAGGTCGAAGCATCTGCCTGCCCCACCTGTGGTTCCTGCTCCGGCATGTTTACCGCCAACTCTATGAACTGCCTGACCGAGGCCCTCGGCCTTGCACTGCCCGGCAACGGTACCACCTTGGCCACCCACACGGCCCGCCGCGGCCTATTCAAAAAGGCCGGCACCACCATCGTCGATATGTGCCGTCGCTATTACGGCGAAGAAGACGAATCCGTACTGCCGCGCAATATCGCTACCAAGGAAGCTTTCACTAACGCCATGGCCCTAGACATGGCCATGGGTGGCTCCACCAATACCATCCTGCACACCTTGGCGGCCGCGCAGGAAGGCGAGGTGGACTTCACGCTGGATGACATCAACGACATCTCCTACCGCGTACCCTGCCTGTCCAAGGTAGCGCCCAACGGGACCTACCACATTGAAGATGTTCACCGCGCTGGCGGCATTCCCGCAATCTTGGGCGAGCTTCGCCGCGCCGGGCACCTCAACCTCAAGGTACATACAGCGCTATATGACAACGCCGAACAGTGGCTCGATGACTGGGATATCCGCAACCCTCACGCCACCGAGGAGGCCCGCGAACTCTACTACGCCGCCCCCGGCGGCGTGCGCACCACGGAGCCCTTCTCCCAATCCAACCGCTGGGACGAGCTCGATACCGACGCCGCCAATGGCTGCATCCACGACGCCGAGCATGCCTTTTCTTCCGACGGTGGCCTCGTTGTCCTGCGCGGCAACCTCGCTCCCGACGGGGCCATCGTCAAGGCAGCGGGCGTCGAAGAGGAGCTGTGGACCTTCTCCGGCCCTGCACGAGTCGTAGAGTCCCAGGAGGAAGCGGTATCTATCATCCTCAATAAAGAGGTTCAGCCGGGCGATGTCGTGGTCATCCGCTATGAAGGCCCGGCCGGTGGCCCTGGCATGCAAGAGATGCTCCACCCGACTTCCTTCCTCAAGGGTGCCGGTTTGGGCAAGGCATGCGCCCTGATTACCGATGGCCGTTTCTCCGGCGGTACTTCCGGCCTATCCATCGGACACATCTCCCCCGAGGCTGCTCACCAAGGACTTATCGGGCTGATCGAAAACGGCGACACCATCTCTATTGATATCCACGAGCGCGAACTCACCCTAGACGTGGATGAGGAAGTACTGGAGCGCCGCCGCGCCGCCCAAGAACAGCGCGAATCCCCTTGGACCCCCGTAAGCCGCAACCGCCCGATCACTAAGGCACTGCGTGCATATGCGGCAATGGCAACCTCAGCTGACCGCGGCGCGGTTCGCGTGGTTGACGGTTATGTGAATTAGCGGGAGATAGCTGCTAAATTGCTGTGCCTCGGTGGGGTGCGCGCCTTTTGCCTGCAAATCGCATAAGATATCCTGCGATGAAATTCGCGCGTACCCCGTTATTCCGCTATGCCCTGACCTTACTAGGGCTCATTCTTGGCGCTCGGAAGATCGTCCAAGACATCCACATTACGGACTTCCCCATCGATATGGTGGTCTACCGCGAAGGCGTTAAGGCTTTCCTTGAACACCGCTCTGTCTACAGCGAACCCATGCTGGCTGGCGATATTCAATTGCCCTTTATTTATCCGCCCTTTGGCGCGCTGGTCATGGTCCCACTGACGGCCTTCGATGGCATTGACCACGACATGGCAGGCGACATCGTGGTCGTCCTCTCTGACCTTCTCGTGCCCCTCTGCCTCTACCTTGCATTCAAGGCAGTGCTGAAAAAGCCAGAGTTCCTCCTGCCCATCACCGCCATTACTTGGGCAATTGTATTGCGCTTTGAGCCGGTTGACCTCAATAACGGCTTTGCCCAAATCAATATCGTGGTCATGACGCTCGTTGTCCTCGACCTCGTTCCGCGCCGGCGCTTCCTACCGCAAGGAATCCTGATTGGCTTAGCGGCCGCGATCAAAATAACCCCTCTGGCCATGCTGCTTTACTTCCTCGTGCGCAAGGAGTGGAAGCAGATTGCCACAGCGCTCCTTTCCGCTGTTGCGGCCACCCTCCTTGCCGCAGCCTTCCGCTGGGACGCGTTCGTGGAGTTCTTCAGTTCCAAATTGCTCGATATGGGCTCTGGCGGCGACTTCGGCGTGGGGACTGATTACCAGTCCAATAGCTCTATCAAGGGCGCCATTCAGCGCATGTATTCTTCTTCCGAGGCCATGGACGCTAATGGTCTGGCCATCAACATCGCGTGGATCGCCGCCTCCCTCGTGGTCATTGCATTCGCGGCGTGGCTTATTAAGCGCCTGTGCGAGGAGCATTTGCTTGTCGACGCCCAATTGGTCACCGCCCTTACCCTCCTGCTCATCTCCCCCGTTTCCTGGTCACACCACTGGGTCTGGCTCACGCTCATCATCCCAGTCTTTCTTTACCGCGCCTGGAGCTGGCTTTCTACGGGATGGGCCGCAGGCAGCCTCCTGACCGTTCTCGTTGCCTGGGCAGGCATGCTTCTGACTGTTCCACCCAAATGGTGGTGGGGCGACCAAGTCGATGTCCACGCCATGGAGCGCTACCAAAAGTTTTGGGTAGATGACTTCGTCTGGCTAACCATACTGTCCGTCGCGCTTTTCGCAGCCGCTTTCTATGCCTCCCAGCGCAATAACCGGAACGCGAATACCGCTACTCCTGTCCCGCTAGCGTCTTAAGCGCTGCAAGGTGCGAATCGAATGCGGCCTTACCTTTAGTTGTGAGCATTACCCATACCGTGTCCTTGCCACGTGAGGATCCATACTCACGAAAGCGACTGACATACCCCTCTTTTTCCAGTGCGCTTAGCTGCTTAGACAGCGTGGCATCGGATTGATTCACCTTGTCCCGGATCGCCGCAAAGCGCATCTCCTTATTAATGGCACCTTCCACTGCCCCGGCAGCATTAAGTACCGCACAAATCTTAAACCGGTTAAGCGGGTGAATTACTGGATCAAGCTCACTCATCACCGCTCGCCTGCTTGTCGTCTCTATGGCCACGCGTGGACATATCCATTGCTCCCGAATTGAGAGCCCAAAACACGCCCACGCCCCACAGCGTGAATACGGTGGCCGCAATCACCATGTGCCCTTCGAGAAAGGTCTGGAAAAACGTAGGGGCAAATATTAGAAAAAATCCGAAATAGTATTTCTTATCCGGCTGCGGCTGGTCAAAGGGATTTTGTCTATAGCCTGCACGTACGTCACGCTTTTTAGCGCCTACCCAAAGGCCTACACCCACGCAGGCAATTATGACTCCGAGAGATAACCATAGCGGCATACCTTCCCCAAATTGGCTCAGGCCAAACCACAGTCCTGCTAACGCCGCAGCAAACAATGCATTAAGCGCGGTCTTCCGCCCTGCGCTCTGGTCTTGCTCCATTTCTTCATTAAATGCCAGTGCCTCGTGCACGCTGTCTTCCATCGTCTCTATCCCTTTCACCCTCGAATTTCGTTGTTTTCCACTTTAGAAAGTATCATACTTTCCCTCCCGGAAAGCAAGGGGTAAAAGAAAATCCGCCGCGTGCGCGACGGATAATCTTTTGGCGATTAGCTCAGCGGATTAACTCCCGCACCGAAGAACCACAGTGCTACGAGAATCGCTACGCCGATAAGCACAAAGACCCAGGAGGTGCCCAGCGGGCGGCGTGCCCACGAGCGTTTGAAGTCTAGGGAGATAAAGCCCGGGCCAGTAAACTGCAGGCCCACAGCGATAACGAAGAGGACCAAAGAAAGCCAGACGGAATCTGGCCAGCTAAAGACGTCCAAACCGGCATCGGTCTGCGCTAGCTCGTGGACAGCGCTAAAGCCGGTCACTACCAAGCCCAGCATGGCAGCCAGAGGCGTAATGAGTCCCAGCAACAGGAATACACCAGCGATAAGCTGCATGGTCGGAACCGCAATCGACAGCGCGGCATCCCAAGCATAGTTGGCAAAATCACCCTCTAGACCGGACAAGCCCTGGCTATCGCCGAGCTCGAAGAAGGTTTTTGCACCGGCAATGATTAGGTAGGCGCTCAGTGCGATGCGAATGAATAGCAGACCAAAGTCGATAGTGCCGCGGCGCCCATAGCGGTGGTAGCCTTCTTTTTCTTCCTGTTCCGCCTGCAGGCGGGCCTCGCGCTCCTCTGCGGTTTCTGCGCTGGCGGCACCTTCTTCAGGGGCGTCGGCAGTAGCAAGTGCCGATTCTTCCTCGGCACTAACCGGCGTGGCCGACTCCGGTTGCGCAAACGCTACAGTTTCCTCGCTGGCGCCGCTTTGCTGACGCGCGGCTTCGTTCGCGCTGGAGTAGGACATTACCTCAGTTTCAGGGTGGTCTTGCCGCGCCTGGGAAGGCTTGATCTCCTGCGGCTCAGCGCGGCCGGCGCGCTCGAAGAGGCCAGGCTTCGAGTTCTTCTCGCTGGAAACGGAATCTTTGCTCGCGGGCTTGGCGTTGTAGGTAGGCACGCCCATGTCTTCATCTAACGGTGTGGCTTTATCCGGCTGTTTATCGCTCATAGCTCCAATTTAAGGCACGGGCCTGCGCTTTTGTGGTACCCGCCACGGCGCGCCGTTGCAGCAAACTGGCTAGAGTGCTTCCAAGCCGCTTGCGGCCTCAATCACCGAACGCGTGAGCTCACCCAAAACCTCCGATTCCAAACGCCAACGCTGCCAATAGAGGTCGATATCGAGCGGGGAGCCGTCGAGAAGCACCAGCTCTTTCGCCTCCAAAAGCGGCAGTGCCTGGGCTTGGGGCAGCAATCCCCACCCTAGGCCGACGCGAACCGCCTCGAGGTAGCCCTCGGAAGAGGGAATCTGCGACACCCGGGCACGCACCACGGCCGAATCAATGAAGCGCTCGCGCATGGCATCATCCAATACCTGATCGTTGGGACCATATCCCACCAAAGGCATGGTTTCCCAGGTTAGCCGACCGCTATGAAAGCTATCTGCAATATGCGGCGCCGCGACTGGAAAGTAGCGCATAGTGCCCAAAAAGCTAGACTCGCAACCCGAAACTGGTGTGGCCTCCCTCGTTACTGCGCCCAGCACATCGCCACGCCGCAACATGGCTAAGGTGCGTGCTTCATCCTCAATCCGGATGCGCAAGGCGACGTCGCCCCGCCGCGCGGTATCGCTTAGAACCCTCCTAAACCACGTCGCCAAAGAATCCGAATTTACTGCGACAGACAGCGGGACCCGGGCCAGGCGATGGCCTAGGCGGGCATCCGTTTCTGCCTGCACTAACGCCATGCGGCGCGCGGACTGAACAAGGATCTCGCCCGCTTCCGTGGCGGTTACCGGGGTGGCACGGCGAAGGAGTACTCGTCCGGTGCTCGACTCCAAGGCCTTGATACGCTGGCTCACCGCAGACGGCGATATACCGAGCACGGCCGCGGCAACATCGAAGCTGCCTTCGTCCACGATCGCAAGCAAGGTTTCTAGGTGCACCGGGTTCATGAAGCTATTCTAAACCAACTGAAGAAGCATTAACTGGACTAATCCAGCCTAAGAATTCACACTAGAAGGCATGTCCATCGTGCTTGCTGGTTTCTTTCTGGGATTATCGCTCATCGTGGCCGTCGGCCCGCAAAATGCCATGCTGCTTAAATTCGGCATCCGCCGCGACCATATTGGCCTCATCATTGCCGTCTGCGCGCTTTCCGACGTCATCCTGATTACCTCCGGCACAGCCGGCGTGGGCTACCTGGTAGAAAAGTTTCCCAACGCCCTGCAAGTCCTGAAATACGTTGGCGCGACTTACCTGGCCTATTTTACTTTTACCTGCTTCCGCGATGCGTTGAAGACCAAGGGTGAGGCCATTGAGGTCGAATCCACACAGCCTAAGGTCCCGCAGGAAGTAGCCACCTTCGATGGTTCCACCTCACGCAGCACGACGAAGACTAAAACTCGGGTGGAGATAAAGCGCTCCCCCTCCTGGGTTAAACCACTATTGACCGCCCTGGCCTTAACGTGGCTGAACCCAGGCGCCTACGTAGACGTGGTTGTCATGCTTGGCAGCATCGCCAACCAATACGGCGAATCAGGGCGCTGGCTTTTCGCCGTGGGTGCTATCTGCGCCAGCTTCACCTGGTTCCCCTTCATCGGCTTTGGCGCCGCACGTTTTTCCCATGTGTTGTCCCGACCCACGGTATGGCGCTGGATCAACTTCGGTATCGGCGTCATCATGATTGGCCTAACGCTCAAGTTGCTCCTGCTCTAGGGGCCGGGTTCAAAGGGCCGCCTAATTGCCGCGAACGCGCGACGCGGTCGCACCGGCCCACCGGTTGATTCCGGCGTCATGGGCGACGTCGTCAATCGCGCCCAGCTCCTCTGCACTGAAGTCGAGATTGTCCAGTGCCCCTAGGTTATGCTCGAGCTGCTCCACCGAAGAAGCGCCCAAAAGAGCCGAGGTTAGCGTGCGATCGCCTTGGTCGCGCAATACCCACGAAATAGCCATCTGAGCCAAAGACTGCCCACGCTTACGCGCAATATCGTTGAGGGCGCGAATCATGGACAGGTTCTCCTCGTTGAGCCAGCCCTTTTCCAAGGTCTTATCTTGTGCCGCGCGGGAATCGGCGGGAATGCCATCGATATAGCGATCGGTCAGCATTCCTTGTGCCAGTGGCCCGAAACCGATAACTCCCAATCCGCTACGCCCGGTGACGTCAAGCAACGACTCGCCATCTTCGCCCGGACGCTCAATCCAGCGGTTGAGAATGGAATAACTTGGCTGGTGAATCAGCAATGGGCAGCCTTCCTCTTCCATAAATTCCACGGCCTCCGCGGTAAGCTCTGGCCCGTAGGAGGAAATGCCCACGTAGAGGGCCTTGCCGGAAGCTACGATATCGCGCAGTGCATAAAGGGTTTCTTCCAGCGGGGTATCTGGATCCGGGCGGTGGTGATAGAAGATATCCACGTAATCCAAGCCCATGCACTCGAGAGACGCGTCCAAGGAACTCACCAGGTACTTGCGGGAGCCACCAAAGCCATAAGGGGAATCATTCATCACCCAGCCAGCCTTGGAAGAGATGATCATTTCATCACGGAAGGGACGAAAATCGCGGGCGAAGATGCGGCCGAAGTTAGCTTCGGCGGCGCCAGGTTCCGGACCATAGTTATTGGCCAAATCGAAATGAGTAATCCCCCGGTCATACGCCGCGCGCAAAATCTCGCGCTGCGTGGCCAGGGGACGATCGTCACCGAAGTTCTGCCATAGGCCAAGGGAAATGGCCGGCAACTTCAGACCAGAGTTACCTACTCGGCGGTACTCCATCGAATCATAACGGTCAGGTGCGGGTGCATAGAAACTCATGGCACCCATTGTCCGCTTAATTCTTCGGTTTGTCAGCCTGCGGACGCTCCTCATCTTCCTCAGGGTCGCCGGATGCACCGGTTTCTTCGACCCACTTTTCAATCTCCTCCGGGGTGCGGTCGGTTTCTACCGCATCGCGCTCGGTGTAGTAGGAGTAATCGTGGCGCTTTTCTTCGTACTTTTCCTTGTCAAAGTCCACATCATCATCACCGTCGAGTTTCTCGGTGACTTCCTCCACCAGCTCATCGTAGAGGGCCTCGTTATCCATATTGGAGTCCTCGATGTGCTGGCCAATTTCATCGTCGTAGCGCTCGGCGTCATATTCCTTGTCCGGGTGCAGCTTCAGGTGCATGAGGGCACGTACGCGCTCGCGACGCACTGCCTCGTCCTGGATCTGGGACTGGCTACGGAACCACGCAAAAACCAAGATGGCGACCATGAGGATTCCCATGTAGCCAATGATTGGGTAGATGTAGTTCATCAAGGTCTTAAAGCCGGCAAAGGAAACAGCGAAACCAGCCAAGCAGCCGATGACGAAGATGACCGGGTAGCGCTTCTCATGGCCGGCAGACAGGCGCTTACCCAGCGCGTAGAACATGCCGATGGCGGTATTGAAGATCATCAAGTAAATGATGACCGCCATGACAGCGCCCAATGTGGGATTGACGTCATCGACCAGAGACAACATCGGAATATCGGAGCCTTGTGCCTTATCCGAGTTCATCAGCAAAGAGAAACCGGCAAGACCCATCATGACGGAGTAGATAATGCCGCCCACGACGCCGCCCCAGCCGGCCTCGCGCGGGCTAATATTATCGCCGCCGATAACCAGGGACATAGATACGGCTAGCATCAGAGCAAGGCCGTTGTAGTTCAGTGCGGAAATCAGCCAGTTGCCAATCGGAGTATCGATCTGACTCGAAGCGTCTAGGGCCGCCCCAATGTCATCCGGCATATTGAGTCCGGTGTAGATGGCTACGCCAATGACCGCAATGATGATGGACGGTGTGACCGTACCGATAACCTTGGAAACCTTATCCACGTCGAGCATGCCGACGAGCAAGACCAAGACCAGCATGAGCGTGGAACCAATCCACGTCTTCCAGCCAAATTGCTGCTCCATGTTAGAGCCGGCACCGGCCAGCATCACAAAACCAATAGCAAAGAGGGTGATGATGACCGCCACATCCAGCAATTTGGAGACGATCGGGTGGGTGACATTGCGGAAAACAGTATTGTGTTCCGAGGCGTGGAAATAGCTTCCCAGCTGCAAGAACACTGTACCCGCGAGGGTCATGACGAGTGCGGCGATAATGATGCCAGGAATGCCCCAGGTGCCAAAGGCAGTGAAGTACTGCACCACCTCTTGTCCCGTGGCAAAGCCTGCACCGACCAGCAAGCCCACGAAGGACATTGCGATGGCGATAATGTTTTTAGAAGACACAGTTGCCTAACTTTTGTAGCGAATATCTCTCGCATACTGGTGCGCGCGGCCCCTTGTCCCCCGGCCCCCAGCACGTGGGCCACACATCACAAGCATGCGTTCCATAAGGAATGGTACGTAAGTGACCCACTAAACACCTACTGGGGCAGACCGATGTTGTGCTAAATCACATCAAACCGATTCAGCGAAATCAACCAAACGCCTTAGTCTTCGAAGGTTGCGGTATCAATCACAAAGCGGAATTTCACATCGCCGTCTACCACGCGCTCATAGGCGGCATCGACGTCGTTAACGCCGATCTTCTCAATGACGGCACCAATGCCGTGCTCGGCACAAAAGTCCAGCATCTCCTGGGTCTCGGCGATACCGCCGATATTATTGCCCGTAAGCACCTTACCGCCGCTGACGAGGCTGCCCATATGGATTCCCAGCTCCTCTGGTGGCAGCCCTACCACGGACATGATGCCGCGCGGCTTGAGCAGCTGCAGGTAGTCATCGAGGGAGTACTGTGCAGAAATGGTGGACAGGATGACATCGAATTCGCCGCGGTGGTTGGCAAAGAAGTCCTCGTCCTCACCGGTGGCCAGAATGTGCTTCGCACCAAGCTCGTAGGCCTCCTTCTCCTTGCGCAAGGAGCGGGAAATCACGGTCACTTCTGCTCCCTTGGCCGCCGCGATTTGGACACCCATGTGGCCCAATCCGCCTAGGCCCACTACAGCGACCTTGTCACCTTCCTTGACCTGCCAGCGTGCCAGCGGCGAATAGGTGGTAATTCCCGCGCACAGCAGCGGGGCCGCTTCGTCAAAATCGATGTCCTCTGGGATGGTGCATACGAATCCTTCGTTGACGACTACCTTCTGAGCGTAGCCACCTTGGGTAATGGTGCCGTCCACGTCCTCGGAGTTATAGGTTCCTACATTGCCGTTTAGGCAGTTCTGCTCCTGTCCATTGCGGCATTGCTCGCACTCGCCACAGGAATTTACTAAGCATCCCACGCCAACGCGGTCGCCCACCTTGAACTTAGTGACCTTATCGCCCACGGCTTCTACAACACCAGCGATTTCATGGCCCACCGTCAGTGGGAAGTGGGCTTCGCCCCACTCGTTTTGAATGGTGTGGATATCGGAGTGGCAAATGCCCGCAGCTTTGATATCAATAACTACGTCATCCTCGCGCGGATCGCGGCGCTCGATTTCTACGACCTTAAAGGGTGCGTCAGGGCTTTCCTTTTGCAAAACTTTGCTCTTGATTGACATGCCCACAACCCTACGCCCACCCCTACTGACCTCGCCTAACGAAAATAATCACCAATTTTGACAGGAAATGAGGGCACAAAAAAGCCAGCCACGCGTCCAGTTCGAGGAAGTGCGAGCGCGGCTGGCTTAACGTGGTGCTTAGTTCAGCTTCTCTGCGATGAGCTTATTGACCTGACCAGGATCGGCCTTACCCTGGGTGGCCTTCATGACCGCACCCACAATGGCACCGGTTACTTTCTTATTGCCGGCACGGTACTTCTCCACGATGTCCGGGTTAGCTGCCAGCGCATCATCCACGGCCTTTTCAATGGCTCCATCGTCACGCACGACCTCCAAGCCGCGCTTTTCGACGACCTCGTCGACGTCGCCTTCGCCCGCCAACACGCCATCTACCGCCTTACGCGCCAGCTTGGTAGTCAGCTTCCCTTCATTGACGAGCGCGATAACGCGCGCCACCTGCTGCGGGGTAATGGACAAACCTGCAAGGTCGGTTTCCTTCTCGTTGGCCTTGCCTGCTAGATAGGAAACCCACCAAGAGCGCGCCTCGTCCGGCTTCGCGCCGGCCTCAACGGTATCCACGATGAGGTCGAGTGCGCCGGCGTTGACCAAGTCGCGCATCTCTTCATCCTTGATGCCCCACTCTTCCTGAATGCGCGCACGGCGAACCCATGGCAGCTCCGGAAGGGTCTGGCGCAGTTCTTCTACCCACTCGCGTGGGGCGATGACCGGTGGAAGATCCGGGTCATTGAAGTAACGGTAATCCTCCGCGGTCTCCTTCGGACGCCCCTTGGAGGTAGTGCCGTCGGTCTCTTGGTAGTGGCGGGTTTCCTGATCGATGGTGCCGCCATCTTCAAGTACCTGTGCCTGGCGCTGCATCTCGAAGCGAACCGCCTGTTCCACAGAACGCAGGGAGTTGATGTTCTTGGTCTCGGTACGGGTGCCGAATTCTTCCTGCCCCACTGGGCGCAGAGACAGGTTGGAGTCCACACGCATCGAGCCCTGATCCATACGGGCATCGGAAACGCCTAGGGCTGCCACAAGCTCACGCAGAGCGGAAACATAGGCCTTAGCCACCTCCGGTGCACGCTCGCCGGCGCCGACGATCGGCTTGGTGACAATCTCAATGAGAGGAATGCCCGCACGGTTGCAATCCACCAAGGAAGCCGTAGCACCGTGAATACGGCCGTCCACGCCGCCCAAGTGGGTCAGCTTGCCGGTGTCTTCCTCCATGTGCGCGCGCTCAATTTCCACCCGCCACTCGGTGCCGTCCTCCAGCACTACGTCCAGGTAGCCGTCGTAGGCAATCGGCTCGTCATACTGGGAAATCTGGTAGTTCTTTGGCTGGTCCGGGTAAAAATAATTCTTGCGGGCAAAGCGAGAGGACTCGGCAATGGAGCAATTAAGCGCCAAGCCAATCTTGATGGCGCCCTCCACGCCCTTGGAATTTACTACCGGCAGCGCACCGGGCAGACCCAGTGAGACCGGGTCAACGTTGGAGTTAGGCGCTGCGTTGAAGTTCGTAGGAGAGGTAGAAAACATCTTGGTTTCCGTATCCAGCTCTACGTGGACTTCCATGCCCATTACCGGCTCGAACTTTTCTAGGACCTCATCAAAGTCCATCAGGTCATACATCGCAGCAGTCATGCGTGCCATCTTAATACGTCCATGCACCCGCGCGCTCACGCCCCTAAGCTGAATATTATGACTACACCACATAGCGTTGATGCTCAGCTTATCGATGCCCCTTTGATCAACATCGCAGTCTTTCGCACTGCCCCCACACCCGAGGAGGTAAGCGAGCGTCTGACCACCACTTTTGGCGATCGCTTGGGAGACATCACTCCGGGCAAGAATCCCGGTAGCCTCATGGCCGAGCTCGATGATTCATTCTTATTGCACTACCAAGCCATCGACACCCCTCCCACCCGCGATAGTTATGGTCTCCACCCCATTTTGAGCGCGGACGCACGCGGTCTCGATTCTGCCACCGCACAAATCCTCGTCTCCGTACTTCCCCGGGATGCAGAGGAGAACCGTGCCAAGCAGTTTCGTGAGGCTCGCCGCGAGCACCTAGAGCTGCTCTCCAAAGCCACCGCTGTGGTAGCTGATCACCCAGAATGCCTCATCGTCCACAATCCCAGAGGAAACGTATCTATCGCTCCGAATACGTTCCTCGAGGCCGTTCGGGACAACCTTGCCCCGATGCACATTGCGCCAGTATGGCTCACCCAAAAGGGAAACAAGATTCTGGGTTATACCGTGGGGCTAGTCCAAGCAGGTCACCCCGAAGTCCAGGCGGCCACCGAATCGATGGATCCCACCGATCTCTATTACAAGCTGGCTAATATCGCAGACCACGTTCTCCAAGGCGCCACCGTCAAGGACGGCGACACCTTAAGCTTCGAAGAAGGTCAGCCGCCCCTGACCGCACAGGAAGAACCCTGGTTTGTAGACGAGTCTCTCCCAGCGGTCACGATTAGTTTCTAGCTAGTACTCTCCTGCCTACGGGAATCCACATAGCGGCAGATGGCAGCCAGCACCGCACCGGAAAGGTTGTGCCACACGGAAAAGACGGCTCCTGGCAGAGCAGCCAATGGGTTCATATACGTCGATGCCAAGGAGGTGGCCAATCCGGAGTTTTGCATGCCCACCTCGACGGCCATCGTGCGCCGAGCGGCGACTGGCTGCTTGGTTATCAATCCGGCTAGGTAGCCCAGACCGTAGCCACACCCGTTGTGGATGATCACGGCAGCAAAGACCAGCGCACCGGCGCTAGCGATGGTGTCGTGCGCTCCGCCCACCACGATGCACACAATAGCGGAAATCGCCGCAACCGAAATCCAAGGCAATGCCGAGTTAATCTTTGCCACTACACGTGGAACCAGCATGCCCATGAGGATGCCGGCGACGACAGGAATGAGCACCACCTTCACAATGGACCATGCCATAGACGAAGCGGAAACCGGCATATACTCCCCTGCCAGCCACAAGGTCAGCAACGGGGTAAGCACCGGTGCCAATAGGGTGGAAATCGAGGTCATGGTCACCGACAGGGCTACATCACCACGCGCTAAATAAGACACCACATTAGAGCTCGTTCCACCGGGAGCGCAGCCTACAAGAATGACCCCGGCCGCTACCGCTTCTGGGAGGTCCATGATTGCTACCACCGCCAATGCCACCAGCGGCATGATGACAAACTGCGCAACTACTCCGATGAGCACGGGAAGCGGCCGGCGGGCCACCAAGGCAAAGTCCACTGGCTTGAGGGTAAGTCCCATCCCGAACATGACGATGCCCAGCAGCGGGGTGACCTGCGGAGCAAAGGAGGCTGCGGTATTCGGTGCGAAGTATCCAATCACTCCACCGATAATCACAAGCACGGGAAAGCCTAGCGCTGCGATAAATGCTTGGCGGTCTTGAGCTGCGGAGGGCCCGGTAGCCGCCACAATCCGATTATCTGTCATACTATCGATACTCATGGACAAAAGAATACGCTCCCACGCAGTGGGAGCGCTATCCTAATATTCGAAATGTGCGCGGTCTCTACCCAAAGAGCGCTTGTGCATTGCGGTAACGCGATTCCGGCACTGTCTTAAGGGTTCCCACGGCCTCCTCCAACGGAACTAGATCAATATCCTCGCCATGGAGAGCTACACACATACCTGACTTGCCCTCATGGGTAGCACGGGCTGCGTGCACGCCGTATCGAGTTGCCAGAACGCGATCATAGGCAGTCGGTGTACCGCCGCGCTGGATGTGTCCCAACACCGTCGTTCGCACGTCATATCCAGTGCGCGCCTTGATCTCATCGCCAATGACCTGACCAATACCGTTGAAAGTCTGGTGACCAAACTGATCCACGCCGCCGGCTTCAAAGTCCATCGTCCCCTCCTTTGGGAGGGCGCCTTCTGCAACGCAGATGATGCCGTATTTTTCACCCATTTGGAAGCGGCGCTCCATCGCCTTGGTGATTTCTGCGATATCGAAAGGCTCCTCGGGCACCACCGTGTAGTGCGCGCCACCGGCCATGCCCGCGTGCAAGGCAATCCACCCCACATGGCGGCCCATAACCTCCACAATCAGAATACGGTTATGGGATTCCGCGGTGGTATGTAAGCGGTCAATAGCATCGGTAGCTACAGATACTGCGGTATCAAAACCAAAGGTGTAGTCGGTGGCATTTACGTCGTTGTCAATGGTCTTTGGAACACCTACTACCGGCACCCCATTATCAGATAGCCACTTTGCCCCCTTGAGGGTGCCCTCTCCTCCGATGGCAATGAGGGCATCCACCTCGGCATCGGCCATATTGGATTTAATCTGATCAAGACCCGCCTTGAACTTATCCGGATGCAGGCGGCCAGTGCCTAGGATGGTGCCACCGCGCAACAAAATGCGGTCGATTTCTGCATCATCATAGAGATCGCGGCGGCGGTCCTCCATCAGTCCCACCCAACCATCTTCATAACCTACGACGGTATCTCCAAATTCATTGGATGCGGTACGCACAACCGCACGAATTACAGCATTGAGGCCGGGGCAATCGCCACCGGACGTTAAAACACCTAGACGCATACCTACCAATCTAGCGCGCTACTTTTAGCCCTGCAGGGTGTCCCGAAAGCAGAGAGCAGAAACCAAGCCCACCACCAGCGCAAGCACGATGACAAGGAGCGAATTAATAAGTGCCACTGCTGGGTCACCTGTTTGCATAACGGCAGACACTAAGGCGACGCCCACTACGGATCCCACTTGGCGGGAGGTGTTATACACGCCAGAAGCAGCACCCATGAGGACCGGCGGCACATCGCGCAGGGTGGTCGCTGCGTTGGAACCCCAGATGAAGGACTGCCCCACGCCAAGGCCTGCAATGGGCAGCCCGAGCACCCACGGCAGGGCGTCTACATGCATCACCCACCATGCCGCAAGCAGCGAAAGAATAAGGAGGGAAAATCCCACCACCCCAAGAATTCGCGGATTCACATAATCCGCCATAACTCCCGCGAGCGGAGATATCAGTAGAGAAACCAGAGCCATTGGCGCCACGATAATGCCGGCCTCGCCTGCTGGAATGCCCTGCATGGCCTGCAGCCACAACATGATGGGTAGCATCACCGCAGCCGCCATAAACCCCATAGCAATGATGCCCACCGAGCCGGCAAGGTAGTTGCGATCGCGAAAGAGCGTCAGCGGCACCAGCGGGCTCGCCCCGCGGGCATCGGCGGTAGCCTGCAATCGAATAAACCCTGCGCTAGCGATTGCTCCGGCGAGCAGAATAAGCCAAATGGTCCAGCCCCACCCCAGTACTGGTCCCTGTTGGATGCCAAAGACAATCGCCGCCAACGCGATCAGAGAAACGACGGCCGATGGCGCATCGATAGACTGCGCGGTAGTAGGCAACTCGGGCACCCACAACAGCGCCAGCACGATGGCCAGCCCCACGAAAGGAATGTGTACCCAAAAAGCGGCCTGCCAACCGAAGTTCCCCACTAAGAAGCCTCCGGCGAGTGGACCGACAAGTGCTGCAATCGAGCCGATGACGCCCCACACACCCAGCGCGCGCCCACGGCGCTCACGTGCGAAGATTCGGTTGATGACGGACATACTTTGCGGCATCTGGAGAGATGCCCCAACGCCTTGCACGGCACGCGCGGCAATGAGTACTTCTACTTGGGGAGCTATGGCACAAACAATCGCACCGACGCCAAAGATAGCCACGCCCAGACAAAACATCCGGCGTTGGCCCAAGACGTCGCCTAGGCGGCCGGCGAAGAGCAGCGGTACCACTGCGGCCAATAAATAAGACGCGGATACCCACATGGCCTGGTTCACACCCGCGCCAAGATCGCGTTGCAGGTTCGGCAGCGCGACCGCCACCATGGATTGGTCCAGAAGAGACACAAAGAATCCGAGGGACAGTGCAAACATGGCGCGCCATGCTTGGCGCTCAGGCGGCAAGTGCGTCTCCACAGTCATAGCCATAAAGTCTAGCGGGGCCAGAATTATCGGCCTAGACTGGCCGCATGTCCATGATTGATATCAAAAAGCCCCAAGACGTTTCTACCGCCACTACTGTCACCCTCGGCCTTATCGGCGGGTGGGTGACCGCCCGCGAAACCGGAATCCGCCCGCTCGGCGGCGTTATCCTCGCCGCCGCTGGCGTGTGGGCAGGTCGCTCTTGGGCAAAGAAAACCACTCCGGCTACCACTGCTGGCCTGTGCGCACTCTACGTGGGCGCATTCGGCGCCTCCCACCCGTTGGCGAAGAAGATTGGCGCCTGGCCAGCCGTCCTTAGCGTGACCGCGGCCTCGGCGGGCGCAGCCTATGCGCTTTCCGACGCCAAGTAATCCCCCCCACACACACAAAATGCGCACCATGCCCGAGGACATGGTGCGCATTTTTAGTTTTAGTGTGCTGCGAGTTTTTACTTGGAAACACTAAACTCGGCCGCAGCTTCCTTGCTACCCAAGGCGACGGTGCCGCCAGGGAGGTTAAAGAAGGAAGGCTTGGACTCAAGGAGGCCGAGCAGGGCGTCGGAAAGCTGCTGCGTATGCTCATCGCACGCCGCGCGGGTGGAGTTAAACTCGCCGACGCTGATGGTGCCATCCGCAGCCACCTTGTAGGTGGTGGTGTAAGTATTGCAGCCATCATTCATCACCAAGGAGTGGTCCTTGGCAAATTCGACGCTAAACTTTCCTTCTTCCTTAATGGAGTGGAGAGTTCCAGTGATGGTCTGACCCTCGATGTGAGGCTCCAGCTTCTCCGCGCCCTTCGGCAGCGGGGCAATAAGCCCAGAGTTGGTCGGCGCGGTCATGCTGAACCCCGGATCGATGGAGGGCACCTGCGCGGCATTGGCAACGCCCACGCCCATGAGTGCAGCGGCGGACAGCGAAAAAATTGCGGTCTTCTTGAAATGCATACCCAATAATTTTACCCCCGCCGAATATAAATTCAACGGGGGTAGATAAACCTTTATGGAATCGCCAGGGACCCCACAGGAAGTGGCTTATTTATTGCGGCCAGCTTCATAGGCAGCGCCGACCTTGTACAGGCGGTCATCTTGGAAGGCTGGCGCCATGATCTGCAGACCGGTGGGCAAATTGGTATCGCTTGCCATACCGGATGGCACAGACATGCCGCACAGGCCAGCCAGGTTCAGCGGCAGAGTGCACAGGTCAAAGTTGTACATTGCCATCGGATCCTCGGCCTTCTCCCCCAGCTTGAACGCGGTAGTCGGGGTGGTCGGGGAAACAAGTACGTCAACCTGCTCGAAGGCGCGAGCAAAGTCCTGGGCAATGAGCGTACGCACGCGCTGCGCCTGCAGATAGTAGGCATCGTAGTAGCCCACGGACAGTGCATAAGTACCCAGCATGATGCGGCGCTTGACCTCTGGGCCAAAGCCTTCTGCACGGGACTGGGACATAACCTGCTCGGCGGAGTGGGAGCCGTCATCGCCGGCGCGCAGGCCGTAGCGCATGCCATCGAAACGCGCCAGGTTAGAGGACACCTCGCACGGCATGATCAGGTAGTACGCAGCCAGTGCGTCATCGAAGTGCGGGCAATCTACCTCGACAATCTCCGCACCTTGCTCGCGCAACTGCTCAACGGCGGCATGGTAGTTCTCCATCACGCCTTCCTGCCAGCCATCGCGCTCAAATTGCTTAATCAGGCCGACCTTGATGCCAGAGAGGTCACCCTTAGCACCCTCGCGTGCAGCGGCGACAACCGGCGCTACCGGCTTATCAACGGAAGTGGCATCGAAAGCATCGTGGCCAGCGATGACCTCGTGCAGGAGCGCGGTATCGAGGACAGTGCGGCCGCACGGGCCCGCTTGGTCGAGGGACGAGGCAGCAGCGATAAGACCGTAGCGAGACACGGTGCCGTAGGTCGGCTTTACGCCTACGGTATTGGTCAGCGCAGCTGGCTGGCGGATGGAACCGCCGGTATCGGTACCAATGCCAAGCGGCGCCTGACCAGAGGCGAGTGCGGCAGCGGTGCCACCGCCGGAGCCACCCGGGGTGCGCTCCGTGTCATAAGGGTTATGCGCTGGGCCAAAAGCAGAGTTCTCATTGGAAGAACCCATAGCAAACTCATCCAGGTTGGTCTTGCCCAGGATGGGGATTCCAGCCTCGCGCAGGCGCTTGGTCACGGTGGCGTCATAGGGAGAAACGTATCCCTCCAGCATCTTGGAAGCGGCGGTTGTCGGCGCATCGGTGGTAACCAGCAAGTCCTTCAGAGCCAGCGGCACGCCGGCCAGACCGGAAGCAGGCTCTTCGCCGGCATCGAGTGCCTTATCCACGGCGTCGGCAGCCGCGAGGGCTTCTTCCGCGCCCACGTGTAGGAAGGAGTTGAGCTCCTCGTTGGTTGCCGCAATACGGTCTAGGAATGCCTGGGTTACCTCGCGGGAAGTAATTTCACGGGCGTGAATCTTCTCCGCCAGCTCGGCAGCAGTCAGGGAGGTCAGGCCCTCCGCGGGAACGGTCAGGTTAGACATTTATTCTCCTCCCAGAATCTGTGGCACAACGAAGCGCTCTTCTTCTACGGCCGGTGCTTGGTCCAAGGCCTGTTCTGCAGTAAGGGTGCGCACAATAACGTCCTCGCGCATCGGGGCGTCCACGGAGTGCGGGTGGCTCATCGGCTCCACGCCCTCGGTATCAACGTTTCCCACCGCGGAAACCGAATCAACAATTTCATCAATCTGCGTTGCGAACTGGGCTAGCTCTTCCTCACTCAGGGCTAGGCGGGAAAGCTTGGCGAGGTGGGCTACCTCATCACGCGAAATCTCAGACACGCGAACTCCATCCTTTTTCTGCATAATTGACACGCGGGTGAAAAATATTCACCGACAGCATGTACTATGTGAATTGCTAACGACCCATGGTACTGCACCGACCACGACGGTTGCCGCGTCACCCCAAATTTGCGTTGCTTGAAGCCCGCATTGTGACGCACGTATCATGTCTGGGACTACAAACTACCGAAAGCGTGCAAGACCATGTCCTTTTTGATCCGCGTACTGCTCCCCGATGCTCCTGGCAGCTTGGGCCAGCTTGCCGACGCCTTTGGACTCGTCGATGGCAATATCCAATCGGTCGATATCGTAGAAAACTTTCCCGATGGAACGGTCATGGATGACATTGTCATTGAGTTGCCGCAAGGCACCATGGCCGATGTCCTCATTACCGCCGCCTCCTCTGTCGAGGGCGTGGAGGTCGACTCCATCCGCCCATTCAGCGGCCGCGTAGACCGCCGCGGGCAAATCGAGCTCCTTGCACGAGTTGCCCATGCCACGAATGTCACTGCCGCTATGGAAGAGGTAGTAGCCGCGATCCCAAGGGCTCTAACCTCCACCTGGTGCATCGTCATCGACAATAACGAGCCCATCCACCGCGTAGCTTCTTCCAATGCCGCCCCCGAAGATGATGGAACCGTACCTCACGATATTGAGGTGGAAAGCGCCCGCGTGCTCAGCCCCGAGCGCGATGAATGGCTCCCGGAGAGTTGGTCGCTTCTCGATTCCGCCCTGGCCGCCGCCCCGCTCGGCGATACCGGCCTAGTTATAGCCATGGGCCGCACCGGCGGCCCTGACTACCTAGCCTCCGAGGTGGAGCACCTAGGTCACATCGGCACTATCTTGGGCAGCTTCCTCAAGTAGCCGGACCGATTTAGGCTTCACCTGTTTCTAGTAGCTGCTGGAATTCCGCTTCATTGAGAATCGGGATTTCCAGCTCACGGGCTTTATCCTCCTTCGAACCGGCGTTTTCGCCAGCCACGAGATAGGAGGTCTTCTTCGAGACCGAACCGGTAGCCTTTCCGCCACGAGAAACAATAGCTTCTTTCGCGGAATCACGGGTGAAGTTCTCCAAACTGCCGGTCACCACGATGGTCAGACCCTCTAGAGTCTGCTCCTTGTGGTCTTCCACCGCTACCTCCATAGCCACCCCTGCGGCAGCCCATTTGTCCACGATAGTGCGGTGCCAGTCCACTTCGAACCAATCATGGAAAGATTGTGCGATGGTCATACCCACGCCATCGACTTCTGCCAGCTCCTCCGTTTTGGCTGCGCGTAGCTTTTCCATGGATCCATAGCGGGAGGCCAGCGCCCGAGCGGCAATTGGTCCCACGTGACGAATAGACAGCGCGACCAGGACGCGCCAGAAGTCACGGCCTTTGACCTCATCCAGATTCTTTAACAAGTTCTGTCCGGCCGTATTGACCTTGACATTTCCTTCTTTTTTGGTGCGCTTGTCCTTTGTATCCTTCTTCGCCGTGTAGACGTCCGAGGCTAGGAGCTTTTCCTCGGTGAGCTCGAAAAGCTCTGATTCGTCGACGAGAATACCATTTTCAATTAAGTCCATTGCCCCCTTCTCGCCCAGGGCCTCAATGTCCAGTGCCTTGCGCGAGGCCAAATACTCCAAGCGCGCGGAAAGCTGTGCTGGGCACGATTGGGTATTGGGGCACCGCCAATCCGCGTCGCCGTCTTTTTGTGGGGCCAACTTCGTGCCGCATGCCGGACAGTTCTCCGGGAATGCCCACTCATACTCGCTACCATCGCGCTGCTCGCGCACTGGTCCGAGCACCTCCGGGATAATCTCGCCCGCCTTGCGAATGATGACGGTATCCCCGATAAGCACACCCTTGCGCTTTACCTCGGACTGATTATGCAAGGTAGCCATGGACACTGTGGAACCGGAGACAAAGACCGGCTCCATAATGGCAAACGGGGTCACTCGCCCGGTACGCCCAACACCCACCTCAATGCCCTTAAGCTTTGTAGTCACCTCTTCCGGTGGATACTTATAGGCAATGGCCCAGCGCGGGGCGCGGGAAGTCGCACCCAGTGCGCGCTGCGAGCCCAAATCATCTACCTTGACGACGAGTCCATCCATCTCAAAGATGGCATCGTGGCGGTGTTCTGCCCAATGTGCCACCTCGTCCTGGACCTGCTCAGCCGAGTAAACCTGCTTGGTATATGGGGAAACGGGCAGCCCCCAAGCCGCAATTGCCTTATAAGCATCATGTTGGGAAGTGGGTGAAAATCCCTCGCGCGCGCCTAGCCCGTGACACACCATTTTCAGGCGGCGCTTTTTCACCTCGGCGCGATCCTTCATGCGCAGTCCACCTGCCGCGGCATTGCGCGGGTTAGCAAACTTTTCCTTGCCATCGGCCGCGCGCTCCTCATTGATCTCTTCAAAATCCTCGGGGCGCATATAGACTTCGCCGCGAATCTCGATCAGCTCTGGGACCGGGTATTCATCTGTCCCCTTGAGCTCATGCGGAATGTCTTCAATCACGCGTGCATTAGCAGTGATGTCTTCGCCCACTGTGCCATCGCCACGGGTCGCGGCGGTAGTCAGGCGCCCATTGCGATAGACCAAATCGATAGACAAGCCATCAATCTTGAGCTCAGTCAGATAAGTCTTTGTTGGGGTTCTATCGAGCCAATCCTGCATCTCGCCAGCGCTAAAGACATTGTCCAAGCTCATCATGCGCTCAAGGTGTTCAATATCCTCACCGGCGCTCGGTGCAGCACCCACCTGCTGGGTAGGTGAATCAGGCACGGCAAGCTCAGGATGTTCTTCTTCGAGTGCAAGAAGGCGTTGGAAGAGGGCATCAAAGTCGGCGTCGGGAATAGCCGGCTCACCGTTGTAGTACAGGTTGCGGTGGCGGCGCACTTCCTGCGCAAGGTCATTCCATTCACGGTGCAGATCAACTGGATTAGTCACGCTGCTCAAGTGTAGCTATCCCTCGTGTCGGGGCTAGCTACTAAGGTATTGATCATGACTTTCGACGCCTCCCGCATGCTCGCCTTCGACCTTGAGACCACCTCGGCCAATCCCAAAGAAGCCCGCATCGTCACCTCTGCCTTAGTCCGCATTGATGGCCGCGATGTACAAAAGGTGGAGCACCTCGCCGATCCCGGAATCGAGATCCCGGAGGAAGCGACCAACGTGCATGGCATCACTACCGAAAAAGCCCGCGCCGAGGGCCGACCGCACGAAGAGGTTCTGAAAGATACGGTCGCGGCCATCAAGGCCGCCTGGGAGGATGGTCTAACGCTCATTGTCTACAACGCTGCTTTTGATCTCACCGTGCTGCGGAGCCTCACCGGCGATTTCACGGTCACTGGCCCGGTCTATGACCCCTATGTAATCGACCGCGTCAGCGATAAATGGCGCAAGGGCAAGCGCACCCTTGGCGCAGTGTGCGAGCACTACGGCGTCGAGTTGGGCAACGCCCACGAAGCTACTGCCGACGCCCTCGCAGCCGCCCGCGTCGCTTGGAAACAGGTACGCCAGCACTACCCCAACTTGGCGCAGATGGATGAAAACGAGCTCATGGAATTCCAGGCGGTCAAGTGGTACGAGGATCGGACTGCATTTAAGAAATACCTAGAGGGCAAGGGCCGCGATGCCTCGGATGTCTCGACTGCATGGCCCCTCATCGGATAAAGTCTCCCAATTCTCCTAAATCTCCAAGTACGGCTAAAAGTCTCCCAAATCTCCGATAACAAGGGTTACACTAGCCATATGGAAAATCCGTTCCGCCCTACATTCGGTGCTCCTCCCCTGTTCTGGGTCGGGCGCGGTATCGTGCTCGATAGCTTCCGCACTGCGCTCGATGGCTCGGCAGGCAATGCTTCCCGCTCCATGGTGCTCAGCGGTGCAAGGGGCATCGGCAAGACTGTTCTCATCAACGAGTTGGAGGACATCGCCGAGGCCCGAGGGTGGGTAACGCTACGCGCCTCAGGGCGCTCCACCATGGTCGAGGAACTGGTCAATACCACCATCCCCAGGCTGCTTGAACAACTCTCTCCGAGCGACAAGAAGAAGGTCAGCCGCATCGGCATCGGCGGCGTAGGGTCAATCGGCTTTGATCATCAAAAGGAAGATCGCTTCACCCCCACGCTGAATACTCGCCTGCGTGAGCTTTCCGCAGAGCTAAAAGGCACCGGAATCCTGCTTACCATCGACGAGGTGCAAGACGCCGATGTCGAAGAGCTCACCACCATCGCCGTGGCCTACCAAGACCTAGTGCGCGATGAAATTGATATCGCTTTGGTAGCCGCCGGCCTTCCCCAAGGGGTCAACCACTTATTAGATCTTCCTGGAGTAACGTTTCTGCGCAGGGCCCAGAAGTTCGTCTTAGGACCGCTGTCTCCGGCCAATTCGCAGCAGGCTCTAGAGCACACAGCGTCTGGCTCGGGGTTAGAGTTTAGCCCCGAGGCGACTAGGGACGCCGCGGCGCTTACCCGCGGCTACCCGTACCTCGTGCAATTGGTTGGCTCGCTGGCATGGGAGCGCAGTCGCCAGAACCAAGAAAGTGGCATTTCTCAGGAGACGATTGCCTCGATAGCTGCAGATGCGATTTCAATTATGGGCGCGCAGGTGCACCAGCCTGCGACGTTGACCTTGCCACCGGCACAGCGGGAGTTTTTGGAAGCAATGGCCGCAGTGGAGCTAGACGGCGTGGCCACCATCGCCGACATAGCAGGACACATGGACCGCACTGTACGATCCTTGTCCGCCACTCGCCAGCGGCTTATCGACGCCGACCTGATCGAACCCACCGCACACGGCAAACTGCGCTACGTCATCCCTTATATGGGCGAATACTTCACCGCCACGGATAGCCGCGGGCGTGTCGATTAAAGATCGCCGGCGTCCCGGACGAGGATGTCGGCGGTCTCAGTGACAGAACGAAGCGAACTAGCCGAAGCCGCACTGGGGAAAACATCGAAGTGGTCGACCAATAGCTCGCGCGGCATACCTATGCGATCAAGGTGGGAAGCTAAGGCGATTGCTTCCTCCCTCGCATCTTTGCCGGGAATGCCCAAGCCGATGCGGTAGCCCGCACTGAGGTGCTCGCCCAATCCGTCATAGTGCTGTGGGGTGGAAAGCTGCTGGCGAAAGCGCGAATCAACCAAAAAAGTCTTCGCTGCGCGCGCCACCGACCAAATAGGCGCAGCATGCACATAGTCGGCCTCAAACGCTAAAAGGCTTTCTAGGACGACTTCCTCTGGGACCGCTGGTATCGAGTCGAAATCAGTAGTCCCGGGAATCCGGCCAGCAATGATATCTGCCAGTAGCGGTTCATCGAGTTGTACGTGCACCTCGCCGTGGAAACGGCGTGCCACATCGTGGGCATGGGTGTGGAGGCCGTGTAAGAGGGCGTCGGAAAGCTCTGCGAAAGCGCTAGAGTCAGTGAACACGCGGTGGCCATCGGAGAGCTCGATGCTCGCCGCCAAAGACCAGGGCCCCAAGGCTTGCACCTTAATGTGGGAAACCGTCTCGCCCCAGACCCCCTGAACCTCATCGAGGTCGCGTTCTAAGCGATCCCAGGTGCGCCGCGTCAAAAGCTGCGGACGCGCAGTCATGCGCCACGACCGCGGACCACGATCGATATTGATGGCCTCGAGCATGCTGGCCGTACGCCCAACCGCATCGGAGCCGAGTCCCCTATCAGGAAGCTGCGGGATAGCGGGCAGGTCAGTCTCACTGATTATGATGTCCGCCGCCTCCGCTACGGAAGTGCCGGGCATGGGGCCAAGTGCAAAGCCGGTCATCTAGGCCGTCCCGCAAATGGTGCCAGAGCCGATAACGATATCTCCCAGCTCATCCGGCGAAGGCAAATACAGCACCGCCGCCTGGCCACGAGCCACGCCGGAAAGCGGCTCCTTGAGCTCAAGGCGCATCTCATCCGCCTCGCGGTCGACGTGCGCGACACAAGGCACCACGGAACCATGCGCACGCACCTGAACCTCACACTCGAAGTCCCCATCCATGCCTGGGTGGAGGTACTTTAGGCGATCAGCGTGAATCGAGGTCACGGCCAAGTCCTCGCGGGCGCCGACGGTAACCGTGCCGGTAGCAGCATCAATATCGGTGACGTAGCGGGGACGGCCGTCGGCAGCCGGCGCCTTGATGTCTAGGCCCTTTCGCTGACCGATGGTGTAGTTCCATGCACCATCGTGCTCTTTAAGCTCCGTGCCCTCCTGATCCACGATCAGGCCAGGGCGAAGCCCGATGCGAGCGCCCAAAAATGCCTGAGTGTTGCCGTCGGGAATGAAGCAAATATCATAGGAATCCGGCTTCTTCGCGGTGGAAAAGCCATACGCCGCGGCCTCTTCACGGATCTGCGGCTTAGGAGTATCGCCAATGGGGAAAAAGCAGTGCTCCAGCTCTTCGGCCGAGATGACGCCCAAGACATAAGACTGGTCCTTATTCTCATCCAAAGAACGGCGCATGTAGCCGTTTTCGTCAATGGTGGCATAGTGACCTGTCGCCACAGCATCGAAGCCGAGCGCCATGCCCTTTTGTAGCAGTGCTCGGAACTTAATCTTCTCGTTACAGCGCAAGCAAGGATTAGGTGTCTCGCCGCGAGCATAGGAATCCACGAAGTCCGTGATGACTTCTTCTTTAAATTCCTCCGAAAAATCCCACACATAGAAGGGGATGCCCAACTTATCGCAGATGCGGCGAGCATCAGCGGAATCCTCTAGCGAGCAGCAACCGCGCGCTTTCTCTCTGGTTTGCTGCGCGTCCTTGTGCAGGGCGAGGTGAACGCCAATCACCTCATGGCCAGCTTCTACCGCCCGGGCGGCGGCAACAGATGAGTCCACGCCGCCGGACATGGCAACCAATACTCGCATCTTGCTCCCCAATTCACCTTGACTACAGGCCCGAAAGTCTACTCCCTAGCCCCAACGCGGTTTAAATCGAATCCATTCCCTAAGCTTGTGTCACATGGGAAGAAAGCGAGCCTCCACCGAACAAGGAATCACCGGCACCTACGAAATCTCGACCGGAACAGCCGAGGTTGTGGCGGATGAGTTCCGCGATGGAGCCTATATCCTCAACGTTAACGGCGTGCCGAGTAGCCACATCGTGCTGGGCGAGCCAGAAGAATTGGAGTTCGAATACATGCGCTGGATTACAGCTGCCGTCGAACGCCTCAATACTCGGCCAGCGAATAAGCTGCGTGCCACCCACCTAGGTGGCGCAGGCTGCTCCCTTCCACGCTATTTTGCCAGCAAGCTCCCGGGTAGCCGCCACACGGTGGTCGAACTCGACGCCAAACTGGGGGAATTGGTGCGTACACTTTTCGACGTCCCCCGTTCCCCTACCGTGAAGATCCGCGCCGGCGAAGCACGCAAAGAAACCGAGGGGTTCCTGCCCGCCAGCCGTGACATCATCATCCGTGATGTATTTGCTGGCGATAAGACTCCGGCTAGCCTCACCACCGTGGAGTTCTTCCAGGCTGCAAAGCAGGCACTAGAGCCAGGTGGACTCTATATTGCCAATTGCGGAGACCATTCTGATCTGCAGCTAGCAAAAAGCGAACTGGCCGGACTAAGCAAGGTTTTTGACCACCTCGCGGTCATCGCGGACCCACCAATGCTTAAAGGCCGGCGCTACGGAAACATCATCCTTATAGCCTCGGATACAGAAATGCCAGCCGAGGGCTCCATTGAAGCCGCTCAGCTGGCTAAGGCACTCCTTGGCGGGGCGGTGCCTGCCCACTACAAGGACGAGGCGTGGACCCGCGCGTTTTTCGCTGGTGCTACTGCAGCACGCGATTAAGTAGCGTGGCTACTTGGCCCGCATCGAAATCGGGAACATCAGCGCCAGCCTTCTTGGCCGCGTTCTTAGCCTCCGAAACTTCGGACTCGGAGACATTGCCAGACTTAACGTTGTTCACGTGACCGGCATTGTCCAACAGGATTGCTAGGTCACTGACAGAGAAGTTCCCCTTTGCCATATCACCCAGATCTTCTACTGGGAGGGCATCCTTGTCCTGCAAGGTCTTCACGAAGCCTGCTAGACCTTGCGCTGCTTGGGGGTCAAGGCCGGACTTTTCGGCGGCGTCGACAAGCTGTGGTATCGCAATCAGTCCTGCTGCGAGGGCTAGGATAGCGCCGATAAGCGGCGTGCTGTCCGAGCTTAGGTCAACGCCATCGCCCACCACGAGCTGTTCGAGCGCGCCGCCGACATCCACATAATTTCCATCGCTAAAGGACTGCAGCTGCTGCTTGGAACCATTAAAAAGGTTCATATCAACGTCGGTAGGAATTCCTGCCACCTTGCCGGAGCCAGAACGCTGCCAGAAGGATAGCTTCTTCCAGCCACCCACGGCCTCGGGCGCCTGATCCTGATAGGCCGCAAGCCACAACGGCATATCCGAGAACTTCTGGGAGTTATTCATCTGCCCCATCCAGAAGTACTTGTAGGTGTAGATCATGGGAGTGCGGCCGGTAAGGCGCTTGAGCTCGCTGGTAAATTCTTCGATCCACTGCTCCAACTGGGCCGCGGATTTACCTTCATCCACCTCGATATCGAGTGCGGGAGGCAATGTCTGATCTGGCGCCAGCGCAATCTGCGCGGCAAAGTTCGCCGCTTGCGTTTTGGCGTCAGTCGATGGACGAGCGTAGTGATATGCGCCTGTCTTAAGGCCGGCAGCGTGGGCGGCCTGAACATCTTCGACGTAGTGCGGATTTACCCAATCCCCACCCTCAGTTGCTTTTACAAATGCAAAAGACTGACCGTCAGTACGTACCTTAGACCAATCGATGGGCGTGCCGCCCGGGTGCTGGTGTGCCGCAACGTCCACGCCCTTAGGGGCGCCAAAGCTCACCGCCTGGGCAACAGCGGTACCACTAATAGCTAGTGCAGCCACGGTAACTACCGCAGTAATACTCTTTCGGAGTGCCTTCTTTGAAGTCATGCGCGTGAGTCTAACAATGGTTTCACTCTATCAACATCTTTAACACGCACCACTTGAGATAATTTTCTTTTCTTCTATTTCTGTCACCGTAGGCAATTTCACCATTTAGAACATATTTTTGCCCCCCTCTTGTGGCGGGCGCACCCACAGCGTAAGATAGACACCGTGAAGATTAGTTCAGCAGTTCTAATATTCGGGGGAAATAATTTTGGAAGCCTATTACATAGTCAATGATCCTAAAGATCCATTAGCAGTTAAAGCTACCGAAATCAGAAAGCAAGATTACCTTTTCTGGAAAGATGCCAAACCAGACTTAGAAGACGATTTCGACATTTCTTGCCATACCCTTGCCACCCGTACGGGATTGAGTGAGCGGCGCACGCGCGATATAACCATGGCGCTCTACCGGCTGGCTGAGTTACCTCTAACAATGACCCTGCAGGAAACCTACTACTTCCTGGATTTCTCTCGCCTCATTACTATCGACGCCGTACTTAGCAAGCTCGGTGATGTCCCTGCGGAAACCCTCGAGAGGATAGACCAAGAACTATCTCGTTATTTGACCCCCTCGAAGCCGGGACAGGTACTGCCCTCCAACACGAATTTACGGCGAAAACTCAATGGCCTCATTGCTATTGAAAACCCATCCACCGAAGAAAATAAAGAGGCTCCCACGAAGAATAACTCCTATTTCACCTACTCCAGCTTCGGTGGCAAAGCCGGGCTAGCAGTTGAATTTGACGAAACTACCCTTATAGCTATCGACGAACACATCAGCAAAGCCGCCGAGGAACATGGCCTTTCCAAGGCAGAAGCACTGGCCAAATTGATTCTGGGTGAAATTGAGTCTCGGACTAAGGTAGTTCTGCATATGTATCGCGCCCATGATCAGGAGTCTGCACCCGCGTTTATCCGGGGATTCGGATGGGTAAGCCCAGAGACCGCGGATAACCTGCGCCCCGCTCAGACGCGAGACATGGACTTAGCCAAAGAAATGGAAAGCGAAAGCTACGTTACTCCCCCGCTCATAGGCGCCTATGTGGAAGGCCGCGATGGGGTGTGCCGCTGGCCGGGGTGCTACCGCCCTGCGGAAAGCTGCCAGAAAGACCACCGCATTGACCATGCTCGGGGAGGGAAAACTGCAGGGAGCAATTTGGCTTCACTATGCCAGCACCACCATAACGTCAAGACTGACGGCGGTGCTTTTTATATCATGGATCCGCACACTGGGGACATTGTGTGGCTGTTTGATGATGGGCGCTGGGAATATGACGAGCCCCAAGGACCGCTAGCACCCAAGAACAAGAACTGGGCGCTAACGGTGGGCCAAGCTATCGCCGCCCGACGGGCAGCGGCGAAGGAAAGGAATGAAAGCTAGACGGATCGGGCTCGGGAGATTACCTCGGGAAGATGAGCCAACACGTAATCGACATCTTCTTCCGAAGTAAGCCGGCCTAGCGTAAAGCGCAAGGAACCGATTCCTTCAGCCTCGCTTACTCCCATCGCTTCCAGAACGTGAGACATGCGGTTTACACCTGCGCTACAGGCGCTGCCGGTTGAGGCCTCAATCTGCAGGGAATCTAGCAGCATGATGAGGCTATCGCCATCTGCACCAGGGAAAGAGACGTGCAAGTGAGAAGGCAAACACGGTTCAGTGGAATTGATGACTGCATTGTCAATGGTGGCGAGAATTCCATCGCGGAGCTTATTGCGAAGCGCGGAAATCCGCTCACCTTGAGTAGAAATTTCCGCGACGGATTCCTCCAAAGCCGCAGCTAGACCGGAAGCACCAGCGACGTCGACAGTTCCAGGACGAATTCCGCGCTCCTGCCCACCGCCATAGGCAATGGGTTGGGGTGAGGGACTCCGCTTGGCTAGAAGTAGGCCAATGCCGCGGGGACCGCCGAACTTGTGGGCGCTAGCTGCAAGGCTGGTGATCCCTAGGTGGGAAAAGTCGATGGGAACCTTTCCTACCGCTTGCACGGCATCAACGTGTACCGGTGTACCCACTGCGCTGGCTCGGGCGGCAATATCTTCGATGGGTTGAATGGCGCCGGTTTCGTTATTGGCCCACATGCAGGTAGCGACGTCGGCAAGCGTGTCTAGAGCCGACAGGTCTGCTATGTGTCCGGAGCGATCGACAGGAAGAATCTCGACGGCAGCACCCGAATTGTGCAGCTTAGCCACGGTATCGCGCACGGCGGGATGCTCAATATCGGTGGAAACTATGCGGTTTGTTTTACCGGCCGCATAAAGTCCCTGAATGGCGATATTGTCTGCCTCTGTGCCAGAAGAAGTGAAAATCACCTCGATTGGCTCGCAGCCGAGGAGTGAAGCAACCTTCTCGCGGGCATCATCGAGCACAGACCGAGCCTTGCGGCCGGAACCATACTGCGCGCCGGAGTTCAGGGAGCCAGCCGCAGCTACCCACGCGTCAATCGCGCTCTGGCGCATCGGCTGGGTAGCAGCGTAGTCAAAATAATGCGGCATTATTTGCGTGCCTTCAGTTCCTCGGTCAAGGCCGGGGCGATTTCATGGAGGTCACCCACAACGCCAAGGTCAGCGATCTGGAAAAATGGCTCATCCTGGTCCTGGTTGACCACCACAATAGTGCCAGAGGTCTGCATGCCGGAGGTGTGTTGGATAGCGCCGGAGATGCCCAAACCGATATAGAGTTCAGGCGAAACGGTAACGCCAGTCTGGCCGATCTGATAGGCAGCGTCATAGAAGCCTTCGTCTACCGCATCGCGGGTAGCGCCGACTGCGGCGCCGAGGGCGTCGGCAAGCGGCTCGACAACATCACCAAATTCATCACCCACGCCCCGGCCGCCAGCGACGACCACCTTGGCTTCGGTAATTTCCGGACGTGCAGATTTCTGGGCAGGGGTAAAGGAAGTTACCTTGACATCTTTGCCAGTAGCGGCCGGCAACGGCATCGGGGCTGGTTGCGCTTCCACCTGCTGTGGTGCGGCCTCTACCGCGCCTGGGCGCAGCGTATAGATCGGGCACTGGCCGGTAGCGGTAGAGGTAGTCTCATAGGAGCCACCAAAAATGGTCATCTGGGCGGAACCATCAGCGGCGATGCCGCTGACATTGACCAGTGCGCCGGAAGCGAGGCGGGCAGCTAGGCGGCCGGCAATCTCGTTATTGGCGGGAGTTGCGGCCAGCACGATAGGTGCGGGGTTCGCGGCGCCGAGAGCATGCAAGGCATCGACTTCTGGAATCAGGAGGCGCTGGTCATAGTCTTCGGCCGTTGCTTGGACCACCTGCGCGGCGCCAAGGGCGGCAAGGTCAGCATCGAACTTATCTGCCTGCTTGCCGACGACCACTGCAGACACCGTACCCAATTCGCGCGCGGCCGTAATCAGTTCTCCGGTAACGGGAAGGACTTTTTCCGCATCGTGCTCAACTAATACGTAAACGTGAGACATATCGACTCCTAAATCAAGTTCTTTGCGGCTAGGAAGTCAGCGATCTTCTTCGCTGCGTCTTGCGGGTTGGGCTCAGAAATAACCTCGCCAGCGGTGCGCGGTGGGCGCTTTTCGGCGGCCGAAACGGAGGTAGTGGGCGCAATTGCCTCAATTCCCAAATCAGCTAAGGAGAAAGTAGTGATTTCCGCCTTCTTAGCGGCCATCAATCCCTTGAAGTTAGGGAAGCGCGGCTTGTCGCTCTTATCGTTCACAGAAACAATTGCAGGCAGCGGCGCTTCTAGTTCCCAGGTGCCACGCGCATCATCTCGCGTGCCACGCAGCGTGCCGCCCGCCAGCTCTACCTTGTGCAGCCCGGTAAGGGCAGGCAGCTGGCGGTATTCGGCGAGCAATCCAGTAAGTAGGCCGGTCGAGGCATCGGAGGCCTCGGTGCCAGCGGTGATCAATTGGACGTCGTCAAGCTTGTTCAGCGCAGCGTTAAGAGTCCATGCGGTCGACAGCGCATCCGCTCCCGCCAGCGAATCATCGGAGACAAGCACCGCGTCATCGGCACCCATAGCCAGTGCCTTGCGCAATGCTTCGTCTGCCTGGGCCGGCCCCATGGTCAGCGCTACTACCTTATAACCCGCATCCGGGTTGTCGTCGCGCAGGCGCAGGGCTTGTTCCACGGAATACTCATTAACCTCATCAATGACGTTATCCACGGAGGTGCGATCCAGGGTGTGGTCATCTTCCAAAGACTTGGTAGACCACGTATCCGGCACGTGTTTGACCAGAGCCACGATAGTTGGCATTGGGCACTCACCTTTCCGATATATTTATGTTGCGTAATTATCCTCGGACGATGATACTCGGGGTTTGCACAGCAAGGCGATTCCTTGTGCGCCAATTCGCGTAATGATTACCGCAAAAGGCTTCTTCCCCTTGAGCTTCATCTTCTTCCGCAGCTGGTCAGGGTCCACTTCTACCCCGCGCACGAGGATTTCCAAGCTCCCCGCGTCATAGGATTTAAGTACGGATTTTAATCTCTTTAGGGGTACTTTTTCTATGAATGGAAATCCCGAGGCTCCCTCCGGAATCCTCTCCCCTGTCAGGTACGCGATGCGCTCATCGATTTGGTGCAGCCCTTCCCGTGCCGCGTAATGCCGCACCAAGCCGGAGCGCACAATGGCACCGTCCGGGTCAATGAGGTAGCTACCAATGTCTCCGGCCTCGGGCAGGTTTGTTTCTTGATCATCGAGGACGTCTAGCTTGTGTCCACGAATCATTACTGCCCTTCGGCCGGTTCCTAGGCCTGGGGTATAAAGGCAGGCTTCTTTTACTCCGCCGTCGACGCTTGCGACGGTAACAAGGCCGTTCCATTCGCTGAAATCAAGGCCGGGTGCACACTTAATGGCCAATTCCTTGTCTCGATGCTTGTCGACGACCTCTGGAAGCGGTGGCACGAGATCCTCCGGCCGGGTGATTCTTCTACCTCCGGCGCGACGGGCGGGATCTGCAAGGAGGACATCGGCAGTCGTTGTAGTGGTGAGCGCATCAGCGCGAAAGATCTTGGTCGAAGAAAGATTGTGCCTCGCCATTCTCACGCGCGACTCGTCCAAGTCTGAGCCAAAGTAGTCGAGCGGAGAATTTAGACCTTCCGTACCGATGGAGCAGGTGATGTCGTGGACGCTGCCCACCCCCTGCTCTGCAAGAAATGCCGCCCGGTATGCCGCAACCTCGACGGGGGTTGCTTGTTGGGCTGAGTCGGCGTCCATCAGCCAATCACTGGGAAGCTTGCCCGAACTACGTGCGGTCACCAGCTCCATGACTGCGCGGCCATAGTCGCCGAACTTCTCTTTCAAGACTTCGGTGTCTTTAAGCCGAGAAGCCTTGGTCAAGGTGAGATCGAGGTGAGCAATTTCCTCGTGGTGCTCAATCAAGAAGCTGACTTCTGCGGGGGTATAACTCATATGCGGTCTAAAGGGGTGGTGGAAAAGAATTCGCGGTAACGAGGGTCCTCGCGCGGATCCCCGATAACAGGGCGCAGGTCAGAAAAGGACGCATCATCGAGGACTTCTTGAACCGAGGAGTATCTGCTCAGCCTCTGCATCTGCGCCCAAGTAGGAATGACTAGGCGCACCAGCCCGGCGCGCCAGCCGTCCAGGATGAGCTGGGGAGAAAACCATCCGGCATCGTCCGCCTCGTCGGTATCCCCATCGGGTTCTTGGCCAGAGGGCAGCACCCCGACGAAAAAGAAGGTGTCGAACCAGTGGCTTTTTCCCTTTCCTACCCACCGTGCCCAGGGAAGGAGCATATCGGCGTCGACACGCATGCCGTTATTGCTGAGGAATTCGGTAAAGGAAATGGTGTGGCTCTCGAGTAGTTTTCGCTCCTTGTGATACCGCCGTGCATTGGAGACAATTCCGTCTTCGCGGATGGCAAAGAGGGTGCCGGCTTCCTCAAAGAGCTCCCGGGCAGCGGCGAATACTAGCGCGTGGGCTTTGTACTTTGTTACGCCCATCCGTCGGGCCATGGAGATGACGGATTTTCCGGCCCATAGTTCGCCCGAGTCCCAGGAACGCGGCGGAAAGTCGCGTGGGTCTACGCCGCCGCCGGGAAAGACCGAATGCCCCGGGTAATTGTGCATGGTGTGCACGCGCTCTTGTACCCATACTTCAAGACCGTCGGTGCCGTCCCGTAGAAGCAGGACGGTTGCCGCCAAGCGCCCACCGTTAAAGCCGGTGGTATCGCTGGCGTCAACGGCATCGATACGGTCATGAAAAGGGTTGGTCATAGAGAAGCTCGGCGGGCGAAGTATCGCTGTCCAATGCGGTCTACCTGAATGGGCTGGTGGAAGGCGCGAGTCAGGTTTTCTGAGGTGAGGACTGAATTAATCAGACCTTTTGCCACTACCTTACCCTCATCCAGCAGCATGGCGTGGGTAAATCCGTATGGGATCTCCTCCACGTGGTGGGTGATCATGACGATGGCTGGGGCATCTGGATCCATGGCTAGATCGCCGAGGTATCCCACCAGGTCTTCGCGGCCTCCCAGGTCCATTCCGGCGGAAGGCTCGTCTAGGATGAGCAGCTCTGGGTTAGTCATGAGTGCGCGGGCGAGGACGACGCGCTTCTTTTCGCCCTCTGACAATGTTCCCCAGGTGCGCTCCTTCAGGTGGGTTGCACCTACCTGGGCCAAAATCTCATCAGCGCGGGAGAAGTCCATGTCCTGATATTCCTCCCGCCAGCGGCCCAGCACTGCATAGCCTGCGGAGACGACGAGATCGTCCACGCGCTCATTTTCGGGGATTCGCGATTGCACTGCAGCGGAGGAGATGCCGATGAGCGCGCGCAGATCGCGCATATCAGTTTTGCCGATCTGCTCCCCCATCAAAAAGGCGGTGCCCTTCGACGGGAATTCTTCGGCCGCGGCCATGCGCACTAGCGAGGTCTTACCCGCGCCATTGGGGCCAATAATGACCCAGCGCTCATCGAGCTCCACTTGCCAGTCCACAGGACCAACGAGGGTCTTGCCGCCGCGGCGCAACTCGACGCCGCGAAAATCTACGAGCCAATCTTGATCTGTAGGAGTTACGTCGTTCACGCCCTCCATTGTGACTGATTTATTCTTTGCCCGGTGAAATTGACACAGCTGCATTAGTCTTATGGGCATGACTACTCGCCTTGGTATTGACGATGTCCGCCCGCTTATCTCCGCCGGTTCTGTAGCTTCTAAAGCCGTTGTGGGCGAGGTAATTCCTGTCACCGCACTGGTCTGGCGCGAAGGCCACGACGCGGTCTCAGCCACTTTGTCTGCCTGGGCGGCGCGGTCCACGGCTACGTCCTCTGTCACCATGCAGGTAGACCCCAAAGACCAAGATCGAGTGCACGGCGTCTTTACCCCAGGCACCCAAGGCACCTGGTACTTCCGCGTCGATGCCTGGTCCGATCCCATTGCTACGTGGAAGAACGCGGTTACTAAAAAGATGGCGGCTGGGCAATCCGCTGCCGAGTTGGCCAATGACTTCCAGCATGGTGCGGATCTATTTTCTCGGGCGGCTCTCCAGACCCCCTCGGATATTGTGGCGCCCCTCTTTGCTGCTGCACGGGACTTGGAGGATGAGTCCTTGGACGTCGATAAGCGCGTGCAGGTAGCGCTCTCGGACGAGGTCACAGACATCCTGCACTCCCATCCCCTGCGCGATCTCCTAGTAGAAGGCGCCATTCACGAGGTCTACGTGGAGCGCCCGGCCGCGCTTTATAACTCGTGGTATGAGCTCTTCCCCCGTTCCACGGGTGGCTGGGACAAAGAGGGAAATCCTGTGCACGGCACCTTCGACACTACTGCCCAAGCACTAGAGCGCGTGGCCGATATGGGCTTCGATACGGTGTATTTTCCACCCATTCATCCCATTGGCAAGGTGCACCGCAAGGGAAAAAATAACTCGGTCGTTGCTGAGCCCGGTGATGTGGGAAGCCCGTGGGCCATCCAGGACCACTCCACCACCCACCCCGAATTGGGCACAATAGAAGACTTCAAGAAGCTGGTCTCTCGCGCCGAGGAGCTTGGCCTGGAAGTAGCGCTTGATTTCGCGCTGCAGGCATCGCCCGACCACCCGTGGGCCACCAGCCACCCAGAATTTTTCACGGTCCTTCCTGATGGCACCATCGCCTACGCTGAGAACCCACCGAAGAAGTATCAGGATATCTATCCACTCAACTTCGATAACGCACCTGATGCCATCTACCACGAAATCTATGAAACGCTCATGATTTGGGTCGAAGCCGGAGTGAGCACTTTCCGCGTAGATAACCCACACACCAAGCCCGCCAACTTCTGGGATTGGCTGATTACCCGCGTACACGCCACCCACCCAGACGTCATCTTCTTGGCAGAGGCCTTTACCCGCGCCCCTCGCCTTTTCGGGCTAGCAAAAGCAGGCTTTTCCCAGTCCTATACCTACTTCACTTGGCAGACCACGAAGCATGAGCTCACCCAATTTGGCCAGATGCACGTAGAGCAGGCGGATATTTGCCGGCCTAATCTTTTTGTCAATACCCCGGATATCCTGCATGAATCTTTACAAACCGGGGGGCGCGCCATGTTCGCCATACGCGCTGTCCTCGCTGCCACCATGTCTCCACTATGGGGCGTGTACTCCGGTTTTGAGCTCTATGAGCACACCCCGGTAGCCCCAGGGTCCGAGGAATACCTCGATTCGGAGAAGTACGAATTGCGGCCGCGCGACTTTGCTGCTGCGGTTGCGTCAGGAGACTCTTTAGAGTCCTATATCCGGCTGCTCAATCAGATTCGCCGCGATAACCCCGCATTGCAACAACTGCGTACCCTCCGCTTCCATGACACCGACAATGACGCCATCATTGCCTATTCCAAGGCTGATCCAGCCACTGGCAATGTGGTCCTCGTCGTGGTCAACCTGGATCCGCGCAATGCGCAAGAAGCGACCGTTACGGTAGATATGCGCACTATCGGCCGCCATCCCGGCGAGTCCTATACCGTCCAAGACACGATTACCGGCTCTGCCTATCACTGGTCCGAGCGCAATTTTGTGCGCTTAGAGCCGCTTCGCGACGTCGCCCATGTCTTCGTCCTTCCCCCTGCCGACCACGCCCTGCAGGAGCAGCTCACCTGGCGCGAGGTCACCGACTATCGCCCGTAAACATTTGTCCACCGGAACGCGCCCAATCTAGGTACCCTGATTATATGAACATCCCGGCCGCTGACCTCGCTCGCCTCAATGACTGCCGCCACCATGACCCACACGGATTCTACGGCTGGCATGAAGGTACCGTCCGTACCCGCCAGCCTGGTGCCACCGCGGTACAGCTTCATACCCCCACGCAATCCTTGTCTATGAATTTGGTGGGCGACGATATCTGGGAAGCGGAAGTAGGCGAGAACTGCGATTACCGCCTCGAAATCTCCTACCCCGGCGCCCCTACCCGCACCGTGGCAGACGGATATCACTTCCTGCCCACCATCGGATCCCTAGATCTGCACCTTATCGGCGAAGGCCGCCACGAGCGCCTTTGGGATGTCCTCGGCGCCAACCTACGTTCTTATGACACAGAGATGGGTCCCGTAAGCGGTGTGTCCTTTGCCGTATGGGCCCCCAATGCCCAAGGTGTTGCCGTCGTGGGCGATTTCTGCGGCTGGAATCCTACCCAGTATCCGATGCGTTCGCTCGGTTCTACCGGCGTATGGGAGGTCTTTGTCCCAGGCATCGGTGCTGGCGAGCACTATAAGTTCGCCATCTTTAGCCAGGAAGGCCGCAAAGACAAGGCCGACCCATTGGCCAAGCGCACCGCCTGCCCGCCGGAAACTGACTCGATCGTGGATTCCACCAGCTTCGGCTGGTCTGATTCCGCGTGGATGGACAAGCGCACCGGCAACCTAGATGTCCCGATGAGCATCTATGAGGTCCACGTTGGCTCGTGGAAGGTCGGGGCGAATTATAACCGACTTCGCGAGGAGCTCATCCCTTATCTCAAGGAGCATGGCTTTACCCACGTCGAGCTCTTGCCCGTGGCCGAGCACCCCTTCGGCGGCTCTTGGGGCTACCAAGTCTCTGGCTATTACTCGCCTTCAGCGCGGTGGGGCTCGCCGGATGAGTTCCGCGCATTAGTCAATGCACTGCATGAAAACGGCATCGGGATCATCGTGGACTGGGTGCCAGCCCACTTCCCCAAAGATGACTGGGCCTTAGGCCGCTTCGATGGTCAAGCGCTTTATGAGCACCCCGATCCCCGCCGCGGCGAGCAAGCCGACTGGGGTACCTATGTTTTTGACTTTGGCCGCAATGAGGTGCGCAATTTCCTCGTAGCCAACGCCCTGTATTGGGCTGAAGAATTCCACATTGACGGCCTGCGCGTAGACGCCGTCGCTTCCATGCTTTACCTGGACTACTCCCGCGATGAATGGCTACCCAATCAGTTTGGCGGGCGCGAGAATTTAGAAGCAGTCCAATTCCTGCAGGAAACCAATGCCACCCTCAACCGCACCCATCCTGGCGTACTCACCATCGCCGAGGAATCCACCTCCTGGCCGGGCGTTACCGCTCCTACTTCCGAGAACGGGCTGGGCTTTTCCCTGAAGTGGAATATGGGATGGATGAATGACACCCTGGAGTACTTCAAGCACGAGCCTATCCACCGCTCCTATCATCATGGCGAGCTCACCTTCTCCATGGTGTATGCCTATTCTGAGCGCTACGTGTTGCCGTTTAGCCACGACGAAGTAGTCCACGGCAAGGGTTCACTGTGGCAGCGCATGCCTGGCGACGACTGGAATAAGGCCGCCGGATTGCGCGCTTTGTATGGCTACATGTTCTCCCACCCTGGCAAGAATCTGCTCTTCATGGGCCAGGAATTTGGACAAACCACCGAGTGGTCCGAGGAGCATTCCGTGGATTGGGGCAACCTCGATGGTTGGGGCAATGAGTGGCACCGGGGCATTAAGCGCCTCGTGCGCGATATCAACCTCATCTACCGCGACACTCCAGCTTTGTGGAGCCAGGATTTCAGCCAAGACGGCTTTCAATGGGTCAAGGCCGATGACTCGAACAATAACGTGCTGGGTTACGTCCGCTATGGCGCAGACGGCTCTGCCTTGCTCGCCGTGTGCAACCTTTCGGGTTCTTCCATTCCCGACTACGGCCTCTGGGTTCCACGTGATGGTGCTTGGAAAATGGTACTTAACACCGATGATGCCGTTTATGAGGGCGCTGGGAACCCGCTTCCTCAGCATATTCACGTGGCGGATAATTCCGCCACGCTTCACCTACCGGCCAACTCGGTGCAGTGGTACGTACTGGAGCAATAAAACGCCTATCGCTGCGTGCGTAGGAACTCCACCACGCGCGCTTCGATATCATCGCGAAGCGCATCCATGCGCTCTTCACCCTCCAGACCACGCAGCGAAGGATCCTCGATGGCCCACCTCTGCGCTGGCCCGTCATATTCCGCATCACCTACCACGATGACGTGGTCGACAGCGGCAGCAAGGTGGGGATCCACTAGAGCAGGAGTACCAGTCATTTCTGCCCCCACCTTCGCGAGGGAAGCTTTGGCCTCTTGATTGATGCCCTGCTGGGTATGCTCCGGGGTAGTTTGCACCCCAGCCGAGTAAATATCCCACTCAGGCGCATGCTTGGCGGCAAGCGCCGCAGCCATCTGCGACTTGCCGCGATTTGTATTGCACAGGAAAAGCACTGAAGTCATGCTTTCCCATCCTACCCAAGCTAGTACAGGGCACTCGCCAGCTTGGTTCGAGCTTCCATCACACGCGGATCATTGCCCTCAAAGAGCCCGAAAAGCTCCAGCAAGCGCTCGCGCACGCGAGCTTTCTCATCACCGGCCGTTGCCTTCATCGTCTCGATGAGGCGATCAAAGGCCTTTTCTGGGGCGCCGGCAACCACTTCGGCGTCGGCAGCACGCATCTGCTTATCGACGTCCCCCTTGTCCCCTTCCGCAGCCGCAATCGGATCCTCAGTCTGGTTGGCAGGATCAAGGCGCTTGAGCAGTACGGTTGTATCGCGGGCCTGCTTAATCTGCACGTTTTCGGGCTCAGCCTCCAAGATGGAGTTATAGACCTTAAGAGCACCATCAAAGTCGCCAGCATTTAAGAAGCCCTCTGCTTCTTGGAGACGCGGATCCTCTTCTTCCTCTTGGGTCTGGGGCTCTCCCGCATCGCTCTGTAGGCCCTTCAACTGTGGGCCAACATTCTGCACCAGGGCATCTACCCATTGTTTTAGCGCATCTAGTGGTTGTGCACCCTCGAAATTCGTCAGCGGCTGCCCAGCGCCCAGGGCCACCACAGTGGGGAGGTTCTTCACGCCAAAGGCCTGCGCAACCTGTGGGGTAGCATCTGCATCCACGTAGGCAACTAGGAAGCTGCGGTTTCCTTGCGCTGCCAAACCTTGCAGATCGGTCTTTAGCTGCTCCGACTGCGTGGAACGGGCGGTGCCAATGAGTACAATCACCGGAACTTCCGTAGAACGGCGCACCACGTCCTGGTCGAAGTTAGCTTCCGTCACAGTGAAGAAGGGCTGGATCCCGCCAGCAGTGGTCTGCGGAGATTCCTGCGCCTTCTGCCGTGCCTCGGCCCGCGCCTTTACTTGGCTGAGGTCGAGCGCGCGTCCTACATAAGCGTTATTTGCTGAAGTCATCTAGTCCTCCTTTGCAAGGCGGCGGTTAACCGCATCTACCTTGTCAGTCAGTTGATTGGTTACGCCCTCGCGAATATCAGCCTTGACCACCAAAGATGTGCGCGGGGATACCGCACGCACCGCGTCAGTGGCCTTCTTAATAGTTCCAAAGACCTCGTCCCACTCGCCTTCAAGCAGGGTGAACATGGCATTGGTCTCGTTAGGAAGGCCAGATTCGCGGACTACGCGCACGGCCTCAGCGACGGCGTCAGCCATTTCTTGGGAGTCATTATTGACTACTGCGGGGGCTACAGAGAATGCAACAATCATGCCCGCTAGTCTACCTACGCTCCCAGCAGTGGCGGTGCCAGTGCCGACGATCGTCTCCCTGGCGGCCCACGTCGCGCGGCCACGCGACGATATGAGCCACCCCGGGAGGAATATTTTGATTACACCCTGGGCACACATAGTACTTTTGGGCACGCGCAGAACCGATATGCCGCATAACATAGGGTTCACCGTGCGTCCAGCTAGGCCCCTCGACCGTCTGCGAGCCGAGAAAAGTCGACCCATCTTTAGGCAAGGATCGAAGCTCGAGCGGTTTGCGTCTATTCCGCCGTGGCATTAGAACAATCGCAATTCGTTAGACTCAAGTCCGCGGAGTTCCTGATAGTCCAGTACGACGCACCGAATGCCTCGGTCCTCTGCTAGCGTGCGGGCCTGCGGTTTGATTTCCTGGGCCGCGAATACACCAGATACTGGGGCCAGAAGCTCATCACGGTTAAGCAACTCCAGATACCTCGTCAGCTGCTCCACGCCATCAATCCCACCACGGCGCTTCACCTCGATGGCAACATTATTGTTGTTTTCATCTTTCGCCATAATGTCTACCGGGCCTATCGCCGTTGGGTATTCGCGGCGTACCAGCGTATAGCTATCACCCAAGGTATCGATCTGGTCTGCCAAAAGCTCTTGTAAGTGAGCCTCCACGCCGTCTTTGACTAGGCCTGGGTCTTCACCCATGTCATAGGAGATTTCCTCATGGATCTCAGCAATTGTAATGCGCAACTGCTCGCCTTTAGGATTTTCCACCAACCACAAAACCTCGCCGGTATCGTCACCGTCTAGGTCCTCAATGGCGGATTCTTTTAACGTGCACGGAGGGGTCATCCAATTAAGCGGCTTATACGCGCGGTCGTCAGCATGCACGGATACAGAGCCGTCAGCCTTGACGATGAGTAGACGGTCTGCCATGGGAAGGTGGGCATCCAAACGGCCCACGTAATCTACGGAGCATCGGGCGATTACTAAACGCATGCCCTCTACCCTAGCGGGTAACCTTATCGCTTGGATTGACGGGTAGCGCGCTGGCGAAGTTGCCGGAAGTCGAAGCGCTGCTGACGTTTGGATGGTGCGGCCTCTACCCACGCCCCGAAGGCCATAATGCCGTGGGCATCAGATGCCAACTCATATTCCCGGCCCTTGACCCGAAAGCGCACAACCTCGGTGGCGGCAGACATAAAAGAAGCCTCGGCATCATCGAGCGAGCGGGTGCTTACTACTTCGATGTCGAGGCGGTTGATACGCAGATCGCAGCGCGGAGAAACGGAGCGGAGCTTGAAATACTCCACAAATTCGCCTTCATAACGCAGCGAACCATGGCGCCAAGAAAGGGAATTTCTAGCGGGTACTCGGCGTAGCAAGACGGCAGTGCCGCGGGCACGCACGGTAAAAAAGCGAAGCGCAGCCAGAAAAATAACCAGCAATAGGGCCACGCCAAGGGCCCACAGAAGCACTGTAACCACCGTTGAATTCATGGGCCTTCACGCCATCCTCGCTTTGTGGAGAAACTGATTCTTGAATTGTAGCGCTTGGCAGGACCTATACGCCAATAAGAAAAGGCAAAGAAAACGCAAAAAGGCGCCCCGGTTTAAACCGGGGCGCCTTTAGAGAGCAGGAAGGGCGGCTATTGCTGCCCTCTCCTATCAATCCAAGGTACTAAGCCTTGGCGCGGCGGACAGCACGCTGTGCGGCCTCGCCACGGGACTTGGCGAGCTCGTGCTCAGAAGCAAAGTCCTTCTGAGCCTTCTCCTCATCCACCTCATCGGACCAGATGGCCCAATCAGCGAGGACGGTGATCTTGTCCTGGGTAACGGAGAGGAAACCACCCTGCACGGCGGCGACGCGGCGCTCGCCGTCCACTGGGTGGATGGTCACCACGCCATTATCGATCAACTGACCGATCATTGGCTCGTGACCGGGAAGCACGCCGATCTCACCCTCGGTGGTCTCAGCCGTGACCATGGAGGCCTGTCCAGACCACAGCAGGCGCTCGACGGAAACCAATTCGGCGGTGATGTCAGCCATGTGCCTCTCCCTACTTCTCGTTCAACTTCTTGTATGCAGCCTCGACGTCGTCAAGGCCGCCCAAGCCGTTGAAAGCCTGCTCTGGGTAGTGGTCAAACTCGCCATCGCAGATGCGCTCGAAGGCGTCGATGGTCTCGGACAGCGGTACGTAGGAGCCCGGCAGGCCGGTGAACTTCTGCGCAACGAAGAAGTTCTGGCCCAAGAAGCGCTCGATACGACGGGCACGCTGAACGGTGACCTTGTCTTCCTCAGACAGCTCGTCCATACCAAGGATGGCGATGATGTCCTGGAGTTCCTTGTTCTTCTGCAGAATACCGATGACGCGCTGTGCAACCTCGTAGTGCTTCTCGCCGACGATACCTGGCTCGAGAATACGAGAGGTAGAAGTCAGCGGGTTCACTGCCGGGTAAATACCCTTGGAGGCAATAGCACGGTCCAGCTCGGTGGTGGCGTCCAAGTGAGCGAACGTCGTAGCCGGAGCCGGGTCGGTGTAGTCATCGGCAGGAACGTAAACGGCCTGCAGGGACGTAATGGAACGGCCCTTGGTCGAGGTAATGCGCTCCTGCAAAACACCCATCTCATCAGCCAAGGTCGGCTGGTAGCCCACGGCGGAAGGCATACGACCCAGCAGGGTCGAAACCTCAGAGCCGGCCTGGGTGAAACGGAAGATGTTGTCAATGAACAGCAGCACGTCCTGGTTCTGCACATCGCGGAAGTACTCCGCCATGGTCAGGCCGGACAGAGCCACACGCATACGGACTCCTGGCGGCTCATCCATCTGGCCGAAGACAAGGGCGGTATCTTGCAGCACGCCCATTTCTTCCATTTCCAGGAAGAGGTCGGTGCCCTCACGGGTACGCTCGCCGACGCCGGCGAAGACGGAGGTACCGGAGAACTCGCGGGCGATACGGGTAATCATCTCCTGAATCAGAACGGTCTTACCCACACCTGCACCGCCGAACAGGCCGATCTTGCCGCCCTTGACGTACGGGGTCAGCAGGTCGATGACCTTAATGCCGGTCTCCAGAATCTCGGTCTTACCCTCGAGCTGGTCGAACGCTGGCGGCTCGCGGTGGATTCCCCACTGCTCGCCATCGCGGCCGAGACCCGGCTCATCGAGGCAATCACCGAGGGCGTTGAAGACGTGGCCCTTGACGACGTCGCCGACCGGCACGGAAATTGGCTTTCCGGAGTCGATGACCTCGGCACCGCGGACGAGGCCGTCGGTCGGTGCCATAGACACGGTACGGACAAGGTTGTCACCGAGGTGCTGAGCGACCTCGAGGGTGACGGTCTTTGCAACAGCTTCGAGCTTGATGTCGACGTGCAGTGCGTTGTACAGGGCCGGCAGTGCCTCACGTGGGAACTCCACGTCCACAACCGGACCGATGACGCGCACGACACGACCGGCGACTGCCGAAGACTGTGCATTCTGCTCTTGCAGAGCTGTAGTCATAATCTAGTCACTTTCTGCGCTGTCAGATAGCGCGCCAGCGCCACCGACGATCTCTGAAATTTCCTGGGTAATCTGTGCCTGACGGGCCTGGTTAGCCACGCGGGAGAGGTCTTCGACCATCTCGGTTGCGTTGTCAGTAGCAGACTTCATAGCTGTACGGCGTGCAGCGGACTCGGAGGCAGAAGCCTCCAAGAACATAGCAAACAGGATACGCGAGACGTACTGCGGAAGCAGAGCTTCCATCAGCGTATCTGCGTCCGGCTCGAATTCGAATCCGGCGGCAACATCCTCCGCAGATTCGGCGTCGGACAGAGCGGAGTCACCGAGGTGGTACTCCTCATCCTGAATAACCGGCTCAACTGGCAACAGCTGCTGTGCGCGCGCAGTCTGGGTCAACATGGACTCAAACTCGGTGTAGACAACGTGTACCTGGTCAAAGCCACGTACACCTACGCCTTCACCCTGCGCATGCAGGCCGTCGCGGCCCTTGGTAGTGCCGTTGGAACCAGCAATAAAGCCATCAATCAGGTGACGGCGCACATCGTGGGTGGCCTCCCAGGTTGGGTCCTGAGAGAAACCGCCCCAGCTGCCAACTACCTCGTCCTCGCGGAACTTGTAGTGGCCGATGCCCTTGTTGCCGGTAACGTACCGAACTACCTCGTAGCCCTTGCTTTCCAGGAGAGCTTGCAGCTGTGCGGCCTTCTTGAAGACGTTGTTGTTGTAGCCGCCACACATACCGCGGTCAGAAGTGACCACGAGAATGGCTGCGACGTTTCCGTCTTCGCGCTCACGCAGCATGTCATGCTCCAACGTAGAGGCGGAAGCCAGCTTATTCATGATGCTGGTCATCTCAGTCGCATAAGGCTGAGATGCTTCTACCCTGGCCTGCGCCTTGGTAATGCGCGAGGTAGCAATAAGCTCCTGGGCCTTGGTGATCTTCTTAGTCGAATTAACGGACCGGATGCGGTCACGTAGTTCGCGAAGATTAGCCATCGTTTCTCCTCCCTTCTTTAATCTAGACGGTTAGTTATGAGTTCTGAACTCTACTTAGCCGTCTTGCGGGAGACGTTGAGCTCGGTGTTCTTTACGTCGCTTTCATCCAAAGGCTCTACCGGTGCCTCAGAGCCCAAGTTATGGCCTTCGGAGGTGCGGAAGGTCGGCTGGAAATCCTTAGCTGCCGCAACCAATGCGTCCTTGGACTCATCGGTTAGCGGCTTGCCGCCGGAAATCTGCTCAAAGACCTCTGGGGTGTTGGCGTTGAGGTATTCGTGTACCTCGTCCTCGAAGCGGCGGACGTCTTCAACGGGAACGACGTCGAAGATGCCAGCCTCGGCGAGGTAGATGGATACCATCTGGTACTCCACCGGCTGCGGGGAGGACTCGGACTGCTTCAGCAGCTCAACCAGACGGGAACCGCGCTCCAGCTGAGCCTTGGAGGCAGCATCCAGGTCAGATGCGAATGCCGCGAAGGCCTGCAGATCACGGTAGGAGGCTAGGTCCAGACGCAGGTTACCGGCAACCTTCTTCATGCCCTTGGTCTGTGCAGCGCCACCGACACGGGAGACGGAAACACCGACGTTAATAGCCGGACGAACACCCTGGTTGAACAGGTCGGACTCCAGGAAGACCTGGCCGTCAGTAATAGAAATGACGTTGGTCGGAATGAAGGCGCCGACGTCGTTTGCCTTGGTCTCGATGATCGGCAGTGCGGTCATGGAGCCAGCACCCATGTCGTCGGAAAGCTTGGCAGCACGCTCCAGCAGGCGGGAGTGCAGGTAGAACACATCGCCCGGGTATGCCTCGCGTCCCGGGGGACGGCGCAGCAGCAAGGAAATGGCACGGTAGGCCTCAGCCTGCTTGGTCAGATCATCGTAGATAACCAGGACGTGGTTGCCCTGGTACATCCAGTGCTGGCCCAGCGCTGCACCGGAGAACGGTGCCAACCACTTGAAGCCGGCGGAATCGGAAGCCGGTGCGGCCACGATGGTGGTGTAATCGAGTGCGCCGTGCTCCTCAAGGGTGCGGCGCACACCAGCGATGGTCGAGCCCTTCTGGCCAATTGCGACGTAGATGCAGCGTACCTGCTTATCCTTGTCGCCGGACTCCCAGTTAGCCTTCTGGTTCAAAATGGTATCGATGCACACCGCGGTCTTACCGGTCTTACGGTCACCGATGACCAGCTGACGCTGGCCACGGCCGATCGGGGTCATTGCGTCGATAGCCTTGATGCCGGTCTGCATTGGCTCTTCAACCGGCTGGCGCTGCAGCACGGACGGTGCCTGCAGCTCGAGGACGCGCTCCTCTTCAGCGTTGATTGGGCCCATGCCGTCAATCGGCTGACCCAAAGGGTTAATTACGCGGCCGAGGAATTCCTCGCCCACTGGGATGGAGAGAACCTCGCCGGTCCTCTTAACCTCGTCGCCCTCCTTGAGGGACTCGAAGTTGCCCAGGACCACGACACCGATGGAGTTAGTGTCAAGGTTCTGTGCGACGCCAATCACGCCGCCTGGGAACTCGAGCAGCTCATTCGCCATAACGGACGGCAGGCCAGAAACCTGCGCAATACCGTCAGCTGCCGAAATGACCACGCCGACCTCCTCACGGGAGGCCTCCGCGGAGTAGCTCGAGGTGTAGTTCGCAATCGCACTACGGATCTCGTCGGAGGAGATCGTCAGCTCCGCCATGTTCTTCCTGCTCTCGGTAGTATCTTCCAGCACTTACTTAAATCGTTTCTGTCGTTTCGGCTACGCCATCTGGGCACGCAGGCGAGCAATCTTGCCTGCCGTAGAACCGTCAATGACTTCATCGCCGACGCGGATGCGCATGCCACCGAGGAGGCTGGTGTCAACCTCAGAGTGAATGGACATCGCACGACCATAAATTTTGCCCAGCTTCTCAGCGAGTACTGCTTGCTGGCCTTCGTTTAGTTCACCCGCTGCGGTAACACGCGCAATGGTGCGGTCCTGCAGGTCTGCTGCAGAATCAGCCAAAGCGGCCACATCATCGATCGGGTTCTGCTCTGGGCGGGAGATGGCCTGAAGCACCAGTGCCTCAGTAAACATCGTGACCTTGCCATAGAGCACGTTTGCCAGCAATCCGCGCTTGCGGGCGGAATCAGCAGTTCGGTCGGAAAGCAGCTGGGTGAGCTCGCCCTCGCGGTCAAGGATCTGGGAAAGGCGGAAGAGTTCGTCTTCTACCTGGCCCAGCTGGTCCTGCGCCTCAGCGCCACGCAGCAGTGCGCGGCGGCCCAAGGAAACCAATCCCTTGACAAAGTCCTTCGGAGTGGACCACTGTACGGCCGCAGCTTCCTGAATGATGCGCAGCGCACCACCAGAAATCTTGGAGCCAAAAAGGTTCTCCGCTAGGGACTTACGTGCCTCGCTCGGGGCGGCGATATCGGTGAATGCAACGCGCAGTTCGCGGTCATCATCCAAGACATCGACAACCTCAAAGATGTCCAAGCCCGCCTGTGCGGCGGTGGCGACGTTATTCTCGCCAGCAAGGATTTCATCCAAGCGAGATTGCGAGGTTGCGAGTGCTTCGCGGCTAGCTGCCTTCATAGTTGCCTACTTTCCGGCCGGTGCCACAGAGTCGAGCTCGGACAAGAAGCCATCAATGGTGGAGGACTTCTTAGAGGCGTCGGAAAGCTCGCCGCCCAGAATCTTCTCCGCCAGGTTGATGGAGTTCTGGCCCATTTCGGTACGCAGCTCAGTAACAACCTGCGAACGGGAAGCCTCCAGCTGCTTCTCGCCGTTGGCGACGATGCGGCGGGACTCTTCTTCCGCGTTGGTCTTGGCCTCGGCCTCGATCTGCTTGCCGCGCTCGCGCGCCTGCTCGCGAATCTCGGCTGCCTCTGCACGGGCATCAGCCAGCTGAGCATTGTACTTTTCCAGAGCAGCCTTGGCCTCGGCCTGCTGAGCCTTGGCACGCTTCAAGCCGCCCTCGATCCGGTCTTCACGCTCTGCCAACATCTTGCTGTACATAGGAATTACAAACTTCCAGAACAGCAACAGAATTACGATGAAGCACAGCAAAGACCAGAAAATGTCATAGTTCTTGGGCAGAAGAACAGAGAAACTACCCGAACCTGGGTTATCTCCGCCCTCTGCTGCAAGCAAGTAAACGACGTTATTCATTGGTCTCCCGTCTTAAAAGATTCGGTGTGAAAACTCGAGCTCTTAGAACAGGAAGCCGGCAACGAGGCCGATAAGTGCCAAGGCCTCAGTAAAGGCGATACCCAGGAACATGGTGGTACGCAGCTGGCCAGCCATTTCTGGCTGACGGGCCATAGCTTCAACGGTCTTGCCGGCAACGATACCGATACCGATGCCTGGACCGATAGCCGCCAGGCCATAACCAATGGTGCCCAGTCCTTCAAACTTCGAAGCGGCATCCGCTGCCAGAATGATTTCGTTCATGGTGAAAGTCGTTCCCTTTCGTAGAATTTCAGTCTGTCTCAAGACTGAATGTCGATGGTTTAAATTAGGTGGTTTACTCGGTCGCGCTCGTCGACCTCGTCCTTAGTGCGAATCAGCGTGCAAGGACAGCTCAATGTACACCGCCGTCAAAAGAGCGAAGATGTACGCCTGTAGGAAGATAACCAGAATCTCGAACAGGCTCATAGCCAAGCCCAGAATAATGGTTAATCCAGACAGTGCGGTCCAACCATTCAGCTGCCAGAAGAAGAAGTTCGTAGCAGAGAAGAGAAGAACCAGAATGATGTGTCCAGCAAGGAAGTTCGCCATGAGACGAATAGCAAGGGTAACCGGCCGCAAGATGAACGTAGAGAAAAACTCAATCGGTACCACCAAAAGATGCAATAGCGGTGGCAAGTTCGGAATCACTACCGAGGAGCGAATGAACTTACCAAGGCCATACCTCTTGGCACCCGCGTAAATCATCACAATGTACGAAACCGCGGCCAAGACAATTGGCATACCAATACGTCCGTTCGGCGAGACATTAAGCCCCGGAATAACGGTCGCAACGTTCATGAATAGAACCGCGAAGAAGATGCTAGCGATAATTGGCAGAAATCGCTTTCCCTCCTTCTTACCCAAAATGTCCTCAGCGATATGAATACGGACAAAGTCGACCGCATTCTCGCCCACATTCTGAATGCCAGAAGGAACCAACTTAGGGTTCTTAAAGGCGGCCCAGAAAAGGATCACCACAATTAGCGTCATCAAGATTCGAATCAGCATCAGGCGATCAAGCGCGAACCATCCGCCGGCGAAGTCACCGAAAAAAAGATGGTCGGCATCAATTTGCCCCGGGAAGAATTCTTCACCTAGATCGGGCGTGTGGAAGTGCCCTTTCATAGCCAATGTTGTAACGCTCAGCGTTCTCTCCCGTGTTCGGGCCACACAGCTTGTAAAAGCTTTTGTGGTGCGATGGACGTCTCAAACTTTCTGTCCTGTTCACGGACTCCGTCGCACATCAGCATGAACAAGACAGGGATTTACCAATACCGGAAGAGAGCACGTGCCTACTTCCACGGTAACCCGAAGTGAATCGTATCAGCTGGATCCTGAGTTTTTGCACGTGGGGGCCCCATAGAAGCTACTCTTCAATTCCAAAGTAAGTAATTAAGCTATAAACCTGCGATTTGCTGGCCAAACTCATAAGCGTGGAATTCATCACACCACATCTCACCCGCCCCTCGTCGGGGGTATAAATCTCTCATAACCGCAAGTAACAGATGAAATAGAGCTGCTCGATATCCCCCATGATGCTGAGCTGCCCCAAGCTTTTGGCAGCATTCTTTGGACGCCGATTAAGCCACGTACGTCACTTTAGAAGTAACTATCCCCCAGACTTCAGTTCCGAGGGTTACAACAAGAGCTGCAACTACGCTAAGAAACAAGGCCCACGTGTCATAGAAATCCATTTCCCTAATTACTGCCAAAACCCCCAAGAGCAAAACTAGCTTAAGCAGCCACCCACCGAGCACCACTGCAATTGTTGTCGAGGGGGTTGACTTGGCTGTAAATAGGACTGAAAGAGCCGTGCACAATACGAATCCTCCGCCTAGAGCTGCACCAATTAAGACGCCCCAAATTCCGGGAAGGCCTTTCAATCCCCCCCAAATGGCAAGTGATACCAACATAATGACAAGCAACGCTTTGACACCTAACTGCACGGCGCGTTTGAGGGGCAGACGCGGATCATCAAAATCAGAGTTTACTTTAGGATCATTCACGGAGACCGAGCCTACCTCACGAGGGCTCGGTTTCCGCCACCACGACGGTCTCTCGAGCAGCAGGGCCAATCTTTCCTTGCCGCAAGGGCACGAGAGTAGCTGCAAACGCGAGAAGCAGGGCCACAATAGTCACGCCAATGGCCTCCGGCGCGGGAACGATGGAAAAGGACACCGCACCAAATGCCACTGCGGAAACCCACAAGTAGAGCACTAGCACGGTACGCCTATGAGTATGCCCAAGCTTGAGGAGGCGGTGATGAATGTGCGCCTTGTCCGCAGAAAACGGTGAACGGCCGTGCGATAGGCGGCGAATAACAGCCCAGACAAGGTCGAGGACTGGAATAAATACCGCTGCGGCGACCACGATAATGGGTGACATCAACGCGACAATATCCACCGTGCCATACAGAGACATGTTGATCTTGCCGGACGCAGAAGTTGAGGCCGCAGCGAGCAAAAGGCCGATAAGCATGGAGCCGGAGTCGCCCATAAAAATGCGGGATGGTTCGAAGTTATGGGGTAAGAAGCCGGCGCACATTCCCACCAGTGCGGCACTAATAATGGCTGGCGGATAGGCCGATACAGCGCCGCCCTGGTCATGGAGGACGGTCAAGGAAAAAACTAAAATTGCCCCTCCTGCAATCATTCCAAGGCCTGCTGCCAGGCCATCAAGCCCGTCTACAAAGTTGATGGCATTGATAAGCAAGACGGTAAAGAATGCGGTGAGCAGGGTGCTTTGCAATTGGTCCAGCACAACGGTGGTGCCGCCGCCAAACGGAATGAAAAGTAGTGTCCAGGTAAGGCCCAACCCACTCATGAGCGTGGCAGCGAAAAGCTGGCCAAAAAGCTTCACGACGGCGCTGAGTTCTACTAGGTCATCGACCACGCCAACGAGCACCAGCGCCAAGGCCGCCCATAGCACCGCATTCATTTCCGGAGTGACGGGCATAAAGCCGCGAGTCAAGGCTGGAAGCTGGGCTGCGAGGAATATTGCCGCCGCGAAGCCAGTAAACATGGCCACACCACCCATGCGGGGAGTGGGCTGAGTGTGGGCGTCGCGCAGGCGAATTTCCGCCACCCGGCCGGTGCGCACTAAAAAGGAGCGCACCACACCGGTGGTCAGATACGTAAATGCTGCTGCGACGAGGATGACAAGGGCCAACTCGCGCAGCGGGACACCACTGCCGCTCACGCGAATACCTCCTTAAGCCTGGGGGCGGGTGCGCAGGGTTTGGGCATCGAGGCCGATGACCTTGCCGATTTCCTCGGCCGAGAGCGCGCCTTCACGGAGTAGATACGGGCGCTCACCGGAGAGATCGATGATGGTGGAAGGCTTACCGACGGCCGTCTCTCCCCCATCCAAGTAAACCGTTACGGCTTTACCCAGCTGTTGTTTAGCCATAAGCGCGGTGGTTGGTGGCTGGTGGCCAGAAATATTGGCGGAAGACACAGCCATCGGACCAACCTCGCGCAAAAGCTCAATTGCAATGGGGTGCAGCGGCATGCGCAGCATTACCGTGCCGCGGGTATCACCGAGGTTCCACGGCAAGGATGGCGCCTGAGGAACAACGATAGACAGGCCACCCGGCCAAAAGGCCTCGACCAAATCACGCGCAGTATCGGTATAGGAAGCCACGAGACCGCGAACGGTATCCCAGGAACCAACCAAAACCGGTACCGGCATATCCGGACCGCGCTGCTTGGTAGCCAAGAGATTGGCTACGGCATCATTATCAAAGGCATCGCAGCCAAGGCCATACAGCGTATCGGTGGGCATGACCACGAGGCGACCGGATTGTGCAGCCTTGACCGCAATGTTCAGGCCCTCTTCGCGCTCGGCCTCATCGGCACAGTTAAAAATCTTTCCTTGCATAGTCTTTCCCCTTCTTGCCCTAAGTGGTGTCTTAGTCTACCGCGCGCACCGCAGTGACAAAGCGGGGCGTTCCCGTCATGTCCTGCAGCGCCGAAATTCTTTCAAAGCCGCCGTGGCGGGCCATTGCGGCTTGTACGGCTTCGCTCGTGGAGTCATCGTGCTCGATGGCCACCTTGCCGTCCGGGCGCAAAAGGCGGGCGAACGTCGGGATGAGGCCGGTGATGACGCCCATCCCATCCTCACCGGCAAAGACCGCGTCGTGTGGATCATGGTAGACCTCCGGATCGAGGTTCGGCGTCTCCGGTACATACGGCGGGTTGGTCACGATAAGGTCCACGGTCCCGTTCCACTCCGCCAAGGTAGTGGCATCCGTAGCATCGGCCTGAATGACCTCTACCCCGCTGCCGCGGGTATTGGCAGTGGTGTAGGCCAAGGCGGCGTCGGCAAGCTCAACTGCCCGCACCTGCGCCTCAGGTAAGTAGTGGTGCAGATATAGTGCCAACGCCCCTGTGCCAGTGCACAAGTCCACCAGCCGCGGGCCGTCCGCATTGCGCACCGCCCAGTCCGCCAACACCTCGGTTTCCGGCCGCGGGATAAATACGCCAGGGCCCACCTTGAGCTCCAGCGGACCGAACCAGGCGCTGCCTAGCACGTACTGTAGGGGCTCGCGGGACTCGCGGCGACGTAGCAGCGCATCATAGGCCATATCGAAACCGGGCATAGGAGCTTGGTCCAGCGGGATATCCATGTGGCCGCAATGAATAAGGTGCGTGGCAATGATGCGCGCATCCCACTCGGGGCTTGGTACCCCGGCAGCACGAAGGCGCTGCACCCCACGGCGCAGCGCCTGTCCATACGTGTTATCCACGCCCGTTTAGCCCTCAGCCTCGAGGCGCTCGGCACGCTCCTGGTCCTGCAGGGCCTTAATAAGGTCATGCATATCGCCGTTCAAAACAGAGTCCAGGTTATTAGCCTTGTAGCCAATGCGGTGATCCGTGATGCGGTTCTCCGGCCAGTTATAGGTGCGGATGCGCTCCGAACGGTCCATGGTGCGCACCTGGGAGGCGCGCTGCTCGCCGGCCTCAGCCTCGCGAGCTTCACGCTCCATCTGGTCCAAGCGGGCCTGCAAGACCTGCAGTGCACGCGCCTTGTTCTGAATCTGGGAACGTTCCTTCTGACAGGTAACGATAAGCCCAGTTGGCAGGTGGGTAATGCGCACCGCGGAGTCGGTGGTATTCACGCCCTGGCCGCCCTTACCCGAAGAACGGTAAACGTCAACGCGAATATCCTTGTCATCAATATTGACGGACTCCACCTCTTCTGGCTCTGGGTAGACCAGCACGCCGGCGGCAGAAGTCTGAATACGGCCCTGGGACTCGGTGACCGGGACACGTTGCACGCGGTGCACACCGCCCTCGAACTTGAAGACGGACCAGGCACCATCGCGCGAAGGAGACTTGGAGCGGAAGGAAATGGTCATATCCTTCACACCTCCCAGATCCGACTCGTTGAGGCCCAGGACCTCCCAGTTAAAGCCGGTCTTATCCGCGTAGCGCTCGTACATCCGGGCCAAGTCACCGGCGAAGAGGGCCGCCTCCTCGCCTCCCGCGCCGGCCTTGATTTCCATAATGATGTCCTCGGAGTCCTGCTCATCGCGCGGCGCGAGCAGATCAGCGAGCTTTTCTTCCAAGCTCTCCACGGACTTTTCGAGGCGGTCCGCTTCTTCTTGGAAGTCATGGTCCTCGTAGGCCATCTCCTTGGCGTCCGCGAGATCCTCGCGGGCCTGGGTTAATTCATCATTAACCATGATGATGGGGCGCAGTTCCGCATAGCGCTTGGAGAGCTTGCGGAATTGCTTCTGGTCGCCGGCCACCTCCGGATCGCCCATCTGCATCTCAATGCCCTGGTATTCGGACACAATGTCATCAACGAGGGAAACCTGATTAGACATAATCTTCTTCATCCTTATCCGCAGCCATCGGGGCCGAGGAGGCCACCTGCATCAAGAACTCGCCATTGGAGCGGGTCTTCTTTAGCTGCTTAATGAGCAGGTCAATGGCCTGGTGGGAATCCAGGGCAGAAAGGATGCGACGCAGCTTGGTCATGATGCGCGCCTCCTCTGGTACGAGCAGCAATTCATCCTTACGGGTGCCGGACGGGTTAACGTCCACGGCCGGGAATACACGGCGCTCGGAAATGCCACGGTCCAATTTCAGCTCGGCATTGCCGGTGCCCTTGAATTCCTCGAAGATGACGGTATCGCCGGTAGAACCGGTCTCCACCATGGCGGTGGCGATGATTGTCAGCGAGCCGCCCTCTTCGATATTGCGGGCGGCGCCGAGGAAGCGCTTTGGCGGGTAGAGCGCGTTGGAGTCCACACCGCCAGAGAGGATGCGGCCGGATGCCGGGGAGGAATTATTGTAGGCGCGGCCTAGGCGGGTAATGGAGTCGAGCAAAACAACGACGTCCTTGCCCTGCTCCACAAGGCGCTTGGCACGCTCGATAGCCAGCTCGGCTACGGAGGTGTGCTCTGATGGCGGGCGATCAAAGGTGGAAGCAATAACCTCACCGTTGACGGAACGCTGCATATCCGTAACTTCCTCAGGGCGCTCATCTACGAGGACAACCATGAGGTAGCACTCCGGGTTATTGGTAGAAATCGCATTGGCGATATTCTGCAAAATCGTCGTCTTACCGGCCTTTGGCGGGGAGACGATAAGCGCGCGCTGGCCCTTACCAATGGGCATGATGAGGTCAATCACGCGGGTGGTGAGGATCTTCGGGTCCGTTTCCAAACGCAGGCGCTTATTCGGATACAGCGGGGTCAGCTTATTAAAGTGCGGACGCTGCTTTGCGTTTTCCGGATCGATGCCATTGACGGTATCGACCTGAACCAGCTGGTTGTACTTGCGGCGGTTACGACCGTTGCCATGCGTATGCGTCGGGCCGGAGACCTTAACCTGGCCGGTAATGGCGTCGCCGGAGCGCAGGCCCAGGCGGCGGACAATGCCGTTGTTGACAAAGACGTCGGAAGCCGCGGCGCGGTAACCGGTGGTGCGCAGGAAGGCGACGTTATTGTCTACCACGTCCAAAATGCCACCGACGGCCTGCAGCTCATCGCCCTCGCGGACCTGCAAATCGTTGCCGCCGTTATTGTCATTATTGTTTCCGCGGCCACGGCGGTTGCGGCGATTGCGGCGCCCACGACGGTTGCCGCGCTCGTGATTATTGTTGTCATCGTGGCGATTGCCGCGCTGCTTATTATCGCCGCGGTCATTCTTATCGCCCTGATTATCGGAGCCATCCTGGGAGTTATTCTCGCGGTTGTCTTTATTGCCGCCCTGCTCCTCGTTGTGGCTGCGTTCCTCGCGCTCTTGACGTTCCTGCCGCTCCTGGCGTTCTTGCCGGCGGGCGCGGTTGCGGCGAGCGCGGCGTGCCTGAGAACGCGACTCATAGCGCTGCTCGTCGCCAGAGTTCTGCTGGCGGTTATCCTGCTTCTCGCCGGATTCTTCCTGCTTTTCCGCCTTCTGCGGCGCATCGTCCTGCGCCTGCGCGCGTGGCTTTTCTGGTTTATCAGATTTCTCTGCCTTTTCCGCCTTTTCTACCCGAGCGGCCTTTTCCACCTTGGCCTTGGCCTTTGGCGGAACTTGACCAGTCTTGATGGCGGTGATGAGATCCCCCTTGCGCAGGGCAGAGACACCACGTAGGCCGCGCTCTGCGGCCATTTTGCGCAATTCCGGCAGCTTCAGGGATGCAAGATCCTGTGCTGCGGTGTTGTCCGTTTCGCTCACGGATATCCTTTCGTTGCTTGACCAGGTCCGATGATGCGGGAGCCGCCGTAGCCTAGGCTCACGGCGTTGCACTGGAAGCCAATGTGTATTTTTCTAGGACTTCTCGCCCTCGTGCCAAGGCGCATGCGCGTCCTGCCGGGCAATAAGTATGAGGCCTCTTCCATGTTCTCAAGGAGAATTCGCACAGCGGGTGCACGAACCGGAAGAAATCAAGAAACGACTGCGGGCAAAACTTCTCTGGGCCCGAATCCATAGGAAAGGGGAGCTAAAAATTCCGGTTTCCTACCAGTCGCGAACAAGTATAACGCATAGACCGCAACGCCCGCACCATGACACCGCTACAGTAGAGGCATGCTTTCCACGATGATGGATATCCCCCTCTCCCTGACCCGCATTTTGGAATACGGCGCCTCGGTGCACGGCAGCACCACGGTGACAACCTGGCACGGTGAGGGCACCGGCTCTGAATTTGATCCGGCCGAAGAAGTTACCTTCCGCGATATCGCCGCTCGCGCAGCCGCCTTCGCCCACGCTATTCATGATGATTTGGGTATTACCGGCGATGAGCGGGTGGGCAGTTTTATGTGGAACTGCGCCGAACACCTCGAGGTCATGTTTGGCACTGCTTGCAAGGGCGCGATTTTTGCGCCGCTGAATAAGCAGCTGATGAATGACCAGATTCGCCATATTATTAATCACGCGGAAATATCTGCCATCGTGTGCGATCCCCGGCTGGCGCAGCAACTAGGCAAGGTGCTTGTGGGTACCGACTCCGTGAAAAGCGTCATCATTACCGGCGCACAGCCTGCGCAGCAGTTTGCCCATCTCTTCCCCCGTGGGATTGAAGTGTATTCCTATGAAGCTTTAATTGATGGCCGCTCCACCGTCTATGACTGGCCGGAACTAGATGAGCGCACGGCCGCGGCACTGTGCTATTCCACAGGCACCACGGGTGCCCCCAAGGGCGTACTGTATTCGCACCGTTCGCTGTATCTGGAGGCCATGCAGCTGCGCTCCTCGGACTCGCTGTGCATCACCCACGGCGAGACTTTCCTGTGCTGCATCCCCATCTGTCACGTGCTGAGCTGGGGCGTTCCCTTTACCTGCTTCATGACGGGCACCCCGCTCGTGCTTCCCGACGCCGACGTATCCGCCCCCACCCTTGCCAAGGCCATTGCCGCTACTTCTCCGCGCGTGGCCCACGGCGTTCCCACCATCTGGATCCAACTCTTTGTGCACTACATGCACCACCCGCCGGAGCGCATGACCCTCACGGAGATCTATGCCGGCGGCTCCCCTGTTCCCCCAACTCTTATCAAGATGTGGGAGGAACGCTACGGTGTCGACGTTGTTCACGTGTGGGGCATGGTAGAAACCTCCACCGTCGGCAGCGTCGCCCGCCCTCCTCAGGGCGCTTCGGGCGATACCCGGTGGGCCTACCGCATTTCTCAAGGTCGCATCCCCGCCTCGCTGGAATACCGCGTGGTCAATGACGGCCAAGTTGTGGCCCGAACCGACCGCAACGCGGGCGAGCTGCAGGTACGCGGCAACCTGGTCACCGGTTCTTACTACCACTCGCCTACCGCTGAGCCGGGCGAAATCGCCTCCGAATTTCGCGGCAAGCAGGTCGAGGCTGCAGAGGGCAAGTTCACCGCGGATGGCTGGCTGCGCACTGGCGATGTCGGCTCGGTCACCAAGGACGGCTTCCTTACCGTAGAGGACCGCGCCCGAGACGTCATCCGCTCCGGCGGCGAGTGGATCTATTCCGTCCAGCTCGAAAACCTCATCATGTCTGACCCACTCGTCGTCGAAGCCGCCGTTATCGGCTATCCCGATAAGCAATGGGTCGAGCGCCCACTGGCCGTTACCGTCTTGGCAGAAGGTGCTTCTCCCACCATCGAAACCGCAGAGCGCCTGCGCGCCAGCATGCGCAAGGAGCTGCCGAGTTGGATGCTGCCGGAGTACTGGACCTTTGTAAAGTCCATCGATAAAACTTCCGTGGGCAAATTCGATAAGAAGGATTTGCGCACCCACCTGGCAGAAGGCGAGTACAACATCATCCGGCTCAAGGGTCCAGGCGAATCGCAGCGCCTCGCTGCCACCGAAGCCACCGATTTAAGCCGGGAAAACTAGGAATAATATCCTTCTCTAAGCCGTTGCAGCTTGGTGTACCTCATCCCCTCTCTTAGACTGGCACCGATGACCTCTTCCACGCAGCGACCCGTAGTTTCCCTGCCCCTGCCCACCGTGGTCCGGGCGCAGTCGCCAGCGGATCTGCCCGCCCCGGCTGCTGATGGCACGCGCGCACTGCTGGATCGCTATGGCCGCCAAGCCCGCGACCTGCGCGTCTCCCTCACGGATCGCTGCAACTTGCGCTGCACCTATTGCATGCCGGCCGAAGGCTTAGAGTGGATGCCCACAGAGAAGACCTTGAGCGATGAGGAAACCATCCGACTGATTCGAATTGGCGTCGGCAAGCTGGGCATCCGCCAAGTGCGTTTTACCGGCGGCGAACCCTTGCTGCGTAAGTCGCTGGAAAAGATTATTGCCGCCACTAAAGAGCTGCGCACCGACCAGGGGAGATCCCCGTCCACCGCGCTAACCACCAACGGGCTTGGCCTAGAAAAGCGCGCCGGCGCCCTCGCCGCAGCCGGACTCGATCGCATCAATATCTCGCTCGATACCATCGACCGCGAGCGCTACGCCGCGCTCACCCGCCGCGACCGCCTTGATCACGTGCTCCAGGCCATCGCCGCTGCGGATGCCGCAGGCCTCCACCCCATCAAAATCAACGCCGTGGTCATGCCCGGGGTCAACGAAGAAGACATCGTCCCGCTAGCGGACTATGCCGTCCGCCACGGTGCTCAGCTGCGCTTCATCGAACAGATGCCGCTTGGGCCCCGCGAGCAATGGCGCCGCGAGGACATGGTAACGGCCGAAGATATCCTTGGCCGCCTGCGCACCCACTTCTCCATGGAGCCCGCCCACGAACCGCGGGGATCTGCCCCCGCCGCCCTGTGGGAGGCCACTGCTCCGGATGGAACGCGCGGCACACTGGGCATCATTGCCTCGGTCACCCACCCCTTCTGCGGCGACTGCGATCGTACGCGGCTGACTACCGACGGCGCCGTGCGCAACTGCCTCTTTGGCAATTCCGAAACCCCGCTGCGGGAACTATTGCGCTCTGGGGCCAGCGATGAGGAGATCATGGAGTCCTGGGCTGAGGAAATGTGGAGCAAAAAGCCTGGCCATGGCATCGATGACGAAGGCTTTCTGCAACCGGACCGTCCGATGTCTGCCATCGGCGGCTAACCTTATTTTTATGTCCACGCCCCGCAGCATCTCCGCGCACCTCGATGCCGTCCTCACCCTGGCATCCCCCCTGCCGGCCGAGTCAGCCGCCGTCGATGCCTCCCTCATCGGCCGCGTCCTCGCCGCCGATGCCACCGCGCGCTTTCCCGTGCCGCCCCACGCCAACGCGGCGATGGATGGCTTCCTCGTCCACGCCGCGGATCTTCCCTCCCCCGGCCCATGGACCCTCCCCGTCGCCGGCGATGTACCAGCCGGTGCCGCCCCTACCGAGGTCCCCGCGGGACACGCGGTGCGCATCATGACCGGCGCACCGGTAGCTGATACCGCAGGAATGCTTGTCGTGCCCGTGGAAAATACCACCACCCCGGCCGGCCCCGTAGCGCTTCCAGACGAGGTGACCATCACCGATGCTCCCACCAAGTCACATATCCGCGCCGCCGGGGAGGATATCCAGTCCGGCGCGCCAGTGGCCACAGCAGGCACGCTTGTCGACGCCGCCGTAATCGCCGCTCTCACCTCCGCTGGCGTTTATTCCGTCTCGGTCCACCGCCGCCCGCGCATAGCGATCATTTCTTCTGGCGAAGAACTCGTCTCTTCCCCAACAGAACTCGCTCCCGGCCAGCTGCCGGATTCCAACGGCCCCATGCTCGCCGCGCTCGCGGGCGCACACACGCGCCTCCATGTTGGCGATTCCCCCGCAGACTTGGCCTCTGCACTGGATGAGCTTGCCTCCTCCCACGACCTCATCATCACCTCCGGTGGCGTGTCAGCCGGCGCCTTCGATGTGGTCCACACTGTGCTGGGGCGCACGGATTCCGCGTGGTTCGGGCACGTCGACCAGCGCCCGGGCGCCCCACAGGGCTACTCCAATTGGAAAGGCACCCCGGTACTATGCTTGCCTGGCAACCCCGTGGCTGCCTTCGTGGATTTCCAGCTTTATGCTCGTCCCCTCATCGCCGCACTTTCCGGGCACCCTGCGCCACGGGAGCGGGTCAACCTGCGCGCCCGTGTAGACTCGCCTCTTCCTGCCTCCCGCGGCCGGCCGACCATTGTCCCCGTGACCGTAGACTTTCAGCCGGAGCCCGCCATTACTTCGCACCTGCCCCACGGCAGCCATCGCGTTGTATCGCTCGCCGGTACCAATGGCTTTTGTCTCATCTACTCCGAACCGCCCGCCGTGGGCGAGGACATCACCGTTTATCTGTATTAAGGAGCAGCCATGAAATTTACCCACCTTGACTCTGACGGCGCCGCCTACATGGTCGATGTCACCGAGAAGCAACCGACCGTGCGCTCCGCCACGGCCGAGGGCGAAGTCGCTTGCTCTCCCGAGGTCATGACCGCTTTGCGCGACGGCACGGTGCCCAAGGGCGATGTCCTAGCTGTAGCCCGCATCGCCGGCATTTCCGCTGCCAAGAAGGTCCCCGAGCTGCTTCCACTAGCGCATACCATCGGCGTGCACGGCTGCGCTGTGGAGCTCACGCTTGACGACGACCACGTATTCATCTCCGCCACCGTCCGCACCGCCGACCGCACTGGCGTGGAGATGGAAGCGCTTACGGCCGTGAATGTTTCCGCGCTCGCCATCATCGACATGGTCAAGGGCGTGGACCGCTCCGCCTATATCCGCCGTTGCGGCATCGTGGCGAAATCCGGCGGCCGCTCCGGAGACTGGTCCCGCACCCTGCCGGAGGCCTAATGCTCGGCGCGATAATCCTCGCCGGTGGCCACGGCCGACGCATGGGTGGCACAGATAAAGCCTCTCTTTCCGCCCACGGAACACGTTTTATAGACCGCCTGCTCGCCCAGCTCCCCTACGGCACCCCGGCCGTGGCCGTCTCACCGCATTATCTCGGCCTACCCCAGGTGTGCGAGTCCCCGCTCTACGGTGGTCCCGTCGCTGGCATCGCGGCCGGCGCACAAGCGTTATCCCACTGCACCGAACTTGCCCTCTTCGCCGTGGATGCCCCCGATTCGCCGCTACTGCTTCCCCGTCTGCGCTCGACCCTCGCCTCCTCCACGGCCGATGCCGTACTCACCCGCGCCGCCGACGGCTACCTCCAGCCGCTGTGTTCCCTCTGGCACGCCCCCGCGCTCCACACTCAGCTCGAATCCCTTCCTACGGCTAGGAACGTCTCCGTCCGCCGCCTCATCCGCGGTGTGAATTTTGTCGAGGTCCCTGGCACCGGCGCCGAACGCGACTACGACACACACGCGGAATTGCGCGAGCTCCCCCTGCTCCGCTTCCCGGACCCTGCCCTCCCCCTTCGCGCTCACCGCAGCTCGCTGAACTAGGCCACGGCACCGCACTGGTGAGCGGCAAGGGTAAGGGTCTTCTTCCCACCACCCTTCGCGCTCACTAGCAGCCGCGGGTAGCACGAAATCACCGTCCCGGTGAGCGCGAAGGGGAAGCTGCAGAACTACCCCGCTCTTCGCGATCACCGTGAAGCCGCGGATTTATGAAACTTGTTTCATGGTGAGCGCGAAGGGTGTATCGAGCGAGGCTGGCCTACTCCGTGACGATGAACTTGCCGTGCTGCCCCTTCTCGGCGTTAGTCATGATGTGATTGACAAAGGAATAAGTACCGGGCTCGTTGAAGGTCATCTCGACGAATCCGCCTTGCGCCGGGAGGAGGTCCAGGGCTTGCGAGCCGGTCGAGTCCTCATTCTTGATGAGGTAAGCGCCTTCTTTGTAGGCGGTATCGAATTGTTCGCCCACAACGTGGAAGCTCAGCGGCTGGTCGGGGCCTAGATTAGTCAGCCACAGGCGAACGGTATCGCCCACCTTGGCCTTGATGGGTTCTGCGTCGTACTGGCCGGGATAATAGTTAAAGGCCATGAGGTCGAAGCGGCCGTCGGCTACGCGCTGGGCATCGGCACCAGTGTTTTCCTCACCGAGGAACACGTCGGTCGCCATGAAGTTGTATTCCGCGTCCACGGGCTTCAGGTTCGGCGGATCGATGATGACGTTGCCGGCCATGCCATTAGCGATGTGGAGGGACATGGGCATCGTAGAGCAGTGATACATCCAAATGCCGGAGCGATGCGCGGTGAATTTATAGGTCAATTCCTCACCCGGTTGGATGGATTTCATGGTCTCATCAGGGTTGACCTCGCCGGCGTGGAAGTCGATGGAGTGGGCCATGGAGCCCTCGTTTTTGATGGTGATTTCGAATTTATCGCCCACTTTTCCGCGCAGGGTCGGGCCTGGGGCTTGGCCGTTGAAGAGCCAACGCATTTGCTTGATGCCGGGGGCGACCTCTACGACTTCTTCGGTCATCGTCCAGGTCTCTTTGTGGGTCTTCGTTTCGGCGGCAGGTTGCACAGAGGCGTCGAAGGCAGAAAAGCCATCGCGCTGGGGGCCGAGTTCGGCGGCGGTGGGCACGTCTACGTGGGGGTTGCTTGCAGAAGCCACCGTGTGATCATGCCCTGCGGCGGCGCCATCTCCGACGTTGACCTTAAAAGTCATGCCCTGCATCTTGTGGCCGGCGATGGTGCAATAGCCTTCCTCGGAGGAGTCGATGACTCCGGCATCAAGTTGGACGGTCTCGCCGGGATCGACGCGGCCGGTCTCGGCATCACCTATCTTCAGGTCATGGACTTGGTCACCCGAGTTGGTGAAGTTGACCACCAGATGGGTTCCAGGGTCGATATCGATAGACGAGGGCGTAAAGGCCATGCCATCCACACCAACGTCAATGGTCTGCGTTTCACCAGAGGCTACAGGCGTAGCGGACTGAGAGCTCTTGCCAGTGGAATTGACCACCGCGAGTGCGATAACTGCCGCTAACGCGATACCGATGAGTAGCCACGAAGCCCAAGATGAGTCCTTGGAGGCGGGCTTGTCCGCGGGTTGCGAGGAAGAAACGCTCAGCATTTAGTTCTCCAGTCTTTTCTGTAAGTAGAGGGCGCGGCCGACGGCGAAGATATTGGCGGCAATCCCTATCCCCATCATGATAAGCCCGGCCGCAGTAGCGTCGAGCAAGCTAAGTAGTCCGCCTACGTTGATAAGCAGCAGGCGGGCGTAACCGGTGCGCTCGGCGGTATTGGGGCGCGCCCCGGTAAGTATGGGCAGCAGGTGGTGTAGGACACCGGTCACCAGCTGCAAGAGGCCAGCACCGAGGAAGGCGGGAAGCACAACCAAGGTGATGGTGCGCGGGTAGGCTCCGACGGCTGCGGAGATGGCATCACCGGCGCACAACGCCAGCATCCACAGCAGGCCGGCGATGACGGCAACGGTGGCGGTGGTCAGCCGTGGTGAGCGCCCCATGACGGTAGCGAGTACCGGCTGGATGATGAGCAGGGCTGCCAAGACCACGAGCAGCTGGGCCACGCCTGCAGCTCGGGTGAGGCCTACCGCGTATAGTGCCATCGCACATCCCAGCCCCACGCAATGCACGATGAGCGCACGGGTACATCTTGCACGGGCGGTGGAGGAAATCGCAGTGGCAGACAACGTGGGAAGCAGCGTGACCACCGTGCCGATGACGGTCAGCCAGGCAAATCCCCAGATCATACCGCGCGAGTGCGCGCCGATGAGGAGGGAGTACTCGCCTACCCTGTTGCCGCTGAGGATGACGAGTACTACGGAGACAATCATGAACACGCTAGCGGCGATATAAAAGGGCACGGTCACGGCAAAAGAACCAGACAATGAGCCGCGTAGGCGCCGCGCCACGAAGCACAGGTGCCAGGCGAGGGCGACGATGATGAGGGCAGAGGCGGCGTCGGCAAGCGGGCCCCAGTCATACCCCGCCCTATCGATGAGTAGCAAGATAAGGCCAAGCTGTACCAGCCCCACGCGACTGCCGACGCCCCGATAGTCCCCACCCGCCGTCCGGGTCAAGGCCTCAGTGAAGTGGGTGGAAAAGACGATGATCGCCGTGGTCAGCGCGCCAATCGTGAAGGGGTGGATGATATCCCACCACACCACAGGTGCGCCCAAAGAGCTAGCGATGAGCAGGCCGAGGCCGACAAGGATCCATCCTGCGATAAGGGCTGCGGTCAAGATATGCCAACGGCCGCGTGCGGCCAGTGAAATGTCATGAATGCGCACGTCGCGCCTCCTTGCTGGTCAAGGTAATGCCGCAGGCAAGAAAGCCTATTACCGCAATAATGGTAACCACCCCGCCGCTTTGGAGCGCTGTGGTGTGCTGGGCACAATCTGCAAGGACTCGCAGCGCAAGGCCACCATGCAAGAGCCCCACAGGTACGCAGAGCACTTTGTGGTATGGCAAGCGGCGGCGAATTACAGAGGTGAAAATGATGGGCGCGTGCGCGAAGATCATGGACATGACAAAGCCCAGGAAGATGGTGTGCACCGAGGCATCATAGACAAAGCCGGTGGCCTCGCCATGGATCAGCCACAAGTAGCCGCCGAGCGCGAGCCAGGCGTAGCCGGCCAGCATGCATGCCGCCGAATAGCGCGGCAATCCTTGTGAGCGCACCAAGTTCTTGGCCACATCCACCCGCGCGGTGGCCGCGGCGATAGCGATCAGCACCAGCCCCATAGCGCGATAGCCCACCGCCGGGGAAAGCATATAGATAACGCTTACTGCCGCCAGCCCCAGCACTAAGAGGGTGAGCTGATTTTCGGCGCGCGTTCCGGCCATGGTTATGCGCGCTAATTCCATGCGCTCGCCGATGATGGTGGCCACGGCATAAAGCGCGCACAATGGCATCGCGGTAGCAAAGCCCGGCCCAATGGCCCAGAGGGCTGCGGCAGTTACTCCCCCAATGACGCCGGCTGCTTGCACCAGAATCGCGAGGCTCGCCTGACGGCGGTAGATAGTGGCATAGATGCAGCCAAGGCAAAGGAATCCGGCGGCAAAGAACATGGCTGCGACCCCACGCGGTAGGCCGGCGAGAATGCTGAGCACGCCAGCGACGTGGCACACGGGCCCCGCCCAGGCCCACGTGGTGCGCGCGGCGACGGCGCGTTCGAGGCCTATGGCTCCGCCTACGAAACCAAAGACCATTAGCGGCCCGTGGTCGGCAGCAAAGGATGCTCCCGGGGTGGCGTTCAAACCCAGGAGGGAGGCGCCCGCACCCAGCCCAACCAGCAGGGATACCCCTGCACAGGCGAGAAAAATAAGGCGATGCGCCACGCTATTATTTTGCACGAGTTTTATCGTACTAATATTGGGGTCAGAGCGAAACTAGCACCCCAGTAGAAAGGACTACTTGCCATGCAGCTGCCCATTTCCGATGCCAATAGGCCGCATTCCATCCCCACCCTCAACGCCTCAGAAATTCCGCACGCCGTTCGCCACGGTGCCATCCATGGCGCATTGGGCACCCTTAACGTGGGAGAGTCTATGATCCTCATCGCCCCGCACAACCCCATTCCGCTGCTCAAAGAAGTCGAGTCCCGCGAGGAGAAGTTCGAGCTCGACTACCTCCAGGAGGAAGAAAACGACTTCCACATCAAGTTCACCCGCGTGAGCTAAACCTTTGTTCGGTGGAGGGCTATTCTAGGTAGGTCATACTCACCGCCAAAGAAGCCGAAAAGGAGCTCTCCGCAGATGCACAAACGCGTCACCGCACTCCTCGTTGCCTTGGGAATCGCTCTTTCAGGCTGCGCTCCACACACGTCAGTAACGTCGTCACAGGATACGGCGGATACCACGCTCACTGTACTGGCGGCCTCATCCACCCGCGTTATCAATGATGAACTTACCGAACGCGCCGGCCAGCTCGAATCTCCGGTGAATTTGAGCTTTGAAAATGGCGGCTCTTCCGATCTGGTGAGCAAGCTGCGCGAGGGTGCCCCGGCCGATCTTCTCCTCACGGCTTCCAAAAAGACCATGGATAAGGCGGTCCAGGATGGAACCGTGACCGCCCCCGAGGTGCTCGCCACGAATGTCATGGTCATGGTGGTATCTAAAGGAAACCCGGCGGGAATCCATTCCGTGCACGATCTATCCCACTCCCATCACTTCGTACTCTGCGATCCGCAAGTACCCTGCGGCGATATTTCCTCCCAGATCATCGATGACCAGCATTTGGACGTGCACCCCTCCTCCCAGGAGCGCCAGGTAGCGGATGTTTTAGGAAAGGTGGCCTCGGGTGAAGCCGATGCTGGATGGGTCTACTCCACCGATGCCGCCGCGGCCGGCAATGATGTTGAGGTGATTGATATTCCTGGGGCGGAGAAATTCTCTAATCAGATCCTGGGCGCCGTTGCCACGGACGCCTCTCATCCCGACCAGGCTCGCGCGGTGCTCAATTTGTTGGCCAGCGACTTTGATTCCACCTGGCACCACCTTGGCTTCAGCCCAGCGAAGTAGTCTATGTCCGCCCCTCAGCCTGTCCGCCCCAAGTACCCGCTGCTTATCGGCCTCATTGGTCTCATTGCGGTAGCTACCATCATTGTTCCCGTGGCAGCTCTCGGGCTGCGGGTGCCATGGGCGCGCATCAGCGATTACCTTGGCCGCGAAGAGATTCGAGACATGCTGCTCATCTCCGTGGCGGCGGCTTTCCAATCCATGCTGCTCGCGCTCGTAATGGGCTTGGGCCTGGCATTATGGGTCCAGCAGCTCGGCCGCGGCAGCACCATCATCCGTCTTTTGGTCTACCTTCCTCTGGCTATGCCACCGGTGGTCGGCGGTTTGGCCCTTACCGCAGCCTTTGGTCGCAAGGGCTACCTCGCCCCGCTTCTCGACGCCCTGGGCATCCACCTCGCCTTCGCTTTCCCCGGAGTCGTGGTGGCCCAAACCTTCGTGGCACTGCCCTTTGTGGTGGTAGCGGTCGATTCGGCACTGCGCCAACTAGACCAGGAAATCCTCGCTTCTGCGCGGGGCGTGGGCTTGGGGCGTTGGGAAATACTCGGCAAGATCACCCTTCCTTCTATCGCGCCGGCTGTGGCTACCGGCGCGGCGCTGGCCTTCGCGCGCTCATTGGGCGAATTTGGCACGACACTGACCTTTGCCGGCTCTCAGCCAGGGGTTACCCGCACGATGCCGCTGGGCATCTACTTAGAGCGCGAGGTCGACGCGGACGGCGCCTACGTGCTCTCCGCCCTGCTTATCGGGCTGGCCTTGGTCTGCCTGGCGCTTGCGGGCTTGCCGGCCCTGCGCAGGCGGCGCTACCAGCCGCAGGCAAGGCAGCTGCATTCACTGGACGTGGACAAGCTCCGCGAGCTCACCCAGCCCACGAATGCGCAGGCGGTATCCGTGACGGTCGAAGGCGTGCGCACGGCTTTGTCTCCGCGAGCCATTACGGCCGTGGTGGGCCCGAACGGCTCCGGAAAGACCACTTTCATGGGACGCATTGCTGGGCGCCTAAGCGGCGGTGAGGTTTCTCCAGGCGCAACCGGCATCGTCTTACTCACCCAGCGGCCGGGCTTGCCGCCGCGCTCGACGGCCCAGCAAGCGGTCGCCATGGTTACCCGCGATAGGACCCGTGCGCATGAGCTTCTCGCGGCAGCAGGATTGCACGAGCTTGCCGACGTCCCAGTAACAGCCCTCTCCGGCGGCCAGGCCGCCCACGTGGCCCTGGTGCGCGCGCTAGCCGCACGACCAGCCGTTCTCATATTGGACGAGCCACTTGCCGCAGTCGACGTGAAATCGGCTGAGAGGTGGCGCCACTTTCTGCACGCTGCCCGCGAGGATAGGACCACCCTGCTCGTTACCCATAACGCGCTCGACATTGCGAACCTGGCGCAAGACATGCTGGTCATGGAAGCCGGACAGGTGCGAGCGCACGGCGCTACCGCGCGGCTCCTTGATGCCCCGCCGACTGGCTTCGTTGCGGCACTCGCGGGGCTTAACCGCATTGAAGGAACGGTGACCGCCACAGATGCCTCCACTGTGGAGGTCGCCTGCGGGGAGATTACTATTTTGGCAACGACGGAATACGCGCCTGTTCAGCCCGGGCAGGAGGTGGCGGTGACATTCGATCCGCATGCGGTCACCATCGGTGCCGTGCCGGAAGCCTGCAACCAGTGGGCTGTGCGAGTCCTAGCGGTCGAGGCCACCAGCCTCGCAGCCGCTCAGCTGCGCGTGGATCTGGGCGGTTACGAGGCCACCGTACCGGTAGACCGCGAGTCTGCTTTAGGTTTTGCGGTGGGTAGCACCGTATCCTTGGCAATATCTACAGCAAACGTTTTTGTCCACCCCAAATAAAATCTCTGTTATGCAGACCCCAAGGCGGATTTCCTACCATGCCTGACTCACTACCCCGGCCCACCACCGAACTCTTCCCCGAGGCCCTCAATCTCTCGCCAAAGCAACGCGAGGTACTCGCAGCCTTACAACGCCACCCCAATGGCGCCAAAGCTGGCACCGTGGCCGAGGAGCTTGGCATGCACGTCAACACCGCCCGTGGCCACATCGATGAGCTGGTCAACGCCGGAGCTATAAACGTGCTATCCGCGCCGAGTAAGGGCCGGGGACGCCCTTCCCTGATTTTCCAAGTCCGCGTCCCAGACAATAAGACCGTGGCAGAGGAATACATCACCCTGGTAGAAGTGCTGACCACCATGCTGGCGGGCAAGGAAGAGCTTGACGACGCCGCGTCAGCCAAGGCCATCGAGATCGGGCGCCGCTGGGCACGCGCTGCAGGCGCGGAGGGCTCCGATCGCGCACTCGATACGCTCTTTTCCACGCTGCGCGATATGGGCTTTGACCCCGCCATGCAGCCAGACTCTACCGACATGGAGCTCCGTGCCTGCCCGTTTGTGTCTTCGGGACTCCAGCCTTCACCATTCCTCTGCGCGGTACACGCTGGCTTCCTGCAAGAAACTACCGATGAAGGCACCACCATTAACCTGGTACCGCGCCAGCCGCACAACGTATGCAGGCTGGAAATTAAGCCTGCGTAAGCTCCACGCTGACTGGGCCGGCGATGGCGAGGTCGAGGACGCGGAGGCTTTGCTCGCGGGCGTCGGCAAGAATGCTCTCATCGATGTCCTCGGTATGCAGCACCATTACGGTCGGACCGGCGCCGGAGAGGTAGGCTGCGTATCCTCGGTTGCGCAGACGGTTGACCCACTCCGCGGTCACAGGAAGCACATCCGCTCGGTACGGCTGGTGCAGGCGATCGCGAGTGCCTTCCCACAAAAGGTCCGGATAGTTTTGCAATGCAGCCACCTGCACCGCGGTGCGCGAGACGTTAAACGCCGCATCCGAATGCGTCACGTGCGACGGCAAAACGCGACGCACCGCCTGGGTAGACGCGTGGAAATCCGGCACGAGCGCGGTGGCACGAATATCTTTATGCACCTTGATGGAAGCAGCGCGATAGTCCGGCAAGGAGTGACCATCGACGGGGACATTGGTCCACGACACCACGGCATCACCCAGCACGGAGGCGGCCGCATTATCGGGGTGGCCCTCAAAAGCGGAAGAAAGCTGCACCACCTGCTCTTGTGTAAGGGGGCTTCCCGCCAGTGCATTGCCAGCGGCCACGCCCGCCACAGCGGCAGAGGCGGAAGAGCCTAAGCCACGCGACTGCGGAATATTATTATGCGAAACCACCCGCAGGCCCGGCACGGTAGCATCGGCTGTCGAAAGCGCGGAGCGAATCGCCTTAACCACTAGGTGGGAGCCATCGCGCGGCAGGTCTTCTGCGCCCTCACCAAAAATCTCTACCTCCAGCCCAGAGGTGGTGACCTCTACCTCGACGGTGTCATAAAGGCTTAGCGCCATGCCCAAGGTGTCGTAACCGGGGCCAAGATTCGCCGTAGAAGCGGGAACGGTCACGATTGCTTTGGTGCCGACTTCAACTTCGATACTCATAGCTATTCAGTCTATTGCGTCGGGCTAGCTGCCGAGGCGGATTACGGAATGGACGGCCTTGACCTCATCTAGCTCATCCAAGTCAGCCACGATCTTGTCCAGGGTGGCTTCCTTGGCAGCATGAGTGACCACGATGAGGCGAGCAGTATCTTCGCCGTCCTCTTGGCGTACCGTGCGCAGGGATACGCCATTATTGGCAAAGGCCGTAGAGATAGCCGCGAGCACACCGGTGCGGTCTTGTACCTCCATATCGATGTGATAGCGGGTTTCCACCTCACCAAAGTCGGCGATAGGAAGATTGGCGTAGGTATTTTCACCCGGTGCGCGGCCGCCGTGGACGATATTGCGGGCTGCACCGACGACGTCGCCAAGCACGGCAGAAGCCGTAGGATTGCCACCCGCGCCATTGCCGTAGAACATCAGGGAACCTGCGGCCTCGGCCTCGACGAAGATGGCGTTATAGGACTCGCTGACAGAAGCCAGCGGGTGCTCCTTGGGCACCAAAGTGGGGTGTACGCGGGCGTTGACGGCTTCGGAGCCGTCCTCTCGCTGGAGGCGCTCGCAGATGGCCAATAGCTTGATGGAATAACCAGCGTCATTAGCCGCCGCGATATCCGCGGCCGTGACCTTGGTAATGCCCTCGCAGTGCACGTCTTCAAACTTCACGCGGGTGTGAAAGCCCAAAGATGCCATAATGGCGGCCTTGGAGGCGGCGTCGTGGCCCTCAACATCCGCGGTGGGATCAGCCTCGGCGTAGCCTAGGCGGGTGGCCTCGGCCAGTGCCTCATCATAAGAGGCACCCGTGGACTCCATGGCATCCAAGATGAAGTTGGTGGTGCCGTTGACAATGCCGGAGATGCGCTCTACCTGATCGCCGGCCAAGGAGCGGCGCAACATGCCCACCACCGGGATAGCGGCGGCCACGGCAGCCTCAAAGTAAAGGTCCACGCCGGCACGGTCGGCGGCTTCTGCCAACTCATCCGCATGCGCGGCCACCAGCGCCTTATTAGCGGTAACCACGGATTTGCCGGAATTAAGCGCGGCGAGGACCAGCTCGCGCGGAAAATCAATGCCGCCGATGACCTCGACTACAAGGTCGATATCGTCGCGGGCGACAAGTGCCTTGGCATCATCGGTCAATAGCTCCTGGGGTACCCCTGGGCGCAGCTTATTCTTATTCTGGATGGCGATGCCGCGAATCTCGGCTGGGCCGCCAATGCGGTGAGCAAAGGCATCAGCATTCTCTCCCAGCAAGCGGAAGACCTCAGCACCAACGGTGCCAAAGCCCAGCAGCGCGATACCAACGGTCTCACCCTCGCCCTTGCCGGAATGCTTTTGTGCCTGAAGCTCGCTAGTCGATGCAGCCATAGTCCGTCTCCATATTGAAGTTGGGGTTAACGTGTCGTTCCCGCTCAGTGCGGATACAGGACACTATACAGAACAAGCTGTCTACTTTCGCCCTAAATAGACCCATAGATAGAAAAAGCCCCGCCACAAGGCCTGAATTAAAATAGGTTTTGTGGCGGGGCTCGCGTGCCAGCTAGTCCACTTCGAGGGAGAGAAGATCCTCGATGGTCTCGCGCCGCAGCATTGGCTTGGTATGTCCCACGCGCGTGGCGACGACCGCGGGGCGCACCGCACCGTTATAGCGCGAGGACATCATGTACTGGTAACCGCCCGTAGCCGCAAAGGCAATCAAGTCTCCCGGCTGGATATCATTGGGCAGCTCGCCATCCTCAAGGAGGATATCTCCGGATTCGCAGTGGAAACCCACCACACGCGAGGGCACCTCTTCCCCATCGCTAAAGCGGTTGACCACGCGCACGTCATACGCCGAACCGTAGAGCGCTGGGCGAATATTGTCCGACATTCCGCCATCGACAGAGATATAGCGGCGCAGGGGCAGATCGGACTTGCCGGTTTCTACATCCTTGACGGTACCCACTCGGTAGACGGTCACCGCAGAGCCGGCGACCAAGGAACGGCCAGGCTCGACTAGGAGGAAGGGCGCCTCGATGCCCAACTCCTCTGCGGTGTGCTTGACCGCACCGAGCATATCGCTGGCCACGCGCTCGATATCCAGTGCCTCCTCATAAGGCATATAGGGAATGCCGAAGCCACCGCCCAAATCAAGCTCTGCCAGAGTTACACCCAGCTCGGTGTAAATCTGGCGGTACAGGCCCATGACGCGCTCGGCAGCTAGTTTGAAGCCCTCCGCATTAAAGACCTGGGAGCCCACATGGCAGTGCAGGCCGCTCAAGTGCAGGTTCTCGGCTTCCAAGCAGCGCTTAGCTGCGGCGAAAGCCGCACCGGTGGCTAGCGAAATGCCGAACTTTTGATCCTCATGCGCTGTAGCGATGAATTCATGCGTATGCGCATCCACGCCCGGCTTGACGCGGATCATGACCGGCTGCACCTTGCCCGCTTCCCCAGCGATGCGATTGAGTTCTTCGAGTTCGTGCTCATTATCGATGACGACGTGACCCACGCCGGCATCTACACACAGCTGCAGATACTCTTCGTCCTTATTATTGCCATGCGTAGTAATGCGGCCGGCTGGGAACTCTGCAGCCAGTGCAATCTTGAGCTCGTTAAGGGAGGCCGCATCCAAGCACAGGCCTTCCTCATTGACCCAATTGACAATCTTCTTGGAAATGAATGCCTTGGAGGCATAGTGCACATGCTCCGGGCCGCCAAAGGCACGCGCCATGTCCTGGCAGCGGGACCGGAAGTCATCTTCATCGAAAACGTAGAGCGGGGTGTGGAATTCCTCCGCCAAGTCCGGCAACGGAACGCCGGCGATGGTAACTACGCCGTCTTCCTCGCGCTGCGCATTGCGCGGCCAGACATGGGCGGGCAACTCATTAAAATCCGCCATTTACATCTTCTCCGGGGTGCTTACGCCCACCATGGTCAAGGCATTAGCCAGGACCACGCGGGCTGCCTGCGCCAATGCCAGGCGGGCGCCATGGATAGGAGCCTTTTCCTCGCCGGCCTTGGGCAGGACCTGGCAAGAGTCATAGAAACGGTGGAATACCGCAGCGAGGTCCTCGGCGTAGCGGGCAATGCGGTGCGGTTCGCGCAACTGCGCTGCCTCTTCCACTACGGCCGGGAATTCACCCAGCGTACGGATGAGATCTCCCTCGCGTTCATGGGTGAGCAGGGAAAGGTCCGCACCTTCGGCATCAACGCCCAGCTCGGCTGCCTTGCGGCCGATAGAGCACAGGCGGGCGTGGCCGTACTGCACGTAATAGACCGGGTTATCGGAGGATTGGGATTCCCACAGACCGAGGTCGATATCGATGCTCTGGTCCACAGAGGAACGCACCAGGGAGTAACGGGAGGCGTCCACGCCGATGGCGGCCACGAGGTCCTCCATGGTGATAACCGTGCCCGCACGCTTGGACATGCGCACTGGCTTGCCATCGCGCAAAAGGTTGACCAGCTGGCCAATCAGTACCTCGACAGCATCGGCATCGTAGCCCAGGGCGGCTGCCGCCGCCTTCAATCGCGGCACATAGCCGTGGTGGTCCGCACCCAACATGTAGATATTCAAATCATGGCCGCGGTCGAATTTATCAGCTACATAGGCAATATCGCCTGCGATATAGGCTGCATTGCCATCGGACTTAACCACCACGCGGTCCTTGGAATCGCCGTAGTCGGTGGATTTGAGCCACCACGCATTCTCGGCCTCATACATATTGCCTTCAGCCTTGAGCTTGTCCAGCGCAGCGTCGACCGCACCGGACTCAAAGAGGGAGTTCTCGTGGAAGTAGACATCAAAGTCCACGCCAAACTCATGCAGAGATTGCTTAATCTGCGCAAACATCATCTCTACACCGTCTGCACGGAAGGCTTCCTGCACTTCTTCATCGCTGCCCTCCAAGGCGGATGGATTCTTCTCTACCACGGCCGCAGCGATGTCTTGGATATAGGCTCCGCCATAGCCATCCTCCGGAGTTGGCTCACCCTTCGCGGCCGCCACGAGGGAGCGGGAGAAACGGTCAATCTGGCCGCCATGGTCATTGAAGTAATACTCGCGGGTAACCTCCGCGCCGGATGCCTCCAGCACGCGACCCAAGGAATCTCCTACTGCGGCCCAACGAGTACCGCCGAGGTGGATCGGACCGGTGGGGTTAGCGGAGACGAATTCTAGATTGACCTTCTTGCCTGCAAAGGAATCATTAGAGCCATACTCCTTGCCGGCGCGGAGAATCTGCGCGACGATCTCCCCCTGGGCATCGGCAGCAAGGCGAATATTAAGGAAACCAGGACCGGCAATGTCGGCCTCCGCAATGGCGTCATTTTCCGCCAGGGACTCTGCCAACCAGCCTCCTAGCTCGCGCGGGTTAGCTCCGGCCTTTTTGGCCACCTGCAGTGCCACGTTGGTGGCATAATCGCCGTGTTCAGGATTGCGAGGGCGTTCGACGGTTACCGTTTCGGGCAAGACGGAGGAGTCAAGGTCATGGCTTTCCATGACCTTGGTGGCAGTTTCTTTAATCAGTGTGGCCAAATCAGCTGGTGTCATGTCGCACGATTCTAGTGGACTGAAAAGTCAAGTGTGAAAAGGGCCGTGCCCTAAAAGTCCCCTTTACTGCACAAACGGCTGATAGAGACTTTCTGCAACACTAATATTGCAAAATAATCGCTGGTCAACGAGGAGACGCATTACGCACGTACTGCTTAAAGGGAGTAAGGTTGTGGCTACCCCATGTCAAAAATCAACGAGGAGCACCGTATGCGCATTGCGCTATTTTCCACTTGCATTGGTGACGCCCTTTTCCCGGACGTACAAAAGGCAACGGCACTGGTTCTCTCCCGCTTGGGCCACGAGGTGGTCTTCCCGGAAGAACAGACCTGCTGCGGCCAGATGCACATCAATACCGGCTACCAAAAGGAAACGTTGGGCATGATCCGCTCTTATGCGGATGCCTTCGCAGATCCCTCTATTGACTACGTAGTTGCGGCCTCCGGTTCCTGCGTGGGCGCCGTTCGTGAACAGCACGAGCGCATCGCCGACCGTTTCGGCAACTCCGCCGACGTCGACGGCGCCCGCAAGACCACCCAAAAGACCCTGGATCTACCCGAATTCTTGGTCGACGTTGCCGGCGTGACCAATGTGGGCGCATTCTTCCCGCACCGCGTGACCTACCACCCCTCCTGCCACGGCTTGCGCTTCCTGAAACTGGGCGACCGCCCGCTGCAGCTGCTCCAAGAAGTAGAGGGCATCGACCTGGTCACCCTTCCTAATAAGGAAGAATGCTGTGGCTTCGGCGGTACCTTCGCAATCAAGAATGCGGAAGTATCCCGCGCGATGGTCACGGATAAGACCCGCCACGTTAAGGAGACCGAAGCAGAATTCGTCACCGGCGGTGACTCCTCCTGCCTGATGAACATCGGTGGTGCCCTGAGCCGCCAGCGTTCCGGTGTCCGCGCCGTTCACATGGCTGAGATCTTGGCTTCCACCAAGGAGCACCCATGGACTCCTACCTCCGCCGCCTACTCCAAGGAGACGATGCTCTAATGACCTCTTTCCTCGATACCACCCCACCGCGTGCGCCGGAAGGTTACGGTAACCTGCGCGGCAGCAAGGCCTTTGTTCCCCTCGCACACGTTGGCCTAAACAACGCCACCCAGCGCCACAACCTGCAGCATGCCACTACCTCCATTCGTGAGAAGCGCTCTGGCGCTGTAGAAGAGCTGGATGATTGGCAGGAGCTGCGCGCCGCTGGTTCCGCAATTAAGGAAGATGTCGCCGCCCGCATGCCAGAACTGCTCGAGCAGTTCGAAGAGGCAGTTAAGGCGCGCGGTGGCACTGTCCACTGGGCACGCGATGCCAAGGAAGCTAACCAGATCATCGAGGGTCTGATTCGCGCCACCGGCGAGACCGATGTGGTCAAGGTTAAGTCCATGGCCACGCAGGAAATCGGCATGAACGAGCACCTAGAGGCGGCCGGCATCAACGCTCGCGAGACCGACCTCGCGGAGCTCATCGTGCAGCTGGGTGAAGATAAGCCATCCCACATTCTGGTTCCGGCTATCCACCGCAACCGCGCCGAGATTCGCGATATCTTCGTCAACAAGATGCCGAATACCGATGACTCCCTGCAGGCCGAGCCGGCCGAGCTGGCAGAGGCATCCCGCCAGTTCCTGCGTGAGCAATTCATGAAGGCCAAGGTTGCTATCTCTGGCGCCAACTTCGGCGTGGCAGAAAGCGGCACCATCAACATCGTGGAATCCGAGGGCAATGGCCGCATGTGCCTGACCCTGCCAGAAACCCTCATTACCGTGATGGGTATTGAAAAGCTGGTTCCTACCTTCCAGGACCTGGAGGTCTTCCTCCAGCTGCTGCCGCGTTCTTCCACCGCGGAGCGTATGAACCCGTACACCTCCATGTGGTCCGGCGTTACTGAGGGCGATGGCCCACAGAACTTCCACTTGGTGCTGCTGGATAACGGCCGTACCGCGGCCCTGTCCTCCCCGATTGGCCACCAGGCCCTCAAGTGCATCCGTTGCTCGGCTTGCTTGAATGTTTGCCCAGTCTACGAGCGCGCCGGCGGCCACGCCTACGGCTCGGTCTACCCTGGCCCAATTGGTATTTCCCTGACGCCGCAGCTCACCGGCATGAAGGACCACAACGATCCTTCCGCCAGCCTGCCTTATGCTTGCTCGCTGTGTGGCCGCTGCGACGAGGTTTGCCCGGTTAAGATTCCGCTTTCTGACGTCATTTTGGAAAACCGTCACCAGAAGGTCACCCACGCCACCCCACCAATCGAGCCGAAGCTCTTCAAGACCATCCAGCTGCTGTGGAGCAACCCGAAGCTGTGGAACAAGGCAACACACATGGTCGCCTTGGGCCGCATTTTGGGTGGCACCAACAAGACCATCGAATCCCTGCCACTGTTTATGTCCGGTTGGTCTGAGGGCCGCGATACCGCGGTTCCGCCGAAGAAGTCCTTCCGCCAGTGGTTTGAATCCGAAGAAGGCAAGGAACTTCTTGCCGAGGCCCGTGAGGAGTCCAAAAAGTGAACGCAAAGCAGGAAATCCTAAGCCGCATCCGCTCCGCCCAAAAGCAGGCTGGTCTTCCCGACCACGTTGATGCCCCGCGCGACTACCAGCGCGAAGGCACCCTGAACGCGGACGAACTGCGCGATATGCTCATTGACCGACTCGAGGACTACAAGGCCGAGGTACACGTCACCGAGGAAGGCGAGCTCAAGCAGGCCATCGCCAAGATCCTCAAGGACCGCAAGTGCAACGACATCCGCTATGCCGAGGGCATAGATGCCAGCCTATTCGAAGGCTTCGACGCGAAGCCGGACGATAAGAGTGTCGATCCGCGCACCCTCAATGAGACCGACGCAGTGGTCACTTATTCCCACGTCACCTCCGCCCAGACCGGCACCATCGTGCTCGAGTCTGATGAACGTTGCGGTCGTCGCGCGCTCACCCTGGTTCCGGATCGCCACCTGTGCATCGTCCACCAAGATGAGATCGTCTACGGCATCCCCGAGGTCATTTCCCGCATGGATCCAGAGAAGCCTGCAACCTGGATTTCCGGCCCTTCCGCCACCTCTGATATCGAGCTCACTCGTGTCGAGGGCGTACACGGCCCGCGCGATCTCATCGTCCTCATCGTCAAGTAGGTGCATAGCCCTCGCCCCGGCCGGTGAGGGCACCCACCTACTGTGAATATGATGCCAAAAGCATCAAAAAAGCATAGGCTAGGTCTACCAATAATTCTTATTCTGGAGACCTAACCTATGCTTTCTTTTTCTTCGAAGCTGGCGGCCACGCTTGGTGCTGCCGCACTGACCATGGGCATCACTGCACCGATTGCCACGGCCGCGCCTGCACCTGCACCACAGGCAGCCAAGCCCACCATTTCCTGGGAAGACTGCCCTGAACAGGTAGACATCGACAACGCCGAATGCGGACGCATCGAGGTTCCTACGTACTACGACAACCCAGAGGCCGGCACCATTAGCGTCGGCTTCGTGCGCGTTCCCGCCGCCAACCCAGGCGCCCGCCGTGGCGCGTTGTTTACCAACCCTGGTGGCCCAAGTGGCGATGCCTATGGATGGGCCGGCAATACCGCCGTTCCATGGCCACAGGCCGTACGCGATGAGTGGGACACCATTGGTGTGCAACCGCGTGGCCTGCCTGGCTCCACTCCAGTCAAGTGCGATGCTTCGGCTGCTAGTGACCCACTCCGAGATAGCCTGCAGATAGGAAAACTCACTCGCGATGCTTGCGAGAAGAACACCCCGGGCTATACCAATTCTTTAACCACCGCCAATACCTTGGAAGATTGGGAGATGGTTCGCCGCGCCTTGGGCGAGGACAAGATTGACATCGCTGGTACTTCTTATGGCACCTACCTCGGTTCCGCTTATGCCACCAAATATCCGGAGCACACCGGCAAGGTCTTGTTGGATTCCGGAATGAGCCCCAAGCTGGCGTGGAATGGCATCTTTGCTTCGCAACAACGCGGCTATGAAAAGGCACTGCACGATCTCTTCGGGTTCATTGCCAAAAATGATGCCAAGTACCACCTCGGCACCACCCCGCTGCAGGTCTATGAAAAGTGGTCTCAAAAGGTAGCTCGTGAGGCAGGTGTACGCCCTACCGTATTGCCACCGAACGCCAAGATTGGTGACCTACCTCCAGGACTCGAGTTTGCCGGTCAGCCTGGTGCGAACATCATGACTGCCACCGGCCCATTGCGCGTGCAGGCGGAGTTCCTCAGCCAGAAGATTCACAACCCCAACGCCGTGCAGGCAGCCTCCCCGTTACTGAACATGACGCGCCTCCTTGTTGTACCGACCCCTTCACGATGGGATGCCTTTGCCAAGCACCTCAACGGTAGCGAACCTATCGATGCGGAGCAGGCCGATCCGGACGCCGTGCAGAAACAACAGGAGTCCTTCGCGCAAGCAATAAATATGCAAAACCTCATCGTTTGCAATGAAAACACCGTGCCCGGAAATCCGCTGCTGTACCCGAGCTACCTGTGGTCCAACTTCGTCAGCTTTGATCCCTTCACCCAAGTCAACTCTCTCTACGGCTCCGGCGCAGGCTGTGGTGGACGTGCGCCGGTCACGGGCCAGGCGCCTCTCGACGGCTCCAAGCTCGCCACCAAGCCCCTCCAGATTCAAGCAACCGGCGACCCACAAACGCCGTACCAATACCACACGAGCCTCTCCAAGCCGATGCAGTCCCGTGTGGTCACCGTCCATGGCCCCGGCCATGCGCACTTTGCCTCTGGGAATAAGGTTGTCGATGACATCGGCGTGCACTACTTGCGCACCGGTGAAGTCACTACCACCGACGCCCCCGGGTTGATTTAGTCCCCCACTACCCCATGCGCTAAAATCACATCGTTGGGAATTTTCCCAGCGATGTCTCCGTAGCTCAGCGGATTAGAGCATCGGTTTCCGGTACCGAAGGTCGCAGGTTCGATCCCTGTCGGGGACACGGTTACCGCTGGCCACCAGTACTTTCCGGTGGCCAGCGGTTTATTTATCTTCCGGCCCGCTAGCTATTTCCACTCCGGATTGGCGGTATCCACCCCTTGTGCCTTAGCCGCATGCTCAATCGCGTCCGCCAACCACTGGGCCAGCCCTTCCTGCTGCGCCTCATAGTGCGCACGGAAGCGCTCATCGGCAACGTAGCCGCGGGAGATTAAGAAGTGCTTTGCCGGCGTTACAGGAAAGAAGGCGCTGAGTGCTGCGCGGTGCTTTTCGACGAGCCCCTGGGCCTCCTCCGAGTCCGGTGCCACTCCACTGGCTACAGCCTGGGCCAGCTCCTTTTCCACCTCAGCAACTGCCGCCTGAGCTTCGCTCCAGTTCTGCTTCGACCAGTCGGCAGTGCGTTGCTGATACATTGCCCAGTCCTCGCTCGATCCATAGGCCTCTTCCGCCTCTTGCTGATATGCGGCGAAATTTCCATCACCTACAATTTGTCCAATTTCTTCCACAGTGAGCTTTCGTTTATTCATTGCATCCTCCATCAAGGTGTCAATCGCTGCCAGCATTTCAGTGAGGTTGTCGCGCTGGGCAAGCAAGCTTTCCCTCTGCCTCTGCAAATGTTCTATATCGGAGGCAGCGCCATCTAGCAGCTGTTTAATATCGGTCAATTTCATACCAGTAGCGCGGTAGATCAGAATCTTCTGCACCCGGGCACAGTCCTCCTCGGTATATAGCCGGTAGTTGGACCAGCTGCGCCACGTGGGTGACAGCAAACCTTGCGCCTCCCAGTGATGCAGCGTGCGCACCGTAATACGGAAGAGCGCAGCTACCTCGCCAACGGTATAAAGAACTTCATCGATGTCGTCCATGATTTTATTGTCGCGCCTTACGCTACGTCAGGGTCAACCCAGAGAAAATCTGCAGAATCTCTTGCCAGAGTGTTGGGTTTATGCAACACTTGGGTGCATGACAGCAAACGACAACCCTGTTTCTACAAAGGTCCGTGCCGAGCGGTTCCGCCGACCAGGCCCCACCCGTGGATTAATCGCGTCTATGTATCTGTGCGTAGCCATTTCCGCGATTTCCCTCATCTGCGCACTAGCGTTTTCCTCCTACTGGTCTCTCTTGGCCATGTCTGTAGCAATGGTCCTCTCGTGCGTCCCGTGGACCATTCTGCGCATAACCATCGATTCCAAGGACAGCAAGCCGCTGTCTTTTCTCGATGAATATGAAGCCCAGGTCCTGGATGAGTGGCGCCGCAGGGCCTTCAAGCTGTCTACTTTCCTGCTATTTGTCGGCGGTTTCGCCACGCTCCTCGTGGGAAATTGGTTCCTCGGAGGAGGGATTACCGGCACTATTGGTACCAAATACTTACTTGGGGCCGGCTATTTTCTGCTTTTTAGCTTCTTCATCTCTACCACCCTGCCCGCCGTCGGCTACGCACTAACCTTCAACCAGAACACGGAGCACTAATATGCCCACCTTGACCATTGACCACCTCAATAAATCCTTCGGGGAGACGCAAGCCCTGCGGGATATGACCTTTAGCGTTGGCGAGGGCGAAATCTTCGGGTTTGTCGGCTCCAACGGCGCCGGAAAGTCCACCACCATGCGTATCGCGCTTGGCGTGCTGTCTAAAGACTCCGGCGAAGTCTACTTTGATAACGCCCCAATTAATGACGATAATCGCCGCCGCATTGGCTATATGCCAGAAGAGCGCGGACTCTACGGCAAAGAGCCCCTGCTGAGCCAGCTGGTCTTCCTCGGCACGCTGCATGGCATGGATAAGTCGGCTGCTAAGCGGGCCGGCACTGAACTCCTAGAACAGCTGGGGCTCGGTGAGCGCATGGACGATAAGCTCGATGATCTCTCCCTAGGCAACCAGCAGCGAGTGCAGCTGGCCGCCTCCCTCATCCACGATCCGGACATGCTGATTTTGGATGAGCCTTTCTCTGGACTCGACCCGGTAGCGGTCAACGTGATGTCTGACATGCTGCGTGAACGCGCCGCCCGCGGCGTACCGGTTATATTTTCTTCGCACCAGTTGGACTTGGTGCAGCGCTTATGTGACCGCGTGGGCATTGTGACGAAGGGGCACATGGTGGCCGAAGGGGGCGTCGATAAGCTGCGCAGCCAGGGCCCGCCGCGCTTTGAGGTCGCTACCCCAGCACGCGGCTGGTACCCGGAGGGCACGGAGCTGGTGGCCGAAACTCCCGACGCCGTGGTAGTCCAAGCAGATCCCAGCGTTGATGACCAGACGATCCTGCAGGCTGCCCTAGCCGCTGGCCCAGTCCACTCCTTCGGCCGCAAGATCCCAGACCTGACCGAGCTTTTCCAGGACGTCGTCACCAGCAACCAGAATGAGGAGGCCTAAGCCATGCAGTATTCCGCAATGAAGACCATCGGAGTTGTAGCCAAGCGCGAAATGGCAGTCGCACTGAAGTCGAAGATGGTAGTGGGCACAATGCTGCTGCTCATTCTCGGCGCCATTATCGCCCCGATTGCTATCAGCTTCTTCAGCGGCGATGATGAACCTGATTCCGTAGCCGTCGTGGGGATGGAAGCAACTGCCTTCAAAGATTCCGGCATCGATGCCACCGCGGCGAAAGACCGCGCGGAAGCCCAGCAATTGGTAGAAAATGACGAGGCCGATGCCGCGCTCGTTCCGGCAGAAAACGACGGCTGGGATCTTTTGAGCAAGGGTGATACGCCTGCCACGGTAACGACCACCGTCAACCAAATCGTTTCTTCTCAAGCACAAGCAACGGCGCTGGATAGGCTCAATATTGACCCGCAAGAGCTAGAAAAGGCTACCCCTTCTACCGCTGTAAATCAGGTGAACCTAGAAGAAGAGGATGGCACTGAACAAAAGATGGCCGGCGTGGCCACGGTCCTCATTGGCGCAATGGCGGTGGTCTTTTCCATCATGACTTTCGCTGGCCTGATTGGCGGCCGCGTCACGGAGGAAAAGTCCTCCCGCGTGGTGGAAATTATCTTGTCCTCCGTGCGCCCAGTAGACTTCCTGGCCGGCAAGATTTTGGGCAATACCATCATCGGTTTCTTGGCTACCCTCCTCATTCTGGGCGGTGGCGCAATCTCGCTTACTGCATCCGGCCTGGCTAGTGATTTCGAGCTAGATTATGGCTTGGTAGCCGTCCTCCTTGTGGGCGAGATTCTAGGCCTGCTTTTCTTTGGCAGCCTTTACGCTGCAGCCGGCTCCATGGTGCAGCGCACCGAGGATCTCCAGTCCACGCAGGCACCTATTTTATTCCTTGTCTTTGCCACCATGTATGTACCAATGTTCGGCTGGATGCATCTGGATGCCACGTGGATGCAGGTCATGACCTGGTTGCCGCCGGTTTCCATGCTGGTCGCTCCGATGCAGGTGGCCGGAGGAAACCTCAGCTGGCTAGGCTTGCTGGCTAGCTACGTGCTCATGGCTGTGGTGACCGCACTGATTATCGTGCTAGTCGGTCGCATCTACCGCCGCGCCATTTTGAATAATGGACGCAAGATGACCTGGCGCCAGGCGGTGGGCAAATAAAAATAATCCGGCTCCCCTGCCGTGTGCAAGGGGGAGCCGGATTCTTCTATGAGCCGAAGCTACTGAGTAATGAACTCGTTGGTGATCGGCTGGGTGATGTCCAAGGTGCCGTGCTCGATGTAGTACATACCGAAGAACATGGCTGCCAGCATCACTACGGCTAGCAGCATGGAAGGAATCCACTGAAGGAATACGGGAACCCAGCCCTTGCCCTTATCGCGAGCTGCTGCTTCGCGCTGTTCCTGAGCCTCACGCTCGTTCATAATGATAAAACCTTTCGATCCACCGAGGATTAACTACGGATATCTTAACAGTTAAGTGCTTATAAGGCCGCATTCCTCGCACTTTTGATTGACGCCGAAATTTCGCCCTTAGATTCCGGGGTCCTCGTTATTGAGCAGTGCCTCTACGAAAGACTCGCGGTCCGCGAGCATGCGCTCGATGTCCTCTTCCGCGCCGACAATCCATAGCTCGGTGTCTTGGTCATAGGTCAACACGGAGTCTGGGTAGGCCTCTAGGGCCTCTTCCATAGCGGAGACTTGTTCCTCGCTGGCGGCATCATCCAGGTGCGCTTCGGGGTCACCGATGCGTGGACTAAGCTCCTCCAACGCGGTGATTCCGTAGGTCTTATATTGTTTCTTTGGGTGCTCAAAGAGCTCTTGTCCCATCATGGAGCTTAATCCCTTCCGTGTAGTAGCGAATCTGGCACGTATCCCTCATAGCCTGGGAGGTTTTTGGCCTGCAAAACGCCGTTAAAAAAGCGCCGCAGCGCAGGCACGTCCTCGGGCTGCAGGTGGTCAAAAACCATGCGGCGGACTGATTCCACATGTTCGGGGGCGGCGCGCCGCAAGTGTTCTAGGCCCACGTGAGTAACGCACACATTGATCCCACGGGCATCTACCGCGTCTGGTTCTTTATAAAGCAGGCCGCGCTTTTCCATGCGGGTTACTTGGTGGGAGGCGCGGGAGCGATCCCACTCTAGCTGCGTGCACAACTCGTGCAGGCGCAGGTGCTGCTCCGGTGCCTCAGACAAGGCAACGAGGACAGCAAACTCGGAGGCAGATACCTCGCCGCCGGCCTTGAGCGTTTCATCCATTCCCCTATTAATCTTGCGCACAGCGCCAAGGAGCAGGCGCCATAGTTCCTGCTCCTCGTCGTCTAACCAGCGAGTTTGAGAAGGCATGGCACTAGATTACCCCTTTGAGGGAAGCAATGGCGCGCTCGCTGCGCCCCGGCACGCGAGAATAGCGCTCCGGCATGCAGGTGAAGACCAATACCTGGTTATCCCGTCCCACGTGGGAAAAGAGCGTAGCCATGAGTTGCAGGCGGTGCGCGTCGGTAGAACCCAGCGCATCGTCCACGATGACCGGCACCGACTCCGCCCCTACCAATTGCGCAATGGCAAAGCGGGTGAGGATGGCCAACTGCTCGCGAGCACCGCCGGACAAGCTGGCCAGGTTCACCGTCTCTTTATCCTGGGTACGGGCGGTCACGCGGAGATCTTCATCGAGTTCGAAGGTGATATCGCCACCATAAACGGTGCGAGCCAGCTGTGAGAGTGCGTCCACGAAGGGCGCGGCGTAACGCTGGCGGGCGGCATCGCGGTGCTTGAGTAAAAGTTCGCGCAGATAGCGAGCTGCTTGCGCGCGCTTGTCTACGCTCTCGTACACCGCGCGAGCCATCTCTACCGCTGCGGTGGCCTGCTGGGCGCGCTCGGCGGCACCAGAGTGGAAGTTGATTTCGCTCGACAGCCTGCCAAGGTCCACCTCACAACGCTGGATGCGTCCAGTGAGGTATTCCAGGTGGGACTTCGCGCCTTCTACCAGCGAATTGGCGGTATCAAGATCAACCGCTTCCATCTGCTCCAGCTGCCCGCGCAGCTCCGCCACGACGGTCTCCAAACGGGTGACCTCGGCATGGAGCGCCTCGTCGGCGGCATGCTCTCGCGCGGAGGAGAGCTCCCTGGTCACGCGCTGTGCATTCTCGCGGGCGGCGGTCAGCTCGGCGTTTAAGCGCACTACCTCGTGGGCAAGACGGCTTTCGCGATACGGCACAAGCTTGCGGTCGAGCGCATTGACTTTTTCGCTGGCTGCTTCTTCCGCGGCTTCGGCGGCAGCGAGATCGACCTCACCCGCATCTTCAAGGTCCGCCACCTTCTCGGACAAAGCGGAATGCTGGGCGCGGAGGTCACCTAAATCATCCGGCCCCAGTTCCACGGCAAGAGCCCGGGTGGCGGCATCCAGAGTGTCGTTGAGCGCGCGGTGCTCCTCATGGGTCTTTTCGGCCGCTTCGACAGAATCCACGCCAAGGGTATCGAGCAGGTCCTGCAGTCGTATGCGAGCCTGTTCCACATCGCGCAGGGTGTCTTCGGCTGAGTAGGCCCCAGCGGAGAAGCGAGCGGTAATTTTTCCGATGGTGATAACTCGGGCGTCGACAAGCTCGATGGCGGTGTCCTCGCCTATCTCGACGTCCTCCCCATCAACACGGATCCTAGAACCATCTGGACCCGAAAAGTGCACCTTGGCGGCCGCAGCCTCGTGCAGGCGCGTGGCCACAGACAGCGCCGAGTCCGCCTTATGCAGGCTGCTGATATCGGCCGCGGTGATCTCGCGTCCACGCTGGGCAATGGCCGCGCGGGCTTGGTCTACCTCGGCGGCGAGGGCGTCGAGTGATTCCAACCGGGCGCTTAACTGTTCAAATCTCTGCCTATCTTGCAGGCGGCGAGCCTGTTTGAGAGTGCTGCGGGCCGCGGCATAGTCTTCTTTTGCCTCTGCCAGGCGCTTGTCCAGTGACTCTTTTTCCGCAGCTTCTTCTTGAGCTTTTTCTTGCGCGCCGGTGAGCTTCTTCTCGGCGTCCTTGGCAGCCGTGGCAGATTCATCGGCTGTGGCGACGAGCCCGGCGCGCTCGGTAACCGCTGCTTGGGCGCGGGCAAGATCCTCGATGGCGCGCTCGAGCGTAGCTTTGTGGGAATCCAGTGTGGCCTGCGCGGTTGCGGCTTCCTCCGCCTGGTTCTGCTTTTCAGTGAGATCGGCTCGGGCGGCGGGAAGCTCGGCTTCGGCGGCGGATTGGTCGCGCTGGAGTTGCTCGTAACGCTCAACCACGGAGTCCAGCTCCCGCAGCACGCGGGTGGCCTCTGCGTATTCTTCTTCGGCGCGCGCTAGAGCTGCAGCGGACTCCTTGTACTCGCCGGCCGGATTACCCTTCGCCGCGGTGAAGTAGCGCTGATATTCCTTGTCCACGCGGGCAAGGAGCGCGGAATCATCGCCGGAGACCTCTTCCTCGGCCAGGCCAGATTCGCGCTCCAAGGCGCGGGTGAGGCTAGGAATGCCGACGGCCGAGATGGCCTCGCCGGTGTCGTCTTGGCGCATAAAGAGGGCGTCGACAAGCGAGCGGTCCAAGTGCTCCGAGAGAATACGCTCCAACTCATCATCGGCCTGACTGCCGGTAAATTGCGCCGGCCGCGGCGAAGAAATGTGTAGCTCGCAGGATTTCTTGGAAAGCCAGCGCTTGGCAATGCTAAAGCGGTAGTCGCCTACGCTAAGTTCAGCCGTGATTTCCGGGGCCACGTCTTTGCCCACCGGTTGCAAGGCACGAATGCGTTTGGACCGGCCGCTGTGCTTTTCGGTAAGCACCACGTCGAGCGCCTCCACGATGGTGGACTTACCGGCCTCGTTCTCACCATGGATGACCACGACGCCGGTTTCTGGCAACTCATCCAGGACCAGGTGCTCAATGCCGCGGACGTTATTAAGTTCTAGGCGGTGAATGCGCATTAGGACTGTCCCTCCAGGCGGAATAGCAAGTTGGCAGCGTCGCGGGCGACGGGATCCTCGCGGTTATCCAGAAGCTCCTGCAGGGCCTCGGCCGCGTAGCCGGAAATATCAAGGCTAGCTAGTTCTTCATCGCTGGGCTCAAGGTAGAGATCCATGGTGCGCTCGCGCGGGCGCAGGGAGGCAAATACGGCCTCGTACTCATCTAGTCCGCGCTGCAGGCGGGCGTGGGCCTCGATGCCGAGCGTGCCGCGCAGGCTATATTTCACGGCCGTGCGCACCTTGTCCGGGTACTCGCCCAAGCGTGCCAAGAACAGGTCCACGTCTTCGGCGGAATCCACGGCGGCATCGACGGCCTCAAAAGTCCAGCGGCCGATGCGCCGCTTCTCGACGTCCACCTCATCCCCCACGCGCACCACCAGCGCATTGCCAGAATCCGACTCGCCGCCGCCGGTGCTCGTTTCCTTAAAATCCGTGGTTTCTGGACTGCCGGAGAACCACACTCGGCCGGTGGTGCCGAGGCTTTCGGTGGAGTGGGTATCGCCGAGCGCCAGGTAATCAATCACCCCGCGATCCAGGCAGTCTTCAACGAAGGCTAGATCGATGGTATCGGCGTCATCCTCGCCAGAGCGGGAATCCACCTGCCCGTGACCAACGGCGATGCGAATGCCCTCGGCCGGCTCCAGCGGCTCGAGAGCGTGGCGGACTAAGTCGTGGTTCGCGCGCTTGGACAGATAAGGCGCGCCAACCAGCTCCACGCCGGGGGCCACCTCAATCGGCTGGGAGTCCGCAATAACGTGAACATTATCGGCGCTGGTCTTATAAAAGACCGAGTCCGCCACCAGCGGGTCATGATTGCCGGGCAGGACGTAGACCGGTACAGGTAGGCGCTTAAACATTTCCGTGGCGCGGGCGAGGATTTCGCGGGAGAGGGAATTGTGCTCAAAGACATCGCCGGCTACGACGATGAAATCCGCCCCGGTGTCCTCGGCCAGCTCGCCCAGCCGCATGATCGCGGCCTCGCGGTCATCATTAAATCGGCCCTGGGCCTCGCCCTTCAAGAACCAGCGGGTCATGCCCAGCTGAAAATCGGAGGTATGGATAAACGTGGTAGCAGTCATTAGTGCGTGAGGTGGTAGTAGAGGTCTTCAATATCGGATACCGCGCGCAAGAGATCCAGGTTGGTATGAGAAACCGAACGCATGGCCTTGCGCAAGAGGTCCGGATCGGAGTCATCGATGGCCGGGGCGACCTTGGGCTGCGGCAGCTTCGGCAGCTCGCGGCCGTTCCAGAAGATCTCATTCTTTTCTTCCTCGGACAGCCCGCTTGGGGTAAAGCTTTCGCGGCTGACTGTCTTAGCCTGTTCGAGGACCATGCGCTCCAGGCGGGCAAAGTCCAAGCCACGCATATTAAAAACGACAGCCGGGTCCGCATCCGCCCGGGTGGCGAGCTTATCGCCCACCGCCACGATGTGCTTGCACACGTACTCGCCGTCCGGGCAGTCACAGGTCAGGCGCAGGTCTTCGGCCTCGGGGGCGAAAAGGGTGTCTAGGGCGGCGTCGGCAAGCAGGCCTTTGCGTGCATTGGCAATGGAGTTGGGGGTGCGGGCGAATTCGGTGGCCAGCTGGGCAATATCGTCATTATTGCGGTAGGGCAACTGGATGAGCACCGCGAAGGGCTCATTCTGGGAGCCGGCCACGCGGCCGTGGATGGCGCCGTTGCGCACCTCCAGTCCCACGACGTGGCCGCCCTCGGCATACTGGCGGCCGCGGGTAATCCGGCCGCGATCCGCACCGTGGGAGGTAAAGGCCGCGATACGCGAGGCCGTCGTGGACAGGATGCGCCCGCTGCGGTCGACGTGATTGACCTCAGCCGGGGTGCTTACCCGCTTGCGGGTACCAAAATTGGCATAGATAACGTTGTCATCGCCTTTAACAGCCATGGATTACTCCCTCCCCCGGTAGCTCATGAGTGCGGCCAGCTGATCTGGGTCCAGCTCGGTGAGCCAACCCTCGCCCTCGCCCACGACGGCGCCGGCCAGCTGCGTCTTACCATCCAAAATGTCCTGGATAGATTCCTCCAGCGTACCCGCGGTGATCATCTTATATACCTGCACATTGCGGCGCTGGCCAATGCGGAAGGCGCGGTCCGTCGCCTGGTTTTCCACCGCCGGGTTCCACCAGCGGTCCATGTGGACGACGATGGAAGCAGCCGTCAGGTTCAGGCCGGTACCGCCGGCCTTGAGCGAAAGGATCATCGCCGGCGGACCATCCTCGGACTGGAAGTCTTCCACCATCTGGTCGCGCTTATTTTTGCTCACCCCGCCGTGGAGGAAGGGGATCTCCCGGCCGAGCTGATCGCTAAGGTATGGCTGCAGGATATCGCCAAAGGCCTTGTATTGGGTAAAGACCAAGAGGCGCTCGCCGGATTCAGTGGCCTCGTCCACGATGCGCATGAGTTCTTTAACCTTGCCGGAGCGATGCTTGCCCTTGAGCGTCACCGGCGAGCTATCGCCCAGGTAATGCGCGGGGTGATTACAAATCTGCTTGATACGGGTGAGCGAGGACAACACCAGCCCACGCTTATTCATTCCCGTAGCTTCCTGCAGGTCTTTTTTCACCTGGTTGACCAGTGCTTTATACAGGGCGGCCTGCTCGGTGGTCATGGACACGGTAAGGATTTGCTCGGACTTTTCAGGCAGATCGTCGATAATATTCGGATCCGTCTTCACACGGCGAAGGATAAACGGCGCGGTGAGCTGGCGCAGGCGTTCAGACATCTCTTCGTCATCATTGCGCTCGATGGCCTTAGCAAAGTGATTGCGGAAGAACGAGGCGGAGCCCAATACTCCGGGATTACAAAAGTCCAGGATGGAGCGCATCTCCGAGAGGCGATTTTCCACCGGGGTACCGGTCAGCGCCACGCGGTGCTCCGAGGGCAGCGAGCGCACGGCCTTGGATGATCGCGTCGCGGAGTTCTTGATGGCCTGGGCCTCATCTAGAACAACGCGCTGCCAGCCTACCTCGCCCATGTCCTTAAAATCGCGGCCCACGGTGCCATATGTGGTGATAACCAGGTCGCACTCAGTAGCGGCTTGAGCGAAGTCTTCGCCCCGCGGGCGGCTTGGACCATGTTGCACCATAACCTTGAAATCCGGGACGAAGCGCTGCGCCTCGCGCGCCCAGTTTCCTACCACGGAGGTTGGCGCCACGACGAGCGTGGGGCCAGTCTGCTCACCGCGCTCCTTTTCCACCGCGAGAAGGGACAGTAGTTGGAGGGTTTTGCCGAGCCCCATGTCGTCGGCAAGCACGGCGCCTATGCCATTGCGAGACATCCAATACAGCCAGTCGACGCCGCGACGCTGGTACTCGCGCAGCTCCGCATGGACAGTTTTGGGAATGTCCACGCGCTCTGGGGCGACCTTGTCCACCCCGCCGAGCAGGGCCGTATGCCAGGTACTGCCAGTGAACTCGATGGGTTCTTGGGTCATGGACTCGAGCGCCAGCTCGCGCAGCTCAGCCACGGTAACCTGCTCGTGTTCTTCGCCACCCTCGTTGAACTCTTGGCGGCGCTGCTCCACGTCCGCCATTAAGGCTTCCCAACCGGGTTCGCCGAGCTGCTTGGCTATCTCCGCGGTAGCGGCCAGCTGCTCAAGTTCCTTCTTCTTGCGCGCCAGGGACTTCTCCCGCAGCGCATCCATGTATCCGGAGACCTGGGAGACAACCTGCTTATCGGCCATGACCCACTTGCCGCGTAACTGGATAAGTCCGGACTTGGAATTGACCAAGTCCTCCATTTCTTCCTCGGTCAACTCCACATCGCCCACGGACATGCGCCAGTTATAGTCCACCAGCTTATTCATGCCAATGTGCTTTTTAGTGGCGGCCTCGGCCGGATCGCGGGCCTCGTGGGTTTCCAGCTTGGCCTTCGTTTCCATCTGCGCCCAGGCCTTGGGCAGCATGACAGTCACGCCACTGGCCTTGAGCTTGTCCACCTCGTGCGTAACAAAATGGGTAAGTTGGTGGGTTTCTAGGTAGACATCCCAGTCGCCGTCGCCGGGCTGCGGCAGCTGTGCGGTCTCCCCCAGCGTGGGCGCGATGCGCACAGCCTTGCGGTGGGCTTCCCGCAGCTTTTCGACGCTCGCCCTATCCAGACTCTGCGCTGACACCGGCCGCGGAGCATCCGTGCCCGAGCGCACCCGCACGCGCACCGGCCACTTGGCCGCATCCGGGTCATCTTCTGCCGGTTCTTCCACGATGTAGACCAATTGGAGTTCCACCTCGTAGATGGAATTCTTCCACTCATTGAGCCCGCGCAAAAGCTGCGCGCGCCCACGCCGGATCGGCCGCGTATCGAGCAGGGCGCGGGCGAACTCGTGCCACGGCATCGGCCGCGGTGCTTCCGCCACGGGCCGCAGCTCTCGAAACGCGATCCAGTGCGTGAGCTCATCGGCCATGTCATCCGACAGTGCCCGATTATTAACATGCAAGATGCCGGGCGCGGCTGCCATCATCTCTGCAAGCCACCCGCGCTCCCCCAAGCCGGAGGCCAGCTGCCACATGGGGAACCACTCATTGGCCTGGTAGGCCAGCCGGAACGTCACGCGCCCGGCGCGCACGAATTTGCATAGGCCACTGTAGGCATGGAGCAGCCACTGGAGGTCAGGGGCGATGGTGGCAGGCGGCTTGTGATTCAGGTGTTCCATCTGAGTAAGCGCCGCGACGGCCTCTTCTGGGCCGAACATTGCCATCGGCACCATCAAGGACACGTCCTTGCCCTTGGGCGTGCGCAGCGAGACCCGCGCCCGGTTGCGGAAAGATTTCTTCCCCAGGATGGACTCTACCGCCGGCGGGAAGGTGCCTTCAGGAACGGCATTGGGCATGACAATCTTGTGCCCTTCTACCTGTTCAATCCACAGACCAAGCCCCGTAACGGGGAGCCACAGTCCATGCACGAGGTAAGAAGCCATAACCGCCAGCATAGCAGCCCTTCCAAGTTTGTTACACGCTCGTTATATTTCCCTCTTTCCCCAGTTGAACGATAGAAAATCCAAACGGAGACATGCGTCACACCTGTATTTTCGCTTGGGTTAACCTTGTGACCCCGTTAACGTGAATATGTCCTACATATCACTACAAGGAGTAAAACGTGCAAGATTCAACTTGGTACGTCATTGCGATGATCGTGTATCTCCTCGCAATGGCAGCCATTGGCTACTGGAGCTACAAACAAACCGACCAATATGACGATTATGTTTTGGGCGGCCGTGGCCTGCACCCATTCGTAGCGGCTCTTTCCGCTGGCGCATCCGATATGTCCGGCTGGCTACTCATGGGCCTGCCCGGAGCTCTATTCCTTTCCGGCATGTCCGAGCTGTGGATGGCCATCGGCCTGCTCGTCGGCTGCTGGGCTAACTGGAAGTGGGTCGCACCGCGCCTGCGTTCTTACTCGGAAATCGCGGCCAACTCCATTACCGTGCCGTCCTTCTTTGAAAACCGCCTGCACGATAAGTCCCGCCTGCTGCGCATCATCTCCGCAGCCATCATTATTTTCTTCTTTACCTTCTACGTCTCCTCCGGCATGGTTTCCGGTGGCCGCTACTTCGAGTCCACCTTCGGTGGCGACTACCTCACCGGCATGCTCGTCATCGCTGCGGTGACCATCTTCTACACTTTCGTCGGCGGCTTTTTGGCGGTGTCTTACACGGACGTCGTCCAGGGCGTTCTTATGTTCGTCGCCCTGATGATCGTGCCGATCATGGCCATTGTCTCTCTCAGCGATCCATCCTCGATCTTCTCGTTTGCCGCCAATAATCCCTATGGCACCGATGGCGTAGTAGAAAATGACAGCTACTTCTCCATGTTCGCAGGCGTATCCGCCGGCGTTATCATCGGCAACCTGGCCTGGGGCTTGGGCTACTTTGGCCAGCCGCACATCGTTGTCCGTTTCATGGCGCTGCGTAAGCCTTCCGACGCCAGCCAAGGCCGCTTCTACGGCGTGACTTGGATGGGCCTGTCCGTCATCGGCGCAATCTTCGTCGCGCTCTCTGGCACCGTTTACTTCACCCAAACCGGCCACAGCATCACCGACCAGGACAATTTCGAAACCATCTTCCTGGACATGGCACAGGCCATGATGCACCCGTTGCCCGCAGGCTTCGTCCTGACCGCGGTTCTTGCCGCCATCATGTCCACCATGTCTTCCCAGATGCTCGTCGTCTCTACTTCCCTCATCGAGGACCTCTTCCTCATCTTTGCCAAGAAGAAGCCAGGCGAACAGGTCCTCATCAACCTCTCCCGCACCGCAATCGTTGCCATCGCGGTCATTGCCGCCCTCTTGGCGATCAACCCGTCTGACTCCATCCTTGGCCTTGTGGGCTTTGCGTGGGCAGGCTTCGGTTCCGCTTTCGGCCCAATCATCTTGCTGTCCCTGTACTGGAAGCGTTTCAACGCCACCGGCGCGATTGCCGGCATGCTCACCGGCGCCATCGTAGCCATCGGCTGGGGCATGTCTCCGCTTTCCGATACCCTCTACGAGATGGTTCCTGGCTTCTTCCTGGCCCTCATTGTGGCGGTCATCGTCACCAAGCTCACCAAGGAGCCAGCACCGGAAGTTGTTAGCGAGTTTGAAGAGGCCACCAAGCTGGCCAAGCTCGTGGAAAATGACTCCAGCCTCGACTTCGAGGAGGCCGCGGAAAAGGTCACCGATAAATAATCGGAACCATCACGGACTCCACGCAGTCCAATAGGACATGAAGTCCTATTATCTGGCCGCGCTATCATGCGTCACCGTCCTTATCGGCGCATGGTATGCGTGGCCTTTTCCACGTTTTGAGGTCGATACCGTAGCTGCACGCCCTAACGCCGCTGGTTACAATCGCGATGATTTCGGCATCTGGCAGCCCCACGGTGCCTGTAGCACCCGCGAGGCCATTCTGGAAAGCCAGGCCAGCGATCCCCTCCACGATTGCCATGCCCGCAGTGGGACCGTCTATGACCCTTATAGTGGCACCACCATTCCTGCCACTTCACCCATAGAGATCGACCACATCTTTCCGCTCTCCGCGGCCTATGACATGGGCGCTTCCGAGTGGGACCGCGAGACCAAAGTGCGCTTTGGCAACGATCCGCTCAATCTCGTAGCCACCAGCCGCAAGCTCAACCAAGAAAAGTCAGATGCTCTTCCTGCCGAATGGCTTCCGCCGACCAACCGCTGCGAATATTCTCGCCGCCTCGCAGACATCGCCCGCAAGTACTCGCTTCCGCTCCCTTCCGCGGACGTGCGCGCCATGCAAAGGCAATGTCGGATAGCCCTACTCACCGGAAATTGATTAGGGTAAATGTGGCAACTTTCCGCGATTGAAGGGTTCTTTCAATGACTACTTTCCTTGTATTCCTCCACGTGGCTGCAGCTATTCTCTTAATCGGTCCAGTCTGCGTATCTACCTCCAGCTTCCAGACGCAGATGGCAAAGGCAGCACAAGGTGAGCACGCAGCACTAGGCTCCGCCCTCGTTCTGCATAACATAACCAATACCTATGGCTACATTTCCGCTATTGTGCCTATCCTCGGGCTCGGCGTATTTCTCTCCGATATCAGCGCCTACAAGTCCGAGGTAAACTTCCACATCGCCATCTTGGTTGCCATCGTCGCGTGGTGCTTGCTCTTCTTCGTCATCATCCCTAAGCAGAAGAAGGCAATGGCCTCCCTCGAGTCAAACGAAACCTTTGACTACGCGGCGGCAAAGAAGCCACTGTCCGCGTTCGGTGGCGTATTTAACCTCCTATGGATCATCTGCCTAATCCTGATGTACGTCCACTTCTAATTGGTCTTCTAGAAGGCCATCTACTCTTCCGGGACAGTTTCTTCGCTGTCCCGTTTCTCGTTTTCCAGCTCTTCTTTCAATCTCTGTGCATCCTCGTGCGCATTGTGCCGACGCCGCTGTGTCGCCTGCGCCACCGTCTGCGCCCACCTCCGATTTTTCGCTGCGAGTGGCCCGCTAGCTTCGTCATAGACCCACGTGGAATCCTCAAAAAGCCAGACTATGTCCCCACTAATCGGATCCTTTATATAAAAGGCCCGCCCATCAGTCTTGATGTTGTGGTGATGTTGGCATAGGCACGCAAGATTGGCCGCCGCCGTAGGCCCTCCTTCGGCAAAGTCGTGTCGATGGTCCATCTGGGAAGCCATTGCTGGCCGCGTGCAGCCGGGCCATCGGCAGGTTCCGTCGAGTCCTTCCACAAAGGCACGGATATGGGGCGGCGTTACGTAGTTTCCACTTTCGTCCTGTGCTGCCTTTTCCATATCGCGGACGGTTGTCGCCCGCTTTTGCATGTCGTCGGCAACCTCTGGCGAGACCCAACCCAAACTTTGAACGAAGGCTGGCGCATCAGGAAGATCGCAGCGGTACATATTGAGCACCACCTTCGCCTTGGCTTCAGCCTTGCCGGTGAGCAGAGCAACTGCCGCTTGGGCCAAGGAAATGTCCTTCTCCGTAGCCACGCTGCGGATATTTCGGTCAATGATTTCGGCGGTTTCTAGGCCCACGTCGAGGCATACTGCGGCCCACTCCCCTCCCGTGGGCTCGAGATTATAGGACTCCTTCCGACGTGGATCGCGCGCGGCGATAGTGGGATCGAGGCGGACAATAAGCTCCCGCAACTTACGCCGCAGGTTGCGATGGGACGGCAATTTTTGGTTGGGGCGCTTGGGGGTGAGGTAGGTGGTTAATTCGGCGTCGATAAGCAGCCGTTTATCGGCGTCAATCTCCCCTAGCTTGGAAAGTGTCTGGTCGATAGTAATTAAGCGGTCTAAATCTAGGTGGTAGAGCTCTTCCTGCCGCGCTTGAAGGTGTGGTAGCTCCTTTAAGCGCTCAAAGGCGAAGATAATATTTCTAATTCGAGACTGCCGCGTACCAGTAAGGTCCGACAACGATTGGCTGATGATTTCGATATCCTCATCCGGATCTGGATGCAGGCGCCTCCATAACAAGTATTCGGCCTTGCGTATGGTTGTAGCTGCTCGTGAGGTTGAATTTTGTGAATTGGTATTGGCAAAGTAGGGCGCATTCATAGACTTCCCCCGCAGAAGTTTCCCTAGAACATGTTTGCGCTTTTAGTATATAAAATCGCTCCGACACGCTACCCCCGTTTATAGTAAAACTGCTGGTCACAGGGCACGAAAAAATGGGCCTCCGAAGAGGCCCATTGAGTCGAAAAATTTAGTCGCGCCAGCGTCCGCCGCGCTTGCGTCCACCGCCGTGATCACGGCGTGGTGGTCGGCCGGTGTCCTTTTGAATATTGATGAGCTGGCCGGAAATGCGCGTATCTTTTAGGCGCTTGAGCACATCTGGATCCAAATTCTTCGGCAGGTCCACCAAGGTGTGGCCTACCGCGATGGTGATGCGGCCGAAGTCCTTAGCGGACAAGCCACCTTCGTTGGCAATGGCGCCAACGATAGCGCCAGGCCGCACATTCTGCCGCTTGCCGACGTCCAACCGGTACGTCTCAAAATCCCCATCGGGTCGTTTCGGTCCACGGCCCTTGCCGCCGCCCTTGAAATCACGGTCGCGCTTACGATCGTCCCGGCGATCACGCTTGGGCTTTGGTAGCGGCTTATCCTCCATGAGGAAGTTCTTGCCGCCTTGCAGCATGACAGCGAGGGCTGCGGCGATGTCGTCCATGGCCGCGTTGTTGTCCTCGGAGTACTTGCGCACCAAGGAGCGGAAGAAGTCCGCCTGCTTATTGTCCATGGAGTTGCTAATGGACTGCGCGAACTTTTCCTTGCGCTTTTCATTGACCTCGTCGACAGACGGCAGATCCATCTCTTCCAATCGGGCGTTAGTAACGCGCTCAATGGATCGCAGCATGCGCCGCTCGCGAGGAGTGACGAATAGGATCGCCTCGCCGGACCTGCCAGCACGGCCGGTGCGGCCGATGCGGTGCACGTAGGACTCGGTGTCGTTAGGAATGTCGAAGTTAACCACGTGGGTGATGCGATCGACGTCGAGGCCACGAGCGGCAACATCGGTAGCCACGAGGATGTCCAGACGGCCATCCTTGAGCTGATCGACGGTACGCTCGCGCTGCGCCTGCGCAATATCACCGTTGATGGCGGCGGCGCTAAAACCGCGGTCCCGCAAGGTCTGGGCTACCTCTTCGGTCTCGTGCTTCGTGCGGCAAAAGACGATGATGGCATCATAATTAATGACCTCAAGGATGCGGGTGAAGGCATCCATCTTCGCGCGATGCGGGATAAGAAGGAAGCGCTGCGTGATGTTGTCATTGGTGCGGCGCTCGGACTTCACCGTGACCTCGGCAGGGTTGTCGAGGTAGCGCTTAGACAGGCGACGGATAGCGTTCGGCATGGTGGCCGAGAAAAGCGCCACCTGCTTGCGGTCCGGGGTATCCTCCAAGATGCGCTCAACGTCTTCCTGGAAGCCCATGTTCAGCATCTCATCGGCCTCATCAAGGACAAGGAACTGCAGCTGAGACAGGTCCAGCGAGCCCTTCTCCAAGTGGTCGATGACGCGGCCTGGGGTACCCACGATGACCTGCGCACCGCGACGCAGCCCGGACAGCTGAATGCCGTAGGCCTGGCCGCCGTAGATAGGCAGTACCTCGACGCCCTTGAGAGATTCGGCGAAGGACTGGAAGGAGTCTGCCACCTGCAGGGCCAGCTCACGGGTTGGCGCGAGCACAAGTGCCTGCGGGTGACGGGCCTTGGCATCAATTTGCGACAGAACCGGCAGCGCGAAGGCCGCGGTTTTGCCGGTACCGGTCTGGGCAAGGCCGACTACGTCGCGGCCTTCCATCAAGATCGGGATGGTTTCTTCTTGAATGGGGGACGGCTTGGTAAAGCCTACTTTCGCAACGGCTTCCAGAATCTTCTCTGGCAGGCCAAGATGCGCGAACCCCTGGGAATTGTCGTTGGCCGAGTCTTGAGACTCAGCGCCGGTGTCCTCAGAAGTATTCGCAGCCCTGGTGTCCTTGGTGACACCTTGCGAGTTGTCCTGAGATTCCGACTTTTTAAAATCTTCCGGCTCGTTGACGCCGCCGGTGGCGTTATCGGTAATGCTCATTGCTTCACCAACCCTACGCGATTGCGGCTATAAACTCCATTGCGCAGCTCCTAGATTTTCCTAGCCCAGATTTCCTGCCCTGTTCGAAGCAGTTCGAAAACACCGAAGTGTGGTGTCGGGGCGGTCTTCTACTGTGCAGCCTATGAGTCATCCACGCCCACGATTCCTTGACGACCAAGCACGTATCCGTGCCAAGCTAAGTTCTTATCCAGGGTTCAGCACGGAACTGGACCCGCCGGTAGACCTTTATCTGTCCTCGCTGTCTACGGGCCTGATCTATCCCCCTAGGCGCAGCCCTCGGCCACAGAGCGGAGGGTATGTACACATTACAGACCGGCGTTTTCATCTAAACCCCGTCTTTCGCATAACCGGGGTGGAGGATAATTTTGAATTTTATGTGGTGGAGCTAGATCCAGTGCGCTTTCACCGCACGGAATACGCCGCACGCCCAAAGCTTCTTAGCCTCGGCAGCGTGGTGGACAACGAGAACACAACCTACTTTCCGGTGGAGTTTGATTTCGCACCCCGTGGCAAGTTTGTGACCTTTAGTGCCGTCGATAAGCCTAAGATAGGCCACCTATACTCCTGCTTTACTTCACGGCCTCGGCACCCTTTATGCCTGCGCATAGAATCCACGGAGGACAAAAATGGGCTGGTGCGTGCCCAAGTGAGCGAGGTCTATAGCGATTTTGAACGCGGAGAAAGAAAAGGACCGCGAAAGGACTATGGGCCCGACAACCTCCCCTACCGGCCACCGGCTATCACCCGCAGGGACGTAGAGATAGAGCTAGGGCGCTTTCGTCGCCTCTACGACCCAGAGTCGTGGACTGTCCACGGTGCACAAGACGAAGAAACCCTCTTTATGGTGGAAGATCCGGATGGATCGCGCGCAGTCTTTATCGGCAAGAAGGATGCGTGGCTACATATGACAAAAGAAAAAGGCCGCCGGCTATATCAGATAGCGGCGACCTTTCTAGAAGAGCGCTAGGCTCCGGCGATAAAGGTGCGATAGCTCAGCGGCATGCCTGGGCGGTAGGCCAAATGCACGGCGCTGGGGGCGTCGAGCACGTGCAGGTCGGCGGCGGCGCCTTCCACGATGGTGCCCTTAGCGGGTCGGCCCTGCGGGTCGAGACCATTGCCCACGTTGTGGCGGCGCAGAGCGGTCGCCCCGCCGGTGGTCGCCGCGTGGATAGCCTCATCGACGGACAGGTACTGCTGGAGGACCGCGGTGGTCACGCAGTAGTTCATCGAGGAGGTATAGGACGTGCCGGGGTTGAGGTTGGAGGCGATGGCGAGGATTGCGCCGGCGTCGAGAAGCTTGCGGCCTGGGGCTAGCGGCTCGCGGGTGGACAGATCGCAAGCCGGCAGCATCGTGGCCACGGTATCGGAGTTAGCCAGCAGTTCTACGTCCTCGTCGCTCAAGTGATTGACGTGGTCTACCGAGGCCGCACCCAACTCCACGGCTAGGGCCACGCCTGGGCCTTCGCCCAGCTGATTGCCATGCACGCGCAGGCCAAGGCCTAGCTTCTTACCGGCTTCCAGTACGCGCCGGGATTGTTCCTCGTTGAAGGCTCCACGCTCGCAGAAGACGTCGATCCACTGCACATAGGGAGCGACGCCCTCGAGCATCGGGCCAACGACTTCGTCGAGGTAGTCTTCCGCGTCTGCCCCTGGCGGCACCAAGTGGGCGCCAAGGAACGTCACGTCATCTACGTGGCGGGACGCGACCTTAGCGGCCTCTACCTCGGACTCGGTGTTGAGGCCGTAGCCCGTCTTGGTCTCGAAGGTGGTGGTGCCGCCGCGACGACCAGCGGCCACGCGATCTGCCACCAGCTTGTCTAGGCGGTCGGTGCCGGCCTGGCGGGTGGCGTCCATGGTTACGGCGATGCCGCCAGCCTCATAGGAACCGCCGGAGATGCGGGCCTCAAACTCAGCGGAGCGGTCACCGTCGAAGACCATGTGGGTGTGCGAATCGACCCATCCCGGCAGGACGGCGCGGCCACCCAGGTCCACCTTCTCATCGGCGGCCGGCGCTTCGGATGCCGGGCCAATCCAGGAGATGGTGCCGGATTCGGCTACCAGGGCGGCGTCGTTAAGCGTGCCGCGCTCGCTGACCGTACGGAGTTCTGAAATTCCGGTAAAAAGTGTGCTCATCTAGTCCCTTGCCTTGAATTCCATTGGAATGCGGACGCCGCGCTCATCGGCGACCTCCTTTGCGCGAGTGTAGCCGGAATCAACGTGGCGGATAACGCCCATGCCCGGGTCATTGGTCAGCACCGCGCGCAGCTTAGCCGCAGCAAGCTCGGTGCCGTCCGCAACGGTAACCTGACCGGCGTGGATGGAACGGCCCATGCCTACGCCGCCGCCGTGGTGCAAAGATACCCAGGTAGCACCGGAGGACACAGCGGTCATGGCGTTGAGCAGCGGCCAGTCGGCCACGGCATCGGTGCCATCGAGCATGGCTTCGGTCTCACGGTACGGGGAGGCCACGGAGCCGGAGTCCAGGTGGTCGCGGCCGATGACAATAGGAGCCTTGATCTTGCCCTCGCGCACCAGGTCATTGAAGAGCAGGCCGGCCTTGTGGCGCTCGTTATAGCCGAGCCAGCAAATGCGTGCCGGCAGGCCCTCGAATTCGACGTACTCCTCAGCGGCATCGAGCCAGTTGTGCAGGTGCTCGTTATCCGGGAAGAGCTCCTTGAGCGCTTGGTCGGTGACCTTGATGTCCTCTGGGTCACCGGACAGAGCGGCCCAGCGGAACGGTCCTAGGCCCTCGCAGAAGAGTGGGCGGATATAAGCCGGGACGAAGCCTGGGAATTCGAAAGCGCGCTGGTAGCCAGCCTTACGGGCCTCATCGCGAATGGAGTTGCCATAGTCAAAGACCTCGGCGCCCTCATCCTGGAATTCGACCATGGCCTGGACCTGGGCCGCCATGGACTCACGAGCCTTCTTGGTAAAGGTGGTCGGGTCTGCCTTGGCCTCGTTATGCCAGTCCTCCATGGTGATTTCAGAGGGCAGGTAAGACAATGGATCGTGGGCCGAGGTCTGGTCGGTGACGATGTCGACGGTAAATTCCCCGGCGCGCTGGCGGCGCAGGACCTCTGGGAATACCTCGGCGGCGTTGCCTACCAGGCCTACGGAGAGCGGCTTCTTGTTTTCCTTAGCGTCAAGAACCAGCTTGAGTGCTTCATCTAGGTCGGTGACGACCTCGTCCAGGTAGCGCTTGTGCTGGCGGCGCTTCAGGCGGGTTTCATCAACGTCCACAATGAGGCAGGCGCCACCGTTAAGGGTGACAGACAGCGGCTGTGCGCCGCCCATGCCGCCGCAGCCGCCGGTCAGGGTGAAGGTGCCGGCCAGGGTGCCGTTGAAACGCTTCTTGGCCACGGCTGCGAAGGTCTCGAAGGTGCCCTGCAGGATGCCCTGGGTAGCGATGTAAATCCAGGAGCCGGCCGTCATCTGGCCGTACATCATCAGGCCTTCATCCTCGAGCTTGCGGAAGTGCTCCCAGTTAGCCCAGTCTCCCACCAGGTTGGAGTTAGCAATAAGCACGCGCGGTGCCCACTCATTGGTCTTCCAGATGCCCACCGGCTTGCCGGACTGCACCAGCAGGGTTTCATCGGATTCGAGGTCCTTGAGGGATTCTACGATGGCGTCAAAGGCTTCCCAGCTGCGCGCTGCACGACCGGTGCCGCCGTAGACCACGAGGTCCTCGGGGCGCTCGGCAACCTCGGGGTCGAGGTTATTCATGAGCATGCGCAAGGGCGCTTCGGTCTGCCAAGACTTGGCGGACAGTTCGGTTCCGCGCGGGGCGCGTACTTCGCGTGGTTGAGACATGGCTTCCTTTCTTCGTGCTTTTTCGACGCCCTCCCAAGTCCCCTAGGCCGGTGTCCCGGGGCTGTCCCCGAGGACTTGTTCGGCGTCACATGTCATAAAGTACTGTGACCCAGCTCTGTGTACCATGCCACATGAACCCTAACTGTCTCGTATATGAGACACAGGCGGGATGATCTACGATGGCCTGCATGCGCCGGTTCATCCCCTTCCTTTCCGTGGCCCTCGTCGCCGCTTGTTCCACCCCCGCCGAGGAGCCGCAGCCACCCCACTATGTCGCCCTGGGGGATTCCTATGCGGCCATGGGCTCAACCACGCTGCCGCTGGATCCGCCCAATACCTGCGTGCGTGCGCAGGATTCCTACCCCGAGCTTGCAGCCAAGGAAATGGACGCGGAGCTCACCAACGTAGCCTGCCAGGGCGCTAGCACCCTCGATGTGCTTTCCTCGGCCGGCGAACACCCCGCCCAGGTCGACGCCCTGCGGGAAGACACCGACCTAGTGAGCCTGTCCATCGGCGGCAATGACGCCAGCTTCGTACGCCTTACCCAATGCGCCACGGATGATATCTGCCAGACGGAATCCGGCCCGCAGATAGACCTGGAAATCCGCGATCTACCCCGCCGGCTAGACAAGGTCTACGAGGAGATCCACCGCCGCTCCCCTGACGCGAAAGTCCTGGCTACTGGTTATCTTCCGCTAATTAAGCGCGGCGAGACCTGCCCCTACATAGAAAAAATCCCGGCCAGTGACCGGGAATGGTTGGCACGCTCCATCGAGCGCATCAACCAGGCGGTGCGCGAGGCCGCCGAGCGCAATGGGGCTATATACGTGCTTGCCGACGCCGCCTTAGACCACACCGCCTGCTCCTCCTCACCGTGGGTGGATTTCACGGGCCAGGAGACTAATTCCTTTCCAATGCACCCCACCCACGCGGGCCAACAGGCCATGGCCGATGCACTACGCGCTGCCCTCTAACCCGGCGCGCGCGGCGTCGTCGGAACCAGGCACGCGCATCTCGAACTTTTCTGTGACCACGGTGTAGTCAAAGTAGCCCATGCGTGCGATGGGCTTGATCTTGAGGATGTCGAGCTTGCCTTCCTCATCGATGACGGATTCATCGATATGGATGGTCTTTACATCCGCTACCACGAGGTCGATGCTGCCCACCTTGGAATTACCGGGCACGCGCAGCGTGGTTTTGTACTGGCACTCGAACTTCACCGGCGATTCTTTCACCATGGGAATGCGGTGATTGTCCGCATACTCCTTAGTAACGGAAAGGCGGTCCCACTCGCTGACGCCATAGTCAAGCACCTGGGCGGATTTATTGACTTCCTCACGCAGGTCATAGGTGGCCATATTCCACACAAACCAGCCGGTTTCCTCCGCGTTAAGCACCGTGTCCTTGCGGCGACCATCCGGGTATTGGTTGGCCGAAAACATCACCATTGGTGGATCGAAAGTGAGGTTTTGCCACTGGCTATAAGGCGCGATGTTTTCGCGGCCCTCACCGTCCACGCTGGAAAGCCAGCCAATGGGGCGCGGCACTGTGCTGGCTTTAAAAGGGGAAAACGGCAAGGGGTTGGGCTCAGATTGTGGGTGCCAAGAAATGGTCGCCATATTAATCACGCAGCTTTCCGGTAGCGTTCTCAACGGCTTCGACAAGCGCACCCTCCTTAACCAGGCGCACGGTCTCCTCGATTTCCGGCGACAGGTAGCGGTCCACACCTGGCCCCTTGACGGTCTCGCGCAGCTTGGCGATGACCGCGCCGGTTCCCTTGGCTGGGGTGCCCTCGCGCATGTCGATAGCGCGGGCGGCGGTGAGGATTTCTACGGCAAGCACGCGCTGCAGGCCATCGACGGCCTTGCGTAGCTTGCGGGCGGCGGACCAGCCCATGGATACATGGTCTTCCTGCATGGCCGAAGAAGGAATGGAATCGGCCGAAGAGGGGTTGGCTAGGCGCTTCATTTCGCTCACGATGCCGGCTTGGGCGTACTGGGCGATCATGTGGCCGGAGTCAACACCGGGGTCGTCGGCAAGAAAGGCGTTCAGCCCGCGGTTGCGCGCCGGGTCCAGGAAGCGGTCGGTGCGACGCTCAGAAATGGAGGCCAAGTCCGCGGTGACAATTGCCAGGAAGTCAAGCGCATAGGCCACCGGCGCGCCGTGGAAGTTGCCGTTAGAGACCACGCGGCCATCCTTGGTCACCACCGGGTTGTCCACCGCGGCAGCCAGCTCGCGCTCGGCCACCTGGGCGGTGTGGGTCAACGTATCGCGGAATCCGCCAGCTACCTGAGGGGCGCAGCGCACGGAGTAGGCATCCTGCACTTGGTTCTTCTTAAACTCCTCGAGCGCGGCCTCCAAGATCTCAGAGCCTTCGGCCACCTGGAGGATATTAGCCGCAGCATCGGCCTGGCCCGGATGCGGCCGCAGCAGCTGCAGGTCATCCGCGAAGACCACGAGGGTACCCAGCAGGCCTTCCACGGTCATGGCGGTGGCAATATCGGCGGTCTTTGCGGCCGCGCGCAGGTCAGTGATGGCCAAGCAGAGCTGTCCCAGCATGCCATCGGTGCCGTTGATAAGCGCTAGGCCTTCCTTCTCGCGCAGCTGCAGCGGCTCGATGCCAGCTGCGGCCAAGGCTTCGCCCGCATCCTGCAGCTCGCCGTTCACGCGCACCTCGCCCTCTCCCAACAAGGCCAGCGCACAGTGAGCAAGCGGCGCCAAATCGCCGGAACAGCCCAGCGAGCCATACTCGCGCACCACCGGCACAATGCCGGCATTAAGGGCCTTGGCATACGTTTCCACCACTACGGGGCGCACGCCGGTGCGGCCAGTGCACAAGGTGGACAGGCGCAGCAGCATCAGTGCGCGGATGACTTCTTCTTCCACTTCCGGGCCGGTACCCGCAGCGTGCGAACGCACCAGGGAAAGCTGCAGCTGGGCGCGCATCTCCTCTGGGATATGGCGGCGAGCGAGCGCGCCAAAGCCGGTGGAAATGCCATAGACCGGGGTGGGATCTTGTGCTAGTTCTTCCACGCGCTCGCGGGTAGCGGCTACCTCTTCTAGGGCTGCAGGCGCAATCTCCACCTGCGCGCCATAGCGGGCAACGGCAACAACATCCTCGATGCTCAGCGCGCCGACGTTTACGGTCACGGTGGTTGGGTAGGCGTTAGGCATGGCAAATACTCCTCTAAATAAGGGATCAACAATTGTGATGTGTCGCGCGACAGCCTAACGCGATGAATGTATGCTACCTCACTTTTTGCGATTGCGGTACATTTTGGCCGCGACCTTGTCCGATACCTCTAGCAAGGCCCGAATAGCGGCGTCCACCTTCACATCCGGCGTCCCAACCGGATACGTCACCGCCACCGCCGCTGCAGGGCGGTCCAAGTGATCCAGGATGGGCGCCGCTACAGAGGCCTGACCGCGAGTAATCTCTTCGATCTCTTGATCCCACCCGCGTGCAGCCACCAAACTCAAGCGCTTTTTCAATGCAGCAAAGCCGCTACCTCCCGCAGTATCAAAGGCGGCGCGCACCTCCGCATCAGGCAGATGCGCCAGCATCACGCGCCCGGACGCCGTTTTATGTGCCTGCAGGCGCACACCCACCTCAGTGACCAAGGAGGTAGCACCCACCGCACGCACCTCTTGCAAATACAAGATTTCCGAGCCTGCCATACGTGACAGGTGCCCCGATCCACCCACCAGCGCCGCACACTGTTCCAAATCCCGAGTGGCCATGCGCACCAAGGGCTGCTGCGTTACATAGGCCGAAGCCATGGAATACGCCGCCAGGCCCAGTCCATACGTCTTGTGCTCCGGCAAATGGGCTACAAAACCAGCATCAACCATCTCCGCCAGCAGGTGGTATGTAGACGAGCGTGGCAGGTTGAGCTCACCTTGGATGCGGGCGGCGGATATAGGGACGTCGATGGTGGACAAAAGCCTGAGGATCTCCATCGCATGACGCGCCGCTGGGACTCTGTTGGTACTCACGGAGGGCAATTTTAAGCACCACTGTGGCGCTTATCAGTGCAGCACACGGCACCAAGTCTGAAATTCCAGACAAATAAATATGTTCCATGACACACCTTGGACAAATAGAGACTTAGACTACATAAAACTTTTCATACGCTAGGAGATGCCATGTCCCAACACGGCCTTAAACACAGGCACCTGCACTTCATCGCCCTCGGATCCGCGATCGGCACCGGACTGTTTTATGGTTCAGCCGGTGCCATCCAAGCCGCTGGCCCCTCTGTCCTCGTCGTCTATCTCCTCGCCGGCGCGGTGGTGTATTTCATGCTCCGCGCCCTAGGCGAAATGGCCGTGCGCCACCCCATCACCGGCTCCTTCGCCGGCTACGCCCGCATGTTCATGGGCGGATGGGCGGGCTACATCACCGGCTGGATGTTCGCCTTTGAGATGGTCATCGTAGCGCTTGCGGACCTCACCGCCATCGGCGTTTATATGCGCTTTTGGTTCCCAGACGTCTCGCAGTGGGTTTGGGTTGCAGCCACCTTGCTCATCGTGGGCGGCGCAAACCTCGCCACCGTCAAGGCCTTCGGTGAACTGGAATTTGCCTTTACCATCATCAAGGTCGGCGCCGTACTCGCCATGATTGCCGGCGGCCTTGCGGTATTAGCCTTTGGGCTTTCTGATGCCCACACCACCGGCCCCGTCAACCTCGTCAACGACGGTGGCTTCTTCCCCAACGGCCCCACGGGCATGATCGCTTCTTTCATCCTCGTTCTCTTTGCCTTTGGCGGCACCGAAATCATCGGTGTTGCCGGCAGCGCCGCCCAGCACCCAGAAAAATCCGTACCCAAAGCAATCAATACGGTGCCCATGCGCATCCTGCTTTTCTATGTCCTTGCCATCGCCGTCATTCTCATGATCACCCCATGGCGCGAGATTACCGGCGAGCAGTCCCCCTTCGTCCAAATCTTTAATACCCTCGGCGTTTCCTGGGCTGCAGGTTTGCTCAACTTCGTGGTCATTACCGCCGCTTTATCGGCCATCAACGCCGACTTCTTCGGTGCAGGACGCGTCATCACTGGCCTTGCCCACCAAAAGCACGCCCCTAAGTTCATGTCCAAGGTAGTGCGTGGCGTACCCGTAATGACCACCATCATCCTCATCGCCACCATGATCATTGGCACCATACTCAATGCCCTCCTGCCGGAGAATGTCTTCGAGGTCATCGCCTCGCTAGCTACCTTCGCCACCGTGTTTGTCTGGCTTATGATTCTGCTGGCTCACCTGTACTCCCGGCGCGGAATGAGCACACAAGACGTAGCGAACCTCAAATACAAAGTTCCCTTCTGGCCCTATGGGCAGTACCTGTCCATCGCGTTCATCCTCATGACCTTCGGCATCATGGTCTGGCAACAGGAGTACCGCATTTCCCTCGTGGTGGGTGTCGCCTTCATCGCCATTATGACGGCGGTTTATTTCCTCACCAACCGGCACGAGGTAACACATGAGGATGAACCCACCGAAGAGCCAGAAGAACTCGTCGTTTCCGCCTAACATCGAAAACCATGAACACTGAAAAAGCTGAACTTTTCACCCCCGCCCCCGAATGGTCCGGCCGCTCCGATGGCCCGGGACCAGAGCACGCGCGCTGGCATAGCGTTATCAATCAATCCACCGACTCCCCCGCCCCCGTAACCCTTCTGGGTTTTGCCTCCGATGAGGGCGTGCTGCGCAATGGCGGCCGCCAAGGTGCAGCCGCAGGCCCGGCCGCGCTGCGAGCTGCCCTAGGTTCCTTGGCAGTCCACCATGAGCATGCGCTTGCCGACGCCGGCACGATCACCACCCAGTCCGACGACCTCGACGGCGCCCACGATGCTCTTTCCGATAAAGTGGAGGAACTCGTCGGGGCCGGCACCCTCCCCATCATCCTGGGCGGCGGGCACGAGACTGCCTTTGGCTCCCACCGTGGTCTCTACCGCGCGGTAGGCGCCACCAAGATCATCAACCTGGATGCTCACTTCGATCTGCGCCGCGCGAACCAAGCTACCTCCGGCACCCCGTTCAAGCAGATTTCGGAGCTCACCGATGACTTCGACTACACCGTGCTGGGCATCTCCCGCCCCAATAACACCGCTGTGCTTTTCGACGAGGCAGAGAGCCTGAACGTCGCCATCACCCTGGACGAGGAACTAGTCAATCTCACCCCAGCCGAGTGCGGCGAGCTTGCCGCCCGCGCCACCGAGGGCAAGGACAAGGTCCACTTGTCCATCGACCTCGATGTCCTGCCGGCATCCACCGCGCCGGGCGTATCCGCCCCGGCGTCTCTGGGCGTGAGCTATGAGCGCATCCGGGCCATGGCCATAGCTATTGCACGGACGGGCAAGCTAGCCTTGGTGGACGTCGTCGAGCTTAACCCCACCTTCGACATAGATAACCGCACCGCCAAAGCGGCGGCGCGGCTTATCGATGACATCGTCACGGCCCACATCAAGGCCTAGCTCTTAAATCAAAACAGCAGGTGAGCAATCGGCGTGGCGATAAGAATGGTCAGCGCCACGCGCTCAAACCAAATGATGACCAGGTGGGTCAGCTTCACCGGAATCTTGGTAGCCAGGATGCAGGGCACCAGCGCGGAGAAGAAGATAATGGCAGAGACTGCCACCACGCCGATGACGAACTTGAGCACCATGCTGTCGCTGCCTGCCACTGCGGTGGCGGGCAGGAACATTTCTGCAATTCCCATGGCCGCACCTTTGCCGGCTTGTACCGGCTCCGGCAGCTGCACTACCCACGCGAATGGGTAGAACAGGTAACCAATCCACTCAAAGATGGGTGTAAAGCGCGCCAGCAACAGGCCAATGAGACCCACCGACATAATGGAAGGCACAATGGCCGCCGCCATGCGGACGCCATCGCGCAAGTTCTCCCAGATGGACTCCCACAACGATGGTGCGCGTTGTAGCGCCAGCATCGCCTCGCGCCACGCGTTTTTGATGCGCGAGCCTTCTACCGGCTTTTCCGGATCTGGGTGCGCATCCGCAAAATACTCGTCCGGAATCGTCCGCAGCGGCGGAATCCGCACGGTAATGGCGGTAACCACAAAGGTCACGATGAGCGTGACAATGAAGTAGGTGCCCCAGACCTTCATCAGGTCAAGCTGCTTGGCCACGATGACCATGAAGGCCGCAGAGACCGTCGAAAAGCCTGTGGCAATAATCGCTGCCTCGCGGCCGGTATAGCTGCCCTTTTGGTAGACGCGGTCCGTGACCAAAATTCCGAGCGAATACGAGCCTACAAACGAGGCCACCGCGTCAATTGCTGAGCGCCCCGGAGTCTTCCACAGTGGCCGCATGATGGGCTGCATAAGCACGCCAACAAATTCCAGCAAACCAAAGCCAATGAGAAACGCGAGGAAAGCACCGCCAATCGGCACGATAAGGCCTACCGGAGTGGCAATGGAGTTCCACAAGAATGGCACTAGGTCCTCGTCACCGAGCACCCACGGCAGCGCGTCGATGACCATCAGGAACGACACCACCGCGCCCACAATATTGAGCACCGCGAAGACTGCCTGAAGCACGCTTTCTTTAAACGCGCCGGTAGTAAAACTGCGCACCGTTCCGTACACGGCCAGGGCGAAGATAATCCACGGCACCGCCTGCGGAATCCCCTCACGCACCATGGTGACCATGTGGTCCAAAGGAATGGAGCGCTTATCCTGATACGTCACCGGCAGGAAGAATACGAACGCGCCAATCGCGCTATATAAAAAGAGTTTCCACCGTCCCCCAGGCTGCGGGATTTCCCCGTCATGGCTCTGGATGGAGGAGTAAACCGATTCGGTAGAAGTCACAGTAAAACCGTCTCCTCAAGCTTGCCTACAAAAATCAAGCCCGCGTGACAGCCTTACGCGAACATTGGGGACATGTTATCTAAGTAACAGCTCACTGTCTAGACGTTTTCGAGATCCAAGGCACAATAGAGTCATGTCTAAACCCATTCGCGTCGTCGGCGCCGTTTTCGTCGATGAAGATCGCACACAGCATTTAGCCTTCCGCAAGAAGCCCGGCACTCCCCTTGCCGGCATGTGGGAATTTCCCGGCGGCAAGATCGAACCCGGCGAAACACCAGAGCAAGCACTCGCGCGCGAACTTAAGGAAGAACTCGGCATTTCAGCCACCGTCGGCGAAAAGGTAACGACAACCGTTCACCATTACGATTTCGCCACCATTGAGCTCACCACCTTCTATTGCACCACCACCGCCTCCCTGCTAGCCGACGACCTCAGTCTCACCGACCACGACGCCACCCGCTGGGTCAACATCGCTGACGCCCTCGAGCTCGAGTGGGCTCCGGCAGACGTGCCTGCGGTAGAGCAGCTCTCGGCAACGCCGCCCAGGCAAACAGTGTTTATTTAGCAAATAATTATGTAGGAAAGGCCACAAAATACTTTGAATAATTGCCGGTGGGCAATTTAAACCATCGCTATTCTTGAATAGTCTTAAACCAAGTTTGCTAAATTTGCTCCCCAATTCCCTGGAGAAAAAATGACTGATAATTCGACTACTACCCGTAACCTCAAAATCGAATGGCTTTTAGAAGAAATTCGAAATGCCGTCCGTACGGGAGTTTCTGTAGATGCGGCAGTAGAAAGGATTTCCAACAATCCTTTCGTCAAGCCCCCAGAAGACCTCCTCAACGAAGCACGAATCATCTTTCTCCAGAATGCCGGGCAAATCTCAAAGTTTAAGGCTGTCGACTCCCTAATTCAGGATGAAGTGGATTCCGGTGATTGGTATGACGGCCCAGACTACGACAACCACATTTATTGGCCTCATGTAAAGGAAGTGCTTCAACCCAAACTCGGCAGCGCGCTCGACGACGTCGACAAAGCGTCGAGCAAAGTGCTTTGCTCACTTCGACCGCCCGCTGAAGATGCATTCGATGTCCGTGGCCTAGTACTCGGTTTCGTTCAAAGCGGTAAAACTACGAACTTCATATCTTTGATTTCTAAAGCCGCAGATATCGGATACAGGCTCATCATTGTCCTGGCAGGTATGACGGATAATCTCCGTATTCAGACTCAGAAACGTATCAATGAACAACTCATCGATGAAACACCGAACTGGGTAAAACTCACCGATATCGATAGCGACTTCAATGCTTCGCAGTTCAACGCGAACAATCGGAATTCGGATACCCTTCTTGGGGCTCCGGCGAACCGACATATCGCAGTTGTGAAGAAGAACGGCCATATTCTTACTGCTCTGAACAATTTCCTCCAGGGCGCAACAATTGCTACTAAAGATCTTCCTATTCTCGTCATCGACGACGAATCTGATCAGGCTTCTATCAATGTATCCCCCAAAGCCAAAGCCGAAACCTCAAAAATCAACGCCCAGATCAAAACGCTTCTGCGGAATCCTAAGACGGCATACGTCGCGTATACAGCGACTCCTTTTGCAAATATCCTTATCGATCCAAATGACACCACAGATCTCTATCCAAAAGACTTCATCCATGTCCTCCCCAAACCGGAAGGATATTTCGGCACAGAGACTATCTTTGGCCGTGAGCCACTAAATGGCGAAGACGCCGAAGAGCTGGATGGTCTGTCTATGGTGCGGACGATCGACGAAGATGAAATTGGCGCGACACGACCTCCAAGTGGAAAGAAAGGCTTCGAAAACTGGGAGCCTGAAATTCCTAAGTCCCTCGATGAAGCAATTCGCTGGTTTATCCTCGCCACTGCAGCTCGCCGTGCGCGTGGGCAAAAAGATGCGCATTCATCGATGCTGATTCACACTGCAGTACGCACCGCTGCCCATGAGATCTTGCACGAATTAGTTCAAGAACAAGTGAAGTTCCTCGCGCGCAAGCAGGACGCCCCAGAGATGCTTAAGCTTCTCGAAGCACAATGGGTTTACGAGACCGAGCAAGTTTCCGCAGAAGCACTGGGATACGAGACTCTGACATTTGAGGAAATCAAGCCACATATTTCAGACGTCCTCAAAGCAATTGAAGTAGTAATGGACAATGGTGTGTCCGAGCAACGACTTCAATACGAAGACGGGAAGCCGAAGACTGTTATTGCAGTCGGCGGCAATACTTTGTCCCGAGGTCTGACTCTAGAAGGCCTCGTCTGCAGCTATTTCGTTCGAAACGCTACTGCCTACGACACCCTTCTTCAGATGGGACGCTGGTTCGGTTTCAGAAACGGATACGGTGACCTTCCACGAATTTGGATGACCGAAGATCTCGAGAATTGGTTCCATGACCTTGCTTTGGTGGAAGCGGACTTGCGAAAAGACCTAGCACGTTACGCCGATGACGGCGAAACCCCGCTTACATTCCAAGCGCGAATCCGCACGCATCCGTCGATGGAAGTTACGGCTCGTGCAAAGCAGCAGAATAGTCGCCCAGCAGTAGTCAGTTATTCCGGCCAGAAAGTCCAGACGATTCTCTTCCGCCACAAGAATAAAGACTGGTTATCCCAAAATATTCAAGCGACGGAATCCTTGGTCCAGGACATTCAAGGCAAGGGTCTAAAAGAGCATCAAAAGAAGAACGGTACTAAGTTCTTCAAACAAGTCCCTGCAAGCGTCGTTGAAAAATTCCTCGACGAATATGTCATCTACGAGGAATCCACTCTTGGACGAAACAATGCGGAGCTGCTCAAGGCATATATCAAGAAGGAACACTCAACAGGCTCTATCCGAGCATGGGATATTTCCTTCTTCGGTAGGTCTGGCTCAGACAGTCTTAAATCCATCGATTTAGGACTGACCAGCGAACTCAACTTGCTTAATCGTTCCCAGATGGTGGTTTCAGCAAGCCCAGATGTCGCTAACATTAAGACCCTCGTCGGTTCGCTGGATCGCTTGAATAGTGCCGATCTGGATAAGCCGGCGTTGCAGGAACTAATCGGCGAGTTTGAAACACAGTCGACCAAGGCTGAAACTAAACTCCTGAAAGCGTACGAAGCAGCTGTAGGCACTGACGTCGCCCATTTAGGCATCTATGCCATCGATCCAGATTCAAAGACAAGTCAGTCGTCCGACTTCGTACACAAGTCCGGCAAAAACGTTGGAAAACTCATCACTCCGAGAAATCGACGTAAGGATTTGAATGCTGAGGACGTAATGATCGGCATCGGTCTCTTCTTCCCGACTTCGAGCAACCCAGATCCTGACGCTGAATATGTAAGCGCCCAAGACTTCCTCGATGCCGAAACCATGGAACAAGTCGCCGAAGCTGAAAGCGAAGTTCTCCAGGCTATCGAAAGTGAGGAGGTCTAGAAATGTCAGTTTTGAGCAAATCAGAATTTCTATTTCAGGCGGTTTCGAAGGATCAGAATCTCAACAATGGCGAGGAATGGGCACTAAGTACTGGTGTAGAAATTCCTGCCGGCGCCGTTCAATGCTTTTCCGGTTACGCAGGAAAAATTGGCCTGATTATACCTACTTCCCAGGAGGAATTCGACACCTTCGTCGATGACAGGAAGAGCAAGGCAATTCATCTGACTCGTCGAAAGGTCGTCAACAATGGAATCGACACCGACTTCCAAGCACGACTGATTCTTCGAGATTTGAATCAACGAAGCATCTTCTATTTCTTTGTAGATGAGCTTCTAGGTTTCCTCGACGGGAAAGAAAACGCATCAATCACTGACGTGTCGGCTTTTCTTGCGAAGTGGCGTCACTTCTTCTCCAGCGATAAGCAGTTCGTTATCGATCCGCAGGTTGAAGTTGGGCTCCTCTGCGAACTAGAAGTGCTGCTCGGTTTGCTTCGTGATGAAGTGCCCAATGCCGTCGAATCTTGGTACGGCCCAGAAAAGACGCGTCACGACTTCCTGCTTAACGACTGCGCGATTGAGTGCAAGGGAACGGCATCTGCGGACAGAATGTTGTTATCTATCCACGGCAGAAACCAGCTGGAAACCCCTAACAATAAACCGCTATACCTCGTATTTCGTCGATACAATCGCCATCCTGACGGAGCGCTATCGATTCCGTCCCTCGTTGAGGAGCTTCAAACATACCCTGCTTTCAATATTGAAAGCTTCACTGAAAAGATGCATCTCCTCGGGATAGATGTTTTCGATGAAGCACATTCAAAAGCCTTCAATAGCTATTTCGCGGTTGACGTCCATGAATTTGAAATCACTGAGGAGTTCCCACGAGTGGAGGTCAAAGACCCCGCGAACCGAATCTCCGACCTCCAATACAAAATTGACCTAGCCGGCCCAAGTTCTATCCCTGGGTACCGACCAATCCCCTCCTTCATTAAGTAACTCATGCCTTTTCACCACAAAAAGCCGTTCGATCCTTCCGGCGATGTCTACGCAAACTCGGTGACTCGAACGATGAAAAGCCAGGCTCTCTCTGCTTGGGACATGTTCACCCGCGAGACTTTGCAAAACAGTTGGGATGCCCGCGATCGTGCATCCCACGATGACGGCGTCACTTTCGCGATCGACTTTGTAGAGCTGAACCAACATCAAATCGATTGTTTAAAGAACGATGTCTTTGGCAACGACTTTGTCGGAATTCCGCAGCTTGAATCCGCGCTTGAGTCTGGCGGTCTGTCCGCACTGACTGTTAGCGATTCTGGAACGTACGGGCTTCGCGGCCCGAGTATTGCCACAGCTGCGGTAGACGGACCTACCGATTTCAACTCATTCGTTAGGAACATCGGTCGAAGCGACACCAAGAAAGTAGCCGGAGGTACTTACGGCTTCGGCAAAGGCGTCTTCTTCATCGCCAGCGAGGTTAAGACTATCGTCATCTACACGCGAACCAGCGATGAAAATGGTCAGCGTGTTAATCGACTCATCGCCATGTCTAATGCCGATGATTTCCAAGCTGACAATATCGCTTACACCGGCCGGCACTGGTGGGGAGAGCACGCCGTTGAGGAAACCGGCACGGACCGCACCGAGTTTGCTGAACCCTATACAGGCCAAGTTGCCGATGCAATTGCAGCAGTTTTGGGGCTCGACAGCTACTTCACTGAAGATCGGCAGACCGGTACTTCAATCATGATTTTGAATCCTAATCTCTCTGTCCAAGAAGACCAGGTTGAATCCGGCCTAGACAGCGGCCGCATTGTTCTTCAACAAATCGCAAGTTCCCTAACTCGTTGGGCTTGGCCACACATGATTGATATCGACACGGGTATGGATCCGATCGAATTCAGTGTTTCCTACAAGCGTGAGCAAATGAAGATTCCCGACCCAAAGAAGGATCAAGGCCTCCGTCCTTTCGTAATGGCCTACTCAGAGGCAGTTTCTAATCCAAAGCCGCCGTCAAATGTCTGGAATAACAGCTACTTTGGTCGTCTAACGACGATTTCCGGCAAGCGCCCTAAGAAGGATCTAGGCACGTTGTCGATCGTGAATTTGAACGATGCAATCTCCTCTGAGCAAACTGTCATCGGGCAAGATATTTCCAACCACGTTGCCACGCTGCGAAATCCCCGAATGATCGTCGAATATTACCAAGCTCCAGAAGCTGCAAACGGAAAACCGTATTGTGGAGTCTTTTTGGCAGACCCCGAGGCTGACCGCGTATTTGCCCGAAGCGAGCCGGCTGCGCACCACCAGTGGAACCGTGAGACGATTGCCCACGATGTAGAGCTTCTAAAAGAGTTTTGGGGAAGCACAAACAACCCTGTCAGTGTCTTCTTCACGAGACTGCGAGAAATGCTTCAATCAGTCGGACTTGAGAATGCCCGTCCCACTCGAAGCCAACATTTCCGCTCGGCGGCGGAACTGTCTAGTTCCCTAGGCACGCTAATTTCTAACGCAGAAGGCGGTACCAGCAACCGCTATATCAAGCCAAAGCCGAAAACTGTTCAACGCAAGAAATCCTCCTCGCGCGCGACTGCAAACTCTAAAATCGATTCCATTCGAAAGGCAGAAGGCGGAAAGCGCACAACGTTCAGCGTCGATGTACAAATTCCGTCTAATAAACTGCCCGCGGGATTGACGATTCGACCCGCAGTAAACTCCGATAAAGGTGACCTTTACGAACAGTTGTCGAAACTAGGCGTACCTGTTCCGAAGATTGAAAAGATCACCTTTACCGCAGACGAAGAAAATACAGCATCAAATGCATTAGCTTCCGCTGATGAACCGATCCTGCACGAATCGCCAGAGGCTTCGTTACTAGTCGACGTTTGGCAACCAAACGACACCGCCGTCTCACTTCAATTTGAGTTCGAGTACAACCTAAAACCTAATTCGTCTGTGATTGGAGAAAATTCAGATGAGTAACGCAGTCAGTTTTGGCTACAACCGTCCTTCCCAAGACTCCATCGAAATAATTGATTTCAAGGTCGTAATCGACGGAGAAGCATTCGACAGCAAAACGGAAGAGCTCCCGACTTGGAATTATGAATCCAAAGTGGAAGTCTTCGCAGAATTAGATTTCGACTTCGAGCGGTTTACCAAGGAATCGGGGTTCATTTCTTTCGCTGCCGATGAAGACTTACCGGAATATTCGGGGCTGATCTCTTGGTCCTGCAACAAGACTAGGCAACGCGGTGCAAGCCCTCGCCAATCGCTTCATGATGGCAAGAATACGTTGCACATTGAGCTGGACAGTTTGTTGCTCGGCGGAGAGCTTCAGATTGCAATCAACGTAGACCTCGAGACTCCAGGCGTAGCTTACGAGGACTTAATTCCGCCAGAGCGTCCTGGGGCGCGTCTATGGGCCAGCTATCCACTTCGGATTCGGTTAGAGGGCGATGGGTCACAAATGTCCATCACTCCCCTGGATTTCAAAGAAACCGGAATTCGCCCGCAACTGGCAATGTGGAAAGTACAGGTTTCTCCTGACGTTCTCCTGCCTGTTCAAGCAGGTCTGAGGATCCTCATCAACACAGCTCACCCCACTAGCCGCAGAATGCTTGAAAAGGGTTCTGGCAAAGAAAAACAGATGTGGGAGCGTTATCTCCAAACCGACATTGTTACGCAGCTTCTCCTACGCGCTCCAAGCTTGGACGAAATCGAAAACTTAGAAAGCCATAGCCTGTTTTCTGGCTCGCTAGCAGAAAGTATTTTCAATCTCGCCCAAGCACTATTCCCCGAGAAACCATACGCCGACATCGTCAACGATCCATCCACCCTTTTCGCGACTGTTCAAGCGTTTACTTTCAAGGAATCCAAATAAATGGCAATCACGTATTTCCCGCGACTCACCAACTCGGTCGCCATTTCGTTAATCGGGGATTTCTCTCGTTTTAGCGACCCGAGTGAACTTACGCAATTTGCCGCCACGCGACATGAAATGCAGTATCACGATCCACTTGCGACCCTGCTCGTCGAAGAGTCGGAGCTGTCGGAGGTAAGAAAGAAAATTGTTGCGCTCGCAAACGAACTTGGTTTTCCAGAGCAATTGGGGCGTCAGGCGGTAAGAAACTTCGACCAACCAGCGGCTGACATTCTCTACAACAGTATTGACCTGGTTCCAGCCGAAGCAGCGAACGGAGAGATCTGGAACTTTCTAACTCTAGTGCTGCTCCCTGACATCGCTGCTTGGCGCTACCCAAATATCGATGCAAAGTATGATTTCGAGCGATGGCTCGGCGGTGATCGAAATGTTTTCCGTAAACTCTGGTGGCGACAAGCCACGCTAGGGAAAACCCTTAACGAAAAGATCGGTGAAGACGAAGCCGTAGGCGTCATGGAGCGTCCGAGCTTGTCTGCCAATCCGATTATTGCGCGCGCAATCATTTCGGCTTTCGATGAGGTTTACAAGCACCACACGCAACTTGCTCGCTCCGAGGTCATGCGTCTGGCCACTCTACACGTCCGGCGCCTAGTGCCATTGATAGACTTCGATTTTTACAAGGAAGACGAACTGCGAGAGTTACTAATTCCAGTGATCGAAAATTCCTGCGTTGAATACGAAAACGAAAGGCGGACAAAGGACTAATGAATCAGATTTCTATCGCTCCCTCTGCACGCCGATTGACTACCTCCCTGAGAGATATCGGATACAGCTTTGAATCTGCAGTTGCAGATATTGTCGATAACTCAATTGCTGCCGGCGCCACAAAGATAGCAATCGATATCGAATTCGATGGCAAAGATTCCTCAGTCATCATTAAAGACGACGGTGATGGAATGACTGCGCAAGCAATCGACGAAGCTATGCGATTTGGTAGCCGACGTAGCTATGCCGACCAGGAACTAGGCCGTTACGGCCTTGGCCTGAAGACAGCATCGCTCTCGCAATGCAAGCGTCTTTCAGTCATCAGTAAGTCGAGCGCCGCTCCACTCCAAGCAAGGATTCTTGATCTGGATTTCATCCAGACAGTCGACGACTGGGTCACACTTGATCACAGTGAAGAGGAAGAAGTAATTGCTCTCGCCGCGGAGCACTTCGATGAAAGCGGAACGTTAGTCATTTGGAACAAACTAGACCGACTGCTGCCAGCCAAGTCTCCTGACAGTGGTTGGGCAAGGCGCCGTATCGAAAACCTTGCTCCAAAACTTTCTTCCTACTTGTCGATGGTTTTCCACCGATTCCTTTCCGGCGAAGCCTACGCAAAGGTGGACATTCAAGTTAACGGAGAATCGCTGAATCCTTGGGATCCTTTTGCACGCTCCGAGCCTCACACTCAGGAGCTCGATTCAGACGAATTTGAAATCGAACACGGTGACATCACAGGCACCGTCACGGTCAGGCGATTCCTTCTACCCCAGCGAAGCGAATTTAGTTCTCGCGAAGCTTTCGATGCTGCCTCCGGTATTGACAAATGGAACAAACAGCAAGGTCTATATATCTATCGAGCTGACCGCTTGGTCCAATGGGGCGGATGGTCCAAAATCCGCACGATTGATGAGCACACCAAGTTGGCTCGGGCATCTGTCGATTTCGGCACCACCCTTGACGACGCATTCAACATCAATGTCGCCAAAATGCGGGTGAATCTTCCAGGCCAGTTACGCAAAATGCTTGCAAGGCCAGTCAATGAGCTTTGCATTGCAGCAGACGCTGCTTACCGTCGTGAGAACGCGCGGAAACTTGTAGACGAGGAAAAACTGCCTGAATTCAAACCTGACTTTGGTGGAAGTGAATCCGGTGAATCTATCGGCCTAGCTCTCCGAACCGCGGCAGCTAGAACCGGTAACTTCAAGGCTTTGGAAGCAATCTCTGAGCTCCTCAAGGCTGAAATGCCGGAACTAGCGAAGCACCTCGGTTTCGATTAAAAGAGAACGTCAGCTGAGCCCGATGCAGTGTGTGCGTATTCGCACCACCGCTGCAACGGACACGAGCTGCACCGCGGACCTTCGCTTACGCACACGGTTCTACCTAATTCGAACAGAGCCAAATGAGCACTGCGAGAATTTTCATTTAGGCCAAGCAATCTTGCGATGCTGATTCGCCCATCGGATTGTTTGTTACGTGACTCTGTATCAGTTCCCTGAAAACGCGACGTAACACGCAAAATACCCTTCGCGACGATAACCGGTTCTTCGCTCTTACCTTCCACACCGGTTTCAGGCGAGGAAAGCTCAAGGATATTTCGTAGCGCAGGATTAGTCGCAGGAAATACGTCAGGATCGATGCTTGGCTTCCAAAACTCTGCAGGTTTTTCGTTAATTTTCTCTACGATTTGTGAGAACTTCTCACGACGTTTCTCAAAACGCTCGCCTTGGAACACACCCAAGACCGTCCTAAAAGAACTTTCTGGGACGCCAGATTCCCGCGTTGGTCCTTCCAAATTTTGAATCAATGGCCACAACATTTGGACTTGACCGCGCGTTGCTCGTTCCAGGAAGATTTCACAGACCAGAACGTGCCAACGATTTCCTTCTCGAATCCACGGCCACACGAGGTTAGCTTCGGACTGTTCGTTGTACCACTTAGAAAGGGTTTCCGAGGTCGCGATTGAGTCATAGGGCTTACTCGTATTTCGCTCTAGAGAATCGAGTACAGACTTTCCGATATTTTCGCCCAATCGAACTGGGACGGCGTTACCAATTTGTTTGAAAGCAGCACTCGGTGGACCGCTGAAGCGGAAGTCGTCTGGGAAGGTCTGCAGTCGCGCAGCCTCACGTACGGTTAAAGTCCGAGACTGGCGTGGGTGGATGAACCCATAGCCATCTTTAGCGATATGCGCAGTGATCGTCCTTGAAAGATCATTTTCGTCTAGCCGCTTGTACTTATCGTTGAAGATGTCTGATCGATAGCGCTGAAGATGAGCTGGAAGATCTGAGTACTTCGTATCTGATGTCATCATCTCAAAAGCGAGCTTGTCATCCTCACGCACAGGTCGTGTGATGTGGTCGTAGAGCCTACTAGCGTCCGCGTTCGAAACACCTCGGCGAATATACTTCTGGAACTCAGTCTTCGGACCTGAATATGTAATCCATCCATCAGCGCCTCCCTCAGGACGCCAACCACCTTCTACTTCAGGCATATCGCCAATTGCATTCCAGACAGTAACCTTTTTCGTCACTTCCTCTGGCCAATCGAATTTTACGCTGTCTCTAAGAGCTACAAGAATATAGCGCTGGCGGAATTGAGGAACCCCGTAACGCCATGTATCAATAACACGGCTTTCAACGCTGTAACCGGCTTGTTCCAGTTCCTCAATCATGCTTCGCATGATGAACATTTCATCGTCCAAAGCCATATCTGGAACGTTTTCCATGACAACAGCTTTCGGACGAGCAAGGAGGGCTACTTCCAAATACGCACGCCAAAGGTTTCGACGCTGATCGTCAGGATCACGCATACCTTTCTCAACAAGATAGCGAATGCCATTACGCCCAGCTTTAGAAAAAGGCTGACATGGCGGTCCGCCCGCTAAGACATCGATGTCAGCTTCTTTCATCAAAGAAGCAACTCGTTCAAGGCTTTCAGGAGTTGATAAATCCCAACTTGCTGAAATTCCGGGGAATCTAGCAGCGTGAGTCTCGACTGCGTAGTCGTAGTGATCGACTCCGAGCACAACTTCTATGCCCGCGTTAGTTAGCCCTTGGCTCAAGCCTCCGGCGCCAGCAAAAAGATCGACGCCGAGGACTGCTCCCTCTGCTTTCCTCCTCTTGGCGTATTCCAAAAGCTGCTCGACTGTCTCGCAGTGATCCGGATGCTTCGGAAGCTTCACATAAGGGCCGCGGATTTGTTTGACGGCGTACTCGTCGACAGTTTTCACATGAATAATTTAGCTAGTCAAAGGCCTCTCCCACCAATCTAGATTCAATATCTACACCCATATCCAGACAACAGAGCGAAGACCTGGCGCTTTGTCACGCGAGCGCTTGTGCAATACCCCCATCAGTAGCCCGCAATCTTTGCAAACCACAGATCAATACCTCGTTAATACTTCAACTTCCGACGCTTTCAATTCCACTGATGGATCCCACCAGAAGGATGAATAGTTTTATCCGAATGTCGGTTGTGTCACTCCAATCGTATTTCTGGGAAAACTTAATGTGTTCTTGTGGCTGGCAGTGTTGGAGAACTTAGCGGTTTCCGTGATTTGAGATATGCCACCTAAATGACAATCTCTCTCACCGTCGAGGAAAGAGACTCATTCATCTAAGCGTGCTTACACGCCTTTTCGCGAAATCGGGTTCCGCCCTTCGCGTATCGCACCGAAACATCTTTGGGTCCGCTGCACCGGTTTCAAGCGCCGTCGTCCGCACGAACCTTATGGCTCGGAAACACCTCGTTTCTAATTAAAAACTTATAATCTTCGTTGGATGGTGAACTAGCTTGAGAACACCATCTGTGCGTCACCATCCTTTAATCGTAATAGGTCGCGTCATCCAAGATTCCGCGGACTAATTCCGCGATATGCTTGGCATCGCTTCCTGTTCCCTGCTCAATCTGAGTGCGGCAGGAAAAGCCATCTGCGATGACGCCAGGCTCGATGGTGACCGTCCGGCCCTGGACATCTATTTCGAGGCTTCGGTTGAAGTAGCGGGAGGTATCGATAACCACCCCATCACCAATAGCGTTGCCGGCCACCGAAGTGCCACCACCGCGGCCGACCACGCTCCACCCACGCACCTTGGCCACGTCGATACCGTCCCAGATTTCCTCCACCGTGTGCGGCTTCAGCACCGCCGCTGGAACGCGTCGAAAAATTGACGCACCCGCTGTATACCCAGCCGGCCATGCCACGCCCTCCCGCAAAACCACAGAAGAACCTCGCACGCGAGGTCATGGACTATGTTCGCGACCAAGCCCAAGCCGGGGAAATGACACCGGGTACGTGTTACAGCGTGTACTAACTTTCAGAGGAGCTAGAGATTTCCCGCTCCCCTGTTCGCGACGGGTTGCTCCGTTTGGAAGAAGCAGACCTCATTGAGTTCTCCCGCAACCGCGGGGTCCAAATTGTGGAGACCAAGCTTTCTGACGTCGCGCAAACCTTCGACATGCGCCTGGCATTAGAGCCACGAATTGCCGCACGCGCCGCCAAGTTTCGCACTCCAGCACAAATTGAGCAGATGCGCGAAATCCTGCAAGCCATGCAAACCCATGCGCAGGCAGGCGATGAAGCAGTCTTCTTCTCGTGGGACAAGCGCCTGCATGACGTCATCTTAGAAGCCGGAGGCAGCACCCGAGCGCAAGATACTTTGGCAAGACTGCGCATGCATACCCGAATACTTACCCATTCAACGGTCCGTAGCGAGCGCTCTCTGACAGAGGTCAACGCACAACACTTGCACATCGTCGAGGCCATCGCGGATGGCGATGCCGCCGCGCTTGCCAACGCCGCCCTTCTCGACGCACGAGTCGAGGAAATCTGGGAGGCTCACACTGGTGAGTTTTAAAGGCGCTTCTTCTTGCGCAGCGGGATTCGGCGGACGATAGCGCGACGCTCTTGTAGCGTCTCACGTCCGCACAGCCAGGCCACAACGCCCATGGCGGCAACGCCCGCGCATACCGCGAAAGCTTTGGCGAAGCCGAAGTAATCCGCCAGGCCACCAACCACGATGGGGCCAAGAATCTGGCCAAAGTCACCGGCCATCTGGAAGGTGGAAAGCACCTGACCGCCGGAGCGCTTGTTGCCCACGACGTCGCCAATGGCAGCGGTCTGCGCCGGATTGATAATCCCGGAGGCGGCGCCGGCAAAAGCCGAAACCACAAGCAGCGTTGGAATAGTATCGGCCAAGCCCATAAGGCCCACAAAAAGACCAGTTCCCACGAGGCCGATGAGAATCATAGGGCGTCGACCATAAGTATCGGCCCATCTTCCAGAAAATTGTAAAACTGCAGCGTTACCCGTAGCGAATACAGCTAGAGCAAAGCCGGAGGCAGCGGCGCCGTTATGAAAGACCGAGACGGCAAACAACGGCAGCACGGAAACTCGCACGCCCATATTGATCCAGCTATGGGCAAAGTTGGAGGTCAGCACCGCGCGGTAGGCGGTATCGCCCCAGGCTTCCTGCAGGCGCATGGGCGGCAATTTATCCTTATTGGCCTGTTTGTGGTTGACGCGGGGCATTTGCCACCAGACAACGAATGCGGCGAGCGCGACGCCCACGCCGTAGATGAAAAATGGCCAACGAAAGCCCAGGAAGGACAGGCTGGCGCCAAGAACCGGGCCAGCAACATTACCTAGCAGGAAGGCTGTGGCATAGGTGGCAGAACACTTGCCGCGAATCGACGGCGGAGACATGCGCACAATTAGCCCCATGGCCGAGACCGTGAACATGGTCGAACCAATGCCGGCAAGCGCACGCAGGGCCACGATATGCCAGTAGCTTTGGGCAATGGAAACGAGTCCTGTGGTTACCGCGACTGTCATGAGCCCGATGAGGTAAACACGGCGTGAGCCAACGCGATCCACCAATGAACCGGACATCGGCGCAAATAGGAGGCGCGAGGCAGCGAAGATGGAAACCACCAAGCCCGCGGCGGCCATGGAGACATCGAAGCTCACCACAAACTGCGGCAAGAGCGGAGCGATGAGACCGTAGCCCAACGCGATGATGAATGCGGCGGTGACCATAACCCAGATCTCGCGTGGAATGTGCGGTTTTTGTTCTGGGCTTATTTCCCCACTCTTCGTATTCATCATATCGGCTGCAACTCTAATCCTTCAGTTACGGGAAAGCCATTTTCGATCGCCCGTCGCACGTGCGTTCTAATGATGCGGGCTTGTGTCCGCACGGGACCCTAAGGTGATGGCCATGTACAAAGCACAAAAGAACTTTCCCCAGTCCACCCCGATGTTCCTCCCACGTTCCGCCAGCGAGATTGCCGCAGATTTGCTCTACCACGAATACGACACCATCGAGTCCATTACCGCTATCCTGCACCACCCACGTTCCCTGGCCCGCCCTACTCCCACCTGGCGCCCACCACTCAAGCAGCTGCCGACGGCCGCGGGTGGACCGGGCGGAGACTACTGCATGAGCATTACCCGCCACCGCGTGGGTTCACGCGTAAAGGCCCGAGTGCGCGGCTTTGGGCAAGACCGCATTCCCGCATACCTCATCACCATCCGCATAACCGAGAACTTTGGCCAAACGGTGGAACCTGCCGTGGCCGAAGGCTGGGTACGCACGCTTGTGCCGGCGGAGATGGTGGATGCTGTTCACGAGGTCTCTCGCGGCCCCAATGCCACCTATGTGTGGCTAGTGGATAGCTCTTATCAGCCGGTCCGCTCCCCCGAGTCGCTATTCGTCGGCTTGACCCAAGCCGCCTAAGCGGTCGCGGGCTGTTTTGTCTGCTGCCCCGGCACATCCGGTGCTGCATGCGGGTCAGGCGCGTGCAGGATCTTTTTCAATACTTCGCGGTTAAAGGTCACCGTGTAGTGTCGAGCGATTGCCTTGGGCATAAAACGCAAAACCAAGCAGGCGATGAGAACGGTAAAGACCTTGTCCAAGATGTCAGAGGTAAGGCCTTGCAGGATGATGGCCAGGCGCTCATCTTGAAAGATCAGCTCATAGAACTTGGTAAGGTTTTGCGGTTCCTGGCGTGGACGCCCGCTGAACGAAAAGATCAGGACATATACGCTCATCACGCCGGAGCCGATGCCCATACCGAGTCCGGAAAAAATGATCGACGAGAGCCTATTAAATACCCCTCGGCGGGCCATCAAACCCACGGCGGCGCCGATAAAGATGCCCACAGGAGCAAAGGCGAGATCATAGGCAAAGTACACTCCTCCCAACACCGTGGTGGTCAAGCCCGTGGCCATGCCCAGCACAGGACCGGCGATGATTGCCACGATGGAGGTACCCACAGCATCGAAAAACAACGGGATTTGCGAGCGCACCGTCAATGAGCCCAGCAATAAATTTATCGAGGCACCGAAGATGGGATACAAGAGGATGCAATTGGGCACCAACCCATACTGCGAGGTGTATAACAGCACCGCGGCCACCAAGAGCAGCACCCAGACGCTGGCGGTCAGATAAGACTCAAAAGTCTCGGTCACCGTGGAGTACACGCCAAGGACGGTGCAAAACCACGCGGCAAGCGAGAGTGCTACGGCGACAACGACAAGAACGTATCGCCACGTAGTATCGCGGTTCACTGCCATGGTTTTCTACTCCTCATAAGGTTTGGCCTGGGGCGGATTTTCAGTCCCAGGCCGGGAACCTTCTAAAGCCTAGTTGCCGGCGCGTGAAAGTAGCAAGACAATAAGGAATATATAATCTATACCCCTACCTGCAATAATGCTTTGAAAAAGAGAAAGGCCCAGCCCCACCGCAAGAAGGCGGTGAGCTGGGCTATGGGAGGTAGGGTTTACTTATCTTCAGCTGCTTCGGCCTCGGATTCATCGTCCACGTCGGCATCATCGTTGTCGAAGTAGTCCTCCTCTTCGTCCCCATCATCCTCACCGAAGATGTCGTAGACGTCCGGTTCTTCATAGTCTTCGTCATCGAAGGATACGAGCTGCGCTTCCCAGTCCAAAGCTTGCTCAGAGACAAGCCCCAGGACGTCGAAGAGGCGATCGAAATCGGTGTAGGTACCAAGCTCGAGGGCCTCGGCAGGAACCTCCACGATGGGGACATCATCAAAGTCGGCGTTATCAAAGAGGGCGAGGCGGTCGGCCTCATCGAGATCCTCATCCTCTTCATCAACTTCCCAGGCGAGGGTGACGGCCTCATCTTCCATGTCATCTAGATCGTCTTCGTCGAAGTCGAAAGCGAGGAAGCGGACGATGGCAGAAGGGACACCGTCTATGGTTTCCACAAGCACGCGCAGCTCCGAGTCATTGGCTACTTCAGCCACGACAAGGTGTGGGTTGAGCTCATCTTGGGAAAATTCTAATTCCGCGATGCGTTCATCGGTGCCCTCCAGCAGGTCGCGCAGGACGGTGACCACCTGGTCGGTAGCGATGTGGCGAGAAACCGCCTCCACGGCGTCATCTACAGAGAAGGCGACGGAGACCAAGACTGCCTCAAATTCCTCATCGTCTTCATCAACGTCTGCCGCAGCGATATAGACATTTGCTGCAGGCAGGAGCGGATCGATTTCAATAAATTGAATTTCCAGATCAGAGGTGATTGGAACGAACATGACGTCATCATTGACGCGGGACTCGATGCCCTCGGCATCCAATGCAGAAGCAATATCTTCGAAAAAGCTCATGGTGGTTTAAAATCCATCCTTCGGAAGCAGAGGTCCCCACGGTAGGCAAGCCGCCGCCCGCGGTCACTGTGGAGTCTACCGCTATTCCCACCCGTATGGTTGGAAGCCCAAAGATTTCACCAGCTCTGGGCGCCCACTTCCCCACTCCAACATGTGGTATCCCTCCCACGCTTGTCGCTTGAGCTCGTGCGGGGCGTTTTCAATATAGGCTTCCGCATCAAAGATCATGGTGGCCCGCTGCTTGAGCCCGTAGCGCGGCCAGCTCATCTTCGGGCGGCCACCGTGGATAAAGGCGGACCAGTGCTGCTGCATGGTGGCGGTAAGTTCTTCCATCTCCGCGCGCGAGCCCCAATTAGTAAGGAAGGACGCGCGCGAAGAATGTGGGTCACCAAAGACGTTGCCCAGCTCCATCGAGTGCATGGCCCCTAGGCCCAACCACTTGAGTACGGCAGAGGCGAAGTCAAAGCGGTACATCCACGTCGGTGCCACCTGCGCGTGGGCGGCGGCGATGCGGGTGGAGGGTGCCCAAAAGAGGGCGTCGGCAAGCAGGTGCGCAAAGTCCTCGCGAGCCACTGCGCCGTCATATGCGGCAACCACCTCAGGGGCATGCTGGGGATCGAAGGAGGCCAATAGGCGCAAGGCAGCGCGCTCACGGGAGCTTTGGCGCTGGAAGAGGAATTTGCCAAAGCTAGCCTCGTCCGAGTTCGTGCCGATGAGCAGCGGAACTTGATGCTGGTGGCCGTTTTCAAAGGCGGCAATGGGGTGTTCTGGAATAAGCTCCTCATCCACCGTGGGCGCATAGCAAGAATTAAGGTGAATGAGCTCGCCAGCCCGCCACATCATGGACTGGCCGGAGCGCACCAAATCAGCAAAGTTTTCCTGCCGCAGATCCTCTACCGAGGTGCGGCGCGGCAAGGCCAACCGGTGAACCAGCTCGCGCGCCCACAAGGTGGATTGAGCCCGGGAGTGAATCATGGCGATCGGCGGGGACTGGGCGATGGCGCGATGGAATAGGCCCTCCGCGGGCGGGCTCGTCATCAAGGTCAAAACGGCCGCACCGCCGGCAGACTCGCCCATGAGGGTGACAGAGTCAGGGTCACCGCCAAAGGCGGCGATATTATCGCGCACCCACTGCAATGCCAAGATCTGGTCAGCCACCGCCGGGTTGGCACTGCAGTCGCCGCCTAGGCTGCGCAGGTCCAAATAACCCAAAGAGTTAAGGCGGAAATTGATGGATACGTAGACCACGTCCATGCGGGTGGCTAGCTCGAAACCACGAAGCATGAGCATATGAGACGAACCCATAATGAAGCTGCCGCCATGTAAATAGACCACCACAGGAAGCTTCTCCTCGGTGCGCGGGCGCACGATGTCGAGGTACAGGCAGTCCTCGGAGCCGATAATGCGGTCGGTCCAGGAGTACGTGGGCTGCGGGGCCGGCGGGCCGAACTGACTGCAATCGCGCACGCCCTCCCACGCCGGCGCGGGCTGCGGGGCGCGGAAGCGATTGTCCCCAGCGGTGGTATCTCCAAACGGGATACCGCGCCACGTCAACACCGGCCCGGCGCTAATGGGGCGATCGGGGCGCAGGTCCTCTTCAATAACACCGCGCACCCAACCAGAGGTGGTGCGCACCGTCAGCTCATCTGCCAGGGCGTTTCGAGCTTCCTCGTAGGCGCGGCGGGCGCGTTCGTGCGCCTGCTCCGCCTTCAGTCGCGCCGCCGCGGAGGACTCCTCCGGGAAGACATCCCCGGAATCGCGGTAATTCTCGTGCGGCCTAACCATGTCCACTAGCTTAGGTGGCCTGCACGCCCAGGGCGATCTGATTGCGGCGCGGCGGCACATTAATGCAGCCTTTACTATGCTGGGCACGGATAAGTTTTAGCGAAAGAGAAGGACACATGGGTTTATTCACTAAAGATAAAAAGGACAACTCCACCGAGGTGGATACCGTCGATACCTATGACATCGATCCGGAGGACAGCAACCGCTTTACCTCTGCCCTGCTCAACTCTTTGGACCGCGCGGTATCGATACAATCTGGCGTCATCATCAAGTATGTCGAGAGCCTGAAAAAGCGCAATAAGGGCGCAAGCCCACAGAAGCTGCAGGAGCTCATTGACAAGCACTTCCTTAATATCACCTCCGGTACCGGTGCGGCCGCAGGTGCATCCGCCGCCATCCCGGGTATTGGTTTGGTAACCGGCGCTGCCACCATCGCAGGCGAGTCCGTGGTTTTCTTAGAGGCCGCAGCTTGGTACATCTTGGCTTCTGCCTACCTGCGTGGCGATGACATCAAGTCCCCCGAGCGCCGCCGCGCCCTTGTACTCGTCGTGCTCACCGGCTCGAAGGGGTCCGCTTTGGTCGATACCTTTGTCGGGGACCTCAATAGCGTTGCTGGTATGCGCTCGGCCGCTAGCCTGTCCCGATTCTCCGGCCCCACTCTATCTGGCATCAACGGCCGCCTGACCAAGCTTTTTACCAAACAAGTCACCAAACGCCTCAAGTGGGCGTGGGTAAGCAAACTGATGCCCATGGGCATTGGCGCGGTATTAGGCACCACCGCCAATCGCAAGCTGGCCAAGCAGGTCATCGAGCACGCCGGCGAGCAGCTTTCCCCCCTTACCTAAGGCTAGGGGTAGCCAGAAACCGGAAAGTGGGGCTATTGATACCCCTAACATAGTGAGTTTAGGGGTATGCCCCGTATCATGTAGGCAGACTCTTTGGCGGGTGACGTATGCGCTCGTACAAAGGCCGCACTAAAGTCGAATAAACGACCATTTTAAAGCAGAGAAATGAGGCGAATACCTGCCGTGAGCACATCGAATATCTTCGGCCCCAATGCGTGGCTGATAGACGAGCAGTTCCAGCAGTACTCCAAGGACCCGAGCTCCGTAGATAAGGAGTGGCGCGACTACTTCGAGGCAAACGGCGCGCCTAAGTCTAAGGCCCCAGCCAAGGAGGCCGCGAAGCCGTCTAAGCCAGCCGCGAAGAAGACTGAGGGTACTACTACCGCCCGCAAGCAGGAGGTCCGCGAAACCAACGTGGATAAGTCCGTGTCCAAGGCACAGGAGAAGTCCGCTAAGGCACAGCAGTCCGTAAAGAAGTCTGAGTCCCCGCTGGACCATATTGCGGACTACAAGGGCGGCGAAGAGCGCCAGCTCAAGGGCATGTTCAAGGCCATTGCTAAGAACATGGAAGAATCCCTGGAAATTCCTACCGCTACCACCGTGCGCGATATGCCGGTCAAGCTCATGTGGGAAAACCGTTCCATGATCAATGACCACCTCAAGCGCACCCGCGGTGGCAAGATCTCCTTTACCCACATCATCGGCTACGCCATGGTCAAGGCCGTGCAGCTGCACCCAGATATGAACGTGCGCTACGAGCTCAAGGATGGCAAGCCTTATGTCATCCAGCCCGAGCACATCAACCTGGGCCTAGCCATTGACCTCCCGCAGAAGGATGGCTCCCGCGCGCTGGTCGTTGCCGCCATCAAGGAGTGCGAGACCAAGTCCTTCTCCGAGTTTGTTGCGGCTTATGAGGATATTGTTACCCGTTCCCGCAAGAACAAGCTCACCATGGATGACTTCTCTGGTGTGACCATTAACCTCACCAACCCGGGCGGCATCGGCACCCGCCACTCCATCGCCCGCCTGACTAAGGGCGCAGGCTCCATCATCGGCGTGGGCTCTATGGATTATCCGGCCGAGTTCGCCGGTGCTTCCGCAGATCGCTTGGCTGACCTAGGTGTAGGCCGCCTGGTTACCTTGACCTCCACCTATGACCACCGCGTTATCCAGGGTGCAGAGTCCGGCGAATTTTTGCGCACCATTGGCCAGCTGCTTGTCGACGGCGCGTTCTGGGACGACCTCTTCTCCTCCATGGGCGTGCCTTATGAGCCATTCCGTTGGGCACAGGACGTGCCAAACTCCGGCGTGGACAAGAACACCCGCGTCATGCAGCTCATCGAGTCCTACCGCTCCCGCGGCCACCTGCTTGCCGATACCAACCCGCTGGGTTGGGTACAGCCGGGACTGCCTAACCCGGATCACCGCGACCTCGATATCGCGACCCACGGCCTGACCATTTGGGATCTGGACCGCACCTTCAACGTCGGTGGCTTTGGCGGCAAGGAGCAGATGACTCTGCGCGAGGTGCTGTCTCGCCTGCGCGCCGCCTATACCTTGAAGGTCGGCTCCGAGTACACCCACATCTTGGACCGCGATGAGCGCAGCTGGCTGCAGGACCGCCTCGAGGCTGGCATGCCGAAGCCCACCAACGCGGAGCAGAAGTACATCCTGCAGAAGGTTAATGCCGCCGAGGCATTCGAGAACTTCTTGCAGACCAAGTACGTGGGCCAGAAGCGCTTCTCCCTCGAGGGCGCTGAGACCCTCATTCCGTTGCTGGATTCCATCATCGATACTGCCGCTGGCCAGGATTTGGACGAGGTCGTCATCGGTATGCCGCACCGCGGCCGCCTGAACGTTCTCTTCAATATCGTGGGCAAGCCGCTGGCCGATATCTTCGGCGAGTTCGACGGCAACTACAAGGGCGGCCAGCTCGGCGGCTCCGGTGACGTTAAGTACCACTTGGGTTCTGAGGGCCACCACCTCCAGATGTTCGGCGATGGCGAAATCAAGGTCACCCTTGCTGCCAACCCGTCCCACCTCGAGGCCGTGGACCCAGTCATGGAAGGCATCGCGCGCGCTAAGCAGGACATTTTGGACAAGGGCCCAGAGGGCCACACCGTTGTTCCGGTCATGCTCCACGGCGATGCATCCTTCACCGGCCTGGGCATTGTCCAGGAGACCATCAACCTGTCCCAGCTGCGCGGTTATACCAACGGCGGCACCGTCCACATCGTGGTCAATAACCAGGTGGGCTTCACCACTACCCCGGATTCCGGCCGTTCCACCCACTACGCCACCGACTTGGCCAAGGGCTTCGACTGCCCGGTCTTCCACGTCAATGGCGACGACCCAGAAGCAGTTGTCTGGGTGGGCCAGATGGCTGCCGAGTACCGCCGCCAGTTTGGCAAGGATGTCTTCATCGACCTCATGGTCTACCGCCTGCGCGGTCACAACGAGGCCGATGACCCATCCATGACCCAGCCAGAGCTTTACTCTGTCATCGACGAGCACAAGGCAGTGCGCGAGCGCTACACCAACGACCTCATCGGCCGTGGTGACCTCTCCGCCGAAGACGCCGAAGCAGCCGCACGCGACTTCCATGATCAGATGGAGTCCGTCTTTGCTGAGCACAAGGAAGCTGGCAAGGCTCGCCCGAAGGAGCAGACTGGCATCACCTCCTCCCAGGAGCTCACCCGCGGCCTGGATACCTCCATCACCGCCGAGGAACTCGCCGAGCTGGGTGCCGCCTATGGCAACCCACCAGAGGACTTCGAGTACCACAAGCGCGTGGGCAAGGTAGCCAAGGATCGCGAGAAGTCTTCCCGCGAGGGCGGCATCGACTGGGGTTGGGGCGAACTCATCGCCTTCGGTTCCCTGGCCGGCGAGGGCAAGGTCGTCCGCCTGGCTGGTGAAGATTCCCGCCGCGGTACCTTCACCCAGCGCCACGCCGTTACATTCGACCCACGCAACGGCAATGAGTACAACCCGATGCACGCCATCGCCACCTCCAAGGGCAATGGCGGCAAGTTCATGGTCTACAACTCCGCGCTGACCGAGTACGCTGGCATGGGCTTCGAATACGGCTACACCGTGGGCAACCCAGACGCCCTCGTGGCGTGGGAGGCACAGTTCGGTGACTTCGCCAACGGCGCCCAGACCATTATCGATGAGTACATCTCCTCCGGTGAGGCCAAGTGGGGCCAGCTGTCCAGCCTGGTACTCCTCCTGCCGCACGGCTACGAGGGCCAGGGTCCGGACCACTCCTCCGCCCGCATCGAGCGCTACCTCCAGCTGTGCGCTGAGGGTTCCATGACCGTGGCTCAGCCTTCCACCCCGGCTAACCACTTCCACCTGCTGCGCCGCCAGGCTCTCGGTGAGATGAAGCGTCCATTGGTCGTCTTCACCCCGAAGTCCATGCTGCGCAACAAGGCGGCCACCTCCGCCGTGGAGGACTTCACCGAGGTCAAGCGCTTCCAGTCCGTTATCAACGATCCGAACTACGTTGACGTTGACGGCAAGAAGGTTGGCGATACCGACAAGGTCAAGACCATCATGCTGGTTTCCGGCAAGCTGTACTGGGATCTGGAGAAGAAGCGCGAGGCCGACGGCCGCGATGACATCGCCATCGTCCGCGTGGAGATGCTCCACCCGATTCCGTTCAACCGCCTGCGCGAGGCATTTGAGGCTTACCCGAATGCCACCCAGATTCGCTTCGTACAGGACGAGCCGGCCAACCAGGGTCCATGGCCGTTCTACAATGAGCACCTGCGCACCCTGATCCCAGATATGCCTGAAATGGTTCGCGTTTCCCGCCGTGCCCAGTCCTCGACTGCTACCGGCAATGCCAAGGTGCACCAGATTGAGCAGAAAAACCTGCTGGAAGAGGCTTTTGACATCTAAAGCTCTTCGAAATGTTTAAACCCCAGTGAGGACTCCTCACTGGGGTTTACTCATGCGGGCCAACGTTCCTCAGGAACTACGGACTCGGCTTGCTTCTCAACTAGCACTCTCTTCTTACTCGATTCTCCTCTCCTCTCACGTTCTTAGCGCAGACTTCACTCCTTTCGCGCTCACGGGGAGTGACCGCTGCGAGAAAGGTGCGTTACCGGTGAGCGCGAAGGGAGGGGGTGAGGGTATTGCTGTGCTATGGCCGACCGCGTTCGCACCAGCACCGTTGATCGGATCTGCTGAAATGTTCGGGAATTGGCATCTACGTCAAGCTCGAAGGCTTTGGGCGCCGTTCAGATAACCACGAGCTGTCGGGCCCGTTGGTTTTACTTGACTTGGTGGTTTCCGAGTTGTCGACGCCTGGAAACTTTCGCCTACCCGCCAAAGAAAAACTATTTGGAGCCTCCGGTGAGATCAGACCCACCGGAAGAATCTGAGTCGCCTTCCTCATCGAGCATTTTCGTGCCGGAGCCGTGCAGCCACGTGCGAACCACTTTTGCCACGTCGCCTTTTTGCTCTGCCTCTTGCGCCAATTCAGAGATGTCTTTTCGCGTGATGAACTTCGTCAATGAAGCTATAGATTGGCGTTCCTCGCGGTCCAAGAGATCATCCTGGTAGAGCGCCACAAAATTCTCGGGGAGCTTTGGCTCCGCGTCCTCACAGCCAGTGGCGCTGGATGGTTCCACCGCGCCTAGGTCGCCTGGAAGTGCAGACATTAAAGCGATGTGAGTACGCGCTAGGTAGTCCTCACCGCCTGGTTGGGAGGAGTGCTGAGCTTTTCTATAGTCCTTGGATATTTCCCGCGCCTCACCGGGATTGAGAACGCTGAGAAAAGCCCCCGTGCACCCGACATAAAAATTACCATTGGGGTTCAAATAGCGACCGGACTTAGACTCTTGGAAAATATCCTCCCTAACAAGGGAGGCCTCACGCCCCTGTCTGATCAGCTCTTGGCGAAAGATCTCCGCCAGCACTACTTGGTCGGTCTCACTAGCATCTACCATGATGCCAACGGGGGCACGCTTAGCATTATCCGCATAAGGATCTCCATCAAACTGGGAGGAGCAGCCGGTAAGCAGCATGGCAGAGAGCACCACGCCAGCAATGGCGTGGGCAGGGCGGGCACAGCTGCGCATGGCGATACTATTCTCCTTCAGATTGGCGGCGATCGAGCGTCTAGATGATTCTACACCGAGGGCGTGTTTACCTCCTGTTGCGGCCCGACTAAGATGGCAAGGGTTATGTCTAGCGTTATTACTGAATCCGCCGTACGCGAGGCACTTTCCCGCGTTGAAGATCCCGAAATCGGGCGTCCCATCACCGAGCTCAACATGGTGAAATCAGTTTCTGTCACCGGAAACGATGTAGCCGTAGAAATTTACCTCACCATCGCTGGCTGCCCCATGAAGTCCACCATCGAGTCCAATACTCGCGCAGCAGTAGAGGATATTGAGGGCGTAGGAAACGTCACCGTGACGATGGAAGCCATGAGTGATGAGCAGCGCCGCGAGCTGAAAAAGAAGCTTCGTGGCGGCCAAGCTGAGCCGGAAATCCCGTTTGCCAAGCCAGAATCCACCACGCGTGTCTTTGCGGTGGCTTCTGGCAAGGGCGGCGTCGGCAAGTCCTCGATGACGGTAAATCTCGCCGCGGCGCTGGTGCACAAGGGGCTTAAAGTCGGCATCGTCGATGCCGATATTTACGGCCACTCTGTTCCTAATTTGCTGGGCTGCACCGATGGCCCGACCGTTCTCGATGATGAGATGCTTTTGCCCCCGATTTCCCACGGCATTAAGCACATCTCCATCGGGCAATTCGTCGAAGGCAACGCCCCTGTGGTCTGGCGCGGACCTATGCTCCACCGTGCATTGCAGCAGTTCTTGGCCGACGTTTTCTGGGGTGACCTAGACGTTCTCCTGCTGGATCTTCCTCCAGGCACGGGCGATATCGCCCTGTCCGTGGCCCAGCTCATCCCTAATGCGGAGCTACTTATCGTAACCACCCCGCAGGCCGCGGCCGCCGAGGTGGCAGAGCGTGCCGGGTCCATCTCCCAGCAGACGCGCCAGCGCGTGGCCGGCGTGATTGAGAATATGGGCGCTATGGTCATGCCGGATGGCTCCACCATGGATGTCTTTGGTACCGGCGGCGGACAGATTGTGGCCGATCGCCTCGGCGTCATTCTTGGCCATGAGGTTCCACTGCTGGCTTCGGTGCCTCTGGATCCCACCCTGCGCAGCGGTGGCGATGCCGGCACTCCGATCGTTATAGATGCCCCCGAGTCCCCCGCCGCCCAACAGATCCAGGCGGTGGCCGATAAACTGGCCATCCGCTCCGATTCCCTAGTGGGCAAAAATCTGAACTTGGGCGTGAACTAGCCCCTAGGTTACATCTTCCCACATGCCGCCGCCGGTGGATTCTTCCCCACCGCGCGGCGGTTTCTTTTCGGTCGCGGGTTGCTCCGTCGATTGCGGTTGCGAAGCTGCGGCGCGCTGGTGCGGCTGTGGCTGTGGCTGCTGCGGCTGTTCGGCATAAACCTGGGAATAGTCGAAGCTTGGGCGCTGTTGCGGTTGTTGCTGCTCCGGCTCCTTGGGAGCGGTATTGCTCTTAATATCTTCTGCCATCTTCTGGGGATTGAAGTCATCCCAGGCGGATTCGTCGCCGTCGAAAAGCGCCTTGGTGATTGCGCCCTTCGGCCCCAGACGCGTCCACTGCGCGGCTTGGGTAAGCGGGCCACGGATATCATCAAATTCCGAGGTAATAGAGCCCATCTCCCCATTGAGCTCCGCCTTGGCATTATTGATGGCCTTCCGCGCCGCATAGATGGCTGCGCGCACGTCCTTAATCACCTCAGGCATGCGTTCTGGGCCGATGACGATGATGCCCAAGAGCACAATGACGAAAATCTCGGGCCAACCAATGGAAGAAAACACGCTTAAATACTAGTCCTTCGCTCTTAGCCGCGCTGATTGTGCTTGATTGCGCGAACCACCATCTCCACCTTGTCTAAGAAGTCCTGCTGGGGCCGGTGCGCCGGCGTTGCTGCATCAGGCCCGGGCGCTACCCCCTCCGTGGCAATGCCTGCGAGCTTCGCGAGCAAGGACTGCGGCGCCTTGACCGTTGCGGACTCCGCGCAGTGGCGCACCCATTCCGAGGCACGACGCTGCTGATGCACATCCGCGCGGCATTCAGCGCAGTGCACCAGGTGAATGCGCACACGGTGCATAAATTTTGGCTCCATCTCGCCGTCCACAAAGGCAACAACCGCCTCTGGGCCCAAATGCCCGATGGTATCGCTACGCCGCGCCTTGGCCTTCGCCCTATCGCGAGCCTTTGCTTGGGCGGCATCAAATCCGCCGTGCACGCTCAGCGTGGACAAGGTTCGGCGTCCTCGCAGCGAGTCCATCGATCCCTCCTCCACTAGTTGCTCGGCCTTCATTGACGCGGAAAGTCCCCGCCGGCAGCGGGGACTATGCAGTTTCTCTAAAGTTTAGCGCGTACGCAGCAGCATGCGCGTTTCCGCATTGGTTTGCGCCTCTTTTTCTAGCGCCGCACGTAGCTGGGAGCGGCCGCGGTGGATGCGTGAGCGCACCGTACCCATCTTGACACCAAGGGTCTCTGCAATCTCGTCATAGCTCATCCCAACGACATCGCACAGGACCACGGCCACGCGGAAATCGGGAGCCAGCCCGTCGAGCGCGGACTGCAAAGCTGGATCCAGGTTAGCCACGGAATAAGCCTGCTCCGGGGTCATATCCGTACCAGGAACGCGTTCATAATCCTCTGGCAGGGCCTCCATGCGGATCTTGGAACGGTGACGAACCATATCCAAAAAGAGGTTAGTGGTAATACGGTGCAACCAGCCTTCAAACGTTCCGGCTTGATACTTGTCCAAGGAGCGGAAGACGCGCATGAAGGTTTCCTGGGTGAGATCCTCGGCGTCATGCTGATTGCCAGACAGGCGATAAGCCAAGCGGTAGACCCCATCGGCGTGCTCGGCCACGAGGTCACCCCAAGCGGGCATGTCGCCCGTGCCAGCATCGAATGCTGCGGTACCGGTCAACTCTGCCTCAGAGGTTGCAGGTTGAAGGGATTCGGCATCGCGCTTCATCTTTGTCATGCATGTCATCTTTCTACACTCAGCACAGAAACTCCAGCCATAGTACTGATAATATCCTGTGAACCCGTCACATTATCCCCACCGACCACAACCTTGCTGGCTAAGCGCGTTTTTGCCACATTGGCGGACACTTTTCCCTATGGTTTATTACGTGACTAATACCGCATACGAAGCACTGCGTTCTTATATCGAGACCAACAGCGAAGCATCCCCGGCCCTAAGTGGCGCACGCGACCACGCCGCAGAGTACGGCTTGCCAGTCCCGGATGAATCCACCGGCCAGCTGCTCACCACCCTGACGGCCGCCTCCACTGGTTCCACCGAGCGTCCTCAAGCTGTGGCCATTACCCCGGCCGCCAATGTAGTGGGCCTCTATGTGCTCGCCGGCATGCCCGATAACGGCATTTTGACCTGCATCGACCCCGAGGCGGAGCACCAGCGCAGCGCCAAGACCGCATTCCGCGAGGCCGGCTACGCGCCATCCCGCGGCCGTTTTTTGCCATCGCGCCCACTCGAAGTCATGGGTCGCCTTGCCAACGATGCTTATCAGGTGATCTACGCCGACGTCGCCGCGCTCGAGTTACCAGCCATCATCAAGGCCGCCTGGCCACTGCTGCACCAGCGCGGCACCCTAGTCTTGGCTAATTCTTTGCTCGATGGCACGCTTGCCGACGCCTCCCGGACCGACCGCGACACCGCCGCCGCCCGCGAAGCAGACGAGTACCTGCGCGAGCTCGAGGGGGCGAGCGTAACCCGCTTGCCGCTGGGTTCCGGGCTCACCCTCGTGACGAAGCTCTAGACCTTTTGGTTTTTGCCGACGACGACCACGCCGCCGTCAGAAACCTTAAAGCGCTCTTCATCACGCTCGCGGTCCACTCCGATAATCGCGCCATCACTAACGACGACGTTCTTATCTAGGATCGCGCGGCGCACCACTGCACCGCGCCCGATACGCACGCCAGGCAGGATCACTGATCCTTCGACCGTAGCTCCGTCGGCCACATGGACATCGGACGCCAGCACTGAATTGCGCACAGTGCCGCCAGAGACGATGCAGCCTGGGGCCACCATCGACGACTGCGCGATGCCGTTTTGCACGAACTTGGCCGGTGGGAAATTGGAATCATCCGTCGAGTGGATCGGCCAATTCTGGTTATAAAGGTTGAAAATCGGGTGCACCGAAATCATGTCCATGTGCGCCTCGTAGAAGGAATCGATGGTGCCGACGTCGCGCCAGTAGCCGTGGTCACGCTCAGTAGCCCCTGGCACTTCATTGGCCATGAAATCGTACACATGCGCCTGTCCCCGCTCCACAAAGTACGGGATAATATCACCGCCCATATCGTGGGCGGAGTCCTCGTTCTTTTCGTCCTCCAAAAGGGCGTCGATAAGCGCCTGCGCTGTAAAGACATAATTGCCCATCGAGGCATAGCTCATATTCGGATCATCCGGAGTAGCCGGCGGGTCCGCGGGCTTTTCCACGAATTGCGTAATCGTGCCCATGCCATCGGCTTGGATGCAGCCAAAGGCCGTCGCTTCCGAGCGCGGTACGCGAATACCTGCCACCGAACAATCCAATCCGGTGGCGATATGCTCTTCTACCATCTGTGCCGGATCCATGCGGTATACGTGGTCTGCACCAAAGACGATGACATAATCCGGATTCTCGTCATAGATGAGGTTCAGCGACTGCACAATTGCATCTGCCGAGCCGTTGTACCAGCGCTTGCCGCGGCGCTGCTGGGCGGGCACCGAGGCAATATACTGCGGGGTCGGCCCCGCCAAGTTCCACGCCTGGGAAATGTGGCGGTCCAGAGAATGGGACTTGTACTGGGTCAGCACCGCAATCTTGAGATAACCGGCATTGACCAGATTGGACAAAACGAAATCAACGAGGCGGTAGGAACCACCGAAGGGTACGGCGGGCTTGGCGCGGTCTTCGGTCAGGGGGAAAAGGCGCTTTCCCTCACCGCCGGCGAGGACAATGGCTAGGACATTCGGCAGGCTTCTCACGTTTTCAAACCTATCCGCAAATCCCACATTCCGCAGCAGAACTTTGCACATTTTTACCCCCATATCGGAATTCTGCACATGACAGCAGAGATACGTATTCTGGGTGGGCATGAGAGCCGGAATCTTTTCCAAAGAATACCCGCCGGAAATATACGGCGGAGCCGGAGTTCACGTAGCTGAGCTCACCCGTTTCATGCGCGATATCATCGATGTCTCCGTGCACTGCATGGGCTCCCCGCGCGAAGAAAAAGACGTCTTTGTCCACGGCGTAGATCCCGCACTCGAGGGTGCCAACGGCGCGCTGCAGACCTTGTCCACTGGGCTGCGCATGGCCGATGCCGCCTCCGATATCGACATCGCCCACTCCCACACGTGGTATACGGGCCTTGCTGGCCACCTCTCCGCCCGGCTTTATGATATTCCGCATGTGGTCACCGCCCACTCTCTCGAGCCGCACCGCCCTTGGAAGCGCGAGCAGCTTGGCGGCGGCTATGACATCTCCTCATGGTCCGAAAAGAACGCCATGGAATATGCCGATGCCGTAATCGCCGTCTCTGCCGGTATGAAGGACTCCATCCTCGATGCCTATCCGCGCATCGATGCCTCCAAGGTCCACGTCGTCCTCAACGGCATCGACACCGAGCTATGGCAGCCGCGAGAGGGCGATGTTTTGGACAAGCTGGGCGTCGATAAGCAGCGCCCCATCGCTGCCTTCGTCGGACGCATCACCCGGCAAAAGGGCGTAAAGCACCTGCTGCAGGCGGCGCAGAAATTCGATCCAGACATCCAGCTGGTCTTGTGTGCCGGCGCCCCTGATACGCCCGAAATCGCGGCCGAGACCGAGGCACTGGTCGATGAGTTGCGCGCCCAGCGCGATGGCATTTTCTGGGTCAAGGATATGCTCCCGCGCAACGAGGTCCAGCAGATTTACACCGGTGCCGATGTTTTTGTCTGCCCGTCCATCTACGAACCGCTGGGCATCGTGAACTTGGAAGCAATGGCCTGTGGCACGGCCGTTGTTGCCTCCAACGTGGGCGGCATTCCCGAGGTAGTAGTCGATGGTGAGACCGGCGTGCTAGTGCATTACGACGCCACCGATACCGCAGCCTTCGAGGCCGACCTCGCCGCTGCAGTCAATGACGTCGCCGCCGATAAAAAGCGCGCTGCCGAATTTGGGCGCGCCGGCCGCGAGCGTGCCATTCGTGATTTTTCTTGGGCTACGATTGCCGCCCAGACCGTCGATATTTACCGCAGTCTGATTTAAGGAAGGATAGCCGTGACAACCCACCGCCCCGAACTGCATTTTGTCCCTGAAGACGGCGTCCTCGACGCCCCCGCCGGAATCCTGCGCGATGGCGATACTTGGCATCTGTTCTACCAGTACCGCCCCACCGCGGACTCCCCGGCGCGCTGGGGACACACCTACTCCGAAGAGTCTCCCTTTGACTGGTTGGACTGTGACGATGCCCTCGCCCCCGTCGGCGGCGAGCTCTCCCTGCGCGCAGGTTCCGTAGCCCAAGGCCCAGACGATATCCATCTCTACTTCACCTCCGTGACCGCCGCCGGAATCGCCGTTCACCTCGCCCGCTACGCCAACGTGGACGAAATCTGCGAGGTCTCCGATGACCCACAGGCGCTCGACCCCAATGTCGTTCGTTTTGGCGAAGTCGTGGGCAATACCCGCAACTTCGATCATTTCCGCTCCCCCTCCGTGGTGCCCGACTGGGCCTCAGAGGACCGCGATGACGGCCACGACGGTTGGCTCATGTTGGCTCTCACCGGCCACTCCGACGCCCCGGTTCCCGTCATCCTCGAATCCGCCGACGGCGTGTCTTGGCGCCTGCGCGGCAGCCTCAAGTTCGACGGCGACCCTGGCTTCCTAGAGGGCGAGGTCCCCGCTACCTCGCCCATTCCGCCGGTCGTCTCCCCGCGCCTAGTCCGACTGCGCGATGAGGTTGACGGCAATGTCTACGACGTCCTCTTTGTCACCTTGGAGCGTGGCGGCCGCGACGTCTCCGGCTACCTCGTCGGCCGGCTGGAAGGCACCACCTTTACCGTGGTCTCCGGCTTCCGCCGCGTAGACTTCGGCCACGATTTCTCCCGCCCACGCAGTACCAACACCACCACCGGCACGCTCACCCCCGAGCAGCGCTATGAGCGCGCCGTTATCGTTGGCCTCCTCAACGGCAACGGCCGCGGCGATGACGCCACCAAGCACGCCTCGTGGGAAGCCGAAGGCTGGGCCAATGCCCTTTCCTTACCCCGCCGAGTTACCCTCGAGGGCGGCGTCCTCTACCAAGCCCCCGCCCGGGGCTTGCCCGATGCCGTTAAGCTTTCCGATTACGCCCGCTCATGGACCGGCGTCATGGAGGTGCCTTCCGGTTCCTGCGTCACCGTCACGCTTCTCGACGGCGCCGGTGACCCCGCCGCCACCATCCGCCACTCCGGCGATGACATCAGCCTCGATCGCTCAATGAACAAGGCTTTCAATCATTGCTTTGCCGATTCTGAGCCCGCCACCGCCACGCTTGCCGAGGGCGACTCCGACACCCTCACCATTATCCAAGACGGTTCCACCGTCGAGGTATTCGTCGATGGTGGCCTCATCGCCATGGCCTCCCGCGTCTACTTCGAAGGCGGCTGCTCTGGGCTGCGCGTCGAAACCTCCGGCGATGCCGTTATCGAGCAGGACTGGCAGCGCTCCGGCTCCAAGCTCTAAACATCACCCGACGCCCCGCTCGGTTCTCCACCCCGCCCTTCGCGCTCACCGGCACAGCCGCCCACTGCGGTTGCGCTGCTCCCGGTGAGCGGCAAGGGCGAGGAACCACCCCTCGCGCTCACCGGAACAACGAAAAGAACCGCCCCACGCGCTGCTAGTGAGCGCGAAGGGCGGAGATGAGGCAGAAGGGCCGAGGCTAAACTGCGCGGAGGCGGTCCAGTCGAGCGCGGGCGGTAACCGTGAGCGTCGGGGGCAACGCTGCCATGCGCTCGGCGAGTTCTCCGGCGCTAATGTGACGCGCGGACGGGCTCATCCCAACCTGCGCGGCAACGGAGGCCTTATCGAGCTCAATGGGGAACGAAATATCCACCGGATCGGCCGCCTGCTCGAGGTATCCCTCGGCCTGCTCGTACATGCGCTCCACCTTGCCGTCTTCCACGCCGAGGATGCCCAAAGGCTCCCGCAGCTCGTCCAAGTGGCCGGCATCAGGGGTCAAGACGATGACCTGGCCGCCTGGGACGAGCACGCGCTGGAATTCGGCCGGATTGCGTGGGGCGAAGACGACGGAAATAGCGTCGACGGACTCATCACGAATGGGCAGGCGCTCCCACACATCGGCCACGACGGCACCGACGCGCGGGTGGCACTTAGCCAAGTGCTTCGCGGCGTGCGGGGAAATATCGAGCCCGACGCCGCGGGCCTCAGCGATGGAGTCGAGGGTGTGGGCCAAGTAGTAGCCCGTACCAGCGCCCACCTCAAGCAGAGAGGCGGGCGTAGATTCGGCCAACGATGCGGAATCCAGCGCACCTTGGACTGCCCCAGTCACGGCCTCCACGAAGGGCGCGAAGTGCCCCATGGCCAAATAGGTCTCGCGGGCGTTGACCATGTCCATGTCATCGCCCTTGTGCTTGAGTCCGGCGCCGGCCGCGAGGGTGACGTAGCCCTGCTTGGCCACATCAAAAGAGTGGCCGGATTCCGAGACCAAGCGAGAGAAATCATCGGCACCAGAAAGCGCGGTGCCATCATTGGGATCAGCCAGAATGTCGACGATATGAGAAAGCATGTATCTAGACTAGCTAGAAACCTCGGTCAACAGAGAACCAAGCTCGGCGGCCTCGTCCTTGCTCAGCTCGATGACGATGCGCCCGCCGCCATCGGAGGGGATGCGCATGACAATTTTGCGGGACTCCTCTACTGCTTCCATTTCTCCGCCCGTGGTGCGCGGCTTCATTGCTGCCATAGTGAGTCTCCTTTAGTTAACTTCTTTTCCTTCCAGCTTAGACCTTTTCGGCGCGGAAGATAGTTGCTCTTCTAGTTGTGCGAGGAGATCATCTACTTGGTCCTGGCGGTACCCGCGGGGCACAACCTCGAATTTCACCTGGTCAAGGCGCCCTTCGCGGGCAGCGGCGCGGTTATTTTCGCGCACCTTCTCCGGCTCATCGAGCGGGTGCATAACCTCGCCGCGGCCAAAAATCGACCCCCATACCCAGGTCCCGATGACGGTCAGGGAGAAAAGGACGAGGAGGAGCATAATCCAAGACAGCATGGCTTAAACCTTACCTTTTAGCGGCGGGCGTTGAGCAACGGGCGCAGTAACCCCGGCGCGGGAGAGCAGTGTGCGCGCGACTACCTCGGCCATCGGCGCGAGTTCATGTAGCGGCCGGTTGCGGTGCACCCGAGTTCCCAAGTCCACCTGCGCTATTGTGCCCCGCTTGCCGACGTCCACCAATAGCCCCGCTTCCACCCCGTAGCCTTCTACAAAGGGCAGAGTGAGAGCGGTGGTGCGGCGCAGGGCGTATTCGCCTCCGAGCGGCTGGTCGATATGAGCGAGCTCTGGGAAAAATTGCTTAATGAGCGGTTTGGCTGTCAGCTCGGTGACGCGGCCGCCGCCGGTGGGCTGTCCGTTGAGGCTGCGGCGGTAGCGGGCCTTGACCATTTCCACCGCGGGGTCGGCAAAGGGATCGGCCAGCGCGGTGACCATGCCGGGCGCGGCGGATTCAAGATCCGCATCGACGAAGACGACTATGTCTCCCTTCGCTGCGGCGACCCCACGCCAGAGGGATTCTCCTTTCCCGGGACGCGGCTCCACCGGGAGGATATCGCGCCAATTGTGCACGTCGGCTCCAGCTGCCGCAGCGCGAGACGCGGTGGCGTCTGAGGAGTCGGCGTCGATTACCAGCACCTCAAGCGGATTATCGGCAAGGCAGGCGCGCACGACGTCTGCGACGGTGCCCTCCTCGTTGAGCGCTGGAATGATAACGGAGACGCTCATGCAAGGCCTCGCGTGGTTGCTAGCGGGGCGACCTCGCCTTGGATGGCGGCAGTCATACGGATGACATCAGCGGTTTCTGCCACCTCGTGGACGCGGAAAGCGGCCACTCCGCGGGCAGCGGACCACGCGGTGGCGGCTAGGGTACCCGCAACGCGCTCTCCTACCCCGCGGTCTAGCGTCTCGCCCACAAAATCTTTGTTTGATAGCGCCATGAGCACCGGCCAGCCGGTGGCCACGACCTCGTCTATGCGCCGCAAAAGCTCGAGACCGTGGAAGGTGTTCTTGCCAAAGTCATGGGTCGGATCGATGAAGGTCAGGTCCTCCGGGCAACCGAGAGCGGCAGCGCGCTCGGCCAGCTGGGTGGTTTCCGCGATGACATCGGCCACCACGTCATCAAAATGGACACGGTGCGGCCGGGTGCGCGGGGTGATACCACCGGTGTGAGAGCAGACATAGCCCACGCGGTAGTGTCCGGCGACCTCGATGAGCTCGGGATCCCAACCCGCCCAGGTGTCATTTATGAGCCCGGCACCGGCTGCAATGGCTGCCTCTGCCACCTCGCTGCGCCACGTATCGACGGAAATGAGGACATCCGGGTGGCGCTGATGCACCTTCTCAATGGTCGGCACCACGCGGTCGATTTCCTCCGCCGCGTCCACAGCTTTGCCGGGGCCAGCCTTCACGCCACCAATATCGACGATCGAAGCACCGGCTGCGATCACCTCATCGCAGCGGCGCAGCGCCGGGTCGAGGTCAAAGGTTGCCCCCTTGTCATAGAAAGAATCCGGGGTGCGATTGACAATCGCCATCACACGCGCGAGGCTCAACGCGGCTCCCTGATGCGCTTATCGCTCATAACCTCGTGACGCTTAATGATGTGGGAGACGGCTTCATCGGGGTCGTCGGTAAGCAGGAAAAGCTCCCGGTCGCTTTCGTTGATAAATCCACCCGCTGCTAGCGTCTTGTCCATCCATTCCAAAAGGCCGGTCCAGTACTCGGTGCCCATGAGCACGATGGGGTAATTGGTCACCTTGCCGGTCTGCACCATGCACATGACTTCGAAGAACTCATCCATCGTGCCCATGCCGCCAGGTAGGCAAATGAAGGCCTGCGAGTACTTCAAGAACATCGTCTTGCGGGCGAAGAAGTAGCGGAAATTCAGGCCCAGGTCGACGTACTCGTTGAGGCCCTGCTCATGGGGAAGCTCGATGCCCAAGCCCACGGACAGCCCGCCGGCTTCGTGGGCGCCACGGTTGGCTGCCTCCATGATGCCGGGGCCGCCACCGGTGATGACGGCATAGGAGTGCTCGGCCAGCTTGCGGCCGACCTCGACGCCCAGCTGGTAGCTCGCGTCCTCGGGCGTGGTGCGTGCGGAGCCGAAGACGGTGACGGCCTTCGGCAACTTGGATAACGCATCGAAGCCGGCGACGAATTCGCCTTGGATGCGCAGCACGCGCCACGGATCGGCATGCTGCCACTCGTGGTCTGCACCGGACTCCAAGAGCCGCTGGTCAAAGGTGGAGGCCTGTTCGCCTTCGGTGCGCAGCAGCATCGGGCCGCGCAGAGTGCGCATCTGCTCAGGAGTCATGGTCTATCCCTTCAGGTATTTCAGGAGGGCGGTGGATACTTCACTAATCTGCGCGGTGGGGACCTGCTCGTCCTTTTTATGCGCAAACCCTGGGTCACCGGCGCCGAAGTTCACGGCCGGGGTGCCCATTTCGGAGAAGCGGGCGACGTCGGTCCAGCCAAACTTGGCGCGGACGTTGCCCCCGACGGCGTCGATAAGAGCTTTGGCTGCAGGCTGGCCCAACCCAGGCTGGGCGGCCGGGGCAATGTCGTCGATGTCGATGGTGACATCTTCTTCCTCGCCGATGATGGATTTCATGTACTCCAGCGCCTCCTCGCTCGTGCGGTCCGGGGCGAAGCGGAAGTTCACAAACATCCAAGCCTCATCCGGCAGCGTATTTGTGGCCACGCCGGACTCGAGGTGAACGATATTGAGGCCCTCGCGGTAAGTACAGCCGTCAATGGTGACGTCGCGGGACTCATAGGCGGCGATGCGGCTCATAATCGGTGCGAGCTTGTGCGCGGCATTGGAGCCGAGCCAGGCGCGGGCCGAGTGCGCGCGGGTGCCGTGTGCGGTCACGCGCAGGCGGATGGATCCCTGGCAACCGGCCTCCACCATGGCGCCGGAGGGCTCGCCCAGAAGCGCGAAGTCCCCCTCGAGCCACTCCGGGTGGTCCTTTTGCAGATGGCCCAAGCCATTAAATTCAGTGGCTACTTCTTCACCCTCATAGGCAATGACGGTGAGATCGTGCTTCAACTCCTCCGACTCGTGCAGCTGGGCAAAGGCATTAAGGTAGATGGCCATGCCTGACTTCATGTCCACGGTGCCACAGCCCCACATAATCTCCACCCCGTCTTTAGTGGTTTCCATGTGATGCGGTACATTTTCTGCCAACGGAACGGTATCAATGTGTCCGGCGAGCACCACGCGGGAATCTAGCCCACGGTTCGTGCGGGCGCACACGGTATTGCCGTAGCGGGCAACCTCGACGTCCAAACCGCGCAGCGCTTCTTCGACGGCGTCTGCGATGGCCTCCTCATGGTGGGAGGGGCTCGGAATATCCACGAGCGCCTTGGTTAGTTCGATGGGGTCTGCATATAGATCTAAAGTCACAAAGCGCCATGCTAGCGCCCCGCGTAGCTCCCCGCATTGTGTAAAGTTCACTTCACTGTAAATATTTCGTCCTCCCTAAGGTGATAACAATGGCCGAAACCGCTCAATTGAAATCCCGTCATCTCACGATGATGGGCCTTGGCTCTGCCGTGGGCGCCGGCCTCTTCCTCGGAGTAGGCCTCGGCATCCAGATTTCCGGCACCTCCGTGCTCATTTCCTATGCCGTGGCCGGCGCGCTCATTGCGCTAGTGATGTGGATGCTCGGTGAGATGGCCGCCGCCCGCCCCTCTTTGGGGTCATTTTCCACCTACGCCGGTCAGGCCTTCGGACACTGGGCACGCTTTACCATGGGATGGATTTATTGGTTCATGCTAATCATGGTCATGGGCGCCGAAATCACCGGCGCGGCCGCCATCATCTCCAGCTGGTTCGGTATTGACCCGTGGATTCCGGCACTTATCGCCGTGGCATTCTTCGCAGTGGTCAATTTCGCGGCCGTGGGCGGATTTGGCGAGTTCGAATTCTGGTTCGCCATCATCAAGGTCGGCGTCATTGTCGCCTTCCTTGCCATAGGCGTGCTCATGGCGCTGGGCGTCCTGCCCGGCATGGATCTCTCCTTGGCCGGGACCAATTTCACCGCTAATTTCCTGCCCAATGGCATGCCCGGCTTCGCCGCCGGATTGCTCGCCGTGGCCTTTGCCTTCGGCGGTATCGAATTGGTTACTATCGCGGCGGCCGAATCCGAGGACCCAGCACATAACGTGGCCACCGCGGTCCGCGCCATTATCGTGCGCATCATGATCTTCTACATCGGCTCCATCGTGGTTATCACCATGGCTCTGCCTTTTAGTTCCATCCAGGATGCCGACGTAGCCGCCGATTCTCCCTTCACCCTGGTGCTTGCGGCCGCCAAGATTCCCTTCGCGGCCGGCTTCATGGAAGCGATTATCGCCCTCGCCCTGCTCTCCGCCTTCAACGCGCAGATCTACGCCACTTCCCGCTTGGTCTTTGACATGGCTAAGGATCACTGCGCCCCGGGATTCTTCCTCAAGCAAAATCGCGCTGGCTCCCCCATCAACGCGGTCATTTTGTCCATGGTCTTCGCCTTCGCTTCGGTAGGCCTGCAATTTTGGAACCCTCCGGGGCTCCTAGCATTTCTCTTCAATGCAGTGGGCGGGTGCCTGCTGGTCATCTGGTTTTTCATCGTGGCTTCCTTTATCAAGCTGCATCCCCAAATGCGCGAAAATGGCGAGTTGACCGAACTGCGCGTGCCTGGCTTCCCGTGGCTGCCGTGGGTCACGGCCGCGGCGCTGGGCGGGCTCACCCTGCTCATGCTCTTTGACCCGGATGCACGCAACCAGGTCATCTCGGTACTCATCCTCGCTGCGATACTCGTCGTCTTGTCCTTCGTATTACCCACCGGCCAGCGCGCAGAGGCGCGGAGGTAGTTGCTAAGCTAGCGGGCATGACTTCTGCATCCGCACGTGGCCTGGCAACCATTACCCATGACGGCAGCGTCTTGGACGTCTGGTTCCCAGCCGTTTATACCGATAAGACCGTAGAGACCACCGAGACCAAGCGCTTGGAGGAGGTCCCTCAGCAGTTCTCCGCGCTGGCAGGCCCAGATGAGGAGCGCGGCGTGGCCCGCGTTGCCGTCGAGACCTCCATCAAAGATCTGGATGACGCCCCCGTCGATACCTACGATGCTTACCTGCGCCTGCACCTCCTTTCTCACCGCGCGGTCAAGCCGCACGGCCTGAATATGGATGGCATCTTCGGCCACCTCAATAACGTGGTTTGGACTAACTATGGCCCCTGCGCCGTCTCCGATTTCCAGATGGTGCGCGGCCGCCTTGCCTCCCGCGGCCCGGTCGTTGTCTACTCCGTTGATAAATTCCCGCGCATGGTGGACTACGTTGTGCCGTCTGGCGTTCGCATTGGCGACGCGGACCGCGTGCGCTTGGGCGCCCACCTTGCTGAGGGAACCACTGTCATGCATGAGGGCTTTGTGAACTTCAACGCCGGCACCTTGGGCGCCTCCATGGTGGAGGGCCGCATCTCCGCGGGCGTCGTCGTGGGCGATGGCTCCGATATCGGCGGCGGCGCGTCCATCATGGGCACCTTGTCCGGCGGCGGCAAGGAGGTCATCTCCATCGGCGAGCGTTGCCTGCTCGGCGCCAACTCCGGCATTGGCATTTCGCTTGGCGACGACGCCGTGGTCGAAGCCGGCCTCTACGTCACCGCCGGCACCAAGGTCACCGTCTTTGGCAAGGTCGCGGAAGCACTGGGCGTTGATAATGGCGAGAACGTCAAGGGTTCCCAACTCTCCGGTGCCTCCGGCATGCTGCTGCGCCGCAACTCCGTCTCCGGTGCGGTTGAGGCCGTGGAGTGGAAGGCCGAGGCCGTCGCGCTGAACGACGAGCTGCACAAGAATTAATACCCCCGATTCCTATAGACCAATCGGGGAAAATATGATGGAGGAGTGACTGATAACTCCTCCTCCCTCGGTTCTGGTCTGAAGGTCCGCCACCTAACCATGATGGGGCTTGGCTCCACCATCGGTGCCGGGCTATTCCTCGGCACCGGCGTCGGTATCTCCGCCGCTGGGCCCGCCGTGCTCCTCGCCTATATCATCGCCGGCTTCCTGGCCATTTTGGTGATGCAGATGCTGGGCGAGATGGGCACCGTTATCCCCGCCTCCGGCTCTTTTTCCGAATATGCCGAACATGGCATCGGCCGCTGGGCGGGCTTTACCCAGGGCTGGATTTATTGGCTAGCCACCGTCGCCGTACTCGGCGCCGAAATCACCGGCGCGGCCGGATTCATTGGCTCCTGGTTCGACGTCTCGCCGTGGATCCCCGCAGCTATCTGCGTGGTCCTCTTCGGCGTCATCAACCTGCTGCGCGTGCGTAGTTTCGGCGAATTCGAGTATTGGTTCGCGCTTATCAAGGTCGTCGTCATCGTGGCCTTCCTCATCATCGGCGTGCTGCTCATCCTGGGCCTCCTGCCTGGCCATTCTTTCATCGGCACCTCCGTCTTCCTCGAAGACGGCTTCATGCCCAATGGCCTCGGCGGCGTCGCGGCCGGCCTTTTGGCCGTAGCCTTCGCCTTCGGCGGCATCGAGGTCGTCGCCATCGCCTCTGCCGAATCCGAGGACCCCGAAAAATCCCTGGTCAACGCCGTGCGCTCCACCATCTTGCGCATCTCCGTGTTCTACTTGGGCTCCGTTCTCGTCATCACGTTCCTTCTGCCTTATTCCATCTTGGGAGGTGCCTCCACGGCCGCAGAATCGCCCTTCACCATGGTCCTCGAGCGCGCCGGCATCCCGGGTGCGGCCGGCATCATGGAGGTTGTCATCGTCCTTGCGTTGCTTTCCGCTTTCAATTCGCAGATCTACGCCTCCTCTCGCATGATGCACTCGCTGGCCTCCCGTGGCGAGGCTCCACGCATCTTCACCACCACCAATAAAGACGGCGTACCCACCACCGCTATTGCCCTGTCCGTCCTACTCTCGGCCGTCATGGTGGTGCTCAACTACGCCGATACGGGTTGGCTTCTTACCTTCATGCTCAATGCCGCCGGCGCCTCCCTGCTCATCGTGTGGGTATTCATCGCCGTCAGCCAGCTGCGCCTGCGCCGTCAGCTCGAAGCACTCCATCCCCTTCCCATCCGCATGTGGGCCTTCCCCTACCTGACTTGGTTCGCCCTCGCGCTCTTTGCGGCCATCGCGGTGCTCATGCTTACCGACGCCACCGCCCGCACCCAACTCCTCTCCGCCGCCGCTATGTTCGCGGTGCTCGCCGTCGCCGGTGTCATCAACTCCAAGGTTCGCGGGATTGACCCCACCTCCACCCTGCCGCTGACTTAGTCCCCCTCCCGCCCCGCCCTTCGCGCTCACCGGCGCGAGAATGGACGTCTCATTTCGTCTCCCAGTGAGCGCGAGGGGGTGAGGTGCCCTACGCTCCGCCCGCCGCGCTCACGGGGAACGAATGGGGACGTCGGAAAGCACTGCCGGTGAGCGCAAAGGTCGTAGCCTTTTCCACCGCTCCCCTCGCGCTCACTGTGAACACGGATCTCTGCCAAAGGGTGGCTGCCGGTGAGCGCGAGGGGCGGTTATCCACAGCGCTCCAGCCCCAGCGGCGGAAAATCGAGCCCCGTCCCTGAGTTATCCACAGGTTGCAGCGGGAAGCGTAGCCATCACGCACTGCGGCCGTTTACGTTCAATCACATGGGGGGAATGGACAACCGCGGAACTACGCGAGCAAGGTTTGAGCAAAGAGGCGATTCGCCGCGAGGTGCGTGAGGGCAAGCTGTACCGCGTGCATCGGGGGATTTATACCGATACGTGGACGCCCCTGGCAGTAGCGCGGGCCTTGGCGCATGGGCTCAGCCGCATCCATTTCACTGGAAAGACCGCGCAGGAGATTTATCTGGGCCGGCCAATAACATTTCCGTTGGAAGCAGAGGGACCCCGCACGTTGAAGGGAAAATGCTTCCGCGTTTCGCACTCGCGCCTCCGGGCCACACACAAGGTCAACGGCCTACCGGTGGTGCAACCGCTATGGGCTGCGCGCAAGATTTCGCGTGCATGCAGGCCTTTATTGGAAGACTACTACCAAGGAAAGCACGGCCCCAACCGCCTAGAAGAGGACCGTCGGCGAATGAGGCGCGTCCCGAAGCCTCTTAAAGAGGCTATACGACACGCTGCTATAGGCGCAGATAGCCCGCCGGAACGCACACTAAGCAGGCAGCTGCGCGCAGAAGGAATCTTCCCCAAGCACAATGTTCTCATCGCCGGCTACCGCTTTGACCTGAAGATTGGCAGGTTGCTGGTGGAAGTTGACGGCTGGAAATACCACAAGCACAGTGTGACCTTTCAAGCTGACCGTACCAAGCAGAACGCGGCTGTAGCTCACGATTATACCGTTTTGCGTTTTACTGCCGATGACATCATCCACCACCTCAGCCAAGCCGTTTTGCTCGTCAAGGCCACGTTGGAAGTGCTAAAAGGCGGTAGTCCGCAGCTCCCTACCTCAGCCACTGTGCCCTATTGGCGGTGACATCTGTGCGTATAAACCTTGCCTTGGTGACAAATTTCCTTTACACTCGGTAATGCAAGAACGACAGCCCGTAAAGGAGAACAGGTGGCCGAGCACCCCAACATGGTCCGCAAATGGCGCCGCTGGCTCGAATTATCACAAGCTGAACTCGCCAGAAGAGTTGGCGTCTCCCGCCAAACCATCGCCAATATCGAACGCGGCAACTACTCGCCCTCCGTGCACCTCGCACTGGATATTTGCCACGAACTAGGAAAAACCGTCGAAGAAATTTTTGGAGCTGAACAACATGATTAACGCCATCGCCAATTACTCCCTCAAGGAAATCGATCGCGCGACTCGCGATGAATTCGAACGCGACACTCTTTACAAGGCCTGCGCAATCGGAATGACCCCAATCCCGTTCCTCGAACTCGTCGTCGCCGCAGTTCTCGCCTGGGTCCTTCCTGGCCAAATGTCCATGCTGTGCTTTCTCGCGCTCGTGCCGTCCATCGTGGGCAACTCCATCGGTTCTGCTTGGATGCGCCAGCGCGTGGCCACCCCAATTGTTAGCCGCAATTGGACGGCTATCGCTGTCTACCTCATCCCTCTTATAGTCATGTTCGCCGGCATTGCCTATAACGCCTATGCGCCAGCCGACGGCCACGACCCCGTCTCCTACCTCATCGGTACCGCAGTCGGCGCCATTACCGTGCTCGCCCTGACCCCCTTCATTCGTCGCCGCCAGCACCGCCGCGACCAAGCTCGCCTCGATGCCGAGTTAGAAGACTAGTTTCACTCCGGCACTTCAACCTGCCCTTCGCGCTCACCGCGGACGGCGGGGTTTCTCTGATTTCGTTCCCCGTGAGCGCGACGGGAGGTACTGTCCCCTTCGCGCTCACTGGGAGAAAGAAAAATCCCCGCCAACCTGCGCTGGTGAGCGCGAAGGGCGGCGGGGATGAAAATGAACACGGGACCTAGCTAGGCCGGCTCGGTTTCCTCGACAAGTTGAGGCGTCTTCGGCTGCGAGCGGAAGGTCCACAGCTTGTTCAAGATAAAGTTAATCGGCATAGCGACAATAATAGAAATGGCTGATGCCCAGTACACCTTTGTACGCAAACCGGTCGAATCATCCAGAATGTCTGTGGGCAAGTGCAGCGGCGAAGTCGGATTCATTAACAGTGTCGCCACAACTTGACTTACGATAAAAGCTCCAATTCCAGCGAGAAGGAATGGGAAGAAACCGCGCAGCCAAGACACCTTCGCCACCGATCGGAAAGTCCACATGCGATTCAGCTGGTAGTTCCAAGTGTTGGCGACCAAGAACGCAATGGTCAAAAACACATGGTACCAACGGATATGGAAAACAGAGCCGAAGAGATTGATGAAGGGATCATCCGCCTCGATGCCGCCAGACCACCAAGTAATCTTTCTGCACAAATAGACCACAAAGAGATTAACCGCGGTACCGGAGCCGCCAACAATGCCGAATTTGAGAAACTGCCCAAAATTGGACACAAAGCGCGCGACGCTGAGGTCTGCCATGGGCCGCCTTTCTAGCCAGTGATTTAATAACTACTCGATTGTAGTTCTTAAGTCCTGCGAACTGAAAAATTGACGCTCGGATTGTGATAGAGGATCTATAAAAGAGATAGCCTCATGGAGTAGGGCGAGCGGGGCGCGAAAATCATACAGGTCGAGCTTGCGCGGGGCGGGATACGTGTCGTCCCCGAGAAGCGGGTGCCCCAGATGATTGAGTAGCACGCGCAGTTGGTGCGTATGGCCGGTGCGCGGCCACATGGTCACCTCTCGGCCGGCGGCGCGCACATACGTAGAGGTGGGTGTGCCATCGGAAGCAACGAGCACCTGGCGCGAGCCGCGGGGCTTGTGCATGTGCAGGGTGATTTCCCGGTCCACATAAAGCGGCCGCTTGACGACGCCCCGATACCTCTTCACCGCACTCCCCTCCCCAAAGATGCGCTGGTAAGCGGCGCGAGTGGCGGGATTGCGAGAACAAAGCACAAGGCCGGCGGTCAGACGGTCTAGACGATGGAGAGGCACAATATCGTCTTCACCGAAGTCCACGCGCAGCCGGGTTTGCAGAGTTTCGCGTTGTAATCGGCCATTGGTGGTCGTGGGCAGAAAGTGCGGCTTATCGGCCACGATGAGGTCGCGGTCGGCGTAGATGACTGAGTAGTCGAAAGGAATGGGGCGCTCGGCAGGCACAGTGGGGTGATACCAGGCGGGCACGGGACGCGGCAGCTCGGCCCCAGCCGGCAGCAAAGCCCCAGGCGGATAGGGAGAATCGCCGGCGCGAGCGGCGAAGTACTCCCCTTTTTCGGGCACGTAGCCGCGCAGGACCGTCTTGCGCGGGGATATGCCCTCGCGTGCGGGAGGCCTGCCGGAATTAGGCACCGGCGAGGCGGTCTACTGCAGCATCGATGCGTTCATCGGTGCCGTTGAGACCAATGCGCACGTGCTTCTCGCCTGCTGGGCCATAGAAGTCGCCGGGGGCGGCGAGGATACCACGCTCGGCAAGCCAGTCGATGGTCTCCCGGCAGTTCTCGCCGCGGGTGGCCCAAAGATACATGCCGGCATCGGAGTGGTCGATGGTAAAGCCGGCGTCGACAAGCGCGTGCATGAGCACCGCGCGACGGGAGGCGTAGCGGTTGCGCTGAAGCGTCTCGGTGTCGTCGTCGTTAAGCGCGGCGACCATGGCGGCCTGAATGGGCCCTGGAACGATGAGGCCGGCGTGCTTGCGCAGCAGCAGCAGCTCGTCGATGAGGTCGTTATCGCCCGCGAAGAAGCCAGCGCGGTAGGAAGCCATATTCGCGGTCTTGGATAGCGAATGCATGGCAATGAGCCCGGTGTTATCGCCATCGGTCACGCGCGGATCGAGGATGGACACCGGTGGATTATCGTCATTCCAGCCCAAGCTCATATAGCACTCATCGGAGGCAATGATGGCGTCGTTCTCGCGCGCCCACGCCACGATGCGGCGCAGCTCCTCTACCCCGAGCACACGGCCCGTGGGATTAGAAGGCGAATTCAAAAAGACTAAAGAGGCGTCTTGGAAATCGGAATCCGCACGCAGCGGAGTGGCTCCGGCGAGTAGTGCGCCTACCTCGTAGGTGGGATAGGCCACCGAGGGGAAGGCAACGGTCTCGCCGCGCATGCCCAAGAGCGTAGGCAGCCAGGCGATGGCCTCCTTGGTGCCAACTACCGGCAGTACGCGATCTACCTGCATGTTGTAGCGGCGGGTCAGCGCGGCGGCGATGGCCTCGCGCAGCTCCGGGGTGCCGGCGGTCTGCGGGTAGCCGGAGGCCTGCGCGGCTGCGGTCAACGCAAGCTGCACGCCTGGGGCTACTGGGTCAACGGGGTTGCCCACCGAGAGGTCAACGATTCCACCCGGGTGGGCCTGGGCCTTCTTCTTGGCGCCGGCCAGTGAATCCCAGGGGAAGTCTGGAAGCGTCTTTCCTAGCGGTGTGCGAGCCATGTCTTACTCCTGATTCTGTGGCGGAAGCGCGGCAATCATCGGGACGTCAAAGTCCTGCGGGCCGAGGGCCGCAGCGCCGCCTGGGGAGCCCAGGTCATCGAAGAAGGCTGCATTAGCGTCGTTATAGTCCAGCCACTCATCGGGAACGTCATCCTCGTAGAAGATGGCCTCGACCGGGCAAGCCGGCTCGCAGGCGCCGCAGTCCACGCACTCATCCGGGTGGATGTAGAGCATGCGCTTGCCCTCGTAGATGCAATCAACAGGGCATTCCTCAACGCAGCCGCGGTCCATTACGTCAACGCAAGGCTGTGCGATCGTATAAGTCATGGAGATTCCTTGAAACTTCCTGATGTCTAGGATTTGGGGTGATTAATAGTATGTCACTTCTGCTTAAAAAATGGCCAAACGCCGCCGCCTATCCCCGCCAAAAGCAGGAGCAGACTGAGAATATTATTGGCCAAGAGCATGTCTCCAGTCATTGGCACCATCAGCATGAAGGCGAAAAAGCCCAAGCACCATACGATGAGCGGGATGGCGCTGACTACCGGCGTGCGGCTCCACAAGCGGGCGGTGCGGGTAAGCACGGAGTTGAACCACCACGCGATCACAATCGTAATGGGAAAGGCTACGCTCGCCCCATTCGATAGCGGGATGCGGGCGGTGAGATAAATGACCTCGAGAAATACCGAAAGCAACGCGCCAATAGCCAACCACACCAGGCCGGTTACCTGCTCGCCGCGGCTAAAATCCGTGCGCATCACAGCCCACCGAGCAAATCATCGGCCGGCTCGCCTTGACCCAGTTGGAAGTATTCGGCAGGCAGCAGCGGCATAACTAGCAGATTGGACAGGCCAAAGGCGCCGGGCACGCGCTCAGGTTCATGGAGCGCGGCCACAGCGGACGCGGGATTGGTGCGGGTGGTGGAGCCATCGGCCAACCAAATTTGGGAGGCGTGAGCGCGCATGGCGCGGCCTTTGGCGTCCAAGGCGGCGTCAGAAAGAGCGACAGTGACATCAGCACCCTCGTTGGTGAAATTGTCCAAGTACTCCTGGCTGGGCTTGGTCCATCCAGCTGGGGCATCGAGGGTTTCCAGGCCGCCGTAGTTAGCGGCGCGTTCAAAAATGCCGTACCAAATGCGTGTGCTTGGCGACGCCGCCTTCATTACCGCCTTATGCACCGCAATGTGGTCCGGGTGGCCGTAACCGCCATCAGGCCCGTAGGTCAAGATGACGTGGGGCTTAATCGTCTCGAGCTCGTCGCTCAGGAAATCGGCCGCCTCCTCGATGCGATTGACCAGCGCGCGCGAATCTTCGTGGGAGGGTGAGCCCGCCATGCCGGAGTCACGGAAGTGACCGAAGCCGCCGAGCTGGATTCCCTTTACTCCAAGAGCCTCCAGTGCGTTAGCCAATTCGCGAGCGCGAAAGCCGCCGAGCTGATCATGGTCGGCCAGGCCCTGGTAGGGCTCACCAATAACCTCGCCGTCCTCGCCCAAGGTGAGCGTAATAACGGTGACCTCGGCGCCGCGTGCGGCGAGGCTCGCCAGGGTACCGCCCATAAAAAGGGTTTCATCATCCGGGTGGGCATGGACTGCCACCACGCGATAGCCGGTTAAATCCTTAGTCTTCATCTATCCTCCAGCGGGGCGCGGTGATAAGACCCCCGTCCCAATCATCAATGCTTTGGCCGGGGCCTACAATACCCTTCCCGAGCGCGTGGATACGCGTCTCATCCATCAACGGCACGTAGAGCGCTTCTTTAGAGTTCACTTCTCGAATGCGGCCGAGCGCCTCCTTCGGGCTCATGGTCCCGGACAAGATTTCCTCGCGAATCTCGTCCGCATTCTCCGGACAGATTCCGGACAAATCGCCTGCCAGTGGTTGTTTATTATCGCAGCTAAAGATATTTGCCGCGGCCAACGAGTTCAAGGAGATATCTTCCCAAGTAACCACGGCATCCACATCGCCTTCTGGCAAAAGCTTGGAGGTTATTGTGGTCAGGCGCTCGGAAACCACCTCGGCATCTATCCCGTGGGCTTCCAGAACATCGTAGAGGGTATTTGCCGCGGCCAAGGCAGTGGGGCTAGTAGGATCTACCGCAAAGCGAATCGGTTTTTTGCTGGCGCGTGCGCGCAACGCAGTAAGATCCGTGTCTTTGCTTATAGGGTTATGTCCGGGCTCCAGATTGGAAGCGCGGCCGGTGGCCAAGCGGGCGACCTGATCCGTATCAATCAGTGAGGCTAATCCGCGGCGCTCTGCCCTTTCTTCCAATGCGCCTTCTGCAGTAGACATATGCAGGCGCAATTGGCGTGGGCGAGTAAGTGCTTTTTCAGAGACATGTCCTAAAAGACCCAACGCCTCCTCTGAGGTTTGGTCCGGAGTAAAGTCCGCGAATCCGATCTGTCCGGAGCGCAGCATATTCAGCGCTTGGGTGCTATCGCGCACCTCACTGAGCTGGATGACATCCACTTGGGCCGGATTAGCGCCCCAGAACCGATCATTTCGGTTCAAGGTAATGACTCCGCGGCCGCGGTCCACGCTATCGACAAGGAAGCGTCCGGCCGATGCCGGAATCTTATCCGCTAATGCGGAGCCGAAATTATCATCTTGCAATAAGTGCGAAGGCAGTAGGTTATGGAAGAGCAGGTGCCAGTCCTTAACCTTCTGGGAAAAATCCACCGTGACTACGCGACCACCATCAGAGGTATTCACGGCCGAGATGGCGTGGTAGCCAGCGGGATCTCGCACACCGGCGGTCGTGGTCATCTGCTTCCACAAGTAGCTAAAGTCCGCGCCAGAGATAGGCGTACCATCTGACCACTGCGCAGGTGAAGCAATAACGTAGCGCACTCGCTGCGCTACCCCCTTGGGGGCATTTACCTCGGCGGCGGATTCCAGGATATCGGCGTCCCTCTGACCGCCGTGGAAGGTTGAAGGCAACACCAGTTCCGCAATCTGGTCCACCAGCTCGGAATTATTGGCCACCAAGTGCGGGTTTAATCCCGCGCGCAAGGGATCTACGCCCACTGAGATAGTAGGACGCTTGGCGGAATCGGTGTCTTGGGGTGGCTCTTCTTGCTGTTTTGCAGTGGTGGTGGCCTGATCCTCTTGCAGCGCGGAGGCATTATCCTCCACCACCGGTGGAGGGCCAGGGTTAGCCGCGCAAGCGCTTAAGAAAACAAGGCTAGCGGCGCTCAGCACCGCCGCCATTGCCGACGCCGCGCGCCTTGTTGAAGCCGGATTCTTTTTCATCGCGGACTACTTTAGTCCCTCTACCCCGCCGGAACGAAGATATTCGGCGCTAGACTCAGGCTCAGACCGCAACTTTGAGGGAGGCACCATGCTGATTTGCCAAGAAATGTTCCTGCTATTAACTAAAGACAATGGCAAGAAAGAAGACTGGGTGTCCAATAATGAGGCCGCCCTACGCGCTACCGTCCTCGCGGACCTACTGCTGGGCGGGCACGTCGAACTTGCGGAAAAGAAAAAGGTAGTAACTACCACCCAGCGCCCGAAGAACCCAGTTTTGGCCTGGGCCTGGGAGGAGTTACAGCAGCGCAAGACCGCCAGTACGAAGGAGCTCTTGGAAGCTTCTTGGTTTACCCCACGGGAAATCATCGCCTTGGATTTCCACGCGAATGGCCAGCTCGACATAGAAAAAGCCAAGTGGTGGCAATGGGGCGGCGACCGCTACATCATGACGGACTTGGAATTAGAGCACCAACTGCGCGAGCGGCTGGTCGCGGTGCTGGAAGCACAACGTCCAGCCGAGGTTAATGACGTCATCATCCTCGATATCCTCCGCGAAGTCTCCGGTGCCTATACTCTGCTCAAAAATGATGCGGAGGGTATGAAGCGACGGGAAATGCGGGCACGCATTCAGGAGATCAAAAAGGAGGTGACATATGACAAAACCGCCTCCTCAGCGGTTAAGGCCGTAGTAGAGGAGGCGGCAGCAGTAGCGGCAGTGGTTGCCACTTCAGCGGCAATCACTACCACCTAAGGCGGTGCTCACTACTTATTCATCTGCTTCGCGCGAGCAGCCGCACGCTTGCGGTCGGTAGCGGAAAGCTCTACCTTGCGCACGCGCAGGACGTCCGGGGCGACCTCGACGCACTCGTCGTTGCCACAGAATTCCAGTGCTTCTTCCAAGGAAAGGGTGTGTGCCTTGGCCAGGGTGACCGTGGCCTCCGCAGTAGCGGAGCGCATATTGGTCAGCTTCTTTTCCTTGGTGATGTTGATGTCAATATCCTCATCACGGTTATTGGCGCCAACGACCATGCCCTCATAAGCCTCGGCGCCCGGCTCGACGAAGAAGTTGCCGCGGTCAGCCAACTGCGTCAGCGCGTACTGGGTGATCTGGCCGGTGCGGTCAGCCACCAGGGAACCGGTCGGGCGGGACTTGATATCGCCGGCCCAGACATCCAGGCCGTCAGAGATGGAGTTAGCGATACCGGCACCGCGGGTCTCGGTCATGAACTGGGTGCGGAAGCCGATGAGGCCACGGGCAGGAACGCGGAAGATCATGCGTACCCAGTCGCCCTCGCGCACATCCATGGCCTGCATCTGGCCCTTGCGGGCGGCCAGCAGCTGGGTGATAGCACCTTGGTGCTCGGACGGGGAGTCAATGGTGAGGATCTCGTATGGCTCGTAGGTCTTGCCGTCGATTTCCTTGGTCACAACCTGCGGCTTGCCAATCGTCAGCTCGAAGCCTTCGCGGCGCATGGACTCAATCAGCACGGACAGCGCCATCTCGCCACGGCCCTGTACCTCCCAAGCGTCGGGGCGCTCGGTGGGCAGCACGCGCAGGGAAACGTTACCGATGAGCTCTTGCTCCAAGCGGGCCTTGACCATACGCGCGGTGAGCTTATCGCCGCCGCCCTGGCCTGCCATCGGGGAGGTGTTCACGCCGATGGTCATGGAGATGGCCGGCTCGTCTACGGTGATGCGCGGCAAAGCCTCAGGGTGCTCCGGATCGGCGATGGTGTCACCAATCATGACGTCAGAAATGCCGGAGATAGCCACGATGTCACCGGCGATGGCTTCCTCGGCCGGCTGACGCTCGAAGCCGACGGTGCGCAGCAGCTCGGCGACCTTCACGGTCTTGGTGTGCTGGTTGCCATCCTCGTCGTAGTGGATCCAGGCCACCTGCTGGCCCTTCTTAATGCGGCCGGCGTAGATACGCAGCAGCGCGATACGGCCTAGGAAGTCGGAGGCGTCCAGGTTGGTCACGTGCGCCTGCAGTGGGGCGTCGACGGTAGCGGAAGGCTCTGGGAGGACGTTATAGATGACGTCGAAAAGCGGCTGCAGATCCTCGCCCGCAGGGACGTTGCCATCGCCTGGGTTCTCGGTGGAGGCAACGCCGGCGCGGCCGGAAGCGTAGAGAACCGGCAGGTCCAGCAGCTCCTCGGCGGCGGCTGCAGCTTCCTCATCCTCCAGGCCGGCGGCGATTTCCAGCAGGAGGTCCTGGGACTCGGAGACAACCTCGTCGATGCGGGCATCCGGGCGGTCAGTCTTGTTCACGCAGATGATAACCGGCAGCTTGGCTTCCAGTGCCTTGGTGAGCACGAAGCGGGTCTGCGGCAGCGGTCCCTCGGAGGCATCGACGAGCAAGACGACGCCATCCACCATGGAAATACCGCGCTCGACCTCGCCACCGAAGTCGGCGTGGCCTGGGGTGTCGATGACGTTAATAATCAGGTCCTGGCCGTCCTTGCCTAGGCCCTTGCGGTGAATGGCCGTGTTCTTGGCCAGAATGGTAATGCCGCGCTCGCGCTCCTGATCATTGGAGTCCATGACGCGGTCCGTGTGTTCACCGTGGTCACCAAAGGCGCCGGACTGCTCCAGCATGCCGTTGACCAGGGTGGTCTTGCCATGGTCAACGTGCGCGACGATGGCAACATTACGGAACTCGGTATTACTCACTAGTGGGGTTCTCCTTCGGAGGATCTACAGCGCTTGCGCGCGCGAATTTGATCTTGAACGAGCTCCCACGATACCCCCTTAAAGGGCCAAGTGCAGCATTGGGGATGGCTTTACCCCGTAACGCACCGTATAGGGAGAGCGAGAATTCTTATAGATTGCCAAAATACTTGACACTGTCCCTGCCATCACTATCGTTACTGTAGGTAATATTGTTACAAATGTGACAACTGGGGTTTAACTCCCTTTCCCGAGACCGCACCCAAGGAATTGATAACGTGAGCCACGCCCGCACCACTTGGCGCCTGTCCGGCCGTACCGGTTATATCGCCGCTGCCACGGCCGCGCTCATCGGCCTCGCCTCTCCGCTCGTCGCCCCTGCGCAGGCATCCGCACCGGATCTTTCTTCCTTAGTGCAGCAGGCATCGACCCATAGCCCGCTGGACGAGCTCGGCCGCCCCAATCAGGAAACCCAAGATCGCATCCGCGCCTTCGCGGCTCAACCGTGGATTCCAGAGGATGCCCGCAACGCCATCCTATCCGGCCTCGCATTCTTCGCCGGCGGCGGCGATGGCAAGGGCGGCGTGGCTATGCCGGAAGGCAATAACCCGAATTTCCGGCAGTTTTATTGGCCCACGGTCTCCGCGCATTGCATAGGCGGCACCAGCGATGCCATGGGCTCGGCCATTGCCGTACCTGGCCCCACGGAAATGCCGGCACCCGGCGCAAAACCGGGCGAAACCGTCTTCCTCTTTACTGCTCTTGGTACCCCTCCGGCCGCGCGCGAGCAGGGCGAAATGAATGTGCAGTGGTTCAACCTGGATAACCTGCGCAGCGGCATCACCCCGCTGAATAACAACGGCATCAACCAGGATGGCCCCACTACCTTGTCCGGCACCGCCCAGACCGGCAAAGGCACCGTTATCGCGCTGCTATCCGGCGGCGTTAATACCCAAGAGTCCCACTGCAAATTCGCCCCCACTGCTGCTTTCCTTGAGGTGAAGTAGATGGCGGCGGACCTCCATCCGGTCAAGCGCGAGACCTTTAATACCGCCGATTACACCAATACCGACCCCAAAGGTTTCCTGCGCGAGGTCGATACCTACACCGAAACCGAGTTTGGTCTGTACATGGCGCGCGGTGCCGATCACCCACGCTTTGGTTACCTAGAATCGTGGCTGCTCCCCGGCCTTAACCTGCGTGCCAATATCTTTCACTTCCGTCCGGGCGTAGACGTCCACCAAGATTTTTATATCGACGTTGCCGAAATCCAGCGCGATGGTGCGCTCTGGACCACCCGCGATCTTTATGTGGACCTGGTCGCAACGCGCGGCGAGCCCATTTCCGTGCTCGATATTGATGAGCTCTCTGCCGCCACCTCCGCTGGCTTGATTACTGCCGAGGATGCAGAAAAAGCGATCGACACCACCCTAACCGCAGTGGAAGGCATTACTCGCAGTGGTGACGATGCGATGGCTTGGTTGGCACATCAAGGGATAAACTTGACGTGGTCCAATGACATTACCCTAGCCCCAGAAGGATAATTTATGGCCGGTGGCCTATTTGCACTGCTTGACGACGTCGCCTTGATCGCCCGCTCCGCAGCTTCCAGCGTCGACGATGTGGCCGCACTCGCGGGCAAGACCTCGGTGAAAGCCGCTGGCGTCGTAGTCGATGATACCGCGGTAACCCCGCAATACGTGGAAGGTATTAAGCCGCAGCGCGAGCTGCCGATGATTTGGCGCATCACCAAGGGCTCGCTTATCAATAAGCTCGTTATCATCTTGCCCATCGCGATGATCCTCTCCTGGATCGCGCCGTGGGCACTCACGCCTATCTTGATGTGCGGCGGTACCTACCTTTGCTTCGAGGGTGCCGAGAAGATCTTGCACCACCTTCTTCCCCACCGAGAAAAAGAAACCGAATCAGTCCAGGAAAAGGGTGCCGACGCCGAAGACAGCTTGGTCAAGTCCGCGATTACCACTGACCTCATCTTGTCGTCTGAAATCATGGTCATTTCCTTGAACGAGGTCATCGACCAGCCGTTCTGGATGCGACTCGGGGCCCTCATTTTCGTCGGCATCTTATTGACCTTGGGTGTCTACGGCGCCGTGGGCCTATTGGTCAAGATGGACGATATTGGCATGGCTTTAAATGAGCGCCACAATGGCAAGTCCACGGTGGGCAACGCGCTTGTCAAAGGCATGCCCATTGTGCTCGATATTATCGGCATCATCGGCACCGCCGCGATGCTATGGGTCGGCGGCCATATCGTGGTCAAGGGCCTGCACGAATTCGGCATGAATCAGCCGCACGAATTCATCGTTTCCGTGACCGAAAAGATTTCTAATGGCGCCCTGGCTTGGCTGGCAGAGACCGGCATGTCCATGGTTTGCGGACTGGTTCTCGGCACGGTCATCGCCACCATCGTCATGGCGGTCAAGGCCTCCTTTGGCGAGTCCTCGGCCTCCTCTGCCAAGCAGGCGGAGGCTTAGGCTTAAATCACCACAGCCCAGCAGCTACATAAATAGCATGAGCGATACCGCCATTACGGCCATGCCGGCGATCAGGCCATAAATGGCATGGTGATGCTCGCCGGTTTCTTCGGCGGTGGGCAAAAGCTCATCCAGTGAGATAAAGACCATGATGCCGGCGATGGCGGCGAAGCTGATTCCCATCGTGGCCGGCCCAATAACCGGCATGAGAAGGCCGAAACCAATGAGTGCGCCAATCGGCTCTGCCAGTCCAGACAAGGTGGCCCACCAAAAGGCCTTCGTGCGTGATCCGGTTGCCTCCCGCAGCGGGACGGCCACCGCGATGCCTTCTGGGATATTGTGAATGGCGATTGCCACCGCCACCGGCACCGCGATTTCCTTAGATTCCAGGCCGGATAGGAAGGTCGCAAACCCCTCGGGGAAATTGTGCAGCCCCAGCGCACAGGCGGTAAATACGCCAGTTTTCATCAGCTTTTTGCGGCGGGCTTCTTCAGCCGTCGTAGCCGGCTCATGGGGATTGATCTCTTCCGGCACGAGCCGGTCAATGATGGCGATAACGGCAATGCCAGCAAAGAAGGCACCGACGGCGGCCCAGGTGCCAGCGGTTTCTCCCCCGAGGGCGTCGGAAAGCTGGGACATGCCTTCGGGGAGAATCTCCATGAAGGAGACGTAGAGCATCACACCGGCCGAAAGACCTAGAGCTGCAGCCATGAAAGCCGAGCCCGGCTGGCGCTTTCCCACCGCCAAGGCTCCGCCAATCGAGGTCGATAGCCCCGAAAGCAGCACCAAGGCGAAGGCGAAAACAAAGGTACTAAGAGTCATAGCTGGCACCCTACCTGATAATAATTATCAGGTATTAACCCTCATCTTTGTCCTCAGGCACAGGAGAGATAAATTCGCCATTCTTGATAGAAGGATCATTATCCACGTACTCGCCTGTCTCGTAGTCATAGCCCACAGCGTGGCCTTCCTCGTCCGTGCGCGCGTACCAATCGGTCACCTCTGCTGCAGTGGAGTTAAAGTGCGCGCCCGTTGCATAGTCCCCCTCCGTCGGTTCAATGGACAAGGCAAAATTATCGCCATAATCGCGCACGCCACGCACAATCGCATTAGAAACCGCCTCATCCTCGTAGAAGTGACGGATAGAGATTGGATCATGGCGCAGCTCGCGCACCAGCGCGATACACATAAGCACAATGATGACCGCAAATGGCAGAGAGGTAATCGTAATAAGATTCTGCAGGCCCTGCAGCGCATTGCGTCCGCCAGCGAGCAAAATGACCACGGCGATGCCGGCCATGCACACCACCCAAAAGACGGTAACAATAGGGTTTGGCTTGGGGTTACCCCGCTGCGTGAGCTGCGAGTTCACAATGGATGCGGAGTCCGCCGTGGTAATGAAGAAGACAACCAGCATGAGAATGACAATGGGTGCCATCCACTCCGCACCTGGGAAATGGTCCAGGACCTTAAAGAAGATATCTTCTGCCGCCGGCATAGAGTCAATAGTGCCGTCCGGGGCGATATCGCCATCGCGGCGCTGCAGCCAAATGGTGGTGCCACCAAGAATGGTAAAGGCAGCAACAATGATGGCCGATGGAATAAGCAGCACGCCAAGCACGAATTGGCGGATGGTACGCCCGCGCGAAATCTTGGCTACGAAAACACCCACAAACGGTGACCACGATACCCACCAAGCCCAGTAGAAGGTGGTCCATGAGGAGAGGAATGCCACCATATCTTCGCCCTCGCCCATATTGGCAGAGAGCATCTGCGGCATTTCATCGAGATACTCAATCACCACTGCCGGCAACATGTTGATCAAGAAAGCGGTGGGACCTACCACGAAGAAGAACAGCGCCAGCGCAAGCGCTAGCACCAGGTTGATATTTGAGAGCCAACGAATGCCCTTAGCCACGCCCGAAACGGCCGAAAAAATCGTGCCGATAGACAGCACCACGATAATGATCAGCGCCGCAGTATTGCCGGTGGTGGACCAGCCGCTAACCAATTCCACGCCGCGGCCGATCTGCAGCGCACCAATGCCCAAGGTCGCGGCGGTACCAAAGAGCGTGGCAATAATGGCCAGGCCGTCGATGATGCGCGCCGGCAGGGAATCCGTAGAACGATTGCCAAAAAGCGGCATCAAGATGGAACTCATCAGGGGAACGCGGCCGCGGCGGAAAGACACATAGGCCACGCACAAGCCCACGATGGCATAGATTGCCCAAGCATTAAATCCCCAGTGCATTGCGGCCTGAGCCATTGCCCCAAGCACGGCTTTATCGCTAGCTGCCTCGTACGCGCCTGGCCGCGGCGAAAGGTAGTAGCTCAGCGGTTCGAAGGGGCCGAAGAAAATAATGCCGATACCAATGCCAGCACCAAAGAGCATCGCAGCCCAGCTCACCGTGGAAAACTCTGGCTTCTCCCCATCGAGCCCCAGTGGAATCTTTCCGTACTTGGAAAAGGCCAAGATGAGGAGCAAAAACATCAGGAACGTAGCCAAGGCAGTAAAAATCCAACCCAAGTTGCGCATTACCCAATCCAGCGCGGCCGAAGAGGCATCAAAGACTTGCTCGGGCGCAACCACACCCCAAATGACGAAGGCCATGACCAGGCCGCCGACCGCCACAAGGATCGGCTTATCCACTCCATATTTAACCTTCTGATCCTCAATGGAAACGCCCGGCACCAGCGCAGGGTGGATATTATGCGGGTACATAATGTCTTTGAGAATGCGCTTTGCGTTACGGGTGCGTTTTTTACTTTCTTCCGAGCTATTTACCCCGCGCACAGGGCGGGATGAAGAAGACGGTGAAGAAGAGATGGTTCTACTCCTATTCTATTTTCAGGCGTCACTTTGAAAGAGCTGTCTACACATTAATAAAAACTCGCTGGATATAAAGCTGGCATCAGCCTTACCCCCATATGCGTAAAATAGGTCCAGCATTGTTTACCGGCCTTAAACCTTGGGAGTGACTTTCTATGGCGCTTTACCCGCTCGCGACTAGTTACTTCGGCGTGGAGCATGTCGCAGTCCTTGAGCACCCCGTGCTGGGCACCGCGTTGAGCATCCCCGGCGTGGCCGAGCACGCAGCGCTTGTCGATGTCTCCCTAGAGCCCGATACCTACACCAACGGCTGGCGCATCCGCTCAGACTTCGGCTTTTTAGGTTTTTTGGATGAGGTAGAAGCCGCGGAATATCCCGCCCTAGAGCGTTTGAAAAACTCGTTTGCCCAGCCACAGACTAGTGCCACAGTGGAAGTAGTAGACGGCAAGGTGGAGGTTGCCGTGTCCCTCGGCATGTGGCCGTGGATGGTTCCGGTCAATGACCAGCCCCAAGGAACCGCGCTGCTAGCCGGTGGACGAGGCGTGCTTATCGACGTCGCCGCCGGCGACCTTTCCTCACCCCAGCTTCAGTGCATGGGTACGCAACAATTCTTCGTTACCCTGGAAGACCTTTCCGGTACGGCTGTGGCTACCTGCGACGATATGGTTCTCGGCCCCTGCGGCGATATCGCCTCGCTGCCTGGTCTGCGTGCCGCATTCGAGGCTGCTAGTGCCTCCGGAGCGGGGCTGTCCGCCCGTGCCTACACGAGCCACGGCATGCTTGCAGTCGATATCCCCGCTGATACGGCCACCACCGAGGAAATCTTCTCCCCCGCCGTCCCACCATTGCGCGTGCCTGCTCCCCAACCTGCAATTCCTGCCGCCGCACCTGCATCCATGCCCACACAGCCCGAAGTCTGGGATCACACAGTATCCGGCGAGACCATCGTCACTGCACTTCCCACGGGCTCGCGTCGTCCGCAAGGACCGCACGCGCAACCAGCCGCACCCGCTGCGCCTTCCCAGCCAGCTTCGCTACAACAAACTGCTCACTCGGCCACGCCGCCTAAAGCCAGCGCCAAGCTTGCAGAATTGGTCTCCTCTGTCCCAGGCGAGCAAAGTTTTAGTTGGCGCGTGCTCCCGGTAGCTGAGGAACCTGGCCGTTTTTCTTCCGAATCCGCGCGCGTGCGGGCTCGGCGCGTAGCACGCGAGACTTCCCACCACCGCGGAGGAAACCACCGCAAATAGCTACTGGCCCCAGCCAAAGTGTCCTTGCTAGCGCAGGGTTCTGCAGCCTCCCTCCCCGCGGCGAGTAATCCGCTGGGCATCTAAATATTCCAGGAGCGGAATGGCTACCCGTCGCGTCGTCCCCAAGGCCCGGCGGGCAGCAGAAAGCGTGAAGGGCTGTTCCAGCTCGGCCAAGTTCCGACGCGCTTCCTCTGGTGCCGAGGGCAAAAGCACGATGCCGGGCTGAAGACGCAACAGGCGCCCAGCGCGCTCAGCGGCAGCAAGCTCCTTGGTACCCAGACCCAGCTCCGCTAAATCATCTGCCTCTGGTGCCGCAAAGGGTGACGCTTTAAGTCTCTTCTCGATAACAGCAATGCCCTGCTCAGCCGCGCCGAGATCCACCCGTTGCCCAGGCAAGCGAAGCACTCCCTCACTGCTTTCTGCTTTCGCAGCGGCGATCGCAAGCCCTAGCAATCCTTCGTCGCGCAGGCCGAGGGCATCCATGGCCGCCTTGCGAGGCATTCCCTGCGCCAAGGGATGTGCGGCAGCGTGGGCATGCAGAGCATCGTTGAGTGCTTCCTTCCACCGTGTTACCTGGGAAGCGGCTATCCACCACTCGCGGAAGGCGATGATGCCTGCGGGTGGCGCGGCAGTATCGAAGCCATCGCGGGCGAGGTCTTCTAGGAGGGCGTAGCCGACGCGCCGCAGATAGGAGGCAGGATCCCTAAATGACTCCTGCGCGCTGAGTTCTTCTGCGCGGCGGCGAGCGGCACCGCGACGGTTAAGCTCTGGCGGGCGAAGATCTACTGCTTCTACCCCGGCGACGACGTGGCGGCCGCCGGGGCTGCGGACGACGAAGCGGTCGAGGAGCTGAAGGGGCAGCGGATGAGCCAAGCTAAGGCGCGCGAAATCGGGCGAAAGGGGCCGCAAGTGGCCCTCTACCCCGGCGGTACCGGTGTGGACGACGAGGTTATCTGGCAGCCCATCGAGCTCGGCGCCAAAGGTGCGGCGAATATCGAGGTGCTCCACTAGTCGCCATGCGCCTGGGCTCAGCACTACGTCGCCGCGGTGTATCTCGGCGGCATCTACTCCCCGCAGGTTGACGGCAGCGCGGGTGACAGGGCCAAGGGATTCCTGTGCGCTATTTTCGCTGTGCAGTCCCCGAATTTCCACCGTCTTTTCGCCCTCAGCTGTCACCACCTGCAGGCTATCGCCTACGCGCAAGCTGCCCGCGGCGAGTGTTCCGGTGACCACGGTGCCCGCTCCCTTCACGCTAAACGCCCGGTCGACCCACAGGCGCACTGGGGCTGTCGGATCGGGAGCAGGTACTTCAGCAAGCACATCATCCAGCGCCCGCCGCAGCTCTGCAATGCCTTCGCCGGTAGGGGCGGAGACGGGGATAATGGGGGCGTCGGCAAGCGGGGTATCTGCCAGCTCCGCACGGATCTCGGCGGTGCGATCTACGGTGGCGCGGTCGCTGCGGGTAAGTGCGATAATTCCATGCTCTACGCCCAGTGCCCGCAAGGCATCGCGATGATCGGTGGACTGGGCTTGCCACCCCTCATCAGCTGCCACCACGAAAAGGACCACTGGGGCCGGGCCTACGCCGGCAAGCATATTGCCCAAGAATTTTTCATGGCCAGGCACGTCCACGAAAGCCACATCTGCACCAGAGGGCAAGGTGGTCCAGGCAAATCCTAGGTCAATGGTGAGCCCGCGGCGCTTCTCTTCTTCCCACCGGTCCGGGTCCATCTCCGTAAGTGCGCGCACCAAGGTGGACTTGCCATGGTCTACATGGCCGGCGGTAGCAACGACGTACACCTAGCCCACCGCCTTAATCGCGGCAATGACCACGGCGTCTTGGTCTGCGGGAACGCAGCGTATATCCACTAAGCAGTTGCCCTGATGCACCCGGGCTACCACCGGTGGTTCGTGGTGGCGAAGTGCTTCCGCAAAGTGTTCTGGCAGGCTAACTGCATAACCGGGTAGCGGGTATTCGGGCGCCCCGCCACCGCCCACGCGGCCATCGTGGGGCACTACATGCGCACCGACTGCCTCCGCTATCGCTTCCGTGCGCGCGCGATGGGTCTCCCGGTCCAGATGCAATGCATCTTGCACCGCATTCGAAGGCGTGGAAATGGCAGCCTCCAAGGCGTTGAGGCGCAGCTTGTCTATACGCACGGCGCGCGCAAGTGGGTGCTTTTTCACCGCAGCAATCGCCTCCTTGGTACCGAGCAAAATTCCTGCCTGCGGGCCGCCGAGTAGCTTATCGCCGGAGGCAATGACGATATCGGCGCCGGCGCGCAGCTGGGCCTGAATATCTGGTTCCTCCGGCAATGCGGGATCATGGTTCAGCAAGCCAGAACCTAAGTCCACAATGAGCCGAGTATGGTGCTGCGCTGCTAGGCGGTGCAGCTCATCCACGCCGACTGCGGAGGTAAAGCCCTCAATGCGGAAGTTAGAAGGGTGCACCTTCAAAATGGCGCCAGTATTTTCCCCCAGCGCGCGCTCATAATCGGCCAGATGCGTGCGATTAGTCGCGCCGACTTCCTTGAGGCGCGTGGCCGTAGACTCGATGAGCTCCGGCAAACGAAAGCCCGCACCGATTTCAATAAGTTCGCCGCGCGAAATGATGACGTCTTTGCCCGGGGCGAGTGCGGCAGTGGCCAAGAGCAAGGCACTGGCGCCGTTATTGACCACGAGGGCATCTTCTGCACCGGGACAGGCCGCAAGCAGCGCAGCCGTGGCGCCAGCTCCGCGGTTTTTTGAGCGCTTGCCGGAGTCAAGGTCCATTTCCACGTCGGTATAAGAGGCGGCGTCATGAAGGGCCTCTACTGCGGCTCTCGGAAGAGGGGCGCGCCCTAAGTTGGTATGGATGATGACGCCGGTGGCGTTGATGACCGGCCGCAGGGAATGCACCCTCTGCTGACCCAGGCGCTGCGCAATTTCTGTGGGGATATCGTTGATAGGCAGCTCGCCGCGGCGTGCTTGGGCAACTGTGCGCTGAACAATTGCACGAATGGTGTGCTCGGCAAGGCGCTGTCGCGCGGTTTCTACTTCTGGCAGCTGGAGCAGCTCATCCATGCGGGGAATATTCCGACGGGGATCGGGGCTGGCTGCAGGGGTGGGCGTGGGCACTGTGGCATTCCTCCTTGCGCGCGAATGGCGGAGACGGACAGGAATCGAACCTGCCAGACCGAGATGCTCGGCCTCACCGGTTTTGAAGACCGGGGCGCCCACCAGGACACGTACGCCTCCGTGTGCTCACCTTACACGCGCATTCCCCGGCGCCAATACACCTGTCATCCCTACGTCCACCAAGCCCCTCGAAGGCGAAACCTCGGCGCCCTCTGTCCTATCGCCACACGCCGCCGCAAGCGGGTTCCCGCCCTAGCTTTGCAGCCAGATACTCTCTGGAGATGAGTAAAATGGCGCTATGACCGAAGAAATTAAACTCACCTCTTTCGCCGCAGGCGGCGGTTGCGCCTGCAAGATTCCCGCTGGACAGCTTGAGTCTGCCGTCGAGGGCCTGATAGGCAAGGCCGACCCTAATGTACTGGTGGGCCTAGATGACGGCGATGATGCTGCGGCCGTCAAAATCCAGGATGGTCTAGCAGTTATTTCCACCGCGGATTTTTTCACCCCGATGCTCAATGACCCCTACGATTGGGGGCGAGTGGCTGCGGCCAACGCGCTTTCTGATGTCTATGCCATGGGCGGCACCCCCGTTACCGCCATCAACCTCGTAGGCTGGCCCAATGAAAAGCTCGGACTCGACGTGCTGCGCGAGGTCTTGCGCGGCGGCATGGACGTAGCCACCGAAGCCGGCATCTCTGTTACCGGCGGCCATTCCATTACCGCCCCTGAACCGCTCTATGGCATGGCCGCCACCGGTATCGTCGCGCCCGAAAAGCTCATGCGCAACGACGCCGCCGAGCCCGGCTTGCCCATTACCCTCACCAAGCCCATCGGCGTAGGCATCCTTAACAATAAACACAAGGCCACCGGCGAGGTATCCCAAGCCGCAGTCGATTCCATGACCACCTTGAACCGCGAGGCCGCCCGTGCCGCGGTGGAGGCGGGCGTGCGTGCGGCCACCGATGTCACCGGCTTCGGCCTGCTCGGCCACCTTTATAAGATGTGCCGCGCCTCTGGCATCGCCGCGGAGCTCGACTTTTCCGCCGTGCCCACCATCGACGGCGCGAAGGAGGCCTTGGCGGAAGGATTCATCCCCGGTGGCTCCCGCCGCAACCTCGACTGGGTACGCCCACACCTGGAAACCTCCTTGAGCGAGGAAGAGCTGGTGCTGCTTGCCGACGCCCAAACTTCCGGCGGACTCCTCCTCATCGGCGAGGTCCCCGGCTACCCCGTCATCGGCCACACCACCGAGTGCACGGGCGATGCTTATATCAAGGCCTAAATTTTCTCCTCCCCAGCGCCCCTAGCCGCGCTGGGGTTGATGGGGTGTGCAACCGGAGGGAGCATCGCCAAGCGCATGCTCCCCTCCCCTTCGGGTCCACCGACCGGCAGTTTTATTGCTCCGCAGCCGAGCAACAACGCAGGAAAGATATCGGCGCGGAACTCGCTCCCGCCCTACAGGAGGTGGACTAGTCCGGGCTCACCACATCGTGGTCGAGGCCCTGCTCGCGCCGGCGCTTTTCCGCCCGGCGCTTTTGCGGCCCGATGGTAGTCTCCGGATTCTTCACTGCTTCTAGGCCGGCGTTGAGCACACCAAAGCGGGTGCACGCCGATCCCGCCAATAGCGATAGCCCCGCGGCCACCGATACCGCGCGGGACTTTGTGGCCGCAGCCAGCATGCTCCCCACGCCACCGGCCGCAATGAGGTATTCCGAAGCCTTCATCAGCATGCCCGGCTTTCCCTCGTGCAGCTCCTCGCGCGGCTCCGGCTCCATGCCTTCTTCCAAGACCTTGGTCGCCGCTAGATCGCTGGCCGCGGCGGCCATGCCCAACACGCGGGCAGGACCTGCGTGCTCGACCGGGGTGGTCACCATAGCCATTCCTGATGACGCCGCCGCTGCCGAGGAAACGAAGACATACGGCAGGTGCTTTTTCATGTCATTCCACACCGGGTTCGAGGTATTCGACAGCAATACCGCGGTATATCCCGCTAGCGGACCACCGAGCACTCCCGCGACTGCGCCTGCCGGTCCACCAGCTTTCTGCAGCGCCGTGCGCACGAACTTAGGCAGGGGCAGCTTATGTCCAGTCGCTGCATCCACTTCCGCTGCGGCCGGCAGCGCGGCCGCGCTCGCAAAGCCCGACAGGATCCACGATCCCAGAGACATCGGCGAGGTCACCTTGAAGACGCGGAACATATTCAGCGCGCGCTCCGGGCGGCCCAAATCTAGAATCAAAAAGACTGATCCCGCGGCCGCCGCGCCAAAGGCAGAAAGGCGGGTGGTACGACGCAGCGGTGCATTGCCTACGGCCTGTGCGCCGGCGGCCAAAAGCCCCGATCCGCCACTGACGCCGCCCAAGAAGAGATACGCACCGATTGGCCATTCCCACGGCGGCGCCTTAACTACTGGGCGGCCGTAGTAGGACGAGAACTCGAAATCCTGCGCCATGCGCTCTTCTTTGGAGCCATCCTGCGCGCCCGCGCCCGGGCGCTTGCGCTTCTTTTTAGGTTTGGTGCCATCAAATTTCCGGTAGCGGTTACGACGCTCCGGCTGCGGCGGGCGGTACTCATCAAAGTTGCTCATTTACGTCCCCCAATCAGGAAGGAACCGGCCACGGCCAGCGCCATGCCGCCGATGGCCTTCACTGCGGTCTTATACATCTGCGGCAAATCCGCCGTCGGCACGCGTGGATCTGGCGGAAGTCCATAGACCTCTGGCGAATCCAAAAGCAAGAAGATGGATCCGGTTCCGCCCACACCATCATCGTGATTAGCACCATAAAGCCGGGCTTCAGTAATCCCCTGCTCGTGCAGTACCCGCACGCGTTCCTTGGCGGCTGCCACCATCTCCTCATAAGGGCCAAACTGGATGGAATCCGTCGGACAGGTCTTAGAACACGCTGGCTGCTCGCCCTGCTTCAGCCGGTCGTAGCACATAGTGCACTTCTGGGCCACGCCCAAGTTCTTGATCGGCATCGCCTCGCCCGGTGTATGGTCCGGGCCTTGCGGGGCAAGCTGCTTGAGCTTTTTCAACACGTTGACGCCAGCATGGGAATTATCGACGTAATCCACCGTGGCGGTCTTGTCATATTTCAGCGCCACACCGCCATCATCGCGGCGTTCAATGACACCGAACGGGCAACCGGCTACGCATGTCCCGCAGCCATTGCACACGTCATCTTGCACTACCACAGTGCCAAATTCGGTGCGAAACAGTGCGCCGGTAGGACAGACATCAAGGCAACCTGCATGCGTGCAGTGCTTGCAGACATCCGAGGACATCAGCCACCGGAAGGTATCGGTATCCGGCGGAGTGGTATCAACTTCCTGCGGCTGCGCCCCGACCGAAGGCATGCCCAAAGAAATGAGCTTCTTTCCCTCCTCGCGGGCGTGCTCGATACGGTCATTATTTTGTTCCACGAAGGCCACGTGCCGCCAAGTATTAGCGCCCAGCGCACCGGTGTTGTCATAGGAATCACCGGTGACGTCATAGCCTTCGACCGGATTGCGGTTCCACTCCTTGCACGCCACCTCGCAGGCCTTACAACCAATACAAATGGAGGTATCGGTAAAAAAGGCCATGCGGCGGTACTTATCGTAGCCGTGCCGGCTCGCGTTCTCGGTCAGTAGATTTGTCATTTACTTACCTTCTTCGCTTTCCTCGCCCTTCTCGCCGGGCGTGTCCGCATCCACGGGCTGCTGCGGCTCTGGGTTATAGGTGAAGGAATCATCCACGGTGAGTAGATCATTGCCGGAATCTAGGTTCAGGTGCGCACGCTTCTGGTATTCCTTGAGCATCTCCACACGGGCCTCACCACGAGGACGACGCCCCGGCTGGATATCGCAGGCACCGATCTTGGAATTCTGAATGAATACGTTCGGCTCCAGCGTGAGGCCCAGCAAATCATTGGCACCATCGCCAGCTACGGCTGTGGAATCGGACTCGCCATAGTGATACGGCAAACCAATTTGGTGGAACTCCTCACCATTGATCTTCATCATCTGCATACGGTCAGTGACCAAGACCTGCGCCTCAATCACGCCGCGAGGCGAGACGATGGTGGCCCACTTACCATTTTCCAATCCACGCTTTTCTGCCAAGGCCTTATCAACCTCGCAGAATAGGCCCGGCTGCAACTCCGCCAGATACGGCAAGCGGCGTGACATCGCACCCGAGGTGTACATCTCCGTGAGGCGATACGTGGAAAAGACGAACGGGAAAACCTCAGAGCCCGGCTCGCCCGGCTCGGGGCGCGACAGGTTATCTGGACGCTTAATGGTCAGACGCGTCGGCGATTGCTGCTGCTTGTACAGCACATTGTGTACCGGGGACTCGTGCGGCTCATAGTGGGTGGGCAAAGGGCCGTCGGAAAGCCCGGTCGGCGCAAAGAGCCAACCGCGGCCATCAGCCTGCATGATGAAGGCATCGGTGCCATCGAGGGCGTCCGGCCCCACGGCGTCGACCGGAGCCTTGTAGTCAGGGGCCTTAGTAACCGGGAAGTCCGGCACGTCATCGCCAACCCACTTCCCTTGGTCAGCATCCCACCACACATACTTCTTGCGCTCCGACCACGGAGTGCCATCCGGCTTCGCCGAAGCGCGGTTGTAGAGCAGGCGGCGGTTTGCCGGCCACACCCAGCCCCACTCCGGAGCAACCTCATTTTGCTCCGAACCAGGAACCTTGCGCGCGGACTGATTAATACCATCCTTAAACACGCCAGTGTAGATCCAGCAGCCACCCGAGGTGCTGCCATCATTTTTCATCTCCACGAAGGCAGGCAAAAGCTCGCCCTTCTTCGGGCCCTCAAGGTAATAGCCGTTGATTTCCTTGAGGACGTCCTCAGAATTCGGCTCGCCTTCCTCGGTTTCCACGTAATCCCAGGTGACCTTCTGCAAAGGCAGATCACGGGGATCAGTGGAATCGCGCAGACGCTCCTTAATCTTCTTGCCCAACTGGTAGAAGAACCACAGGTCACTCTTGGCGTCACCTGGCGGCGGTGCCGCCTGGAAACGCCATTGCAACATGCGCTGGGTTTGGGTGAAGGTACCGGCCTTTTCCACGTGGGTTGCCGCTGGCAGCAAGAAAACCTCGGTGCCGATATCTTCGGTCTTAAGCTCGCCGTTTTTGATCTCCGGTGAATCCTTCCAGAAAGAGGCAGTCTCAATCTCCTGGAAATCGCGCACAACCAGCCATTTAAGCGCCGCCAAGCCACGGCGCTGCATGCCGCCATTAGACTGCGCCACTGCCGGATTCTGGCCGAAGACAAAATAGCCTTCCACCTGCTCATCCAGCATTGCCATGAGCGTTTCATAGGTCGAATGCGCACCAGAAATACGCGGCATGAGGTCATAACCCCACCCGTTTTCCTTGCTCGCTGCATCGCCCCAGTAGGACTTCATCAGCGAGACCGCATAGTTCTCGCCGATCTGCCAGAAGCCTTTCTGCGACTCATTGCGGATGCCATCTACATACTCAGGCCAGCTTTGCTTGTCGACGCTTGGCATCGGCAAATACCCCGGCAGGGAGTGGAACAGGGTCGGAACATCAGTAGAACCCTGAATAGACGCGTGTCCACGCAACGCCATAATGCCCGAGCCTGGTCGGCCCACGTTACCGGTCAGCAGCTGCAAAATTGCCGCGGTACGAATGAACTGCGCACCCAGAGTGTGCTGAGTAAAGCCCAAAGCATAAGCAAAGCACGTGGTGCGATCCGGCGTGGAATTCTGCGCAATCGACTCCGCAAGGTAGTAGAAGTCCTCTTGCGCAATACCGCAGGTCTCCTCCACTATCTCAGGCGTATAGCGTGCGTAATGGCGCTTGAGAATCTGGAAAACCGAATTGGGATGCTCCAGCGATTCATCGCGTTCCACATTCCACGACGCACCCTCGGGCTTCTGCACGTACTGCCACGAATCCGTGACGTATTTTCCGGTCTCTGGGTCATAGCCAGAGAACAAACCATCTAGATCCTCGGTGTCTTGGTAGTCCTCCGAGATAATCATCGGCGCATTGGTATACGCCACCACATAGTCATGGAAGTACAGCTCATTTTCCAGCAGATAATTAATCACTGCACCCAATAGCACTACATCCGTGCCGCCGCGAATACCAATATGGCGATTCGCAAACGCGGACGTACGCGTATAGCGCGGATCCACGTGAATGATGCGTGCCCCACGCTTTTTGGCCTCTACTACCCACTGGAATCCCACTGGGTGGCACTCGGCCATATTAGAACCCTCAATGACGATGCAGTCCGCATTCGCCATATCCTGCAGCGGTTGGGTTGCGCCGCCGCGGCCAAACGAAGTTCCTAGACTAGGAACGGTGGCGGAGTGTCATATGCGCGCCTGGTTCTCAAGCTGTATCGCACCGGCCGCGGTAAACAGCTTCTTAATGAGGTAATTTTCCTCATTATCCAAGGTCGCACCGCCCAAACCGGCGATGCCCATCGTGCGATTGAGGGTGCGGCCCTCATCGTCGACATCCTGCCAACCGTTGCGACGCGCCTCCAAGAAACGATCCGCAATCATCTCCATCGCGGTATCTTCATCAAGGTCCTGCCACTGCGAAGAATAAGGCGCGCGATATTTAATCTTGGTCAGGCGCGTAGCGGAGTTAATGAGCTGCTCCGACGCAGATCCCTTCGGGCACAATCGCCCACGAGAAATGGGCGAATCCGGATCACCCTCTACCTGGATGACACGGTCATCTTTGACATACACGCGCTGCGAGCAACCGACCGCGCAGTACGGGCACACTGACTGCACCACGCGGTCCGCTTCCACGGTGCGTCCATGTTTATCCTTGCTCTTTTGAGACTGCGTATTGACGTCCCTGCCAAAGGGATCGCCGCTGCGCAGCTGGCGCACAACCGGCCAGTTGAGAGGGCTAAAGCGAGACATATCCATAAATCTATATTTCGCTGGTTCAAAAAGCCACAAAGGCTACCCTAACTAGCCTGCACCGCCCAGAGTGCCTGCTTTATCCCCTCGACTATCTCAGCTAGCGCCATCATGGGCTTATCCGCTTTGTTCTGCTCCTGAATATAGGGAACATGCACAAATCCCGCGCGCACTTCCGTCCCCGCGAAGTGATGCAGGAGACCATACAGGAGCTGATTGCACACGAAAGTCCCCGCCGTATTCGACACCCGCGCCGGACAATCATCCATCGCCGCGACCATTTCCTTTACCGGTAGCGTGGAAAAATACGCCGCTGGGCCACCCTCCACGACCGGTACATCCACTGGCTGATAACCCGCGTTATCAGGAATCTCGGCATCCATCACATTAATGGCGACTCGCTCCGGGGTGATATGTTTCCGGCCGCCTGCCTGTCCCAAGCACACAATTGCATCGACTGATGATTCCTCTGCGAGTGCAATTACTCGGCGCAGGGATTCCCCAAACTTGGTCGGAATCACCGTCTTGACAAGCTCCGCTCCCCCAACCTCCTCTGGTAATAGCTCCAGCGCTTGTTCTGTAGGGTTAATGCTTTCTCCGCCGAAGGCGTCAAATGCAGTCACGAGGATTTTCATGCCGCCAGTATTCCAGAAATCGCAGCCCCTCCTCGCTCTGCACCTCGCGCTCCGCCCTTCCCCCCCTCCGCCCTTCGCGCTCACCAGCAGCGTAAAGGTGATGCTTCCACCCCGCTCTGGTGAGCGCCGAGGGCGCACACCGCAATTCCTCCTCCCCCTCGCGCTCAGTGGGAAAAGAACCCCAGGTATTAAGAAGCCACCCGGTGAGCGCGAAGGATGAGGTCGCAGCCACGGGAGAATCCCCACGTCTTGTGCCTAAAGACGTCGAAGGAATAAACTGAGCGAAGTTGAAGTTGAACAGGACAGTATCTGAAAACTAGTCCGATCTGTCCATTTTTATTTTCAAAGGAACCTTTATGTCTCAACAGGAATCTCCGCGCTCTAGGCTCCCAGGCTGGGCCACAGGATTCGGCGCGCAAGTTATTGCCGGCCTTATCATCGGCCTCATCTTGGGTTTCATCGCCTCCGGCATGGATACCGACCCAGACAATCCCGGTTGGTTGACCACCCTGCTCACGGGAGTCGGTAGCGCCTACGTCCAGCTGCTCAAGGTGATGATCCCGCCGCTGATCTTCGCCGCTGTTGTTACCTCTGTCGCCAATTTGCGCAAGGTAGCTAACGCTGCTTCCCTGGCGATTTCCACACTGGTGTGGTTCGCCATTACCGCATTCTTCTCTGTCTTGATGGGCATTTTCGTTGCCGGCATTATGAAGCCGGGCGTCGGCACGAGCGTCGATGCCGCCACTGCACAGGATCCTTCCCACGTCGGCTCGTGGACCGCGTTCTTTGAGCAGCTTCTGCCGCAGAACTTCGTAGGCCTTTCTGCCTCGCTTTCCGACGGCGAAGTATCCCTCAGCTTTGGCGCGCTACAACTGCTTGTCATTTCCCTGGCCATCGGTATCGCCGCGGTCAAGACCGGCAAGTCCGCCGAGCCATTCCTGCACTTTACCGAGTCCTTCCTCAAGGTCATCCAGGTCATCTTGTGGTGGATCATCCGCCTTGCACCGATTGGCACCGCCGCCCTTATCGGTAAGGCAGTAGCAACCTACGGCTGGGACGCCTTGGGCTCGCTGGGCAAGTTTGTGCTGGCCATGTACGTGGGCCTTGGTCTGGTTTTTGTCGTGGTCTACCCCGCCGTACTGAAGTTCAACAAGATTCCAGTCATGGGCTTTTATAAGCGCGTTTGGCCGGTCACCTCGCTGGGCTTTGTTACCCGTTCTTCCATGGGTGTCATGCCAGCTACCGAGCGCTTTAGCGAAAAGGCCATGGGTGTTCCTTCTGAATACGCTTCCTTTGCCGTTCCGCTAGGAGCGACCACCAAGATGGACGGCTGCGCCTCCGTATACCCGGCCATCGCAGCCATCTTTGTTGCCCAGTTCTACGACATTAACCTCGACTTCACCCAATACCTGCTCATCATCTTTGTTTCCGTCATTGGTTCCGCTGCTACCGCAGGCACCACAGGCGCAACGGTTATGCTCACGCTGACGCTATCTACACTTGGCCTTCCGCTGGCTGGTGTCGGTCTCCTGCTGGCCATTGAGCCGATTATTGACATGGGACGCACTGCACTCAACGTCACCGGACAGGTACTGTGCGCCACCGTCGTTGCTAAACGTGCCGGCATCCAAGACAAGGCAACCTGGGACGCAGCAGAAAGCGGCGTCAAAGACATTATGGATTCTGACTCGGCCGCAGCCATCGGTGCCAAGGCTTAAATAAGCCCTCAAACATAATAAACGCCCGCAAGGAAAACCTTGCGGGCGTTTAGCTATGCGCTTTTACTTCTTGAGGCCATCAACACCATCGGTGTCGATCTGCTCCTTGCGCAGCTCCTCGGTGTGAGTCTCGGTGTCGCGAACGGTGTCCTTCTTCAGGTTGATCTTCTCAACCGGAACGGTTTCCTTGTTCACGTTAACCTGCTCCTCGTGCAGGGTGACGGAAGCTTCCTCAGTGTCACCGGAGATGGTGCCGTTGTAGTTCTTGGCATCTTCAGCGCTGATCGGAGTGCGCTCAACGCTGACCTCTTCGCGCTCAACCGGAACCTCAACGGTCTCGGTGTCGGTTACAACGTACTTGCGCAGGCGAGCCTCGCCGGTAGCCACACGCTCCTTATTGACGTTCATCTGCTCCTCAGAACGGATGAGCTCGCCGTCATTGTTGGTGTGCGCAGCTGCGGTGTTCTTGGAAGCAGCGTTATCGGCAACGCCAGCCTTACGCTCAGCAGCAGCCGCATCAGTGGTGTGGGTAGCTTCCTTCTTCTCGTTAGCGTGTGCACCAGCAGCGCCTGCACCAGCGCCAGCAACGCCGGCACCTGCGGCCAAGTTGTGGTCCTTGTCAGCGCCAGCCTGAACGTCGCGCTTGGAGTCCAGGTTGGAGTCCTTGTAATCGGTAACGTCCTGTGCATTATCCAGGCCGTAGTGCTTGAAGATATCGGACTGTGCCTCTGGGGTCAGCGGCTTATCGGAATCGAAGTCTGGGGCGTCCTTGATGCGGTCCTTGGAGAAGCCCAGCTTCAGGTCATCGCCGGAGAAGTCGTGACCGCGCAGCGGAACGAGGCTGGAGTTCATACCGAACAGGCCGTGGTTAACCTCAACGAAGGTAGGCTGGCCGGACTGGTCATCAACGAATACCTCGTTAACGTTGCCCAGCTTCTCGCCGTCCTTGTCGTATGCGGTTGCGTTAAACAGATCCTTAATGTTCTTACCCATTGTCAGTAAATCCTTTCTGCTATTGGTATAGCTCTCTTCAGCCAATCAAAAGGACATATTCTTGCCCCCACATGTGGAATGCGGGGGTGAGAATCGCTATTTGCTTGGTGTGACAACCACCATACGGAGAATTCAAAATTTTTCGACCGCCAGCAAGAAATTTTTGCCGTTTTATTCACCCAGAGAAGACTTCATGCAGCTCAGAGCAATCAATAACATTTTCATAACGTTAAGAATTCTGCACCATAAATGGCCCGAATCTAAAAAATAGATGTCGTTTCACGACCCCGCAGCGCCCTAGTCAACACCCTCGACTTTCTCCAAATCATTCAAGACTTACCCCACCCCCAAAAGGCGGTGCCACTAAACCCACAGAGTCCTTTCAGAAGGGTGTATGCTTTCTGCGGAAAAGCACAGGTTATGTACAGGCCCTATTCACTCGAACGGGTCTACACACATGTCGGTCTAAAAAATCAGCCACAGTGACCGCCCGAAAACTTAGAAAATTAAGGCCTAGCGAAATAGGTACGGGCGGCGGTTTTCCACGCCCGCCGGCTCCACGTGAATGAACGCACTGCAGCTTGGATACAGCTCATCTAGGGCGATTTCCACGACGTCAGCAACCTCGTGGGAATGCATAACGCTCCACTCTCCTGGCACCTCCATGGTCAGGTAGACCAAGCGCTGACGGCCGGAAGCGACAGTACGCCGGTCCGTGAAGGTAACCGATTGCTCCTTTTCCAACCGGGCCAGCAGCTGGCGAATCTGCTGGCGCTCATCCGCGGGAAGTGCTTCAGAAAGCAAACTGCTCACGGAATCGCGCAGGAGGGTGTAACCAGTCCACAAGATATTGATACCCACAGCGAGGGCTACTACAGGGTCTAGCCACATCCAGCCAGTTAAATAAACGGCGGCGATACCGACAAGGACGCCGACGGAAGTCCAGACGTCGGTAAGCAGGTGATGCCCATCCGCATCCAAGGTGGCAGAACGGTAGCGCTTGCCGGCGCGGATGAGCGCGATACCCACCGCCAGGTTAAGCACAGACGAGAGCGTAGATAATGCCAAGCCCCAGCCTGCCTCAGCAATCGGCTGCGGAATAAAGAAGCGCTGGATGGCCGTATAGATGATCATGCCGGCCGCAATGAAAATCATCGCGCCCTCCACCAAGGCGGAGACGTACTCCGCTTTGCCATGGCCAAACTGGTGGTTATCATCGGCCGGCTTGGCAGCAATCCGGAGGGCATAAAAGCCGGCGACGGCCGCGACGAGATTCACGATGGATTCGAAGGCATCGGAGAGGAAGCCCACCGAGCCGGTAAACCACGCGGCCAAGGCCTTAAGGATGATGGTAGCCACAGCGGCAGCGATGGAAAGCTGCATAAAGCGCTCAAGAATGCGCTGTTCAGAGGCAATTGAAGACATAGTCTTTCCCTTCGGTGCGGTTGCTGACCGAAGGTCTCGTTCACGCCCGCGTAAATTGCGAACGCTGGCTGGCCGGGCTAAACGCCAGTATGTCGACCAGGCATCTCGGATAGTCCGAGGGAACTACTCCCCTTCAGGAAAGTTTAAGTCTATAGGGGACGAGACTCTGGTACAAGATAAAAAAGCCACGGGTAATACCCGTGGCGTGTAAGCGAGGAGCTTTAGTGCTGGCCCTCTGCGAATTCCTCAACCAGCTTGGCATTAAAGGCTGGCAGGTCATCGGGAGTACGGGAAGACACCAGGCCCTGATCGCAGTGGACTTCCTCATCTACCCACGTAGCGCCTGCATTGCGCAGGTCGGTCTGCAGGGAGGGGAAGGACGTCAACGTACGACCCTTAAGAGCTTCAGCATCAGCCAGGATCCAGGCACCGTGGCAGATGGCACCAAGCGGGAGATCCTTGCTCATGTGATTGCGCACAATTTCTACTGCGGCCTTGTCCAAGCGCAGCAGGTCGGCATTGCCGGTACCGCCGGGCAAAATGATGCCATCGAAAGACTCGCCAGTGGAGTCAGCGGTAGCGGCGTCAACGGAAATCTCCGTGCCGTTCTTGCCGGTGATAGTACCGGACTTAGGGGCGATAACGCGCACGGTGGCGCCAGCGTTCTTCACGGCCTCCAGCGGAGAAGTCAGCTCAGAGTCTTCGAAACCATCGGTAGCGATAACAGCAATAATCTTGTTGTCTAGTTCAGCCATAATGTGACCTCCTATTATTTGAGTATGCCGCCCACAATAACGCGGAAGATTCTCAATCGCTACAATTTCTCCGCCTGCGCGGGCAGTGCCTTCTCCGTTAGGAGGCCCAAGACTTAGAAGACGCGGAATTAACCGCCGATCTTAAAGTCGCACACGTCGCCGTCTTGCATGATGTAGTCCTTGCCTTCTTGGCGGACCTTGCCGTGAGCGCGAGCTTCGGCCATAGAGCCAGCGGCTACTAGGTCATCATAGGAAACGATTTCGGCCTTGATGAACTTCTTTTCAAAGTCAGTGTGGATAACGCCGGCAGCTTGCGGGGCGGCAGAGCCCTGCTTGATGGTCCACGCGCGGGCTTCCTTCTCACCGGCGGTGAGATAGGTCTGCAGGCCCAGCGTGGCAAAACCCGCCTTGGCCAAAGTAGCCAACCCCGGCTCATCTTGGCCCACGGACTCAAGCAATTCGCGCGCTTCGTCTACTTCCAGCTCAAGCAGCTCAGTTTCTGTCTGGGCGTCAAGGAACACGGCCTCGGCCGGGGCGACGAGCTGGCGAAGCTCTTCCTTCTTTGCGTCGTCGGTAAGCACGGCCTCGTCCGAGTTAAAGACATAGAGGAAAGGCTTTGCCGTCATCAAGTGCAGATCGCGCACGAGCGAGAGGTCAATCTCGCCCTCCTTAGCTGCTGCGAAGAGGGTGCGGTCATCTTCTAGAATCTCCTGCGCCTTCTTGGTGGCTTCCACCTCAGCAGCCAGGTCCTTATTCTTGCGCGCATCTTTTTCAAGGCGCGGCAGAGCCTTTTCGATGGTTTGGAGGTCCGCGAGGATGAGCTCGGTATTAATAACGGAGATGTCATTGCGCGGGTCAACTTTGCCATCAACGTGGATGACATTGTCATCGGAAAAAGCGCGCACCACCTGGCAGATGGCATCTGCCTCACGGATATTGGCTAGGAAGGCGTTACCCATGCCTTCACCCTGCGAAGCGCCAGAGACGATACCGGCAATATCCACGAAGGACACGGTAGCGGGCAGGATACGCTCCGAGTTAAACATTTCCGCCAGGTGGGTCAGGCGGGAGTCCGGCAGCTCCACCAGGCCCACGTTGGGCTCGATGGTGGCAAACGGGTAGTTCGCCGCCAGGATCTCGGAACGGGTCAGGGCATTAAACAATGTGGACTTGCCCACGTTGGGCAGGCCGACGATTCCTAGTGTAAGACTCACGGGGCCAATCCTAACTCACCCACCTTCTTTTAAGGCAAGATGGTGGGGTGAGTTCTGATAACCAACCGCTGCCCGAGGCTCCCAAGACGGGCCTGGGCGATAAGTTTGATGAAAGCTTCGATACCAGCAAGCTGGAGGATGTATCGCCACATCCGCCGGGCGATCAGGTAGATCGCTCTGTCATTGCCGGCGAGGTAGTTAAGTCTGCGTCCCTATGGGCGGTCCGCCTGCTCATCATCTGCGTTTTCCTCTACGCCCTCTACCGCTTGCTCGGCAATTTCTGGCAGGGCATCTTGCCAGTGCTTTTGGCCCTCATCATCTGCACCGTCCTAGCCCCAGTGGCTAAGAAGTTGCGCAGCATTGGCCTCCCCGCCGCGTTGGCGGCTGCCGTAACCATTTTGGTTTCTTTCACGGCAGTGGGTGGACTCATTTCCTTCGTTGCCCCGGACTTCATGCGCCAATCCCGCTCTTTGTACTTGCAGACGGTCTCCGGCATCCAAAGCCTGCAGCTCTGGGCACAGGGCCCACCCCTCAACCTCGATAGCGAGGATATGAGCAGCTACATCGATGAAGCGGCTTCCTGGCTGCAGCAGCGCGCTGGCGCCATCGCGGGTTCCGTCTTTACCGGTATCGGCACCGCTACCTCCATCTTGGTCACCCTCTTCATTGTGTTGGTGCTGACCTTCTTCTTCCTCAAGGACGGCGCCAAGTTCCTCCCCTGGCTGCGCGATGCCACCGGTAAACGCGCCGGCTGGCACCTTACTGAGCTACTCACCCGCGCATGGACCACGCTTGGAGGCTTTATTCGTGCGCAGGCAGTTGTCTCGCTTGTCGACGCCGTCTTTATCGGCATCGGCCTCGCCCTCATCGGCGTCCCCCTGGCCATGGCTTTGGCAATCATCACCTTCATCGCCGGCTTTATCCCCTTCGTCGGTGCAATTGTGGCCGGTGCCCTTTCCGTCACCATCGCACTGGTGTCCCTTGGTATTACCAAGGCCTTGCTCGTTCTTGGACTGGTCTTGCTGGTCCAACAGCTGGAGGGAAATGTCCTTTCCCCTTGGCTGCAGTCCAAGGCCATGGACCTGCACCCCGTCATCGTCTTGGTTTCTGTGACCGTAGGCTCTGCGCTATTTGGCCTGGTGGGAGGTTTCCTCGCGGTTCCGGCAGCCGCGATGTTCGCGGTGGCCTATCGCTACAGCCAAGATATGATGAAGCTCCAGTCGGGCGAAAAGACCGCCGCGGAGCTGGACTTTTCCACCGTAGCTGGCTACCTCATCGGCCGTTATACGGAGGAACAAGGGCGCTATAAGCGCGAGGCGTGGCTTAAAATGCCGGACTACGCAGCCCCAGAAGGCGCAGTGGCGGACGTAGCCGCGGACGGCAACTCCAATTCCCTCGACGCTGCCCTCAACGTGGAATCCACCCCGAAAGAGCATGAGAAGCCCGGCGTGCGCTCCAACCTGCGCCGTGCCCGCGATGCCTTCGAGGGCCTTTTGAACGGAGATTCGAAAAAATAGGGGGCTGTGTCGGCTGTACGTGCCATGCTGGGTTCCATGACTTCCACATTGCCCGTGCTGCTACTTTTTATCGGCCTCACCCTCGGCGCGGTAATGGGTTGGTTGGCCCATTCCTACTCCGCTGCTCGTTCGGCGCCAAGTGCCGAACACCGCGCGCTGCAAGAATCGCAGCGTCGCCAAGCTGAGCTCCAGCCGCTGGAAAAGGCCATGGACCGCTTGGGGTTTCAGCTCCAAGAAATTGAGGAAGACCGCACCGCGCTGCTCGCTTCCCTTTCTAGCCAGGTCCAGGCGGTAACCCGTACCTCCTCTCGTCTGACTGAACGCACTGACAAACTTGTTAGTGCCTTGCGCTCGCCCAATACCCGCGGTCGTTGGGGCGAGGTGCAATTGGAGCGGGTGGTTGAAATAGGCGGCATGACCAAACATGTGGACTTTGACTGCCAGGTTTCTGCTCCGCTGGGTGGTCGCATCGTTCGCCCAGACATGGTTATCAAGTTGGCTGGTGGCCGCCATATCATTGTCGATGCCAAGGTGCCTTTTACTTCTTACCTCGACGCGCTGGAGACCGATGACCCAGAAGAACACGCCGGCTTCTTGCGCCGCCACGCACACTTGATGTGTGGCCACGTCCAAGCACTATCGCACAAAGACTATATTGAAGCGTTTCAACCTACACCCGAATTCGTCATCCTGTTTGTCCCTGCAGATCCTTTCCTCGATGCTGCATTGTCAGTGGACCCAGAACTCATCGAGTATGCCTTTGAACGCAATGTAGTAATTGCCACCCCCAGCTCGCTTTTCGCCCTCCTGCGCACGGTGGCTATGGGGTGGCACCAAGAAGACATCTCAGCCAAGGCAAAGGAGGTTCAGCGCCTAGGGCGCGAACTGTACACGCGCCTGAATACACTTTCTGATCACTATGGCAGGGTGGGCCACAACTTGGAAAAGGCAGTCGAAGCCTACAATGCCACACTGTCCTCGCTAGATTCCCGTGTCGGCGTCACCGCCCGCAAATTGCACGAGATGGATATCCCAGGCCGCACGGACCGCACGCCACGGGAGCCCATAGCCATCGATACGTGGCCGCGCGGGCATTCGCCACTATAAATCCGGCGACTTAGTGCGTGGAAATAGCCATGGGCAGGCACGAACCGGTAGGATCTTCCGACGTGTCACAAGCCAAGCAAAGAAAGTCTTCCGCCGCCCAAAGCTCTGGACTCCCCAGCATCACGCTGGGCACGGGCCTTGGGCTGCTCGCGGCAATTTTGCTCACCGGCGCGTTGATTTCCATCCTGATGGGTACCATCGGGTGGGCTTACCTCGCCTTCCTCGTCATCGGCTCGCTGCTGGTGGCGCTCATCGTAGAAGAACGCGGCCTCTTCCTCACGGTGGCTTCCATCCCCATCTTGTATGCCATCACGGTGGTACTGGCCGGATTCTTTATTACCAAGGCCAACTTGCCAGAGGGAGCATCACCGTTTTCCAAGACGGCTACCGTAACCGCAGCTTTCCCCCTTGTCCAAAGCTTTCTCTGGCTCCTCATCGCTTTAGTAGGCGCAGGAATCATCGGCTGGTTGCGATGGGTCCGCTACCGTAAGACGGCACGTCGCACCGCTAAAATGGAAACTTCCTCCCGCCGTTCCGATGCTGAGCAAGACCGCCGCAATCGCGCTGAGCGTTTATCGGTCGCTGACTTGATGGCGCGCGATAGGCTGGCAAAGGAACCTACTAAAACTCCAGCCACTCCGCAGCGCGCCCGCGCTTCTCACACGTTAAGGAAGTCCCGCCCCACGCCCAAAGATCGCCTGCGTGGGCGCGACCGAGAGGAACGCCGCCGCCTCCAGCAAGAGGAACGCGCAAATCCAATGCGCCCGGATCCAACCCGGCGCGCCGGCGATTCGGTACCGGCGTCTAAGGAGCACAAGCAAGCGCCCAAGCAAGGTTGGGACGATAACCTCTATGACGAGGACTAAAACAAAAGAAAGGCCCGGAAACGGGCCTTTCTTTTTTAGATGTAGTTTAAGCGCGCGCCTGTTTAAGTGCGTGCTGGGCGCAGGTCGCGCGGCAGGGCGAAGGTAATCGTCTCCGTAGAGGTAGTTACCTGTTCTACGTCGCTATAGCCACGCGCATCGAGAAATTCCAATACCTCGCGTACCAGCAATTCTGGTACAGATGCACCACAGGTGACTCCGACGGTGCGCACGCCTTCCAGCCAGGCATCGTCGATCTCCTTGGCAAAATCTACGAGGTGTGAAGCCTTAGCACCAGCCTCGAGCGCGACTTCGACCAGGCGCACCGAGTTAGAGGAGTTTTTAGACCCCACCACAATCATCAGGTCGCACTTGGGGGCAATGGCTTTGACGGATTCTTGGCGGTTTTGGGTGGCGTAGCAAATATCGTCTGAAGGCGGATTTTCCAGATGCGGGAAACGCTCGCGCAGTTTATTGACGATGGTGATCGTCTCATCCACCGAGAGCGTGGTTTGGGACAGCCAAATAAGCTTCTCGTCCTGCAGGAAATCCGGCAGCTTAGCAACGCCCTCGACGCCATCCACAAGGTGGGTAACCTCCGGTGCTTCGCCGGCGGTTCCTTCCACTTCCTCATGTCCTTCGTGGCCAACCAAGAGGATGTGATAGCCATCGCGCTGGAAGCGCTGGGCTTCCTTATGCACCTTGGTTACCAATGGGCACGTGGCGTCCAACGTTAGTTGCTTGCGCTGCGTTGCCTCTGCCCGAACGGCCGGGGAAATACCATGGGCGGAAAAGACTAGGTGGGCACCTTCTGGGGCTTCAGAGGCCTCGTCAACAAAGATGACGCCGCGTTCTGCCAAAGACTCTACGACGTAGCGGTTGTGCACGATTTGCTTGCGTACATAAATGGGCGCGCCGTACTTTTCCAGCGCCTTTTCTACGGTTTCAACCGCGCGATCTACGCCTGCGCAGTATCCGCGCGGCGCCGCGAGGAGAACATTTTTACCTTCAGTCATGGCTCCCAGAGTATCGAAACAGCACCCAAAACAATAGTGGGGCCCACCGCCACCATTCCGGCTACCCCGAGCGGGGCAATCATCTGCGCTGGCCCCTAAACTAGGCGGAAGAATACGGCAGACTGAAGAAAGGGAGGCTGTGTGAATCAACCGGCAAATACTCCGGATACTCCCTGGCCCGTTGGTAAAGTCAACGACCAAGTCAAGGGCTGGATCGAGCGCCTGGGCTACCTGTGGGTAGAGGGTCAATTAACCCAAATTAATTTCAAACCCACCTGGAAGCTGTCCTATCTCACGCTGCGTGATGTACAGCAGGAAAAGTCCGTGCAGCTGACCTGCCCATCATCAATGTTGCAGTCATTGTCAGCACCGCTAAAAGACGGCGACCGCGTCATTGTCCATGGCAAGCCGGCTTTTTATGCCGGCCGCGGTTCTTTTTCACTGTGGACCACGGAGATTCGTCATGTGGGCATAGGTGATCTACTCGCGCGCATTGAGAAATTGCGCCAGCAGCTTTCGGCAGAGGGACTTTTTGATCCTGCTCGCAAGCGGCCACTGCCTTACCTACCGCACAAAATCGGGCTGATTACCGGCCGCGGTTCGGCCGCGGAGCGAGATGTGATGGCGGTAGCTCATGATCGCTGGCCAGCGGTACAATTCCGAGTTCTCAATACCGCGGTTCAAGGTGCGAATACCGTTCCAGAGGTTATCGATGCCCTCCAGCAGCTAGATGCGGATCCAGAGGTAGACGTCATCATCATCGCCCGCGGTGGTGGCTCTGTAGAAGACCTGCTTCCCTTCTCAGAAGAAGCGCTGCAACGCGCGGTCGCGGCTGCTGGCACTCCGGTGGTCTCCGCCATCGGCCATGAGCCGGATAGCCCGGTGCTCGATAACGTCGCGGATCTGCGCGCTGCCACGCCTACCGACGCCGCAAAGCGCGTCGTCCCCTCCGTGGCCGAGGAGCGTGCCGTTATCGCAGAGGCACGCTCCCGGATGGCTGCCGCCTTGCGCGGCTGGGTGGAAAGGGAGCGACGCGGCCTGGACAATATTCGTTCCCGGCCCGTCATGGCAGACCCCATGACCCCCATTCGTACGCGCCGCGAGGAAATAGAGCGGACTCGTGCCACCATGCGCCGGGAAATTGAGGTCATGGTAGAACGCGAGACCCGCCACGTGGAGTCGCTGCGTGCTCGCGTTTCAGCTTTGGGACCTTCAGCTACTCTCGCCCGCGGGTATTCCATCGTCCAAGTGGTACCCAAAGATGGCTCCGGCCCCGAAGTTGTCACCTCTTATGAGCAATCCCCTCCCGGCGCGCAACTGCGCATCCGCGTGGGCGATGGGTCTATTACCGCTGTTTCTATGGCCTCCCAGGCCGCCGATTAATCACCGAACAAGGAGAAAACAATGTCAGAGGACACCATTGGCACCGGTCAACCAGGCCAGGATGCTTTTACCCCAGTAGAAAAATTGAGTTATGAGCAAGCCCGAGACGAGCTCATTGAAACCGTAAAGATCTTAGAGCTCGGGCAGATGGGCTTGGATGAGTCATTGAAGTATTGGGAGCGCGGCGAGGCCCTTGCCCGAACGTGCGAGGCACATCTAGACGGCGCAGCAAAGCGCGTTGAAGCAGCGCTCGAGAGGGCCGAAAAAGCAGACGCAGAAGGAGACGAGTAGTGCAGATTTATGGGTATCCAGGTGAGCGGGTGGATTTTGTGTCGAGGTCTGCGGCCGCCGGTTCCATCATGGCGGGAGACTCCCGGGAATTCGTAGAGGAATTCTTTGGCCCAGCACATACCCGCGATGATGACGAGGTGAGCTATTTCTCCCAATCCGTGGTGCTGCGCTTTACAGGCGATAAGGTACGCGAAATCGCTATTTATCCGCAGCGTTCCCAGCGTGAGCGCATCGATGTTTTTGTAGGAAAGACGCGCCTTAGCGGCTTAGATGAGGAATCCCTCGCAGAGGTCATTGCCCAGGCCGGCGACGGTCTTAGCGCCACCGCTGCGGCAGAAGGATTGGGCGAGGTTATTTTTCGGCTATAGGTGCGGCGTCGATAAACGCAGCGGTAGCAGCCTCAAAATCGCTATCGTCTGCGGCACCGGAGATAATGAGGCGGGCGTCGCCCAAATCTGTCACCCACAGGCGGCGCACGGAGTCGTCATCACTTTCTAGTACCCGCACTTGGTGCCCTTTGACCTCACGGGCAGATTCGATGCCGCGGTAGTTGGCGTCGTATTCCTTACCCGCATCATCGGCCGCCACCTGTGTCTGAGTAGACTCCACAAACCCTTGGTCAGCGGTCACCCAGCTGACCACGGTGGCGTTTTCTCCTCCCATATCAACGCGGCGGGCAGCATTAGCCTCCCAGCCCTCTGGCATATCAGGATTGCGAATAGCGCCAATTCCTGCGCGAGCTTGGGTTTCAAGGAAGGTTTGTTCATCCACTTCCTGCACCGCTCCCTGTTGAGTTTCGGAATTGATCGAGCATAGGCCGGTCGCTCCTACGGCCAGCAGCATCATGATCACCACGACGGCGAGGGACAGGGAGATATCCTTCGCGCCTTCAAAAATCTTTGGTCTTTCTTCTGCAGCCACGCGCCTTAGTATCGCACGGTGTGCTTCCAAAAAGCCACACGGCCCATTCTCCCCCGAAAGTTTGATGAATCCCCCACAAATGGGGCGCAAAATCAGACCCATTAGAGCAAAAAAGTGCGAGAATGGAAAGGTAGAGCATCAAGGGGAACACCCCTCGATGAGAAAACTATGGAAGGCAACCACTACACATGTCCGAAAATACGTCTTATCTTCCTGACCGCAACCTGGCGATGGAACTGGTCCGTGTCACTGAGGCAGCAGCGCTCGCTTCCGGCCGTTGGGTAGGCCGCGGCCAGAAGAATGAGGGCGATGGCGCGGCGGTCGACGCCATGCGTAAGCTCATCAACTCCGTTGCAATGAACGGCGTCGTTGTCATTGGTGAGGGCGAAAAGGATGAGGCCCCTATGCTATTTAACGGCGAAGAAGTAGGCACCGGCGAGGGCGCCGCCATGGATATCGCCGTGGACCCCGTTGACGGAACTCGTTTGATGGCAGAAGGCCGCCCCAACGCTATCTCCGTCATCGCGGCCGCAGAGCGCGGAACCATGTATGACCCTTCCGCAGTCTTCTACATGGAAAAGATTGCTGTTGGCCCAGAAGCAGTCGGCGCTATCGACATCAACGAGTCAGTGGAGTGGAACATTAACTCCGTGGCTAAGGCCAAGAATATTCGCCCCGAAGATCTGACCGTGGTGGTCCTTGATCGCCCGCGCCACGAGCAGCTCATCTCGGAAATTCGCGCCGCAGATGCCAAGGTACGCCTCATTATGGATGGCGACGTTGCAGGCGCCATCGCCACCTGCCAGGATTCCAACTCCATCGACATGATGATGGGCATCGGCGGCACCCCAGAAGGCATCATCACCGCCTGCGCTATGCGCTGCATGGGCGGCGAAATCCAAGGCAAGCTGTGGCCAAAGGATGAAGAGGAAGCAGAAAAGGCCCGCGCAGCCGGCCACGATTTGGACCGCGTCCTCAAGACCACTGACTTGGTCTCCTCCGAAAACTGCTACTTCGCTGCCACCGGCGTGACCAATGGTGACATGCTGCGCGGTGTTTCCTACCGCAATTCCGGCGCTACTACCCGCTCACTGGTTATGCGTTCCAAGTCCGGCACCATCCGCTACATCGACTCCATCCATAAGCTATCCAAGCTGCAGGAATATTCCGTAGTGGATTACACCACCCCGACCAAAAACTAGGGGGCACCCCCGAAGGCGGCCCTCCTGGTAGATCTCCGCCATACTGGAAAGCACACACTACCCAATTAACTGAGGTGATCTTCACATGACTGAATACCGCATCGAACATGACACCATGGGCGAAGTAAAGGTTCCTGCAGATGCCCTGTGGCGCGCACAGACCCAGCGCGCAGTGGACAACTTCCCTATCTCCGGCCGTGGCCTGGAAAATGCGCAGATTCGCGCTCTTGGCCTGCTCAAGGCAGCCTGCGCCCAGGTAAATAAGGATTCCGGCAAGTTGGACGCGGACAAGGCCGATGCCATTATCGCCGCCGCTACTGAAATCGCCGAGGGCAAGCACAATGATGCTTTCCCTATCGACGTTTTCCAGACTGGTTCGGGCACCTCGTCCAATATGAATACCAATGAGGTTATCGCCTCCTTGGCACACCAGAATGGCGTGGAGATTCACCCGAATGACCACGTGAATATGGGCCAGTCCTCTAATGACACTTTCCCCACCGCCACCCACGTTGCCGCTACTGAGGCCGCCGTTAATGACCTCATTCCGGGCTTGAAGGTTCTGCACGAGTCCCTGAGCAAGAAGGCCAAGGAATTCGCCGACGTGGTCAAGGCGGGCCGTACCCACTTGATGGACGCCACCCCGGTTACCCTCGGTCAAGAATTCGGTGGCTACGCCCGCCAGATTGAGCTGGGCATCGAGCGGATCGAGGCCACCCTGCCACGCTTGGGCGAGCTGGCCATCGGCGGTACCGCCACCGGCACCGGCCTGAATACCTCTGCGGACTTTGGCGCTAAGGTCACCGAAGAGCTCAAGAAGCTCACCGGTGTTGCGGAACTAAAGGAAGCAGAGAACCACTTTGAGGCACAGGCCGCACGCGATGGCTTGGTGGAGTTCTCCGGCGCCATGCGCGCGGTTGCTGTGTCCCTTAATAAGATTGCTAATGACCTCCGCATGATGGGTTCTGGCCCACTGACCGGCCTGGCAGAGATTCACCTGAAGGACCTGCAGCCAGGTTCTTCCATCATGCCGGGTAAGGTCAACCCGGTCATTCCGGAGGCCGTCACCATGGTAGCCGGCCAGGTGGTGGGCAATGACGCCGCAGTCGCCTTCGGCGGTGCCCAGGGCCACTTCGAGCTCAATGTCTTCATCCCGATGATGGCACGCAACGTGCTCGAGTCTGCTCGCCTGCTGTCCAATGCCTCCCGCGTCTTCGCCGATAAGTGCATCGATCACATCGAGGCCAACGAGGACCGCATGAAGCACTTTGCGGAGTCTTCCACTTCCATCGTGACCCCGCTCAACTCTGCTATTGGTTACGAGAACGCGGCCAAGGCCGCCAAGCATGCCTTGCATGAGAAGATCACTGTTCGCCAGGCCGTCATTGATTTGGGCTTTGTCGATGGCGAAAACCTCACCGAGGAAGAGCTGGATAAGCACCTCGATGTGCTGAGCATGACTAACCGCGACCGCGATAACTTCTAAGTATCCGCCGCACCGCTACCCCGCCCGGGCAGGACCCGGGCGGGGTTTCGCATGCCTGGGGTAAGGGGGACGTCGGCAAGAGCAATGGCACATCTCACATAAAGAAGGATGCACCTCTAAAATCACCCTTTTTGCACTTGGTGCAAGTTTGCACCGAGTGTAACGTTGCATGGCGTGCAAGAAGAACTATCACTACGCGAGCAGAAACGTCTCGAGACGCGCCTGCGCATAGAGGATGCCGCCACAAAACTGGTGGATGAACAGTCCTTTAGCGCAGTCACCATTGAGCGGATCTGCGAAGTAGCCGGTATTTCTCGGCGCACCTTCTTCAATTACTTCGATTCCAAGGAATCCGCCGTTTTGGGCGCTCCAAGCACCGAGTTTACGGAAGAGATGCGGGAACTCTTCCTTAATGAGCCAACGACCAGCATGGTAGACCTCGTCCTTCAGTTGGTCAGACGGCATATGGAAGGCCACCACATCAACCCGACTATCCGGGATCGCCGCAAACGCATCTCCAATGATCCAGATGCAGCTGCGGCGGCAATAAGCCGGAAGCGAGCAAAATCCATTGAGCTCATCGATCTCATTGAAGAGCGCCTTAACAAAGAACCGGAGCTTCGCGTCCTTGACAACTGCTCTTCTAGCACCGAGGCGATGCTCATCGCCGGCCTCGTCCGTGAGGCACTCTGGTTGGCGATGGCATCCCCGGATGCAGATTGCAGCCTAGACCTCGGCGCGCGTCTCGATACTTCCCTCACGCTAATAACAGACTTTATGAAAGGAATGCGATGGTAGATACGGCTGCTAAAGCCCCTTCCCAGGGCCAGTCCCGCGCCGATAACCTCGGGCTTATTTTCTCGGCCCTAATGCTCACCATGCTGATGAGCTCCTTGGGCCAAATGATTTTCTCTTCTGCTCTTCCAACCATCGTTGGTGAGCTCGGCGGCGTCGACCACATGAGTTGGGTCATCTCCGCCTTCCTTGTCACCATGACCATCGCCATGCCTATCTCCGGCAAGCTGGGTGACATGTTGGGCCGCAAGTGGCTCTACATTGGGGGTATCGCCACCTTCGTCGTGGGATCCACCCTCGGTGGCTTTGCCAACTCCATGTCGCTGCTGATTATCGCCCGCGCCGTGCAAGGCTTTGGCGCTGGATTCATGATGATCTCTTCGCAATCCATCATCGCCGAGGTCACCTCTTCCCGTGAGCGCGGCAAGTTCATGGGCATCATGGGCGGCGTCTTTGGCCTGTCTTCCGTCCTCGGCCCCGTTCTCGGCGGCTGGTTCACCGATGGCCCTGGTTGGCGCTGGGGCATGTGGATGAACATCCCACTGGGCATCCTCGCCATCATCGTCTGCACCTTGGTGCTGCACCTGCGCGTCGGTGAAGCCGACATGAAGCGCTTCGACTGGCTCGGCGCAACCTTCATCGCTATTACCACCGCGTCCCTTATCCTCATGACCACCTGGGGCGGCACCGAGTACGAGTGGGGCTCGTCGATGATCCTCACCTTGGGTGCCATCACCATCATTGGCGCCATCATCACCATCCTGGTGGAGCTGCGCGCCAAGGAACCGCTCATTCCAGTTCGCCTGTTCAAAAACCGCAACATGGCCCTTACCACCTTGTCCGGCGTGGTGCTGGGTCTGGCAATGTTCGGTGTTCTGGGCTACATGCCTACTTACTTGCAGATGGTGCACACCCTGACCCCAACCAAGGCGGGTCTGATGATGATTCCGATGATGGTGGGCCTTATCGGCACCTCCACTGGCGTGGGCTTCATCATTGCCCGCACCGGCCACTACAAGGTCTACCCCATCATCGGCCTAGCCATTACCGCTGGTGCATTGTTCTGGATGTCTCACCTGACCGTAGAGACTTCCCTGAAGCAGCTGGGCTGCGAGTTCTTGGTCTTCGGCATCGGCCTGGGCATGGTTATCCAGGTCCTCGTGCTCATCGTCCAGAACTCCTTCCCACTGTCCCAGGTGGGTACCGCTACCGCGGCGAATAACTTCTTCCGCCAAATCGGTTCCGCACTGGGTGCTTCCCTGGTTGGCTCCATGTTCATCCACAATATGAAGGATGAGATGGCCACCCGCATGCCAGAAGCCTTCCAAAAGATGGGCCCTGAGGGCGCCGCCTATGCAGAAAAGTTTGGCAATGCCGACGGCGGTGCCAATAGCCTCACCCCAGATCTGGTCGCGTCCTTCCCCAAGCCAATCGAGGAAGCAATCCTCAATTCCTATAATGACGGCCTGACCCCGGTTATCGCTCTGATGGTTCCGTTGGTCATCGTCGCGCTCCTTCTCCTCCTGCCTCTGCGCGAGGAGCGACTGAAGGAAACCATTGACTAATGTCGCGCACACCTGCAGAAACTGAGGCTACAAGCCAAGAACTGCATGCCTTGCGCGATGCACTCCCGCTTGCCAACGCCCCCATTGAATCCGCCCTCGGCTATGCTCCTGGCGGCCTGCAGGCGGCGTTGGATGTTCATGCCAACCCCATCGAGGTATGGCGCACTAGGGACTATCTAGTTTCCTTAGCCCGCGCACACGGTATCCCGATCCCGCGCTTTAGCCGCTTGAGCGATAACATGCGCTCATCGGCGCAGCGCTGGTTCGGCCCCTGGGACGTTCCTACGATGTAGCGGCCCCCACACCCCGCCCTTGGCGGGGTGTTTTTATTGCCAGAAACCCATCTGCCGCAGAACTTGGGACCCAATTCCCAAAATGGCAACGATGGCGGCAATGATGCCGATTGCCGCGCCGGCGCTCGATCCTCCGCCACTGCCGCTTATCGCTGGCCTCTTAGTGACCGCTACCGTCTGGTTCAGTGCTTCCCCGGCCGGGCGAGTTTCGCCGTTGCGCAGCAGGTATGGAGTAATACGCACCTCAGCCGTGCCTTCCTGCAAAGCCTCATATGTGCCGTCAGGATGCACCGCATGAACCTCCGGATCGGACGAGGTTAGCGATGACCCCGGCACCCCCTAACCGGGCACCGTCCCATCCCGCAATGCTGAGACCAATGCTGCCGGAATCGCCCACATGGGTACCGCCGCTAAAACGTATAGCCGCGCTTGCCAGTGCGGCTTCCGGTACCGCAATGGGAAATGCGTGCCGTCCTTCGAGGCGCTCTGGGGCGCCCGACACCGCGTGCTCGGAATAATGGCCGGCCGTCGTGCTGCCAACCTGTGCCTGGGCAAAATAGTGGTTGGCTGGGTTAAGCAAGCTGTAAATATGCCCCGCACCGTCAGAATAGGAACCGTTAGAGCGAATGAGCTGATTCCACTCGCTGCCAGAACCGCCATCAGTAGACCAGTTAGCAATGGCGCGTTCCATCGGTGAAGTGGTGAGGTTTTCTGCGAAAAAGGCGCCGGACTTTACCGTCCACGGCTCCTCCCCGTCTCCACGGCGATGATCAAAATCGTAGTTTTCCTCCGCAGCGCGCTGCATCGCGGAGTGTTCCAATCCCCTGCTCCAGGATATGCCGTTGATATATGCGGTGCGGTCCGGTGCGACGTCGCGAAGCCTAGCACCAGCAAACGGAAGATTGGCATCCCAGGACTTGGCGCGCAACTCATGCAACTGGCGGGTCACCGTCTCGATATGGGACTGTAGCTCAGGAGTGGCAAACACATAGGCCACACCACCATCAACCTGGTTGATGTCCAACTGGGCAACAGGCACCGAGCCTGCGGAGGGATAGGACACGGCTCCCGTTGTAGGAACAGAAAGCGCCCCTGCCGTCATAGCCGCAACGGTGGACAAAGCAAGGGCACGAGTACGCACAGACATTTAAAAGCCTTAGAGAGATAGCGTACGAATACTCTCTTAACTTTATTCCTGTGCGCTGGGAAAAGCTAACGCTTCTTTTCCTCCGGCTTGGGCAAAAGCAGCTCGTACACATCGGTATCTCGCCACTGGCCCGCAAGCTCGCCGTAGGTCATCTTCGCCATGTGAGAGTAAGTGCCCACCTTCACGAATCCACGGGACTTATGCAGCCCCGCAGAACCGGCGTTTTCAGGGAAGATCCACGAGTGGATAGCCCACTTGTGCAGGTCCTTACATACCTCAATCAAGCGATCCAAAAGTGCGCCGCCGATGCCGCGGCCCTGCGCCTCGGAGCCCAAGTAAATAGAATCCTCCACTACTCCGTGGAAGACGGTGCGGGTAGATACCGGCGCCGCAGACACCCATCCCAAGACCTTCGAATCATCATCGGCTTCAACAGCCACATGCACCGAGGGCATGATTTTGCCGGCTTTGAATTCTTCAAAGGTCAGGGATCGGGTCTCGTAGGTGGCGTGCCCAGTATTGAGTCCCTGTTCATAGATCTCTCGCATCTGGGGATAGTCCGCCGCGGTAAAGGGGCGGATGCGGAAATCTTTCTTCTTTTCGTCCGAAGACGTCTGCTTGGCGTTCTCGCTCATATGCAACATTATTACTGGGCAATGCCCAGCTTCGCCACGCTGTACACATCACGATCGCCATACGCGAACATGCCTGGCCTAATCGCCGCCTTCCAGCAGGTCGGTGACGAGCTCTGCAATGGCGGAACGCTCAGAGCGCTGCAGCGTAATATGCGCAAAAAGCTCGTGCCCCTTGAGCTTTTCAATCACTGCCTGGACGCCATCGTGACGGCCCACGCGCAGGTTATCGCGCTGCGCTACGTCATGGGTGAGCACCACCCGCGAGCCCTTGCCCAGCCGAGAGAGCACGGTGAGCAAGACATTGCGCTCCAAGGACTGTGCCTCGTCCACAATGACGAAGGCATCATGCAGGGAGCGGCCGCGAATATGCGTCAAGGGCAAGACCTCAATCAGGCCGCGCTCATGGATTTCTTCCATGACGTTTTCAGACACCAAGCCTTCCAAGGTGTCATAGACTGCCTGCGCCCATGGGTTCATCTTGTCCGATTCGGTGCCCGGAAGGTATCCCAACGACTGCCCACCTACCGCATACATCGGGCGGAAGACTACGATACGGCGGTGTTCGCCGCGCTCGAGTACAGCTTCCAATCCGGCGCACAGGGCGAGTGCCGATTTACCAGTGCCGGCGCGTCCGCCAATGGAGACGATTCCGATATTTGGATCCATCAGCAAGTCCAAAGCTATGCGCTGCTCCGCGGAGCGTCCTTGCAGGCCGAAGGCATTGCTATCGCCGCGCACGAGCTCCACCACACCTTCCGCGGTGATGCGCCCCAGCGCGGACTGCGCTCCCGCTACTAGGGTAAGTCCGCAATGGACTGGTAGCTCCTCCACGGCAGTGCCCTTTTCAGTGTGAATGCCGTCTAGCATGACTTCCCCATCACGGTAGAGGGCGTCGATGACATCCGAGCTGGTTTGCACGGTTGCCATTCCGGTATAGCCGGTCAGAACCACATCCTGGGCGTGGTACTCATCCGCCTGTACACCCACTGCGCCGGCTTTCACGCGCAGTGGCACGTCCTTGGTGACTAGCACGGTATCTTTACCTTCGTGTGCAAGGTTGAGGGCGCAGGCCAAGATACGGTGGTCCCCCTCTGGGCCACGGAAGGCAGAGGGCAACAAGGATTGGTCTTGATGGTTCAATTCCACGCGCAGGGTGCCGCCATCTACGTTCACGGGGACAGGCTGGTCTAGCGCCTCATAGGTAGCGCGCAGTTCCTCCAAAAAGCGAAGAGCTTGGCGGGCGAACCAGCCAAGCTCTGGGTGATGACGTTTTCCTTCCAGTTCAGAGATAACCACAACGGGAAGGACCACATCGTGCTCTGCGAATTTGCGCAGAGCCCAAGGGTCAGAAAGCAAGACCGAGGTATCCACTACATAAGTCTTGGTAGCGACGGTGTTATCGGTTGTGGCAAGCGGAGTAGAAAGTACAGAGGGACGAGTCATGGTGGCAGGGTTCTCCCTTGAAATGCGGTAGATCAAACTTCTTCCGTATAGCCCCAAATTCCGGGGTTGCCACCCAACGTAGGCACCGAAGGTTGAAATTACATGGGTGCAAGATGAACTTTAAGAAAACGAAAAATCCCTCCGCAGCAGATGCTGCGAAGGGATTACCTCAAAAAGAGCTTTTTACTTCTCTACGGAAGAGGTGAACTTGCCGCTCTCATCCTGGAGCCAGGAGATAACGCCATTGTCGAACTGCTGGGTCCAGCCCTTGCCCTCAGTAGCCTTCTCCTCGGCAGCCTTAGGCAGGCCTACCTCTGCGTCCAGACCGCCCTGCTCCTTCCAGGTTTCAGCGATCTTGCCGACGATTGGCTGAGCCTCATCGCCATCCTTAGCCATAGCCAGCAGGTTGCCGCCATCGAAGGTTGCCAAAGAACCCTTATCGGAGGACTCTACGCTCTGTACGTCGCCCCACTCAGCCTTCTTCTCCTCGATGGCAGACGCCAGAGCTGCCGGAACCTCCTGGTCGCCATTGGCGGTGGAGACGGTCTTGGTGTCGCCGTCCTTGGAATCAGCATCCTCAGACTCGGAACCATCCGCATCCTCAGACTCGGAGGATTCCGCGTCCTTATCCTTTTCGGAGGTAGCTTCATCAACGGCGGAGCCAGCAGCGTCGGAAGCATCAGCTGCTACGGAACCGGCGGTGTCCTTAGCGTCGTTAGCTGCATCCTCGGCATCGGAGCAAGCTACGAGAGCAACGGACAGGGTTGCGGCAGCAAAGCCACCTACGATACGACGAGTCATCTTCTGCATTTCTGCATCATCCTTTCATCAAGAAAGTAAGTTAATTCTAATTTTTATTAAATCGCCCTTCATGACGAACGAAACCCACCGTAATGACACCACCCAGCGGGCGCCACCCACACGGACAGGAAGCAGACAGCAAATACTAAAGTACTACCTCCGTTTGCGCTGCTTAAAAGCCTTCTTTTTATTTTGTAACGAATTGTTAACGTTTCTTCGCGCTTGCTTAGCCCTCGCCTTTTCCCTGGCGCTTCGCTTCGGTTTCTCCTGCCGTGAGGACCGTGCGGTGCGGCCCTTGGCGACGCCCACGAAGTCCTGAATTGCCTCTCCGTCATCCTCCTTGCGCCATACCAGCGCAATCTCCGTCACCGGCACGGACTCATCCTTTAGCCCGAGTGGCACCACCTGTTTCTTGCTGAGCACCTTGAGCAGGGGGCGCGGTGCAATCGCGATTCCCACATTGGCTGCCACCACTTGGAGGGCATCGCGGACCGCGGGGACATCAACGAGCCCGGAATCGGCGAGGCGGTAGTTGAGGTGTTCATCTGCGACGTCGGCAAGCGTGAGTTCCTCGCCTACTTCGGCATAGACCGAGTCCTTCGGAACCGCAATTCCTGGAGCCTCTTTATAAAGGCGCACCACATGAAAGGAGTCATCCACGCGGGCATCCGGCAGACGCGCGAGGGCCACATCCACCTCTCCACCTAGCAGCGGAGCTAGCGCATCGTCTGCATCAACGGTGTATAAACCACCATGAGCAGTATTTTCTTCGAATCGGCGGAACCACTTTCCAGGCTCCGTACCGGTGGCAAAAGCTAAGCGCAGCATAGAGGACAGTCTACTGAAAGTGCTACGGTAAAAGCGTGACTGAAGAACATAAGCAACCATCCGGCACCGCCATGCGTGCCCAGACCGCAGCGAAGAAGCTTGGCATCTACCTGCCCGCTGCGCCGGACGAGTTTCAAAATAGTGCCATTAGCCACGAAGAGCTGCGCGAATTGCAGCATAACCCGCCCGAGTGGCTGCAAACCTTGCGTCGCGAGGGTCCTCACCCCCGCCCGGAAGTCGCCCATAAGCTAGGCATCTCTGTTACCGCGCTCAAGAAAAACGATATGGATAAGCCGCTAACCACAGCGGAAATCAATCAGCTCCTCCAAGAGCAACCAGAATGGCTCCAGCAGGCCCGCGCCACCATGGCGCAGGCCCGTGGACATGAGGTAAAGGACTAGACCAGCTTCCAGTCCTCGAGGCCCTCATACAGCGGGTAGTGCTGGGCAATCTTGTCCACGCGTGCGCGGAGGGCCTCCACATCGGCGTTCTTGCCCTGTACCAAGGCGGTGCCGATGATATCTGCGACCTCGGTAAAGGCCTCAGCATCCAAACCGCGGGTTGCCAGCGCAGAGGTACCAATGCGCAGGCCAGACGTGACCATCGGCGGACGAGGGTCATTCGGGACGGCATTGCGGTTAACAGTGATGCCTACTTCATGCAGCAGATCCTCTGCCTGCTGGCCATCCAACTCGGAATTTCGCAGGTCAGCCAAGACCAAGTGCACGTCGGTGCCGCCGGTGAGCACGTCCACGCCAGCCGCCTTAGCATCCTCCGCGGTAAGGCGCTCCGCCAGAATGCGAGCACCCTCCAAGGTGCGCTCTTGGCGCTCCTTAAACTCCTCGGTCGCGGCAATCTTCATGGCAATGGCCTTCGCAGCGACTACGTGCATCAGCGGTCCGCCCTGCTGCCCTGGGAAGACGTTGGAATTGATCTTCTTGGCATACTCCTGCTTGGCCAAAATCATGCCGGAGCGTGGGCCACCCAGGGTTTTGTGCACGGTGGTGGACACGATATCAGCGTGCGGCACCGGGCTCGGGTGCAGGCCGGCGGCCACGAGGCCAGCGAAGTGAGCCATATCTACCCATAGGTAAGCGCCGACCTCATCAGCAATTTCACGGAAGGCCGCAAAATCCATGGTGCGCGGGTAAGCAGACCAGCCACCAATAATAACCTTTGGCTTCTCTTTCAGCGCTTGCTCCCGCAGCTTATCCATGTCCACGCGCATGGTCTCTGGGTCCACCTCGTAGGCGGCAACATCATAAAGCTTGCCGGAGAAGTTCAACTTCATGCCGTGAGTCAGGTGACCGCCGTGAGCGAGGGACAAGCCCAAAATCTTGTCTCCTGGCTCAGCAATGGTGGACAGCACCGCAGCGTTCGCCTGCGCACCGGAGTGTGGCTGAACATTGGCGAATTCCGCGCCAAAAAGCTCCTTCGCGCGGTTACGAGCCAGGTCCTCCACGACGTCGACATGCTCGCAGCCTCCGTAGTAGCGGCGGCCTGGGTAGCCTTCAGCGTACTTATTGGTGAGCACGGAGCCCTGCGCCTGGAGCACGGCGCGAGGCACAAAGTTCTCAGAAGCGATCATTTCCAGAGTTTCGCGCTGGCGGGAAATCTCTCCCTGGATAGCGCCGAATACGTCCGGGTCAAGGTCGCGGAGGTCAGAGGTAAAAGAAGCCATAAAGTGTGGTCCCCTTCTCAATATCAAGCGGTATGGGCTGCTGCATATCTTATCGTGCCCAGCACCCGAAGGGGGCATACTTTTACCCATGGATTAGGCAAGTGCGACAATAGAGCCATGGCGCGCACATTGGATTCGAGTCCCTACCTAGATTTTGACCGCGAGACCTGGCGTGGTTTGCGTAAATCCATGCCCCAGGTGCTCACGGAGACCGAGGTTGAAAAACTTCGCGGCCTAGGAGACCGCATTGACCTAGATGAGGTGGCTGATGTCTACCTCCCTCTCTCCCGCCTTATCCACATGCAGGTCACAGCGCGCCAGCAGCTCACCTCAGCTACTGAATCCTTCTTAGGAAATCCTCCAACGCACGTTCCGTTTGTCATCGGCGTGGCAGGTTCGGTGGCGGTAGGAAAATCCACCACTGCCCGTCTCCTACAGGTGCTGCTGCAGCGTTGGGATTCTCACCCCGAGGTCGCGCTCGTTACTACCGACGGCTTCCTCTTCCCCACCAAGACCTTAAAAGAACGCGGACTCATGCAGCGCAAGGGATTTCCGGAATCCTATGACCGGCGCGCATTGCTCCGCTTTGTCACCGACGTAAAATCAGGAAAGCCACTGGTCAAGGCTCCACTGTATTCGCATATCAGCTATGACATCGTGGACGGAAAATACCAGGAAGTCCATCAACCTGACATCCTGATCCTAGAGGGTCTCAATGTGTTGCAAACAAGCCCTACGCTCACCGTGGCGGATCTCTTTGACTTTTCAGTCTACGTTGATGCCCGCACCGATGATATCGAGCAGTGGTATATTAATCGCTTCCTCACCCTGCGCCACACCGCTTTCCGCGAACCTAATGCCCACTTCTCTGCCTTTGCAGATATGGACGATGAGGAAGCGCGCGCCCAAGCCCGTGAAATTTGGCAGTCCATCAACCTGCCCAACCTCGTAGAAAATATCCTGCCCACCCGCATACGAGCCTCTCTCGTACTCAAAAAGGGCTCGCATCACTTGGTGGAACAAGTGCGGATGCGCAAGCTCTAGCGCTTATTTACCAAAGCGGCGCGAACGTTGGGAATAGTCCCGCAGGGCACGGAGAAAATCCACCTTGCGGAATGCCGGCCAGTAGGTATCTGTAAACCAGATCTCCGAGTACGCGGCCTGCCATAGGAGAAAGCCCGAAAGTCGTTGTTCACCAGAGGTACGGATAACCAGGTCTGGGTCCGGAAGCCCCTTAGTGTACAGGTGCTCGCCAATGGAATCCGCGGTAACGCGATCCGCCATCTCCGCAGCAGAGGTTCCCTTCTCGGCTTCCGCGCGCACCAAGTTCTGCACTGCGTCTACGATTTCTTGGCGTCCGCCATATCCCACTGCCACATTGACGATGACTCCGGTATTGTCCTTAGTTTCCGCTGCCGCCGCCACCATGCGCTGGCGAATATCATCCGGGAGCAGATCAAGGTGGCCGACAAGGCGGACTTGGCAACCGACATCGCTGTGGGATAGGTGCGTAACCACATCCGAGATGATGTCAAAGAGCAGCTCTACTTCTTGTTCGCTGCGCTTTAGATTCTCCGTGGACAGCAAATAGATGGTGACTACTTCGATATCGGTATCGCTGCACCATGAGATCATCTCTCCAATTTTCTTCGCGCCTTGGCGGTGACCGTGGCTGATATCGGTAAAACCAGCCTCGCGCGCCCACCGGCGATTGCCATCGGCCATGATGGCAATGTGTTTGGGCTGCGGCTTGCCTTTAATAAGGCGCGCCAGACGGGCTTCATAAACCGGGTAAGCCAGCTGTTTGAGAGAACTCACGCTCATTAGTCTATCCGCCTAGAAAATGGACTTTTTGCGGTTATCGTAAATGCCAGCTTCTTTCATCGCCTCATCCACGGCTTCCTCATCAAATGGATCGATACCGTGGTCTTCCGCAAACATCATGCGGCGGCGGAAGCGTGAGTAACGGCGGTGAAAATTCCATCCCGCGATTAACACTGCAACTCCCATTAGGGCCAAGATCAGCAAGCCGATGGGCGAAGCTTTGCCAAATTCAGGACCCATTGGACCGCCTTCGGCGCCCTGGGTGCCTTGAGCAAGTACAAATGCATCATTTGTGGCTAGAACGAAAGAGCCATACACGCTCATGTCTTAAGCCTCCTCTTTTTCTTCGATGCCTGCAAAAAGGTTGTTTTCTGGCAAGGAGGTAGAAACGCGGGTTTTCGCCAGCTCAAACTCCTCGGTGGGCCACAGGCGTTGCTGTACCTCCACCGACGTCGCCAAGAAAGCACCAGCCGGATCAATCTGCGTGGCATGCGCACGCAGAGCCTCTTCGCGATTGCTGAAATAGTCTGCGCATTCCACCTGGGTCGTTACACGCGCCATGATATCTCCAAACGCGGTGTCCCAGCGCGCCAGCATCGGCCCATAGGGGCTAGTTTTGCCCTCCTCCAAGAGCAAATCATGGAACATCTTCATGCGCTGATAGACGAAGCCATGCGAGTAGTACAGCTTTAGCGGCGTCCACGCCTCACCCAACTCTGGGTGATACTCGGCATCGTCGGCCTTTTCCCACGCAATCATCGAGGCCCTATGCACCATCAAATGATCTGGGTGCGGATACCCGCCATTTTCGTCATAGGTGATGATGACGTGTGGGCGAAACTCGCGGATCACCTGGACAAATTCCTGCGCAACGGTGTCGTCTCCCTGCAACGCGAAGCAGCCCTCCGGTAGCAGCTCTTCCATAGACTTGCCTTCAACCGGATCCGGCAAACCGGAGTCGACGTAGCCCAGCCAGCGATGGTGCACGCCTAGCGCACGCGCAGCTTTAGCCATTTCTTCCCGACGAACCTCGCCCATATGTTCCTTGATCCCAGGGCGGTCCATGGCGGGGTTAATCACATCGCCGCGCTCGCCGCCGGTACAGGTCAGCACCAAAACCTCGTTGCCTTCTGCGGCATAGCGCGCGGTGGTTGCAGCCCCCTTGGAAGACTCATCGTCCGGGTGCGCGTGGATAGCTAGTAGGCGAAAATCGCTCACTGAAAATCCATCCCCTTATAAATCTAGGTTCTTTGAACAGATGATTATCCTAGTAGATAATTGGAAAACAGTGGTCCTCGGCTAGAGTGGGAAGCATGACTTCCGCCGGAAAATCTCGCTCAGCCGCCCGCTATGGCTCTCGGGGGCCTTCTGAAAAGAACTCAGGTAGCTGGACTAATAAGGCGCTGGTGCTGATCTTTATCGCCATTTTTATCGCGCTCATCTTCTTTGGCTTCCGGTACTTTCAACAAAAGGAGCGCGTGAACGCGCAGGTTTCCATCGTGACCCAAGAGGTTTTGAGCGATGACACCACCCGCGTCTGGGTCGACGTCACCCGTAACCACACCGATGAAGAGGCTTATTGCATTGTCCAAGCCTTTGATTATTCCAAGTCCGAAGTAGGCCGACGCGAGTTTCCTGTTCCCGCTGGCGGAAATGAAACCCAGCGTATCGCTGTTGACGTCCCGACCAACGCCCGCGCCGTCGCTGGCGGCGCTTATGGTTGCTCTGGCAATATCCCCGAATACTTGGATATGGATAACCCTGACTACGCGGAAAGCCGCTAGCCGCGTGTGCTAGGATTTGTAGCGCCTAGAACTGGGCATTTGCCTAGTTCCACTTTTACTTATGGCCCCAGGGACAACTAGGGGCTTTGACCACAATTCCTATCTACGGAAGGTTGCAGAATGGCTGAGCAGCAAAAGCAGTACATCACCCCAGAAACCAAGGCGAAGCTCGAGGCCGAGCTGCAGGAGCTTATCGATCATCGCCCAGTAGTCGCGGCTGAGATCAACGAGCGCCGTGAGGAAGGCGACCTCAAGGAGAACGCCGGTTACGATGCTGCTCGTGAAATGCAGGACCAGGAAGAGGCCCGCATCAAGCAGATCTCTGAGGTCCTCGCGAATGCCACCACCGAGCGCGGTGCTGTTCAGGAGGGTGTAGCCCACACTGGTTCCGTAGTTCACGTTTACTACAACGGCAACAAGGACGATAAGGAGACCTTCCTCATCGGTACCCGCGCCGCTGCTTCTGACAACAAGGATTTGGAAACCTATTCGGAGCAGTCGCCACTGGGCGCTGCCATCCTCGGCGCGCAGGAAGGTGAGACCCGCGAGTACACCGCTCCGAATGGCAAGACCATTTCCGTCACCATCGAATCCGCTGCGCCGTATGATTCTGCTAAGGCCGCTACTCCGCGCGAGTCCTAAACTTTAAGCCAATTACCACTTTGGAGAAAGAGCATATCCCCATGAAGAAGTTCTCCCGTTACGCTGCCGCTGGTCTCGTCTTCACCGCCGGCCTCTCCCTCGCTGCTTGCCACCCACCCAACCAGCAGGACTCTGATTCCAAGGTAGAAAATGCTTCTACCTTCACTGGTGAGGCCCCAATGCAAAAGGACGCTGACACCAGCTCTTCCGCACCTGAGTCCGTTGTTCAAGAGCAGCAGCCTGTAGTTGAGTCCGGTGTCCCTGAGGAGCCAGCACAGCCGCACCTGAATGGTACCGCCACCGAGCTGCCGCAGCAGTAAAAAGACGGAAGGGCCGAGGGTTTCCTCGGCCCTTTTTCATGTTATTTTTCCACGTTTACTTCCCGCACCCAGTCCCCGATTACGCCGGGCACTACAGCGGGCGGCTCGCCTAATAGGTCGCGTTTATTGGGGTCCCTTTCGACCTGCGTAGTCACGGACTTTACGCGCTTTTTCTCACTATCCTTACCGCGCATCCCCATCATCGGGCCATAAGCCCGCGCCCCGCCAGTAGAACGACCGGCATTGCCCCCGCGCGTTGCCGCGCTGTTTTCGCCGCTTCCGGTTCCAATACCAAGGCTGCCGCCCGCACCGGCACGCATACCGGGTCCTCCTACGGTTCCTGTACTGGCGCCAAGACCTGCGCGCGAACCAACTCCAGCGTAGGAAATTGCCGCGCCAGTTCCGCGTCCAAGGCTTTGGCCCAGTTGCGCACCTCTTCCGGCATGCCTTATATCGGCGCTACTGCTTAAGATTCCCGGGCCGGCTCCGAACCCACCACGCAGTGGCTGTTGCTTACCAAGAGCACCGCGACCGGCATCTGCAGGCCTTCCGGATGCCATCATCGGTGCCATACTCCCGCTCGCGGAATGCGCATTAGCTGGTGGCGCAACCGGGCCGCTACCGTTGAGCGCCCCCGTACTCAGTCCAGCACCAACGGGATGTGCTGTGCCACTAGGAACCTGCCCCATCACCCCATTCGCTGCGACAGCCCCCGGCATCGATGCCCCTTGGGTGGATACTTCGTTGCCCCCAATGGTTACTTGTTCTCCCAGCCCCAGCCCTTCCAGCGCATTTCTGCCACTAGTATGCATCTGCTGGTGAAAATCGCTGATTTCCTGCGGGCTCATCCCCACAGCATCCAACCCGTTCACGTTTCCATTGACAACGTCAAAGTTTCCGGGGCCCAAATCGCCTCGCGCAATCGCCTCAGCAATCTTTTTCGGCCACACCACTGCTTCGGTAGTGTAGCGCTGACCATCACCTTCTACTCCGACGAGTCCCGCATCGACGCCTCCGCCTCCCGACGCCGGCGATCGCTCCATCAATGCATGCTGGTAAGGCATGGCCTCTATGGCGAACCGCTGCAGGTCTGGTTGCAGCATGGCCAATGCGGCCTTTTCCGCAATTTCACGCTCCACCGGTTCTGGGATTGCCATCACTTCCATAGCCATAGCCATCGCCGCCGGCTGCATCCCCATGAGCTTGGCATGGAATCCGGTTAGCTTCTCCCCCATGACCTTTGCATTTGCCACAAAATGGCTTCCCGACGCCGCCACCTCCCGAATCTTCGCCGCAGCCCTCGACGTAGCCTCGCTATCATTCTCGCTTTCCAAAGACCCGGCTGCTTCTTCTAACCCGCTGACAATATCGTCGACTTCCGACGCCAATGAGCTCCACCGCGCATTTGCCTCCGACACATTCCAAATCTGTGTCGACATCAGGTCCGTCGCAAGCTTCACGATGTCTGTACCCACATTCACCACCGGCATAGAAAACCCGAAGGGACTGTACCCTGGCTCCGGCTGGTTCATAATCGGCATAGACTCAATGCCTATGTCCCCACCCGCATCCGCAATCTCCATTCCCCTACTATTCGCGTCCTCCTGCGCCTGAAAGCCCCGCGCTTCCCTCCCTAGGCTTTCGTGAAGCCATTCCAACTGCTCTGAAAATGCTTTCATAGAGTTCCGTGCAGAGCCCGGATCAGTTTCAAGAACTCGTTGATGTACTGATCCCACATGGTCAATTCCGGTAATAGGAGAAAACCCAGCATTAAGAGGTGAATATGTACCTCCTCCAAATGCTGCAATATCTTCCTTTAAATTCGCAGTCATCATAGCCGTAGCCATGATGTTGTCCGGTCGCAATTCCATAATTCCCCCGATGTTTAATTCAGTAAAAGTTGTTTAGCGTTTCTTCGGCCTTCGAACATTTTGTTTGGCCATCGTCCTCGGGCTGCTCTCCAGAGTGACTAACTTTTAGAATCCCGCGCGACGTAGAAACGCCGACAGTACAAAACATTTCCCCAAACATTTCGCTTTCAATCTGCATTATCGGCATACTGCGTCCTTCACCGTCAGATAGTGAAGAAATATGTGTTGCTGAGGCATTAAAGGCTTGCTGTGACGAAGTTAAACCAATGACAGACCCCGTCGCACCTCCAATGCCTCTAAAAGCACAAAAAGAAAATCCAGATTGTCTTTCTGACTCTTCTATCTGTTCGCCGAGCCCGGCAGCTTGGAGATACTCCCCGGGAATCTCCGTACACGGATCGAAAAGCTCGAAACTTGGATCAGCCGGATCGAATTCCCCCAGTGGCGGTAGGACGCCGGAAGATTCCCTCGACCCCGTGGCGCCGGCCTCCCCCGATTGGCCGGCGCCTTTCACATTTTTCTCGCCGTCGGTGCGTGCCGATTCCCCCCGATTGCTGTCCGCGTCATCCCCCAGGTCCCCGTTGGTTCCCCCTGCACCGTCGGCCGAACTAATGCCGCCAGTCTCGTCCACATTCGTGGTTTCCTCTGACGCGCTCCTCGTACCGATGTCCGCAACGCAGCTACCCAGCACAACGGAGCTACTGACCATCAACGTTGCTACGGTTACCTGACGCTTCACAACAATCCTTCGCGCACTCACTTTCTGACGAGAGGAACAAGATAGTGAAGAAGAGAACTCTTCACTTCGTTTTCCTGTTCCGGTACACAGCATGCACGGAACTCCAAAAATTTTCTACGCAACCAAGAAGGTTAACGGCGATTTAACAAAATTATTCGCCCCATATGTCACATCCATAACGCCTAAAAGGCGAAGTTTCCTGCTTATTAGCTGTACTACTCCTGAGACCGCCCTTCTAGACCAAATAAAGCCTAAACCCTCACTTTATCCCCCGAACTACCCCACTAATTACACGCTTGTAAGCGTTTTATGGCAGCAAAAAGGCCCGCATCTCAGTGCGGGCCTACGTGAAAAGTTGATTAGTCTCGCTGGAAATAGCTCAAGAAACGAAGAATCTCAGTGTAGAGCCAGACCAAGGTCACAGCGAGGCCGAGAGCTACGCCCCAAGCATTGCTAGCGGGAGCGCCGGCACGGATCATACGGTCAGCCTGATCAAAGTCAGTCAGGAAGGACAGCGCACCAAGAACGATGCAAACAAGCGAGAAGATGATGGCAATCGGGCCGCCATCACGCAAAGGGTTGAAGTCGAAGAAGATTGCACCCAGGAAGTTAACCAACGCCATGACAGCAACTCCGGCGACCAAGCCGAAGAGGATCTTGGTGAATTTCGGGGTCACCTTAACTGCACCGGTCTTGTACACGATCAACATGCCGATGAATACACCAATGGTTCCAACGATTGCCTGGCCGATGATTGCCATTCCGCCTTCACCTTGGAAGTTCACATTGGCAAACATGAAGGAGAAGCCACCAACGAATAGTCCCTCAAATACGGCGTAAATCAGTGTGACCGCAGCAGAACCCCACTTCTTGCCAAAAGAAGCAACCAGCACAGTAATGAAGCCACCGATGCCACCGACCAGAGTCAAAGCCATGGCAATACCTGGATTTACCATTCCCAGCCCAAAATTGATGGCTGCGGCGACGATGATGACGCCGAGGGTGATGCCTGTCTTGGTGACGACGTCATCCACGGTCATTGGACGAGCAGCTTCGTCCCCGTATCCAGAATTTTGGCGGGTACTATTTTCGGTCAGAGAACTCATTACCGGATTGCTTGAACGCACGGTTGTCCTTTCTAAGAGAGGTGCAATTTAGCTATCTCATCCTGTTCAACGAGACACCGCCCTATAAAGTTCCGCAGTCTTTCCATGTAGCTAAAAGTTTTGCGAACAGTTTCCGCATAAAGGCTGTGGAGACTTACCAAAACAAAATCTCGAGACACCATAGGAACGATGTCTCGAGACTTCACACGGTGCCCCCAGTGGGACTCGAACCCACACTGAATCGATTTTAAGTCGACTGCCTCTGCCGATTGGGCTATGGGGGCAAGGCAAGGAATATTTTAGGCTACCTTCCCCCGCAAGAGTTAACGAGGGGTACCCTCTTCAGCGAGACCTGCAATAATGCCGTCGAGAATGTCCTTTTCACTAATGAAGAAACTACGCGCAGCGCAATTTCGCTCGATTAGTTGCATGATACCTTCCACTGCTACTGCCCCACCGCCGATGACATCGGCACGGCCGGGGTGAATGACGGGGTTGAGGGCGCGGACGTCGGAAGGCAGGGCAATAAGCTGCTGCAAGAGCACGCGCAGGGCACCGAAACGGAGCTCAGAGCCGTGAATGGCATCGGCATCGTAACGCTCGAGGCCTTGCGCCAGTGCGGACAGTGTGGTGAAAGTGCCCGCACAGCCGACGATGGTACGAGCCTTAGAAATAGGTACTATGTCCTCGACCTCGGCTGTTCGCTCACCGACGTACTCCGAAGCGATCTCGATCTCCGATTCGGTAGGTGGATCGGTGCGCATGATGCGCTCGGTCAGCCTGACGCACCCCATGCGCGCCGAATGAGTACCCAAGATTTCGCCATCCGCCGTTCCTACAACGAACTCAGTCGAGCCGCCGCCCAGATCAATCACGCAAAAGGGACCGCGGTCTGGCTCTAAATCGGCCACAGCGCCATTAAAGGACAACAGGGCCTCTTCCTCACCCGAAACAACTTCTGCCTGAGCACCTGGCTGGATTTGGCCGAGCAGCTCAGCGGTCATATCGAAGAATTCCTGCTGATTCTTAGCATCGCGAGTAGCAGAGGTAGCGACCATCCGCACCCGGGAGACCTTTTCAAACTTCATTTGGCGAACATAGCCCTCCAGGGCCACGCGTGCACGGTCAAGAGCCGCAGGGGCGATTTCACCTGTGGCATCCACGCCCTCTCCCAGACGGATGATTTCCATCGTACGAGTAATATCGCGGACCTTGCCATCATCTTGAACTTCAGAGATGAGCAGGCGAATCGAATTTGTTCCGCAATCAATCGCAGCAACGCGAGTCATAGCATTCCTCCTATTCCGCGTTAGAAAAATCGAACTGCGCTAGGTCAATTCCCAAATCTTCTACCGTGGGCCAATCCTGGGGGATAGCACTTCCTCGAAGCTTGCCATGGTCGGCGGCCATAGCTACCGCTTCAGTTCCCAACCGGAAATGCTGCGGCCCCTCAGCCAGGGCGTAGGCAATGAGCACGTGCAGGCACTTCACGCGATCCGGCATACCTCCACCGGAGAAATCGGTGCCGAGATCTTCGATGTCATTGCGCTTGGACAAAAAGTATTCATGTGCACGCTGGTAATCAGCAGCCAAGTCCTCATCCTCACGCAGTCGGGATTCCATCCACTTCATGACGTGGGCAACTTCCAAGCGTGAAGCTTCGGCCGTAAGCCGTGGGTCGGTGAGGTAATAGAGGGTGGGGAATGGAGTGCCGTCGGCAAGCTTGGGCGCTGTCTTAATCACCGCAGGCTGGCCATCTGGCGTGCGATAAGAAATCGCCAGCACTCCGCGCGGAGTGCGGCCCAATTGCTCAGTTACTACAGCGATGTCTGCATCAGTGACGGTCATGCGGACAATTATCGCACATCCGCTTTCTCTTCCGGTGCCGGCTCAATCGGAAGATGATTTACCTGCTCGGATGGCGCTTCTTCTTTAGGGGGTTCAGCCACGGAATCCCACAAGACCTCATACCAGTCGCGGGAATCTTCTTCCTTCTGACCGTCTGTGGTGAGCTGGTCTTCCGGCTTAATCTGCGGGTCAATGATGCGATAGGCAGTTTCGCCCTCATCAACAACCCCGAATCGGCGCCGCGCCTCCTGCTTGATGTACTCATCGGATTTATATTTATCAATCTTTTCCAGCAAAGCAGCTTTTTCATCTTGCTTGGCAGCGATTGACTCATTCAAGCGGGCAATTTCGGACCGGCCATGATAGTAATTGCGCAGGGGAACAGCGATAACCAGCAATACAACCAGCACGATAGCCATGATCACGCCTACTCCGGCGATACTCATCCGGTCTGGCTTTTGCTTCTGCTTTAGTTGTGCGTGCTGAGCTTTACGGACATCTGCAGCACGCGAGGCTACCGGAACCCTAGTGCGGCTCCGGTTTCGCTGCATCTTTCTTTCGCGTGCCATAGGTTTCCAATCCTAGCGTCGTCACTCCTGTAACAGAGACTTGGCACGCGCATTTTGGGTACACTAAAAGAAATTCTCCCTCCCAGTAAGGAATTTTTATGTCCCTCAAGCGCCTCCTACCCGTACTTACCGCAAGCCTATTTCTCGCCAGCTGCAGTCCCTCTGCCCAAGACGGTGAGTATCCCGTCTACGGCGACGATTACGATCTAAGCACCCAAGACGGCATGGCCGACTACCTCAAGGAATATAAGACCCTGCCAGATGATTACATCGACCACGATGCTAAGGAGCTAGACGGGAACGATAAGCCGGAGAGCTTTGAAGCCAACGCAGCGTCCGTCAAGAAGGCCGGCGAAGTTACCTGTAAGAATGACGAACTGCTGCAAATCGCAAAGGACTTCTTCCAAGGCGATACGGACAAGCTAGGTAAAGCTGTAACGTCAGCAGGCGGACCCGATGAAAAATATGGTGACGTTTTTGAGGCCCTCGACATCCCCGATGACGCACCTGATAATGACAAGTATATGGCCGCAGCGATGACCCCGCTGGGGGCTGTTATGTCCTGTGGCGATGAGTTCAGCGATGAAGAACTGGAAAAGGTCGCGGCGTCCATGCACACGAGCTAAAGGCTCGAATCATATTCCCCTCACTTAAGGAATAGTCATGCCCCTCAAGCGCCTTCTTCTACTAGTAGCCGTCGGCACTCTACTGAGCGCCTGCAGCATTTCCGACCAAGAGGAAGAATCTACCGCCCAGACTAAATCCTCCACGCCCAACAGCACTACCAGCAGCGAGGTTCCCACCACCACAAGCAGAAGCTACGATCTCAATACCAAGAGCGGCTTCATCTACCACATCAAAGAGCATGGGACGATTCCGGACTACTATTTGAATGTGTTCGCCTCCGGAGCTTCCGAGGCCGAAGAAGGCCCCACCAGCTACGAGGTCAATGCCACGACCCTGAAGAAGGCGGGTGCTGTTGCTTGCAACAATGATCAGATCCTGGACGACGCCAAGTATTTGCTAACCCATGGCGAAGGCGCACTTGCGGAGCTTGCCGCCAAGCCCGAAGAGTTTGATCAGAAATACGCCCCCGCCTACGAAGCGCTTGATATATCAGCCGATGCCCCTCCTGAAGACAGGCTATTCAGCCTATACATGGCCAGTGTTGGCTCTCTGGCAACATGCGGTGATAAATACACCGATAAAGAACTCGAAGCAGTCGCTGACGCTATCTTCAGCCTCTAGCCCTCCCCTGCAATTTCGCACACAATTTCGCTTTTGACCTTGCAGGACTCGAATGAGTGTTTTAGACTAAGGGACGTAAATTCGATTAGGTGTGCGATTTATTTCAGGGGGACTATTTTGTGACAGCTACCGACACACCGTCAAAGAAGGCCTATTTTTCCACCAATAACCTCGACGACACCGTCTGCCTCCTGGCCTTGCTCCAGCGCATTCAATCTTGGCAGTTGTACCAATCTGTGCTTCCACGATTAGAGGACGATGTCGAATGCACCACCGCCGCTCTATCTAAGCGTGTGGGTCTGAGTTACTGGCGAGTTCTATCCGCGCTCCGCTCCCACCTACGCATGCAGGAATTGCCATTGACCACAGCGGTGCAAACCGAACATTGGATCCTAGACCTCCCGCGGCTGCACGTAATTGATGCCGAACTTGCCCCGCTTGGCGACGACGCAGAAAGCATCCAACTAGTCGATGCCGCCCTCGCGGACTTCCTTACCCCAAAGGAACCTGCTCAGCATGTCCCCACAGAATCCGAAATCCGGAGGTTCTTGCGTGACTATATCGACGGGATACTCATGCCAGATGTTGAAAAGGAAATCGAGCGATCCGTTTCCATCTCCTATTCCAAAGGCCAAGCCACCATCACATTAAAAACGGATAAAGCCACCGCCAGCGCTATATCCCGCCATATCGACAAAGCAGCGCGAAAGAAAAACATCACCAAACCAGAGGCTTTGGAGGCGTTAATCTTTAACCGAACCCAGACAAAGGTAGTAATTAATACTTATGCATCTGGCGATGATGCATCTCGGGTGTATATCCCTTCGGCGGGGTGGTGCGTACTTACGGAGCAATTAAATAGTTACTCCATGACTCGTGAGCTGTGCCCGCAAGAAACTTCTTCTTACGTTCCCACCGAACAAATCAGAACATGGGTCCACGGTCGCGATGCCACATGTCGCTGGCCAGGGTGCTCAATGCCAGCGCATTATTGCCAGCTCGATCATCGAGTGGAGTATGCCGACGGTGGACCGACGAGCGTCGATAATTTGGTAACGCTGTGTCAGCACCACCACAACGTGAAGACCGATGGAAGAGCGCAGTACATCATGGATCCGATCACTGGGGACGTCGTCTGGCTCTTTTCGGACGGCACCTTCGAGGTTGACCGCGCCCAAGGACCTTTGGCACCGCGCACCGTGAACTGGAAGCAAACTTGGCAACAATATCTGGACATGCGAAAGCGCCCCCGCGGTAATACGAGGGCGCTACACAAGGAGGCGATTAAGCCTTAAAGCGTGGGAATGCGGAGCGGCCAGCGTAGACTGCGCCGTCGCCCAGCTCCTGCTCGATGCGCAGCAGCTGGTTGTACTTAGCTACGCGCTCGGAGCGGGCTGGAGCACCGGTCTTGATCTGACCACAATTCAGTGCGACAGCCAGATCAGCGATGGTGGTGTCCTCGGTTTCACCGGAGCGGTGGGACATCATGGTGCGGTAACCATTGCGGTGAGCCAGCTCGACAGCATCGAAGGTCTCGGTCAGGGTACCGATCTGGTTTACCTTCACCAGCAGTGCGTTGGCAGCCTTCTTCTCAATACCTTCCTGCAGACGGGCAGGGTTAGTAACGAAGAAGTCATCGCCAACAATCTGTACCTTTTCGCCAATAGCGGCGGTAAGAGCGGTGTAGCCGTCCCAATCGTCTTCTTGCAGCGGATCCTCGATGGAGACAATCGGGTACTCATCGATGAGTTCCTCATAAACCTTGGACATTTCTTCGGCGGTATGCTCGCCGCCTTCAAAGTGGTAGTTACCATCCTTGAAGAACTCGGAGGAAGCAACATCGAGCGCGAGGGCTACGTCCTTGCCCGGCTCGTAGCCAGCCTTCTTAATGGCGTCAACGATGACGTCCAGAGCAGCCTTGGTGGAATCAACGGAAGGAGCGAAGCCACCCTCATCACCCAGACCAGTAGATAGGCCCTTGTCCTTCAGCACTGCCTTCAGTGCGTGGTAGACCTCGGCACCCATGCGCAGAGCTTCAGCGAAGGACTCAGCACCAATCGGGGCGATCATGAATTCCTGGACGTCAACGCCGGAGTCAGCGTGTGCGCCACCGTTGAGGATATTCATCATCGGCACTGGCAGTACGTGAGCATTAGGGCCACCGATGTAGCGGTACAGCGGCAATGCAGCGGACTCTGCGGCGGCCTTGGCTACGGCGATGGAAACGCCCAAGATAGCGTTAGCGCCCAGCTCAGACTTGTTATCGGTACCGTCCAACCTAATCAATGCTTGGTCAATGAGGCGCTGATCGTCAGCTTCGAAGCCAGCAATCTCATCGGAAATCTTCTCATTGATATTCTCAACAGCCTTCAAAACACCCTTGCCCAGGTAGCGCTCGCCGCCGTCGCGCAGCTCGTGAGCCTCGTGCACGCCGGTAGAGGCACCGGAAGGAACGCCTGCTACGCCACGGGCGCCATCGTCAAGGAATACCTCTGCCTCAACGGTTGGGTTGCCACGGGAATCGAGAATCTCGCGGGCGAAAGTGTGGATGATATCAGCCATGCTGTTCTTCACTCCTCATCAAAATGTTCGCTCTGGACCAGCCGGCCCAGCCACGTTCTCAATTGTTGCAGAAAACGTAGCCGTGTGACACTACTTGGCACTTTGTGGAACTGAGTAAGCATTGGCGGCGTGCGCAACCTTATGCAAATAGTCGCTGGACTGATTGTAATTTAGGATTGCTTCCTTCCACTGATCTGGATTAGAGAGATCTCTGTCACCGAAGCACAAAAGTCCGGCCGCCCCAACAGCGGCGTCATCGATTTGGTTGGGATCAGCCTTCCCATCACCATTGGCATCAGCGCCCACCGCTTCCCACGTGGTGGGGATAAATTGCATTGGGCCTACGGCGCGATCGTATTCGGAGTCTCCATCAATATCGCCGTTATCGGTGTCTGGGGTGTGGGCCGTGTTGTTCAGGCCATCGAGGGCGATGCCGTTGATGGGGGGTTGGGGGTAGCCGGCGTCGTCAAGCTTGGAGTGCTTAAACCAATTGCCGTTATAGGTACCGTGGCGTGTTTCTACATAGCCCAAGCCGGCAAGGGTATTCCAACGCAGGTGGCAATTGGGCCACTTTTGCTGAGCAATGAGCTCAGCATTGCCATAGGCACGCAGGGCGGCCGGCGGGATGCCAGTGCGATCAGCTAAGTCAGAGGCCCAGTAGGTGAGTTTATCTGCGGTGCGCCCGGGCGCATTGACGTCAATGTGCGCGACCTCTTTACCTTCAACGGGCGGGATGTTTTCAGGTACGGGCTGCTGAGAAGTACCGTGCCCAGTCAATAGCCATGCTACTAGCGCGATGATCACGACTACGGCTACCCCGCAGCCCCCGAATATCTGCAGCAGCCTCTTCATGGGAAGCTATCCTACATCTCCTTGCCGGCGCGCCACAGCCGCTCTTGCGTGTCAACATCGACTATCTCAGTGGTGCCATCAAAAAGGTAAGGGGCGCGGGCGCGCATTTTGGTGACGAAGCTCTGGGCGACGTCGTCAAGCGAAAAGGCAGAGATTTCCGCATGGAAAAGGATCTGCAGGAAGATATCGCCCAGTTCCTTGAGAATCTCGCTTTCCGGCTCACGATTGCGCACGGCCGCGGCGAATTCGGCGGATTCTTCCTCAAGGTAGGGCAAAAGGGAGGCATGGGTTTGCTCACGCTCCCATTCACCAATGCGCCGCGCAGTGGCCATAGTCTGGCGCGCCTGCATGACGGGATCCGCGAGGGATTCGGCCCGAATGACCGTCTCCCCAGTAGCTATGCGAGCACGGGTTTCAGGATCACATTCGTCGGTGCTGACCAAGGTTCCAATGGCATCCTCCCCTACGAGGAGATCGGAAAAGTTCCACCGCACGGAAACCGGAACTTCACCGGTGAAGTAAACGGGGCCGCGTAGCTTCCCGTGTGCTTGCATGGGGATCATGGTGGGCCAGCGTTCATCGAGCAACAGCACAGTCATGTGCACAAAGTCTAGCCCGAGTTCCCATTATGGGGCTATTCAAGGTATTTTAGGCCAATGACCTCCAGCCAGAATAAATCCCACTCCGTGACGTTGTGGACCCTCGTCGCGCTCATTATCGGTTCCACCGTTGGCGCGGGTATTTTCTCGCTGCCGCAAAACATTGCCTCCGTTGCCGGCCCAGGCGCGATGCTCATTGGCTGGCTGGTAGCGGGCGTCGGCATGCTCTCCGTGGCTTTTGTGTTCCAGATTTTGGCCCGCCGCAAGCCGCACCTTGATTCTGGCGTCTATTCCTATGTGCGCGCCGGCCTCGGCGATTTTATTGGTTTTACCTCGGGCTGGGGTTACTGGCTGGGCTCCGTTATGGCGCAGGTGGGGTATGCCACCCTCTTTTTCAATACGCTGGGCCATTACCTGCCGCTTTTCGACGCCGACCATTACTGGTCCTCCGCCATCGCCGTCTCCCTTTTGTCGTGGGGAATTTTCGCGGTACTCGCCCGCGGCATCAAGCAGGCCGCCTTCATGAACCTCATCACCACGATTGCCAAGATCGTGCCCATCCTGGCCTTCGTGGTGCTCATTGCTTTCCTCGGGTTCAGCTGGGATAAATTCACCGTGGATTTCTGGGGACGCGCTTCCGAGGCCAGCGTCTTTGAGCAGGTCCAAGGCATCATGCTCTTTACAGTCTGGGTCTTTATCGGTGTTGAGGGCGCCTCCGTCTATTCCAAGCAGGCCGCTAAGCGCACCGATGTTGGCCGCGCCACCGTCATTGGCTTCGTCTCCGTGCTGGCGCTCTTGGTCTCGGTTTCCACGTTGAGCTTTGGCGTAATGACGAAGGAGGAGTTGGCCGCGCTGCCGGATAATTCCATGGCCTCGGTGCTCACAGAGGTCGTCGGCCCTTGGGGCGGCGCGCTGATTTCCATCGGCCTGTGCCTCTCGGTCCTCGGCGCCTACGTTTCCTGGCAAATGCTGTGCGCTGAGCCCATCGTCATGATGGCCATCGATGGCCTTATCCCCCGCCGTATCGGCACCATCAATGTGGCCGGCGCCCCGTGGGTAGCCCAGCTGATTTCCACCTCTGCCATCCAGATCTTCATCGTCGTCTTCTACGTCAACGAGGCTTCTTATGCCGCGATGGTGCAGCTCGCCACCATCATGTACCTCCTGCCCTATATCTTCTCTTCGCTGTATCTGCTGCTGCTAGCGATACGGGGCAAGGGTGTGACCCACCCGCACGCCGGAACGCGGTTCGATCTCTCTGGGCCGGATATTCCCAGACGCGAAAACCGGCGCCACTTTGGCATCGCGCTGGTGGCCTTCGTGTACTCGCTGTGGCTCATTTATGCCGCCGACCCGGTTTATATTCTCTTTGGCGCCCTCGCCGTCGTGCCGGGAATTATCCCGTACGTGCTCACCCGCCTATCGCGCCGCGAGAAGCTTTTTAATGGATTTGAGTGGTCAATCGTCATCGTGGTGCTGGTGGCCGCCACCGTCGCCGCGGTCGGCCTCGCCCAAGGATCGCTGGAGCTCTAATCACCTGCCCCGCCAGCCGGGCCAGGTCGATACCCTCACCCCGCCATCGCAAGTGGTCTTGCGCACAGACAGTTTAGTACGGTTATAACACCCCACTAATTCCTGTGACTATCACTTCTTTGGAGCACTTGTGACTCAAACCAATGCTAGCGTCATGCCATCTGCTACTCATACCGGTTCGGACCCCGCGGCAGGAAAGGCCTGGGCGGAGCGGATCAAAGAGTTAGCGGAGCAACGCAATGCGGTGATTCTGGCGCATAATTACCAGATCCCGGAGATTCAAGACGTTGCCCACCACACCGGCGATTCCCTGGCGCTGTCCCGCAAGGCGGCGGAAACCGATGCAGATATCATCGTCTTTTGCGGCGTGCACTTCATGGCGGAATCCGCCAAGATCCTGTCGCCACATAAGAAGGTCCTCATCCCCGATGAGCGCGCGGGGTGTTCCCTGGCGGATTCCATCACGGCCGAGGAGCTGCGCGAGTGGAAGGCCGAGCACCCCGATGCCCTGGTAGTCAGCTACGTCAACACCACCGCAGAGGTCAAGGCGCTCACCGATGTCTGCTGTACGTCCTCCAATGCCGTCGATGTGGTCAACTCACTGCCGGCGGATAAAGAAATCCTCTTCTGCCCCGACCAGTTCTTGGGTGCCTACGTAAAACGCAAGACCGGCCGGGAAAATATCCGCATTTGGGCCGGCGAATGCCACGTACACGCCGGCATTAGCGCCCAGCAGCTAACCCAACAGACCCAAAATAACCCGGACGCGGACCTGTATATCCACCCGGAGTGCGGGTGCTCCAATTCCGCGTTGTACCTGGCCAACGAAGGCTTGGTGGCACAAGATCGCGTGCACATGCTTTCTACCGGGCAGATGATCACCCAGTCCCAGAAGCAGCCGCAGAATAAGGTGCTTGTTGCTACCGAGACCGGCATGCTCCACCAGCTGCGCCAGGCCGCGCCGGACATCGATTTTCAGGCCGTCAATGACCACGCCGAGTGCAAGTACATGAAGATGATCACCCCAGCGGCCCTTGAGCGCTGCCTGGTAGAAGAGACCGATGAGGTCACTGTGCCTGAAGATATCGCGAATGCGGCACGCAAGTCCCTCGAGGCCATGATTTCCATTGGCAACCCCGGCGGGGGCGAGTAGATGGAGCGCCTGCTGCTGCCGGACTGCTCCGCGCTCATTGCCACGGCCCTGGAGGAGGATTTCGCCTTTGGGCCGGATTACACCTCGCTTGCCACGGTGCCGGGTGAAGCCCGCTGCACGGCGGAGTTCACCGCGCGCGAGGCCGGCACCATCGCAGGCTTGGGCCTTATCGAAGAGGTCCTTGAGGCCACCGCCCAGCGCTTAGCCCAGTGGGGCGTGGATACCGCGGGCTCCGCGCTTGCCGATGCCCCAGCCCCTACCATCACCCTCCACTCCACCGACGGCGACCGCGTTGCCCCAGGCCAGGTCATCGCCACGGTGCAGGCGCCTACCCTCCTCGTGCTGGCCGCTGAGCGCACCATGCTCAATATGGTCTCGCACGTAAGCGGCATCGCTACGCAGACCCGGCGTTGGGTCGATGCCATCGCAGCAGCAGCGGACACAGGGACCCCGAATAGCGTTAAGCAAGCCCAGGTGCGCGATACCCGCAAGACCCTGCCTGGCCTGCGCGCGCTGCAGAAATACGCCGTGCGCGCCGGCGGCGGGGCGAACCACCGCATGGGCTTGGGCGACGCCGCCATGATTAAGGACAATCATGTGCTCGCCGTGGGTGGCAGCGTGGCAACGGCCCTGCGCCGCGTGCGCGAGCATACCCCTGACATTGCCTGCGAGGTCGAGGTCGATACCTTGGACCAGCTCGAAGAGGTGCTCCCGCTGCACCCGGATATGGTGCTGCTGGATAACTTCGCGCTTGCCGATGTCCTCACCGCCGTCCACCGCCGCGACGCGCGCAGCCCATCCACGGCCCTGGAGGCCTCCGGCGGATTAACCCTCGACCAAGCCGACGAGTACGGAACCTCCGGCGTGGACTATATTGCGGTGGGCGCGCTTACCCACTCGGTACGCGTGCTAGACATCGGGCTCGATTTTTCCTAAGCGCGCCGACAAGGGCGCCGACGTCCTCGTCGGCGCGCTCCTAGTCGACGGTGTAGTGGCTATTCCCCTACGCTGATGACGCTACCTGCGGCGGATTTCTCGCCGGTGACGGTGATCGATTCGACATCGAAAAGCGCGCTCAAAAAGTCCGCCGCCCACTGAATAAGCTCCGTGTCGCGCAGCTTGGGCGAGGTGACATTGCGCCCCGCCTTGGGGAATGGCACGTTGATGGCCTTCGCCGCCGCGCGGAAGCTGGATCCTGGATACAAACGCTTGAGGCGCACCTGCTTGGAATCCGGCAGCTCCACTGGGTGGAACTTGATACGAGTGCCCTGCACAGTAATATCCGATACCCCGGCGCGGCGCGCTTGGTGACGCAGGCGGGCGACGGACAGTAAGCGTAAGACCTCCTGTGGCAGCGGGCCAAAGCGGTCTTCCATTTCCTCAATAACGGCCTTGAGATCATCGTCATCTTGCGAGGCTGCAAGCTTGCGGTAGACCTCTAGGCGCAGGCGCTCGGAATCGATATAAGCCTCCGGGATATGCGCGTCCACGGGGAGATCGATACGGATTTCTTTTGGCCCCTCATCCGTCACGGTAGGAGCTTCGCCGCGAGCGAGAGATTTGAAGGTTTCTACCGCCTCGCCAACAAGGCGGACGTAAAGGTCGAAGCCAACGCCGGCAATGTGGCCGGACTGCTGGGCACCGAGCACGTTACCGGCACCACGCATCTCCAAATCCTTCATGGCTACTGCCATGCCTGCACCAAGGTCGTTGTTCTGGGCGATGGTGGCTAGGCGGTCATAAGAGGTTTCCGTAAGCGTAGCGCCCTTCGGATACAGGAAGTAGGCATAGCCGCGCTCACGGGAACGACCCACGCGCCCACGCAACTGGTGTAGCTGGGACAGGCCCATATGGTGGGCGTTTTCCACAATGAGGGTATTGGCATTAGCAATGTCCAGGCCGGTTTCCACGATGGTGGTACACACAAGGACATCATATTCGCGGTCCCAGAAGCCTTGGACGGTCTGCTCCAGCACTTCCTCGTTCATCTGGCCGTGCGCGACGACGACGCGAGCCTCAGGTACCAAGTCACGCAGCTCGCGGGCCTTCTTTTCAATATCAGAGACCTTATTGTGGATGAAGAAGGTTTGACCATCGCGCAGCAGCTCGCGGCGGATGGCCGCGGCGACCTGCTTGTCTTCATAGGCACCGACGTAGGTCAGCACGGGGTGGCGGTCTTCCGGCGGGGTAAGGATGGTAGACATCTCGCGAATGCCCGCCATGGACATCTCCAAGGTGCGCGGAATAGGTGTAGCGGACATGGTGAGCACGTCCACGCTGGCTTTAAGAGCCTTGATATGTTCCTTGTGCTCCACACCAAAGCGCTGCTCCTCGTCTACGACGATGAGACCAAGGTTCTTCCAGTGCACACCGGTCTGCAGGAGGCGATGCGTGCCAACGACGATATCGACGCTGCCATCGGCCAATCCCTTAAAGATGTCTTTGGCTTCTTTCTTCGAGGTAAAGCGCGAGAGCACCTCGATCTTGACAGGGAAGCCGGTCATGCGCTCGCTGAAAGTATCAAAGTGCTGCTGCGCCAACAGCGTGGTAGGCACCAAAACGGCCACCTGCATGCCGTCTTGTACGGCCTTGAAAGCAGCGCGGATGGCCACCTCGGTCTTGCCATAGCCCACATCGCCGACGACGACGCGGTCCATCGGCACCGTAGATTCCATGTCTTGTTTGACGGCGTCGATTGCAAGCATCTGGTCTTCGGTTTCGACGAAGGGGAAATTATCCTCCATCTCCGCCTGCCACGGATTGTCAGGGGCGAATTGGTGGCCGGGTGCTGCTTGTCGCTTGGCATAAAGCTCAACGAGTTCGCCCGCAATTTCGCGTACTGCGGCGCGCGCCTTCTTCTTGGTGTTCTTCCAATCGGAGCCGCCCATCTTAGACAGGTGGGGCGATTCGCCGCCGGTGTACTTGCTCAGCAAATCCAGAGAGTCCATGGGGACCCAGAGCTGGTCGGCGGGCTGGCCACGTTTCGAGGGTGTGTATTCGAGCACGATATATTCGCGGCGGCTGGTCTCATCGCCGGACTGGATGGTGCGTTCGGCCATCTTTAAGAATTTGCCAATGCCGTGGGTTTCGTGCACCACAAAATCGCCCTGTTTTAGGGCAAGCGGATCGACCTTATTGCGGCGCTTGGCGGGGCGCCGCTTCGCTTCGGCGATATCGCCTACGCGGTTGCCGGTCAGATCGGTTTCGGTGACAACGACCAACGGGAGGGCCTCGGCGTCCTTGGGCTTTTTCACCTTGGGGAACACCAATCCAGCATGGCTTAGCGCCTGATAGAGGGTGACTTCTCCGGCGGTGGGCTCCCAGCCAGGGGTAGCAACCTTAGTGCGGATGCCCTTTTCCGCGAAGCGATCCACCATGCGCTTGATAGCGCCCTGTGCCGGAGCGATGAAGGCCGCACGGCCCCCGGCGTTGGTATGCGCGAGGAGTTGGGCCATCATGGCATCGATTTCTTCGATATTGCCGCGCGGGGTGGGCCCTGGCTCGAATTCGAGTGGGAGGGTCTCCTCTTCTGGGGCGGCAAGCATTCCCGGTGGGGAGAAAGTCCACAGCGGCAGGTCGGACTCGCCGATGGAAACCTCGAGCGATTCATAGGAGCGGTAGCTCGAGGCCTCGGTATCGAGTCCTTCGGTGGCCAATGGGCCATCAGCACCCATGGCCGCGGCTTCCCAGCCAGCGGCCAGGAATTCAGCATCGGTCTTTTCTAAATCCGCGACGCGGCGGCGAATCTTCTCCGGGCCAACCATCACCACGTGAGTGGTGGGGCGGAGGAATTCGGGGAGGGTGATCATGGGGGCGTCGGAAAGCACGGGCAAAAGCGCCTCCATGCCTTCGGCCGGAATGTGCTCGCTCACCTTGGTCAAAAGCTCCACCAAGGCGGGATTACCGGGGTGCTTGACGGCAAGGTCGGCCGCACGCTGAGCAATAGCATCCGTAATAGGAAGCTCGCGGGCAGGGAAAATATCTACGCGGCCGACCTCGATTTCCGGGATGGTGCGCTGGTCAGCTACGGAAAATTGGCGAATATCGGTAATCTCATCGCCCCAGAACTCAACGCGGACCGGATAGTCCAGCGTGGTGGGGAAAATATCGATAATGCCACCTCGAGTGGCGTACTCGCCGCGCTTGGCCACCATGTCTACGTGTTTATAGGCGCGGAACTCAAGCTCACGGACCACCTCATCGAAGTCATACTCATGGTCTTCTTCGATGTGAATGGGAGCACGACCTTCCACTTCCTTGAGGATAGGCTGGGACAGCCCGCGGGCAGCGGTGACGATGACCTGCACATTGTCCAAGTTGTGCAAAACCTGGGCGCGGCGGCCGATGATGTCGACGCCAGGGCTCAAACGCTCGTGCGGCAGTGTCTCCCATGCCGGAAACATGGCCACCTTTTCCCCCAGCATCGCCGTAAGCTCTGCGCTAAGGTCTTCCGCCTCGCGGCTGGTGGCGGTCACCACCAGCACCGGGGCGTGATGGGCCAAAGTTCCCAAGGCCCACGGCCGAGACTGATCCAAACCTGTGATGTGGAGGTCTTCCCCCACATGAGAAATCATGCCCTTAAGCTTGGGGTCCGAGGCTGCTACCTTGAGCAAGCCGGCCAGCATTGGGGTCGCCATCTATTTGCCTCCTAGCTTGGGCTTTAGTTCCATACCGGACAAACCATTCCAGCATAGATTGACAATATGCGTGGCGACGACTTCCTTGCCCGGGTTGCGCTCATCTAACCACCATTGCGCCGTGGTAGATACCATTCCTACCAGCGCTTGGCCATAAATATCCGCCAAATCCGGCTGGATACCACGGTGTTCAAACGCTTCTCGCAAAATATAAGACACCTGGCCTACCGCGGAATTTAACAGCGTGGAGAAACTGCGTTCATCGCCTGGCTTGGCATCGCGCACCAGAATGAGGAATCCATCGGTTTCTTCCTCAACATAGGTCAAGATGGCCATCACGGCCTGCTCGATGCGCTCGCGCCAGCTGCCATTTTCCAAAGAATCAGTAATGACCTTTTCCAGTGCCAACATCTCGCGGTCAACGACGACTGCATAGAGGCCTTCCTTACCCCCAAAGTGCTCATAGACAACGGGCTTGGATACCCCGGCGCGAGCCGCGATCTCTTCGACACTGGCCCCTTCAAACCCTAGTTCCGCAAATGCGGTGCGTCCGATGGAAATGAGTTGTTCGCGCCGTTCTCGGCCGGTCATCCTTTGTCGAGCCATACCTTCTACCCTATCCCCCGCCCCGCAATTTGTGATTTACCCGGGTGCGTCAGGTACGCTATGCCTACAGCAATTTGCTGTGTTTCCCCATGGTGTAATCGGCAACACTACGGTTTTTGGTACCGTCATTCTAGGTTCGAGTCCTGGTGGGGAAGCTTTTTTAGTTTTTCTTCCTGCCGCGTCGAAAGCCTTTGAGCTCGGCTTTCTTCGCAATCGCAGCCACCTGGGCCGCGGTGTAATTAACGGGGGCTACACCAGCGCGGGGCAACACCCAGCCGCGCCAATAAGACAAGATGGCCATGCCGCTTCCGACGATGGGGGAAATGATCATGCCGAGGGCAAATTGCCCGTTGTGGGCGAAGGTCACCATAACGATGCCGGTCAGGATGGACGGCACGGCATAAAGAGGGCTGCCGCCGAAGATAGAGGGGATTTGCCCAGAAGCTACGTCGCGAACCATTCCGCCGCCCACCGCGGTAAGCACGCCAAGGAAAACGCAGGGAATAAGTGGCATGCCGTGCGTGAGTGCTTTGACGCAACCGGTAGTGGACCACACGCCGAGGATGATGGCATCACCATGTTCGCGGAAAAGCTCCCATGCCTTGCCCTTAAGATCGATAAGAAACGCAACGAGGGCTCCTCCACAGGCGAGTCCGAGGTACCACGGATCTGAAATCGCAGCCGCTGCCCCATCTGCGATGAGCATGTCACGAATCATGCCACCGGCCAGCCCAGAAAAGAGGGCGAGGAATACAAAACCCACGATGTCGAATTCGCGGCGGCGGGCAATGGTGCCACCAATGATGCCGTTTAGCACCACGCCAAGGAGGTCAAAGGCTTGATAGAGGGAATTGATGAGGGGATCAACATCATGCATGATTCTTAGGCCTCCTGCCGCGCGGGTAGAATTTCGGCGTGACTGCGGCCGTGTTTTAGTCTCCGGCGTGTCAACATGGCTTTAATTTAACCAACTCGTTTCTCTGAAAGATCGAATTTCTCATGTCTCAATCCAATGCCCGGTATTTCATCTGGTCCAATGGCCTGCAAAATTTGGGCGATCAGATTGTGGCAGCCAAGACGGTGCTGCCAGCGCTTTTTAGTGCAGCCGGCGTGCCTGCCTTCTTTACCGGTTTGCTCACCCCTATTCGCGAATCTGGTTCGATGCTGCCGCAGGCGGCGCTGACCCCGTGGGTGACTACGCATAGGGCCCGCAAGCGCCTGTGGATCATCGGTTCACTGGGTCAAGCACTGTCCGCCGCGGTCATCGCGCTAGCGGCATTTTTTATTCGCGGAACGGCACTGGGTGTAGTAACACTGCTGGCCTTGGCGGCCCTTTCCCTTTTCCGCGCACTGTGCTCGATTGCGGGCAAGGACGTACAGGCGCGCACGATTTCCAAGGGTGCGCGCGGCCGAGTAACCGGTAGCGCGGCAGCACTCGGAGGCGGTGCCACTTTGCTGACCGGCGTTATCCTTTACTTTTTGGGTGAGCTCAGTATCCCCGTGATGGGCACGGTCCTCGGCGTTGGCGCGGCCACGTGGGCCATCGCCGCGTGGGTATTTTCGGGCGTGGATGAGCCGGTGCCAGAGGAAACCGAAGGGGGCATCGATAAGCAGTGGTGGAAAGATACCTTGCAGCTTTTTACTAGCGACGGACAATTTCGCAACTTTGTCATCGTCCGCGCGCTGCTGTTGGTATCGGCGCTTTCAACTTCTTTTATCGTGCTGCTTAGCACCAACCTGTCCGGGCTCTACGGATTCGTGCTTGCCTCGGGGCTAGCCTCGCTGGTGGGCGGGCGAATCTCCGGGGTGTATTCCGATAAGTCCTCCAAAAACACCATGGCGGTGGGAGCGGCCGTGGCTTCCATCGTGCTGGTGCTCTTGGTCGCCAGCTCACATTGGGCCCCAGATGGGGTCAATGCCTGGGTCATGCCGATTGGTTTCTTCGCCGTGAATCTGGCGCACACGGCCATTCGAGTGGCGCGAAAGACCTACGTGGTGGATATGGCCGGTGGCGATAAGCGCACCCAGTATGTAGGTGCCGCCAATACGATGATGGGCATCATCTTGCTCATCGTCGGTGGCATTTCCTCCGTGGTGGCGCTGGCCGGGCCAGAGGCGGCCCTGCTATTCCTCGCCCTCATCGGCTTTCTCGGGGTGTGGCGCGCCCGCGGCCTGAAAGAGGTTTCTCACACATAAATCGCACTCGGGCTATAGGATGTAGTCCGGATAAGAATCAGACTCGACCCCCCAGGAGCTCAATAACCCGTGGTAGCAACAACCCCGTGTGCCGTAGTCGTCCTTGCGGCTGGTGCCGGCACCCGCATGAAATCCACCAAGCAAAAGACCTTGCACGAGATTGGCGGGCGCAGCTTGCTCGGCCACGCTCTGCATGCCGCGGCCGGGATTAATCCGGAACGCATTGTCACGGTGGTAGGCCACCAACGCGACCAGGTCTCCCCCGCTGTGGATGCCATCTCCCAGGAGCTGGACTGCGAGGTGCTGCAGGCAGTACAGGAAGAACAGCTGGGCACCGGCCACGCAGTGGCCTGCGGCTTGGAGCCGATTCCGGAGTTTGAGGGCACCATCATCGTCACTAATGGCGACGTACCGCTACTTACCCCAGAGACCATCGAGGGCCTGCGCGCTACCCACACCGAGCAGGGCAATGCGGTAACGGTGCTATCCATGCGCTTAGAGGATCCCACCGGCTACGGCCGTATCATCCGCGCTGAGGACGGCAGCGTGTCCGCCATTGTCGAGCAAAAGGACGCCTCCGAAGAGCAGCGCCGAGTCGATGAGGTCAACTCCGGCGTCTTCGCTTTTGACGGCCGCGTGCTTGCCGACGCCCTCCAGAAGCTCGACTCCAATAACGCCCAAGGCGAGCTATACATCACCGATGTGCTCGAGATCGCCCGCACCGCTGGACACGGCGTCGGCGCGCATGTGGCAGCGGATCCGGCCGAACTGGCGGGCGTCAATGACCGCGTGCAGCTCGCCGCTGCCGGCCGCGAGCTCAACCGACGCATGGTGGAAAAGGCGATGCGCGGCGGAGCCACCATCGTAGATCCGGAGACCACCTGGATTGGTGTCAATGTCACCGTGGGCTCCGATGTCATCATTCACCCCGGCACCCAGCTGTGGGGAGCGACCAGCATCGCCGATAATGCCGAGATTGGCCCCGATACCACCCTGACCAATATGCAAGTGGGCGAAGGTGCTTCCGTCGTGCGCACTCATGGCAGCGATTCTGTCATCGGCACCAACGCTAAGGTCGGCCCGTTTACCTATATCCGCCCGAAGACCGTGGTGGGCGAGGACGGAAAGCTCGGCGGCTTCGTAGAGGCAAAGAATGCGCAAATTGGTCGCGGCTCCAAGGTGCCGCACCTGACCTATATCGGCGATGCCACCGTGGGCGAGCAGTCCAATATTGGCGCCTCTTCCGTCTTTGTAAACTACGACGGAGTAAACAAGCACCACACCACCATCGGCAGCCACGTGCGCACCGGTTCTGACACAATGTTTATCGCTCCGGTCAATGTCGGTGATGGCGCGTACTCCGGTGCGGGTACAGTAATTAAGGACGATGTTCCTGCGGGAGCACTCGCAGTCTCCGGTGGCAAACAGCGCAACATCGAGGGCTGGGTTCAAAAGAAGCGTCCGGGTACTCCCGCGGCTGAGGCCGCAGCCCGTGCGCAGGACAACGAAAAGTAAGGGGCATATTCTCCCATGACTGGCAAGGTAACTGGTAGCAGCAAAAACATGAAGCTCTTCTCTGGGCGTGCACACCCAGAGCTGGCGGAGGCTGTGGCTAAGGAGCTGAAGACGGATCTGGTTCCTACTACCGCCCGCGATTTCGCTAACGGCGAAATCTTCATCCGCTTTGAAGAGTCCGTGCGTGGTGCAGACTGTTTCGTAATGCAGTCGCACACTCAGCCGCTCAATAAGTGGCTGGTGGAGCAGCTCATCATGATTGACGCTCTCAAGCGCGGCTCCGCGAAGCGCATCACTGCCATCCTGCCCTTCTACCCATATGCACGCCAGGATAAGAAGCACTTGGGCCGCGAGCCGATTTCCGCTCGCCTAGTGGCAGACCTACTGCAGGCAGCCGGCGCGGACCGCATCGTCTCCGTGGACCTGCACACCGATCAGATTCAGGGCTTCTTCGATGGCCCGGTTGATCACATGCATGCTCAGCCCATCCTGACCGATTACATCAAGTCCAAGTACGCCACCGATAACATCACGGTTGTCTCCCCGGATGCCGGCCGCGTAAAGGTTGCGGAAAAGTGGGCCCATGACTTGGGCGATGCCCCGCTGGCCTTCGTGCACAAGACCCGCTCCAATACCGAGGCCAATAAGACGGTATCCAACCGCGTAGTAGGCGATGTTGAGGGCAAGGACTGCGTGCTTCTCGACGACATGATTGATACCGGCGGCACCATTGCTGGCGCCGTGCGCGTGCTGAAGGACGCCGGCGCCAAGAAGGTCATCATTGCCTGCACCCACGGCGTCTTTTCCGATCCCGCCCGCGAGCGTCTGTCTGAATGCGGTGCGGAGGAAGTTATCACCACCGATACCCTGCCGCAGTCCACCGAGGGCTGGTCCAACCTCACGGTGCTGTCCATCGCACCGCTTTTGGCACAGACCATCCACGAGATCTTCGAGAATGGTTCTGTCACCACCTTGTTTGACCGCGCCTAAACATGATCTACTATCACTAGCCGCCGAGAATTTACTTCGGCGGCTTTTGATTTGCTAACGGTACGCGTGCTAATCTAACCCAGTCTCGGCGAGGGCGACCTCAGGATGAGGAAGCCGTTATCGACGCGATTGAAGTTAGAGCACGTTGCTTTTATATACGCCTGCGATGACTCGTCCAAGACGTCCATCGGCAGGCTTTCGTCGTTTTATCGCGTTGGCCGCGCCGCACTACTTTGACTAAGGAGAATGAAGCATGGCACAGCGCCCAGTAATCAAGGCTGAAGCACGTACCGAGTTTGGCAAGGGTGTCGCACGCCGCCTGCGCCGCGACTGGAAGGTCCCAGGCGTCATCTACGGTGCCCACCAGGAGCCGGTTCACTTCGCAGTTCCGCTGCTGGACATCCAGTCCCTCGTCCGCAACAACGGTGTCAACGCCGTTTTGGAGCTGGAGATCGACGGCGAGCAGTACCTGACCATGGTTAAGCACGTTGACCAGAACGTCCTGACCTTCGACATCGACCACGTTGACCTGCTTGCTATTAAGCGTGGCGAGAAGGTTGAGGTTGAGGTTCCGGTTACCCTGACCGGCGAGCCGGCCCCAGGCACCATGCACATCCAGGATGCTGACGTACTGCTGGTTGAGGCAGACGTACTGAACATTCCGGAGGAGCTCGAGGTTTCCATCGAGGGTCTCGAGGAGGGCGCGGTTATCACCGCCGCCGATGTCACCATGCCGGAAGACACCACCCTGGTGGCAGAGGAAGACACCGTTATCGTCTCCATCTCCCTGCCTGAGGTTGATGAGGAGCTCGAGGAAGCAGCCGAGGCTGCTGAGGAAGGCGGCGCTGACGCTGGCGCCGAGTCCGCAGAGGAGAGCGAAGAGTCCTCCGACTCCGACGAGGAGTAATCCCCCTCCCCCTCCTGCACGTAAGCCGCCGTGAGAAGTGCATCTCGCGGCGGTTTCGTCGTTTTTCCTTCGCTGTATGAGACAATTGAGCGCGTGACTCCACTTCTCGTAGTAGGCCTTGGTAACCCTGGCCCCAGGTACGCAGGAACCCGCCACAATATCGGCTTCGATGTAGCTGTAGAACTCGCTGGCGAGCTCAAGAGCAGCTTTTCGGTGCACAAGAAGACCAATACCGAGGTCGCCGAGGGCATGACAGGTGGCCGCAAGATTATCTGTGCTAAGCCACGGTCTTTCATGAACCTCTCCGGCGGGCCGATCAAAGCCCTAAGCCAATATTTTCATCTCTCCGCCGCCGATATCATCGTCGTCCACGATGAACTGGAGCTCGATTTTGGCACCATTAAACTCCGCGACGGCGGCGGCGACCACGGCCATAATGGTTTGCGCTCCACCACCAAGTCCCTGGGAACAAAGGACTATCAACGCCTCTCTATAGGAATTGGGCGCCCACCGGGCCGTATGGATCCGGCATCGTTTGTGCTCAAGCCTTGGGCCAAGCAGGAACGGGCAGAAATCCCCATCATCTGCGCCAACGCGGTGGATGAGATCCTGCGCGTAGGATAGTCGCCATGAAACTGGCTACTCTACGCACTGGCTTTGGCACCTCCGCTATCCGCATTGATGGGGACAATGTGGGTGTCGAACTGGATTATGAAGATGTGGGCCAGCTGCTGTGCAGCGAAGATTGGCATAAGGCCGCGCAGCTTTCCGGCGAACCCGTGGTCTTCGACCACGCCGACTTGGAGGCCGTAGTCCCGAATCCCGGCAAGATTATCTGCGTTGGGCTCAATTACGCCAAGCACATACGCGAAATGGGACGCGAATTCCCCGAACACCCCACCTTGTTCATCAAGTTCGCCGATGCCCTCACCGGCCCCTATGATGATGTCTTCATTCCAGAATTTGCCACACAGAAGCTGGATTATGAAGGCGAGCTGGCGGTCATCATCGGCGAGCGCGCCCACCGCGTGAACCGGAATGAGGCGCTCGACTATGTCGCCGGCTATGCCATCATGAATGACTACACGCTGCGCGATTTCCAGCGTCAGACGAGCCAGTTCCATGCCGGTAAGTCCTTCTATCGCACCGCAGGCTTCGGCCCGTGGCTCACCACCGCGGAGGAATGGGCACCTGGTTCTGGTGCTTTACTTACTACTACCGTGGGCGGCGAAGAAAGGCAGCGCGATAACACCGATGACCTTATCTTTTCAGTTGCTGAGCTGATCGAGTTTTGCTCGCAGCTTTACCCGCTCAATCCGGGAGACGTCATCATTACCGGTACCCCAGAGGGCGTTGGATTTGCACGGGAGCCGCAGCAGTTTATTCAAGATGGTCAAAATGTCACCATTGCTATTGAGGGCTTGGGGCATATTTCCAATACAACTTTTTTCGGCGAACCAGGCTGCGGTCCAGGCTGTACCTGCTCTTAGACTGTGCCCAGATTCTCACTCCAACGAGGGCGTTGCCGTTTTCTCCCCTGCTATCAACGACAGTTAAGCTGGGGTAATGAGCACAAAGAGCAGTAAAGCCCCTAAGAAACTCAACAAGAAGGCCTACGAGAAGGAACTCGAGCGCCTTCAGGCAGAACTCGTGGACATGCAGCAGTGGGTCGTTGAAACCGGGGCCCGCGTCGTCATCATCATGGAAGGCCGCGACGCCGCCGGCAAAGGCTCTGCTATCAAGCGCATCACCCAGTACCTCAACCCACGTACGTGCCGCGTCGAGGCGCTGCCCGCCCCGAACTCCCGTGAGCAGGGCCAGTGGTACTTCCAGCGCTATGTGGAAAAGCTGCCAACGAAGGGCGAAATTGTCATCTTTGACCGCTCCTGGTACAACCGCGCCGGCGTCGAACGCGTCATGGGCTTTTGCACCGATCAGGAATACGTCCGCTTCCTCCACCAGGCACCTACCTTTGAGCAGATGCTGGTAGAAGACGGCATCATGCTGCGCAAGTACTGGTTCTCTGTCTCCGATGAGGAGCAGATTAAGCGCTTTGAGTCCCGCCGCAATGATCCGCTACGCCGCTGGAAGCTCTCCCCTATGGACCTGCAATCCATTACCCGCTGGGAGGACTATTCCCGCGCGAAGGATGCCATGTTCATTCACACCGATACCCCAACCGCCCCGTGGTACACCGTGGAATCGGAAGACAAGAAGCGCTCGCGTATCAATGTCATCTCGCACCTTCTCAGCACCATTCCCTACGAGAAGATCGAGCGCAAGATGCCTGAAATCCCGCAGCGCCCTGAATCTGATGGCGAGACCTACGAGCGCCCCGCCCGCGAAGAGTTCCGCTATGTGCCTGATGTAGCAGCCAAGCTGGAGCGCAAGTCCGAGCAGAAGACGGCGAAGAAAACCTCAAAGAAGGGCAAGAAGAAGGATAAGAAGAAGTAGCAGCACCGGCCGTATTACTATCTTCAATCATGAGCACTGACACCGTCGCGGAAGCGCGTTTAGGAGATAAAATCCTCACTGCGGTGGCGGTGCTCATTGCGCTATTTTATGTCATTTCTGCCGCGAAGAATCCCAGCATAATTGAGATTATTCAGGCAGGTCTATCGTTACTATTCCTGCCATTTATGTGGGTCTGGCGGAGCCGTCCCGTGCTCAGCGCCACGGGCTTTATCGTGCTTCTCGCGGCTTGGGCGATGGCTTGGATGAGCCAGCTTCCCACTAACCTGGGAATTACCCCGTGGGCGCTTACTGCACCCATGGCGGTGTATGCCACCTCCCGCTATGTCACGCGCCGCGCCATTCCCCGCACGGTACTGGCTCTAACGATTCTTGGCTCCTTCATTTCGCCATTCATGTGGCGCATAGATCCGGAGTCTTTCTTTTTGCATTACCAACTGGACCGCCGCTACTTGGCCATGTTGGTCGTGCACTGGGCGGTTCTAGGCAGCACATATTTTATAGCTGCGCGCTACTTCGATTTAGCACGCCAGCGCGAGCAGCTAGCGCAAGAGCGATTTCGCCAAGCCCAAGAAGAAGAACGCCTGCTCATCGCACGGGAGCTGCATGATGTACTCGCTCATTCCCTCACGTTGATCAAGGTTCAGGCAAACGCCGGGATCATTGCCGCTCGTGCAAACACTGAGGCTGCCCACGATGCGCTGGCCAGTATTCGTGATGGCGCGGATTCTGCTTTGGAAGAGGTCCGCGGCATCGTCACTGCACTGCGAAGCACCGGACCTACCTCACTGGAGCCCACCACGCAGCTAGAGCACATCGAGGGCATTATCGATGGCTTCCGAGCGGCAGGCTTGGACATTAACGCGCATATACCTGAGGCCTACGAGGCTCCAGCACTTACGCAATTGGCGTTGGTGCGCATCATTTCTGAGGGTTTGACCAACGCGTTGCGCCACCAGGGCCCAGGAACCCAGGTGGATGTGGAGCTTGCGCTTGCCGACGTCGCCCGACTCACCCTAATTTCTTCCACGCCCTCCCCGACTCCCAGCGAAGTCCCAGGTAGCGGCGTGGGCCTGATCGGTGTGGAAGAACGTGCCAACGCATTGGGTGGAAAGCTAGAGAGCTGGGGCGATGCCACAAAATTCACCCTGCTCGCCGAACTTCCGTTGCAGAAGGAAAACCGTGTCTAAGATTCGTGTACTGCTTGCCGATGACCAAGCGCTGCTCGTCGCGGCTTTGTCCACGATCCTCAATGCTCAGGAGGATATTGAGGTCGTTACCACCGCGCACACCGGCAACGAAGCCGTTACCGCGGCGATAAGCCACCGCATTGACGTCGCGATTCTAGATATCCGAATGCCCGGAATGGACGGCATTGCCGCGACTCAAGCCATCCTTTCTCGGGTGCCTGACTGCCGAATCATCATGCTCACTACATTTAATGAAGATGATTTGGTGGCTCAATCTATCGCCGCTGGCGCGCATGGGTTTCTCCTCAAAGACGCCGACCCAGATGTACTGGTGGGGGCTGTGCGGGACGTCGCCAAGGGCGAATCGGTCCTAGCTGCTAAGGTAACCGGCCCAGTCTTGCAGACCTACCGCGCCGCAATTGCGCGCGGACAGCTGAGCGCGCGAGAGCGCCAAGGCTTAAGCCTTGTCACCCGTCGCGAACGAGAAGTCTTAGCCCTCATCGCCCGCGGTGCCACCAACGCGGAAATTGCCCGTGAAATGGTCATCGCGGATACGACTGTCAAGACACATATTTCCTCTCTGCTTTCCAAACTGGCTGCACGCGACCGCGTAGCTCTAGTGCTCTTGGCGCAAAAGGCTGGCATCGCCTAAGCCTCCTACCGTGGTAGGAGAACTTCGCGCTAAGGTCCATAGCCTAGGCGGAGGTTATTGCGGCGCTCTGCCGCGAGACTGGGCGGTATGAGTTTTGAGATCTCCTTTGAACACGTCACCAAATCCTTTGGTTCCCACGCGGTGCTGCGGGATGTGGACTTTCGCATTGCCCCTGGCCGCGTCCACGCCTTGCTTGGACGCAACGGGGCCGGAAAATCCACTCTCTTTTCCATCTTCCTTGGCCTGCTGCCGGCAGATTCCGGAATAGTACGCGTGGCTGGTGCCCCGTGGTCACGTGAAGTACTCGACCATGTGGGGGCATCCGTGAATGGACCCGCCTTCTACGGGCATCTTTCCGCCGCTGCCAACCTGCGCGTACATACCCGCTTGCTAGGTCTGCCGGAGTCTGAGGTAGAGCGTGTTTTAGCCATTGCGGGGCTCACCGAGGTCGGTTCCAAGAAGGCCAAGTCCTTTTCCACTGGTATGAAGGCCCGCTTGGCATTGGCGCAGGCTTTGCTAGGTGATCCGGAAATCTTGTTACTGGATGAACCTCAAAATGGTCTTGATCCACAGGGCATAGTGGAGCTGCGTACTTTGCTGCGAGACTTGGCAGCAGCCGGCCACACTGTTGTGGTCAGCTCTCATCAGCTTGGCGAGGTCCTTCATTTGGCCGACGACATCACCATTTTGTCTCAGGGCACCATTCGCTACTCCGGGTCCTTGCAGGAGCTTGCCCCCAGCGGACAATTGGAGTCCGAGTTCTTCCGCCTCACCTCTCCGGGTGGTGAGGCCGATGTTTAAGCGCTACCTTTCGGCAGAGCTGATACGCAGCCGCGGCAGCGCTGTGCAGTGGCTACCTCTTCTCGCCTTACCGCTTGCGCTAATGACCATAGTCTTTTCTGCTTTCGCTTCCCCGGCTAAGGATGCTACCGGTGTTCTCGGCTGGCAATCTATGTTTGTCACCGGCATGTACGCGCCGCTCATTGCGGTATTTGCCGCAGTTACAGAGCGCCGAGAGGTTCTCGCCCGTGGCGGCGGCACCTGGTGGCGCCGCCTCACTACTCGCTACGAACACACTGCACGCTTGGTGGTAGTGCTCGCCAGCTTAGCCGCGTTCCATCTCCTCAACTTTGGGGTGTCCTGGGCAGTAGTGTTCGCACAAGGCCGCGAACAGCACCACCTTGTGGCACTCGCCGGGCTCTATTCTTTCCTCGGTGCTATTGGCATTGCTGGCCTTGCCTCTGCCTGCTCGCGGCGCTATGGCCTTGGCGCGACACTAATACTCAGCGTTATCTGGCAGGTTTTAAGCGTGACTTCCAAGGTCGTCGAAGGCCCTACGTGGTGGGTTTTTCCACCAGCTTGGCCCATGCGGCTCTTGCTTCATTCACTGCATATTCATCAAAATTCCGTGCCCTTGGATCCAGGCGATCCGCTCCTGCAAGAAAGTCCGCTGCCGGCCCTCGCTCTGACGCTACTTCTCGCAGTAATGGGCATCTATGCGGCCATCGTCACTTCGCGCCGCCTGCGCCGCCTCGCCTTACCTCGCCGCGGCCAGACGACCCCTGCCTTTAGCGGCGCCACTGCCACGTGGCGCCCAGCCACAGCACCGCGTGCCACCGCCCGCCCCCGCTTTGCAGGCGCGCTAGTTGGTCTCCACCGGGCGGCGTGCAGCCCAGCGGTTATCGCCTGCGTGGCGTTAAGTGCCTTGGCATTGCTATTTCTTGCCCTTTTCTATCCTCCGACTTATGTCCAGGGTTTCTTTATTTTTCTGCTTCTCCCTGTAGGGGCAGGTGTGCTACCGGTTGTGGTGTGGCCATTACTCGCGCCGGTATGGCCGCTCAGCCACATGGAATCCCGCCATTGTTCCAGCGCCCTCCTCTGGTGGTTTTTCGGGATAGTATCCGCAGTATGCATGGGCGCTTCGCTCGCGCTTAGTGCTTCTGGCAGCCCGGCTTCAACGACGATCATCCAACTGCCTCTAGCCATTGGGGTGGGGTATGTGATTTCGGTATTCTCTCTTCTCATCGTGATTCGTCTGGGCATCATGAGTGGCCTGGCACTGTGCATCGTCTGCACTATCGTCTCCGTGACCCTGGGCGGAGACATCCTCGCTAGAACCCCGCTGTGGTTGATCGCCTTCCCCGCATGGCCCATGAACGCGGATTCCCCTGCCCGCTATTTTCTTGCGGTGGTGCTGACAGGAATCTTCGCCACGGCTGGTACGTGGATGGTCATCCGGCTGCTTAAAACTAAAGCGCTGCGGCCGGCAAACTAAGCCTCGCAAGAGTATCGCTCTGCTGACGGGTTGACCTGGCACCACCATCAGGAGACTGGAAGAATGCAGCTAGTTGAAAAAGGCGCACACAGAGCATCTCACAAAGGTGGATTTAGGCTTTGGGGCAAGAAAGGATAAATAAATGAAACTTCCGTCAGACTTTTTCTCAATTAATGGCGATCCGTTTACTGAGGAGGAAATTTCAGAATTAAAGCGAACCGTAGATTCATCTCTGCCTGAAGACTATCTAGAATTTTTATCCCTTCATGGAGGTGGAGTCATTTCCGAGACCTACTCACATGTACAGCTCAGGACAAACGACTCAACTGCTCTCGAAGTTGAAGCAACCATGATTTTTGGAAACGCGACACCAATCGACATATGGGAAAATGCCATTCAACTGGACCCTACTTGGCTCCATGACTGGGGATTTTACTTTTGCGAAGCAAGCAATCCCCCCGAGGACAAGTTTTTAATTAACCTCTCCAATGAAGAGTTTTCAATCGGAAGCATACTATATGAAGACGAAGGGAAAGTTTTCCAAGTATCAAAAGATTTTACATCCTTCATATCGCTTCTAATCAATAGCCGAGGGAAGGCACCCAAGGCACCGCAAAGGCGATCAGAGAAGTTTGGAAAATTCTTTTTTCCAAGCAAGACTGTCAAAAATATAGAATTTTCAAATGCCAATCTAGAACATTAAAAGTAGTCGCAGCAACTCTATTTCCTATCGATTAATTCCACTAATACATCTTGATCGATACCCTACTTGAAAGAGCGCTTACCGAACCTTTTATCTAGATGCTTATATTGCAACAATAAAGCCTTTTTTAAATCGCAAGAAATTCATCAATTCCCCCAATCTTTCCTACTAGATCGTCTATTTTATCGCATAAGCAGTAGAATTAACCATCAATAGGGCTACCGCCAGGGGCACAACTGCTTTGGGTCCTGACCCCGGAAAGTGGACACGCCAGGGGTTAGGCTCAAGCATCTGAAGTGGCCGGTGCACGAGCCCCCGTTGTTCGCCGGCCAGTATCGGGATACTGAATCCGAGCGGGATTACAACCGCCTCCGTTACTACAACCCCACGCTGGGCGCCTAGAACGCTCAAGACCCACTCGGGCTCGCCCTACGCCTCGCATCAGCACAATGAAGCGCCCCGATGAATTTCCGTACGCACCAAGTAGACAGGGAGGTGCAAGAGCAACCGTAAAAGGAGTGTCACGTTCTGTGCAGAGAAGTAGAGGATCATCGTCCAGTTTCTACCGTTCTAACAAAAATGGCGACGGTGGCTGTTTTAGAGAAAAATTAACTGATTAGGAGTATACGATTGAAATCCTTTCTCATTAAGATCGAGCCAACAAACTACATTTTTGAAGTGTTTGGCGACGAATCTACTGGAACCGAACTTCATTGGTCGGATAATCCGCCGGTCGGTAGAGCCAAGGGCGCATTTGCAGTAGCGCTTCCAGATCTAGAGATAGGCGAGAGGTTTTCAGCCACTGTTTGCTTTACCGATACACCCATCGAAGAGCAAAACGCTTTCTCCAAGCATGTCATTGATACTTTTGATGGGAAAATAGAAATATCAGATGTAGTTGAAAGCCAGGTTGCAGGCTCGGAGGGATTTGTCGGAGCTCTTTACTCCTTACCATGGTCCGGCTCCACAGAAATCGCATTAAGTGCCCCGAAAGGTTTCACGAAAAATAGTGAGGGCGAGTTAGTGCCGCTTAGTTTGCACTTAACATTTAGCCCCGCATCAGAGACTTAAGTCTAGTGAGTTTCTAGCAGAGTCAGCGACCGAAGCCTCTTCCTTTCCTACACCTACGACGGACTCGTCCGACGCGTGGCCCAAAGCACCATCAACACCACCACTGGAGTCTTAGAGGTACACACCACCCAAACCCTCTACGGCACACGCACATGATCTGGTCGGTGCACCAGTCCCCTGCTGTTTGCCAGCCAATATGAAGATGCTGAATCAGACTGGGCGTACAACCGGTTCCGCTACTACAGTCCCACCTTGGGTACCTATAACGCCCAAGACCCACTCGGACTTGCACCACGGCTCGCCTCCGCACAGGGGTATGTCGACCACGCAGCACACTGGGTCGACGTGCTGGGACTGCACGGCTGTTGGGCGGCCAAGGAAGTTCAAGGGAAGGTTGTATATCAACAGACTGGTAGACAGGTATTCAATCCGCACAAAGAGGTGTACCTTCCTCGGGAAATTGGTAGTGGAATTGGCACCAATGTCGATTTAATGAGGCATGGGCGCGCCCCAATAGGGGTAGATGGAAACACAGTGAATTTGCACCATATCGGACAAGATGATCGATCAGCCGTGGTAGAAATTACAAAACAGATACACACAGAAAACGCTAAATTTCTCCATATATTCCACGGAATGAATAGGAGCGAGTTTCCAACAGATGTCCCCCTGTCTACCGCGCATTCTTTAGGGAGTGGAGACACACATACTGGAAAGAAAAGGCATTGGACTATTTATGACCGGTCAGAAAAAACTCTCAGATAAGCTACTCTCATACTTGTACGGCCACGGTCTAAGTAAAAGTGAACTGTCTCAGCTGAAATCGGTGGCTCCATCTTGGATTCCCGAACAATACTTCCAATTCTGGAAGCATTACACGGCCTTTTCTCCGCCATCGTTAAATTTCTTCACACCTGCCCCATATGGAGTCTATGAAAACGCCTTCGAAGGGTTTCTAGAGGATTTCCGGTCAGCCGATCTTGTCGATTCAAAACGCTTCTTCCCAGTAGCCTATGATGACGGTTTTGTCTGGGGCGTCTTCGAACAGAAGCCCAATGGGTCGGTTATATGTGGAATGTACGATTTTCAAGAAAAGGACTACGTTGAAGGCCCCTTCAAGACATTCGAGCAGTGGGTGTATAGCTACGGATAAACAGGCGGACCTGACCCCTGTTTGGTAGACACCTGATATCCAGCCCGGTTGGGTTGGGAAGAAAGGTAATCTACCAAACAGGGGTCAGGACCCAAACAACTTGACACGCTCGGTGCATGCGCTACAACACGCGCAGACGACACTCCTGATGCAACCTTCTAGCTCCCGATGACTTCGAAGCACTCACATCAGCTATGCTGATCCAAGCAGCATAGCTAACCCCGACGTGTCTACTTTCCGGAGGTCAGGCCCCCTAGATGCTAAAATTCTCTTTAGACAGCCCTAAAGGCAGCCGCCCTAAAGCGGGACAGCTCTACCTGATGAAAACCACCCTCGGTTACATCCCTGTTGGCGTCGCCTCCACCGAAGCATTCTTTGGTGCGGCCGCAATGCTCCACCCTTATCGCGCGCTCATCAGCGATCCATCAGATACAACCTGGTTTCCACTCGTCGAAAAGAACGAACTGCTTATTCCGCCAATTCAGATCGTCAAGAGTGACTTCAGAAAAGGCGGACCTTTTCAGAGAATCCCAGCGAAAAGCCATCCTAATACCATCCCTTTTGACAACTACTTCCACTACACACTCGCGGACTTATGGTCACCAGAGGAGCAAGCATTCGTCCCCACAACAAAAGAAGATGAATGGATGCCAAAGGAAAGACGGATCATCAACTACACGATCCACGACACAAACCCGCCGCAAGGCGGCACCACGGATGAAGCCCCAGAAGGCACCTACTTTATGACCGATGTCCTAGGCGGGCACCGCGAAATCGAATATGCCCTTGAAGACGCACTAGCTTACTACGGTCTAATCGATACCCCGCGCCCCACGCGCCCCGACTTCATTGAAAGCCAGGAACACGACACTATGCAAACCGACTCACAGCAGGAAGACCAGCCACTCTTCCACCTCGCAGAAATCGACGGTATGACCACCCTGTTCGCCGCCATGGACACCATGCCAGAAGAAGCAGCCGGCGTCATAGAACAAGCAGGGCACACACCCAACGGCTACTTCCTCGACAACCTCGCCAAGTACCTACTCCGACAAGCAAACGTAACCACCAACGGCATCGAATTCGACAGCGAAGCAGGCATGTTCAGCCTCATTGGCACCACCAAGATCCTGCAACCACTCCACGACCAACTCACAGAACTCTTCAACAACACAAACGACCTACAACAAAGGCTCAAGCAAGCCGAAGCAGCAGGAATAGACTTCGACGACTAAAAAGAAGCTTTATCCTGACACGTTAAAAACTAGTCAGCTGGCTGGAATGGTGCTGCGCATTATTACTGGTATACCTACGACAGACTTGGCCGACATATAGCCAAAGACACCATCAATACCGGGCCTGACCCCTAGCAGAATCGTTGAATACCACCCTCAAGCGTGGAGTCTTGCGCAATAGGAAAGTCTTTGACAATCCGATCGCCTGAAGGCGGTGAAACCGAGACTTCAGCTACACCGGCTAGGGGTGCCCCAACCATTCAATCAGCATCCAAGAAGGTCAAATCTAGCCCCACCAACACGCCGAGTCACAAACGTATAAGCCCTTAGCCCTTAAAACGACTATAGCCCGCGGGTAACCGCGGGCTTAAAATCATTGAGCCTTAAAGCTCAGCAGGAGAAACGCGCTTCGGCAGAACAACCGGGCGGGTACCCGCCAGCTCTTCTACGATGCGTACTACCTGGTTGGAGTAACCGAACTCGTTGTCGTACCACACATAAAGCACGAGGTGCTTGCCGGAGGCGATGGTGGCAACACCGTCGACAATGCCAGCGTGGGTATTGCCGATGAAGTCAGAGGAAACAACCTCTGGGGAGGCGATATAGGAAATCTGCTGACGCAAGTCAGAGTGCAGCGAAACGTTGCGCAGGAAGTCGTTGACCTCTTCGCGGTCTACTTCCTTTTCCAGTTCAAGGTTAAGCACGGCCATAGACACGTCCGGGGTAGGAACGCGGATGGCGTTGCCGGTGAGCTTGCCTTCGAACTCCGGCAGGGCCTTAGACACAGCCTTAGCTGCACCGGTGGCGGTAAGCACCATGTTCAGGCCCGCGGCGCGGCCACGGCGATCACCCTTGTGGTAGTTATCGATGAGGTTCTGGTCATTGGTAAACGAGTGCGCCGTTTCCACGTGGCCGTGGGTTACGCCGTAGCGGTCATTGATGACCTTGAGTACTGGGGTGATGCCGTTGGTGGTGCAGGACGCGGCGGAGAGGATCTGATCCTCATCGGTGATCTTTTCGTTATTGATGCCGTAGACGATGTTCTTGATATCGCCCTTGCCCGGTGCAGTCAAAAGCACACGAGAGATGCCCTTGGCCTTGAGGTGCTGGGACAAGCCCTCGCGGTCGCGCCACGCGCCAGTGTTATCTACCAAGATGGCATCGTTGATGCCATAAGAGGTGTAGTCAATCTCGGAGGGATCGTTAGCGTAGATCATCTGGATCTTGGTGCCGTTGGCCCAGATGACCTCGTTTTCCTCATCCACGGAGATGGTGCCGTTGAAGGCGCCGTGGACGGAATCGCGGCGCAGCAAGGAGGCGCGCTTGAGGATGTCCCCATCGCCCTTCTTGCGCAGGACGATGCCGCGCAGGCGGACTCCACCATAGGCTGCCTCGCGGGCGACGAGCAGGCGGGCAAGCAGTCGGCCAATGCGACCAAAGCCATAGAGGACGACGTCGGTGGTTTCCAAATCCACGCCTGCACCGACGATCTCGCATAGCTCGCCTTCCAGGTACATGCGGAGGTTTTCCTCGTTGGACTCCTCCCAGCCCAGTACCAAGCGGCCGAGGTCAACGCTGGCGGCGCCTAGGTTCATGTCCGCCAATTCCACCAGGATTGGCAGGGTCTCCGCCGTGGACAGGTGGCGCTGCGCAATGCGGCGGCCGTAGCGGTGGGACTTGATGATGTCGATATCCGTCTGGCCCACCAGCGGGCGGCCGAAGATGGTGGTGACAACGTTATTGTTGCGGTGCAGCTGGTGGATGAGTGGAATCATCTGCTGCGCCAGCTCGAGGCGCTCGTTCCAATCATCATGGCCAACATGTGCGTTCGCAGTCACGAAATTCATTCCTTTTCTGTCACGGGGGTGGCATTAAATCTTCAAACCTAAATATTAGCGCCTACTAGTGTGGGTTTTGGCATAGTCGGTTAAGGATGTCGGCCACAGTACCCCCGTTTATTTTGCCTACCTCTGTACCTACGAGGCAGTAGGATACGGCATCATCGTGCTGCGCACGGCGTTTCTTTAGGACCGGATTCAAAAGTGGGTAGACCGGGGGCAAGTCAGGGTGTCTCCGGGTGTACTCGGTCTCCAAACCGCGGGCGAAGCGGCCTGAGAATGCACGGGTGGACACGGTTTTCCCACCACGGCGAAGAAGCTGCCGGTTATAGTCGCTCGTGCCAGCCTCGGCAGCGAGCAAAAAGGCGGACCCGCAAGAGCAGGCGGCAACTCCGCTCCAGGACATAGCGTTGGCTACATCAGCCGCGGTGCGCAGGCCACCGGCTGCGATAAGGGGAAGTTCTGGAGAAGCGGCGCGCACATCGGCTACTAGCTCTTCTAAGTCCCGGGAATCCGGGGTTGCGGAAAGCTCCCAGGTTCCACGGTGTCCACCAGCCGCCGGACCTTGGACGCAGAGCACGTCGACGCCGCCACGTGCGGCCGCAATTGCCTCCGTAGGGGTGGTAACGGTGGTCCACGCCTCTGCGCCCGCAGCGTGGATTCGCTCTATCTGTTCGGGTGTAAAGGTTCCAAACATGGACCACACCACCCGGGCGCCACCGCGAAGGGCTAGCTCCAGCTTTTCTTCATAGCCAAAGGAGTAGTCGGGCTCGGGTAGCGGCTGGTTTTCTGCTTGAGCCAGCTCGCGTGCGGCTGCCAAGTACGGCTCGGTAAGTGGTTCCTGTGGGCAAAAGAGATTCACCCCGAACGGAATTCCGGCGCACTGTTCTATCTGTGTGCGAGCAGAGTCGATGCTGGCAGAGCCCAAACCTAGGGTGCCGAAAGACCCAGCCGCATAAGCTGCGTGCACCAGTTCCGGGGTGGTGGGGCCACCGGCCATTGGCGCGGGAATTACGCTACGGGAAAGGGAGCTAATAACCTGACTCATAACACCCCACCCTACCGAGAGAGGAAGCTAGCGCAGTGGCAGCTTTAGGAGATTTTTTCGCGCGGATCTTTGGCTCGAAGGATAAGCCGCAACTAGGACTCACACCGTCCGAGCTTGAGGCGGAGTGGCTTGTCGTAGGCTTGGGCAACCCCGGCGCGAAGTATGCCGCTACCCGCCACAATGTGGGCTATATGGCCATCGATGATCTCCTCGCAGCCGGTGGAGATGTCCTCGAACCGGTGCGCGGGATGGATGTCCAGGCAGCTCCGCTTAATTGGGAGGGCCATAAAGTACTTGCCGTGCGTTCGGGCACCTTTATGAACCTGTCGGGGGATCCTGTGGCACCGCTAGCGCAGCAATTAGGTATCGCTCCAGACCATGTGATTGTCCTCCACGATGAGCTCGATCTGCCGGCCAATAAGGTCCGGCTCAAGCAGGGTGGCAATGAAAACGGGCACAACGGACTCAAGTCCCTCACCGAGCGCTTAGGCACGCGCGACTACTTGCGTGTACGAATTGGCATTGCACGGCCGCCCAAGGGCTCGTCGATTCCAGACTATGTATTAGGCCCGGTGGATACCGGCGCGGACTTTGACGACGCCATTGCCACTGCAGCTAAGGCGGCTCGGCTCATCGTGACCGAAGGGCTAAGCAAAGCCCAAAACCAGATTCACTCGCGCTAGCACTGGGAGAATTTCTCTAGGGCCTGCGGGCTGCCGGCGGCGACGATGAAATCGGTGGGGGCAAGTTCGGTGGCGTCGGCAAGTGGGGCCCACTGCCCTTCCGCACAACGCACCGAAACCAATTGCACGCGGTGGGTGCGCCAGATGGCGGAAAGGTCGAGCGGTCGGCCCACCAATGAGCTAGGAACGGCCATTTGGGTCACGCCGTAATCGGTAGCGATTTCTGCGAAATCACGAAAGCGCCCGCCCAAAAGGTAGGCTACACGGCGGCCGGTATCGCGCTCCGGACGGATGACATGGTGGGTGCCAATCTGGCTCAAAATGCGCGCATGCGCCTCCGAATCTGCCTTGGCCCAGATATCTTTCACCCCCAACTCCACCAGATTAGACGCGGTAAGAATGGAGTCTTCTAGGTGGGAGCCGATAGCGACGATGACGCGCTCGACTTCCTCCACGCCCAGCTGACGTAAGGCTTCCGGGTCAGTAGTATCTGCCGCAATGGTCTCAGTGAGGTAAGGCGCTTCTTCGCGCACGCGCTTTTCGCTGGAGTCAATGCCAAGGACCTCAACGCCATTGGCCATCAGCTCATGGGCTAGCGAGGAGCCAAAGCGTCCCAAGCCGATGACGACGACGGGTGGAATATCGATGCCGGCGCGGGTGCGGCCCAGCGCCTTGAGAATATTAGCCAAGGAACGGCCTTTCTTCGGGATAGCTAAAACGCCGACTTACGGTTTTTGCCGCCAGCGCCGCTACCAAGGTGGTTGGGCCAACACGGCCCAGGTACATGATGAGGCACAGCACTATCTGCGAGGGTGCAGATAGGCTGGCGGTAATTCCGGTGGACAAACCCACCGTAGCGAATGCGGAGAGCACTTCGAAAGAGACTTGGTCACCACTGAATTCCGGATCAAAAAAGCGCAGGGCCGTCACGCCGAGTGTGACCACCATGACTCCGGCAAAGCTCAAAGCCAGGGCCTGGCGGGTTACCGAGCGCGGAAGGCTGCGGTGCCCGATGGTCGTGGTTTCGCGCCCAGTGAACTCAGCCGCCATCGCCGCCAAGAGCACGCACGCGGTGGTGACCTTGATGCCGCCGGCGGTACCGGCAGACCCGCCGCCGATAAACATCAAAATATCGGTGCCCATCAGGGTAATGGGGTGAGCCTGCCCGTAATCGATGGCATTAAAGCCGGCCGTGCGCGGAGATGCACTGGCAAAGAAAGAGTTGAGCAGTTTTTCTCCCAGCGACATGGACGACAACAGTCCGGTCCATTCCATGCAGGCGAAAAAGACCGCACCCGCTACCAAGAGCACGGTCGTAGCAACCAGAGTCATGCGCGCGGTAATGGAGATGCGGTGGACCACGAAACGGTTGCGGCGCACGAGGCGTACCAGCTCTGCCCATACCGGAAATCCCAAGCCACCACCTATCAGGGCGGCGGCCAGGGGCAGCAGAATCCAGGCATCTGCAACAAAGGGCACCAGATTATCACTATTGGTGCTAAAACCCGCGTTATTGAACGCAGAAATGGCGTGAAAGATGCCTTCCCATACCGCGCGCGGAAAGGAATGACCATAGCCAATCATCAACCGCGCAGCCACGATGAGAGCGATGATGATCTCTGCTACCGCGGTAAAGGCAAAGGTAAAAATCAGCGTCTTGCGGATTCCGCCAGGAGCAATGGGGCGCCCCTCATAGGCACCCGTCTTGCGTGCTTTGAAGCTAATCCGGCCGGTAAAAAGCAGGCCGGATAGCGAGGCCAGGGACATGATGCCCAAGCCACCCAGTTGGATGAGTGCCAAGATGACCACTTGGCCGGCCGGGCTCCAAAAACTACCGGTATCCACCACGATAAGTCCGGTTAGCGATACCGCAGACGTAGCGGTAAAAAGCGCAGACAGAAAAGAAGCGCGGGCGGTGCCGGCCTCGGCGAACGGTAGCATGAGCAAAACCGTTCCCAGCAAAATGAGCAAAAGAAAGCCGGCGGCGGTTAAGCGCGCCGGTCCCCACTGCCGTATGGAAAGCAGATGTTTCACGAGCGGAAGTATAGACCTGCTTGGGGTGCAAGGAAACTGCTAGCAAGCACCACCCCCGCCGCGAAGTTAAGATTGGGGCTATGACTTCGCCACATAGCACTGCCAAGACGATTGTGATTACGGGCGCATCGGGCGGGCTGGGCGCCGCGGCCGCACGCCAGTTGCACCGCACCCGCCTGCAAGACAACCTGGTTATTATTGGCCGCAACCCGGAAAAGACTCGCGCGGTGGCACAGGAAGTGGGCGGCCAGTACTTCCTTGCCGATTTCGAGTCTTTGGGGCAGGTGCGCCGCCTGGCTGGAGAGTTGAGCGAGCTGGAGCATATCCATGCGCTAGGCAATAATGCTGGCGGCATTTTCGATGGCCCCTCCACCACTGCTGATGGATTTGAGCGCACCTGGCAAGTCAACGTGGTTGCGCCCTTTCTGCTGACTTCCCTGCTTCGGGACAAACTGCGCGAGGATAACGCGAACGTGGTCCAGACCGCTTCGCTGGCCAATTTTCTCATGTCCAACTTTGTCCCAGACGATCCCAATACCGTGGAGCACTTTAGCCCCGAGCGTGCTTATGGCAACGCCAAGTTGGGAGATATCCTGCTTACCCGCTATTTCGATGCCCACGGGCTTAATGCAGTCTCTTTCCACCCGGGCGTGCTGGCCACGGACTTTTCCAAGTCCTCGACGGGCATGATGTCCAAGATTTATTCAGGGGTTCTAGGCAAAACCTTTGGCAAGCCTGCCGAAGGCGGCGATAACCTCGCCTACTACCTGACCGGCACTGAGGGAATCCATTTTGAGTCCGGCGAATACTACAACGACAAGCGCAAACCCGGGCTGCAGCGCCCCATTGCGAAGAAGCTATCGGTGGCCCGCCGCGTCTTTGATGATTTGGGGCGCCGCCTCAATGTGGAGTGGTAGCGCAAACCCACTAGACTATGCCGCATGAGTTCTGTCGTTTCTGAGGCCTCACGCCGCCGCACGTTTGCCGTCATCGCCCACCCGGATGCTGGTAAGTCCACGCTGACGGAGGCGCTGGCGCTACACGCACACGTTATTAATGAGGCCGGCGCGGTCCACGGCAAGGGCAACCGCAAGTCCACCGTGTCTGACTGGATGGACATGGAGAAGGACCGCGGTATTTCCGTGGCTTCCTCAGCGCTGCAGTTCGAGTATGCGCCCGAGGGACACGAGGGCGAGCCCTACATGATCAACCTGGTTGATACCCCAGGCCACGCGGACTTTTCGGAAGACACCTACCGCGTGCTCACCGCGGTAGATGCGGCAGTCATGCTTATCGACGCCGCCAAGGGCCTCGAGCCCCAGACCCTCAAGCTCTTCCGCGTCTGCAAGGCCCGCGGCTTGCCCATCGTCACTGTGATCAATAAGTGGGACCGCGTGGGCCGCGAGCCCTTGGAGCTCGTTGATGAGATCGTCAACGAAATCCAGCTGCAGCCCACCCCGCTGTACTGGCCGGTGGGCATAGCCGGCGACTTCCGCGGCCTGGCACACATCAACGAGGATGGCGAGGCCGATGAGTATATCCACTTCATCCGCACCGCTGGCGGTTCCACCATTGCTCCAGAGGAACACTTCGACCCGGATTCCGCCGGTGAGAAGGAAGAAGATGTGTGGGAAACCGCGGTCGAAGAGGCCGAGCTCCTCGCCGCCGATGGTGCCCTGCATGATCAGGAGCTTTTTGAGCAATGCGTGACCTCCCCACTCATTTTTGCCTCTGCGATGCTGAACTTTGGTGTGCACCAAATCCTGGATACGCTGTGTGCCATTGCCCCGGCCCCGCACTCGCGCGAATCTGATCCTAAGGCGGTTGAGGCTGCCACCAGTGCTATCGACGAGGTCCGCGAAGTAAGCGATGAATTCTCCGGCGTCGTCTTTAAGGTTCAGGCAGGCATGGACCAAAAGCATCGCGATAACTTGGCCTTCATGCGCGTGGTCTCCGGCGAATTTGAGCGCGGCATGCAGGTGCACCACGCCCAGTCTGGCCGCAGCTTTTCCACCAAGTATGCGCTGACCGTCTTCGGCCGCACGCGCGATACCGTGGATACCGCCTATCCGGGCGATATCGTAGGTTTGGTCAACGCCGGCTCACTCGCGCCTGGTGACACCATCTACTCCGGCAAAAAGGTCCAATTCAAGCCGATGCCTCAGTTCGCCCCTGAGGCTTTCCAGATTCTGCGCGCGAAGTCGCTGGGCAAGTACAAGGCCTTCCGCAAGGGCCTGGATCAGCTAGCAGCCGAGGGCGTGGTTCAGATTCTCAAGAACGAGGCCCGTGGCGATGCCTCGCCGGTCATGGCGGCGGTTGGCCCCATGCAGTTCGAGGTCATGCAGGCCCGCATGGAGTTCGAATACAACGTAGAAACCGTCACCGAACCCATCCCCTATTCCGTGGCCCGGCGCACCGATGCTGAATCCGCCCCGGAACTAGGCCGTCAGCGCGGAGTGGAGATCTTTACTCGCCAAGATGGCGAGCTCATCGCGCTCTTTGGTGATAAGTGGAAGCTCGCCTTCATTGAGAAAGAACACCCAGAGCTGACCATGGAAACGCTGGTGGCGGATTAAAGCAGCACTGCTTTCTTTTCTCTACAAGACAAGCAAAAGGCCGCTTCCCATTCTTGGGAAGCAGCCTTTCTCGGTTGCCCGGTTAAAGCATCAACATCACTGGGACAACGGCGATTTTGACCACCTGTGCCACCACAATCGTGGCGGCGTAGCCGATCATAATACGCGAGTCGGAGCTAAGCCCCGTGGCGTAATTGACTACGGCTGGCTGGGCAAAAATGCCGGAGAGTCCGCCGACGGTGCGAGTTTCAGATTGCCCCATGAAGCGATTCGCCACGGCGAACAACACAGCAGCCACCGAGGTAACAATGGCAGCAAGGATCATGCACTTCAGCCCCATCCAGGAGAATGCGGTGGACAGGAATGCCTCACCAGAAGATAGGCCCACGGATGCCAAGAAGATGACGAGGCCCCACTGCTGGAAGGCGGTATTAATGGAGGCCGGAACCTGCCACGGGATGCGGCGGGTGCGGTGCAGCGCGCCGAGGATCAGGCCGGTAATCAGCGGTCCGAGTGCAAAGCCCAGTTCGAAGGAAGCGCCTCCCGGCATCGGTACTACGACCTGGCCGAGCAGGTAGCCCAAGAAAAGACCGCCGCCTAGTGCCACCCAGTTCAACTCGGAGTAGGACTTAACGGAGTCACCGAAGTAATCCCGGATATCGCCCAAACGGTCAAACTTCACGATGAGCTCCAGCGTATCGCCAGAGGCCAAGTGGGTTTCATTATTGGCTAGGAACTCCTCGTCGCCACGCTGTACGCGCACGATGCGGCCGCCATAGCGAGAAAACAGGTTCAACTCCTCTACGGTGCGACCGGCAATATCCTGGTTAGATACAGCCACGGTTTCGATGACCAGGCGCTTATCCACGAACGGAGTCTGCGGCTGGCGCTTGCCCAGCATTTGGGTGAGCTCACGGGCCTTAGCCTTGGTGACCATCACGCGCAGGATATCGCCCTTGTGCAATTCGGGGCGATCGCCGGCAACCCGGACCTTATTACCGCGGCGAATGGTAGCGATAACAAAGTGATCCTTGAACTGTTCTTCCAAATCATCGTAGTTCACGTCTTTGGTAACGCGAATGGTGCGGGAACGGAAGATCTTGGAGGCAGAATTGTCCTTATCGTGCTTGGCGGGCCAATTCTGCTTGAGCAGGAATGCCACGACCAAAATGGCCACCGCCACGCCCACGGGATAGCCCAGCGAGTAGCCCACGGCGGGTAGCTCTTCACCGGTTTGTTGCTGGGCAACTGCCAGCGACGGCGTCGAGGTCGTGGCGCCGGCAAATACACCAACGGAAGCCAAGGTATCCAGCCCCAGCATGCCACCAAAGAGGAGGGCTGCGCCCGCAGCCACCACAATCGCAATGGCCGCCGTGAGCATGTGCTTCATCTGCTTGGAAAAGCCCTTGAAGAAGCGCTCACCAGCGGAGAGCCCCTGCATATAAATAAAGAGTCCCAAGCCCAGCTCTTGCAGGGAGCTTAGGATGTCTTTGTCCAGGTCAATAAACGAGCCGAAGGCCAAACCCACAAAAAGCGTGCCGGCCGCGCCAAAGCGCAGCGGCCCGAAAGGAATCATGCCAAATAACGTGCCGAGCAGCACTATGAAAAAGATGCTCAGCCATATATTTCCATCAAAAATTGCTAACACGCTGGAATAGTTTAGGCATTTTCCAGCAAAGTGCCACGTGAAAGACACTTTCTTCAAAGCCTGCACTCGGCATCGCTACTGCTTAGACCAGTTTCACCGTCGACCGACCACCCCCAGCAGCGGTACATCTCACAGCAACTATCCAAAGTGAACTAGTCGAGGAGGAATTCCTTCCACCGCGGCCACTCCGTATAGGTCTGGGCTTTACCCGCTTGATAGTTCGCCCGCAGCTTGTACACATTGCGTTCGGTAGAGGACACCTGCATATCTTCCGGAAAAAATAATTGCGCTTTGCCTTGGCGCTCCAACTCCAAAAGCCGGTCTTTGGCTGCGTTATAGAGGGCGGGGCGGGCTATGAGGGCGTCGGCAATAGCGGGGTACCTGCGGAAGACGCGGCGGACAAAGGCTGGGCGCGCCACTTCAGGGCGCACATACCCACGCGGCTTAGTGCCGATAAACAGGAACTTCTCGTATCCGGCCTCTTCTGCTTGCGCAATGGTAATGCCACCGGAAGAGCCCAAAGCACCGTCCACGTACGGCGCGCCGTCGATAAATCGCATCGGCATAATCAACGGCAGCGTGGAAGAAGCGCGCACACGCACGAGGAGATCTTCCGGGGTGTGGATGTCCTGGCGCGTCCAGTAGACAGACTCGCCAGTATCGGCGCGCGCTGCAGCGAGCACCATATCGGCCGGATGGTCGCGGTAAGCCTGCCAATCAAAGGGAAAATCCTTGTCCGCGGCGCGCTCATAAATGTACTCGGCATTGAAATACCCGCTACCACGCACCAGCGAACCCACGCCGCCGAAGCTGGGGCTTTGAGCAAAGTCCGTAAAAGACTCTTCTGTGCGCTGGGCATCGCGCGAGAGGTAATTGATGGTGTGGGAAGCCCCGGCGGAGACGCCACCTACCCAGCCAAAGTCCACGCCCTCTTCGAGGAGCTTGACCATACAGGCTGCCGTATAGGAATTGCGCATGCCGCCGCCTTCAATAACGAGTGCGGTGTTGCTGGCATCAATCATGGTGCCCCATACTACGCTGGACCCAATGAAGCGCATTTTCCGGCAATTACTCGCGGACGAGGAAGGCACCTTCGATATCGAAACCGGCCAGCAACCCCGCACCGGGTTTGCCTACGCCCCTACCGCAACGGCGCTACTGAAAGCAGATGAGCCCACTCCGGACGCGATACGCACAGCCCTCGCACGAGCCAGGCGAGAGGGCGCACGCTATTTCAGTACCTGGCGCCACCCAGGCGGCCCTTTAGTATTTTTTGCTACGTCGGTTACCCAAGACGAATCTCTCGCTCGCGAGCACGTTGCCGCCACGGGACAACGCACCTACTTCGATCTAGAGCGCGGCCACACCGTTACCGTGCGCGCTCACTAGGCTAGAGGCTTATGGGATTAAAAGATGCACTTGCTCGGCTCACCGGCACGCAGTCCCCGCGCTTAGCGCACCCCGATTCCACTGCCCCCACTGCCCAGGTGGAAAGGCTGGAAATCCACACCGCCGGCTCATTGATCATAGTGGTCACCAATCAGCCCGGCGCGGAGGTTCTGCGCGAGATAGCCCGCTCCCGCGAGTCGGCCACCCTGGTTTCTCCCACCGCAACGGTTCATTTCCCGGCTGCGAAGAAGGATGCCCTGCCCATCAAGGATCCCCGGCGCGGCTGGGTTATTCCGCTTACGCCCGCGCTTGCCGACGCCCTCTTAGACCACCTTCCCCGCCCCGGCGAATATGAGCTCTCCCCCGCCTTGGCTTTAGTAGTCGAATAACTTTTGAAAGGAATCCGCACATGCTCCTGTTGCCCTTTGCTGGAAAGAAGCCACGCATCCATCGCAGCGCGTGGATTGCCCCTAATGCCACCATCATTGGAGACGTTGAAATCGGCCCGGAATCCTCCGTGTTTTATGGCAGCGTGCTGCGCGGTGATGTTGGGGAAATTCGGATCGGTGCGCGGTGCAATATTCAGGACAACTGTGTCTTCCACGTGGAAGAAGATACCCCCTGCGTACTGGAAGATGATGTCACGGTGGGGCACATGGCAATGGTCCACGCCGCACACGTGGAGGTAGGTTCTTTAGTTGGGATGTCCTCCTCGCTACTTTCGCGCTGCACTATAGGTGCGGGCTCGCTTATCGCCGCCGGTGCCGTGGTACTGGAGGGCACAGAAATCCCGCCGCGCAGCCTCGCCGTCGGCGTGCCGGCCAAGGTCCGCCGCGAACTCAGCCCAGAGGAGTCGGAAGCTTTCATCCCACATGCGGCGCGCTACGTGGAGTGCGCCCAGCGCCAATCTAATGAGGCATTAAGCCTGGATGAAGTCCTCTTTGATTAGAGCGACAATACGCCCATGAGGATAAGAAAGATCGCCACGAGGTAACCACCAAAGAGCGCCACTTGGGTGCTATTGGCACGGGCAGCGGCAAAAAGCCTGCCCGCCGCCGAATCGGGATGTGCGCGCACCACAGCGATAAATAGGCCGCAGATGGTAGGCAAGGATAGAGCTAGGCTGGCATACCACACTAGGCCTCCATATTGTGCTGCTGGAGAGATATCTTCTGTGGCCAAGTGCATGAGCCCGTAATAAAAAGGCACCGAGGTCAGTGATTGCACCACACCCATCACAAAGCCGATGAGTGCCGTAATCAGCGACGGCGTGCGGAGCGGCTCTAGTAGCCGGTTGACCAAGGCGTTGGGTTTCCCTTTGGAGCGCCACGAGCCGATAGCCACGGCGATGCCAACTGCGACCAGCACCCAGCCGGCAATGGGCGAGCTCAAAATGGCCTCAATTTGATCTTTTACCCCAAGCAGCAAAAACATGACCACGGCCGCTGCAACGAGCACCCCGACCCAATCTCCTACCACCACCAATGCGGCGATGCGCCGGTACTTACCGCGGGGCAAGATGATGCCGATGGCCACAAGGATGCCAATAAGCAAGGCATTAACGGAATCCAAAAGGGCGAAACTAACGGCATGGAGCATACCGGATAGTCTACCGCTCCACGCCGAAATCTCCGACGCTGCAGAGATTGAATGTTTTATCTCTCGAGAGCGTCAATTTATGATGCACCACACGTACCTTTGCGTACACTCAGTAATTTTGCATAGACTGTGCAATGTTTCTTATGAAATGCAATCTTTGCTCGCGGATCGCATATCCGCGCTTATCCGCGCGCATAACATTGCCCGTTCACTCGACTAGAAAGCACGCATATGTCTAAATTTCTCTACCGACTAGGAAGTTGGTCATACCGCAAGGTATGGCCCTTCCTGGCCTTTTGGCTTATCGTCTTGGTGGCCATGGTGGGCCTAACCGCCGGCTTTGCCAAGTCGCCGAACCCCAACTTCTCCATGCCGGAGATGGATTCGACCACCACCCAAGACAAGATGATGGAACGCTTTGGCCAAGACACCGATGCCATGAGCGCTCCCGAGGGCACAGTGGTTATCCAAGCACCGGAGGGCAAAGACCTCACCGATAAGCAGGTGGCCGGCGAGGTGGATAACCTCCTCGGTGACCTCAAGGACACCAGTGCGCTCAAGGACCAAGACAAGCTGATCAGCCCGGTTATGGCCGCCGCTGGCATGGAAAAGCAAATGGGCGAAAAAATGAAGGCCCAGCACATGCCGGAGGAGCAGGTGAAGAAGAACCTGCAACAGCTCTCCCCTCTCAGCGAGGATAAAACTACCGGTACCGTCACTATTACCTTCGACGCCGATGCTGTCATGGACATCCCGGAAGAGGATATGACTGCGGTAACGGATGTGTTGAACAAGTACGACGAGGGCGAGCTCACGGTCAAGTACCAGGGCAATGCTTTTAACTCCGCTGGTCAAGAGATGGGTGGCAGCGCCGAAATTATCGGCCTTATCGTTGCCGCAATCGTGCTGCTGATTACCTTCGGCTCCTTCGTCGCCGCCGGCATGCCGCTTATTTCCGCCATCATTGGTGTGGGCATCGGCATCCTTGGCGTGCAGGTATCCACCGTATTCACGGATACCATTTCCGATATGACCCCGACCTTGGCCTCCATGATCGGCTTGGCGGTCGGCATCGATTACGCACTATTTATTGTTAACCGTTTCCGCAATGAGCTCATTACCTCTTCTGGCCTCAATGATCTTTCGCCTAAGGAACTAGCCGCAGAGCTCAAGAAGATGGATAAGGCCACCCGTGCTCACGCCATGGGCATGGCGCTGGGTACCGCGGGCGGTTCCGTCGTCTTCGCCGGCACCACCGTGGTCATTGCCTTGGCCGCTCTGACCATCATCGGCATTCCGTTCCTGGGCACCATGGCGATCGCCGCGGCAGCAACGGTCATCATCGCAGTGCTCGTTGCCAATACCTTTATCCCTGCCCTGCTGGGACTTTTGGGCACCAAGATTTTTGCCGGCCGCGTCCCCGGCCCCAAGGTGCCGGACCCAGAGGACGAAAAGCCCACCATGGGTCTGCGTTGGGTGCGCCGTGTGCGCGCCCATCCGTGGCTGCATCTTATCGCCGGCGTCATCTTGCTGGGCATCCTGGCTGTACCATTCGCCCAGCTGCGCTTGGCCATGCCCACCGATGGCACCGCGAAGCCGGGTACCCCGCAGCGCGAGGCCTATGAGATTACGGCAGATGCCTTTGGCCCAGGCCGCAATGCGCCAATGATCGCCTTCGTTGACGTAGCTAACGTGTCCGAACAGGATCGCATGCCGGCGTTCCAGGACCTGCTGCAGGAATTCAATGGCACTTCGGGTGTAGAAAACGCCCAGATCGTGCAGACCACTGACAACGGTGATGCTGCACAGATCATGATCACGCCAACCACTGGCGCCACCGATGAAGAAACCACCGAGACCCTCAACCACCTGCGCGATTACCAGGGTGAGTTTGAAAAGACCGGCGGCTCTTATGGCATCACCGGCATCACCCCCATCTTCGATGACATTTCTGAGCGCCTCAATAACGTGCTCATTCCTTATGTAGCCATCGTGCTGGGCTTGGCCTTCATCGTCTTGATGCTGGTCTTCCGCTCCATCTGGGTACCGCTTATCGCCGCAGCCGGCTTCGCTTTGTCGATGGCCGCGACCTTCGGCATCACCGTAGCCATTTGGCAGGAGGGTATGTTCGGCATCGTCGATGACCCGCAGCCGCTTCTTTCCTTCCTGCCCATCATGCTCATCGGCCTTACCTTCGGCCTGGCCATGGACTATCAGGTTTTCTTGGTCACCCGCATGCGCGAGGGATTTGTCAATGGCAAAACGGCTGGCAACGCTACCTCCAATGGCTTTAAGCACGGCGCCCGCGTGGTAACCGCTGCGGCCCTGATTATGATTTCGGTCTTCGCCGCCTTCATTTTGATGGACGAGCCGTTTATTAAGACCATGGGCTTTGCCCTGGCTGCTGGCGTGCTTATCGACGCCTTCGTGGTCCGCATGATGATCATCCCAGCCACCATGTTCGTGCTGGATAAGAAGGCATGGTGGTTCCCGCGTTGGTTGGATAAGATCACCCCAAACATGGATATTGAGGGAGAGGCTTTGCACTCAGAGCGCGAGGAGCTCTTGCGCACCCAACGAGAAAAGGTAGGCGAAACACACCGTGACTTGTCTGCGCGAAGAAAAGAAGCGAGCTACTCGTCAGGCCATGGCCGATGCGGCAGCGCGCCTCGTCCTCGAGGGTGGCGCTGAAGCTGCCACGGTTTCGGGCATAACTGCCGCCGTCGGGGTTTCCCCGCGCACCTTCCATAACTACTTCTCCTCGGTTTCTGATGCGCTGTTGTCCTTTGGCACCAATGTGCTTGCCGAGTTTTCTAAGGAAGTGCCCACCGTCTTTCCTAACTCATCCATTTCTGAATTCTTCGAACAGGTAACGCTCGATGCCACCGAAAATGAAGGAAAAGAGTTGCATTCCATCACCTCTCTTTTCACTATCGGCGAGGCTTTAGAAAACTTGAGCCATACCACCGAAGAGCGCCAACAATTCCAGGTCGTATCCGAGCAGGTTTTGGAAGCTTTCCACCAACGCGTTCCGGATAAATCGCGCTTTGAGGTCGCGGTCATCCTCCAGGCCTGTGCGGGCGCCGCCGCGGTGAGCATGAAAGAAATCCACCGCCGCTCCCAGGCCGAAGAATCACTGAGTGCTCACGCCAAGCATGAGATAGTACGCACGGCCTTTGCTGCCGTGCGCGCCATCGACTAGCTAGCCTAATGGGCGCTTTAATCCGTATGCTCGGCAGTAGTTATGGATAAGAAAGCCCCTATATCGAGCACCGCGCATAACGCCCGCTTCATTCAGGCGGGCGTTAATGCCGCATTTCAAGACCGCATTGGGAAGGCGACCGACGTGGAATTTAATTTCCTCGGCCCCTCCACGGATGGTAAAGGCGATTTTGTCACCGATCAGCTAGTGGAGGCGAGGATAAGTTCCACGCAGCAGGTTTCTGATTTCCGTGGCGTGCGGCTAGCCGTCATTTCTGCCGACACCTGGCACTGGACCACCACGGCCACCGAGAATTGTGCTGATTTGCCACAGAGTATCTCGATGACGAGAGACCCTGAAAGCATGATTGCTTTAGCTTCCCTCATCGTGGGCAATATGCCGATACTTCCCGCCCAGCAGGGTGAGCACGTGGCTATCGTTGCGGTAGATTTTCACCCTCGCCTGGAGTTTCGCCAGGCCCTGCTGCACGGCCTGCGGCACAGCAGAGCGGACGAGGATGAAAAGGCCCCTACCCTCACCCTTGCTCGTTACTTGGACATGGACTCCACCGAGGAAGAGCCGTACGTGCATTTTTCCGATGGCACCACGGTGTGTTTCGAACCAGCCGACCACGGCGTGCACAAGATTTCCAGCATCACCCCGGGTTTTAGCGCCACCAGCATCCTCGAGGATGCCTTTTATCTCGGTGTGGAGAACCAACTCTATTTCCAGGGCCGTTTCCCCGCCGCCACAATTGACCTCGATGTAGACAAGGCCACCGCTACCGTGTCCTATCGCGGTGGGCAGTTTGCGGCGAAGGCGGTGCTTATAGCCACCATATCCGCTGAGGAATTCACCTGGGCTTGGGCCGATCCTTCGCTTAAGGACTCTGCGGCCGCCCGGTGGGCAGGCAGTTTGGCACGCTTTGGCATGAACGAGGTCGTCCCCGAGTTGGTTCGCCCACACCTTCCGCTCCAGCTGGCGCGCAGGCAACAACTGCCCCACCTGGCTTTGCCTATCCTTGGCATCTGGACGCTGGCTGGCACTACGCTTTCCGACGGCCGCGTGGGCCTCGTCCTCCTCGATGCGCCGGAGCTGCACTTGCCCAAGCCTACGCCCACCGCCACAGCGGCAACGTTAGAAGTTAGCCCTCCCGATTGGCTCGATGCAGATCGTGCCCGCGCCGCCTACGCGTCATTTCGCGGGGTGGACGTGTAGGGCGCTGCGGATGGCGTCCACGTCGACGTCGTCAAGCGCAGCTGGCTCAAACGCTGCATCGTTGGTTTTGTCTACCAAAACCGCACGCACTCCCTCGGCGAAGTCCGCCCGCCGATACATAAAGGCGCCCAGATTGGTTTCCATGTCCAGCGCCTCCCGCACGCTGCTGCACTCCTGCTCGGCGCGGAATAGCTCCATGGCTGCGACGATAGAGGTGGGGCAGGCCTGCGCAGTCAGCTCCCCTACCAGCTGCTTGAGCTCTGGGTGACTATCCAAGGCCGCGGTGATATCCTGCCAGGTCTCGTGGGAGAAGGCGTCTTCGATGGAATCAATAAGCTCAATCAAAGCGGGCTCACCCGCGGGTTCGGTGGCGTGCTGGGTTAGCGCTGCGGCCATGCCCTGCTCAATTACCGCGTGAGCAAAAGCCTCTGCGTCTGCCACATAGTGAGTGGCCAACCCACTCCACAGGAGGTCTGCGGCGTACATGCGATACCCGGTAATACCCCAGAACTTCGCTAGCTCGGGCGAGGCCTTTCCGCGCGTTCCCACCGCGCGCTGGGCGGCATAGGCCATGCCTACGTCGGTGACGTAGCCGATATTCATCTCTGGCATAGAAGCAAAGGTCTTATCCGTAACTACTCGATGGGATCCATGGGTGGAGATACCCAGGCCACCTCCCATAGCGATGCCATCGATGAGCGCGATAACTGGCTTGGGATACTCCGCGATATCGCCGTTTAAGGTGTATTCATCCGCAAAGAACGTGTCGACTTCGCCTAATTTTCCTTCCAGGACCCTTTCGCGGGCATAGCGGACGTCACCACCGGCGCAATATGCCTTTGGGCTGGCCGAGAGAAAAAGCACCTGCTCCACCTCATCGTTTTCACGCCACTGCGCTAGCGACGCCGCGATGAGTTCTACCATCTCCGGGGTGAGGGAATTGAGAGCCTTGGGACGGTTGAGTTCAATCACTCCGGTATGGTTACGGATTGAGGACACGATGGGTGAAGCGTTGGTCATACCCCCTAGTGTGACACACAGCTCACCCCCTTAGCCACCATTGATTGATTCACAGATAGGTTCGGATTTTGCTCCCACAGCTCATCGCCCTGGATATGGACGGCACCCTACTGGACGGCAACGGCCAACTTCCGCCAGATTTTTCCGCGATCAGCACCCGCGCCCGCCAGCTCGGCGTCACCCTTGTCCCTGCCTCGGGCCGCCAGCTTGCCACCCTGCAAGAAATGTTTCCGCATGAAGATACCTTCATTGCAGAAAATGGCTCCGTCGTCGTGCACGATAATCGGGTCATTAGCGCTACTACCCTGCCCACCGCGGCAGTCCGCGCTGCCGTTGCCGCTCTCCGCACTGTCGACGCCGCGCATACCGTCGTGCTGTGTACCCCAGATACCGCTTTTGTCCACAAGGGCGCCGATGAGCAGGCCCGCGCAGAAATTTCCAAGTACTACAGGTCAGTGGAATGGGTAGATGACCTCGGTGCCCTTCTCGACGCGGACATCATCAAAATCGCGGCTTACTGCGCCGACGGCAGCGAAAAGCACCTCCACCAGCCTCTCCTCGCGGCCGTTCCGGAGCACAATATCGCCATTTCCGGCGCCGTCTGGCTCGACGTCATGGCCGCGGGCGTCAATAAAGGCGAAGCGCTACACACCATGGCCGAGCTCCTCGCGGTTCCCATGTCTCGCACCGCCGCCTTCGGCGATTTCCTGAATGACTACGAGCTCCTCCGCGAGGCCGGCACTGCTATCGCAATGGAAAATGCGCACCCAAAATTGAAAGAAATCGCCGATCTCATAGCCCCACCCAATACCGAATTTGGTGTCATGACAGTCCTGCGTCAGCTTTTTGACAGCGAAGAGTCCTAGAATCGAATTTTCGTCTCCGGCCCGCGTGCCGCTTCTTTACTTCACCCTCATGGGAGAAAACCTCGTACGCAGGCTAAAATAGTCCGTTTAGAAAATATACGTAGTGCTTTGGGAGTTTTTGTGAAGCAGATTTTGCGCTCACTGCTGGGCAAGAAGAAACCTGGGCGTTCAGATGAACCACGCCCATCGGTCTATCAGGCAGTAAAGCCCAAAGCTGGCTCCACCAGTACATCTCGCCCTTCTGAGAACAAGGCCTCCGCGCCCCAAAAATCAGACAACACCGAGTCCACCACCGGTGCAAAGCCCACGACGCCGCAAGGCAAGTCCAAGGACCAAGCCAAGGAGAAGCCTACAAAGGCCCCCGAGGCCAAACCCGCGGCTGAGGGCACCCCCCGCCCCAGCACCGCGAAACCGCACGCTTCTCAGACCAATTCCGCTCAACCGCAACAGGTTAAGCGGTCCGCGCAGACACCTGCAGCCAAGGAGCCAAAGGCCAAGCCTGCCACTCAAAAGTCTGCGCCTAAGCCTGCCGGCGCCAAGCAAGACGCGCCAGGGGTTTCTCCTAAAGCAGCTACAAAGAAGCAGGCAGAATCGCGCGCGCCGGAAAAGAAGCCACAGCGCAACGCACATGAGCCGGTTCAGCGTCCACGCCGCGGTGCGAATTTTAGTACCCCGCCTACCCAGGCCGCCTCAAAAGACGACTCTGCCCGTGGTGCTTCCCCTAAACCTGCCGCAAAGCCTTCTCGGCAAGAGACCGGAAGGCCCTCACAGCAGGCTCGGCCTGCCACGCAAAAGCCAGCGCAGCCTCCCAAGCCATCCACTCCGCCTAGCGCAAAAAAGGCTTCCCAGAAAGCGGCGGCACCGCGCTCGTCCGCAACTGAAGCAAAGACGGTTTCTAAACCGGCCGCACAACAAAAATCCCATCCGCAACAGCCCAAGCCTGCCACCACCAAACCGTCCCCAAGTAAACAGCAAACGCACAAGCCAGGCCCACAGAAACGCGTACAGACACACCCGACAAAGGAACAGTCCAAGCCACAGCCATCATCACCTAAGAAGAAGGCTCAGCCTTCTAATCGTTCCCAGCCATCTCAAGGCAAAAGTTCATCGCGCACGCCTACGGCACCACAGCAGAAGTCTGCCCCAGCAGCATCATCGAACGCCCCAGCGCCGAAGAAGGGCACCACTGCCCCAAAGCCACAGGAAAACACCCCAAAGGGCGCAGCGAACGCTCCCCAAAAGCAAACTAAGCCGGCTCAGAATAAATCCGCCGCCAAGGAGGAGAAGGCAGCGCCAGCAAAGCCTCAGCAAGGCAGCCCTTCACAAACCAACCTCCACAAGCAGCAGCCGCAGGGACAGCAGCCACGGCCCAAGGAGTCTATGCCACAGGGCAAGGCCAAGAAGGCTACAAAGCTGCGTCCACAGGTAAAGCCAAACGATATCAGCCGCGGATTGGCCCGAAAGTCACAACAGGTAGGCACTCCCACCCCGGCTCAGCAAAATCCAGCACGCGCTGCCCAGAAGTCAAAGGATAAGCAACAGCCTGAACAGCCTCAGCCGAAGCAGGTAAAGCCCCAAGCTGCTTCTAAGGGAGCATCTGCCAAGGCAGGCAAGTCCGCGGCTGAGGGCGCCATCGCGGGCTCGGGTGCGGTAGCCGCTACCGCCGCAGAGAAGAAGCGCGAAAACGCGCAGTCGCCCCAGTCACAGCAACCAGCGTCCGATAAGAAAAAGGCCCAAGCTGTGGCGACGCAGGCACCAGCGGCTGCGAATAAACCTGCACCTCAGAAGGCTCCGGCTGGGCAGTCAGAAGGCAAGTCCAAATATCCGCTTCAAAAACAGACCAAGGACCCTGAGGCGCTGGCGACACCGCCGGAGAGCAAGGTAGTCAAGAAGAAGCGCCATGCCCGCCTCCGCCAGGTCAAGGGGCTTGACGGACTGCGCGGCCTCGCGGTCATTGCCGTGGTGCTCTATCACTTCTTCCCTGCCCTCCTTCCCGGAGGTTACTTGGGCGTTGACCTCTTTTTCGTCCTTTCCGGATTCCTCATCACCTCGTTGCTGGTGCGTGAATTCCGTACCTCCGGCAGGATTAGCTTGAAGGACTTCTGGGTGCGACGATTCCGGCGTATCCTCCCAGCCGCAGTATCAGTTCTCGTCATGTGCACCGCACTGGTGGCATGGATCGGCGGGGACTTAGCGGTGGGCTTGCGCCAACAGTTCTTGGGCACTTTGTTCTTTGTCAATAACTGGACACAGATTGCGACCTCCCAGTCCTACTTCGCGGACAATGAGATTCAGGTCTTTGCCCACTATTGGTCGCTGGCCGTGGAAGAGCAGTTCTATGTAATTTGGCCGCTCCTTATCACGGGCATTTTCCTCATTTCTCGCCATAAGCCGCGCCGACTTCCTATCCTCGTGTCCACGCTTTTAGCCCTCGGATCCGCCGTGGCCATGGCGCTTATCTTCGTGCCCGGTGAGGACCCGACGCGTGTCTACTACGGCACAGACACCCACGCTTTTGGCCTGCTCACTGGCGCCGTGCTGTCTCTCCTGATGACTTCTACCCAATCGAATCCACAGGCCGATTCTTGGGCCGCGGCGGGCAAGGCTGAATCCCGCATCGCTGGAGTCATCGGCACTTTGGCTCTCATCGGCTACGGTGCGCAGCTATTCCTCATGCCGGATGACGCGGAGTTCACCTACCGCGGTGGGCTCTTCCTCACCAGCGTGCTCGGTGTCCTTATGGTGTGGGGCGTGGTCCGCGAATACGGTCCTATGACCCCGCTATTTAGGACCAAGGTCATGCGCTGGTTTGGTCAGCGGTCCTTTTCGCTATATCTCTGGCATTGGCCGGTCATCATGATGCTCAAGGCGCTTTTCGAGGGCAACCAGAATTCCGATAAATCGTGGATTCTGGGCCTGGTGGCCGTACCTATTTCGCTGCTACTGTCCGAGATTTCCTACCAGTTCATTGAGAATCCTTTCCGCCGCGGCGGCTATAAGAAGACATGGAACACCTACTGGTCGTCCCGCCCAGGTTTTAGCGAATTGCGCGACGGATTTGGCAAAACCATGTGGCCGGTAGTCCCGTTCCTCGTCATCGCCTCGGTGGCCGGGGTAGTCTACGGCGTAATTAACTCCAGCGATAAGACCGAGTTGGAGCAGCAATTAGAGCAGCTTCAGCAGCAGAACCAGAGCAGCAACAATGCTCCGGCTCAACCTAATGATGCTGCCCCGCAGCCGCCTGTCGCGGGCGACGCCGACAAGGATGACTCGAAGAATACGAAGACCCGCCCCATGCCGCAGGGCAAGGACATTACCGCCATCGGTGACTCAGTGATGCTGGCTTCTAGCGGCGCCCTCAAACAACGCTTCCCGCAGATTTACGTCGACGCAGACGTATCCCGCCACTACACTGCAGGCATTCAGATTCTGCAGCAGCTCAAGGATTCCGGAAAGCTGCGCGATACCGTCTTCCTCGGGTTCGGTACCAATGGCCCTGCCTTCCCGGATCAGATCAAGGAAGCTCTCGATATCATCGGCAAAGACCGCACCGTTGTCATGGCTGTACCCTATGGTGACCGTGAATGGATGTCCCAGTCCCAGCAGGATGTCCTCGACGCAGCCAAAGAATACGACAATGTATACGTCGCTGACTGGTGCGGACACGCTCAGAGCGACCCCGCAATCCTCTATTCCGATGGTGTTCACCCAATGCCAGAGCGCACCGGCGAGTACTCGGACGCATTCTACGATGCTCTGCAGCAGTACTCGAAATACGACAAGACCGTGTCCTCGCAGTGCGTGCCGCAGTAAGGCAAAGGCAATATGGGGAGGTAACGGCGTCGGCAAGCGCCTAGCCCCTCCCCCGCCCTTCGCGCTCACGGAGGGCTCGTGCTCCACGGATAGCAACGACCACAGTGAGCGCGAAGGGTAGTGAGCTAAAGAGAAAAGGCTCGTCTTCTACCACGTGGTAGAGGACGAGCCTTTTCTCTTTAGGATTAGTCGACGGAAAATTCGCCCATCTTGTCCCAGCCGGTGCGGCCGTCAATATGGACGTTAATGATGTCTGGGGTTTCCACGAGGTACTTCGGGAACTCCTCGGTCGAGCGCTGGAAGTGCTCGCTCTGGACGTGCTCGACATCCTTGCCGTCGGCGTAGGACTCCAGAAGCAAGAAACGCTGACGATCTTCTGGATCGCGGAACCACTTGAAGTCGATGCAGCCCGGCTCTGCATTGCAGGCCTCGGTGTACCAGTTGATTTCATCGAGGAAGGTCTCTGCGTATTCGGGCTTGACGTGGAACTGTACGTTGATCAAAATCATGCCCCGATTCTACCGGCGCCGTGCGGCTTCGTCATCGTTGCAGATGAATGCTAAGAACGCGGCGGAATCGAGGCTTGGGGAAAAGTTTAGTTGAGGAAGAACTCCGCAACATAGATGTAGGTCCCGTCGTAGGCGGTTGCCACGCCAAAGCCGTGCTGGGGAGCAGCGTTGACCGGGACATCGCGGTTGAACCAGTTCAGGCGATCTTGCGCCTGCTGTTCGCTAAGGCGACGAACTGTGCCCTGGCCCTCGTCCTTGTGATTCAAACCGTGAGCAATGCCGCCCTTGTACTCAAGCTTGCCGGCAGCACCTTGATTGGCCCATTCCTGGGCGATAGCCGCTGCACGCGCATCTTTATGGTGCCCAGCCTTTTCGAGGTGGGCGGTGGTGGCGGCGCCTAGCTGGCCGGCAACCTTGGGCGCCTGGCCCACCGGTTTGGCGAGGAATTCTGGCAGCGGGATATTGTACTTCTCAGCCAGCTCATAGGCCTGCGGCGGCAGGGTGAGGCGGAAATCTTCTAAAGCGGCGAAGGGATCAGAAGAAAGCTGCTGAGCCTGCGAAGAAGCCTGCTGGATCTGTGGCGGCAAGGCCGGCTGAGCAGAGGCCACGGTGGAAGTACCGGTGACGACAAGAGCGGTGGATACGGTGGCTACGATTGCGCGGTGAGAAAGCTTCATGCCCTCCACCGTGCCATAAAGCACAAGCAGTGTGGAAGGCGTTTCCGTGGTGCTCAGGCATTTCGATACAACTTTGTTATGGTCCCCCGTGTCTTATGACCGACAGAGATAATGGGACAATTGCCCACAGCGAATTTTTCTTTAGTACTGCGAAAGGTTGTTGACTGTTGCTGGACGTATTGACCGGTTTTGCAATCATTTTCGTAGTCATCGGTGTGGGATTTGTGCTGGCGCACAGGGGCGTTATTGGCAAAGGCGAGGCACGATTGCAATTCAATCGAACGGCCTTTTGGGCGGCCACGCCGGCACTCATTTTCTCCAGCGTGGCTAAATCCGATACCTCTGCCTTCGTGTCCCCAGTGGTGGCTGTTATAGCTGCTGCATCCATCGCCACCATGGCGTTGTATTGGCTGTGTAGCCAGCTATTCTTTTCCCGCAGCGGTGCCGAAACCATGGCCGGTGCCGCAGCGGCAAGCTATTACAACTCAGTCAATATCGGTCTGCCCATCGCTTCCTATGTCATTGGTGATGCCACGTATGCTATCCCGGCCTTAGTTCTGCAAATGGCGGTGCTTTCTCCGTTTATCATCGCGGGGCTCAATGCGCAGGGTACAAGCCTGCAATCTATATGGCGCTCCGTAGTCTCAGGGGTTACCGCGCCCGTAGTGTTGGCAGCGGTGGCGGGATTCATAGTCTCCGCGGCAAGGTGGCAGGTACCGGAAGTAGTAATGAAGCCACTGGAGATTCTGGGCGGCGCCTCTATCCCCATGATTCTCATGAGCTTTGGTGCCTCTTTAAAGGGCGACGCGCTGCTGGAGGAAGACCGCCTGCCCACCATTACCGCGACGGTATTGAAGTTGGTGGGAATGCCCGCTATCGCGCTGGCCGTTGGTGCAGCGCTAGGTCTTGACGGCGCGGAGTTGTATGCTGCGTTAATTCTGGCTGCCTTGCCCACGGCACAGAACGTGTACAACTATGCCGCCACCTATGAGGTAGGAGAAACCGTAGCCCGGGATACGGTTTTTCTCACGACCTTCCTCTCGCTGCCGGCGATGTTGGCGATCGCGGCCCTGTTTGGCTAAACACCTAGTAAACGCCGACGTCGAGCGCGGCGAATTCGTGCTGTAGCTCATCGGGGTCGATGGCTCCTGCCACGTCTGGACCTGCGATGGCGGCAAAGCCATCAAGTACCGATGCTCCATAGTTGTGACCGTGCCCATCGGAAACGTCTTTTGCACCGGGCAGATCGGCCGCCACTTGGAGAGAGGAGATGATGGGCATCCATCGCATCACGCGCTCGGCAGAATACGGCGTCCGTTCGCGCATCCAATCCGGCTCTTTGAAAGCCATCTGTGGAGACCACCAGGCCACTGGGTCCGAGGGATGTTGGATATAGAGCATGCGGGTGCGTCCCCACTCTTCTTCCGGCACCGGTCCCCACTGGCGTACCTGCGCGTCATCGTTAGCAAAACGCACCACGAGGCCCCCGGCGTATTCGGGGGAAATTTCGGAGGATCCGGGATCACGCCTTTCCACAAATTGCGTGCGCAGGCGATTGAAGTGCGGCGGGCCGGTAAGGAGGATTCCGTCCACAGAATTGGCAATATCACGCACTCCAGAAAACGCTGCTTCGATGCCCGTAGTACCCAAGGATTCGCCGTATAAGTAGAGCTTCGGGCGCTTGCGTTCTGGCAGACCGTTCCACCAGTCCACGATGGGGTTGATGAACTCTTCCCCGGCGCGCTCTACCTGGCCGCCGCCCGATAGGAAGTGCAGGGCGGAAGGCATAGCGGAGTATTGGGCAGCCGCAATGGCGGTATCGCCACCGTAGAGTAGTTCGAAGGCTTGAGCAGAATAGGAAGACACCCAGCCCGTACCGGTGGTCATAATGAGAAGCAGGGCTTTGCGGTCTTGGGCGTGGGTGCGCTCGAGTTCGTCGATAAGCAGCTGCGCTCGCTCCTCATTCGAGTCACGATTGCCCAATCCGGCATAGGCGCGGATGGGTTCCTTGGCAGGCTTTCCGCTTACCTTCTCCAATTCCGCGCGGTGCGCACCGGAAGAAAGGAAACGCGAGCCCTGCAGGCCCACGCCGTTCCAGTCCACACGGGACTGCGGGGAACCACTGCGCTCTGCGGACATGGGCCGCTTCATGGCGGGATCGGGGTCGGCGTTTTGAGCGGTAAAGATCCTCTCGCCCACGCCAACGATGGCGCCAGGGATGAGGTTTTCCACGGTATACGTGCCCACTAGGGCAACGATGAGCACCGCACCCACGACGCGGTAGGCGGCGCGAAAGCGGTGGGGAAAGTGGCTGGAGAGCCAACGCACACAAAAGCGCAGCACGCGCAGAATAAAAAGGAAAGCAGTGAATACTGCAAGAGCGAGCGGAACCACAAGAAGATAGCTGGCAATGGTCGGCGCTGGGGCGGCTAGGGCATCTGCAAGTTGACGCTGCCAGCGCACGGCGAAGACCGCAAAGCCCACCATCCACAGCACAAAAACTCCGGTGGCGATGCGAGAAGCAAGGCGGTAGCGCCGGGGCGGCCACGTGGTGGCATCGAGCCAGGAATACCGTGGTGCCGCATAACGCACTACGAGGCGGTACCACACGTGTTTGAGGGCAATACCCAGCGTATAACCAAGTCCTGCGGCAATGCCGGAGACCAGCCCTTGGTAGAGCCAGTCACGCGGCAGGAGGGATGGGGTAAGGCCTAGGGTAAAAAGCGCCGCAGCGCCGATAATGCCCCACAGGTCAAGGTGGCCGACGATATCGGCGATGCGGGCTTCTACCCTTCGAGCTTCTCCCCCAACTCTAGCCATTCCATCTCCAGTTCCTCGTAGGCGCTACGGTTGTCCTTTAGTTCTCCGTCTAGCTCGGTCAAGGCTTGAGTGTCGACCTTTTCCGCGGCAGTCGCCATCTTCTCATTAATCTGCGCGGCCGCCTTCTCGAGCTTGTGCATCTTGCGCTCCAGCGCGTTCATTTTCTTGGTGATTTCGCGCTCTTGCTGGGAAGAGAGCTTCTTTTCCGGCTTAGGAGCAGAGCTGTCTGGCTTCTTTTCGCCCAAGTTGAGCACGCCGGAGTTGTGTTGCGCCTCAAGTGCGGCGCGCTTGCGCAGGTACTCATCGATGCCGCCGGGAAGGTTGGTGAGTTTGCCATCGCCAAAGAGCGCATAGGTATTGTCCGCGATGCGCTCAATGAGGTAGCGATCGTGCGAGATAACCACCATCGTGCCCGGCCAAGAGTCAAGGAGAGACTCCAGTTCCTGTAGGGTATCGATGTCGAGGTCGTTGGTGGGCTCATCGAGCAACAGCACATTGGGCTCGGCCATCAGTACGCGGGTGAGCTGCAAGCGGCGGCGCTCGCCGCCGGAGAGATCCCCCACCGGGGTGCGCTGGCGCTTGGCGGAAAACCCTAGGCGCTCAGCAAGTTGGGAGGCAGAAAGTTCCTTTTTGCCGAGCTGGACATAGGTGGCAACGTCCTCGACGGCGTCGATAAGCCGACGCTGCGGATCCAAGTCATCGAGCTCTTGGCGCAACCAGCCAAGGCGCACGGTTTGGCCCTCGATGCGCTTGCCGGCCGCCAGCTCGTATTCGCCGGCCAGGGTGCGCAGCAGCGTGGTCTTGCCGGAGCCATTGACGCCTACCAAACCAATGCGCTCGCCGGGGGCTAGGCGCCAGGTAAGGTGATCCGCCAAGGTGCGACCGTCTGGGGACTTCACGGTGGCATCCTCAAGCTCGATGACCACGCGGCCTTGGCGCTGCTTAGAAAAGGCCATGAGCTCGACCTTATTGCGCGGCTCCGGCACGTCTGCGATGAGCGCCTCGGCAGCTTCAATCCGGTAGCGCGGCTTGGACGTGCGGGCAGGCGCGCCACGACGCAACCATGCCAGCTCTTTGCGGGCGAGGTTCTTGCGTCGCCGTTCCATGGCATCGGCCTGGCGGGCGCGCTCGGCGCGGGCGAAGGTCCAATCGTTGTAGCCGCCCTCGTAGGTATCAACCACGCCATCGTGGACTTCCCAGGTCCACGTGGCTACGGTGTCGAGGAACCAGCGATCGTGGGTGACCACGACTACGGCCAAGTTGCGCTTAAGGAGGTGATCTGCGAGCCACTGCACTCCCTCCACGTCAAGGTGGTTGGTGGGCTCATCGAGCACCACGAGATCCAAGTCCTGTACCAGCGCGGCGGCTAGGTTCACGCGGCGGCGCTCGCCACCGGAGAGTGAGCCAACTGGGGTATCCAATCCCAAATCCACAATGCCCAGGCCGCCCAAGACATCGCGCACCTTGGCATTTGATGCCCACTCATAGGTTTCCAGTTCGAGGGGTTCGATAATGACTTGGGCGATGGTCAGTTCATCGGGTAGATCGAAGCGCTGGGTGACCACGGCCATGCGTAGATCAGAGGTATGGGATACGCGGCCGGCATCGGGTGGTTCGATGCCGGTAAGTACCTCCAGCAAGGTGGTTTTGCCACCGCCATTAACGCCGACGATGCCGATGCGATCGCCGCTTTGCACACCTAGGGACACCCCGTCTAAAAGGGTTTTTAATCCATAAGTTTTGCTGACTTGCTCGAGGTTAATCAGGTTTGCCATAACGAGTGTCCATCTTAATACCTCCCTGCCTGTACCCCCGCATTTCTGCAACCTATTGCTATTGATTTTCAAGTCCAATACTCTGCCAATGTATGAAACGCTACACACTTTCTCTCTGCGCCGTGCTTTCCACTGCGGCGATAGCCATCGCTTCCTGCTCTGCCCCCACCGAGGAAGAAAAGGACTCACTGCACTCCCACGACCACGCACATAGCGAGGCCAAGCATGCCCATGAACACGACCATGACCATGACCACGAGCACGGCCATGACCACGCCGGACACTCACACGAAGGCTTTGAAGCCGAAGAGGGAGAAACCGAGGTAGCCCAGCTGCCCACCCGCATCGTTATCTCCCATGCGGATGGTCTAACCGCCTATGACGCCAAAACGGGCAAAGTAATCGGCGAGGACAAGATGAATGCCTTCCTTCGTCTCAGCGATGCCGGCGATAATCGCCACGTCATGGTGACTAAGGGCGATAGCTTCCTCACCTACGACACTGGGCGCATCACCAAGGGCCATGGCGATCACAACCACTACTACACCGCTGAGCCCGCGCTTGGCGACGCCCCCATTAAGGCACCGCATGCCGGCCACGTGGTCCACCACGATGGCTTTACCGCACTATTTTCCGATGGTGATGGCGTGGCAAAGATTTATAAGACCGAAGACATTGGCAAAAAGGACGCCCAGCCAGTCAATACCGTTGACACCGGGGCCGCACACCACGGCGTGGCCGTACCGCTGAAGGATGGCTCGGTGGTCATCACTAAGGGCACCGAGGACGAGCGCCACACCATCCAGCATCTGGATAAGGAGGGCAAAGTTCTTACTGAGACCACCAAATGCCCTGGTGTCCACGGCGAGGCTGCCGCTGGAAACGGCAATATTTTCTTTGGCTGCGAGGACGGCCCGGTGGTCTTTGATGGCAAGGAGTTTCACAAGGTAGACGCCTCTGCTTATGCCGGTGCAGGCGGCTACCAGCGCTCTGGCAATGCCGCCGGTTCGGAAGAATCCGATGTCATCCTGGCCGATAATAAGACCGACAAAGACGCAGAGCTCGAACGCCCTACCTCCGTAACCTTGGTAGATACCAAGGATTTTTCGGCCAAGAAGGTAGACCTCGATGCTTCTTATTGGTTCCGCTCCCTAGCCCGCGGCCCGCTGGGCGAGGCACTTGTGCTGACCACCGACGGCAAACTCAACGTCATCGACCCAGATTCCGGTGAAATCACCAAGCAGATTGATGCCATCTCCCGGTGGAAGGAAAACAAGGAATGGCAGCAACCAGGACCTATCCTTCAGGCTGCCGATGGCTATGCCTTTATCACTGACGCCCAGAAGAAGCAGCTCGTAGTCATTGACCTCCTGCAGGAAAAGGAAGTCAACCGCTTCGACCTCGACATCGAGCCCACCGAAATGACGGTGCTCTAGCTACAGCACCACGGCGCCGCTAGCTGGCCCCTTGGTAGCCACTCCCTTGGTTCCGGGAATCTCCACCGTCACTTGGGACACTACTTCCTGAGCTTCTTCTGCCCCAGCGCAAAGGAAGGCACAGGTCGGACCACTGCCGGAGACAATCCCTGCTAGGGCTCCGGCGGCCACACCGGCCTCCAGGGTCTTGCGCAGGTCTGGGCGCAACGACAGCGCTGCCGGCTGCAAATCGTTATGCAAGTGCTGCGCCACTCGGTGCGGATCGCCCGAGATGAGCGCCTGCGATACCGCCGCGGTGTCCATGTGTGGCTCACCTCCGCGGCCCTTTTCCCGCATCTCATCGAGCTTATGAAAGACCTGCGGGGTAGAAAGCCCACGGTCCGAGGCGATGAGCGCCCAATCGTAGGTACCGCGCGTCATCATCGGGGTCAGCTGCTCGCCGCGCCCCGTGCCGAGCGCGGTGCCTCCCAGCAAGGTGAAGGGAACATCCGAGCCCAATGCCGCGCCCAGCGCGTCTAGGATTGGCTCCCCCACCGAATCGATGCCGTAATAGCCGCCATAGCAGCGCTCGGCCAATCGCAGCGCGGCCGCCGCATCCGCCGAACCACCTGCCATGCCACCGGCGGTAGGAATGGCTTTGTGAATTTCCAGCGCTACCTCCGGCAGCGCCTTCGGCCCATGGGTGCTGTACAGGTACTGCATGATACGGTTTACCGCGGTCCACGCTAGGTTCGTATAGTCTTCTGGCACGCCCTGCGCGTGAGGGCCTGTAACCTTCAGGCCCTGAATGCGTGGCTTATCTACCTCGGGGTTCCCCAAGTCAGTCAGCGTTACTGTGTCATGTAGCTCTAAGGACTGAAAAACACTGGCAAGCTCATGAAACCCATCCTCTCGCGGTTCCTCCACTCCCAGGTGAATATTGACCTTGGAGTGAGCCCGCGCCGTGTAGACGAATGGTTCGTTATCGATGGGGGCGGTCATTAGATTCCTGCCAATCGTACGAAGTCCTCCACGGCGAGCTTTTCGCCGCGTTGCTTCGGATCGATGTCCGCAGCTCGCAATGCTTCCTCGGCGGCTGCTCCCGAACCAAAGTGACCCGACAATGCCGCACGCAGGGTCTTGCGGCGTTGGGCAAAGGCGGCGTCGATAACCGGCCAGACCTTAGCACGCGACTCGTCAGTGACGGGCCAAGGAGCAGAGTCGAAGACGTCAATACGCACCAACCCAGACTCAATATTGGGCGCAGGCCAAAAGACGTTCTTACCAATAGTGCCCGCCTTGGAGACCTTGCCATAAAATCCCGCTTTGACCGAAGGCACGCCGTACACCTTGCTGCCCGGCTGCGCAGCTAGGCGGTCCGCCACCTCTAGCTGGACCATAACCAGCACGCGACGAATGGAAGGGAAAGTCTCCAATAGGTGCAGCAGCACCGGGACGGCGACGTTATACGGCAAGTTGGCTACCAGAGCGGTCGGCTCAGTGACGTCAGCTTCTGTTACCCGCAGTGCATCCTTTTCCACCACCCGAAGGCGCTGGGCATATTCCGGGGCGCGCTCAGCCACGGTATCGGGCAGCTGTGCAGCCAGGCGTGAGTCGATTTCTACCGCGGTAACTTCTTCCACAGCCTCTACCAGGCCGAGGGTTAGCGAGCCCAAGCCCGGCCCCACCTCGAGGACGCGGTCTGCGGGATCCAACTCGGCCGCAGCGACGATGCGCCGAATGGTATTCGGATCATGCAGAAAGTTCTGCCCTAGCTTCTTCGTGGGCGCAATGTTGAGCTTCTCCGCGAGGGCGCGGATCTCTACGGGGCCCAAAAGCGCGGCGCCGGTGGAATCAGTCATGCCTTCTAACTTAGTAGAAGAGATGAAAAAGCCGCACACCACTTAGGTGTGCGGCGATAAAGCGCTTCAGTCTAGCGCAGGCCCAGCTTGGAAGTACATGCCGGCCAAGCGCCCCACCCCTGCGCCGCCTGCACCTTCTGTGCCACGGCAATCTGTTGCTCGCGGGAAGCCTGCCATGCCTCCGGTGCGTACTCGGTGCCACCGAATGCGGCCCAAGTGGATGGAGTGAACTGCAGGCCACCGGAGAAGCCATTGCCGGTATTGATAGCCCAGTTACCGGTAGCCTCGCACTGTGCGATGGAATCCCAGACGGAGCCATCGGCGACAGCCGGAGCAGCAGCACCAGAGTTACCGCCCTCCTCTGGCTTTTCTTCTTCGGCCTTCTTGGTGCCGCGGGCGATGGTGGCAGCCTTAGGCTCTACGGTCACCTTTTCTTTGATGACGTCATTAGATTCCTTGGCGCCGTCCTTCATCACCAGCTTGCGAGTGATAACGCGCTTGCCCTTAACGCCTTCCTCGCGGACCTCTTCGGTGCCCTCTTCCAGCTCCGGGTCATCAACAAAGTTAGGCTCGGCTTCGAACTCTTCCTCAGAGTCATAGGTCGTAGTGGAAACCTGATCCACCTTGATGGACATGCCATCGGTAACCTTGGTGTCCTTGGACGGGAAGACACGATCATCGTCATCAACGTCGATATTGCGCGCCTTAAGAACGTCCTCGACGGTCTTAGCAGCAATCTTGGTATAAGTTACCTTGCCACCATCATTAATCTTGACGATCTTCGGGGAAACGACCTCTAGGTCCATGCCCTCTTCCAGCTGGGCATCCTGGTCCACGTCAGCGTCACCGGACTTGACGGAAGCGCCCTTGGCCACGCCGCTCAAGTTACCCAATAGGTCAGAAACGGTGAGGTCGGTGGTGGACAACTGCTGCTGCACGCCGTCGATAGTCACGGCCACCGGCTTGGCGGTGCGAACGGAGATCTCATCGCCATCGCCCACAGACTCGGACGGTGCCGGGTAGACGATGTCTTCCTCGCTCACCTGAACGCCAGCTGCCTCCAGCGCGCCGTCAACGTCTTTGGCAAAGGTAGCCAGTTCCACCTTGTCGCCGTTAACGTCGACGGTGACATCCTTTTGTGCCGCAACGGCAACGACGCCGCCCACGGCCAAGGTACCCAAGACGCCACCCGTTGCCAGACGCAGTGGCAGCGAGCGGGAGTTATTGATGCGCTTGATTTGATGAGGTGACATGCTGAATGAATCTCCGATAGTGCAGGTTTCAACAATTATTAGAGTTTAGGCCAGCAAGAATTTCCGCGCAGGCAATTGCATTGCTCAGATCTGCTGCTGCCGCACCGTGGGCGGCGCTGCGGATCCCTAAAACCTAAACGAACGATTAATAACAATACGATAACAGCAACATAAAGTCGAGAACCAATCCGCCACATGCCTCACTGAGCACACAACCGCCACACCAAACACCCACGCCACCCCTGGCCAGCGGGTTTTGAAATTGTGAAAACCATCACCCAGGAGTTAGCCCAGGCCGTAGACGCGGTCAAAGGTTTCGTTAACCTCCGCCGCTAGCGCCTGCACCGTCTGGTGGCGTACACGGGCGATGCATTCATATGTGTGCCCGATAAGAGCCGGTTCATTGCGTTGGCCGCGGAAGGGTTCTGGCGTCATATACGGTGCATCAGTTTCCACCAGCAGCTGGCCGGCCGGCGCCTTGGCAGCCGCCCGCCGCAGCTCGGCGTTGCGCTTAAAGGTTACGTTGCCGGCAAAGGACAACACGTAGCCGCGCTCCAAGGCCTCCTCTGCTACCTTCAGCGGCGAGGAGAAGCAGTGCAGCATGACGGTGTGGGGAGCGGGGGCGTCGGCAAGGATGCGCAGCAAGTCCGCATCCGCTTCGCGGTTGTGGATCATCAGCGTCTTGCCATGGCGCACTGCAAGGTCAATATGCCACCGCAGGGATTCCTCTTGCTGGGCCATGGTCGCGGTGGTCTCTGGCTCATGCTGCACCCAGTACGCATCCAGTCCTGTCTCCCCCACCGCGACGCAGCGCGGATCCGCCACCATCTCTTCCAGCGCTGCCTTGGTCGGCGCATCCAACTCATTAGCGCGCACTGGGTGGATGGCACAGGCAGCATAAACATCCGGGAAGGCATGTGCAGTCGCCAGAGCCGCTGCCGATTCGCGGCGGTCATCACCAACCGTCACCATGCGGCTGATACCGGCGGTGCGTGCGCGATTCACCAGCACTTCATCGGTGTCCTTGTGCGAGAAAAGATGCGTGTGCGCATCAATAAGGCCACTGAGGCCCGGTGCCGGAACGGGAGTGGGTCGTCGCTTCTTTTTAGCCATGCACGCAATTGTAATATTGGCTGCCATGTTGATCAGACCCGCCGGCCTTGCGGATGTGCCCGCCATGACCGAAACCCTCAACTGGGCCATCGCACACACCGACGCCATCTTCCGCGCTACCCCGGCCAGCATCGCAGAGCGCGAAGACTACCAACGCGAGCTGTGGGAAAAGGACTGCCCATGTCTCGTCGCGGAGTCCGATTCTGGCGACTACCTGGGGTGGGCGCTCTACCACCCCTACCGCGATCCGCAGGTATGGACAGGCTGTTATGAAACCACCATCTATCTTTCCCCCACCGCTCAGGGCCAAGGCGTAGGCACTGCTTTACTTGGCGCCTTGGTAAAGGCGGCGCGCGCCGATAAAAAGGTTCATTCGCTGCTCGCCCTCATCGTCTCCACCAATGCGGCATCACTTAAGTTGCATGAAAAGTTTGGGTTTGAAAACGTGGGTGTTCTTAAAGAGGTTTGCTACAAGTTCGATCGTTGGCTGAGCCTCACCCACCTACAACTTCTGGTGTAAAGGAATTTCTATGCATATCCGCCCTGCCGAGCTTGCCGACGCCCCCGCGCTCACCGCCATCTACAACGCCGGCTCCGCAGCGAAACCCGCCGCCAACTTGGTCACCTGGCAAGAAGATGTGGCTGACCGTGAAAAGTGGCTCAAGGAGATGTTTGAGGCCGGCTCCCCGGTCTTCGTAGCCGTACACGATGATGAAATCATTGGTTGGGCCGCCTATTTCCAGTTCGTGACCCCTGCCATCTATTACGGCACCGTCGAAGATTCCGTCTACATTGCTCCCTCCGCCCAGGGCAAGGGCGTAGGCTCCGAGCTTCTCGACGCCCTCATGGACTACGCCGCTGATGACAGCTACGTACAGACGATGATCACCTATATCGTCGATACCAACGAAGGCTCTATCGCCTTGCATAAAAAGTTCGGCTTTACCGAGACCGGCCGTATGCCGAATATCCATACCAAAGACGGCGTCCGCCTCGGCCTGGTACACCTCCAGCGCGATTTCCAGCGCTAACCGCCAGGTTTTTCCCCGCCGCTCCGCGCCCCTCAGCACTGGAGCACACAAATAGCCGCGTTATGCCCTTAACTTCCTAAAAATCGGGCGATAACGCGGCTATTTATATGGTGTTACTTGGAGACAGGCGCCCACTCTGGACCGGTTTCACCCAGCTCTGGGTCCAGCTTGGAGACGAGCGGCTTAGGCTTTGTCAAAGCGGTGCCCGGCTCTACTTGGATGCGCTCCCACTTCGCCTGCTGCTGGGTGTAGTCACCCATGATAATCGGATATTCGTGGCCCTCTGGCGGTAAACCAGCGCCCACGAGTTCTACCGGAATATCGTCCTTGACGTCGTGTACCTCCGGCTGGGCGGCCCACACGCCGCTGCGGCCCAAGGTTTCGTGCACCTTCTGCGCGGTAAACGGCAGGTAGGGCGTGAGCATGACATTGCAGTCAGAAACGACTTGGAGGGCGGTCCACAGCACGGTGGCTAGACGCTCGCGCTGAGACTCATCCTTGGCTAGTTTCCATGGCTCCTGGTCTGCAATATAGGCATTGGCCTCGCCGACGACGTGCATGATAGTGGTAATCGCCTGCTTAAATTTGGACTGCTCCAGCAAACCACCGGCAGTGTCGAAGGTCTCCTCCGCCAGCTGCAGGATTTCTTTGTCCTTTTCTTCTAATGCTGCTGGTGCGGGAACCTCTCCGAAGTTCTTAAAGGCCATAGATACGGTGCGGTTGACCAAGTTACCCCAGCCATTTGCCAGCTCATTATTGATACGGCGAACGAACTCATCCCAGGTAAAGTCCGTGTCATTGTTTTCAGGGCCAGCCACGGCAATGAAGTAGCGCAGGGCGTCAGGGCCGAACTCCGCCAAGAAGTCCTTGACATAGATGACAACACCCTTGGACGAGGAGAACTTGGATCCAGACATGGTCAAGTACTCGGAGGAGACGATTTCCGTAGGCAAGTTGAGCTCGCCGTACTTGTGGAGTTCCCCGCCCTTGTTGCCCTTACCGGCATAGCCCAATAGCTCGGCCGGCCAGATCTGGGAGTGGAAGGTGATATTGTCCTTGCCTTGGAAGTAATAGTGGCGGGCGTCTGGGTTCTGCCAAAAGTCCTTCCAGGCCTCGGGCTGACCGGTGCGGTACGCCCATTCGATGGAGGAAGACAGATAGCCGATGACCGCATCGAACCACACGTAGAGTTTCTTGGCGTTATTGTCCTGCCAGCCCTCGACGGGGATAGGAATTCCCCAGTCAATATCGCGCGTCATGGTGCGCGGGCGCATATCTTCAAGCAGGTTCAGGGAAAACTTCAGTACGTTCGGGCGCCAATCTTCGCGGGTAGAAAGCCACTTTTGCAGCTCATCCTTGATGGCTGGCAGATCCAGTAGGAAGTGTTCGGTTTCGATGAATTTCGGGGTCTCACCGTTGATCTTAGATACGGGGTTGATAAGGTCCACGGGGTCGAGCTGATTGCCGCACTCATCGCATTGGTCACCGCGGGCGCCATCCGCACCGCAAATTGGGCAGGTGCCCTCGATATAGCGGTCCGGCAGGGTACGTCCGGTAGACGGCGAAATAGCGCCCTTGGTGGTCTCTTTGAGCATGTAACCGTTGGCATACAGGCCTTTGAACAGCTCCTGCACCACGGAGTAGTGGTTACGGGTGGTGGTGCGAGTAAAGAGATCATAGGACAGGCCAAGGTTGGCCAAGTCAGTAACGATCTGACGGTTATAGCGGTCTGCGAGCTCACGAACGGAAACGCCCTCTTTATCCGCCTGTACCAATAGCGGAGTGCCGTGCTCATCCGTACCCGAGACCATGAGTACGTTGCGGCCACGCATTCGCTGGAAACGTGCAAAGACGTCGGAAGGAACACCAAAACCGGCCACGTGTCCGATGTGGCGCGGGCCGTTGGCGTAGGGCCAAGCAACATTAACTACTACAGACTCAGTCATGGGTTCTACTTTATCGAAGCCGACTCCTATACACACGATTAGGGCAGACATTTCTCCCGCAGGTGAACTGCATTTTCAGCAGAAAGCGCCCACCGCTTCCCTACCACTAAGGAAACAATGGGCGCTTTAGAGCAGCCGCGAAGAAAGCGATTTACTTCCGCTTCATCGGGTGCTTCAGGCGTTCGTTGCGGCGCTTCTTCAGAACCTGCGTGCGCTGGTACTCGCGGTGCAGGCGGCGCTCGCGGGCCATCTTGCGCTGGAACTGCTGTGCCTCGCGGTATTCGAGGTAGATAACATCCTCGCTCAACGCCTTGTAGATGGCGAACATCAGTCCAACCACGATGAACAGGAATGGCAGTGCAGCAACGATGGTGACGTTCTGCAGGTTAGACAGTGCATCCTCATTGGCCAAGAGCAGGGTCAGGCCTACCAAGGCAGTCAATCCACCCCACGCGGCGGAAAGCCACGGCTTAGCAGTAGCGGCACCATTTTGGGACATGGAGCCCATCACCGTGGACGCGGAGTCTGCCGAGGTAACGAAGAAGGTAGCCAACAGGATTGCTGCAACGATGCCGGCAACGAAACCGCCAGGCATGGACTGCAGGAGGTTAAACAGCTCTTCCTCGGCAGATTCGCCGGTGATGGATTCGCCGTTTTGCTCCATGTGGATGGCGGTGCCACCGAAGATAGCGAACCACAGGGTGGATACGCCGGCTGGGATGAGCAGGACGCCCAAGCAGAATTCGCGGACGGAACGGCCGCGGGAAATACGAGCCAGGAACATGCCCACGAACGGGGACCAGGAAACCCACCAAGCCCAGTAGAAGATCGTGTAACCGGAAAGCCACTCAGCGGCGGCGCCGTTTTCGGACTCGGCGGTGCGGCCGATCATCTCGGTGAAGTAGTTGAGGTAGTTACCAATGGAGCCAGGAATCTGGTTCAGGATGGTAACGGTCGGGCCCAAGATGAACACGAAGATCGCCAACACTGCGGCGAGGACCATATTCGCATTGGAGATATACTGAATGCCCTTGCCCACGCCGGACATCGCAGACAGGATGAACGCGAGGGTCAGAACCAACACAATGCCGATAACCACGGAGTTGGTGGGATTATCGATGATTCCGGATGCCTTCAGTCCGGCCTGAATCTGCAGGGCACCCAGGCCCAGGGAGCAGGCGGTGCCGAAGACGGTGGCGAAGATAGACAGGATGTCAATGAGCTTGCCCACTGCACCATTAGCATTACGCTCGCCAATCAGCGGCACGAAAGCCTGGCTCAACAACTGCTTACGGCCGATGCGGAAGGTGGAGTATGCAATGGCCAAGCCAACGATGGCATAGACCGCCCAAGGGTGCAGCGTCCAGTGGAACATTGCATAGGCCATGGAAGATCCAACGTTGCCGGTGCCCTCACCTGGGGTGCCGTCACGGTAGTTAGCTAGCGGCTCGGAGGCACCATAGAACATCAGGCCGATGCCCATACCGGCGGCAAACATCATGGCGATCCATGAGGGCGTGGAAAATTCCGGCTCCTCATTAATGCGGCCCAGCTTGATGGAGCCGAACTTGGAGGCGGCAATGAAGACAACGAACACCACAAAGACGGTGCCGAAGAGAATGTATGCCCAACCAAAGTTGTCGACTACCCAGGTCAGGGCCGAAGCGGAGAAGTTGGCAAAGTTATCCGGGGCAGCCAAACCCCAGACGACGATCGCGGCAACAAGCACGCCGGCGATGCCGACGATGGACCAATCGATTGGCATATTGTCACGATCGGCCGCAATTTCTACCTCAGGATCGTCGTAGCGCTCCGGGTGGAAACCGTCGGAGTGAATCATATCCTGCAGCTGGCCGGTGGCAGATTGTGCGTCCAGCTGTTCGTCTACAGTCTGATAATTCTCAATAGGCTGCTCGCTCGAAGAAGCCGAAGCCGGCTGCGCATGTGCGCCGACCGGTTCCTTTCCTTCTTCTGGCACGCCTGTGCCCATATTTTCCGAGTTTGTCATGAACTATACAGTGGTGCGGAACTACTCAATTATCAAACGAAGCAGTAAGAAACTTCGCTGCTCAGCGCCATTTCCCAGGAATTTTCCACGCTAATTTGAACAGTTTTTACGCTTCATTTCCCCATGTAAATAGCGCTTTAAGCCACCCACACGCCCGAGCACTATAACAATTCAGTTACAAAGTTTGCTTTAGTGAAGCCATCTGCGGGTACCAAAAGTTGTGACTTAATCAGCACGTCGATAGGGGCTAGTCCTTGCGAGCTGCTAAAGCGGCGTCATAAAGCTCGCGGTTGGAAACCTCGGTGTCTTTCGCTACCTGCTTACAAGCATCCTTTAGCCGCATCCCCGCCGCCGCCAATTCCATCGCCTGGGGAACCAAATCTGCGGCGGTAGCGGCCGCGGCGGTTCCGCCCTCGATCACCACAGTGATTTCTCCCCGTGCCCCTTCAGCCGCCCACTCGGCCAACTCTTCCAAACTGCCGCGCCGGACTTCCTCATAGGTTTTAGTAAGCTCCCTGCACACCGCTGCCGGGCGCTGGGCGCCGAGGATATCCGCGGCCTCGGCTAGAGTTTCGGCTACCCGGTGTGGGGATTCAAAAAAGACGATGGCGCGCTTTTCGTTACGCAGTGACTCTAACCAGGCCTTGCGAGGTCCGGGCTTGCGGGGAGGAAAGGCGTCGAAGAGGAAGTGACCCACGCCGAGGCCGGACAGCGCCAAGGCCGTTGGGACGGCAGAAGGGCCAGGAAAACAAGTCACGGGAATATCCCGGTCAGCTGCTGCAGCCACAATAGACAGTCCTGGATCAGAAATGATGGGCATGCCGGCATCCGTAACGACGAGGACGGTGCCGGCTGCGGCGGCGTCGATAAGCTGCTGGGCTCGCTCCTTTTCATTGTGATCAAAATTGGACACCACCCGCCCAGAAATCTCGATGCCCAAAGCTTGCGCCAAGTTCCGCACGCGCCGCGTATCCTCGGCCGCAATGACGTCCGCATGCCGCAAGGCATGCATTAAACGCGCGGAGGCATCTCCCACGTTTCCCAGCGGCGTGGCGGCGAGGATGACCCCGCGCGGTAATGGATCCAGACCTGAAACAGACATATCTCTAGCATTCCATACTCTCTAATGCGCGGGCGCGGTGCCTTGTCGCCTAGACTCAACCAAGTGACTATTGCTACCGCTGCCCCATCGCGCACCACGCACGACACTGTGGCCCCGCCAGCGCCCCGCACCTATCAGTGGGGCAAGGCTGACTGGATAAGCACTAGCGTCGTTGGCGTACTCGCGCTCATTACCCGCTTTGCCGGATTGACCGCGCCCGTATCAAAGGGCACTCCTGTCTTTGATGAAAAGCACTACGTTCCGCAAGCCTGGGACATGGTGCGAAGCTGGGATAACCTCTTCATCGGAGGTATAGAATCCAACCCCGGTTATGGCCTGGTGGTTCACCCACCGCTGGGCAAGCAGATTGTGGCGCTGTCCGAATGGGTCGCTGGCTATTCCCCACTGGGCTGGCGTTTTATGACTGCCCTCTTCGGCGCAGCCACCGTGCTCTTGACGATGTCCCTGGCCCGCCGTGTCTCTTTATCCTGGCAGGTAGCAACCCTGGCTGGCCTCATCGCCGTCTTTGATGGTGTGCTTTTGGTCTCTTCCAAGTTCGGCATGTTGGACATTTTCCAGGTCTTCTTTGTTGTCTCGGCCGCCTGGGCACTTGCTCGCGATCATAATCAGATGCGCGAGCGCCTCCACAGCGCTTTCCTTAAAAATCGTTTGGGCTCCTCCGCCTTCGGACCACGCTTTGGATTCCGCTGGTGGCGACTCCTCGCGGGCGTCTGTCTTGGCCTTTCCCTGGGGGTGAAGTGGTCCGGCCTGTACTTCATCATGTTCTTTGGCCTCATGTCCGTCTTTAGCGATCTTGCCCTGCGCAAGCGCTATGGCGTACGCCGCTACATAGTGGGCACCCTCGTGCGCGATACTCCTGCTGCCCTAGCCTCCCTCGTACTGGTGCCGGTGCTGCTCTACGCCTGGACCTGGCGAGCGTGGTTTTCCTCCGAAACCGCCGTGTACCGCCACGCCAAAGTAGATGGAACGATCGAGGATGGATCGTGGCTGATGCACCTGCCTGAATCCCTGGCAGGCTGGTTCTACTACCATTCCTCTGTCCTAGAATTCCACGCCAGCCTGACTTCCTCCGGTGGCCACCACCACCCGTGGGATTCTAAGCCTTGGGCGTGGCTGGTAGCCGCCCGCCCCATCTTGTACTACTCCTCCACCGACCTGCAATGCGGTGATGGCAGCAACGAGTGCCGCAAGATGCTCTACCTTTTTGGCACGCCGGCTATCTGGTGGCTGGTCATCCCGGCCGTCCTGTGGGGACTGTGGTCACTTATCATTCGTCGCAATCGCAGCTTCCTCATCCCCTTGGTGGGCTTTGGGGCAGGTTTCTTGCCCTGGCTTGCAGCCTTTGACCGCCAGATGTACTTCTTTTATGCCACTGCGTTTATCCCCTTTGTCATCGTGCTCATTGCCTTAGCACTCGGCCAGCTCATCGGCCATGGCAGGCCAGTGCAGTGGGGATGGCTCAAGAGTTTGGCAGGCGGCCCTGTACGCTGGGGAACAATCGCCGCCGTGTTCTACCTAGCCCTGGTAGTGGCGATGTTCTTCTATTTCTCTCCCATTTTGTACGGCTACAAGATTCCAGATTCTTGGTACCACTCCATGATGTGGCTGCCTAGCTGGACCTAGCCGCACGAAAGCGGGGCTTATTGAGGTTGTGCGTTGAGGGACTTCCACCAGGCGCGCACCAAGTAGCCCTTTTCTGCCGCCCAAGCCCACGCCAAGCTGAAGGTCGCCAGCGCGGTAGCGATAAGAAAATATACCTGTTCGATGGTTACGGTGCCCAGCGCAATATCGCGCATGCCGAACCCGAAGAGGAAAGCAAACATCGTGGCCGAGACCGGGAGCAGGCCGGTAAGCGCTGCGGGGCGCCAGGCACTAAAAAATAGGCCACAGGCCATGCCAAAGCGTACGGCTGCGCCTTCCATCAACAGGTTGGCTCGTTCCGGATCCGCCGTGGGATCTAAAACCTTTCCTTCCTCACCCAACGGTACGAGCCCGGAGGAATGGACGATGAGCGCTACTGCCCAGAGTGCAAAGATGGCGCCCATGAGCACCATGGCGGCACGCGCAACCGTCAGGTTGGCCTGGCGAGCGCTCGAGGTGCGCCGCCATTCCGGCTCCACACCGGCCAAAATGACTTCGGAGAGATCCGTTGGCGGCGCCATACCGGATTCCGCAGGCTCCACAAAACGCAATGATCGCGAAAGCGCGGCCGCCTTATCGCGAAAGGCGCGGCATTCGGCGCAGCTTTCCAAGTGTGCATCGATTACGTCCTCTGCCAGATCTGAGTGCTCACCGTCCAGCTGCGCAGAAATCGCCGCTTGGACTTGGCTATGCGTCAACATTGCTGAGCACCCCGTCCATGCTGGCTCGACCGGAGCCAAAAATCACGATCATCAATAAGGACATCAGCAATACCAGTGGGTATTCGATTCCGCCTTCGGCAGCAAAAAGACCATGTCCCAAATGCACAAAGTACAGTGCGCACCCCATCAGCAGGGCAAGCGCGCCGGCCACAAAAGTGGTGAGCAAACCGACGACGAGGAAGGCGCCCCCAACCATCTCCCCGATGGCGGCGATATAGCCGGAAAGCTGTGGCTGCGGCACCCCAAGGGCGGAAAATTGCCCCACGGTTTCGTCCATGCCGGTCATAAACATCTTGTCCACGCCGTGTGCGATAAAGATTAATCCGAGGACCGCTCGAAAAATAAGCAAAGCGGCATCGCGTACGGCAGGTCTATTCATGCTGAACAGATTACCCTGAACCCCTCACCCGATGCGAAGGCAATGGCCTACGCCCATACTGCTGGGAATTTCGCCCTTTGCCGGGGAAGGAACGGCATATAGTCACGCGGACTGTTTCAATGGGAACCAGGCAGAAAGATTAAAGGAGAACACCATGAGCAAACCAGCTACGCAGTCCGCAGAGCGCACCGCCTTAGTCTATGACGATGATGGACTTGGCCGCCCGCCTTGGGCAATGTCCTCGCCGATGTTGAAGGAGTATTACGACACCGAATGGGGCCTGCCTATTTTTGATGAAGCAGCTCTTTACGAGCGTTTGAGCCTCGAGTCTTTCCAGTCCGGGCTTTCCTGGGCGGTGGTTTTGAAAAAGCGCGAGGCCTTCCGTGCGGCTTTTTGCGACTTCGATCCTGAAAAAGTCGCTCAATTTACCGAACCGGATGTTGAGCGATTGCTTGGCGACGCCTCCATTATTCGCAACGAGACCAAAATCCGCGCCGCCATCACAAACGCCAAAGCCACCATCGCCCTACGCGAAGAGGGCGGGCTGGCGGAGTTCATTTGGTCCTTCCAACCGCCGGAGAACCTCTACCCCACCGCAATGGAAGATATTCCGAAAAAGAGCTACGAATCCAAGTTGATGTCACGCGAACTCAAGAAGAAGGGCTTCCGCTTTGTCGGCCCCGTCACCTGTTTCGCACTCATGGAGGCGATCGGCATGATTGATACCCATCTCATCGGCTCTCACCGCCGCGGAACCTCCGGGGTATGGCACGACAGCGGTGTGCCGCATTATGGCCTAGCGCAGGAATACAACGCGCTCACGAACCCGCGGTCAGCGCCTTCCACTGAACTCCGGAACGCGGCCTGCTAAGTCGGCACCAGTTCCTATCCAGCGCGACGGGCTGCTAGGTCATCGCGCCGGCTATAGCCGTCGGGCCCGGCGTGGGGGCCATCAAAATCGCCGTCTTCCCCATCGTTATAGCGCAGCGGAAGGTGCACAAAGTCAGGGCTTTCGTCATCGATCTCCACGATCACAGCGCCTGGGCGGCGCAAGTTGCGCGGAATCTTCAAAGCTTCATCCTCTGCGTTGCGCACGCCCAAACGGGCGCGGCGCAAGTGGCGCACACGGCGGCGCATCAGGGCTCGCTCCTGACGGACCTGAGCGCGAAGAGCCATCAGATAGACAACGGTGAGCGCACCGGCCACCGCAGCCAACCACCAGGTCCAGCCGCCGGCCACGATCCCCAGGGCCACCGTGAGTACCACGGCCACGGCTAGGCCCAGCAGGGTGCGCTGACGGCGCTGGTAACGAGTAACAGACTTTTCCTTTTCTGCTACCGGGTCCCAGCCGCCACGGCCCATGCGACGCTGCGCGAATTCCACCTCATCCTCGGACAGGTTGGTATCCATACCGGCGTCGTCTGCTGCAGCGGTTTCCATGAGTTCCCCAGAGTCCTCGGCCTCTGCCTTGTCCACGGATACCGGCTCAGCGTCAGCCGTGCCTTCCGAATCGGCAGAATCCTTCTCAGCGACCTCGGCCTTATCTACGGCACCGGGGTACATAAGGTCCACCGGCGAGGTATAAGTCTCGTCGTAGTCATAGGCATCACTCGCCACGGTAGAGACTGCGGGAGCGCTAAAGACCTCTGACTCGGCGGCAGCAATATCGGTAGAGTCATCTTTTGCGGCCTGGTCTGCGGCGTCTTCCTCGTCCTCAAGAAGTACGTCATCGGCATCATCGAATTCGGTGTCGTCACCAACTGCCGCCGTATCAGCCTGCTGGGAGGCTGGGACCGCGACTGCTTGGGGCTGAACTGCAGAATCGTCGCCTTCTACAGTCGCTTCCTCGACCAGTTCGCCGTCGATAGTATCTGCTTCTGGCTGAGTGTCCTCACCAGCTGCGGAGGAAGACGCCGCAGAAAACGCACGGCTGCCGGTACCGAAAGGCTGGGACTTAGCGCGGCGGGCAGCACCGGCAATAGTCACGGAGCGCGAAGAGGGCTTAGTAGCCTCGGCATCCGACTCATCCACGCCGGTGTCTGCGGCCTCTACTACTTCATAGTCCGCCTCGTCCTGGTCCTCGCGGCGGTGCACATCATCGGCACGCAGGCGTGGACGCCGGCGGCCAGCGACCTTGCCAGAATCTCCTTCAAAAAGGACGCGAGTATCTTCAAAGGCCTCACCAGTATGGCTCATTGGGCGGTTATTCCTACCCAGAATCCATGGTGCGAGGACGAAGAGCCACACCACGATGATCGCGATAACCGGCACAGCTGTCGACACGAAAAGGACCTTCCCCTTGAATACAGATGATTACTCCACTCTAAACGGTGAAACCGCACCATAGCACCCCAAATTCCCACAAATTACAATGTTGTGACTTCTGTGAAAATTGAGGTCGAAATCCCAGCAACTGTGGAGCTATTTCACGCCAACCGGCCAGCCTGGCGCAGGCGCTCGACAGCCGTGGAGGCATAGTCTTCTTTGACTAAAGCCACGTAATGGTGGTCTTGCCAGGCACCGTCTATATGCAGATTGCGACGCAAGTATCCCTCGTGTCGAAAGCCATTGGCGGCTAAGACGCGACCAGAGGCAGGATTGCTCTCTAGATAGGTAGCGGTCACCCGGTGTAGGCCCACCCGTCCAAAGGCGTGGTCCACGCCTAAGGCGGTGGCAGCCGTAGCCACCCCGGCGCCGTGGATCGCGGAATAAACCCAGTAACCAATCCAGCAATCGCGAATGCTGCCATGCTGAATATTCCCCAAGGTAATTTGGCCTACGAATTGACCCTCCACTTCAATGACGAGTGGGACCACCAGTGCCTCACGGGCGGCGGTACGCAGGTACATCAGATGATTCCACCACGCCTGCTGGCTATGCGCCGCCGCCCAAGGTGCTGCTTGGGTCGGCTCGACCGAGCGGAGGAAGCTTTCATCTTCGATACGTTGGCGCCGCCACTCATGCCCATCAGATCGCAGCAGCGGCCGCAGGCGCATCCGCGCCCCAGAAGGGAAGACAGCAGAAGCGGGAAGCCTAACAAAAGGAGTAGATTCCGGCCATCCCGGATGCATGTCATCCGTGGGGCCGGTAGCGGGAAGGCGGAACCTATCCGCCGCAGTACCGAAGGGATCGAGCATTAGCTACGCTGGGTCAAAAACAACACATCGACCACATCGCCCGGGCGGATTTCCGTTACCTCTTCCGGCACGCGAATCATGGCATTGGCCTCTGAAAGACCGGCCAATAGGTGCGCTGGGGCACCCGCGGCACCGCCCAGCCCTTCCACCAGATAATCCGCGGTTTCCGCATCGCGCATCAAACGAGCGCGGATGAAGCCGCGCCGGCCGGGGCGGGAATCGATGTGGTTCAGCGCGCGGGCACGCACCACACGGCGGTGCGCATTGCGTTTGCCCAGTGCCAAACGAATGAGCGGGCGGATATATACCTCGAATACCACGAGCGCGGATACGGGATTAGACGGCAGCAAGAAGGTAGGAATGCGTTCCTCGCCCACCAGACCAAACCCCTGGACGGAGCCGGGATGCATGGCAACACGAGAGGTATCGATATCACCGAGGTCATCAAGAATCTCACGGATGGCCTCGGCGCCGGCTCCACCAACCGCACCGGAGATGACCAGGACCTCGCTGCGAGCGATGTGCTTTTCCAGCGCTTCGCGGATGCGGCGCGGCTCCCCCTCGGCAATGCCAACGCGATGCACCTCTGCCCCAGCCTCGCGAGCCGCGGCGGCGAGGGAATAAGAGTTGACGTCAAAGACTTGGCCCAGTGCCGGTTCTTGGTCCAAATCAACCAGTTCGCGGCCAAAGGAGATGATGGTGATGCGCGGGCGCGGATAGACCAATACCTTAGAGCGGCCAACTGCGGCCAGCAGGCCGATCTGGGCGGGGCCCAAAACCGTGCCGGAAGATACAGCCACATCGCCAGGTTGGATATCGTCGCCTACCCGGCGAACAAAGTCACCGGAGCGCACCGGGCGATGGGCGGTGACGCGCTTGCGGCCGCGGTCGGTCCACTCGAGGGGAAGGACGGCGTCGGCAAGCGTGGGCAAAGGCGCACCCGTATACACACGCACGGCTTGCTTGGGCTGCAGGCGCAACGGCTGCTTGGAGCCGGCCGGAACCTCGCCCACCACAGGCAAGGAACGCTCGACCTCCGGTTGCTGGGGTGCCTTCTCTTCTTCCCCCTCCGCAGCCTGCTCCTCCTGCTCCTTGGGACGGCGGAGCCTTAGGCCGCGCTCGCCTCCAATATCAACGGCGCGCACCGCATAGCCGTCGATGGCTGCCTGCGGAAAGCCCGGCAGGGGCTGGTTTGCTTGCACCTCCTCGGCGCACATTAACCCCAACGCGTTGGAAATACCGATGCGCACCGGCTCCGGCGTGTTCGCCGCATCCGTTACCAGCGCCAACTGGTCATCAACTGAACGCATAAGGTCTATGCCAGCCCTTTCTTCGCTTTCATGTCCTCTGCCCTTGGGAAATCTCCCTAGTTTAGGCCGTGCTCATCCTCATACTCGGCCACAATCTGCTTAATCGCTTTATACAGCGTGGGGCCATACTTTTCATCGCGCAGACCAAAATCCACATTGGCGGGGATATACCCACCGGGATTTCCCAAATCATGACGCTTTCCTTGGTGGACTACCACGTGCACGGGCTCGCCTTCCTCGATGAGGAGCTCGATGGCGTCGGTAAGCTGCAGCTCGCCGCCCTTGCCTGGCTTAATACGGCGGAGGGCATCAAAAATCTTGCGATCCAATAGGTAGCGACCGGTGGCCACGAGATTAGACGGGGCATCTTCCACCGCCGGCTTTTCCACCATGCCCACGACCTTCTTAACGCCGGGGGCATTGGTATCTTCTACGTCGAAGACGCCGTAGTTATAGGTCTGCTCGCGCGGGACCTCGAAGGCGCACAGCACGCTACCGCCCAAAGCCGCGCGCACGCGAGCCATGTCTGCCATGACGGTGGCAGGCAGCACGATGTCATCTGGAAGCATGACGGCAAAAGAATCCTCATCTTCGCCGAGTACCTCTTCTGCCAGGCCCACCGCGTGGCCCAAGCCCAGTGGCTTTTCCTGCTCCACCGCAACAGGGTGAATGAGCTGATTAGCGCGCTTAACCTTGGCAACCTGCTCGTCCTTGCCGCGGGATTCAAGGGTGTCTACCAGTTCTGGGAAAGCTTCGAAGTGGCGCATGACTTCTTGCTTATCGGGCGCGGTAATCACCGCAAGGCGGCGGGCGCCTACAGAGGCCGCCTCCTCTGCGATGAGTTCAATGCCGGGAGTATCAACAACGGGAAGCAGTTCTTTGGGAACCGTCTTGGTGGCGGGCAAAAATCGGGTGCCCATACCTGCCGCTGGAACTACAACCGTGGTGATTCCGCGGGCGGAATCTTCGCGTTCTATAGCCATGCGTAATAGCGTACAACGCCACATTATTTTCCCGTGCACCGCTACGCCGCGGGGTTATGATTAATTTATGACCTCTTCCATGACTGCTAAAAACGAGCTGCGGGCCCGCTTGGTCCAGGCCCGCCGCGAACTTTCCGCCGAAGACCACGACGCCTTTACTGCTGGCGTGCGTAAGCATCTCGAGTCCGAACTCACCGAGTCCATGACCGTGGCTGCCTACTGGCCTTTGGGTTCGGAGCCGGGCGGCGCCGATTTTGTGCCGTGGCTCAAGGAGCATGTCTCCCGCGTCCTCTTGCCAATTTCCGGCGAGAATGGCACGTTGACCTTTGCTGAATACCGCGGCAAAGAAGCAATGCACGAAAGCGCGATGGGTTTGAATGAGCCCCAAGGCCCAAGCTTTGATAGCAGCGTCCTGGCCGAGTGCGATCTGGTACTCGCCCCAGCCATGGCCGTAGACGCCAAGGGCAACCGCATGGGCAAAGGCGGCGGATACTATGACCGCGCACTAGAGCCACTTCCCCACGGCAAGCCACCGGTCTTCGCCATGGTCTACCCCACCGAGCTGCTAGATGAGCTACCTACCGAGGACCACGACCGCAAGGTCGATGCCGTCGTCACCGCCCACGGCATCACTCGCTTCTAGTTTCCGGGGTACGGGAACCATGAGCGGTTTTGGACAGTCTAAAAAAGTATGCCCACTTCTCATTTTCCCCGCCTCGTTGATACCCTCCGCACCCCTGGCCACCGCCGCGGCGTACTAGTGCGCCGCGCCATTGCGGTGGCCCTCCTTATTGCCGCGCTAGCCTCGGCCCTTTCGGCGGCCAAGGAGCTACCGCGCGTTCCCGTTTTTAGCCGCGATCTGCCGGCGGGAGCAGAGCTTGCGCTTGCCGACGTCGACCTAGCCCGGCTTCCTGCCTCCTCTATCCCCGATTCTACGCTAACGGAAAAGCCAGAAGAACTAAGTGGCCGCGTTATTACCGCCGCCGCCAACAAGGGCGAAGTGATTACCGGTGCTCGCCTTCTAGGAGAAGATCTTGTCTCCAGCTTGGTGGGTGGCACAGGGGCCGAGGCCGGGCGGATGATTCCGGTCAAACTTGCCGAGCCCGATATCATCCCCCATTTGCATCACGGCGACACCGTGGACGTGGTGACCGCAGTTGAGGCGGGGGCGGCCGCCGCAACCCCTACCGCACGCGTTATCGCCTCAGGCGGACGCGTGGTGTCTACCTCCAGCCCGGAAGGCGAGGCTTCCTCGTCGACCGTTTTACTCGCATTGCCCCAAGATCACGCTAATGATGTTGCCGCGGCGTCGTTAAGCCAGCCGCTCACGGTGGTCATAGTTGGTGATCGCGCTCACCCGCAGCAACACTAGACCTTTTCAGCCACAACAGTTGTGGTCGGTTACCGGCTCCATTAAGGTTTCGCAGTGTCCATGGTTTTTACCTACCGTTAGTTATTCCCAGAAAGGTTGGTGCTTATCACCATGCTCAAGGGCTTCAAAGACTTCATCATGCGTGGCAACGTCATCGAACTTGCCACCGCAGTCATCATCGGTTCTGCCTTTACCGCAATCGTCAAATCCATTACGGATTCTATTATCCAGCCGATCATTAACTCCCTCGGCTCCGCCGAGGTTGGGGCCGTTGGCTTCCAGATCACGGAGGCGAAAAACACCTTTGTGGACTTCGGCGCCGTCATCTCCGCGGCGATCAACTTCCTCATTATCGCCGCAGTAGTCTACTTCCTCATCGTGATGCCGATTAATAAGCTCACCGAGGCCGCTAAGCGCCGCCACGGTGTCGACCCTGAGGCTCCCGCCCCAACCTCCGAGGAGCTCCTGGCAGAAATCCGCGATCTGCTCGAAGCCCAGAATGTCTCCGATACGGACATCCCGGGAACCGGCACTAGCCGTTCCTCCCACGCCGCAGAGGACGCAGACTACGGTTCCACCGGCGGCGGCCGCCACCAGGCCAAGTAGCCTTTCGCTATACGCCTGTCGCTGTTCGCAGCACAAAGCCCGCGGTTTCGCTTCCGAGGAAGTAGGAACCGCGGGCTTTTATCTATCCCTTTACTGAGTGCGTGATTGCACTCTTCTCCTTCGCACTAGCCGCCATAGTGTGGGGGCTGGTTCTCGCGGTAGAACTGCTCATCGCGCTGACCAGACTCCCCTTCTGCTGCGGTGGCCGATTCCGCGTCATCAACGTTAACAATTCGATCCTCATCGACCCCGTGGGCAGCCGATGTGCCGGGCTTATCAGCACTACGGTCATAATCGGCAGCTTCCGATTGACGGAAGACTCTCCGACGATTTTTCCGGAACGTCATAGACTATGCCTTGTGATTACTGAACGCTGGATTGTTGCAGCTGCTCAATGAGGTGGTGCACCAGCGGTGCCAAGGTAGCCATGCCATCGCGAACCGCAGCGCGCGACGAGGCAAGGTTGACCACTACAGTCGAACCAGAAACGCCCGACAAGCCGCGGGACGTGCAAGCATCCACCGCGCCACAGGCTTGACCGGAAGAACGCAGCGCCTGGGCCACGCCCGGAACCATCTTGTCAATGACGGAGCGGGTAGCCTCCGGGGTCTTGTCGCGCGGGCCTACACCGGTGCCGCCTACGGTCAGCACCAAATCCACGCCACCGACCACGGCGGTCTCAATGGCCTGGCGAATCTTGGACTTCTTGGAACGCACCACGATGGCGCCATCGACACGGAAGTTAGCTTCCGCGAGCAACTCACTGACCAACTGAGAGGTGCTATCGGATTGCTCCCCAGGGTGATCAGTGACAATAACGATGAGAGCACGGCGTGGCGCGGCTAGGCTATCCTCCTGCTCGCTCGCTAGCAGGAAGGCATCATCGGGTTCGGCAACATCCATCAAGGAATCGTGCTTGCCTTCGCCTTCCGGTTGCGCGGAGTCGGTCAAGTCCTGCTGCAAATCTGGCATTATTCTCCTTAATTTAAGGCAGTAGGGCCTTTCGGCGGTGTGAGGTACGGTGCATTCAGCACCTAATGAGGTCTTGCACAGTAATTTACTCGCCTGAGAGGGTTACCTCTACCTGACGAGACTCATCCGAGTCTTCGCGTGTAACCTCCAAGGTCACTGTCGCGCCAAAATCTTGCGACCGCGCCGCCGCAATCAGGGCATCGGCATTCTCGATCAAGCGATCATTGACGCGGGTGACGATGTCACCTTCCTTCAGGCCCGCCTTATCTGCTGGGCCACCTGGCTCAACCCCGGCGATACGGGCACCATTGCCGTCGTCACGCGCCAGCACCTTCACGCCTAGGGTCGGGTGAGTGACCTTGCCATCATTAATGAGCTCGTCCGCCATGCGCTTGGCAAAGTTCGACGGGATGGCGAAGCCCAGTCCGATGGATCCGCCCTCCCCGGTGGAATTACTGGACAGCGAAGCAATCATGGAGTTCATGCCCACGATATTTCCGTCCCGGTCCACCAGTGGACCGCCGGAGTTGCCCGGGTTGACCGCGGCATCAGTCTGAATGGCGTCAATCAAGGAAGACTCGCCGCCTTCTTGGGAGGCGCGCACTGGGCGGTTTTTGGCAGAAACGATACCGGAAGTCACGGTCGCATTAAGGCCCAGAGGAGAGCCCACGGCCACAACCTCCTGTCCCACGGCGACGGAATCAGAATCACCGAACTGCAAGAACGGCAGGTCTTTGACATCCTTTATCTTCACAATGGCCACGTCAGTATTCGCATCGGAAGCCACCACGTCAGCATCATGCTTGCTGCCGTCGTTCATGGTCACCTGCATCATGCCGCCGTGCTCAGCGCCTGCAACCACGTGGTAATTGGTCAGCACGTAGCCGTCCGGGGAGATAACGGAACCGGAGCCTTCTGCCCCGCCCGTCCGGGTCATCGTCTGGATAGAAACCACCGCCGGCAAAACCTTGGAGGCTACCTCTTCAACGGAGCCCTTTTCTGGTTCTTTGCCGGTGCTGTTATTGGCCGGCTGGGCCTTGAGCGCCTCATTGACCACTGACGTATCGTTGTTGCCTCCCCCAGAATTCATACCGACCACGGCTCCAGCGATTGAACCCGCGGCGATTGCGGCTACGGCAGCCAAGGCAGTTGCGGCGCCGAGGCCAATCTTTTTCTTTTGTTCCGGTTGCGGGGGCAGCGGGGTGACCATCGGACCTTCCTGGCCCTGAGTATTAAAGCTTTGGGTCTGCGGGCCCTGCGGGTACGGCGCCTGTGAACCTAGCGCGCTGGGATCAGCTCCTTCTGCACCGCCGCGTGGTTGATTCCAGCCTTGTGAATACGAGCCAGTCCCATATTCCTGCGCGTCGGCGTCGCTGCTATAGGGGCCGGCGGTGCCAGCGTTTGGGTTTGGCTGCCCGATGTCTCCAAAGTTCGGACCACCGTGTACCGGCTCGGCCTTACCCGGCCCTTCTTGGGACGCTCCCTCCGGGAAGGAACCATCAAAGCCGCGGTAATCGTCATTCCTCATGTTCATGAGAAAACTATGCCTCACTTCGCTTAGTCAAGACTGTTACTGATCTGCCAACCTACTAGGAATTCCTGAAAGGTAGCTGTATGCGATCACCAGTATAAAAGGCCGCAGCCTACCCTTGGTTAAACCAGCGTTGAGCAAAGATTTCACCGCGATCGCTGGAATCTTCATTGCCGCCCGGCTGCCCCTCATGCGGTTCTGCCAAACCATCGACAAAGATTTCTCCGGACACGGGCTTGCCCGGCAGGACTACTTCCATGCGCGTGCCACCATCATTAGACTCACGGATCTTAATCGTGCCGTCGTGGCGCTCAATCACCGATTTCACGATAGCCAGGCCCAAACCAGAGCCAGGCATAGAACGCGCCTCTGCCGAACGGTAGAAGCGCTCGAAAACCTTCTCCCGCTCCTCCGGCGCAATGCCCGGACCGGAGTCATCAAAGCGCAAGCGCACCTCGTGGGAAGATAGCTGTTCCATGGACACGCGTACCGTGCCAGTAGCCGGCGACCACTTAGCCGCATTGTCCATCAGATTCAACGTAGCGCGGCCCAATGCGAAGGGGTCACCATCCAGCTCCCACGGGATAAAGCGCACCAGAAATTCCACGTCCGGGCGGCGGCGACGGGCACGCTCTAAGGAAGACATCATGACCTCGCACAGGTCCACCGGTTCCGGTTCTCGTTCGTTGCCATCCTCACGCGCCAAGTCAACGAGGTCACCAATCAAGGTGGAGAGTTCGTTCATCTGGGACATGACGTCATCTTCAAGGTCCTTGCGGTCCTCATCGCTCATGCCAAAGCCGCCACCGGCGCGATTAAGCATCATCAAAAGCTCAATATTGGTACGCATTGAGGTCAACGGCGTCTTCAGCTCGTGCCCGGCATCGGCGACGAACTGGGCCTGCTGCGACCGAGACTCTTGCAGAGCTTCCAGCATCTGGTTAAAGGATGTGGTCAGCTGAGCCATCTCGTCATTATTGGATACTTCGATGGGGCGCAGATCATTGGTCTGCGTCACGTAATCCACTGCGCGTTTCAAGCGCGCAATGGGTTGCATGCCGGTTTTGGACACGATGAGACCAGCAAAGATGGCGAGCAAAATGCCAAGCGCAACAATAATCAGCAAAACTGTGCCGAGGATGGCGATGAATTCTTGGGTCGGAGCCAGAGATTGCGCAACGATAACGGTAGAGCCTAGATCGTGGCGTTTGGCCAGAACACGTTCGCCGCCGACCGTACGCACGGAGGTGTCTGTATAGTCTTCCGTCCGATGGAAGTCTCCACCGAGGGGAATAGTATCGCCATAGGACAAGCTCGTTGAGGGCGGCGATAAGGAAACGCGCGTATCAGGGTTATAGGACTTAAATTCTTCAATTTCCTGATCCACGTTGTCGATAAACCGCGGGTCCTGGCTCTTGCGCAACAAGGCATCCGCTTTGGCCTCCAAGCGGTCATCTACGGAGGCAGTCAGGGACATAGATACTACCCAGTACGTTGCCAAGGTCATTACGGCAACGGCTACGGCCACCACAAGGCCAGTAACAGTAGCAAGGCGCCACCGCAGTGGCGCCCGTGAAGCCCAGCTCCCTTGACTTTCAGAGAACTCAGTAAGAGGTGTGGGCTGTGCTTTCCCGGAAGCCACTGCAGGGGAAGCGGGCTTCCTTAAGATCACGGATGAGACTCCCTCAAGACATAACCAACGCCACGGACAGTGTGGATAAGACGCGAGTCGCCGTCTCCCTCCGTCTTCTTACGTAGGTAGCCAATATAGACCTCGAGCGCATTGCCAGAGGTAGGGAAATCATAGCCCCATACCTCCTCCAGAATCTTGCTACGAGAAAGCACCTTGCGGGGATTTTCCATAAGGAGCTGCAGTAGGGAAAATTCGGTACGCGTCAAAGAAATTGAGCGGCCACCGCGGCTTACTTCACGAGTATCAGCGTCGAGTTCTAGGTCTTCGAAGCTAAGCTTGCTCTCCACCGGAGCCTCAGCAGCGATGGAATCTGCGGAAGCGCGGCGAACCAAGGAACGCACGCGCGCCAAGAGCTCTTCCAGTGCGAATGGCTTTGGCAAGTAATCATCGGCGCCAGCATCGAGACCAGCTACGCGGTCCGATACGCCATCGCGCGCGGTCAGCACGAGAATCGGACGGTCCCAGCCTTCGCTACGCAGGGTGCGGCACACCTCAAGTCCATCCATGTTTGGCATCATGACGTCCAGAATCAGCAATTCTGGATTCTCAGAGCGCACCGCCTCCACTGCCTCTAAGCCGTCGCTAGCAGTCAGCACATCGTAGCCGTTGAAACGTAGGGAACGGCGTAGCGATTCACGGACGGGTTGTTCATCATCCACCACAAGGATTTTCATGATCCTAATTATTACTGATGAAACGCAACTTCATGAAGTTATGAGAAATATTTACCCCCATAGCCCCCCAAATAATACTTAAGGTAGCAAAAATCCCCGCTCAACCCTCCTACAGAGAGCGAACGGGGAAAGTGCGAAACGAGCTTAGAACTGCTCTACGTCAACCAGGCCCAGCTTGGCAGCCTTGACCAAGCGGCGCGGGATGCGGACGGTCTGTCCGTCGATGGTGACTTCCTGGAGGGCCACGTTGTCAGCCTTCCACTGGGAACGACGTGCGTGGGTGTTCGCACGGGACTTCTTAAACTTAGGAGTTGCCATTTTCTATTCTCCTCCTTACGCGTTCTTCTTCTTACGGCGAGCCATGCCACCGAAGCGCTGGTTGAAGCGCTCGACGCGGCCGGCGGTATCCATAACGCGCTGTGCACCAGTCCAGAACGGGTGGGACTCAGCGGTAACGTCAACAACGATCAGTGGGTACTCGTTGCCATCTTCCCACTCCACGGTGCGGTCGGAGGAAGCGGTGGACTTAGTCAAAAAGGAGTGACCGGTACCAGCATCACGGAAGACTACCGGGTGGTAATCCGGGTGAATATCTTTCTTCATATATATTCCCTCAGGGTTGGACTACAGGTCGGTTCCACCCACTTATGGAGCGGATCGTGCCCGAGTTGGGACGTACAAATTTCACTCTGCTAACCGCGTGCCGTGCGGCACGGGTCAACAACCTGAATTATCCTACAGTCAACTACCCCAGATGCGAAATCCCCTTCCCGCTCCGACCACTCATTTCACACCAGTTTCTTGTATTACGCATGGCGGCACGCCACAGCCAAATGCCACCCCAAAACCACAAACAGCCCCACTAACCACAGCAAGGTAGCGATTAGGTAATTCGCGCCCAAGGCTGTAAGATTTTCCCTTGCTGTTGTCAAAATATACGTTTTACGCCCCGTCTACTGGCGTTCGACGATGGCGCCGCACCCGCTCACACCTCACTTTTGAGCACTGCCACCCTCACTCGGCAGTCGGCGTTTCATTGTCCATAGCCATGATGTGGGCGGCTAGGAGAAAGAAGACCCATGTCGGCTATTTGCCAGGTAACGGGCCGCAAGCCGGAATTCGGCAAGCAGGTCTCGCACTCGCACCGCCGCACTTCGCGCCGTTGGAACCCCAACGTGCAGCGTCGTCGCTACTACCTGCCCTCTGAGGGCCGTACCATCACCCTGAATGTTTCCACCAAGGGCATGAAGATCATCGACCGCGATGGCATCGAGTCCGTTGTGGCTAAGATTCGCGCACGTGGGGAGAAGATTTAAGTATGGCACGTAACGATATCCGCCCAATCATTAAGCTGAAGTCCACTGCGGGCACCGGTTACACCTACGTGACCCGTAAGAACAAGCGCAACAACCCGGATCGCATCACCTTGAAGAAGTTCGATCCGATTGCCCGCAAGCACGTCGAATTCCGCGAGGAGCGATAATCAATGGCTAAGAAGTCCAAGATCGCTAAGAACGAGCAGCGCAAGGAAATCGTCGCCCGCTATGCGGAGCGTCGCGCTGAGCTCAAGAAGATCATCAAGAACCCGAACACCCCGGATGAGGAGCGCCTGGAGGCTCAGTTCGAGCTGAACCGCCAGCCTCGTGACGCTTCCCCAGCCCGCGTACGTAACCGTGACGCTGCCGATGGCCGCCCACGCGGTTACCTCCGCAAGTTCGGCCTGTCCCGTGTCCGTATGCGCGGCATGGCTCACCGTGGTGAGCTGCCGGGCGTTCGTAAGTCCAGCTGGTAAAGGGGTAATTGCACAATGGCTAATAAGCGCAATAACCAAAAGAAGTTCCGTATGGAGCAGAGCCGTCGCCCGAAGAAGAACCCTTTGAAGGCTGAGGGCATCGAGAAGGTGGACTACAAGGACACCAAGACTCTGCGTCTGTTCATCTCGGATCGTCACAAGATTCGTTCCCGTCGCGTCACCGGTCTGACCCCGCAGCAGCAGCGTCAGGTTGCTACCGCAGTCAAGAACGCACGCGAAATGGCTCTCCTGCCGTTCACCACCCGCTAAACAGTAGCTGGGTATCAACAGCGCACTTTTGCCGCTGGCAAGTGTGACACGGTAAAAGATCCATAGACTATCGCCGCCTCCCTCCTCGAGGGCAGGCGGCGATAGTCGTTTTCTCCCTCTTACTCCCGCCTTTGCACCCAGATATTCAGCCCACGCGGCCAAGGTGTTAGATTTAAAGCATTCGTGCGCCCCGCAGCCGCTGGGGGAAGCACCGGCTTCGCACTAGTGAAAGGCAGTGAGCAATGGCCCTACACCAATCCCTACTCGATCTCTCCGAGCTTGCCCCGCACTGCCAGTCCCGCGCTACGGCCCGCGGGCTGCTCGCAGAGGCCCAAGATATCTTGCGCAATGCGGTCGCTCACCAAGATAATGAGATTGAATTGGCTCACTGGTATTCCCACTTGTTGGTAGATATCGTTCGCTCCCCTGGGGTCAACTCACCGGTACGCCTTACCGGTGCTGCCGCTCGGGGCGACCAGCTGCCATCTATGCCTGTGGAGTGGATTGGCCAGGACTCCGATCTCCAGGAAGTCTTTTCTGATGTCGGCCTCCAGGCTCACGAGGCCGCCGATTCGATTGCCTCGCGCGTCGATGCCGGCCTCCCCCTAGGAAACGGCGGCGAACAAGCACTCCTGGAAGAAGCTTTGACCAAGCGCCCGCCTACTCTGAAAATGGTGGACGGCCTGCCGGACCGAGATGCAGCTGTGGACATCAAGGCGACACTGCTCTCCCCCATTGCAGCTATCGCTCGCTGGGCAGCGCCGGGGCCTCGCCCGACGGTAGATCGCCTGGCGATTGGCGTTGAGCGCGCTGTCCTCACCGCCACCGACGCAGAGTCTTTGGATCTAGCGTGGCGTACCGGCTATGCATTAGAGTTGCGCCGTTGGTACGAGCGCGTCAGTGACCGCCCAGCCACGCTGCGGGATCTTCCGCCGTTGGACCGCACTGCTTATGGCTCGGCGTGCCGTATTGTCTCGGCCGTATTTGAGTCCATTACCCAGCAGACAGAAGAATATAAATAGTCCCTAAGGTGCGGATTCGGAAGCAGTACCTAGTCGGGCATAAGATTGTACAGTTGGTAATTAAAAGCAATTTCTTCTTGTGAAAGGAGGCGTCCCACCGCATGGCAGGCACTGTCGGTAGGCCGCGTAAACACAGCCCGCGGCGCAGGGGAAACAGCGCCCGAGAGGAGATCTTGGACGCCTCCTCCGAGCTTTTCACTACTCAAGGGTTTGCTACTACATCCACGCACCAGATTGCAGATGCGGTTGGCATCCGCCAGGCCTCGCTGTATTACCATTTCCCGTCCAAGACGGAGATTTTCCTTACGCTGCTCAATTCCACCATCGAACCATCCTTGGAGTTGGCCGATGAGTTGGCCGGCACTGATGCCGATCCGGCTCAACGCCTGTGGTCTTTGGTCGCCGCGGAATCACGTCTACTGCTCACCAGCGGCTGGAACGTGGGACGCCTATATCAACTGCCGGTGGCTAATTCTCCGGAGTTTTCCGAATACCACGAATCGCGCGACCGCCTGCAGAATCATTTCCGCTCTACCGCCGCCGCCATTGTGGGCGAGGAGGATCCCCGAGTGGAGCTTCCCTTCCACATTGCGCTATCCGTCATCGAAATGCGCCCCAATAACGGCACCCCTCCGTTCGATGCTTCCCAGTCGGTACCAGAGACTGCAGCCATGCTTGCCGACGCCGCCTTAGCCGTCCTCGGCGCCTCCGTTCCCGATAACGCCGAGGAAACCACCCTCGAGCTATTGAAGAATCGCAACGACTCCATCTCTGCGGCCGCCGCCGCAGCAGCCGACCGCAAGAAGAAGTCGCGCTAACCCCTCACTAGCGCTGCCACGACTCCGTGAACTCTCCCGTGGCAGCCAATCCGCCTCCCTCGCGCACGCTGACGCCGCTCGGGGTCACCACGATAATCGAGGGATCCGCATTGACGTAGTAGTTATTCCCGTCTTGGGTAACGTCGTCCGTTTGGAACTGACCATCAAACATCGACGAGCGATAGAATTTGACTCCACCGCCGGTTTCACAAATGATGACCCTGCCGTCGGGACCAGAGCCGGCGAACAAGGCACGCTCAAAGCGCTGACAGTCGGCGTAGCCGCCATCCAGCCATCCGTACTCGTTGAAGTTGGAAATGTAGTTACCCACACCACTCTTCTGACCCCCGCCGGAAGAGGAAGGTAACTCCTGCTTTTCTGTCTGCGTGCCCGTAACTACCGGTGGCTCCTCGGGGGTTTCCTCATCTTTCGTTGCGGTCTCTTGCGCAGCCGTGGTTTCCTCGCCACTCTTCTCTTCTTTATCGGCGTTGTCGACCGTGGTCATTCCACTACCCTGGCCTTTAAAGCTAGGGGCAGCTTCATCCTTGGCGTTGCTGCAGCCGCTGAGCGCGAGGCTGGCGGCCACGAGTGGGACGAACCCCGCGGCGATAAGCGGGCGGAGGCGAGAGCGATAAGACATTAGCTTTCCTTTCTAGTGCTAGGACTTAGCAGGCCGAGCTGGGCCACTGCGTATTGGCTTGAGCGAGGTCTTCGGCAATGGATGTAAGGACCGCCTGGGTGGAGGCGTACTGCCCATCAGGAGACGAGGCAATTAATGCTACGGCGACATCGTGCCCGCCCAACCGGACGATACCCATCTGGCGCACATCGTAAGCACCAGCGGGGTTCGGCCCCCAGCCGCCCTTCATCAAGGCGCCCGGCTGGGTGCGTAGGCCATAGCTTTGTGCAGGATCGGCGACTCCCATGGCGTCTATAATCGGCTGAGCTCCGGCCACGCAGCGCAACCCAGCCATAAACTTAGCCTGGTTGCCCACGCTCCACATGGTTTGACCAAAGGCCGTAAATTCAGGGCGGGTGACCTGGGATTGGACTTGGGTGGCGGTATCGCCTGCCTCCGCAATAACGCTTTGGGCGGCGTGTGCGGCCACGGTCGGCTCCCCTAATGCTGCCCACGCGGCCTTGGCGGCCTCGTTATCGGAGTAAGTAATTGCAGAGGACACCAGCTGGCTATCGGCAACACCCGTACGATGCGCCGCAATAAGCACGGGCACCTTGGAGGTTGACCACGCGGCTTCGGGAGCGGTGCGCCCAGCCTCGACGGTAGAGGTGCCATCGGAGACCGCAATGCCCACATTTCCGTGTTCTGCCACAATGCGATCAAGTACGGCTTGAACGTCATCGGCAGGGGCTGCGACCGGAGGTTCCGTGGAGTCGGACGGGGCGCGCTCGGCAGCAGGGGCTGCGGATGAGGACGCAGTCGTTGCAGACGTGGTCTCTCCGTACAAGGGATCGGCCGTGCCGCGTGCCTCGGTATTGACAAAAGTAGGGGAATTATCCGCTGCATCCTCAGCGCTTGCGCACGCGCCCAGGGAGAGTGCGCAGGCGCTGAGGGCAGCTGCCGGGCCCCAGGCCCGGCGGATAGGGAACGTCATGAAAACTAGCTTAGGCTAGTGGGCGAAGTGGCGGGTGCCAGTCAGGTACAGCGTAACGCCGGCTTCCTTGGCCGCTGCAATGACTTCCTCGTCACGGATGGAGCCGCCGGGCTGGACTACGGCCTTCACGCCGGCGTCGAGAAGCACCTGCAAGCCATCGGCGAATGGGAAGAAGGCGTCGGAAGCTGCGAAAGAGCCCTTGGTGCGGTTGGCGCCATCGGCCAGGGTATTGGCGCGCTCGACGGCGAGCTTGGCAGAGTCAACGCGGTTGACCTGGCCCATGCCCACGCCCACAGTGGCATTGTCCTTAGCCAGCAAAATCGCATTAGATTTCACCGCGCGCACGGCGCGCCAGGCGAACTCGAGCTCAGCCATATCGGACTCGTTGAGGGCCTCACCTGCGGCCAGGGTCCAGTTTGCTGGGTCATCGCCCTCGGCCTGGTAGGTATCTGGCTCTTGAGTGAGCACGCCGCCGGAGATGTACTTGCGCTCTTCGTGCTGGTCTTCGTGTTCTGCTTGCAGCACGCGCAGGTTCTTCTTGGCCTTGAGGACTTCGATGGCGCCGTCCTCGTAGGAAGGAGCGACGATGACCTCGGTAAAGATTTCCTTGACCTGCTCGGCCATCTCCACGGTGACCTCGCGGTTGACGGCGATGACGCCGCCGAAGGCGGACATCGGGTCACACGCATGCGCCGCGCGGTGGGCGGCGGCGATGGACTCTTCAGAAACGGCAATGCCACAAGGATTGGTGTGCTTAATAATTGCAACGCAGGGGCGCTCGTGGTCCCAAGCGGCGCGCCAGGCGGCATCCGCATCCTGGTAGTTGTTGTAGCTCATCTCCTTGCCGTTGAACTGGGTGGCATTGGCAAGGCCCGTAGAACCGATGCGGGTGATGGTGGCCTTTTGGTGGGAGTTTTCGCCATAGCGCAGCGGGGTGGTTTGGCCTTCCTCGCTCAGCTGGTCCACAAACCAGGCGGAGACGGCCGCATCATAATCCGCGGTATGCAGGAAGGCGTCGCGGGCCAAGCCGCGGCGCTGCTCTAGAGTAAAGCCCCCGTTGTTGATGGCCTCCACAGCCTCGTCATAACGGGAGGGATCTACTACCACGGCAACAGACGGGTGATTCTTAGCGGCCGCGCGCACCATAGACGGGCCGCCGATATCGATCTGTTCCACGCAGCCATCGAAGTCCGCGCCAGAAGCGACGGTCTCGCGGAAGGGGTACAGGTTGACCACGACGAGCTGGAAAGGCTCTACCTCGAGCTCGGCGAGCTGGTTGAGGTGTTCTTCCTTGCGGGTATCGGCCAGGATGCCGGCGTGAACGCGCGGGTGCAGCGTCTTGACGCGGCCTTCCAAGCACTCTGGGAAGCCGGTGAGCTTTTCTACCGGAGTGACCTCGATGCCTAGGTCCGCGATCTTCTTCGCGGTGGAGCCGGTGGAGACGATTTCTACGCCTGCCTTATCGAGGGCGCGGGCCAGATCCTCCAGCCCGGTCTTGTCGTACACGCTGATAAGAGCGCGCTTTACCTGCTTGCGGTCTTCGCTCATGAGGAGGATTAAGCCTTTCGAAAAGTCTTAGTCTGCGAGTTGAATAATAAGTTCCTCATTGTGGACGTCTGCTGCGCGCAGCACCTCCACGATGAGATCGCGCTCTACTTGTTTGATGCGCTCGTGGAGAGTGGACTCATCATCGTCCGCCATGATGGCTACGGATCGCTGCGCGATGATGGGTCCGGTATCCACTCCCGAATCCACAAAATGGACGGTAGAGCCGGTGATCTTCACGCCATAGTCTAGGGCGTCGCGCACGGCGTGCGCTCCCTTGAAAGCTGGCAGCAGCGCCGGGTGGGTATTGATGGTGCGGCCTTCGAAGCGGTCAAGAAATTCCTTTCCCAGGATCTTCATAAAGCCCGCAGAAACAACAACGTCTGGCTGCGCAGCATCTACTGCGTCAACCAGACGTTGATTCCATTCGGCGCGATCGGCACCTAGCGCCACGACCTCGGTATCGATCCCGTGGTCCTGTGCGCGCGAAATACCGTGGCATTCCTTATCCGCCACCACCTTCACCACTTGGTAGTGCCCTGCTTGGGCATCCACGATGGCTTGCAGCAGTGAACCCGTTCCAGAAACGAGCACCACCACTCGGAGGCGTTCAGGGTCAGCGGTATAGCGCGGAGGCATCGGTGAAGTCACGCGCTATAGCCTAGTCTCTCTCCCCTTCCGCGGAGGAATTTTCGCTCGAGGAAGCCTGCTCGCTCTCCCCCATTTGGTCCTTGAGCTGTTGGCTAACCGGCTTGGCGACGCCCCTTTTCTTCTCCTCAGCGTCCTCAGGTTCGTCCGATTCCTCGTGTTTCTCAGATTCCTCCGGTTCCTCCTGCTGCTTCGCCGCATCCTCAGCTGGGGTGCCTTCTTCCCCATCCGCGGCTGCGTCAGGGGCGGAGTCATCGGGCTCGTTCTCAACTACTTCGGCGTCAACGATCTCTGGATCGGTGATGGGCTCGCGCTCCGGTTCAACTGGGGTCTCGTCGGTTTCAGCGGCGGCCTCAGGGGCGTCGTCTTCAGCGGCATCCGAATCGGGAGTATCAGGGGCCGTGACACGTGCCGTGCGCGCCGCGCGCCATGCCACAAAGGCAAAACCTGCGGCAACGGCGCTGCCGACAACGGCCATCCACAGGGCGGTTAGGCCTGCGGCGGTCCACAGAATCGGACCGGTGGCGCCGTAGTAGCCAAGGTCGCCGCTGACAAGGTAGCAGGCAATAAACATCACTACCGCGGAGGCCACCGTAGCTACTAGTACGTCCTGGAAGCTTGGCCGCTTTTTATATAGGGCGTAGATTGCGGCGCCGAGCGGGACAACTAGAAGCACTACGGCCCAGCTAGGCGCGGAGGCCGGGATTCCACCGGTAATCGGCAGCGGTGGCAACGGCACGAGGTGGGCACTAAAAAGGCTGACCGAACCTTCGCCGATGGAAAACTCTGAGCCCACCACCACCGCAGCGGTGCTGACGATGGCATTGGGAATGTATAGCAGGCTCACTAGCACTAGTCCGGCCACACCTAAACCGGAGACCGTGGGATATTCATCCATCATCTCGCCCTGGCGAGAAATATTGAGGAGGAAAACCACCGCAAAGACTACGGCGGCACCAATGGCTAGGTAGCCGAGGTAGCGAAGGGCGATCTGAGTGGCGTCGACAATCTGGCGCGGCACCCCATAACGCTTGGCCAATGCCCGCCACAAGCGCGAGCCCATGCCGGCTGCCATAGCAGCAAGATGTAGAACAATAACCCGCAGCAAAGCCTGTGCCAGGTTTGGCGGGGAGACATCATAGACCTTGCCCGCGTCCCACAGCATCAGCCAGGCGATGATGGTAAATACCACTGGCACGCCAAGGACGCAGCTAAGAAGAATAAGCAAGTCTTTGACGCTGACCTTGTGCTTAACCGCGTTACGCACGCGGACTGCCACGACCGCAGCCAAGATGAGCGCGGGTAAGGCGGGCAAGAAAGACATGTGCACTTCGGCCGCCGAGACTGGCGCGAGGTTAAAGACCATCCATGACTCCGCCACGATGGTGTACCACCACGCCATGGGTGAGCCGGCCAGCATAAGACCACCGAGGGCAATGGCCATAATGATAAGGACAATGACCACGTTGGGCACTGCCGCCGTGATAAGCATGCGTCGGATGCGGCCGGCCCTAGTCAGCGGCGCAGGAGTACGGCGCGCTTTGGCTTTAGATCCGGCCTTTCGGGCGACACGTTGCGCCGATCCAGAGGGCTGGCGGGCCCCGCTGGGATGGGGCGCGCGTGGGGTGCGCTCCGTGCGCACCGTCCTGCCCCGCGCCTGGCTACGCGGGCGGGGCGTTGACCGAGAATGGGGGCTGGTGTTTTTGTTCATCGGCGTCCACTTTGCCACTTTCCGGCAGCAGATCTGGGGTGGCGCGACGAGGTAGCCATAAAATCACCGGCGACACCCCTGCACCTTGACCACACATATATATTAGGAGTATAAAATCTACCCCGGTTTCACACCTTTAACTCTGGCTACAGTAACATGAATGGAAAGTTATCGGTTTTATACGACCCACACGCAGCCCGAGTGGGATCTTGGTCGCAGTAATAATATGCCATTCGGATTATGTTGCCTGCTCGTGGGCAATTCCCTCGAGCAACGCCTAAAAATTTCTTAATTTGGGTTGCTGTTATCTTTTCGAGACGCTACTGTTACATCTCGTTGGTAACAAGAAGGTCACAATCTCGTAACTAACTCGGTGGGGACGTAACACTCAGATTGCGCAGATTGTGAAAAAGACGAAAGAAGACCTAATGCGAAGCAAAGTTCAGCGTGGCGCCGGTCGCCATCGCAAGATTGTCACCTCGCAGACCGCGAAGGGCCGCATCGCCGTAATGACGGTTGCGGCAGGTGCCGTATCCACCGCCGGCGTAGGTGGCGCAGCCGCTGCAAACATCCAGTCTGATGACGCGGCCACTACCAAGACGCAGTCCGTTGACTTCGAGCTCGCTTCTGATTCCACCCAGGTTGAGGACGCTGCTGAGGCCCCCGTTGATACCACTCCGCAGATCCTCAATGTAGCTGAAGCAAAGCCGGTTGCAGATCTATCCGATCAGCTCAACAAGGCCATCCAGGCTTCCGAGGAGCGCGCCGCCGCTGACGAAGCCGCTCGCGCACCGTCCGTAGCCCGCCCAGCCGAGGGTGCATTCACATCCCCATTCGCTATGCGCTGGGGCACCTTCCACAAGGGCGTCGACATCGCCAACTCTCCCGGCACCCCCATCCTTGCCGTCATGGATGGTACGGTCATCGACTCCGGTCCAGCTTCCGGCTTTGGCCAGTGGATCCGCATCATGCACGACGACGGCACCATGACCGTTTATGGTCACATGCAGACCCTTGACGTGGCCGTTGGCGAGCACGTGCATGCCGGCCAGAAGATCGCCGGCATGGGCTCGATGGGCTTTTCCACCGGCTCCCACCTCCACTTCGAAGTTCACCCGAACGGTGGCGAGGCAATCGATCCGCAGCCTTGGCTGGCTGAGCGAGGCATCGACCTCTAAGGCTCCCACCCAAACACCTTCTTGTTAAGCGCCGCAGTGGCTTTCCTGCGGCGCTTTTTCATGTCCACAATTGCCCCTAAAGACACCAGCGCCGGCTCCCGACCACCGCGGCTGCAGCCAACCTTCCCCAAGACGACTCAAGTGCGTCGCAGCCTTCCCATTGCGCCTCCAACAAATGGGGGTTAAGGGTCAAAATGTGTGTCTGGCTCGGCGTGTCGCGGGGGTTAGATTTGGCCTTTTTGAATGCCGATTGAGTGGGTGTAGTCGGTGTCGATAGCGTTGTCGTAGAGGGCTGGGCGTCCTGTTTCGTGGTCGGCTTGGTTCTCGGTTTGGGTCAGGGTGGATACTTTGGCGAGTTGGCCCTGGCCCCAGTCGGACTGCCTGGCGATTCGTACTGGATCGTCAGGCAGTTCCGTTTTTAAGTAGAGCCACCAATCCAGCATGCGGCGTTGTCGTTCGCCTGATCTGCCGCGGTGGGTTCTGGCGAGCAGTTTGAGCTGGGCGTTGATGCCGCCTTCTAAGCTGTTGGTGGTGGATTTGATCCGCTCGGGCGCAAGGACTCCTGCTGGCGGGTTGAGGTAGACAAACAGCATCTCGGACCGCCAAAGATGGTTGAGGCTGTTGTAGGCCTTGCGCACGTTGTGGTGGGTCCACACGCGGGTCCATGCACCTGTTTTGGGGTCTTTGATCATGGTTTTCTCGTTCATCCATTCCCGGTAGATCGTTGAAAACTCGTGCAGTTGCACACCCCACGCGGCGGCTTCATCCAGTGTGGTGATCCGGGTCAGTTTCAGCGCAAGTCGGTAGATGGTGCGCCCGGCATCGGTGCGTGGGTTGGTGGTGGTGTAGCGGCGGACCACGCGTTGGGCGTGGACGAGGCAGCGTTGAATTTTCGTAGTCGGCCAGCACTTTTTGATTGCGCTGTATGCGCCTTGGCCGCCGTCGATGACGGCGATGAGTGGGGCTTCGATGCGTTCAAGCAGCAGTTGGTAGTCGCGGGTGGTTTCGTGTTTGCACCAGTGCCAGGCGATCACGTGGTCGATGGTCGCCGCGACGATCAGGCAGCCACCGGCGGTGTAGGTGCCATCGAGAAATACCTGGTCGTAGATCCGCTTGTGGTGGCCGGCGGTGGGGTCAGGCACATCAACGAGCCAGCACCACTTGAAGCGCCGCTTCATGGTGGCGCGGCTAACACCGTTTCGTTTGGCTAGGTCGTCGAGTGATATTGCGGTGGTGCAATGCTCGATGAACTGGGTGAACACTGCCGCGTTGGTGATGTCGTTTCGACGTTTGACGCTGGAGGCGCCGCATTGTTTGCAGCGCCATCTGGTGGTGCCTTTGCTGGTGGTGCCGTTGCGTTTCATTTCACCGCCGCAGTGGCAGCGTGGTTGGTTCTTCGACATTGCGACACCACACCACGCCGCGCATAGCACATCACGGCTGCCACACCGAGGATTTCCCGTCGGGGGCTAGATATATGCTTCCGGAGCATATACTTTCCGGAAACCTACAGGTCAATCCGTGAAAATCCGCGATTCCGGACACACTTTTTGACCCTTAACCCACAAATGGCAAGCCCCGTCGAGACAAGCGCTCCACCACCGGACCTAGACACAAATTGCGCCGCACAGGCAAGTCCAGCGCTCAGCCTTGTCGCAGGTAAATACACATTTTCCGCTAATCACTGGGTTTGAACGCAACACGCCATTTCCAGAGCGGCATACCCACCCCCAAAGTCTACCCCCAGTCCCTAAACCAACACTTCACACACGCCACTCTAGTCACATTCGTAACACGCGCAACAAGCTGGCATGTTCGAATAATTTCGAATTTTTTCCGCCGCTACCAGCGTTTTTTAAGATTGCGCGGGCCGTTCAGGCGGGCTAACTTTTAACTCGTTGCCACGAGCGATTTCGAACGCAAGCATTTCAGCTTTCGGCGTGTCGCGGTTGGCAGTTGCAAGACGCCGCCCTCACTAGGGCGCAAGCGTCCCGAGACCATGCAAGCCATGAAAAGGACTTAAGATATGAAGCGCATGAACCGCGCACGCAAGAACGTGGCGCTGAGCATCGTTACGCTCGGTACCGTACTTGCTACCGGCACCACCGCTTTTGCTGCAGAGCCAGTGGCTAGCGTGGACGTATCGGACGGCTCTTCCGAGCCCACCGCTACGAACGTAGATGACGCCGGTGTGGTCGACGCCCTCGTGGGCTTGGCCACCACTACCGTAGGCGTTCTCAACGGCGAGGCTACCCCGCAGGTAGATGGAAACGAATCCGGCGGAGTAAATATCGTCTTGGATCCGGGTTCTGTACCGGGATTGAAAGAAGCATTCGCTCCCCAGGGAAATCACTCTGGACTCACCACGAAGCGCGGCAAGGACTCCGCGGGCAATACAGTGGTCTTTCCTACCTCCGGCACCCTTACCTCCGGCTTCGGCCAGCGCTGGGGCACCATGCACAACGGCATCGACGTAGCAAACTCCGTGGGCACCCCGATTGTGGCGGTCATGGACGGCACCGTCATCAACTCCGGGCCAGCACAGGGCTTTGGCAACTGGATCCGCATCCAGCACGATGACGGCACCATCTCCGTCTACGGCCACATGTCGGCAGACCAGCTCAAGGTAAATGTGGGCGACCACGTGACCGCGGGTCAAGAGATCGCCGGCATTGGCAACGAGGGCCACTCCACGGGCCCGCACCTCCACTTTGAGATTCACCCAGGTGGTGGAGCACCCGTTGACCCAGTCTCCTGGTTCAACGAGCGCGGCATTTCGGTCTAGAGCTTTTCCATCGGCACTCCGCCGATGAGCATCAGCCGGACCTTACCGGAAGAACCAAAGTCCACGGTGACCGTGGCACGCTTACCGGAGCCCGACGTCTCAATAACGGTACCGAGCCCGTACTTAGCGTGATTGACACGGTCACCCACGGCCAGGTTGAAGTTATTGTTCTTAGGCATTGAGGTTGCCGCCGGCTTGCTAGTGCGTTGCGATGGGGAAGACGCAGCGCACTGGCCACCGCGGGCCCCACCTCTGCCCCACCCAGACCAGTCGCGGCCGTAGGAACGACCATATTGGTAATCGTCCTCACCCCACGCACCGGTTAGGGAACTATCGGAGTCTTCGCGCTGCCAGTTGATGAGGTCTGCAGGGACCTCGCCGAGGAAGCGGCTGGCAGGATTAGTCACCGGGTTGCCCCAAGCCGAGCGCAAGATGGCACGGGTGAGATACAACTGTTCACGGGCACGAGTAATGCCCACATAGGCTAAGCGGCGCTCCTCGCTCAACTCCTTCGGGTCACCGAGAGAGCGCATATGCGGGAATTGGCCATCCTCCCAGCCGGTCAAAAAGACCACGGGGAACTCGAGGCCCTTTGCGGTGTGCAGAGTCATCATGGTGACCACGCCAGTCTCCGAGTCAGGAATCTGATCAGCATCAGCCACCAGCGACACCTTTTCCAAGAAGGCCTGCAGCGAGCCCGGCGCGGCCTCACCCTCCTCCACTAACTCGGAAGGATCCACTGCATCTGCACCCGAAGCAGCCAGCTGGTTCGCGGCCTCTGAGGTAAATTCGCGTGCCACCGATACCAACTCATTCAAGTTATCGAGGCGCGCGCCATCTTGCGGATCGTTCGAGTTTTCCAATTCCGCCTTGTATCCCGTGGCATCCAAAATGGCGGTGAGCAGCTCACCCAAATCCGGCTGGCCAGTAACCTCATCGCGCATGGAAGGGATCTGATTGCGGATGCCCTCCATCATCTCGTTGAATTTGGTGACCGCGTTAATGGCCCGGGTGGCTAGGCCAGGCACTTCGCCACGAGGGACATCGGCAAGCGCCTTGCCAAAGCTAATGCCGTGGTTTTCTGCATGGAGGGCAATGTGCCCTTGTGCTTTATCCCCAATGGCGCGCTTGGGCACATTGATAATGCGGCGCAGGCTCACCGTATCGTCCGGGTTATCCAGGATGCGCAGGTAGGCCACCATATCGCGGATTTCACGCCGCTCATAAAAGCGCGTTCCACCGACCACCTTGTAGGGAATTCCGGAGCGGATGAAGATATCTTCCAGCGCACGGGAGGCATTATTGGTGCGGTACATGACCGCGATATCGGAATAGCTGCGCCCCTTATCCGCCAAGGAATCAATCTCGGAGGCGATGAACCGCGCCTCATCGTGCTCGTTATCGGCAACGTAGCCCACGATCTGCTCGCCTTCACCGTGGGCCGTCCACAGGTTCTTCTCGCGTCGGTTCTCATTTTTAGCAATAACGGCGTTGGCCGCATTGAGAATGGTCTGGGTAGAGCGATAATTCTGCTCCAACAGGATGGTATGTGCTTGCGGGTAGTCGCGCTCGAATTCCTGGATATTGCGGATGGTCGCACCACGGAAGGCATAAATGGACTGGTCGGAGTCGCCCACCACGCACAGCTCGGGCGCGTCAGGGCCGAGCTCTCCCCTGCCCACGAGCGCAGCAACCAGCGCATACTGGGCGTGGTTGGTGTCCTGGTACTCGTCAATAAGCACGTGCTTAAAGCGCCGCCGATAAAATTCCACCACCTGCTGGTGCTGGGTGAAGATCCGCACCACCTCACCGATGAGATCATCAAAGTCCACGGCATTGGCCGCGCGCAAGCGGCGCTGGTATTCGGCATAGACCTGGGCCACGGTGGTCTCAAACGGGTTTTTGGTCTGCTGCGCCTTTTCCAGTGCGGATTCGGGGCCGATGAGCTCATTTTTGTGATTAGAAATCTGATTAGCCAGCACGCGCGGGGTGTACTTCTTCAGATCCAGCTGCATATCTTTAGCAATCATGGACAATAGCCGGCGGGCATCATCGCCATCATAAATGGTGAAATTGGTATTAAGCCCCGGCACGAGCTGCGCATTTTGACGCAGGATGCGCACGCAGATGGAGTGGAAGGTAGATACCCACATGCGCTCGGCCACAGGGCCAACTAGCCCGCCCACGCGCTCCTTCATTTCCGCGGCGGCCTTATTAGTAAAGGTAATGGCGAGGATCTCCCACGGATTTACCCCGCGATGGCGCATGAGATAAGCAATACGCCGGGTAAGCACGGCGGTCTTACCGGAACCAGCGCCGGCGACAATGAGCAGCGGGCTGCCCGAGTGGGTAACGGCCTCTAGCTGCTGTGGGTTGAGGCCCTCGGTCAAGGCATCGGGGGATTCGGATTGCGGGCTCGCTGCGCGCGGTGCGCCGAAGCCGCCAAAGGGGCTTGGTGTGGGTGCGCCGCCGGTAGACGGGGAAGGACTAAAAGGAGAGTTTTCGTTCATAGTGCCTTCCAACCTACTAGCCCCACCGGACACGCCCCGTATCCGCCGTGCGAGCTGCTATTTCCTTTTGCGTGGGCGGGTGGCACAATATGGTCTTATGACCGCAGAAGATAACAAGGACATCGTCGATAACGGCCTGGACATCCGCACGCCTTCGGGCACGGATGATCCCCTATCTGATGCGGAGATCCAGCAGTATCGCGAAGAAATCAACCGCATGGACCGCATCATCCTGGATGCTGCCAAGCGCCGCACGGAAGTCTCTCAGGCTATTGGCCGCACCCGCATGAGCTCCGGCGGCACCCGCCTCGTCCACACGCGCGAGATCGCAATTTTGAATCAGTTCCGCGATGAACTCGGCGAAGAAGGCCCCACCATCGCCTCTGCGCTGCTGCGCATGGGCCGCGGCCGGTTGGGCTAGCCGAATAATTACTGGCCAGCCGATACTATGCAGTATCCTGGCTAAGCATGAATGCAGTTCTCATCGCCGTCATAGTCATGCTCGTGCTCGCCCTTTTGCGCGTGCATGTGGTGGTGGCTCTCTTCTTGGGTGCCATCGTCGGCGGGCTCATGTCCGGCATGGGACTCGATGCCACCATGGTTGCCTTCCAAGATGGCTTGGGCGGCGGCGCCAAGATTGCGCTGAGCTATGCCCTCTTGGGCGCTTTTGCGATGGGCGTGGCCTCGGCCGGGCTGCCCCAGGTCCTGGCTAATTTCCTCATCCGCAAGCTCGGCGGCAGCGGCGAAGCAAATCCCAAGGCGGCCCTGGCCACTAAATGGATGCTCATCCTCGGGCTCATTGCCATGTCCGTGATGAGCCAAAACCTCATCCCGGTTCACATTGCTTTCATTCCACTAATCGTTCCCCCGCTGCTTAAGGTGATGAATAAGCTGCGCTTAGACCGCCGGCTCATTACCACCTGCCTGACCTTTGGCCTTATTACCACCTACATGTTCATCCCGGTGGGCTTTGGCTCCATCTACTTAAACGACATCCTGTTATTTAATATCCAGCAGGCGGGGTTGGATACCTCGGATATAAATATCATGCAGGTTATGGGTGTTCCGGCGCTCGGCATGCTCGCAGGCCTGCTCATCGCTATTTTCTTTAGCTACCGCAAGCCGCGTGATTATAAGGACCTCCCCATCACCGCTGAGGAGCACCAAGAGACCCCTTCTACCTATAAGATCTGGGTCTCCGTCGTGGCCATCATTGCCACCTTTGCGGTGCAGATTATCATGCAGGCGCTCGACTTCGAATCCGATGGCCTCATGGTCGGCGCACTGACCGGCCTGGGTATTTTGCTGCTGACCGGCGCGGTGGATTGGAAGCATGCCGATGACGTTTTCACCAATGGCATGAAGATGATGGCGCTCATCGGCTTCATCATGATCACCGCCCAGGGCTTTGCCTCGGTCATGACGGCCACCAACGAGGTCGGCCCACTGGTGGATGCCACCGCTAACCTCTTTGGCACCAATAAGGTCCTTTCCGCCGGTGCCATGCTGGTGGTGGGCTTGGTAGTCACCATGGGCATCGGCTCGTCTTTTTCCACCTTGCCCATCATTTCCGTTATCTACGTGCCGCTGTGCATGTCGCTAGGCTTTAGCCCCGCGGCCACCGTTGCGCTCATTGGCACTGCAGGCGCGCTTGGCGACGCCGGCTCTCCCGCCTCCGATTCCACCCTCGGCCCCACTGCCGGCTTGGGTGCGGATGGCCAGCACGACCACATCCGCGACTCGGTCATTCCCACCTTTATCCACTTCAATATTCCGCTGCTCATCGCCGGTTGGGCAGGCGCACTCATCCTCTAGAAGGGCCCGACGCGGTTGCCCTTTCTGGACTACGGTGGGAGAGGTAAATGTTGCCAATGCGCTAGTTGCCAGAAAGGCCAACCATCATGGATATCACCGCATCTGCCCAGTGGAGCGATCTCGCGAAGGCATATGAGACCAAAAAGGATCTCAACCTCCGCGAGCTTTTTGCCGCCGATGCAGACCGCGCCCGCAACTTCACTTTCGACGCCGCCGGTTTGCACGTTGATCTGTCGAAGAACCTGATCGACGGGGACGTCGTCAAGCAGCTGGTGGAAGTAGCCAAGGCTGCCGATCTAGAGTCCCGCCGCGATGCCATGTTCGCCGGCGAGCACATCAATAACACCGAGGATCGCGCAGTGCTGCATACCGCGCTGCGCGTCCCGGTCGAAGATGACTTGACTGTTGACGGCCAGGACGTTGCCGCCGATGTCCACGAGGTCTTAGGCCGCATGCGTGACTTCGCCACCGCGCTGCGCTCCGGCTCCTGGCTGGGACACACCGGCCACACCATCAAAAAGGTAGTCAATATCGGCATCGGCGGCTCCGACCTTGGTCCGGCCATGGCAGCTAAGGCATTGCGCTCCTACGAGGTCGCTGGCATCTCCGCAGAGTTCGTTTCCAACATCGACCCCGCCGATATGGCCGCCACCCTCGATGGCCTGGATGCCGAATCCACCCTATTTATCATCGCCTCCAAGACCTTCACCACCCAAGAGACGCTGACCAACGCACACGCCGCGCGCCGCTGGCTCATCGAGCAATTCGATGGCGATGAATCCGCCGTGGCCAAGCACTTTGTCGCCGTATCTACCAATGCGGAAAAGGTAGCCGAATTCGGCATCGATACCGAGAATATGTTCCCGTTTTGGAATTGGGTTGGCGGCCGCTACTCCGTGGATTGTGCCATCGGCCTGTCTCTTATGTGCACCATTGGACCGATGGACTTCATGCGCTTCCTCGAAGGCTTCCACGCCATGGACGAGCACTTCCGCACCGCCCCGCTGGAAGAAAACGTCCCCGCACTCATGGGCCTCCTTGGTGTCTGGTACACCAACTTCTTCGGCGCCCAGACTCACGCCGTTCTGCCCTATTCGCAGGACCTCGGCCGCTTCCCGGCCTACCTGCAACAGCTGACCATGGAATCCAACGGTAAGTCCGTGCGTCGCGACGGCACCGCGGTCACCGTCCCGTCCACCGGCGAAATCTACTGGGGCGAGCCAGGCACCAACGGCCAGCACGCTTTCTTCCAGCTCATGCACCAAGGCACCCGCCTCATCCCGGCGGACTTTATTGGGTTTGCCCGCCCGAAGCAGGACTTCCCCACCGCCGATGGCTCCGGCTCCATGCATGATCTGCTCATGGGCAATTTCTTTGCCCAGACCAAGGTCCTGGCCTTTGGCAAGACCGCAGAAGAAATCGCCGCCGAAGGCGTTGACGCAGACGTCGTGCCGCACAAGGTCATGCCAGGCAACCGCCCGACCACCACCATCCTGGCCGAGGAACTCACCCCGCAGACCCTCGGCGCGCTCATCGCGCTCTACGAGCACATCGTGTTCACCCAGGGCGTTATCTGGGATATCAACTCCTTCGACCAGTGGGGCGTAGAGCTGGGCAAGCAGCAGGCCAATAACCTGGCACCGGCAGTCTCCGGCAAGGAAGAAGCCGCATCCGGCGACCAATCCACCGACGAGCTCATCGGTTGGTATCGCTCCAACCGCTAACGCCCACTTTGAGCCGCCTTATCCCCTCCCACCCACTCGGCGGAACGGATAACGCGGCTGCTTTATGGCCTCGCTCGCCCCACGGAGATGTAAAACAAGCACGTTCTGCCCTAAATCAGCGCGAAATTGGGCAGAACGTGCTTGTTTTGTCAGCGGAATGCGGTTTAGAGCTTGACCATCGGCTCCCAGCCGAAGGGAATGTCCTCCGAGTTCACAATTCGGCGGCCAAATGGGAAGCAGGTCACCGGGATCATCTTCAGGTTGGCCAGCGCGGCCGGAATGCCCACGATGGTCACTACCTGCGCCGCTGCGGTAGTGACGTGGCCAATGGCCAGCCACAGGCCGGCGACTACGAACCACACGACATTGGAGAAGGTGGACATGGAGCCGCTGCCCTTCACCGGCTGCACCACCGAGCGGCCAAATGGCCACAGGGCGAAGTTAGCCATGCGGAACGACGCCACGCCCGCGGGGATGGTGACGATGAAGATGCAGGCAATGATGCCAAAGAGGAAATAGGCAAGGGCTAGGAGGAACCCGCCGGTGATAAACCAAACGATGTTAAGAAAGGTACGCATGTCCCCCACACTAGCGCGGGAGTCTTAGTGCGCGGGGTGAAGTGGCTGACAATGTGGGCACCACCAGATGATGCGCTCGAGTTCGCCTTCATCGCCGCCGGCATCCACACCGCCGAGTGCGCCCTTGGTAATGAAGGTGCCGCAGCGGCGGCAGCGCTTGCGATTGCGCCCGAAGACATAGGTGGTCTCCCCGGCGCGGCGCACGCCGGTGGTCACGCGCACCGGGGAGGTGCGGTTGGCCCACATGATGCGCCGAGAGATGTCGAGGATGCGGGCGGTATCCACCTCGGATACTGGTGTGGCCGGGTGCACCCCTGCTAGGAAACAGGCCTCGGCGCGGTATTCATTGCCGATGCCAGCGACGACCTTTTGGTCGAGCAGCGCCGCGCCAATGGCGCGTTGGGGACGGTTATTGAGCCGCCGCAGGGCTTCTTCGCGGTCCCAGTCGGGGTCGAGAATATCCGGTCCGAGGTGGGCGATGCGTTGGTGGTATTGGTCGGCGGGATAGATATCCACGAAGCCTAGCTGGTGACCAACGACCTCAATATCGCGCGGGGCGTTGGCTAGCTGCAGGACGATGCGCGCGGTATGTCCGGGCTTGCGCCAGCGATCGCCTGCGTAGTGGATGGCCCAGGTACCTTCCATCTTGAGGTGGGTGTGCACGATGGTCTGGTCGAATTGCATGAACAGGTGCTTGCCGTAGGGCCAGACGCGCTCGCACACCATGCCGTCTAGGTGCGCGGTGGCGTAGCGCGGCACGCGTACGGAACAGCCGGTGACCTCGCGGCCGGCCATGAACTGCAGGCGGTTGGATAGCTGCAGGACGGAATCGCCTTCGGGCATAACACCTCCAGTGGATCTTTAGCGACGGTACCCGCCGCGCGGGCGGAAGCCACCATTATTGCGCGGAGCGGGTGGTGGGTCATCAAAACTGAGTTCTTCGATGGCCTCGCTCGCGCGGCGTCCTGCACGTGGGGTGCGCGGGGCGGCGGCGCGGGCAGAGATGCGCACGCCCTTAGGCGTTATGCCGGCGCCGGCGTCGCGCAGGTGGGCCGCCGCATCGGTTTTATGAATGGGGCTGCCATTGCACTTTTCGATAACCAACGGGGACAGCACTCCCCTTGCAACCATATCCGTGAGCGCGCCTACCAGGCGGGGATATACCTCCGCCGGGTCGATGCCTCCCGGCAGCGATTCCAGGAAGGTGGTGAGGGTTTTCCCGCCGCGGGTGAGGTGGGCGATGGGTAGGCCGTCGATAAGCACTACCAGCGCGCCGGCCGCACGGGTAGGCCCGCCGGTGGCTTTGCCGTCGGCATCGTCGCGCTGCGGCCACGGCAGGGCCGCACCGTAGGGATTGGCCGGGTCGCAGGCGGCGAGGACAAAGGTTTCGGGCTCGGTGGTTCCAGACGGCCAGCCGGTAACATCCGGGGAATCGGCCAGGCCGCGCAGGCGGTCGATGATGGCGGGGGTAGAAAATTGGGCGGCGCCCAGCCCATCGATGACATAGCCGCGCATGGCCTTGCCGGATTCTTCGAAGCCGGAGAGCACCTTATAGGCCAGCGCAAAGCCACCGAGCACGTCTTCGGCCACGACGGAGCCGCGGGTGAGCACGCCGTAGCGGTCGAGCCAAGCCTCGCCGTGTGCCACAGACCGCGAGGTGGCATCGGTAGCGGCAGACACAGCCAGCGACCATCGGCCCATGACATCGGGCGGGGTCTGCGCGGCCGCAGCATTGTGTGCTTGGGCAAAAGAGGTGCGCCCCATGCGCAGGCGAGAGCGGGTGGGCCGCCGCTTTGAGCGATGCGCGGTGCGGCCTGAGCGCGAACCGCCGGAAGACAACCGGGTACGCAACGGCGCGAAGGAATCGGGGCTTACCAAGCCCATCTCCACCAAACCCCAGAGGGCCTCACGGGTTTCCTCGGTAGTGCCGGGGACCTCGGCGGCGATATCGGCAAAGAGGAAGCCGCCGCCGCGGCCCAAGACATCAAGGATGGCGCGCTGCAGCATGCTCACGCCCTCGCCATCGGTTTCCGGGGCTAGCTGGGCCGCGTAGTCAGAAGGCAGCAGCATGATCCAGGGGTCTGCCGCACCGGCCTTGCCGGCGCCGAGGATGAGCACCTCGCCATTGGAAGTGAGCTCATCGAGCATGGTGGGCGAATAATCTCCCACCCGCGCGGGCAGGATGAGCGATTCCCACGCGGAGGCCGGCAGGCGCACCCCGGCTAGCTGCTCGATGACGGAAAAGACGCCATCGGCCCCGCGCAGGGCCGGGCGCTTTCCGGCCGGTGCGATGCTATGCCACTCCGGCAAAAAGCGGGCAAAAGTGGCACCTGATACCGGCTCGGTAGCAGCACGCGCGGCGGCGAGCGAACGCGAGCGGATGGTCTTGAGCACCGCTGCGGCGCAGTATTCCTGCTCGTCGACGCCCTGGCGGTAGCGGCCTTCTACTACCCCATCAAGCGCGCCGAGGACGGTATGCGCGGCAGAGACGGAAATGCCGAAGGCCGCGGTGAGATCGCGCAACACGAAGGGCCCACGGGTGCGCGCCCAGCGCGAGACCAGCTGCGGCAAGGCATCAGAAATGGTTGCCACTTGGGCGGGGATGCCGGGAGGAATGGGGATACCGAGGGCGTCGCGAAGCAGGGGTGCATCTTGGGCCTGAGCCAGGTGCTCGCGACCGCCAATCCGCACCTGCATTATCCGTGTGCCCAGCTGGTCCAGGGCGGAAAGCGGCACGTCGGTGTGCTCGCCCAGCTCGTCTATGGGAATCGGCCCGAGCACGCGCAGCAGGTCCGCTACCTCCTCGGTGGTGCGGGCCCGGCGCGAGGGATCGGTGCGTTGGAGCTGGGCGTGGACCTCGGAGATAATCTCTGGATCGAGCAACTCGCGCAGCTCCACCGTGCCGAGCAATTTGGCTAAAAGCGCCGGGTCGAGGGCTAGGGCGGCCGCGCGCTTTTCTGCCAACGGGGAATCTCCCTCGTACATAAACGCGCCGGTGTAGTTAAACAGCAGCGAAGAGGCAAAAGGCGAGGGCTGTTCGGTGGTGACCTCCGCAATGCGAATGCGGCGGTGGCCTAACTCTCGCATGACCTCCGTAAGCGCGGGAACATCGTAGACGTCCTGCACGCACTCGCGCACCGTCTCCAAGATGATGGGAAAGGACGGATACTTACGGGCAACGTCCAAAAGCTGCTCGGCGCGCTGGCGTTGCTGCCACAACGGCGCGCGCTTGCCGGGATTGCGCCGAGGCAAGAGCAGCGCGCGGGCCGCACACTCGCGGAAGCGGGAGGCAAAGAGCGCGGAGTTGCCCACTTGCTCGGCCACGATATCGGCGATCTCATCGGCATCGAAGGCGAAGATGGCCCCATCGGGCTCGGATTCTGCTTCCGGCAGGCGCAGCACGATGCCATCATCACCGGCCACGGCCTGCGGATCCATGCCGGTGCGCTCGCCTACCCGGACGCCTACCGCTAGCGCCCATGCGGAGTTGACCGGCCGGCCAAACGGGGTATGCAGCACCACGCGCCAATCGCCCAACTCATCGCGGAAGCGCTCGAGCACCAAAGTCTTTTCATCCGGGATGACACCAGTGGCCTCGTTCTGCTCTTGCAGGTAGGCCACGATATTGGAGCGCGCATTGTCGTCGGCATCCGCAATGATATCTGGCGAGGAAAAGACCTCGCGGCGATACTCACCTAGCGCCTTACCTAACTCATAGGGTCGGCCCGCGCCATCACCATTCCAAAACGGCAGGCGCCCGGTATGCCCCGGCGCGGGCGTGACCAATACCTGGTCGCGCGTGATGTCTTCGATGCGCCAACTGGTAGCGCCCAAGGTAAATACATCACCTACCCGGGACTCATAAACCATCTCCTCGTCCAGCTCGCCTACTCGGCGCGGAGCGCCACCGGAGCCCTCGCCCGAGCCTGTATAGAGGAATACTCCAAACATGCCCCTATCCGGAATCGTGCCGCCGCTGGTCACGGCCACCCGCTGGGCGCCAGGCCGCGCGGTCATCACTCCCGTCACTCGGTCATAGACCACGCGGGGTTTAAGTTCCGCAAAGTCCGTGGACGGATACACACCGCTTACCAGGTCCAGTACGGAGTCATAGACCTCCCGCGCCAGATCGCGGTAGGGCCAAGCGCGGCGGACCATCTCGTACCACTCATCGGCATCGAGCCCGTCCTCGCCGGCCGCAGCCACGGCCGCCACCGTCTGCTGTGCTAGCACATCCAACGGGTTGCGCGGGGTATGCATTTCCTCAATGAGCCCGGCGCGCATCCGCGATACCGTGAGCGTGGACTGCACCAGATCCGCGCGGTGCTTGGGATAGAAGGACCCGTGCGAGACCGCGCCCACAAAGTGCCCGGCGCGGCCCACGCGCTGCAAGCCGGAGGCCACGGAAGGCGGCGATTCCACCTGCACGACTAGCTCCACTGCACCCATATCGATGCCCAGTTCCAACGAGCTCGTGGCCACCACGGCCTTGAGCGTGCCTTCTTTCAGCATGGTTTCAGTCATCGCGCGCTCATCCTTAGACACCGAGCCGTGGTGGGCGCGGGCGATAACCGCCGGGGCCTTGCCGGCGACGTCGACCTGCTTCATCAGCTGGGCTGGGTCCCGGCGGGTTTCGGGCGACAGCGAATCCGGATCATGCTCTTGCGCATAGAGCTCATTGAGCCGGCTGGTCAGCCGCTCGGCCGTGCGCCGAGAGTTGACAAATACCAGTGTGGAGCGATGCGCCATGATTTCCGCATAGAGGTCATCTTCAATAAACGGCCAGATGGACTTGGCCGTGGGCAGCGCGGACTCATCCACGGAAGGAGAGCTGATGCCAATCGCATCATCCACCGTCATCTCCCCGATGGTGGAGCCTTGCTCCGGTGTGGGCAAATCGGACATATCCTCTACCGGCACATGCACGTCCAGCTGCCACTTCTTCTCCGCGGCCGGCGCGACAATTTCTACTGGGCGGTTGCCGCCTAAGAAATTCGATACCGCAGACAGCGGACGCACGGTGGCGGAAAGTCCAATGCGCTGGAAGTCCCCTGCCACCTGCTGTAGGCGCTCCAAGGTCAGCGCCAGGTGCACGCCGCGCTTGGTGCCAGCCAGGGCATGAATCTCATCGATAATGACGGTATCCACCGTCTTTAAAATCCCCGCTGCCTTAGAGGTAAGCATCAAATAGGCTGACTCCGGGGTGGTAATCAAGATATCCGGCGGCTTGCGCACCTGCCGCGCACGCTCCGCGGAGGGCGTATCGCCCGAGCGCACGCCCACCGAAATATCCGGGACATCCAGGCCTAGGTTCTCCGCGGTGCGCGCGATACCTGTCAGCGGGGCGCGCAGGTTATTTTCCACGTCCACACCCAGCGCCTTAAGCGGGGAAATATACAGCACCTTCACTCCAGCGGCGGATCCCGATGCACCAGAGCCCACCGGCAGCGCCAGCTGGCCTTCGCGCTCAACCAAATTATTCAGCGCCCACAAGAACGCAGCGAGCGTCTTACCGGAACCGGTAGGGGCCACTACAAGGGCGTGCTCACCGCGGGAAATCTTCTCCCAGGCCTGCGCCTGCACGGCGGTGGGGGCGGCAAATACATCCCGAAACCACTGCGCTACTTGGGGCCGGAAGCGGTCGAGGATGTTTTCTGGCATGCCCACACTCTAGTCCGCGTTGTAATGTGGGCACCATGACCGTCGAGATTTCTGATTCCCGCCTGACCAATTCCCTCGCCCAGGGCTGCGGTGAGATCCTTAAAGGCGTGCGCAACGGGGGCCTGCTACGGGGCCTTTCGCTTGGCGACGCCGGCGATGAAGCCGCCCAAGAATGGATCGCCCGCGTGCTTGAACAGCACCGCCCCCAGGACGGCATGCTCTCTGAGGAAGCCTCCGATGACCTCACTCGCCTCAAGAAGGACCGCGTGTGGATCGTGGATCCGCTCGACGGCACTAAGGAATTTGCCACCGGCCGCCAAGACTGGGCCGTGCACATCGCCCTGGTAGAAAATGGTATTCCTATCCACGCGGCGGTGGGCCTGCCGGATCTCGGCGTTACCTTCAAGTCCTCGGACGTTCGGGCGGTCACCGGCCCGCTATCTAAGAAGTTCGTCGTCTCCCGCAATCGCCCGCCCAAGGTAGCCGGCTACATTGCCGAGAAAATGGGCTATGAAATCGTGGGCGTCGGCTCCGCGGGTGCCAAGGCCATGCACGTGCTGCTCGGCGATTATGACGGTTATATCCACGCCGGTGGCCAGTACGAGTGGGATCAGGCCGCCCCGGTGGGCGTCGCACAAGCTTCCGGTCTGCACTGCTGCCGCCTCGACGGCTCCGAAATCCGGTTCAATAATGAGGACACCTTCATCCCGGATATCCTCATCTGCCGCCCCGAGCTCAAGGATGAAATCCTGGAGCACGCCCAGGCCTTTGCCGAGGAGCACGGCGGATTCTAAACTAGTGCGCATGATTGAGACCCCGTATGAGGATCTGCTGAAGAAGGTCCTAGAGACCGGCACGCCCAAAGGCGACCGCACCGGCACCGGCACGCGCTCCATCTTTGGCGCGCAGCTGCGTTATAACCTGGCCGAGTCTTTCCCGCTGCTGACCACCAAGAAGGTCTATTTCCACGCGGTATTGGGCGAGCTTTTGTGGTTCCTCAAAGGCGAATCCAATATCAAGTTCCTGCAGGACAATAAGGTCCGCATCTGGAATGAGTGGGCGGATGACAATGGCGAGCTAGGGCCGGTCTACGGCGTGCAGTGGCGCTCCTGGCCTACCCCGGATGGCGAGCACATTGATCAAATCCAGCAGGCGCTCGATACCCTCAAGGACAATCCGGACTCGCGCCGCAACTTGGTCTCTGCATGGAACGTCGCGGAGCTGGACAAGATGGCGCTGATGCCCTGCCACTTGCTCTTCCAGCTCTACGTGGCCGATGGCACCTTATCCATGCAGGTCTACCAGCGCTCGGCCGATATGTTCTTAGGTGTTCCGTTCAATATCGCTTCCTATGCGGCGCTGACCCACATGTTTGCCCAGCAGGCCGGGCTCAAGGTGGGCGAGCTTATCTGGACCGGCGGCGATTGCCATATCTATAACGACCACGTAGAGCAGGTCAAAGAGCAGCTCTCCCGCGAGCCACGCCCGTACCCGCAGCTCAACCTGCACAAGGCGAAAGACATGTTCTCCTATGACTTCGCCGACTTTGAGATTGAAGGCTACGACCCCCACCCCACCATCAAGGCGCAGGTGTCCGTCTAATGTTGGGCGCAATCTGGGCACAGTCCTTGGACGGAATTATTGGCGATGGCGAGCAAATGCCCTGGCACGTGCCGGAAGACCTCAAGCACTTTAAAGACGTAACCATGGGTGCGCCGGTCATCATGGGCCGGAAGACCTGGGAGTCGCTCAATCCTAAATTCCGCCCCCTTCCTGGCCGGGAGAATTACGTGCTCTCCTCCCGCACGCCCGGCCAGTGGTCCGCCGGCGCCCAGGTCATCACCGCTATGCCCCCGCTTTCCGACGCCTGGGTCATCGGCGGCGGCCAAATCTACACCGCCACCCTGGATCAGGTTGACCGCATTGAGGTCACCCTCATGGGCGTCAATATCGGGGATGCTTATGGCGATAGGTCCATCTACGCCCCCGAAATCCCCGAGGAATTCGGCCTCGCCCACAGCACCGACTGGCTCACCTCCGACAACGGTCACCTAGAGCTTCCGGACCAAGAGGCCAGCGATCTCCCCATCAAATACCGCTTTTTAACCTACGACCGAAAGGATGCAGCCTAATGTCTGTTACTACCCCAGAAACCAACTCCGACGTCACCATCTTCTACGCCGATTGGTGCCCATTCTGCGCCAAGCTGATTAAAAACCTGGACCGCACCGAAACCCCATACGAGCTTGTCGACGTCGAGGCCGATAACACCGAGGACATCAACGCTTGGATTGAATCCGTCAACGACGGCAACCGCATTATCCCTACCGTCCTCTACTCCGACGGTACCCACGAGACCAACCCACCAGCTTCCTCCGTGCGCAATAAGCAGAAGGAATTGGCCGAGAGCTAATCCAAGCCCCAGCCATTTCGGGGCGCCCCTGCCCCACTGCTATGATTAGCCAAGTTGCACTAGCAACTCCCAGCCCCAGTAGCTCAGGGGATAGAGCACGGCTCTCCTAAAGCCGGTGTCGGTGGTTCGAATCCACTCTGGGGCACAATGTGAAGTCTCGAGACATCGTTCCGATCGGCGTCTCGAGACTTTTCCGATTATTCAATACTCCGATCTAGCTGCCCCAAGCATATAAGGCGCTCACGTAGACTAAGCCTATGCACTTACTCCTCGCCTCATACCTACACCCAGAAATCAGCAAATACATTTCGGGTCGAGTGCTGTACATCGATGATGCTGCCGCGGGAATGAGCCAAGCCCCGTTCGCCCAAACAGAGTTGACAACCATTCGCAATGCGGCAGAGGAACTAATCCCCTTAACCGTGGCGCAGGCGCAACCGAGCGACATACGCAATGAAATCAACTTAGCCGACTGTATCTATGTTGCGAGCGGCGAGGCATTCCGTCTCCTTGATGCGCTGAGACTCACTGGTACCGACCACCTGCTAGTTGAAGCGGTCCAGAACGGCACGCTTTACGCTGGAAGTTCTGCCGGCGCAATGGTTGCAGGACCTTCAATCGAACCGGCATCAATCATGGACGATCCGCGGACGGCACCGCAGCTCACCGACCGCACAGGACTAAATCTCACTCCGTATGTCATTATTCCCCACGCCCAAGGAACGACTGGTCCTTATTCTATAAACGTCATCAGTGAAACTGTTGCGCAGTACGGACAAGATTGGAATCTCCTACTGCTGAGGGATGGGCAAGCCCTCTTAGTTGAAGGCAGAAAAACTTTGCTCATCTAATCCGCCCAGGAAAACAACAGACTTACACTAACTTTCTGGCAATAAATCAGTTCGATTGCTCCATGGAACTGCTTTCGTTCGCGGCACGGCGAACCCGCATCGCACTAACAAAGCCCAGCGCCAGGAATGCCGTTGCAGCAAGAAGGGAGTAGCGGGCGGCGCCGGTCATGCCGTAGCTAAGCGCCTGCACCACAACGCTGGTCTGCTCGCTAAAGGGACTATGCCCGCCTTGAACGCGCAGTTCTGCAATAGCGGAACCAGCTGATTGGCGCGTTGCTTCTGCTATGCCAGCGGCACCCGGCCCCATGATGCCGGCCGCCTCCAGCGTCTTGGGCAGCGTTAGCCCAAGTGCCATGGAAAATACCGACCCAGAAACCGCAGTGCCCAGCGCGGAACCGACTTGGCGGACCGTACTCTGGGTAGCCGAAGCCTGACCGAAACTATTCACCGGAATCTCGCTGAGCAGCGTACCCATCAACTACACAGGCACAAAGCCCAAGCCGTAGAGCGTCAATGGCAAGTCAATGATCCAACCGCAGCCACGCCAGAAATGAACGTTTGCGACCCCAGCTATCGGTAATCTTTCCTGAGGCCTACAACAGCGCTGCAGGCAGGACGATAAACGAACTCCTGCCCCATCGCGCCTTAGCTAAATCCAGTCTCGCCGTGGAGACACTGCGCCTATTTAGTAACCATCTCGCTCATCATTAGTCACCTGCTACGGGTTGGGCCTAAGCCTCTTGAGCCTCGCTGATGGCATTGCCTAGTGCCGCAATGAATGCAATCAGGCCAATCGTAATGAGGATATGACCAAGACCAGCGATCCCAGAGATCATTGCAGTGGACTCCTCCCCCATTACGGTCAGGCATCCGTGCCAGATCATGACGCCGACGGTGACGACCACGCCGACGTTATACAGCCAAAAGAACGCATTGAACTGACCACGACTGCGTGACAGACCAAAGACCTTCTCCAATACCAAGAAGATAAGGCTCATCGTGAAACCGAGCGCCAGCAAGTGAGTATGCGCCACGCTCAACTGAGTGAACTCACCCTCGGGGAAATCATTGGCACGCGTGAATTCGCGGTAGAAGACCCCGGCTCCCAATCCCAAGACAAGGTAGAAAATGGATGCCCAATACAAAGCTTTCATGGTCATTCTCCTTCCCAACCGCTGCCACGGCCGGATTAGCGACGAATCAAATACTCCAAGGACTCATCTTTCTACATCTGTTCCGGCTTTGAATCGCAGGGCTGGTTGAAACTGCAATCAACCAGTTGGTTGACCACAGACGCAAATGAAAACGAAAGCATTCCCCAGTCCCTCGCCAAGCCCAGTATTAACAAATAGGCCAAATTTACCCTCGAACAGAGATCGTTTCGGGATTTTCCCGTTATAAGTTTTATCGAAACCCACCTCCACGCACCGTGCCTTTTTCAATTCCCTGCAATACATTGACGATTTCAGAATGTCTACAGACAAAACGACCCGTGGAAAAAGTTGAACGAGTTCTTTGAATCCTTAATCTTCTAGCAGAGCTTTTAAACTCCATGGCTCTCCAATCACACCTGCGGAATAGCAAACGCTTGCCCGCCTCTGATTGGAATTGCTCCATAACTGACTTGGGAGTAGCCCTCAGAGCGCACTATCCCATACCACGGTGGAAAGCTCGGCGAGAAGCATGCCGATCTAAAGGGGGCCGCCAAGCCCCACAGCATTAGCGAAGTGAGCGCGGAACGGTTGTGGTCATCAGCTCGCGCTTGGTCCACTGCTGAGATCTGGTATTCCCTGGGGGTCGTCAGTACCAACGTCGGCACTGCTAGTTGTCCTCAAAACGGCGCCGTTGGACGGTACAGCGTGGATTCCAGACGCAACCGCGTGTGCCGAAAGTGCACCAATCCATTCGCCGTGATGCTCATATTTACAGGATCAAAACGCGAAAGTAGTTTGCCACAACATCCAGGAGTCCAATTGTTTCATGCCGATTTAGAGCACTACTTAGCCATTGTTGAGCGGGTTTATGTTGCGGTGCAGCGGAGTGGAAGGCATAAACGAGAATGTTGACATCAGGAATGATCATCGAGTACCGCCCACACAGCTTCTTTGTTGCTGAGATCAACTAGAGCCGGTCCGCCGCAATCGAAGGAGGGCAGGTTAACGGGGGTGTCTTCGGTACTGATGCGGGCTTCCTTCTTGAGGGCAGCGCGGACCGCCTCTTCGACGTATGAGCTCAAAGTGACATTGTTGGCTTTGGCTTGGACCTTCGTTTCTTCAAGGAGTTTCGGCGGGAGGTTTATCGTCGTGCGCATACCTTTAGGGTAGAAAGCATCAAGTCATCATTCAAGAGGTGCAATGATGTATCTGCCTTCAGGAAGCCGTGAAAGGTTGACTGGTGTCTTAATTCAGTGCGAGCGTCAGGATCAGTACTCCGATGGAGAATGCGAGCATGCCTAAGCAGTTGATCCAGAATGCGCTACCGAGGAAGTGGGCGCGGACATGGGCTGCTGCGGCCGCGCAGAAATAGGCGATGACTCCAATCATGGCTGTGATTCCTACGCCGGGGAACCAGAGGCCGGCAATGAGTCCTACGGCGGCGAGGCACTTGATGACAATGAGCGCCCACCACCAGTCCTTGGGGAGTTTGACGCCGCTGAGGCAGGCTTCGATGAAGGGGACTGGTTTGAGGGAGAGGGCGGCGTCGCCAAGCAGAATGGCTGCTAGTAGAAGGGAGGGCCAGGCTGGGGAAGATTCTAGGATCATTGGGTTACTCCGAATGCGGTGTTGAGGCGTTCGATCGATGAGGCGGCTTGGGATGTGAGGTGCTCGGTGTCGTAGATTCCGGCGGCCCAGCCGATGAGTAAGCCGAGGTAGACGTTGTACAGCAGGTCGGCGTACTCGGCCGCATCGGCGCTGCTGAGCCTGGTGCCGAGTCGCAGGGTGATTTCATCGGTCAGGAGCGTTTTGAGTGCGGTGAGCGCTTCGCCTTGATTGCCTTGTTGGATGAGTGCTGCGCCAAAGGCGCGGGAGAGCTCTTCGTGGCCGGTAAACATCTGGAGGAAAGGTCTCAGGACATCGAGAAGGCTATCGGATTGTCCCCGGATGTCATCGTGGAGTTCTGAAATGTGTTGGCCAATGGTGCGGATGAGCAGCGTTTGTTTGTCGCCGACTCCCATGACGGTTCCCACGCTAACGCCAGCTTCGGATGCGATAGTCCGGATGCTGGTGGTGGCGTAGCCCTGAGTGAGGAAGAGTTCGTAGGCGGTGGCTAGGACCTTGCTGACGGTGCCAGCTTTGGCGGCCGAGCGCGATGAGTGAACGTGTTCAGTGAACATGTTCAAAAGGGTAGCTCTTGATGGTTTCGAGGTCAATGACGCCGAAGTGTTGACAGTTGGCGCTAGGCCAGCGTGGGGAAGACGCGGTCGCGCAGCAGGTGTGCAAGCTCGCGGTCGGGGGCTGCTGGGTTGACCCAGGCGGTGTCGCCGATTTCGGCGGCGGCATGGGGTTCGTCGGCGGTGACGGTGCGGGTGTAGGTGAAGATGGTGCCGACGACGACCTCGCCCGGTTCGTTGGCGGCGGGAGCGTCGAAGGTGCCGAGTTTGTTGAGGCTCTCGGCGTCGAGGGTGAGGCCTACTTCTTCGGCAACTTCGCGCAGGGCGGCGTCGACAAGCGCCTCGCCCGCCTCGGGCTTGCCGCCGGGCAGTTGGTACTTGGTGGAGGACTTCTTGCGCACGGTAAGCACGTGGCCTTGTGGGTTGCGGATGACGACGGCTGCTACTTCAATCATGGCTGCTGATTGTAGGCGGCCTAGAGCAGCGGCAGGAGCACGAGGGCGAGATTGAGTGCGATGACCAGCGCGGCAAGCGTCCAGCCCACGGCCATAGACCAGGGTTTCGCGGCGAACTCACCCATGACGTCCCGGGAGCCGGCATAGCGGAAAAGCGGGATGATGGCGAAGGGGATGCCCAGGGAAAGAAGTGCCTGGCTGACCACCAGTGCCATAGTGGGGTCGACCCCGCAGCCGATGATGACCAGCGCCGGGATGAGCGTGACCAGGCGGCGGACTAGTAGGGGGACCTTGATGTGAAGCAGGCCGTCCATGATTTCGGAGCCGGCGTAGGCGCCCACTGACGTCGAGGCGAGGCCGCTGGCCAGCAGGCCGATGGCGAAGAGAACGCCGGCCAGCGGGCCGAGGTGGCTGGCAATCGCCGTGTGGGCCCCGGAGATGGTCTCTGTGCCGTCCACGCCGTAGAGGGCCGAGCCCGCCAGGACCAGCAGGCCCACGTTGACGAGCCCGGCGATGGACAGCGCCACGGCGATGTCCGCGCGGGTGCCGGCCAGCACGTGGGGGATTTCCAGGTCGGGGTAGCGCTGCTTGGTCAGGGAGGAGTGTAGGTAAATGGCGTGCGGCATGACGGTGGCGCCCAACATGGAGGCGGCCAGCAGGATGCTGTCCTTGCCCTCTAGGCGGGGGATGAGGCCGCCGGCCACGTCGGCGGGGTCGGGCGGGGCGATGGCGAGGCCGGCAAGGAAGCCGATGCAGATGACCAGGAGCAGGCCGATGACAAGCCCCTCGAACCACTGGTTCTTCTTCTGGAAGATGAGGAGAATGATGGAGACCGCGCCGATGATGAGCGCGCCCGCGAACAGGGGGAGGTTGAAGAGGAGTTGCAGGGCAATGGCGCCGCCGATGACTTCGGCGAGGTCGGTGGCCGCGGCGATGAGCTCGGCCTGGGCCCACATGCCTAGGCGCGCGCGGCGGGAGAGACGCTCGCCCATGATTTCCGGCAGGGAGCGGTGGGTGACTAGGCCCAGTTTGGCGGAGTGGTACTGGATGAACATGGCCATGAGGTTGGCCACGACGAGTACCCACACCAGGAGGTAGCCGTAGTGGGAGCCGGCGCTGATGTTGGCGGCTACGTTGCCGGGGTCGACGTAAGCCACTGCAGCAACGAAGGCGGGGCCGGTGAGGCTGATTAAGGTCTTACGCATAGGCATCTCCATACCAAAAGTTCAACTACTTGAAGTCTAGTTTTCATCGCCATATGTTCAAGCCAGGGGGGCGGAATCAAGCGGTGGATGCGCCACGCTTGAATAGTTCGTTAAGTATTTCACGTGGGGTTGCGCCGCCGAGGATTTGTCGGGGTGTTTCGTTGAGCTCATTTTGCACCCACGCGACATGTTCGGGTGTGACGGTGGCAAAGTCGGTGCCCTTTTTGTAGAACCTGCGCCTGATCTCGCCGTTGGTGTTCTCGTTGGTTGGTCTCTGCCACGGTGAGTGCGGTTCACAGAAAAACACCTGGCAGCCGTCTTTAATCTGGACTTGTGCTGTGACAGCCATTTCTGCGCCTTGGTCCCATGTGATGGTCTTTAGCTGCTCGGTGTTGAGGTCTTTGACCATGTCCTGCAGGGTTGCGACCACGGTGTGTGAACTGTGCTCATCGGGAAGGTGTCCAAGCAGGGTGTAACGGCTGGTGCGCTCTACTAGGGTAATCAGCGCGCTTTTGCCACCTTTACCAATAACAAGGTCGCCCTCCCAGTGCCCGGGAATAGCCCTGTCATCAGCTTCCGGGCTGCGGTGGGTGATCTCAGCACCTTTGATCCAAGGGCGACCGGTTAACACGCCAGCGTTTCGGGCACGACGCTTGCGTGTTGAGCCGCCGCGGATAAGTACGTCTTTAGTCTTCATGACTTCTTCAAGCTCGGCTCGCAGGCTGCCTTTGCCTTGAATGTATAAGGCACTGTAGATCGCTTCGTGGGAAATACGCATGCTTTCATCATCGCTGAAAGCATGCTCAAGCCATGCACTAATGCGCCCAGGTGACCACCTGCGGGCAAGGCAATCGACTACTACACCCCGAAGCGTTGGGCTTTCATCGAGCTTGCGTAGTTTTGGCCGCACCATCCGACCAGCAGTAGAAACAGCAGCGTTGTGGGCGTTATACCGCAGCTGCTCTGTGCCGTCCTCATCGACGATCTTCCAACCATTACGGGTGATTTCACGAGCGACGACACTGTGGTGCCTATTTATTTTCTGCGCGATGGCTCGTGCCGAATCACCGACACGACATCCCGCTTCAATAGCAACACGGTCTTCAACAGTAAGCCTGCGACCACGCCCTACTAAGGCGTGTTTGTCGAATACGCCGCTAGGAAATCCATCAACGGCTTGAGTTTTCATCGGTGCTGGCATAACAGAATCTTTACCCAGCTTCTTGCCTGTATCTGGCAAAGACACCACCGCCTCATCAGGCGTTCGACGATGTCGCTGCCGGCGTAACTTCGCATACCGCTGCTTCCTTATCCACCCATACACGGTAGAAGGATGCACACCGATAGCATCAGCCACTGTCTGACAGCTCTCACCAGCAAGCACTCGCTCCACGGCCTAGGCACGTTCATCAGGTGACAAGTGGGCGCGTCTAGGCCGCACTTCGATTACACCAGCTTTCTTTAACCTGCTGTGAAGCAAGCCAGTCGATATTCCAACAGTCTGTGCTGCTTGACTGATCGACATACCTGCACGCACCAACCCAACAGCCTCACGGACAAACGGATCACGCAAACGACTCGCACGCCTGCCTGGAGGTTCGACACCTCTTACCCTCAACCAACCGTAAACCGATTCGGGGCCTACACCCACATCACGCGCGACCAGGCTAACTGCCTCGCCTGCCACCACGCGCTCAACAGCAGCATCCTTAACATCCTTCGGAGTCCAACGCGTCACAACTACCTCCCGGTCGAAGTGGCGCATTCACCCCTTGACAGCACGTTTCATTCAGTTTTGTATGAGGATTTTTAACCGCGCCGCCCTCCAAATCACCCGCTCAGGGAGTCAAAAATTAACTGCGAATTCACGTCGATCCCAAGTTTCCTTAACTTCGGAACAGTTAGATAAAGACTCCTGATCACTACTCTCTCTGGAGGAAATTCCCCAAATGAAGCCTAGGCACTCTTCTCTTACTGCTGTAGTTCTTGCTTCAACTGTACTTCTTACCTCGTGCGGTGAGCCTACATCCAAGAATGAAGATACGCAGGCAGAAAGCGGTTCAACTTCGATCACCGTCTACACCTCAGAGCCGGAAGAAAAGGCCGATGAGATCAATGCGGCCTTCAATGAAGAGTTTCCTGATATCGAGGTCAAGGTGTACCGCGCGGGCACCGGAGATTTGAACGCACGCATATCTTCAGAGAAAAAATCTGGTGACATCCAAGCGGATGTTTTCTGGGCAGCCGATGCACCTACCTTTGAAAACTATGCCGACGATGGTGACCTCATCCAGCTTGCCGATGTTGATTCCAACAACATCATCGACGAGGCCAAGGACGACGAGAATTTTTATGTCGGTACGCGCATTATCCCTACGGTAATTGCCTATAACACCGACGAACTTGCAGAAGGCGAAGCCCCGAGGTCGTGGGCAGATCTAACTGATCCGAAATATAAGGACAAACTCATCATGCCGAACCCGGCGGTCTCTGGCGCGGCGGCATTCAATGCCTCGGCGTGGAAGAACAATTCAGATCTCGGCGAAACTTGGCTCGAAGATCTCGGCCAGAACTCCCCGATGATCGCAGAGTCCAATGGTCCCACTTCCCAAGAAATCGCCTCCGGGTCACGGCCCGTAGGTGTAGTCGTCGATTATCTAGTGCGAGACCTAGCGGACAAGGGTTCCCCTGTCGCTCTTTCCTACCCTTCCGAGGGAGCACCGTATATTTCTGAACCTGCGGGTGTATTCAAAGATTCCAAAGAACAAGAAGCAGCACAAAAGTACATCAACTTCCTACTTTCGAAAAAGGCACAAAAAATCGCAGTCGAGCAGTCGTATCTTCCAGTGCGCAAGGACGTGGGAACTCCAGCAGCCACCCCAGAACTTGAAGACATTGAACTCATGGACCAAGACCTAGAGAAAATTACCAAGGATAAAAACGCCGCCGTCGAAGCTTTTCAAAAAGCAGTTTCTTCCTAGTCCCCGTCTGTTCTAATCCCTCCTAGTTCTTGATGGCTCACTTGTTGAAAAATCCCTCCGTATCCGCGCTGCGCGTTGGTGTGTGGTTCATCGCTGTTGGTCTGTTCATTACGCCTTTGGTCCTGGTTGTCTCCCTCGCACTGGGAGGAAACCAAATTCCCACCCTTCTGGAACAAGGGCTCGGCATTGCTACATGGAATTCGCTTTTCACCACGGCGCTTTCGGGGCTTGCTGCCGTCATCATTGGAACCGTTATTGCCATCGCAATAGACCGCACAGATATCTATGGCTCTTCGGTACTGCGGCTCTTCCTACTTTCGCCCCTCTTGGTTCCCCCTTTTATCGGAGCGATTGCCTGGACTCAGCTCTTCGGTCCGAATCAAGGTTTAAATAGACTCATTGGGTTCGAACTTTGGAATATCTACGGCGCAGATGGGGTCATTGCGCTGATGACTATCCACTCTTTTCCCACAGCATACGTAATCATTTCATCGGGCCTGCGCTCAATCTCACCAGATTTTGAACTCGCCGCCCGTGTATCAGGAGCTTCCGTAATAACGGTTCTGCGTACGGTCACCCTTCCCCTCCTTCGCCCTGCGTTGTTGTCAGCGTTTACCCTCACGGCAATTGCTAATCTTGCCGATTTCGGGATTCCCGCGATTATCGGCTCGCCAGCTAGGTTCGAAACCCTGGCAACGATGATTTACCGGTTCATCGATTCTGGCACCGTATCCAACCCCCTGCAGGTAGTCTCCACCATCGGAGTTGTTCTCTTGTTCTTGGGAATCGGCGCCGTCACCATGGACTATCTCACCTCATTAAGAAACTCACCTTCTACCCATGACTCCGGTAGCCCGGCGCGCTTTTCGCTGCATTCAGCGCGTTGGCCGGTCACAATCATCATGTGGGTGTGCGGACTAGCCATTTCCATTGGCCCAATCCTCGGTTTGGCCTACCGCGCATTGCTACCAGCCCCTGGGATTCCGTTTACATTAGAAACCATTTCGCTGGCGAACTTCACCAATGCTTTGTCCAACCCGCGCGTCATCGACGGGCTAACCAATTCCGCACTTCTCTCAATAACCGCAGCGTTAATCTGCGGCATTCTTGGCTGGGTCATCGGAATATTAGTTTCCCGGACCCATGCACGGGGAAATACGCTTCTAATGCTTTCTACGCTGTTACCGAGCGCCCTGCCAGGACTCATCATCGGTGTAGCCTGGCTTATCGCCGGACGTTATACGGGGTTGTATAACACGATTTGGATAATACTTATTGCCTACGTCTGCGCATTTACCGCACTCGTTGTTCAATCCGTGCGTGCTCCTTTAATAAGTACCCCGACCACAATAGAAGAAGCAGCGCGCATTTCTGGTGCCACGCCCCTCAAGGCGCTCTTTTCAACCGTCGGTGCAATGAGCATTCCAGCGGCGATTTCCGGCGCAGTTCTAGTGGCGGTGACTGCGATTCGAGAGCTAACTATTTCCGTACTACTTGTCGCTCCCGGGACGACAACGCTGGGCGTCCAAGTGTTCAATCTTCAGCAGGCGGGAAATTATAACCAGGCATCGGCTCTATCCCTACTCTTCGCGATCGTCGGCATCGTTGCCCTCGCGCTGACTATTCAGTCCCCTAAGGTAAGGACTTAAAATGGCGAAAATTGCAACTTCACACCTCTCGGTCACTTTTCCGGACGGCACCACTGGCCTACGCGATATCAACCTCTCCATCGAGCCAGGAGAACTCATCGCACTTGTAGGACCGTCAGGCTCCGGTAAATCCACCCTCCTTCGCACCATCGCTGGTTTTATTTCCCCATCATCGGGCGAGCTCGACATCGATGGCAGACAGATGACTTCAACTCCTCCCGAAGAGCGCGGCATTGGTATGGTTTTCCAACAGCACGCGATTTGGCCACACATGTCTGTTAAAGAGAATGTTGGCTATCCGCTACGCCGAGCGAAAGTATCTAAGGCTAAACGCGAAGAGCACATTTCTAAAACTTTGGCCCTCGTAGGGCTGCCGGGATTCGAAGACCGGTCTCCGAACAGTCTTTCTGGCGGACAGCGCCAGCGCGTGGCTCTTGCCAGAGCGATCGTCGCAAGTCCCAAACTTTTGTTACTGGATGAGGCTCTTTCAGCTCTTGACGAACCATTGCGCGATAATTTGCGTCGCGAACTAGTGGCGCTGACGGAAAAACAACGTCTAACCACGGTGCACGTGACCCACGATCGCGCCGAAGCGCTGGCAATTGCAGATAGAGTCGTGGTCCTAGACGGCGGCGAAATCCAACAAATCGCTACCCCGCAACAGCTGCTGGAAAATCCTGCTAGCCCGGCGGTCGCGGCGTTTATTTCGGACGCGACAATTGTTCAAACCACCACTACAGGAAGCTGCGTCGAGTGTCCCACGCTTGGTGTTTCATGGCCTCTGAGCCAAGTAACCGTGCGAGAGGAAGGTACTAAAGCCGCTATCTTGCCGCACCACGCAAAGATTGTGGACGAAGACTATCTAGGCACCACGGTTCCAGCAATAGTGGACTCCGCAATTTTCGAAGGCGACCACTACTCCGTTACCGCCACTCATGAATCTGGAACCATATTCCGCACCACTGCGGACCACAAACCCGCATTGGGACAATCGGTTTGGATTCACTTTTCGCCGCCCTTGATTTTTTAATTCGTCACGTTCCGCGAACTTTTAACAACTCGGCGGTTTCACTGTGATCTCGTTTTCCATGACAGCTGCCCCGCTTTCTGGAACAAGATCCTATGCTCATATTGACCACAAGTAGCGAGGACCGTTGACCATCGAACGATCCTCACCGCCATTTCCTTCTGCGTTTCTCGCTTCTTGCTTAAGCTCTAAGTCATGAGTGAAAGTACTAAACACTACGCCGTAGACCTCACCCGCCTCGACACCGCCCTATACCGAGCTACCAATTCCGCGGGAGCAAGCATTGAGTTTGGCAGTGGCGAGGGGCTCCTCTCCCCTGTTGAACTCTTGCTTGCGGCCGTTGCGGGGTGCTCCGCAGTAGACGTGGACGTGGTGACCTCCCGGCGCGCTGAGCCGGAGTCTTTTGATGTGCATGTAGAAGGCGACCGCGTAAACGAGGATGGCGCATCGCGCCTGTCGGAGGTTCGCGTGGGGTTCAATCTTTCTTTCCCAGATACGTCCGAGGGTAACCAAGCACGCGAGCTGGTGGACAATCTGATTCGCATCTCCCATGAGAAGGACTGCACGGTGTCGCGCACGGTTGAGAATCCCACACGAGTGTTGTTTAGCAATGACTCGAAATAGCACTACGAAGTAAATGCGCGACATGCGCTTTCGCTGCCTCTGGGGCTTTAGACCTCCTGCTATGGTGCAGTTGTTAACTACTGTGACAAATGTGATTACTGCAGGAGCTCAACATGTCACCATCTTTCTCCCGTCGCGGCCTCTTTAAGGTCGGCGCTCTCGCCCTGACCGCATGCGCCATCGGTGCTGCCGCTCCCCATGCGGCGGCGCTCGGACCGGTGCGCGGCACCATCATCGATTATTCTGCCGGCGTTCCTTCCCCGCAGGCAATTAAGAAGGCCGGCCATATGGGTGCGATTCGGTACGTCTCCGACAAGCGCCCCGATGCAGCGTGGATGGCCGGCAAGCCGGTAACCCTGAAAGAGACCAAGGCCAATGCGGCAGCAGGCCTGCCCACCGCTTCCGTATACCAGTTTGGCCGCGCGGAAACCGCGGATTGGAAGCAGGGCGCAGCAGGTGCTGCATTTCACGCACCGAAGGCGATTGCACTACACAAGAAGGCAGGCGGCCCAACAAACCGCCCCATCTACATTGCTATCGACGATAACCCCACCCGCGAGCAGTACACCCGCCAAATCCGCCCATACCTGCAGGCGTTTTCCAAGACGCTGGAGCTGGCCGGCTACCAGACAGGTGTCTACGGCAATTACAACACCATCGAGTGGGCAATCCAGGATGGCATCGGCAAGTATTTCTGGATGCATGACTGGGGCTCTAATGGCAAGATTCACCCGCGCACCACTATTCACCAGCTGCCGCACGGCAAACAGCAGACCATTGGTGGCGTCATCGTAGACGTTAACGAGGTCTACGCCGATGACTGGGGCCAGTGGACACCGGGCAAGTCCGCAGCACCTGCACCGGCGAAGAAGCCAACCACTAAGAAAACACAGCCAAAGACTCAGCCGCAGGCCACGGCGCCGAGCAATGGCTCGTCCGACCTGGTAAATCAGCTGAGCTCGCAGCTACAGAGCAAACATCCAGAGCTGCCAGAGCTACCGCAGGTAACTGCGGATGGCGTCACTTTCAATGGTAAAACGTTGAGCAACGATCAAATTCGCCAGCTAGCGAAGATCGTCGCAGAAACGGTTGCTAAGGCGCGGTAGTACTACTTTTTAGAGGGCTCGGAGGTTTTCTCTGAGCCTTTCTTTTTATCTGTGGACTTCTTATCGGAGCTGCCTTTATCCTTCTTTTCGGACGTAGTGGATTCGCTGGTAGGTTCCTTCGACGCGGATTTATCCTTCTTCCCTGTGCCGGGTTTTTCGTCCTTATCCTTCTTGCTAGACGACGTCGTGGAGGTCTCCGAGGTAGTGGTTTCAATCGGCGGCACGCCCTCGCCGTCTTTGTACTTGAGGAAACGCTCGGTAGCCTTGCCCAGGCTCTTTCCGGTGACCTCATCTTTTACGTAATCAGTAAGCTCATCGGACGAGCCATTGATTGAGGCTGCGGCTACGAAGTTCTCACCAAAGGAGACGGAAGAGTTGATGGACTTATCATTGGACCAGCCCCACTTGCTGCCCACCACGTTAGAGAGCTTGGCGGTGCCATAGTCCTGGCGGTAGCCATCCTCAGAGATGGGATCGGCATGTGCCATAGCTACGAGCACTGGGTGGGTTTCATCGCGCTCGATGAGCTGCGAAATGAAGCTGGCAACGTCATACGTAGAGGTCTGCGAGTAACCCCATTTCTCGCCGGCTTTGGTGGATTCCAACTTGAATTCATCGGCAATGGTGTCGATGGACTCTGGGTACTTTTCAAAGAGATCCTCGGCGGACTTATCGGAGGAGCTAGCGATCATATCCAGCGCCTCATACTTATCTTCGTACTCGCCCTTTTCCATGACGTAGGTGGCGATATAGAGCTTGATGAGGCTGAGCGCCGGGCGAGCCTCGTGCTCCGAGGCAGAACCCATATGCATGCCATCATGCAGCCGAATATAGGTAACAGAGCGCCCCTCATCGCCTTCTAGAAACTCATTGATTTCTGGTGGGACGTCGCGGTTGGTGTCTGTTAATCCCGAAGGGGCGTCGGCAAGCGCGCCGCTATCGCTTTCGCTGGTGCTGCACGCGGTGGCGGTCAAGGCGAGCATACATACGGCTAAAGCGGCACCAGCCTTGGCTGATGCCGCCTTGCGAGTCAACGACGTTCTAAACACGTCGATACATGTTACCGGTTGAGTGCACTATCTAGGCAATTAATGCTGGACGGGTGCCTCCACCCCTACGCCGGTAAGCGAGCGGACTTCCATTTCTGCAGAAAGCTCCTCCAAGTCGTCTGGCTTGGTCATGATGGAGACCAACCAGCCGACGAAGAAGGACAGCGGAATGGATACCAAGCCCGGCGAGGAAAGCGGGAAGATAGCCCAGTCCGCGCCCGGGAACATGGAGGTCTCAGAACCGGAGACTGCTGGGGAGAAGAAGATGAGCACCAAGCAGGACACCACGCCGGTATACATGGAGGCCACCGCGCCTGCGGTATTGAAGCGACGCCAGTACAGGGAGTACAAGATAGTCGGCAGGTTGGCAGAAGCCGCAACCGCGAAAGCCAAGGAGACCAAAAACGCCACGTTCTGGGTCATGGCCAGAATGCCCAAGATGATAGCCACGATGCCAAGGACCACCACGGTGGCCTGGGAAACGCGAACTTGCTCGGCTTCTGTGGACTTACCATTGCGGATGACCGCATGGTAAATATCGTGCGCGATGGATGCCGAGGCGGTAATGGCCAGGCCAGCAACCACGGCAAGCACGGTGGCGAAGGCCACTGCGGAAATAACCGCCATGAAGATAGAGCCGCCAATCTCCAGCGCAAGCAGTGGTGCCGCGGCATTAGCCCCGCCCGGCGCGGCGAGGATGCGGTCCGGACCGACCAAGGCGGCGGCGCCGTATCCCAGGACCAAGGTCATCAGATAGAAGGCGCCGATGATGACAATCGCCCAGGTAACAGAACGGCGGGCTTCAGTAGCGGTAGGCACGGTGTAGAAGCGCATCAACACGTGCGGCAGGCCGCCCACACCAAGCACCAGCGAAATGCCCAAGGAGATGAAATCCAGCTTGGTGGCGGTGGTGGCGCCGTATTTCAGGCCAGGGGCCATGATGTCTTTAGCTTCATAGCCCTTCTCCTTAATCTGTTCAGAGGCGGCGTGCATATCAATGGCGTTGTTAAACAGCGCGCTAAATCCACCGCGCAGTGCAATGAATACCAAGAAGCACATGATGACTACGCCGGCTACTAGGAGCACAGCCTTGATCATCTGAACGTAGGTGGTGCCTTTCATGCCACCGACCAATACATAGACAATCATGAGCACACCAACGATGCCCACGACGACCGCCTGCCACTTAAAATCGTGGATATCCAGCAGCACGGCCACTAGAGAACCAGCGCCTGCCATCTGTGCGATGAGATAGAAGAGCGTGACAAAGAGGGTGGCGATGGACGCCGCTACGCGCACGGGCTTCTGCTTCAAACGGAAAGACAAGACATCCGCCATGGTGAAGCGGCCCACGTTACGCATGGGCTCAGCGACGAGCATGAGTGCTACCAGCCAGGCAACAAAGAAGCCGACTGAGTACAAAAAGCCGTCGTAGCCATTGAGCGCCACAGCACCAACGATGCCCAGGAACGATGCCGCGGAAAGGTAGTCACCAGAGATGGCTAGGCCGTTTTGTCGGCCGGAGAAGGTGCCGCCGCCGGTATAAAAGTCCGAGGCTTTCTTCGTGGTCTTTCCGGCGCGCAGCACCACCGCCATGGTGATGAAAAGGAAGATGCCGAAAATGGAGATATTCAAGATGGGATTGCCAGCGGAAGATTCGGCGGCGAGGGTGGTGGTAATCATTACATGCCCTCCAGCTCTTCACGGATGGCGGCCGACTTAGGCTCGATATTCTTATTGGCATACTTCACGTAGATCCACGTGATAATGAAGGTGGTGAGGAACTGGGCTAGGCCGAAAACCAGTCCGATATTCCAGCCGCCACCAAGCTCGATTGCCATAAAGCCAGGGGCAAACACGGCAGCTAGAACGTAGACCACGTACCACACAAAGAAGGCCACGGTCATGGGAAAAGTAAAACTCCGGTAGGTACGGCGCAGCTCGCCGAATTCGGCGGAGTCGCGCATCGCGATGAACTCGCTACCGGTGGGTTCGCGGCGCGAGACAGGAGTTGCAGCTACGTCACTCATAGAGCTTCGTCTCCTTGGGTGAGAGGAACTTAGGTCACACGAGATAATGTGTTATTAATCACTATCCATGTTTCCATGTAAGTTACCGAACATTTTCTGCAAGGTTGTGAACTCTGCCAAGAAAACACCTCACCTCTCCACCCTTTCAAGCTGATAGGTTCCGCCGAGCTGGATCAACGTCTTTAGCCAACTACCCCCATCGGTGGAAACAACCCCCTTTTGCGAAGATTGTTAACAGCCGCTTGACAAAAGAAAAGCCCCCGGTGAGGGGGCTTAAACTGCGGGTGAGACTATTCCTCGTCGCCAGGGAACTCGCGCGGGTCATTAAACATGCGACCAAAGCCCTCCTGGCCTTCCAGGGCATCGATGGCGGATACTTCCTCCGCCGTAAGCTCCAACTCGGTGGAAGCGAGGTTTTCCTTTAGCCGCTCGGTGCGCGCGGACTTCGGGATCACGGACATCCCCTTAGACATGAGATAAGCCAGCACAACCTGTCCCTCGGTGGCCTCATGGTCAGCGGCAGCTTGCTCAATCACTGGGTTATTGAGCACTACCCCGCGTGCCAACGGGGCCCATGCCTCGGTGACGATGTCATTATCGTGATGGAAAGCGCGCAAACCGGACTGCGTAAAGCCCGGGTGAATCTCCACCTGGTTAAGCACCGGAGAAATACCGGTGGTGGAAATCAAGTCCTTGAGCACGTCCTCGTAGAAGTTGGCCACGCCGATGGACGCAATCTGACCCATACCCTGCAGGCGGGCGATAGCCTCAAAGGTCTCGTTGTATAGGCCACCCTGCGGCCACGGCCAGTGGATGAGATACAGGTCAAGATAGTCCAGCTGCAGATCCTTCAGCGACTGCTGGAATGCCTCTTCTACCTTGTGCGCACCGTGGTGGGAATGCCAGACCTTGGAAGTAACAAAGAGCTCATCACGGGTGACATCGCCGGCATCCATTGCCTGCTTGAGGGCGGTGCCTACCGCCTCTTCATTCTTGTACAGCGTAGCGGTATCGAAGTGGCGGTAGCCCAAATCGATGGCCTCACGGATAACGCGGATGCATTCCTCGTCATAGAGCTTGTACGTACCTAGGCCCAGCTGGGGCATTTCGCGGTCATCATTAAAAGTTACGGTTGGCACAGTCATGCCCTCCATTGTGCCGCAGTTTTTAAAGCCGCGCCGAAAACGACGAAACCCCAGGGCGAACCTGGGGTTGAGCGCTTTTAGTCGGCGCGGATGAGGTCAATGATGAAGACCAAGGTGCGGCCGGATAGCGGGTGCGCACCGCCGGCAGGACCATAGGCCTTTTCCGGCGGAATGATGAGCTTGCGACGGCCGCCCACCTTCATTCCCGGAATGCCCTCCTGCCAGCCGGCAATGAGACCGGTCAGTGGGAACTCGATGGACTGGCCACGGTCCCACGAGGAATCGAATTCTTGGTTGGTCTCGTATTCAGCGCCGACGTAGTGGACCTCCACTACGGCACCAGGCTGTGCCTCAGCACCGTCGCCGACGACGATGTCTTCTACGACAAGGTCCGTCGGCGCTGGGCCAGACTGGGCTTCAATAACAGGCTTATCCATGGGGATTATTCTCCTTGGGAAATCTAGTTTGTTCGTGCGGTCGCATTAAAAACCGAACCGAGCTGCACCTATTATAGGTGCTACCACCCGATTCGGCTTAATTCGGCGAACCCGCGGGGCGCTTTAGCGCTCGTTACGTGGGGTAACCTTACGCAGGGACTCGCCGGTGTAGATCTGGCGCGGACGGTTGATCTTGGTGTTGATCTCCAGCTGCTCGCGGTACTGAGCAATCCAGCCCGGCAGGCGGCCGATAGCAAAGAGGACGGTGAAGAAGTCCGTCGGGAAGCCCATGGCGCGGTAGATCAGGCCGGTGTAGAAGTCCACGTTCGGGTAGAGCTTGCGGGAGACAAAGTAGTCATCGTTCAGCGCAATCTCTTCCAGCTTCATGGCCAGATCCAGCATCGGGTCGCCACCCAAGTGATCGATGATCTCGTGTGCGGTCTCCTTGACGATGGCAGCGCGTGGGTCGTAGTTCTTGTACACGCGGTGGCCGAAGCCCATGAGGCGAACGCCCTTTTCCTTATTCTTCACGCGGTTCATGAAGTCGGTAGCGTCACCATCGTGGTTGTTCTGGATATCTTCCAACATCTCCAGAACGGCTTGGTTTGCACCACCGTGCAGTGGGCCGGACAGAGCGTTAATGCCGCCAGCAATAGAGACGAACATGTTCGCCTGCGCGGAACCAATCATGCGCACGGTGGAAGTAGAGCAGTTCTGCTCGTGGTCAGCGTGCAGAATGAGCAGCTTATCCAGGGCCTTAGCTACGACCGGGTCAACCTCGTATTCCTCGGTTGGGTAGCCAAACATCATGCGCAAGAAGTTCTCGCGGGCGTTCAGGCTATTATCCGGGTACATATAAGGCTTACCCTGGGAAGCTCGGTAGGCATAGGCGGCCAGCATTGGCACCTTAGCCAGCAGGCGAACGGTTGCCTTATCCAGCTGCTCTGGGTCCAGCGGGTTGAGCTGGTCCTGGTAGTAAGCGGAGAGAATGTTAAGGGAGGAAGCTAGCACCGCCATCGGGTGTGCGTTGCGCGGGAAGATGTTGAACGCGGCCTTGAAATCCTCATCCAGCAGGGTGTGGTGGCGAATTTCCTTATTAAAGTGGCTGAGCTCTTCCTCGTTGGGCAGGTGACCCTTGATCAGGAGGTAAGAAACTTCGTTGAAGGAAGCATTTTCTGCAAGGTCTGCAATGTCGTAGCCACGGTGGCGCAGGATGCCCTCTTCACCATTAATGAAGGTGATCTTGGACTCGGTGGAACCGGTGGAGGTGTAACCAGGGTCGAAGGTAACAAGTCCGGTTTCGTTACGGAGCTTGGAGATGTCAAAGCCGGAGTCACCCTCGGTGGACTGCTTGATGTCCATCTCGTACTCGCCGCCTGGGTACTGGAGCACTACTTTGTTGTCTTCAGAAGCCACGGAAGTTCCTTTCTCTTTGTGAGAGTCATTATTAGGCACTAACTTAAAGAAGCTAGTTGGATAGCTCTTCACAGTTTAGCAAACTTTGTGACGCCGCCTACAAGTTTCGGTCGACTAAAATAACTGCCGTTCGACCGGAACTGTCCTACACTGACACTCATGAGCACTCCAGAACTTACGCTGCCCGCCCATCTCCTGCCTGCCGACGGCCGCTTTGGCTGTGGCCCCTCCAAGGTTCGCCCCGACCAGCTTGCAGCCATAGAACCTGCAGTCATGGGCACCTCCCACCGCAAGCCAGCGGTCAAAAACCTCGTAGGTTCGGTACGGGAAGGATTAAGCGCTCTCTTCTCGTTGCCAGAAGGCTACGAAATTGTCCTCTCTGTGGGCGGCGCCACCGCTTTCTGGGATGCCGCCACTTTCGGACTCATTGAACGCCACTCCGCGCACCTTACCTTTGGCGAGTTTTCCACTAAGTTTGCAAAGTCTGCCGCGGGTGCCCCTTGGCTTGATGCCCCGTCCATCGTGGAGGCTCCCGCGGGCACCGTGCCCGACGTAGGCGATCTCTCCGCGGAGGCGGACGTGGTTGCTTGGGCGCATAATGAAACCTCCACCGGTGCGATGGCAGAGGTCACCCGCCCACACCCGCGCAACGACCAACAATTGGTGGTTGTAGACGCCACCTCTGGGGCAGGCGGCCTGCCGGTAAATATCGCCGACACGGACGTCTACTACTTCTCGCCGCAGAAATGCTTTGCCTCTGACGGCGGCCTGTGGCTAGCCGCCATGTCCCCCGCCGCCCTGGAGCGGATTGAAAGGATCAACGCCTCTGAGCGCTATATCCCTAATTTCCTCAACCTTCAAACCGCAGTGGATAACTCGCGCAAGAACCAGACCTATAACACCCCGGCGATTGCCACCCTGCTCATGCTGGATAACCAAATCCAGTGGATGAATGAGAACGGAGGCTTGGACGGCATGGTAGAGCGCACCACGCAGTCCTCTACTAACCTGTACCGCTGGGCCGAATCCCGCCCAGAGGCCACTCCATTCGTCGCACATCCTGCTTCTCGTTCGCTCGTGGTGGGCACTATCGACTTTGCAGCCTCCGTCGATGCCGCAGCGCTCGCCGCCACCCTGCGCGCCAACGGCATCGTGGACGTGGAACCGTACCGCAAGCTGGGCCGCAACCAACTGCGCATCGGCATGTTCCCCGCCATTGATCCGGAGGATATCGCTAAGCTCACCCAGTGCATTGACTACGTCTTGGATGCAAAGTAACGCATCACTCACTCAACATGCCCCGCCGCCTCGCAGGCCGTGGGGCTTTTCACGTTATAGTTGAATGCATCACAGAATTGTCCGCCGTCGATAGGCAAAAGGAGCGCCCTATTATGCGCGAGCTGTTCCCAGTTGACAGCGAATCGACTGAAACCTCTTTGGTGCTGCGCACCGAAGACGGCGAAGAGTTTTTCCTCTCCATCACCGATGAACTGCGCGAGGTCCTGCAGGGTGAGCAGCAGGAAACCCCGGAAGAAGAGCCGGCGGCTCCCGCCATCAGCCTTGCCAAGCCCGCCAAACCGGAGCCGGTTGAAGAGGCAAAGATTCGCCCGGCGGAGATCCAAAACCGCATCCGCGCCGGTGCCTCCGCGGCGGAAGTGGCGGAAGAAATGGGCGTGCCCGAGTCCCGCATTGAACCCTTCGCCTACCCGGTCATGCTGGAGCGCAACCGCATCGCGGAGATTGCCAAGCAGGCTCACCCGGTACGCGAGGACGGCCCAGCCAAGCTCACCCTGTGGGAGGTTCTTGCTACCGCCTTTGCCGCTCGCGGACACTCACTGTCCGAGTCCACCTGGGACGCCTACCGCCACCAGGGCGAGGCCTGGATCGTGCGCGTGACGTGGAAGGCCGGCCTGTCCGAGAACGAAGCCGAGTGGTACTTCAAGCAGTCCATGTCCTCGCCCGCCACGGTGGAGGCCCGCAACTCGGTGGCCGCAGACCTAACGGACCCGGACTTCGTACAGCCGGTGCGCTCGCTGACCTCGTTGGGCAGTGGCCGCTACGACGAAGCTATCGACGGCGATCAGCCCAGCAACGTCACTGACCTCACTGCGCCAACCACCCCGCCGGAAGAGCCCGAGGAAGAGGAGTTCCTACAGAACCCCTCCCCGGAAGAAAAGCCCGCCAAGCGCCGCCGCAAGGCCGTCACTCCGCATTGGGAGGACGTACTACTCGGCGTTCGCTCCAATACCAAGCGCCCTAGGGACTAATCGTGGACATCTCTCACGCAGTACTCACTCTCTGGTACATCTCTAAGCCCAACGCAGAAGAGGTGCTAAAGACCGAGCCCAAGGCGGATCGCGGCTTTGGGCGAAAATTCCTCGCCCAATTAGACCCGACATTCCCGGTCACCCCGATTGGGCAATTCCCGCTTAACCGCTCCGCGCAGACGGATCCACATGAGTACTATATCGGCGGCTACCCCGGCATCACCGTGGTACAGACGGTGTGCGAAGGAGACTCTGTCCTCCTCTCTCAGCTGCCGGAAACCCTACTCAATGCGGTCCCCGCCCAGCGCGTCATTGCGCTGGCGAGTAATGAAAAGGAAGGCTATGCCGGCTTCGCCCTGTGGGAGGGTGGCCAGCTCAAGCGCTGCCTGTGCGCTACGCGCGAGCACCTTTATGAAGACACCGGCCTGCCAGAGCCTTTCGAGGCGCCCTACTGGGCAGGAGAAAAGTACGAACCGATCGGTGGCATTTCCCTGCCCTTCGAGCCGCAGGGCATCATGGAGGCGGCCCAGGAGTACTGGCTCGGCATCGAGGTAGGACACGATGGCCCGGATCTGGACGTCGTGGGTTACGCGGTTGACGGCCGCCCAGAGCCGAAGATCGACCCGCCGAAGCCGAAGCGGACCGTGGGCGAATTAGCTGCGCAGTCGGCCAATAAGCTGGGTCTGAACGATTATGATGATTACGAGGACCACAGCGCCGAGCCGGAATCCACTGGCGAGGAGATCATCTCCACTGCGAAGCATCTGGGTTCCCTCATCGGCAATTGGGGCGCTCAGACGTTTAGGTCGCTCAAGGAGCGCTGGCGTTCATAAAAGGAAATGGCGGCGGCCGTTGCCACATTGAGGGAATCCGTACCCGGGGCCATCGGTATGCGTGCGCGCACATCGGTGGCCTTCATTGCGTGTTCGGTAAGGCCAGGGCCTTCCGCACCGACGAGCATGGCCACCTTATCCAAGCCATGCATGGCCTCGGCCAAATGCACCGCTTGGGGGTTGGGGGTTAAGGAAATGAGGGTAAAGGAGGCGTCGGCAAGCGCCTGCAAGGAACGCTGCCACGTGGTGAACCCGCCTTCCAAATGGGCAAAGGGCAAGCGCAGCACGTGCCCCATGGATACGCGCACCGAGCGTCGATAGAGCGGATCTGCGGCCCCTGAGCCGAGCAGCACCGCGTCCACCCCCATGCCGGCGGCGTGGCGGAAGATTGCGCCAATATTCTCGTGATCGCCCACGCCCTCCAGCACTGCGATGGTTTTCGCGGTCTTCAAAATCTCTCCCAGATCCGGCTCTGGGGCGCGGTCCGCGGCGGCGACAAGCCCGCGGTGCATATCAAAGCCCGCTACCTCTGCGAGGGTCTCGCGGGAGACCTCGTAGATGGGGCACTCAGGCTCGCCATACTCGGAAACGTATGCTTCCAGCTTCTTAGGAAAGCCCACCAAGCAACGCATGGGGAACCGGGATTCGGCCAGCCGGGAGACCACCAGCGGGCCCTCTGCAATGACGAGACCCTCGCCGGATTTATCGGATTTGTTGAGGTTCCGAATATCGTCCAGGCGAGGGTCCGCAGGGTCAGTAATCAGCATGCCTTTAGGCTAGCCGATGGCATTGGATATCGGATCCATGCCAAAGAAAATCACGAAGAGGCCGGCCAAGAGCCACATGATCCAGTGCACTTCCTTGGCCTTACCGGCAAAGGTGGACATGAGCGCGAAGGAGATAAAGCCTACGCCAATACCGTTGGCAATGGAATAGGTAAAGGGCATGGTCACAATGGTCAGGAAGGCCGGAATGGCGATTTCCATCTTGGTCCAGCGGATCTCGGTCAGCTGCGCGGCCATCATCACGCCGACGATGACTAGCACCGGGGAGGCGGCCTCGATAGGCACGATTTCATAAAGCGGGGTCAAAAACATCGCGGCGAGGAACAGCAGGCCGGTCATCAGGTTGGCCAGACCGGTGCGGGCGCCATCGGCAATGCCGGCGGAGGAATCCGCGAAGACGGTATTGGAAGAAGCACAGCCTAGGCCACCGGCCACTGCGCCAAAGCCTTCTACGACGAGGGCCTTTTTCATATCGGGGAGGTTGCCGTCGGCGTCGACAAGCTTGCCTTGCTTGCCCAGGCCGGTCATGGTGCCCATCGCATCAAAGAAGTTGGTAAGCAACAGGGTGAAAATGAGCAAGACGGTGGAAACCACGCCGATTTTCGTGAATGCGCCTACCAGGTTCACATCGCCCACAATGGACAGGTCCGGAATCCCACCGAGCGCTTCTGGTTTGACGGGCGCGGCCATGCCCCAGTCCTCGGAGCCGGTAAATACCTGCACGATAAAAGCGATGATGGTGGTGAGCACGATGGCGATAAAAAGCCCACCCGGCACGTTCCGGATGACCATGAAGGAACAGATAATAAGGCCGATGACAAAGACCAGCGCCGGCCAAGTGGAAATCGATCCATTAATGCCCAAGCCCACCGGCACGGTGGTATGCGCAGCGTCCGGCACGCGGGTGACAAAACCACCGTCCACAAGGCCGATCATGGCGATGAACATGCCGATGCCTACGCCCATCGCCGCCTTCATGGACTGCGGGATGGCGTCGAAGACGGCGGTGCGGAAACCGGAAATGGCCAGCAGAACGATGATGATGCCCTCGATAACCACCAGGCCCATCGATTCTTGCCAGGTCAGCCCGCTGGTGGCGACCATGCTCACGCCCACGAAGGTGTTCATGCCCAGGCCGGCGGCCATGGCGAAGGGGTATTTGGCAATCGCGCCGAAGAGGATAGACATTACGCCCGCGACCAGCGCGGTGGCGGCGGCAACCTGCGGCACGCCCAGCGCGTAGCCATCTGCGTCCTCGGTGGTGCCGAGGATAAGTGGGTTCAAGAGAATAATATAGGCCATGGCGAAGAACGAGACCGTTCCCGCGCGTAGCTCGGTTCCAATGGAGGAACCACGTTCAGAGATATGGAAATAGCGATCGAGAGTGGCTTTCAACGCCTGCGCCTTTCACGTACAGCGAGTCTTACGCCATAAGTGTGCTGCCTTAATCCTCGAAATCAAAATCCTGGAAGATGGGTTTTTCATCATCGAAGGCAACTTCGGGGTTCTTTTCTTCCCGCACCCGTGTCTGGGAATGCGCGCCACAACCATAACGCGAGTGCACTACCCGGCCATCCGCAGAATACTCATTGGCACAGACGCCGTAGTTTTCCATCAGCTCTACATAAAACCCACAGGTGCGGCATTGCAGGCGCGCCTTGGCCGCCATATCCGTATTCGGGCCACGCTCGGTGCGCCAGCGCTTCTTGGCGTCTTCCATGCCGGACTTGGAAAGCTTGTCGCCGTCCAGGCGGGAATCATCTACGGCCGGTGGCATGAGGTCGCCCGGCCCAAGGTCGCCCGGCCGCACGCGATCCTCATAGGGCACCCATTCCGGCGGCTGCAGAGCTTCCCCGCCTGGCACCAGCGCCACTTCATTGACGGTGACGTAGCGCGATCCCTCCGCACAGGCGAGCACCGCCTGCCATTCCCAGCCGGGGTAGCCAGGCATCTCTGCTTCAAATCGGTGGGTAGCAACGTTTCGGCCCATCCCAGCGACGCCGATATGCTTGCCGACGCCCCCTTCCCCCACCTCATCCAGCGCCTCGCGCGCAATGCGCACGGCGCGGGAATCGATCAACGGATTTGCTTTTCGCTTACTCACGCCCCTCATTATTCATTATGGGGCGTACACGGTGGTACATATGGTGCATGTCGTTTCTTTCCCGCACTGCCTGCATTCTCCTGCCCTGCGCCCTCGTCGCCTGTTCCTCTACCCCTGCAGAACCCGAAGTTGAGCACCTCGCCGTCGAGGTCTTAGGCACCGCTTCCCTGCCGGCCAATTCCTTTACTCAAGGCCTTGAGACGGATCCGGACGGCAACCTGCTCCTTGGCACCGGCCAATGGGGCGAATCTCGTCTGGAGCGCTTCTCCCCCGAAACCGGCGAAACCTTGGCCAAAACGCGCCTGGATAACCGCTACTTTGGCGAAGGCATCACTCAGGCCGGAGATTCCATCTGGCAGCTAACCTGGAAGTCCGGCCAGGCCCTGAAATACGACCAGGACCTGCGCCAGATCGATACCGCCTCCTACACCGGTGAAGGGTGGGGTCTCTGTAATAACGGCGAGGATCTTCTCATGTCCGATGGCTCCGCTACCCTGCGGCATATGGATCCGGAAACTTTTGCCGAGCGCTCGACCACCGACGTCAGCTTGGAAGGAAAACCCCTCGAGGACATCAATGAGCTGGAGTGCGTGGGCGATTCCGTTTATGCCAATGTGTGGATGGATGACAATATCTACCGCATCGATCCTTCCACCGGCCGCGTGACCGCCGTCATTTCCACCGACGCCATAGATAAATCCCGCTATACCGACCCCGATGACGTCCTCAACGGCATCGCGCACATCAAAGACGATGAGTTCTGGCTTACCGGCAAGCGGTGGAAAGAACTCTTCCACGTTCGAGTAAGGTAAAGGCCCATGGCAACCCGTAAGGAAGCAAGGAAAAAGTCGCTGCTGCAGATCTTGGCCCTCATCGTGGTCGTGGCAGTCATCGTCGCGGCCGTAGTGATCTTCCAGAACTGGTGGAACCAGCGTCCAGGCCCAGATCCGCGCGACATCAAGGTGACCGCCACCGTGGGCGATAATTCCCTCGAGGTCAGCCCCTATATCGCGTGCGAGCCCGGCACCGATTGCCCAGAAGGCGAGGTCCCGAACCTCACCGTGGGAGAAGACGACACTCTCAAGTTGGATATCCCCGAAGAAATTTCTGATCATGAATGGAAGATTCTTTCCATCTACGATGACCCCGCCGCCAATGATGAAACCGCACACGGCGCGAACGAAACTTCTGAGGTATCAATCCCCGGCTCCGTAGAGCCCATCAAGGCCTCCACCGGCAAGCGCCCCCGCCTCAAGGTGGTAGAGATTTCCTCCATGATGATCGGCACCGATGACAACGGTGACGAAACCCCCTTGGCCACCGTGTGGTCGCTCACCACGATGACCGATAAAGAACGAGAAGCCTCCGCGGAGGAATCCACGAAGGCTTCTGACTAGCTATCCAAATCCTTCGCAATTGCGCGAAGGATTTCTGCTACCTGGCGGCCAGTCTTGCGCTCCGGGTAGCGGCCGGAATTGAGCACCGGCTGAATCTGTGACTCCAGCAAAGTCATTACATCAGAGACCATGCTGCCGAGTTCCTCGGGCTTGCGGGCCGGCGTGCGGCGACGCGGCTTATCCAATACCTTGACCCGCAGCGCCTGCGGACCACGGCGGCCAGCCGCGAAATCGAAATCGATGCGCTGGCCTGGGAACAGTTCCTCTACTCCCTTAGGCAACACGTTGCGGCCGACATAGACGTCTTCATCGCCCGGGTTGCTGACGAAACCGAAACCTTTCTCGGCGTCATACCACTTCACTTTGCCAATAGGCATAGGTACCCACCTCTTCTCTAGGGGAAAATCTTTATTTTAGCTGCCTGGTCAAAACAACAGAAGTCGCGCACGCTAACGCGACACACCTCCGCCATGTGCCACAGATCACATGTGGCCACTCACCTGCACAAATACCCTCGCACGTGCCACATTCGCCCCATTCCTTTCCCATTTAGTGCCCATAACGTGACACTTTCGTTATAAACCGCTACGCTGTCCCCCAGACATTTAAGAGCCGTTAAGAAAGTTACCCTCGCCCGCCCTTTCTTTTTGGTACATATTCTTTGCACTTAATGCGGGCACACAGAGAGGACTAACTACATGGGACGCCACTCCGCTAAGAACCGCATGGCCGCTAAGTTCACCGCCGGCACCGTCGCCTTCGGCGCCGCTGCTGCCATCATGGCACCAACCGCATCTGCTGCCCCGGATTCCGACTGGGACCGCTTGGCACAGTGCGAGGCCGGCGGCAACTGGCACATCAACACCGGCAATGGCTTCTACGGCGGACTGCAGTTCAACCCGCAGACCTGGCAGGCTAATGGCGGCGGCGAGTTCGCAGCTACCGCTGACCAGGCTTCCCGCGAGCAGCAGATCGTTGTTGCTGAGCGCGTGCTTGCTTCCCAGGGCTGGGGCGCATGGCCGGCTTGCTCCGCTTCCCTTGGCCTGAACTCCGCTCCTACCCAGCGCACCGCTCCGTCCGCTGCGCCTAAGGCTCCGGCCCAGGCACCGGCTCCGGTTAAGCAGGCTGCTGCCCAGAAGTCCGACGAGCTGGCCGTTGATGCCCTGTACAACACCATCAAGAACGCCGCTAACTCCTACGGCCTGGCTCTGCCTCCACAGTTCACCGAGCTGTACAAGGCTAACCGCCACGACTTCAACAACTTCTACTCTGCCAACCGCAACGTCATCGACCCGATTGCGCAGATGATTGAGAACATCACCCGCTAAGACACAGCGCTGAAAGGCCCCTTGCTCATGCAAGGGGCCTTTTCTGCGTGAGGGAACGCTAGATACAAATCTTCCCCCGCACCGAGGCGGGGGAATGCTTTAGCGGTTGATGCGAGTATAAGGGTGAACGTAGTTCAGCTTCTCTGCCGGCATCGGCAAAATCAGATCATCGCCGTAGGGGCTGGATGCACCAGCAAAAGGCGCAGAGATTTCCGTGATTGCGTGCTCGCGATTTTCGTTCTTCGGCCAAGCCGGGGAAACGTGACCCTTCTTCTCATTCGACATAGTCCCTATTATTTCAAACCTTGCGCAAAAACGTAACTCAATCGATAGCTAAACTGGGAAGTCATCATGACTCAGTCTTCCCATCTTCCGCATTTCCGCACGTGGCTTGCCTCCCTTGACGAAGAAGAGCTGGCAACAGTCCTCCGCAACCGACCGGATGTGCTCAATCCACTACCCCCAAGTATCGCCGCGCTCGCCACTCGGCTCCTGCTGCGCACCTCTATCGCACGAGCCCTTATGGACTGCTCCGCGGAACTGCTCGCGGAAATCGAGGACATCGCGCGCCGTGGTGGGGAGCTCGAGGAGGTAGAAGACCTGCATCCAGAGATAACCCGCCAGCTCAAGGAGCGCGGACTAACATACGGCAACGTCCTCATTCCGCCCGAGGTCATGCCTGCCCTACCTACGGGCTGGTCCCTCCTCGAACAAATCCGAGTAAGCCCAGCAGACATCGCCGAGCTGCCAGCTGAAGAGCGCAAGGTCCTCGAGACTCTGTCCCGGTCCAATGGCCTCGGCACCACGCGGGACGCAGCCGTTGATGCGGATCCGACCCGGCCGATCTCGCGGCTCATCGCCAAGCAGCTGCTCCACCGCGTTGACTCAACCACCGTCCGCCTGCCACGCGCCGTGCATCTTGCGCTGAACGGCAAAGCCACCGCTACTATCCCTATGGAAGGAATCACCGAATCCCCCTCCCCCGATTCCAAGGCCGATGATGCTGGCACTGCAGCCGGGTTATCCGTCGTGCGCGGCATGCAGCGTGTCATTGACTCCCTAGGCGCACGTCCGATAAAACTCCTCAAAGACAAGACCGTCGGCGTTCGCCAGCTCACCGGATTAAGCAAGCCCCTTAACATTGGCGAGGAGGAGTTGCGCCGCCTCATCGAACTCGGCATGAGTGCCCGCCTACTAAGCCGCGGCGAGCCGAAAAACATGGAGGGCAATTTCCTCGCCCCAACGGAGCTCGCCCAAACCTGGCTCGACGCCAGCCTCGCCGAAAAATGGCAGCTCCTGCTCGAGTCATGGACAACCTCCACGTGGACCAACGAAGGCCGCACACTGGCGCACACCAATGACCGCCTGCCGGGCTTCAGGGAAAAGGTCCTGCAGGTCTATCTGCGTGGGGCGAAACCCACCTTCGAAGAAGCCCTCCGCTTCCACTTCCCACTCTTTGCCACGCATACCGCGGACGAGACTATCGCCGATCTCCGCGCGGAAGCCGAGTGGATCGGCGCAATCGCCCTCGATCGCCCCACCAGTGTGCTTATCGAGGGCCCCGAGGCCGCCGCCCGCCTGACCCCAGGTACGGTTGACTATTTCCTAATTCAGGCAGATATGACCGTATTAGTTCCTGGCCCGCTCGATCCAGAGACCCACCAACGGCTCGAATCCGTCGCGGACCTTGAATCCCCCGGCTTGGCCAGTGTCTACCGCATCTCGGACGCTTCTTTGCGCCGCGGCCTTGATCGCGGGATGACCGGGGAGGAAATCCACGCCTTTTTCGCGGCACACGGCGAGGTGCCGCAGACACTGGAGTTCCATATTGGGGACGTCGCCAAGCGCCATGGCACCCTGCGCTCCGGCCCGGCACTGTCCTACCTGCGCAGCGAGGACCCAGCCCTCCTGCAGATTGCGCTCAAGGCCGCGCCTTTGCGTCTGCTCGCTCCCACCGTCGCTATTTCTCAACTGCCGGTACACGACCTGCTGGAGCGGCTGCGCGATCACGGTCTTTCTCCCGCGGCCGAGGACCACAACGGCGCGAGCCTCACGGTTGCGCCGGAGCCAGCCACCCTGCCGACCCCCACCGCGCGTCGGGCCCCCGCTTCCCCGGACATTGCGAAGGCCATGCGCAACCTGCGCGATGACTCCGCGCCTTCCACTCCCAGCCTCGATATAGTCCACGCGGCCGCTCGTACTGCCCGGCCGATCACCATTGGCTATGCAGATAAGAACGGCAACGAAAAGCACCGCACCGTTACCCCGCTGACGGTCGCGGGTGGGCAAATCGACGCCCGCGCATCCGACGGCTCCACTATCCGATTTCCCTTGCACCGGATCACCTCCGTTACGCTGGAGCCATGAATGGACCATTAATTGTGCAGTCGGATAAGACCGTCCTGCTCGAGGTGGATCACGCCCAGGCCGCAGAGGCCCGCGCCGCGCTCGCTCCCTTTGCAGAGCTGGAGCGCGCTCCCGAGCACGTGCACACCTACCGCATTACTCCGCTCGCGCTGTGGAATGCCCGCGCGGCCGGACACGACGCCGAGCAGGTCGTCGACGTCCTCGAAAACTACTCGCGCTTTCCGGTCCCCCAAGCCCTGCTTATCGACGTCGCCGAAACCATGTCTCGATACGGCCGCGTTCGCCTGCACGCCCACCCAGCCCACGGCCTCATTCTCGAGTCCGAAGAGCCGCCTATCCTGGAAGAACTCTCCCGCGGCGCAACCGGAAAACTCCTTGGCGCTCGCATCGACGAGCATTCCATCGCCGTCCCACCCTCCGAGCGCGGCCGCCTCAAGCAAGCCCTCCTCAAGGCGGGCTGGCCGGCAGAAGACCTCGCAGGTTATGTCGATGGCGAGTCCCACCCCATCGCCCTCAATCATGATGGATGGCAACTGCGCGATTATCAGCAGTACGCCACCGAGGCCTTTTGGTCCGGCGGCTCTGGCGTCGTGGTGCTGCCGTGCGGTGCTGGCAAAACCATCGTCGGTGCGGCAGCCATGGCCAAGGCGGAATCCACCACGCTCATCTTGGTCACTAATACCGTCGCCGGCCGCCAATGGCGCGACGAGCTCCTGCGCCGCACCACGCTGACGGAAAATGAAATCGGCGAATACTCCGGCGAGAAGAAGGAAATCAAGCCCATCACCATTGCCACCTACCAGGTGGTCACGCGTAAAACCAAAGGCGAATACCGCGCCCTCGAGCTCTTCGACTCCCGCGATTGGGGCCTCATCATCTACGACGAGGTCCACCTCCTGCCCGCGCCGGTATTTCGCATGACTTCGGACCTCCAATCGCGGCGTCGACTAGGGCTCACCGCCACCCTCGTGCGCGAGGACGGCCGCGAGGGCGACGTCTTTTCCCTCATCGGACCTAAGCGCTACGACGCCCCATGGAAAGAGCTCGAGATGGCCGGCTATATCGCCACCGCCGAGTGCATCGAGGTCCGCGTAGACATGGACGCCGAGGAGCGCATGCTCTATGCCACCGCCCAACCTCGCGACCGCTACCGCATCGCTGCCCAGGCTGCCGCCAAGCTCCGCGCGGTCGACAAAATCTTGGCCCGCCACCCGCAGCAGGCGCTTATCATCGGCGGCTACGTCGACCAGCTCAAAGAACTTGGCGCGCATCTCGACGCCCCCGTAATCGATGGCTCCACCTCCACTGCTAAGCGCGAACGCCTCTTCCAGCAATTCCGGGATGGCAGCCTTCCCGTTCTGGTGGTGTCCAAGGTCGCCAATTTCTCCATCGATCTCCCCGAGGCCGCCCTAGCCATCCAGGTCTCCGGCACCTTCGGTTCCCGCCAGGAAGAGGCTCAGCGCCTTGGCCGGCTACTCCGCCCCAAGGAAGAAGAGGCGCTCTTTTATTCGCTGGTCACCCGCGATAGCCTCGATGCTGACTACGCCGTGCACCGCCAGCGTTTCCTCGCCGAACAAGGATATGCCTACCGGCTTATCGACGCACTAGACTTAGAACAATGAAAATCTTCAAGTTCGACGTAGACGAGTCCTTTGCCAAGGCCAATAACGAGCTCTTGCGCGATTCCAACCGCCTTCGCCTTTCCGGCCTCGTACTGGGCATCCTGCTCATCATCGGCGGCGCGGCCATCTGGTGGGGATTTTCCTGGGGCATCACTATCGGCCTGGGCATGATTCTATTCGGAATCATGGTGGCCATCGTCGGCTTTGCCGCCGCTCGTAAAGTTGGCACCGCCCAGCAACTCTATGACTCCTATCCCCTTGCTCCGGCCGTCATCGCCGAAGTAAATGAGCGCGATATGGTCTTGCTCGCATTGGTTAATACCAACGTGGATCCCTCCTTGCCTCCCCGCTGGGCTGCGTGCCTGCGCACTGTGACCGCCATCCCCGGCACCCAACGGACCGTAGGCACCAAGGTTCCCGTTGCGGCTGTTTCTGGCCGCGCGGACAACAACCACTGGCAGCAAATCACCCCGATGCCCATCGCTTGGGGCACCCCCGACGCCGAGACCGTCACCATCGCTCGCAAATCCATCCCCCAAGACCAGTGGCAGCGCCTCGAGCGCGCCCGCAAGCGCCTTTCCGACGTCAAGGCTACTAAGTTCGACCTGCTGGTTCTCTAGAGCTGCATAAGCTACGTCGGATACAGGTCCGTTCACAGACCCAACTGAAACTTCCACGCTAGGCAAGGGATTGGTCGTCATCTTGCCTCGTCCTGTGAGCACACGAGGCAAGATCAACGCCTCGGTAGCCCTCAACGAGAAACCGAGTTACGCGCTAAATATGCAACCCGCGCAATCACAATTAAACCGCGAGGCGGGCGTCTTTATCCTTTCACTTTCTCTCTTTTTGATCGCTGTTGTTGTAGTGCGAGGTATTGTGCCCAGGTGTGGTTCCAGTGTGTTTGGTGTGTGGCTAGGGGCCCGGTGGCGTGGTCTAGTTGGTAGGTGCCGTCTCGGTGGAGCCAGGCGATGGTGCCGGTGATGGGGTCGAGGATGTAGTGGACGCGGCGGTCGGTTTTGATGTTGTGGTGGTGTTGGCAGAGGTTTACTAAATTATCTGGGCTGGTCGGTCCGCCTTGGTGGTATTCAATGCGGTGGTCTAGTTGGCACTGTGTGGCGGGTACGGTGCAGCCGGGCCAGCGGCAGGTGGCGTCTCTGCCTTGAGTGTAGGCGCGGATGTCGGCGTCAGGGATGTAGGAGTCTACTTCGTCGGCGTTAAGCCGGCGGATGAAGGTGTTGTCTGTGGGGGCATGGTTGAGATTTATCCAACCTGCGCCGGGATGAAAGACGATATTGGTGTCTTCGTTGGTGGTGAAGGTGTTTATAGCGACGCTGGTATGGGTGTCTTCGAGGATGAGATCGATAAGGCCCTGCGCTGCGGTGGTGTGTGCCTTGTTGGTGTACACATCGATATGGCGGGCGATGATTGTGGCGGTAGCACTATCGCAGGTCAAAGATAGTGTAGTGGTGTTATCGGGGTTGTAGTTTATCCGGAGTGTGGGTTGCGGCTTTTCTTCTTTGTCTCCGGGGCGCAAGTGGGTGTCGATGAAGCCGCGGATGAAGCGGCGTAGTTCAGCATCAGTGGGGACTGTTTGATTCGGTGCGGTGGGCGTGAGGAAGTCTGCGAGTGCGGCGTCGATGGCTTCGAGGTCATCTAGGTTATTTTCCAATCGGTGTAGTTCGCGGTCGATGATGCGCAATTTGGTCAGATCGAGGATCCAGTGGAGGCCTTGCACTTCGGTGACTAGAGGTAATTGGCGCATGCGGAAGTGGGCGCGCAGGAAGCCTTGGAGTTTCGAGTAGGAGATACCAAGGTCTTTGGCGAGACTGGTCAGGCTTAAATCAACATCTTCGTCTAGTTGGGGGAGGATTGCGCGGTAGAGGAACCAGGAGGTTTTGCGGGTGTAGGTGCCGGCTTGGCCGATGTGGTTGCCGGGTGCGTTGGTGGTGTAGAACGCTTCGGGCACATCACCTTCATCTAGAGGATCAGTATCGGGATGGCCGGAAATGAGGAGGGTGTCGGGATAGTCGAGGGCGGTATCGGGTTGAGGTGGGGATAGTGTGGCAGTCACGGGGTGTACTCCAACAAAAAGTAGGGGTTCGTACGTGGTTTCTAACCAGTGGCCTTATAGTATCCCGGCTTTCGGACATATGCTCTTGATGGGGGTGTTTATGTTCGAATAGGGTGACCTAAACCTGCAGGGATCTCCAGAGTCACACCCCACACACCGGCGGGGGTAAAAGGAATGGTTTAGAGTTCGTCGACGTCGGCAAGCTGGGATCGAATTTCGGGGCAATCAGAAAACTTCCGTTTTAGTCGACCCAAGAATTCTTCAAAAGAAGTTGGTTCAGCAACCTTTTGGACCTTCCCGAGCAACGCACACGCTTGGTCGCAACCACACTCGTTTTCCAACTGCTCCTCGATTATTCGCATCAGAATGGGAATGGTCTCGTCCGGCAAGTCCGGAAGAAGCCGTTCTGCCAAGCTCCATTCAATTCCAGCGTCTGAGGCTGTTGCCCAAGCACCCTCCGGATCATTTAGGCACAGGTACTGGAACATCGCTAGGTCCCATGGTTTATCCCGCAGGCGAGTCTGGATGAGTACTGACGCGGTGTCCCCTACGGCCGCAAAAAGCCCACGCGCAGTCGATAGCATTGGAAAACTATCGAAGGCTATCCGGTGCACGGCGGGGCTGCGGTGGGGAAAGTGGGCGTCGCAAAGCGCGGCCCAAAAAGTAACGATCTGGAAAGTATCCTCCGTGGGCAACGCCAGCATGGCCTTCTCTGAGTACCTATAGGCGAGGTCAAACTGACCTATCTCCGAAAGGCCGCGAATCAGCTGCTCGTATCCGTCCGTATGAGTACGATATACGTCCTCGACAGAGCCAGAAAGCACCGCGAGCCGACGCCTCGCATACGCGCCATGCGCCCGCTCGCGAAGTTCCTTCACGCCCTCTACGCCTAAAGATTCCTCGTACTGCACGGGGTCAATATCTATTAGTTCCGCATACGGCGACTCAAGAATGCCCAAGAGCCACTGGGCCAAGTACAGCGCGTCAATCTTTGATAGTTGAGCTGCATGAGGTAGTTCCTCTGCCAAGCGCTCGGCACTCCAACGCACGGCGTCGTTGACATCCTCAATATGCGGCAACAGTTGCAGAACTTCGTCAACTGCGCGTTGTGCCACTAGGAAGATATCGTGAACCTCTATTGGCTCAATTCCATAGCCGGCTAGAAGATGAGGTTCAAACATGGCGGTCTGGAGCAGCTCGCCGGCCTTCCACACCTGGTCGGCGTACTGGCCCGAATCGTCGGGGTCAGCCAAGTTTAGTCCGGTGGGCTTTACAAAGTTAATGGTTGCTTCGGCAAGCGTCTGCCTTACTTCTGGCATTCCTTTAAATCCGCGAGGAATTCCTTGAGAGATTCCGTCAGATCCCATATTTGGTTACGCTCGTCTTCAAACATGCGATCAACGAGGAACTCTACACCGCCCAGATCATCCGGATGCAAGCTGTCTAAATAGGCCAGAAGCTTATCGATGTCTTGCAAGCCTTGAATTCCTTGCTCTACTTGTTCCACCACAGTAGAAATCTGCCTTTGGTCCATGCGTTTGAGACTAGCAAAACGACGAAAGAAGAGGGCGGTGGTATACCGTCCTCTTCTTCTTGTTTGTATTTTGTTGTGTTTTTGTTGTTTGGTGTCGGCGGTGACTTACTCTCCCACAACCTCCCGGTTGCAGTACCATCAGCGTGTGCAGGCTTAGCTTCCGGGTTCGGAATGGGACCGGGCGTTTCCCTGCAGCTATTGACCACCGACAAACCTTCAGAACATCTACCCTCTCTTTTTAATGGGTGTTCGGGTGTTGTGTCAGATACTGCATAGTGGACGCGGTCACTACAGTGACTGTTTCTTGTTTTGTTGCTTTTTGCCAGCACACATAGTGTGTGTTGGTGTTTGTTGTGGTCAATTAGTACCAGTAGCCTTCACACCTTACAGTGCGTCCAGGTCTGGCCTATCTACCCTATCGTCTTTAGGGGACCTTAACGAAACCTCATCTTAAAACAGGCTTCCCGCTTAGATGCTTTCAGCGGTTATCCCTTCCGTACGTAGCCAACCAGCGATACCCCTGGCGGGATAACTGGCACACTAGAGGTACGTCCGTCCCGGTCCTCTCGTACTAGGGACAGCTTTCTTCAAGTTTCAACGCGCGCGGCGGATAGAGACCGAACTGTCTCACGACGTTCTGAACCCAGCTCGCGTGCCGCTTTAATGGGCGAACAGCCCAACCCTTGGGACCTACTCCAGCCCCAGGATGCGACGAGCCGACATCGAGGTGCCAAACCATCCCGTCGATATGGACTCTTGGGGAAGATCAGCCTGTTATCCCCGGGGTACCTTTTATCCGTTGAGCGACACCACATCCACAAGTAGGTGCCGGATCACTAGTCCCGACTTTCGTCCCTGCTCGACATGTCTGTCTCACAGTCAAGCTCCCTTGTGCACTTACACTCACCACCTGATTGCCAACCAGGCTGAGGGAACCTTTGGGCGCCTCCGTTACATTTTGGGAGGCAACCGCCCCAGTTAAACTACCCACCAGGCACTGTCCCCAACCCAGATCATGGGCCAAGGTTAGATGCTCAATCCGATCAGAGTGGTATTTCAACAACGACTCCACCACCACTAGCGTGATAGCTTCCAAGTCTCCCACCTATCCTACACAAACCGAACCAAACACCAATACCAAGCTATAGTGAAGGTCCCGGGGTCTTTTCGTCCTGCCGCGCGTAACGAGCATCTTTACTCGTAGTGCAATTTCACCGGGCCTGTGGTTGAGACAGCAGAGAAGTCGTTACGCCATTCGTGCAGGTCGGAACTTACCCGACAAGGAATTTCGCTACCTTAGGATGGTTATAGTTACCACCGCCGTTTACTGGGGCTTAAATTCTCAGCTTCGCCAACAAAGTTGACTAACCGGTCCTCTTAACCTTCCAGCACCGGGCAGGCGTCAGTCCATATACATCAACTTAACGTCTTCGCATGGACCTGTGTTTTTGATAAACAGTCGCTTCCCTCTATTCTCTGCGACCCCACAACGCTTAACACCGCAAGGATGCTCACATCGTAGGGCCCCCCTTCTCCCGAAGTTACGGGGGCATTTTGCCGAATTCCTTAACCACAGTTCACCCGAACGCCTTAGTATTTTCAACCTGACCACCTGTGTCGGTTTAGGGTACGGGCCATACACACACATCGCTAGAGGCTTTTCTCGACAGTACAGGATCACCACCATCAACCCCAATGGGTCTACGCATCACGCCTCAACCAAAATGTGCGGCGGATTTACCTACCACACGGTCTGCACGCTTACACCACCAATCCAATAAGTGGCGTGGCTACCTCACTGCGTCACCCCATCACTTGAACCACACATCAGGCCCCACGACATCAACACCACCAGACTTCAAAGAAGACCAGCAATGCATCCGCGGTGGTTAGTATCAGTGCTTTATCATGGGCGCGCATGTACGGGTACCAGAATATCAACTGGTTATCCATCGACTACGCCTGTCGGCCTCGCCTTAGGTCCCGACTCACCCTGGGAAGACGAACTTGACCCAGGAACCCTTAGTCATCCGGCGGATAGGATTCTCACCTATCAATTCGTTACTCATGCCTGCATTCTCACTCGCACACAGTCCACGCCTCCTTACGGTAACGCTTCAACCCATGCACGACGCTCCCCTACCCAACAAAAAAATTGTTGCCGCGGCTTCGGCGGTGTACTTGAGCCCCACTACATTGTCGGCGCAGAACCACTCGACCAGTGAGCTATTACGCACTCTTTCAAGGATGGCTGCTTCTAAGCCAACCTCCTGGCTGTCTTCGCGATCCCACATCCTTTTCCACTTAGTACACCCTTAGGGGCCTTAACCGGCGATCTGGGCTGTTTCCCTCTCGACTATGAAGCTTATCCCCCACAGTCTCACTGCCGTACAACACAATTAGTGGCATTCGGAGTTTGGCTGACATTGCTAAGATTGTAGTCCCGCTCAACCAACCAGTCGCTCTACCTCCACCAAGCTATAATACGACGCTGCACCTAAATGCATTTCGGGGAGAACCAGCTATCACGGAGTTTGATTGGCCTTTCACCCCTACCCACAGCTCATCCCCGCAGTTTTCAACCTACGTGGGTTCGCGCCTCCACAACCTCTTACAGCTGCTTCACACTGGCCATGGGTAGATCACCCCGCTTCGGGTCCAGGACATGCCACTTGACACCCCATTAGGATTCGGTTTCCCTACGGCTACCCCACACGGGTTAACCTCGCGACATGCCGCTGACTCGCAGGCTCATTCTTCAAAAGGCACGCCATCACACACACACGGTGCTCTGACGGATTGTAAGCACATGGTTTCAGGAACTATTTCACTCCCCTCCCGGGGTACTTTTCACCATTCCCTCACGGTACTCATACACTATCGGTCACACTGAGTATTTAGGCTTACCGGGTGGTCCCGGCAGATTCACAGCAGATTCCACGAGCCCGCTGCTACTCGGGCAACCCAACAACCCACACATCATCATCTTCAGCTACAGGACTCTCACCTACTCCGGCAGGCCATTCCAAACCACTTCACCTAACAACAATGCGCAAGCACGATGATGGTAGTCACCGCACATCAGGGCCCACAACACCGCACACACAACCCCTACCAGGTATCACATGCACACGGTTTAGCCTCATCCACGTTCGTTCGCCACTACTAGCAGAATCATTATTATTTTCTTCTCCTACGGGTACTGAGATGTTTCACTTCCCCGCGTAAACCCCCACAACAGCTATGAATTCACTGAAGGGTAACCCCACATAACCAGGGCCAGGTTTCCCCATTCGGACATCCTCGGATCAACGCTTAATTGACAACTCCCCGAGGCTTAACGCAGCCTTTCACGTCCTTCATCGGCTCAGCATGCCAAGGCATCCACCATGCGCCCTTAATAACGAACACACAAACCACCACACACAAAAAGCGCGGGCGGCCACACAAGTGAACTTGACAAAATAAACACAAAAAAGAAATCACACAAACACACACAACACACCACACACAAAGCGCAGCACGTCATACGTGTTTAATGCTCGCGTCCACTATACAGTTCTCACACAACACCCCAACCATCAACCAGCACACACACTGTGTCCACCAGTCATATGGTCAGGCACCAAAAAAAGGGGATAATGCCCCAGACACCCAACAATGCACCAACATACAAACAAATACTTTTTTTCAAACTGTGCACGACACTGTGTGTCACAAAGCGCCATTCAAACACTCGGTCTTTGTCTTAAAGGTGTATCTTCCACCCGGAAATTTTCAAACAAACAACGTTGGCAGCATGACACTCGCACACTCAACCAACACCCACCACAAAGTGGCAGGACAAGGCACAACTGTGCCCGAATAATAAAGCTCCTTAGAAAGGAGGTGATCCACCCGCACCTTCCGGTACGGGTACCTTGTTACGACTTCGTCCCAATCGCCGATCCCACCTTCGACGGCTCCCTAACAAGTTTGGGCCACCGGCTTCGGGTGTTACCAACTTTCATGACGTGACGGGCGGTGTGTACAAGGCCCGGGAACGTATTCACCGCAGCGTTGCTGATCTGCGATTACTAGCGACTCCGACTTCATGGGGTCGAGTTGCAGACCCCAATCCGAACTAAGGCCGGCTTTCAGCGATTCGCTCCACCTCACAGTGTCGCTGCGCGTTGTACCGACCATTGTAGCATGTGTGAAGCCCTGGACATAAGGGGCATGATGATTTGACGTCATCCCCACCTTCCTCCGAGTTGACCCCGGCAGTCTCTCATGAGTCCCCAACCAAATGCTGGCAACATAAGACAAGGGTTGCGCTCGTTGCGGGACTTAACCCAACATCTCACGACACGAGCTGACGACAACCATGCACCACCTGTACACCAGCCACAAAGGGAAAGACTATCTCTAGCCCGATCCGGTGTATGTCAAGCCCAGGTAAGGTTCTTCGCGTTGCATCGAATTAATCCACATGCTCCGCCGCTTGTGCGGGCCCCCGTCAATTCCTTTGAGTTTTAGCCTTGCGGCCGTACTCCCCAGGCGGGGCGCTTAATGCGTTAGCTACGGCACGAAAGTCGTGAAAAGACCCTCACACCTAGCGCCCACCGTTTACGGCATGGACTACCAGGGTATCTAATCCTGTTCGCTACCCATGCTTTCGCTCCTCAGCGTCAGTAACTGCCCAGTAACCTGCCTTCGCCATCGGTGTTCCTCCTGATATCTGCGCATTTCACCGCTACACCAGGAATTCCAGTTACCCCTACAGTACTCAAGTTATGCCCGTATCGCCTGCACGCCCGGAGTTAAGCCCCGGAATTTCACAGACGACGCGACAAACCACCTACGAGCCCTTTACGCCCAGTAATTCCGGACAACGCTCGCACCCTACGTATTACCGCGGCTGCTGGCACGTAGTTAGCCGGTGCTTCTTATCTAGGTACCGTCACAAAAAGCTTCGTCCCTAGCGAAAGGAGTTTACAACCCGAAGGCCGTCATCCCCCACGCGGCGTCGCTGCATCAGGCTTGCGCCCATTGTGCAATATTCCCCACTGCTGCCTCCCGTAGGAGTCTGGGCCGTATCTCAGTCCCAATGTGGCCGTCCACCCTCTCAGGCCGGCTACCCGTCGCCGCCTTGGTAGGCCATTACCCCACCAACAAGCTGATAGGCCGCGAGCTCATCCTACACCGAAAAAACTTTCCAACCATCACACTAAAAATGGCTCCTATCCGGTATTAGACCCAGTTTCCCAGGCTTATCCCGAAGTGCAGGGCAGATCACCCACGTGTTACTCACCCGTTCGCCACTCGAGTACCCTGCAAGCAGGGCCTTTCCGTTCGACTTGCATGTGTTAAGCACGCCGCCAGCGTTCGTCCTGAGCCAGGATCAAACTCTCCACAAAAAAATTTCAGAACAAATCCGAAACAGGCCGTGAAAAGCCCGAAACCCAACAAAAGAACAAACCACCACAAACCACACAAAATGCAGCTCATGCTGGCGTCCAAAAAATTACTACAAAGAAAAATAAACAGTCCCCTCAACCCGACGGGGTCAAAAAGAGGAAACCAAAAAAGGTAAACACAATCACATGCCAACCAATCCATCTCAATGCAGCCGAAACACCAAACAGCATTCAAAAAGGTACGTGTTTCACATACCCAACCGGCACACACCAACCAACAAACCACTAAGCCTGCTGGCAGACAAACCAATCAACACACAACCATGCACACAAAAAATAAAAAGTACATTGGCACACTATTGAGTTCTCAAACATCACCACCAACCAACAAAAAATTAACTTCCCGTTAACCTCTCATCGGCAGCCCGTACAAACTTACTCAACTCAAAGAACAAAGTCAAATCATCGAACCAAGTCCGTACAAAATGTCACCATCAAGTAACCTCCCGGCTACCTCTCGGCGACTTGGATTAATCTAGCCCACCACAACCAAACAACACAAATCCCCAGGATAACGGGCACTATGACAGAGTCTTACCTGGCTAAGTGGCCCCATAGCTACTAATGCCTCAAGGAAGCCTGCAATCGAGATGCTTTCTCCCATATTTGAAAGGCCTCTCTGGTGGACCGCTCCCCTTTAGGTGGGCGATCCCAAAAATGGATTGGGGAGGGCGGACAATTAACAGCAAGATGACCACCGGGCTCCTTGCATGGAAAAAGGCCCCCGATTTCTCGGGGGCCTATCGGTGGAGCTGCCGGGAATTGAACCCGGGTCCTTCGTCACCTTGCCAGGGCTTCTCCGTGCGCAGTTCGCACAGGATCTCTCCTCGGCCCTCCGGATCGGGCGAACACGTCCGGATGATGGGCCCAGTCACCAGTAAGAGTCCCGACTGGTCCTGATGACCCGGCCAGCCGGCTAGTTCCTTAGTCGATGCCAGGTTCTAGGTCAGGAACGAAACCTAGGCTGACAGACACGCGTCGCTGTAATTAGGCAGCGAGGGCGTAGTCACGCTGAGAGTTCTTCTCTGCGTTTATTGGTTGCTACGACGCTTATACGGTGGTCGTTAGCCTGCACCGGCACGCTTCCCCTGGCTCAGTGCACGAAGTCGAAACCAAATCAACCCCATGCGGTAGGGACGGGATAGTGCATCTTCCCTACGGTTCGTATAACACTACCCCACCCACTTTTATTTCCTCAAGTGCTCCTCCAGCCACTCTTTGAGGACCACTGCGTGGTTGACCTTGCGGTTGGTGGCGGCGAAGAGAAGGGTGGCGTCGGCAAGCGCAAGCAGCTGGGTGAGCTCTTCGGAGTCATTGTCATCCAGCTCGGCCTTGTAACGGCGGGCAAACTCGTCGAAGCGCTCCTCGTCGTGGTTCCACCATTTGCGCAGCTCGGGACTTGGTGCGACGTCCTTGAACCATTTCTCGTAGTCCACATCGCTCTTGGCGACGCCCCGGGGCCACATCCGATCCACCAGCACCCCGACGCCTTCGATGGTGTCCTCACCCTTGATGACGTCGTGGACTTTCGCTGTTTTAAACATTGATGCCCTTCACGCGGCGACCGAGCTCGCGGGAGATTTCGCGGTCCTGGTCGCGGCGCTTAATATCCTCTCGCTTGTCATAGTCCTGCTTGCCTTGGGCCAGCGCAAGCGAAAGCTTGGCGTAACCATTTTTGAGATAAACCTTGAGCGGAACCAGGGTCTTATTGCCATTGCGCACCTGGCCATAAAGTTTGTCGATCTCGCGGCGGTGCAATAAAAGCTTGCGGGTGCGCCGCGGGCTGTGGTTCGTCCACGAGCCCATGGAGTACTCCGGAATGTGGAGGTTCCGCAAGTACACTTCGCCATCGTCAATGGTGGCGAAGGCATCATTGAGCGAGATTTTGCCCTCCCGCAGGGATTTAATCTCGGTGCCGAGCAGGACGATGCCACACTCGTACTCCTCGAGAATTTTGTAGTCGTGCCGGGCCCGGCGGTTGGTCGCAAGCGTAGCCTCGCCGGATGCCGCCTTCTTGTTTTTCTTGCCCTTCTTAGCCATAGTTATGCCAGTGTAGTGCCCTTTTGACTGGCCCGGCAAACAGACTATTTGCGCACATATGACCGCAGGGTGATATGGGCCGTAACGGCGGTAACCACCAGCGCTAGCAGGCCAACGAGCGGGAGGGCAATCCAGAGATCGCCGGATTTCATAGGAGCAAGCAGCTGTGATTCATAAAGTCCCTGCAGGGACGGGTCTACCACTTGGGACTTGCCCAAGAAGATGCCGGCCCCGCCGAGGAGTACACCGATGAGGGAAGCCAAGACTGCTTCCATGACGAATGGCGCTTGCGTCATCCACCGGCTTGCGCCCACCATGCGCATGATCTCCGTTTCGCGAGTGCGGTGGAATGCAGCAATTTGCACCATATTAGCCACCAAGAAGATGGCCGCCACAGACATCACGATGGCTAGGATGAAGGTGGCATTGCGGATGGAGTCGAGGTTGCTAGCGGCATTGCGCACCTCTTGCTGCTGGTCGACGACGTCCTCTACCGCTGGGTTATCCCGAATCGCATCGATTGCGGAGGCATCCTCTGGGTCTACAAGCCGCACGTGGAATGCAGCCGGCAGCGCATCAGGGGAGGTTTGCTCCACCATCACAGGGTCGGTGTCTTGAAAAAGTTCTTTGAACCGCTCATAGGATTCTGCGCGGTTGCGGTATTCCACGGACTCGACGGAATCATCCGCCTCCAACTTATCCTTGATATCCGCGCAGGCCGGACTCGTACAGTCTGGGTCTCCGGCAGAAATATCCTCATTGAGCTGAACCATGACCTCGACGCGGTCGAGGTAGATATCCTTGGTGTCCTTGGTCAGGTTGGTCACCATAATGCCGGCGACAACGAGCCCGACCGCAATCGCGGTGGTGATAATCATGGCAATGGTCATAGTCAGGTTGCGGCCAAGCCCCTTGGTGGCTTCGCGGAAAATAAACCCTAGCTTCATGCTTCCCCCTCATAGGTTGCCTCGTGCTCATCGCGCACGAGTACTCCATTGCGCAGCTCCAGCACGCGCTTGCGCGCCCTATTGACGGCGCGGGCATTGTGAGTGGACATGACCACGGTGGTGCCGCGGCGGTTGATGCCCAGCAGTAAGTCCATGATCTCGTCAGCGGTGGCGGGATCGAGGTTGCCCGTGGGTTCGTCGGCAAGCAAGAGCTTTGGCCGATTAACTACCGCACGAGCGATGGCCACACGCTGCTGCTCACCACCGGAGAGCTCATGCGGATAGGCGTTGTGGCGATCGTGGAGTCCCACCAGCTCCAATACCTGCGGGACCGCGGTGGAAATGCGGTACTTACTCTTGCCAATGACCTCCAGTGCAAAGGCCACGTTTTGATACACCGTCAGCTTGGGCAGCAGGCGGAAATCCTGAAAGACGTACCCAATGGACTGACGCAGCGCGTTGATCTGCTTGCCAGAAAGCTCATTGACGTGGAAATCATCAAAGTAAATATCGCCCTCGCTGACATTGCTATAGCGCACCATAAGCTCCAAGAAGGTGGACTTACCGGAACCGGATGGACCGATCAGGAAAGCGAATTCACCATCCGTAATCTCGAAAGACACCCCATCGAGCGCTGGGCGGGACTCGGCGGAGTAGGCCTTAGTCACGTTGTCGAATCTAATCACGCGAATCACTGTAGCAACCAAAGTTGACACCGCGCTGTGAACTATATTTAAGTAATGTGGTCTAAGACACTAATTTGTTCCGACCCAATCGACAGAAAGTGCCGATACTATGGCCGAAACCGAAACTAAAGAAAAACCACGTTCTGCAAGCGGCTTCCTAGGCACTGTAGAAAAGATTGGCAATAAGCTGCCGGATCCGTTCTGGCTCTTCGTCATCCTCGCGGCAATCGTTGCTGTGACATCCTGGCTGGGGCACCTCATTGGCATGAGCGCCGAGGATCCTAAGACAGGCGAGACCATTGAGGTTGAATCGCTGCTGACCACCGAGAATATCTCGCGCATGGTTACAGACGCCGTGGAGAATTTCACCAGCTTCCCACCGCTCGGCGTCATCCTTGCCGTGATGCTCGGCGTGGCCGTAGCAGAGCAGTCCGGCCTGCTTTCCGCCTTGGTGCGCGGCATGGTCACCAAGGTCAGTGCCAAAATGCTTACCTTCGTCGTGGCGTTGGCCGGTGTGACCGGCTCTGTGGCCTCCGATGCCATCTACGTCATCCTGATTCCGCTGGGAGCCATGGCCTTCCACGCGGTGGGCCGCTCCCCCATCGTGGGTGCAATGGTGGCCTTTGCCGCCTCGTCAGCCGGATTTAATGCCTCGCTGATTCTCAATATCACCGACCTCCTGCTGGCTGGTATTTCTACTCCAGCCGCGCAGTTCGTCGATGCCGAGTATGAGGTCAGCCCGCTGGCGAATATCTTCTTCGTCATCCCTTCCGCCGTGGTGCTTTCGCTCATCAATACCGCGGTCACGGAATTCCTCATGGTGAAAAAGGCCCGCGAATTGGTAGACCATGACCACATCAATTACGAAGAAGTCTCCTTTTCCAAAGCCGCTGGCGGCCCTTCCAACGCGGAAGGGGAAAAGGAAGAATACGACTTCACGGATGATGAAGAGGCCATGCGCATCAAACCCAATGAACAGCGTGGTTTGATAGCGTCCGGCGTCACCCTGGCGATCTTCCTCGCCGCCTTCTTCGCCCTGCTGTTTATCCCTGGTTCCCCGCTGGCGAGCCAAGAAGACAGCTTTATGGAGTCGCCGCTCATCAGCGCCATCGCGGTGCCCATTGCCTTGGCCTTCTTGGTATGCGGCATTGCCTATGGCTTGGCGGCTGGCACCGTGAAGTCCTTTGCTGATGTGCCGACGTTTATGGCCAAGGGCATCGAGACTCTCGTTCCCATGCTGGTCCTCTTTTTCGCCGTCGCCCAGTTCCTCGCTTGGTTCGAGTGGTCCAACCTCGGCGTATGGACCGCTATTAAGGGCTCCGAGCTACTCCAGCACTGGTCCCTGCCGCCGTTGCTCATGTTCGCCGCGCTGGTCGCCATGGTGGCACTGCTCAACCTATTCATTACCTCTGGCTCTGCCCAATGGGCGCTTATGGCCCCGGTCATCGTACCGATGATGATGTATGTTGGCGTCTCACCCGAGGTCTCCCAGATGCTCTTCCGTATCGGTGACTCACCGACGAATATCATCACCCCAATGTCGCCCTACTTCGCGCTGGCGTTGACCTTCCTGCAGCGCTACTACAAGCACACGGGTGTGGGTACCTTGATGTCGCTCGCCCTTCCTTACTCGCTATGCATGCTGGTGGGCTGGTTCATCTTCTTTGTCATCTGGTACCTCATCGGTCTCCCGCTGGGACCAGGTGCACCGATGCACTTCCCCGCATAAGATTTCGCCGCGAGCTCAAGACAAAGGCCGAACTGCAGAGACAATCCTCTCAGTTCGGCCTTCGTTGTTTTCCTAACTAGTCCTGCTCTTGCTGCATGCGCCAGCGGATGCCGGATTCAAGAAAGCCATCGATATCGCCATCAAGCACCTTGGAGGGATCACCCACCTCAAAGTTGGTGCGCAGGTCTTTGACCATCTGGTACGGGTGCAGCACGTAAGAGCGCATCTGGTTGCCCCAGGACGCGTTACCACCAGCGCCCAGCGCATCGAGCTCCGCCTGTTCTTCTTGGCGCTTGCGCTCCAAGAGCTTTGCCTGCAGCACGCGCATAGCCGAGGCCTTATTTTGAATCTGCGATTTTTCGTTCTGGCAGGTGACCACGATTCCGGTGGGAATATGGGTTAGACGCACCGCCGAGTCGGTGGTATTGACGGACTGGCCACCCGGACCAGAAGAACGATAAACATCGACGCGCACATCATTGTCCGGGATATCGATGTGGTCGGTCTGTTCCACCACCGGCAGGACTTCCACCTCGGCGAAGGAGGTCTGGCGTCGGCCTTGATTATCAAAAGGCGAGATGCGCACCAAGCGATGCGCGCCTTGTTCCACGGAAAGCTGGCCGTACATGTACTCACCATGGACTACGAACGTGGCTGACTTGATGCCCGCTTCCTCCGCATAGGAAATGTCATATACATCCACCTTGTGGCCGTGCTTTTCTGCCCAGCGGGTATACATGCGCATAAGCATTTCAGCCCAGTCCGCCGCATCCACACCGCCGGCACCAGAGCGAATATTGATAACCGCCTCACGCGGGTCATACTCACCGGAAAGCATGGTGGTGACCTCTAGGGATTCGATGGCGGACTCCAGGGAATCGAGCTCCTCGTCTGCCAGGGAAGAATCCCCTTCCTCTTCCGCAAGTTCGTACATGACGGGCATGTCCTCGAGACGCCCGCGCAGCGCTTCTAGCTTGCGAACCTTCGCCTGCGCTGCGGAAAGCTCAGAGGTGACCTTTTGGGCATGTACGGGGTCGTCCCACAGGGATGGATCCCCGGCCTGGGCCTCTAGTTCCCGAATGCGGGCAGCCAAAGCCTCTGGGTCCATGACCTTCTCAATGGTGGTCAGGGTGGATTCTAGTTGCTTGAGCCGTGCTGTTACTTCGGGACGCATAGGCCCCAATCCTACCCACCGGGCCATCACAATTAGCCATCGGCCGCGTTTAGGGTGACAATGGTGGGCATGGATCAAAAGCCGAGCTTGCAGGAGATGATCGACGCGGTCATCAAGACCTTTATTGTCGCGCATGCGGATGACGGGGATGCGCACCTTGCGCAGGCCCTCGTCTATAACGCCGGACGCTTGGCGTGGCGCCTGCGCGAGATGGGCGTTGACGTGGAGCAAAAGACTTCCATCTCGGACGTTGTCACGGATGCAGACCGCGCGGCCGAGCGCTTCGTCGCGGGCGTGCTCGAGGCCGTGCGCCCGGAGGACGGCATCCTGGGTGAGGAGGGCGCCGCCCGCGAATCCCAGTCCGGCCGCACCTGGGTCATTGACCCAGTCGATGGCACCTACAATTTCTCTTCCGGCTCCGATTATTGGTGCTCTGCCCTCGCGCTTGCCGACGCCACCGGGATCACCCTCGGCGCCGTCCACCGCCCCGCCATGGGTTATACGTGGTTCGGTGGCCGCGACTACCCCACTTCTCTGGACGGCAAAGAAGTTTCCCGCCTTGCGGCTCAGCCAGCCAAGCAGATTTCGCTATCTACCTATTTGCACCCGACCTCGCTGATGGATGCGGATATCCGCGGGGCATGGCAGCGCGTGGCGGAAAACTTTGCTACAGTCCGTATGCTCGGTGCCGGTTCTGTTGACCTGTCCTCCGTAGCCGATGGCACGTGGGGCGCATGGATGCAGCATTCGGTAGCGGATTGGGATTGGTTCCCCGGCAAAGCTCTCGTTGAAGCAGCCGGTGGTGCCGCCCGCAAGGTAGAAGCCGGCGGTGTCGAATGGTGCCTCGCCGGCAATAAATTGGTAGTGGATCAGATGGAGGATTGGCTCCGTGGGTAAGTTCAAAGAAGACTTGGGCCTCGCGCTCGAGCTGGCGGGCCATGCCGATGTGGTAACCATGCATCGTTTCGAGGCCTCGGATCTTTCCGTTAAGGAAAAGCCGGATATGTCTCCCGTATCGGATGCGGACCTCACCTGTGAGAAGCAAATCCGCGAATCCCTCAAGCGCTCCCGCCCGCGCGATGAGGTGCTGGGCGAGGAATACGGCGGCGAGGCCTGTTATAAAGGCCGCCAGTGGGTCATCGATCCCATCGACGGCACCAAGAACTTCGTGCGTGGCGTGCCCGTATGGGCCACGCTCATTTCCCTCTTGGAAGACGGCGAACCGGTGGTATCCGTCGTCTCCGCTCCCGCCCTGCGCCGCCGCTGGTACGCGGCCAAGGGCGCGGGTGCCTTCCGCGTGTTCGGCGGCGAGCCGAAGCGTTTGAGCGTTTCCCACGTAGAAAAGCTCTCCGATTCTTCGCTGGCGATGAGCTCGCTTACCGGATGGGCTGAGCGCGGATTGCGCGATAAATTCCTCGCGCTAACGGATAAAACGTGGCGCCTGCGCGGCTACGGAGACTTCTGGTCCTATTGCCTCGTCGCCGAAGGCGCAGTAGATATCGCCGCCGAACCGGAGGTTTCCCTGTGGGACCTCGCTGCGCCCTCGCTCATCGTGACCGAGGCCGGCGGTACCTTCACTGACCTTGAAGGAAACCCCGGCCCGCATGGCGGATCCGGCGTAGCCTCCAACGGACTGCTTCATAAGCACGCCCTCGCCGCGCTACAGGGCTAGGGTCTTCTCCGCAGCTGGAGCAGCACCGGACCGCGGTGCTCGGTAGCTGCAGCGGAACAACCACCCGCCTGCGCGCAACTGCCGCAGCCGCCGGTGGGGCACGAAGTGAGCGATTCACGCACCAGCTCCGCCGTGCGTTCGAGGTGGGCGAGGATGATTTCCACGGTCCCCTGCCCTAACCCAGTAGCTTTTGCAATGTCAGCCGGGTTGGATTTTCCCTGTTTAATGGCCTCCTTGACCTGCTCCGTGGGGCTCATAGGAAGACCTTGAGGACTTGGAAAACTCCCACCGCCAGGATCCAGGCGGAGCCGAGTTGTAGGGCGAAGCCGATGAGTGTCCACTTCCAGCCTATTTCTCGCCGCTGCGCGGCTACCGTGGCTACGCACGGGGTGTAGGCCAGCAGGAATACCATGTACGCCCATACTGCCGCGAGCCCGTGCCCGCCAGAGGCCGCATCAAAATCAGCGCGGATATGGCTGGCCAGTGGGGATTCTGCTTGCTCTTCCGGTGCATCGTCAGTGACGTCTTCGACTGCGTACGTCTGTGCCCACGTGGAAATGAGGGTTTCCTTCGCCACGAATCCGGTGACCAAGGGTCCGGTCAGCGACCAAGAACCAAAGCCTGCCGGGGCAAAGACGGGAGACATTGCCTGAGCAACGGCACCATAGGCGGAATCCTGTGGCGGCACTGCCTCTTCGTTAAAGGAGTGCCCGCCGGTGACCGGGATGGACATGAGCAGCCAGATGACTACCACCGTGGCCACGATGATGCCGCCGGCGGTATGTAAGAAGCCCTTGAGGCGCACCCACATTACTGAGATGGTGAGTCTAAAGGTGGGCAGCTGATAGGCCGGAAGGTCGATAACGAGGGCTTCGGCCGGCATGGCCCGCCACACCGTGCGGCGCAGCGCCAGGCCTACCAACACCACCAAAGCGATGGACAGCACGTACATGGCAAATACCGCGGAACCGGCATGAGCAGGGAAAAATACCTGTGCCAGCATCATAAATACGATGAGACGCGCAGAGCATGAAGTAAAGGGAATAAGCAGGCAGGTGAGGATGCGGTGGCGGACGTCGCCAAGCACGCGCGTGGCTGAGATAGCCGGTACATTGCAGCCATAGCCCACCACGATGGGGATAAAAGCCTTACCCGGCAGGCCGATGGCGCGCATCACGCGGTCAGTGACCACGGCCGCGCGCGCCATATAGCCGGAATCCTCCAGCACCGCCAAGCACAAAAACATCAGCGCAAGAAGCGGCGCGAAGGTGAGCACCATGCCTACACCACCGATGAGACCATCCACCAACAAGCCTGTGAGCAGCCAGTTATCCGGGAGGATGCTGCGCGCAGCGGCGGAGACCGGGCCGGTGATGAATGCTTCTAATCCGTCCTGTAGCGGACCCGCGACAGTAGTGGTGATGAAGAAGACCGCCCACATCACCGCCAGAAACAGAATCGGCCCGAGCACTGGGTGCAAGACTAGGCGGTCCGCGCGGTGGCTGAGCGGTTCGCCAGTATCCGTCCGTGAAACGGCAGCCTTTTCCGCCGCGTCCAAATCCACAAAGCGCTGGTCTAGGTCAGCATTGGGCCGGATGGTCCGCGGATCAGTGTGCATTGCACGGGCAACCTCGCGCTCGAGCGCATCCAAGTTTTCACGCCGCCGACCGTTAACGCTGACCACCGGGATGCCCACCTCGTGTGAAAGCGCGGACGTATCGATGCTTATGCCCTGCTGCTTGGCGATGTCCTCCTTGGTCACCCCAATCACTACCCGGTATGGGTGCTCCGCAATCTGGAAAGCGAGGTTCAGTCCGCGCGCCGGCGCAGTGGCGTCCACGAGCACCACAACCACATCGGGGCGCTCACACGGCGGAGCCTCCACGAGCATATCGCGGGTAAATTCCTCGTCTGGGCTCATTGGATCCAATGAATAAGCACCAGGAAGATCAATGATGTCAAAGGCCTCTGGCTGCGCATTCCACAAGCCACGGCTTATCTCAACGGAGGTACCTGGCCAGTTTCCGGTCTGCACCTTCGCTCCGGTTAGCGCATTGAACAAGGTAGATTTGCCGGAATTTGGAGCCCCGACCAATGCGAGGACCGGCGTTCCCTCCTTCGCAATGCGCATCGAGGAGGTGGAATGGCAGCTCGGCGCAGCGGTTTTCCGTGCCATTATGCTGCCACCGGGATGACTTCGAGCTGGCGAAGAGTAGCCGCATCCACCGCATAGTGGGCGGTGCCTACGGTAACTAGGCGCGCGCCGCCGGCTACCTTGCGGCCGATCTGTACGCGCACACCTGGGCGGAAACCTAATTCCCGCAAGCGCAGCGCCAACGCCGGCCGCTCGTCGATGGCGTGCTGCAAGCAGCACTCAGGAAGTTCCACCAAAGCGTCTACCGGTGCCTGATCGGCGCGCATACACTCGGATTTTTCGCACCCCGGTTTGCGCCGGGTGCGGGACAATAAGGACAGCTGCAACATCGCGCGGTTACCTCAGTTCTCTCTGACCGGACCATGCCGGTGATATTAGCCACACCTAAGTAGCTACTAGATAAGGCTAACCTTAGTCCGCCTAAGCTTTTCACACAAGCTCCGATTAGTTGTGATTATCGGCACCGGGCAGGGACGCAAAAAGCCCGCTCCCCGAGCTGGGGAGCGGGCGAATGCCTCAGTACAGCTAGTCTTCAGGCAGCGTGAAACCGGCACCTACGCCACCGCGGCGGTTCATATCCGCCAAGACCGCATCCATATTGGTGGCAGCAGTCGGGTTATGAACCGGCCCCTGCAATGGGGTACGGCACGGGAAATTCACCGGCAGGAATCCACCGGAAATGGAACCAATGAGGCGGCCATTGACGAGCAACGGCGCACCAGAATCACCCATCATGGCGCAGACTTGGTTTACCTGAATCTTCTTTGCCTGCTGATAGGTAATACCGCAGGTCTTGCCGGTGGCAACGCCCTGCTTGCACACCTGCTGGCCCGGTTTGACGCCACCGCCTAGTTCATTGACAGTTACGCCATTGTAGGAACGGGACACCTTAGCCTTGGAGCCGAACTCAATGACGGCGTAGTCCAAGTCCTCGTTCTTAGACACCACGGTGCCCGTCGGGCCGATTTGCTCCGAATCAGCGGAGGTAACTGAATCGCCCACATTGCCGCAGTGGCCAGCGGTCAGCCCCACCTTGCGGCCACCATTATCGTTGCCTGCCGCGGTCAGAGTACACATCGTCTTGTCATTGACGTAGAGCGGGGTGCCTGGACCATAGAGGGAGTCACCCTGATTCATGGCTGCAACAGACTCTTCTGGAATGCGTGGGGCATCAAACATGGAACCCGGCACACGGTGCAGGACGTAATCAGCCTGTGGCTTTCCGGCGGCTACCTTGGAAAATCCATCGTTTTTCCACTTATAGTTCGGATTGGTTCCCTTCGGTTTAAACTCCGGCTGGGTAGCCTGCTCCGCTAGACCGATGGGATTCGGATTAGTCATCGGCTCCGCGTACTGTCCTTGCTGCAGGTTCTGCTGCACGGCTTGCTGCGCGTTGCGCACAGAGGAATCCACGGCATCGGTAACATTCTTATCCACCTGCGGGGTCTGGATGCCGACCCCCGCTAGGTTATCGCGGACCTGGTTAATAATCCCTGCGGAGTCGAAATCCGGTTGGGGCAATTCCTGGGCGCCTGCGGCCGGGGAACCCAGGAAAAACGCACCAGCGAAAGCCGAGCCCACTAGGACTTTCTTGAGGTGCGGAATGCGAAGCATCAAGGTACCTACTTTCAGTTGTCAACATCGTGCAAACTCGATAGTGGCACGAAAAAATTGTGGAAACAGCAAACTCTTGTGACTGTGTCCAAGCCGTTATATTTCTTCCAGACTTCGGGGGTGATCACCCCTCCCCTATCATGGAGAACATGCCCACACCGCTGTCCTATTCTGATGTCTCCGACTTTCCACAGCTGCATATGTCGCGGGTTATCGATGCTGACTTTGACGCCGCCGCACACCGACTTTTCCGCTGGTCAGTACAACGCAGCGGCCTTTTCCGTGTCCGCCCGACCCATGAGGTTGTGGAGCTCGGCGCGGAGGTCACCCTCGGCTTGGGTCCATGGGATTTTCACTGCCGCGTAGTCGATGTCTTCCATGAGGATGGCCGCTGCGGATTCACCTATGGCACCCTCCCTGGACACCTCGAGCGCGGCGAAGAGACCTTCACCCTAGAGCGTCTGCGCGATGGTCGCACGGTATTGCTTATCGACGCCGCCTCAGAGCCCTTCCTACCCTTCCTGCGCCCCCTTGTGGACGTGCCGAGGCGCCTGCTTATCAGCAGGCTATATCTCCACGCGCTGGACTAAGCGGCAACGATAGCCGCATTCATCTCGCCTTTAAGCTGTCCGTTCTACCTTTTTGTGGTGCTCACCAGGAATTGAACATCAGGTCATGCTGGGAGCGGCAGCAGCTTAGGACAGCCGTGGGTTCGTTGACAAGCAGCACCTGTGGATCCTCTACTAAGGGTGCAACCTCTTCTCCCCCATCACGTTAAGAGAACTTTTTCCTCTACGGTATCCACAAAAGATCGGATGATTGCCGAGTATATTTCGATCAAATAAAGCCGCCTCCCTGTAAGGAGACGGCCCTTTAATCCGAAGAAAACGTGGATCTAATTCTTGCGTTTATCTTCGATGGATTCGCGTGCGTCACGAACAGCGCCCTTGACGCGATCGAAGAATCCGCCCTTCTTCGTGGTCTCTTCTTGGTACTCGTGAGCCTTATCTTCCACAAAGCCCTTAGCACGCTGGAAGGCATCACCTACGGCGCTACCTGCCTCCGATGCCTTACCCTTCAGCTGGTCCAAACGCTCATTGCCAGCCTCGCCGGTGACGTCATCTGCTTCGTCTCGGTCATCGCCAGACATCTCTGGATCTACATCCAGATCATTGACAGAGGTTGGGGTCTCGCCCGAGGCTTCCAGATCAATGTTTGGCTGCTGTGGGGCAGAACCAATGTGTTCTTCCTTTGCCTCACCTACGATGTGCTGGCTCGGTGCATAGTCCGCGTTGTTCTCATCCAGCGCTTCCTGCAGGTCCGGCTGCTGTGGGGCAGAACCAATGTGCTCTTCCTTTGCCTCACCTACGATGTGCTGGCTCGGTGCATAGTCCGCGTTGTTCTCATCCAGCGCTTCCTGCAGGTCCGGCTGCTCTGCGGCCTTGCCAACATGTTCTTCCTCCGCACCAGCGACAACGTGGTTCTGCGGCTCATACTTGCTTGCGGTGGGCTCATCTCCGTCCGCAGATGGCTTACCGACCGGCTTGGACAGGCCGGCAGCACCTGCGGCGCCCGCAGCAGCTGCACCAGCAGCGACACCCGTAGCCGCCCCGGAGGACTTGTCAGACTTAGCAGCTGAAGACACAGAATCCTCAGAAGCTAAGTACTTGTATTCGTTACGGTCCAAGTCGACCTCGTGGCCTAGTTCGTTCGCCATTGCTACTTACTCCTTTTAATAGATTTATCTTCTTCCTTCTAGGGTTCCAGAAAGTTCAGGAGCGTGCACGGAAATGGGGATAGGAAAGCGTCTACCGGTGGATGGATCAGTCATCTCTAAACACTCAACTTGGAAGGTTTCGCGTACGAGTTCAGCGGTCATCACCTCCTCGGTAGGCCCTTCGGCCACAATGCGCCCCTCACGCATGGCTACGATTCGATCGGCGTAACGCGCAGCATGGACCATATCGTGAACCACCATGACCACTGTGGTCCCGGCACCATTGAGGTCTCGGATGAGCTCCAAGATGGACAGTTGGTGCGCAGGGTCGAGGTAAGTAGTCGGCTCGTCAAGCAAGGTAATTGGTGTTTCTTGGGCCAAGGTCATGGCGAGGAAAACACGCTGGCGTTGACCGCCGGAAAGGTCTGCAGCAGGGACGTCGAGAAGCTCGCTCACCCCAGCACGCGAGGCAGCACGCTCAACCGCTGCATGATCTCCGGCCCGCATCGTCGCTAGCGCCCCTGTATAGGGATAGCGGCCGTAGCCGATAACGTCGCGCACTAGTACCCCTTCCGGAGCCGCAGGGTGTTGTGGCAGAAAAGAAACTTCACGGGCAAAGGCACGCGAGGAATACTCACTAATTTTTTGGTCCGCGAGGTACACCGCGCCTGCGCTGGGCGTAAGTTGGCGCCCCAATGTTTTGAGAAGCGTCGATTTGCCGCAGCCATTCGGCCCGATCAGAGCCGTTACTTGACCGCTAGATAAGCGGAGATTTACATCTTTGACCACATCGGGACCACCGTAACCCACGGTCAATCCGCTACATGTCAATGTCATGTCTAGCCTCCATTTCGCACTCGGGTTAGCCCAGTCAATAGGAAAATGAAATAGGGTGCGCCAATCAGCGCGATGAGCGCGCCAACGGGGATTTCCGTGGGGGCGAAGGCCCAGCGACCGAACGTATCGCATACAGTCACGAGGGTCGCGCCGCCTAGGGCCGCCACGGGCATTTGCCGGCGCAGGTTCGAACCAACCATCAAGCGGGCAGCATGTGGGACGATGAGCCCGGCGAAGCCCAAGACCCCAGCCGCGGCGACTCCCGCTGCGCCGAGGATAACGGCCAAAGCTATTGCTATGAGGCGCCACATCTTGGCGTTCACTCCAATGCCGGCCATGGTGGAACCATCCAGTGCGAGCATATCCAGGTGTTTTGCCACCACCATCGCGGCGGTTAGGGCGAGAAGGATAAAGGGGGCGACAATAGTGGCGTCGCCAAGCGAGCGGGCGTAAAGCGAACCTTTCAGCCATGTCATGGCCGCTCCTGCCTCTGGCGCGGCGCGCACCAGGAGCAATTCGGTGATGGCACCCAGCCCAAAAGATACCGCCACCCCGGTAAGGGGCAGGCGCACCGGATCGCTTGCCCCGCGTCCGGCGAGAAGGAGAACCAACCCAGTTCCAGCCAACGCGCCGATAAAGGCGATAAAGGTCAGCAGGTGGGCCGGCAGGGCGCCTGCTCCCATAAGTACCGCAACGGCCGCGAGCCCACCGCCGGAGGTAATACCCACCGTATCTGGTGCGGCCAAGGGATTGCGTAGCGCGGATTGCAATATACAGCCAGAAACAGCCATGGCACTGCCCGCGCAAATACCCACCAAGATCCGCGGTGCGCGGTACTTCCATATGAGCGGATCTCCGGTAAAGAAGCCAGTGGTCACCTCGCCCGGCGATTTCATCACCGCACCGACGCCCATGCCGATAACTGCGCTCAATATCAACGCCAGGATGAGTCCTACTAGAACCCCTACAATTCTCTTATGCCGCATGTCTCCTCCTCCCTAGCGCATGGACGGACCACAGCACTAAGGGCATGCCAGCCAAAGAAGTCACGATGCCCACTGGGGTCTCGGCTGGCGCCCAGATTGCCTGCCCAACCGAGTCGGCCACCAGAAGCACCGCTGCTCCTACAATTCCAGCCACACATAGCCCCATGCGATGGTGCGGGCCGCACACCCGCCACGCTACGGTCGCGGCCATCAGCCCCAAAAATCCAATCGGCCCGGTTGCGGCTACCGAAGGAGCAACGAGCACTACCGCCGCCACAATGGCAGCCAACCGAATGCGCTCCGGCTTCGCCCCCACAGCACCAGCCACGGCATCGCCAGCTACGAGCAAGTCCAGCGTTTTCGCACCGATTAAGGTCAAGGGAACCACGACCAGCACAGCGATCAGCGCGGGCATAGTATCGCTTAGGCGTGCACCGGCAAGCCGGCCAGAAAGCCACGACATCACCGTCGCCAGTTGAGCTTCATCCACCACCAGGAAAATGGAGGTCAAGGCGCTACACAGTGCGGAAACGGCAACGCCAACGAGTACCATGCGCTGGATCGCACCGCTCTTGCCGACGCCCACCGTCACCCCCACAGCAATCCCCGCACCCAGCAGCGCACCGGGCAGCTGGTCAACGCTCGAGGTTTCGCTTCCTAAAAACATTGCGGTTGCGACTGCACCGAGTGCCGCACCGGAGTTCACACCAGTGATGGACGGATCGGCGAGCGGATTCGCGGTTGCCGTGCGCAGCAATAACCCACCTACACCTAGTGCAATACCGACCACCGTGGTAGCAAGGAGACGGTCAAAAGCCACGCTATGCAGCTCTTCTTCTAACCACGGGGTATCAACTGGCACCTGAACATGGCGGAGCCGCCACCACCACACAAAGGCAGCGGCAGCGGTTGCAAGGACCAAGCAGACGCTGGCTTTAGTTCGAGGTGCCACTACTTTTCAGCGGCGATAATGTCATCGAGCATATGCTCGGCAGATAATGGCCCGCGGGCGCGCGACCAGATATCTTGGTCTACCTCTACGATGTCACCGCTGCCCTTGGCATAGGGCGTCTTTTTAAACGCTTCGACGTCCTTGTACATAAAGACTCGGTCAGCCTTCATTCCAGGGAGCTTATCACCGGTCAGTTCCGCTACATCAGTCTTAGATTCGATAGAAGACTTCTCGCCTTCGAAGGCATAGTCATAGCCCACTTTACTCAGTAGCGACTGAGAGAAAGAGGGGTTGACCCAGGTATAGAGCATCTCGCTGGACCAGCCAGCCACGACAGCACGACTACCCGGCTTTACCGTGTCCTTGGTCTGAGCAATCTTGTCCTCGATGCGCTGACGGACATCTTTAGCCTTTTCCTCTTTGCCGAGTTTGGCCGCGATCTCATCCATCGAGTCCAGCACGTCCGAGTAAGTTTCATCTGGGTAGGATTCCGTCTGCGCAATCTCTTCCAGTTGCGGCATGATATCAGCTTGACGGGTAGGGCTAGCCAAAATCAGATCTGGTTCCAAAGACTGGATAACTTCTAGGTTCGGCTGCTTGGCTTGGCCCACGGAGGTCGCCTGACCTAACTGTCCCTTCAACGTAGTTGGTGCCTCCGACTTGCCGATTTCCACGATTCCCACTGGGTCCACATCGAGGGCCTTGAGAATTTCCTCATAGCGCCAATCGAGCGCCACAACTCGCTCGATTTTCCTATCTTCACCCGGTCCCTGAGAAGAATCAGAAGAACACGCAACAAGGCCTGCGCCTAGGGCTAGGGTGGCTACAAGTGCGATAACTGCACGCACATTCATGAAGTCTCTCTTTTGCATAGGCTTACCTTAGCTTTATAAGGGTTTACTGTCTAGAGCCTGATTGCTTCCCTCTCCATGACGGACCATGCAGCCACAGGATGAGTTCCATGAGGGATAGCGGTGAGGAGCGGAAACCGAAATCCGCTCTAGCCACGATCATCTACAGCCTCTGCGAACGAACTCCAAACTGCGGTCTTTGGTGTTCATCTTTCGAATGCTCTAGCCCTTGAGCACAGCGCGGGAAACGATGACGGGGGGCGTCGCTGAAAGGATCGTCCCAGATTTCTACATCGATACCGTAGGCTGCGGCTAAAATATCCTTCCGCAGTGCTTCCTTGGGAGTCCCCCGGGCTATGACCTCGCCGTTGTTCATAACCGCCCTGGTGTCGGAGTACTGACCAGCCAACATGTGGTCGTGCAGCACAACAACGACTGTCTTACCAGCGCGGGCTTGCTTGCGAACGAGCTCCAAAACACTAATCGCGTGGGCGGGATCAAGGAAGGTCGTAGGCTCGTCGAGCAGCGGCACCGGCGCGCCCTGAGCCAGAGCCAGTGCAAGCCGTGCCCATTGCCGCTGGCCGCCGAAGAAAACGAAAATGGCCCTCATCGGCGAATGGGGAGCAGTTCATCAATCTAGAGGGGCTAACTGTCATTGGCCTTACAACGGTTCCATATCTATAGGCTATGCGAAGTTTCCATAGCCAGAAATGGTGCTCACCCATAAGAACGCTGATACGACGAAAGCCGCGGCGAATGTGAAGGCAAAAGCACGCCATGATCGGTCGCTAAGCCGATCCTTTTTCAACATGTAGACAGATATGGCTAATACACCCAACACCACCAATGAAGGTAGAGGTAGCCCATAGAAGACGAAAGGTATTGGAAGCCATGTGGACAGGAGCACTCCGCCATAAAGGGTTGCGACGCCCAAGACAATTCCAAAAAGTATTCCCGGAATGATCGTTCTTTCTTTCACAACAAATTCCTTACCAATCAGTTTATCTTAATCAGGCCACCGTTTTTAGCCTGCGCATGACATTCATGGGCCTGACCCCGGAAATTAGACACGTCGGGGGGTCAGGCCCCAGTTTTCTATCTCCAAAGTAAACAGACCCAAACCGCTTTTGAGTGGCAGCTAGATGATCGGTGATTGTGAATTGTCTAGCCAGGCCACGATGTGGTTTTCGGCTTGTCTCGCGGACGGTAGTTTGTCGAGGCGGCGGTCTCCGTTATGGTTCGTGAGAAGAAGCGGGAAGTAGTTTCCCTTGGCATTAAACTTGACCTGGAGGGTCTCGCCGTGCGAATTCTGGTACGTAACGAAGCTAGCGGACGGAGCCTCCGACAAGTGAGTCAGCCACTTGGGTACGGCTTTGGCAGAGGCGTAACGTTGCTCGCCCAATACGGTAGACGAGGTGGAGATGTCAGTGGTTTCGTCGCCTTCCAAGATCGGAATGCCCAAATGCGGGACCGAAATGGCGATGCCCTGGTGGAGGCCGAGCGCTGAAAGTTTTCGGGCGTCGCTCGAGAGATTTTCCGTGGGGATGTCGATTTTGGCTTGGCCGGGAGCTGGTGGTTCAACCTGCGCCAACTGCGCAATTGCGTCGAGTGCCACCATAGACTGAGGTGTATCTTCGAGGGCGGTGATGGCCAAGTTAAGAGACTCGCGCTGCGACGTACTCGCCGTGTACAACTCGAGCGAGTCGGACTGATTCACTGAATCCAGCAGGATGCCGAGTATTTCGCCTTGGTAGGCGTAGATGGCCTCATCGATGGCGGTGGTGTCATGAATATTGCTCAGCAGGTGGTGGAGGTGCTCAGCGGCATCCGAGTCCATGGATTGGTCGTAAACTTTCGCATACAGTCGTCCGATGAGCAGCAGTGCGGAATCGCTATGCATAGTCTTTCGCTCCGTAAAAGTCGAAGGGGTACGGGTGGCTGATCTTCCCGGCGAGGGGGTTTCGATCCTGTAGAGCGGAAAGCCATCCGGTGATGGCGCTGAGCACTTCGGCAGGCAGGCGCACTTCTTCCCCTTCTGCTGCAGCGAACCTGTAGCTGAGGGCGCCGGGTTTGTCAGCGTTTCCGTCAAGTCGCTCGGCCAGCTCGAATATTGTCAGCGCAGTGATATCTGCAACGAATCTGATTGCGTCATCAGATGACAGGGGCCCTGTTTCCTGGATTCGCGTGTGAAGCTGTTCCATGGTTGGCGTGACGATGTCTTCGAGGTCCGATTGAAATTGCGTCAGCTGTTCGTTGGTGGGCTGCGTTAACACTCTTATAACACTCCAGGGTTCCACGGGATATTTGTAGGTTGAGACAAGCCTTGTTGCTTGAGCTTCTCGATACCATAATCGGTTAGTGCTTCCGCTTCAGATTGGCTGAATCCGACCGAGGTGTGCGCCTCTACCTCGATGGCTCTCACTTCGTTCCGAGTATAGGTATCGACGTCAGGACCGAAATTCTTGGCAAAATCATCATATCCGCGTCGTTGTGCTGCAGTGATCTCTTTGTGAAGCGCAGATCCGGTTGCGGGATTGCGCGGTGCAGGATTTTGAGACTAGTGCACCAAATGGCGATTTCAGCATAAAACGAAAGAGACCCCTACCAGCGTTTCCACTGGTAGGGGCCCGGAAGTTGGTAGCGGGGGCAGGATTCGAACCTACGACCTCTGGGTTCTCACCCTCAAGTTCGAGCCACCTGCAGTTATTACCCTTTTACCTGCTGATTAGAGAGGTATAAGCATACTGGGCCTTACTGCGCCTTACCGCGGATTACCGACTCTTAAGTCCCGTTTTGAGTCCCACTTTCTTCACCGAGATTCAAGGCTCCCCGCATAGCGTCGACATCAGTCCAATCCGTGTAGTTGCGCGCGTTCACGTCGACGTCATGCCCGAAGTAGGCTGCACGCACCTGGGCGGGCACCCCTCGCGCGATGGCCCGGTTATTGAGCACCGTGCGCCAGTCATGGGATCTCATTAAAGCGATGTGGTCGTCCTGGACCTGCGCGCCGACATCTTTAAACAGAGTCGCTGACGCTTTCACGGCGTTGTCGGTGCGCCAGTGCGCCTGCTTGTCTCCTGGCGAAGGGATCAGTGGGTCGGCCGTTCCTAGTCCGTCGAGCCGGTTTAACCAAAACTTTTCGACACGCTTGTCCAGGAACGGGATAGAACGGCCTCTGTGCGTTTTGGATTGCTCAGATGTAATGCTGATAGCGATCTGCCCATTAGCGACTTTTACAGAATGCCTCGTCACTGCCAGTGCCTCGGAGATGCGAAGTCCCGTCCCCGCTTGCAGTAGTGCCAGCGCGACCACGTTGTCATGTTTTGCGATGGAGCTTGCTCGTCTGTCCGTGCCCGGTGGTAACGGTCTGGCGGTATCGCGTGCAATGAGATGGTCTACAACGGCGTCGTATTGGGCGTTCGTCAGGGCGTGACCACCTTGTGGTTTATTGCCCTTCTTGACCTCGCCGAGGTCGATGCTGATTCCGCGTAACGGGTTGTGGTCGATAACACCCTCGCGGATGAGCTGATCCAGAATGTACTTGCTCACGACGGTGCGGGCCTGCCGTGCAGATTCCGACCCGTTTGCGGTGGCGATGGCCTGCAATGCGTGTTCGAGAGTTCGGAATTTCACAGCTTCGCCAATGGCGTGTTTTCCTAGCTGTGCTTCGGCCTGCTTTAATGCGAGCTCATACCGGGCGCGCGTGTTCGGTCGCAGACGTGCCGCCCGGATGGCCGGCTTAGAGACGTCGGTAATGAACGCCGAGAAGTTCTTGCTCTTATCCCAATTGGTCGACGTCGAGTTGAGCTTGCTATCCCGCTTCTCGACGGCAATTCGCCGGAATTCCCCCTTTGTCCTTGCCCGGATTGTCGGGCGGTAAGTCGTTCCGTCCCATAGTCGGACCGTGATTTTCGCTTCGTATGGACCTCGCGGCGGTAAAGCATCAACGACGCGGTCGATGGAATCTTCCCCAAGGCTTAGTTTCGTTCTGGCGGCACGTATTTGCTTGGACATACACACCACTATAGACCCACTTTTGCAATAGGTTCGAATTTGTTATCATTGCTGGTATGGATCCTTCAGAACGTCTTCCAATTTGGTCTACCGATGACGTCGCGCGCAGACGCCAGGAAGTGTTGTGCACGTTGGTTGACGATAATCACCCGCTTTATGTTGACGCTCGCGAATTGTTCACTCCCCCACTTTCCCGCGAGGAGGTCACACAGCTCTTGCTTACCGCCCTTGAAACCTACTGTGAAATCCGCGCGGTAGCTCGTGAACTAAGGTATCTGGACCCCATTGTGAAAAATGATACGAAAGGTCGTCAGAAGCGACACCCGCGTCTGCACGCTGTCCGCAAACACCTCCAGGCACGACTCGAGTTTCTGGAGAACGAAGCTGATCGAACGTTGCCGTTCACCTTTTATCGGCCTAACGCAGGACGACGCTTCGCCGCAGGTGAAGGACTGACGATGGATCTTATCGACCCTGTACCGGACAGTGTCGTGGCTACGATGTTTCCGCCGGTCTTTGATTTTCCCTCACAAGTAGGCTAAAATATAACCAGCCGTACCTGCGACGGTTGGCCACCGAGGCACCGGGTACAATAAGAACCCAAGGTTTGCAACTCGGATATGCAGGCCCCCAAAGCGGATAACCGCTAGGCCGGGGCCCTTTCAGCATGTCTGGAGCAAACCTTGAAAGGTGTTTCTAATTTAAAACTGGTCGATCATGCCGAGCCTATTGCGGTTAAAAGTTCGGTAGCGGCATCCCTGATCGGAATTGCCCCTCAAACTCTCAACAACTGGCGTGTTCAGGGCAAAGGGCCCAGATACGCCAGCGTGGGTACCAACCTCGTCGTCTACAGAATCGCTGATATTGAGGCGTGGCTAGATGAGCATGTTGTCGGTGGTGAGAAGCCATGACGACAGCGAACGAGGCGTGGAGCATAGAGATCTCCCCCAAGGACGCGCCCGACACGGTGCGTCATGAGCATGAACTCATCGAGCTTGACGTGAATGGCACCGAGTGGCAATCACGCCTCGTCGACACTGCCGTCGACGTTCCTGGGCGTTCTGACCCGTCGTACTTCACCGTTTTGGTACGTCGTGAACCTCGATCTGTGGCTAAGGTCTCGGAGACCTTGGCCACGATTTCAGGCAGTTCTACGGACGTTCCTGCTGGTCAAGACCCTAAAGTCGTTTCAGGCCAAAATCCCCTAGGGGAGAGGCAGAATGGCCGGACCGGAGAGTCCGGCCATCGTGACTCCGGCCACCGTGACTCCGCAGCAGCAGCAGCGGTGGAAGCCGCTGCGGTTGCAGGGGTTGATGCCGGTGTCGATGTTAAGAGTTTCGGCCAGCTACCAACTGTGAGGTCGATGGGTAGTGGCGGTCGCCGGGCTCAAGTGATCGGGTTTGATACTGAGTTCACCTACCGCGAAGATGACCCCGCTAAGCGCGTCATCGATAGCTATCAGTTCGCCTGTACTGATGCTCTCGATGATGGTGTTCTCGTACAGGTGGTTGTGTTGCCTCTGGCGGGTGATCGCATCTACCTTGAGGATGCTCTCTACATCGTCAGTCTTGCAGGCGGTCTGCATGTCCTGTCACCCTCTCGGGAGCCTATCGATCCTCGTGGCGTGCTCGTCCGCGATGTAAGGAAACTCAACCCTCGGGGAAAATTTGACTACTCCGCCACGCGAGATGCGGCGTTCAAGGCTCGCATTGCCGTCGTCCTGGCGTGTCATTTCGGCAACGCCGATCTGACCGCTTTTCGGCGCCCTCCCGAGCAGCGCAATGGTGGGGAAAAACATTATGACATCCTCCGCCGCGTGACCTCTGCTTCGGGGGGCTTAGTTTCGCTGCAACCTGCCCGCTTCATGCGCAAGTCTGGCAAAGGCTCCAACAGCTATCGCTGGTTGCCGTTCTCTGTGACCGTTCGTGACACGATGTGTCAGGCTGCACCCGGTCATAAGAGTCTCGCTGCTCTTGGCGATGTTTGCGGTGTTCCTAAGCTTGATGTTGGTTCCTCAATCGAGAATATGACCTCAATGCGTCGTGACGATCTGACGTCGTTCCTCGAATATGGGGTGAATGACGCGGTCATCGTTGTTGAGTATCTGGCGATGCTGTGGGGTCTCAACATCGTTCCGCCTGTCACCCTTTCGGGTGCGGGTGCCAGTGCTGTCCGCGACGGAATCATGCGCTACATGGGCGACAAGGTGGTGAAGGACTTCCTCATCAACTTTCGCGGTCTCGTGCGGTTGACGGACCCTGAACCGTTTTTAGACCATGACCAACTTTCGTATTACACCACACGAGAGTTGGTACCCGTGGACGGCGATGCCAATCAATCCCACACTGCGTGGAAAATGGCGTTTCACGGAGGCTGGAACAGTTGTCTGTCTCCTGGTCACCACCCTTACCCGACCTTCGATCACGATATCCAATCTGCGTACCCATCTGCGATGGCATCGGTGATTGATGTGGATTATGTGGGCGGTTGTATCGAGGAGGTTGTGAAGGACCGGGTACTTACACTGGACGACTTTCCGTTAGGTCCCATCACCCCGTTAGTTGCCTATGTGAGTTGGAATTTCCCGGATGATGTTGTTGCGCCTTGCTTGCCGGTGGTCGTCGGTGACTGCGTGTTATATCCACGAACGTCTGACGGTGCTGGAGCCGCGCAAGGTGACGATGTTGGGGGGTATGACGGGTTTCATGGTGCTTGGTGCGCTGGACCTGAGTTGTACCTTGCGTTGAAGCTGGGGGCGACGGTGCGTGTTCAGATTGGCTACCGCATGAGGTTGCGCATGCAGTCTGATAGTACTCCGTCCCGATCACTGCGCTTCGCCCTCCGACAGATGGTTGAAGACCGTGCGACTGCGAAGAAGATCTTCGGCAAGGGGTCGCTGGAAGAGCAGACCGTCAAGGTTGCGACAAACTCGGTCTACGGGAAGCTGGCCCAGGACGTCTCCGAGCGTAACGGGTGGGGTGCATGGGCTGAGGAGATGGAGTCTATTGGTGGGTCGTCCGTAACCTCTCCCTATCACGCGTCGATGACAACGTCGCTTGTTCGCGCTCTTCTTCTGGCGATGGCCAATACGATTCCGATTCTGTCTGTCACGACTGACGGCTTCATCACGCCTGTTGAAGAGATTGAGCACTTTGATTGCTTTGGCATCGCGAATGTGTTCCGTGCCGCTCGTCGTGCGTTGGTAGGTGATCCGACGGTCTGGGAGATCAAGCACTACCAGGACGATCTAGTGAATTTCTCGACGCGTGGCAATGTGTCCTTGCTGGAACACGGTGTGCTCGCTAAGGCTGGGTTGAAAGTTCCTGAGGAGGTTGAACGTGGGACCGTCGCGGAGCGTCGCTGGTTTCGCGATACCGCTCTTTCACGCCGGGGAAAGATACCTAACCCCTACACGTCTTTCCCAACATTTCGGGAGTTGTCGCGGTCCGTAAACCGGTTGGACTTCCACCCGGTGGATCGCACGCCTGAGGTCTCAACGGTGGACTTTGACCTAAAACGGCAGCCTCTACGTGGCACGCTCCGGGTTGATGTGATTGACGGCAACGAAATGGCGGGGTTCGACACTTGCGCGTGGGACTCAGTCGACGACTATAAGCATGCACGTGGGATCGCTGGTCACATGCAGTTGGTTCGGTATGGGACCACAGGTGTTGACCGTCCTACTGGGTGTCTGCGCACGGGTCATGATTGGGAGACCTGGTTTAAGCGTTTTGAGTCTGCTCGGGGTCGTCGTATCCGTACGGCTGACAGTGCCCTACTCACCGAACTCGTTGCCGCGCATAAGGCTGGTCTTGTCGTCGTTGACCGTTTGGCTGTTCGCGTTTCCGTGGCTCAGAAGGTGGGTTGGTTGTCCTCTTTGGGGATGGGTGAATTCACCCGGGCGCAGTGGGATCACATGAGCAAGAAGGTTCGGCGTTCGACGGTGCTACGCGATGCCGATATGGATGCTGTTCGTGCCTTTGCCGATGAGCTGAATCGCGGTGATGGCTATGTCTAGCACCCCTCCCCCTGGTCGGTTTGGTATGAAGCTTTCTCGCGGCCCTCCTATAGGCACTTTTATCGTCACAGAGACGCTAACCATGCAAGCAACAGCACCCCAGCTAAGTCTTGAACCATCGGGTGCTTAGACCGAGTTCCCGATGGCACCAATACACCGCAACCCAAGATAAGGAGGAACATATGGAGCCACAATCGCCCCGAGCACCACGGATGCCGAGCGCCCCACGAGCGCCGCGCAGTGGAGCTAAAACAGGCGCGGAAATGGAGGAGAGCAGGTACGCCGCGGAGGAGTCTGCGAAGGGGCTTATCGCCGGTTTGGTTGGTCTAGACCGCGCCGATATTATCCGTCGTTCCAACCGAGTCCAGGAGATTCTGGACGATTTTGCCCAGCACGCCCCAAAAGAAGAAGTGTCTTTGGAGCAGCTTAAAGCGGAGGGAGAAAAGGTTGACGCTGAGCTTGATCAGCTAGAGCAAACCCTCGATGAGCGCGCTCAGTCGCGGCGGAAAAAGCAGAATCAAGGTGGCTACCCACCGCAGCCGCCGCGGGAAAAGAAGCCTCGTGTCCCTCGGGTCAAAAACCCGCGATTCACCCCACTTTTCCAGAATGAACCAGAAGAAAAAGACACCAGTAAAGGATGGGAACCAGAACTATGATTACGAAGTCTCAGACCGCTTCGTCGGTAAAAAAGATTGAAGCTCTCCGCCAGGAGCGGGAGCAAAAAGAAGCCGAAGAAGCCAAGAAGGTTGAGGAGTTTAAGCGTCAATTAGGCGAAGTTCTCTACGCCTGCGCTTATGAGCCTTCAAGCAAGTGGTCCAAATTTCGCGGCGGTTCCGTAAGGGAACTGTTCGCAGAAATCGGTATACGGGAGGAAACCTCCTGTGAAGCGTCCGAGGAACACGAGAGCGCACATCGCGGGGCGGACGAAGGAGCCGATGAAGGCTTCGAAGTCGATTCCTCTGACTCTACAGAGTCAGAGGAATCCCCCGCAGGCCCGAAGCACGCGGGCCAGAATGGCCCGCAAGCGTAGGGCCAGAGGGTCGAGGGAGAGAATCTCCCTCGCCAGCGCCACGAGGCACCGGAGGTGCCCGAGTGGCTTGCTGGCCGCCTGTTTGTGAGGGCCGTCTTTGACGGTGGCGAGTACGCCTGAAGATGCGCAGCAGATTCAGGGGGCCGACACCGGAGAAGCGTGACCCTTACAAACAGACTGTGGCCCCGGCTGCGACAAGCAGTTGGGGCCACCCTGCCACAGTAAGCCTGATAAGTAGGAGGTGGATATGCGAGACAAGTTCTCGACATATTCGCGCACCACCGTGCGCCTCGATAAGGATTTAGACCGATTTGTCGAGGAGGTCGCACGGGTCGTAGGGGTGCAAAAGGCCGTCGTGTTCCGGGAAGCTCTCTACGTCCTCGCAGAGGAGGAGAGTGTGCTGACGCAAGAGCGCTTGGCCCCGGACACGCTGCGCCGCCTTGACGAGATGAACGACCAACTGCGGCGGATTGGCGTCAATCTAAACCAGTTGGCTCGCCGCGCGAATATCGACGGCGTGGCCCCCGTGTCTGAGGCTGTAGAGACGATTGGCTCCGAGGTTTCTTCTCTTCGTAAAGAGGTGAAGGACTTTGTCCACAATCAAGATTAACTACAGCCAGGACATCCGCGCGGCAACGGTCTACGCCGTCTATGGAACGGCAGACAATGCCCGCAAGGGTGAGGTGCGAGCTGATGCTTTATGCACGGTTCAACCTAACGCTGAATCTTTTTCGCCACAGGCTACAGCTGGCCGTTGGTCGGGTGTGGACTTCATGGAAGCCAGTGTGGAAGAAATGGAGCGTTATGCTCCGGCTCAGCGCACTGACGAAGCAATTATTTATATCCAATCGTGGGCTAAAGACGAGCTGGATAAGGATGACCCGGCTGATGTAGCTCGGGCTAATGCGGCTGGCTCAGAGCTGGCGATGCGGCTGACGCAGGGCACGGGAGTTCCGTTTACCGTAGCTACGCACACCGACAGTAAAAGCGGCTGTGTCCACAACCATATCGTCTTTGCCAACCACGATACGCAGACGAAGAAGGCTGCACCTCGGGATATGCGCAACTGGTACAAGCTGCGCAATATCAACGACGAGCTGATGCGCGATTTGGGGATGCGTGCCTTGGAGCGGGAGCCGGAAATATCGCTGCTTCCTGCCGAGCGCAGGGCACGCAAGGAGGGCAAGTCCACAGACTCGACGGGCCTGGGCGTGGATGAGCTGACCGCAGCCACGTGGGCTGATTTTGCCCGCAAGCGCATGGATGAGCTGTGCGCGGATGAACGGGTGGCAGATGCTGGCGACCCACTGGAGAAGGCAGTAGAGATTGCTGGCAAATACAACCTGTCTCTAAAGGTGCAGCCCAACTCAAAAACCGAGGGTGAGTCGCTAACCGTGGCCCTGGTCGACGATGACGGAGAGGATGCCTACTTCACGAACACCACGAAGGCCGGGCGTACTCGAAAGCGTAAGGCAGCTAAGGCCGGCTCAAAATTGGGCCGCAGCTACTCGCTAGAGGGCGTGACCGAGCGCGTTAACGAGGCTCAATCAGCCCTTATTGCGCGGCAGCTTGCAGCACTTCAAGCTAATGCAACCGATGATGACGACCTGGAGGCGAAATACGGCTCCAGCCTCCTCGATGACGAGGAGGAAAACTACTATGCACAGGAGGAACCCAATTATGGTTTCAGTGACCCAGATTACACAGATAGCCAAAGAAGCAGCACAGGGCAAGATGGACAGCGCCTGGAAGGTTCTCAGCCCGCGCCTGGACACGGTGGAGAAGTCTATCAAGACGCTGCAGGAGAAACTGAAGAGTCTGCCGGAGAATACAGGGGATATTCTCAGTTCTCTACCCAGCGACTTCTCGACGAGGTTGACGCAAGCGGAAAGCGAATTAAGGAACGTAAAAAGCAATCTCGCCGCGAACAAGAACTACGTGAGCAGCAGTCACTTCCAGATAGCGATGGTGGACGTGCAGCAGATGATCCTGGGTCTGATAAAGAACATCGAGGATCTGCCCAACGGCCTGGAGGGGGTAAAAGGGTACCTAATCGAGATAAGCGAGCAGATGTCGCGTCTCACAAGGATGCAACAGCTGGTACTCAAAGCAGCCGAAAGCCCCATCCATCTCGACAAGGATTCCAGCCAAGCAGTAGCCCAGAGCCTGAATGCTCAGATGACGTCCAGCCTGACTTCTAGCCTGGAACCGCTGGTAGAGGTGGCTGTATCTGAGGCAATGTCGAAAGAGTCTGAAAGCCTGCGCGAGGCAGCAAAAGCCTCTAAGAAGGCTCGCAACGACCTGCTCCAGGAGAAGGAGGCCAACGAAAAGCTGCTGGAAAAGATACGTGCAGAGCGCAAAAAGTACAACGACGACATGGAAAAGTCGAACAGGAACTTTATCAAGGCTTGCCAGTCTGCTTCGTGGATTGCAGCCAGTGTCCTCGTCGTTGCTACTGCACTCGTTGCTGTCGGAGCCTTAGGGAAGGGGCTACTGAGTATGCTCGGCATACCCGACGGCGTGTCTGCCTTGTGGGGTCACGTCCAGGAGGCCAACGGCATCGGCCCAACACTGGGCTGGCTGCTGCTCACCCTTATCGTTATAGGGTTTGTTATAGGGCTTATGGGTTGGATGTTGTCCCAGGCTGCGCCGGGTATTGCTCACTTGGTCGAGGAATATCGTCGCAATCACCCGAGGAAAGAAACGAACCACTAGTGCACCGTAAAAAAGTAAAAGCCCCACAACACAGCGTAGCGGTTAACCGCTACGTTTCTTTTATGCTCTCTCTGGTGCTGTTGCAAAGTTGGGGCAGTAGGAAGGGCGACGTGAAATAGACACAGCCATGGGTATCTTCTCCGGTCGTCATTTCCCCCGTGGCATCATTCTGTGGACAGTAGGTGGTACTGCCGCTACGGGGTAAGCTACCGCGCTCTGGAGGAAATGATGACTTCAGCGGGGCGTGCCGGTCGATCACACCACGATCTACCGCTGGGTCCAGAAATACGCCCCTGAGCTGGACAAGCAAACACGGCGGTACCGACAGGTACCTGACTGGCAAGCTAGTTCCTGGCGGGTGGATGAGACCTATATCCGGGTCGGCGGCAGGTGATGCTACCTCTATCGGGCGATCACCGCCGGTGGCCAGACCCTGGACTTCTACCTCTCTTCGAATCAGAACGTGGCCGCAGCGAAGTGTTTCCTGGCCAAGGCCCTCAAATCCAATGCGTCAGCCGGGTATCTCAGAGTGATCAACGCCGATAAAGCACCTTCCCTTGCCAGGGCAATCGTCGAGTTGAAGTCAGAGGGAATCTGCCCGCCAACAGTGGAACACCGGCAGGTGAAATACCTCAACAACATCCTGGAAGGCGACCATGGTCGGCTGAAGCGGATCCTCGGGCCGAAAGGCGCGTTTAAGAACCGGACATCTGTATATCGGACGTTGAAAGGGATGGGAGGCGATGCACTCAGTGCGGAAAGGGCAAGGCACGATGTTTGCCAACAGGCAACCGAACCCGGACGCGGTAATCGTCAACCAGGTCTTCGAGACGGCCTAACAACGCCCACACGCAGCGGCCATCAGGGAATGAGAAACTGAGTCTTCACTGCTCTCCGCCCAACTTTACAACAGCACCGCTAAAAACAATCGGGAAGCCGACACCTTCACCTGGAATATGATCGCCGACAACTTTTCGACAAAAATTGACTACTGCGGTAGAGCGAAGAAACTTTCGCAACGACATCAAGAAGGCCATTCATGACATTCTGTGTGTGGCCTAACGCTGGAATTACCTCCGATGCTGACCGGTGTCACGTTGATCAAGACATTCACCTCAGTCCGACAGCGGCCGTCTCGTCCAGAACTCGACTAGACAGAACACAGAAGACTAGCGCCCTCCAGCGCGCTTTCTTTTTACCTGAAACCACTTTGCGCTGATCTACCATCACAAATTAAAAGACCAGGTCAGGCTGCGCTGATCTACCATCATCTTGCTAGTTACCCACAGGGGTTTACCTGCGGGTTTACCTATTTTCCCTGGTGGCTTATAATTATATCCCTGTAAATCTATATCCCCAGTCGATCAACCAACAGAACCGGCACATTGTGGGTTACGGTTTATACTCCCGCCTCGCCTTGCGACTCGTTGGGCTGCCGCCCAAATCAAAGATTTGGTTGCCACCAAACAATCCTTATTACGGGTGCGTTGTGAAAGAATCAACAACTAAGATTCACCTACCCATCTTAGAAAGCCATGACCACACCACAGTCTCTAATTACTCGCCTGGCGTCTCCAGACGCCACTGGACGCACTGAAGCTGATATTCAGTCCGACATCAAGACCCTGCTGACTACCGCCGACTTCGACCTAGACACCCCACGGTTGGAAGAACAGGTCGGTGACGGTTCTCGCCGACGAATCGACATCGCCACTGGCGCCACTGTCATCGAAGTAAAGAAACGGCTCACCAATGAGACCGCCGACGCGGACTACATCGACCAACTCGCTGGCTACGTCACCACTCGCATGAGCCAGGATGGTTCCCGCTACAACGGAATCCTCACCGACGGGAAAACCTGGTGGCTATTCGAGCAATCCCCCGCCGATGGCTCCTTCGCCCGGCGCAGCACCTTCGAGCTTGCCCCCGGAGCAACCGGGGTCGGACTTATTGAATGGCTCCAAGCCGTGCTGGCTACTCGGAGCAACATCACCCCCACCCACGCGAACATCGAAAGCCTGCTCGGAGCCTCCTCCCCCGCCTACGGACAGGACGTGGCCTACCTGCTGGATTTGTATGCCCAAGTTCGCACCAACCCCACGGTGGGACTAAAACGCGACCTGTGGGCACGTCTGCTACGCAGTGCGCTGGGTACCGGCTTCGATACGGACAACGACAAACTGTTCATCGACCACACCCTGCTAGTGGTTGAAGCCTCCGTGATCGGTCACGCCGTGATGGAGCTTCCCCTCGACGATCTGCTCCAACACCCCGAGCGCTTGCTTAGCGGTGACGAGTTCCGGCAGGCCGGGATCTACAACGTTATCGAGTCCGGCTTCTTCGACTGGATTCTTCTTGCCGAAGGAGGCCAGCAGTACCTCTCCCGCATCGTGAAACGCATTCAAATGTTCGACTGGTCAGACATTGACCACGATGCGCTGAAAATCCTCTACGAGTCGGTCATCAACGCCGATGTGCGTAAAGGTATGGGCGAGTACTACACCCCCAACTGGTTGGCTGAAGGTGTCACCGCCAAGGTGCTGGATAAACCGTTGGAACAATCCGCCCTCGACCCGGCCTGCGGCTCAGGCACGTTTCTTTTCCAGGCAATCCGGCGGATTATCACTGCCGCCGAAGCCTCCGGGTGGGACTCTCCCACAATCGTCGAGCACGTCCAAAGCCACGTTTTTGGCCTCGACATCCACCCGGTGTCCGTACTTTTGGCCCGTGTAACCTACTTGCTTGCGCTCGGCGAGCACCTCCACGACCGTGGGGACGTGTGGGTACCGGTACACCTGGGGGACTCGATGCAGTGGTACCAACCCGGCGACCACGAGGCAAACGTCGTCACCATCAACACCGAAGGCGTTGACCTAGCCGATGTTCAAAACGCCACCTTGTTCTCCATCGCCCGCACCCTGACCTTCCCCCTAGACTCAATGGGCGACACGGACACCTTCGACCAGCTGGTCACCGCCATGACCGATCGGGCGAAAGAACACACCGACCCCACAGCACCGCGACCCGAGATTAATTCGGTCCTCAAGAAGTTCGGAATCACCCCGAGCAGCAAGGACTACAGCCTACTGGCGGAAACTTTCACTACCCTCTGCGACCTCAATGCCGAAGGCCGCGACAGTATCTGGGGCTTCTACATCCGCAACCAAGTCCGCCCCCTGTGGCTATCCATGCCCAGCAGGCGAGTCGATGTACTCATCGGCAACCCACCGTGGGTGGCCTACCGGTACATGACCCCGGATCTTCAGGAGAAATACCGAGCCTTCGCCAACCGCTACAACCTATGGCACGGCGGTGAAGTCGCTACCCAACAAGACCTGGTGGGACTGTTCATCACCCGCAGTGTCGCCAAGTACCTCAACGACGGTGGAACCTTCGGCTTCGTCACTCCACTGGCTGTCCTGTCGCGGAAAGCCTACGAAGGCTTCCGGGCCGGTCGATGGGGGACGTATCTACGCGGTGAGTTCACCGAAACCTGGGACCTGGACAAGATGCGCCCACGCGGGTTCTTCCCCGTCCCCTCGGCAGTGGTGTTCGGCACGAGGCATACTTTTCATGACCCAACCAAGAGCAGCGAGGAACCCGCTTGCGGGTTCCCTCCCACCAAGAAGGTGCTGTCAGGCCTGCGAGTCCGCAACGACTGGTCGGCCACCTACGAAGCATTGACCGTCACCGAAGCGAAAAACATTGAAATCAGCTCGGCGGATGCAAAAAACTCTGATTACAACGCCACCGTAACGCAGGGGGCCACTATCACTCCACGAATGGTGTTTATGGTCATGGAACAGGATCAAAAAGCTTCTCGTCTTGGCCGCTCCCAGGGAACCACCACAGTGGAGTCCTACCGCACTTCGCTGGAAAAAGAACCGTGGAAGTCCCAACCATCCTGGTCAGCGACCCTGCCCAGCAGGTACATCTTCGACGTTCACCTTGGCTCCACGCTTGTCCCCTTCGGCCTACTGGAGCCGTGGCGAGCCGTATTGCCTATTGATCGACAGCAGTTGATGGACGAGCAGCAGATCAACAACGCGGACAACGGCATACGGGACTGGTGGCGTGACGTCTCCCAACGCTGGGAGGACAACAAAACCAAGCAATCCAAGCTGTCATTGCTGGAGAACTTGGACTACCAGCGCAAGCTATCAAAACAGCTCGACGCCGTCAAACACCGCGTGCTCTACAGCGCATCCGGAAACACTGTCGCTGCTGCTCGAATCGCTGACCCCCGAGCAGTAATCGAACACAAGCTGTACTGGATGCCCGCTAACGGCAAGGAAGAAGCGAGGTACCTTACCGCGATTCTTAACGCGCCGGTAACAACCGAGTTGGTGGCGGTATATCAGTCCCGTGGTTTGTTCGGCGGACGTGATTTCGACAAGAACGTGTGGCGGTTGCCAATCCCGAAATTCGACCCAGCTGACCCACTACACATGCAGCTGGTTGACCTCGCAGCCAAAGCCGAGGAAGTCACAGCCGGGGTGGACGCGGGAACCTACGGTTTCCAGAAACACCGCCGACTTGTGCGCGACGCTCTCGCCAAGGCCGGGATCACCGAGCCAATGAACACAGCCGTGAAAACCCTTCTGGGCGAGGACAACTAGAAAAAGGGGTGTGGTCGCCTGCGGAGCTGCCGCGCCCACACCCCACGTCTTCTGGTGGTTGTAGAAGAAAAAGGGGCGCATCTACTACCACTACAGTATCTCGCTTACTCCGGCTGGCGCCCTGCGTTTTCTGCCCTCACACGCACTCCCACAGAAGCAGCAGTCAGGGTAATTATGAAGATGACCGCCAAGGCGAGCAAAACGCCGATTTTTATCTTCTGCACTTTATCCATAGCGCCATTATTCAGAATAAAACCCAATCGCGCGGGAAGTTTCCCCGTTTTCGAAGAAATCTCCTCCAAGCCTAAAAGCGCCCTCAGAGACCTGATTTTCTACTTTATGCGCGTAGTGGGAAACGCGCGTATCCCTCTCGCGGAGCGCTTCTTATTTCTCGGTAGAACTATATGTAATTAAACATATGCTAAAGCATATGTTGAGGCATACGGCGGGACATATGTTGCGCCACAAGGCAGGCCTGACGACTGCGTATAGCTTGATAGGCGGCTTTACTCCCGCAGTATGGCAACTTCGCTTTGACGCCTTCGGTTACTTGCCTTTATGTTTGGCCTTCTTTTTAGCGGCACGGATCTGAAATTTCCGTTGTGCTTCTTCGCGCCGAGCGATCCGCGAAGCTTTCTTCTTGTTTGCGTTAGCTAATTCGAAATTTAATTTTGTTGCTTCTTGGGCTTTCGAGGACACCCCTGCGGTCTTGCGTTGCTCCTTATTGACTTTCCGCTGCAGGCGTTTGGGATTTCCTCGCTGTGGCTCTTCAATAGCGCCAGGTATAGGTACGGAACGATGGGCCCGTTTGACTAGGGAAGAACCATTGACGAGTAACCACTCATAGAGTTCGGCATTATTAGGTTCTGGACCGAAAACTACACGGACGGCGCGGAGCTGGTTGTTGCTGGAAGTCTCGTAGACTCCGCACCAAAATTGACCATCGTGGAAAAGGGTGAATTGAGCAGGCAAAGTTGTCTCCAGGTACGCTAAAGCGGACCTGACGACGCTGGATTCCTTAGCTTTCATGAGAGCAAGAGCTAAAGCGACGGATAGCACTAGCTAGTGCTATCGCTCAGACTTCCTACTGAGACTGTGCGTTTTGCGCATCAGGATCTTACGAGAGGTAACACTAACACACCCTAACTCTTGTGCAGTACACAAGCCGTGCGCGCCCTCCCGATAAGATGAGCGCCAGCCCGAGAAAGGAGAAGAGGAATGTATATAATCATCGTCCTGGCTGCATTGGTGTGTGCCGCCGTCCTGGCCGTCCAGACCGTCCGCCGCGAACAGCCGCAAAACCGTATGCGCTTCGCTGCGATTGGAGGCGGAACCAGCGCGGTAATGATCCTGGGTGCTTATCTCATCTTCACCCTCGCGGAGCTGCCGTTAATTGTTACCGCACTTATCGTGTCCCTCGGCTTGCTGGCCTTGTGGGTTCTCATGTTTGCCGCCGGTCTATCTGAAAGGATAAGCAGGTAGAGATAGTTCTGTCGTACATATGCTAAAACATATGTATTGCCATATGGTTAAACATATGGCAAGCGCTGTGGGGCGTATATTCACCCGCCCCACAGCGGTAGCTATGCGTTTTTCAACGCCCGATACACCGTAGGGCTTGAACGGAATTCGTGTAGGCGCAATCAGGGGCTATAAAGTATCGCATTACTTGCATCCAAACCTGTACATTCAGAGAATTGCCTTGGACTGGCGGTAACAGGTACCAGATATGCGTTCGTAAAATTCGCGCGCGTTAATGTCGCTCCACGAAGGTCTGACTCGCTAAGAATTGCGTTCGTAAAATCTGCGTCGGTGAAATCTGCCGATTTCAAGTTAGCCCATGCCACCATGGAGCCGCGAAACGAGCATCCTTTGCATATGCTTCCTTCGAGATTGATATCCGTCAGGTCATAGTTGGACATATCTTTCCCGGAAATGTCTTTCCCAGCGAGCTCCGTGGCCCACGATTGAGGCATCGTTTTGTACATTTGCTATTTAATCTGCGGTGAATTGATAATCCATTGCGGGCAACGGCCTTGGTAGCCAAGGCAGTGGGTGGTTACAACTCCGTAAGGTTTGCCGTCCCTTATCTTGTTGAAACCAACCACCGTTAATATGTCTGTGGTTTCAACTTTCCGGCACTTCTTAAAAGGTCCCCAACCTGAGCAGGAAATATGATCCATGGGCAGGCGATATTCATAGCGGTCGCCGGAGCGCTTAATTTTTGGCGCATATTTTGTTGAAGCTTGTGAAGCACGAATGGATAGACCGTGTTTGTTCTGGTTTTTCGCCCGAGCCTTCTCCCGAAGGTAAACCAGCTTTCCATTCTTATCCGTCCACTGCGACACGATAGTGTAAGGGCCTTTATTTCCAAAGAAAGATAATTCCGAGTCGACAGAAGTGTCGAAGTTCTTCGAAGCGGCAGCTTCTGACAAGATTTCCTCCGCTGTAGAGTCATAGCTTTCCACTGTTCCTGGGATTACCCCGAAATCTTCTGTAGGGGCAGAGGTAGATGCATTGGCAGCTGGTTAAGACAAATTAGCCATTAGAAGTAGAGCAGCCATTGTCTTGCCTAGTGCGTTTTTGGTCCAGTATTTCCGCATGATAGAGTCTCCCACTCGTAGAAAATTACTTATCCTAAAAGTACCTTCTCTAATTAACGAAGGGAATGCTCATATGCGTGATATGAAATACAAACTGGATGAGTGGCCAATCTGTATCGCGAGAGTTTCGTAACAGGAGAACAATCTGTGCGGAATAACTTCCCTACATATCGGGCATGTGCCAAGAGGGTGTTTTAGCGTATTTTCTGCCGTATGGCGGGACTGACAGGTGCGCAGATTTACCGATACGACTGCACCGCCCTAGGCGTTTTTCAACGCCCGATACACCGTAGGGCGAGTCACCCCGAATTCCCGCGCCAAGGCTGCTTTCGACTCCCCCGCCAGTGTGCGCCGCTTAATCTCCGCTACCTGTTCTGTGCTTAGAGCTGGTTTGCGGCCTTTGTACTTGCCTGCCTTTTTCGCCAGCGCAATCCCCTCCGCCTGCCGCTCGCGGATAATGGCCCGCTCAAACTCCGCAAACGAACCCAAAATACCGAGCATTAAATCCGCGCGTGGATCCGTGGTGTCTTTCGCAAACGCGAGATTCTCATGCAGGAAAGTAACAGTTACACCTTTGCCGGTAAGTTCATCGACAATCCCGCGCAGATCCGTCAGCGATCGGGCGAGGCGGTCAATCGATGAGACGACGAGTTCGTCACCGTCGCGCACATACGCCATACACTCACCCAGCCCTGGGCGCGCAGTCTTGGTGCGGCCGGAAATTTTATCTTCAAAGAACCGGTCAATCCTGCCAGAAGCATTGAGTAGTTCTTTCTGGCGCTGATTATTCTGCTCCACCGTCGAGACACGGATATAGCCCACCCGCTGCCCACGCGAACCAGAGCTTTTGGCCATTAGTCTTCGCCCCGCGAGGGCGTAAAGGCAGCATTCTCCTGTTCTATGACCGCATCACGATACGACTCAATTGCATCCGTGAGGGCATAAAGCTGAATGCCGTCGAGAGCGTCAGCGTCAGCGTCAGCAAGTAAAGACTTCACAATCCTGCCCAACGCCTGCTGCCCCGACGAAAGTCCACCATGCAGATCTTTCACCCGCGCCAACGCGGGCACTTCGTCAATATGACTTTCAATATGGAAACCATCAGGCGACAACACCATACTCACCACTTTCTGTAAACATAAGGCCTAGACCCCACTATGCACATGTAAAACAATGCTAGGAATGACCCTATTTTACAGGAAACACTCTGCCCCAGACCGGCGTAACAATAGGGTGTACGTGGGCCGACGTGGATCTTCGACTTCGTTGCCTTCAGGGTCGATCAACGTTGAGACGAAGGGTGCGTCATCGGATGGCGGGACGAAGGCACCGTATCGGAAGTAGACAGGCCCTGATCTCCATCGCTTGTCTGAGAGGATATACGGTCCTTCACCTCCAGCGAGGAGACCGTTAAGTTCGTCGAGAGCGAATGCGAACTCCTCGTCGGAGCTGGGATAGACAGTGAGGAACTTCCCCGCGAAAGACACATCTGTCGAGGGACTCACAGCTGCATTGCATGCGGTAATTGACGGTGGGATGGTGATCGATCCGCGCGTCGCGAAGGCAGCGATGCGAACTAAAGACTCCCGAGATGAGCCTCTGGCGATACTCACTCGCGGTGAACGCATAGTGGCCGAACTCGTCGCCCGTGGGCTGACGAACCCCGAGATCGCCGAAACTCTTGTTCTCGCCGAAGGAACCGTCAAGAACCATGTTTCGGCCCTCCTGCGGAAACTCGATGCGAGAGACCGCACAGCCTTGGCCCTCACGTTGTACAAAGCCCTAGGCGACTGACCTCAGGGCTACAAGCCTTGCAGCGCGCCTCGGCTGCCTATGCATGAGAACGAAACTCCTGGAGCGTCCAGGAAAGACGCGCTCCGGAGCGTTCCTCGCCGAGACAGACCCGTACAGTGTCATTAGTTCGCCGGTGGTTTGCCCCAGTCAGGGCGCTTGGTTAGGTGCCACGACCCGCACGAGGGGCATTCGTAGATCCGCAGCGGCCCTGCCCGTCGCGACCGTTTCAGTGCTACATGCACGGCGTCATCATAGTGCTCGTATTCGCGTTTACCAGTTTCGGAGCACAGTACGCGTTCGACTGGCGGCTTCTTCGACCTCCTCCGATGGTGCTTCATCACACAATGATTCTAAACTTCAGGTGTAACTGGCTCCTGTAGGTGACTGATGATGGTGGCAGTAACTACGAGCGCTGCGGCACCGAAGACTCCACCGGCGACCGCGACGGCTGTGTGGAAGCCTGTGAGGAACGCTCCACTGGCGACCATTTCGCCGAAGACTGCGACGCCGACGACGCTGCCGGTCTGGCGGGCGGCATTGATGACTCCTCCTGCAATGCCGACATGTTCCGGCGGGGCCGAGGCCACTGCGGCCGAGGTCGCGGCCGGCATCGCGAAGGCCATCCCGAATCCAGCTGTGAAGGTCAACACCGCGACCACCACGTAAGGGGTTTCTGCGGTGAGCAGCACGAGGCTGCTGAAGCCGATCGTGCCGACTACCAGGCCGGTGAGCATGGTGGGGAACGCGCCCCACCGGGCGACGGCACGGCCGCCCAGCGGTGACGCGACCACGGCGCTGCACGCCTGTGGTGCCAGCGCGAGGCCTGCCAGCCACGGCTCGTATCCCAGGTACTGCTGGAAGAAGAGGGAGAGCACGAAGAGTTGTCCGAAGAAGCTGATGTTGAGCGCGAGCCCTACCATTGCGGCCACGGAGAACCGGGCACGAGTGAACGAGGCCATCGGCAGCATCGGGTCCGGGTGTCGTCGCTCTGCGATGATGAACAGGGCGAGGAAGACGCCCCCGGCGATCAGCGCGGCTACCTGCCAGGGTGACCATCCGTGTTCGCCTGCGGTGATGACTGCATAGGTTACTGCCACCAGCGTGAGCACGGAGAGCACCTGTCCGGGTAGGTCCACCCGTCTCGCGCGACTGCCCGTGAGCGCGGGAATTGCCCACAAGGTGAGCAGACAGCCGATAGCGACGATGGGGAGGTTGACCCAGAACACCGCCCGCCACCCGATCGTCGACACCAGCGCTCCGCCCAGGACCGGTCCGATCGCGGCGGCAACACCTCCTGCGCCGCCCCACAGCCCGATGGCGCGTGCTCGTTCCTTCGGATCGTCGTACACAGCCGACAGCAATGCCAGAGAGCCCGGCACGATCGCTGCCGCGCCCACGCCCTGGACGGCGCGACCAGCGACGAGGAACCCGCCTGTGGGAGCGAGGGCGCACACGGCCGAGAGTACAGCAAAGACCACCAGGCCAGCGAGGTAGACCCTGCGGGCCCCGAGACGGTCGCATGCGGCCCCAGCTGTGAGAAGGAACGCGGCGAACACGAGGGTGTAAGCGTCGACGACCCACTGCAGTGAGCCCACCGTCGTGTCGAGGTCAGTGCCGATCTCGGCGAGGGCGACATTGACGATGGTCGTATCGAGCATGACGATGAAGAAACCGAGGAGGGTCGCGACCAGCGCCGTGCGCCGATGCGCGGTCATACGCGAGACTCCAGCGAAGCCTCGGCGGGCGGGTGGCCGAAGTAGGTGCGCTTGCTCAGGTCTTGATCCCAGGTCCGGTAGGACCGGTCCATCACATAGTCGCAGCCGTCCATGAACTCTTCAGCCGTGTCCGGGGTGATGCCCTCGGGGAAGACATCGATGTGGGCATCCCCGGTCAGTGCGAAGACCTGCTCCGCGACGACTTCGGCCTTGTTGCGGCCGATCGTGTCTCGCCCGGCGCCGTACTGGCGTTGCACGTTAGTCAGGTCGAAGTGGTCGGGATCGGCCAGTTTCAGGTTGAGTGCGCCCATGCGCACCAGGCGGGCGGCTGCGGCACCGCCGATGCCCCCGGTGCCGACGATGCCGATCACGGCATCGCGCAACCGTGCTTGGCGTTCACGCTGTTCCTCGGTGGTGTCGCCGAGCCAACCCAGGTTGCGGTCAACGCGTTCCCAGTAGAAGTCCTCATCGTAGTGCCCGCGTAGCCGTTGGCGGTCCCCGTTCATCGCGATCGCTCCCTTCGTCTCCTGATGCAATGAATCTGGTGAGTTCAGACTATGCCTGCGATTGTTCGGTCGTCACCGAACAGTTCCGGGTGCACACTGGAGGCATGGTTGCGCGCGTGTTTCCTGAAGCGGTCCCGGATATCTCGACAGTCGCGTCGGCTCTGGCTGACTCGTCGCGGGCGGCCATGTGTGCTGCGCTCATGGACGGGCGGGCCTGGACGGTTGGTGAACTGGGCAGGTACGCGGGCCTGGCCCGGTCGACGGCGAGCGAGCATGTTGACGTGCTCGTCACCCACGGTCTCGTCCACGACATTCGGCAGGGCCGGCACCGCTACATTCGCCTGGCCGGGGAAGACATCGCACGAGTGGTCGAGAGCCTTGGCGTGGTCGCCCGCTCGCCCCTGCCCACTCCTCACAGCCTCAGCGCGTCACGGGCGAATGCGAACCTACGTGAAGGCCGCACCTGTTATCAGCACCTCGCCGGTAAGCTCGGGGTGCGCCTGGCTGAACAACTGGAAGAGCACGAGTTCATCGACTCGCACTGTCAGGTCACTAATCAAGGTCATCGCTTGTTCATACAGTGGGGTGTGCCCCCGAAGATGCTCGACACGGGCAGGTCGTGCATGGACTCCACCGAACGCCGCTTCCACCTCGCCGGCCCTCTCGGCACGGGAATCTGCAAGACTCTGCTGGATAAGGAATGGCTTTCCCGCAGGGGTCGTACCCGGGCCGTGCGTCTCACTCCCGCCGGGCGGGCAGCGCTCAACGACGCGGGGATCTCCCTCAATGGGCCCGAACCCAGGAAAGTGGACACGGGGATTTAATCACGATGCGATAGTAAGTGTAGCTAACCCGGCGTCTTCGAAGGCGTTCAGTGAGCGGTAACCTCACCATGAATGCAATCGTTTGGTGTTGTACCGCGTGCACCACCGAAACACATCCTGGCGGCAGGCCAACTGACTAGTGAAAACAGACTCATCCTGCAGGACTTCCCGCTTCAACGAGGCGTTGAACGACTCCGCCAACGAGTTGTCCGCACTCGTCCCGATCGCGCCCATCGACTGGGTGACACCGAAGCGCACGCATAGTCTCCGGTACTGATCAGAGGTATAAACACTGCCGTGATCCGAGTGGAAGATCGCCCCGTCTAGGCTCCCGCGAACCTTCCGGGCCATCGTCAGGACTTCTTCAACCAACTCGGTGCGCATGTGATCAGCGATCGCAAACCCCGTCAACTGCCGCGAATAGCAGTCGATAACCGTGGCCAGGTACATATTCGACCCGTCCGCGATCGGCAGGTACGTGATGTCGCCGACGTAGACCGCGTTCGGCCTGTCCGCAGTGAACCGGCGTTGCAGCAGATCCGGAAACCTCGGGGCCCGTTTACTCGACGTCGTCGTTTTCACCCGGCGTTTCCTGGTGAAACCAAAAAGGCCCATCTGCCGCATCAGCCGGGCGGTGCGCTTGTGATTGAGACGGCCGCCCTTGCCCCGGTCGTTGACGGGATCGGAGTTGATCGCCGCAGTCACTCGTTTCGCGCCGTAGCAGCCGTTCTCGGCGTTGAAGGTGGTCTTGATCTGCGCTCCCAGCACCGCGTCATCGACGAGGCGTTGCCGGCGGGCAGGGGCAGCTGATTTCCAGGCGTAGTAAGAGGACCGATTGATTTTCAGGACCTGGCATAACCGCTTGACCTCGTAGAGGTCTCGATGGTCGTCAACGAACCGGAAGCGGTTCACCAGTTCGTCTCTTCCGCGAAATACTTGGCCGCCTTACGAAGGATTTCTCGTTCCTCGCGGAGTTTGGCGTTTTCGCGTTCCAGTACGCGGATGCGCTCGGCGTCCGACAGTCCTGAGGCAGCGGTGGCGGAGTCAGGCAGCGGTGGCGGAGTCCGACGCGGCGATGAGGCTGGCGACTTTCTCACCGTTGGCATTGGTTTTGGTGCGTGTGCCGAAGGCATCGAGCCAGCTGCGCAGCGAGTTGCGGGTGACCCCGAGATCGGAGGCGATCGCGTTGATCGTTGCTCCGGGAGTCGACTCGTACAACGAGACTGCGTCATGCTTGAACCGCTCGGTGTAGGTCTTGCGTGGCATGGTGGAAAGGTACCTCACTTCCCCAGCGACATGCTGGTTTCAGCGTGTCCACCACCAGGGGGTCAGGTCCTAGAGTACATGAGGGTCAATGAGGCAATATACATTGCCTAAAGCATCTGCCGCCTAAACGTGCACCAGGCCCAAACGAGACACAGCAGAGAGCCTATTTCTCTCACTCTCTGCTAAGAACATGGATCTATGGTAAAGATAGCAACAGCGCCTTGATTACAGCGGATGTCGAAACCCTCTCACAGGGAACTAACACCATTCCGCCGTCAGGCCAAGGTGAAAACTTTACATCCAAAAGCCAATCCCTCTATCCAAGCAAGATAGCAAACTGCTAGAAGCGCTCAAAGCACCACCACTGCTCGCTTTTATCCCATGCACATCGCACCACATTCACTTGGAAAGGATCTCCAGTGACTCTGTTCGAAAAACCTATCGTTCTTGCGCCTATGGCAGGAGGGCCGTCAACTCCTGAGCTATGCGCAGCAGTAACCAATGCGGGCGGGTTAGGCTTTCTCGCCGGCGGCTACCTCACTCCAGAGAAGCTTGAAGAACAAGTAAGCACTGTTGAGTCTTTAACTACTCAGCCGTTCGGGATTAACCTGTTTTACCCTTCCCATCCCAATTCTGACCAGTACGCCGAATACTCTAAGTATCATCAGGCACTGACTAAAAAGTGCGTAAGCTACTCCGATTTTCCTTCACGCCCTAAGTGGTCAGATGATCATTACGATCGAAAGCTCGATATTGCGCTGAAGTCCAACGCTAAGTTCATTTCCTTAACTTTCGGATACCCTGACGAAAATACGCTAAAAACGATTCGTCGAGCAGGCAAGAAAGTAGTTCTCAATGCCACAACTCCACGAGAAATTGATCACATCATCCAGCTCGACTGCGATATTCTGTCTCTTCAAGGAAAGGCTGCTGGCGGTCACCGGGCAACAGTCCTAGACAATAACATAGAGGGATCTTCCTACGATGCAAAAACTCTCCTGCACCATGCAGTAGCGAAGACAGAAAAACCTGTATTTGCCGGCGGGGGCGTAGGTACAGCAGAAGATACACTAGACCTACTCAGATCCGGCGCAACCGCAGTAATCGTAGGGACTCGTTTCCTCACTGCGCAGGAAGCAGGCACAAAAGACACACACCGGCATGCACTTCTGGAGCTAACTCACCGAAACACTGTTATTACCCATGCTTTCTCCGGGAAACCGGCTCGAGCAATTTCCAATACATTCACCAAAACATTCACACCACAGGCGCCCTACATCTACCCCGAAATCCACTACTTAACTGCGGGAATGAGAGCTGAGGCCAATAACGCAAAGGATCCCGAATATCTTAACCTGTGGGCAGGCGAAGGATTCGCTAATTGCCGAGAAGCAACTGCCAAACAAATCATTGACGAACTCGTACCATAGGGCCTGACCCCCAGAAAGTGGACACGTCGGGGGTCAGGCCCGAGCAATAAGTAACTTCATAAGTAACCGGATTCAGATAGATGAGAGCAACGTATTCAAGCATTCAAGGCACACTTGGACTTGCAGTGGCAATGGGGATCGGCAGGTTCTTCTATACGCCACTGCTTCCCCTCATGATGGCAGCTTTACACTGGTCAAGTTCCATCTCGTCTTGGATTGCAGTATCAAATTATCTCGGCTATCTGCTCGGGTCTTTGACTCTTTCTAAAAACTGGCTATCTAAAACGAGAACTCTTTATCGCAGTTCCTTAATATTTTCAACTCTACTGCTTGCTGCAATGGCGTTGACAGATAGTCCAGGAATGCATGTTTTACTACGGTTCTTAGCCGGCATAGCGTCTGCATTCATTTTTGTATGCATCACTCAGTTTGTTACCCAGAATGTACAGTCCCCCTCTCTAGTTGGCTTTGTTTATGGTGGTGTTGGCTTAGGCATTACCGTTTCTGGACTAACGGTGTGGTCACTAGGTCAAACCTTGGCATGGACACACTTGTGGGGTATCGCTACCCTAATCAGTGCGCTATTTAGCATCATCGCTTGGACTTGGCCCATTGGCTCTGAAGAGAAGACTAAGGATCGCAAGGTACTGGCCAGTTCTACGGAACGATCCACCCCAGAACTTCATCAAGCTTTTCGATTACTGAATGCGGGATACTTTTTTCAAGGTTTCGGATACATTATTATTGGCACATATCTCGTTGTGCTGGCCGGCCCTGTTTTCGGCTCATCAGCAGCTGCCATCACATGGGCCGTAGCTGGTGTCGCAGCAATCCCCTCTCCCTATTTCTGGTCAGCACTTGCAGAGCGTTTTGGCCGACGTCGTGCATTACTTGGCTGCTATACACTCCAAATAGCTGGAGCAATTGCCGCCACTTTTGGCAATTCGACTGTTTTACTGATGGTTGCTGCCATTCTTTTTGGTGCTACTTTCATGGGAATTACGATGCTTACTATTTCAACGGGAGTCGCTTATAGAATAAACGGAGGAGCTGCACGTCTAACGACTTGGTATAGCCTAGGGCAAGTCGTCGGCCCGGCGGCCATTGGAGTACTGTTATCAAACTCAATCCGCATATCATTTATCATTGCAACCATTGCTATCATCATCGGTATGGCAACAATTAAGGTTTCAAGGTTATAATTCATATTCAACCTCCCAGGCGCAGCGCAGATATCATCACGCCTTCCAAGGACCAAAAGATATACGAAACCTTCTATTCACTATAGAAGACACATATCACATACCGAATGAAGTCATAAACAAAGCTAATACTAACTCGACTAATCTACCTTTTTCTTTAGAAGACTATTTTCCTCTTTTAGTTCAGAAAATTCGTTACGCAGCTCAGCTATGTCGTCCCAGTATAATTCAATCTACTCATCGACCTGCTCTTTGTTCCATGAAACTAGGTGCACCAGCGACCATAGGTCATGGTCAGAGGGTGTGAACACTGGTGACCAGATAGCAGGTCGCTTGTGTCAGGCAATGCGCCGGCGCATTGCCTTATCAGTTTCTCTAATTGAGATAGGAGGACGAGCAGCTAAGGCTGCAGTATCAGGGCGAGGCTTGAAAATTGGTGTACATGCGGATTATCCGCCAGTATACGCAGACTACTGTTAACAAAAGAGGGAATCTTGACAAGACAGAACATTACTTGGCCCAGTATCCTTTCGCTTGCGCTAATCTTAAGCGGATCCGTCCTGTTGTCGAAGTTTCATGAAGAGAGTTCGGCTCTTTCTCCAGAGAACTTCGTTATATGGGCGGCACCTTCCGTCCTTGGGGGATTAGGGCTGATATATTGCACCGTAAAACACGAGGTCGTAACTTCCTACGCCTACGGGATTCTGCTTAGCCTCCTCTCCTTTGGCGCAGCAGTTTGGCATCCAAGTACCTTTACTCGCTGTGTTACAGCAGTTATTTTTTTGATAGTGGCTATAACCGTCGTTCTAAAGCGCCAAAAAATTAATACTCTTAAAAACGCTCACGGCTAGCCGCAGGTGATACAAGTAAGGTGTACCACACTGACACACCCTCTACCATGTAATCTATGACTATGGGAAAGCTGATTGGGGAGCGACATGTTTCCGTCATCCTTTTTGAAGGATTCGAGGTGTTAGACGTCTTTGGGCCGGTGGAGCTTTTGAGTCAGGTTCCGGACATGCGTATAAGTTTTTTAGGAAAGGAAAAAGAGCCCGTCCAGAGCGCCCAGGGCGTACGTGTGTTGACAGATCTGCCTTACACAAACCTCGAGAATCCGGATATTCTCCTGATCCCCGGGGGTGCGGGTACGCGAACCCTAGTTCAAGACACCACCTTCCTGTCCTGGTTAAAGGAAACGGGACAGCGTGCCGAGATAGTGGCATCGGTCTGTACTGGTTCAGCCCTACTGGCAGCCGCGGGTCTCCTTAAAGGGCGCCGAGCAACGAGCAACAAGAGGGCATTCGGTTGGGTTTCTTCCTTGGATGATGATGTTGAATGGCAATCTCAAGCCCGCTGGGTGGAGGATGGAAAAATATGGACATCCTCGGGCGTTGCGGCGGGTTTGGACATGACCGCCTCGCTGATCCAGCACCTCTTCGGTGCAGAAGCTTTTGAAGAAGCGACCACGCTAGCGGAATATCAGCCACAAACAGACAGCACTGTCGACCCCTTCGCCCATATTCATGGCCTCATCTAGTTCACCTTATAAAAAGCCCCAGCTGGCCTACCCGACCCCCGCAGACGCACCTCATCCCAAGCCAGACAGTCGACGACTCCCAAGATAGACCACGGCCGACGGGCAGGTGCACGAAAAACGCCCGGGCAGTGGTGTTGTTGTGCATCGTGGGAGTCATCGGTGCCGCCATCGACTTCAGCACCATGCACTTCCTCGAAACGGCGTTGTTGCAAAGTTGGGGTAGTAGGAAGAGCGACGTGAAATAATCACAGCCACAGGTATCTTCTCCGGTCGTCATTTCCCCCGTGGCATCATTCTGTGGACAGTAGGTGGTACTGCCGCTACGGGGTAAGCTACCGCGCTCTGGAGGAAATGATGACTTCAGCGGGGCGTGCCGGTCGATCACACCACGATCTACCGCTGGGTCCAGAAATACGCCCCTGAGCTGGACAAGCAAACACGGCGGTACCGACAGGTACCTGACTGGCAAGCTAGTTCCTGGCGGGTGGATGAGACCTATATCCGGGTCGGCGGCAGGTGATGCTACCTCTATCGGGCGATCACCGCCGGTGGCCAGACCCTGGACTTCTACCTCTCTTCGAATCAGAACGTGGCCGCAGCGAAGTGTTTCCTGGCCAAGGCCCTCAAATCCAATGCGTCAGCCGGGTATCTCAGAGTGATCAACGCCGATAAAGCACCTTCCCTTGCCAGGGCAATCGTCGAGTTGAAGTCAGAGGGAATCTGCCCGCCAACAGTGGAACACCGGCAGGTGAAATACCTCAACAACATCCTGGAAGGCGACCATGGTCGGCTGAAGCGGATCCTCGGGCCGAAAGGCGCGTTTAAGAACCGGACATCTGTATATCGGACGTTGAAAGGGATGGGAGGCGATGCACTCAGTGCGGAAAGGGCAAGGCACGATGTTTGCCAACAGGCAACCGAACCCGGACGCGGTAATCGTCAACCAGGTCTTCGAGACGGCCTAACAACGCCCACACGCAGCGGCCATCAGGGAACGAGAAACTGAGTCTTCACTGCTCTCCACCCAACTTTACACCAGCACGACGATTTGTATACCTATAGCACCTTCAATGCCCGATACACGGTAGGTTTGGGACGGAATCTATGTGGGCACAATCAGGAACTATAAAAGATCATATTACTTGCATCCAAACCTATACTTTCAGAGAATCTCCTTGGCTTGGCGGCAACAGGTGCTAGGTGTGTGTTAGTAAAATTGGCGCGGGTTAATGTCGCGATCGGGGAACATCGATTTATACATCCTTAATGCGGGTCGATTTACTTCGATTGCGGGACTGGCCTATGGCCAACAATATAAACGTGTTTAAAAATACGTTTACTAGAGACAACAAATCGATGGAATCATGTCCTAGACCTAAAAATCCTGATAGGCCTAGGACAAACGCTAGACAGGTATTTAAAGAGGCTGCAATAAAAACCCATTTAGCGGTAGTTTTTCTGTACCTGTATAGCGCGCACCAAATAATTAGGGTGATTCCAATTAAAACTAGAACTCGGCTATTTTCCATGTCTACTTACGGTGAAATGCGCAACTGTATTTCTTGATTCTAGATTCTAGCATCGAGTTGCATACGGGAATACGATGTTTGGGGAGTACTTTCCTCCGAGGGCTCGGATGGTAAGGCATCGACCTGTATTAGTGGCGTGACCTGCTACTGCGGAAACGCCTGCCCACGCACCTTTGGCTAGCCAAGAGCCTAGGCCAACTCCTGCTAATTTACCGGCGCAGTAAGCAGTTCCTATGACGATCCCGCTCGTCTCGTCCTTGGAAAAGACTAGCTCTTGTCCGAGTTTCTTTCCCCAGCCATGAACGTCTCGGATATAGGGATCTGAAATAACCGGCTTGCCGGCAGGGCTCGACGAGATGTGCTGGATTATCTTATCTCCATCAACTGAAAAATGAGTATTTACCTGGTTTCCATCTACGTCTTTGGCCCAGGCAGGTTCAATGTATGCGCTAGGTTCCTCACCTTCTGCTGGACGTACTAGAATGTGTCCGCTTGGAAGCTTTTCAAGAAAGGAATCTGAGAACTCAAAAGAAAGTTCCAAAGGGGCGTCTCCATCACTAGTGCTAACTAGCTGGTTGCCATCTTCGCGCTCTATTAACTTTGTCTTTGTTCCTGCGTTCTTCGATGGTGCCGGAGTGGTTATGCTGTCCTGCTGTGGAAGCAAGGATCCTTCGTTTATTTTTAAGCTTCCACAGCAAGGCAGCATCACTTCCAAACCGGCTTAAGTGACAAAATGCCATCGCTAAAGTCCCGATTTGAGTCCCAGGACGTGCTCCTTAAGAGAAATAACTAAAGCCCCTACCAGCGTTTCCACTGGTAGGGGCTTGGAAGTTGGTAGCGGGGGCAGGATTCGAACCTACGACCTCTGGGTTATGAGCCCAGCGAGCTACCGAGCTGCTCCACCCCGCGTCGAGATGACTTCCATCATCTGCGCTTGAACAGTACGTTAACACTAAGTGTATTCGCTCTGTCCTGGCGACTCATGTAACTATACATAGGGAAAGGCACCTACCCAAATCCGCTGGGCAGGTGCCTTAATCGCTGCTTTTAAAGAGTGAAAGAACTACTTTTCCGTCTTCTGATAAGACTCAACTGCCTTATCGAGTTCATCCAGGGCGCGGCCGTATTCCTCGAAGGAACCATCGCGAGCATCCTCTAGGCCCTTCAAAGCCTTGTTGATGTCATCGATGGCGCCTGCCTGGTCGGAAGAGGAAGGAGCGGAGGCTGGGGCCGACTGCTTATCTTCCTTGGCATCCTTCTTATTCTTGTCGTCCTTGGTGTCGGTCTTTTCGCCAGAATCGCCGTCGACTTCCTCAATATTCTGAGCAGCCTTGGCATCGATTCCAACTTGTTCAAGGGCATCACCGATAGTGGGGGCGTAGCCTACGCGGCCCTTATAGGACACGAGTACGCGCAGCAGCTTCGGGAAGGCAGAGGCCTGGTCCTTGCGCTGCGAGTAAATCGGCTCAAGGTACAGGATTTCGCCATCACCTACTGGCAGGGCCAGCAGGTTACCGTTGTGCAAGTCGTTAGTGCCTTCCCACAGGGTGCGGTCTCGGGCGACCTGGTCAGAAGACATCATCGCATCCTGCGCCTGCTTCGGGCCCTGAGTCTGCGTATTGGTCGGCAGCACCCGCACGGTGATATCGCCATAAGTTTCCGGATCGGAGGAGACAGCCATGTGTGCGGACAGGAACTCGCGGTTCAAGCCGCGATAAGAGGTCGTCAGCTGGAAGCTGGGCTTGCCGGTCTCTGGATCTGCGGCCATCACGTAGTAAGGCGGCTGGTTGAGCTGGCGAGATTCCTCCGCAGTGGGGTCATTCGGCACGGACCAGAAGGCATCGTTGTTGAAGAATACATTCGGGTCATCCACGTGGTAGCGCGCCAGCAGGTCACGCTGCACCTTGAACATATCTTCCGGATAGCGGAAGTGCTGGCGTAGCTCGTCAGAGATTTCTGCCTCTGGCTTGACGACGTCCGGGAAGACTCCCTCCCAAGCCTTGAGCACTGGGTCATTCTTATCGAACTCGTAGAGATCCACGCTGCCGTCATAGGCATCGACGGTGGCCTTTACCGAGTTACGGATATAGCCCACTTTGTCATTGACAAGGCGTTGGGTCGTGCCATCAGGATTGAGGGTGTCCTGGGTGGCGTCGGAAAGCGAAGCGCGCTGGGAATAAGGCAAGGACTCCAAAGTGGTATAGCCATCGACGATCCACTTCAGGCGGCCATCCACTACGGCCGGGTAGGTAGCAGAATCGGTGGTCAGCCACGGAGCAACCTTTTCCACGCGCTCGCGCGGGTCGCGGTCGTAGAGGAGCTTTGACTCGCTGCCGACGCGGTCAGAAAGCAAGAAGTTCAGCTCGCGGTACTTGGCGGCGTACATAGTGCGGTCGAAGATATTGCCAATGCCGACGCCACCCTTGCCGTCATAGGTATAGGTGGAGCTATCGGTGTCATATTCCACCGGGTTATCGCCAGTCTTGCCGGTAATGGCGTAATCCATGCCATCGGCAGCGCCAGCAATAACCGGGCCATAGTAGATGCGCGGCTGGTCTACCTTGATGCCCAGAGACTTCTCGGCGTCTTGGGTTTCGCCTTCGCCCTCCGACTCACCGGCCTGGGTCTGCAGATCAGAAACGGTAAAGATGGGGAAGCCTCCGCGGGCAGAGCCCGCATCGCGGGCTACCTCATCGACCTTATTGGCCTGCGCTGCCACAAAGCCATTGCCGTGGGTGTAGACGGTATGACGGTTAATCCAGTCGGACTGATTCTCCCGCAACTCATTTGGATCCAGCTCGCGCGCAGCAACGACGAAGTCACGCTTCTTACCATCGATCTCATAGCGGTCCATCGATAGCGTCTCTGGGAAGCCGTAGAAATTCTTCAGCTGCTGCATCTGGGTGAAGGTAGGAGAAAGAATCTCCGGATCCAGCAGGCGGAGGTTATTGATGGTGGCGTTATCAGAAGCCACCTTGTCATCAGAGACCTCGTCCCCACCCCAGTTGTCTTCATAGGTGACGTGGTCATCGGTAAGCCCATAGGCATAGCGCGTGGCCTCAATATTGCGGGCGATGGATTCTTCTTCCTTTGCCTGACGGTTTGGCTGCACGGAAAAACGTTCCATCAGCAGCGGCCATGCCTGGCCGATAACCAGCGAGGACAGCAACATCAACACCACGGCCAGACCCGGGATGCGCAGGTCCTTAATGACGATGGCCATAAACAACGCCACCGCCACAAAGACGCCAATGATCATCAAGATGATTTTCGCCGGCAGGTAGGCATGAATATCGGTATAGGAACCACCGGTAAAGAGATCGTGCTGGGCATATAGGAGCTCGTAGCGCTCCAACCAGTAGCCGATGACCTGAACAACCATCCACAGGCCGGCAGTAATCGCCAGCTGCAGGCGAGCCGAGTGGGAAATGGAGCCGCGAACTCCTGCGGCCTTATTGCCAATGCGGATGCCACCCAGCACATAGTGACCGAAAAGCGCGATGAGGAACGCCAAAATCAACAGGATAGATAGGGTGCTGACCACCATCTTCAAAACCGGCAACGTGAAGGCATAGAAGCCTAGGTCGTGGTGGAACTGGGCGTCCTGTTGGCCGAATTCCTGGCCGTTTAAAAATAGCAGGACCGTGCGCCAATTAGCCTGGCCGATGAAACCGGCAATGATGCCCACGATGGCGGGGATGACCTTGAAGAAGACGCCCATAGACTTTTCAATGGACTTGCGGTACTGATACACCGGCGAGTTCAAGTCCCCAAGGTCGAGCGAATCCGGACGCCCGCGCCAGGCAAAGAAGCCCGCGGCCCACACCACGGCAGCGGCGATGAAGCCGAAGATGATAAAGAGCACTATCCGCGCAATAATCGCGGTGGTGAAGACGTTCCGGTATTCAATCGCACCAAACCACCTCCAATCCGTGTACAGGCCCACAAACATGGGGCCGATGAACAAAAGGAGGGCAATGATGGCCGCAATGATTGTCGCGACCCGCGGGGGCCGCTTCAACGGGGCGGCTGGTGTGGATGACCCTAAGGACAACGCCAGCTCCAATCAAATAGTGCAAATTTAAAACCTGTAGACTTCTTCCAGCTTAAGGAAGCAATACACAGATAACGAATAAGGATGTTTATGAGTTCCCCCGAATTATCACAGCCAGCTTTAAACCGCGCGATGACCGAAGCCGTGGAATTCGTCCATGCAGAGGGCTGGGACGCCCGCCCCACTATCTTCGCGCTCGTTCCTACCCACTTGGTAGCAGACCAGCTTGCCGCCCTCGATGAGGAAGATGCGGCGCCGCTTACCCTTATCGTGCAGGATAATGTGCCTGAAAACATTGAGCCCGGTTCTGAGCAGTTGGCCGACTATGTCTCCCGCTTGGCTTGGCCGCGGGAGGTGGCCGGCGTCATCCTGGCCCAAGAGATTAGGTTCCGCGATACCTCCAGCGAGGACCCCTCCCCTCGCCCGGCGCGCCTGTTTTCCGGTGCGCTGCGTGAGGAAGGGATTGAAACCACATTGCTGCAGCTGCGCCCCACCGAAGAGGAGTTGGAAGCAGCCGGGCCATTCGCGGAGGATGACATCCAGCTGCGCGGCGGCCCCCAGGTAGCACCCGGGATTATCGCGGCCCTGCGCTATGGGCTGAGCCAGGACCCGGATGAACTAGATTAGACTGGAAAGACAATTCTCGCTTGCGACTAAGGAGCAGTTTCCTACCGTGCGACGCTTTACTCTCACTCGCCTGACCGCTACCCGCGCTACCGCAGCAGCACTCCTGCTGGGGGTAGGCGTGAGCGCTGCCGGCTGTTCCTCGGATGATGCCGCGCCTGCCGACGTCCCCGTAGATACCACCACTGCCAGCGCCGAGTCCGCTCCCACTGCGGCGGATGCCACTGAGGAAACCAGCACCGCATCCAGCTCCAAGTCCGCCGCTGAATCCAGCATCGAGTCGAGTGCGGCGGCGAGCTCGGAGGCGGCGTCGGAAAGCACAGAGCCTGGGAGCGAAAAAATGGAAAAGTCTGTGTCCAAGGCCTATGACATCTTCGCGCCCGTGGCACCGCAAGAGCTTTTCGCGCACTTCGATCGCTGCGATTCCACGGGCGGGGATGACTCGTATAACTGCTCTGGGCCGAAGGTAGGCCAGTTCCAGTTCTTCCGCTCACACTCCAAGGCAAAGCAGACCACGCAGGTGCTTACTGAGCTGCGCAGCTCGCAGGTCATTGAGGATAGCGGCGACCGCGTTGTGGGCTGGTCCACGCTGGGCACCACGGCGGTTATTACCGTGGTGGACAATAAAGAAGGCATGGTCATGCAGCAGATGATCTCCTCAGACCAGGAAGATCCGGAAGAGAAGATCAAGGAACTGGGCCTAGCTAAGTAGGCCGCTTATTGGCAGGTTTTAATTTCCTTGCCGTCCGCGAAGTCTTTCATCGTGGATACCGCTTCATCCAGGTTGGACACTTCCGCGATGGGCATGTCCCCGTGGTCGCTCGCCGCGGCTTCGGAGCAATTATCTTGTGGCGCCAGGAAGAGTTCCGCGCCGGCTGCGTGGGCGGCGGCGATTTTATGTTGGATGCCGCCGATGGGGCCCACCTTGCCATCTTCTTGAATGGTGCCGGTACCGGCCACAAATTTGCCGCCCGTGAGGTCTTCTTCGCTGAGCTTATCGATGACCGCCAGGGTAAACATCATGCCAGCGGATGGACCACCGATATCCTGCAGGTTGTATGTGACCTCTATATCGTCTTTAGGGACCGAGAGCATGGCGATGCCCAGCATCGCCTGCCCCTTCTGGTGGGGGTTTTCCCCTAGCTCTATTTCTTCTTCGTGCTTTTTGCCGCCACGCTCCACGGTCATCGTGACCTTATCGCCGGGGCTCTTTTCCTTGATGATGTCTTGAACCTCACCCGGCTCCGAGACTTCCTTGCCCGCCACGGCGGTAATGACATCATCTTTTTTCAGTTTGCCCTGCGCAGCACCCTTATCCAGCACCTCTGCGATGGAGATCTTTACCGGCAAATGCAGGTAGTCCATGGCTGCCAGAGTCGCTGCGGACTCGGACTGAGTAAAGGCCTGCTTATTGGACTCTTCTACTTCTTTATCGCTCATGTTCTGTGGGATGACGGTATCGATGGGCACGATGGTGTCATCGGTCATCATCCAGCGTCCCAGCGCCTGGGCCAAGGTCATATTGGTACGCACGGAGACCGTAGTCATGTTGAGGTGACCATCCGTGTCATAGGTTTTCGGGGCTTGAACGTCAACGACCTGGGTGCCGTCTACCTCCCCCAATGTGTCTACCGTGGGGCCTGGGCCTTCGGCAGCATAGGGGACGGTCAAAGACACATCGGTGCCGGGAATATGGTCAAGCGATACCAACGCACCGGTTAAGACGACGGGGATAGCACCCCAGGCGATGGTGCGGACGCGACGGCTAGCAGGAGAATTCACGAATCACTACCCTACAACCTTTGCCGTCGTGTTCGCTGTCAGCGTAGCAGGGATCATGGAAACTAGCCGGATGGTGTCGGTAGATTAGGACGCATGAGCAACGGATTCGGTTTTTCTTTCCCCAATAATGATGACGACGATAATGACGGACGTCGTGACCAGAACCCGTTCGGCGCATTCGGCGGCGCTAATGGTGGCGGCCTCGGTGACATGCTGAACCAGTTCGGTCAGATGCTGTCCGGCATGGGCTCTTCTATGAACTCGCCGGAAAATTCCGGCCCTGTTAACTACGACATGGCCAAGCGCATCGCCCTGCAGCAAATCTCCCAGTCAAAGGGTGTGAGCGCGGACGATACCAAGGCAGTGGAGGAATCCGTCCGCCTAGCGGAGCTGTGGCTCGATGACGCCACCTACCTGCCCACCGCCTCCGGCACGGCCAAGGCGTGGGATTCCAAGCAGTGGTTGGAAGAAACCATGCCGGCCTGGCAGCGCATGGTCACTCCGGTGGCGGAGCATATGAATGATGCCCAGATGGAATCGATGCCGGAAGAAGCCCGCGAGATGATGGGCCCGATGACCAAGATGATGAGTCAGATGTCTGGCATGAACTTTGGCATGCAGCTCGGTCACGCCTTGGGTGATTTGGCTGCGCAGGCGTTGACCGGCTCTGATTTCGGTCTTCCCATCGCCCCGGCCAATACCGTGGCACTATTGCCACAGACCATTCAGAAGGTCGCCCGGGAGCTCAATATTCCTGGCCAAGAGGTGCTGGTCTATATTGCAGCGCGCGAGGCCGCGCGGCAGCGCCTGTTCAAGCACGTGCCGTGGTTGGTAGAGCGCATCGTCTCCTCTGTGGAGGAATATGCCATCGGTCTGGTCATTGACACCTCCCACTTGGAGGAAGTCACCCGCGAGCTCAACCTAGAGTCCGGCGATCCCCAGGCAATCCAGGATGCGATGAGCAAGCTGCAAGGCATGGACCTTTCCCCACGCATCACGTCCAAGAACACTGCGGCAGCCTCTCGCCTAGAAACCCTACTGGCATTGGTGGAAGGCTGGGCCGAGCACGTCGTCACAGAGGCACTGGGCGAGCGCATCCCATCCACCTCGAAGCTAACCCAGGCATGGGCGCACCGCCGTAGCACTGGTGGTTCTGCCGAAAACGCCTTCAGCAAGGTCGTTGGTATCGAGCTCAACGCCCCCAAGGTTTCTGAGGCCGCTGAGTTGTGGCGCCGCGCTACCGTTGCCGTGGGTGCGGAAAAACGCGATAAGGCGTGGGACCACCCGGACTTCCTGCCAACTGCAGAGCACCTAGATAACCCTGCCGCCTTTATCGACTCCCTATTGGATGACGGCCCTGATGAGGGCTTTGAGGAAGAGTTTGCCAAGCTGGAGGAAATGCTCAAAAACGGTGAGGATTCCTCTGCTACTCAGGGCGATGAGACCGGGGAAGCCGATGGTCAAGACGAGCAGAAAGAAAAGGGCAACGAGGACGACGAAAACTAGCAGCCCCAGCGCTGGTAGGCCTCAAGATAGCCCTTCGCCCGCTCAGCGTGGGGCGCCCTGTCCGCCCACTGCCAAAAATCCCGCCCGTGGCGCGGGATGAAGGTGTGGGTGAGCTCGTGAATGATTACCGAATCCAGCACATAGTCCGGCACGTGTTGTAGCCGGTCGCTCAGCCGAATATTCGCGGTGGAGGTAGTACAGCTACCCCACCGCGTATTTTGATTGCTTACCCAACGAATAGAGCCGATGGTAGCGCGGCTGTCTAAGAAAGCCGCGTTAAGCCGCCGAGCACGCTCTTCTAATTGCGCGTCCGAGCGGCGGCTACTGCCCTGTTTCTTTTCTACCCGCGCCAACATATCCGCCACTGCCTCGCGTTCATCGCGAGCGGACATCCAGGCGGGGATGCGTACCTCGAGTACCCCGGAGACCATGCGAGCCTGCACGGTTTTCTTCCGCTTGGCGGAACGAATGACTTTGACCTCTGGGGTTTGTGGTGCGGGGGGCTGCGTGCTCGACATGACAGGTGATTGTACCTGTGGTGCAATGGAATCCACATGCATCGGGAAAGGGGTATAGGCGTGGGGGCTTGTGTCACCCAGGTAGTTTTGGCGCCGGGCAGCGCAGTGTTTTGCCGCGAGGAAACGGTGGTTCAATTTGGCATGGATGCCACCCGCGTTGGAGTGGCAGAAACGGGCAGCGCGCTTTCCGTCGCGGCGGCCTTCAATACCGCTCACGAGCCAGTGAGGCCAGAAGATTTGTCTGGGAGACTATGCGCCGCAGGTCTAGATGAGGCCGCAGCGCTTAGCCTTATCGAGGACGCACTGGACTATGGCATCCTTTGGCCTTATAAAGATGCCGTAGAGAAATCGGACACTCTTGTCTTAATGGGAGAATCCGCACTGGCGCAAGGCTTACGCGCACGCCTGGAGGCAGATGGATTCCAAGTTCGCATCCCGTTAGAGGACGACAATATCTTTTCCTATATCCACGACCTCGACGGCATGTATCCGGTCCTGGCCGTAGACCAGCTGCACTGCCCGCTGGATTGCGCCAATGCGCTGGCGGGAACGGAGACCACGTGGCTTCCGGTGTCTTTATTGGACAATCGTGGCATCATTGGGCCGGTACGCGTGCAGGGCCGAGGCCCGTGCCCACTGTGTGCGCACCTGTCCCGCGTGGATACGGACCCGCGCTGGAATATCATCAGCACCCAATTACCCCGCGTGCGCCGCACGCCAGAAGCCGTAGTGCTCGATGCGGTCGCGGCGCATACGCAGGTGATCATTCGGCGGCTTATGGGGCGGCCGCTGCCGCCGGGAGCGCCGACCGCGAAGCCGCGCCCTGGGCAGCAGTGGGAGGTCGATGTCTACGGTCACCACCAGCAGCGCACCATCATTGCGCATCCGCGCTGCCCAGTATGTTTTGGCGGGAAAACCAACCTGGCTAGCTGCGCACCGAACGAATGACCTCGAGTACTTGGGCGCCATAGCGCTCCAGCTTGCTGGGGCCTACACCAGAGATGGACAGCATTTCTGCCTCATCGGCAGGAAGCTCCTCCGACATGGCCTGCAGGGTGGCATCGGAAAAAATAACATAGGCCGGCACCTTTTCCTCGCGCGCAACCTGGGAACGCCACGAGCGCAAGGCAGAAAAGGCCTCTTCATCTCCGCCTCCCTCGCAGTCTTCGTGGCGGCCGATAACCTTTTCGGCCGGTGTTCCCAGCAGACCTGAACATACGCGGCAGCGTTTCGGGCGTCGCGAGCGAGTCCCCTTGCCATAGGCGTCTTCGGCCGCCGGCACGATTCCATCGAGGAAGCGGGTACGCTCGCGCGAGGCTCGTGAACCAGTGGTCTTCGCCAACGCCCACGACAGTGCGAGGTGCGCGCGGGCGCGGGTAATGCCGACATAGAACAAACGACGTTCTTCCTCAATCTGCTCATCGCCCGCCTTGATAGCGTGGTTGATAGGCATGAGCTTTTCTGTCAGCCCCACGAGAAACACCGCATCCCATTCCAAGCCCTTGGCAGCGTGCACAGTAGCTAGCGTGACGCCTTCCATAGCTGGGGCCTGTTTATCGGTGGAGCGCCGGCGCAGTTCCCCCAACACCCCGTTGAGATCTATGCCAGGAGCCGATTCCACAATCTTCTCGATGAGCCCTACCAATGCGTTGAGGGATTGCCAGCGCTCGCGGGCCTGCGCGCCCTGCGGCTCGGTGGCGCTTAGCCCCAACTCGACAAAGGCTGCGCGAGCAATTGCCACCGGATCATCCGGCAAGTCCTCACGACGGGTCGCGGCGATGAGAACGCGAATGGCCTCTAGGATCTCCGGGCGACGGAAGAAGCCCTCGCCGCCACGGACTTGGTAGACCACTCCGGCGTCAGCAAGCGCCTGCTCAAACTGCTCTGACTGAGCGTTAATGCGGTAGAGGATGGCAATCTCAGAGGCCGGCACGCCCTGATCCAGCAGTGTGAGAACCTGGCCGGCAACCTCCTGGGCCTCAGTCTCTTCAGACTCATAGGCCTTAAAGGTGGGCTCCGGACCAGGCTCGCGCATGCCCTGCAGCTCCAAGCGTGTGCCAGCTGCACGCCCTGTGGCCTTGCCAATGACCCGATTGGCCAAGTCCGTTACCTGCGGCGTCGAGCGGTAGTCACGCTGCAACTTGACCACGGTGCCATCCGGGTACGTGCGGGAGAAATTGAGCAGGTAGTCCGGGGAGGCGCCGTTGAAGGAATAGATGGTCTGATTTGCATCACCCACCACGGTGAGATCGTCACGCTCGCCCAACCAGGCATTGAGCACCCGCTGCTGCAGCGGGGTTACGTCCTGATACTCGTCTACCACAAAGGTGCGATACTGCTCCCGGAAGGTTTCTGCAATTGCCGGCACATTTTCAATGGCACCCGCGATGTGCATGAGCAGGTCATCGAAATCCAGGTGCATCATGTCCGGTGTGGCCTTGGACTGTTCGTAGCGGCGAAAGGCCTCTGCCACCTTGGCGGGATCAGCCGGAGCGCTGCGGTCCGTAGTGGCGATCACAGACTCATAATCCTCGGCGCTCACCAGCGCGGACTTAGCCCACTCGATCTCCGCTAGGACGTCACGGATCATATCCTTGGAATTATCCAACCCCACCGAACGCACCGCGCGAGCGACCAGCGGGAATTTATTATCCAGCAACTGCCACGGAAGGTCCCCCGCTACCTGGGGCCAGAAATACTTCAGCTGGCGACGCGCCGCGGCGTGGAAGGTCTGCGCTTGTACGCCGGCCACACCCATTGTGCGCAGACGATCGCGCATCTCTCCGGCTGCCCGCGCCGTGAAGGTCACCGCGAGCACGCGTTGCGGGCTCACAAAACCCTGGTCCACCAAGTTGGCAATGCGATAGGTAATAGTGCGGGTCTTGCCCGTACCCGCGCCGGCCAAGATGCACACGGGCCCGCGCGGTGCCGTGGCCGCGCGCAGCTGATCTTCATCCAGCAGGGACAAATCCGGCTTAGTCACCGTGATACCACTCCATAATCATCGTGTGTGCAATTGAACCCGGACGAGGAAGCGAAAGCTCAGGCAGCTCGGAGCGCTCCACCCACCGGATCTCTTCCAGTTCCCCATCAGTATGGCAGGTGGGGTGGACATCAGCCGTGCGTGCACAAAAGCCCAGCATAAGGGAGCCACTCGGTGGCCACGCCTGCGAGCCCCAATAGCGAATATCGTCCACCCTGCGCCCGGTTTCTTCCAGGGTCTCGCGTGCAAAAGCAGCCTCTGCGGTCTCGCCCGGCTCAACGTAACCGGCGATCAGGGAGAAAAAGCTATTGCGGCGGCGATTGCGCGCCAACAAAATTCGGTCGGCGCCGCTGAGGCGAATAAGCCCGATAACGGCAGGATCTAGGCGCGGGAAGACCATCCGGCGCTCGTCCAAAGGATCGCGCCCCACGATTCCCGGTGCTGGGTAGTCCAGCTTGTTACCGGTGCGCGGATCAAAGCGCTGCTCGCGCCGATTGCGGATCAGCGCAATGGCTTGCAGGATAACCGGCTGGTCTGCAAAAAAGGTTGCACTTTCCAAACGGCCTAACTTCCCGGCGCTATCCTCCGAGACCAAGCATGCCTGCAAGGTGCCTAGGTCCACCACGACCTGCTTGCCGACGCCCCCGGGAACCTCTTTCACCAGCACCGGCTCCCCCACCCCCGTAACCGGAACGAGGCCACTAGGAGTTACTGGGAGGAACATTTAGTCCTCGTCATCATCGTCCATGACCTCAATGGGCTGTTCCATCTCATGCTTGATATACAGCAATCGGTCTCCCGGCTTCAACGCGGAGGCGTCCGCGGTATCCACTCGGTGCAGCTCATTATTGCGCAGGACAGCAAGCACGATATCTGCCAGGTGGCGTGGGTTAGAACCAACCTCGAATTCGCGCACGGCGCGCTCGGCTACGGAGAAGCCCTCATTAGGTGAAAGCAGGTCTTCCATCATCTCCACCACCGTCGGGGTGACGGTGGCCAGGCCTAGCAGTCGACCGGCCGTCTCAGCGGAGGTGACCACGGAATCCGCACCGGATTGGAGCAACAGGTGACGGTTTTCGGACTCGCGCACCGACGCCACGATCTTGGCCTTGGGCGCAAGCTCTCGCACGGAGAGGCAGCACAGCACCGCAGTATCGTCCGTGGATGGGGTAACGACGACGGAGCTGGCGTGCTCTACCCCAGCGATCTTTAGCACGTCCTGCTTGGTGCCGGAACCAAAGATGGTGACCAATCCGTGGTGCTCGGCGTGAGCGAGGGACGCACGGTTGGTATCGATGACCACGATCTGGGAGGACGGAACATCATCGGCCAGCAGCGCGGCCACCGCTCCGGCGCCCTTGGTGCCATAACCGATAACGACGGTGTGGTTACGCAATTGCTTTCTCCAGTTCTGGATTTGGAAAGTACGTCGGGCCTTATCCGTTAGCACGGACAAGGTCGCGCCAACCAATAAAACAAGGAAGATCAGGCGGGCAGGTGTAATAAGCGTTAAGTTAATGAACCTGGCCTGCGGGGACACAGGAACGATATCGCCGTAGCCCACTGTAGTTAGCGACACCGCAGCATAGTAGGCGGAATCCAAAAGCGACATGTCCTCGCTATATCCACCGCCGTCCAAATAGACCACGACTGTCACGAAGACAACAATGCCTAAAGCCCACAGCACACGCTTGCCCAACTGACGCCACGGGCTGGAATTTTCATCCCTCGGCACCGTAATGACGTCAATGAGCGCGTGGTCCGGCTGCGAGGACAGCTCAACCTGCGGCAAGAAGCGACTCTTAAAGTGCGACTTCATAGCTCGCGCACGATTTTTGCCCACTAGCCCCGCCTTTTCTGGTCTCGAATGATTGCTCAAGAGATTGCGTGCTTACGCAACCGCTCACATACCTTAGCCCTTTTGGTGCTCAACTGACGATTCAAGGAGTTTCTTTAGCTCTTCCCCACGTGGAAGGCGGGCTGGCTCAAAGGTATAACCATCGTGCACATAGTAGAAAGCAGCGCGAATCTTCTCTCCGCCATGGATACGCCGCCATGCCTCTGCATAAACCGCAAGCTGTATCTTGGCGGCGTCCATAGCCTCCCCTTGGGGTGGGCGGCCTGTCTTCCAGTCCACCACCATCCACGTGCCGTCGTCCAAGCGGAATACCGCGTCCATGCGCCCGCGCACCACGGCCTCACCGATGGTGATTTCAAAGGGCGCTTCTACGTATTCCGGTTGACGTTGCGCCCACTCCGAGCTCAAGAAAGCTTTTTTCAGCTCTTCCAAGTCATAGTCCGCCGCCTCATCAGTACCCGGCAGCTCTTCCTCGCTCAATAGTGCAGGGCTGCCAAAGCGGTCCTCCAACCACGCGTGGAAGGCGGTACCGCGCTTGGCATAAGCATTCGGCTTAAACGGCACTGGACGGCGTTGCCTGCGTGCGAACTGGAGTGGATCTGCCCGCAGCGCAACCATGTCAGAAGCAGTCAGCTCGCTGGGTAGCTCAACGTCTACCACCGGCTGTTGCAGAGCCCTGTATTCTTCAATAAGAGCGCCAGCTTCCTGCTCCCACAACTCAAAGGTTTCACCGTGGCTGAGGTCTGGAAGTTCTTCCATTGCCTCAAGCACCGCATCGGCACCGGCAACTGCCTCAGGGTTAGCCTTCAGCGCTGGGAACTGTGCGCTCTCACCAAAGTCCTCCTCGGACGGTTCATCTGGCACGGACCATTCCACCACGTACTGCGGGAATTGCTCTTTCAGGCGCTCTAGGTATTCATAGGGCGCCTTCTTGCTCTTCCCAGAAGCGTTATTGGTTCCCGAGCCAGTAACGGTCAGCGTGGATTCGGTACGGGTCAATGCAACATAAAAAAGGCGCGCAGATTCTTCCGCCTTTAGGGCACTATCTGCTTTCTTAAATTCTTCGCAGGCGTTTTGGAACTGCGAGCGCTTTTCGGCATCCTCTGGGACCTCAATATAGTCGTCCTCCCCCGGGACCTTTTCGATCCTGCTAAGGAAGGTCTCCGCTTGCGCGTTATAGCTAGAAGAATCAGCATGCACCACGCAGACATGCTCCCATTCCAGGCCCTTGGCCTTATGCGCAGTCATAATTTGCACACGGTCCGTTGCGGCAGGCACCTCGCCCATGTCCAAACCGTCTTCCTTTTCGAGTGCAAGCGCAAAATAGTCCAAGAGTGCGTACAAAGAATCACCGTGGAAGCTAGCGACGATATCGGCAAATTTATCCAAGTGGGCCGTTCCCCCCGCGCTTCCGCGCGCCAAGACTTCGGTACGGATATTAAACAATGCCTCAATATCAGCGAAGATGTCCACCAGCGGCTTGGATAGCGAATAGGTGCGCAAGTGCCGCAGTTTGGCAGATACCTCTTCCATGCGGGCAAGGCCCTGTGGGGTATAGCGGTCCCTCTCCCCCAAGTCAGCCAGGGCGTCGGCAAGGCCAACGCGCTGATCCGGTTCTTCTGCGGTGACATCTTCCAACTGCGCTCGCAGGTAATCTTCCGGGTCCATTCCTGGTTCCCAACGCAAGCGCTCCTCCCTTGCTCCGGCGAGGTTTCGTTGACGCGAAGCGAGGGCTTGAATATCGCTAATCCCCAAACCGCACATAGGGCCAGCCAGTACCCGCACTGCTGCAGACAGATCTTCTGGGCGTACGAGCATCGTGGCAATGGCCACGAGATCCTGGATTTCTGGCTGCCACAACAAACCACCGAGACCGATGATTTCATTAGGTACGCCCGCCTTGTCTAAGGCCGCAGCGATTGGCGCGGACTGCCTATTTTTACGCACCAAAACCGCTGCGCTGAAGGTGTCTCCCTCGCGTTTGTCCCACTGCTTTTTCAAATGCTCGGCGATAAATTCGCGCTCGCGATTTTCGCTTTCAAAGTAGGCCAGCTGGATTTCACCCTCGCCTTTATGTGGGGCGGCAGAAAGTTCATCCACGGGACGCTCAACGCCTTCAAATACCCTCTCCGCCACTGAGTTAGCCAAATCCAGCGCACCCGAAGGGTTGCGCCACGAGGTGGTCAATTGGTCCTTCGGAGCAGGTGTGCCCGGCGCGACTGGAAAATCCTCCACGAAGGCGGTGAGGTTTTCAGAGGTCGCGCCGCGCCAGCCGTAGATGGCCTGCATTGGATCGCCTACAGCCGTAACAGACAGTTCATCTTTCTCGCCGCCGAAAAGGCTTCGAAGTAGAACGCGCTGGGCATAGGAGGTGTCTTGGTACTCATCCAACATGACAACCTTGTAGCGCTGGGATTGTTGCCTGCCCACAACAGGATAATCACGCGCTACTCGGGCGGCGACAGACATTTGCTCGCCAAAGGTGATGACTTGTCGCTCGGATTGTTCCTTTTTCAGGGCCTCCAGCAGCGGTACGTACTGCACACGGCGTTCCTGTGTCTGTATATAGCCCAGCAGTTTTTGAGAGTATTCGGGGCCATTCTTCTTCGATTTGTCAAGGTTATCGATATCTGCGCGAAAATCGCGCGCATGCTCAGCGATATGGCTCGTGTCTTTGAGACCGTTATCAATATCTTGGCTGAGGCTCAGCAGGGTCTCGGTGATTGTGGCTAGGGTGCGATCGTCTTCTAGTTGGCCGGTGTAATTGCGCACCACATCGTAGGCTAAGGAATAGCGCTCGGCCTCAGTAATGATGCGCGCGGTGGGCTCAACCGGAACTAATAGGCCGTATTCACGAACGAGTTCTCCGGCGTAGGAGTCATAGGTGGATACCTTCGGCGCAATGTTTTCTAATGCTTCTGCCACATCGCTGCCTGGTGGGATGAGACCGGAATCGCGCAGTTGAATCAGCTGCTTGCGAATGCGTTGCTCCAGCTGTTGCGCGGCTTTGCGGGTAAAGGTCAGGCCAAGAACCTGTTCAGGTCGCACATAACCATTGGCCACCAAATACACCACGCGCGAGGCCATGGTTTCTGTCTTGCCAGCACCAGCGCCGGCAACCACGAGTTTAGGGCTAAATGGGCCTTCAATGACATGGGCTTGTTCGTCGGTAGGCGGGAAATCCTTGCCCAAGGCCGCAGCGATTTGCTGTGGGGAAAAGTTGCTCTTAGGCATCGGTGGTCATCCTTCCTTCTTCCTGCACGGGGCAGATGGAGCGAATTGGGCATTTGTCGCAGTCTTTATTGGTACGCGCAGTAATGCGCGGACCACGTATTTCCTCCACCAGCGGGGGCAGAAGTGCGGCGAATTCTTCGAGTGCTTCCGGAGATTTATCGCTTTGCCAAATCTCGCCAATCTTCTTAGTGGTTGCGCCCGGGTAAACCAGCACTCCTCCCTGGCGCGGCATTCCTTCACCGTCGTGGACCTGATGGCCGTCGAATGCACCGTGGGCAAGCGCGAGCTGATAGGTCATTAACTGCACATGGTCTTCGGCTTCTTTCTTGGCCGGTTGGTTTTTCCCGGTCTTGAGGTCCACGACCAAGTAGTTTCCTTCTTCATCGCGAAGGAGACGGTCCATATAGCCGCCGATGCGCACGCCTTCACGGACACGTACGCCCACAGGAATTTCCACGCCCACTAGTTCTTGATTGACCTCAGATTGGCGCGCCCATTCGCGGGCGCGGTCCAACAAGGCGGAAAACTCATCGAGTTTGAATCGCAATTGCCACTGCGGCACGTCCTGAATGCGCTCGAAAGCCTCCATCACCAAAAGCTTGGCCTTTTCCGCATCCATACCGCGGCCAATGGCTTCAAAGAAGGCGTGGGCCAACGTACCGCGGAGCAGGTGTTCCTCGGTACTTGGATCCTCAGCCACATTGCCCAGCACAGCCTTGAGCGGGCAGTTGAGCAACGCTTCTACCCGGGAGGGCGACAAACTGCCGCTGGTATGCAACGGCAGTTCAGCCGCAACGGAACGCGCCGACCACCACTGCTCCGGGTGGGCGCCGGGGATCTCGGCCGCCGCTAACCGCGCGAGCTGGCGGGCAGCTTGCTTGCGTTCAACCTCACCAGATTCCGGATTGCTAACTACCCGGCGCAGCTGCGCGACAAAGGCCGGCACGGACAACACCGCAACATCGAGTGGATCAATCTCCAGACCATCGCGCAAAGAAACGGGTGCGGGTTCGGGCACATCGAGGCCCAATTCGCGCGGGAGTTGGGCGCGGCGCAGCGCCCGCTTTGCTTGGCGACGCGCAGCTTGACCGGGAACATCGACACCACGTCCGGCGAATTCGTCGATGAACCGAGAAGGCTCGGAGACCGTATCGCCCTCTGGATTCTCCACGGCAGTAATGAGCAAGCGCTTTCGGTGGCGGGTGGTAGCGACGTGGAAGAGACGACGCTCCTCTGCCAAGCGGGAGGCGATGTGGCTGACGGGAGTATCGGGAACAATATCGTGGTCGAGGAGATCGATAAGATCTTCTTGCCCGAAGATGGAGCCAGTCTCTCCTAGCGAAGGCCAGCTGCCTTCCTGGGCGCCGGCCACGATGACGGTATCCCATTCGCGGCCCACTGCACCGTGCGCGGTCAGGATTTCTACGGCCTGCGGAATGGCGGTACGGCGGTCACGCACGCCGGTGGGAAGTTCTTGTTCAGTGATATGGGTCAAAAACGCGCTCAGTGAAGAATCCGGGCGGCGTTCTACGTAGTCTCCAGCAGCGTCAAAAAGCGCCATCATTGCATCTAGGTCGCGGTCGGCCTGCGAGCCCGTTGCACCACCGCGCAAGGCCGAGGCCTGTAGACGGTTGTCCAGGTCGGTAGCACTCCACACAGCCCACAGAATCTCCTCCACCGAAGCGCCGGAAGTGAGCGCTTCCCGGCCGGCACTGAGCACTGCACGAACGCGTTCGAGGATCGAATATTCCCGTTCAGTGAGCTGTCCGTTGAAGTCTGGGAGCTCGCCGTAGAGAAGGCCCCGGAGGCTATCGATGCCCCGAGTGGTGGAATCCCAGCGGCGCAAGCCACGGACCAGTCGGCGCAGGGTGACAGGATCGGCGCCACCCACAGGTCCGGTGAGTAGTTCTTCCAACTCAGAGTTAGATAGTTCCTCCTCCAAGGCGTGCAGCGCAAGCAACACAGCGGAGACCAAACGCTGTTCGGCCAAGACAACGTCGGTGGGATTGATATGTACGGGCACACCGGCGGCTAGGAGGGTGCGGCGCATTTGGCCAATGTCACTAGTAGAGCGCACAATGACAGCGATGTCGCGCCAGGGCACGGCATCTTCCAAGTGGCGGCGGCGCACGGTATTAGCTACGACGTCGCGCAGCCGACCGTCCGAATCCACGATAGAGATGCACGCCGGTGTGGGCCTGCGGTAGGACTCGGTGAGCTCAATGTCATGCTCGGCTGGAAAGTCCTGCAAAAAGCGCGAGCTAGCACCACGAAAGGCAAAGACAGATTGGGCTGTATCTCCACCCACAACTACGAGGTTGGCCTGCGCAGCTAGCCCAAGAATGAGCTTTCCTGCGGTGGGGTCGAGCAGTTGAGCATCATCGACGACAATGGTGTGGAAGGGATGATCGCGCAGTAATTCAGGGCGTTGGAGAACCGCGGTAACCAACTCTGCAGCAGAGTATGAATGGGAACGGGAGAGGAGCTGCACGTGCTCATACTCGCGCAGAAATTCGCCCGCGGCGGACCACATAGGGCGGCCATATTCGTGGCCTAGGCGCTCCAGGTCTCCTGGGCCCAGACCTCGTTCAATGGAGCGCAAAAGGAAATCGCGCAACTGCCGCGCAAAGCCCACATATTCCAGCGCGGGGCGCATCTCTTCTGGCCAGGATCCGTGGCCGTCCTCTGCTTGACCGATAAGTAGCTCCCGAATGACGGCATCTTGTTCCGCACCGGTAATGAGCCGCAACTCTTCCTCGGCCGCCGTGCGCAGTAACGCAAAAGCCAAGGAGTGCACAGACCGCACCATTGAGGTCTGTGCGGCGTAATTCTCGAGGCGTTCAGAAAGTTCGCGGCGCAATCGGGCACCGGATTCCTTCGAGGGCGCAATAACGAGAATGCCGGAGGGATCCGCGCCAGTTTCCTGGGCTCTGTCCAGGGCATGAATGACGGTATCGATAAGGAAGCTCGACACGCCACTGCCTGCCGCACCGGTTACTTTCCAGGAACCGGATTCGGGCAGGTCAACCGGCCAGCTGCGGGCCGTGGCGGACGGGGTACGGGGAACGAGGCGCACTTGCGGGGACGGTGGGAGGACCACTCCCGCACGCGCGGTGGAATGGGGGTCGTAACTCACCGCTCCAGTATGGCAGATGCCCGCGACACCAGATATTGCTCCACCCGTTCAATGTGCGAACGCGTGTTTGAACGCGAAGCAGGATGCAGATCGTTGATATGACGACGATACGACACTGCACGCAAGAGCAGCTCCTGCATGCCCGGCACGTGGCTAAAGCGTTGGCAGATCTCATCATCAACCGCCTGAGCAATAAGCCCGTCGACGATGACTAGGGCGGCGCTCCAACCGGCTGGGCGCGGAAATTCGCTCGGCACAATGTCCACGATTCCCGGCGGGTTGGCGCCGTGATAGACCGTGGTGGTGAGAAGAGCGGTGTGGGCGGGGATAAGAGGGACGTCGGCAAGCAGAGCTGGGCGATAGGCTTCCCCCGTTTCTCCCCACGCGGCGCGCTCCGCGCGAGCAAAGACATCGTCACGCTGCCCGGTGGGAAGTGCCACCTCGGCCATAGCCGTATCAAGGCGCAGCGCCATCTGTGCGGTTTCATCAATGCGCCCCCGGACCTGCCCCGGAATAAACTGCGTGGCCTTCCAGCCAGCGGCCGTATGACGGCCATCGCTAGATAAAAATGGCCGGGAAACTCGGGCGCCTTGCACGCTTAGGCGCTCGCGCGTCTTGGCGGACCATGCAGCAAAAGGACCGGCCTGCGAATAGACCACGTCCCCCACCTTGATGCCGTTATCCCACACCGGGCCTAATTGATCGCCCTGAGCGCGGCGAGTACCGGTAGCACCAGTTTCCGCGTGAAAGGCGCTTAAAACATGCTCTGGGGGAAGCGGCATCCTTAACTCCTATTCGGGTTGGTGGGGATCCTTATTATCCGGGTTGGGGAAAGGCCACGGGTTAGCTGCACAGGTCACGTCCTCATCAGGATAGACCTCGCTGGGCTTGCGATCGTGCAATGCCTTGTTATTGAGATCCAAGGTCTGCTGCATCATGATCGGAGCTAACTTGCCCTGCCCACCACACGGCTGGTGGGCCGCATAGCCAATGGCGTGGCCCAGCTCGTGGTTAATAACGTACTGGCGGTAGTTACCCATATCGCCTTCAAACGGCGTCGCACCGCGCACCCAGCGAGCCTCATTAATAACCGTGGTGGACTCGCCAGTAATGGTGGTATGGCAGGAAGTTTCCGTTTCAATTTTCTCCCCGCACCGCTCCGCGGCGGTACCCAAGGAGGTCAGCTGGATACGGGTATCTGGATCCGCATCAGAGGCCACGTGCTCGAACTCGAAGTCCTTGTGCGCGGTCCAGCCGCGCGGATCAGAAAGGGTGGCCTCCACCATGGCTGCAAAAGAATCATCGCCGCCATACGGTGCGGTATTGAGGCCATCTTCCACCTCGATGGAATAGCGCACCTTCTGCGCGCCACCCTTACCGGCTACGGCGCCGGGCTCGCCCACCTCATGGAAAGTGCCCCTTCCCTGCTTGGTAAACGCCCCACCGGGCGGCATCTCACTAATTTCCCGTTTGACCGCTTCCGCATCAGCCGGATCAGGCCCGATTTTCTCGGCACTCGTCGGGGCAGCTGTGGTAGTTTCTTCCGCCCCTTCTTCAGAGGAGGAAGCGGTGGCGATATCGACAATGAACCAGATGGTCAAGGCGATCATCAAAGGGATAGCCACCACGCGCCACCAGCCATATTGACGCGCAAACCGGACCACCGCATTAGGGTGGTCCGGCGAATGGCCCTGGCTCCGGTGAGCGTGGCGAGTCTCCCTGTCTTCCATGGGGCCTTAGGTTACCCGTTTATTTTTAAAAATCTGAATCAGCAGACCGGTGCGCTCGTCTTTAGGCGCCGGCGAATCCCACGGCGTGCTTCTTCGCAATGCCCACCTCAACGTAGACCACGCGGTCAGTGCGCACGAGGTACTTGCGGCCCTTGTCATCTTCCAGTTCCAAGGTGGAGTTATCCGCCAGGGCGCTATTGATCTTCTGCGTCAGGTCAGCCTGGTCACCTGCAGCGCTAATGACCAGCTCGCGAGCGGTGTCTGCGAAGCCAAACTTGATATCCATGAGGGTTCCTCCTCTAACTAGAGTTTTATTGTCAATGGCCCCACTATAACCATCCCGGCTACTATCAAGGTGTGTCTGACATAAAATCCCAGCCACCGAGCTTCGCGGAACTCGGCGTTGCGGCCGAAATCTGCGATGGACTCGCCACCCGTGGCATCACGCGTACTTTTGCAATCCAGGAATTAACCCTGCCCATCGCTTTGTCCGGTCAGGATTTGATTGGCCAAGCGCGCACCGGCATGGGCAAAACCTACGGCTTTGGCGTGCCGCTTTTGGATCGTGTCTTTGATGATGCCGATATCGAAGAGCTCGATGGCACCCCGCGCGCCCTCGTGGTGGTCCCCACCCGTGAGCTTGCCCAGCAGGTCACCAAAGACCTGCAGGTAGCCGCCGCTGACATACCGGTGCGTTTGGTTTCCATCTACGGAGGCCGGCCCTACGAGGCACAGATCACAAAGCTCAATAAGGGCGCCGATGTCATCATCGGTACACCTGGCCGCCTGCTCGATCTCCACGAGCGCGGCAATCTGCAACTAGACCGCGTGGCCATCTTGGTACTCGATGAAGCCGACGAGATGCTAGATTTGGGCTTTTTACCCTCGGTGGAGGCCATCCTGCAGGCTCTGGATGGCAATGCGCACCAGACCATGCTCTTTTCCGCTACGATGCCGGGCGCGATTTTAACGCTGGCCCGCCGTTTTATGGATAAGCCCATCCATATCCGCGCCGAATCGGGCGAGCAGGATTTCACTCATTCCTCCACCCGCAAGGTCACCTTCCAAGCTCACCGCATGGATAAGGTTGCCATCGTCGCGCACGCCCTGCAGGCTGCCGACCGCGGGCGCACCATCATCTTCGCCCGTACCAAGCGAGCGGCCGCCCATTTGGCCGATGATCTCGCCCGGCGCGGCTTCCGCGTGGGAGCCGTCCACGGCGACCTTGGGCAAAAGTCCCGCGAGAAATCCCTGCAGGCCTTCCGCTCCGGCCAGGTAGACATCCTGGTCGCCACCGATATTGCTGCCCGCGGTATCGACGTCGATGATGTCACTCACGTCATCAACTACCAGGTACCAGATGATCCAATGACCTTTGTCCACCGTATTGGTCGCACGGGTCGCGCCGGGCATACCGGTACCGCCATCACCTTGGTGGGCTACGATGAGCTGGGCAAATGGCAAGTCATTAACGATGAGCTGGATTTGGGAGAGCCGGAGCCGCCACAATGGTTTTCTACTTCCCCAGAGCTGGCCCAAGCGCTAGACATCCCCGCGGATGCTGAGGAGACCGTAGGCCCCGAGACCAAGGTTGTAGGCCAGGTTTCAGTCCGCGAGAAATCCCCCACCCGTACCACTGCGCGCCGCGGCAGCTCCCGGCGCCGACGAGGAGGCCGCCGATGACTAAGGCTCCCATTTTGCGTTCCACGCTCTCTGATTGGAAGGCCACCGGCATCATTGCCGTGGTCTGCGCCATCGCGGTAGGCGGTGCAGCCGTCACTGCCAATATCAATCAGGCACATTTGAGCCAGGCGGCCGTTCCTGGGGAAAAGGATGCACCCGCACTTTCCACAGTTCCGACTAACCTCCACGAGTCCTTCAGCCTCCCCAATGAACCGGTGCCTGGCCAATACCGGGCGGTTTCGGCGCACGGCCTGACCATCACGCATGCGGATCACACGCTCACGGCTACCAATCCGGACGGTTCCGAAGCATGGACCTATGAGCGCACTGACGCCGAACTGTGCTCACTGTCTGCTGCATGGGGCAAGATAGTAGCTACTTATAAGACCGGTGTGGGCTGCGGAGATACCGTGGCGATTGATGCCGCGACTGGTGAGTATGACAGCACCCGTAGTGCCATAAATTCGGACGAGGTAGTACCCATATCCTCCAATGACCGGGTAGGAACGGCCTCCACCGACCGCATCGATCTGTGGCGCTCGGATATGGTGCGTACCGTGGAATACGGTGACGTGGAGGCAAAACAAGAACCGGACAAGCAACCGCATGAGGATTGCACGCTCAGCTCGGCCCTTACCCGTACCGAGAACTTAGCCCTGACCGAGTCCTGCCCCGATAAGCCGAATACCACCTGGTTGCGCTTCCAAGACACCACCCCCGATGATTCCCGTCAACCGGACATCGCCGCCGATGTGGACATTGCTACCGATGGCGCCCGCCTTGTCGCCGTAGGCCAAAAGGCCGCCGCCGTATACCGGCCAGGACCACACCCCTCCATCGAGTCATATAACAATGAAGGTAAAAAGCTCGACTCTTCCCCAGCAGAGCCTTCTCCGGCTATAGACACCGGCGACTCCCCCTTCGCGCCGGCAACTGCGGACTTGCCGCACCATATGACCTGGTTTGATGGCTCCCGGCTTTACCTCTTTAAGCCGAGCGACCTCTCGGTTGATCGCATCGTGGAAGAGGCCATCGGCACCCCCATCGCTGTCAACGAGCAGATGCTGGTGCCTACCAAAGAAGGAATTGCAGTCATGGACTGGTCCACTGGCAAGACCCTGCGAACCATCCCGGTTGACCGCGGCGCCTACCACGGTGCCGTTTATCTCACTTTAGCGGGCGAGACCATTGTGGAAGCCCGCGGCGATAAGGTAGTGGGCCTTAGCGCCGATTAGTACCCCACCATCGCATAAAAAGGCCGCGCATTCCGGGTTTTCCCGGGCGCGGCCTTTTTACACGTGAAGATGACTTTAGAAGTTTGCTGCCGCCCACTCAGTGGAGGCGCGTACGAACATCAGCAAGAAGATGACCACTGCGGCGCTCAGCAATGTCACCGCGCCCAGTAGCGGCGATCCACCGCTAAACATTTGGAAGGAGCTAGCCGCCAAGATTAGCTCCACCAAAATAATGGCTCCCCTACCCCAGCGCTTTCCCTTGACCATGGCCCAAGCGCCAATGATGACAAAACCAAACACGATAAAGATAAAGAGTGCGGTGCCTAGCCCCACAAAGCTTCCAGAGCCCGAATCCGACACCATGGAGCCGTTTTCCGCACCGGTCAATTCGCGCACGATCAGGAAGATGCCAAAACAGATTACGGCGATGGACTGAATCACGGCGAGTGCTGCGGCCACGAGGACTGGTTGCGGCGCCCCGTGCTGGGTCTTTTTTTCCCCACTAATCGACCGCGTGGAGGCAGCATTTTGCTTTGTGTTTACCTTCTTGTTTTGTTTGGACACAAGCCCACAGTCTACTCACGGGCAACGCCATTTTCTTGTGCGCCACTCAGGTTTCGCGGGGGCAAGGGCTAACCGGACAGATTTGACGCTTCTCCAGTCACCACACTCAAGTAGTTTCAGTCAATGCGCCAGTTCAGCGCGTTTCTCACAGGCTTCTTTCAACTCCAGCGTCTATCTAAATGACCCCCACATCACTTTCCATTCAGTGATGTTTACCACATTTTCGCCTCTACCCCTAGCGGAGCCTGAGTAAACATGTCATGATTCTTGGGTAGCAAAAAGAAAGAGGACGTAAACCTCTTCTTAACTTGAAGGAAACTTCAAGTAACCACAATGTGGACCATTGGCGGCGGCGACGCTGGCCCGACCTCGAGACCGGGCCCCACTGCGCGCAGACCAGTTCACACAACCACCCACCCATGGCATTGGTTGCTTTTCATTTATGAAAAGTGCTTGTGCTTTCTGCTGTCGAATTTTTGTTAGGAGATATCAATCATGGATTGGCGCCACGAAGCTGTTTGCCGCGACGAAGACCCCGAGCTGTTCTTCCCAGTAGGCAATTCTGGTCCTGCACTTACCCAAATCGCTAAGGCCAAGTTGGTCTGCAACCGTTGTCCCGTTGCCTCTTCCTGCCTGAAGTGGGCACTGGAGTCCGGCTTGGACGCCGGCGTCTGGGGCGGTCTATCTGAAGAGGAGCGCCGCGCCCTCAAGCGCCGCCGTAACCGCGGCCGTGGACGCGCCCGCGTTTCCGCTTAATCATCGGCCCCCAATTTTCGTTTCGGCGCCCTTAGCCGCTAAAGTTGAATAAAGTTCAGTTACCCTCAACGAAGGAGTGCGCAATGAGCAAGCGTGGTCGCAAGCGCAAGGATCGCCGCAAGAAGTCCGCTAATCACGGCAAGCGTCCTGGCGCATAACGCACAGCACATAAGCCCGGCCCTCGGTCATCACAGACCGTAGGAGCCGGGCTTTTGCTTTGCCGAATCGGCGCAGGCCGCTTAGCAGCCCGTGCCGTATGTCCGCACTACCAGGTGGTCTCGATGCGGGTGATTTCAACCGAGATGCGGCGGCGTAACGCCTGCGGCGCCTTGGCCTGTCCGTTACAACAGTTGCGCACCAGCGAACGAATAATCTCCTCGCTCTCGAGGCGCTTTTGACAAAAATCACACTGGGCGATGTGCTCGCGGATGGCGAGCGCGCGGGCATAGGTGGTGGATTCATCGAGAAGCTCGCACAGGAGGGCCTGTACCTCTGGGGAGCTACACGCACCACAGTTGTGTTCCGTTGCGCGTTCCATTACTTCTCCTCCATGTCTGGGTGTTCTAATCCAATACCTTGTTCTCGTGCCACGTCTTTCAACGCTTTTCGGAGTAGTTTTCTTCCCCGGTGCAACCGAGACATCACTGTGCCCAAAGGAGTGTCCATGATTTCCGCAATTTCTTTATATGCCAAGCCCTCCACATCCGCGTAGTAAACCACCATGCGGTAATCATCGGGCAGGTCATTCATGGCCTCTGAAATGGTGGAATCCGGCATGTCCTTGAGCGCGGCTACCTCGGCGGATTCCAGACCGGTGGAATCATGTCCGGCGGTGGTATAGAGCTGAAAATCACTCAAGTCATCAGCCGAGGACTCCGTTGGCCGGCGCTTCGCCTTGCGGTAGGAGTTGATGTAGTTATTGGTCATGATGCGATAAAGCCATGCCTTGAGATTCGTACCCGGAGTAAAGGAATGGAAGGACTTATAGGCCTTGAGGTAGGTCTCCTGCACTAGGTCTTCAGCGTCTTGGGGATTGCGCGTCATGCGCAAGGCACCACCGTAGAGCTGATCTAGCAAGGGCAGCGCTTCCGCTTCAAAGCGGCGCTGCAGCTCCTTTTCGCTGATTGTTTCTTTAGCCACAATTTCCATACTAACGCCTAGCGTTAGAATCCCAGTCATGTCTAAAAAGTCCCCGCACGCAGCCACCCCAGCGCTCAAAGTTGTAGAAGACGCCGGTATCGAGCACCACGTATACACCTTTGAAGCGGGCACCGATCACTTCGGTGATCACGCCGCCGCAGCTCTAGACGTAGAGCCGGAGCGCGTGCTCAAAACCCTGGTCATCGATTTAACCGCGGGCAAGGGACCAAAGCGCAAATTGGCGGTGTGCGTTATCCCTACTACCCACCACCTGAGCTTGAAAAAAGCCGCAGTCGCACACAATGTTTCCAAAGCCGCCATGGCCGATCCGCACGACGCCTCTAAGTCATCCGGATATATTCCCGGCGGCATCTCCCCGCTCGGGCAGAAGAATCCACTGCCCACCATTATCGAGGAAACCGCCATCCTTTTCGATACCGTCTTCATCTCTGGCGGGCGCCGCGGGCTAGATATCGAACTCAATGCGGAGGACCTCGCGCAGCTGTGTGACGCCAGCTTTGCCGATCTACTCGCCGAGTAGCTCTGGATAGTCGTTGGATACAGTGCCCACGGCCTTGTCGGCGGGGTGGGTGTGGAAGCCCCGCAGGGGCGTCGGCAAGAGCAGCTCGGCGGCCTCCTCGGGGCTGCCCTCTAGCCAGGTGCGCATTTCCTCGGCCGCCAAAAAGCGCGGCAGGCGGTGGTGCAGCCACTCCATTTCTTCCGTGGCTGCAGTGGTAATGATCGTGGCGGACAGGCGGTCTAAGCCGGTGTCCCAGAGGCCTGCGGCCCACAACAGGCCTTCCTCCGCGCGCACGAAGTAGGGCTGTTTGCCGCCCTTTTCCTGGCGCCACTCGTAGTAACCATTCATCGGGATGAGACAGCGCTGCCCCTTAAAAGCGTGCCGGAAAGAAGGCTTGGAGGCCACGGTCTCCGCCCGCGCATTAAACAGCGGCGGGCCTTCAAGATCTTTCTTCCAGTGCGGCAATAGCGCCCACCGCGCAGGATCGACTTGAGCAAGGCTTTCGCGCACGCGCACGATGGCCACCGGCTGGGTGGGCGCAATATTGTAGCGGGGTCCTGGGGTTCCTTGCGGGGCATGTACCTCGGTGACTCCGGGCAGCTCTCCCACCTCATCAAGGAGGGACTCGGTAAAAAGAACGAATCTTCCGCACATGCCCTCTATTATGGACGATATGTCTCAACCATGGTCCGCCCCGCAAGCGGCAGGCCCCATTACGTGGGCCCAGCACGTGCCGGGCTCGAAGTCTATTACCAACCGCGCCTTCATCTTGGCCGCGTTGGCCGATGGCCCCTCTACCCTGCGCGCTCCGCTGGTCTCGCGGGATTCGCAGCTGATGGAAAAGGCGTTGGAGTCTATGGGCGTGCGCTTCGAGCACGACGGCGAGGACATCCACGTCACCCCAGGCCCGCTCAAGGGCGCAACGGTAGATTGCGGCCTAGCAGGCACGGTGATGCGCTTTATCCCGCCGGTTGCGGCCTTGGCTGATGGTGCCGTGCTTGTCGACGGCGACGAGCAGGCCTACGCCCGGCCCATGTCCACCACCCTCGATGCGCTGCGCCAGCTTGGCGTAGAGGTGGACGGCGATAGCCTGCCCTTTACCGTGCGCTCGCACGGGGTGCCAGAAGGCGGCGAGGTCACCATCGATGCCTCTGGGTCATCGCAGTTCGTCTCCGGACTGCTGCTAGCCGGCGCACGTTTTAATGAGGGCATCACCCTAACCCATGAGGGCGCTCCGTTGCCCTCTTTGCCGCACGTGGAAATGACCGTGGGCATGCTACGGCAAGCCGGCGTGCGCGTAGATTCCGGCGAGAATACGTGGACCGTGCACCCTGGCCCGATCGCCGGCCGGGAGTGGGCCATCGAGCCGGATTTGTCCAATGCCACGCCTTTCCTTGCCGCCGCTGCTGTCACCGGCGGCCGCGTGACCATTAAGCGCTGGCCCGCCAATACCACCCAGCCGGGTGACGCTATTCGCCATATCTTGGTGGATATGGGTGTTATGGTCACCCAAGAGCCGGGCTTCGTCACCGCAAAGGGCGCCAAGGGCGGCGCGCTGCAGGGCATCGAGCGCAACATGGGTGACATTGGTGAGCTCACCCCTACCGTCGCGGCGCTGTGTGCCCTGGCAGAAACCCGCTCCACGCTCACCGGCATTGCCCACCTGCGCGGCCACGAGACCGACCGCCTCAAGGCGCTGGCAACCAATATCAACGCCCTGGGTGGCAAGGTCACCGAGCTTGCCGACGGCCTGCGCATCGACCCCGCCCCTCTCCACGGCGGCGAGTGGCCGTGCTATGCGGACCACCGCATGGCCACCGCTGGTGCCATCCTCGGTCTGAAGGTGCCGGGCATAGAGATCGAAGATATTTCTACCACGGCGAAGACCCTTCCCGGCTTCGACCGCATGTGGGAGACGATGCTGGACCCCGAACAACAGGAGAGCAATGGCTAGGCGTTTCGGTTCCTTTGATGAATCCGACGTGCGCGTGCGCCCTGGCAAGGGTTCGCGGCCGCGCACCAAGGATCGTCCCAAACATAAAAATGCCAAGTTCGGCATGGTCATCACCAAAGACCGTGGGCGCTGGGGCGTCGCGCTAGATGACGGCCCACGGGTCACCGCCATGCGCGCCCGCGAACTCGGCCGCACCGCCATCGAGGTGGGCGACCGCGTAGGTGTCGTGGGCGATACTTCCGGCAAGAAGGACACCTTAGCGCGCATAGTGAAGCTGGAAGAGCGCACCTCCGTCCTTCGGCGCACCGCCGATGACACCGACCCCTATGAGCGCATCGTGGTGGCGAATGCGGACCAGATGCTCATCGTCACCGCCGTGGCCGATCCACCACCGCGTTCCGGGTTTGTCGAGCGGGCCCTCATCGCCGCCTTCGTGGGCAATATCCACCCGATCTTGTGCCTGACTAAAACAGATCTCACGGATCCTGAGCCGTTCGCGGCCGAGTTTGCTGATCTTGATGTCACGGTGGTGAAAGCCGGCGTCGAAGACGGCCTCGAGTCCGTGCGCCAGCACATCGATGGCCACGTCACCGCGCTCATCGGCCACTCCGGCGTGGGCAAATCCACCCTGGTCAACCGCCTGGTTCCGGATGCGGATAGGGAGACGGGGGAAGTATCGGGCGTAGGCAAAGGCAGGCATACCTCTACCCAATCGGTAGCGCTTCCCCTCCCCGCCGATGATGCATACTCTGCCGGCTGGATTATCGATACCCCCGGCATTCGTTCCTTCGGCCTCGCACACGTGGATGCTGATGACGTGCTCGGTGTCTTTGAAGATCTTGCGGCCGCCGTCGAGGATTGCCCCCGTGGTTGTACGCATATGGGCCCGCCTGCGGACCCAGAATGCGGGCTGGATGACCCTGCGCTTATCCCCCCGGATACCGCCAGTGCGCGGCGGCGCGACGCGGTGCGCGGCCTGCTCGAGGCCCTGCGCACCAACGTGGACTGGGAAAATTAAAGGTGGAAGCCAGTATCGGCCATCACGCCTAGCAGGACATCTACGATGCCAAAGACCACATCCAGGATCTGGCCCCAAGTGCCCTGGGACGAGGTCTCTAGCAGCGCTAGCCACGGGGTGGTGGGCACGGCATCGGCAGCGGCATCTGCGGCCGGGGTGGTATCGGCCGCCAGAGCGGCTGGCGCGGAAATGAGGGCTACGCCTGCGGTAACGGTAGCTGCAGCCAGGTTCTTGAAACGCTGAGTCATGTTTTCTCCTTCAGTTTTAGAGCAATTCTACGAGGAAAGGCAGTTCGCTGGGGTGATAAAAGGCCATAAACTTATCCAGCGCATCTCCCACGGCCAGCTCCGCGTCCTCATCGCCAAGGTCCGCGGTGTCAATAGCCTCGATGGCCTTCGCGGTGGTTTCTTCGGATTCCGCAATATCCACGTGGATGGCCGCTAGATCGTCTTTGCTGAATTGCGCCGGCTGGAGTTCTACCACCGGCTCGCCCATATCCGGTCGCGGGGTGATGACAGAATCATCCAAGTCCACGGAGATGACCACGCGGCGATGCGGGAACTTTTCTTCATCGCCGATGGCCAGAAGGCGCATAGAGGCCATAGATGCCTCGAGGAATGCCGAGTAGGCAATCTCTTCTTCATCGCCCTCGGTATAGAAATCCTGCAGCGCTGGTGTCACCATGAAACCCCAGCCGGAGCGCGCAGAAAGGGAACCGGTTTCTTCCAATTCCGCCAGCATGGCGTAGGTTGCGGGAATGTAGACGCGGGCTTTAGCCACTAAAACTCACCTTCAATATCGAAGACAGCCTGGATTTCTACGGAAACGCGATCAAAGCTGGTGTACAAAAAGCCCACCATGCCGGTTTCCACGGCGGCGCGGACGTTGAGAATAGAATCATCAACCATGACGCAATCATTGAGCGGAAGCTCTAGGGCATCTGCGGCCGCCTGAAATGCAGCGACCTCTGGCTTTTCCGCCCCAACCTCACCAGAGAGAATAACTGCATCTACGTTTCCGCGGTACTCCCACTCGCGAATGTGCTCCGCGCCTGGACCGCCCGGGTCATTGGAGAGGATGGCGGTTGCCGCGCCATTTGCCTTGGCGGCGGCCAGCAGCGCCTTCCAGCGACGGTTATCTTCTTCGGTGCCGTCGAGGACGCCGACATAGTCAACGATCAGACCACGCATGTACTTAAATCCTTTGGTTACGATTTTCTCTTTAACTCCCCGAGAGTATAGCGAACCGCGCGCGCATTCGCGGCCACCCCTTTCAGGAAACCCTCAGAAATGGCGGCCGCGAGCCGGGCATGAGACAATTATCACGCGTCCGCCTCCTGCCCTTATTCAGGAGCACTACTTCCCCATCATGTACGAGCCCATCCCTGGCTACTCACACCTCAAACTCTTCCTCGCGCCTCATCGCGTGCGCTACGGCCGCTTGCCGACGTCCGCGGAGGTCGCCGCCCAACACCGCATCCAAGGCTGGGTAATCTTCGCACTCGAGGTTGCTGCCGGCTATCGGCCGCTAGCTCACCTCAATTCCGCGCGCTATTCGGACGCAATCCGGCTGCATATTGGCTCGTGGGTGCGCCAACGCTCCAGCCCCTACACCACGGACAGATTGCAATTGACAAGCCTGCACGCGCGCTCAAACGGAGAGTATTTCGGCTCTGTTTATATAGGTCAACAGCAGCATGCTTTTACAGGATCAGCCAGTCACACGGGATTAACCTCGTTCCGCTTGCTCTAAGCTATGCGAACGGACCTCACCGCCTAGGAAATGAACTGGCCGAGTTGAGAAAGAATATCGGACCAGTTCAGTGCGGACCATCCAATTCCGGCAGCGCTTGCTAGCGCCGCAATACCGGTAGTCAGCAGACCACCTTCCAGGACGGATAGCCCGGAATTGTCATCAGCAGTGCCATCCGCGAGTACGGTATTCACACCACGGTGGGTTGCTGCGGCCTTTTCCAAAGGAGCATTGACCTGCTTGGTGATAGTGACGATATCGCGCAGCGCTGACGCGTAATCCGAGAACTCATCCGGGAAGGCGGAGCCTGTATCCCCGGTGGCGGGCCTCTGTGGCCGCGGAGAAGACTCTGCATTGCCTGCAGTGGACTGCGGCAGATCCTTAGTGAATTCACCCAGCTCGGCGCGAATCACCGCCTGGGCATAGTTGGCACCCAGCACGTCAAGGTAATCCAGCACGGCAGCTTCGGTGAACTGCTTACCTTCTCGCGATTGTGGACGCGCGTCGGGCTCCCACGGGAAATCGAGCGGTGTGGCATAGATATTGCCATCGGCGCGCGCAGTATTGAGCCGGGATGCGCCAAAATAATGGTCAAAGGCAGCATCCGCTTTCTCCTGCGACAAAATTCCATCTGCCACCAACGCTTCCTTACGCTGGGTAGCGATAGCCAAAATGGCCGCTGCCGCGTTGTCCTGTTCTAGTTTTTCGCCCGAGTCCAAGATGATGCGCAGAGAAGACGCAGAGTCGCGCTGCATCTCATACGCCACGGCTGGGGTGGCGCCACCAAGCAAGGTAGCAGACAGAAGCGTCGTAATTCCTAGACGCAAAGAACGGCGACGCATCGTCAGTGGAGTTCCTCACAGGAAAAAAGCAGATTGGACAAGATTCTTATATTCTACTCATTTTTCCCTAAAAAGAAACCCGCCCCGCTCCCACTTTTAAGAGTGGGTGCGGGGCGGAGTTTGAGAAAGAACACCGGGTTTTAGGCCTCTACGGTATCCCCACCGTTGTTGTTCGCAGCGGTCGAAGACTCACCGGCCTGTTCCTCTTCCTGCTGCTTGAACTGCTTGCGCAGCATAAAGAGCTGGCGGACGGTCTCTTCCTTGACGCCTTCGTTCATCGCATTGAACATCTCGCCGCCCTCCTTCTGGTACTCCACCAGCGGATCGCGCTGCGCCATCGCGCGCAGGCCAATGCCCTCCTTGAGGTAGTCCATCTCATAGAGGTGCTCACGCCACTTTTGGTCAATAATCGGCAGGATGACCATGCGCTCGGTATTGCGCATCTGCTGCTCGCCGCCAATTGCGGTTACAGATTCCTCGAGCTTGTCATATTCGTTATTGGCGTCTTCTACCAAAGCGTCGCGAAGCTGCTCAGCGGAAAGCTCGCCTGGGGAACCATACTCGGAGCCTTCGACCAGTTCCTCGTGGGGAATGGTGGGACCGTACAGGGAATCCAATGCGTTCCACAGCGCATCTAGGTCCCAATCCTCCACGTAGCCGGTGGCGGTAGCGCCGGCGACATAAGCGGAAACGGTGTCATCAATCATGCCGCGGATATTGTCCTGAATATCGCCGGCATCGAGGATATCGTGGCGGGTAGCGTAGACCACCTTGCGCTGCTCGTTAAGCACCTCGTCGTACTTGAGAACGTTCTTACGCATCTCAAAGTTCTGGTTCTCCACCTGCGCCTGGGCGCCCTTAATGGAGTTGGAGACCATCTTGGCTTCGATTGGAACATCGTCCGGCACATTGAGGCGATTCATCATGTTCTCCATGGACTGTCCCACGAAGCGCACCATCAACTCATCGCGCATGGACAGGTAGAAGCGGGTCTCACCCGGGTCACCCTGGCGGCCAGTACGACCACGCAGCTGGTTATCAATGCGGCGCGACTCGTGGCGCTCAGTACCCAGCACGTAGAGTCCACCGGCCTCGCGGACCTGGTCACCCAACTTCTTGGAGTGTTCCTTTTCGGCATCGATCTCTGCCTCCCAGGCCTCCTGGTACTTTTCCTCATCCTCGAATGGATCTAGGCCGCGCTCACGCAGCTTCTCATCGAGGATGACCTCGGGGTTACCACCAAGCACGATATCCGTACCACGGCCGGCCATGTTGGTAGCCACGGTTACGGTGCCAGGACGGCCGGCACGGGCGATGATCTGGCCCTCTTCCTCGTGGTGCTTAGCGTTGAGCACGTTGTGCTTGATTCCCCGCTTGGATAGCAGCTGGGACAGGTACTCGGAGCGCTCCACAGAGGTGGTACCTACCAGTACTGGCTGACCGGCCTCGACGTGCTCAGCAATATCGTCCACCACGGCGGCGAACTTGGCTTCCTGCGTCTTGTAAATGCGGTCAGAGTGGTCCGCACGCTGATTTGGCTTATTGGTAGGAATCGGCACTACGTCCAGGCCATAGATGGAATGCAGCTCGGCGGCTTCGGTCTCTGCCGTACCGGTCATGCCGGAGATCTTCTCATAGAGGCGGAAGTAGTTTTGCAGGGTAACGGTAGCCAGCGTCTGGTTCTCGTTCTTGATCTCTACCTGCTCCTTGGCCTCGATGGCCTGGTGCATGCCTTCGTTGTAGCGGCGGCCGGCCAGCACGCGGCCGGTGAAGCTGTCGACGATCATGACTTCACCATTGCGGACGATATAGTCCTTATCGCGGGTGAAAAGCTCCTTGGCCTTCAAGGCGTTGTTCAGGTAGGACACCAGCTGGGAGTGCTCCGGGGCGTAGAGGTTATCGATGCCGAGCTGATCCTCTACGTATTCCACGCCCTCTTCCAGCACACCGATGGTGCGCTTTTTGTGGTCTACCTCGTAGTGGATGCCTTCGCGCATGCGCGGTGTCAGCTGGGCGAAGACACTGTAGAACTGGGAGGAACCGTCTACTGGGCCGGAGATGATAAGCGGGGTTCGGGCTTCATCGATAAGAATCGAGTCAACCTCATCCACGATGCAGAAGTTGTGACCGCGCTGCACCACTTCATTGAGGGAGCGCACCATGTTATCGCGCAGGTAGTCAAAACCTAGCTCGTTATTGGTGCCGTAAGTAATGTCGCAATCGTAGGCAGCCTTGCGCTCTGGTGGGCGCATCTCAGACAGGATGACGCCTACGGACAGGCCGAGCCAGCGGTGGACACGGCCCATCATCTCCGCGTCGCGCTTTGCCAAGTAATCATTGACGGTCACGATGTGGACGCCCTTGCCCTCAAGCGCATTAAGGTAGGCAGGCAGGAGTGAGGTCAGGGTCTTGCCCTCACCGGTGCGCATCTCGGCAACGTTGCCGAAGTGCAGGGCCGCGCCACCCATGATCTGCACGCGGTAGTGCTTTTGATCGAGGACGCGCCAGGCAGCCTCGCGGACGGTGGCAAATGCCTCGAGCAAGATGTCATTCATCTCTTCGCCGTCTTTAAGACGAGTTTTGAACTCATCGGTCTTTGCCTTAAGTTCTTCGTCCGAAAGCTCCGCGTACTTATCCTCAAGGGCAATTACGTCGTCTGCCATTTTGCCCAGGCGCTTGACCGTACGGCCCTCGCCCGCGCGCAGCAGCTTGGAAAGTCCAAACACGGTTAGTTAGTCCTTCTAGTCGCGACAATAAAGTTAACTCGTCGCTATTGTACTCACTCGCATTCACAAAGCACCTTCCGCCTAGCGCATAGGGCATGCGCGCAACCTTCATCTGGCATATCTAAGCCTTTAAAGCCGCTTGCCGACGTCGAACCTCCCCCCACCAAGACACCATTTCCCTTGATACGAATTCGACCCCGCTGCAGTTATGCAGCGGGGTCATTACCTCAGGAAAGTGCGAACGCTTTAGGCCTCCGCGTCTTCAGCCAGGGAGATAAGGCCATAGTCGAAGGCGTGGCGGCGATAAACCACGGAGGGCTTATTATTCTCCTCGTTAACGAAGAGGAAGAAGTCGTGGCCAACCAGCTCCATCTCGCTCAAGGCATCATCCACGCTCATCGGGGTAGCCGGGTGCTCCTTGGTGCGCACAATCTGGCCGGGACGAACATCCTCGACGGTCTCAGCATAAGGGTCAACGTAGCGCTCTTCCTTGGCGCGCTGTGCCTCAGCCTGTGCCACCATCTCAGCGGCAATCTCTCCGGTGCCCTTTTGCGCGCGGTGACCGCTCTTGACGTTTTCGCGGCGCACCTTCACCTTGCGCAGGGAGCGCTCCATCTTGCCCAAGGCGGTCTCGAGCGCAGCGTAGAAAGAATCTTCCTTTGCTTCGGCACGGGCGATATGTCCCTTACCCGTAGCGGTGATCTGGATGCGATCCGCTTCAGAATCGCGGCGCGGGTTCGGCTCGTGCTGCAGCTCCACGTGGAAGAAGGTCAGGGTGGGGTCAAGGCGTTCAATCTTGGCCAGCTTGTCATTGACTCGCTCTTGAAAGTGATCAGGGACCTCGACATTACGGCCCGTAATCGTTACCTGAGCTTTGTTTGGCTGGGACATTGAAATGCCTCCCTTGAGTAGTGGGGACTGGAATCAATCACAGTAGCTATCTCTCTGTGACACTCCTCATGGTATCACTGGTTATGACCTGACAGGGCGAAATTTTTCTCGCTCCCCTACCTCGAGGGTAGATCCCGCCTTTATCTAGGCATCCGCAAAGACCAATGCTCCACATACTTCTACGCCCGCGGCCTGCAGGGCAGCAATGCTCGCGGCTAGGGTGGCGCCGGTGGTAACGACGTCGTCGGCAAGCAGCGCAGGGGCGCGAGCAATGGGAGCATGAACGCGGACTCGCCCCTGCAGGTTAGCCCACCTATCCTGCGCATTAAGCTCGGACTGATCCGCGGTAGACTGCCCCATGGAAAGAGCCGCGCACACGCCCACGCGCTGCAGCTGCGCCGCTGTATGGCACACAGCGGCCACAGGGTCTCCCCCGCGCGCCCGCGCCGAGCGCGGACGGGTAGGCGCAGGAACAAGGGTGAACTCGCGCGGGATAGCACCACGGGCACTCAGGTAGGCCAGCCCAGCTGCAAAGACGGCCCCGACATACTCGCGAACCGGCTGGTTTCCGCGCTCCTTCATGCCAATGATGATGCGGCGGCGAATATCGGAATAAGAGCCAAGGGCATACACGGGCGCTCCCAGCAGCCGGGGCCGTGCTACCAGGTAGGGCGGGTGCCGCAAGTGCTCGCGGCAGTGTTCACACAACACCTCGCCCGGCGCGCCGCATCCAGCACACGCGCGCGGAAAAATAAGCTCCCCCAAGCTCATCGTGTTGCCTCCCCCCTAGCCGCACAAGCCTTCCGACGGCTAGTTAGAAACGATAGGGGAAGAACGCCGGCCCTGCAGCCCAGAGACCTCACGCCAGTTGGTCTCATCCATCACGGTGGAAGGTAGCTCAAGCATGGCGTGAGAATCAGTGATGAAAAGCTTGGTGGGCGAGGAAGCTACAGCCACCACGGGGGCGGTGATATTGCTGGTAGGCATGGTCGAAGCCGAGGAACCATCCTGCTCGATGCGCCAGACGGGTGACTGGCTCGAGGAGGTACCAACGATGAGCGAGCCATCCATATTCCAGTCCAACGATAGCGCCGAACCGGAAACTTCTGGGCCGACCTCGCGGGCGTTGACGATGCGCTTATCCCCACTGCTGGATTGGGCAACCGCCGCGATATACACGTGCCCATCGATAACCATGGCCACGCGGGCACCGCTATGGGACAAGCGGATGACGGAGATTTCGCCCTCAATATCGTCAATGCTGCGGGCATCCACCTCGGATTTGGAGATGCGGCCCGTGGTCTTGGAGCGCACCACGCGCACGATGCGATCTCCGTCAACCACAGTCCACGCGGCTTGCCCGTTGTATTCAAAGGTCGGCCGTGCCAGCGTGGGACCATCCACCGCATCCTGCAGCTGGCCATCGAGCTCGCCTATCTGCAGGGAGAAATCATTATTGGATTTGCGGCGCACGGCCGCAACGAGGCCGCTATCGGCCACATCCACGGACTGCACGTCTCCGCTACTGCCCAAGGTGGATTGAACGGGCTCGGCCACGCCATCGTCTACCTCCAGCAGGTTGCCCTCATTAAGGGCGTAGAGCTTAGACAACGCGGTGCTGCTTTCTTCCGGGTTATAGTCCGCAAAGTCATCCACGCTCAAGCTATCCATACCTTCCACCAGGTCACCGCCATCGGCCTTGACCTTAAAGGGACCGGTATGGCCGGCTTTGCTAAGCGTCCACACCAGTTGGGCGGCAAAGAGAGTGCGGTCGTGGGCGTCCAAGTCCACTAGGCCTTCGAATTGGTAGCCTTGCTCGCGGTCATAGCCGGCATAGGTAACATTCTCCCCCGCCGCACGGCGGGTGGCAGGGGCAATGCTGGCCGAAGGCCCCTCCATCAACAACGTGATAAGCGTCGACTCCGATTCTTCGCCCCCCTTATACAACCAGCGACGATCCGGAACCAGCACATCGTTACTCTGCTTATAGAAGTACAGCGATTGCGGGGCGTAGTGGTTGCGCATTTCATTGCGCTCCATCACCACTCCGGCCGGCAGGCCATCGACGCGCCACCTATCGTCTTGCATCTTCATGTAGATGACTGCCTCATAGCCCTCATTTTCCGGGACATACGCGCCACCGGATTTCAGGCGGCCGATAATAGTGCCACGTACTGTAAAGGCGCGTTCATTATCTTTCGAGCTTTGTTTATTGGCGGGCGCGGTAACGATATCCAGGCTATCGACCACCATCACATCGCCGCTGGCGTCCCATGCACCACGGGCAGTATCCGTAAGAAAACCACGGGCGACTTCGTGATCATTTCCGGGCACGGCCGAAGCCTGATAGAAATCTCGCAACGTCAGATCCGGGTCATCGCCCGGTTGCGGTGCAATAACTTCCCCAGGGCTGTCTTCCTGTCGCTGGTAGGTCCCTACCACCTGCGGCCCGGTGTCACTCGGCAGAGTGGAACAACCGCTGACAAAAAGCACGACCGCTGCGGTACTAAAGACCGCGGTTTTGCAATAGTTGCTGCTGAACACGCTCACTTCCTCCTCCCCTCAAAGTCCGGGGCCTTATAGGCGCGCCTATCTGGGGCGGCCGCACCACGGTTGAGCTCTCGTTCCGAGGGCCATAGGATGCCATCCCCCTCCGCCTGGCCAGTGGTAGTCTTATCGCTCTTTTCGGCGCGCGGTGAGCTCATCCCGGATGCAATGGCAGGCGTAGCAGAGGCGGGTTCGACACCCGGATTACCGGTGCTAGAGTCCTGCGCTTCTGGAAGTTCAACTCCGGCATCTGGGGTCGATTCCGGCAACGAGCCGCCTTCCGCAGGGTTGTTTACGGGTGCGCCAGGGATCTCCACAGAGATGGGTTCTTCTCCCACCTCGGCATTCGGGGTGCGCGGGATAATGAGGCGGAAGCGCGAGCCAAAGCCCTCGTAGCCGGTGGCATCCAGCGTGCCGCCGTGCAGGACGGCGTCCTCGCGGGCGATAGCCAGCCCCAGGCCGGTGCCACCGGAGTGGCGCTTGCGGGAGGAATCCGCGCGCCAAAAGCGGTTAAATACCAGCTCTTCCTGGCCCGGTTTCAAGCCCACGCCATGGTCTGTAACGGTAACGCCCACCGCGGTTTCCGTGGTGGCGACATCCACCGCTACCGGATTGCCTTCCGAATGGTCGATGGCATTGGCCAAAAGATTGCGCAAGATGCGCTCAAGGCGGCGTGAATCGGCTTCGACGGCGATGCGCTCATCCGGCAGGTTGAGCTGGACCTCTACGTTGAGCTCGCGAGCCAAATGTTCGACTTGCTCATAGGCGGACTCCACGCAGGAGCGCAGATCAATGGCGGCGGTAGACAGGTCCGCCACGCCGGCATCGTGGCGAGAAATCTCTAGCAGGTCCGCGAGCAATTCCTCGAAACGATCGAGCTCGCTTGACATCAGGCGGGAAGCTCGCTGGGCGCCGTGCGGCAAGCTATCGCTTTCGGCCTCAATCATGTCCGCGGCCATGCGCACGGTGGTCAATGGGGTACGCAGCTCATGGGAGACGTCGGAAGTAAACTGCCGCTGCAAATCGCCGTATTCCTCCAGCTGCGCAATCTGGGAAGAAAGCTTATCGGCCATGTTATTGAAGGACGCGGCCAGGCGGCCCATCTCATCGTCACTATCGACGGCCATGCGTTCCTTCAAATGACCAGCCGCCAAGCGCTGTGCAATGCGCGAAGCCGAACGAATCGGCGTAATAACCTGCTGGGTGGCCAGCCAGGCAATGCCCACCAACAGCACCACGACGACCACACCGGCCGCCGAAAGCAGGCCTCGCATCAATGCCATGGTGGATTCTTCCGACTCCATGGACAGTGCCAAGTAGACCTGAGTATGCGGGATATCGGTATCGGTAGGTGTTCCTACCAGCAGGGCGTTGTAATACTCACCGTTTTCCCGCGGAGCCGGGAAATACTGCTGCGCAATCTGACCTTGATCCACCATCTCCCGCAACTGATCCGGCACGGGGAAACCTTCTGGCGAGGTAATAACCGAGCCATCCTGGTTTTCCACCACGATGACCGGTTCATAAACCGCCTGGGCATCGCCCTGCTGGGCAGAGAGCTGGCCCAGTGCCGCACGTGCAGAATTGATGCGTACCTGCACCGAATTGGCGGAACTGGTGGCATCAATCTGCTGTTCCACGGCCGTGCGGGCACGCTCCAGCTCCTGCTGCGCCACGTCTTCCTTTTGGCTAACCAAGCGCTGAGTCAGCACAGAAACCAACGCGTAGGCCAAGATGATCATGACCACCGAGGAGGCGACCAAAATCATGCCAATGACGCGCGCCTGCAAAGAGGTACGCCACGTTGTAATGAAGGCGTCTCGAATACGCCTTAAACGCTCAATGATGCCGATGGTTCTTACTCCCCGGCGCCGGGCTTACCGGTCTTATACCCCACGCCACGCACGGTCAGCACAATCTGCGGATCCTCCGGATCATGCTCGATCTTGGCGCGTAGGCGCTGCACGTGGACATTAACCAAGCGCGTATCAGAGGCATTGCGGTAGCCCCATACGGACTCCAGCAGCGACTCACGCGTATGCACTTGGCCAGGGCGGCGCGCCATCTCCAGCAGCAGGTCAAATTCCAAAGGAGTCAAGTTCAGTTCGGTACCATCCGTGCGGCGCACGGTATGCTCCGGCACGTCAATGATGAGGTCCGCCACCTCCAAGATTTCAGACTCCGCGGAATCGGTGCGGCGCAAGCGCGCGCGAATGCGGGCGATGAGTTCCTTGGGTTTAAATGGCTTGGTGATGTAATCATCCGCGCCGGATTCAAGGCCTAGTACCACATCGACCGTATCCGTCTTGGCGGTCAGCATAACGATGGGTACGGAGGATTCACGGCGAATGGCGCGGCAGATATCCACGCCGTTCATGCCCGGCAGCATAAGGTCCAGCAGAATGAGGTCCGGCTCGTGTTGCTCAAAGGCGGGCACGGCGTCATTGCCGTCCATGACCGGAATGGGCTTAAGTCCCTCAGACTCGAGCACAATGGTCAGCATCTCCGAGATAGCCGGATCGTCATCGACTACCAAAATCTTGGGCGCCACGTTTTATTCTCCTACAAGGTCTTTTATCGCTGAAATTATAGTATCCGCATCGGCGGTGACAATCCAGCGTCCACCCCAGCCCGCATCTGCTAGGCGCTGGTAGGCCGCGGCGGTGCGTTCCTGCAATCCGCCATCTCGCTCGTAGCGGTCACGCTCCCGGTTGGCATCTGCTTGGGCTCTTGCCTGCGCTCTTTCCGACGCCACTTCTACCGCAGTATCCAGATAAACCTGCAGATCCGCTTGCGGCAGGCCTAAAGTGCCAAATTCCAGATCATGCACCCAGTCCATGACGGCATCGTCTTCGAGTCGCGCCGCCGAATATGCCGCATTGGAAGCCACATACCGATCCAATAGCACCACGGCGTCCGTACCCTTAGCTCGCTGCAATTGGTCTTTTACGCCGTAACGATCCAAGGCAAAAAGAGTTGCCATGGCATATGCCGAATCTGTCAGGTCACCCATTTTTCCGTAGAGCGCCTTTTGGGCGAGCTGGGCGTGAATCGATTCTGCATAGCGCGGGAAGGCGATGACCTCCACGGGTCGATCCAACGACTCCCTGATTGTGGAGACCAGCGTATTCTTACCGGCACCGTCGATGCCTTCGATGCTGATAAGCATAGGTGTGGGGTACCTTCCCTTCTATTTTGTCTGGCATGAGGCCACTGCTGCGGGCAGTAGGTATGGCTTAGGACAGGGCCTCTATAAACGCTTCGAGGTCATATTCTTCCTCGACATTTTCTAGTACCTCGAGGGCATTTTCCGTCAAGGTTTCGCTGCCAGACCCCACCAGCTCCCTAATATAGGGGTAGTCTTCAACAACCTCGCCCGCACTGAAGGGCGCGCCAGCCCAAATGGCAGCGATGGTGGCTGCTGCTTGCGCGTTCTGTTCCTCTTCTTCACTGAGCTGCGGCTTGCTATGTGCTACTTCGCAGGCATCCTCAACGGCGCGAATTACCCCTTCTTCATCGAGGTTTGCCATTTCTTCCAAGAAATCGACGTTGAGGTCCGTGCTGAAAATATCTTCGTCCCAAGTACTCACTTTTTGACTCCTTCGGTGCTTTCAGCGCCATTTATACACGCTTTCCCAGCTAAAGAAAGCACGCAATGAAAAGGTTTGCAGGGCATCCTACATCCGCGAACTGGCGTTTTGTTGGCATATCACAGAATCACAACGCCGTAGCAATGTTTCCTAAACATGATAGTCTCGTTACCAACTTGTTACCGGGGTGCTATACCGCCACCTCCTATGGGGTTAAATCGGCCCACCTCACAGAAAGGACAGCCACGATGAAGCCAGATTCGCGCCGCGTCTACGTGTTCATTGTGGCCGGACTGATAGCCGCGGCCGTCGTCGGATTCACAGTCTGGCGCATGAGCTCGCCGAGCGCTAACTATTCCAATGCCGCGGATCAGTCCGGGACCACCTCCGTCTCCCCGACGCACACTGCGGCCGAGGAGACCACCACTTCTCCCACGGACCATTCGCCTTCAAACAAGCGCTCTGCACATGCGACAAGCTCTACAGCTTCGTCCGGCGATTCGAAGCACCACCAGCCGCATAACAGTGATCCGTATCTAGCCCCCAATGCGGTCATGCACCCGCAGGCGGCTACCCAGCCCACCAAGGTTTATCGTCCGGAGAATATTTCCCCACAAGGAGCCTCCTCGCAGGGTATGGGCAGCATCCAGGGTGAACAAGACACCGGCCAAGGCGTTCTGCGCCCGACGCCTGATTACCCAAGCAATCAAAACGGCTCGCAGGCTACCGGTTCCCCACAGGGCAACCAGGGCAACAACGGCGGCAATGGCGGCACCGCTCCGCAAACCACCACTGCCCCGTCCGCTCCGCAGCCTTCCCCGACGCAGCCTTCGGAGCAAAATGGGACGGGCACAACCACTGGTGAGAACAAGCCCAACCCGGACCGGGGACAACTAACCGAAAACAAGCAGCAAGAGGTCGCAGAGGCAGAAGTACCACGCGACGATCAAGCCGCCGCAGAGCAGCCTTCTGCCGAGCAGAACCAAGAGCCGACCGATTTCGTGCCGACCAAGCAGGCGCCGCGCAAGGCAGCCCCTTCACGCTAATCCACAGCCCACTGCTCTATTAGCTGAATACAAAAAGCACGTTTCCTCGATTCTGAACGCGAATTTCGAGGAAACGTGCTTTTGTATACGCCGGACCATTAGAGCTGTAAAAGAAACAGCCATGTGAGGCACTCGCGCAGCGACGAAAGCTGCGGCAGCGCGCCTGAAATGAAGCTCCACGCCTCGCCTGAGCCCCGGCGGAGAGGGGTTCGGCAAAGCGCGCTGGTGCGCAGGCGAGCCAAGCGCAGGCGGGCTAAGCGCGGGCGACGAAGAGGTCGGCGGCGTCGGATGCCGCAGTGGCGGTGACTCGCCCCTCAGAGGCAGGCAACCAGACGGCTTGGCCGGGGGTCACGGTGAGGGTCTTGCCGGCGGCATCAGTAAAGGTAACGGAGCCTGCGGTACACAGGGCGATGGTCGGGCCATCGTAATCAAAATCCACAGAAGATGCTCCGCTAAGCTCTACACGGTCTAGCAGGAATTCTTCAATCGGGACCGGGTAAGACCATGCGGCGGCGTCGTGCACATTATTCTGAGCGGACTTATCCTGCTGTTGAACACGCGGTTCATCGGCAGCCGCGTAGGTGAGAACCTTGACTAGTTCGGGAACGTCAACGAACTTGGGGGTAAGGCCGCCGCGCAAAACGTTATCGGAGTTGGCCATAATCTCTACGCCAAGGCCGGAGACATAGGCGTGCAGCTGGCCCGCATCTAGGTAGACGGCCTCGCCGGGAGAAAGTTCGATGTGGTTAAGCAACAGTGCACCCAATACACCGATATCGCCCGGGTAACGCTGGTTGAGTTCCAGCACCGTGGACATTACACGGGACTTCCAATCGGCCGGGTCCGCGGCAATAAGGCGCTCACCAGCGGAGACTATGGCGGCGATGAGTTCCTTGCGCTTGGCGGACGGGATGGTAATCCACGTGGTAAAGAGAACGCGAAGGTTGGCGGACTCGGTGGTTACCGAGGGGTCCTCGTCCAGCATGGCAACGTAATGATCCAGCTCGGGGCACTCCAAGGCAGCAAAAAGCTCGCGAGTGCGCGCCAGCGGGCGGAAGCCAGCCATGGCATAGAAATCCGTGAGCGCAACGATAAGCTCGGGCTTGTGGTTATCGTCCTTGTAGTTGCGGTTGGGTGCGGTGAGTTCAATCCCAGCGGCATTCTCGCGGGCAAAACCTTCCTCTGCCTGCTCCTTCGACGGGTGCGCCTGTAGGGATAGCGGCTCCTCGGCCGCTAGCACCTTGAGGAGGAAAGGCAGGCGCTCACCGTACTCGACGGAAACGCGGCTGCCTAGCTGCCCTGCTGGATCCTCCGCAATGACCTCATTGAGAAGGCGGTCATCCACCGTAGACGGGTCTCCGGGGTGGGCGCCGAACCACAGCTCTGCGACGGGCTTTTCTGAATCGGGCTGACCCTGCAGGTGTGGGATGAGGGTACGCGAGCCCCAGGAATAGTTGCGGGTGGCGCTGTGCAACAGCTGCATGTGTTTCTATCCTTTAGAAATCTCGTAGGCGGTCGCGGAGAAACTCCGCGTAATAAGCTGCAGTGAGCGGGCAAGATGCCCGAGGCCCGGTTCCGGGTCAATGCTGCGGACTGCAAGCGAGTTGGGCAGGTTCGCCTCTTCCTGCCCCCAGAAAATCACCTTCAAGGGTACCAAAGCATCCGTAGTGCCATCGCCATCAATGAAGGGGTCAAAGAAGAGATCATTTGCTCGGGAGCTATCGGAATCTCGGTCGAGTGCGCGTCGCAATTCCGCAGGGTCCACGAAAGCGCTCGGCAGGCCATGCACCGCCCAGATGGTCGCAGCCATACGAGCGACGAGGGCGTCGATCTGCACGTGCTCACGCCGCTCAGAAAAGGAATAAGGGTCGAGCACGCAGGAGTGGATGATGCGGGCGCCTTCGATAAATTCGCGCAGTTGGCGGCCCGGATTGGTAGTGGCATCGCGCTCAGGGGAAAGCTGCGCGAGTTCGCGGTCCACGGCTGCAGCAAGATCCTCCAGGATCTCTTTCACCGCGGTCGGGTCCTGGTAGAGCAGGCAGCACAGAGCATGCAGTGCGGCGATGTTGCGGGCAGGCGAACTGCCCTCTGCCGTAGGTAGGCAGGGGGCGATGAGGGTATCGTCCGGGCAGTCCTCCACGAGCGGGCCCTTGGCCGGGCCAATCAAAACGGTGGTGGCGCCGCGCTGGCTGGCGGCAATTAATGCGCACGAAGCCCAATCGCATTCGCCGGTCTCGCCTACGACAACAACCACGTCCAATGCTCCCACGTAACGCGGGAGCGATTCGGTGACGACGAGCGGGATTCGCAGCGGCTCTGCAAGGCCGACACCCAAGTGGGCGGCTTCCCTGGCAATCGCATCGGTGGGGATTATGACCAGCGAGCGAGGATTAAGCCCGCGGAGCGCCTCGCTCCAAAGCTCCACTTCTCCGGCCAATAGGCGGATTTGAGCGCCTTCGTGCGCGACATCAAAAAAGCGCACGGTTTCGGCATCATAATTACCGGTATCCATGTGGCTTAAGCATAGTCGGGCACCCACTAAGATGGAGTCCCATGACTTCCGCACAGATCCATCCCGTGACCCTCATTGGCGGCGGCCCCGGCGCGTGGGACCTCATTACTGTACGCGGCATGCGCGCCTTGCAGGATGCAGAGGTTATTCTCGCCGATCACCTGGGACCTACAGCGCAGCTCGATAGGCTGTGTGATATTTCTTCCAAAGAGCTCATTGACGTCTCTAAACTCCCCTATAAGAAGTCAATCTCGCAGGAAAAGATCAACGAGTTACTCATCACTCATGCCCGCTCTGGCCGCAAGGTAGCCCGCCTTAAGGGAGGCGATCCCTTCGTCTTTGGGCGCGGATTTGAGGAAGTTCAAGCGCTGGCGGAAGCTTCGATTCCCACCACGGTCATACCGGGCGTAACTTCAGCTATTTCCGTTCCCGCAGCCGTTGGCGTTCCGGTAACTCAGCGCGGCATCGTCCACGGCTTCACGGTGGTTTCCGGGCATCTACCACCCGGCCACGAGAAATCCTTGGTGGACTGGGAAGCTCTCGCCCGTTCTGGCGCCACGCTGGCGGTCATTATGGGGGTTAAGAATGCACCGGCGATTGCTAGCACGCTTATTGCAGCCTCCCTCTCCCCTTCCACCCCCTGCGCCATCATCCAAGAAGGCACGCTTTCTACCGAGCGCGCTTACCGCTGCACCTTGGCCACACTGGCGCAGACGATAACAGAGCACGATATCTCCTCGCCGGCGGTCTATGTCATCGGCGAGGTGGCCGGCCTCTAGCGGGTTCAGGGTAGCAAGACTCGCATAAGCCCTAACCCCACTTTCGGCCGCGTTCCGCCTACTGCAGCCAAACCTTGGTCTATTGCCTGGCCAAAGGCCGCAGTCGATGCGCTACATTCGGTCCGAGGCGGGGCTTTCGGGCGCCTTATCCTGCACGATGGTGACACCTGACCTGCGCGAACCGTGGAAGTGATGGGCGGCGGCGACACGCTCTGGGTAATCCGGGGCATGAAAGTCCGCGTGGGCGGCTTCCTCAGCGTTTTCTGCTTCCAATTCCGCTGCACGGGCACGCGTAGTGCGCAGCGTGCCACGAACTGTTGCGGCCGCACCAGCAGCGACCACGACGGCGATGACTATCGAGGTAACTGCTGATGGCACTGACCAGCCAAAGTAGGTCTCGGCGCCACCGATAACCTTGCTGATATTAAGCCCTACGATGGCCGTGCCCACCAATCCACCAAGCAGGACTGGGTTGATACGGGAGATGAGCCACGCAGCGATCGGAGCAGTGATGGCGCCGCCGATGAGAAGCGCGATAACGGCGGCAAGGTTGCCGACGATGTCGTGCCAGAGGCCAACGATAAAGCCCGCGGTGGCACCCAAGGTCACGAGGAATTCGGCGGCGTTGACCGTGCCCACAATGCGGCGCGGCTGCTCCCGACCAATGGCCATAAGCGTGGAGGTCGACACGGGACCCCAGCCACCGCCACCGGTAGAATCGACAAATCCGCCCACCAGGCCAAGGCCGGCGAGAAACGGAGTGGAATGCGAGCGCTTGTAGGCGGAACCGCGGCGGCGCGGTTGGGAGAACCGCCAGATGAGGTTAGCACCAATGCCTACCAGGATGAGTGCGGTCACCGGTGCAGCAGCGGCAGTGGAAATATTCGAAAGCAACGTGGCCCCCACAAACGCGGCAATACCGCCGGGGACGCCAAGGCGGACCACCGTCTTCCAGTCCACGTTGCCGAAGCGTGCGTGGCTCAAACCGGAAATGGCAGTGGTGCCAAGCTCAGCGGTGTGCACGACGGCAGAGGCCTGCGCGGGACCTAGGCCGGCAAGGAGCAGCATCGTGGTAGACGTGACGCCGAACCCCATGCCGATGCCACCGTCCACGAGGTTGGCGGCCGCACCGGCGAGGGCGATGAGAATGAGAGTTAGCATGGCGCGAATACCTCCTTTGCACCGCGGCGTGCATGATGAAAACGGTCTGCGACGAGGCCTGAAATATCAGTGCCGAGCGGGTGCTCAACGGTCGCGGGAACACCCGCCAAGCGGTCTAGGAGCAGCCCCTCGGTGACAAAGAGCGGTATGACGCGCACCCGCTTAGGGTCCGCATGCTCGCGGCACAGGCGCACGATCCCCTCGCGGCCACCGCGGGTAGCAAATTCCACCGTCACGGGTACGCCGGTGAGCGCGAAGGTGCGGTGGGCGAGCTCACGGATGGCATCATTCGCCGCTGAATCGGAGGAACCAACGGAATAGATGACCACGTGGGCGTCGCCAGGCCGGGTACGTGAGGCGAGCACATGGGCGAGGTCCTCGCCAGTGCCGAGGCCTGCGGCGAGGTAGAGGGACAAGTGTGAGGCCTGGGAGGCTGCGGCAAGCGCGCGCGGAACATCAACGCGCTGGTGATACCCCTGGGTGAAAAGCAGGGGAACCACAATTGCCTCGGTTTCCCCCACCTGGGCAAGCTCGAGCGCGGCCGCGGTGAGGTCAGGCTCGTTGAATTCCAGGTGCGCCGCGCGAGCTGGACGCAGGCCCGTGGCCTGGGTCAAACGCTCAATTCCGGCCGCAGCACCCGGATGCCGTGAACCGTGAGACAGGGTAATGAGTGCGGGCATGGGGCATCCTTAAGCCTTTAGCGCCGTGGTATGGCCGCGGCGGGCAAGCGAGCGCTTCAGTGCTTCGTTGGAGGACACGGCCGGTGCAGGGACTACCGGGGCATCGTCCTGGCCGTGGAAACGCACGGAGAAAATCCGCAAGCATTCCTGGCATTTCCAGGCAAAGTCGTCTTCCTCATCCGGAAAGAGGTCGGTTCCGGCGCAATATGGGCAGAAGCTGGGATGGTTGCGGTTGGGATTGGGCTGGCGGCGAAAATTCACTGCAAGTCCTCCTCAGCTGCGCGCAAAACCCAGTGGCGGAACTGCTCACCTTCCTCGCGCTGCTCCTTGTATTTGTTGACCAAGCGGATGACGTACTCGGGCACCTCATCGGCCACGACCTTGTGGCCACGCAGCTTGCGGCCCCAGTCCGGAGACAGGCCAAGGGCGCCGCCTAGATGGACCTGGAAACCCTCGACGCGGTTGCCCTCGGAATCAGTGACGATCTGCCCCTTCAGGCCAATGTCTGCTACCTGTGAACGCGCACAGGCGTTGGGGCAGCCGTTAAGCGCGATGGAAATCGGCACATCCAGATCACCCAGGGTGTCTTCCAGGATGTCCACCAACTCGATGGCGCGGGCCTTGGTGGTCACGTGCGCGAGCTTGCAAAACTCCAGCCCGGTGCAGGAAATGACGCCACGGCGAAACTCGGATGGCTGGGAATACAGTCCGGTCTCGTCGAGCGCACGGGATAGGCTCGGGATGTCCTCTTCATCGACGTCGAGGAAAAGCAGCTCTTTCATCGGGGTAGTGCGAATACGGCTAATCCCAAATTTCTCAGCCACGTCTGCGATAGCGATGAGCTGTTCGCCGGTGGCATGGCCCACGGTAGGCTTCACGCCCACGTAGAACTTGCCGTCCTTTTGGCGGTGCACGCCAAGATGATCGCGAGAGCCGGGCTCGACTTCCAACGGGACGCCATCCAGCAGCGGCTCATCTAGGTATTCCTCTTCCAACACCTGGCGGAACTTTTCAATGCCCCACTTAGCCACCAAGAACTTCAGGCGGGCTCGGTTTCGATTACGGCGGAAGCCGTAGTCACGGAAGATGCCGACCACACCGGCCCACACCTCAGGCACGCGTTCTAGGGGAACCCAGGCGCCGAGGGACTGCGAGAGCATCGGGTTAGTAGAAAGGCCTCCGCCAACAAAGCAATCGAATCCAGGGCCGTACTCTGGATGGTTCACGCCTACGAATGCGACGTCTTGTATCTCGTGTGTGACGTCTTGACGGGAGTTGCCAGAGATGGCGGTTTTGAATTTGCGCGGTAGGTTATGGAACTCCTCACGCGGCAGATAGTTATTTTTGATCTCTTCAATGGCCGGGGTGGCGTCAATAATTTCATCTTCTGCCACGCCCGCGACAGGCGAGCCCAGGATAACGCGGGGCACGTCGCCGCACCCCATAAGCGTGCTCAGCCCCACCGACTCAAGCTTGTCCCAGATGGTGGGCACATCCTCGATACGAATCCAATGCAGCTGGATATTTTGGCGGTCCGTGAAGTCCGCGGTAGAGCGGGCATAATCACGCGAGATCTCACCCACAGCGCGCAGCTTGGCGGGATCGGCGCGGCCACCATCGAAGCGCACGCGCATCATGAAGTACTCATCCTGCAGCTCAGCGTTAGAAAGCTTGGCGGTCATCTCACCGCCCAAGTTTTGGTTGCGCTGGGTATAAAGGCCCAACCACTTGAACCGAGGAGCTAGGTCATCAGAAGGGATCGAGGAAAATCCTTGCTTGGAATAGATATCGATGACGCGCTGCTTGGCAGAAAGCCCACCATCCTCCTGCTTAATTACCTCATCGTTATTGAGGGGCTTGGTACCGTCAATCTTCCATTGGCCTTCGGGCTTCTTGGCGCGGGGAGTGCGCTTGGTATTAGTCGCGGTGGTCATGGTGTAGATCTCAACCTGCCTTTCCTAAGTATTGAAAGACAACCTACCCGTCTAAATCAGACAGACAAAGCGGTCTTTTTTATTTTCAAGTAAAAAATCGCCATAACCTGCGCAAAAGTCAGAATAATTTTAGAAACTAATTCTTAGCCTTGCCGCAATCTAGACCAGACGGTTCAATTGCCAGAAAGATAAAGCTAAGAAAATGAACCCAGCGGTCTAGCCCCGCGAGAAAGAGAAAGGCCTTCGCACAACATGAATCAGCCCTTAAAAGTAGCCGTGATCGGTGCCGGTCCAGCCGGCATCTATGCCTCCGACATCTTGGTAAAAAAGACCGGTGGTGAGGTACAGATTGACCTCATTGAGCAGATGCCCGCCCCCTTTGGCCTCATCCGTTACGGCGTAGCACCGGACCATCCGCGCATTAAAGGCATCATTAAATCCCTCCACCGCGTACTCGATACGGAGCAGATTCGCCTGCTGACCAACGTGCACATCGGCCGGGATATCACCGTCGATGAGCTGCAGCAGCATTATGATGCCGTGGTCTTTGCCACCGGCGCCGTGGGCGACCGCCACCGCGATATCCCCGGCGCGGACCTCGACGGCGTGCATGGTGCCGGCGAGTTCGTGGGCTTCTACGATGGCAACCCGCGCTTCGAGCGCAATTGGGATCTTTCCGCCACAGAGGTCGCAGTCATCGGCGTGGGTAACGTGGGCCTTGATGTCTCCCGCATCCTGGCCAAGACTGGTGACGAGCTCAAGGTGACCGAAATCCCCGATAATGTCTACGATTCCCTGGCCCAGAACCAGGCCGAGACCGTGCGCGTCTTCGGCCGCCGCGGCCCGGCGCAGGCCAAGTTCACCCCGCAGGAGCTCAAGGAGCTGGACCATTCCGAGTCCATTAATGTCGTGGTTTCCCCGGAGGACATTGACTATGACGAGGCTTCGCTGGCCGCGCGCCAAGAAAGCAAGTCCACTGACTTGGTGTGCCAGGTGCTCGAGCAGTACGCCATTCGAGATCCGAAAAAGGCACCGCACACCCTGCAGATTCACCTTTTTGAGCAGCCGGTGGAGATCATGGGTAAGGACGGCAAAGTCAGCGGGATTAAGACCGAGCGCACCGCCCTTAATGGGGATGGCAGCGTGCACGGTACCGGGAAGTTCACCGAATGGCCGGCGCAGGCGGTCTATTTCGCCACCGGCTACCGCTCCGATGCGGTCGATGGCGTGCCCTTCAACCAGGACAAAAACGTCATCAATAACGATGGTGGCCATGTCATCGATGCGGCCGGCAAGGTAGTTCCGGGCCTGTACACCACCGGATGGATTAAGCGCGGGCCAGTGGGGCTCATTGGCAATACCAAGTCCGATGCCACGGAAACGATTGGCATGCTGCTTGCCGACGCCGCCTCCGGCACCCTCCCCTCCCCTTCCAGCGACGCAGATATCACCGAGGTCCTTAGCGAGCGGGGAATCGAATACTTGACGTGGCAAGACTGGCAGCGTTTAGACGCGGCCGAGCGCGCACTGGGCGAACGCGAGGGCCGCGAACGCAAGAAGTTCGTGGAGTGGGAGGACATGGTCTCCCACTCGCGCGCCGAGGTTTAACGGCGGATGATGGCGAGGACTTCGTCGACGATGGCCTGAACTTCGTCGGCGGTCTTTGCCTCTACGTTGAGGCGTAGCAGCGGTTCCGTATTGGAGGCGCGTACGTTAAACCATGCCTCGGTTCCCTTGAGCTCGACGGTCACACCATCCAGCTCATCGACGGACTCAATTTTATCCGCCAGCTCATCCAGCACTGCCTGGGTAGCGGCTTTCTGATCCTCCACGGTGGAATTGATCTCACCAGAGGCTTCATAGCGGGAGTATTCTGCCATGAGCTCGCTTAGCGGCTTATCGGACTGTCCGAGCGTTGCCAGCACGTGCATAGCGGCAAGCATGCCGGAATCAGCATTCCAGAACTCCTGGAAGTAATAGTGCGCGGAGTGCTCACCGCCGAAGGCGGCCTTGTGCTCAGCCATCTGCGCCTTAATGAAGGAGTGACCCACGCGGGTGCGCACTGGGGTGCCGCCCTTTTCCTTGATGAGCTCCGGCACGGTCTTAGAGGTAATCAAGTTGTGGATGATGGTAGCGCCGGGGAACTTATCCAAGTAGCGTCCTGCCACCAACGCGCAAATGGCAGACGGGGAAACAGGCTGGCCTTTTTCATCCACGACGAAGCAGCGGTCCGCATCACCATCAAAAGCCAAGCCAATATCGGCTTTCTGCTCCACGGTGAACTTCTGCAGATCCACCAGGTTCTTCGGGTCCAGCGGATTAGCCTCGTGGTTCGGGAAGGTACCGTCAAGTTCGAAGTACAAATCACGAACCTCGAAAGGCAGGCCATCGAAGACAGCCGGCACGGTGTGGCCACCCATACCATTGGCGGCATCTACAGCCACGACGAGAGGCTTGGAATCCTCCAACGGCACCAGCTTGCGTAGGAAGTCCGCATAGCCAGCCAGAATCTCCTGCTCTGCAATCGCACCTTCAGTGCCGGTGTACTCAGGGGTGCCTTCAATAAGCATCTGCTTAATCTTCCCCAAACCAGTCTCCTGGCCCACAGGCACTGCGCCGGCACGACAGAGCTTAATTCCGTTGTACTTGGCTGGGTTGTGGGAGGCGGTAAACATAGCGCCCGCGCACTCCAGGGAACCAGCGGCGTAGTAAAGCTCGTCGGTAGAGGTCAGCCCCAACAGGGTCACATTGAGGCCCTGCGAGGTCACACCCTCAGCGAAGGCGCGCGCCAAAGACGGTGAGGAGGGACGCATATCGTGGCCGACGGCCACGGTATTTTCGCCTTCCTCACGCAAGATGGCGGCAAACGCAGCGCCCGTATCGCGCACGAAGTGTTCATCGATGTCTTCGCCCACCACGCCACGGACGTCATAGGCCTTAATTACTGCATCAAGCTGCTCACGAGTTCGCATACCCAGCAATAGTACTCTCGCCCGCAGGGAAACTACTGCACTGCGGGGTCCGTGTCAGTCCAGTTCCGATTCCGCCGGCGTTATTTCATCGGGTACAACCGAAAGGTGGGCACGGCGGGCCTTTTTGGCATAAGCCACGCGACGGGTACGAAAGACCGGGTGATTCGAATTAGCTGGGTCAGCGCCATCAAAGGTCGCGGAATAGTCGATAGGGTCTGCCCCCGAACCGGCGCTACCGTCATCGACCAAGCCGGTGGTCACGCGGCCGTCTTCCTTGACCGCTTCTGCCAGGGCCATCAGATCGTCTTCCTCATCCAGCTCGATGCGATCGACGCGCACCAGCTCCCAGCCCACCGGAGCCGAGATGCGATCGCGGTGCGTGGCGCACAGGTCCCAACTGTGCGGGTTCTCTTCTTCCGCCAGCGGGCCGACCACGGCCGTCTGGTCCGCGTACGCATAGGTCAATGTCGCCACGGCGGGGCGGCCGCAGCCTGGGCGGGAGCAATGGCGAGAAATAGTCACAGCGCATAAGTCTAAACCCTTAGTTGAGATTTAGATAGTCTTCGCCCCGGCGTGGCTCCGCTAAATCCAGACCACCTGCGCCTTAGAATCAGGGCATGACCGCCGCTCGCCCGCACATCCGCCCCGCCCGCGACCGACACGGCCACGGCATGCGCGGACCCCTCCTCCCCCAGCAGACTCCGCGCTACCGCAGCGCGCGCGAGCACTTCGACATGGCCGTCTTGGAGGCCTATGCCCCCATCCAAAACTCCTTCGCCCCGCAATTGCGTGGCCTCGACCTAGCCGTAGACACCATTCCGCGCATGCGGCTCTCACCCGATATGACCGTGCTCCCGGATGAGATTATCGCCGATGGGCCGGTCCCCCTCGGGCGCGTGGTTCCTGCCGGCGTAGACTCCGCCGGCCACCCCACGCGCGCCCGGTTGGTCATTTTCCGCATGCCCATCGAGCAGCGCGCTTCCACCCCGTCCGAGCGTTCCGAGCTTCTAGGTACGGTTATTACCGCGCTCGTGGCGAATTATCTCAACTTGGACCCGGAGGAAGTGGATCCACGCTATAGCTGGTAGCCACCTTCACGATATGACCCAGCAGAAAGGCCCTGGGCCGCACGTCATGTGCTTGCCCGGGGCCTTTCTGGACACCTTAATTATCCAATCTCGCGCTTGAGGCGGCGGCGCTCACGGTCCGATAGCCCGCCCCAAATACCGAAGCGCTCGTCGTGCTCCAACGCGTACTCCAAGCATTCATCACGCACCGCGCAGGCCTGGCAAATGCGCTTAGCCTCACGGGTAGAACCTCCCTTTTCAGGGAAGAATGCTTCAGGGTCCGTCTGCGCGCACAGCGCTTGGTCCTGCCACTCCTGCTCGACGGCACCGAAGAGTTCATCGAGTGACATCTCTGCAGCAGCACCGCCACGGAGAATGGCGTTGTTATTAGCCATTTTGTCCACGCCTTTTCCTTTCTCCGAGGTTGGGTAATTCTAATCAGTGCAACCGACCGTACACCACATTCCCTTTGGGTAACCCCGCTGGGCCGGTGTGGAAGTAACGGCGTCGGCCGCTGTTTCTTTCACTGATGTAATTTCACACCGGATCACTAAATATCGTCAACCCGAATTAGCGGCTTCTTCGCACTTTTCGGCAAAAACGCAGCACACGATCCCCACGCGTCACATCTGTAACAACTACTCCCCACCGGGGGTATAGGTAGGGGGTACTACATGTAGTGGCACCCCGTTTTTCTGTCAACAATTTTCAGAAAATTCCGGCGTGTCGCGCGCACAATCTCTCAAAGAAGGGATCTACGTACTCAGCAACGCTGCACAGATTTCGCATTATGGTGGCAACCTCAGAAGGACGGACTGAGTAATTCCGCATGAAAAAGGCCGAACCAAAGACGCATTTTCCTCAGTTCGGCCTGTCCTGGTTGGACTTATCGCAGTTCCTAGCCCACGGCAGGAGCGTTAAGCATCGGAGCTAAAACGCACTCCAGCGTCCGGGATGGAAACGCCGGGGAAGACACGCATGCCGTCGAGAAGCTCGCAGCGCGCTCCAATGTGGGCGCCCTCGCCAATGACGCAGTTTTCAATGACCGCGTTGGCGCCAATATGTGCGCCGGAGGCAATAATGGAGTTATGAATGATGGCACCTGGCTCAATGCGTACGCCATCGAAGACGACGGTGCCCTCGAGGCGAGATCCGGCGCCTACCTCGGAACCACGGCCCACGGCAGTACCGGACAGCAGCAGCACGCCACCAGCGATGCCGGCCGAAGGATCCACCAAGGACTCGCCGGTCTTGCCTTCAATCAGCGGGGAAGGCGCAATGCCGCGCACCAAGTCCGACGATCCGCGAGTGAAGTCATCTGGGCGGCCCATGTCGCGCCAGTAGGAGTTGTCCACGTGACCGACAACGAGGCGACCCTCTGCCAGCAGTCCCGGGAAAGTCTCGCGCTCGACAGAGACGACACGATCGGCCGGAATAGACTCGATGACCGAACGCTTGAATACGTAGCAGCCGGCGTTGATCTGGTTGGTCGGCGGGTCCTCAGTCTTTTCCAAGAAGGCGGTTACCCGACCATTGGAATCGGTAGGCACGCAGCCGAAGGCACGAGGATCAGCCACGTTGAGCAGATGCATGGTGACATCGGCGTCCTTGTCATGGTGCGTGGTGAGGATTCCCTCCAGGTCCATGCCGGACAGCACATCGCCGTTGAAGACCATGACGGTGTCATTGCGCAGCTTGTCGTAGACATTGCGGATACCGCCGCCGGTACCGAGTGCGGTCTCTTCCACCACGTACTCGATCTCCAGGCCTAGGTCCGAACCGTCGCCGAAGTACTCCTCAAAGACCTCAGCCTTATATGAGGTAGACATGACCACGTGCTCGATGCCGGCGGCCTTGATGCGGGCGAGAAGATGCTGCAGGAACGGATAGTTGGCCGTCGGCAGCATCGGCTTCGGTGTACCGATGGTTAGTGGACGCAGGCGGGTACCGCGACCGCCAACGAGAATCACTGCATCCGTGCTGGCACCGTGGGTGGTGACTGCTTCAGTCATAGTCTTCCTTATGTATGCAGACAGTTTTATTCGGTGATTTTCTGAGGGACAGTGTAGAGCTTAAAAGCGCAATCTAGGTCAACGGCACGCGCACCGCGGCCTAAGAACCTGCCGATGCCGAGGCAATTAACCCACGCACCCGCAGCCCCAGCCACAGTGCACCACGCAATGGGGCCTGCCACCAGGCGGGGTGGCGGTCTGCTTGGAAGCGGTAGGCGGAGTCATGGTGAGCGCGTAGCATGGCGCCGGCGTGCGCTTGTGTGGAATGCCCCTTGGCGTGACTGATGACTGCTTCTGGGCAGAAAATGTTTTGGTAGCCGGCACGCGCGAAGCGATCGCCTAGATCTACGTCTTCGAGGTACATGAAGTAACGCTCATCAAATCCGCCGATGGCTTCAAAAGCCTCCCAACGCACAAGAAGGCAGGAACCAGATAACCAACCAGCCGGCCGCTGCGTAGTCATATCGGTTTCATTGCGATAAGCGCGCGACCACGGATTAGAGGGCCAGATCGAGGAAAAGAGGGCGTGCCCAATGCCGGTGGCGACGGTAGGCACGGCACGGGCAGAGGGGTAATTGGTGCCGTCCGGCTCTACTATGCGCGGGCCCACGGCCGCAGCGTCCGGCCATTTGCGGGCACACTCGATGAGCCGATCGATAGATCCCGGTCTAAAGGCAACGTCCGGGTTGGAAATCAGGAAAAATTCCTCATCTACTCCGCCGCGCTCGCGGGCGAAGCGGGCACCGGCGTTCATGCCAGCGCCATAGCCGATATTCCCGCCGGTATCGAGGAAATCTACCCCGGCGCGCTCGCGGGCGGCAGCCTCGGGAACACCGTCGGTAGAGCCATTATCCGCAAGCACCACCTTGGTGCCGCGGGCGTACGCACTCGGCAGGGAGTCTAAAAAACTACCGAGGTATTGTCCGGGACTATAAGTCACGGTGATCACGGCCAGTGGGAGTTGAGTTGGAGTAGTCACAATGGCCACGAGCTTAGTCACAAGCACTCCTCGCGCTGGGCAGGGACACTGCCCGAACACGCGAAATCGGACGCGGATCACTAATTTTTTAACGTTCTGCCCTAAACTGTCTCCAGATCCCCACCAATCTAGAAAGCCTCCACTTGTGACTTCTGAGAACACTCGCCGGGCGCGCACCATTCAGCCGGCGCCCTCTGCCGCTAGTGCGGTAAAGCAAAAAGGTTCCACGGCCATAAAGACGATCGTAGCCCTGCTATCCGCCCTGATCCTGGTGGTATCTGGCGTGGGTTATGCCACCGTCGGCCGGCTTGATAATGGTATGTCTTCTGCCAAGGACTTGTCCTTAGGCGGCAAGGGACTTTCCGGTGACTCGCTCGATGGCGCGGTGGATATCTTGCTGGTGGGCAAGGATTCGCGCACCGATGCTAAGGGCGATCCCCTCTCCGATAAGGAACTAGCAGACCTGCACGCCGGCGTGGCCGATGGTGAGGAAAATACCGACACCATGATGCTCATCCGCGTTCCGGAGGATGGTTCCCGTGCTACCGCCGTGTCCATTCCGCGCGATACCTATGTTAAGGATCCGGAGTACGGCAATATGAAGATGAATGCTGTCTTCGCCTCTCACAAGAACGCCAAGGTGGACGAGCTCAAGCAGGAAAACGCAGAGGCAGAAGCAAAGGGCAAAAAGAAGCCGCACTCGGATAAGGACATCGAAAAGCAGGGCGTCGAGGCCGGCCGCGAAGGGTTATTGGCCATGGTGCGGTCCTTGACCGGTGCGTCCATCGACCACTACGCGGAGGTGGGCCTGCTGGGCTTTACCCTGCTTACCGACGCCGTCGATGGTGTCGAAGTCTGCCTCAATGATGACGTCAATGACGATATGTCTGGCGCTAAGTTCAGCAAGGGCAAGCAGACCCTCGATGGCGCCAAGGCCCTAGCCTTTGTGCGCCAGCGCTACAACCTGCCGCGCGGCGACCTCGACCGCATCGTGCGCCAGCAGGCTTTTATGGCTTCCCTGGTCAATAAGATCTTGGACAATGACACCCTGGCTAATCCCTCCAAGCTTTCCAAGATTGCCAAGGCGGTGGAACGCTCCGTAGTCATCGATGAGGGCTGGGACATTATGGGCTTTGTTACCCAGCTTGCCGGCCTGGCAGGCGGCAATGTCACCTTCACCACCATCCCTGTTACCTCCATCGACGGCCAGGGCGATTATGGCGAATCTATCGTCACTATCGACGCCGCCGAGGTTCACCGTTTCATGGACGATTTGGCTAAGTCCCACGATGAAGCCACCGATGAGGCCAAGGCCGAGGATAAGGACAAGCAGAAAAAGGCGGACAAGGACAAGGACGTCGATGCTAATATCAATATCCACGTCCTCAACGCCGGCAATATTGACGGCCTAGCTTCCGGCATCGGCTCTTGGCTTGAGGGCAAGGGCTATACGGTAGAGCGCTCCGCTAACGCGCAACCGGGCATCTACAGTGAGTCGCAAGTGGTAGCCGCTGATCCGACGAGCAAGGAGGCGAAAGCCCTAGCCAAGAAACTGGGTGGCCTGCCGGTGGCAGAGAACCCGCAGCTCGATAATGACACCCTCATCGTCGTGGCTACCGATGACTACCAGGGCCCCTCCGATAAGGAGGCCAGCGCCCAAGAGCCGGAGGAAGACAAGTCCAGCCAGCCGGTAGGCACCCCGGGCGATGACTTCGGTACCGCCAAGGTTTCCCCAGAAATCGACGCCGGTGGCGATGGCCCGCGCTGCGTGAACTAGCACTTCTCCCCTACGATGGGCGAGTATGGAACTACTCGCCCATCTTTTGCATGCCGATGCCGCCTCTCCGCGCCTTACCGTATATAACGAGACCACCGGCGCACGCATGGATTTTTCCGGGCAAACGCTCGACAATTGGGTAGCGAAGATCGCCAATATGCTGGAAGAAGAGCTCGACCTAGAGGCAGATTCCACCATTGCCATCGATCTGCCCTCCTCGTGGCAAGCGGCCGTTGTGGCCTTGGGTGCGCTCGCCTCCGGCCCTTCCTATAGCTTTGGCGAGTCTGCCGCGCTTGCCGACGTCGTCTTTACCTCCCCCTCCCGCTACCCCGCCGCCCATGATCGTCAACCCCAAGCCGATATCGTGCTCATCAGCGAGGACCCCTTTGGCCGCGGCGTCGTAGAATCCGGCGGCGATCTACCCACTGGCGCTATTGATTTCGGCCCTACCGTGCGCTTCTACGGCGATCAGTACTTTGGTGAAACCCAGCCACTGCCGCAACTCGTCAATACTCCTGCGAGCGCCGAGCGCCTGCTATCTACCGGCTGGTCTGATAATGAGTCTTTTTCCCGCGCCGTGCTCGAGCCCCTCGCCGCGGGAGGTTCCGCCGTCATCGTTGCCGGCGTGTGCCCAGCAGAGCGGTTGGAGGAAATCGCCTCCAATGAGAAAGTGACAGCTCGCCTTTCCTAGGTTTAGTCGGCAGGATTGAGCCCAGATACACTTAGCACTCGTTATGTTTCTGGGAATCTCCGCGGACGCATGGTCCTATATCTTCATCGGCCTCCTCATCCTTGCCGGCACCATCACTCAGGGCGCCATCGGTTTTGGTTTAGGGACCATTGCCACGCCCATCATCGCGCTCATTCGACCTGAGCTGCTACCCACGCTCATTCTGCTGCTCGCGTTGTGCATTTCTAGCTATACGCTATCGCGCTCCTACCGCGAGACTTCTTGGCGCGTGGTGGGAATCTCTTCTCTTGCCCGCATCCCCGGTTCCTTAATAGGCGCTTGGGCAATCGCGAGTCTGTCCCCTGATGGATTATCCATCTTCATCGGTTGCGCCGTACTCTTTGCCATGACCCTATCCAGTTTGGGATGGAGCCCGCGGCCGACCACCCTCAATACGCTCATCGCCGGCGTAGCCTCCGGCATCCTGGGCACCTCCACTTCCATAGGCGGCCCGCCCATGGCGTTGATTATGAAGCGTTTTGATCCGAACCGTACCCGCGGCACTTTGGCGGGCACCTTCGTCCTCGGAACCTTAATTTCTCTTATAATTTTGACCCTCAATGGACAGATCAGCAGCACCCAAGTAACCGCTGCGGCGGCCTATTTCCCCCTTATTGTCATTGGACTTATCGCAGCGAACTACCTCAACCGATTTATAGATAGGAAACTGCTCAACCGCATCGTCATCATTGTGGCCATCTCTGCAGCCCTCATGCTGATCGTCGAATCCGCCCTCTTCTAGCCCTGCACCCCACCCTCTTCGGAACATCCTGGACAGTTCCGGTTGCGAAAAGCACCAACCTCTGCCATGTAAACGCCTATAACTTATGACATGTAACATTCACGCGCAGGCATTTTATAACCACCTTTCACCCGCTTAAATGCAGCGTACGACGCATATAGTGGTACGCCCGTAATTTCCCTACAAGACTCGTACGTCAATTTTGGGAGAGGCAGAATACCCCCACACGGGGGTATTCCAATTCGCTCCAAATAGGAATTGTATAGACATCTATCCATCAATAATTTTTGACGCACTATCGACCACTTAGCAGGAACAAGACCTAATAAACAGCTTGGTCTATATGAAGTATATCGCTCCTTCTGGAGGCAAAATATATAGACATCTAAGAGATGACGTAACTTTAAGCGTGTTTTAGCGTTTTCTTAGCGCAACGTCGAGTGTTGCTGGATTTCATTCATAAGTTCATTCATTTTCTACCTGCATTAGGAGAAGTTCTAGATGTCGATTCGTCGTCGCATGACCGGCTTGACCGCCGGCCTCATCGTCGCCGGCACCGCATTCGCGGCACCGCTGGCTGGCGCCACCACCCAGACCGAGTCCTACCCGGAAACCCCGGCGCTGAACCCGGATCTGCCCATCATCCACACCACCCACGGTTCCGACCACATGAAGGCGAACGTTCTGAACCCTCGCCCGGTATGTAACCCGTGGGAGGACCACCGCACCGTGGTCTACAAGGTTTCCGATCGCTTCCTGCCGGCCGGCACCATCTCCACCACCAACCAGACCAAGAAGGACATCCCGCTGCAGCAGGATCTGTCCAAGTCCCAGTCCATCTCCGTTTCCGTCAACGGTGACCGCACCGAGACCACGTCCATGAACCTGGGCGGCAAGGGCTCCGGCAAGAATGCTGAAGGCTCCGCAGGCATCTCCCACGAGATCGCAACCAAGATTGGTGCTAGCGCCTCCTACTCCCTGTCTTGGGAGGCTGGCCAGTCCATCGGACCTTACGACGTTCCGCCAAACCACACCGGTGAAGCTACCTACGGCTTCCGCGTGCTGAACATGACCGGTACCCAGCAGTACTGCAAGCCAAACGGCACCTGGTCCACCCCGACCGCTTGGAATGCAATGCAGCCGGTTAAGAACGAAGTTCGCGTCAAGCTGTACGACAAGCTGTCTGATTCCTACGCTCCTAACAAGGATGCCCAGAACACCACCGACGTCAACGACCCGAAGGTTGTGCAAGAGGACAAGAACCTCGAGGCTGACGCAGAGGTAATCAAGGACACCGAGGGCACCGCCAAGGAAGATGCCGAGAAGGTTTCTGAGGCAGAGGGCAAGAACGAAGAGGCTGCTGACAAGAAGAAGCAGGAAGAGGTTGATGCCAAGGAGGACAAGAAGGACTCCAAGCACAAGCTCGACCTCGAGCCTTACATGACCGTTTCCGGCGCTAAGCACGCTGGCTTCGCAGGCACCGTTGCAGTCCGCGCCAAGAACGTTGGCTCCGAGCGCTACTACGGCGAGTTCCCAGCTACCCAGTTCCGCGTTGATGTGAAGACCGCCAAGGGCCCGAAGGGCGTTGACCGCCTCATCACTCCGCGTTCCTCCAAAGGCGCTCACATCCGTGACCTGGGCTTCAACGAGAAGACCTCCACCCGCTCCTTCGAGGTAACCCTGGCTAACCCGATTAACGCTGGCGAGGAGGCTCGCATTGCGAACCTGGACTTCGGCGATGGCAAGACCAAGGAAGGCCGCCTCATCAATAACATCGAGGTAACCCAGACCTCCCGCATCAAGGGTGATGACTCCAAGTACAACGACCAGAACGTTGATTCCCGCGAGCACACCTTGAATGACTTTGGCAAGAAGGCTGAGGGCCTGTTCTAAGAACACCTCACTTCTGCCCTAGGAATATAGTTTCCTAGCCCGTCTCAAACAGAAGGCCGCCGCACCTCCCATGGTGCGGCGGCCTTCTTCTTGTCCATTGGCCGACCCACCTCCAACTTTGTATCCTTGACCGGTACGTCATGCCTTCTCGAAGGGAGTTTTATAGAGACTAAAACACCAATCCCACCCTCTCCTTCTTTCTTTAAGGTGATGAAATGACAGATTTTATTGCTGCGCGTTGGCAGGACATCCTCTTCCGCAGCTATCAGCACACCAGCTTGGTCATCCAATCCGTGGCCGTAGCACTAATAATCGCTCTCGTGATAGCTATTTTTGCGGCTCAACGCCCACGCGGAGCGGCCCTAGCCAATGCCCTATCCTCCATTGGCCTAACGCTTCCCTCACTCGCCCTTCTCGGCCTCGCCATTCCCCTCTTTGGAATCGGCACAGTGCCCTCCGTAGTTCTCGTAGTCTTTTATGCAGTTTTGCCAATTCTGCGCAACGCGATTGTCGGGCTGCATACGGTGGACCCCAGCATTATTGAATCTGCTCGCGGACAAGGCATGAGCAAAGCGGCGATTCTTTTTCGCATCCGCTTGCCACTGGCATGGCCCATCATCATGACTGGCATCCGAGTGGCAACCCAGATGTCTATGGGCGTGGCCGCCATCGCGGCCTATGCACTTGGACCAGGCCTCGGCGGCTATATCTATTCCGGCCTTAGCCAAATTGGCGGCACCAACGCGCTGAATTACACGCTAGTCGGCACATTCGGCGTCGTGGTAATCGCTCTCATCGTGGATGCAATTCTTGCCGGCATCCAGAAACTGACCACCCCGAAAGGCATTTCCGCATGACACAAAACAAGCAATCAAGTCCGGTTTCAGCTAGCGAGACCAGCGGTGCTGAAATCGTCTTTGACCACGTGACCAAGTCTTACCCAGGACAGAAATCACCTGCGGTAAAAGAGTTGTCTTTCCGCATCCCCGCCGGAGAGCTCGTGGCATTTGTGGGACCTTCCGGCTGTGGTAAGACCACTTCGCTTAAAATGATTAACCGCCTGGTCGAACCCACCAGCGGCGAAATCCGGATTAACGGTGAAGACGTAACCAAGAAGAATTCCACCCAGCTGCGCCGAGACATCGGATATGTTATTCAAGGCGGCGGCCTCATTCCCCACATGTCCGTCGCAGACAATATTGCACTCGTGCCAAAGCTCAAGAAATGGAATAACAACAAAATCTCACAGCGCACCGATGAGCTCTTGGACATGGTGGGCTTGGATCCCTCGATCTACCGGGACCGCTTCCCCCGAGAACTTTCGGGCGGACAACAGCAGCGTGTGGGTGTAGCGCGTGGTCTCGCGGCCGATCCCCCAGTGGTGCTCATGGATGAGCCTTTCGGCGCAGTGGACCCGATTACGCGCACGCACCTGCAGGATGAACTGGTAAACATCCAATCGGAGCTAAAGAAGACCGTTGTGTGCGTAACGCACGATATCGATGAGGCGATCAAGCTGGGCCACCGTATCCTCATTTTTGAACCCGGCGCGCAGATTAGCCAGTACGATACGCCGGAAAATATTCTGGCCGCACCAGCGAATGATTTTGTGGAAGACTTCATCGGTTCGGGCTCTGCCCTCAAGCAGCTAAATTTGCGGCGCGCGGATGAACTTGAGCTTTGGTCGCCACCCATAGGGCGCATCGGCGAGAAGACTGCAGACGTTCTCGAGCGTTTAGATACCGCCGGAGAAGGGACTGTCGTTATCCTGGACGAGCACGATCACCCGCGCGAATGGATCACCAAACGCCAGCTCAGCCGCTTTGAGTTCATTCCTGATCCGACTATAGAGTTGTCCTCTGTGGTGGAAGCTCGTTCTACGCTTAGCGACGCCATGTCGGCCATGCTTGCTTCCTCCCACGGCGGCGCCATGGTTACCCGCCGCGGAAAATTCCAAGGCGTGCTCCTTTATGACACGGTCAATGACTACATCCGTCAGATCAACTCCGATGCCCACTCTCCTCGCGGTGAAGGAGGTAGCAGTGGAAAAGCTTAAACGCCTCGGAGGAGAGAACCGGCTCCTCATTTTCGGTATTCCAGTTCTAGTCATCGCGGCAGTTGTCGGATGGCTCATTTGGCACGCCACCGCGGATCTTGATGAAATTGAGGCTCGCACCTTGGAGCTCAATTCCGTCGCGGCTTTGGCGTGGGAGCACCTCGTGCTCGTGCTTATTTCCGCACTCTTGGTTATCGCTGCCGCAATCCCCTTAGGGATTCTGCTCACGAGACAGTCCACGCAATTTCTTGCCCCCGTGGTCACGGGTATCGCCAATATTGGTCAGGCAGCTCCGGTCGTTGGCGTCATTGTACTCCTGGCCATTTGGCTCGGCTTCGGCACTCCGGTTGCCATCCTCGGGTTGTGGTTTTATGCCTTCTTGCCGGTGCTGGCCAATGTCATTGCAGGTTTAAGGGGCGTCGACAAGCAGCTCATTGAGGCAGCGCACGGGCTAAGCATGTCCCCCATGCAGGTTCTCGCCAAGGTAGAGCTTCCGCTTGCGCTGCCGGTCATCATGACCGGTGTCCGCACGTCTTTGGTGCTTCTCGTAGGCGCAGGTGCGTTTGCCACGTTTATCGATGCCGGTGGGCTTGGCGGACTCATCACCTCTGGAATCAACCTTTATCGCACGCCGATCCTTGTTTCGGGCGCGGTACTTATCGCAGCCTTAGCGCTCACCGTGGAATGGGTGGGCCGACTATTGGAACTCGCTTTTACGCCGAAGGGGATGATCAAATGAAACGCCTGATGGCAACACTCACCGCGGTAGGCACCCTTTTTCTGGCGGGCTGTGGCCTTGGTACTGCAGGTGGTTTGATTCCCCGCGGCGAACTGCAAGGCGATCTCGCCGGCATTGATCTGAGAGGCGAGACCATTTCCATCGGGTCAAAGAACTTCACCGAGCAGATCATTTTGGGAAAAATTGGAGCCATTTTGCTGCAGTCAGCGGGTGCCAACGTCAAGGATCTCACCAATATTCCGGGATCTACTTCGGCCCGCCAAGCCCTCCAAGTAGGCGATATGGACACGATGTTTGAGTACACCGGTACCGCATGGATTACCTATTTGGGCCATGATGATCCCGTTCCTGGTTCACGGGAACAATACGCAGCCGTGGAAAAGGCTGATAAGGAAAATGGCTTAACGTGGCTGCCGCCAGCGCCAATGAACAATACCTACGCCTTGGCTACAAGTGAGAAGACGCACCAAGAATCGGACGTAGAGACGCTCGCGGATATTAAGGAGCTTCCTCCCGAGCAGCAAACCTTCTGCACCGATGCCGAATTCCTCGCCCGCAATGATGGACTCCTTCCCATGCTCAAGAGTTATGGGGTGAAAGAGCCTCCACGCAGCCGCATTAAGGAAATGGATTCCGGCGCGGTCTATGCCGCCTTAGACAAGGGAGAATGCACCTTTGGCTCCGTTTTCGCCACCGATGGCCGCATTAAAGCCCTCCAACTGCAGGTGTTGACGGACCCTGATCTGTTCTTCCCTAAGTACAACCTTGCCCCGGTTATCCGCACCGAGGTTTTAGATGAACACCCAGAAATTAAAGAGCTCTTCGCTCCCCTGTCACAGCTGCTTACCGACGAAAAGATGCAGGAACTCAATGCCCGCGTCGACGTCGACGGTGAGGACTACACCACCGTGGCACTCGATTTTTTGAAGGAAGAAAACCTGATCGCGGACTAGCTGCCAAGCCTTAGCAAGATTCCCAAAGACCGTTGCACCACCCTCGGTGCGGCGGTCTTTAGCTTTTATTTAATCTAGATCACACATTTGCTTTCGTTTGCCAAAACCTTCATATAGATTGTTTATGTTAGCTCATTCACACGTACTGAAGGATAAATTCTATGTCTCACACGACTGCGAATGCGCCTGCTTCACCGGCTAGTTCACCCACTACCGGCGGCGCAGACACCCCAAGCGGCAGCCAGGTAGCTACCAATAAGGCCGTCAATAGCCAGTGGACCATCACGCTCTTCGGCACTGCCGTGGGCGCAGGTATCCTCTTCTTGCCGATTTCCGCCGGCAGTTTCGGCTTTGTCCCGCTACTGGTAGCCACCCTGCTCATCTTCCCGATGACCTACCTGGCCCACCGTGCTTTCTCCTGGATCATTAGCTATTCGCCGCTGCATGGCGAAGACGTCCTTGCAGTACTCACTCACTTCTTTGGCCGGGGCAACGGCATCATCCTCGCGATTATCTACTGGTTCACCATCTTCCCGGTGGTGCTCATTTACGGCGTATCTATTACCAATACAGTCGATAGTTTCATCGTCAACCAGCTAGGCGGGCCGGAAATTTCCCGCTACATCTTGGCACCGCTGTGCGTAGGTCTGATGACGCTGGCACTTGCCTTTGGCAATGCCATCATGTTGAAGATTGCTCAGTTCGTGGTTTACCCGCTCATCGTGGCGCTGGCAGCAGTATCGCTCTACCTCATTCCACAATGGGACCTCGGGTCCTTCATGGAGGCCGGCGATCACACCGCTGGCGGCGTTATCAAGGCCATTATCCTTATCCTTCCCGTCTTGGTGTTCTCCTTCTCCTTCGTTGCTGCGATCTCCCAATTCTCGCTGGGCATGGAAAAGGAATACGGCGCGGACCACCACGCACAATCCGATAAGGTTATCCGCAATTCCGCCATCTTGCTAACCGTCTTCACCATGTTCTTTGTCTGGTCCTGCGCGCTGGCCATGGGTGCAGACGGCATGCAGGAGGCAAATGACAAGAACCTGCCGGTACTTTCCTACTTCGCCAACGAGACCGGCACCCCATTTATGGCCTACATGGCACCCATCGTGGTTATTTGTGCAGTGGCTTCTTCCTATTTCGGCCATGCCCTTGGCACCATCGAGGGCACCCAGTACCTCTTCAACCTGGCCGCCCCGAAAGCCACAAAGAAGATGTCTGCCCGCACGCTCGACCTATGGACCTACCTCTTCATCTTCATCGCCACGTCACTGGTAGGAATTTTCAACCCCTCCATCCTGGACATGATTTCTGTCGTGGGCGGCGTCTTCTTCGCCTTCATGACCTACCTGCTTCCCATCTGGGTCATTTACCGAGTGGACGCCCTAGCCCGCTTCCGCGGCAAAAAGACCAACTATTTCGTGGCGGTCATGGGCTTTATCGTGCTCTTTGCCACTATCTGGGGAATGTTCCAATAATCCCACAAAAACGTGGTTCGACAAGCACTTTTCCTGTCTGGCAAGGTGGGAGGCATCATGTCAGAACAGGAAAAGGACCCCGACCTAAAAATCAAGCTCGGGCAGAATAACGAAATCAAAATTAAAAACAAATACGAGACGTTTTCCATCGCCAATGATATCGCCATCTCCGTGGTGTTTATCCTCGGCTCGGTGCTAACGCTTGCCGGCTTGTCGATGGTCGCTACCGTCTTCTACCTCCTGGGCAGCCTCGGCATGGCAGCCCGCCCGGCCATCCGCTTAAAGCGCCGCACACACCTGCAACGCATTGGCGCGGATGCAAATACTGCCGAAAGTTATGACTACTAAGTCACAAATGGGCTAGCAGTAAACTTTCAGCAACTAGCAGGGACCTATCAGGCACAATCCATTGTGGTAGCAGCCCCGTGCCCCATACTTTAATCATGCGTTTGAGAGAGCGCATACGAGAGAGATAGAGAGAACCCCTCAGTTTCCAGAGGGCGGCTTAGGCCGATACATGGAAACACCTTGTAGAGAGAGACGCCTGCGGCCCTCGGTTCCTTCCGGTTCCGAGGGCCGCAGGCGTTTTATCCTGTTATAGCGAAACGCTACTGGTGCAGCTTATTCTTTTTCGACGCGAATAGCACCGCGGTTCCAGTCACCAGCGCCGCAGCCACCAAATAAAAAGCAGGGGCAAGCTGCAGTCCTGTGACATCAATAAGCCAGGTGGCAATCATCGGAGCGGTACCGCCAAAGACAGCATTGGCCGTATTAAATGTCAGCGCGAAGCCGGATAGACGCACGTGCGTGGGGAACTGCTCGGAAAGGAAGGAGGGCAGGACGCCGTCGTTAAGCGCCAGCACGCCACCCAAGCAAACCTGAATGATAATGACGAGGAGGATTCCGGCGCCGTTGAGAAGCATAAAGGCTGGAATGATAGTCACGCCCATAAAAGCTGCCGCGCACAGCATGGTTGTGCGGCGGCCCAGGCGGTCCGAAAGCATGCCGGTGAGCAAGGCAAAGCCCACATAAAATGCGGAGGCAACAGAGGACGCTATAAACGCCGGGGTTGCGGCCATACCCAACTCTTCTGAGAGGTAGGTGGGCAGGTAGGTCAAGATGACGTAGAAACCAATGGCGTTGAGCACCGCACCAGCAAAGGCAATGGCCAAGGCCTTGGGATACTTGAGCACCTCCCGCAACGGAGATTCTTCCGGTTCATCCTGATCCTCAAAGTGGGAGGACTCCTCCGTATGACGGCGAATCCACAGGCCATACATGCCCAAAGGCAGCGCAATCAAGAAAGGCACACGCCAGCCCCAGGAATCCAAGGCGGCATCGTCGAGCACGCCCGTCAGCAACGAGGCAATGAGCGAGCCCAGCAACAAGCCGGAAGCCGTAGCGGACGGTACCACCGCGGAATATATGCCGCGCTTGCCGGCCGGAGCGATCTCGGCCAAGTGCGTGGCCGCGCCTGCATACTCACCGGCTGCCGAAAAACCCTGCACCATGCGGCACAGCAGCAGCAAAAGGGACGCGGCGAAGCCGATGGTGGCATAGCCAGGAAGGAAACCGATGCACGCGGTAGCCAGGGACATCATCACAATGGAGACCGTTAGGGTCTGGATGCGTCCGTGTTTATCACCGAAGTGACCCCATACGATGCCACCCAAAGGCCGCACCAAGAATGACAGCGCAAAGAGCGCAAACGTCATAATCAGGGCACGGCGGCCTTCCATCTCCGGGAAAAAGACTCGGGAGATAATCGCGGACATATAGATATAGGCTGCGTAATCGAACCACTCAATGAAGGTGCCTATAAACGCTGCCTTGATGGCCGAGCGATGCTGGCGTTTTGTTTCTTCTGTATCTTCCACCTGTGCCGGCACGGCATCATTGGCTGGGGGTTGGGAAGTGAGAGGAGACATGCTCCTCACCTCAATTCTGTAGCTATACAAGCAGTTGAAAACGGCGCAGGCCCGCTGCGCGCATGCCCTCAACCCTACAGAATCAACTTATGGTGTACGTCACTTTTATGCGCCAATATTGCACTCCCCCACAATTGTTACGCTTGTCAGCGCCTTATCCATCCCCTCCCAGCCATTAACAGCCACCCAACAGCCGAGCCTCATGGACACTACAGCACAGTGCCCCATACTGAGATCGTGCGTTTGAGAGAGCGCATATGAGAGAGATAGAGAGAACCCCCTGCAGTTTCCACAGGGCGGCACATGCCGATATATGGAAACAGTGAGAGAGACGCCTGTGGCCCCCAGTTCCGAAAGGAAGTGGGGGCCACAGGCGTTTTCCCAGTTAAGACCCTAACTTCATGCTGTAGAGGGCTTCTGCGGAATTTTTTTATCAAAATCAATAAGTCGGCCCAATGCCCAATCCTTATCAGTTAGCAGGCGAGAAAACACCAATCCGGCGCCAATAGAACCAACCACCATCATTCCTGTCGCAACGTTTGCCAAAGCTTGATCCATTTGACCGTCATTCAAATAAAACACTGCTCGAAACATTGTCACCCCCGGAATCATAATCACGGCAGCCGGAACGGTCGTTGTAATACGAGGAAGGCGCGCCTTTTTAGAAGCAACCGCACCTAGCAGCCCAATCAATAGTCCTCCCACGAATGCCGCAAAGAAAATAGTTGTACCTGCGTGAATGAGGATCAAACGGAGCTCGTTTGCCACCGTTCCGACACACGCTGCGACCAAAACCATGCGGCGGGAAGAGTTGAAAAGAAAGGCAAAGCCAGCAATTCCCAGAAAACTTGCGACCGGCGCCAACAAAAACCACTTCATATCCTGTGCAGGGGCGGGCGGATCAGGGGTAAGTTGTGTCAACCAGCTAACCATCGAGACCGTGAAAGTCGCTGTAAATATAACAGTGAAGGCGTACCCTAACCTGACTATTCCTGCGTCCAAATCAAAACGCGCAATGTCGATCAAAGCAGAGAAAAGAGGAAATCCGGGGATCAAGAATAAAACCGCTGCTACCACGCCCGAGGACAATTCACTCGGAGCCACTGAGCCTATCGCACCAAAAAATTCCGTTAAAAGGAAGAAAACGATACTTGCCGTTGCCCCGCCAGCAATTACTCCCCCGATTTGATGGACGTGCCGGTGGAGAACCGTGTACCGCACAAACTGGCCTGCAAACGCCGCTAGAGCCACCAACCCCACCGCTTCTAGCGGGAAAAAGTTAAGATACGCAAACGCCGCGCACGCGATCGCGGCGGCAAAAGAAAGAACTAAACCGCTCCAGCGTTTTTTGACTCCAAACTCAATACCATCCAGCTTTGCCGCCAATTCTTGGGCAGTAATCCCCGCATAGAGCCGATTATGGGTCAGGTCTTCTAAGGCTTCTATCCGCGAAGCATCAACCGCAGGAGAATGTTGCCGGGCAATCACTGTCCTGAAATATTCCCCGCGGTGGAACGTACAAGTAATCTGCGTCAAACCCACTGTGGCATCTAAGTGGTCAAACCCCAAAGCACGCGCACTGCGTTTCATCCCCCTTAAAACACGGTAACCAGAAGTGCCGGCACCCATTAGGAGCATTCCCACCCGCAAGACAACATCCGCTTCCACGCCCATTTGCCGGTGCAATTCTGGATCAAATTGTTGCGACACATCTCCTCCTCTGACACGGTTTTAGCGCCTATTTAAAGGCTTCTCGACCCCAACCGAAGCCCGAGAACACACTTTTAGTTTTACCTAGAATCCTACGCAGAACCGCACCCCTATGAATAGTTCTTCATCGGCCTAGAGGTCGCCGCCCTTTACACCGTGGGCAGGTTTGCGCGTCTATTAGCCGATTTCCACCCCATTACCACAATACTCACAGGTAAAACGCAGGCCTGTAGCAGGCTAGAAAGTTATCTTAAGTTCATGCGTTTGAGAGAACGCAAGAGAGATAGAGAGAACCAGTTCCAGCGCCCTGCGGCCCCAAGTGAGGCCCGGGCGTTGGAGCTGTTTTAGGGGTCTGCCGGTTAAATGCACTAAGAAACGGTGGACGCAGGAAAACCTTGCATAGAGAAAACTCACCAGACCTGGCGGCTATGAACTACTCCCCCACAGCCCGGATGCCAGCAGCAATGGCCACACACCTTTTAAAAGCCGTGCGGCCATGTACAGTTTCCCGCTTAGTCGTTGCCCAGATAGCTCAATGCAGCGGCAGCAAGTGCTTCGGTGCCAGTGCGCAATGTGGGTTGGAGCAGTGGGGCGAAGTGCGGGCTGTGGTTGGGAACATCTTTTCCTTCTTCGCGGCCGGAAAATACCCAGAAGCAATAGGGAACCCCAAAGGCACGCGCAATGGTGGAGAAATCCTCACTGGCTGTGAGGGGTTCTGCGGTAAGAACGCGGTCGGCGCCGAAGTAGGATGTGAAGGCTTTCTGGAGCCGCGCCGTGGTCTCGTCATCATTGCTGGTAAGCGGGTAGGCATCGTGATAGTTAAATTCAGCAGGCTGAGGGCTACCGGCAGCCTGGCACTCAGCGTTGACGATGCGCTCGATGGCGCCGGAGATTTTATCGCGTACTTGCTCGCTATAGGCACGCACGTTGATCTTCAGGTTAGCCTCAAAAGGAATGATATTTGCCTTCGAACCGGCATTGATAGCACCCACGGTCAACACGCCAAACTCGGAAGGGCTTAGTTCGCGGGAAATGACTGTCTGAAGGCGCGTCACAATGGAGCTGGCCAGCACCACTGGATCGACGCTGAGGTGTGGCATGGAACCGTGCGAGCCTTGGCCATAAACCTTGACATCCAGACTTACCGCGGTGGACATAAAGGGTCCTGCGGCAAGAGCAACGGTGCCAGCAGGAAATTGGCTAGCAAAAACATGTTGGCCTAGGACAACATCGGGAGTTGCTACCTTATCTACCAGACCGTCATCCACCATGGACTGGGCACCGGCAGCGATTTCCTCGCCCGGTTGGAAAATTAGTTGCAGGGTGCCGGACCACTGGTCGGTGGCCTGCGCCATGAGCGCACCCATGCCCAGCAGGCTGGCCACGTGCGAATCGTGACCGCAGGCGTGCATGACGGAAATGGGGTTTCCATCCGAGTCAAGGGCGGTATCGGTGGAGGCATAATCCAGGCCAGTGTCCTCCTTGACTGGTAGGCCATCAAAATCCGCGCGCAGCAAGACAGTTGGCCCGGCACCATTTTCTAAGATGCCAACCACGCCACCGCCTACATCCACTTGTTCAAACCCGAGGTCAGCAAGCTTGCCCTTGATGATGCCAAGCGTGCGCTCCTCCTGCATTGATAACTCCGGGTGCTGATGCAGGTCCTTATAAAGTGGCTCCTGCCAAACTTTGACGGAGTCATAGTTGCTGCAGACAGTGCGGACAGACATTGCTTCCTCCTTGTGGAATCGCGGTGGAATATGGGTGCCAGTGTAGAAGGGCGGGAGAAAGGTGGGCGTCGGCAAGCAAGGCATTTTTGTAATGCCAGCCATAGTTTTATGGCAAAGAGACAGGCGCCATGGCACTCTGAGCTGGAGTTTTCAGAAAGTTCGATGACGTATCCACCTTTAACCCATCGGACATTTATAATTCACCGATTATTTGTTTTCCATGTATCTGGGCTTCACCCATCCGCCCTAGATTAACCGAGTGACCTTTCAGGAAGACTCTCTCAGTGGCGGCAACTCAGGCACTACCATCGCCCGTCCCGCCCACACGGAAAACCCCAGTGATTCTGCGGCGCTGCTACGCAAAGCAGCGCGCAATCGCCACAAGGAATGGCTGCTGGCCGCAGCGCTTTTAGCGCCGAACCTGATCCTGCTGGCTGTATTTACTTACCGGCCGCTGCTAGATAATATCCGGCTATCCTTTTTCAATTGGAATATTTCCAGCCCTACCTCCACCTTTGTAGGCTTGGACAATTATGTGGAGTGGTTTAGCCGCGAGGATACGAAGACCATCGTGCTCAACACTGTGGTATTTACATTCTTTGCGGTCATTGGCTCAATGGTCATTGGTCTAGCGCTGGCATTACTGCTCAACCAGAACATTAAGGGCCGCAACTTTGCACGCTCGGTGGTCTTCGCGCCCTATGCCATCTCTGGCGCGGCCATTGGTATCGCCTTCCAATTCGTCTTTGACCCGAACTTTGGCCTCATCCAGGACATGCTGGGCTGGTTCGGCATCGACTCCCCGAATTTCTATGCCGTGCCAGGCTGGGCGATGTTTATGGTGACGTTCACCTTCGTGTGGAAAAACTTGGGCTATACCTTCGTCATCTACTTGGCAGCACTACAGGGCCTAGACAAGGAACTGGATGAAGCCGCCGCTATCGACGGCACCGGACGCTGGCGCAAATTCTGGCGTGTGACCATGCCGCAGCTGCGCAATACGACCTTCTTCCTTTCCATCACGGTGCTTCTTAACTCCGTGCAGGTCTTCGACATCATCAACGTCATGACCCGTGGCGGCCCACAGGGCAATGGCACGCAGACGTTGGTCTTCCAGATTTATAACGAGACCTTCGTCAACTTCCGCGCCGGCTACGGTGCGACTGCCGCCACCATCTTGTTCCTGATCCTGCTCATCATCACCCTGATCCAGGTACGCATCATGGATAAGCGAGGTTAACCCACTATGGCTACTTCAACCCTTCACATGGTCACGGATGAATCCCCCACCACCCGTCGCGCCAAGCTCGTAGGCGGCTATTTGGGCATCCTCGCGGTACTGCTCCTTATTGGTCTCCCGCTCTTTTGGATCCTCATGACCTCTTTCAAGGCCAAGGGCGATATTTATACAGATCCGATCAACTGGCTGCCGCCGGTATGGGAGACTGAGAATTACTCCGATGCCACCACTCGCGTGCCTTTCTGGACCTACCTGCGCAACTCGGTAGTAATTACCGCGGTGCTGTCCATCATCAAGATTGTGCTTGGTGTCATCTCTGCCTATGCGCTGGCCATCCTGCGCTTCCCAGGCCGCCATCTGGTGTTCTTGTTGGTCATTTCCTCACTCATGGTGCCCAGCGAAATCACCGTCATTTCTAACTACGCCTTGGTCAATTCCTTGGGCTGGCGCAATACCTTCGTGGGCATCATCGTGCCGCTGGCCGGCGTGGCTTTCGGCACCTTCCTCATGCGCAACCACTTTTTATCCCTGCCCTATGAGCTGGTGGAAGCCGCCCGTATGGACGGCGCCGGCCCCATCCGCCTGCTTACCAAGGTGCTCCTGCCGGTCTCTTGGCCAACGCTGACCGCGTTTTCCGTCATCACCATGGTCAATGAATGGAATACCTACCTGTGGCCATTCCTCATGGCCGATACTGAGGACGTTGCCCCACTGCAGGTGGGTCTGACCATGCTGCAAAACAACGATGGCGTGACCAACTGGGGTCCGGTTATGGCCGCCACCATCCTCACCATCATCCCGATGGTGATCATCTTCCTAGCCTTGCAAAAGTACATGATTCAAGGCCTGACCACTGGCGCCGTCAAGGGATAGAAGGACTTCTACCCCACCCACGCTCGCCGTTTCCACATACTTTATTTCCCCCCTTAACCAGGATTTTTCAGGAGAACTACATGCTACGCCGCACATTCCTCGCCCTTGCTACCACAGCCGCATCTGCCACCACTCTCGCCGCTTGCGCCGGCACCTCTTCTACTAACCCACAAGGCGGTAAAGACAAAGGCGGCGATGGTGAAGTCACCGAACTGACCTGGTGGTCCAACCACCCGGGCACGTCTAAGGACATTGAGAAGGAAATCATCTCCCGCTTTGAAAAGGAGAATCCTGATATCAAGGTCAACCTCGTTGATGCCGGCAAGAACTACGAAGAGGCTGCACAGAAATTCAACGCCGCGCTCACCGGCCAAGATCTACCGGACATCGTGGTGCTTTCCGACGTCTGGTGGTACAACTTTGCCATCAACGGCCAGATCGCCAACGTGGATGACCTGGCGAAAGAAGCCGGCATCGACCTGTCTACCTATGTGCAGCCACTCTACGAGGATTACAACTACGACGGCGGCCACTTTGCGCTTCCTTTCGCTCGTTCCACGCCGTTGTTCTACTACAACAAGGACGCGTGGAAGAAGGCCGGTCTGCCAGACCGCGGTCCGAAATCCTGGGATGAGATGGACGAGTGGTCCAAGAAGCTCGCCGCGGCCGATTCCAAGATGAAGCCATTTGGCTGGGGCGATGCCGTGGACTACCTGGGCTGGATCTTCCAAGGCCCACTGTGGTCCAAGGGCGGTGCCTACTCCGATGAGTGGGACTTGAAGTTCACCGATGACAAGACCATCAAGGCCGTCGAGTGGCTCAAAGACATCACCGATGAAAAGAAGGGCTACTCCTACGTGGGCAATGACATGGCCATGGAGTTCGGCACCGGCCGCGCAGCCGCGACTGTGCTGTCCACCGGTGACCTGGCAGGCCTGACCGATACCGCTAAATTCGAGCTCGGTACTGCATTCCTGCCTAACCCTACTGGCGATGGCGCCTGCCCTACCGGTGGTGCTGGCCTTGCCATCCCAGCTGGCATCAGCAAGAACCGCCAGTTGGCTGCAATTAAGCTCATCGACTTCATCACCAATGAGGAAAACACCTGCTACTGGTCCCAGAACGTGGGCTATATGCCGGTGCGCTCCACCGCGGTAGACAACAAGGACCAGAAGAAGTTCATGGAAGAAAACCCGAACTTCGAAACCGCCATCAAGCAACTTCCGGAGACTCGCCCGCAGGATAATGCCCGTGTCTTCCTGCCCGGCGCGGACCAGGAGATTGGTGGTGCTTTCGAAAAGATTGTCACCAACCGCGATGACGTCACCAAGGTGCTTACAGACCTGCAAAAGACCCTGCAGTCCATTTATGACAACCAGGTCAAGACCGTCATCAATAAGTAGGCTCCCCCAGGCGCCCTCCTCCCCTCACTACATTCTGAAAGGTAACCATGGCTACTGTCACCTTCGATGGCGCAAGCCGCATCTACTCCAAGGATGCTAAACGCCCCGCCGTTGACCGCCTCAACCTCGATATTGCTGATGGCGAATTCTTGGTCCTTGTCGGCCCCTCCGGCTGCGGTAAGTCCACCAGCCTGCGCATGCTCGCCGGCCTCGAACCCACCGACCGCGGCTCCATTCGCATCGGCGGTAAGGACGTCACCGGCGTGAGCCCCTCGGACCGCGACGTAGCCATGGTCTTTCAAAACTATGCGCTCTACCCCAATATGTCCGTAGCGCAGAATATGTCTTTCGCACTGGAAAACCGCAAGGTCCCTAAAAGCGAGATTAAGTCTCGCGTGCAAGCGGCCGCGAAAATCCTGCAGATGGAAGATCTGCTGGACCGCAAGCCCGCCAATCTTTCCGGCGGCCAGCGCCAGCGCGTGGCCATGGGACGCGCCATCGTGCGTGAGCCGGCCGTATTCTGCATGGACGAGCCCTTGTCCAACTTGGATGCCAAACTGCGCGTATCCACCCGCGCGCAGATCTCTAACCTGCAGCGCCGTCTTGGCACCACCACCGTCTACGTCACCCATGACCAGACGGAGGCGATGACCATGGGTGACCGCGTCGCAGTTCTCAACGCCGGCGTCCTACAGCAGGTGGATACCACCCGTACCATTTATGACCGCCCGCAGAACGTCTTTGTCGCCGGTTTCATTGGCTCCCCGGCGATGAATATCTACGACCTATCCCATAACTCCTCGGAGCTGCGTATCGGCTCTACCCGCATCAACTTGGCCAATTACAACTTCGATGGCGTTGAGACTGTCACCGTGGGCATCCGCCCTGAAGACTGGCAGTTAAGCGATACCGGCAACGGTGGGGCAAAGTTTACTGTCGCGCATATCGAGGAACTGGGTAACCAGACCTACGTTTATGGCGACCTTAACGGCGCCGCGGGCAGCAGCTCCGCCGATGGCATCCTTAAGTCCTCTACCCGCATGGGCGGTCAGACAGGAATCCTAGTCAATGCCCGCAGCCGCTATGCGGTGGGCGATACTTTCTATGTTTCTCCCAGCCCAGACCATGTGCATCTGTTCAGCACCACCACTGGTGAACGTCTAAACTAAATGCCGCCGTCAGTTAAAATCCGTTTTCCTGCCACGTAAACCCGCAGGATGCAGTATCCAACACTAAACCCTGGGGCCAGTTCATTGGCTCCCAGGGAATTTTTATATGCCAACCCCAGCAGGGGTGTCGGGTTGGTCGCATTTAGGGGAAGGGGGCGTCGGTAAGCAGAGCTGCTGCTAACGTTGCCGTTATTCAAAGGTTTGCATTAGAAAAGGAGTCCGCCCATGGATACGTGGGAACCCACCCTGTCGACCGGCCCGCTGCTGGGCATTGCGGTGGCCGCCATCGCCGTAATTTAGGTGTTGGTCATCTATTTCAAGCTTCACGCCTTCCTCACACTATTGGTGGTCTCGGCACTCACGGCGCTGGCTGCGGGCATTCCCCTCGACGGAATCGTGCCCACCATGACAGAGAGCTTTAGCTCCACCCTAGGTTCGGTGGCACTGCTCGTAGGCTTGGGCGCCATGATCGGCCGGCTGGTGGAGGCTTCCGGTGGCGCTAAATCGCTTGCCGACGCCATGGTCCGCCGCTTCGGCGAATCCAAAGCACCCCTAGCACTCGGCCTAGCGTCGCTCATTATGGGCTTTCCCATTTTCTTCGATGCCGGCCTGATTGTGATGCTGCCGGTTATCTTCGCCGTCGCTCGCCGCTTGAATGGCCCTGTCCTTGCCTTCGGTCTGCCGGCAGCTGGCGCATTCTCGGTCATGCACGTCTACCTGCCGCCGCACCCGGGCCCCGTTGCAGCCAGCGAATTCTACGGCGCCGATATGGGTCTCGTTCTTTTAGTCGGACTCATCCTAGCCCTGCCCACCTGGTATATCTCCGGCTACCGCTTTGGACTGCTCTCCGGTAAGAAATTCCCCATCAAGGTAACCGATGCCATCGCCGGTCCCCTCCTCACGGAGGACGAGCAACCTCACAAGCCTGCCTCTGCCGCCACGGTGATTTCCATCCTGCTCATCCCGATGGTACTCATCTTCTTTAACACCGGTCTCAATGCTTTGGCGTCCTATGGCACCATCGACGCCGACGCCGCGTGGGTACGGTTCTTTGTCATGCTGGGCCAGACCCCCATTGCCCTGCTGATTACCCTCCTCGTCGCGCTCGTGGTCTTGGGCCTGCGCCGTGGCGTAGAAAAGACCGCGTTGGAAAAGCTTGTCGATTCCTCCCTCGGCCCCATCTGCTCGGTCGTGCTTATCACCGGTGCCGGCGGCATGTTCGGTGGTGTGTTGCGTACCTCCGGGATTGGCGATGCGCTTGCTGATTCCCTTTCCGGCCTCGGCATCCCCGTCATCCTGGCCTGCTACCTCATCGCCGTGGCCCTGCGCCTGGCCCAAGGCTCGGCGACCGTTGCGCTAACTACGGCTGCCGCCCTCATGGTCCCAGCCGTAGAAGCTGGTGGCTTCAACGAGCTCCAGCTCGCTCTTATCGTTGTTGCAACCGCCGCCGGTTCCGTCTTCGGCTCCCATGTCAATGACTCCGGCTTCTGGCTCGTCGGCCGTCTCATGGGCATGGACACCATGACCACGCTTAAGACCTGGACTGTCAACCAGGTGCTCATCTCCGTTATCGGCTTCGCCCTAGTCCTGGTCATGTACGGCGCCGCAGCCGCCTTCTAGCGCCAGCTTTAAGTACCCGCTTTAATCCATGCTGCGGCATCGCCCGCAATTTCCGACGCCGGCCGTGTCACATCAAAGACCCGGCCGGTTTCGTCATCTTCCAGCGGCTCCAAGGTATCGAATTGCGATTGCAAAAGCGATGCCGGCATAAAGTGCCCCGGCCGATGCTGCATGCGTTCATACAGCACATCAAAATCCCCGTGCACGTGGACAAACACCACGCCCGGGCAATACTCGCGAATCAGATCCCGGTATTTCCGCTTCAACGCACTACACCCCACCATCGCACCATCCGGCCTATCCGCCAACCACTGACCAATCTGCTTCAGCCACGGTTCCCGGTCCGCATCATCGAGCGGTATCCCCGCCGCCATCTTGTCGATATTGGCCTGCGGGTGCATATCATCGCCATCGCGATACTCCAGCCCAACCAGCGGCGAGAGCGCCTCCCCCACCGTTGTCTTGCCCGAGCCTGATACTCCCATGACAACGACGTGGCGGAAACTGTGCTGCTTCATGGTGGCTCCTAGGGTTGGGGTTTTAATCGAGTTTAGGCTGAACCCCAGCGCTGACCTATTTTGCGCCGTTCTCATCCCTGGCACAACCGGTGCGATCTGTGTCATTGCGACCAAGGCCTAGATGTTTGGACGAAGCACATCAAGGTAACCACGAATCTCGGCAGAAATAACTTCCACCAGAAAATTAAGGATGGCTCAATAGCTGAATTGGTTCAGCGACTACATGATTTCGCATAAATCATCCGTTGGGAGCCTCTGCCAAGGAAAGCAGCCACGCTATGCCCCCCCAACTGAGGGTTAAGGGGCGATAACGTGGCTGAAAGTTGGCTGGCTCGCGGGGTGAAGGTGGCCTAGGCGAGGTTTTTGAGAGCGTCGGTAACCAGCCGCCAGAAGCCGGCGTGGTCGAGGGTGGTGGCGACTTGGGTGTGGCAGGAGGCGTCGGCAGGCTCGCGGAGATCGGTGACGGTCATGCCAGTGGTAAGGGCGCCGGCAAGTTCGACGTGGACGGGTGCCTTGCGGGTCTGAACGATGTCCGGATCGATGAGGTAGGCGATGGTGCACGGGTCGTGGACCGGCGGGTTATCAAAGCCTTGGTTGGCCTGGTAGGCCTTGCGGAAGAAGCCGAAAAGGCCGACGACGAACTCCGAGACTGGGGTCTCCAAAGCCTTGATTTCTGCTTCGACCTCCAGGGTGGCAAGCGCCTGGTGCGTGAGGTCGAGGCCCACCATGGTTACAGGCCAAGGCTCTTCAAAGACGATGTGGGCGGCCTCGGGATCGATCTTGATATTGAACTCGGCGACTGGGGACCAATTGCCCTCGTGGTAGCCGCCGCCCATGAGGACTACTTCCTTGACACGCTCGACGATGCGCGGCTCCTTGCGCGCGGCCATCGCAATATTAGTTAGCGGCCCAGTAGGCACGAGGGTGATGGTGCCGGGCTCGTGGGACATGATGGTGTCGATGATGAAGTCGATGGCGTGGGCGTCGGCAAGCGCGGTGCTTGGTTCCGGAAGTTGGACACCTTCCACGTCCATGCCGGTGGAGCCGTGGATGGCCTCGGCAACCTCGACGGGGCGCACGAGTGGGCGGTCGCAGCCGGCATAAACGGGAATCTCCGGGTGACCAGCGATTTCCTTGACCACCAGGGCATTATGGGAGACCTTATCCAAGGTCTGGTTGCCGCCCACGGTGGTAATGCCCAGCAGCTCGATGGTGGGGTTTCCCATGGCTAGAAGCAGGGCCACCGCGTCATCGTGGCCGGGGTCGCAGTCCAGAATGGTTTTTCGCGTCATGCCACGAGCCTACTTTCGGGCGTTGACGGCCGCCACGGTGTCATCGATGGACTCCGGTCGCGGAATGCGGAAGGACAAAGCTAGGGCTGCAAGCAGAATGATGACGCCGGCAATCATGCCCGCGCGGTAACCATGCTCGAAAGACCCGGAAACCGCGAACAGCACTGCAAAGGACAAGCCCGCGCCTAGGTTGAAGGCGCCGGCGTTCATGCCGGGCAGGTAGCCCTGGTTATCGGCCGGCGAGAGCACAATTCCTAAGCCATTGAGCATGATATTGGCAATGCCCGCGTAGGTCACGCCCAAGAAAATAGAGACGAGAAGCAGGGTCCACGCGTTCGGGGCACCAACCACGAAGATAGAAATAATCAGGCCGACGACGGTACCGATGAGGCCGGTTTGCAAGACGTATTTATAGCCCAACTTGGAGGCCATCCAGCCGGCAATCGGGCCGAAGACCAAGCCGGCGAGGGCGTATGGGGTGAGCGTGACCCAAGAAATGGCGCTGGCAGAAATTCCGGCGCCGGCATCTGCATCCTGGCCAAGGTTAGGGATAAGGCCATTCATCACGGCAAAGACACCGGTCATGGTGAGCAGCGTGGTAGAAAGCAGTGCCCACGTGCGGCGTTGTTTGAGGTAGGCCACCGGTACGAGCGGATCGGCGACCTTCTTCTCCACATTCCAGAAGGCCCAGAAGCCGGCGGCACCGATGAGGAGAAGGATGATGACGAGGAACCAATTGGCCTCAGCAAGCTTGCCGGCTTCGTTGAACGCAGTGAGAACGCAACCCAGCGCCACCGCCAGAGGTAGAACTCCTGCCCAATCCATGCGCGGGGTTTCAGTGGCCGTGGACTCCTTGGTAAATACCTGCACCGCTACTACTGCAATGACGCACAGAACTGCCATGGTCCAAAAGACCGAGCGGTAGCCGAAGTTGCCTGCCAGCCAGCCGCCGGCCAGCGCATCCACGCCGGCAATACCACCGTTTACCGAGGTCACAATGCCCAGCAACAGGGCGTACTGCTGTTCATTGAGCACTTGCTGGCGCAGCATAATCAAGCACAGTGGGACCGTAGGACCTGCCACGCCTTGAATAATGCGGCCAATAAGCAGCACGGCGACGTTCGGCGCAATGGCTGATACCACGCACCCCAGCGCAGCTACCGCCATCATGCCAACGAGGACCTTCCTGCGCCCGATGAGGTCACCCCAGCGCGGCAGGAATAGTGAGAACAGTGCCGCGGCCGTAAAGAATGCCGTTTGCGTCAGGCCGATCTGTGCGGTGGTAGCTCCCAACTCGTCTTCCATCGTCGCCAAGGCTGGCGAGAGCATCGACGCATTGAGCTGGAACGCAAACACCGCAGTAAGCAGTGCGAACATCAACGGGATATAGGAGCTGGGCTGGAGCTTTGGGGGCTCAGAGGTGGTGGAAGTCATGGCTTTCAATGTAGTTGATGAATCCTGCGCTCCAGATATTTTCTCATTGTCTACTATCCATAGATTATGAAAACTCTCTCCTACTTCGTCGCTCTCATAACGGTGATGCTTTCTTTGGCTTCTTGTTCCTCTCCGGATTCGCAGCCGGCAGGAGCAACCGCAACTAGTTCCTCCAGCACGGCCAATAGTTCAACTATCAGCTCTAGTTCCACAAGCTCTGCGCCCGAGCCGTCCTCTTCGGAGCCGCAACCGACAGCGGAAGCTGAGCCTTCGCTTGCCGACGCTCCCCTAGCGAACACCACCGAATCCACCTCAGAACCCACCCTGACCGAGTGCGTCTACGGCGGCGGTAGCTGGACTACCAACGGTTGGTACAGCGATGGAACTATCCGCTGGGCGCAAGAATGCCAAAACCTCCACGACGAGCAAATGGCAAAATACCCCTACCGGTGCCCGCAAACAGATCACTACGTCTCCGATCCGTCTCAGTGCTCGTCCCCGGTAGGCAACGGTACTGGCGGCTCAGATTCGGATTATGATCCCAGCATCCCGGCTTATATGACACGTTCCGCTGAGGTTGAGCAGATGCGCGCTGAAAACCAGAAGTGGTGGTTTAACTGCCAGGCAGAACATTCGGCTGAATACTGCCTCGAGAACGATCCTTGGAGTCCATAGATTTCATGCTGATTTAACCAGCGATTCACCGCGGCTGCTTAGGCTGAAAAAGTTCCTTTTAAACCTTTTGTGGAGCTTTGTATGCCTTATTCAAATAGTCGTTCTTCTTTTAATCGTCGTAACTTCCTGCAGATTGCAGGTGTGTCGGCCGCGGCGGTGGCTGCGGGTATTAATGCACCAGCAAAGGCGGGTGCGCAGTCGAGCCTAAGCTCATGGGGATCGTCACGAGGTGGGGATCTGCCGCAGGATTCGGAGCTTTTTGGCTTGGGCGTAGCGGCGGGTATGCCGCGGCATGATTCCATGATCCTGTGGACCCGCTTGGCCCCGGAACCGCTGGCTGAGGATGGTCACGGCGGCATGACCGGCGGCGATGTCCGCGTGGGTTGGGAAGTTGCGAAGGATGAGGGGTTTGGGGACGTCGTCAAGCAGGGCGAGGCCTTAGCCCAACGCGAGCTGGCACACTCGGTACATCCGCAGGTCACTGGACTGGAGCCGGCAACTGAGTATTTTTATCGCTTCCGCGTGGATGGCAAGGTAAGCCCAGTAGGTCGGTTTAAAACTCTGCCCGCACCCGGCGCGAAGGTGGATGATTTCACCTTCACAGTGGCTTCGTGTCAGGCGTGGTATCACGGCTATTTCACCCCGTGGAAGCATATTGCGCAGGAGCCGGATCTGGATATGACCATTTTCGTGGGCGACTATATCTACGAATACGGCATTGTGGAAGGCAATAATTTGTGGCGCCAGGGCGCAAGCGTGCCCGATGTTTTCAAGGCAAAGGTGGAGACTCTGGAGCAATATCGCCTGCGCTACTCGCTCTTCAAATCTGATGAGCACCTGCAGGCCGCGCATGCGCGCGCTGCGATGGCGATTGTGTGGGATGACCACGAGGTTGAAAACAACTACGCCGGCAATTGGTCCGAGATTGGCACCAAGGCCGAGCACTTCCTCTACCAGCGCGCAGCTGCCTACCGTGCCTTTTATGAGAATCTTCCGGTCGCCCCGCCCGCGCTTCCCGAAGGCCCCAATAACCGCATTTATGATTCCTTCGACGTGGGCACGCTAATGCGTTTCAACCTGGTCGATACCCGCCAATACCGCGAGGAATCCGCGGAGGATGCCAGCATCTTGGGCGCGGAACAGGAGCAGTGGCTCAACGATAAGCTCGCCACCTCCCCGGCACAGTGGAACGTGGTGGTCAATAGCGTGGTCGTCGTACCAATCGCCGATAGCACCGACCAATGGGACGGCTTCCCAACAGCGCGCCGCCGCCTTATCGAGTCCCTATCTAAGGTAAGCGATCCCGTTGTCTTTACCGGCGATATTCACCAACACTGCGCTGCCGAGATTCAATCCGAATCGGGCCAGCCCGTCGGCGTGGAATTGGTCGCCACCTCCATTGCTTCCGATGGCGATGGCTTTGCCGGTTCCAAGAGCACCGAGTGGTTGGAAAAGCCATATGTGAAGGCCATGGATAAGCGCCGTGGCTACATCAAAGTGCACGCTACCCGCGAGCACCTCGATTCCGAATTCGTCGTCGTGCCCTGGATTGAGCGCGATGATACCGCCCCGCGCGAGACTGCTTTCTCCTTCCGTACCAATGCCGGCGAGCACACGCTGCGCTCCCTCTAAACCCCGAAAGGACAATTCATCATGGGACTTTTTAGCTCGCTTTCCTCTTCTTCCTCTCGCCACGGTTCTTCCCGCAAACATTCCTCTGACCAAGGGTCCTCTACCCCAGCTCCTACCGCGAGTGCTGCTCCACCGGCCGTAGCTAACATTCAGGCAGAACCGCAGCTCATGGAAAATTACGTCACTTGGGAGCCTGTTTCCTGGGACGTCGTCTTGGATCACTACCGTGTCATCGGCACCGATCCCAATGGTGTAGACGTGCTGTTGGGCAAGACCATCTTCCCCTTTTTCCACCACTCCCGGCGCGACGTCGCCGGTGAAAAGTGGTCCTACTACGTCAAGGTAGTAGATGCTTCCGGTACCGAGTCCGCTCCTTCTGGCAAGGCAACGTCTACCTCCCTGCCTTCGGTTACTGCTGGCCAAGCGCTAGCCACGATTGGTTCCTTTGATCGAAAAGGCACAGAGTTCCAGTACTCGCCAAAGGACTACAAGAAGATCGTCACTGCGCACCCAGACCAGACGATCACCGTTGGACCGGATGCTACGCCTGCCGACGTCCCTTATCTCCTCCCCGGTCCCGGCGATAAATGGGCCGGCAGCAAATCCTACACGCTGAAGTGGACGGTGAAATTGGATAAGCCTGCCTCAAAGGCGGCACTGGCACTGTGGCTCATTGATACCACCAAGCTCGGCGGTGTTCTCGACGTCACGATTAATGACTTTCATAAACAAATAGAGCTCCCGCAAGGCGCAACGCAAGGTTCGCGCCAAGGCGATGCCAGCGGGGAACCGACCCCGCTGCGACCGGCAGCAATCGAGTTTGCTCTCGCCGAAGATACCCTGAAGGAAGGAGAGAACCAGCTCGTCTTCACCCTCCGCGAAGGAGGCTGGCTGGTATGGGATGCACTGGGGATTTTTGCTGGGTAACACCATGCAAGCGGTGCTTTGCCTAGAAACGGGAGATTGTTCACCGATTCCTGATGTACGGTAGTAACATCTGCATTCTTCTAATACATAGTAAACAGCAGAGGACGCCGACGTTGAAAGGACTTAGCTTCCGTTATGGCTACACTTTCTGATCGCCTGCACCGAGCCCAGCAGGATTTTAACGCGGTGATTACCGTCATCCCGTTTGATGAGCACGCGGTGGATGAATCACCCACGCTCATGGGGCAACCGGTGGCGTTCAAGGACATCGTGGATGTGGCATGCGTAGCTACTACCTGCGGCACCAAGGTCAAAGTTGGGCGCGCACCGGTTAAGGATGCACCAGTGGTGCAGCGTTTGACGGCGAAGGGTGCGCTGCCGGTAGCGAAGGCGAACCTGCAGGAGTTTTCCTATGGCATTTTGGGCGATGCCTCGGCCTACGGTCGCGTTATCAACCCACGCGATCCCGAAATCTGCGGCGGTGGTTCGAGCTCTGGTTCTGCCGCTTTGGTGGCTTGCGGCGCGCTGCAGCTTACGGTGGGCTCTGATAGCGCCGGCTCGGTGCGAGTGCCTGCTGCTTGCCAGGGCGTGCTGGGGTTCAAACCCACCTTCGGGCTCATTCCAGTAGAAGGTGTCTTCCCCTTCGCCCCGAGCTTTGATTGCATTGGATTCTTTGCCAGCTCAATTGACCTCATTGAGCAGGCCTTTATTGCTACCGCAGATGAGAAACCGGCCGCGGCGCAGGATGTTTCTGCTCTTGATGTCACGGCACTCAAGGCCAAGGGAGAGCGCTTCGCAGATCTTTTGGCGGCGCTAGAGCACTCGGACTTTAAGCTCGCCGAGGGAGTGGACTTGGAAGACACCATCGCCGCCACGGCCGAGCTCTACGAGCCGATGCGCTTGAAAGAGGTCTATGATGTCCACCGGCCGTTGCTGGACCAGCGCGAAAGGTACCAGGATGTCATTTTGCAGCGAGTGCTGGGCGGAGAAAATATCAGCCAAGAAGATTATGACGCGGCCGCACAGGGCGTGAAAGAGCTGCGCGAAAAGGCTCTTGCCCTGCTTGGCGATGCCCCCATTATTCTTACCCCTACCCTCGATTCCGGCCCCCTCAAGTGGTCCGATATCACCCCGGAGAATACCGCGGAATCGGCCGCGAGCCTGCGACGCTGGACCGAGCCTTTCAATGTGCTTGGATGGCCGGCGATTACGGTGCCGCTGCGCGGCGAAGAGGAAAAAGGCGTGGGTGATGCGGTGCAGGTCGTCGGCAAGCCGGGCGAGGACCTGACCGTGCTGCGCGTTGCCCGTGCTCTACAAGCCCTGCTCTAGGCCTCGGCCAGTACTGTCTTTTCCTGCGTGCGCGGCCGCCAATAGGCGGCTTCTACAGCGCTAAGCTCCTTGAAATGCGCTGAGGTGAGCTCATCCATTGCGTGGATATAGCCAGGAACCTCCTCGCGCGGCAGGCGCAATCCCATGGTCAGATGCGGGGTCCACCGCGGCCCGCGGCCGTCCGGATTGGCGGCACTGATTTTTCGCGCGGCAATTTCTAGCTCGTCGGTCGTTTCTAGTAGCCAAGCCACCGTCTGCTTGCGCTTGGTGCCGAAAATGACGTTTCCTACCCGCCGGAAATCTGCCGGTATGACAGGCGGCAGCAGCTGCGCCGCTAAATCCACGACCTCTGGCTGCATGTGCGGTGAAAAGGTCACAGTAATGTGCGGGCGTTGATGTTGGACGGGAAAGCCGCGCTGGGCAAGGCCGGCAAAGATTTCGCGTACTTGGTCTTCCTGCTTTTGCGGCAGGTAGAGCAAGATATTATCCGGCGATGCTTTACTCACGGCGTGGCGTCCTTTTCTGCGGTCGGGTGCTTCCAGCGTACCGGCGCATTAGATGACAATCCCCCATTGTGCCAACGCAAACGTTTGCCGTTTAATAAGACTCATGAGCACTTCAGAATCATCGCCCCTCATCCTCGCCATCACGGCGTGTCCGACGGGCATCGCGCATACCTATATGGCGGCCGAGAACCTTGAGGCCGCAGCCCAAGAACTGGGCTACCGCATCAAGATTGAAACTCACGGTTCTATCGGCGTCGAAGGAACCTTTAGCAAGCAAGATATCGAAGACGCCGATGCCATTGTCATTGGTGCCGATACTGTAATTTCCAAAGACCGCTTCCATGGCAAACGCCTCGAGGCCACCGGCGTGGACGAGGCCATCAAACACCCAAAGGAACTATTAAGCAGGTCCTTAAGTGCTGCGCGCTGGGAAGGCTCCGCAGACAACAAGGAAGAAGAAGCGCCCCGCAAAAAGAGTATTGGCCAGACCTTGTACAAAGCGCTGATGAACGGCGTCTCGCACATGATCCCGTTCGTGGTTACCGGCGGTTTGCTCATTGCGGTAGCCCTCTCTATCGGTGGCACCCCAACGCCTGAGGGCATGGCGATTCCAGAAGATAGCTTCTGGAACACGGTCAATGAACTCGGCTCTCTGGCGTTTTCACTGATGGTTCCAGTTCTCTCCGGTTACATCGCTGTGGGCATCGCGGACCGACCGGGCCTTGCGCCTGGCCTAATCACTGGCCTCATCGCCACCACCGGATCACTATATGGGTCTGAAACGGGTGCCGGCTTCTTGGGCGGCATTGTCACCGGTATCTTGTCGGGTTATGTGGCCCTGGCCATTAAGAAGATTCCAGTGCACAAATTCATTGCACCGATCTGGCCCATCATTGTCATCCCGATTTTCACCACCCTCATCGTGGGGCTTATCTTTATCTTGCTCATTGGCGCACCGGTCTCGGCTGCGTTCGAAACAATGACTGAGTACCTCGCCGGCATGCAGGGATCCTCCGTCATCGTGTTGGGCCTCATCCTTGGCGCCATGATTGCCTTCGACATGGGTGGTCCCTTCAATAAGACAGCCTTCCTCTTTGGCGGCGGCATGATCGCGGCTGGCAACGCGGCGCCGATGGGCATGGCGGCCTGCGCCATTGCTGTGCCACCTCTTGCCGTGGGCGTAGCGACGCTTCTGCGTCGCCGCTGGTTTAACAAAGCGGAAAATGATGCCGGCATCGCGGCATTGTTCATGGGATTCTTCGGCATTACTGAGGGCGCTATTCCGCTCGCTGCCGCACGCCCATTGCAGGTTATTCCCGCCAATGTTGCTGGTGGTGCCGTAGCCGGTGCACTTGCCGGAGCATTTGGCGCGCAAGACCACGTAATGCACGGCGGGCCAATCGTCGCGGTGCTCGGCGCCGTAGACAATGTCGTAGGTTTCTTTATCGCCATGCTCGCCGGCATCGCGGTCTGCGCGGGCCTTATCCTTCTGCTAGTGGGGTTGACGCAGCGCAAGGATAAACCGCTGGTAGCCGTGGACACGATCAGTCTGGATAAGGACTTGGGCTCTTCCAGCGAAGAGGTCATTCGTTCCCTAGTGAAGCTCACCTCTCCGCGAATGTCCGATGCGGAAGCGGTCGCTAGCGCCGCATTGCAGCGCGAATCTACCCGTTCCACCGGTGTGGGACACGGCGTAGCCATTCCTCACGCGCGGTCTGCCGGGGTAAAGGTACCCACCCTTGCCTTCGCCCGCCTACCCCAAGGTGTCACGTGGGCCGAGGGCGAGGACCCAACCACCCTCGCCTTCCTTATCGCCGTTCCCGACGATGCCGGAAAGCAGCATCTCAAGCTATTATCCAAGCTCGCACGCAACATCATGAAGGAAGACTTCCGCGCCCAACTCCACGGAGCACGGAACCGGAAGGAAGCCGCCGACATCATTTCCTCGGCCCTTTCGCCCGCCCCCTCTACTAACAAGGCGGCCGCGACCAGCCAGGCTTAAAAAGCCTTACTTTTGCGAGCGCTCAGCATTTCTCCGCTGAGCGCTCTTTTATGCCTAAACAGCGCGAAGATACCGCGATTCTGCTGCCCCCACGGACGGGGCAATGCGCCTAAAAGGCTCCGGCGAGACTATGTGCCGACATGGTGGAATCTCATAAATCTTATGACAACCAGAAACCACAAGGTTCTTCATAGGCTCTAGCAAGAAACTGGCCAGTTTCGCCGGTGGCTGGCTTAAAACTAGACCCATATACCTTAAATCAACCTCATTTCTCCGGGAACCTGAGATATGGATTGGAAATTACCCCCGTGGGGCGAGGCGTTCAACGCCGTCACTGAGGGAATTTAGGGGTTTCCTAGCTCAAATCGAGAAATAACTAAGAAGTAATTAGTTTTCCGGGAAATCATCTTTAGGAATCCTAATAATTGCTGGTCAGTTGGCTTTTACCCCGTGGTAATTGATTAAATTTTAAGTGAAGAGGAACGGAAATTCGCCGTGAACACCCCGCGATTTCCACCCTTGTGATACCCGCTAGGTTCCAGCAGAAAGGCACCGCTTATGTTTACCCCCAAAGTTCACTTCTGCGCCAAGAAGTTCGTCGCTCCTGCACTTGCAGCAGCCGTCGCCCTCGGCGTTGGCGTAGCTCCTGCAGAGGCATCGAGCTCCTTGAGTAGCTTCGGTGGCGTGAACCTTCCGGTACCTTCCGCCAATCTTCCCGTTGCTCCGGGTGCCGCTGCAAAACCGGTCGCTCCAGCTTCCAGCCGCGTCCAGAACATCATCAACTACACCAACGACCACCGCAAGGCACACGGCTTGCGCCCGGTTCGCGCCAACGGTGCGCTCAATGGCCTAGCCCAGGATTGGGCCAATCAGCTGGTTCGCGCCGATAAGCTCAGCCACCGCCCGCAGCACTGGAACTACTACCCAGCCAATATCCCGGCCGGCGGTGAGAACGTGCTGCAGGCATGGAGCGACTACTCCGATGCGCTGCTAGTAAAGCTCTGGTACGAGTCCCCAGGCCACCGCAAGATCATGCTGGACCCACGCGCCAAGACCATCGGCGTTGGCGTTGCCATCAACTCTGAAGGCAAGCTCTACGCCGTCCAGAACTACGGACGCTAAAGATTTATAAAGCTAGGGCCTAGGAACTCTTGGACTCTAGCGAGCTATGCCGCCCCGTCTCGGATCCCTTCTCCGAGACGGGGCGGTTTCCCGTATACGGGTGGGGGTGTACACGCGGGTAGTGCAAACGTAATCAGCTTCACAAATGTCAGTGTCGAGGGTTACACTTAAACCCATTCGAATTGTTCAACAATCTTAAGGACGGTGTTGAATGTCCGCGCTCCATATCGATCTCAATGCGGATTTGGGAGAGACCACTGCAGGCAACCCGGTCGCAGATGACGCGGCGATGCTGGAGATGGTCTCCTCAGCAAACGTGGCCACCGGGTTCCATGCGGGTGACCCACACTCTATTGCTGGCACACTGAAGGCAGCCGCAGAGGCCGGCGTGACCGTAGGCGCGCACGTGGGTTATAACGACGCCGCAGGCTTCGGTCGCCGCTTTATTGATTACAACCCGAACGAACTCGCCGATGAGGTGACTTATCAAATCGGTGCACTTGATGCTTTGGCTCGCGCCAATGGCACCAAGGTCTCCTACGTAAAGCCACACGGTGCGATGTATAACGCGATCGTGAAGGATAAGGCACAGGCAGAGGGCGTCATCAAGGGCATCAAGGCCTTTGATGACTTGCCGGTAATGTTGCTGCCTGGGGGCGTAGCAGTGGACGTCGCCAAGCAGAGCGGGCTCACCGTCATCCGAGAGGCTTTTGCGGACCGCAATTACAACCCCGATGGCACGCTCGTCTCACGCAAGGAATCCAATGCGGTGCTGGATAGCGCCGATGAGGTGGTACAGCGAGTGCTCGAGGTAGCACAAACCGGTTCGATTACCGCCGTGGATGGCACGAAGCTCGAGGTAGATGCGCAATCCGTATGTACCCACGGTGATTCCCCCGGCGCGGTGAAGCTGCTACGCGGCGTAGTGGAGCGCTTGCGGGCTGAGGGTATCGAGATTCGGAGCTTCATCTAATGCACATTAATTTTGTGGGCACTCGCGCATTGCTCATTGACTTGGAGGGATTAAACCAAGTCATGGACTGGCACGCTGCGCTGTCTGCCAAGCCTTTGAAGAATCAGGTGGACTGCATTGCGGCCGCCACTACCCTGCTGCTGACCTTTGAGGCACCCGATTCGGCGCGCGATGCGGCGGAATTTTTGCAACACTTTTCCCCTGCCACAGCCGCGACCACAGAGGCGCGCACGGTAGAAATCGATGTGCTCTATGACGGAAAAGATGTCGATGAGGCTGCAGACCTACTTGGCCTCTCGCGCGAGGCACTCATCAACTGGCATACCTCCACCGAGTGGACTGCCGCCTTCGGTGGCTTTGCCCCAGGGTTTACGTACTGCGCGCCTTCGGATCCGTCCTTGGCCCGCGCCGTGCCGCGCCGCTCCAGCCCCCGTACCGCAGTACCGGCCGGTGCCGTAGGCATTGCAGGCGAGTTTTCCGCGGTTTACCCACGCGTCTCCCCAGGTGGCTGGCAGCTGCTGGGCACCACCAATACGCCGATGTGGGATTCCAATGCCAACCCGCCAGCCTTGGTGCAGCCGGGCGACCGCGTGCGCTACCGCAGCGTGGATAAGCTACCGGAGCTCGTCGATCACTCTGCGCGCTCTAAACGCGCTCCTGCCCGCCTGCCGCGCATGGAGGTAATCGATGCCGGCCTACTCACTCTCTACCAAGACTTGGGGCGCCCAGGCGTGGGCGACCTCGGCGTGACCCCATCGGGTGCTGCGGACCGCGCCGCCGCCGCGACCGCCAATGTGGCCGTGGGCAACCCGCGCGGAGCAACCGTGCTGGAAAATATTGGCGGCATTAAGCTCCACGCGCTCACCGATACCGTCATTTGCGTCACCGGTGCGACCGCCCGTGTCCGCCTTGGTGAGATGCCGGTTCACCTCGCCCGTCCTGTCCTGGTCACGGCCGGGCAAACCGTCACGGTGGATCCCGCAACGGTAGGCATGCGCAACTACGTCGCTATTCGCGGCGGCATCATCGCCGAATCCGAGCTTGGCTCCGCAGCCACCGACGTCCTGTCGGGCCTCGGCCCAGACCCCGTCACCACCGGCGATGTCATCGGTGTGCTGCCGCGTTCTACCGGCATGACCGATGCCCAGCTTTCCAACCCACTACGAGTACGCGAAAGCTCCGATGGCAAGACCCGCGCTACCTTGCGCTGCGTGCTCGGTCCCCGCGATGACTGGTTTGGCGATAATGTCTCCGCCTTCCTGGATGCTGAATGGACCGTCACCTCAGATTCCAACCGCGTGGGCCTGCGCCTCGATGGCGATGAGCCGATTGAGCGCGTTAAAGACGGCGAACTTCCGTCCGAGGGCATGGTCGCCGGATCCATCCAAATCCCGCCCAATGGCAAACCCGTAGTCTTCCTGCGCGATCACGCTGTGACCGGTGGCTACCCCGTCATCGCCACCGTTTTGGAAGAAGATATTGATATTGCCGCGCAGCTGCCGCCCGGCGCACGCGTGAATTTTGAACTCGTAGCACCTCAAGCCTTGAACACTGGAGATAAAAATGCAGATTAAAACCGTCCTCATTGCTAACCGCGGCGAAATTGCCGTGCGTATCGCCCGCGTCGCCCGCGACCTAGGCATTAAGTCCATCGCCATTTACTCCGAAGCAGATGCGGGTGCTTTGCATACCCAGGTAGCAGATGAAGCTTATGCGCTGCCGGGCAATACGGCTGCCGATACCTACATGAACGTACCCGCGCTGCTTGATATCGCGGTGCGTGCCGGTGCAGATGCTATTCACCCAGGCTATGGCTTTTTGTCCGAAAACGCCGACTTTGCCCGCACGGTGACTGAAGCCGGAATGATTTGGATTGGCCCTTCGCCCGAGCATATTGAGTTACTCGGTGACAAGATTGCTGCCCGCCGCGTGGCCGAAGAGGTTGGCGCACCACTGGCACCTGGTACTTCTGATCCCATCGATGATTGGCAAGAAGCCCGCACCTTTGCCGAAGAGCACGGTCTGCCCATTGCCATCAAGGCCGCTTATGGCGGCGGCGGACGCGGCTTGAAGGTCGTAGACAATATGGAAGAAATCGAGGGCGCGTTCAACTCCGCTGGCCGCGAGGCCATGGAGGCTTTCGGCCGCGCGGAGTGCTACGTAGAGAAGTTCCTCACCCACCCGCGCCACGTCGAGGCCCAGGTGCTGGCCGATACGCACGGCAATGTGCGCGTGCTCGGCACCCGCGATTGCTCCACCCAGCGCCGCTTCCAAAAACTCATTGAGGAAGCCCCAGCACCCGCGCTTTCCGACGCCCAACGCAACGGCATCATCGAAGGCGCCCGCTCCATTTGCGCCAAGGTGGGCTATGTCGGTGCCGGCACTGTCGAGTACATCGTCTCCGAAGACGGCACCATATCCTTCCTCGAGGTCAATACCCGTGTGCAGGTCGAGCACCCCGTTACCGAGGCGGTCACCGGTACCGATATCATCGCTGAGCAATTCCGCATCGCGGCCGGCGAGCCGCTGTCCTTCGATGAGGATCCACAATCCCACGGCCATGCTTTTGAGTTCCGCATCAACGCCGAAGACATCCTCAATGGCTTCGCTCCGTGCCCTGGCACCATTGTCTCCTTCGAGCCGCCGACCGGCCCGGGCATCCGCGTTGATTCCGCGGTACGCTCTGGCTCCATCATCCCGCCCTACTATGATTCGCTGATTGCCAAGCTGGTGGTATGGGGCCCGACCCGCGAGATCGCCTTGGCCCGCGCCCGCTTTGCCCTGCGCGAATTCACCGTCACCGGCGTGCGCACCGTGCTGCCGTTCCACCGCGACATGATGGATGAGCCCGCGCTCATCGGTACCGCTGCTCCGGCAGAGGATGCCGCTGCCGCGGGGGCTTCCGAGATTGGTGTCTTTACTGACTGGGTTGACCACAACTACCGCCCATCTGCCGCCAACCAGGTGGAAAAGGTCGAAGCCATCTACACCCAGCGTCGCAATGTTGCCGTGGAGATCGATGGCAAGCTGGTCAACGTTGGCGTTCCAGTAGATTTCCTTGCCGCACCGGGCGCCGCCTCGGCCGGCGGCTCTGCATCCACGGCACCATCTTCGGCTGGTGCGCAGTCCACCGATGACAACGCAGTCACCTCCCCATTCGAGGCCAACCTTGTGGCGTGGAACGTCGCGGACGGCGATACCGTAGCCGAAGGCGATGCCATCGCCACCGTAGAGGCCATGAAGATGGAATCTGCTATTAAGGCGCCGCGCGGCGGCACCATCAAGCTCTTGGCTGCTGAGGGAGACCGTCTGGATTCCTCGAAGGTTATTGCGACCATCGATTAATGCTCGTGTAGGGGTTGTACACCTCATATTCAATGTGAGGTGCACAACTTTTTAGTACAGTTGTGAGCATGCTTTCCCAGTCTGTCGCCTCCGCGTTGCGCGAAGCCATTTCCGCAGGCGAATTCCAGCCCGGCGAGCGCCTCAGCGAGGTCAAGGCAGCCGAACGCTTCAACTGCTCGCGCAATACCCTGCGTGAGTCCTTCACGAGGCTCGCCGCGGAGCGCATTGTCGAGCGCATCCCCAACCGGGGTGTCTTCCTCGCAATGCCAGATGCAGACTATATCCGTGATCTCTTCGCCGCCCGCGCAGCCATCGAACCGGCGGCGGTGCGTTGGGGCGCTTTTGCCGACGCCCCCTCACTCGTCACCCTCACTTCCTCTGCCTTCGACTACGCGGCGCGCGGCGAGCACCAGGAAGTCTCCGCCATCAATCAGCGCTTCCACCGCACGCTGGTGGCCGCGCTAGGCTCCCCCACCCTGAATGAGCAGATGGATAATCTACTCGCCCGCATGCGGCTTACCTTCCTCTTGGCCATCCCGCGCTACCCGCAACTACATGCGGACCATATTCAAGGAAATATCACCTTGGCCACGCTCATCGCAGATGGAAAACGGGATGAGGCTGCCACGCTTACGCATGACAGCCTCATGAATACGTGCGGCAAGATCCTCGCCGTGCTCGAGGATTAAGGAATGAGAAAATCTTGATCGCGGGCATTTGTCACTAACATTTGCCCCGGCGCGTGCGTGATAGCCAGGCGCGGCTTGGATTCCATCACGATGGCTTGTGGGGTGACACCACAGGCCCAAAAGACCGGTAGGCAGCCGTCTGGTACTTCTACCGGCTCGCCAAAGTCTGGACACGAGAGATCCGCAATGCCGATGGCCGCTGGGTCACCTACGTGCACTGGGGCGCCATGAACCGAGGGGTAGCGGGAGGTAATGCGCACGGCATCGGAGACTTGTGCGGCCGGGATAGGCCGCATGGACACCACCATGGGACCGGAAAAGACCCCGGCCGGGGTGGTAGGAATCGAGGTCTTGAACATCGGCACATTGCGCTGCTGGGCAATGTGCGCGACCTCTATGCCGTTATCCTGCAGGGCAGTTTCAAAGGTAAAGGAGCAGCCGATAAGGAAGCTGACCATGTCTGGGGTGTAGTACGAGGTGGCGTCGCCAAGCGTGGCACTGTGCTCACCGTTTTCAAAGACGCGGTAGGCGGGGATATCGGTGCGGATATCTCCACCTGGAAGTAGCTCGGAGGTGTACTGCCCCGCCTCTAGCACGCCCACAATTGGGCACGGCTTGGGGTTGCGCTGGGCAAAAAGCAAGAAATCGAAGGCGTATTCCTGCGGCACCGCCAGCAGATTAGCCTGCATAAAGCCACGGGCATGGCCAGCGGTGGTGGCCATTTCATGGGTGCGCGCATACTCGCGCACCTGCTCCGGGGTCCGCATTAAGCCCATAGTTCGGTGATGCCGGAAAAGGCCTTGAAACCAATAAAGATGGTCAGTACCCACGCCAAGGCGCCAATGACCAGAAGCCACTTGGGGTACTTATAACCATGCAAAAGGTCGCGGCGGCGCCAGGCCACCCACATCACGAGGGCAAAGCCAATGGGCAGGATAAGGCCGTTGATGGCACCAGCGAAGATGAGCAGCTTCTGCGGAGCGGAGTTAATGGCCACGAAGACCACCGTGCACACCACAATGAAGACTATGGTGAGGATATTACGGGTGCGCGTCGAGGTCTCCTGGGAGGTCACAAAGGACACCGAGGTATAGGCCGCACCGATAACGGAGGACAAACCGGCAGCGAAGAGGACTACGCCGAAGGCACGCAGGCCGAACTCGCCAGCGGCATGGTAGAACGCATCGGCCGCGGTGTTGTCATCGGAAAGCGCCACCCCAGTGGCTACCACGCCGAGCACCGCCAAGAAGAGGAGCATGCGCATGATGCCGGTTACCACGATGCCGCTGACCGAGGTATAGGTAATGTTCTTGACGTTTTCCACGCCGGTGTGGCCAGAATCAATGAGTCGGTGCGCGCCGGCAAAAGTGATATAGCCGCCCACGGTGCCACCGATGATGGTGGTAATGACGAAGAAGTCAATCTCGCCTGGCGCGACGGTATTCTTTAGTGCCTCGCCCACCGGTGGTTGGCTGACCACCGCGACGTAGAGCATGAGCAGGATCATGACCGCACCGAGGACGGCAACAAGGCGGTCAAGTGCCATGCCGGCTTTGCGGGAGAGGAAGATAAAGACGGCGATAGCTGCGGCGATGACGCCGCCGATGCGCGCATCGATGCCCAGCATCGCGTTGATACCGAGGCCCGAACCGGCGATATTGCCAATATTGAAGACCGCGCCGCCGATAAAAACGAATACGGCGAGGACCCAGCCCAGGCCGGGGAGAACGGTATTACCCAAGGTATTTGCGCGCATGCCGCTTACACACAGCACTCGCCACACATTGAGCTGGATGGCAATGTCAACGAGGATGGACAGCATAATCGCAAACGCGAAAGAAGCCCCCATCTGCACGGTAAAGACCGAGGTCTGGGTCAAAAATCCCGGACCGATGGCGGAGGTGGCCATGAGGAACATGGCACCGGCCATGGCGCCGAGGCCCTTTGGCGGGGTCTTGTCCTCCGCCCGCGCCGGAGTGGCGTGTGATGTCTCAGCACTCACTAGATTTTACCTTTCGTGATGCAGGTCGCATTAAATTTGTGATGCGCATCATCTTAAGGGTTGCTATGCCTTTTGTTCAACAACTTTTATGCTTTGTGGGGTGGCGCGGGGGTGATCTAGGCTACTTTCCTGCCGCGTTTTCCCAAGTGGCTAGCAATTATCCGCAATGCCTCGTCCGGCGCTTTCACCTCGCTGGAACCAAAGCGCAGCACCACGTATCCGCGGTTTTCTAGCGCTCGCTGCCTTTTTATCTGCTGCTTGACCACGTGGACGGGCTCCTTGCCGTAGGTACCGTCATATTTGGCATCGCCATCGACCTCGACCACCAGCCAGCCATCGAGACAGAGATCCGCCCGATACTTCCCGAGCAGCGGTTTCTGCGGCTCAATTTTCACCTGCGGGAAACGCTCGATAATGAGGGCTCGCAGATAGGACTCATAGGGCGATTCCGATCCGCCATACGCGTGCTCGATAACCTTACGCATGGCTGCTTGTCCCCTAGTGCGCTGCATTCTTGCCAGTTCTTCGCGCAAGTCATAGGTGGTGACGCCGTGTTGCCTGAGAGCAGAATCGGTAGCTACCAGGCCATCTGGGAAGCCGTGTAGCCGGGCGATTTCGAGGCAGGTGCGGGCGGGATGCGTGGTGCGCACACCTGCTACCGTCACCGTGGATTCCTGGAGGGACTTTACCCGGCGGTACCGATAGCCCTTCGCGGTGAGCCTGCGTGGGGGAACGCTTCCCGAAGGCACCGCTAACTCCACCTCCTCCCCTTTCCTGGAAATTACCCACATTCCCCACAGCCGCGCGGCCGATTTACTGATGAGGACGGCGCGGTGGGTGCTCCACCCGGCAGCGACTACTTTGGCGAATTGTTGTTTATGGCGCACCCATTGCCTCCAGGTGGCCGTGGGAACGGCGACCCAGGGCGCTATCTGGGTGAGCTCACCGCACTGGAGGGCTAAGTGGTGCGGACTTTCGGCTCCGGCGTAACGAAGGTTGATGAAGTGATCTGTAATCATGGTTTCATCTTCACTGCTGGAGGGGCGGAGCACGCGTTATGGGGCTCAGGAAGGTGAACTTCCGAGAACCTTCAGTGAGAGGCGGAACTTTAGGTCCAAGGTAATCGGGCCGAATTGAGAGCGTTGAGGCTGAGTTGAGGGCGGGTTGTGCTCAGATCGGCTCGATCACATTCGACCTAAGGGGAAGTAGTTCAATGCGGTGGTGTGCGGGGATAATTCAGCAGCGCGGTTAACCGTGCTTTACTAGAGATAATGGAACCCATCGAGCTCTCAGAACTTACCGGTACGCAATCGCGCACCTACGGTACCCGCAAGATCACCTCGGACATGGTCTCGGCACCAATCCATGTTGCGGTCGCGCTCTGGGACGAGCGTTGGGATTCCGCCCCCAACGGCACCATCGAAGGCTGGGTCATCGCGGTCAATACTAAGCAGACGCGTTTTGTGCGCCGCGGCCAGACTAAGAAGGGCGATATCGTCGATATCGCCGTACGGGAGGTCAAACGCGCACTCAAGGGACTCGACGGACGGGTGTGGATTGTCACTGGTCGCAGGCAGAATGCGTTGCGAGCGGCACTCACGGCAGACGGTTTCACGGTGACGGGAAGCTTTGCGGAAGAAAATAGGGCTTCGAAGAGCGCGAGCTCCGTGCGCCGAAAACAAGCCGGCCTTACTGCACGGAAGGCGCGCAAGATGGGTGAGGCACCGAAAAAGAAGCAAGCGACACAGGTAGAGACGCCGAAAGCACACTGGTGGCCGAACTTCTCGCGCGCCTCCTCATGGTCCAAGGGCGACGTGGTTCGCATAGCCACCGACGCTTCCTCGGATACCGTATTCAAGGGGTCGATGTGCTTCGTTGCGGGCAACGGCGACTACCGGTTACGAACTCGAGAAACCAAGGCGAGCACGGATGAGCTCGAGCTCGAAGCACTGACGCTCGCGCTGAAATACCTGCTCAAGGTGGGTGCGCGCAAGGCGGTTATTGAGTCCGATTCCGTAGCCGCTTTGGAGGCGGTCGAGCAGATTGTGCATAAGCGCGGCTCTAAAGCATCGCGGCCGGGGCGCACGTGGCGAGGGGTGTCTTCGGGTGCGCGGTCCCGATTCCAGCAAGCTTGGGGCGATATCCAAGGCCAATGCGAGGTCGACATTCGCCGTGTACTTGGGCATGCGGGTGATCCGCTGAATCGGGCGGCCGACCAGATTGCGTACATGGGGTTGCGCGCGATTGCGCATCCGATGAAGCAGTCTCGCGAGACTCTGCGCGAGGGGATCCAGAAAGCTCTCTTGGCGTTGTGACCCGAACGCTTAGGGCTTTGGGGCTGATCTGATCAAGCCGAATTGAGGGAATTAAGGCCGATCTGAGGCGGCCCGGCCTTCAGATCAGCCTGATCAGTATGGACCCAACGACAAGAGGCGCGCTGGGAGGGTCGCGGCTAAGCCGAGCCGGGCCGCGGAGTCAGACCAAGCGCCTGGCGCCTTCACCCGGACGCGCAACCAAGAAGGTAGGTTCCGGAAAGCCGCGCGAAACCGCAGCATCATAAATGGCTTGGGCGGTGGACTCGACGGAGGAGTGCGGGATGAGCGCGATAACCGCGCCGCCGAAACCACCACCGGTCATGCGAGCGCCCAGCTCGCCGGCCGCGGTAAAAGCGGAGTCGAGCTCCGGAGTGGTGACCTCATAAAGGTCGCGCAGAGAGATGTGGCTCTCGCGCATAAGACGCCGGAATGTATCTAGATCGGAAGATGCCAGCGCGGTAGCGGCATCTAGGGTCCGGTTGGTTTCTTCCACCACGTGGTGCACGCGGCGGCGATAGAGTTCCGCCTCGGCGGGATTGACGGTGGCGGCAAAGTCCACGGCATTCGAGATCTCGCGGATGGAGCAACCGGCGGCAGATTGGACGGCGTCGATGATGCCGCGGCGGGAGGCGTATTGGCCGTCGGAAAGCGTGTGCGGGGCATTGGTGTCCGCGATGAGCAGCACCATGTCTTGGGCCTCGATATTGAAAGGCACGCGCTCGACGGCGCCAGTGGAAAAGTCCAAAAAGAGGGCCTTGCCGCGCTGGCCAAAGAGACTGGCGTTTTGGTCCAATCCACCGGTAGAGGCGCCGACCACCTCGTTTTCGGCGCGAATGCAGGCTTGCGCCAGCTGGCTGCGGGCAGCGTCATCGGGAGAATGCCCGTGCGCGAGCTCATACGCGGCCACGGCCGTGGAGCACTCGAGGGCGGCAGAGCTAGACAGGCCAGAGCCGACGGGGACGTCGGAGACAATAGTGATATCAAGGCCCGTGCATGACAGCGTGCCCGCCGCGGTAGCGGCCCACACGGTGCCAGCAACGTAGCCGGACCAATCGGCGGGGTGGCCCGGACGAACATCGGCAAGCGGAAGCTCTGCATGGGCGATGGAGCCGTCGAACTCGGAAGCTATGCGGATAAGCCCATCGCTGCGAGGCGCGACAGCAACGGCGGTATTTTGCTCCAGCGCAAAAGGAATGGAGGCGCCGCCAGCGTAATCGATATGCTCGCCGATGAGGTTCACGCGGCCGGGAGCGGCCCACACGCCGGCGGGCTCGGGCGAATCCGGGAAGGCAGAGGCGAAGAGGGCGCGCGCAGCGGCAGCGAGCTCCTCATCGGTACGGGTCTCAATCCAGTTAAGCATCCCAGATCTCCTTGAACCGGGCGGCAATGCGCTCCGGGGTGGTGTCATTAATCCACACCGCCTGCGAAGACTCGGAGCCGGCGAGGTACTTCATGCGGCCGGGCGATCGCATAAGCGAAAAGAGCTGCAGGTGCATGCGGATGCCTGGGCGCAGTGCCTTGTCCACCGGTGCCTGGGTCCAGCCGGCGATATAGGGGGTCTTGTCCACGCCATCAAAGAAGCGATCCACCGCGGAGTACAGCTTCTTAAGCAAGGGCGCGAGGTCGGCACGTTGGGCGTCGCTAAGCGCGGCGAAGTCAGGGATGTGTTCATTGGGCAAGACCATAGCTTCCAACGGCCATTTGGCGGCGGCGGGGACGAAGACGGTGAAGTGCTCGGTCTCAGCAATGATGCGGGTGCCGGCGGCGCGCTCACGATCGAGGAGATCCTGAAAAAGGTCACCGTCGTAGGCTCGGGCGGAATCCACGATGGAGCGCAGGCGCGGCGAGAGGAATGGATAGGAATAAATCTGGCCGTGCGGGTGCTGGAGGGTCACGCCGATTTCTTCACCACGGTTTTCGAAGGGGAAAACCTGCTGCACACCGTCAATCTGGGACAACGCGGCGGTGCGGTGAGCCCAAGCCTCAATAACGGTGCGAATGCGGGATTCGGGCAAATCCTTAAAAGAAAGGGCGGGATCCTCGGTAAAACAGACCACCTCACAGCGGGCGCGCGCAGGAAGGCGCGGCACCATGCCAAGCAGGTTATCCTCCTCGGGGTGCTCGATGTCGGCCGCGGTAGCAAAAGACGGGAAGCGGTTTTCAAAGACCACCACGTCATAGCTAGGGCTGGGGATCTCCGTGGGCAGCTGGCCTTCGCGCGTGGGCGCTAGCGGGTTCTCATTGGCCGGTGGCAGGAAGGTTCGGTTCATACGGTGGGCGGCAAAGGCCACCCAGTCTCCTGTCAGGGGATCCCGGCGCATCTCAGAAGCAGGGGCGACGGTAGGGATATCGCGGGAATCAACGAGCACGCGATCAGGGTGGGGTTGGTCGTCGAAGTAGAGGATTTCGCGGCCGTCGGCAAGCGTGGCGGAGGTAATCTCAACCATTAGTCTTCTCCTGGGATGGTGATGGGCTTCAGGCGTGCCCACAGCACAAAGGCGGCGGCCACGGCCAGCAAAGCAAGGCTTGCCCATAGGTTATCGCTGACGTTTTTGGCCTGCCCGGTATCTGGGTTAATGCCTGGGTCAAGGAAGAAATAGCAGCCGAGCAAGATGAGGCCGTAGAGGCCGAGGAGTGCGGCGATGACGTTGCGCAGGTCGAATGCGCCCGCGCGCTTTTTCTCAGACATGTTGGGCTCCTTAGGCAAAGATGACGTTGAGTGCTACGGCCATAACTAGGCAGATAATGCCCAGCGGGACGGTCTGTTGGTACCACGGCAAGGACTTTTCGGTGTAGTCCTCAAAGTGGTCCTTGGGGGTTACGGAGGAAACGAAGCCGACCAGCTCGGCATCCGGCTTGGGCTGGGTAAACAAGGTAACCACGATGGAGACCACGATATCCACGGCGAAGGCCACGCCGGCCGCGACGAAGGCGGTGCCCTGGCCTGGAAGATTAATCATGTCCGTGAAAGAAGCGACGTACCAGAAAACGATGGCGGAACCAGTACCGGCCACCAGTCCGGACCAACCAGCGTGCGGGGTCATGCGCTTCCAGAACATACCCAAGATGAAGGTGGCAAAGAGCGGCGCATTAAAGAAGCCAAACAGGGTCTGCAGGTAGTCCATGATATTGCCAAAGTTCTGTGCCAAAAGCGCGGTGAAGATGGCAATAGCGGTGGCGATAACCGTAGCGATGCGGCCGAACTTCAAGTAGTAGTCATCCTCGCGGTCCTTGACCACGTAGGTCTGCCAGATGTCATAGGAAATGACGGTATTAAAAGCCGAGATATTTGCCGCCATGCCGGCCATGAACGACGCCAAGAGACCGGCAATTGCCACACCCAATAGGCCATTGGGTAGCAGGTCGCGCATGAGCAGCAGGATGGCGTCGTTCGGCTCGGCGCGCTCCTCCATCAAGTCAGCCACGGACACGGAAGCAACCATGCCCGGAATAACCACCAGGAAAGGTACGAACATCTTGGGGAAGGCACCGATAATCGGGGTCTTGCGGGCCGCGGAAATAGAATCCGAGGCCATGGCGCGCTGGACTTCTACGAAGTTGGTGGTCCAGTAGCCGAAGGAGAGCACGAAGCCTAGGCCTAGGACGATGCCGATGACAGACCACACCGGGTTTTCGAAGCCGGAGATGTCCGTGCCCGGCCAGGTGTGGAAGTGAGAGTCATTGGCCACGGCGTCTTTTAACCCGCTCCAGCCGCCCACGCGGTTCAACCCAATAATGGTTAGTGGGGCAAGCGCGGCGATGATAACGAAGAACTGCAGCACCTCGTTATAGATGGCGGCCGAAAGGCCCCCCAAGGTGATATAGGACAGCACAATAAACCCGGCGACCAAGAGCGATACCCACATCTGCCAGCCCAATAGGGCCTCTACGATGGTGGCCAGCAGGTACAGGTTCACACCTGCAATGAGCAGCTGGGCTACGGCAAAGGAAATCGCGTTGACCAAGTGCGCGGCATTGCCAAAACGTTTGCGCATAAATTCCGGCACCGAGCGGACCTTGGAGCCGTAGTAGAACGGCATCATCACAATGCCCAAAAAGACCATGGCGGGGATGGCACCGATCCAGAAGTAGTGCATGGTTTGGAAGCCATACTCCACACCATTGGCGGACATACCGATGATTTCTACCGCGCCTAGGTTGGCCGAGACGAAGGCCAGTCCGGTCACCCAGGCGGGCAATCCTCGACCGGAGAGGAAGAAGTCGATGGAACTAGACACCCTGGCCTTGGCGGCCCAGCCGATACCTAGAACGAAGAGGAAGTAGATGGCTACCAATAAGTAATCCACCCAAGAGGCATCGAGCCTCAATACGGATTCAGCAGTCTCCATGGCTGACCTTTCTAGTTATTATTTTCTGCTGCCAGCAGCAGCGTATAAGTCTGCGAATTTTGAGCACTCAAGCGCGCGAGGTCTTCCCCGCTACGCAGCGCATTCGGCGGCGCGCTCATGGGCTCTACCGCAAGCGCCTTGCCTGGGCCTTGTTCCCGCGGGAAGTCGGCCGGGGTAAACATCTGCACCCAATTCAGGCCCTCGCCCATCTCCAGCCGCACGCCTTTTCCACCGGCTGTATATATGGCCGTCAGCGGCCCTTCACCGTGGAAGCAATCGTCCCAATCCACCTCGGCGATGGTTTGGTTGACAATGCGCACCTGCTCCGTCTTACCCGTGGGCAGGTTGCGCGCGTCTAGCACGTGGCGCTTGCCGACGTCCACGCTCAGCACCGCTTCCTCCGCCCCAGCTCCCTGAGGGGAGAGGTAGAGGTGGAGCCCATAGGCGAAAGGAACCTCGCCGGGGTCCGCGGTGCGGGCGGTGAGCTGGTGGTGCAATCCTTGCTCATCGAGAGCATAGGTAGCCTCCAGCTGAATGGCCCATGGCCAACCGTGCCGCGGCTCAATGTCAAAAGCGAGGATCACTCGGCTTTCTGTGCGTTCTTTTACCCGCCACCAGTCCACCGCGAAGCCGTGGATGGCGTTATTGCGCTCCGGCTCCGTAATTTCTAGCTGGTGGGCGCTCCCCTGCCATTCAAACCAGCCATCTTCGGTGCGATTGGGCCACGGCGCCAGCACCACCCCGGCCATGAGCGGTGGTTTACCGTCGTAGCTTTCCACCAAAGGCGCACCGCGATAGGTCAGCGCCTTGATTGCACCGCCGAACAGAGCAATCTCGGCCGCGTAATCGCCATGAGAAATGGCGACGCTGGGGTATTCAGCGTCAGAGCCAGCCGCTCCTCCACTGGTCATAACAAAGACCTTTCTGGCTATAACTTTCGTTGGATTTAGCCTAGGAGCACGGCAAAGCGCCGGTCAATCGTTTGCATAATAAGGAGCGTATATCTACCGTTTCACCAGCTCACCGCCATGGAGTTAACCTGCAGTTAACCTCTTTCGGGGGTTGAGGACACCTGGAAGGGACTCAACAGCCCCCCCCAACTAAGCAGCAGTGCTATCTACACACCCGCCGCCACGCTATTCGCGCTGCGGAGTGCGGGGTAGCTAGAACTTCACGCAGATAGTTACGCGGCATTAACCGCCACGGGGTGCGCGCGGGATGCACGCGCACAGCAATACCTAGGTGCCGGGCCCACAGCGTTGTGCGCAGGACATGAAAATCATTGGTCACCACCTGCAAAACGGCGTGCGGGGCCAAGCGGTGTGCATTTTCCAGGTTCTCATTGGTACTCGTGGCGTCTGGCTCCACCACTACTCGCTCAGCAGGTACGCCGCGCTCAATAAGATAAGTGGCCATCGGACCTGCCTCGCCGCGACCAGAGACAATAATCTGCTGGCCATGATAAAGGGCCAGCGCTTTATCCAGACGCGAACGCAACATAGCGCCGGGATAGCCGTGGGTTACGCGGGAACCCAACACGAGGAGCGGGTCAGACATGGATACCAGCATAGACTCGCCACACCTTGACAGAAAGATAGAAAAGGCCTTAGGTTTAACTCGAGCATGCAATCGATTGCACCCCGTAGGGCCAGACGATGGCTCATACGCCTTAAAACCCAAGGAGGTCAGCATGGCCGGAACCACCCTTAAAGACGTGGCCGCTGCTGCTGGAGTATCCATTTCTACCGCGTCCCGCTCACTCTCGGGCAACCCTGCTATCTCTGAATCCACGCGCCAACGTGTCAAGGACACGGCCATCAAGCTGAACTATAGGCCCAACGCCCAGGCCCGCGCCTTGCGTAGCTCCCGGTCGAATGCCATCGGTCTAGTCATCCCCAGCCTGGATAATGCCTATTTCGCCGCAATGGCGGCAGCCGTTGAAGAGGCCGCCGATAAACAGGGTCTAGCCACAATGATTACCAGTTGCGGCGAGGAACCACAGCGGCTAGTCAAGGCGCTCGATGCCCTCATGGAACGCCAGGTAGACGGCATTATCGCCGTGCCGCTCGAAGGCGCCGAAGAAGCACTCGAGCAGGCGCGCACCTACCGGCCACTGGTGCTCATTGACCGGACCCTGGGCCAGATTCCCGCAGTGCTATCAGATCCACACAAGGGAATCGAACAGGCCGTGGAACAGCTCAAGGAGAAGGGGCACACGCATATCGGCTACCTGTCCGGCCCGCAGGAAACCTCCACCGGCCGGCAGCGACTCGAAGCATTTAAGGCCGCCACGCGCGGGATGCCTACCCACATCCACCACGGCAGCTACCGCCACCGCGAAGGTTATAAGGGAGCCATCGCGCTCCTGCAGGAGGGCGTCACCGCGCTTATTGCCGGCGATTCCATGATGACTGCCGGCGCACTCGAGGCCTGCCATAATGCGGGCAAGCGCATCGGAGAAGAAATCGCACTTGTCGGCTTCGATGATTTTATCTACCTGCGCTTTCAGCCCTCTCCCATCTCGGTAGTGGACCAGGATGTTGCACGGATGGGCGAGACCGCCACGGCTAAGCTCATCGCGGCTATTAACGAAAAGCGCCAGCCAGAAGGCGAAGTGCTAGACACCCGCTACATCCCACGCATGTCCACCGCCCACCACCTCGATGAGGCCACGCCATGAGTGACCACGTATTGCGCTTAGAAAGCGTAACCAAATCCTTTGGCCAGGTAGAAGTCATTAAAGGCGTGGATCTCACCGTCCGCCGGGGTCAGGTCCAAGCCTTGCTGGGTGAAAACGGCGCCGGAAAATCCACGCTCATCAAGATGATTGCCGGTGTCCACCAACCAGATTCCGGCCGCATTGTGGTGGATGGCGCAGAGGTTAAAATCCCCGACACCAAGGCCTCCGAGGCGCTGGGCATCGCCACCATCCACCAAGAGCTCAACCTCGTTCCCACCATGTCGGTGGCCGAGAACATCATGCTCGGGCGCACCCCGCGCCGCTTCGGGTTGGTCAAGCACAAACACCTCAAGGCACAGGCCCAAGCCGCGCTGCATCTCATCGGCTTGGACGTGGACCTGGATATGCCGGTGGGTGAGCTCGGCGTCGCCAAGCAGCAGCTCGTAGAAATCGCCAAGGCGCTGTCCATGAACGCACGAATTCTTATCCTGGATGAGCCCACGGCCGCGCTCACCGGTAAGGAGGTCGATGCCCTCTTTGCCGTGCTTGAGGAGCTCAAGGCCAAGGGCGTGGCCATGATTTTTATCAGCCATCACTTGGAGGAACTAGCGTGCTGCGCGATGGTTCTTTCATTGCCGAAGTCCCTGCCGATACGGACGAAGACGAGCTGGTCCGGCTCATGGTCGGCCGCGAGATTGAAAATCAATACCCGCGCAAGGTTCCCCCTGAACACGGCGAGGCCCTACTAGAAGTCTCCGAGCTGACTTCCGACGGAGCCTTTCACGACGTCACCTTCTCCGTCCATGCCGGTGAAGTCGTCGGCCTAGCCGGACTCGTGGGTGCTGGCCGTACCGAGGTCATTCGCGCCATCGCAGGCGCCGATCCTTACGATTCCGGCTCCATCCGCGTTGGCGGCACGCAGCTGCGCAGCGGCGATATACGCGCCGCCATCTGCGCCGGTGTGGGACATATCCCTGAAGACCGCAAGTCCCAAGCTCTAGTCCTAGACGCCTCTGTGGGCGATAACCTCGGATTCGCGACCCTCTATCCCACCGCCAAGGCAGGGCTTGCAGACCGCAGCGGCCAGCACCGCCGCGCCGGTGCGGTAGCGGAAAAGCTGCGCATCCGCATGGCTGATCTCTCGCAGCCCATCCGGAACTTATCCGGTGGCAACCAACAAAAGGCCGTCTTCGGCCGCTGGGTGCTCGCCGGTTCCAAGGTCCTCCTGCTCGATGAGCCCACCCGCGGCGTCGACGTCGGCGCCAAGGTGGAGATTTACAACATTATTAATGAGGTCACCGCAGCCGGTGGCGCCGTGCTCATGGCCTCCTCCGATTTACCCGAGGTGCTCGGCATGTCCGATCGCATCCTCGTCATGTCCGGTGGTCAACTCGCCGGCCAACTCCCCAAGGACTCCACCCAAGACGAGGTCATGGCCTTCGCCGTATCCAATGTGACCTCCGCTACTTCCGCCGCTGCTGCCGCACCTGCCGGAACTGACCCCAAGGATGAAGCATGACCAAAAATAGAGTAGTTAACTGGGCCATGAATAATGGCGCTCTCGTTGGCCTCATTGCCCTGTGCATCGCGCTTTTTATCGCTACCCCGTACTTCCTTACCGTGGCGAACCTGCTCAATATCGGCATCCAGGCCGCCACGGTGGCGATCTTGGCCTTCGGAATGACCTTTGTCATCGTCACCGCTGGCATCGACCTTTCGGTGGGTTCGGTCGCCGCGCTCGGTGCCATGGTCTCGGCCTATATGTTCTCCACCGCTGGTCTACCTGGCTGGCTCACGTTGCTCATCGGCCTTATCGTAGGAGCGCTGGCCGGCGCCATCTGCGGCATGGCCACCGCGTGGGGCAAGATTCCGTCCTTCATCGCAACGCTGGCCATGATGTCCATCGCCCGCGGACTTACCCTGGTCATCTCCCAAGGCTCGCCCATTGAAACCGCCCCAGCCGTCAACGCCTTTGGCGGCGATATCGCGGGCTTTCCAGTTCCAATCATCATGATGGTCATCGCCGGGCTCATGTGCTGGTTCATCCTAGAGCGCACGGTACTCGGCCGTTCCATGTACGCCATCGGCGGCAACCTCGAGGCCGCCCGTCTCTCGGGCCTGCCGGTCAAGCGCATCCAGATCGCCGTCTTCGCACTCTCCGGTTTCTTTGCCGCCTGGGCCGGCATGGTCATGGCAGGCCGCCTCGAATCTGCGCAACCTCAGGCCGGCACCGGCTACGAGCTGGATGCCATCGCGGCCGTCGTCATCGGCGGGGCCTCGCTCTCTGGCGGCCAGGGCAAGGCCACCGGCACGCTGGTCGGCGCGATTCTTTTGGCAGTTATCCGCAACGGTCTGAACCTGCTCAATGTCTCCTCTTTCTGGCAGCAGATCGTCATCGGCCTAGTCATCGCGCTGGCCGTCGGCTTCGACGTCATCCGCAATAAGACGGCCAACTAAGGAGCACCCGCCATGAAAAAGCTCATCGCCGCCCTTCTCGTGCCCGCCCTTGCGCTTGGCCTTGCCTCGTGCAATCGCTCGGAAGAAGACCGCAACCGCATCACGCTTGCGCTGTCCACACAGACTAACCCCTTCTTCGTCGAACTGCGCCACGGCGCACAAGATAAGGCCAAGGAGCTCGGCGTTCCGCTGGATATCCAGGACGCCTCCGATGACCCCGCCCAGCAGGTCAATCAATTAGGAAACGCCACCTCGATGGGAGCCAAGGTCGTCGTGGTCAACCCCACCGATTCCGATGCCGTCGCCCCGGCCGTGCGCGGCATCAAGGATGACGGCGTGCCGGTTATCGGCGTGGACCGCGACGTCAACGGCGTAGAACTGGATTCCATGGTGGCCTCCGATAATGTTGCCGGCGGCGCACAGGCGGCAGATACCCTCGCCCACTCCATCGGGGAAAAGGGAGACATCCTCATTTTGCAGGGCACCGCCGGTACCTCCGCCTCGCGCGAGCGCGGCAAAGGCTTTGCAGAGCAGATTGCGAAGTACGGGGATATTCGGGTCGTCGGCAAGCAATCGGCGAATTTCGACCGCACAGAGGGCCTCAACGTTGCCACCAACCTATTGCAGGCCAATCCGAATATTAAGGCTATCTTTGCCGAGAACGATGAAATGGCACTCGGCGCGGTCGAAGCCCTGGGCTCGCGCGCCGGTACTGAGGTCAAGGTGGTGGCGTTTGATGGCACCTTTGATGGCCTCAAGGCAGTCAAAGATGGCAAGCTGGAAGCTACCATCGCCCAGCAGCCCGCAGAGCTTGGTGCCCGCGCCATCGAACAAGCCGCAGCGCTCCTGCACGGTGGCACGGCGGAGAAGAAAGTCCCCGTCGAGGTCATCACCGTCACCCGCGACAATGTAGAGGATTTCCAATGAGCAAGCTAACCGTCGTCGGATCCATCAATGCCGATCTCATCGTCCACGCCGAGCGCCACCCGCAGCCCGGCGAGACCCTGCTGGGCTCCGGCGGCGAGATTTTAGCTGGAGGCAAGGGCGCCAATCAGGCCGTTGCGGCGGCGCAGCTGGGCGCCAACGTGGCCTTTGTGGGCGCGGTGGGCTCCGATCCTTATGCCGAGCCTGCCATGCACTATATGCACACCTCCGGCATCGATCTGAGCGCTGTAGAGCAGGCCGATACCAATACGGGCCTCGCCGTCATTACCGTCTCGGCCGATGGCGAGAACACCATCGTCATCTCCCCCGGCGCCAATGCGCTTGTCGACGCCCCCTTTGTCACCGCCCGCGCCTCCACCATCGCCGATGCCGACGTGGTGCTCCTCCAAGGCGAGATCCCTGCCTCTGGTTTTCAGGCGGCAGTCGACGCTGCGCAAGGTCGCGTGGTGGTTAACCTCGCTCCGGTAGTCGAGGTCGACCGTGACTCGCTTCTGCAGGCCGATCCCCTGCTGGCCAACGAACACGAAGCAGGGCTCATCTTGGACCAACTCGGCCTACCTGCAGACGGCGCCCCGCGCGAGCTCGCCCACCGCTTGGTAGAAGCTGGTTTCCGTTCCGTCGTGCTGACCCTTGGCGCTCACGGCGCCTACGTTGCTACCCCGGATGGCGGCGCGGATATCCCCACCCCACGCGTGACCGCCGTGGATACCACCGGCGCCGGCGATGCCTTCGCAGGTGCCTTCTGCGCCCAGCTCCTCGCTGGAGCCTCGCTTGTCGATGCCGCTACATTCGCCGCCCGCGTCGGCGCCTTCGCCGCCACCGGTAACGGCGCGCAGCCCTCCTACCCCACGACCGCATCCGCTTTGCCGGAGGTCACCAATGCGTAAGTCCGGTCTTCTTAATCCCGCGCTCGCCGGTGCCGTTGCGCGCCTTGGCCACACTGATACCTTTGTCATCGCCGATTGCGGCCTGCCCATTCCTCACGATGTTCCAGTCATCGACCTCACGCTTACCTTCGGCATCCCCACCTTTGCCGATACGCTGGCCGCCCTCCTCGACGAAGTCGTAGTCGAAGCCGCCACCATCGCCGATTCCACCCCGCCCGAGGTGCGTTCCTTGCTTCCCGCAGTACCCCTCACCGAGGTCTCCCATGACGACCTCAAACGCGAAGTTGCCCGCGCCTCCTTTGTCGTGCGCACCGGTTCCACCACGCCGTTTGCCAATGTCATCTTGCGCTCCGGCGTGCCCTTCTAGCGTTCGTCGACGTCACCGCGCAGAAGACAAGCACGCTTTGCCGAAACCTCCGCGGTTGTGGCTAAACGTGCTTGCTTTATTTACTTCTTTTCCTAAGAGCTACTCTCCCAGCAGCTTGTCGCGCAGGTTCTTATCCTTCTGCTCGACCTCTTCTGCCATGCGCTTTTGGTAATCCATCATCTTGTCCTGGATGGCGGGGTCACCTGCCCCGAGGATGCGCGCAGCAAGCAGGCCGGCGTTTTTTGCACCGCCGATGGAAACGGTGGCGACCGGCACGCCACTAGGCATCTGCACGATGGAAAGAAGGGAATCGAGACCATCGAGATCCTTCAAAGCGCGCGGGATGCCGATGACTGGCAGCGGCGTGGCCGCTGCAACCATGCCGGGCAAGTGCGCGGCGCCACCGGCGCAGGCGATAATCGCTTTCAGGCCGCGGGTATGGGCTTCTTTTGCGTATGCGAGCATCTTTTCTGGGGTGCGGTGAGCGCTGACCACGCCAACTTCGAAGGGGATGCCAAAGTCTGCGAGGACCTGGGCGGCGGGTTCAACGGTGGGCCAATCAGAATCAGAACCCATGATGATGCCTACGTGTGGTTGCATGCTGTCCTTTCTACAAGCAGAGTTTTATGCCCATTCGGCGTGCACGAGAAAGTGCGCTGCCTGACGGGCGATGGTCAGGGTCTCGTCGGTGTCCTCACCGGTAACGTTGACGTGGCCAATCTTGCGGCCGGGACGGTGATCCTTGCCGTAGAGGTGAATCTTGGCCTGCGGGTAACGCTTCATTACTTCACGAACGCGCTCCGGCATGGGCATGGCAGGATCTTCGTCGGCTCCCAAGACATTGGCCATCACGGTAACGGGGGCAAGCGTGTCGACTGCACCCAACGGGAGGTCGAGCACCGCGCGCAAGTGCTGCTCAAACTGGGAGGTAACGCTGCCATCCTGGGTCCAGTGGCCGGTGTTATGCGGGCGCATGGCCAGTTCGTTGACGGAGATATCCTCGCCTTCGGGGCCGTCGAAAGCAAAGAGTTCGACGGCCAGCACGCCGGTCACGCCGAGGGACTCGGCGATGGTGAGACCCAATTCGGAAGCGCGCTGGGCGAGTTCCGGTGCGAGGCCAGGGGCTGGTGCAATTGCCTCGGCACAAATGCCGTTTTCCTGGCGGGACTGGGTAATCGGCCACACCTTGGCCTCACCGGAGGGGCGGCGGGCAACGAGGATGGACAGCTCACGGGTCAGGTCCACCTTTTCCTCAGCCATGAGAGGGGTTCCGGCTTCGAGCAGCTCGGAAACCAGCTCAAAGCAATTATCAGCGGTGGGGAACCACACGCCCTTGCCGTCGTAACCACCGCGGCGGGCCTTGAGGCACACGCGGCCATCGACGGCGTCGAAGAAGGCGCGGGCATCGGCCACCGAGTCGATCGCAGCAAAGCGTGGCACGGGGGCACCAAATGCGGCAAGCTTTTCGCGCATCTTTAACTTGTCCTGCGCGTAAATGAGGGCGGTGGGCTGAGGTTGGACGTTAAAACCGGCGTCGATAAGCGCGGCGGAGTGTTCATTGGGCACATGCTCGTGCTCGAAGGTAATGGCATCCGCGCCCTCGGCCACGCCGCGCAGCTCCTCCAGGGAGGTATAGTCCCCCAGCACCACGTCCGGGGTGACCTGCGCCGCGGAAGAATCCGGCTTGCTGGCTAGAATCCGCAGGTGAATATCGAGCTCCGCGGCGGCCGGCTGCATCATGCGGGCCAGCTGGCCGTCGCCACAAACAGTTACAATAGGCTTTAAGTCACTCACGTCCCCCAATACTAGCCTGGATACTATGTTCACTCGTCATACCATCTTCCAAAATTCACTCATGACCGCTTTGCTTGATGGCATTTATGACGGCGAAATGACCATTTCAGAGCTGCTAGGTAAGGGAAACTTCGGCTTGGGCACCTTCGATGGCCTCGACGGTGAGATGATCATTTTGGACGGCACCTGCTACCAACTGCGGGGCGATGGTTCCGCACAGATTGCAGATTTGGATCAGCGCACCCCCTATGCGGTAGCCACCAATTTTGTTCCTCGCATTACTGCCGACGCCCCCGCGGGCCTGCGCCGCGATCAGCTCTCCGCCTTTATCGATAGGCTCGAGCCTTCCGCCAACTACATGTATGCGGTGCGCATCGTGGGCACTTTTAAGGAGGTCACCACCCGCACGGTGGTCAAGCAGGAAAAACCCTACCCACCGATGTCAGAGGCCGTCGGCGGAGATAAAGAGCTGCACTTTCAGAACGTCGAAGGAGTCATCGGCGGCTTCCGCACCCCCGTTTATGAAAAAGGAATTTCGGTGCCAGGCTGTCACGTGCACTTTATCGACGCCGCCCGCACCTCCGGTGGGCACGTTTTGGACTACGTAGTAGATAAGGCAACGGTTGAGCTTTGCCCCGCCTCTGATTTAGAGCTGCGCCTGCCGCTGACGCAGGAATTTAGCCGCGCCAACCTCTCGCCGGAAGACCTGGATAGCCAGCTGCACACCACTGAGGTTAAAACCAAGGGCGATCATTAATAATCTCAGCCACGCGCTTGGGCTTAGCAACATTAGGGAAATACATGGCGCGGTCCCAACCATGGATGGCTAGAGACACTCCGCCGCGTCGTTTTCGAGCACCGCGAATATCCTGCAGCGGAATCGAATCGATAGTGCGCCCCTCGCGCGCGATGACGCGCCTATTGGTCACTATGAAGCGCTTGCGACGGGCCTTATAAAGCGGGATGACAAAGCGCCAGATTCCCAACAGCGCCCACACCGCGACCAGTCCATTGCGCAGCATCGGGTCTACTGCTTGGACATCGCACCAACCGATGGCAATCCACAGTAGACCGGTAATGAGGATGAGCTCGAGAAAAGGGAAAATCAATGCGCGAAAAGGCGCGGAGACATCTGCGCGCTTGATCTCGCCTTGGCCCATCTTCATTAATCCCATAGCTATGGATGCTACCTCCCGTGTCTCTTGTGCGGTCTACTGCTGTGGGCGCAGATGCGTGACATCGCCCGCGGAATAGTACTCACCAGCGACCATGATGCGGCCGTCCTCGCCGATTTCATCCACGTGCCCAATAACATCGCCGGATGGAGTTTCTAGGCGCACCTGTTGTCCCAGTGAGGAACACACCGCACGGTAATCGCGCAGGAGCTGCGGATCGTGGTTCTCCCACTGCACAATACGACGGCGCAGGTTCTTCAGCACGTTAATGGCGAGCTCGGTGCGGTCGGTATCGCGGCCTTCGAGCGCGAGCGAGGTGGCCTTTTCAATCGGCAGGTCCTCGCGGGTCAAGGTGACATTGATGCCCATTCCTACGACGACGCGCGCAGAGGGCGCGGCACCGCCTACGGCTTTATTGAGCTCCGCCTTATTGACTTCGGTTTTATTTACTTCCGCCTTGTTGACCTCAGCCTTATTAAGTTCAGCCTTGCCCACTTCCACCTTGGTGAGCTCGGTCTTTGGCGCGGCTTTGAAAGCCTGGCCCACGGGTCCAGCCTCAGCGAGGATGCCGCACAGCTTATTGCCATCGATATGCACATCATTCGGCCACTTGAGCACGGTGCCCTCGATGGAATCGGTGACCGCCAAGCCCGCGGCCAGAGGTAGGGTGCCCAAGTGATCGAGAGATTCCGGCAGCAAAAGCACAGAGAAAATGACTTGCGAACCGGCCGGCGCGGTCCAAGAGCGGCCAAGACGTCCCTTGCCGGAAAGTTGTTCGTCGGCAAGCAGCACGGTGCCATCCGCAACGTTGGTGGCCTGCATCAAGTCGGTATTGGTGGAGCCGGTCTTTTCCACGAAATCGATGGTGGTGAAATCATCGGCCAATGCGGTGCGAATGCGTTCCAAATCAAGTGCAGTCATAAGCCTTAAGGATACCGGCCACCAATGGTGCTAGTGTGTTGCGCATGGCAAAGGTCACTTTTGAAAAGGTCAATATCACCTACCCTGGCGCGAGCGCGCCCACGGTAAAGGACTTGGACCTCGAAATCGCGGACGGCGAGTTTCTGGTGCTCGTTGGTCCTTCGGGCTGCGGTAAATCCACGACGCTGCGCGCACTGGCGGGATTAGAGCCGACATCGAGCGGCCGCATCACCATTGATGGCAAGGACGTGACCAACTTAGAGCCAGGCGATCGCGATATCGCCATGGTCTTCCAGAATTATGCGCTTTACCCACACCTGACAGTAGAACAAAACATGGGCTTTGCTTTGAAGCTGGCAAAGTTGCCCAAGGCCGACATCAAGTCCAAGGTACACGCAGCTGCGGAGACACTCGGTCTGACCGATTACCTCAAGCGCAAGCCCAAGGACCTTTCCGGTGGCCAGCGCCAGCGCGTGGCCATGGGCCGCGCCATTGTGCGCGAGCCGAAGGCCTTCCTCATGGATGAGCCACTATCCAACCTGGATGCCAAGCTGCGCGTCCAGACCCGCGCCGAGTTGGCCAGCCTGCAGCAGCGACTGGGTACGACGACGATATACGTCACCCACGACCAGGTAGAGGCGATGACCATGGGTGACCGTGTGGCGGTGCTCAAGGACGGCGAGCTGCAGCAAGTTGCCCCGCCGCGCGAGCTTTATGACGCCCCCGCAAACGAATTCGTCGCCGGTTTCATCGGATCGCCAGCCATGAATATCTTTGACTACAACGGCGGCCGCGTAGGTGTACGCCCAGAAAAGATGTTTATCAACAAGGGTCCAGTGGGTTTCCAAGGCGTGGTGGACATTGTGGAAGAGCTGGGCGCCGAGTCCTATGTCTACGTCACCGAGGGCGAAAACCGCTTTGTTGCTCGCGCCGAAGGTACCCCACCACAGCGCGGCGAAGATGTCGTACTGACATTCAACCCGCGCGAAGCACTCCGCTTTGACCCAGAAACGGGGCGCCGTATCTCACAGGATTAGCCCCACGGCGGACACTGGGCCACAGTGCCGCAGGTACGTAGTCCAACCTCCCGCCGCCCCTTTACTACCCCCATTTAGAGTTAAATAGGTCAAAATTATCCACCTTTCGATTTCCGTATTTTAGGTTTAAAGAACCGAAAGTTTTCCGAAAGGTGAATTCCATGAAGAGATTCCTGCTTCGCACCACCGTTGCGACTACTGCAGTTCTGGCTCTGGCCGGCTGCTCTTCGTCCTCCTCCGATTCCGCTGCGGGCGATTCCTCCGAAGGCGGGGCGGATGCGCACGGCCCCATCACTTTTGCCATGGGCAAAAATGACACGGACAAGGTGACCCCCATCATCGAAAAGTGGAACGAGCAGCACCCAGACGAGAAGGTCACGCTCAAGGAGCTGGCCGGCGAGGCTGACGCCCAGCGCGAGACCCTCGTGCAGTCCCTGCAGGCGGGCAGCGATGACTACGATGTCATGGCGCTGGACGTCGTGTGGACCGCGGAGTTCGCTGCCAACCAGTGGCTCCAGCCGCTCAATGGTGATTTTGAAACCAATACGGATGAGCTACTGCCGGCCACCGTAGAGTCCGCCACCTATAACGACGTCCTCTACGCGCTGCCGCAGAACACCAATGGTCAGCTGCTTTTCCGCAATACCAAGCTCGCGGATAAGGCTCCCGAGAAGTTCGCAGATCTCAAATCTGCATGTAAGGCGCTGGAAGACGGCAAGAACTGTCTGACCACCCAGCTCAAGCAGTATGAAGGCCTTGCGCTCAATACCGCTGACTTCATGGAAGGCTGGGGCGGCTCTGTCTTGGATAAGGACGGCAATGTCACCGTGGATTCCAAGGAAGCCAAAGACGGCCTTCAGGCCATGGTGGATGCGTACAAGGAGGAAACCATCTCCAAGGACTCCACCGCCGCCACCGAGGAAGAAACCAATATGGCCTTCACCGAAGGCAAGACCGCCTTCGCCGTGAACTGGCCATATATGTACTCCAATGCGGTTGATGCCGGCGTCGACGTCGAGGTCCAGGCCCCACTGGGCAAGGACGGCGTAGGCGTTTCCACGCTGGGTGGCTACAACAACGGTATCAATATCAACTCCAAGAATAAGGGCACTGCGCTCGACTTTATGAAGTTCATCATCAACGAGGACAACCAGAAGTCCTTCGCGGAGCAGTCCTTCCCACCGGTCTTGGCCTCCATCTACGATGACCCGCAGCTACAGCAGGAGTTCCCATACCTGCCGGCGCTCAAGGAGTCCTTGGAGAACGCGGCACCGCGCCCGGTTTCCCCGTTCTACTCGGCGATTTCTAAGGCCATCCAGGACAATGCCTACGCTGCATTGACGGATGACAAGTCGGTCGATGATGCCACCGCCGATATGAAGGCGGCCATCGAATCGGCTTCCCAGGGTTAAATTCCCAATCCGGGTGAGGTAGGCGGGCATACCGCCGCCTCACCCTTTGTGGTTTTCACTCCCCTATTGGGGATAGAATCTAGCCAATAGACAGCATTTCTTTAACAGAAAGGCGGACCAGCGTGGCTATAGCTTCGCCGACTGCGTCCAAGGGGACGCCGAAAGGGGCGTCGGCAAGAGCGCCGAAACCCCAGCGCAAAAATTACGGGCGCGTGGCCGGGCTGATTGCTCCGGCGCTCATCGTACTCGCCGTCATCATCGGCTACCCCATCATCCGCGCCATCTTCCTGTCCTTCCAAGGCAATAGGCACCTCAACCCGCAGACGGGACTTTTTGAGGAAGGCGGTTTTGCCGGACTGGAAAATTACCTGTACTGGATCAATAACCGATGCGTTTCCGGTACCGGCCAGATTTCCACCTGCCCACCGGGCGTTATTGCCACGGATTTTTGGCCCGCAGTCAAGATTACGCTCTTTTTCACCGTCGTTACCGTGCTGCTGGAGACCATCCTGGGTATGCTGATGGCGCTCATCATGAACGGTGATTACCGCGGCCGTGGCCTAGTTCGTGCGGCGGTACTTATCCCCTGGGCCATTCCAACGGCCGTCACGGCCAAGCTATGGCAGTTCATGTTTGCCCCGGATGGCGTCGTCAACTCGCTGCTTGGTGCACAGATCGCCTGGACCACGGACCCGTTCTACGCCCGCCTGGCCGTCATCATCGCGGATGTGTGGAAGACCGCCCCGTTTATGGCACTGCTTATCCTGGCGGGCCTGCAGATGATTCCTAAGGACGTCTACGACGCCGCCCGCGTGGACGGCGCCAATCGTATCCAGACGTTCTTCCGGATCACCCTCCCGCTGGTGCGCCCGGCGCTCATGGTGGCCGTACTCTTCCGCACCCTGGACGCACTGCGCATGTATGACCTGCCGGTCATCATGATTTCTAGCTCCTCCAACTCCCCTACCGCGACCATCTCGCAGCTGGTGGTGGAGGATATGCGCCAAGGCAACTTCAATTCCGCCTCCGCGCTCTCCACCCTCATTTTCCTTCTTATCTTCGTCGTCGCCTTTATCCTCATTCGCTTCCTTGGTGCGGATGTCTCCGGCAGGAAGGCAGCTAAATAATGCGTAAATTCGGACACTTCGCCGGCATCATTTTCATCATGTTCTGGGGCCTCGCTCCCTTCTACTGGATGCTGGTAACCGCGCTGCGGGATCAGCGATTCACCTTTGATACCACGCCATGGCCTACCCATGTCACGCTGGATAATTTCCGCGATGCCTTGGCTACCGATAAGGGAAATGACTTCCTTGCCGCGCTCGGTAACTCGCTTCTCATCTCACTGATTACCACCGCGGTGGCCGTGCTCATCGGTGTCTTTACCGCCTATGCGCTCTCCCGTTATGACTTTCCTGGCAAGGGAATCGTGACCGGCATTATTCTGGCCGCCTCCATGTTCCCGGCGATTGCCTTGGTCACCCCGCTCTTCCAGCTCTTTGGCAACCTGGAGTGGATTGGTACCTACCGCGCAATGATCATCCCCAATATTTCCTTTGCGCTTCCTCTCACGGTCTATACGCTGCTGAGCTTCTTCCGCCAACTTCCCTGGGAACTGGAAGAAGCAGCCCGGGTAGATGGAGCCTCGCGTTCTCAAGCTTTCCGTTTGGTGCTATTGCCACTGGCGGCGCCAGCGCTGTTTACCACCGCGATCATCGCCTTTATCACCACGTGGAATGAGTTCATGCTGGCCAAGCAGCTCTCCACCACCGATACTGAGCCGGTGACCGTGGCCATTGCACGCTTCTCCGGCCCCTCGGCCTTTGAGTACCCCTATGCCGCGACCATGGCCGCTGGCGCGCTGGTTACCATCCCACTGGTCATCATGGTGCTCATCTTCCAGCACCGCATCGTCGCTGGCCTGACCGCAGGTGGTGTCAAGGCCTAATGCGCAGGGCCATGCTGTGGGATACCGCGCTGGGCTTCCTTGGTTTCTTCAGCATCCTCGCGGTTATTCAGGCCATCATCAACATCTTTCACGACTCCCCCGCCATCTGGCCCGGTCTCGTGGCCGGAGTACTGTGCCTTCTTACCTACCTAACCTGGCGGGCCAAAAGAAAGGACCTTTCATGAGCTGGTACCACAATGCAGTCTTCTACCAGGCCCTCGTCGGCTCGTTTAAGGCCGATGGTGATAAGGAGGTAGGAACGCTGCGCGGGGTCATCGATAAGCTGGACTACCTTCAATGGCTCGGCGTGGACTGCCTGTGGCTGTCGCCGTTTTATGCCAGCCCCTTGCGCGATGATGGCTACGATATTGCGGACTACTACTCCATCCACCCAGATTATGGCACGATGGAGGATTTTGAAGAGCTCATTGCGGAGCTGCACCGCCGTGACATGCGCATCATGACGGACTTGGCGCTCAACCACACCAGCTCCGATCACCCATGGTTCCAGGCCTCCCGCACGGATCCCACAGGCCCCTATGGCGATTTCTACGTCTGGGGCGATGACCCCGAGCGCTACCCCGAAATCCGCGTCATTTTCACTGACGTGGAAACCTCCAATTGGACCTGGGATGAAAAGCGCGGCCAGTACTACTTCCACCGCTTTTACTCCCACCAGCCGGATTTGAACTACGATAACCCGGCCGTGCAGGAGGAAGTATTCAAAATCTTGTCCTTCTGGATGGATAAGGGCCTAGACGGCCTGCGCCTCGATGCTATTGCTTATCTCTTTGAGCGCGATGGTGTAGGCGGAGAATCCCTGCCGGAGACCATCGAGTTTGTGGAAAAGATTCGCTCCTTCATGGACGCGCACTACCCGGAAGCCGTGCTCATAGCGGAGGCCAACCAGCCGCCGGCCGAAACCATGCAATTCTACGGCCAGGGCGAGCGCTTCCACATGGTCTTCAACTTCCCGGTCATGCCGCGGTTGTATCAGGCTTTGGCGCTTGGCGACGCCACCCCGGTCTACTCCATCCTCGACGAACTGCCTTCCCTACCGGAAGGCTGCCAGTGGGGCACCTTCTTGCGCAACCACGATGAGCTCACCTTGGAAATGGTGGACGATACCGTGCGAGATCTGATGTACCAGGCGTACCTGCCAGAAGACAGTATGCGCGCGCACGTGGGTATTGCCCGCAGGCTTATGCCGCTGATGAACGGCGACCGCCGCAAGGTGGAGCTGATGTTCTCCCTATTGATGACCCTGCCGGGCGCACCGTTTATCTACTACGGCGATGAGATTGGCATGCTCGATGACACCTCGCTGCCGGACCGCTATGCGGTGCGCACCCCAATGCAGTGGGACGATTCCGAACACTCCGGTTTCAGCATCAACGCACCATCCCGGCTGCCGGTTGTAGGCGGAACGTCTGTGGCCGCCCAGATTGAAGACGCCGCCTCGTTGCTCAATACTGTGCGCTCCATGATCGCCGAGCGCCATGCCCACTCTGATCTCGGTACCGCGCCGTGTGAGCCGGTTGAGACCGGCGAAGAGGCCGTCCTTGGTTACCAACGCGGCGATCTGCTGTGCCTGCACAATTTCAGCGATCGCTCCATCGATCTCGGACCGGTGGAGCTTGGCCCTTATGGCTACGCTTGGCTACCTGCCTAACCCCTGTCCTCTCGACTCAAGCTTCCGAAAGCGCCTAGCCGAAAGAAAAGCGCCTCGCCAGTCCTTTCAGATTGGCGAGGCGCTTCCTTAATGGGGTGGATTAGTTCCACTCAGGGGCGTCTTCCAAGCGCAGCTCAGAGTAGCGCGCTTCTGGCACGGAGGCCGAGTACGGCTTGCCCTGGGCTTCCCACTGCTGGTCAGAGTTGCAACGAACGTCCTGACCGTCAGTATCGAGCATGGTAAAGCCCCACACCAGCTTGCCCTGCGAATTCGCTGGCAGGGTGTACGGACCAACCACCTGGTTTAGCTTCCAGTGCTGCTCACTGACGTAGTTGAAGCCATAGGTCTTGGTCAACACCTTGGCCAGATCACCGGTACCCTCAACGGAGCCGGAGACCTCGATGGTCTGGGTGCGGGCCTTGGTGACGGTGTGCTTGACCGGCACTTCTTCGTCGTTGCGGTTGGCCACGCTGGTGGCATCAGTCTGTTTGAACCAGCGGCGCTTTGCGGTGACGTAGGTGCCGTTTTCACCCGGTGTCGAGCAATGCGTGCCCGGCTTATAATCGTCGTTCCAGCGCTGGGGCAGCTCGAAGTCCCCACCGAAATCAGCGGCGTGGGCAACAGGAGCGGCCACCAGGCTCAGCGCCGCAAGGGCGCTGGCGATGGACGTCTTGCTCATGTTTAGCCCCAATCGTTGTTATCGCGAGTGGAAACCTCGACGTGGCGTTCCTTCGGCAGAGAAGCCGTGAAGGTGCCGCCATTAGCCTGCCACTTGTGGTCGGAGCCACACACGGTCTTCTGACCTTCGAAATCAGAAACAACCCAACCGGCGCGCAGCACGGCAGTCTTGCCCGGAGCAATGTTGTACGGACCAACCTGCTCGCCTACCTCGTAGGACTGGCTATCGGTGTAGCTGGAAGAGAAGGTGAAATTAATGAGATCCAACAGCTTGAAATCGACGCCAGCAGACACGTTCCAAGTCTTTGTCTTGGTCTCCTTGATAGAACGGGTGACAGGCAATGGCTCATCGTTGTAGTTGGACACAGTCCAGGAACCGGCGGAGCCATCAAAATAGGTGCGCTTGATCTTTACGGTCTGGCCGGTGTCACCTGGGTTGGAGCAGCGCTCGCCGATGGTGGTCGGGTTAGCTGGGCCTAGGTCGCGCTGTGGTAGGGCGTTAGCGGCCGGAGCGAAGATCAGGCCGGAGGCAACGGCGAGAGCCGCGGTGGTAGAAGCAATCTTGGATTTGAACATGGAACTTTCTCCTTGTGTAGGTGTGGTGGGGTTTAGTAGATGGTCTGGGTCGGAACCGGCAGGTCGCGGAATTCGTCCGGAGTGACGTCCTCAGTACGGGTATTGCCGGCCTTATCGGTGATCTTGGCCTCTGCCCAGAACCCACTCGGGGCGGAGGTCTGCTTGTAGTTAGAGGTGAGGTCGTAGTTTCCGCTCTTGCCGCAGTGAATCTCGCGGTAGTTGATGCGGGTCATGGTGGTGCCATACTCCACACGCACGCGCTCGCCTGGCTTGAGGTCAACGTGCTTGAGCTCGGTGCCGACCGGCATGTAGGCGCGCTTTACGGCACCGACGGACTCAAGCCAGCCCTTCGGAATATCGCCGCGGTTGCCCTGCCAGTTGGTGTACGGGGCGTGCTCGGCGCCAACAACGAAGTCAGTCACCGGGGCGAATTCATAATCGCCCTTAGACCAGTTGAGGAAGTCGGTGGAGTAGCCGGCCTTGCGGTAGGTCGGCTTTACAGCGGTGATGTCCAGCGGGTACCAGGAGGTATCGCCAGCTTCACACTTATCGCCTTCCTTTGGCCAGGATGGATCGCGCTGCAGTTCCGCGGCCGGCTGCATGATCTCATCCTTTTTAGGATCGGCAATCTTTTCTAGGCTCGGGCCGGATACGGAGGTGTAGTTACCCTCGATCGGCTTGGAGTTTGCCCCCGGAGAGCGGGAAGGAATTTCCATGGCCAGATCGGACACGGAGCCATCTGCCTTAATGATGTAGGCAAAGGCGTAACGCTCGGCCGGGCCCTTACCGCGGATGACGTTGGCACCCGGGATGTTTTCCAGGCGGTCATCATTGCAGCCCACGAACATGGAGATGAAGTCCTTTTCGATGACCCCGTACTCGACGCGGAAGGACTCACCCGGCTTCAGCTTCACTGGGCCGAAAGTTTCTTTATCGCGCCAACCATTGGTCATCTTCAGACCAATATCGGACTTGGCGGTGGTGTCCCAACCAGAAGGCAGCTTGGCCTTAGAATTGGCATCAATCTCGTGATTGGTACCGGTTTCTACCTCGGCGGTGTAGGGCACTTCTTGATTGGTGGTGTTTTTGAACTGCAGGGTGCCATCGCTCATGTAGCGGCGGCCGGTTTCTGCAAAGCGCCATTCGCGCTCGACATTGTCGCCAGCGGCACTGCAGCTCTTATAGAGGTTGGAAATGGGATATGCCTGCGGCATCGGGGGAATATCTCCCGCGTGCGCCACTGGCGTGAAGAGAGTCGCTACGGCGAGCGGTGCGAGCAAGCGCAGTCCCTTTTTAATCACCAGAAGACCGTCCTTAATAGATCGTTAAAAAACAGGGGAAACATTCATGAAGACTCAGATAATAATAAGGGATTACAAGACTCACATCAATAGTTGAATGAAAACTTTTCTAATCTTTTTACCTCCCTTGAGGTGCAACAATTAGCGCTCACCTGCCCAGCGCCCTAAAATGTTTACACTGGTCACCACCCCCACAATAGGGTAAGCGAGCGGGGTGCCATTCAAGGAATTCCCAGGTTTAATGCTTAGTCCACGGTGCGGTGGCAAGTACCACATAAACGATTTTCACTCCTCGCTCTTGCTGCCTTTCATTCCGCATTGACCGGGGTGCGCTAGTAGTGTGGGGGCCTATGACTGACCTGAAAACCACCGCCGGCAAGATCGAGGACCTGGACGCCAAGCTTGCCGAGTCCCGCGCACCGCTGGGAGAAGGCGAGCCGGCCGCCCGCACCCGCGTGACGCAGCTGCTCGATGAGGGCTCCTTTGTGGAAACGGACGCACTGGCCCGCCACCGTTCCACCGACTTCGGCCGCGAGCATGACCGCCCCTATACAGATGGCGTGGTTACCGGCTACGGCACCATCGATGGCCGCCGCGTATGCGTCTTTAGCCAGGACGGAGAAATCTTCGATGGAACGATGGGTGAGGTTTATGCCGAAAAGCTCACCAAGATTTATGACCTCGCCATCAAGACCGGTGTTCCCGTTATCGGCATTTATGAATCCACCGGCCCGCGTGTACAAGAAGGCATCGTCACCATGGCTGGATACGCCCGCCTCATGGCGCGTGTCTCCCAAGCCTCGGGCCTCATTCCGCAGATCTCCGTTATCGCGGGCAATACCAGCGGCATTGCGGCGTTCGCGCCGACGTTTGCTGATGTCCTCATAGTGACCCAAGGCACCGCCCTCCACCAGGCTGCCAGCCACGTGGCCGGCGCGGAGCCAGAGACCTTTGGCGGCGCCGCAGCCCACGCAGAGTCCGGCACCGCTCACCTGGTGGCCAGCGACGACAAGCAGGCTTTGTCCCTCGTGCGCGACGTTTTGGCTTACTTCCCCGCCAATAACCGCGCGGAGGCGCCGCGTGTGGATGCCGGTAGCGTCGCGGACTTTGATCTCAATAGCGTCATTCCGGATACCGCCGCGCAGGCCTATGACATAAACGATGTCATTAAGGCTGTAGTCGATGAGGGGTCATTCTTCGAACTCTCTGCAGAAGCGGCCCAAAATATCGTCACTGGCTTTGCCTACATCGATGGCCGCACCGTCGGCATCGTTGCCAACCAGCCGCTAGCATTGGCCGGTGCACTGGATTCCGCCGCCGCAGAAAAAGCCGCGCGCTTCGTGCGCACGTGCGATGCCTTCAATACTCCCATCGTGGAATTCGTGGACTCCCCAGGCTTTGTGCCTACCCCGGAAGAGGAAAAGGCAGGCCTGCTTCGCAGGGCGTCGAAGTTTGCCTATGCGCAGGCCGAAGCGAGCGTCGGCAAGCTCACTGTAATTACCCGCAAGGCTATTGGCCCGGCCTACGTATTTATGGGTGCAAAAGACCTGGGGGCGGACCTGGTCTACGCGTGGCCCACCGCAGAAATTGCCGTCACCCAAGCCTCCCAGGCTTCCCTGGCCATCTATGGCTCTGAGGAAAAGGAAGAAGAGATGGACGAGCTCTTCTTGCACCCGTATGCCGCTGCGGAGCGCGGGCTGGCCGATAATGTCATCGAGCCTTCCGCCACCCGCCACTACCTGGTGGAAGGCCTGCGTCTGCTAGAGCGCAAGGCCGTGGCGCAGGTACCCAAGAAGCACGGAACTGTTTAGGAGGCGAGATGTCTACGCCTGAAATCAAGGTAGTAAAGGGCAATCCCACTGAAGACGAGCTCGCGGCCCTGCGCACGGTGTTGGCGCAGATGAGTGCAAAGCACTCGGGTGCTACCGGCGAGCGCAATGAATGGGGCAACCCGGCTGAGCGCTTCGAGCGCTTTGGGACGCAGCGCATTTATAATCCCTCCGCTTTCCATACAGTGCGGTACTTCTAATGCGGCTTATCCTCGCCTCCCAATCGCCCTCGCGTGCGTCCATCTTGCGCGGCGCGGGCGTAGAACCTGTCTTGGAACCGGCCGACATTGATGAACGCTCCCTTGAAGCCTCGCTCGCCGGCCGCCCACCGGCCGATATCGTGGCGGCCCTAGCGACAGCCAAGGCCGAAAAGGTGGCCGAGCGCTACCCCACCGAGCCCGTCATCGGCGGCGATTCTATGCTGTTGCTCGGCGGCGAGTTACAAGGCAAACCGCACACCGAGGAAGCCACCATCGAACGCTGGCACCAGCAAGCCGGCCGCACGGCCGAGCTGCTTACCGGCCACTGCCTCCTCTTTGGCGATAGGCGCCATGTGGAAACATCTACCACCACGGTTCACTTTGCCCACGCCAGCGAAGCCGATATCGCAGCGTATGCCCGATCCGGTGAGCCACTCCAGTGCGCCGGTGCTTTTACTTTGGAGGCAATGGGCGGCTGGTTCATTGACCGCATCGAAGGCGATCCTTCCTCCGTTATTGGGCTTTCCCTGCCGGTGGTGCGCCGCGCGCTGTATTCATTTGACCTTAACGTCTCCGATTTCTGGTAGCTGCGCGCCGGCGTCGCTACAGTGGGGTGGCATGGAAATGAAAGACATGCTTGCCCCGAAACCCATTGAGCTGCCTGCCGATCCCGGTGCGGACTCCACCTCGGATCTCGCCGCCGGCATCGTTGCCCATCCGGATTCTCCGCTGCTGTGGGCCTTGCTTGCTGAGCAAGAGCTTAAGCAGCAGGAGGGCGCTGAGCCAGCCGCTTTCATCACCGCCTACGCCTACGCGCGCACGGGCTACCACCGTAGCCTGGACCGCCTGCGCGGGAATGGGTGGAAGGGCTGGGGCCCGGTCCCCTTCTCCCACGAACCGAACCAGGGCGTGCTGCGCGCCATCGCCGCCCTCGGCCATGCCGCTAAGGCCATCGGCGAGGACGATGAGTACGACCGCATTCGCCAAATGCTTTCCGACGCCGACCCGGACAGCGTCGCCACCCTCCTCGACTAGAGTTGGAGAGCCGCCATGCCTGCCGTGCCTCCTCGCCGCTTACGGCGATTCTCTGCCGCCCTACTACTTGCCACCTCCCTGCCACTAGCGCTTAGCGCCTGCAGTTCCCAAGAAGATTCTTCTTCCTCCGAACAGCCAGTCTTTTCCAGCCAAGCACCGGCCGAGACTGAAGCATCCGCAGGAGACGAGGCCGCTGCTACTAAGGCGTCATCCCCGTCAGACTCAACCGACAAAGGTGAAAAGGCCACCACGCAGCAACAGGAAAAAGGCAAAGACCGCACATGCACAGAACTGCCCAACGACCCGCGCACGGTCTATGCCTCTGGCACCGCACCTGGGCGCATGCCCGCTGACGATGGCAGCGATTTCAACTTTTGGATCGGCGATATCGAGAACTCCTACGACCCCTGCGCGACGATTAGCTGGATTATTTTCCGCGGTTCAATGGGCGACGTGGAAGGCCCGGCAGGCACCGGCGCCTCGATTGCTGATGGGCTAGCTCTCTATGTCAATGGCGCCCCGGCCAAGGACATGTCCGCCTTCGACAGGGTAGAGAGCGTCACCCCAGTCTCCGACAACCAAGTCGATTTCACCTGGGGAGAGCGCAGCCGCTCCACCGCGGAGGGCATTACCGCGCACCACACCGTGCGCCTACAGGCACAAGGCGACACCATTGAACCAATTTCTGGTGAAGTCGAGGAATTCAACAAGATGTGGGTCAATCATCACAGCTATCAGCTGGGTACATACGATTAGCCTTTAGCCAGCCCGCAAAAGGCCTCGGACTCTACGACAAACGCCCCAGCACAATCTGCTGGGGCGCTCCTCATTTCTCGCATTGCTACTCGCCTTGTTCAGCGAGCCACTCATCGCAAAAGATTAGTCCATTTTGTCGAGGATATCGCCGGTGTTTTGGGCGATCCTCACGTTTGCCACCATGGCTTCTAGAAACAGCCTGATAGCCACCATAAAGGCGTAGTAGATAATGGTGCACAGGACTGCTAAGAAGATGAACGCGAAGATGCTTCCGAAGATGGCGGAGGCGGAATCCTCCTGGATGCCATAAATGCCCATGCCGGTAGCGAATAAGAAGGCCCCGAGAAGGTGCAGAATCCACATGATCCCGCCAAGAATCAAGGCGACCTTATAGATTTCCTTCACGTGGGTGATGGTCAAGAAGTGCTTGAACTCGAATTCAAAAAGTCCACCCAAGAGCCCATCCTTTTTGCCCAAGCTCTTGAGAGCACCGCTCATGCGACTGTTCTTATTACCCAGATCTTGGCCAGAATCGGCAGGAGCAGCGCTAACCGAAGGGAACTCTCCGAATCCTTGGCCCGTGCTCTGCTGTTGAGCGTAACCGCCAAAAGCCGGTTGCTCGTTCGTGGACTGGACGGAACCGAATTGGTTGCCGTTCGCAGCAGCGTCCGTTGATGCCGAATCCGTGAATGGGTTATGTGCACGGGAGGCAGCGCCCTGACCTGCGGCGGAGGACTGCATGGCCCAGAAATCGGAGTTGCCGGTACTTGGAGATGCCGCAGAAGCAGCCGAAGCATCCTCCTCGGCTGGCTTCTGAGAGGACAGATCCCGCGGGTTTCCAAAATCACCAGACGGATCAGTGTGACCGAATGACTTCGTTTCATCTACATCGAAAGAGCCAAACTCCTTGGTCTCATTCACCTCGGCAGCGCTGGCTCCCTCAGCGTTTTCCGCAGCATCCCCAGCGCGGTGGTGCGGAGTTTCGGAAAAATCGCGCGGGGAAAAATCCTTCGGGAAACCGGCGGAATTGAAATCATTATCAGCCATTATGCGGTCCTCAAAATGTTTTAGGGATGGTAGGAAAATGCCCCACGGTCTCCCGTGGGGCTACTTGGCAGGATACAGCGTGCGCTAGGCGTTCGCGTCCTGCACGCGACGAATCGCCTCGGCGGCAACCTTTTCTTGGATTCCCATGTCCAGCTCGGAAGTGAAGCCAACGCAGGAGCAGTTGATCTCGCCGAGGACGTAGTTGTCGGTGCCATCGGGGGCGTCGTCAAGCATGAAGTCCGCTGTCCAAATCAGCGGAACATCCTTGGTATCGCCGAGCTTCTCTGCGATAACGGGACGCGCCTTATCGAACATCTCCAGCAGCTCCGGCCACGATTCCGGCTTATCGTAGGTGTACTTGGCACCGGAGAAGAGCGTAGCGGAGAAGTTATCGCCGCCCTCCGCCGGCTTCTTGTGCACGATAAATACTGGCTCATTGCCCACGAGCAGGATGCGGATTTCGCCCTCTACAATGCGCGGCATAAAGCGCATATCCACCAGCATGCCGTTATCGCCCACAATGTACTGGTCACAGAAGTCCATGAAAGCGCCCAGCTTGTAGTCATGGGTCTGGTTATCCACTGCCTCAGTGCACTTCAAAGCGGTATCGAGCGGAAGTGCGGTCCCCGGTTCAACGGACTGGGCAAGATCCTGGTCCGCGAGGCGCACGCGCCAGATGCCTTCACCCGTGGAACCGCGGTTTTGCTTGAGCACGCGCTCGCCATAGGACAAGGAGGTGGGGAAGGTATTATGCAGCTCTTCTACCTCGTAGTACGCCGCAGTATCGTCCGGCACTAGCGGGGTGTCATTGAGCTTGACCAGTGCGTCCTTGGCGCCATAGGCCATCATATCCGCCGGAGTGGACATACCTACCAGGCCGGCATCTGCCAGCTTGCTCAGCAATTCGAAGTAGCCCTTCTCACCGCCGGGGATATTGCCGGGGTTGACGCGGGAAATATAGGCATCAAAGTTTTCAGAAACCTGAGTGTAGATCTCTTCAGACTTGTCCGGATGGAAGTAGATTACCTCTGCCTCCCAGCCTTGTTCCTTGATCGCATTGACGATTGGCATGGTGTCCTTGCGGTGGCCATCTGCGCCTTTATCCGAGCCGCCTTCTACCTCAAATACAACAATTGCCTTGTGCACTTGCAGTTCCCTTCATAGGTGGTGTTCATAGCACGTTGTCGCACCATATTCCGAGTTTATCCCAGCTTTTCTTCCTCCGCGCGCCCAACTGCCCCCTCCCTTTAACCCCGCCGGCCGGCGGCCCCAATCACCGGTTAAAACCTGTATCTCAGGCCACAGGAATAATGCCCGAGTGATCATCACGGGAAAAATCGGGTTAAAGTGGTAGGAACGAATTATTAACCCTTATATGAAAGGCAGGCGGACAGTGGCTGACGTTGATCCCTATCCCCCATTTCAGGAATACGCACACCCCGAGCGCCTCGTGTCTGCACCGTGGCTGTCCGCACGCCTAGGCATCAAAGGCCTGCGCGTTATTGAGGTGGATGAAGACTCGCTCCTCTATGACATTGGCCATATCCCCACTGCCACCCGCATTAACTTCCGCACGGAACTACTTAGCCCACTTACCCGTGATTTCATCGACGGAGAAGAATTCACTTCCCTAATGCGAGAGAAGGGCATTAACGCCGACGATACGATTGTTCTTTACGGCGACAAGTCCAATTGGTGGGCTGCCTACGCCCTGTGGGTATTTACCCTCTTCGGGCACAAGGACGTTCGCCTGCTCGATGGCGGCCGCAATGCGTGGATGGCCGAGGAACGCGATACCTCTTTCATGGTTCCAGACTTCCCAGCATCCGAATATCCCGAAGTAAGCCGCGATGACTCTATGCTGCGCGCCTTCGTAGATCAGGTGCGCGAGACCGAAGGCACGCTCGTAGACACCCGCAGCCCAGAAGAGTTTGCGGGCGAGGCCACCGAACACGATCCCAATGGCGATTCCGCCTACGGCACCACCATGCGCCACGGCCATATCCCTAGCGCGATCAACCTCGAGTGGGATCGTTCCACCTACCCCAACTCCTGCTTCCGCTCGGCCGAAGAGCTTCAGGTCAATTACGGAATGTTGGAGCCTGAATCTGCCACAATCCTCTATTCCCACGTGGGCGCCCAAGCCGCGCATACGTGGTTTGTGCTCACGCATCTTTTGGGATTCACAAAGGCGCAGGTCTACGATGGTTCGTGGTCTGAGTGGGGCAATATGGTGAAAATGCCGATTGAGCGTTAGTTTTTCGGTTTAGCCGTATAAGCCCATGTCCACACTGGATGTGGGTTTATTTTTGTTCAAAAATGTCCCCCTTGCGTGCGTGAAAATTAACTCATGCTTTTGTGTGCAAGAATAGATTGCGTATTCAACCTAATGTGTTCAGGAGGTTGCTGCCGTGGCAGTAGAAACCAAAAAGATCTCAAAGGTTCTCGTAGCGAACCGCGGTGAGATCGCCGTTCGCGTGATCCGCGCGGCCCGCGACGCTGGCATTGCTTCCGTCGCCGTCTACGCCGAGCCAGACGCCCAGGCACCCTTTGCCTCGCTTGCCGACGAAGCCTTTGCACTCGGGGGCACCACTTCTGCCGAGTCCTACCTCGTCTTTGACAAGATTCTGGAGGCCGCAGAAAAATCCGGCGCGGATGCCATCCACCCGGGCTACGGTTTCCTATCCGAAAACGCCGACTTTGCTCAGGCCGTCATTGATGCCGGATTGACCTGGATTGGCCCCTCTCCTGAGTCCATCCGCAACTTGGGCGATAAGGTAACCGCGCGGCACATCGCCGAGCGCGCCGAAGCCCCTATGGCCCCGGGTACTAAGGATCCGGTGGCTGGCGCCGATGAGGTGCAGTCCTTCGCCATGGAATACGGCCTTCCCGTTGCCATCAAGGCTGCCTTTGGCGGCGGCGGCCGCGGCATGAAGGTGGCCTACTCCGCAGAGGAAATCCCCGAGCTCTTTGAATCCGCTACCCGTGAGGCAACCTCCGCCTTCGGCCGCGGCGAGTGCTTCGTAGAGCGCTACCTGGATCGGGCCCGCCACGTCGAGGCCCAGGTGCTGGCAGATAAGCACGGAAACGTAGTGGTCGTCGGCACGCGCGATTGCTCCCTGCAGCGCCGCTTCCAAAAGCTAGTCGAGGAAGCCCCCGCGCCTTTCCTTACCGATGAGCAACGCACCTCCATCCACGAGTCTGCCAAGCGCATCTGCCGCGAGGCCGGCTACTACGGCGCCGGCACCGTTGAGTACCTGGTGGGCGCCGATGGCCTCATTTCCTTCCTGGAGGTCAATACTCGCCTGCAGGTGGAGCACCCCGTATCCGAGGAAACTACCGGCCTCGATCTCGTGCGCGAGCAGTTCCGTATCGCTGAGGGCCACGAGCTCTCCCTGCAGGAAGACCCCACCCCGCGCGGCCATGCCTTCGAGTTCCGCATCAACGGTGAGGATGCCGCCGCAAACTTCATGCCAGCCCCCGGCACCATCGTGAAGTACTCCGAACCAGCTGGTCCGGGCGTGCGCGTAGATTCCGGCGTCGTCCAGGGGTCCGTCATTGGTGGACAGTTCGATTCCATGCTGGCCAAGCTCATCGTCTGGGGGCCAGACCGCGAGACCGCACTGCGTCGCTCCGCCCGCGCCCTATCCGAGTACACGGTTGAGGGCCTGCCCACCGTTATCCCGTTTGACCAGGCTATCGTTGCTGACCCAGCTTTCACTGCAGTAGATGGCAACTTCGGCGTCTACACCAAGTGGATCGAAGAGGAATGGGATAACCAGCTTCCCGCCCACGATGATTCCACTGATGCCGAAGCCGCCGAGGCAGAACCTTCCCAGGTACACACCGTGGAGATCGACGGCCGACGTATCGAGGTAGCCCTCCCCGCGTCCTTCAGTGCCAACGGCACCCCACGTAAAAAGAAAAAGCGCAAGGGTTCCGGCGCCAAGGCCGCCGTTTCCGGCGATGCGGTTACCTCCCCAATGCAGGGCACGGTCATCAAGGTCAATGTGGAAGAGGGCCAGGAGGTCGCCGAAGGTGAGGTCCTCCTCGTTCTCGAGGCCATGAAGATGGAAAATCCCGTCAAGGCGCATAAGGCCGGCACCGTTACCGGTCTGGCAGTAGAAGCAGGCGCTTCTACCACCAAGGGCAGCGTGCTGCTGGAAATCAAGTAGCCTACCCCGCTAGCCTTGGAAGAATGACTGCTTCTTCCCTCGGCGTACGCTTGGCCAAGGAAGAGGATCGTGATTATCTCGCGGTCCTCTTCCCTTCTTATATCTCTGAGTGGTCCCCCATCGTGGACGGCGGTGTCCTCGCCTTGCCCATGTCCGCGAACGAGGATCCCACCACTGCTCCCCGCGGCGCCGCGCTTTTGCGCTACTACCCCGCCGCTGACAAAGGCCCAGCTTTCTTGGGCGATCCCTTAGCCCACCCGCTTGACGACGCCGCCTGGCTCACCCCCTTCGATCCCGAGGAAATCCCCGAGCTCGTCGTCGCCACCGACGATCCAGCCGCCCGCACCCTGCTCATTAGCAACGCCATCGACCTCGCGGCCGAGCAGACCGCTCCTGGTATCTCGTCGGCCACGCCCCTACCTGGTTTCGAGGAGCTTGCCCCAGGTAAATTCTTCCGCCGCTTTTAGCCCCCCAGGGTCCAGCCGCCTGTCTGCTAGCCTGGCAACAATGTTGACAATAGATGCAGACTACGGACATTCCGCCGCCTTGGGGCACCTAAATCGCAGCTTTGATGTCGGTCGCGTATACGGCCTGAAAGGCCCGAATGGTGCGGGTAAATCTACGCTGCTGCAGACGTTGAGCGGCGAGATTGCCCCACTAAATGGCACCGTTTTCATCGACGGTGCCGCGCCCGGTAGCGCGGAGGCGGCCGGTTCCGTCATCTCCGTCGGGGACCCAGTCTTTCTCCCCGACCTCACCGTGGGTGAGCACTTTAGTGTGCTATCCCGCCGGACCGGCGTGGACTTTACCGAGATCCATGAGCTCTGGGCCCTCGACCAAGCCATCCTGAATTCTGCGGTCAGCGATCTTTCCTCGGGCCAGCGCCAGCGCGTCTACCTCGCAGCCCAGCTCTATCAGCCGGCCAAAGCCCTGCTTATCGACGAGCCCGAACGCCACCTCGACCACACCTGGATCGACTTTTTGGCCGAGGAGCTACGCCACCTCGCAGCCGATGGCCGCTGTGTTGTACTTGCTTCCCATTCTCCAGCCATCTTCGATGCCTGCGACGAGGTGGTGGAGATTTCATGAAACTTCTCTCCACAGCCTCCTCAGCCATCTATTACACTTTCATCGCGGCACTTATCGCGAGCGTCAGCGTCTACGCCTGGCACAATGCTGCAGCGCTTCTGCCCTCGCTAACACAGCGCACGGCCGCTGCTCTGCCCGCAACCGCGACCATTGGCGCCGGGCTCGGCTCGATCGCCCTCATCGTTCTCCTCGAGGCGCTCTACCCGCTGCGCAGCCTTTCGCTCGGACGTTGGGTCTATACGGATAGACCGCGGGGGCGCATGCGGGGCGTCGATAAGCTGTCCATTGCCCAACTCGCCGGCGTCAGCCTCCTCGGCCTTGCTCTGTGTGCATCACTGCACCTTTCACTCTATGCGGCGATAGCCCTCCCTCTGCTGCGGTCTGTCATTGGCTGGCGATCCTTCGATCTCGCCTCGCTCCTCCGCGCGGGCCGTACCCGTGCCGTCGGCTCGTCCTCCTTTGGGCTACTGGATTCTGAGGTTTCTGCCGATGCCATCGCCTCCCAATCCGCGCGCCTGCGCCCGCGCTCGCGTGCCACGACTTCGCTCAGTCTCCTCTTTGCCCGGCGCCTATATCGCCGGTGGTATATCCCTCTCGGTGCGGTCGCCGTCATGGGGCTGACCCTAGCGCTTGCCCCACAGCTCGGCAGCCTTGCTCTTATTGGATTCGCTGCCGCTTGGACCATTGTCAGCGCCGCTACCAGCCGCGCCGCCTCCTTCGGCCGCATCGTCGATGGTGCGTGGCCCGACTGGGGACTGCCGCTGGCTGCCACCGCAGGTGCTGCCGTTCTTGGCACCGCCTTCATCGCCACCGTGTGGAAGCTGTCCCTGTTCACGCTCGCAGCATGTTGTTTGGGGCTTAGCTACGCCGCCTTTAAGCGCTCCCGTCCCGCACGCGTGACCACCATGAATATCATCGATACCGGCGGCTTCGGCGCCTCCTTCTCTCCCGAGGTCTTCGGTTACTTCATGCGCGGGAGCTACGGTATTGCTGCCATCGCAGTAGCCCTTTTCCTCTAGTCTCCCTGCCCCAACACCCCAGGTATGTCACTGCTTTAAGTCACACATACCTGGGGTTTCTTTGGGATCTCATTTTGTATTACAACTAGCAATACAGATTGTGTTACTATAAGTAATACAGAAAAGAGATTGGAGGTGACAGATGTTCATTACCCTTAACCCCGAATCTGACGTCCCCGTATTTCAACAAATTCACGATGAAATCGTTTTGGCTATCGCTCGCGAACAGCTTTCCGATGGCGACAAGCTAGATCCCGTCCGCCGCGTTGCCAAAGATATAGGCATTAACCCCGCCACCGTAAAGAAGGCTTACGACCTCTTGGTTTCCGAGGGCCTTGTAGAAACCGCCGGCCGGTCCGGATCCATCGTCAGGCCTGGTGCTCGCACTGCCGCGCAAGAAAAACAACTAGAAGAGCAATTAAGCCGCGTAGTCGCACTCGCCCGCGCCCAAGGCTTTAGCCCAGATGAGCTCCACGCTCGACTCAGCTCCACCCTTAATGACCTGGAAGTATCACCATGATTTTCACACTTTTAATGGCCGCCACCACCCTCGTTATCACCTGGATCATGGCCACAGCCCCCTCCCTGGCCTCGCCTGGCACACCGCTCGGAGTGCGCGTACCGAAGGCTTACCTTTCCGATTCTGCAGTTACCTCTGCCCTCGCCGGATTCAAGATACGCACGTGGAGCTGCGGCATCGTGGCAACGGCCATGTCCCTCTTTGCCTGGAAACTGCCGTTATTAGCCGCACTACCTTCCCTCGTGGTGGCGCTCGGTGGCATGTGGGCTTATGCGTCCCAACGCCGCCGTATCATCGCCGCTAAAAAGGCGGGCGGCTGGTTCAACGAGGTGGAAACCAGCATCGCTGCCCGTGTTTTCACCAAAGCATGTGATTCACCCGAATTCCGCGGCATCCCTACCCCGACCTTTCCGTGGGTAACCATGTTCTCTTCCCTGCTGTGCATCGCGGTCGGTGCCATCATCGTCGCTTCCCACTGGTCCGCCATTCCGGACCCCGTTCCCGTGCACTGGAATGAATCCATGGAGGCCGACAATTGGAGCGACAAATCAATTGGGAGCGTGTTTTTCTCCTCTTTCGCCGCTCTAGGCATGCTCTGCCTATTCACCATCATCTGCTCTTTTATCGCGCATAGTGAGGTATCCCCACGCTCTGAGCGCAACGTTAAAGCTCGGGTGCGCAACGAAGCAAACCTCGCTGTGACGAATACCGGAATGGGAGTCCTCACCCTGCTCATCAGCGCCGGGATCGCACTGATGCAGGTAACCGGCCCTATCCCGCATTATCAACGCTTCAACGGCGCCGCGATCACCACAATGCTGATTCTCACCATTGGCGGCAGCATCGGTTTAGTTGTATTTCTTCTCTATAAGCAATCCCGGTTATCCGAGCAATTGCGCGGCATCCACTTTCCCGATGACGACAAAGAATCACCGGACAATGACCACCTCTATAAATGGGGTGTAATGTACTACAACCCTGATGACCCAGCGGTCCTAGTAGATAAACGCTTCGGTACGGGAATGTCCTTTAATTACGCTCGGTGGCAGGCCAAAGCTTTCCTCGTCGTTACGTTTGTCATCTTGGTCGGCTCGTTAGCATTGCCCGTCATCCTTGGTTAAGGCGAGCCTCCGCCATCCTCGCGAATCAACGATTTCGTCCATCTAGAGCAAGGATTTCGTCGACGGTTGCGGTCATTTGGATGGACGAAATCGTTGATCTTTACCACAACTAGACACCACAGCGCCCCGCTCCCTAGAGATTACTCAAAGGAAGCGGGGCGCTTGAGTGTGCTGATTAGTTGATTACAGCAATGAGGTCGCCGCCTTCAACCTTGGTGGCCTGGCCGATGGCCACGCGTTCGACCACGCCATCCTTGGTGGCGGAGATGGAAGCTTCCATCTTCATTGCCTCAATGACGGCGATTTGGTCGCCGGCCTTTACCTCGTCGCCAGGCTTGGCGGTCGGATTAACCACGCCAGCGAATGGTGCAGCGACGTGGCCCTCGTTGGAAGGGTCAGCCTTTTCTACGGTGGCGACGGTGGACTCGGCGTTTTCGTCGCGAACCTTCATCGGGCGAATCTGACCGTTGACATTGAGCACGACGTTACGCATGCCCTTTTCATCCGGCTCACCCACGGCGTCGAGACGCACCACGACCTGCTTGAGATCGGCGCGATCGGTGGAGCCTTCTGGGAAGTAGTGGACTACCTTTTCTTCGCCTTCAGTCAGACCGTAGAAGAAGGTGGTATCCGTCAGCGCCTCGGTATTGCCGTACTTGCGGCGGAACTCGTTGAACTCCTCGAACTGCTTCGGGAAAAGCAGGCGGTTCAGGCTAGCGCGGCGTTCATCCGAATTATCGGACTCGAGGTGTGGCTGCTCCTCAGCAGGAACTTCGCTGATTTGGGCGCCGGTCGCCTCGCGACCGGCGAGCACCTTATCGCGCAGTTCCGGCCAGCCGCCCGGAGGGGTGCCGAGCTGGCCGCGCAGGAACTGGTTAACCGAGTCCGGAATATCAAACTTCGTCGGATTAGCGGCGAAGTCTGCAGGATCTACGCCCGCGCCAACAAGGTGCAGGGCAAGATCGCCTACAACCTTGGAGGACGGGGTGACCTTGGTCGGACGGCCCAGCATCTCGTTAACTGCTGCATAGGTGTCCTCGATGACCTCGAAGCGATCCGCCAAGCCAAGAGCAACGGCTTGGGCACGCAGGTTGGAGAGCTGACCGCCTGGAATCTCGTGTTTGTACACGCGACCGGTCGGGCCAGGGATGCCGTTCTCGAACGGGGCGTAGAGCTGGCGCACGGCCTCCCAGTACGGCTCGAGATCGGAAACTGCCTGCAGGTCGATGCCGGTGTCGCGCTTGGATTGGGAGAAGGCCGCAATAAGCGCCGACAGCGATGGCTGCGAGGTGGTTCCTGCCAGCGGCGCGGAGGCGCCATCGACGATGTCGGCACCGGAGAGCGCAGCCGCATAGTAAGTGGCCATCTGTCCACCGGCGGTATCGTGCGTGTGCACGTGCACTGGCAGATCGAATTCCTTGCGCAACGCCATGACTAGCTTGGAAGCCGCCTCAGGGCGAAGCAGACCCGCCATATCCTTGATGGCGAGGATATGGGCGCCGGACTCCACAATCTGCTCGGCCAGCTTGAGGTAGTAATCCAGCGTGTACAGGTTCTCCTTCGGTGAGGAAAGGTCGCCGGAGTACGCCATGGCCACCTCAGCAACGGTGGTATTGGTCTCGAGGACGGCATCGATGGCGGGGCGCATCTGGGAGACGTCGTTAAGAGCATCAAAGATACGGAAGACGTCTACGCCGGACTTGGCTGCTTCTTGAACGAAGCCGCGGCAGACCGAATCCGGGTATGGGGTGTAACCCACGGTATTGCGGCCGCGCAGGAGCATCTGGATATTTTGGTTCGGCATAGCCTCGCGCAGCATGTCTAGGCGCACCCAGGGGTCCTCGTGGAGGAAGCGCATGGCGACGTCATAGGTAGCACCACCCCATGCCTCCACGGAGAAGAGATTCGGAGTCATGCGCGCAACGGCCTCGGCCGCAGAAACCAAGGCGGTACTACGCACGCGGGTGGCCAGCAGGGACTGGTGGGCGTCACGGAAGGTGGTGTCCGTAACCATGAGTGCGTGCTGCTTACGGATCTTTTCTGTCCACTTCTGCGGACCAAACTCCAGCAGATCATCGCGGGAACCGCGCGGTAGCGGCTCAGAAGAGTCCAGCTCGGGGAGCTTGTCAAAGGGACGCAGCGCCGTCGGGCGCTTGCCGTTGGGTTTATTAACGGTGGTCTCCGCAATGTACTCGAGGATTCGACCAGACTCATCGACGGCGGGCGGCGCCTTGAGCAGGTGCGGGTGCGCGTTGATAAAGCCGGTGTCCACACGGGTCTGAGTGAAGTCCGGCTCGCGCAGCAGGGCGCGCAAAAAGCCGATATTGGTGGCCACACCGGAGACGTGGAACTCGTTGAGGGCGCGCTGGGCGCGCTGCACGGCCTGCTCGAAATTGACGCCGCGGCAGGTCATCTTTACCAGCAAAGAGTCAAAGTTCGGCGATACTTCTGCACCCACAGAAGTTGCACCGTCCAAACGCACGCCAGCGCCGCCCGGCGAACGATACGCGGTCAGCGTACCGGTATCCGGGCGGAAGCCGTTATTGGGATCCTCGGTGGTAATGCGGCACTGCAGGGCAGACCCGGTGATGGAAATCTTGTCTTGGGCGAGGTGAATATCCTCCAGCGAGGCACCGGCCGCGATATTCATCTGTGCCTTCACGATGTCGACGCCGGTGATTTCCTCGGTCACGGTGTGCTCCACCTGCACACGCGGGTTCATCTCGATAAAGACGTGGTTGCCGCGCTCATCCACAAGGAATTCCACGGTACCCGCGCCCTCATAGTTGATGTGCTCGCAGAACTTCACCGCATCCTGGCAGATGCGGTCACGCAGCTCTGGGTCCAGCGTCGGCGCCGGGGCGATTTCCACTACCTTCTGGTGGCGGCGCTGGACGGAGCAGTCACGCTCAAAGAGGTGAATAACGTTGCCTTGGCTATCAGCCAGAATCTGCACCTCGATGTGCTGTGGCTTGATTACCGCGGTCTCGAGGTAGACGCTGCCATCGCCGAACGCGGCCTCCGCCTCACGGGAGGCCTCGGCTGCCTTCTCGCGCAGTTGGTCTTCAGTTTCAACGAAGCGCATGCCGCGCCCGCCGCCACCGGCGACGGCCTTAACGAATACGGGGAAATTGAAATCCTTGGAGTATTCCACCAGCTTATCGACGTCCGTCGATGGTTCCGAATCCTGCAACGTCGGCAGTCCAGCTTCCTTCGCCGCGCTTACCGCTGCAGCCTTATCACCAGTCAAATCCAGCGTGGATGGGGTCGGGCCAATGAACTTAATTCCATTGTCCTCACAGGCACGAGCGAGATCCGCACGCTCCGAAAGAAAACCGTAGCCGGGGTAAATAGCATCCGCTTCCGCCTTCTTCGCGGCGCGAATAACTTCATCGATATCGAGATAAGCCTTTACCGGTTGCCCCTCGGTACCAATACGGACGGCTTCATCTGCAAAGGCACGATGGAAGGAGTTACGGTCTTCACGAGGGTAGACCGCGACGGTCTTTGCCCCAGTTTCAAAGGCAGCGCGGAATGCACGCACGGCGATTTCGCCGCGGTTGGCTACCAGAATCTTTTTGAACGATGGAAGCGCGGGATTAGCCACTTCTGTGTTCCTTTCAGCTCGGAAGACGCCGCGATGCAACGCCTCCTGTTGGGTGATCCGCATCTCAGTTTAGAGGGCTAACCCTCAAATGTCTGCCCTTTTTAACGCCGAATTCGCCACACTTACCAGCCACGGAGCCGCCTTGCGGATATTTCTACAGGTCGACCAGTAATAACAAGGTTAGCGATTCTGTAAATGTTGCAAATTTTTGTTTCAACAACTTATACAACGGGGACACCCACAATTACACCGCAGCTCCGCCTCACACCACGCTGACCGTTGACCGCGGGCACCTTTCGTTATATGGTTACCCACATAGGTGGTTAACCCATACACCGGAAAGGGAATCATATGCCACGAATCAGAGGGGCCGCAGCATGAGTGACACCCGGCCTATTTACCAGCAACTGGCAGGAGGGATTAGGGACATGATCATCAGTGGCGAACTGCCAGAGGGCGAACGCGCCCCCAGCACCAACGAGCTTTCCGCGTTCCATTCCGTCAACCCAACCACCTCTGCCAAGGCTCTCACCGTCCTCTTCGAGGAAGGGCTGCTGGAAAAACGCCGCGGCTTGGGCATGTTTGTACGCGAAGGCGCGCGCGAGAAGGTTCGCCGTCAACGCCAAGAATCACTCAGGGAAGACTTCATCGTTCCCCTTCTGAAAGAAGGGGCCGCATTGGGATTAAGCGCCAGCGACATCGCTGACCTCATCGAAGCCGAAGGAGACCATCATGACGCACCTTAAGTTGCAGAACGTCACCTGCAAACACCGCCTGCACGTGCCGCACCTCGATCTCAACTCCGGTATGTACGGATTGATCGGCCCCAATGGCGCAGGCAAGACCACTCTCTTGCGTGCGGTAGCGGGGTTCCTGCCCGTCAAAGGCAACATCGACGCCTCGTCGGTGGCGATCGCGCGCACCGGCGCCGATATCTTGCTTTCCGGTTCTACTGTGGTCCAGCACCTGCGGGCCGCAGCGCACGTACGAGAGGGATTCGACGTGGGGTATGCGGAGGAGCTTTTGGATAGTCTGGGCGTCGATAAGCGCTACAAGAACCGTTCTTTAAGCACCGGTCAGCGCCAGCTAGTTGCCTGTGCCACTGCCCTGGCAGCGCGCACTCCGGTTGCCCTCCTCGATGAGCCTTTCAATGGCCTAGACGCACCGACGCGGACGCGCCTGCGAGAGCTCATCATCGCCCATGCCGCGGCCACCCCGGATTGGCTGCTCGTACTTTCTTCCCACCGAGCGGAAGACCTCGTAGGTTTGGTTGACCAGGTCATTACCGTGCAGGAAGGCACAGTCAATAAGCCCACAGATCTTGAATCTCAGCGGCCGCATTACCCCGTGCTCACCGGCAGCGCAAAGAACGTTGAGCAAGCCCTCGCACTTGCCGACGCCCTCCCCCTCCACCAATCCTCCCTAGGGTCGACCACCAAGGTTCATGCCTGGTCCCCAGTACCATTTCCAGCGGATACCGCAGCTGCCGCCCACGTCACCGTTTCCTACCTCGACGACGGCCAGCTCATTGATTCCCTTGTTTCCCACGCCCTTGAATCCGCCCGCCCCCGACAAGAGGAGTCCTAGTCATGAAGCTACTTAAGACCTTCAACCTCAGCGCCACCAAAGCGCTCATCGTTATTAGCATCATCGTCATTTTGCTGTGGGTCCTCCCGTATGCCGTCCCCAGCGATCCCACTGCCATCGGCGCCAATCCAACCGGCTGGGGAATCTTCGCAGTCTTTATGTGGGGACTCTACTGTGCCTTCGCCGCAACCGAATACCGTTCCTTGCGCAGCCTAGGGATGCGACCCCGGCAATGGCTTAGCAGCATGCACGCGACACTGTGGCTAGCCGCGCTCATTTTTGGAGCCGTCGCCTGGACCGCTTACTACATCGCGCTGCAATCGGGTGCGTACGCGAATTCTTCGTGGGCAATCACCCCCGGCGCAGTAGAAGCCAGCCTTCCGTTTTGCTACGTGGCAACCTTCGGTAGCTTCGCCTGTGGTCACCTCATAACCGGATACATTGGCGCACTCATCGGTGTGGTAGTAAGTAGCGCAAACCAAAGCTCCCTATTCGTTCGGCTCCTGCTAATCGCCGGCATCATCATCGGCTTATTCCTAGCGGATGGCATCGTGATTACTCTCGCTGAATCATTTGGAGCTGTAGAAATCGGCGCCCCATGGCCCGGCATGTTTTTCTTCGCTGGTTTAGCTGTCCTTATCTGCACCGCAGCAATTCACATCCTGGCGCGGCGTATCCAGCCATAGCCCGACTGCAGAAAAACCACGACAGAAATATCGGCTCCCCCGCTCCGGCCAACTTGACGGTGCCGGAGTCTGGGGGAGCTGACACGTTTTAGAAGGACTTCGGCGGGACCGAACGCTGCTCCTCGCCGTTATAAGCGGATAGCGGGCGGATAAGCGAGTTATTCTCGTTCTGCTCTACGATGTGTGCAGTCCAACCGGTGATGCGAGCCATGACAAAGATTGGTGTGAAGAATTCAATGTCAAAGCCCAGGATGTGATAGGCAGGTCCAGCCGGGAAGTCGAGGTTGGGCTTGATCTTGATGGAGGTATTTTCCTCCATCGTCTTGGCCATGACGTCATACATCTCAACCCACTGAGTTTGGTCGTGTTGTTCGGCCAGCTCCTTAAACGCTGCCTCCATTGTTGGCACGCGGGAGTCGCCATTTTTGTAGACGCGGTGACCAAATCCCATGACCAATTCCTTGTTCGCCAGCTTCTTTTTGGTCCACTCTTCTGCCTTGGCAGGATCGGCAATCCCCAGGAAGTTTTTCATCACAGCCTCGTTGGCGCCGCCATGCAGGGGCCCCTTGAGCGCGCCGATGGCCGCGACGATGGCGGAATAAGTATCGGACATGGTCGAGGTCACCACGCGGGCTGCGAAGGTGGAGGCGTTAAAGGAGTGCTCGGCATAGAGGATGAGGGACTTATCAAAGGCCTCGATATCGGCGCGGTTGGTAGCTGGGGAGCCTTCCTCATCACCGAAGACCATCCAGAGAAAGTTCTCCGCAAAGCCCTTCTTGCGAGAGGGCTGGATGTAGCCTTCGCCGCGGCGGCGCCGGATATCAAGCGCAATGATGGTGGGAATCTTGGCCATAAGCTCCAGCGCGGTGCGGCGGATATGCTCGGAATCCTTGGTGTATTCCTCTGGGTCCTGGGAACCGATATAGGAAATGGCGGTACGCAGTACATCCATCGGGTGACACGAGAGCGGCATGGACATGATGAGGTCGATGACGTGGCGCTCTAGGTGGCGCAAGGCCTTCTCGCGGGCGGAGAATCGAATAAGCGATTCTTGGCCTGGCAATTTGCCGTTCCACAGCAGGTAAGCCACTTCCTCAAAGGAGCAGTAACGAGCCAGCTCCTGGACGGGGTAGCCGCGGTAGGTCAACGAGTTGGTTTCAGGAACGACCTTGGAAACGGCAGTTTCATCGACGACGACGCCGTATAGGCCCTTGCGGATTTCGGGGGTGTGGTTCTTATCAGACATGGTGGGAAATCTCCTTAGCTTTCAAAAGTGGGCTGGTAGGTGTCTTTGGAGTAGGTGAATACGGATTTATCGAAGTCGTTGTATTCCTCGTAGCGCACCAGTTCATACAGGCGGGAACGGTGTTGCATGCGCTCAAGCCAATCGGTTTGAATCCCGGTTTCTTGCATATCGCGCAGGAAGTCTTCGGTCGCCCCCATAGCCACGCGGAAGGAGGAGACGGGCCAAATAACCGCGTTGTAGCCGAGGTCTTCTAGCTGTTGCGCCGAGAGCAGCTCGGTTTTGCCGAACTCGGTCATATTTGCCAGCAGTGGGGTATCCACCGCGGCGCGGAATTTCTCAAAGTCTTCCGGACGGTACAAAGCCTCGGTGAAAATGAGGTCTGCTCCAGCATCGGCGTAGGCCTTGGCCCGGTCGATGGCATCATTGATGCCGTTTACTCCTGCGGCATCGGTGCGGGCGCAGATAATGAAATTCGGGTCGCGCCGCTCGTTAACCGCGGCGCTAATGCGGCGGACCATGATGTCTTTGTCTACCACTTCTTTGCCATCAAGATGCCCGCAGCGCTTCGGGTTAACTTGGTCCTCAAGGTGGCAGCCGGCAAGACCAGCGTCCTCAAGTGCGGCGATGGTGCGGGCGGCGGACATGGGTTCGCCGAAGCCAGTGTCGGCGTCGACAAGCACAGGCAAATCCGTCGCACGAGCAATCTGCCCAGTGCGCTGTGCCACCTCGGTCAAGGTGGTCAGGCCAATATCGGGAAGGCCCAAATCATTAGCCAGTACCGCGCCGGAGACATAAACGCCACCGAAACCACCAATATCTTGGATTAGGCGCGCGGTTAGGGGATTAAACGCGCCCGGCAAGCGGGTGATGGTGCCGGATTCAAGGTCAGCGCGGAAGTGCTGGCGCTTTTCCGCGGCAGTTTTTATAGAGCCAAATAGTCCTGCCATTAGAAGATTCCTTTCGGTTTCTCAGGCGCGCTGGCCACGTGAGCATCAGTCACCCGAACGTTGAGCTCGGTCAGGTCGGTGAGGTTTTCCAAGTTCTGGACCGCATTGAGGAAACGTTCTTGTTCGGCCTCCTCCACGATGCCGGCCGCAAGCTTGGTGAATTTCTCTATGTACTGCTCGCGGGCAAATGGGCGCGCGCCCAGCGGATGGGCATCAGCAACTGCGCGTTCATCTTCTACCACGGTGCCGTCTTTGAAGGTGATAACCGCCTTGCCGCCGAAGGCCTTTTCAGACAGGTCGTTGGAGTGATAGCGGCGGGTCCACTCGGGGTCTTCGACAGTGGAAATCTTGTGCCACAGCTCGATAGTCTCCGGGCGGTTGGCGCGCTCGGGCGCGTAGGAAGCCTCGTGGTCCCACTCGCCATCCTCGAGGGCTACGGCAAAGATGTACATGATGGAGTGATCCAGCGTCTCGCGAGAAGCAGAGGGATCCATCTTTTGTGGATCGTTGGCACCGGTACCGATGACATAGTGCGTATGGTGCGAGGTGTGCAGAACAATGGACTCGATGTCCGCAGTCTGCAGGCCCTTTTCTGCCAAGGTTTTCTTTAGCGCAAAGGCCATATCGATGGGCGCTTGGGCCTGGTATTCAGCCGAGTGTTCCTTGGTATAGGTATCCAAGATGGCGCGCTTTTCCTCGCCAGGTTCTGGCAGGGGGACCGTGTAGGTGCGCTCCGGCGAATGCAGCATCCACGCGATGAATCCATCCTCGCCTTCCCAGATGGGCGCCGGCGCACCTTCTCCGCGCATCGCCCGGTCAACGGCTTCAATAGCCATCTTTCCCGCGAAGGCTGGGGCGTAGGCTTTCCAAGAGGAAATCAAGCCCTTACGGGATTGCCGAGTGGCGGTAGTGGTGTGCAGTGCCTGGCCCACCGCCTGGTAGATGGTGTCCTTATCTAGTCCAAGCATGGTGCCGATACCGGCGGCTACAGAAGGGCCAAGATGTGCCACGTGGTCAATCTTGTGCTCGTGCAGGCACATACCTTTCACGAGGTTGACCTGGATTTCATAGCCGGTAGCGATGCCCCGGATAAGGTCTCGGCCGCTCAGCCCCTTATGCTGGGCGGTAGCAAGCAGCGGTGGGATATTATCCCCGGGGTGCGAGTATTCAGCAGCCAGGAAAGTGTCGTGGTAATCCAGCTCGCGGACTGCAGTGCCATTGGCAAGCGCGGCCCATTCGGCCGAGTAAGTACCATCCACACCAAATACCGTGGAGCCTCCCTTAGTTACTGGGTGTGCCTGAGCCATGACGCGGGCAGAGGTTACCGGGCCACGCGCTACGGACGCCATGCCCACGGCCGCATTATCAATAATGCGGTTGATGATCATATCGGTGGTCTCGGCGGGAACCTCTACCGGATCCGCGGCTACTTCTGCCACCTTGTACGCCAGGTGCTCCTCATAGGGGAAATCCTCAGCGGATTTATGGGTTCTTACCTCGTGGTTCTTCACTAGATGGATCCTCCTCCACTCTGTAAATGCGTTGTGGATCACACTAAATGCTTGAATGTGCTGCGCGCTATAAGTATGGTGTGTGTAATCTAGCGGAATGAGTCAGTGAAATCTGCAAAGTTTGTGGTTTCAACTGCTCATGGCGGTGAAAGGCGGCATAGCAACCGATGACCAAGCATTATGCGGGGGCACGAATCCATGCACTGCGCAAGCAACGGGGACTCACACAGGTAGCGATGGCCAAACAATTGGGGCTGTCCACCAGCTACCTCAACCAGCTCGAAAACGACCAGCGCCCGCTTACCGTCACCGTGCTTATGCAATTAGCCCAGCGTTTTAACCTGGACCCCGGCTATTTTGCGAACGACCGCGATGCACGCACCATTACCGACCTGCGCCGGATCTTCCCCGAGGCCACCGAAGACTCCTTGGCCGACCTCGCCTCGCGCTTTCCGGAGCTCATGCCACGCTTCGTCGATATCGCCACCCGCGCTCCGGCGCGCGAGCGCTCCCCCTTTGAGCTCGTGCGAGATTTTTTCTACGACGCCCATAACTACATTCACGAGCTCGATGTGCTGGCAGAAGAGCTCGCCGGCCAGCTCGGTGACCGGGTGCTACGCCGTGGCCGCCTAGCTTCCCGCATGCAGGAGGACCTTGGCGTTACCGTCCGCTTTTCCCGGCCGGGCCCACGCCGCAGCTTCAACCCTGACACCCGAGAGCTTGCGCTTCGCGACGGCCTCTCCGAAGCCCAGCTAGTCTTTGAAATGGCGCTCCAATATTGCCTGATTGCCTACCGCGATGTCTGCGATAACCTCGTCTCCGAACTTCCGGCAGGCGAAGCCCAAGAATTAGCTACTTTAGGTCTCGCGCAATACTTCGCTGCTGCGGTCACCATGCCCTATCAACCGTTCCTCTCGATGGCTGAGGAAACCCGCTACGATATCGACCTTTTGTGCAACTACTTTGGCACCGGTTTCGAAACCACCGCGCAACGCTTGGCTACTCTCCAGCGCCCAGGCCTTAACGGCGTTCCCTTTTCCTTCATCCGCACTGACCGCGCTGGGAATATCTCCAAGCGCCAATCCTCCACCGCCTTCCACTTCGCCCGCTCAGGAGGCTCTTGCCCGCTGTGGGTAGTCCACCGCGCCTTTGAAACGCCCAACCGCATCACTCGCCAGGTAGCCGCCATGCCGGATGGCCATGCCTACCTGTGGATAGGCCGCTTTGTGCAAGGAACCGCAAAATCCTGGGGCACCCCACGCAAGGAATTCGCCGTGGGCTTAGGCTGCGATATCTCTGAGGCCGACCGCATCGTCTACGCCGATGCTCTTAATCTAGATGTATCCGCCGCCACCCCTATCGGCCCTGGTTGCACCGCGTGCCCGCGTGAACATTGTCCCCAGCGTGCCCTTCCACAAGCAGATCGCCCCATCCAGGTTTCGCTCAATCGCACCGCCGAGCATTCCTACTCCACCTTCTAGCAACGCATGCAAAAGCGCCCGCCCTAGGCTGGTTACCAAGGCGGGCGCAAAAGAAAGGAACCGAAAGAAACTTTACTCCAGATCGTCGTGAGCCACGAGGCGTCGCGCGGCCTCGGTAATGGTGCCGGACAGAGACGGGTAAACGGCGAAGGAATCGGCCAGCTGATTTACGGTGAGCTGGTTGGTCACGGCCATGGCGATGGGCAGAATGAGCTCGGAGGCGGTCGGTGCAACGATGACGCCACCGATAACGCGGCCGGAGGTCGCGCGGCAGAAGAGCTTGACAAAGCCGTGCTGGAGCGAGCGCATCTTGGCGCGCGGGTTGGTATTCAGCGGCATGGTGATGGTGCGGGCGGCTACCTCACCGGCCTCGATTTCTGCCTGGGTGAAGCCTACAGCGGCAATCTCTGGGCGGGTAAAGACGGCGTTAGCCACGGTCTTTAGACGCAGCGGAGAAACGCCCTCACCGAGGGCGTGATACATGGCTACGCGGCCCTGCATTGCAGCAACGGAAGCCAACGGGAAGAGGTCAGAGCAATCGCCAGCGGCGTAGATGCCCGCGATATTAGTGCGGGAGACGCGGTCAACCTGAATGTGGCCAGACTTGGCGGTTTCCACGCCAACGTTCTCCAGCTTCAAGTCTTTGGTATTCGGGATGGAGCCAATAGACATGATGACATGGGAACCGGTAATTTCGCGGCCGTCTTGAGTGGTCACCAGCACATTGCCGTCCTCGGTGCGATTGACGGTTTCCACGCGGCAATTCTTTTCCAGCTCAACGCCGCGCTCGCTAAGCACGGTCTCGAGGACGTCGGCCGCGTCGGCGTCGTCATGCGGCAAAATGCGGTCGCGGGAGGCAACCATGGTGACCTTAACGCCCAGCTCCGCAAAGGCGGAGACGAACTCGGCACCGGTGACGCCGGAACCGACGACGATGAGGTGCTCCGGCAGCTCGGTGAGGTTATAAACCTGCTGCCAGGTAAGGATGCGTTCGCCATCCGGCTGCGCACCAGGTAGCACGCGCGGGGTGGCGCCGGTAGCTACCAAGACGAGATCTGCGTTAATGGTTTCCTCGTGGCCATCCTCATTGAATACGGCAGTGACCTTATGGCCGCCGAAGGCATCGGCTTCCTGATCCTCTGGGAAATAGCCGCGGCCATCGATAACGCGTGCGCCCAGGGACTCCACAGTGGCGCGGATATCGGAGGACTGCTTGCTTGCCAGATCCTGCACGCGCTTATTCAGTGCGGTCAAGGAAAGATGGGCCTGACCAATGCCCTGGTTAAGTTCCATATCCTCGGCACGGCGCAGGTCGGTCTTGATATTGGCACCAGCGATGAAGGACTTGGAAGGAACACAGTCCAAGATAACGCTGTTGCCGCCCATGCCCTGGTCTTCAATAATGGTGATTTCTGCACCATATTTAGCACCTGCCAACGCGGCCTCATAGCCGGCTGGGCCGCCGCCGATGATGACGATTCGCTTGGTCTGGTTCAACACGCACTTGCTCCTTTATCGGCTCCACTTTAAAAGTCGCTTACGAGTCTAACGTGTAGGGCCGTAAAGCGCGTTAGTCTGTCTCCGCATTCTCCCCTATGAACTGCTCAACCACGGCGCCGAAGAGCTTGATGCCCACGCCGATGGCCCGCTCGTCCACGATGAGATCGCCCATGTGCAGGTCATGCTGTTCGCCTTCGCCGGACCAGCAGCCCAGCCGCGCCATGGAACCGGGGACCTTTTCCAAGTACCAAGAAAAGTCTTCGCCACCGGAGGACTGCGGGGCCTGGACCACGGCCTGCGGATCGATGGATTGGGCGGCGGAGGCAAGCAGGGCGGTTGCGACGTCGTCGTTAAGCACCGGTGGTACGCCGCGGTTATAGGTCAGCTCATGTTCTACGCCTACCGGCGCGAGGATTTGATCCACCAGTTCGGTAAAGAGGCTTTGCATATCGCGCCAGGTGCCAATATCGGCCGTGCGCATGGTGCCAGTCAGGCTGCCGGTCTCTGGAATGGCATTGGGTGCATACCCCGAGTTGACCTGGCCAAAGACCAAAACGGTGCCGGTGCGCGGGTCAACGCGGCGCGAGAGCAGCGCGGGCAGTTCGGTGATGACCTTGCCCAGGGCATAGACGACGTCGGCGGACAGGTGCGGACGGGAGGTATGCCCGCCCGGACCCTTGATATTGAGCTCCACTACGTCAGTAGCGGAGGTTATCGCCCCGGCGCGAATGCCAATTCGGCCCACGCGCAGCTTGGGCTCGGCGTGGATGGCAAAAATGGAATGCACGCCTTCCAACGCGCCCCATTCAATAACGTCGGTCGCACCGCCGACCCATACTTCTTCGGCGGGTTGGAAGATGACTCGAATACCCAGCGGCAGGTCGTGGACACGCTGAAAATCCGCCAACGCGCAGGCCAAGCCGAGCGCCACGGTGGTGTGTACATCGTGGCCGCAAGCATGCATCTTGCCGGGCACCTCAGAGGTATATTCCAGGCCGGTGACCTCGGTGACTGGCAGGGCATCAATATCCGCGCGGAAAGCTAATCGGCCTAATTCCGTATCGGGGCCAATGTCTACCATGAGGCCGGTCTGTGGGAAACGCTGGGGCACCAGACCGTAGTCCTGCAGGATTGAGGCGAGAAAGTTGGTGGTTTCTACCTCTTGGTTCGCGGTTTCCGGGTGGCGGTGGATATGGCGCCGCCACGCGATGACCTCCGCACGGTGGGCATTGAACCACTCGTTGATGAATTCCGAGATCATCCGCGTGCCTTCCCTGTCGTTGAAATACGTCTGGGTGCAAAGTCTACAACTAGACCATGCGGTTCAGTAACTCAGGTGGTGATACGGGGTGCGCTAGGTCAGAGCTCCATTCCACGTAGCGGCAAACCGACGCTGATCCACATAGCCTTGTGGGAAGGGCGCGACATCCTCGGCGGCCGCCACCGCGGAATCAGCTAAGTGCCCTTCCACCACGTCTCCGCCGGCTGGCAGCAATACCGCCGGCGGGATCTCTAGGGCTAGGGCCAGCTTATATACCGTAGAAAGCTGCGGGTCGGCCATGGCATGCACGCCATTTTCATTGCGCTCCAAATTGGAAATTTGGCTGCGGGAGACCCCAGAAATCTCCGCGAGCGCCTGTTGCGAAATCCCCCTACGTTTCCGCACGCGCCGCAATTGCTGTGAAAATCCGTGGCCATAACTCGACCACATTAAATGAATGAAACTCATATACTCCCCCTGGAAAGTGCGGTCGCCTTTCCAGGGAGAACACTACCTTAAAGGTCGATATTGCGCGGGCCGTAGAGGCGGTCGCCAGCATCGCCCAATCCCGGCACGATATAAGCATCTTCATTCAGGGAAGGATCGATGGCGGCGGTAACCAAACGTACCGGCAGGCCGGATTCGGCCAGTGCATCCACGCCTGGCTGTGCCGAGACCATGCAAATGGCGGTGATATCGGTGGCGCCGCGGTCAGCAAGTAGGCGCAATGCGTGCAGCAGAGAACCACCGGTAGCCAGCATCGGATCCACCACAAACACAGTGCGGCCGGTGAGATCTTCCGGCAGTGCTTCCAAGTACGGCACCGGTTCGTGTGTCTCTTCATTGCGGGCCATGCCGATAAAGCCGACCTGTGCATCCGGAATCATGGACAGGGCCGGATCCACCATGCCCAGCCCGGCGCGGATGATCGGCACGATAATGGGCGGGTCCTGCAGGCGGGTGCCTTGTGCGGTAGAAACCGGGGTGGCGCAGTCGAAGTTCTCCACGGCAAGATCGCGGGATGCCTCGTACACGAGCATGGCGCCCAAGTCTTTCAGGGCGGCGCGGAAAGCGGAGTTATCGCTGCGCGCATCGCGCATGAGTGTCAGGCGGGCGGCGGCTAGCGGGTGGTCTACTACGTGGATGTCCATGACCACCACTTTAAACTTTTTGGGAACCAAATGGGCCATTGGGCAGTCCAATAGGGCATGAGACCTTTCACGATCGATACCGACTATGCCCGCCACCTTGCCCGCGACCTGCATGCCCAGTCCCAAGGGGAGAATCCGCCCCATCCCGTTTTGCCTGAAGATTCCGCTTTCACTGCTTTTAATGAGGCCGTGCATGCCGCGCTCGATAATGTGGGCGCGCGCATGAGCGTGCTACGCAACGATATGGGGCAGGTAGCCCACTCCGGTTTCCAGATGTCGCGCGAGGCAGAAGATACCGATGCCGCGCTAGGCCAGCATCTTGGGGCGGCGATGTAGATGCTCGATTCCGCGCTCAAGCAGATCGCCACTATGCAACCGGCGCAGCTTCCGGAGGTAGAGCTTCCCCGCGTGCCGGACCTTTCCGCCGCCGCGCCTTTGGCAGCCATCGCCCACGGCAATCCCGCTCCTTTACTCGAGTCAGCCAAAAACATCGACCTCGATAAGGAAACCATCTCGGCTGCGCTCGGCCAGGCCCGCGCCTTAGTGACAGGCACCATCCGGGATCTGGTGGGCATCGCGACACAATTGCTGCGCCAGGGACTTCCCACCGCGCTGGGTCTTCTTTCGCTGGATCCGTCCACGCGTGCCGCCGCCATGGCCAAGCTGCGCGCGCTTGTCTCCCAGCACCTGGGCATGGCTACTGCTCGCGTGCAACGCCTGATGGGTGATCTCAGCGCTGCCGCTCAATCTTTACAACCGGTGGCGCAGCGGCCGGTGCACTCCGCGCTTGCCGACGCCCCCGCGCACCCCACCAGCTCCCCACATCCCACTACCCTTCCGGAACAACCTGCCCCAGGCGCTGGCTCCGACGCCACGGCACACGAGGTTCCCTCTCCTTCGCCCGCACCAGAGCCCGCGGCCGAAGGTGGTTCTGCCGCGGGACAAGCTGCCGTCGCCGCCGCGAAGAGCCAAGTGGGCCAGCCCTATGTATGGGGAGGTACCGGAAACGGCGGCTTTGATTGTTCGGGGCTTACCCAATGGGCCTACTCCCAGGCCGGGGTGGAGTTACCGCGCACTGCGGACCAGCAAGCCATCGGTCAGCAGGTCAGCGCGGATCAATTGCAGCCCGGTGACCTAGTGGTCTGGGATGGGCACGTAGCCATGTATTCCGGCAATGGCGAAATAGTAGAGGCTGGAGATCCGGTGCAAACCAACCCGCTGCGCACTACAAATATGGGCATGCAATTCAAAGGATTTTGGCGCCCCACGGCCTAAGGCCGATGCGCTCTCGCGCGGTATTTGAGGCGTTGGGTAGACTAAAACGCCATGAGCACCCGCGCAATTGTACCTGTAAAGCTCTCGCTGACCGAGGGCGATTTTTATACCCTCTGGGCACCCAAGTGGCGCCAAAATGGCTCCGAGTGGCAGGCCTTTCTAGGCGATGATGAGGCTGTCTTAGCCTTTAACTCGCCGGCCGAGCTGCTGTGCTTCGTAGAGTCTGGCACCAAACACGATTTGCTGGACCACCCGAAGTGGGACCAGTTTGCCGGCCGTGATGCGGACCGCGTTACCCCAGCCGAGCGCGATGAGTATGACCTCATCGGCATGCCGGTGGCGCTAGCTGGTCGCCCGAGCCACCAGAACGTGTCCACCGTGGCCCGCAACCTGGAGATTGCCTCCGCGCTTGCTGACGTCGCCGGTGCAGAACACACCACCATCTTCTTCGCTTCCCACTCCATTCTGCGCAATGTCTCCCGCGGCGCCGACCACTACTCCGGCGAGCAGGGCATGAGCGAGTGGTCCGGCGTGGGCCACGTCATCGCCGGCAATTGGAAGGGAGTCATCGAGGATCTGGATCAGCACGTTCGCGTGGTCTCCACCGATGACTTTGACGCGGCCAAGGTTTCCGATGCCAAGGAGCGCATCTCTTCTGCTGCCGCCGCCTCCGCCGCTGCGGCCAAGGAAGCCGAGGAAAAGCGCAAGGCCGCCGCCGAGGCAGCCGACCCGTACGATAATTCCCCGTGGGCCGCCGCCGGCATCGATCCCATCAAGATCACCGCGCAATCCAAGTCCGTCTACACCTTGCGCACCTACCTGGACGGCAAGCCCATTTTCTTGGGCAAGTGGGGAGAGATCTTCACCTTCGATTCCCCGAAGACCTTGGTGCGCTGGATCATGGACAACGATGACCACGACCTAGCCCGCGTATCCACCTGGGAAGAGGTTGTCTCCGCTGCCAACGCCGGCGAATTGGAGGTACAGGTCCACCCGGATAACCAGTACTCTTTCAATGGCATTGTGCGCGATATCGAAAAGGGCCCAGAGGCCGTCGATTCTGATCAGATGGCGCGTTGCTACGAAGTATGCGCCGATGCCGCCGACTGGGCGGGCGACGATTCCATTAACTCCTATATGCTGGCCAACCCCCGCCTGCAGGACTACTTGGGCTACATGCTCGGCTCTACCGAACACGCCGGCTATGTCCCCTCCAAGCCTTATACCGAGCACGCCGAGTCGTGGAAGGGCTTGGAAGACATGCTCATCAAGCGCTTCTCCAAGTTCTAAACCCGCACGTTCTGTGCCGCCTTGCTTCTTCCCCACCGCACAGCAGATGGGAGGAGAAGGGGCGGCTTTCTGCGTTTAGTGGCCTCGTTCTTCTTTTTCTTGGCATCATCGGCGCCGGCAAGGCTGGCGAAAACAACGCCCACGACACGTGCGTGTTGTAGTTCACCGCTTGACCTCCCTGAGTGTGACTTTAAAGGTGGCGGCGGAGGTGGTCAATGAGGGCGTCGATAAGCTCACGCGATTGCGGGGCCTTGGGTTTAATCTGGTCAAACCCGTGGTAGGCACCGGCCCATACATCGAGGGTGGTTTCCACGCCGGCTGCGTCGAGGGCTCGAGCAAAAGCGACGGATTCATCGCAGAAAAGATCAATGCCACCGACTCCGATCCAGGTCGGCGGCAGGCCGGAGAGATCGGCTCGCGTGGCCGGCGAAGCATAGCGCGGCAGGTCAACATCCAGGTGATCGTTTCCCAGGTACATGGACCACGCGCCGCGGTTCGAGCCGGCCGTCCAGATGAATTGGCCCACCGCGCCGGACTTATCCGTGGTGCGGTGATCGAGCATGGGATAGACCAATCCGAGCGCGCGGACCGGGTGCCCCTCGTCGAAGGCACGTTCAACTAGGCCTGCGGCGAGTCCGCCGCCTGCGCTATCACCGGCGACGGCGATGCGCGAGGTATCCCCGCCCAAGGTATCGCCGTGTTCTTGTACCCAACGCAGCGCGGCATAGCATTCATTATGGTCTGCTGGAAACGGCTCCTGGGTGGACTTGTGGTAGCGCGGGGCTACCACGATGGCGCCCAACTCGGCCGCCATGCGAGCATTTTGCGGGTCATACATAGCAGGCCCACCGATGAGATGGCCGCCGCCGTGCGTCCACACCACCACGGGGCGCGGTCCTGATGCGGCTGCCCCTGCGGTAGCGCCGCGTGGGGTAAGTACGCGGGCGCTAAAAGCGTGGCCATCGAAGGAGGCGGAAAACTCCGTAATGTCCACCGCATGCCGGATTGGTCGAGAAAAGTCGATGGTGGCGAAGAAGCGGCTGGCGTGGGCAAAGGTGGCGTCGGGAAGCACATGCATCGGCAGATATAAAACCGGGCTGCGCAACCCCGGTGCCACCTCGCGCAGGTACGGCCGGCGGCTTAGCCCATACGCCACCGCCCCCGCGGCCGCGGCAACCCCGGTTAGGGCTGCCCCGGCCTTGAGAACTCGCGGTATGTGCATTTAGAAGTCGCGCAGGATGCGCTGTGCCAACGGCTCGGAAGATGCCGGGTTCTGACCGGTATAGAGGTTGCGGTCCACGATGACGTTCGGGGACATGGGATCGGTTTCCTGGTAATCCGCGCCGAGCTCACGCAGGCGGGTCTCCAGCGCCCACTTAGCGGCGGCAACCATCTCCTCGCCTTCCTCTGCATTGCTAAAGGCGGTCATCTTGTAGCCCTTGAACGGCCAATTCTCGTTATCCACTGCCAAGAGCGCGGCCGGGGCATGGCAGACCAAGCCGAGGGCGCGGCCAGAATCCATGCGCGCCTGCAAGAGCTTAGCGGAATCCTGGTCATAGGCCAGATCCTCCATTGGTCCGTGGCCACCTGGGTAGAAGATAAGGTCATAATCTTCCTCCTTGACCTCAGCCAGGTTCATCGGGTTTTCCAGCGCTACACCCAGCTCTGCGAGGTAATTTTCCTGTGCTTCGCGCACATTATCTGGCAGAACCTCCAGGCTGTACTCGTCTACTACGGGAGCCTTTGCGCCCGGAGTAGCGAAGTGGATATCCCAGCCCGCGCCCTGGAAGACGCGGTGAGGGGCAATAAGCTCCTCGGCCCAGTAGCCGGTGGGGCGCTTAGTGCCATCAGCCAGCGTCCACTCTTCAGCGGCGGTAACAACAAAAAGTACAGAAGGCATCTAAATCTCCTCTAATCGTTTTTATTCTTCAGCGGCTTCTGCCGCATCAGCGAGGGACTCCTCCGTGTCCGGGCCGGCAAGCTCCGGATCAGATAATTCCTCGTATGCTGGCAGGATAACCGTTTCTAGCAGATGCTGCCGTAATTCCTGGTCAGCGAAGGAATTCTCTACCGCTTTGACGGTGAGATCGAAAAATTCCTCCAGCCCATACCCGAAGGCCTCGCTTAGCGCGAGGAACTGCTTGGTCAGCGTGGTCTCGCCCGAAGAAATGGCGCAGGTAAAGCCCAGCTGCTGCAGCAGCGGCAGCGGGTGGTCATTGAGGTCTTCGGCTTCCTCAAGTGGAGTAAAGACGAGCGGGATGTGACGGTCGCGGATGTATCCAGAGGCCTGGCCGGGCACAATGCCCTCAATATTCGCGCTGAAGTCATCGATCATATTGACCGGATGGATCAGGCGATTCACGCCTGCCTGGGCGGCACGTTCTACTTCTGCGAAGTCTTCTCCCACCTGGATCTGGGTGGGCAGGTAAGCCGCACGAAAATCTGCGGCCCCGCTCGCTTGGCCCTGCGGCAGGCTATAACCCACCACGGGGGCATCATCAGGCACTGCTTCCTCTGGGGCCGAGCCAGCGAGGACAAGGCGGGAGTCAAGACCAGCGATGCGGGCGGCTGCGGCGGCCTCCACCACAGCGGCAGCGTCGAGACCAAGCTCTGCGGGGTCTAGGTGCACCTCTGCGTAGACCACGCCGTCTGCGGCCAAGGCCTCGTAGCGCTCACGGATGGTCGCGGTAAGCTCCTCCGGCGTAGCGGCCGTGGAGGTAATGGTCTCAAAGAGGGAGACCTTAGGAAGCTTGGCCACCACGTCGGCGGCGGAGTCCTTATTTTCTGGGCTAATTAAAGGCGCGTCATGCATGCGTCCCATCGTAGGCACGGGCCTAAGATGTGTCATGTCATGAAAAGAATTCTCGCTAGTTCTCTCACCGCCGTCTTGCTGAGCGGCCCACCGCTCGCGCTGGCGGAAGCGCCGACTACTCCTACCACCACGCGAACCACTGCCCCGGATACCGATAGGTGCCCCCACGCCGAGCGGCCGGAAAAGGCCACTACCACCTCGGAGCGGCTCGCCCCCGGGCAAGCCTCACCCACCCCGCTGCCACCGGTGGATAGCGATGAGGCCTGTGGCACTACCCTGCCTGCGGGGTTCCATGTGGACAAGGATGTAGTGGCCGCAGCATGGATGGTCTCCGATATCGATACCGGCGAGATTATCGCGATGAAGGACCCTAACGGCCGTTACCGGCCGGCCTCTATCATTAAGGCGCTGCTGGCGCTCGTGGTCATCGACGAACTGGATCTGCACAAGAAAGTCGAGGTAGGCGAAGAATCTGCACAGATTGACGGCTCTGCGGTGGGCATCGGTCCCGGTGGCAAGTACACGGTGGAGCAGCTCCTTGAGGGCTTGCTCATGGCTTCCGGCAACGATGCCGCGCACGCGCTGGCACAGGAATTGGGCGGCGACGAGGTCACTTTGCGCAAGGTCAATGACAAGGCGGCCGAGATTGGCACGAATTCCACCTTTGCGGCCAGCTACTCCGGGCTCGACGCCCCGGGGATGTCTACCTCGGCCGAGGATATTTCCCGCATTTACCGCGCGGCCTTCCATAACCCGACCTTTGCGCGCATTGTCGATACGGAGTCCGTGGATTTTCCCGGCTGGGGCGACTTTGATGGCTACCAATTAGGCAACGATAACGGGCTTTTCCTCAACGATCCGGACGGCATTGGTGGCAAGACGGGTTTTACCGATGATGCGCACCATACCTTCGTCGGTGCGCTCGATCGCCATGGTCGGCGCTTGCAGGCGGTCCTGCTCGATACCACCGTGGAGCACGGCCCGCGTGCCTGGGAACAGGCTCAAAAGCTTTTGTACGAGGCCTATAAGGTTTCCCCTGGGGATGGCGTAGGCCAGCTGCTTGCCGACGCCGACTCTCCTGCCTCCCCCGCACCCACACCTGCGCCCGATACCCAGACGCAATCTGCGAGCTCCTCTTTAGCTGGGGTGCAGGGGTGGCTTGGCTGGGTCATCGCTGGCGCTGTAGCTTTGCTGGCTATTTGCGTGGGTGCTTTTTCACTACTTCGGCGTTAGCCCACTCATCGTGGGAGCCGCGGCGGTTATTTTTCTCCGTAATGGTGAAGGTGTGCACGCCGGCACCCACCCAGCTGGCGAAGGTACCAGGTCCCGGCACAATATTGACTAGGCGCCACCACTGACGCTTTGCGGACTGGGTGAGGCTAAGCCGCTCTTTGGTATCGACATCGCGCACTGTGTAGCCCATCAGCAGCTTGGCCGGGCTGGCGCCGAGCCAACACTCGGTGCCCAAAACGTAGAGCAGCAAGATGATGACACCACCGATAAACGTCGAGAGTTCATCCACACCACCAGAAAGCAGCGCGCCGCCGAAGCTACCACTGATAAGTGAGAAAAAGAATAGATCCAAAATGGCCATTCCGATGCGCGCATCTTGACCGGCGCGCTGACTGATTTCAGGCGCTGGGGATTGAATCAGCGGTGCAGGCACGGACGCGGTCGCCGCCGGAGGGAAAGGATTTTGCTGCGGGGCAAAGGGGTTGCGTGCATACGGCGACCCATAAGGGCTAGCAGTCTGCGCAAATCGTGGTTCTTGGTGCGCTTGGTACCCCGGTCCTGCCGCCTGACCAGACTGAAAAAACTGAGCCTGCTGCGACTGCTGCGGCTGCTGCTGTTGCTGCGGCCGCGGGCTCCACTGGCCTATCGCGCCCAGCTGTCCCAAGTCACCCCACGTGGGGCGCAGACCCGCCTCACACGCCTTATCGTATTCCGCGCGCTTCGCAGCAGACCCCAAGACGCTGGCGGCGATGCGGAGCTGCGCACGCCGCGGGTCCTCGATGTCTTGACCTTGCTGCTCTAGCGACAAATCCTTGGACTCCAGTAAAACTAAGAGTTCCCGCTCGCCATCGCGGCGGTCTAGTCCCCACTCTTCATAAAGATTCGGTGCGATGTCATTGGCGTTCATAATGTTCTATCTTAAAGCCGAATAGCAGCGGCGTCCTCACCCCTTAGGAGGAGATTTACTTGCGGCGCAGCAAGCTAAACGCACCCACGGCCGCAGCACCCAAAGCAGCACCAATGCCAAAGGTCGCGCCTGCCGGTGCGCCCTCCTTGACCTCATTGCACACGCGAATAACGGCTGGCTCTGGGACGGGCGGGTGCGCAAACTTCAGGGACTCGGCGGTGGTGGCGGTCCACGCAGAGATATACAGCACCACGCGCCAAATCAGGTACATGACCACCATGAGCACGATGACCGGACCGAAGACCGCGCCGGCCGGGCTGCCGGTAGCAGAAGACATGATGACCGTAGACAGCTGCTTGAGCAGCTCGAAAGCCACCGCACCGATGGCCGCACCGATGAGGCCAGATTTTTTCGGCACCTTGGTGCGCGGCAGGATCATAATCATCCACCACATGACGATGAAGTTAGCCAAGAGGCCCACTGCCAAGCCGACAAAGAAAATCACAAAATCCATGCCCGGGAAGGACTCGATGCCGACCTTCTCAAAAATCTTCTGGGTAAGACCAGAGGAACCGGCGGCAGTCACGCCAAAGGCGATGAGGAACGCCAGGATCAGGCCGATGAGACCTACCAAGTCAGAAAGCTTCTTCTTCAGGAAGGAACCGCCTTCGTTGGCGTCGATGCCCCACATAGCCGAGATGCCGATGCGCAGGTTATTCATCCAGCCCAGTCCGGACCACAGGGTGGTCAAACCACCGATACCAAACATGGCCCCGCGCTGCTCAATGGCCGTATCGAGAATCTCGTTGACCGTATCGCCCATATCGCCATCTAGCGAGCTGGTGATCTGGGACTGCAGATCATTGAGCAAGTCCTCGCGATTAGCCAAGACGGCGGCGACGGTAGCCACGATCAGCATCGCGAGCGGGAAGATAGACAGCACCGAGTAATAGGTGATGCCGGCGGCAAATTGATTGCCGCCTTCTGCACCATAGCGCTCGTTCATGCGCATCAGGTGATCAACGAATCTGGACTTGGCGCGGATCTTATCTACCGCACCAGGTTCGTCGGCATTAGCGCGTTCGATGCCGTAGTGGTCCGTCTTCTTCGAGGAGGATTGCGTGGTGGTAGGCACGTGCTTCCCTTCTTGCTCGCACAGTTTTTATCCCACCTAGAGTAACTGGCAAATGCCCACTTGTCCCTTTGTGGGGTGGTGCATGGGGGAAGCAGCCGCCGACTACTTGCGCAGGCGAGGAAGGAAGCCGACCTTTTCATAGACGTCGTCGACAAGCGGCTGGGCAATCTCTTGCGCCGTCTCTGCGCCCTTGGCCAGAATGCGCTCGAGCTCGCCGCGATCCGCCATCAGCTCATCAAAGCGTGCCTTGAGCGGAGTGGTAAATTCCTGCAGCGCATCTGCGGTATCGACCTTGAGGTGGCCATAGCCCTGGTCGGCGTACTTCTCCACCAAGGAATCGATGGATTCACCGGTCAGCGCGGACTGGATGACCAATAGGTTAGACACACCCGGCTGATTTTCGCGGTCAAAGGCTACCGAACCCAAGTCATCCGTCACGGCGGACTTAATGCGCTTAGCCGAGGTCTTCGGCGCATCCAAGAGGTTGACCAAACCCTTGGGGTTGGCTCCGGACTTAGACATCTTGGAGGTCGGCTCCTGCAGGTCATAAATCTTGGCCGCGCCCTCTGGGATAAACGGCTCGGGCACCTTGAAGGTATCGCCGTACTTATTGTTGAAGCGCTCGGCCAGGTTGCGGGTCAACTCCAGGTGCTGGCGCTGGTCTTCGCCCACGGGCACATAATCCGGCGAGTAGAGCAAAATATCTGCGGCCATGAGGATCGGGTAGGTAAATAGGCCCACCGAGGTGCGGTCCGATCCCTGCTTGGCGGACTTATCTTTGAACTGGGTCATACGGGAGGCCTCACCAAAACCGGTCAGGCACTGAAAGACCCAGGTCAACTCCGTGTGCGCAGGCACATGCGACTGGACGAAGAGCGTGGACTTGTCCGGGTCAATGCCTAGGGCAATAAGCTGGGCGGCACCCGCGATGGTGCGGTTGCGCAGCTCCTCGGGACTTTGCTCTACGGTTATCGCGTGCAGGTCAGGGATGAAGTAGAAGGCATCATAGCCGTCCTGCAGGTCAATCCACTGCTTGAGCGCTCCCAGGTAATTACCCAGGTGATAGGAATCAGCGGTGGGTTGGATACCGGACAGGACGCGGGAAACGGTGGAATTGTCTGCAGTCATGGTGCTTTATCCTACCCCCTAGCTCCGGCGCGCGGTCCACACCCTTCCCCAGCAGTGTCCCTCCCGGATCGAAAAATTCCCCCCGCCCGGAGGGCAGAGGGAATGCGACGCAAAGATTTTAAATCTTGCGGGAGGTGGGGCTGACCACGTCCATCAGGATGGCCCAACCGGAAACCATCAGCGCGCCGCCCACGCCCATGAGCACGATGGGGCCGAGGAAAGCGAAGGACGGACCAACAACGGTCCACCACCAGATGCTCAGGCCGAGGATTACAGCGCCGAGGACGAAAGAAATAATTGCGCGAGCCATGAACTTTCTCCGTTGCAGATTACTGAATTTTTTACCTAACCATAGTAGCACTACTGCTTGTGTTTAGGCGCCTTGCGCTTGCCGACGTCCCCCTTATTAAAGCTCCACTGCTGCTCCACGTTTACTCCCCGCGCCCCTGGCGAGTGCCGGCCACTCGGCCGGGTAATCGATTGTTGCTTCGGGCGGCGCGCGATGCGGTTGCTGGAAATATCGTCGTAGTCCGCCCCCTCTGCCGCAGTAGAAAAAGCTCGTGTCTTGTTCTTAAACGGGCGGCTTAAAGGCCTAGTCAACGGACGCGTGATGGGGCTGGCGTATCGCGTGGCCGCGCCTGCCTTGCGCTTGGCCTTGCGGGCGCCATCGCGCACGATGCGCGCGGACAACCGCAAACGCGGGTCCATCTGCTGTTCGGCATCACGATATTCAAAGACGGGCAAGCCCTTCTTGAAGTAGATCGCGGCCAAGCGGGCAATAAAGCACACGGAGGCGGTGATGATCGCGGCCGGTTCTTCGGCCAAGCCGCCATGGTAGAGCGCCATAAAAAGCGCCGCGGCCAGCAGGGAAATGGCGGCATAATATTCGCCGGAAAAGACCAGCGGAATGCGATCTGAAAGCAGGTCACGCAGCACGCCACCAAAAACGCCGGAAATCACCGCAGACACCGAGGCAATAATGAACCCGTGGCCCAGGTGGACTGCGATTTGGGTGCCCAGCACCGAAAAGACCGCGAGCCCTAGGGCATCCAAGATGAGGAAGAGATGGCGGAAGTAGTGCATAAGGAAGGACATGCCCACCGTCACCACGGCCGCCACGATGACAATCACCAAATAAATGGGGTGCTCTACCCAGGTAAATGGAGGATCATCGAGGATCATATCGCGCACCGTGCCGCCGCCGAGCGCCGTCATGGAGGCGATCATGGTGACACCAAATAGGTCGAGTTTTTGGCGTCCAGCGGATAATGCGGCGGTCATAGACTCGGCGGTAATGCCGACTACGTAAAGGACGCTAAATAATGGCGTCATCAGCTGTACTCCACCACTAGTGGGGAATGGTCGGACCAGCGCTGCTCCACGGTGGGGGCCTTTTCCACCCAGGTGCGCTGCGCGCGCTCCAGCATCGGACGGGTAGCCGCCTGATAATCGATGCGCCACCCAGCGTTGTTATTAAAGGCCTGGCCGCGGTAGGTCCACCAGGTATAGGGGCCGTCTTCGTCCGGATGGAGGCGACGGGCTACGTCGAACCACTGTGGCTCTGTGGTTGGGGCCCACGGCTCGCCGCCGGCGTAGTCGACAACGCCCTGCCACTGCCCCAGGTTCTTCTTTTCCTGCGGCTCATCATCCGGGAACGCACCAAAGACGTGGTCCATGAAGGCGCGCTCTTCGGGCAGGTGGCCGGCCTTCTTTTCATTGGCCCTATTATTCTTCAGGTCCTGGGCGCGGTGGCAGATATTCCAATCGCCGCCTATCACCATCTCGGCCGGGCTGCCATCGGGGTTCGTGCGCGCTGAGTTATCCGCCAGAATGTCTTGGAACTCGTCCAAGAAGCGGTACTTTTCATCCAATTTCGGCGAACCCGTATCACCGGAAGGCAGGTACAGAGAAGCGACGCGAATATCGCGGGTGGTAGCGGCAATCCAGCGGCCGGCGTCGCTAAAGGAGCCGAAGCCCACTTCGACGTCGGCAAGCGGGGTGCGAGACAAGATGCCCACGCCGGCGCGGCCCTTTGCGGCGGCGTCGGCAAGAGCCAAATGCCAGCCCGCCTCCAGGGCCGGGGCCAAGGCTTTTTCGGCCTGCTGCGGGGTAGCGCGCACCTCTTGCATGAGCACGATATCGGCCGAAGTCGCCTCTAACCAGGCATTCATGCCGGGATTATTTTCATTGCGCTGCTTACACGCAGCGCGGATTCCGTTGACGTTAACGCTCGCGATGGTAAGGGTCATGCAACCAGCATATCGGTCCGTTTATGAATGGCGAGCAAGGCGCTTTTTATCCCACATCGTCGCAGCCCACACCAGGCAACCCGCAGCCGCCAGGCCGGCACCCGCCAGTGCCGGAGCGGAGTAGCCCCAGCCGGCACCCACCACGGCGCCACCAATGGTCGCACCCGCTGCATTCGCAATGTTCAACGCGGACTGGTTGAGTGCGGCGGCCAAAGTCTGGGCGTCGCCAGCCACATGCACCAAGCGCAGCTGCAGCGAAGGCACCAAGGTGGAGCCCATAAACGCTACGCAGCCAAAGCAAATCGTGGCCGGGATGGCGTGTCCGGAGAGGAAATAAAAGGCCGTCAAAATAACGATCAGGCAGGCCAAGGCAAAAATGATGCCAAACTCCAGGTTGCGGTCCGCCAGCCAGCCGCCGAAGGCATTACCGATGGTCATGCCGATGCCATAGGCCATGAGCACGACCCAGATGAGGCTCTGATCCATGCCGGCAACCTCGGTCATGGTCCAAGAAATATAGGTATAGACGGAGAACATGCCGCCAAAGCCCACCACGCCCATGATGACGGTGAACCACACCTGGCTATTTTTAAACGCCCCAAACTCCGTGCGGATATCGGTCTGTTTCATCTCCGTCATGTGCGGCATCAGGAAAAACAACGCAATGGCGGTGATAATGCCCAGCGCCACAACCACAAGGTAGGCCGCCTGCCAGCCTAACGCGGAGCCAAGCGCCTGCGCGGCCGGCACCCCAATGACCGTGGCGATGGCCAGACCCATGCCTACGTAGGCCATGGCCTTGCCGCGGCCGCCTGGAGGCGCCATGGATGCGGCCGAAAGGTTCGCCACGGAGAAATAAGCACCGTGCGGCATACCCGCAATGAAGCGCGCCACCATGAGGATGGCGTAATTCGGTGCCACCACCGATAGCAGGTTTCCCACCACGAGGAATCCAATGAGCAGCAGGATCAAGCGACGGCGTGGGAGCTTGCCGGTAAAGGCCGCAATCAGCGGGGCACCGACCACCACGCCCATCGCGTAAATGGTGATGAGAGTCGAGGCGTTTTCTTCCGAAATGCCAAAATCATCCGCGATAAGCGGCAGCAGGCCCATCGACACGAACTCCGTAGTGCCAATGGCAAAGGCACCAAGCGCCATCGCCACCATGACAATAGCGCGGCGACCAGCGGTAATCTCCGTTTGTAAAGGCAACGGACGACGCCGAATGCGGGGTTCATGGGCGCTGCGCGGGCTTAGCTCGTCGATGATTTTCATGGAGAGTGAGGGTACACCCCGCGTTTATCTGCAGCATGCCCGCAGCGGGCGGCCGTGAATATCTCCACCCCGCCAGCCAGTGGGTGATGCTAGCCACGCAACCCTTTTCAAGGGGCGCAAATGGGGGATCACTATCAGCAAACTGGCCCACATGCCGCCCACAAAATCGGTACTCTGGGCACTTGAGCAATTTTCCAACGTTAATTAGGAGAATCATGGCAAAGATTACGTGGACCCGTACCGATGAGGCGCCGCTGCTGGCGACCTACTCCCTCAAGCCCATCGTGGAGGCCTTCGCTTCTACTGCGGGCATTGACGTAGAAACCCGAGATATTTCGCTGGCCGCCCGCATCGCCGCGCAGTTCCCAGAGCGCCTGACCGAAGAGCAGAAGGTCGAAGACGCCTTGGCAGAGCTGGGCAAGATGGCCAAGACTCCGGAAGCAAATATCATCAAGCTGCCGAATATTTCCGCTTCCCTGGTGCAGCTGAAGAAGGCCATCGCGGAGCTGCAGGCTGCCGGCTACGACCTGCCTGATTACCCGGATAACCCTTCCACCGAGGAAGAAAAGGACATCGCTACCCGCTACGATTCCGTCAAGGGCTCCGCTGTTAACCCGGTGCTGCGTGAGGGCAACTCCGACCGCCGCGCACCGGAGGCCGTGAAGAACTTTGTCAAGAAGCACCCGCACCGCATGGGTGAGTGGTCCAAGGACTCCAAGACCAACGTTGCCACCATGGCGGACAACGACTTCCGCCACAATGAAAAGTCCGTCATCCTGGAAAACGAGGACACCTTGTCCATCGTCCTTAAGACCGCCGACGGCGAGCAGACCCTGCTGCCGGAGTTGCCGGTTCTCAAGGGCGAGGTCATCGACGGCACCTTCATGTCCGCCAAGGCTCTGGATGAGTTCCTCATCGCACAGGTCAAGCGCGCCAAGGAAGAGGGCGTGCTCTTTTCCACCCATCTGAAGGCCACCATGATGAAGGTCTCTGACCCCATCCTCTTCGGCCACGTCGTCCGCGCTTTCTTTGCTGATGTATATGACAAGTATGGCGAGGAGCTGCTGGCTGCCGGCCTCAACGGCGAGAACGGCTTGGGCGCTATCTACGAGGGCCTGAAGAACCTGGACAATGGCGAAGAAATCAAGGCCGCTTTCGATGCCGCGCTTTCCGACGGCCCCGACCTTGCCATGGTCAACTCCCACAAGGGCATCACCAACCTGCACGTGCCTTCCGACGTCATTATTGACGCCTCCATGCCCGCCATGATCCGTACCTCCGGCCACATGTGGAATAAGAACGACGAGGAGCAGGACGCCCTCGCCGTCATTCCGGATTCCTCCTACGCTGGCGTGTACCAGGCTGTTATCGAGGACTGCAAGGAAAATGGTGCCTTCGACCCGACCACCATGGGTACCGTGCCGAACGTTGGCCTGATGGCGCAGAAGGCCGAGGAGTACGGCTCCCACAATAAGACCTTCAAGATCCCGGCCGCGGGCACTGTTGAGGTTCGCAACTCCCAGGGCGAGGTCCTCATCTCCCACGACGTGGAGGAAGGCGATATCTGGCGCGCCTGCCAGACCAAGGATGCCCCGATCCAGGACTGGGTCAAGCTCGCCGTCAACCGCGCTCGCCTGTCCGGCATGAAGACCATCTTCTGGCTCGACCCAGAGCGCGGCCACGACCGCAACATCAAGTCCCTAGTGGAGAAGTACCTTAAGGACCACGACACCGAGGGCCTAGACATCTCCATCGAGGACCCGGTAACCGCTACCAAGACCTCCATCGAGCGCATCCGCCGCGGCGAGGACACCATCTCCGTTACCGGCAACGTGCTGCGTGACTACAACACGGACCTCTTCCCCATCCTCGAGCTGGGCACCTCCGCCAAGATGCTATCTGTGGTTCCACTCATGGCAGGTGGCGGCCTCTTCGAGACCGGTGCCGGCGGCTCCGCCCCGAAGCACGTCCAGCAGGTAGAAGAAGAAAACCACCTGCGCTGGGATTCCCTCGGCGAGTTCCTGGCCCTGGCCGAGTCCTTCCGCCACGAAAAGCAGACCAACGGCAACGAGAAAGCCGGCGTCCTAGCCGCTACCTTGGACAAGGCCACCGAGCGCCTACTCAATGAGGGCAAGTCCCCGTCCCGCAAGGTAGGCGAAATCGACAACCGCGGTTCCCACTTCTTCCTGGCCACCTTCTGGGCCGAAGAGCTGGCTAACCAGACCGATGATGCCGATCTCGCCGCAGCCTTCAAGGACGTGGCTTCCCAGCTGTCCTCCCAGGCAGACGAGATCGCCCAGGCGCTTGTCGACGCCCAGGGCAACCCCGCCGACCTCGGCGGCTACTACTGGCCAAATGACGAGAAGACCTCTGCCGTCATGCGCCCAGTTGCTAGGTTCAACGAGATCATTGACGGCCTGAAGAAGTAATTCTTCCCAGGCAAAAGCCGCCCCGCAGCGTTCATCAATTCGCTGCGGGGCGGCTTTGGTATGCGCGCAGATTTAGAAGCTATCGAGCCAGGCGGCGTGCACGCGAGCGTCGCCATTTTCTTCTGGGTGAAAGCTCAGCGCCGTCACGCGGCCTTGGCGCACACCGACCACCGCGTCGCCGTCCTCGCCCGGCGCCGTCGCGATGACCTCGACGCCCTCGCCTACGCGGGTGACCAGCGGTGCGCGGATAAAGCTCGCCTCAATCGGCAGCGACTGGTCTTTAGCAACGACCACGTCCACTGTCCGCTCGGCGGAAAAACGCTGGTTGCCAAAGGCATTGCGCCGCACCGTCACATCCAGCAGGCCCAAGGTCTGCTGGCCCGGCGCGGGGTTATCGAGCTCGCGGGCACAGTAGATGAGCCCAGCGCAGGTCGCGAGCACGGGCAGGCCTGCAGCTGCGGCGTCGCGCAGCGGCTCGGCCAGATCGAAGCTGCGCGCCAGCTTGTCGATGACACTCGACTCGCCGCCCGGAATCACCAGCCCGTCGAGCCCGTCCAGGTCCCGCGGCACCCGCACCCGGCGAGTAGCAACACCGAGCTCATCAAGAATGCGCAGGTGCTCCTCGACGCCGCCCTGCAGCGCCAGCACCCCAACGGTGGCTACCATCCGCGCTCAGCCAGGCGGTGCGGCGCGGGCACGTCGTTGACATTGATGCCCACCATGGCCTCGCCCAGGCCGCGGGAAAGCTTGGCTAGTTCGGCCGGCTGGTCGTAGAGGGTCGCCGCCTTGACGATGGCCTCCGCACGCTTGGCGGGCTCGCCGGACTTGAAGATGCCGGAGCCGACGAAGACGCCTTCGGCGCCCATCTGGCGGACAAGGGCGGCGTCGGCAGGCGTGGCCACGCCACCGGCGACAAAAAGCACAACCGGGAGCTTGCCGGTCTCCGCAACCTCTGCGACCAGGTCGTACGGTGCCTGCAGCTCCTTGGCCGCGACGTAGAGCTCATCGCGATCCAGGTGGCGCAGGCGGGCAATCTCGGCCTTAATCGTGCGCAGGTGCTTCACGGCCTCCGAGACATCGCCCGTGCCGGCCTCGCCCTTGGAACGAATCATGGCCGCACCCTCGGTGATGCGGCGCAGCGCCTCACCCAGGTTGGTCGCGCCACACACGAATGGCACGTCGAAGTCCCACTTATTGATGTGGTTGACATAATCGGCCGGGCTGAGCACCTCGGACTCATCGATGAAGTCCACGCCCAGCTCGCCGAGGATCTGAGCCTCCACAAAGTGGCCAATGCGGGCCTTGGCCATGACCGGGATGTCCACCGCTTCGACGATGCCCTCAATTAGCTCTGGATCCGACATGCGGGCCACCCCGCCCTGCGCACGAATATCGGCCGGCACACGCTCCAACGCCATAACTGCCGACGCACCCGCGTCCTCCGCAATGCGCGCCTGCTCCGGCGTGACGACGTCCATAATGACGCCGCCTTTCAACATATCGGCTAGTCCTCGCTTCACGCGCGTAGTGGCGCGTCCTTGTTCATTTACCTGTTCAGTCATAGGTCACATAGTGGCCCACACAATTGGTACAAGACAAGAGCCATTTTCAGCGTGTTGGATTAGACCACTTATGATGAAGGAGTGCCTCTCCGCCTCGATCCCTCTGATACGCGGCCGCTGCCCGTGCAAATCGCCGCGGCCCTGCGCACCCAGGTTGCCGCCGGCGTCCTCCGGCCCGGCGAGCGCGTTCCCTCGACCCGCAACTTGGCTTCGCAGCTCAGCGTTTCCCGAGGCAGCGTGGTCACCGCCTACGACCAACTCACAGCCGAGGGCTACCTCACGGCCGAGGTTGGCTCCGGCACCGTCATCAACCCGCTGCTCCCCCACGCGCGTGCCCCACGGCCGGAGCCGGCCCCCACACCGGCCGCCGAACCCGAGCTGGTGTCACTGACCCCCGGCCTGCCCGACACCGCCGGCATCCTCACCCCTGAATGGAGGGCCGCGTGGCGCGCTGCGGCCGTCGACCCCTCCGGCGACCTTCCCCGCGAGGTCGCCGCGCACCTGCGCCACATGCGCGGGCTTAACGTCGACCCAACCCGCATCCTCATCACGGCCGGTGCCCGCGATGGCCTTTCGGTACTCCTGCGCGCCCTCGGCCGACAGCTGCGCGTGGGCGTGGAATCACCCGGCTACCCCAGCCTGCGCCGAGTCCCCCAGGCCCTCGGCCACACGCTGCTGGAACTCCCCACCGGCCGCGACGGCGTCACTGTTCCCACCGCCGACCTCGACGCCCTCATCGTCACCCCCAGCCATCAATATCCCTACGGCGGCTCCCTGCCTGCAGCCCGGCGCGCAGAGCTCGTCGAATGGGCCCGCGCACATGACGCCCTCCTCATCGAGGACGACTTCGACTCCGAGCTGCGCTACGTCGGCCAGCCGCTGCCTGCCCTGGCCGCACTCGCCCCAGAACACACCGTGCTACTCGGGACCTTTTCTTCCGTCATTTCCCCCTCGATTGCCTGCGGTTACCTCGTCCTCCCGCCACGCTTGCGCCCGGCCGTGGACCGCGTGCGCGATATCTTCGGCCAACCCGTCGGCTCCATCCCCCAGGCCGCGCTCGCCCACTACCTTGCCAGCGGCGCTTTACGACGCCACACCGGCCGCATGCGCCGCACCTATAAACACCGCCGCAACCTAGTGGCCGAAGCGCTTGGCTCCATCGATGGCACCCAGCTCCTTCCCATCCACGGTGGTCTCCACGCAGTCCTACTGTGCGATCCGGCCGTTGTCCCCCGCGCTGCCGCCCGCGGCATCAAACTCACCCCGCTGCGCGATTATTGGGGCGGCGCCGATGCTGAAGACGGCGTCGTACTCGGCTTCGGCCACCTCAGCGATGCCGAGCTACGCGAAAGCCTTTCTGCAGTCGCGGCCGCTTTACGGCAGTGATACCTTAATTCCAACGATCATAAACGAAAGGTACTAGATGTCTTTAGGTCCGATTGAGCTCCTTCTCATCCTCGTTTTCGTCCTTATCCTCGCTGGAATTATCGCCCTCGTGGTCACGCTCGTGCGCAATAGCAATGACACCCGCGCGAATACTAGCCGCATTGCTAATCAGCTCGAGGAGCACGACCGCCGCCACTAAGAAAGACACCCCACCAGACCAAGCGCCACACCGACCGCTTGGTCTATTTTTATTCTCACGGCTGCCAGCGCGTTTCTACAAAATCGTTCGCTATATATACCGCTTGGTCTAGTCTTGCCAAGCATGACGACGAAATACGATAACTCCAATTCCAACTGGTCCTTCGCTACCCGCTCTGTACACGCAGGCCAAAACCTCGACGGGCACCACAACGCCCGCAATGTGCCGATTTACCAGACCACCTCTTACGTTTTTAACGACGCCGAGCACGCGGCCAACCGCTTTAATCTTTCCGACGCAGGCCCCATCTACACCCGCCTGACCAACCCCACCCAGGACGCGCTGGAAGAACGCCTCGCTTCCCTCGAGGGCGGCGTCGCGGCCGTTGCCTTCGCTTCCGGCCAGGCCGCCGAAACCGCGGCCATTTTGAACCTCGCCTCGGCCGGCGACCACATCGTGACTTCCCCGCGTCTCTACGGCGGCACCTCCACCCTCTTTACCGTCACGCTCAAGCGCCTAGGCATCGACGTCACCCTCGTCGAGGACCCGGACGACCCGGCCTCCTGGCAAGACGCCGTGCAGCCAAATACCAAGGCATTCTATGGCGAGACCTTCGGCAACCCCGTGGCCGATGTCCTTGATATCCCGGCCATCGCCGAGATCGCCCACAATAACCAGGTCCCGCTCATCGTGGATAACACCATCGCCACCGCCGCCCTCGCCCGGCCGCTGGACCTCGGCGCAGATATCGTCGTGGTCTCCACTACCAAGTTCTATACCGGCAATGGCTCGGCCGTCGGCGGCGCGATTATCGACGGCGGCTCCTTCGACTGGACCGTCACCCGCAACGGCGAGCCCATATTCCCCTATTTCGTCACCCCGGATGAGGCCTACCACGGACTCAAATACGCCGACCTCGGCGCTTCGGCCTTCGCGCTCAAGGCCCGCGCTGGCCTGCTGCGCGATACCGGCGCCGCCATCTCCCCCTTCAACGCCTGGCTGACGCTGAATGGAATTGAGACGGTGGGACTGCGCGTCGAAAAGCACAATGCCAACGCCCAAGCCGTCGCCGAGTACCTGGAAGGCCACGCCAAGGTCACCAAGGTCAACTACGCCGGCCTCGACTCCTCGCCGTATAAGGCCACCAAGGAAAAGCTCGGCTATGCCTATACCGGCTCCGTGCTCTCCTTCGACATCGACGGCGGCCGCGAAGAAGCCTGGGCGTTTATCGACGCCCTCAAGCTCCACTCCAACCTCGCCAATATCGGCGATACCCGCTCCCTGGCCGTGCATCCGGCAACCACCACGCACTCGCAATCCAATGAACCTGCGCTGGCAGCGGCCGGCATTACTCAATCCACTATCCGCCTGTCCGTGGGCATCGAGTACATCGATGACATCATCGCGGACCTCGAGCTGGGCTTTAACGCGCTGGTATGAAGCTAGTTAGCATCGGCGATTTCCACACCGAAGCCGGCGCCACGCTTGCCGACGCCCACATTGCCTACCACCGCTTCGGCCACCTTCTCGGCGATCCGCATGGGGCCAATAACGTCATCCTGGTCGAACACGCACTTACCGGTGACTCGAATGTGGCCGAGTGGTGGGCCGACTTGGTAGGCCCCGGCAAGGCGCTGGATACGACGAAGTGGTGCATTATCGCTACCAATGCACTGGGCGGCTGCGCAGGCTCTACCGGCCCGGCTTCTCCGCACCCAGACGATGGCCGTGCTTGGGGTTCGCGTTTTCCCGCGCTTTCCGTGCGCGACCTCGTTGCGGCCGAGCGTGCCGCATTGCACGAACTTGGCATCACCCACGTGCATGCCGTCATCGGCGGCTCAATGGGTGGCGCGCGCACGCTGGAGTGGACACTGATGCACCCCGATTTCCTCGACGCGGCCTGCGTCATTGCCGTTTCGGCCCGCGCCTCTGCTTGGCAGATTGGCATCCAGTCGGCGCAAATCGCGGCCATCGAGCAAGATTCGTTCTGGCACGGCGGCGATTATTACGCTTCCGCCCAGCGCCCGCGCGAGGGGCTGGCGGCCGCGCGCCGCATTGCGCACCTGACCTACCGCGGCGAACAAGAAATTGACGAGCGCTTCGGCGTTCATGCACAGACCGGCGAGAACCCGCTCGGGCCTTACCGTCGCCGCGATAATCGCTTTGCCGTTAACTCCTACCTGGATTACCAAGGAATCAAGCTGGCCGACCGCTTCGATGCCGGCTCCTATGTCACTCTCACCGAGGCGCTCAACCGCCACGATATCGGCCGTGACCGCGGTGGGCTCAACCGCGCGCTGGGATCATCCAAGGTACCTACAATGGTCGTAGGAGTAGACACGGACATCTTGTACCCGTATCACCAGCAAGAACATATCTCGCGCAATCTGGGAAATCTATTGGCTATGGCCAAGGTGGTCTCCCCGGTAGGCCACGACGCCTTCCTCACCGAGTCACGCCAAATGGATCGCATCCTGCGCAACTTCCTCACTCTTTCCCAGCCGGACCCGCGCATTGATGCAGCGGCAGGCGATCCCACCGAGTATTCGATTTAAAAAGATCGCAGCAGCAAGGATCGCCAAAGCCGCGCAGCGCGCACTATGCGCTGCGCTGGGGCGGCGAAGGGACGAAGCGGCTCAGCGATCGTCGGGTGGCTTCGCCCAAGGCGGGCGCCACACGATGCCTTCTCCAGGACGGCGCTCGAGCCGGCCGCGACGCGGCGGCGCATTCGGGTCATCGTCGTTCACAGCATTGTGATACTTGCACGCGATGGTGAGGTTTTCGGGATTCGTATCGCCGCCGAGCAGCCACGGGGTGAGATGGTGGACTTGGCATTCATCCGCCGGCGTGTGGCAGTCGGGCCACGGGCACACCGGGTTTTCTGCCATCGCCATTTGGCGTTGCTTCCAAGTAGCCAAGCGTCGCGATTGATAGAGGTTTACGGGACCGGTGACGGGGTGGATGAGGGTGATAAGGCCGACGTCGGCAAGCGCGCGGCGGACAAGATCCGCACCAGATATCTGCGCGCCAATGGTCAGCTGCAAGGTGACGTCCTCGCCGTGGGTGACCTTCACCATCTCATTCAGGTTGAGCACCACATTGGTGGTGATTGTGGAGGTAGAGGCGCCCTCGGCAAAGACGCGACGAGCATCGGCGACGGTGGAGACGTGGTTATTAATTTCTGCAACCAACTCGGACTCGGCGGTAATTGTCAGGGTCCACAGGTCATCGCGGCGGCGGGTCAAGCGCACGCCTTCGGAGCGCTTGGTGGTGCGCTCCTCGCGCACCATGCGGCGGGCGCACTTTTCAATCTCGCTGGTGGAAAGGCGCAGGGCGCAAAGTGCCTCGCGCAGTGCCCAAGCCGCCCGCTGGGTTTTCATCTTCTGCGCGAAGTGCTCGATAATTTTCAGCGCGTCGAGCGGCAGCGAAGTGCGGCGGGCGGCGCGCTGTTTAGCGCCAAAGGAGGTGCGGCCGAAGTAAGTATCGGCCAGGCGGGCAAACTCGGCGGCCTCGCGATCACTAAAGCCCTTATCGACGAGCTCTTCTACCGACAGCCCAACGCACTCCCCGATGAGCACCATCGGGGAGTTCACGGCAGCCAGGTAGTTCGAAATCATGGCCCCGAGCCTAAACCGGCCGCGCAACCCAGCGCGCGGAGGCGGGCGGTTACCTGTGGATAACCGGCCGAACCACACCCTTTCAGGCCGAAATAGGTGAAGGCTCTACGAAAAACCTGTGGATAACTAGCTACCGAGCGAGTCCACAGAAAAGGCCAGAAAGGCCATCACGGCGCCGACTAAGCCGGTAAAGCAGGCGTCAAAGCGGCGCGAGCGTACGGCCAGCACGCCGACGCGGCTGGAATCACACGTCAGTCGGACCACGGTGAGCCACAGCAAGGCCAGGCCGAGGAGGAACGTGGCCCGGCGCCAGTATTCGAAGACAGCATAGCCGGCGGAGATAACCACGCCGGCCACGAAGATGCCAATTGCTGCCCACTGCGCGGCAGGCGGCAGTGGGGAGGGCGCGAGCTCGGCGTCGTGCGGATTGTCTAGATTCACGCCAACTTTTCCGCGCGCTCGACGATATTGCGTACCAGGAAGGCACGGGTCAGCGGGCCGACGCCGCCGGGGTTCGGGGAAACGTATCCGGCCTTGTCCCAGCAGTCTGGGTGGATGTCGCCGGTGAGCTTACCGTCGACGCGGGAAACTCCGACGTCGAGAAGCGCGGCGCCTTCCTTAATCATGTCTGCCGTGAGCATGTGGGGCTGGCCGGCGGCGGCAATGACGATATCGGCCTCGCGGGTCTCAGCGGCCAAGTCCTTGGTGCCGGTGTGACACAGGGTGACGGTGGAATTCTCGCTGCGGCGGGTAAGCATCAGGCCGATGGGGCGGCCTACGGTAACACCACGGCCGATGACCACGGTCTTGGCGCCGTTGAGCTCGACGCCGAAGCGGCGCAGCAGATGCAGGCAGCCGTTCGGGGTGCACGGCAGGGGCGCCTCCTCGTTGAGCACGAGCTTGCCTAGGTTAACCGGGTGCAGGCCATCGGCATCCTTGGCGGGGTCAATGCGCTCGAGGATGGCGTTTTCATCCAGGTGCTTAGGCAGCGGCAACTGGACGATGTAGCCGGTGCAGGCATCATCGGCGTTGAGCTCATCGATGACGGCTTCTAGTTCTTCCTGGGTGATATCGGCCGGCAGGTCCTTGCGGATGGAGTTGATGCCAAGCTTTTCGCAGTCGCGATGCTTCATCTTCACATAGGATTGGGAGCCCGGATCCTCACCTACGAGGACGGTCGCCAGGCCAGGGGTAATCCCCTTCTCCTTCAGCGCGGACACGCGCTGGGCAAGGTCGGAAAAAATCTCGTCGCGGTACAGTGTGCCATCTAGTTTGGTAGCGCTCATAGCCACCATCCTAGACTGAAGGCATGAGCCAGCTGCACATTGTCTTTGATAACCCAGTCATCCCTACTAATACGGGCAACGCGATTCGCACGGCCGCGGTGACGGGTGCGAGCCTGCACCTGATTGAGCCACTGGGTTTCAATTTCGACGATAAGCACTTAAAGCGCGCCGGTCTGGATTATCACGATTTGGCCGATGTGCAGATTCACAAGGACTTCCAGGCCTGCATGGATGCGCTGCCGGGCGCGCGCGTCTTCGCTTTTACCACGCATACGGATAAGTGGTTTACGGATATCGAATACCAAGAAGGCGATGTCCTACTCTTTGGCACGGAGCCGACCGGCCTGCCAGAGGAGCACATCAATCATCCGCGCGTAACGGACCGCGTGCGCATTCCGATGGTGCCGGCCAGGCGCTCAATGAACTTGTCGAATTCGGCCTCGACGGCCGTATTTGAGGCGTGGCGCCAATTGGGATTTAACGGGGCGGTTTAAGCTCCGGCAGTTGGCGAGAGCGTAGCTGGGTAAGGAGTGCGGTGGCGTCGGCAAGCGTGAGGTTGCGCGCGTCCATACGTACCGGGCCCTGGACTAGGTCGAGGCCGACGGTGGCTAGGCCGAGCGCCTGGGAAATCGGCCCGCGGCGGTAGGTCAGCTCCTGGATATGGGAGGTGTGGATGGCTTTGACGCGGCGATTGAGCCGGCCGTTGCGCACTATGACGTAGCCGCCGGTAAGTGCCACGGTTTGTTGGCGGTAGTCCAGCGGGGAGACCCACTTGGCGCGGGCTGGCGAGGCGTAGGTGGGCGCGGCGTCGGCCGGCAGGAATTGCCGGGCTTGGGCGAGGGTGCCCACCGGCAGGATGCGGGTGGAACCAGAAGCCTTTCCGCTTGCCGACGCCCCATACCCCGCCACCGAGACCCGTACCTCGTACCAGCCTAGTGGCCGCCAGAGGAAGGGCTGAGTTATCTGCACGGCGTGGATGCGGTCAAGGCGAATGCTTTGGCGGCGGCGATCGGCCAGGCCGTAGGTGATATTGAGTACCTCGCCGTCGGTGCGGGCGGTATAACGCCAGGAAGAATCGAGCACGTTCCAGGCGTTGGGCAGGGCGCCGACGAGGATGGGCAGCGCGGCCGAGAGCGGCAGCCGCGTAACCACAACCAGGATGAGGAAGCCGACGAGGAAAAGCGTGGACGTGCGCAACGCGGCCGCAATCAGGGAGCGGGCGATGGGAATCTCGGGCACGAGAGCTGGTTCCTCGGCCGGCGCCTCGGTTTGGGAGGTGGGAGCGCCGTGAACGCGGGCGAGGATGTCATCGCGTAGGGCCTCGGCGTCGGACTTTTTGAGGTAGGCGATTTCGATGACAGAAGATTGGCCGCCAGCAGTTTCCACCCGCACGGCCGCGAGACGAAAGAGACGGGCGATGACGGGTTCCACGACGTCAACGGCCTGGGTGCGGTCATAGCGCGCGGTGCGCAGTTGGACAGATAAGAGGCCGCGGCGCAGGGAAAGCTCTTCCGCGCCGAGCTGATAACCCATGCGGCGCCACCATAGGCCGGAGGCGAGCCACACCACCGCGCAGACCGTGATGAAACCGGCGAGGGCAAGGGCGGTATCACGCAAGGCCTCGCCGCGGTGTTCGCCGGTAATAAAGGCAAAGATATCGCGCAGGGCCTCCATGTTGGCGTTGAGGGCGAAGCCCGCGATGAGGGCCAGGATGACCGACCACAGACGCAACAGTGGGGTAAGGCGGTGGACGCGACGGAAGCTCGGCTGGGGGCTCATAGGCCGCTCATCCGTTCGCGGGCTTGGTGGGCAAGGCGGGTGCGGAGGGCGTCGGCAAGCGGGGCTTCTAGGCCTTTGATGGTGGCATCCGTGCTGGCCGAAGCCGTGTGGAGCTGCAGCTTTTTCAGCCCGAGGGCGCGATCGATGGGCCCGGAGGTGACGTCGACGAATTGGATGCGGCCGTAGGGCACGACGGTGAAGGTGTACCAGAGCTTGCCGCGGGTGATAAGCAGCTCGTCGTCGGTTTCGAGCCAACCCATATTGCGCACTTGAGCGGGAATGAGCCAGAGCAGCCAGAAGAAAAGACCGACGAAGATGCCGGCCGCCCAGTAGAACCACGGGGTCCACCAAAACCCCGCTGCAGCGGCGGCCGCGGCGAGCAGAAACATCCAGCTCAAATGGTGGATATAGCGCGAGGTCACCAGCCGCGGCGAGACGGGATTCATTTCTTCGCTCATAGTTATTGACAGTAACAATCAGGAGAACCCCTTGGGCAACTTACCGTTTCCTTAACGGAAAACCATTGGTACCCTCGTCAGCTCGGCATCGATTGGTGGGCCATCCAGCGCGGCATCACTCCAGTTAATCTCTCCGTTCTGAAGAATAATCGGGCCAAGGCCGTACGCTTTAGCACTCTGGCAGCATTATGCGCGGCACTGGACTGCCAGCCAGGGGATATCTTCGGCGTCGAGTAGTAACCCTTGCCAGGTCGTTGGGTTTATGCAATACTTTGACTTATGTCCCCAAAGAAGAAGCCCTCCGCACCCATTTATAACCGGGTACGCGTACTGCGCGCCGAGCGGGACATGTCGCGCGCGCAGCTGGCCGAGGCCATCGACGTCAACCCTCAGACCGTCGGCGCGCTTGAGCGCGGCGACCACTCGCCCAGCCTGGACTTAGCCTTCCGCGTCTGTGAGGTCTTTGACCTCCCCGTGGAGGCTATTTTTTCCCGCCAGGAATTTTCCCCCATGTCCACTGAAATCTACAGGAAGAATTCCTAATGGCTAACACGATTTCCGCCTCCGTTTCTCGCCGCAAGCGCCTTGTCCTGGCCGGCGATATTTTCCTCGGCCTGGCTATCGTGGCTGCGGCCCTGCACTTCTTCACGCTCAGCTTGTCTAACTTGCTATGGCCGATTGCCGGTATCGCGGCCACCATCTACACCACGTCGCTCCGGCAGTCCATCCGTCGCCTCGATGAACCCACCACGGAGATGGATGAGTACGAACTGCGCCTGCATACCGACGCCCGCGACACAGGGCTTAAGACCGCAGTGGTTATTTCTATAGTGCTCTTCCTCGTCGCCGTCACCACCGCATTCGGCCTGCGCTTTCTCGGGGCGGAGCAGGTTGCAGTGGAGGAGGCGACCTCGGGGGCTAGTATCGCCATCTTCTTTGCCAAGCTCATCTATACCCAACTGCTGTGGATCCCTTTTGCGGTAGCCAAGGAATTGGCCAATAAGCTCAACGCGGACGAGCTGCGCAGCGGAGGAAACTAGCGGAAATCGCGGGAGCCGCGGGAGAGGAATTCGCCAAAGTCCAGCGGCTCGAGCTTGTCCGCGACCACGCTGACCGCCCCGGTGGCATTTTGCACGATGCCTCGAATAATCATTGCGCGGGCGGTGCGGGCCAACACCTTGTGCCGCGACCACAATCCAGGTGAAACCATCACATTCATCAGGCCGGTTTCATCCTCCACACCCAAAAAGGTCAGGCCAGATGCGGTACGCGGGCGCTGGCGGTGGGTAATAATGCCGGCAATGCACACGCGGGTGCCATCGGGAACATGGGGAAGTTGGGAAGCAGGTAGGACGTCGGCAAGCGAGGCACGCACCAGCTCCATGGGCTGCTGGTTATGGGTCACGCCGGTGGAGGCGACGTCGGTAGCCATAAGCTCGAAGGCGGACATGCCAGGCAGGTGCGGTGCAGCCAGCGCGGAAGTGCCAGGCAGCATTCCCTCGCGCTCGGTGGCGGCAACTCCGGCCTGCCACAACGCTTGACGACGATCCAGCCCCAAGCACTCCAATGCTCCAGCCGTGGCCAGCGCTTCCACCTGCTCCACGCTGAGATCCGCCCGGCGCGAAAGATCGGACACGCTAGCAAAAGGCGCGGCCGCCTCCACGCGCTCGGCGGCAGACTCCCCCAGCCCCTTGATGAGGTTCAGGCCCAGCCGAATCTCGCCCGACCCCGTTGCGCGGGCCTGCGCACCAGAATCATTGATACTCACCGGCAGCACCCGCACGCCGTGGCGCCGGGCATCTTGGATGAGCGACTGCGGGGAATAAAAGCCCATCGGCTGCGCGCGCAGCAGGCCCACGCAGAATTCCGCCGGGTAGTGGTACTTAAACCACGCGGAGAAATACACCAGTGAGGCAAAGGACTGCGAGTGCGATTCGGGGAAACCATAGGCAGCAAAGGCCACGATTTTGGCCCAGAGCTTATCCGCCACCTCGCCCTCGATGCCGTTAGTCTCGCGCAGGCCGTTAAAAAAGCGGCTGCGCAGCGCGGCCATCTTCGCCGGCGAGCGCTTCGACCCCATGGCGCGGCGCAGGTCATCGGCCTCGGCGCCGGAAAAACCTGCCGCGTCTACGGCAATCTGCATCAGCTGTTCTTGGAAAAGGGGGATGCCCAGCGTCTTGCCTAGGGATTTTTCCAAGACGGGGTGGTCATAGGTCACCTCTTCTAGGCCATCGCGGCGGCGCAAGTAAGGGTGCACGGATCCGCCTTGGATGGGGCCGGGCCGAATAAGCGCGACTTCGACCACTAGGTCAAAGAAACGGCGCGGCTTCAAGCGCGGCAGCGTGGCTAGCTGCGCGCGGGATTCCACCTGGAAGACGCCCACCGCATCGGCGCGGCAGAGCATGTCATAGACTTCCGGCTCGGCGAGGTCGAGTTCCCACAGATGCACCTCGCGGCCGGTGGTGGCGCGCACGGCGTCAATCATGTGGTGCAGCGCCTCCAACATGCCAAGGCCGAGCAGGTCGAATTTCACTAGGCCGGCGGCCGCACAATCGTCCTTATCCCATTGCAGCACGGAGCGGTTTTCCATGCGGGCCCATTCCATCGGCACGACGTCCGCGATGGGGCGGTCACACAGCACCATGCCGCCGGAGTGGATTCCTAGGTGGCGGGGCTGGCCGAGGAATTGCTCAGCCAGTGAGGAAACATCGGCAGGCGGCTCGGAGGTACCCTTCGACCACGCATCGGCCGAGCCCTGCGGATACCCCAGCGCGCGGGCGGCTTCGCGGGTCGCGCCCTTGCGGCGATAGGTAATGACATTGGCCACCTGTGCTGCGCGTTCCCGGCCGTGGGTGCGATAGACATACTGGATTACCTCCTCGCGGCGGCCGGACTCAATATCAATATCAATATCGGGCGGGCCATCGCGGTCCGGGGAAAGGAAGCGCTCAAAAAGCAGCTGCGCGGAGATAGGCTCGGCGTTGGTAATGCCCAGCGCGAAGCACACCGCAGAGTTAGCGGCCGAGCCGCGGCCCTGGCACAAAATATTCTCGCGCCGGCAAAAATCCACCAGGTCGCACACAATCAGGAAGTAGCCGGGAAAGCCCAGCTGCTTGATGACGCCCAACTCATGCCTAATCTGCTTCCTGGCCGCCTGCCTAATCTCGGCCGGGCGCGAGGCATAACGCTCCTTGGCACGGCGCCAGGCCTCATGCTCCAGCCAGCTCATCTCGGTATGCCCCTCCGGAACGGGAAAGTGCGGCAGGTTCGGGGCAAGCGCATCCCAGGTAAAGGAACACTCGCGAGCCAGACGCACAGTTTCCGCAATAAGCTCCGGCCGGTCAGGCAAAAGCTGGGCCATCTGCTCGCCGGATCGCAGCCAGCCGGCGCCCATGGGGTGGGTGTGCGGCGCAGCGGCCGCAAGAGACTCCCGGCGAGCCAAGGCGCGCTTGGCGGCGGCGAGCCGAGCTTGGTCACGGGTCGCCGCCGCAGGCCGTGCGGTTGCGATGGCCCGCAAGTTATTGTATTTATCGAGGAAACGGTGCCGATCCGCGTCTTCAGGGGACATGCTGCACGAATATTCGAGAACTATGCTGTCTATTTTTATTCTTTCGAGCAGGTTATCGATTTCTGCTAACGCTTCCGACCCCACCAGGAAGAAGCACTCCCCTTCCAGCTCGCGCGCCACCTCATCTAGTGGCGGATAATCCACCCGATCCTTCTCCCCAGCCTCCATCCGGGCGCGCGCAATAAGGCGCGACAACCGGCGATAGCCTTCCGGGGTGCGCGCCAGCACGGTCACCGGCGCTTCCGCGAGCGATAGTTCCGCGCCATATACGGCCGGGAGATTCGCTTTAGCAGCAGCTTCAGCGAATTTCATCAGCCCATAAAAGCCATCGCGGTCCACAATGGCCAGCCCCTCGAGCCCCAGCTCCATAGCCCGGCCAACCAGCTCTTCCGGCTCAGCAGCACCGTCAAGAAAACTATACGAACTTACCGCGTGCAACTCCGCGAAAGGGACGGCGGAATGGCCGCGCTGAGCAGAATCGGCTGGCCCATGAAGGTGATTAACCGGCACGGGTGCGGCAGATTCGCGACCGGAGAGGATGCGCTCCACCCGCGACCACGACAGTGCTTTTCCGCCATTAAATTCCACTCCACACAGCGTAATATCGAATTATTGTTCTATACAAGCCCGTAAGACGTGATGCCGACAATAGACAAAGCGGTTCGCCGATTGCTAAGTTGCTAAACAGACAAATTATTTCAACTCCTACAAGAAGGGGAATCCCCATGCAGATCCGTCGCGTAGTGGCTGCTACTGCCGCTGTAACCATCGCTGCCACCAGCTTGGTGGCCTGCTCCTCCGATGATTCCAAGTCCATCAAGGTGGGCACCACCGACGACGCCAAGAAGGCGTGGGTAGCATTCGAGCAGGAAGCGAAGAACGCTGGCTATGACATTGAAATCCAGCCATTCGCGGACTACAACACCCCGAACCAGGCTCTGGACCAGGGCGAGCTGGATACCAATAACTTCCAGCACCTGAAGTTCCTAGCGGAGTACAACCACGGCAATGACACCAACCTGGTGCCTATCGTGGCCACCGAAATCGTGCCGCTAGCACTGTTTTGGAAGGACCACGACTCCCTCGACGGCATCGAGGGCGAAGAGGTCGCCATCCCGAATGACTCCACCAACCAGGCCCGCGCCATCAACGTACTGGTCCAGGCCGGCCTTATTACTTTGAAGGATAAGGACAACTTGGAGCCCACCCCGCTGGATATTGATGAAAAGAAGTCCAAGGTCAAGGTCACCCCGGTAGACGCCGCGCAGACCACGTCCGCGCACGGCGAGGGCACGCCAGCCATCATCAATAACTCCTTCCTGGAGCGCGCCGGCATCGATCCGAAGACTGCCATCTTCCAAGACGATCCGAATTCTGAAGAAGCAGAACCGTACATCAATGTCTTCGCCGTTCGCGAGGAGGACGCCGATAACGAAGACATCAAGAAGCTTGCCGAGCTATGGCACTCCGACGCCGTCCAGGAGGGCGTCGATGAAGACTCCGCCGGCACCTCCGTCGAGGTGGAGCGCAGCCAGGAGGATCTGCAGAAGATCCTAGATAAGCTCGAAGCAGATCTGGACTAATCACCCTTGCTTTTACCCCGCCGGAACCCCCCGGCGGGGTTTGGCACTTTCCTAACTAAGGACGCAAACACGTGGCAGATTCCACTCAACGCGGCACCCGCATCGAGTTCCGCGAGATCACCAAGATCTTTAAGCAGAAAAAGGCGCGAGTTAAGGCACTCGACCATGTCTCCATGACCATTGAGCCCGGCGAAATTGTCGGCATCATTGGCTACTCCGGCGCCGGCAAGTCCACCCTTGTACGCATGATCAACGGCTTGGACACCCCGTCCGCGGGAGAGCTGCTGCTTGATGACACCAATATCGTTGGCATGTCCGAGAAGAAGCTGCGCGGCATTCGCCGCAATATCGGCATGATTTTCCAACAGTTCAACCTGATGAACTCGCGCACCGCGGCCGGCAATATTGAATACCCGCTGCAGCTGCAGGGCGTCGGCAAGCAGGAGCGCGCCAAGCGCGTGCAAGAGCTGCTGGATTTCGTCGGCCTAGGAGACAAGGGCAAGAGCTACCCAGAGCAGCTTTCCGGCGGCCAGAAGCAGCGCGTCGGCATTGCCCGTGCGCTGGCCACCAACCCTTCGCTGCTGCTTGCCGACGAAGCAACTTCCGCCCTCGACCCCACCACCACGCAGGAAGTCCTCGACCTACTGCGTCAGGTAAACAAGGAATTTGGCATCACCATCGTGGTTATTACCCACGAGATGGAAGTCGTACGCTCCATCGCCGATAAGGTCGCCGTGATGGAAAACGGCCGCGTCGTGGAACAAGGCAGCGTCTACGAGGTCTTTTCCAACCCACAGACCTCCGTGGCCGCCAAGTTCGTAGCCACCTCGCTGCGCAACGAGCCCGACGTCGTTGAAACCGACGACCTGCTCGCGCACGAAGGCCGCCTATTTACCATCAACCTCACCGAGGAATCCGGCTTTTTCACCGCCGCCGCCCGCCTTAAGGAAGCCGGCGTATCCATCGCCGTCGTCCACGGCGGCATCACCACGCTGCAGCAGCATTCCTTTGGCAAGCTGACCGTACGGCTCAGCGGCGATAATAACGCCATCGAAGAGTTCTACCGCACGCTTTCTACCACCACCCAGATTGAGGAGATTGCACGATGACCGTCACCACCCTCGCCCAAGCCAACTGGGACCGCCTCGGCCCTTCACTGGCCGATGCCATCGTCGATACCCTCATCATGGTCTCGACTACCCTCATCGTTTCCGGCATCCTCGGCCTTGGCCTAGGCATGCTGCTCTATACCACCCGCACGGGCGGCATCCTGCAAAACCGGTTCGTCTATTTCATTGTCAACCTGCTGGTTAACTTCGTCCGCCCCATCCCGTTCATCATCTTGCTGGCTTTTGCCCAGCCACTGACCGTCATAGTGATGGGCGGGTCCATCGGCCGCGGACCGGCCACCTTCGTCATGGTGATCGCCGCGACCTTCTCCGTGGCCCGCGTGGTGGAACAAAACCTCGTGTCCATCGACCCCGGCGTTATCGAGGCCGCCCGCTCCATGGGTGCCTCGCCGTGGAAGATCATTACCTCCGTTATCGTCCCGGAGGCCCTCGGCCCACTGATTTTGGGCTACACCTTCCTGTTTATCGCCATCGTGGACATGTCCGCTATGGCCGGCTACGTCGGCGGCGGCGGTTTGGGTGACTTTGCCATCGTCTACGGCTACCGCGCCTTCGAATGGGAAGTCACCGTCGTGGCCACGCTCATCATCATCGTGCTGGTGCAGGCCGCCCAGTTCTTCGGCAACTGGCTCTCCTCCAAGGTCATGCGCCGCTAGCCCCCGCTTGCCGACGGCGCCCTACCCCGCGACCGGCTCCACGCCGGTCGCTACGATGGCTTGGCCCGTCTTCGGGGCGTCACCACACGAAGAAACCACACCTTCTACCTCGCGCTCCTCGAGCGTCACGCGCCAGCGCCGGCCGTCAATGTGGCTGACCTCGCCGCTATCAGTGGCGGTGAGCTGGCCGTAGGAGAGCTCCTCGCCGGCGTCGATAAGCGCTCGGGCCACCGCCAACTCCGCCACCTGGCCGCGCGGGCCGAAAATACCGCGCCCGCGATTTACCGGGTAAAAATACTTTCCCCGCGCCGCCGCCGCAATCATCTGCGCGGCGGCTTCTTTATTCATTCGTCCAAAGGAATAGCCCCACGGCATGAGCATGACCGATGGCGCGAACCGGTGTCCCTTCGTGTGCGAGGTCTCCCAGACCATATCCGGGTAATCCTCCACCAGCTCCGCGGCCAACGGCCGCCCCTTGACCGCACAGCAGGTATCGCGCTTCGCGTGCGTACACACCAAAACCAGCGGTGTTTCCACTGCGCCGCCTCCATTGCGTCCAGGCCCTGTCAGATCCAGATCAAGGATTTTCTCTGGCCCTGTCAGCAGCACGAGTTCCATCACTCCCTGCTCGGCCCACACCAGGTAACAGCGGTGCATCTTGCCTACCTGGCGGCCGTCGCGGCCCGGCCGACGGATAAGCTGCAGCCCCGCCACCCCCTTCAGTTTGGCCTTAAGCTGCGCCGTGAGATCCGGCCCAAAGGTATCGCCATCGAGCACGTCTCGCGACCATCCGCCCGGCCACTCAAAAAGCACATAGACGGATTCCTTCTTCGCCGTGCCTGGCAGCGGCTCTACCTGGATATCTGAACAGAACTCGGTCATATACCTAAGCCTAACCTTTCTGCATTTCAGCTCACACCCTTGGCCACAATTCGGCCACGAAATACCCCCTCGGCTATACAGTTCACGGCCGAAACTATAACCTAGGGGGCATGCTAAAAGTCCGTCTCGCCGCAACACTCCTCGTCGCTGCTTCCCTCAGCGGCTGCGCCGCCCAAGAGACGGACCGCACCACCATGGCTGCATCTGCGGATAACTCCCGGCTCAATCCACTAGGCCAGGCCAATATGGAAATGAAAACCCTCCGGCCGCAGGCCCCCTCCGAGCTCACGGTGACCAACGTGCGCATCGGCCAGCACGAGGGTTTTGAACGCGTTGTCTTTGAACTCGACGGCAGCGGCTCTCCCGGCTGGTTCGTAGACTATGCCGACACGCCCACGCAGCAGGGTTCTGGCAAGACTATTGACCACTCCGGCGGGACCGCACTCAATGTCAATATCGACGGCGTGGTCTACCCCTTCGAGGCGGGGAAGGACGATCCCCACATCGGCGTGGTGGATGCCCCCGTAGAGGGAGTCGTCACCCAGGTGGTCAATGGCGGTACCTACGAGGGCCGCTGCCAATTCGTCATCGGCATGACCTCGCGCAAGCCCTATTCCGTGCAGGTGCTCGATAACCCCACCCGCCTCGTAGTCGATATTCGCGATTAATAGGTCGCCTCCACCCGCCAGCGCCCGCCGGACCATACCACAAGCCAGGCCCGCTGGTGCTCTTCGTGGTCGGCTTGGCCCACCACCTGCAGGCGCGCTACGTGCTGCGGGTTACTAGTCCACCACTGCGTATCCACCGGCCAGGGACCGGCCCAGCCCAGTACGCGGAAGCGATGAGCTCCCCAGCTCAATGCCACCGGCGCCCCCGAAAGGAGAGCCTCGGCGGTGACGAATACTTCGCGACGAGCGGCGTCGATAAGCCGGATGCGCGCGGCCGGATGATTAGGCCCACCGCCCAGCCGCGCAGGCAGGGGTGCCGGAATACGGCCGGGCCACTCGCCTTGTGGCGGTGCGTCGCGCTGCTCGCCATAGGGCACGTACTCGATGCGCTCGGCCACCCCACGGCCGCCCACCGCCCGCGGCTGCAGCACGCGGTCAACCCCCAGCTGCGATTGCACGCGAGCGATCACACGTTTGACCTGCTCCTGAGATCCCTCTCCGCCCCAGAGCCCGGTGGCGGACGGGGTGGCAACCTCTACCGGCTCCAGTGCGAGGCGGCGGATGGCCGCGCCCCCACCAGTGGCACGCGAGAGCCAGCCATCGAGCTGCCAGCGCACGCGGTCCGCGGTGGCCTGCTCCGTCAGCGCTTCCTGCGTGCGCCATACCCGCGCCAGCTCCTCGCCGGTGCCAAACTCCGCTACCACGCGCAGCCGCAGGCAGACCTTGCCGGCCTCTTCCAAGCGGGCATGCAGCCGGGACGCTAGCTGACGGGCCGCGAAGGCCGCCGCGTCCACGCGCTCGATGCGCTCTTCCATTTCCACGGCCAGGTCTGGGCGCGCCATTTCTGGAGCTACGCGCCTATCCGCACGGGCTTGGGCCAACTCGTGCGCGCGACGCCCGGTCTCACCGAAACGGGTGGCTACCTGCTTAAACGGCAGCGCCGCTAAGTCACCCAGGCGCCGCACACCCAACTTATCGAGCTGCGCAACAAACCCAGCATCAAAGCCCAAGGCCTCATCGGCGGCGAGCACTCCTATGGGCTGGGTGGCCAAAAACTCTCGCGAGCCGCCCTCTGGCACCACCGCGCCCATGCCACGGTGCCGGGCCGCGATAACGGCCGTAGCAATCTCATCGGCGACGCCGAGGGTGGAATCGAAGCCGGCGTACGAAGAGGCGTCGACAAGCATCTCTAATGCTTTCTCCCCGTGGTAGCGCAGCGCTGCGCCCGCGTCCACAATGGCCAGGCCGGGGCGCAGCACCTCCACCGAGGACGCCACCGCATCCAAACCAGCCGCCACCTCCGCAAACGCCGCACCATCCCGATCCGGATTGGCCTCCACCACCGTCGCCTCGGGGCACAGCGCTTGGGCTTGACGCAGGCGCATCCCACGCCGCACCCCCGCCCGGCGCGCCGTCCTATCGCATACCGCAACCGCGTGATTGCGCGCAATGACCATAGGGCCCTGCCCGCCGACGGCCTGGATGGGCCAATCCGGAAACCACACGGCCGCTACCCTCATACGGCCTCCAGTCTGCGGTGTTGGCCCACCGTGAGCACCCCATGCACGCTAGCCTGCTTCGAGGTCACCTCAACGTCCATGTCCACGCCGCGAATGCGCCCACTGCCCTTGCCGACGCCCCGATAGGCACTCACCTGCGCCCCTATCTCCACCGCCGTGCCGGGCAAGCGCGTGCCCACCGTCAGCACCGCCGCGCGCCCGCCGCGCACCTTCGCCAGCACCGGCCGGGCCTTGGTTGGGCTCACCTCACCGGGCGGCCCATGATGGATGACTAGGTCCAGTCCTTCCGCCAATACCCCTGTCACCATCCAGGAATCCACGCCCGGATCTGGGACGGTTACCACACGTTCGATAACACCTTCCTCGGCCACTTGTGCGAGTAGTAAATCTGGCCACCCCACCACACCTACATACCCGCCGCGGGCGGTGAGATGACAGATAAGATCCACCACAAGCGCTGGACAGTTAGTACAGTGCACCACGTGCCGGCGCGCCAAGCCGCCCGCAGGAAGCAGACGTGCCAGGCCAGGAAGCGTATCTACCAGCTCCTCTTCCGGGCCACGCTCCATAGCGCGCATGCGAGTACGCAGCATCGCCACACGGTCCGACCTACTTAGTCCGGCCACCGCTTTTTCTAGGCGAACGCTCGTTTGATTCACCCGAATAGTATGAACCCTCACCCGGACACATGCAAGTGTATGTTCGAATGGTAGCCTTAGCGGCATGAACTTCAACGCTGCCTACGGTGCCATGCGCGAGCACACCACCCCCATTCCCACTCCGCCATGGGTGCGTTTGGGTTCGTCCATCCTCATCGGTGCGGCCGTGGCGCTTTTGGCCAGCCGCGCACATATTTTTGCTGCACTAATCGGGGCGCTCGTGTGCCTCGTGGCAGCTTTCGTTCTCGTCTTTGCCCACCCCTACCGCCACGCGATGCGCGATTATGCCACCAAGCGCAATGTCACTCTGGTTCCTAGCATCGCACAGCTCGTGCCGCTGATGATTCTGTGGCTTATGGTGATGCTCGCCCCCATCGTGGCCCTACCCGCGTGGGGCGCCGGCCTGGTATGGCTGGTGGTTTTTAGCCTGAGCTTTCTCGTCTTCCCCCACGTGGATGGCACGCGACGGCTCGCGTTTGCCTAATCTATACGACACTTTTCGGGGTTATCCACAGCTTTTCCGCCCCGCCTCGGGTATGTAGGCCGGGTTATCCACACAACTGGCCGCAGCGGTTGCGCCGGCCGTGCGCCGGTGTAGGTGCGCGTCGTAGCGTTGCAGGCATGAACGCACTCGAGACCTACCTCATTGCCTTAGGCCCCGGCATGGACATCATCGCCGGGTGCCAGGGCATGTCTGGGTCCGAGCTTATGGACTACGGCGCGCCCGATGCCATCGCGGCCGATCTGCTTCTTTTGTGTGAGAGCTACTTTGGCCGCACCAAATTTACCCGGCTACAGCGCCGTGCTATTGCCGACGCCCGTCGCAACACCCATTCTATCGCCACACTCACCGCCCTAGAGCGCATTGTTAACCGCGCCCCGAGCAAGAAACAGGCCTGGGAGCTACGCGCGGAGTGCTGCGCAATGACCGGCGCGATGAGCCATATTCTCAAGCACGCCCGCCGGCGCCTGCGCGAGATGAAAGACAACACCGTTACTCCAGGTGTGCGCACTTACCGACGCCCCAATAACTACTGGACGCTTGCCATCACCGGAACCTCTAGTTTCATCGCGGATCTCAACGCCGCGCTGGCCGCGACCGGGAAGCAATCGCTCGAGGCGGTAGAAAAAATTTTCTTTGACCAGGCAGCGGCCGCGCGGGCAGAGGTGATAACCAATGCCATCGTGCCATTAGACAAATTCATTCGCATCCGCGACGGCCACGGCGACGATATCGAGCTCGACCTGACCAATGGCGCCACCATTACCGGCACCGAATATCTGCGGCGCGTACTCAACGACGTCGGCTTTTCTGGCGATAGAGAAACCGGCTACGTCACGCTCGTGCACCCCGAAGAAGGGCCGGTCAACCTCTACCGCACGGCGCGCGTGGCCAATGACAAACAGCGCATCATGGCCGCTGCAGAAAACCCACGCTGCGTCTGGCCGGGCTGCAACCAACCGGCCGATCTCTCCCAGGTCCACCACCTCAAGGCGTGGAGTAACGGTGGGGAGACGAATATGAAAAACCTGGTCATGTGCTGCGCCTACCATAACGGCGTCAACGATGATGACCCCAACGCTCCGCCCCGGCGCGGCCGCCTCGAGCGGGTGGGCGGGCGCATTGTGTGGCGTCCACCGTTTACCCCGCGCGAGTAAACACGCTCCTCAAACGCGCGAAAAGGCGCTCAGAGATAGCCTGAGCGCCTTCTACGCATGCCGTTTTACTCCCACTCGATGGTTCCCGGTGGCTTGGAAGTGCAGTCCAAGACCACGCGGTTGACGTCCTTCACCTCATTGGTGATGCGGGTAGAAATTTTCTCCAGTACCTCGTATGGCAAGCGGGTCCAGTCCGCAGTCATGGCGTCCTCCGAGGACACTGGGCGTAGCACGATCGGGTGGCCATAGGTGCGGCCATCACCTTGCACACCAACGGAACGGACGTCGGCCAGCAGCACGACCGGGCACTGCCAAATCTGGTCATCCAAGCCGGCATTGGTCAGCTCGGTGCGGGCAATGAGGTCCGCCTCACGCAGCGTCTCCAAGCGTTCCTCGGTTACCTCACCGATAATGCGGATACCCAAACCTGGGCCTGGGAATGGCTGGCGGTTAACGATTTCTTCCGGCAATCCCAGCTCGCGGCCGACGGCGCGTACCTCGTCTTTAAACAGCAGACGCAGCGGCTCAACCAGCTCGAACTCCACGTCATCTGGCAAACCGCCAACATTGTGGTGAGACTTAATATTCGCCGTGCCGTCGCCGCCGCCAGACTCGACCACGTCCGGGTACAGCGTGCCTTGGACGAGGTAGTCGACGGTGGAGCCTGCAGGGGCGTCGTCAAGCACGCCCGCAACCGCACGCTCAAAGGCACGGATAAACTCCGCGCCGATGGCCTTGCGCTTTGCTTCTGGGTCGTCAACGCCGGCCAACTTCTCCAAGAAGGCACTGCGCTCATCCGCAGTCACCAGCTTCGCGCCGGTGGAGGCGACAAAGTCCTTTTCCACCTGCTCCCGCTCGCCAGCACGCAGCAAGCCGTGGTCGACGAAGACACAGGTGAGGCGATCACCGATGGCACGTTGCACCAGTGCCGCCGCTACAGCGGAATCCACACCGCCGGATAGGCCACAGATGGCGCGGCCGTCCTCGCCCACCTGAGCGCGAACGTCCGCGATGAGCTGCTCGGCGATATTATCGGCCGTCCAGTTCTGCTCTAGGCCGGCAATCTCGGTCAGGAAGCGGGTAAGTACCTCTTGGCCGTGCGGCGAGTGCTGCACCTCAGGGTGGTACTGCACACCGGCCATCTTCTTTTCCAGGCACTCCATCGCTGCAACCGGGGCACCGGCCGAAGTGGCCGTAACTTCAAAGCCCTCGGGAGCGGCAGATACGGCATCACCGTGGGACATCCATACCTTATGGGTAGTCTCCAGGCCAGCGTGCAGTACGCCGCCCTTAACGTTCATATCGGTGCGGCCGTACTCACGCTCGCCAGTCGACGACACAGTGCCACCAAGAACGTGGTTCATGGCCTGGAAGCCATAGCAGATGCCGAAGACAGGAATGCCGAGCTCAAGCAGCTCCGGCTTCAGGGCCGGGGCACCGTCAGCATAGACGGAGGACGGGCCACCCGACAGGATAAGCGCGGCGGGATCTTTAGCTTTGATTTCCTCCACAGACGCGGAGTGAGGGACAACCTCGGAGTAAATCTTGGCCTCGCGCACGCGACGGGCAATAAGCTGCGCGTACTGAGCGCCAAAGTCCACAACGAGGACGGGGCGCGGGGTAGTGTTTGGCTTAGTCACGCCCCATAGTCTAACCCACTAAACTGATAGCTTATGAAGCGCTTGGCTATTGTGCTCACCACCGGGCTAGTGTTATGCGGTTGTGACGCTACCCCAACTACGGCCGAGGTGACGTCTGCGCTGGATGAACAAGGTCCACAACGGGTAACACTCCCAGCCGCAGAAGTCTTTGGAAGCAAGTGGGACGAGTGGGCTCCCTTATGCGGCACTCAGCAGGCAGAGCGCATGGGATACCCAGAAGTAGCGCATAATTCGGTAGTGCTGCGCGCGAAAGAGGAAAAGAAGGTTGTAGAACTCAATCCTGCGGGAGCACGCGTGTGCCCTGTCCACGATGCAGGACAATGGCGGCCGATGTCGCGCGAGACCACATGGAGGAGGGAAGGCGGTTGGCAGTTGGTTTCCTGACCACCCTCCTTCTCCGCCACGCTCTACTTATCCAGAGGCGGAAAAGCTTTGAGACAAAACGCGGCTGCGCCAAGAAAGCACAGCCGCGTTCGAGATTGCCGACTAGTGGCGGACGGCGAGCTCGACCTTCTGGAAGGACTTCAGGTCGGTGTAGCCGCACTTTGCCATGGAGCGGCGTAGCGCGCCGACCAAGTTGGTGCGGCCGAAGGGCTCGCTGGAGGGACCGTGCAACACCGTTTCAAGCGAAGGAGCGGCAGACTCTTCTGCAGCTTCGGCCGGGGTACCGGCGGTGAGGAAATCAACATCCAAGTCGGCATCAGCTCCGGAGAACTGGACGAAGCCGCGGGGGAAACGCGGGTGACCGGCCGTGGCGGGCCAGTACCAGCCTTTACCGCCGGCCTCGCGGGCCTGAGCAAGCAGTGGGCCGAGAGCGACACTGTCGGCGCCACAAGCAAAAGCCTTGGCAATATTGCCGGAGTTTTCAAACTCGGTATCGGCGATGATGTGCACGTAGCGGCCGCCAGTCTCGTCGAGGTAATCGCGGCGGGCTGCGGCGGCGTCGGCAATCGCAGTGGCCATGGCCGAGTCGATACCAACGGTCTCGGCGTTGGTCGTCACACCAGCGCCTACGATAACGCCGGCCGCGCCAGTGCGCATCAGGTGCAGCGCGGTGGTGTAGTCGGTAACTCCGCCCGCGATGACCGGCACATCCAGCGATCCGATGAACTCCTTGAGGTTCAGCGGCTCGCCCCCGGTAGCCACGTGTTCGGCCGAGACCAGGGTGCCCTGAATAAACAGCAACTCAGCGCCGGCCGCGATGACCTTCGGAGCCATCTCACGAGCATTTTGCGGAGAAACACGCACAGCGACGGTGACTCCGGAGTCGCGGACTTGGGAGATGCGCTGGGTGAGGAGGGCGTCGTCAAGCGGTGCGGCGTGCAGCTCCTGAATGATGGAGTTATCGCCCGGCTGCGAGTAAATGCGAGCTAGAGCGCCTTCGAGGTCCTCGTGGCGGCCCCACAACCCCTCAGCATTAATGACGCCCAGGCCACCTTGCTTGCCCATCTCGATGATGAACTCGGGCGTGGCGAGCGCATCGGTGGGGTGGGACACGAAAGGGATGTCGAAGGTATAGGCATCGATGTGCCAGGTGGTATCCACGTCCTTGGAGGAGCGGGTACGGCGTTGCGGCACGATGGATAGTTGCTCTAGATCAAAGGTGCGGCGGGCCTCGCGGCCGATGCCAATTTCGGCGTATTCACGCATGATATTCCTAGCGGTAGTTTGGTGCTTCTGCGATTTGCTGCAGGTGGTGCGGGTGAGATTCCTTCAGGCCCGCGGCGGTGATTTGAACGAAGCGCTTGGTCTTTAGCTCAGCCAGGGTGGCGGAGCCGGTATAGCCCATTGATGCGCGCAAACCGCCGACGATCTGGTGCACAATGGCATCGATATCGCCGCGGAAAGGCACTCGACCCTCGACGCCTTCCGGAACCAGCTTGTCTTCGCTGCGGACATCGGCCTGGAAGTAGCGATCCTTGGAATAGGAGCGCTTTTCGCCGGAAAGTCCACGGCCCTGCATGGCGCCCATGGAGCCCATGCCGCGGTAGCGCTTGTACTGCTTGCCCTGGTAGACCACGATGTCACCGGGTGCCTCGGTGGTGCCGGCAAACATGGAACCCAGCATGACGGTATCGGCGCCGGCCGCTAGGGCCTTGGCGACGTCGCCGGAGTACTGCATGCCGCCATCGCCGATCACCGGTACACCGGCCGGGCCAGCTACCGCGGCGGCTTCCATCAGGGCCGTAATCTGCGGCGCTCCCACGCCAGCGACGACGCGGGTGGTGCAAATGGAGCCCGGGCCAATGCCGACCTTGATGGCATCCGCGCCGGCATCAATCATTGCCTGGGCGGCCTCACGGGTGGCAAGGTTACCGCCGATGACATCGACCTTGGAGCCAAAGTCCTTTTGGACGCGGGAAACCATTTCCAACACGCGGTTGTTGTGGGCATGGGCGGAATCGACGACGAGGGCGTCCACGCCGGCGTCGACAAGCGCGGCGGCGCGCTGGTAGGACTCCTCGCCGGTACCGATGCCGGCCGCAACCAACAGGCGGCCGGCCGAGTCCTTCGACGCGTTAGGGTACTGCTCGGACTTTACAAAGTCCTTGACGGTAATCAGGCCGGTGAGCTTATTATCCGCATCGACGATGGGCAGCTTTTCCACCTTATTGGCCGAGAGCAGTTCGAGGGCTTCCTCCTTGGATACGCCCTCGCGCGCTACGACGAGCGGCATGGCCGTCATAACCTCGCTGACCTTGCGATCAAAGTCAGGCTCGAAGCGCATATCGCGGTTGGTGCAAATACCGACTAAAGTGCCGTCCTCATCTACCACCGGCAGGCCGGAGATACGGAAGCGGGCGCACAGCGCGTCTACCTCCCCAATGGTCATATCCGGGCGGGCAGTGATGGGGTCGGTGACCATGCCGGACTCGGAGCGCTTGACTATTTCTACCTGCTCGGCCTGGTCCTCGGTAGACAGGTTGCGGTGCAGCACGCCGATGCCGCCCTGGCGCGCCATGGCAATGGCCATGCGGGCCTCAGTCACGGTATCCATGGCGGCCGAGGCAAGCGGGACGCCGAGGCGAATATTGCGGGTAAACTGCGCGCCGGTATCGACCTCGGAGGGCACGATATTGGATTCGGCGGGCAACAGAAGCACATCGTCAAAGGTCAGGCCGCGCAGGGCTACCTTGTTCGGGTCATCTCCACCAGTATGAATACGGTTCTCGCTCATCGAGGTCTCTCCTTAACAGGTTTAGCGGCTACCACAACTGTAGTGCTTTGCCGGCCGACGACACCATTTGGGCAGGGGTAAATTGCCTCGGGAGGGTAAGTTCAATAGGCTCGCAGGCGTGAACTTCTTCGCCAATATGCCCCGCGATCCTTTCGCCGATGACCCGAATGACCCCGCCTCCTTCCTGGAGGAGGACGAGCAGGTCATGCCGCTTACCGACGACGACCGAATCGCCATCATCCACGACCTCGCGCTGGTGCAGAAATTCGCGTCCATCCTCGGCCCGCGCGGCATCGATGGCATCTTCTTCCTGTGCGAGGATTGCCAGGAAAACCACTTCTACGAGTGGGATATCATGGCCGCAAATATGCGCGCCACGCTCGAAGGGGAGCTAGCGCCAGTACATGAGCCGGGCGCCGAGCCGGATCCCTCCCGCTATGTTCCCTGGGACTATGCCTTGGGATACTTGGATGGCCTAGAGGGCCGCTAGCTTCTACAGCTGCTGGCCCATATCGATGGTGGTTGTCGGCTCATCCTCAACGTTCGGGTTGGGCTGTGGGTTCTGCTGCGCCGGCTCCGTGACTACCACGGTTTCGGTGGCGTACTGAGTTTCGGTCACGGTAACCTGTTCCGGCTGCTGTTCCGGTTGGGAAGCTTCTTCCGCCACGGTTTCGGTGGCGGTCTCCGTCACGGTGTGCGGGGCGGGCTTCGGGTGCGCAGAGCGCTTGTGTTCCGCCTCACTGTTGGCGGCGATGGCCTTTTCTTCCTTGCCTTCGGCCGCGTCCAGCTTGGCTCGGGCATCCCTCATCAGTTCCCGAGCACCTTCAATATCGCCTTCGGCCGCGCGAGATTCCATCTCTTCCAGCGTTCCGGCCAGCTCTACATTGCGGGTCTTATCCCCTTTATCAAAAGTTCCGGCATGCAGCATTGCGCCACCGGCTCCAGCAATGACTAGGGTTGCAGCGGCCGCGCCAATGAGACCATGCACGAAAGGCCCGCCGCGGCGACGCTTGCGCACCTTACCAAGATCAATAACCTGAGGCTCCGCCTCAGCGCCTTCTACCAGCGGGGCCGGAGGCATGTGCTTGTCGACGTCCCCCTTTAACTCCAGCAGCAACCCCGCCAGGTCATCCTGACGGTCGGAAGGGTCGTTGCCTTTCGAAAGCTCAGTGAGGAATGCATCATCATCGACCAAGGGCTGGAGCTGGTCCGCTAGGTCGTCGTTATCGCCGTGGTGCTTAGAAGCCATGATGGTGTCTCTCCCCCTTCCTTTCTGTTATGAAATACCTGCTGTGAGATTGGGCCACAAGCCCCTTAGTGTGCAGTTTCCTGCGCGACTTGGAGGGTCTTTCGCAATTGAGCTAGTGCTCGGTGTTGTGCCACACGGACCGCGCCTGGAGTGGAACCCACAATTTCCGCAGTCTCTTCTGCTGACAAACCGTTGAACACGCGCAGAATAACGATGTTTTTCGCCTTATCACTTAATGTATCGAGCAAGGCGCGCATTCTGTTACTACCGTCGGCCTCTAGCGCCCACTCTTCAGGAGTGGCTTCACGCGCGGAGTCTTCCGGAATTTCTTCGGTAGGCGTGGACTTATCGCGGCCCATCGCGCGGTGAGCATCGGTGACCTTATTAAATGCGATGCCGTAAACATAGGCCATAAAAGGGCGGCCCTTGTCCTCATAGGAACCAATCGAGGTAGCCACTGCTAGGCAAATCTCTTGGGCTACATCTTCCGCGGTGGGTTGGCGGCCGCCGCCAATACGGGCGCGGCAGTAGCGCAGCACCTGCGGGTGAATGATCTGCAGGACTTTTTGCAGCGCTCGACGGCTGCCGTCGACGGCATGCGGAACGAGATCCGCTAGCTCCTGTTCCCTATCACTCACGTATGCACCCTCTGAGATGTTTTCGACCGGTAACTAACCATATTGGCACACGGGAAGTTTATGCAAAGGCAACGCGCAGCCCCATTAGCTATGCAAGCTGAGCGGCAGAAAATTCACAAACCGTTAACCTTCGGCGTTTGCGCTGGTAAACCGTGGTGTCGGTGGAGGAATCGCGAGGACAATACTTAAAAGTCAAAAATCGGTAACCCACCGTTTACCCACGCGCGAAACACTACGTGAGGTTGCTTTTCGCGACACTGCGGAAGCCACACAAGAATTCTCGCCCTTACAAAGGAGCTTAGTAACGTGTCTCAGCCTCATTTGCTTCCCGGTCCCACCGCTGACCTGTGGGATTGGCAGCTACAAGGCGCCTGCCGCGGAGAAAACTCGGACGTATTTTATCACCCGGATGGCGAGCGCGGCCGCGCCCGCGCCCAGCGCGAGAATCGCGCCAAAGCCATCTGCAATTCTTGCCCGGTCATTGATTTGTGCCGCGAGCATGCCTTGCAATCCGCCGAACCCTACGGTGTCTGGGGCGGAATGAGCGAATCCGAACGCGTGGTAGAGCTTCGCCAGCGTCGCCGCGCCGCCGCGCCGGTCAACGCTTAAGGCAGGAAAGTTAGGGGGAGACGAGGGCGTCGGCAAAAACGCTCCGTCACCGAGTCACGCTGTTCGGCTAAGTCTGCTGGCGTGCCGCTAAAGACCGCCTGGCCGCCGGCCAAACCGGCTCCGAGGCCCAAATCGATGGCGTAGTCCGCGTGCGCGAGCACAGCCAGGTTGTGGTCGATACGGATGACGGTATGGCCGGAGTCTACCTGCTCATCACGCCCGGCTCCACGTAGACCACACCCGCGCCGTTGCGCTTGAGGCAGGCACCCTCGAAACTCGCGGAATAAGAGTGCGGGTTTGATGCCATTGGCCTTGGCGAAGGCCTTGCGAACGGGGTCGGTATCACCGGTGACCTTGATGTATTCCACGGCCCTAGTCTAGGCACAACAAAACCCGCCGCGCGCAAAGCGGGGCGGGCGATGTTGGTAGCCCAGTTTAGTGCTGGTGGCCGTGACCGGTGTCAGCTGGCTGCTCTTCCTGTGGCTTTTCCACCACGGAGGCCTCGGTGGTAAGAACCATGCGGGCCACGGAGGTGGCGTTGACCACGGCCGAGTGGGTGACCTTGACGGGGTCGATGATGCCGTTATCGATGAGGTTGCCGTACTCAAGGGTATTGGCGTTAAAGCCTTCACCGTTGGTCATCTCAGCAACGCGGGAAACGACAACAGCACCGTCGAGACCAGCGTTTTCAGCAATCCAGTATGCCGGGCGGGTCAGGGCGCGGGCGACGGCGAGGACGCCGACCTTTGCTTCGCCCTCAAAGCCCTCAGCGAAGGACTCCAGCTCCTTAGAGATCTGGACCAGCACAGAGCCACCGCCGGCGATGACTCCTTCTTCCACGGCCGCGCGGGCCGCGTTGATGGCGTCTTCGACGCGCAGCTTGCGCTCGTTGACCTCGGTCTCGGTGGCGGCGCCGACGCGGATGACGGCCACGCCACCGGAGAGCTTAGCCAGGCGCTCCTCCAGCTTTTCCTTATCCCAGGTGGAGTCGGTGCGCTCGATTTCGCGGCGGATCTGCTCGCGGCGCTCCTCTACCGCTTCAGCGGTGCCGCCACCATCGACGATGACAGTGTCTTCCTTGGTGATGGTCACGCGGCGAGCGGAGCCCAAAACGTCGAGGTCAGCCTCGTTGAGGTTAACGCCCACCTCTGGGTCGATGACGGTGGCGCCGGTAACGACGGCCAAGTCATCCATGAAGCCCTTGCGGCGCTCGCCAAAGTACGGAGCCTTCACGGCTGCGACCTTGAGCACCTTGCGGATGGAGTTGACGACGAGCGCCTGCAGCGGCTCACCCTCAACGTCCTCTGCGATGATGAGGGTTGGGCGGTTGGTCTCGGCGATCTTCTCCAGCAGCGGCAGGAAGTCCGGCAGGGAGGAGATTTTATTGCGGACGAGGAGCACAGCGGCGTCGTCCAGCACGGCGTGGTAGGTCTCTTCCTCCGTAGCGAAGTACGGGGAAAGGTAGCCCTTGTCAAAGGAAATTCCCTCGGTGACATCGACGGCGGAGTCGATGGTCTGGGATTCTTCGACGGTGACAACGCCGTCCTTGCCCACCTTGTCCATAGCACCGGCAACCATCTCGCCGACCTCCGGGTCGCGGGAAGAGACGGTGGCTACCTGGGCAATCTCGGACGAGGAATTGACTGCGGTGGCGCGGGCCTTGAGCTCCTCCACGGCCTTTTCGGCCGCCGCCGCGATGCCGCGGTTAAGCTCGATTGGGTTAGCGCCAGCTGCGACGTTGCGCAGGCCTTCGAAGATGAGTGCCTGGGCCAGCAAGGTGGCGGTAGTGGTGCCGTCACCTGCGATGTCGTTGGTCTTGACTGCAACGGACTTAACCAGCTGGGCGCCGAGGTTCTCGAATGGTTCCTCGATGTCGATATCGCGGGCGATGGTCACGCCATCATTGGTGACGGTGGGGCCGCCAAAAGCCTTGGACAGCACGACGTTGCGGCCGCGCGGGCCGAGAGTGACCTTGACGGCATCAGCCAGCGTATCGACGCCGCGCTGAATTCCCTCGCGGGCTTCTTGGTCGAATGCAATAAGCTTTGCCATAGTGAGGCCTACTTCTCGATGACGGCGAGCAGGTCACGGGAGGACAGCAGCAGGTACTCCTCACCGTTGTACTTCAGCTCGGTGCCGCCGTACTTGGAAAAGACCACGGTATCGCCCTCGTTGACGCCTACCGGGGTGACCTCACCCTTGTCGTTGGTGCGGCCTGGGCCTACTGCAACGACGGTAGCTTCCTGCGGCTTTTCCTTAGCGGAATCCGGGATAACCAGGCCGGAAGCGGTGGTGGTTTCAGCTTCTACGATCTGTACGAGGACGCGGTCCTCGAGAGGCTTAATGTTTGCCATGATGTTTCCTCCGTAGTGTTCGTATGCGCGCCGGTATGGCACGCGCGTGCCGGTTGTGGATGTCCAGCACAGCCGTCGTCGCGGGTGAACAACTGTGGGTCAAACAACCTGATTAGCACTCTACCCTCGCGACTGCTAACCCTCAACAATGACCCGGCCCACATTCTTAAGCCCTCAGCGATCCTTTCAGCGCTCCCGATTCCCCGCGCGTACAAAGCCGGCAAGCGCCAGCTTGACGACGCCCAGTGCGATAAACATCGCACCAAAAATCACGGCGAAGGCCGGCCACCACAGCTGCTCCACCACCGTCCGGCCGAAAGGAACCTGCGGGGTGAGCAGGTGATGGAGTGGGAGGAGCGTCGCCAAGCACAGTGCACAGACCACGCCGGCCGCGGTCAGGGTGAGGCAGGCCGCCTCCCCCACCTGCACGCGGATCCAGGCTAGAGGAGCGGCGCCGGCGAGGGTGAGGCCGCGGATATCGGAGGCGATGCGCCCATGCATGAGCAGCGAGGTGAGCACGGCACTCACGAGGCTGGGGGCAAAGACAGGCCCTAAAAGGGCGACGAAGACCTGCCAGGACGATAGGGTGCCGCCGGCGCCTGCGGAGCTTTCAAAGCGCAGGCCAGAGCCTACGGCGACGATAAACCCACCGACCAGCACCCACGGCACGATGTGCGGGGTGGAAAAACGCCGGCGCACGCGCACATTGGCCCCAGCGATGCCGGCCGCGCGGCTCCATTGGTCGATAGCGGGCATAAGCCAGGGCCAAAAGAGGGCGACGAGGATGACCAAGCCCATCTCGGCCGAGAGAAGATCGCCGGGATCGGCAATGTGCAGGCACCCGTAGACCGTGCCGCCGAGGGCCGCGGCCGCAAGTACAAATTTCACCACGGTCCAGGCCGGGTGTGCGGTGGTGCGCGGCCGGAAGACTCGGCGCAGTGGAGGCAGCGCGCCAACCAGGGCCGCGGACATGCAGACTATGACCGCAATGACCGTGACCTGGCCGGTAATGACAATGTCGGGCATGGGGATGCCATCGCTGCGCAGCGCGCGCACGCACGGTGCAAGCAGCGGGCGGGCCGGCAGTACGCCAAGGAGCCCTGCGGCCGCGCTGATTACGGCGACCTGGCCCAGAATGAAGGCAATAATCATCCACCCGGGCATCCCCACCATGCGCCAGGAACGGTAGACCGGCTCGCGCTCGGCGATGATAAGGCGCATCTGCGATAGCGTCACCAACACCACCACGCACAGGGCCATGCCGAGTACCGTGCCGCCCACCGGGCCGGCGGGGTTTTCTTCGGCCCCGGAGGAGGCGACCAGCATGGCTAGCGCCAGGGTGCACGAGGTGGAAGAGACCACCAACGTCAGCGCCACGGCCAGCCACGATAACCAATTGGACTGTAAGTCCTTAAGCCACACCAGCATGGGCTACCTCCTCAAGGGAAATAACGCGGTCGGCCGCTTCAGCGGCGAGGTGCGAGTGGGTCACCATAATCACGCTGGCGCCATCGCGGGCGGCGGTGCGCAGGTGGGAAAGGACGGTGGATGCGGTGGCGTCGTCAAGCGCGCCTGTGGGTTCGTCGGCGAAGATATAGGGCGCTTGAGCCAGCAGGGCCCGGGCTACAGCCACGCGTTGTTGCTGACCACCGGAAAGCTGTGCGGGCAGGCGGCGCTCCAGACCAGCAAGGCCGAGCGAATCAAAGACCTCCGCCACCCGGCTGCGTGACGGGCGCCGGCCGGAAAATCGCGCGGTCAAGGTGGCATTGCGCTGCGCATTGAGGGATTCTAAGAGGTTATAGTCCTGGAATACAAAGGCACGCTGCCTGCGCCCCGGCGCGTTGACTTGTCCGGAAGTGGGTTTATCCAGCCCGGATAGCAGGTTTAGGAGCGTGGTTTTACCGCTACCGGAAGGCCCCATGATGGCGACGAATTCGCCCGGGGCGATGGAAACAGTGACCCGCTTGAGCACAGTGCGGCGGCCGTAGCGCTTGGTGAGATTTTCTGCTTTTAACATGCCTTTGATTCCACTCGGCCGCGCAGAAGAAAGACATGGGGCGGGCTGCCCAGAAAATGGTAGAGCTAGCTCTACTGCCCCACGCCGGGTAAGGCGGCTAGGCTCTTGGGTTATGCGAACCCTCAAAGCCTGCGCGTGGAGCCTTGTCCTTGGCGCGCTATTTATCCCGGCGTTGGTGGTTTCGGTGCTGATGCTGCCGTGGGTTCCGCTGGTGGGTCGGGCGGCGGAGTTTGTCGGCCGGTTGGGTGCACGGTGGATGGGCGTGGAGATCCCTTCCCGGCGTGCGGGCCGGTGGTTTGATTGGCAGCAGTTTTATCACCTTATTTTGCAGCTATTGCTTTCAGCTGCCTGCTTTGCCGCGTGGACTGCCTTGGGTTTTACGGCGGGTGTGCTGGTCATTGCGCCATTCGTGCCAAAGACCGAATTCTCCTTTGGCGAGTGGTCTACCACCAACCGGCCGCTCATTTTCTTTACCTGCTGGCTCACCGCGCCGTTGCTGGTGGCTTTATTGGTGGGGCTCAACCGCCTATTGGTCTTGGCGTCGACCTCGTTGACTCGGCTGGCGTTGAGCCCCTCGGCCGAGGAGTTGGCGGCCTCGCGCGCCACGCTTATCGATGCCTTCTCCGGCGAGCGCCGCCGCATCGAGCGCGAACTGCACGATGGACCGCAGCAGTACCTGACCGCGCTCAAGCTCAACTTGGCGGCGGCGAAGTTGCAGGCCCCGTCCGAGGCGCTGCCTGCTTTGGCCGATGCGGAACATAATGCTTCTTTGGCCCTGGCTTCCCTGCGCGCAACGGTGCGCGGCATTGCCCCGCAGGTGCTTTTCGACGCCGGGCTTATCCCCGCCCTCGACGAGCTACTCGCCCACTCCGGGCTGGAGACTGAACTGCACGTGGACGGGCCGGAACGCTCCGTGGACGAGACCACTGCCCTGCTGGCCTATCATGCGGTGGCCGAGGCGCTTACCAATGCCTCCAAGCACGGCACGGCCACCGAGGCGAAGGTAACGGTTACTTTCGGGGACATGCTGCGCCTGGACATCGTTGATAATGGCACCGGCCCCGACCTCAGCCCCACGGCCAAGGCGTCCACCACGGACGCGGCGACAGTCGCCACGTCGGGAGCCGGTACCGGCATAGCCGGGCTACGCGAGCGCGCCGCCGCACTGGGCGGCACGCTAAAACTTGCCGCGGCACACGAGACTGCCGCGGGCGAACGCGGCGGCCGACTACTAGTCGAGCTGCCGCTGAAGGAGGCGGAATGAAACTATTACTCGCGGAAGATTCCGCGCTGCTGCGCGCCGGGCTCGAGCAGCTACTCAGCTCTTTGGGCCATAGAGTTACAGCCGCCACGGATGCCGAAGAACTGCGCGCAATCGCTGGGCGAGAAGCCTTCGACCTCATTATCAGCGATGTGCGCATGCCGCCCACCATGACTGACGACGGCCTGCGAGCCGTCCATGACCTGCGAGCGCTAAACCCTACCCAACCAGTGGTGGTGCTAAGCCAATACGTAGCGGCAAGCTACCTCGACCGCCTCTTGGAGCACGGGGGATTTGGCTATCTGCTCAAAGAGCGCGTCTCTGATGTAGAGGAATTCGTGCGCACGCTCGACGAGGTCGCCCGCGGCGGCACCGTGGTGGACCCAGAGGTGGTTACGGCACTGCTGTCTGCAAAGCGCACTGGCCTCGCCCAACTCACCGCCCGCGAACGGGAGGTGCTGGGACTGATGGCGCAGGGGTTGAGCAATAAAGAAATTGAAGACACGCTCGTTCTTAGCGCTGGCGCGGTAAGCAAGCATGTCTCCAATGTTTTTACGAAGCTCGGGTTCCTGCCCGAGGATTCTAACCGACGGGTCAAGGCCGTGCTGGCGTGGCTGCGCCACACCGAGCGCTAATAACGCCGGCGACGCGAGCTACTTCTTGGAGCTGAGTCCACTCAAAGCATCGCTGGAGCTCAGGGAGCTGCCGCCTTCCGGATCCTGTGGCACCTCTGGGGTGTCGGGGTCGGTAGAGGCGTCGGCAGGCGCAGCGCCACGGTCCTTCTTCTTCAGCGAAACCTTGTCTACCAGGGTGTTATCGGCTTCGTTGAAGGTAGCGAAGGTGAGCTTGTCATCGGAGACATCCACGCGCATGTAGTCCTCGGTGTAGTCCTGGCGCCACATGGCGGTGGACTCATGGGCGAGCTTCGGATCGATGGTCTCCATGCGTGCGCCCTTGTGCTTCTGATTATTAACGTCAGTGAAGTCGTAGTACTTGCCGCCACCCGCGGTGGTGGTGGTCAGATACAAGGCCTCACCATCCTTGGGTTCGAGGACATCGCCGCGCTGCGGCTTCTTTTCTGGCAGAACTGGCTTGTTGTTTTTCATCAGGTGGCTGCGGGTGTAGATGTGGTCGTGGCCGGAGAGCACGGCATCGACGTTGAGCTCAGAAAGCACCGGGGTGAGCTTCTCGCGCAGGTTGGTGACGTCCTTATCAAAGTGATGCGAGCCCTGGGAGTACGGGCCGTGGTGCATACCGACGACGATCCAGTCATTATCCGCGCCGCGGGATTCGATAGCCTCGCGTAGGAACTGCTCGTGACGGGCGATATCGGCGTCGGAGGAAGCATTGGAGTCTAGGCCGATGAAGAGCACGTTATTGCGCTCGAAGTAGTGGTCGCGGATATCGTCCGCCTGGTGCGGGTTGGAGAAATGCTCATCATGATGTTTCATGGTGAGGTTATAAGTCTCGTGGTTGCCCGGAACGGTATTGGTCGGGATGTGACGAATTTCCGGGGCGGAGAAGTAGGCATCGTACTGCGGCACTTGGGCGCCCCAGCCTTCTACTTGATCCCCTAGGGACCAGATCATGTTGGCATTGGGCACATGGGAAGCCGCGTGAGCGATGGTCTTGCGCCACTGCTCCGCTTGGTCATCTACCTTGAGGTCCACGCCGATTTGCGGGTCTGCAACGGTGAGGAAAGACCACTCATCGCCATTGGAGCCGGTGTTAAAGGTCTCTGGTTCGGACCAGCCGCCTTCCTCAGAGCCAACGCGGTAGGAGTACTCGGTATCCGGCTGCAGATCGGTGGCGGTGGCGAACTGGGATTTATAAAGCAGGGCGCCGTAATCGCGTTCCTCGGCGCGGAAAGTCTTGGTGCCTTCCGGGCCGGTAACCTCGAGGACTTCGTCGGCTTTGGACTTGGTGCGCCACGTAACCATTACCTGGGATTCATCCTCGCCCGGCTGCAGGATGGTGCGGTAGATGGGCGAATCAGCGGCCAGCGCCGGGGTGGCGGGCACGATGGTGGCGGCACCGCCCACGGCAAGGGCGGTAACGAAGGAGGCGACGAAGCGCGATGATCGAAGCATACAGTTTTCACCTTTTGGAGTCTTAGAAAAAGCAGTACGACTCCCTAGGGCACCATAAGAATGTGAACACCGTATTACGAGCGCGCGAAAAGCGCTTGAACCCTACCTGTGAGGGGCTAGGTTTAAAGGCTCTTGGTGGAATTGATAACGGCCGCGCGCCAGAGCGTGTACTCCTCTGGGTTATCTTCGCGGTAGTTCTTGACGGCGCGAATGCCCTGCTCCACGGACTCGATGACGGCGTCAATGGTTTTATCTTCGCCCTCGGCATCAACGAAGATGACCGGACCACAAATGGAGCGGATGGGGTCTTGCAAGAAAGCGGCATTGCCGGTGGCGGCGGCGTTGCGCGCCAAGGAGGCTACTGGGTTGGGTTCGGCGCCTTCGGCCTTGGCTTCGGGGTTGTAGAGCGCCGCATAGGTGGTGCCGTCTTCTTGGAATACTACGGAGACGCGGCCCTCAGTGGTGCCGCCCAAGAACTGGTTGGCGTGCTCCAGCTCGAATTCCAGCTTGCGGCGAGTGAGATCAGGGTTGACAAGGAAACCGACGGTCATGAGAGAAAGCTCCTTCACAAAGCCAAGAGGGCATGAACGCCTTTTAGGGTACCGGCCCCGCACCCCGCCTGCAGAGCGAGAAAGAAGAACTTTAGGTTAACTGCGGCTCTTCCACATCCAGCTGGGTATCGGTGCCAACTCCGAGGCCAGAGGGCTGGGCACCTTCATGAATAAGCTGCGCACCAATGGCCGCGATCATCACGCCATTGTCGGTACACAGCGAAAAGCGCGGCACGCGCAGCTCGACCCCAGCGGCGGCACAGCGCTCGCTAGCCAGCTCGCGCAGGCGGGAATTAGCGGCCACGCCGCCTCCCAGTAGCAGCACCCGGGCGCCCGTGTCCTCGCAGGCACGCACGGCCTTGGCGGTCAGGACATCGGCCACGGCTTCCTGAAAGCTGGCGCAGACGTCTTCCACGCTGATGGTCTCCCCTGCCTTTTCAGCACGCTCGACGTAGCGAGCCACGGAGGTCTTTAGCCCGGAGAAGGAGAAATCGTGACGGTGCGGGCCGCGCAGGTCCTCGGCGCGGGACATGCCGCGCGGAAAATCGATGGTGGCTTTACCGCGGGCGGCGAGCTTATCAATCACTGGGCCGCCCGGGTAACCCAGGCCGAGGAGGCGGGAGACTTTGTCGTAGGCTTCACCGGCGGCGTCATCAAGCGTGGAGCCCAACTCGCGCATAGGCTTGCCGACGGCCTCTACCTCCAACAGCTGCGTATGCCCACCCGAGACCAAAAGGGCCACCGAGTGCGGCAGCTCTTCGCCTTCTAGGTTAGCCACGGCAACGTGACCGCCAAGGTGGTTTACGCCGTAGAAAGGCACGCCCCAGGCCGCGGCATAGGCCTTGGCGGCCGAGGCCCCCACCAGCAGCGCGCCGGCCAGGCCGGGCCCCACGGTGGCGGCGATGGCATCTGGCTTGGCGATGTCGGCCTCTTTGAGCGCCGCCTGCATGACCTGCGGCATGGCTTCAAGGTGAGCGCGGGAGGCGATTTCCGGGACGACGCCGCCGAAACGGGCGTGCTGCTCCATGGAGGAGGCGACGGCATTAGCGAGGATCTCCATGTGACCGTCCTCGCGCAGCTCGACGATGCCCACGCCGGTTTCATCGCAGGAGGACTCGATGCCCATGATCTTCATGACTGCTCCTTATTTTTCTTGACGCTCGGACTGGCGCGGGCGCACCATCACGTGCGCATCTGCTCCGGAAGGTTGGTAATAATTCTTGCGAATCCCCTGCTTGGTAAAGGCATAACGCTCATAGAGACCGATAGCAGGTTCGTTGCCTACCCGTACCTCGAGGAAGACCGGGGCGTCTTTAAGATCCGCGATATGGCAAATATTGTCCATCATCATGCGAGCGATGCCGCGGCGCTGTGCGGCGGGGTCGACGCCGATGGTGTGGATTTCGAATTCTGGATCAGCCGCTGGCCCCATCATGCCGATTCCCGCATAACCTAGCAGCACTGTAGATTCGTGCGCGGGATCGAGCGCGCCTTCTACCCCGAAATAGAAATTGAAGGGCTGGGCCATTTCCTGGTGGAAAACTCCGCTGGACCATGGGGTCTCTCCGGGGAAAAGGACCTTTTCCAGCTCGGCGCACCGAGGCGCGTCGGCCGGGGTCAACTCGCGCAGCTTCACAGTTCAACCCTAGGGATGGCGGCCGCTAATTGTTGCTGTTTGGGCGGGACTGCATCCGGGCGGCGTAGGTAGAGCGGCACGACGGGGGCCGGTTGCGCATTAAGGTCAGCTACAGCAACTAGGGCTGCTGCGGTGGGATGGGCCGCGCGGTGTGGCAACTCGGTCAGCTCCTCCGGTAGCTGTGCGGCGAGGCGCTCGGGGATGATGACCTCGGCCGTAGCGTTAAGTCCCACCTCAACTTCTGCCGGCTTAGTTACCTCAGGACCAGAGATGCGCTGCACACCAGAATCGGTGGCGCGGTAGGTGGCCCAATAGATCTCTTTGCGGCGTGCGTCGGTAGCCACCAAGGCGGTGGCCTCGCCACCCGCGTCTGCGGGGCTCGCGTGGAGGCCGGCAGCATAGGCGATTGCATCGTGGGTGCATACGCCGTGGAGGGGGATGGACAGGGCGTCGGCAAGCGCGGAGGCAGTCGCCATACCCACGCGCAACCCGGTAAACGGGCCTGGGCCCACGCCGGTGACCACCGCATCTAGGTCGGAATACTCCATACCTGCCTCTGCGAGGGCGTCAGTGATCGTAGGTATGAGCAGCTCATTATGAGCGCGAGTATCTTCCAATACGCGCTCGGTGGTCTGCCCAGTGGCGGTATCTACTACCCCGGTGACCAAGGCGGTAGTTGTCGTGTCGATCGCGAGGACGCGCATTAGCCAACCAGCTTCCAGGTTCCATCCTGACGCTGGAACGCCAAAGGCTGAGCGCCCTGGACCATCGGTACTCCGCCATCCAGGCTCTGGCCCTGCTGCTCCATGGCCTTGATTTGGGTATTGATCATTTCACAGACTTCGACCTTTTCCGGGTCCAGCTCTTCGATGAAGGGCTCAGTGCTCTGGGAGATGGCAACCGCGTAGCTCTTGCCCTCTGGGACCTTGCCATCTTCAAAAGTGATGTCCTTGGTATCGATCTGTGCCTCTTTGACCCTCTCTTCCTGCATGCCCGGGCAGATGAAGCCAATAGCGGCATAGTCCTTGCCGTAGACATCGGACGGAATAAGGCTCATCGCCTCCAGGTTTTTCGGCGTCTTAGACAGCGTGGAGCTGAGGTTTCCCTCCAATGGATTGTCCTCGCGCAAGGTAGACGAGGCGAGGAGAACCATCATGACAACAATAAAGATGGCGATAATGGCGGCGGTAAGGTTGCGAGCGAATTTAGTCATGGGGTGAGTAAAGCTCCTTGAAAAGTTTTAGATTTCAGGCGGTGGGCGGTTTATCTGGCAACCGATGCTACCTGGTTAGCCGCAACACAAAACCCACAGGGTAGTGCCTGCCAGTGTAGGCGGGCACCCCTGTGGGTGAGTAATTAACGCGATGTATTGACGCTATAGCAATAGCAAAAGCAGCACCTGCGACGCGATAATCTTGCCGATCATCGTGGTGGGATAAACCGTGGCCCATCCACGAGCTGCCAGCTCGGTGCCGGTTTGGTCACGAATATAGGCAAAGACCGCAGGGTTGGTGGTCATACCAGCCGCACAGCCCATGGCCTCGTCCCACTTCAGCTTCAGCACTAGCATGCCGATGACACCGATAAGAATGGCGGAGATCAAGGTGATGATAAGGCCCACGCCCATGATGGTCAGGGAGGACGGATCAGTTAGGGCATCGCGGAAGGAGGCGCCGGCCGAGGTGCCCACGCCAGCGAGGAAGAGGGTCAGTCCCATATTAGAAATGGTTTCGCGCGTGTGAAACGGCATCTGCCAGTTAAGCGGACCCGTCCGGTTGAGGTAGCCCAGCAGCAGGCCGACGACCACGGGGCCGCCGCCGAAGCCTAGCTGCAAGGTGGAGCCGCCCGGCATCGGAATCGGAATGAGGCCGAGCAACATACCCAGCGTCAGGCCGATAGCCATGGATAGCAGGTCCGCGTTACCCAAAGCAGCTTCAGAGTCACCGAGGTACTTGCGCACGTACGGCAGGCGGCTCGGGCTGGTTACTACGCGAACGCGGTCAGAATAGTTAAGCACCGTATCCGGGTGCGGGACGAGGTCTTTATCGCCCTTGCGGACACGAGCGATGATAAAGCCGTGGTCAAGAGCTTTGATCTCGCGGATCGACTTACCGGCAATATCCGGGTTGGACACGGTAACGCGGGTGTACTTTAAACCTGCATCCTCGGTCAGCTCCACCGGGTGTTCCTCACCCAAGACCTCGATGGCCTTATCGACGGCTTCTTCAGAGCCGTTAAGCAGATAAGCCTCACCCTCACACAGCGGCATTTCTGGAACAGCCAGGCGGTGGCGCTCTTCGTCAGAAATGATACGAGTAGCAACGACGGTCTGACCGGTTACGCGATAGATATGACCAGCGGTGTCATTAAAATTCTTGGTCAAGCGCACACCCTTGGCCACAAGCTCGGCGGGAATCATGCCCTCTGCGCGGGCATCTTCTTCATGGTTGACCTTGACCACCTTAGCGCCGATGGCGGCAACGAGAATAGCGCCGATAACCGCACCCGGGTAGGCCAGGGAGTAACCGACAACCGGGGTGGAATCGCCCACCATTTCCACCACGGCGGCCATACCCGGTGTGGAAGAAAGCGAACCGGCAAACATACCGGTAGCTTCTGGCGTGCTCAGGCCAAAGGCGCGGATGAGGCCAAAGCCTACGGCAACCAGGATTACCAACATTCCCAGCATGAATACCGTGAGCTTCCAGCCACGGGTCTTAAACTCGCGGACGAAGGAGGGCCCGAAGCTGAGGCCAATGGCATAAACGAAAATCGCCAAGCCAAATTGATAGACCAAAGGCGGAATTTGGATATCAGGATTGGCAGTAGAAAGACCCAGCGCCACAAACATCGCAGCCGCGGCACCGAGGGAGATGCCGAAGATCTTAATCTTGCCAATCGCTAGACCCACCGCCATGATGACGAAGAGAGATAGCAAAGGACTAGAGGCGAGAAAATTCAACACCTCAATAGAATTACGCACTGGTTATACCCGGGGCAAATTCTCCGCGTAGGAGATTCATCACTTATCCGCACTTTAGGCGGACATTTGTGCTAATGACCGCCCCGCAACGACCACGTAAAGCGGCGAACATCCTCGTCTGCGCCCGCGTATTCCGCCGGCTCGCGGTCGATGCTAATAAACAGGTAGTGCTCCGCAATCTGCTCTACCAGTCCCCCGCCCCATTCGGCGATGACCACGGCGTCTTCTAGCTCCGTGTCCAAGTCCAAAGCATCGAGCTCCCCTAGCGGATCCCCGGAATTAGCGCCGCCTTCATCGAGCAAACGGTAGGCATCAACGTGAACGAGGTCCGGCCCACCTACGGTTGAGCGGTGCACCCGGGCAATCACGAAGGTCGGCGAGGTTACCCGCCCCTTGACCTGCATGCCCTTGGCGACGCCCTGCGTTAGCGTCGTCTTTCCAGCCCCCAATGGCCCATCCAGGATCACCACATCGCCAGCCTCGAGCGCCGCACCCAGCTCTGCGCCGAAGGCATAGGTTTCTTCCACCGTGGATAGGTCACGGCTGCCGGATTCCGGAAAGCTACTGCGCATCTTCTTCTCCTATGTATTCGCGTTCGGTGCGGCCATCGGGCAAGCAGACCACCTCGTAGTTGATGGTTCCTGCCGCCGCGGCGAGATCCGTAGCCGATACTCCCCCGTTGCCGAAAATCACGGCATCTTGACCCGTGTCCACACCATGGGGGTTGTCGCCCAGGTCCACCACAATCTGATCCATACAGATTCGGCCTACCTGTGGATACAGGTGCCCGCCGATGCCTACATGCAAATCGCCTTGATAACCACGCGGTAGACCATCGGCGTATCCGCAATCCACGGTGGCCAAAAATCCCGGCTCATCCGCCTTCCAGGTCAGTCCATAGCAGGTGCCTTCCCCTGGCTGAATCGGCTTTACGTTAAAAATCTGCCCGGACCAGGTCATGGCTGGGCGCAGACCATGCTCGCGGCCGTCAATAGGCTCCAAACCATAGCAGGCGGCGCCTACACGTACCTGCTCAAAATAGGAGGAAGGACGCGTCAGCACAGCTGGTGAATTGGCCAGGTGATTGACTGGACACTCCAGCCCAATCTCGCGCGCGAGCCGCAGGGCCTTGCGGAACGCCTCCTCTTGGGCGTCGTTGTGTGGATTATCCGGCTCATCAGCACAGGCAAAGTGCGACATAAGGCCGAGAACCTTGATATGTGGGGCGTCGCGCAGCACCTTGAAAGTGTCCGCCCAATCCTCTTCATCCACGCCGGAACGGTGCATGCCGGTTTCTACCTTGACATATACCTCAGCAGGAAAATCGGCTTTAACCAGCTTATGTGCCTGTTCAAGAGAGTTAACTGCTACTTCAATGCCGCAGGCAAGTGCCTCTTCGAGGATTTCGTCCGTCTGCCAAATCCACGCCACGATGGGTGTCTCCACACCCGCGCGGCGCAAGTCCACCGCCTCCCGCAGAGTGGCCACTCCAAAGCTATCCGCACCTGCGCGCGCCATTACCGGCACGACTTTGGCCGCGCCGTGGCCATAGGCATCGGCCTTGACCACGCACATGAGCTTGACCTCAGGCCCTACCTTTTCTTTGATGAGGCGGACGTTGTGCGCGATGGCGGAGAGATCAATGGTGGTTTTCAGCATGTCCACCATTGTGCCACTGCTCACCCTTTTGCTGAATTCGGGCGGGTGGTGGCGCATTCACTCGCGATAGCTCCACCTTGGAGTCGGCTCATCCAATGTCCTCTATGGAAACTTGCCTCGTAAGTTCTATCCGCGAGCAGAAATCTTCATCATGGCTCACCACTAGTAATGCGCCTCGATAGTTTTTCAATACCGAGACCAGCCAATCAACAGTTGAAATATCAATGTTGTTGGTCGGCTCATCGAGCATTAGCAATTGCGGCGCCGGATCCGCCAAGAGCACTCTGGCGAATTCCGCCCTAAATCTTTCGCCTCCCGAAAGGGTCCCTGTCAACGCATGAACCGAGTCAGATTGAAACAACAACTGAGCAAGCTGATCGCGGATAAACTGCGGTTCCTCTTGTGGATTCGCGTTAGTAACCACCTCCCACACGCTGAGAGAAGGATCTAACACAATTCGCTGACGTAAGTACCCTAAGTTGTCGATAACGTAGCCCTCTTCACCGGAGTTAATTCGGTCTAAGAGCGTGGTCTTGCCACTTCCATTTGGTCCTGACAGGCGCACGCGTTCGGGGCCAACAATCGATAGCCCGGGCACCGAAATAACTCGCTTTCCTTCAGGCAGTTCAGTTTGTGGCAGCTCGATATACACCGAGTCATTATCACGTATATTTCGCTCTGCTCGAGCTATAGAGCGTTGAGCTGTTTCAACTGCGTCTGAATGCAGCTGTGCTCTGCGCGATGCCGTCTTTTCGGCTCGCTGTTTATCAAGCTTCATCGTCATACCAGGTTTGCGCTTCGCCTCTGCGAACTTCTTTCCTCGGCGCGCATCACGCGCAATCCGTGTTTGCATTGCTTGTTGTTCGCGGAGTTGTTGCTTATAAGTCGCTTTGGCGGTGGACACTGCCTTTTGCGCAGCTTCCTGTTCTGCATCAATTGTGGCAAGGTAATCGGAATAATTGCCCTGGAAGAAGCGTAGGTTCCCATCCCTTAGCTCCGCTACCTCGGAAACTACATCTAACAGGTCTTTGTCATGGCTTACCACTAACACCGGCGCCGCGGCATTTACCAACATATCTTTCAGATGTTTCTTTGCAGCTCCGTCGAGGTTATTGGTCGGTTCATCGAGGATAATGAAATCTGGCTCGGACAAGAACACCGCCACCAAAGCGACGCGGACCGCTTCCCCTCCAGAGAGGCTTTCGATAGGGCGGTCCAACGGGATATCCAATCCAGCGGCGGAAAGGGCAGCGCTAATGCGCTCACCAACGTCCCATTGCTCCTCAATTAACTCATAGAGTTCTGGGTCATACTCACCAGATTCGACTACGGAAATCGCCGCGAGCACTTGGGTGACGCCGAAGATGTCTGCTACTATGTCATCTCTATTCCAAGCAAGGTCTTGTGGCAGGTAAGCTACCGATTCCGGCTTTTCCACCGTTCCGGCCGTAGGCAAGATATTTCCAAGGATGACGTTTAATAGAGTTGTCTTCCCTGCACCATTATCCCCAATTAGTGCAGTTAAAGGGCCAGAAAAGGCACCGTTTAGGCCACTGAAGCAGGTCGTTCCATCGGGCCATATAAGGGAAAGATCATTTAATAAAATAGGCATGCTTAAATCCGTTCTTCCTTTAGTGTTTTAGGCGAAAACACGACGGATGAGCACTGCCTACTCCTTTCACCGACAACGATTGCTCCCTAAAGCATAACAGTTTCAAGCTGCAAAGAAATGCCAAAGCCCCCTTTCCTACCACGCAAGAAACGCGGCAGGTAAGGGGGCCTAACGGCGGACGCTTGGAGTGGATTACTCCACGGTCACGGACTTGGCCAGGTTGCGAGGCTGGTCCACGTCGTAGCCCTTGGACTTGGCTACGTGGGCAGCGAAGATCTGCAGCGGCACGGTAGCCAGCAGCGGCTGCATGAGGGTCGGCGCCTTCGGGATGCGGATGACGTGGTTAGCGTAATCCTCCACGGCGGTATCGCCTTCTTCCGCGATCACGATGGTGATAGCACCGCGGGCACGGATCTCCTGAATATTGGAGACGACTTTGGAGTGCAGGGAGTCGCGGCCACGTGGAGATGGCACGATAACGAAGACCGGCTGGCCTTCTTCAATAAGCGCAATTGGGCCGTGCTTGAGCTCGCCTGCGGCAAAGCCCTCGGCGTGCAGATAAGCGATCTCCTTGAGCTTCAGCGCACCCTCGAGAGCCACCGGGAAGCCCACGTGGCGGCCCAAGAAGAGCACGGATTCCGCGTCCTTCATGGAATTGGCCAGGTTGGCCACCTGGTCTTCCTCGTCGATGACGCTTTGGACCTTATCCGGCATGTGGCGCAGCTCAGCGAGAACGCCCTGGATCTCATCGGCGAACATATTGCCACGCAGCTGAGCCAGGTAAAGGCCAAGCAGGTAGGTGGCGGTAATCTGCGCGAGGAAGGCCTTGGTAGAGGCCACGGCGATTTCCGGGCCGGCGTGGGTGTAGAGCGCGGCATCGGATTCGCGCGGGATGGACGAGCCCTGGGTATTGCAGATGGCAATGACCTTGGCGCCCTGCTGGCGGGCGTGGCGCACGGCCATCAAGGTATCCATGGTCTCGCCGGACTGGGACAGCGCAACAACGAGAGTCTTCTCGTTCACGATCGGATCGCGGTAGCGGAACTCGTGAGCGAGCTCGACCTCGGTAGGAATGCGGCACCAGTGTTCGATGGCGTAGCGTGCCACATGGCCAGCGTAGGCGGCGGTACCGCAGGCAATGACGATGATCTTGTCGATGGACTTCAGCACGGTCTCATCGATGCGCAGATCATCGAGGGTCAGTTGGCCTTGCTCATCGAAGCGACCCAGCAGGGTATCGCGCACGGCGGAAGGCTGGTCGTGGATTTCCTTTTCCATAAAGGAATCAAAGCCGCCCTTTTCCGCAGCGGCGGCATCCCACTTGATTTCAAAAGGCTTGCCCTGTGCAGGGTTGCCCTCATAATCGGTAATTTCCACCTCGTCCGCGGTGATGGTCACAACCTGGTCGTTGTCCATCTCCACGGCAGACTTGGTGTAATCAATAAAGCCGGATACATCGGAGCCGAGGAAGTTCTCGCCCTCGCCCAAGCCGATAACCAGCGGGGAGTCGCGGCGAGCGGCAACGATGCGATCGGCCTGTTCGGCGTGGATGGCCAGCAGGGTAAACGCGCCCTCCAGGCGAGCGCAGGTTAGCTGCATAGCCTTGGTCAGGTCGCCGGCTGCCTCATTGTGGAAGACATCTCCCAGCAAGGTGGCAGCGACCTCGGTATCGGTCTCGGAAACGAAGTTATAGCCCTTGTGCAAAAGCTCGGACTTGAGCTCCGCAAAGTTCTCGATGATGCCGTTGTGTACCACTGCCAGCTTGCCGCCATCGACCACGTGCGGGTGCGCATTCAGGTCGGTGGGGCCACCATGGGTAGCCCAGCGGGTATGGCCGATGCCCAGCACGGAGTCAGGCAACGGGCGGGCTGCAATCTCAGCATCCAGCGCAGCGACCTTACCGGCCTTCTTGCGCCAGCTGATATCTCCATCGGCGTACATTGCTACGCCAGCGGAGTCATAGCCGCGGTATTCCAAACGGCGCAGCCCTTCCAGAACTACGTCGAGGGCGAAGTAATCACGGCCACCACCAGCGTGACCAATATATCCAACAATTCCACACATGGTTGCTGATTTTACAGCACAAGGGGCAAAGCTCTAGGCGGGCGGGGCGTCGGCAAGCAAGGCACGGCACCCCACCCGCTACTGTGCTGGGAAAACTAGCGCGATGCCTGTTCCAAAAGCTCCAAAATGTGGTGGTAATCCTCGCCGGTGGCACGGGTAAGGCCAAGCTCGCAAGTGCGGTTGGTCGAGGCGTGATACTGCGCTCCGATTTCCTTGACTTGCGCTGCCTCGGCGCGGGTGGCGGCAGCGGTAAGCTCCGAGTGCAGCATGCCGCGGTCACCGGCATAGCCACAGCAATTCCACTCGGTGGGAATGTGTACCTCGGTCGCGGCGGCGCGGGCCACCTTTTCTACATCGTCCATCATGCCCAGCTGGAAGGCAGAGCAGGTGGGGTGCACAGTCATGGAAGCCACTGGATTCTTTACTTCCAGCTGCGGCAGCAAGGTATCGGCCGTAAAGCTAATGGCGTCAATAACTGTGATACCCACCGACTCCAACATATCTTTAAAGCCAGCGGTGCAGCTGCTGGCGTCCACGATAACCGGAAGGCGCGCACCATCAGTAGCGTCCATGACGATATCGCGCACGCGCTGCTCCATTACATCGTGGCCGGCCTGCATGCCCTTGGAAGACCATGGTGTACCACAGCAAAGCTTGTCGATGCCCTGCGGAACCTCCAGCGCGACCCCGGCGCGCTCCAAGAGCGCCACAAAGGAATCGGTAGCACCCTTGCCGCCGCCTTGCGGGCCGAACATGGTGTTCACGCAGGCGGGCAGATAGATTCCGGTGGTCTGGGCATAGCGATCACCTACGCGGCCGGCCAAGCGGCCGCGGGACTTGCCGCCCTTGCCCAACTCTGGCTGGTACTGCGGGAGATTATCGGCACCGATGAGACTGCGGCCCACATCGGTAACCTTTTTGACTAGCTCGGTGGGCAATAGGTGCGCGCCGGTAAGCGCTACCCCGGCGCCTTGGCTGACTACCTGCCAGTTCTTGGCGGCAGCACCCCACAGCTTTTGCTGCGCTGGCTGGGCTTCCTCGCGGCGCAAGCGCTTGATGAACTTGCCGGTATCGATGCCTACTGGGCAGGCAGTGCGGCACATCGAATCCACGGCGCAGGTCTCGACGCCCATGTACTCGTAGGCCCGATCTAGCTCAGCGACGAGTTGGCTATCGCCAGCTTCTTCCGCGCGCTTGCGGGCGCGGCGCACCACAATGCGTTGGCGTGGGGTAAGCGTGAGGTCGCGCGACGGGCAGACCGGCTCGCAGTAGCCGCACTCCACGCAGCGGTCTACTTCCTCTTCCACGGTGGGATTGAGCTTGATGTTTTTGATGTGTGCATCGGGGTCATCGTCCAAGATGACGCCGGGGTTCATCGTGTTGGTGGGATCGCAGGCCCGCTTGAGTTCCTGCATTACCTCATAGAGCTCATCGCCGTACTGGCGGCGCACATACGGCGCCATGGCGCGGCCGGTGCCGTGTTCCGCCTTGAGATTGCCCTCGGCCGAGAGGACCAAGTCCACCATGCCCTCGTTGAAACCGTTATAGCGACCGATGGCATCATCGCCTTCAAAGCGGTCCGTAAGCAGGAAGTGGATATTGCCGTCCTTGGCGTGGCCGAAAATGACGGCATCATCATATCCATAGCGGGCAAAGAGTTCCTGCAGCGAAGAACAAGTATCTGCCAGATCGCCGACGGGCACGACGATGTCTTCCAAAAGGGCCGTCGTGCCAGACGGGCGCGCCTCTGCTACCTGGGCGTACAGACCCTTGCGGAAATTCCAAGCGGAAGTGCGCGTTGTGGCATCAGCCGAGAAGGCTGCCGGGGACTGCAGCGGCAATTCGCGCAAGAGCTGCGATCCCTTGCTTTCTTTCTCCTGCAATTCCTCTTGGGCATCAGCGTGATACTCAATGAGCAACGCGGCCTGCTTATCCACATCGAAACCGGTAATGGCCTGCGGCACCTTATCAAAGCCTTGACCGACGCGAATAGAGGCAGAGTCCATCAGCTCCAGGGTGGCCGCTCCGGTCTCCAAAAGTGCCGGCAGGGACTTGGTGGCAGCGCTGAGATCATCAAATACGGCCACCGTGGTGGTGGTCAGCTTAGAAATCGGCACCGTGCGGAAAACCGCTTCCGCAATGAAGGCCAGGGTTCCTTCCGAACCGATAAGCAGGTGCTCAAAAAGCTTGACCGGGCTATCAAAGTCGAGGAAGGAATTGAGACCATAGCCCATCGTGTTTTTCAGCTGGAAGTGACGGCGGATAATATCCACGGATTCCTGGTTATCGCGCACACGGCGCTGCAGGCGGATAAGCGTGTCCACCAGCTCCGGTTCCTGCTCCTGGAACTGCCGGTCTGCATCCGGATCGGCGGTGTTAATTACGGTGCCGGTAGGCAGCACAAAGGTCAGCGATTCCAGAGTGTTATACGTATTGAGCTCAGTGCCGCAGGCCATGCCGGAGGAGTTATTAGCCACCACGCCGCCGATGGTGCAGGCAGACTCGCTGGCCGGATCCGGCCCCAGTTTGCGGTTGCGCAGGCCTAGGCGGGCGTTGACCTGACGCACCGTCGCGCCGGGCTGGACGCACACGCGCTTGCCCTCATCAAGAACTTCTATACCGCGGAAGTGCTTGCGCACATCCACCAGGTATCCATCGCCGGAAGCCTGACCTGCCAGAGAGGTGCCACCGGAGCGCAGAGTTACCGGAACATTCTGCTGCCGGCCCGCACGGAAGATGGCCGCCACATGCTCGGCGGAGCGAGCCTCGATGACTGCCTTGGGGGTGTACAGGTAGTGCGAGGCATCGGAGGCATGTGCCACGCGGTCAATGACCTCGGTCTTTACCTCCATCCCATAGCGAGTAGAAAGTTCTTGCACATCAACGACGCCGGTAGTCATGTACCGCAGCCTGCCTTCCCAGAAAAAGAGTACGTAGTTGTTCACACATTGCACTCCCCTGCGCTTAGCGTCGCAAGTTAGGAGGGGCTTAGGAAAGCTCGCCGCCACACCCGCTCCTCGGCCGGATACTGCGTAGATTTTTCTCAGATAAACCCGCACCCTTTCCCGCCTGGCGGGTGATCTTCATCTATCCTGGAATGCGTGTCTGCGAATTTGAAAAAACATCTAGCAACGTTGTCGAAGCGTGGCCGCAACCGAGTTTTGGTTGGCGACCTTGACTATGCCGGAATCACCGGCAAGGTTTATACCCCCGCGGAGGGCCAGAGCCTGCCCGCGGTGGCTTTTGGCCATGACTGGATGCACAAAATTAAGGATTACCACGCCACCCTGCGCCACCTGGCTAGCTGGGGCATCGTCGTGGTAGCCCCCGATTCTGAGACCGGCCCCTTCCCCGACCACCGCAACCTAGCTGCGGATATGGAATCCGCGTTGCAGATTGCCGCCGGGGTAAAGCTAGGCTCCGGAAACATTACGGTCTCCCCGGGCAAGCTCGGCATGATTGGCCACGGCATGGGCGGTGGCACCGCCGTGTTAGGAGCCTTGGATAACAAGAAGGTTAGCGCCGTCGCCGCTATTTATCCCTCAGTCACCTCCCCCTCTGCGGTGCAGGCTGCCCGCCGCATTGACACCCCGGGCCTAGTCATCGGTTCCGGCCAGGAAGACATCTTCAATGCTGGCAACCCTGCCAAGCTCGCCCATAATTGGAATGGCCCGGTGTGCTTCCGCGCCATCGACAAGGGCACACACGCCGGCTTCACCGAAGATCGTCTGCGCAAGCTGGCCATCGGCACCTCCGCTTTCCAGTCTGGACCCACCGAAATCGCCCGCGGCTTGGTCACCGGCTTCCTGCTGGCCACCCTAAATGACGATTCCACTTACGCCGCCTTTGCAGATCCAGAAGCAAGCGCAAAGAAGGTCGAAAGCTTGGTAGGCGAGGACCTGGCTGAGCGCGCCGGAGTTACCCGGGACGCTTAAGGCTTTAGCCTCGCCGCAGCACAGATTGCACCTGCCCCGACGCGTTTCGTGAACGCGCCGGGGCAGCGCCATATCGGGGCCTGGGCGCCGCTGCTTGTCGACGCCCCACTTGCCCCTTCTCCCTCCGTGCCTCCTGCATGGCCTTATCCGCGGATTTTTCAAGCTCGTCTTGCGCTTTCGCCAGCGTTTTTTCAAATTCCAGCAAGCGTTTAGCCGTCCTTTCTCGAAAGCCCTGCGCAAACTCTGCGAAATCATTATTCATTACCACTGCCCTGCCTTTCGTGCCTTAATGGATGGTTCTTCTGGCGCGGGTCCTGCCTCTGGCTGGGGCGCTGGCGCCGGCGCAGGTGCTGGGTCGGGAGCTGGTGCTGGCTCAGGAGCCGGTTCTGGGCCCGGCTGAGGCGCTGGCGCAGGTGCCTGTTCAGGCGCCGGTGCTGGGGCTGGTGTCTCCGCTGCACCAGCGGCTTGGAGGTGCGCCACCTTTTCCGGTGGCGGCGTTGGCTCCTCTACCTGAGACAGCTCTGGGGGCGGTGTTATGACTCCGTCATCACCAGTCGGTTCAGGTTCAGGGCAAGGCTCCGGTTCGGGCTCTGGCTTAGGCTCAGGGCAGGGATCAGGTTCTGGCTCAGGTACGGGATCGGGTTCGGGTTCTTGCACCGGCCAATCCAGTTCGGACATGTTCTCCAAGCACTGTGCAGCGCCTTCCACAATGAGGCCCACGCCCACCAATGCGATTCCAGCTCCGACCAAGCCGAGGCTACCGCTACAGGAGGATTCGATCTCACAGACTTCTGAGCTGGTCTGGGTAGTAGTGACACATTCTTCAGTACTCTCCCCGGTATTCTCTGGGCACAGTGGTTCTTCGCTTGTGTCCGTTTCAGAAGCGGGTTCGGTTTCCATTTCTGGCTTGGGCTTCGGCTCTGGATGAGATTCTGGTTCCGGGCACGGCTCTTCTACCTGCTGCGGCTGTTCCGGTGCTTCCTGCGGCGGAATGATCTCCGCCTGCGCCGGCCTAGTGGTCTCTACTTCGCGCTCCGACTGTACTGGCCGCTCGGTGTTTGATTGCTCGGTGCACTCACAGCAGTGGCACCCAGCACCATGCTCTGATGAGGTCTCCGTGTGCATTTCCGTCTCGGCTGCAGGCTCCGGTGCAGGGCATGCCTCAGGTGGAGTAGGCGTTGGTGAAAGAGGCGTCGGTTGTGGTGGAACGGAGGTGGCGTGGTGTGATTCCGGCTTGGAATCAGGCTCCGGCATCGGTTTGGGCACAGGTGGGCACTCCACTTGCGCAGGCTCGGTGGGCCGCGATGGCGGGCACTCATCCTTTGGCATCGGATTCGTGGGAGGTGGAGCGTCTGGGCACTTCTCTACGGGTGCCGGGCAGGCTTCATCTGCAGGTTTAGCCGGCGTCGGGCATTCTTCCGGCATCGGGCGCTCACAGACGCACTCACAGCGCGATTCGAACTCGCTATAACAGGATTCGATCGCATCATCGCGGTCGCGGCAGGTGCTGGCGATATTGTGATTTGTCTCCTCAATAATTTGCCCCCCGATCGTGGAAAGAATCGGGATGATGAACCTGGCTAAAGGGTGTTTGGTGGCGACCATGGACAAAATATTTAACAGTGGGATGACCGCAGAGACGAGCTCGGTAAGGGCCGTGTCAGAGACATCAACGACGTCAGCAATAGCGCCTGAGCACTGCTCCGCCGAGCTAGTCAGATGTGCGGCATCTTGGCGGTCAATGTCGAAGTCTTCCTGCACGCCGCACAGGTGCTCACGCATGGCGCCCTGAGCAACCTCGGAATCATCCTGCTGCAAATAGCCCGCTAGTTCAGCACCGCCTCCCTTCGGGCGATTGCCGCCCACGGCCGCAACGGTATTTTTCACCAAATTTTCGGGCGCAATGCCATCAACCGCACCGACTAACTCTCCTAGTAGATTCATCGGCATGCTGGGGCCCGAGTAGCTGCCCAGGCAGGCGAATTGGAATTGAGAAATAGCGTTAGAGTAGTCCCCCAACAGGGATTTTGTCAGCGTACTCACTTGCTGCCAGCCTCCCTACCGCGTGCAAAGGAGCTGCCAAAGGACTCATCAAAATCGGCGAAGGCGCGCACCTGTTCATGAGCGGCGTGGGCGGTGGCGGATAAATTATCCAACCTCTGCCCGCCGCGCTCATGGATGCGCGCCAAGACATCACGAATGCGCTCACCGTGGCCGCCAAAATTGCGTCCAGCCGCGGCCACCGGAAAATCCGGTACCTCGGCCCGGTGGGCATCGCGTTGCTCGTCGTTATCGGCTACGACCTGCCGTAGTGCGGACATCGCCTCCAAGGGGCGAAGAAAAACCTCAGACACTTGTGTATTCCCCCAAATCCATATGCGGTAAAAGTTCTCACCTTCATTGGACTGGGGATTGCGCCAAATGGTTCCCTCGGATTATAAAAATCTTCCACACTAAGCGGTGACTCTAGACCGAAGAAACGATGGCGGAAAGCCTCCCTGCAACCTTGCGGGCCTGCTCCTTGTCCGCAGCCTCTACCATGACGCGGAAAACTTCCTCGGTGCCGGAAGGTCGCAGCAGGACGCGGCCGGTCTCGCCGAGTTCTTCCTCGGCCTGAGCGATGGCTTCTTGTACTTCGGGGGCATCCATGATGACGCCCTTATCAGAAACCGGCACGTTGATGAGCACCTGCGGTAGCACGGTCATTACCGATGCTAATTCCTTTAGGGACTTCCCGGACTTGGCCATGCGCGCCATGATAGACAGGCCGGTAAGGGTGCCGTCGCCGGTCGTGCAATCATCCGTCAACACCACGTGGCCGGACTGCTCGCCGCCCAAGGAGAAATCGCCGCGGTTGAGCTCTTCTAGAACATAGCGGTCGCCTACTGCGGTGTGACGCACCTCGATGCCTTGTTCCTGCATCGCCAGCTTCAGGCCTAGGTTGGACATCACGGTTGCTACCAAGGTGTTATAGCGCAGGTCATTATCATCCTTCATGCCCACGGCCAACAGCGCCATAATCTGGTCGCCGTCAATCACATTGCCCTCGGCGTCCACAGCCAAGCAACGGTCGGCGTCACCATCGTGGGCCAGGCCCAAATCGGCGCCATGCTCGACGACGGCCGCCTGTGCCTTTTCAATATGCGTCGAACCGCAGTCCTCATTGATATTAAAGGCGTTCGGCTCATTGTGGATAGCAATAACCTCAGCCCCGGCCGCCTCATAGGCGATGGGAGCAACCTTGGAGGCCGCACCATTGGCGGTATCTACGACCACCTTGATGCCGCTCAAATCCGTGGAGACCACTTCCTTTAAATGGTTGAGGTAGCGCTCGCGTCCGTCTGGCGCCTCCGAAATGATGCGCCCCAACTTGGTGCCAGTCGGGCCGTCCTCAGTGAGGTTTTCCATAGTGGCCTGAATCTTGTCTTCTATTTCGTCCGGTAGCTTCTTGCCGCCGGCGGAGAAGAACTTAATGCCGTTATCCGGCATAGGGTTGTGGGAGGCAGAAATCATTACGCCGAGATCCGCGCCATAATCATCCGTCAGGTAGGCAATCGCCGGGGTCGGCAACACGCCCACGCGCACCACGTCAACGCCGCGGGAGGCCAAACCGGAGGCAATCGCCGCATCCAGCATCTCGCCGGAAACGCGCGGGTCGCGACCAATAATGGCCAACGGCCGACGCTCATAGGATTCCCGCTGGGCGGTGAATACCTCCGCAGCGGCCTGGCCTAGTTGCAAGGCCAGAATCGGAGTCAGCTTCTTGTTCGCGAGGCCGCGAACGCCATCGGTTCCAAAAAGTCGAGTCATGCAGTCAATTATGCATGCCTGTGCCCAGCGATTGCATGTTGGGGCAGTTTAGGCGAAATCAAGCTTTTGGTTTATCGACAGGTTGAGCAATATTCCTTCCACCCGCGCTTCCATAAAACGACGAAAGCCGCCTCCTCCAAAAGGGAAGCAGCGGCATTCTCGGCGTTTGCGCGCGCAGTAGAAGCGAGATTAACGCTTGGAGTACTGCGGTGCGCGACGTGCCTTGTGCAGACCAGCCTTCTTACGCTCAACTGCACGAGCATCACGGGTGAGCAGACCAGCCTTCTTGAGGGCGGTGCGGTCACCTGGGTTGTAGATGTTCAGTGCACGAGCGATAGCCAGACGCAGGGCGCCAGCCTGACCGGTTGGGCCGCCGCCGTTGACGGTGACCTTGAGGTCGAACTGGTTCTCACGCTCCAGCAGGGTAAGCGGCAACAGGATGTCCTGCTGGTGCAGCTTGTTCGGGAAGTACTCGCCGAACTCGCGGCCGTTAACCACGATCTGGCCGGAGCCAGCAACGAGGCGAACACGAGCGACGGCGCGCTTACGGCGTCCGACGGTCTGGATCGGGCCCTCGTGTACCGGAGCGGCAGCCTCAACCTCTTCGGTCTCGGCCGGTGCGATGGAATCACCGATGGTGTTGGTGAACTCTTCGGTAGCGGCGCTTGCTGCAGCGATGTCAGCAGCGTCGGCTACGTTGTTGTCGATGTTCTGCTCAGACATTACTGTGCCACCTGCTTAAACTCGAAGGTTTCCGGCTTCTGGCCGGCGTACGGGTGCTCTTCGCCTGCGAAGACGTGCAGCTTCTTGATGGAAGCGCGGGAGAGCTTGTTGTGCGGCATCATGCCGGCAACGGCTTCTTCGATAACGCGAACCGGGTTGGCGTCCAAAGACTGACCCAGGGTCATGGACTTCAGGCCGCCCGGGTAGCCGGAGTGACGGTAGCGCATCTCGCGGCCGCGCTTAACGGAAGAAACGTGGATCTTGTCAGCGTTGAGGATGATGACGTGGTCACCAGCGTCAACGTTCGGTGCGAACTGTGGCTTGTGCTTGCCGCGCAGCAGGTCTGCAACGGTGGAAGCGAGCTTGCCCAGCACCACATCAGTAGCGTCGATGACGTACCACTTGCGGGTGATGTCACCGCTCTTTGGGTGGAAAGTAGACAATTTGACTCCTTGAAAGTCTGTCTCGGAACTGCCGGCCAGCGCTAAGCATCCATCCACTCCCGTACAGCGGCCGGTGGAGACCTGCAGGGAGCGCTTCGTCAGCTGCTAACCGACGAGCGAACACATAGGTCTCCTACCCTACTTGCTGACCCGCTCGAAAACCAAAACGCCGAAACCGGTACCTTCCGCGGCTCAAACGGAAGGTACCGGCTCGTGGGTGTGGGCTAGAAAGGTACGACTTGAAAAGGTGGAAGAGAGGAAAAGAGGTGTTGGTCAAAAAGTGCTCACGCTGCAATCTTTTGCCAAGACTGCGGCTGCGTCCGCCTCCTGCCACTCAAGTGTGGTCAGTGGCACCGCAAGCTCGGCCAAGACAGCCTGAAACAGTGCAGGCGGGGCGCGGATCTAACCCCAGCTTGCGGCGGCGCGACGATTGACGTCACTCATTGCATCATTGCCCTGAGAGACGGTCTTGGAGATGGTCGCGAGCACGGTATTGAGTTCCTGAGATGCCTTGTCCCACTTGGCCTGTGCCTGGTTATAAGCCACTGCGGACTCGCCCTCCCAAGTGCTCACCATCGGCTGCAGCCGCGCCTTCAGGTCTGCCAAGGTGCTGTTGATGCGACCTGAGGTAGCGTTGATATCAGCTGCGGCGGAAGAAATGGCACCGAATTCGTACTTGATCTCGGACATGTGGTGGTGGATTCCCTTCTGTGAATCTATAGGTTTTGGTCAGTGGACTAGAGAACTGTGCAGTGCGGTTTAGAGGGCGAGGCCGCCACCAACATTGGAGAATGCCTGGGCGTTTTCTGCTTCCACGTTGTCGAAGTTGTGGGCGTTGCTGCGGATATTGTCAGAGATAGAGGCCAATGCCTCGCGCAGCTGTTGTGCAGAGGTGTTGTAGCGCTGCATCAGGTCATCGAAAGAGACCTGGGCTTGGCCTACCCAGCTTCCGCGCACAGAGTCGACGACTCCCTGCAGGCGGGTGAGCTCGCCTTGGACTTCATCATTGGTGTTATCGACTTTGCCGGCGGTGGCAACCATGACATCGGCTTGTGTCTTGAAAGTCTGAGACATAAGAGTGCGCCCCTCCTTAGGGCGGATGAGATTGTGTATATTCCCCCGAAAAAGCATCTGTGCTTTCTCATCTTTATTGGACTGAACTTTCCACCAAACGGTTCCCGCCTGGGGCAAAGTTTTTAAGACTATTTTTTGACCAGGCTTTCCGTAGCCATGCGGCAGGCTGCCTTTTGCACAGCATTGGAATTGTGGCGGGTATGGCACCCCACAGACATCTGATGCCCACGGTCTTCCCAGGTAGTCCACTCCACCAAAGAGCCGTCCCCTGGGTCTTCGGTATAGCTCAGGCGCCCGGCCTTATCGGTGGCATCGCGTAGCGCCGGGTCTTCGTCGACCTGCGCGCGGATTTCTTTAAAAAGTGCATCCGCCGGAACGTTAAACATTTCATCCGCCGCCAATAGGATACGCAGGTTCGGATCCTCCCCGGTGGCGGTAACCAACCCATCTTCTACCTTGGTATGAAACCCGGTGGGAACGACCACAAACATCCCCTCAATATCTAGATGCTTCTCCCCTGGATTTAATTCGTTACCACCTGGTTCTGCAGTATCCACGGCACTGGACTCTGGCGAGTTGGGCACGGATTCCATTGCGCTGTCGCGGCCCGGCTGTGCGGCGCGTGGTTGTGGGCGGGAATCACCTGAGGCGGCATCACTGTCTGCTGAATCTCGTGCGCCGATAGCCCACCAGGAAGCTCCGGCAACGGCAATAATGACCACTGCAATTGCGAGGTGGAAGATATCAATAGCCCCGAGCCAACCGCGCAGCCGGTCGGACCAGCTTGGTGTTACTGGCTCATCATAGGCTGGCGCTTCCATCACTCTGGTGGGAGAAGCTGGTTCCGCAATCTCCGTAGCCGGATGAGTAGGGGTTCCAAATGAGGTTGACGTAGCTAACGAGGAGATAGCTGGTTCTGGGTCAATGAGCCGCACCCCGGTGACTTCCAATTGCCGGCTGACAATGGTGGTGGCCTCCTGCGCAATGTCCGTGCCGGACGAGTCTGCCACCACGCAAGCTTCCACGTCGGGCCAGGACGGCCCGGCCAACTTTGAAATCTGATCCATGACCTGCCCCAAAGCCCAACCTTCCACGATGCCGGTACCCGGCAGGTCGTAGCGGTATACCGAATCAGGCCCTTCAAAAATGGTGGCCGCGTCTAGGATCGTGACGGTAATTGGTACAGCGTTAGTCTCCCCACCGTCAGTGATTGGGGCGCCGGTATGCGAATTCGCGCTGAGGTTGGTGGTCATTTACTTCTCTCCTTCTGGGTACACCACTTGGGCGACGCCGAGGTTTTCACCCCGGATGCTCCACTGACCGCGGCCGGGTGGTTGTTGGCTGGGTTTAAGGCCAAAGATGGTGCCTTCGTCCCGGTCGGCGTCGAAAAGCAGCAACGCTGGTTGAAGATCGCGCACTGCAGAGAAGAATTGGCCGAAAAGGGCGCGGCCAATGCCACCGGACTTGCGAGCGACGATGAGATGCAGGCCAATGTCGCGGGCGTGCGGGAGTAGCTCCAGGAGCGGTGAAAGGGCAATATCGCTCAGCAGGTCCGCATCGTCGATGACTAAGTAGATATCTGGGCCCTTCCACCAGTCTCGTGCGGCGAGCTGCGCTGGGGTAATATCCGGGCCCGGCAGGCGGGATTCCAGTGTCCGGACAGTATCGAGAATGGTCTCTTGTGCACTTGTCTGCGTTGCGGCATAAGCGGCAACCATGTCTTGGTTCAAAGTTCCCAAGTGGGCCCGCCGCTGGTCGATGACCACAAGGCGAGCGTCTTCCCGCGCGAAGGCGCAGATACCGCGCATTATTTGTGCCAAGAAGGTGGACTTGCCGCAACCCTGCGCTCCTATTGCCACTAGGTGCGGCTCGCGCGATGGATTCCACGTCAGCGGATCGAGATCCCGTCCGCCGATGCCCCAGGCGATCTCGCCGTCGGGAATTTCCCCTTGAGTAGCAAGGGCAGACGGGGTGAGTACCGCGGGCAGCATCTTGAGTTGCGGAACTGGATCGGCTGCGGTATGAACGCGGCAAATGTGGGCGATGTCCTGGTTTGATGTGCGAGCTAGGAGCATATTCTCTCCGGCCAAGGTGAGCCCGCGGCCCGGCGCGCTGGGTAGCTTCTGCTGCAACTTGCGGTCAATAAGCGAATCCAAGGACTCACCAAGGCGCAGCTCAAGTCGGTTCGCTATGAGATCGCGGATAGCGGGGCGCATCGTGGTCCACCGCGAGGTGGCAATGACGACATGCACGTGGGCAGAGGCGCCATCGGCGACTATCTCTGTGACTTTCTCCGCTATGTCTTCAAACTCCGCGCTGGAGGTGCCAATGTGGTGCCAGCCATCGATGACGAGGAAAGTTGCGCACTGTTCCGGGCGGCGAACAAGACCGGCTACTTCGTCCACAATGCGCCGCACCTTTTCCCCCTCCTCACGCCCGGCAACTCCGGCAACGTGGGGCAGTCTCTCCAGAGACGCTAGCTGACCGCCACCCAAATCGATGACGTAGAAGCGTGCCGCCTTGGGGCTATGCCGTAGCGCCAGAGCCGAGACGATGGTGCGCAGCGCACTTGATTTTCCTGACTGCGGGCCGCCGCATAAGGCCATGTGCCCGCCGTGCTGGTGGAAATCAATTATCAGCTCATCTTGGCGTTGGTAATACGGTCTATCAATAATGCCGACGGGAGCCAGCAGCGTCCCGTTACCTGCAACAGACGACGAGGCGCCCACGTCCGCTCCGCTAGACAGTCCGGGTAATGCAGATAGCTCAATGACCGGTGGTAGCGGCGGCAGCCAGATACGGTGCGCCGATTGATCACGCAATCGGGCTTCTTCTGCCGCGGCACGCACGACCTCGCTAAGCACAGTGGTGGTGTCATCGAGAACAACCACAGGGCTAGTGCTTTCTTCCTCCTCTGCCCAACCTCGAAAGAACTGCACGCGGCCGCGGGCTACGGCGGGTCCGTCCCCATGAGCTTCAGCTATCGCCCGGCGCGGCACGGGCCCAGAAACATAGGAGGCTTGGAAACGAATCAACGCCTCGGCATCAGACTTGAGGTAGCCCGCGCCGGGTTGGCCGGGCAAATGGTAGGCATCGGTCACGCCCAATACTTGACGGGATTCCGCCGAAGAGAAGGTTTTTAGCCCGATTCGGTAGGACAGGTGGGAATCCAGCCCCCGCAACCGGCCTTCTTCAAGTCTTTGAGAGGCTAAAAGCAGGTGCACGTGGAGACTGCGCCCCAAGCGGCCAACGGCAACGAAAAGTTCCGCAAAATCAGGGTGCTGGCCCAAAAGCTCCGAGAACTCGTCAACAACAATGACCAAGGCGGGCAGTGGCCCGTGCTCGCGTACTGCAGCGGCGGAAGCGTTGTACTCGCTGACGTTGGCGAAGTTTCCGGCGGTGCGCAACAACTCTTGGCGGCGGTTCATCTCACCGGAGATGGCATCGTACATGCGCTCTACCAGCGTAGATTCCTCTTCCAAGTTAGTAATCACTGCAGAGGTATGCGGCAGGTGGTCACATCCTAAGAAAGTAGCGCCGCCTTTGAAATCCACCAGTACGAGGTTCAGCTCGTCCGGACTATGGGTAGCTGCAAGCGCGGTGACGAGGGTGCGTAGGAGCTCCGACTTGCCGCTGCCGGTCGCGCCGATGCACAGGCCATGCGGGCCCATGCCACCGTGGGCAGATTCCTTAAGATCCACCGTGACGGGTTGGCCGACCGTATCGATGCCGACGGGCACCATGAGGCGCGCCGAGCCTTCTCGGCCATGCCACATGCCGCTGGCCGCTAGTTCTTCCACGTCGCGATAGCCTAAAAGGCCCATGAGGTCACTTCCATGGCGGCCAGAGGTGCTATCGGGCCGGCGAAAGGAAGCCATGCTGCGCGCAAGCAATGTCGCAGCGGCCACGCCCATTCCATCGGGAGCCCCTAGTTCTTCCACCCCGGCTGCGGTGACTACCTGCAAGTGCTCCCCTGCCACCAGGCTTAGGCCTTCGTGCTCGGCACGTACCCCCAGCGCCGAGGACGGCGCCCCTGCGACCTCGATGATGGTGGTGTAAGAATCATCGTGGAAAAAATCCTCGGTGCCCGTAGTCAGCACGCCATCGACAATGAGGATGCGAAAGCGTGCCTTCTCCGGCGTGCGAGCGTGGGGCAGCCACTTTAGCCATTCCCACGGCCCACCACGAGCCTCGATGCCGCAAGCTTCTGGGCCATGCGCCAATGCCATCTGGAGGACCATAGCGCGCACCATATCGCGGGCGGGATCCGCAGGCTCTTCACCTCGCGTCGACGCCGTACCGGAAACAGAAAGAAAGCGAAAAGCCTGCAATTGAATAACCACCGGCATATCGGGCACGGTACCCACCGCTTTGATGGTCTGGCGCATGCTCACTGCACACACTGGGTCTAAGTCCTCGGTGGCTCCAGAATCCGGCACGTTGATGGGAGTGCACAGCGTGGTAGGCCCAGTTCCTACGCGTACCTCGAGGGCATCCGAGTCATCGGGGCCGCGCTCCCACATGCGACGCGAGCCTATCAGCGCGCTAAGCTCTTCCGGTGCGGGGTGGCGATAGTTCTCATGTGCGCGCTGCGCAGAAGCGTTGCATAGGGCCTTTTCCCGTAAGGCTTTGATGTGGCGCAGGTAGGTGCGTCGGGTTTCATCAGGATCCTGCCCGCTGTTATTGGGCCCAAACATCATCGCCATGCTCGCCAGCATCATCAGCGGAAACATCAAGGCCATCGGGCTTATCTGCCGGGAATCTCCCGCACCAAGCACCATAAGGGCGACCATGCCAAGCATCGCCGCAATCATCACCACCGGAAGGAGCAGCCGCACCAGCGGTACCGGTTGTGGGCGTACTGCCTCTGGGACCTCCTCGGCCTCAATGCTCCCGGTGGGCAGCGGCGGTGCAGCATCCCGCAATGGCATGGTCAACGGCTCAATTACACGGGTATCCCCGATCCCAAGCATGCTTAGGTAACCTCCCCCGAGCCACGCGCCAGCGCCCTTAGCCCCCTGCCAAGATTCCTCGCGCTGCGGTGGACACGTCGCCACTAGTAAGCCACAATATGTGGCATTGGGCAAGGGGGACGCCCACAATCCATTGACTTTCGGGGGAATAATGACTACTGCTACAGCGCACCACCTGCGCCTTACCATCCGCATTCACGCCGGTACATTCCACAAAGAGGCGGACGTGGCACTACCGTTGAGTTCCAGCGTGGGCGAGCTTTTGGCTGAAATCACGGACTTAGTGGATGCGCCCACGATTTCCGAGCCCTGGCGCGCCAGTACTGTTTCTGGCCGCGCTATCGATCTCACCGCCCCGCTGGCCGCCACTCCACTTACCGAAGGCGCCATCCTGGTTATTAGTCCGCGCGAGCGCCGCCCTGCGCCGGTGATTCGAGATGCAGCAGAATCGCTTGCCGCCGCGGCCGAGGAGGATACTACCGCTGCCCTTCCTGTTGTTTGGGCGTGGGGAGGGCTACTTGCCGCCTTCGCTTTGCTCTGGGTTAGCACCCTTCCCCTTGCGGCGTGGGCGGCGCTGGCCGCAGGAGCGCTTTTGCTCGCCCTGTGGATCCGTGTCCTGTCGCTGGTGCACCTTAGCTTGGTGGCCAGCATGGCGTGCGGCTGGGTGATAATTTCGCCCTCGCTGGATGAGGCGCCTTTTGCCGCATTTACCGCCTGTTTCACCCTGCTCATCGTGCTACTTGCCTGCCACGTCACCGGGTTAAGCACGGTTCGCACCAGCTCTGCGGCACTCACTGTCTCGGCTCTCATCTTCATCGCGGCATTGGGGTATCTGCTGCCTGGACCAAAGGCAGGACTACACGCCAGCCACGGTACGGCGGCCGCTGCCTGTGTCATCATCGCCGGCATTATTATGCTGGCCACTGCCCCTGCATTGAGCATTGCTACTGCTGGCCTCAAGGTTCCGCAGCTGCCCACGGCCGGCCAAGATCTTGCGGTATCCGATGCTAGCCAGCCGGATGTCGATAGCCGCGCGTGCCGCGCCAGCAGCGCCTACGAGGGAATGTGCTGCGGCCTGTCACTCTGTCTTATTCCGGCGCTCATCGCTCTCTCGTTTACAGGCAGTGGTCCGGCCCTATCGCCGACCCATGGCGCGCCTGATTCTTTCACCGAGTACATTTCGGTGCTTTTTGGAACTGAGGGCTCCGGCGCGGGCTTCGTCCAAGCACTCTGTGTTACTTCCGCGGGTGCCGTAATTATGCACGCCTCCCGGCACGGTCGTGCGCTAGCCAGTTGGGCACTCATGGTTTTGGCAATTGCCGCGTGCCTGGCTACTTGTCTCTGTGCCACCCACGCGATAGTAGATTCCGGGCTCGCACATGCTTGGGCACCAGCCTTGATTTCCGGTCTCGTTCTCATCGCTATGATTAGTGCCCCGCTGTGGGCGTCCAAGGTGGCGGGGCTAGAACCCACCACCATCGCTTGGTTTGAGCGCATCGAATCCCTAGCTATTGCCGCCAGCTTGCCACTCGCCGCCCACCTAACCGGCGTTTTCATGCTCATCAGGGGTATCGGATGATGCGCAGTCTACCTACTACATTGTGGATAAGCCCGGCGCTTCTTGCTTGCATAGCTGTGGCAATACTTCCCGTTACCTTAGGTGCTGCGGCATTAGTAACCGCTCCCGATGCGACCGCACGTGAACCGGACCGCGAATGCGCAATCGCGCATTCCTCACCGCTTTCGCCCCAACCTAGCGAGGATCAGCTCAACTACCGCGCCCGTCTGCACTCCTTTGCCACCGGGGAGGGCGTAAAGGTTGCCGTTATCGATACCGGCGTGGCTACCCACGATCAGCTGCGGCACCTCAGCGGCGGCGCGGACCTTATCGCGCCGGAGGAACCGGAGCCGCACCGCGACTGCGACCTGCACGGCACCGTCGTAGCCGGTATCATCGCCGGCCACGATATTGGTATCGCGCCACGGGCGGAAATCTACGCTGTGCGCCAAACCAGCGCGCATTATCGCCAAGAGCGAGAAGACAATACCACCGGCTCGCTAGATACCTTGGCCCAAGCGATTGATGACGCCGCCGATGGCGGCGCCCGCATCATCAATATCTCCGTTGTTTCTTGCGTCCCGCCGGATGTGGCCGCCCAGGTGGATACTTCCCGGTTGGACGGTGCTTTAGCACATGCGGAAGAATCTGGATCCGTGGTAATTGCCGCATCCGGCAACGCTTCTTCCGGTAGCTGCGAGATGGGTGACCGAGTATTTCCAGCGGATTCGCCCACAGTGCTCTCAGTAAGCGCCCAAGCGGATTCGCACGAGCTCGCTGACTACTCTCTGAGTTCGGCGGATGGCCCACAACTGGCTGCGCAAGGATTTGTACCACTCGCGCTCAATCCCGCCGGCGGATGGGCCGACGGCAAAGAGGGCACGGACGGCACGTCCCAATTTCACGGCACCTCCTTTGCCGCGCCGGTAGTCAGCGGCACGGCGGCCCTACTGGCGCAGCGTTTCCCCGATGACAGCCCGGCCGCCCTGCGTAAACGCTTAGAAGACGCCGCGGAGCCGGGACACGGATTCGTCGACCCGCTCACGGTGCTCACCCACGTGGAATCATCCACGCTCGGAGATACCCGAGCAATGGCTATCCGCCCCGCCGAAAAGAGCACATCACGCGCACCTATGCACAGTGCATGGGTACTCGGCGGGTTGGCGTTGGCGCTAGCCGCGTGGGCAACGTGGCGCGGGCTGTGGTCTAAGAGCTGACCTGCAGCGCCTGCTCCCGGCTAAGCGCCGAGCCTTCCGGCAGCAAACGCAGAATCTCCCAGGGCACCCGCGCGCCTACACCAGTGCCCAGCGCCTCTAAGGTCTCTTTATCCTTGACCTCGTGCCGCTGACCCGTCGGTGCAACCACGTGGTAGCCATGACCGCTATCTACTCCTACGCCTCCGCCGTTGAGACCACCAAAGCGCTGCGCCACCGCCTCACCAGCCAAGGCTACGGTACCTGCTTGGGCAGGTACCACTTCCCCGCCGCCCTCATTACTCGCACACATCCAACCATCGTCTGGGCTCACAAAGCGGAAAGTGGTGGAGGGAAGGTTGAGGTTTAAGGGGACGTCGGCAAGCGCAGCAATCTCCTGGGCCGTGGATGTCGCCGTCTTGGCGCCTAATCCAATAAGCATCTGCGCCTGCGTGGGCGTAAGCTCGGCGACGCCATCGGGTGTGCGCGCCCATAGGCCCTGGCCTGTGTCTACGACCTCCGGCGGCTGCGCCGGAAAATTCAGCGGAGGCAACTCCGCAAAAGCATTGAGCAGCTCAGGCGGCATGGGCCAGGCGTGGGTGCCGTCGTCCACACCAATCGCGCGACGCACCACACGCCCCTGGGTGCTAGAGGGATCAGGCAACGCCACCCGGCCGTCCTGAGTAATAAGCCACTGCGTGCCTTCGGTCTCCACCAATGCGGCGCGCTCCGGCCCTAGGCCTTCCTGGTCGGGCTCGGCAAGCACGATGACCTCTTGTGCAGCAACCTGGTGGCCGCCGATGCTAGTCGGGTTTTCCGCCCCTGAGGACTCCTCTTTACCTGCCAAACAGGCCGCCCAGCGCTGCTGCGGAGTCTCGCTGGCAGCCGCAAGGTACCCCGGGGCATCCGCGATCCCTACCGGGGACCCCAGAAGCGCGTCGTGCAGGTGTTCATCCCCTATCGCCTGAGCCTCGGCAGCCTGACCGGCGATGATGCGCGCAGAAGCCAAGTTGAAGACTGGGTGGTAGGTATCATTGACATCCACAAATAGCTGGCCTTGCTTCGAGCGCACGATGGGCGCATCACCCGGCTGTGGGCTCGGTTGCAGCCATGCGAGCATGCCGGAGCCCACCGCAAGGAAGGCTACGCCCACTCCGCCGAAAAGCAGGGCCTTGCGCCGCCTTGCCAAAGGATCATGAATCATCCTGATATCGCCCAATACGAGCCCGTGCTCGACGCGGCGGCGCAGAAATTTATGCCCCGAAACTTGGGCCTTAGTAGTAGGCAGCGGACGTGCCATGATTTTCCCCCGAAAAGTCTGTGTACACCCAGCACACAGGCTATCCCAGGTAGGCTCCTACCGCCACCTGGAAAGCTAGTCGGCGCTGCGCCGTTCCCGAGTAGCCTCGGCGCGGGCGGCCAGCTGATCCGCCGCCGGGTAATCCACGGCCACCAGAGAAAGCCCTTTCGCCGGAGCCACGGGGATGCTGGAGGAACGTTTGGTCTCGTGGAGCAGCGCTGCGGCGAAGTCGGCATCGCGGCGCCCCTCCCCTACGCGCAGGCAGCACCCCACCAGGGATCGCACCATGGACCAGCAAAACGCATCGGCGCTCACGCGGGCTTCAAAAAGCTCCGGTTCTTCGGGCGTTGAAATATCCCGCCAGGAGAACTCTTGCAGCTCACGAATGGTCGTGGCATTCGGCTTAGCTTTGCAGAAGGCCGCGAAGTCATGCAGGCCTACCAACGCGGTGGCGGCCTCCTGCATCGCATCGATATCCACTGGCTTTATCCACTCGGCGGTATCCCGCGCACGCGTCGGCAAAGCGCCCCGCGGGCTGGTAGTAATCCGGTATACATAATGCCTGCGCAACGCCGAGAAACGCGCATCAAAGCCCGCGGGCGCAAACTCGCAGCTATGTACCCGCACGTCTTCAGGCAAAAGCTTTGCTAACCGACGCACCAGCTTCCCCGGTTCCCCCGCCACTGAGCGCTGCTCCAGCATCTCTTTGGGAACGTCCACGTGGGCGACCTGGCCACGCGCATGGACGCCGGCGTCCGTCCGGCCGGCGACCGTTAGCGGTACCTCGGCGCGGGCAATCATCGCGAGTGTTTCTTCCAGCACGCCTTGCACGGTGCGCAGACCGCCTTTTTGCTTCGCCCAGCCGTGGAAATCCGTTCCGTCATAGGCCAAGTCCAAGCGCAGGCGCACGAACCCGTCTGCCGGCCCTTCTGCGGTGGTAGATGCTGCAACAGTCATGGTGGGATTCATGCTACCGGAGGCGCTTCCCTTGACCAGAGCCGGGCCCAGCTCCCCGTGCACCGTTCCGAAGAGTGCAGACATAAAAAGCCGCCGCCCTCCCACAAGTGGGAAAGGCGGCGGCAAAGCGCTAAGGCCGAAGGGGAATTACTTCTCCTCGGACTCCTCAGCTGCAGTCTCCTCAGCAGGTGCCTCGGTCTCTGCAGCCTCGTCTGCCTTAGCTTCCTCAGCCTCGGCGGCCTTAGAAGCGGCAGCGCGGGTAGCGCGGTTAGCCTCGGAGGTCACGGTCTCCTCAAGAACGAGGGAGATCTGGGACATCGGGGCATTGTCACCGGTGCGGTTGTCCAGCTTGATGGTGCGGGTGTAGCCACCCTCACGGTTCTCAAACTTCGGTGCGACCTCGTCGAACAGGTAGGAAACGACATCCTTGCGCGGGATGAGCTTCAGCACTGCGCGGCGGTCAGCAACGGTGCCGGACTTAGCCTTGGTGATGATCTTTTCGATGTACGGGCGAAGAACCTTCGCCTTAGCATCGGTGGTCTTGATAGCGCCGTGCTCGATCAGGCTGGCTGCCAGGTTGCTCAGCATGTGAGCCTGCTGCTTGGCGGAGCCGCCGAGACGGGCACCCTTCTTAGGGGTTGGCATTGTGTACTCCTCGTATGCGGTAAAAGTTGAGCGCGCGGCAATTAGGTAATTGCCGCAAGTCAGCGGGGTTCTTTACTCGGAATCCTCAGCAGCCGGGTCCTTGAAGTCACCGGTTTCTGCGTCGTAGCCCTCGAGCTGGGTCGGGTCAAAGTCCTCAGGGGTGTCCTTGAGAGCCAGGCCCAGGTTAGCCAGCTTGATCTTTACCTCATTGATCGACTTCTGGCCGAAGTTGCGGATATCCAGCAGGTCGGACTCGGTGCATTCAGCGAGCTCGCCCACGGTGTGGATCTCCTGACGCTTCAGGCAGTTATAAGAGCGGACGGAGAAGTTCAGGTCTTCGATCGGCATGCCATAAGCAGCGATGTACTCGGTCTCCTGCGGGGAGGGTCCGATCTCGATGCCTTCGGCAGCGTTGTTCAGCTCGCGAGCCAGGCCGAAAAGCTCGACCAGGGTGCCACCGGCGGAAGCCAGTGCATCGCGTGCGGAGATCGAGTTCTTGGTTTCGACGTCGATGGTCAGCTTGTCAAAGTCGGTGCGCTGCTCAACACGAGTAGCTTCGACCTTATAAGAGACCTTCAGAACCGGGGAGTAAATCTGGTCGACCGGGATACGGCCGATCTCACCGGAGGTAGGAGCGGCTGGGACGTAGCCACGGCCGCGCTCGACGACGAGCTCAATGTCCAGCTTGGCGGTGTCATTCAGGGAAGCGATGTGCAGATCCGGGTTGTGGATCTCCACGCCAGCCGGCGGCTGGATATCGCCCGCGGTGACATCGCCCGGGCCCTCCTTGCTCAGGTACATAACTACCGGCTCATCAGAGTCGGAAGAAAGCACCATGCTCTTGATGTTCAAGATGATCTCAGAAACGTCTTCCTTCACACCGTTGATGGTGGTGAACTCGTGGAGAACACCATCGATCTTGATGGAGGTTACTGCTGCACCCGGAATGGAAGACAGCAGGGTACGACGCAGCGAGTTACCGAGGGTGTAGCCAAAGCCCGGCTCGAGCGGTTCGATGACGAACTTGGAACGAGACGAGTCGATGAATTCCTCGGTGAGCTGAGGACGCTGGGAAATGAGCATTGAAATTCTCCTTTTCGGCGACCGCTATTTGACGCCGGTAGAGGGGTAAAAATCTTCGGGTTCGAAGATTCCTGGTTCTCCGCCAGGCCATTAAAGGCCTCGCGGAATAACAGTTTACTTCGAGTAAAGCTCGACGATGAGCTGCTCCTGCAGCGGAATGTCGATCTGAGCGCGCTCGGGCAGCTGGTGCACGAGGATGCGCAGGGTATCAGGAACAACCTGCAGCCATGCCGGTACGTTGGCATCGATGAGGGCGTCCTGAGCATCTTCGAACCATTCCATCTTCTTGGAGCGGTCACGGACATCGATGATGTCGTACTGGGTGACCTTGTAGGAAGGAACGTTGATGTTCTTGCCGTTCACGGTGAAGTGACCGTGGGAGACAAGCTGGCGAGCCTGGCGGCGGGTGCGTGCCAGACCTGCACGGTAAACTACGTTGTCCAGGCGGGACTCGAGCAGGATAACCAGGTTATCGCCGGTCTTGCCCGGGAGGCGGTTAGCCTCTGCGTAGTAGCGACGGAACTGACGCTCCAGCACACCGTAGGTGTACTTTGCCTTCTGCTTCTCCTGGAGCTGCAGCAGGTACTCAGATTCCTTGATGCGGTTGCGGCCAGCCTGTCCCGGTGGGTACGGGCGGCGCTCGAATGCCATATCTCCGCCGACCAAGTCGACGCGAAGACGGCGGGATACGCGGGTAGCGGGGCCAGTGTAACGAGCCATTTTCTTACCTCTTCCTTTCCCTTAAACCTTGCGGCGCTTGGTCGGACGGCAGCCGTTGTGCGGCTGTGGGGTGGCATCCGTGATCGAGGAAACCTCGAGGCCTGCGGCCTGCAGGGAACGGATGGCGGTCTCACGGCCGGAGCCCGGACCCTTGACGAATACGTCAACCTTCTTCATGCCGTGATCCATTGCCTTGCGTGCAGCGTTCTCAGCTGCCATCTGAGCGGCGAACGGAGTGGACTTACGGGAACCCTTGAAGCCAACGTGGCCGGAGGATGCCCAGGAAATAACAGCACCGGTCTGATCGGTGATCGAGACGATGGTGTTATTGAAGGTGGACTTGATATATGCGTGGCCGAGAGCCACATTCTTCTTTACGACGCGACGGCCGGAACGGCGCGCGCCGGAACGAGTCTTTGGAGGCATGAATTACTTCTTCTTTCCTGCGATCGTCTTCTTCGGACCCTTACGAGTGCGCGCATTGGTCTTGGTGCGCTGGCCACGTACAGGCAGGCCACGACGGTGGCGCAGACCCTTGTAGCTACCGATTTCAATCTTGCGGCGGATATCAGCCTGAACCTGACGGCGGAGGTCACCCTCAACCTTCCAGGTAGCCTCAATTGCGTCACGGAGCGCCGACAGCTGGTCATCATCCAGGTTGTCAGTGCGCAGGTCAGGAGAAATGCCAGTCTTTTCTAGCAGTTCCTTGGCACGGGTTGGACCGATGCCGTAGATGTAGGTGAGAGCGACCTCCATACGCTTATTGCGTGGGAGGTCAACACCAGCTAGACGTGCCATATGGCGTGTCCTTTCGGGTTGTTACGGCGGTTTTCTCCCCATCCGTCCCACTCCATGCAACGCTTCGCCCGGACCGTGCCGGGAATCCTTGGGTTACTTACCAGTGTGGGCTCAGGCCACCGTAGCCTGAGGTGGACAGGGTGAACCTACAGGTTCACCCTTGGGTGAGGAGGCTTACAGTTTTTACTTGTAGCGGTAGACGATGCGTCCACGGGTCAGGTCATAAGGAGACAGCTCTACAACCACGCGGTCCTCTGGGAGGATGCGAATGTAGTGCTGACGCATCTTGCCAGAAATATGTGCAAGAACCTTGTGTCCATTGTCGAGCTCGACACGGAACATTGCGTTGGGCAAAGGCTCGATAATGCGGCCTTCTACCTCGATTGCGCCTTCCTTAGCCATAACCTCTACTTTTCTGGCGACGGACAAGTGTGCCGTCACCTGCATGTTTGTTGTCTACTGCGGTGGCGTATCTGCGCCAGTCTCACTGGCGTAATACACCGACTTAACAGCATACGCTGCAGCGACACGTTTTCCAAACCAGTGCGCTTTTCGACGTCGAGTTATGCGATTCCCTCTCTCCCCTAGCCTTGTGCCCACAGTCAGCATTTTAAGACCGCCAGAGAGAAGAAATCCCCCACACCGGCCCTCCTTCACGGAGAACCAACGCGGGGGAATCAATTAGCGCAGTGGCGGGAGACTTTAGTAAATGAATACTTTATCGCCGACCTGCACGTTATCCCAGTAACGCTTTGCAGCGTCCGGCGGCAGGTGTACGCAACCATTGGAGTCAACGGCCGGGTCATCCAAGTGGAAAGCGTGGCCATTGTTGGTGAAGTAGATGGAGTACGGCATCGGCGCGTTATTGAACTCGCGGGAGATTTCGTGCTCTACCTTGCGGGTGACGTGGAAGGTGCCGCGTGGGGTTTCCTGACCTTGCATGCCAGCCGACATTGCCGGGGAGACATAGGAGACCTTGCCACCGTCCTGCAGCCAGGTGCGGCGACCGTTCAAGTCAACACAAACCTTGGCGTCCGCAGGGCACGGACCACGGTCAAACTCCTTGGCGCGGCGCTGCGCTTCCGCCTTACGTGCGGCAGCCTCGGAGCGAGCCTTCTCAGCGGCAACGCGCTCGGCATTAGCGCGGGCCGCAGCCTCACGAGCCTTGCGTGCTTCCTCATTCTTCTGAGCAATCAGACCCGGGAAGAGGAATTCAACGGCGCCATCCACCGCAGTCTGAACGCTAGGAGCCAGCTCAGGAGAGAACTTCTCCGCCTGGTCCAAAATCTGGTTGCGGGTGTTCCACGCCTGCTCGCGGGTCTGGCCGTAAAAATTATCCAGCTGTGCCTTTGCATCAGCGGTGAGCCTATCTAGGCCGGACTGAGAAGAGAGCTGTGCGAGGTCAGAGTTTGCCTTGGAGCGGAGCTGATCCAGGTTAGGAACCTCCTGGGCAGTAGCGGCAGGAGCCGCAACGGTGGCACTCAAGGCCATCACGCTAGCGACTGCGGGCGCTGCGACCGTGGCACGGAACTTGCGGAAGCTAAATTTAGACATAGCTGTGAGTATAACCTTTCGGGGGGTATCTGCCTAGTACAACAGGCAATATTGGGGAATATGTGTCAGTAGCGACGGGTGAGAATACGGGGACCATCGGCGGTGGCGGTCACCGTATGCTCCCAGTGGGCGGCAAAGGAACCATCGAGGGTAACGACCGTCCAGTCATCCTCCAAGACGGCGGAATCCTCTGTGCCCAAAGTTAGCATGGGTTCGATGGCCAGTACGGAACCTTCCTGAATCAGCGGGCCGCGTCCGGGCCGGCCTTCGTTGGCTAGGTACGGTTCCTCATGCATGGTGCGGCCAATTCCGTGTCCGCCGTAGCCATCGACGATAAAAAGCTCCACACCGAACTTCTCCTCAGCACGGCGAGTGGCTTGTTCGAGGGCATAGGAGACATCGGTAAGCAGATTGCCTGGAACCATAGCCTGCATGCCCTCCATAAGGACATACTCGGTGGCCTTATTGAGGGCTTCGACATCTGGGGCGAGCTCGCCCACGGCGAAGGACCAGGCGCTATCGCCGACCCAGCCGTCGAGCGTAGCACCACAATCAATGGAGACTAGGTCGCCTTCGGCGAGGACGGTTTCCTGGTCTGGGATTCCGTGGACGATGACATCATTAACGGAAGCGCAAATGGAGCCCGGGAAGCCTTCGTAGCCCTTGAAAGTGGGATAAGCCCCGGCATCGCGAATGGTCTGTTCGGCCACTGCATCTAACTCGATGGTAGATACGCCAGACGCCGCAGCAGCGCGGACTTCCTGCAGTGCCTTACCGACGATCTCGCCGGCGGCCTGCATGGCGTCTAGCTCACCCGGGGTACGGGCGGGGATGCGCTTACTGCGGCGTCGAAAAGCCATGCTTACTTACCCAGTGCTTCCATCGCACGGGCGTTGATCTCCTCCACGGTGCCTTCGGCCTTGATGGGGATAATGGCATCGCCGTAGTGCTCAATGAGCGGGAAGGTCTCCTCACGGTATACACCGAGACGGGTGCGAATGGTCTCCTCGTTATCGTCGGCGCGGCCGCGAGCCATCATGCGCTCGACAACTACGTCCTCAGATACCTCGAAGTTGAGCACGCCGTCGAGCTTCTCACCCTTCTTGGACAGCAGCTCTTCCAGGATGTCTGCTTGCTCGGTAGTACGAGGGAAGCCGTCCAGCAGGAAGCCATTCTTGGCATCGTCCTGGTTGAGGCGATCCTCGACCATACGAGCGGTGACGTCGGTAGGTACCAGCTTGCCTGCATCGATATAAGACTTTGCTTCCACACCCAGCGGAGTGCCCTCGCCAATATTGGCGCGGAAGAGGTCGCCGGTGGAGATATGCGGAACGTTTAGCTTCTCGCTGAGGATAGCTGCCTGGGTGCCCTTGCCGGCACCGGGAGGTCCTAGAAGTACAAGACGCATTACTTAAGTAGTCCTTCGTAGTTGGATTGCAGTAGCTGGGACTCGATCTGCTTGACCGTAGTCAAAGCGACAGAGACCATAATCAGGATGGCCGTACCGCCAAAGGCGGAGGTACCGCTGGCAGAAGCGCGGCCCACACCGAGATCCAAGAGGATATTCGGCAAAATGGCGATAACTGCCAAGTACAGGGCGCCCACGCACAGCAGACGGTTCATCACATAACCAAGGTACTCCGCGGTCGGACGGCCCGGGCGAATACCCGGGATGAAGCCGCCGTACTTCTTCATATTATCCGCCTGCTCCGCCGGATCGTACTGAACCGAAACGTAGAAATAAGCGAAGAAGATAGTCAGCACGAAGTACAGCACGATGTACTGCCAGGACGATGGCGCCTGCAGGTGTGCGATGACATTGCGCTGCCACCAGTTATCGGGGGTACCGGCGGAGCCAGAGTTCACGATCTGGGTAATGAGCACCGGCATGTAGATAAGGGAGGAGGCAAAGATGACCGGAATAACGCCGGCCTGGTTGACCTTCAGCGGCAGGTAGGTAGAGGAACCACCGTACTGACGGCGGCCAACCATGCGCTTGGCGTACTGGACCGGAATGCGGCGCTGGCCCTGTTCGATGAAGGTAATGCCAACAACCAGGATGACCAAGCCGGCTACCACCATGGCGAAGACGAGTCCACCATTGTTCTGCAGGATGCTTACACCATCGGTTGGAAGGCGGGTTGCGATACCAGCGAAGATGAGCAGGGACATACCGTTACCGATGCCCTTTTCGGTGATGAGCTCGCCCATCCACATCACCAGCACGGCGCCCGACGTCATGGTGATTACCAGGACGATGAGGGTAAAGAAGTTACGGTCTTCTGCCAAGACCTGCACGCCCTGGCCCAGCAGCTGCTCGCGGTCTGCCAGTGCGACGATGCCGGAGGATTGTAGCAACGCCAACGCCAAGGTCAGGTAGCGAGTGTACTGGGTCATCTTGGCCTGACCGGACTGGCCTTCCTTCTTCAATTCCTCGAAGCGGGGAATGACCACGGTCAACAGCTGCACGATAATCGAGGCCGTAATGTACGGCATGATGCCGATGGCGAAGATCGACAGCTGCAGCAACGCGCCACCCGAGAAGAGGTTAATGACGGAGTAAAGGTCTCCGGACTGCTCGGTCAGCTGGCGCAAGCGGCCAGCAATTGACGCATAGTCAACACCCGGGGACGGAATCTGTGCGCCGACGCGGTACGCAATGACCATCACGATGGTGAAGATGATCTTCTTACGTAGGTCGGCATCCTTAAAAGCCTGGATAATGGCGGACACTACAAAATCCTCCTGGCCTACCGCTGCCGAACGCGAAATCTAGGGAGGGTTTCGCGCTCATACACGGAGGTGGAAACTCATCTGCCCCTAGGAAACCGCACCCCTCAAGCTGGACAGCTAAGGGGAATTTTAGGCTTCTTTCAGGGACGGTTGAACACTTATGACCCCACAACCCTACCAGCCTTGTCCCCCATAGCCACATCAATACCCAATAGTGTGACCATCATTGCTTGTTCTTTCGCACGTTTTGCCTTCGGGGTTTACCATGAGGGGGTATTGCAAACATGCAATCCCCTAGTAAAGTCTCCGACCTCACAGCCCCATGCGCCACGAGGCCGTTATTGGTGTGAACCAACTATTTTCGAAAGAAGTACTTATGAAAAAGAAATTCACGCCGATGACCGTAGCTGAGATCATCGACGTATTTGTCCCTAGCCCCAATCCCTTCCGCTGGGAAGCCTTCGACGGATCCGCGACCGGACCGGAGGATGCCCAGTACAAGGTGACTATTAACAGCCTTGAAGGCTTGTCTTTTATAGCCACCCATCCCGGCGATGTGGGATTCGCCCGCGCCTATGTCACCGACGGCATCACGGTGTATGGCGATCACCCCGCCCATCCCTATGGAATTTTTGACGCCCTGCATGCCATGTACGACAAATTCCACAAGCCGGATGCAAAAACGCTGGCACGTGTTGTCCGTTCCCTAGCGTCCATGGGTGCCTTCCAAATCCAGCCGGTACCAGAGGTAGAGCGAGCCTCGTGGTTGCGCCGCAAGGTGCATGATGGCCTGTCTAAGCACTCCAAGCAACGCGATGCGGATGTCATTTCTGATCACTATGACGTGGGCAATGACTTTTATGAGCTGTTTTTGGGCAATTCGATGACCTATACCTGCGCCTACTATCCCTCCCCTGACGCCACCTTGGAGGAAGCGCAAGAGAATAAATACCGTCTCATCTTCGACAAGCTGCGTCTCAAGGAAGGTGACCGCCACTTGGACGTGGGCTGTGGCTGGGGCGGCATGGTGCGCTACGCAGCGCGCCGCGGCGTGAAGTCCATTGGCGTCACTCTATCCAAGGAACAGGCCGAGTGGGGCCAGCGCAAGATTGAGGAGGAAGGCCTCCAAGACTTGGCGGAAGTACGCTTCATGGATTACCGCGATATCACCGAAGAGGGATTCGATGCTATCTCCGCCATCGGAATTATCGAGCACATCGGTGTAAAGAATTACGATGACTTCTTCAAGTTCCTCCATGGCAAGTTGAAGGTGGGCGGCCTGATGCTCAACCACAACATCACCTACCCGGATAACCACAAGACGCCCAAGGGCGGCTTCATTGACCGCTATATCTTCCCGGACGGCGAGCTCACCGGCTCCGGCAATGTCACCAAGGCGATGCAAGATAATGGCTTCGAAGTCATCCACACCGAGTCCCTCCGGTTTGATTACATGCGCACGCTGCATGACTGGTGCGAGAACCTGAAGGACAATTGGGACGAGGCCTGCGCAACCGTGGGCCTACCCACCGCTCGCCTCTACGGCATTTATATGGCCGGATCCGAATGGGGCTTTGAGCGCAATATCATCAACCTTTATCACTTCCTCGGCGTCAAGCTGGGCGAGGCCGGCTCCCGCGCCGGTGTGCCTGAGCGCCGCTGGTGGGAAGATAGCCGCTTTTAAGGAGGGGTGCCATGACTCTCATTGATAATCTGCGCGAACGCCTCGCCGCTGCCCAACCGCGACCGGTGGATGCCATGCCCATTGAGCCGGTGGGATGGACGGCGCACCAAGAGGGCGTCGACAAGCTGCTGGCGAGTTTCCGTGCTGTCCCGGCCGGAAAGCGCGTGCGCCTAGCCAAGAAAACTTCTAATCTTTTCCGCAGCCGTAGCGAGGAGCAAGAGGGCCTAGACGTATCCGGCCTGGGCAGCGTCATCGAGGTCGATCCGGTTGCTCGCACGGCCGATGTGCAAGGTATGTGCACCTATGAGGACCTCGTCGATGCCACCCTTCCCCATGGCCTCATGCCCTTCGTCGTACCGCAGCTTAAGACCATTACTTTGGGCGGTGCGGTTACTGGCATGGGCGTGGAATCCACGAGCTTTCGCAATGGCTTGCCGCACGAGTCCGTCCTCGAGATGGACGTGCTTACCGGCACGGGTGAGATCCTTACCTGCTCCCGCGAGCAGAATGTGGATCTCTTCCGTCTCTTCCCCAACTCCTATGGCTCGCTGGGCTATGCGGTGCGCCTGAAGATCGAGTTAGAGCCCGTGCCCGCCTATGTGGAATTGCGCGAGGAGCGTTTCCACACCGTGGAGGAGGCGAGCCGCGTGCTTGCCGACGTCGCCTCTTCCCACACGCACCGCGGCGAGCCCGTCCATGGCCTCGACGGCGTGGTCTTCTCCGAGGACGAGGCCTACCTCGTCTTCGCCCGCTTTACCGACGAGGAGGGCCCAACCTCCGATTACACGCGGGACAAGATTTACTACCGCAGCCTCCAGCACGCCTCTGACATTCGGCGCGACCGCCTGACCATCCGCGACTATATCTGGCGCTGGGATACCGACTGGTTCTGGTGCTCGCGCGCCTTTGGCGCGCAGAACCCGAAGGTGCGCAAGGTGTGGCCGCGCGAATTGCGCCGCAGTTCTTTTTATTGGAAATTGGTCCGGCTCGACCGCAAATACGAGCTGGAATATAACTTCATCAAAAAGCCCCACGGCAAGCCACGTGCTGAACGCGTGGTCCAAGATATCGAGGTCACTCCAGAAAACCTGCCGGAATTCCTCCATTGGTTCTTTAATGCTTCCGATATCCAGCCGGTGTGGCTCTGTCCAATCCGACTTCGCGATGGCGTGGAAGAGCTAGTAGGCACCGGCGACCTCGCCTCTAACTCGAGCGACCCCTGGCCGCTCTACCCGCTTCGCCCCGGGCAGACCTGGGTCAATGTTGGCTTTTGGTCCGGCGTAGAAGGCGACCACGTCGACCCTTCCGCCCCGAATAATGGCGCTTTCAACCGCGTCATTGAATCCAAGGTCAACGAGCTTGGCGGACACAAGTCCCTTTACTCTGAAGCCTTCTATTCCCGGGAAAAATTCGAAGAACTCTACGGTGGCAACCTTCCCGCCACCATCAAAGCGGTTACCGATCCGGATGACCGCTTCCCTGGCCTGTACGAAAAAACCGTAGACGAGGCCTAGGCCTTCCCTCCCCCGCGCCTACCCTGGTTGGAAAAGCATAAAGGGTGGAACGCCCTCCCCGAGCGTTCCACCCTCTTTTTTCGTCCCGAAGTCTTGGGACACTCGCGCTTTAGTAGGCCGCGGTGATGTTGTCGTAGCCGTTGATCTTCAGGGCGTCCATGACGCGCTGCACAGCTGCCTCATCCTTCTCCGGGTTATAGGTCTCCGGGAAGGTCAGGTGAGCAGAGTGGTCATCCTTAAACTCGATGTTCATGAACTCGTGGCCGGCCTCCTGGGTAGCTAGGGCCAGCTCACGCTGCACGGCCAGCTTACCGCTCTGCAGGTTGCCACCGTTGAACCCTGGATCGACCTCTTCGGCACCCTCTGCGTCACCGTTGATGACGTCTTCCTTGTCACCGGTGATACGGCCCTTCTCAGCGTGAGCGCCGGGCTGCTGGTCCTGAGCGTTCTGCTCGCCAACTTCGGCAGGCGCGGTCTGAGTGGTCTCAGCAGGATCCGGCTGGGAGAGCTGTTCCTGGGCGTCGACTGGGCCGGTAGAGCCGGCAAATGGCATGATGGCAGCGACTGCGGTTGCGAGCAGCGAAGAAATAGACGACATAAGAGTCTCCTTAACGGTAGATGATTTTCAACTAAGATTGACTTTAACACTCATGAATATATATCGCCATACCGGCAACCTTATTTATTAATAAAGGTTTCCTGTCAGCTATTTCCAGCACCAATTGTGTCCATAACCAAGGTACTGCGCTCTATACCGGCACCAGGGCGCTTACCAAACGAAATCGTCCCCCTGCTCCGCTGGTGCGGAGAGGGGGACGAAAATCTACTTGAAAGAGATTACTTGGTGTTGGCAGATCCGCCAGCAGCCTCGATCTTCTCAACAGCAGACTTGGAGAACTTGTCAGCGGTGACGTTCAACTTAACGTTGATGTCGCCGTTGCCCAGAACCTTGACCGGCTTATTAGCGCGGACCAGGCCAGCAGCTGCGATGTCAGCAACAGTGATGTCGCCGCCATCTGCGAACTTCTCAGCCAAGTCAGCAACGTTAACTACCTGGTACTCAACATGGTTCGGGTTCTTGAAGCCCTTCAACTTAGGCAGACGCATGTGGATCGGCATCTGGCCACCCTCGAAAGCAGCGGAAACCTGCTTACGAGCACCGGTGCCCTTGGTACCGCGACCAGCGGTCTTACCCTTGGATGCCTCACCGCGGCCAACGCGGGTCTTAGGCTTATTTGCTCCTGCGGTTGGGCGCAGGTCGTGCAGCTTGATGATATCAGCCATGGTTTACTCCCCTGCCACTTCTTCGACGGTGACCAGGTGGCGAACCTTGTGAACCATACCGCGAACGATCGGGGTGTCCTGCTTAACTACGGACTGACCGATGCGCTTGAGGCCGAGGGCCTCAATGTTCTTGCGGTGGTTCGGCTTGGTGCCCACCAGGCCCTTTACCTGTGTAATCTTCAGAGCCATTGCTTATGCCTCCTGACCTGCGCGCTTGCGCAGCATACGGGCCGGGGTGACCTCTTCGATGGACTTGCCACGACGTGCGGCAACCTCTTCAGGGCGGACCAGCTGCTTGAGGCCGTCCACGGTAGCGCGGACGACGTTGAGTGCATTGTCGGAGCCCAGGGACTTCGACAGGATGTCCTGCACGCCAGCGCATTCAAGCACTGGACGAGCAGCACCACCGGCGATAACACCGGTACCAGGTGCGGCAGGCTTCATCATAACGATGCCAGCTGCGTCGCGACCCTCAACCGGGTGGGTGATGGTGCCGGCAATCATCGGAACGCGGAAGAAGTTCTTGCGAGCCTCTTCAGCACCCTTCTGGATTGCGGCCGGGACTTCCTTGGCCTTGCCGTAGCCAACGCCAACCTGACCCTGGCCGTCACCAACGACGACGAGAGCGGTGAAGGACATGTTGCGGCCACCCTTAACGGTCTTGGAGACGCGGTTGATGGTCACAACGCGCTCGATGTACTTATCGCGCTCGTTGTCCTGGTGGTTACGACGATCGTTGCGGCGGCCGTTGCCACCGCGGTTGTTCTTGTTGTTCTCGGCGGAGCGTCCGCCGTCACGCTGTTCACGGTCCGACATTAGGCGTTCCTTCCGTTGATGTTTCCGTTGACGATGATCATTAGAACTTCAGACCACCTTCACGTGCGGCGTCAGCCAGCGCAGCGACGCGGCCGTGGTACTTGTAGCCTGCGCGGTCAAATACGACGTGCTCGATGCCAGCGGCCTTTGCGCGCTCGGCAACCAGCTCGCCTACCTTGGCAGCCTTGGCCTTCTTATCGCCCTCGAGTGCACGAACGTCCGCCTCCATGGAGGATGCGGAGACCAGGGTGTGGCCTGCCAGGTCATCGATGACCTGGACGTGCATGTGACGTGAGGAGCGGTGAAGAACCAGGCGCGGTGCCTCAGGGGTGCCGCGCAGGGTCTTACGGATACGGAAGTGACGGCGTGCGCGTGCTTCGCGACGACGGGAGGAGATGTCCTTGCCGACTGGAGTGCGCTTGGTGTTTTCAGTGTTTGCCATTGCTTACTTACCCGTCTTTCCGACCTTGCGACGGATCTGCTCGCCTTCGTAGCGAATACCCTTGCCCTTATAAGGATCGTCCTTACGCAGACGACGGATATTAGCGGCGATCTGTCCGACTAGTTGCTTGTCAATACCGGTAATGGACAGCTTGGTTGCGCCGTCCACTGCGAAGGTAATTCCCTCCGGAGCCTCGATGAGGATCGGGTGGGAGTAGCCCAGGCTGAATTCCAGGTCCTTGCCCTTCTGCTGGACACGGTAGCCGACACCGAAGATTTCCATCTTGATGGTGTAGCCCTCGGTCACGCCGATAACGGCGTTGTTCAGCAGGGAGCGGGACAGACCGTGCAGAGCACGGTGCTTGCGGTGGTCATCAGGGCGGGAGACGGACAGTACGCCGTCTTCCAGGTTGATGGCGATTGGCTCTGGAACGTTAACGCTCTGGGTACCCTTTGGGCCCTTCACCTCAACGTCTTGGCCGTTGATCTTGATTTCGACGCCGTTTGGCACGGCGATTGGTGCTAGACCGACTCGAGACATGTGTCAAACCTCCCTTTACCAGACGTAGGCGAGAACTTCTCCGCCTACGCCCTTCTCCTCAGCCTGACGGTCAGTCAGCACGCCGTGGGACGTGGAAATAATAGCCACGCCCAGGCCGCCCAAGACCTGTGGCAGTTCGGTGGACTTTGCGTACACACGCAGACCCGGCTTAGACACGCGACGCAGGCCAGACAGGGAGCGCTCGCGGTTGTTGTACTTCAGCTCGAGGGACAGGGTGTGGCCCTCGACGGTGTAGTCAGCGATGTAGCCTTCCTGCTTCAAGATGTCGGCAATATTTGCCTTCAGCTTGGAGGTAGGCATCGACACGGTGTCATGGTGCGCATTACTTGCGTTGCGCACACGCGACAGCATGTCGGCAATAGGATCAGTCATAGTCATATGAGTGACCGTGTACCTTTCTCGTTGCGGTTCCCGTGCTCACCAAAGCGTTCTCCGTGTGATTTCGGGCTACTCACGCTCCCCACGGTCAGTACCGTGAGGCGCTCGCCACCCTTTGATTCAGACAACGGTCCGCTATCTACGGCGAGGGGCCTACAACAAAGTTGAAATGAACTTCTTGAATTGCGGGTACTCATCCCCATGTGAGCTGCATAAACAGCGTGCGGGCACGAGTCCGAGCATTTACATTACACGTCGACCTGGCCTTTTCCAAAATTCTCCCTGCTTATCGGCAAGCTTGCCGGCATGACCCCAAACGTTACAGTTTCTCGTGCCAATCCCGTCGCTAACCGCTTCGACAACCCACGCATCGGCCACCGCGTCACCGCGCCTGCAGGCGTGGGCGGCGTATACCACGCGATGGAGAAGGCAATCCCGAACCACGGCCTCGTGCCGCTGCTGAAAATGAACCAGCATGGAGGCGTTGACTGCCCCGGCTGCGCCTGGCCGGAGCCGGGGCAGGGCGACATCAACTTCGTCGAGTTCTGTGAGAACGGCGCCAAGGCCATCGCCCAGGAGACCACGTCCAAGCGCGTGTCCCGCGAGTTCTTCGCCAACACCACCGTCCGGCAGGTGCGCGAGATGCCGGACTAGGAGCTCAACCAGCTCGGCCGTCTCACCGAGCCCATGCTCTGCGACCGCTCGCTCGGCGACGAGAAGTACCACCCCGTCTCCTGGGACGAGGCCTACGACCTCATCGCGGAGCAGCTCAAGGCCACGGACCCGAACCGCGCCATCTTCTATACCTCCGGCACGGCCGTCAACGAGTCCGCCTTCATCTTCGGTGTGCTGGGCCGCCGCCACGGCTCCAATAACCTGCCGGACTGCGCGAACCTCTGTCACGACTCCACGGGTGTCGCGCTCGCCAAGACCGTGGGCGTGGGCAAGGGCTCCATCGTCATGCAAGACATATACAACACGGAACACATCATCTCCGTGGGCCAGAACCCGGGTATCAACCACCCGCGCTCGCTGACCGCCTTTAAGAAGCAGAAGGAAAACGGCGGCAGGTTCATCATTATCAATCCCATGCCGGAGACTGGTTTAATGAAGTTCAAGGAGCCGCAGTCCGTCAAGGGCGCCCTCGGCGTGGCCGACAAGATTAGCGACGAGTACGTCCAGGTTCGCCTCGACGGCGACCGCGCGCTGTTCCAGCAGATCAACCGCGAGGTCATTCGCCGCGACTTGCTCGACCGCAAGTTCTTGGAGGAGTTCTGTTCCAACGTCGACGAGACCATCGCGCACCTTAATTCGCTTGACGATGCCGCCCTTTCCCGCGGATCCGGAGTCTCCCAGGCCGAGGTCAAGAACATCGTCGACTACGTGGAGAAGTCCGAGACGGTTGTTCTCGCGTGGACGCTGGGCGTGTCCCAGCACCGCAACGCGGTGGCCACCATCCAGGAAATGATGAACTTCCTACTGCTCACCGGCAACTACGGCAAGCCCGGCGCGGGCTCCGGCCCGTTCAGTGGCCACTCCAATGTCCAGGGTGACCGCACGATGGGCATCTCGTAGAAGATGCCGGAGTGGTTCCTGGCCAACATGGAAGAAAAATTTGGCTTCGACGTTCCGCGCGAGCACGGCGTTTCTTCCACTGGCGCGGGTATCCAGCTGCGCGAAAAGAACGTCGATTTCTTCCTGTCACTGGGCGGAAACTACATCCGCGCGATGTCGGACACGACGGCGCTTGAAGACGGCATTTCTGCCACCTAGCAGTCGGCCCACATGCTCACCAAGCTCAACCGCACGTGTGCGTGGCTGGGTGAGAAGTCGCTTATCTTGCCGGTGCGCTCCCGCACCGATGTCGACATTCAGGCCTCGGGCCCGCAGAAGGTCTCTGTCGAGGCATCGGACTCCAAGGTTTCCGCGTCCTTCCCGAAGCGCCGCGGAAACCGCGACCTGAATCTCCACTCCCAAATGCAGATCATCTGCGGCATCGGCGAGCGTGCATTCGGCGACGCCTTCTAGCGCCCGATGATGGACAACTACGATGTCATCCGTGATCACATCGCGAACGTCATCCCTGGTTTTGAGAACTACAACGAGCACCTCAAACGCCCCAGCGGCTTCATGCTCCCGCACGCGGCCCGCGAACGCATCTTCAACACCTCGGACGGCAAGGCCCAGCTGACCATCAATGCCACCGACACCATCGAGCTTGAGGGCGACCAGCTGCTGCTGACCACGGTGCGCAGCCACGACCAGTACAACACCATCTCCTATGGCCTGGTTGACCGCTACCGCGGTGTGCGCGGTGGACGCCGTGTCATCTTCATCCGCAAGAAGGACCTGGCCGAGCGCGGGCTCAAGGACGGCGACATCGTCGACGTTGTCTCCGAGTACGCCTCGGGCCGCCGCGTCGCGCCGAACTTCCGCCTGGTCGAGTACGACATCGCCAAGGATTACGTGGGCGGCTACTTCCCTGAGCTCAACATCCTCGTGCCTGTGGAAGAGATGACTAAGGACTCCGAGACTCCCGTTTCCAAGTCCCTCATTGTCCGTCTGGAACCGACCGGCAAGAACGCGAACGACTTCTAAGTCGCCGCACCCCCGTTAGTCCCGTCGCGAGCGGGACTTTCGCGGTTGTAGGCAGGGCCGCGACTACAGTTGAGTTCATGACTGAAGACAAAGACCCCATCCAGACCGCGCACGAGTGGCTTGAAGAGGTCGCAACGACGCTGGATCTCGATCCGCACGACGCCACGGCGCTGGTGCGCGAGCTGCTCGATCTCACCAAGGACGTCGCGCACTATCGCTCCCGCCCGGCCGCCCCGCTCACCGCCTTCGTGGTCGGTCTGGCCAGCAAAGACGTCGAGGAAGCCCGCGCCAACATCGCCAAGCTCAAGGAAGCCGTGCAGTAGTGGCGGGCCGCACCACCTCCAAGTTCGCGGTCACCAAGGTCCGCCTCAACGAGGAGCGCACGCAGGTCACCCAGGTCGATACCCGCGCCGATACCGTCGCTGGCGAGGAGCCGCTCGAAATCCGCGTCGATGGCCAGACTCTCACCACGACCATGCGCACCCCGGGCCACGACGTTGAGCTCGCCCATGGATTCCTCCATTCCGAGGGCCACATCCAGGCCGCCCGCGACATCGAGTCCGCCAAGTACTGCGAGGGCACCACCCGCGACGGTGTCAACACCTACAACCTCCTCGACATTGAGATGCGCGACGACAACGTCATCTCGCTCAAAGAGCTGCGCCTAACACTCACCAACTCCGCGTGCGGCGTGTGCGGTACCTCGTCCATCGAGGAGCTAGCCAAGAAGACCCGTTACCCCATCCCCCACGTGCCGGTCGACCCGCTCGTTATCGCCCAGCTGCCGGATAGGCTGCGCGAGGGCCAGAAGCAGTTCCGCAAGACCGGCGGCATCCACGCCGCTGGCGCCTTCACGCTGGGTGGCGAGCCCATCGTCATCCGAGAAGACGTCGGCCGCCACAACGCCGCGGACAAGGTCATCGGCCACCTGCTCATGGAGGGCTTGCTTCCGGCCAGCGATCTCATCCTCGTGATGAGCTCGCGCGCCAGCTTCGAGCTCGTGCAGAAGGCTGCGATGGCGGGCTTCTGCCAGCTCGTGGCGGTATCGGCAGCCTCCTCGCTCGCCGTCGACACTGCCCGCAAAACCGGCATGGCACTCGTCGGTTTCGCACGCGGCGACCGCTTCAACCTTTACTCGGGAGACCTGAAATGAGCCTTATCGATTTCCTTGTCAACGTCGAGCTGGACACCCCGCGCCCCGACTACCGCGCGCTGCTCATCGCCGCACGCAACGTCACTTCCCCGGTTGCCGAAACCCCCGCCGCCCCGTCAGCATTCCAGCCCCATGTCGCCGCGTGGCGCACGGCGTGGCAGAACGCCGGGCTCGATCCCGCGCTTTTTGATCTGGGCGCCCAGCCTTCCGATGCCCCCGTAGTTGCCCTCGGCAACGCCGTCGCCCGCCGTTTCGAGCTGCCTGTCACGGCGTTCGCCCTCGATGGCTTCGCGGGCCTAGTGCGCATCGAGGTAGGCACCGCTACGGTGCGCGATGCCGCGGGTAGTGCCGCGCGGCGCTTCCGGCCCGAGCACCGAGTCCAGCCCACGCCGGAGACCACCAGCGTGCTCTATATCCTCGAGGCCTTGGATCCGCTCACGGACGACGATCTGCGCCTGGCGGCAGATGACATCCTCGACGCCCTGCGCGCGGCGAACCCTGATGTCGAGGTCGCCCAGCGCATCCTGCGCCCCGAATAACTCCGCGCGCCGAGTAAGCGCTAGTGTGCAGCGCGCACGTCGAGGAAGCCGCGCAGCAGCGCATTGCGGCGGCGGGTGCCGGACTCGAAGGTCTCGGCGTAGTTGTCGTAGGGACATCGACTTGCGCGTACACCTCGTCGAGATGCGACATGTCGGGCACTCCGGCGACAGGCTCGGTCTCCCAGGCTCCCGCGATATGTTCGATAGTCGACTTGATGCCCTCGGGGCCGCCGCCCAAACGGTTGGACTCGAACGGGCCTGTGGCCGCGTAGCGCAGCCCCAGCGAGTTGCGCAAAATCGTGTCGAGGTCCTTCGCGTCAATGACCCCCTGTTGCACGAGTGAAATCGCCTCCCACATGTCGACCTTTTGAATGCGGTTGCCCACGAATCCGGGGATTTCCTTCTTCATCGCGCTGGGCTCGAAGCCGAGCTCTCGGTAGACCTCCAGCGCGCGTTCGACCGTCTCCGGCGCGGTCTCCGGTCCCGGCACGACTTCGAGAACCGGCATGAGTGCCGGCGGGTGAACGGGTGACCGATGACGATCCGCTCGGCTGCGGGATTGTCTGCCGCGCTCTTGGAAGGAAGGATGGCTGAGGTCGAGCTGGCGAGGATGGCGGCATCGGTAAGTCCCGCCAGCCGTGCGAAGATCTTGTGCTTGAACTCCAGCGACTCCAGCCCTGCTTCCTGGACGAAATCGACGCTGTCCGTGAGATCCTCCAGGTTTGTCTAGAACCGAACCTTGTCCCCGAACTCCTGCGCCACCGCGTCCGCGAGTTCTGCGCGCACGTCTGTCATGCGCACCTGCCACCCCGCGTCGACGAAGCGCTGGGCAAACGAGAAACCGATCAGGCCGCCACCTACAAGCAATGCTGTCTTCATGTTTTTTAGCCTGGGCCTTCTGGCTCGCGGCCACACGGTTTGTTGTATGGCCACCGCCACACAAAAGGTCTACAAGAATTGATTTATCCCGCCTCGGCCTTGTCCGAAGTGAAAGACGCTTTTCCACATCCCACCCTCGCCACGTCCTGCGCCCGCAACCAACCCGTAGAAATGCACCGCACGCCCATTCCTTCTACTCGCCCCTGTGCCGCTCCTGCTATGCCCGAGACCTCAGCCGTCGACCCCGCGCACTGCGCATCAGACCAGTGCTTTCGCACCCTTCCCCGAGCCGGTGCAGCAAATACATCCCGCCGTGACCACGGATCACCGCAGCGTGCCCGCGCGCGGCACCACTTTCCATTAAATAATTTTACCGTAGCCTACTCTATGTTAGGGTATCCTAACATGCACAAAATTCGTCACGAGAGACCGGCCCCTTTCGTCGATTCCTTCGTAAGAGCCGATCCGACTGCATTAAACACAATCATCCACCACAGCCAGCACACCCTCACGCAGTATCTCGCCGAGGGCGACGCGCCACGCTCCGGTCGCAACGCCCATGAGACAGCAGCGGCCGTCACACGCGTTGACCTCGAGCACCCAATTGGTACATTCGACGCCGCGTTGGCTGAGCTTTGCGAACTCTGGCTCGACCACGCCGTGTGGTACCACCACCCGCGCTACATCGCCCACCTCAACTGTCCGATCACCGCCACCGCCGTGGGCGCGGATCTGCTCGCCACCACAGTTAACACCGCGGTCGAAAGCTGGGATCAGGCCTCGAGCGCCGCCGCAATCGAAGGCCACCTCCTCGAGTTCTTCGCGCGCAAGCTGCGCTGGCCGGAAGACCCGCATTCCCGCACCCGCGGGGTCTTTACGTCCGGTGGTACGCAATCCAATCTGCAGGCGCTCTACATTGCGCGCGAAAAGGCGCTGGGCGCTCAAGGCGTGCAGGGACTTTCCCAGTTGCGCCTCTACACCAGCAGCCACGCCCACTACTCCGTGTTGCGCGCCGCCCACCTCCTTGGGCTCGCGGACACCGCCGTCATCACTATCGAATCGGATGCCGAACACCGACTCGACGCAGCTGATCTCGCCCGGCGCATCGCGGCCGACGTGGCGGACGGCTACACGCCGATGGCCGTCGTGGCCACCGCTGGGGCAACCGACCGCGGCACCATCGATCCGCTAGAGAGCATCGCCAAGGTCTGCCGCCACGCAGGGGTGCACTTGCATGTCGACGCCGCGTACGGAGGCATCCTGCTGCTCTCACCCACGCAACGGCACCGTTTGCGCGGCATGGACGCGGCCGATAGCGTCACCGTCGACTTCCACAAGGGCTACTTCCAGCCGGTGGCCTGCAGCGCGATTCTCTTGCGCGATCCCGCCGACTGCGCCCTCGTGTCGTGGCACGCGGACTACCTCAACCCCGAAGACGCCACCGACCACAATCTCGCAGACTTCTCGCTCCAAACCACGCGTCGCTTCGACGCGCTCAAGCTCTGGATGACGCTGCGCACCCACGGCGCCGACGCCCTCGGGGAGGCCTTCGACGCCTGCTGCGCCGCGGCCCGCGATGCCGCCCGGCGTGTCGACGCCCATCCACGCTTTGCACTGCGCGCCACACCGGAGCTTTCCACAGTGCTGTTTACGCCTGCCGATGCCCCCGCCAGCCTCGTCCACATCGTCCGCCAGCGCTTGCTCGAGCGGGGCGACGTGATTGTCGCGACCACCACCTTCGAGGGCGCGCCGTGCTGGAAGTTCACCATTCTCGATCCGCAGCTGCGTGGCACAGATATCGACGCGATCCTCGGGCTCATCGAACGCGAGATGGACGCCGTCGACCAAGCCAACGCTCAACCGAGCCCCAGCGCTCTCGCGGTACAACCCGCGCGCTAGACCACGACCCACAGAAACTTAAAACAGGAGTTTGTAATGTCTTCTTCCACCACCGCCCGCACTGCCGCCGCCGCTGATGCCGAATCTAGCATTAAGCCCTATGACCTGGTGGGCATCGGGATCGGGCCGTTCAACCTGGGCCTGGCGGCGCTGAGCCAGCCGCTGGTTGACGGCGGCGCGCTGCGCGCGGCGTTCTTCGATTCGCGCGCGGAATTTTGCTGGCACCCCGGGATGATGATTCCTGGGACGACGATCCAGGTTCCGTTCATGGCCGATCTGGTCACCCTCGCCGACCCCACGAGCCCGTACAGTTTCCTCAACTACTGCAAGCAGCAAGGGCGCATCCACCAATTCTACATCAAGGAGGATTTCAACCCGCTGCGCGAGGAATACTCCGATTACTGCACCTGGGTCTCCCAGCAGCTGAGCACGCTCGAGTGGAACTCCACGGTGACGTCGGTGCGCCGCGTCGACGATCTGTGGGAGGTCACCGTCAACGGGCCACGGGACACCTGCACGGTGCTCAGCCGCAACGTCGTGGTCGGAGTGGGCACCATACCGTTTATTCCCGCCGAGCTGCGGGCTGCGCCGGAAGCCGGGCTCGCCGTACACTCGGCGGACTATCTTGAGCACAAGGAGGAGTTGCTCGCCCAGGAGTCCGTCACCATCATCGGGTCGGGGCAGTCCGCGGCCGAGATTTACGCCAATCTCATGGAACCTGCCGCGTACCAGGGCACGCGGCTGGACTGGGTCACCCGCTCGGGGCGCTTCTTCCCCATGGAATACACCAAGCTCACCCTCGAGATGACTAGCCCCGAGTACGCGCAGTTCTTCCGCGGCCTGGACGCCGCGACGCGCGACCGGCTCAACCGCGAGCAGCGCAATCTTTACAAGGGAATCTCCGGCCAGCTCGTCAATCACATCTACGACACCTACTACCGGTTGTCCATCACGAAGGGCCTGCCGCGCCCATTCGCCTCGACGCTCCTAGCCGGCTGGAGCGCGGCGCTATGCGACGCAGACGCGTCCGCCCCGTTCCAGCTGACGTTGACCCACGGCGAGACCGGCGAAACCCGCACGCACGCGACAAACGCGCTGGTGCTCGCCACCGGCTACAAGGCCCCGCTCTTCCCCAGCTTCCTGGAGACCGCACGCGAAGAAGTCCAGTTCGACACGGCCGGGCGCCTGGCCATCGATCCCGAGTTCGCCATCGACGCCGCCCAGTCGCTCTTCGTCCAAAACGCCGAGGAACACCTTCATTCGCTCATCGCGCCGGATCTCGGGATGGGACCGTGGAGGAACTCCATTATTCTCAAGGCCATCACCGGCCGCGAGTACTATCCCATCGAGCGTTCCGTCGCCTTCCAGACCTTCGGGGGTCAGTAATGCTCAATACCGAACGTGACGAAATCTTCACTCCCCACGGCACGGTGCGCCTTCGCCCGCTCACCCCCGGCGACACCGAGCTCGTTCACGGGTGGCTCACCGATCCTCACTGCGCGTTCTGGGGCATGCAACAGGCCAGCGTCAACGACGTCGCCGTCGAATACGACCGGCTCCGCGCCTCCCCGCACGAAGAAGCCTGGATCCTCGAGCTGCGCCCGTACCCTGCCGCCCCGCGCAGACCGATGGGCATCGTCGAGGACTACGACCCGCGCCGCGTGGTGCTGGACTCGGTGTTGGCCGGGGCTGCTAGCTCGGAGGCTGCTGGTGTCAGGGAGTTGACGCTGGAAGAGCCACTACGCGGACTGCACTTCCTCGTCGCCCCGCCGGCCGGTGCCCACGTTTCTGGGCTAACCAGCAGCCTTTTCGCCGCGGTCATCCGCTGGCTCATCGACTGCCGAGGTTTCCGCGAACTCCTCGTGGAGCCCGACGTAGCCAATGGCGCAATTCACCGCAAGAACGCCGAGGCCGGCTTCCTTGATGTGCCGGGACTTAACGAGGTCCGCCTGCTTCAAGGCGGGCACACGAAGACGGCACGGGTGCAGCGTTGTACTGCCTCAGACTTCTATTCCTCAGCGGCTGCCGCGCGCGGCTCGCTGTCGCCGGTGGCGAATGCGCTGTGCGCGGCCGAGACCGCTGAGCGCCAGCTCATCGCCAAGGCCATCCGCGAATTTAGCCATGAAAGACTGCTGACGCCGAGCTTTCACCCGGACTCAGAACGATGGTCGGTCCACTTGGGGCCGCGGGAGCTGAGCTTTTCGGCCCACCAGTACGGGCTGGAGCATCTCGAAGTCGTCCCCGAAAGCATCGAAGCTGCCGATGCCGCCCCGCTGCACCTGGCTGAGCTCATCGCCGGGGCCGCAGAACAGCTGGGCATAGAACCGGGGTTCCTGCACACCTACATCGAAGAAATTCAGGCGACCCTCGCCGGCCGTGCCCGCGCCCTCGCGACTCGCCCCGCCGCGCAAAGCTTGCGCGCACCGCAGCTCGCCGCCAGCGCCCAGGAGCGCGCGAATGCCCAGGCGGACTATCTCGTCTCCGCTGAGTCAGCAATGTATGAGGGGCACCCCGGGTTCCTCGCGAATTCGGGGCGCGGCGGGATGAGCCTTACCGAGCTACGCGCCTACGCGCCGGAGGCGGGAGCCGACGTACACATCGTGTGGCTCGCCGCCAAGCGGGAGCACTGCGTGGTGGCGGCATCAGAAGACGTCGCGGACCTAGCCGGGTTCTTCGCCGAACAGCTCGGAGACCTCGAGCCGCGCTATGAGCAGGCGCTCGCAGAATTGGGCTGCGACCCGGATGACTATGTGCCGCTGCCGCTGCACCCGTGGCAGTGGGACAACTGCATCTCCACGATCTTTTTCGCCCAGCTCATTTCCCGGGATCTGGTGTACATCGGCACCAGCAGCGACCTATTTCGCCCCCAGCAGTCGCTGCGGACGTTCTTCAACCACTCGCGCCCGGCGCTGCCCTATGTCAAGACTGCCGTGGGCATTCGCAACATGGGGTTCGTCCGCGGGCTCTCGCCGGCGTACATGGAAACCACGCCCGCCATCAACGATTGGTTAGCCCAACAGCTCAATGTCGATCCGGAATTCCGGGCCTGCAACGTGCGTCTGCTCAAAGAAATCGTCGCCGTAGGCTACCGCGGCGACACCTACCACCGCCACCCGCTGCCCGCGGACTCAACAAGCGGGCGAGAGAAAATGCTCTCCGCGCTGTGGCGCGACTCGCCCGTGCCGCAGCTATCCGCCACGAGCGTGGCCGTGACCCTGGCGGGCTGCCTCTACGTCGACCCGGCAGGAGAGTCACTCGCCGCCGAGTGGATCGCGCAATCGAGTCTACCGCCGCAAGAATGGCTGCGTCAGCTGCTCGACGTGTACCTTGTCCCAGTCCTCCACGCGCTCGCCCAGTACGGAATCGTGTTCATGCCGCACAGCGAGAATGTCATCCTCGAGCTCGACAACGGCGCGCCCGTCGGCGCGTTTTTCAAGGACCTGGGGGAAGAGGCCGCGGTCGTTGACGCCCGCGTGGACATGCCTGCGGGACTAGAGCGCCTGCAGGTCGATCACGGCGACTTCACCGGTGCCCAGCGCGCGCTATCTATCCACACCGACGTCCTCGACGGCGTGCTGCGCCACCTCGCCGCGCTCTTCGACCGGGAGGGATTGCTCACTGAGACCGAATTTTGGCTCACCTGCCGTGAAGTCGTACTGGATTACGAACGCCGCTTCCCCGGCACGCTGGAGAAACTTCCGGTGCTCGCGCCGCAGTTCAAGCACTCGTGCCTCAACCGCTTGCAGTTACGCAACCCGTTATCGATGGTGAACTTGGGCGACCAGGAGTCCTCGCTCATCTACGCCGGGGACATGGACAACCCGTTGCATTCTCCAGAATCGACGGCGCGATAAGTAAAGGCCAACCCCGCTCGTGCGGGGTTGGCCTTCTCGCGTACTACGCCGCAGCTTAGTCGCGATACGCTTCCGGGCCAGAGTTAAGCCAGGCGTACACGCCACCAATTAGGAAGCCACCACCGATGAGGTTTCCTACCCACACGATGGACCAATTGGCCAACACCACCCAAAGGGTAAAACCTTCCGGTAGCGGGCTGGCGCAGAAGAAGGTCAGGGTCATCAGGCAGAAATTCGCGATGACGTGCTCGAGGCCCAAGCCCACGAAGCAGGCGATGATCGGCACGATGACGAAGAACTTGGAGGCAATGTCTTTGGCAAAGATAGCGCCGATAATCGCCATGTTGACCACGAAGTTGGCCAGTATGGCCTCCACGAACATGCCGCCTGGTCCTTTGAGGAGCTTGCCCATCGCGAGGTCGACGATAAGGTGATTTGGGTCGATGCCGCCGAGCTTGGCGGACATACCCATGGCTGCGGCGAAAAGCACGGCGCCAACTAGGTTGAATAGCGTGGTGACTGCGAGGAGCCACAGCGCCTTTCCCCAGCCCACCTGCTTCTTCACGGCGCCGTAGACCATGTACATCATGTTGCCGGTGGCTAGGTCCGCGCCCAGAATGACGATGGCAAAAAGGCCCAAACCGAACAGGCAGGCAAAGACCAGAGAACCGAGGCCTTCCACATGCTTCTCGACGCCCATACCCATCACCGCAGCAAATGCCGTACCGATCGCCAGGTACACGCCGGCCAAAGTAGAACGGACAGCAAAGCGGGAGAAAGATTGCTCTAGGAGCGTGACCTTCTTCGTCACGGCTGCTGCGGCAGCATCATTCAAGGACATCAAGTACCTCGTACGGTTCAGATTTCAGAGACCTTTGTATCGTACTCCGCCGCACGCACCGCAGGTGAATCCCTGATCTTCAGCAACCAATTGCAATCACTTTTCACTTAAGAAAAACTGGCGGGAATGACACCCTTCCTGTCTGTCCAGCACCTCAGCTACGGCTACTCCGCCCGCACTAAGGTTGTTCGCGATATATCCTTCGACCTCGCCCCAGGGCTCACCGTCCTTCTCGGCGCAAATGGCGCGGGGAAAAGCACGCTCATGCAGCTCATCGCCGGTGAGCTACGCCCGCCAACAGGAACCATCTTCGTGGGCGGTGAAGACGTCCGCCGTTCCGACTCGTGGCGGCAACGTGTCGGCTGGGTTCCGCAACGCAGTGTGTTTGATCCGGCGCAACGCGCAGTGGATTTCGTAGCAGACGTTGGCTGGCTGCGCGGACTAGACCGCGCGACAGCACGCCAGCACGCGGTAAATGCCTTGCGGATAATTGGCTTGGAGGACCACAGCACTACCCGCCTGCGCGATGTCCGGTGGAATGCAGCGCCGCGCCATGGTCGCGGCGGGCCATTGTCCACGAGCCAGATGTACTGCTTCTCGACGAACCCACCGCAGGTCTCGACCCACACCAACGATCCTCACTCATCCGCGCACTGCGTGACATGGCTTCGAACGGCACCACTGTCCTCATGTCTACGCACGTCGCGGCTGATATGGACTCCGCCGATCGCACGCTCATTCTTCATCGTAGGTGCATCGCAGTCGATTCTTCTGTTGCAGATTTCATCGAAAGGTACGGCTCCGTAGAACAAGGATTCTGCGCCGTCACCGAACAAGCTACCGACGGGGCACGGGGAGGGGCTGCTTTGTGAGACACGTTCGCTTCATTCCTGTTGTACTCTTCACCGCACTGCTGAGTTTTGCCTCTGCGCGGGGCAGTAACGTCGCCGGTTCCTGGCCAGAGGCCACCGCAATCTGCGCGGTTGTCGCCGCGGCTACGGGCGTACTTCTCGAAAGTATTGCTGCATGGGACGCAGGAAGCCAGGACGCCACGTTTCTACGCTCCACATCCACCTCGCGCGCCCGCACAGCAGTACTTCTCGTCGGCCTGGCGCTGGCATGGGGACTGGCCAGCATTCTTATCGACTTCATGATCCTGGCAGGGTTTGTCTATACCGCACCCGTGGGCAGCTCGCCATGGTTCCTCGTCATCATTAGCAGCCTTGTGTGGGTTGTGTTGTGTGCGGTTCTCGGTGCGGGTTTGGGTGTCTTTGTCCGGCGCCGGCTTCTCGCCGCGTTACTCGCAGCACTGCTCACGCTAGCTTTGTGCGTGGTATCGGCGTGTGCGGATTCCACGCCGGCTTCCCTACGCTTTCTTTTCTTCCCCGGCAATGGGTACGAGCTGATAGCACGGCAGCGACGGGTGGCTTCGGTCGCAATTTCTGCCGTCATGGTAGCGGCCTTAAGCGCCTGTGTCCTTGCCGCACTGACACGCCACCACCCTGCCCCGCGTTACACCGCGCTGACTCTCCTCGCCATCATCACCATCGCCGCTGTTGGCTCCGCCGCAGTGGGGCCCCAAGGTACGCGGGCACGGGACACCACGGAGGCGTCGGCAAGCTGCACCCGGGATGCGAACAAACAGCGATACTGCAGTTGGCCAGAAGATCACGAACTCGTCGTAGCCGCAGACGCGCACTGGCAGGAATTCACGCAGATGCTTGTCGACGCCGGCCTTCCTCCCCTCACCGGCACATACGGTCAACCCGGCTCCGATCACGCCACGGAGTTGTCCCACACAGTGGCCAGCCCAGCGGCCCTGTACACGCGGGTTTATGAGGCTCAAGCTGCGGCGCTGCGCGCTCAGCGCCCCCTGCGAAGAAACTTCTGCCTCTCGCAACGCACACCAGGTACTTTCGGACTGGGCCACGTATGCGTTCAGAGCGGAGGACGACAGGTTTACTACCCTCAGCGCACAAAGTTCAACTACTCCTGCGCGCGCCTGGATTGAAAACGAGCTTTCTCACCGTTCGCCCGCAGAGCAAGCCGTGGCTCTGGCTCCCTTTATTCACACCATGCAGACGTGCAGCTCCGAGCTACCACCGCTGGGGGTTGCACAATGAGTCCCTACCTGAGACTTCGCCGTTGGCCGGAGTTCTTTTTAATCCTCAGCCTTGGCGTGGTAGCGCAGTTCCTGGATAACTTGGCCGTTCCACAGCTCTTCGGAGCGCCACTGAACCGTCCCGTATTCGTTTTCAATCTGCTGCCACTGCTCGTCGCAGGCTCCATACTGGCGTTGCTGAATAGTTCATGGGATGAGAAATACGAGGCCACGAGCACGGCCCGTTCGCTACGCAAGGAGAAAACTGCCTTGTTGGGTGCAGCTACCGCAGCGTGGACCGCTGTGTTCGGATTCGGATTATTCATTGGGGTAGTACCTATTCATTCAGCATCCACGATCCTTTTCTGTCTCGCTGCGGTTGGCGTCGCGTTAACGCTGCGTAGCGCACTGGACTCGAAGGCATCTGCGGGAATTGCGCTCCCCCTGTCGTTGCTGGCGCTCCTTTTTCCCTGGTGCTTGGGCGAAACCACGCCGTTGGGCAATTCCCTCGGCCAAAGTATGTCTCCCATCATTGCCATCGTGTGCGCCACTATCTTCCTTGTAGGCGCGGCTGCGTGGCTTCACCGACGGCACTAAAACCAAAAAATTCCCCCGGCCTCCTTTCGGAGTGCCGGGGGAATGCCTCAAGCGCTATTTACTTGAACGGGAAGCCGAGCTCGCGCAGGAGCTTGCGGCCCTCGTCGTCGTTAGTAGCGGTGGTAACGACGGTGATGTCCATACCACGAGGGCGGTCGATCTTGTCGATGTCGATCTCGTAGAACATGGACTGCTCGGACAGGCCGAAGGTGTAGTTGCCGTGGCCGTCGAACTGCTGATCAGACAGACCGCGGAAGTCACGAATACGTGGCAGCGCGATGGTCAGCAGGCGGTCTAGGAACTCCCACATGCGGTCGCCGCGCAGGGTAACGCGTGCGCCAATGGGCATGCCCTCACGAAGCTTGAAGTTCGCGATGGACTTCTTAGCGCGACGCAGCTGCGGCTTCTGACCGGTAATAGCGGTCAGATCCTCGAGTGCGCCGTTGATGACCTTGGAGTCACGTGCGGCTTCGCCAACACCCATGTTGACGACAACCTTGGTGACACCAGGGATCTGCATGACGTTGTCGTACTTGAACTCGTCATTCAGGGTCTTGCGGATTTCCTCGCGGTAGCGAGTCTTCAGACGCGGGGTGTAGTTCTCGCTCATTTTTAGATGTCCTTCCCGTTGCTACGCGCGATACGGACCTTCTTGCCGTTCTCGTCGAAACGGTAGCCCACGCGGGTCGGGTTGCCTTCGGAGTCAACGATCGCAACGTTGGACACGTGGATCGGTGCTTCCTGGGTAACGATTCCGCCGGACTCGGCGCCACGCTCGGCAGCAGAGTTTGCGACGTGCTTCTTGATGCGGTTAACGCCCTCTACGAGGACCTTGTCACGCTTTGGGTATGCCTCGATGACCTTGCCCTTCGCGCCCTTATCTGGGCCCGAAATGACGATCACCATATCTCCCTTATGGATCTTCATAAGACTAGATCACCTCCGGTGCGAGAGAAACGATCTTCATGAAACGCTTGTCACGAAGTTCGCGAGCAACCGGTCCGAAGATACGGGTACCACGAGGCTCGCTATCGCCCTTGAGAACAACTGCAGCGTTCTCGTCAAAGCGAATGTAGGAGCCGTCTGGACGACGGGTTTCCTTCTTCGCACGGACGATAACTGCCTTAACTACGTCGCCTTCCTTGACGTTGCCACCTGGGACAGCGTCCTTGACAGTCGCGACGATGACGTCGCCGATGCCAGCGGAGCGTCGGACAGAGCCGCCGAGAACGCGGATGCACAGCAGTTCACGTGCACCAGAGTTGTCGGCGACGCGCAGACGCGATTCTTGCTGAATCACTATGGGTCTCCTGACCTGGATTGATGTGCGGTAAGATTTCCGTCCTTGCCGCACGCGGTCTACAAACTTGCGATGCTCAAGCCTTGACAACGGACTGTGCCGAAGGGTCTCGGACCGGCGGTTCGGAAACGCACCACTACGGGCCGACCAGCTTTTGCAACCTATACATTCAACCACACGCCAGCGCCCATACCAAAACGCCGCTTAGTGATTACCGACGCCCCCTACCTCCACATATATTTCCGTCAGTACACCCGCTTACCCCTCGGCCTCTTATTTCGAATACTACGACACGCATAGGCTCCAAAATCATCGCCACAATCTGCACATATGAACCACACTTTAACAACGCTCAGTGCAAAGTCCATCGCGCAGCCATTCTAATGGTTTGATCTTTCACTGCTGTAACGCATGAGAATTACAGTTAACTTCTGATTTTCATGCAACAACTGCAAATTCTGTGACTACTGGTATTTGCCCGCGAAAGACGTTTCTTTGCTCTTTCCCATATTTCCCGAAGGAGAAGCACATGAAGCGTTTGCCACAGACCCTGACTGCTGCTGTACTGACCGGCGCACTCGCCTTTGGCGGCGCAGCTATTGCCCAGGCTCAGATGCCACTACCGGCTTCCATCGAGACCAATGGCATTACCTACGACAAGCAGCCCGACGGCAGCTACGCACCACGCAACCGCTTTGAGAACCCAGCCGGCGAGGACACCGTACCTACCCTCACTGAGGATCAAGCTCGCGCCATCTGGGAGCGTCAGCAGTCAAAGGATGGTGAAAGCGCTGATCCTGAGACCCCTGGAAACGAGACTGACACTGAAGGCGCAGCCGACGCCGAGGGTACTGACTCCGAGAGCTCCAACAAAGAAGGTATCCCTGCTCCAGCTACGAAGAAGGACGCCGAGGGCAACGAGTGGTACCAGAGCCTGAAGGATCCGAAGGTTTACGTCAACGACCCAGCTCTGGTGAATGAAGAGATCACCGACGAGATGCGCAATTCTTACGCTGAGGCGTTCCTGTCTGAGGATTCGAAGCCTGAATTCGACAAGAATAAGCTGGCTTGGTTGGCACTGCCAGCTGCACTGATCATCGGTGGCATCACCTGGTACCTTTCCCAGGACGGCAAGACCTACGTCAAGGACGAGGCACGCAAGAACCAGGAACCGACCGCTGAGGAAAAGGCTGCTTCCGAGCAGATGCTGAACGCTAACAAGGACGAAGTTATCGCCCAGGTCGGTCAGCTCGCTAAGGGCGACGCTGCCCTGGCTGAGGTTCCTTCCGCACTATCTGCCCCGGCAACTGGCGAATCTGCAGACTCCGCACGTGACATGTCCGCTGAGACCGGCTCCAACTCCGTTGCACAGGCTCTGGCTGCTCTGGCCGTAGCTGCAATGGTTGCTGCTGGCGCTTTCACCGCACGCCGCAAGTTCTTCGCTTAAGCAAGAGCCTCCCTACTAGATAGGAAACTGAATTGAGACTTGCTGCGTCGGTCGGGCTTCGGTCCGGCCGGCGCAGCTTTTTGCTGTGGACTCCCTGGTGCATCGCAATTCGCTTGGGCTCCAAATGAGCTTTTGGCCATGGGAGCACAGTTGTTTCTAATACACTAAAGGCCGAACTGGGAAGAAGTATCTCTCAGTTCGGCCTTTGTTCTTTAGAGCTAGCTGGTTGTACTGGAAGGCTCCTCAGTGGATGCAGGTGTAGCTGCATGGCCAGTGGTTGGTGTGGATGCTGGCTCGAGCTTGGGATCCACGGTGAAGATATCGGTACCGGAGCCAATAAGTTCGCCGGGGCGGAAGGCCTCGGTAGGGATGACCGGGCCGGTCTTCTTCGAATTCGAGACAACCACCGGAGTGGTCACGGGAAGGCCGGCGGCCTTGATAGCGTCGATATCGAATTCGGCGAGGATATCGCCCCGCTTGACCTCATCGCCCTTGGTGACGTGGGAGGTGAAGTGCTCACCCTTGAGGTTTACCGTATCGAATCCGATATGCATGAGGATATCGATATTGCCCACCACTGAGTCCTTGGCACGAATGGCATAGGCATGGTGGGAGGGGAAAGTAACGGTGATTTTGCCGTCGGCAGGCGCAACCAGCTTGCCCACGGTGGGCTCGATTGCCACACCTTGGCCCAGCTTGCCACCGGCAAACATAGGATCGCTGACCTGAGACAGTGGCACGGCGGTGCCCTCCAGTGGGGAGAAGATGGTGCAGGCATCGTCGGCAGCTACCGCAGCTGGGGTGGCAGCGGCAGCCTGTGCCTCGGCTGCGGGAGGATTGACCTCGTCCGGGTCGATGGAGCCATTCTTCCGAATGAGCACGCGGCCGTAGAGGTACGCGCCCACAAAGGCAATCACGAAGGAGATGACACCACACAGGAGGAAGGTCGGCACGAAGCGGGGGACGGAGACGAAACCGATGAAGCCGGCGGCGCCGAGGGCATCGGCAAGCACGCCAAAGATGGCGATGAAGGCAGAGGAAACGGCGGACGCCGCCATGCCGATATAGAACGGCCAGCGCAAGCGAAGGTTTACGCCGAAGATAGCGGGCTCAGTAATACCGAACAGGGCGGAAATGCCGGAGGCACCGGCCAGCCCCTTGAGCTTTTCGGAGCGGGCCAGGAAGTATACGGCGAGCGCGACACCACCTTGGGCGATATTGGCCATGGAGGCAATCGGGAAGATAAAGGAACCGCCCTCGTTCCACAACATCGTCTCAATCGGCGGGAAAGATTGATGCAAGCCGGTAATCACAATCGGCGAATAGACAAGGCCGAAGAGGAAACCGGCCACTGGACCGGCAAAGTCATAGAGGTTAGCTAGTCCCATGCCAAGCCAGTCGCCGGCCGTGCGCAGGATGGGCCCCAAGCCCATAAAGGTTAAGAAACCGGTAATGAGCAGCGTGAGCAGCGGGGTAAGCATGAAGTCCACCGTGCCCTTGAGGTGCTTGTGCAGGAATTTCTCCAAGGTGGCGAGGATCCACGAAATCACCAAGATAGGAAGGATGGAACCTTGGTAGCCGGCCTGGGCGACGTCGAAGCCAAAGATATTCCAATAGGACATCTCGCCGCTTTCAATCGCTTCAGCCACGTTGTAACCGCTGACCAAATCCGGCATGACCATCGCCATAGCCATACCGGCGCCAAGGAACTCGTTGCCACCAAAGCGCTTCGTCGCGGTAAAGCCGACGAGGATGGGCAGGAAGGCGAATGGCGCGGCGGCGAGCAAATTAACTAGCCCAGCAAAGCCTTCCCACGCCGGGAACATCTCGATGACGGATTTATCGCCAAACAGGCCTTCGGCCGTCAAGACGTTATTGAGAGCCATGAGCAAACCGCCGCCCAATAGGATGGGGATGAGCGGCACGAAGATATCCGCCAAGACTTTGACGGCCCGGCTAAACCAGTTGCCGGATTCAGCAGCGATGTCTTTTAGACGGTCGGTGGATACGGCCACGTCCTTGGAAATCAGGTTGGTCATTTCCTGGAAGACGATATTGACGTCACCAGGGCCGACGATGACCTGGAACATACCGCCAGCCTCAAAGGTGCCCTTGAGATCGGGGTCATTATCCAGCGCGGCGGTATCCACCTTGTCCGAATCTTGCAGCACCATGCGCAGGCGCGTGGCGCAGTGCGCGAGTGCGTTGATGTTGTTTTCGCCGCCGAGCGCCTTAAGCGTGCGGGCGGCTACTTCCTTGTGGTCCATAGAAGAGCCCTTCAGTGTAATGGATCACATCCTGATACCGGACGTGACTACTTATGTCCATTACAGCTGGAATTCGGGCCTAAGTCCACACATTCGGGCGGAGTGTTGGCAACTTCACCGGTGATAGGTACACCTACCCGCGCGGTTCCCACCCCTGCCACGGTGACTCGCCAAACACCGCGAACGAAGCAGCAATCCGACCACCCCCGGCATAGACCTCAACGGCGCAGCCATCCGCAATCAAGCGCATCTCACCATCCGGGCAGTCGATGGGTTCTCCGCCATTAAAGGAAATGGTCCCGTCGCGTTGGGTGACACGGAAAGCTTCATCCCCGGCGGCGTCGATAAGAGCAAAGGAACCTTCGCCCTTGATATCGATGGTGGAGCCAAAGCCTTCGCGCCCGTGGGTCTCCGGCAAGGCAGACCACAGCGGCTCTTGGTGCAAGTAGTCACCCTCAAGCCAGATGCGGCGTGGCAGGGTCAAGGTGTGCACCCAGCCTTGCGTCGGAGTGTCATCCTGGGCGGGCATGCCCATCCACCCCAGCAGGATGCCGTCCTCGGTAGCCTGCGGCGCATAAAACTGGGTGCCGTGATCCAAGAGTGTAAAGCCGCGCTCAATGTGAAAATCCAACCCTTCGAGCGTGCCCACGACATAGCCGCAGCGGTCCGTTTCTGCTTGCGGGCAAAAGATGAGTACCTGCTTGTCCCCTAGCGTGAGGAGATTAGGACACTCCCACATATATCCGCCCGGCAGCTGGGAAGGATCATCCAAAACAATCTCGCCCTGAAAGTCCCACTGCGCTAAGTCCTGGGAGCGGTAGAGAACAATGGTGCCGCGTTCATCTTCGGTTTGGGCGCCGATGACCATCCGCCAACCGTCACCGTCGCGGGTGATCTGTGGGTCACGGAAGTGGCCCGTATAACCCTCCGGGGAGTCCGGGATGAGGGGGTTATTCTCATCGCGGAGATAGATGCCGCCTTCAGGGCCCGAAGGGTCGAGGGCGCGCACGCGGTTCTGCGAGGGAATGCGGCGGCCGTCTTGTTTCAGGTTGCCTGTATAAAACAGCCAGACATCGGTGCCATCGACCACCGCGCCGCCCGAATAGCATCCATCCTTGTCATAGGGCAGATCCGGGTATAAGGCATCCGGGTGGTGTTGCCATGGCGTGGGCGCGGAAACACGTGTGGTCGCATGGCCCCAGCCGGTGCGCTTGGGCTGGCGCGGGAAGGCAGGGTCATGCTGGTAGTAAACATGCAAGGTATCACCGTCTACAAAGACACCATTGGGATCATTGAGGCGGCCTTGTGGTGGGGCAAGGTGAAAATTGGGCCGGTAGTTCATATCACCGATACTATGAAAATATGACTATTCATGTGTGCGGTGAAGGGCTCGTGGACCTCGTTCCAGTAGCCCCTGGCAGCTTGAACGACCACACCCCGGCGCTGGGCGGCGGGCCATTTAACGTGGCCATCGCAGCCGCGAGACTGGGGGCGGACGTAGAGTTCCAGTCCCGCCTTTCTACCGATGGTTTTGGCCAGGAACTCGTTGGCCGCCTTAAGTCAGAAGGCGTGACCACCACCCACCTGCAGCGTGGCGATGAGCCCACCACGCTAGCCGTCACGACCATCCATGAGGACGGCTCCGCTTCCTATAACTTCTATATCGAGGGCACCGCCGACCGCTTGGTTGAGCCACACTTGGTTCCGGCCGATATCGCGTGCTTTGGCACGGTCTCCCTTGCCCTTGAACCTGGCGCCTCCCGCTATGCGCAACTATTGAAGGATTTTGCCGCACAAGGTACCTTGGTCGCCCTCGATCCGAATATCCGCCCGTTCTACGCCACCCAGGAGCACCGAGAATTCCTAGCGGACCTGCTCCCCCACGTCACTGTGCTCAAGCTTTCCGACGAGGAGGTGGAATTCCTCGGCACCGACCTCATTTCCCAGGTCCCCGTCGTCGTAATTACCCGCGGCGGGGAGGGCCTTAGCGTTCAGGCCGGTGACACCGCACTACAGGTGCCGGCCGCAAAGGTCACCGTCGCCGACACCATTGGCGCCGGCGATACCATCATGGCCGCATTGTTGACCCAGATTGATGAGCGCGGGCTCGACGCCACCGCCTTGTCTGAACTAGGAGCTGCGGAGTGGAAGGAAATCCTGTCCTTCGCCGCGGCCGCCGCAGGGATCACCGTTTCACGCAAAGGTGCTAACCCACCACGGCGTGAGGAAGTAGAGTCAGCGCTATGACCTACACCAAGCGCACCCTGTGGCTGCACTCCGCGCTCTTTATCCTCGCGTTTCTCGCGTTTATCCTGCCCGTAGTTTTTGGCACCTCCGCTCTACTTCCTGTTTGGTTGACCGGCGGGCTGAGTTTGGGGCTTGCGGCTTGCACGCTTGTCGACGCCGCCTATAAATTCTTCGCCCCCGCCTCCCCTCGTAGCCTCCGCCTGCTCTCTGGTCTTGCCGGCCTCGTTCTGCTCATCGGCTGGGGCATCTGGGTCTATATCTACGGCAATATGGCGGCCGTCGGCACAGGATCCTATCGAATCGGTACCTTTTTGCTCGGCGCGGGAAGCGTGCTCAATCTTTTTGTAGTGGCAATTTCCTTTCTAGATATACAAAGAAAGGTCAACTAGAGCGACTGGGCAACAGCCACAATTGGCAGGTTTCCACTAATGCGCCGCTACGACGCGGCGGGGAACAATGATGGGGGCATCACTATCCGGATCGTCCCAGGCTTCAGCCTCGATGCCATAGGCCTGCTCCAATACCTTCGGGGATAGCGCTTGTTTCGGCGCCCCGCGAGCGATAATTTTGCCGGCTTTCATCACCACCATGGAATCAGAATAGTGGCCCGCCAGCATGAGATCGTGCAGGACTACAACCACTGTTTTTCCCACCTGCGCCTGTGCGCGAGCCAACTCCAGCATGCGCATGGCATGGGCGGGGTCGAGAAAGGTCGTGGGTTCGTCGAGAAGCAGCACAGGCGTATCTTGTGCCAGTGCCAACGCCAGCCAGACGCGTTGGCGCTGCCCACCCGATAGCGAAGCGATATCACGATCGAGGAAGTCCACAATGTCGGTAGCCTCGCAGGCCTGCGCGATAGTCTCCCGATCCGTAGCGGAAAGGCCGCGCATCCTCCCCTGATAGGGATGACGCCCGCGCGCGACCAACTCGCCTACCCGTAGCCCATCGGGGGCCACGGGGTGCTGCGGCAGCAGCGCCACCTGCTGCGCGGCATCCTTCGCGGACAACGCATGTAGGTCAGCGTCCCCGACCATGACGCTGCCCTGCCGCGGGGCCAGGATTTTCGAGAGAGTTTTCAGCAGCGTGGACTTGCCACAGCCATTGGGCCCAATGAGCGTGGTGACTTCGCCGGCACGGGCGTGCAGATCGACGCCGGCAAGGATGTCCTCGCCATCCTTATATCCCGCATGAATGCCGGTGGCGTGGAGACTGCACCGAGGCTTCGCGCTCGTGGGCTGTTTAGGCTGATTATTCGTCATATCTTTTCCTTCATCCACGTACGACTATCTAGCACCATCCGGCGCTGTGTTTGTCCGTTTCCCCCGCTGTGCCGCGGCGCAACGTTTAGCTGCGCCCGGCCGCATTCCACACCACTATCACCAAGGCGCAGCCGCCGATGACCGAGGAAACCGCACCCACCGGCGCGTCTACCGGGATAGCGCCAGCGATGACGGCGCACACGGTAAGCAACGCCGCGCCCGCGGCTGCCGACGCCAGCGGCGATGGCGTGGGGGTGCGCGCCACCATCCGCGCCAGGTGCGGCGCTAGCAGCGCGATAAACCCAATGGGTCCCACCACCGAGACCACCACGGCGCTGATACCGGTTGCCGCGATAAGCAGAAGAGAGCGCTGGCGGGAGATATTCACGCCCAGGGTGGTTGCGGAGGAATCATCATGGGCAAGCAACGGCAATTCCCGCGCGCACCAGATGCCTATAGCGAGAAACGGCGCTAATGCCGCCAGCAGGGGGAGGATGACCTCCATGCGCACAAATCCAGTCGATCCCGCAAGCCACGTTTGCGCCTCCGCAGCGCGCAGGACCTGGGCGCTGCGCATCAAATACGCCACGATGGCCTGAAACAGCAGCGATAAGGCAATACCGACGATGACGATGCGGTTGCTCGTACCGATGCCACCAAGGGTGGCGAGGAGGAGGACAACGAGGAGGGCGCCGATCGTCGCCAAGCATGCCCGCCACCAAAACTCCGGGATGCCCTCAGCGAAACTGGGGCGCGAATGCACGGTGCCCAGGACCACCAGCACCGATGCCCCGCCGGTAACGCCTAAAATATCCGGCGAGGCGAGCGGGTTGCGGGCCATGGTTTGCGTCCAAGAACCGGCCAGACCGAGGGCGGTGCCCACGATGACGGTGGCGATAGCAACCGGCAGGCGCAAGTCCCACACCACCCTGATGTGGCTCTCGCTGCCGCCGCCGGTGAGGACATCGATGACTTGCCGTGGGCTCAGTTCCACGGAACCTTGCCCCAACAATACTAAGTACGCGATAAGGGCGATAAGGATAAATGCCAACGTGGAAGCGAGCACGCGCGCGTGCCGACGGCGTTGCTGCGCTGTTAAAATTGTGCTGATCGTGGTCATGCGTTTTACCCCCACGTTCTGCCCATTCCTCGGTGGGCACCCCAAATGAGGAAGGGTGCGCCCACTACTGCGAGGACGATGGACATCTCCAGCTCCGAGTTACCCACAATGAGGCGGCCGATGATATCGGCGGCAAGCACGGCACAACCACCTAAGAGCGCGGAGGGCAAAAGCATGGTAGCAACGCTAGGGCCCACCACCCGCCGCACGATGTGAGGAATGGCAAAGCCGACGAAGGCAATGGGCCCCGTTGCCGCCGTTGCACTGCCGGCCAGCACCACGACGCTGAGCGCCGCGCCCACCCGCGCGGTGGTGGGGGACCCGCCCAAGGCGAGGGAGGACTCCTCCCCCATAGCCAAAAGGTCGAGGGGTCTGGCTGCCATCGCCGCGCACGCTAGGCCGATAACAAGCCCTATGCCCGCGATCGCGACGTCTTCTGGGCCGCGGCCAAAGGTGGATCCGATGGTCCACCGCCGCATGCTATCGAGGACGTCCGTGGAATAAAGGCCGATGATCATCGCGCCCGATCCCAAGGCGGCGGAGACGCCGGCACCTACCAGAACGAGCGTCAGAGGATCCTGAAACCGCCGCGATACGGCTAAGACCAGCAGCGTGGTAATACCCGCGCCAGCGAGCGCGAGGGTAGTCCGCATACCGGTGGAGGTAGCAATGCCGATGGCCGTGCCTATGGCAACAAAGAATGACGCACCCGCGGTAACGCCAATAAACCCTGGATCCGCCAGCGGGTTTCTGGTCCACGATTGCGCCAGTACACCGGCCACAGCAAGGGCCGCGCCGGCGAAATAAGCCAGGAAGGTGCGCGGCATGCGCAGGTTCCACACGATATCGTGGATATCCTGCTCCCCTGCTCCGTGCAGGGCGGCGATGACCTCCCCGGGCGGAATCGAGCGGGATCCTAGCGTCAAGGACGCCACCGCCAACACCAGACTGGCGAGGATGAGGGCAACAAGGAGCAGCTTGTGACTCTGTGCCCGCGTCATTACCGGTGCGGCGGCGCCGGTGGCGGTAGGACTATCTGCGGTGTTATCCGTCTGGATTTTTTGGCCGACTTTCGTGGTTGCTGACAATTACAGCTTCTCTTCAAACTTATCTACTGCCCAGGGGATGGTCACCGGGTTCGGCATACTCATGGCATTACCGGTATCCGTATCCAGGTAGCGCACGCGACCATCCTTGACAACGTCGAGGCCTTGGAAGGTCTTATCCTTCTTCAAGGCTTCGGAGGAACCGTTGTAGTCCAGGACAAAGAGGTAATCAACCTGGTTAAGTTTTGCGTAATTTTCTGGGGCAATGTCAACGAAGAAGCTGCTGCCATCGCCCTGCAAGGCATCGGGGATCTCCATGCCAAGATCCTCGATGAATTGTCCGCGCCCGTCCTCCTCGGTGTAGAGGCCGATTTTGCCGTCATAAGGCATGACGATGGCCGCAGATTTATCCTGCAATTCCGTGTGCTCGCGGCGGAATTCCTCGAAGGCCTTTTCGGTGTCATCGATAAGCTTATCGCCTTCGTCTTCCTTACCCACCGCGTCTGCAATAGTTTCTACCTGCTTTTCCCAGGGCACCTGCCAGTCTTCATAGCCATCTGGCTTGACGGTGGTAGGCGCGATGTCTTCCAGGGATTCCTTCGTATGCGCATCCACGGCCTGGTTCACCGCAATGATCTGGGTGGGATCTGCCGCGGTGATCTGCTCAAAGGTATCCGCGGTGAATCCGGTTGCGGTATTATAAATCACCTCAGGCTTTGCATCGCCCAAAAGCTTATCTGCCCAGGGGCCGACGCCGGAGGGATCGCCATCGCCCTCAGCACCCCACGGTGCCACCGCCACGGGAGTGATCCCCAGGGCAAGTAGCGTATCGGCGTCACCCAGGCCCAGGCTAGCCACCCGCTGCTCGCTGGAAGCGTCAGTAGCCTTAGCCGTTTCATCGCCTTCACCGCGGGAGCAGCCTCCTAAGGCTACGGCTCCGGCAGAAAGCACTGCTACTGCACCCAAACTACGACGGCCGAAAATCTTCACCAGGCTAGCCCTTTCAAGAAGGAGGAAAATAACTTTGCTTAGCCTATACCGCAAAGAGTAATTTAGGCAAGCCTTAGTTTATTATGAGTATATTAGACGCATGAACTCTTCCCCACAATCCGCCACGATGCGTCAACACGAACTCATCCCCGTTATTCTGACCGCTAATAAACGGATCCGGCCGCGCCTGCACCGCCTGACGTTTTATGCCGAGGCATTCCGGACATACACCCTCTCCGGACCCGATGAATTCTTTGGACTCGTCATGCCACAAGCCGGACAGGAATTTAGGCCCTTCCCCGTCGACGGCATAAACCTTCGCTCGGCGGTAAGCGCGATTTGCGAGGAGAGGCGGCCGGACCTGCGCTGGTATACCATCCGCGCGCTCCATTCAGAAGAGGCCACAGTCGATGTCGACGTGGTCACCCACGGCGATTCCGGACCTGGCTCGCGGTGGATTCGCCGCGCACGAGCCGGCGATACGGCGGGATTCTTTACGTGCAACGACTTGTGGCGACCAACCGAGTCGGCACAACTTCTAGTCGCCGATGCATCCGCCCTGCCCGCCCTGCGGCACATCTTGGCCTACCAAGAAAACCATAACCCGGCGATGCTTCGAGCCACCGACGTTATGGCCGTGGTAACCAGCGAGGACGAGGTAGAGCCGGGCCTTGCAACTCGGTGGGAGACGAGCGTCCGCAGCCTGCGCATCATTCATACCCAACCGCGTCAGGAGGCGGATGCTGTCGTAGCCGCTCTAAGAGCGGACTATGCCCGTGCGCCGGGGCCAGGGTACGTGTGGGCTTCCGGCGAGGGGGAGCTAGCAAAGAGCGTACGAGGCCTCGCGGTGAATGAGTGGGGCCTGGATACCACCGACGTCACGTGGGTTCCCTACTGGTTTTATGGAAGGGCCCGACCGTAGCTAAGCCCGAAAACGGCGAAGGCCCCTACCCCGAACCATTAGATTCGGAGCAGGGGCTGCGCTGGCTAGTTTTTACTTAGCCTTCTCGATGATCTCAACGAGACGGAAGTGCTTGTCCTTGGACAGCGGGCGGGTCTCAGCGATGCGTACGAGATCGCCGATGCCTGCGGTTTCTTCCTCGTCGTGCGCCTTAACCTTCTTGTTAGAACGCATGATCTTGCCGTACAGGGCGTGCTGCTTGCGGTCTTCCAGCTCGACAACGATGGTCTTGTTCATCTTGTCGGATACTACATAGCCGGTGCGAACCTTAGGAGCGCCCTTGACCTTCTCCTTCTTCGGAGTAGGTGCCTTCTTGGAATCAGTCACGTTAGCCTCACTCATGATTAAGCCTCAGCTCCCGGAGCAACGGACAGGCCCAGCTCGCGCTCGCGCAGAACGGTGTAGATGCGGGCAATGTCGCGCTTAACCGTGCCGATGCGGCGGTTGTTGGTCAGCTGGCCGGTGGCCTTCTGGAAGCGAAGGTTGAACAGTTCTTCCTTCGCATCCTTCAGGCGGGACTGCAGCTCAGCATTGTCGAGCTCACGGAACTCGTGGGCGGGGGTACCGGTTGCCATTAGAACTGGTCCTCCTTCTTGATGATACGGACCTTGCAAGGAAGCTTCTGGCCAGCGCGGCGCAGAGCCTCAATTGCAACGGCATCGTTCGGATAGCTCATCTCGAAAAGTACGCGGCCCGGCTTAACGTTAGCCACCCACTTCTCAACCGGGCCCTTACCGGAACCCATACGAACGCCGAGCGGCTTCTGGGTCAACGGACGGTCCGGGAAGATGTTGATCCACACCTTGCCACCACGCTTGACGTGGCGGTTGATGGCAATACGTGCGGCCTCAATCTGACGGTTGGTGATGTACGCCGGCTCGAGAGCCTGGATAGCGTAATCGCCGAAGTTGATGCGGTTACCGCCCTTGGACACGCCGCGACGGTTCGGGCGGTGCTGACGGCGGTACTTAACACGCTTAGGAATCAGCATGGATTAGCCCTCCTGCTTCTGCTGTGCACGCTGGCGGCGCTGGCCACCGCGGCGGGAGCGACCATTGCGGTCACGGCCACGGCCCTGTGCCGGAGCGTTCAGTTCGGACTCGCGTACGCCACCGACGACGTCACCCTTATAGATCCACACCTTGATGCCAATGCGGCCGAAGGTGGTGTGGGCCTCTGCGGTGCCGTAATCGATTTCGGCGCGAAGAGTGTGCAGCGGAACGCGACCCTCGTGGTAGCGCTCAACGCGGGACATTTCAGCACCACCCAGGCGGCCGGACAGCAGAATCTTGATGCCCTTGACCTGTGGCTGGCGCATAGCGGACTGGATAGCCTTGCGCATTGCACGACGGAATGCGACGCGGTTAACCAGCTGCTCCGCGATGGAGTGAGCAACCAGGGTTGCGTTTGCGTCTACCTGCTTGACCTCGAGGATGTTGAGGGCAACCATCTTGCCGGTGAGCTTTTCCAGCTCGCGGCGGATACGGTCAGCCTCAGCACCGCGGCGGCCAATCACGATGCCTGGGCGGGCGGTGTGAATGTCGACGCGGACGCGGTCGCGGGTGCGCTCGATAACGACGTCGGCAATGCCGGCGCGCTCGAGGCCCTTGTTGAGGTAGTTACGAATCTTGATGTCTTCGGCTACGTAGTTCGCGTAGTCCTTATCGGCGAACCAGTGGGTCTTCCAGTCGGAAGTGATGCCCAAACGTAGGCCGTGAGGATGGATCTTCTGGCCCATTACTTGGCCCCTTCCTGCTGGCTTTCGACCACCACGGTGATGTGGCTGGTGCGCTTACGAATCATGAATGCACGACCCTGTGCACGCGGCTGGAAACGACGCATGGTCGGACCCTCGTTGGCATAAGCCTCGGAGATGACCAGGGTACGTGGGTCGAGGCCGAAGTTGTTCTCAGCGTTAGCGGCTGCAGAAGCAACGACCTTAGCAACTGGCTTGGAAGCACCCTGCGGTGCGTACTTCAGGATAGCCAGGGCTTCGCTTACGGACTTGCCGCGGACCAGATCGAGCACGCGACGTGCCTTCATCGGGGTGACGCGGACGTAGCGGGCCGTGGCGGATGCGGAGGTGATGGTCTCACTCATCGCTTATCGACGTCCCTTCTTGTCATCCTTGACGTGACCCTTAAAGGTCTTGGTTGGTGCAAACTCGCCCAGCTTGTGGCCGACCATGGAGTCCTCGATGAAAACCGGCACGTGCTTGCGGCCGTCGTGGACGGCGAAGGTGTGACCGATGAAATCGGGGAGAATGGTCGAGCGGCGAGACCAGGTCTTGATGACCTGCTTGGTGCCTGCATCGTTCTGAGCATCCACCTTGTTGAGGAGGTGCTCATCGACGAACGGGCCCTTCTTAAGGCTGCGTGGCATTGTTTACCTCCTCTTAGCGCTTCTTGTTCGGGCGACGACGGCGCACGATCATGTTGTTGGAGTAACGGTTCGGGTTGCGGGTGCGACCCTCCTTGTGGCCCCATGGGGACACAGGGTGGCGACCACCCGAGGTCTTACCCTCACCACCACCGTGTGGGTGGTCAACCGGGTTCATTACGACACCGCGGACGGTCGGGCGAACGCCCTTCCAACGCATACGGCCGGCCTTGCCCCAGCGGATGTTCATCTGCTCGGCATTGCCAACCTCACCAACGGTGGCGCGGCAGCGGATATCCACACGGCGGATTTCGGAAGACGGCATACGCAGAACTGCGTACTTGCCTTCCTTACCCAGCAGCTGAATGGAAGCACCAGCGGAGCGAGCCAGCTTAGCGCCAGCACCCGGCTTGAGCTCAACAGCGTGGATGGTAGAACCGGTCGGGATATTACGCAGAGGCAGGTTGTTGCCAACCTTGATATCTGCATTCGGGCCGGACTCTACGATGGTGCCCTGCTTCAGACCCTTAGGGGCGATGATGTAGCGCTTTTCGCCATCAACGTAGTGAAGCAGTGCAATGTTTGCGGTGCGGTTCGGGTCGTACTCGATGTGAGCGACCTTTGCCGGGATGCCGTCCTTGTCGTTACGACGGAAGTCGATCAGACGGTAACGGCGCTTGTGGCCACCGCCGATATGGCGGGTGGTGATGCGGCCGTAGTTGTTACGGCCACCAGTCTTGCTCAGCGGGCGCAGCAGGGACTTCTCCGGAGTAGAACGAGTGATCTCGTCAAACTCAGAAACGGAGGATGCGCGGCGACCCGGAGTTGTCGGCTTGTACTTACGAATAGCCATAATTCTTCCTTTTCCTTTCGGCTCTCCGGTGACGCTTAAGCGCCGCCGCCGAAGACGTCGATGGAGTCGCTGCCTTCACGGAGCGTCACATATGCACGCTTGGTGGACTTACGCTGGCCGTAACCGGTGCGGGTGCGCTTACGCTTGCCTGCACGGTTCACGGTGTTCACGGAGTCGACCTTGACGTCAAAGATCTGCTCTACGGCATCTTTAATCTGGGACTTATTGGAGTCCGTGGAGACGTAGAACGTGTACACGTTCTGCTCCATCAGACCGTAGGACTTCTCGGATACAACCGGGGCGATGATGATATCGCGTGGGTTAGAAATCTTAGCCATTAGTTCTCCTCCTTATCCGCGCCGGTTGCGCGGTTGATGAAGGTGTGTAGCGCCTCAACGGAGAACACAACGTCATCGGAGTAGAGAACGTCGTAGGTGTTGAGCTGGCCAGCGTCCAGGATCTGAACGTTAGGCAGGTTATTAGCGCTACGACGAGCGTTGATGTCCTCGCGGCCGATGACCAGGAGCACGTTCTTGCGCTCGGTCAGGGACTCGAGGAAGGCCTTAGCCGACTTGGTGGACGGCTTCTGGCCCGGTACGAGCTCTTCGATGACGTGGATGCGCTCGTTGCGAGCACGGTCAGACAGTGCACCGAAGAGAGCAGCCTTGATCATCTTCTTAGGGGTGCGCTGTGCGTAGTCGCGCGGCTGTGGGCCATGGACGGTGCCGCCACCGGTGTAATGCGGTGCGCGGATTGAGCCCTGGCGTGCACGGCCGGTGCCCTTCTGACGGAAAGGCTTGCGACCACCACCGCGGACATCGCCGCGGGTCTTGGTTGCGTGGGTGCCCTGGCGTGCAGCAGCAAGCTGAGCGTTAACAACCTGGTGCATCAGAGCAATGGATGCCTCGGTGTCAAAGATTTCAGCAGGCAGGTCTACAGAGCCGTTGGTCTTACCCTCGGAAGTGTGGACGTCTAGCTTGAGGTTGCTCATGCGTGTGCACCGCCCTTCACTGCGGTCTTAACGGTGACGAGGCCGCCGCGCGCACCAGGGATAGCACCCTTGATGAGCAGCAGGTTGGACTCGGCATCGATTTTCTGAATCTTCAGGTTCTGGGTGGTCACGCGGTCCTGGCCCATACGGCCAGCCATGCGCTTGCCCTTGAAGACGCGGCCCGGGGTAGCAGCGCCGCCGATGCCACCAACGCGGCGGTGAGCGGCCTGGTTACCGTGAGCTGCGCCCTGGCCTGCGAAGCCGTGGCGCTTCATGGCACCAGCGTAGCCGTGGCCCTTGGTCTTGCCGGTGACGTCAACGAAGGTGATGCCCTCGAAGATGTCAACCTTGACCTCTTGGCCAACCTCATAAGCAGAGGTGTCGTCCATGCGGATTTCCGCAACGTGACGGCGTGGGGTTACGCCAGCCTTCTTGAAGTGACCACCAACCGGCTTATTTGCCTTGCGTGGGTCGATTTCGCCAAAGGCGATCTGGATGGCGCTGTAGCCATCGGTTTCGGGGGTGCGAATCTGGGTGACAACGCATGGCCCTGCCTCGACGACGGTAACCGGTACAACGCGGTTGTCCTCGTCGAAGACCTGGGTCATGCCGAGCTTCTTGCCCAGAATGCCCTTGATCTCGTTTTCACTCATTATTTGTTCTCCACCAAAGTCGCTTACTGGATGTTCACGTCGACGCTTGCCGGAAGATCGATGCGCATAAGAGCATCAACGGTCTTCGGGGTTGGGTCGAGAATGTCGATCAGGCGCTTGTGAGTGCGCATCTCGAAGTGCTCGCGAGAGTCCTTGTACTTGTGCGGAGAACGAATAACTGCGTATACGTTCTTCTCGGTTGGGAGCGGCACTGGGCCGACTACACGAGCACCGGTACGGGTAACGGTCTCGACGATCTTCTTTGCAGAAGCGTCGATAGCCTCGTGGTCATAGGCCTTCAGCCGAATGCGGATTTTTTGTCCCGCCACGCTTATCCTCTTCCTCGCTTCCCCACTTTCACATTCCCGGCGTTTCCGGGGCGTGAAGCGGTGGGAAATTGCTTCTCGATTTCTCTATAACGTTGTCCGGGCTTGGGGGCCTGACACAACGCCAGTGGTCTGACTGTCATGACGACCAAGAGTTGCGGTACATGGCAAGCGCCAGAACGCAGTGCTCTCGACGGGGTACAAGACCCGTGGTCAAAGTATTGTGAAGAGGACGGTTTTCACGCATTACACGTGGAGAGTGTCCAATTCGTCTACTGCCGCTGTTTATTTGCCATGCCCCTTCTCCGGTCCATCTTCTCGGGGTGTCACTGCTCTAACGCGGACCTAGCCCGATCGGATGACCTTCCAGTCAATGTTTCAAGTTCCCCTGAAACATGGCGACAACGAAGGTGTCATGTTCGCTTTACCAGCTCAGCGTCTCCCCGAGACTGCGCTTGACGACGTCCGTCGCTCGCACCACATCTCGGTTCTCGCTGCCCTGTTAAAGCAACCTTTGTATTTAAGCATGTTGGGCTGCGGTTTTTCAAGCCGCGTATTAAACCGTGCCAAAAATCACGTTTTGGAAAATTTTGTTGCCTCGCACCCCACACTCGGCTGAGAAGTATCTAAACTCGGAGGCAATGGCTGTGGACTCTTTGTCCTGCCTAGATAGTTGAATATCGCGTTCATGCATTACCCAATAAAGAAAGGCTCACTCGCCCATGTCTGAAAACAAGACCCCTGCACAAAACTCTGACAACCAGGTTCCCGCTTCCGAGGAGCGCGAGGTCAATAACAACCTGGAAACCCAGTACGGCACCACCACCATCGATGATGTCGTGGTCTCCAAGATTGCCGGCATCGCAGCCCGCGAGGTTTCCGGCGTGGATTCCCTGGGTGGCGGCGGCGCCCGCATGATCGGCAATATTCGCGAGTCTTTCGGTGCTTCCGAGGACGTCCGCCAGGGCGTAGACGTAGAGGTAGCAGAAGGCTCCGCCCGCATCGAGATTGCAATTACGGCTGAGTACGGCGTGGCCATCCACGAGCTCGCTGAGGCTATCCGCCGCAACATCATGAATGCTGTAGAGCGCATGACTGGCCTGAGTGTCGAGCGCGTCAACGTTGTTGTTCACGATGTCAAGCTGCCGAAAGATGAGTCCGAGTCTGAAGACCAGGCTGCTTTGAACCAGGGTCAGGCCTAAGCCCAATGCCTGAGCCCCGAGCACATTTCGAGCTCGAGGTAAGCCACGCCCACGCTATTGCACAGGCCGTCACGAAGGTCCGCGGCGTCGCTGCACTCGACGGCGGTTCGTTCAGTTCGGTGAGTTTGTACCTCCCAGGCGAGCGCATCGTCGGTATGCGGCGACCCAATCCGCGCGACGATCGCCACCTGCAGATCAACATCCGCGTCGATATCAGCGCGGCGCCGGACCTTTATGCCTTGGCAGAAGACATCCGGTCCGCCGCACGAGGGGCATGTCCCGAACTGCAGCGCATTGACGTTGAGTTTTCTGACGCCGTGGATGGCTTATCCGCTGCTCCATCGAAGGAATAGATATGAAAAATTACACCACTTTGGGCATCATTTCCGGCCTTATTCTTGCCTTCTTTTTGCACCTAGGTTGGGGTCCGACCCTGCTCGCCGTACTCCTTGCTGCCATTGGCGGAATCGTGGGAGCACACTTTGATGGCCGTATCGATCTCACCTCGGTGTGGAATGGCCTCATCGGTAAGGAGAAAGGCCAAGGTTAATGACAGATAGTTCCACTCAGGGCCACACGCGTATCTCGCTGCGGACCATGGAACGCATCGTTACCGCCGCGATCGCTAGCGTCCCCGGCACCAAGGCCATAGAGGCCAAGCTAGCGGGCATCGGCGGCCGCGGTTTTCCACGGGTCTCGGTCCAAATGGACTCGGAGCGCGAGGTAGCGGCCGTCAACGCCACTATCGGCGTAGTGTGGCCCTCGCCGGTTACTACGGTGGCGGAGCATACCCGCGCCGCCATTTCAGAAGCCATCGCGGCACATACCGGTTATTCCACTACACGCGTTAATGTCACCGTTGGCGGTTCCGTTCCGGGCAATCGGGTAACAGCGGCAGAAGTGGAGCAGCGCCAGGTTGCTGCTGCCGTCGCGCCGCACATCACGCCCTCGCCGGTCTGGCAGCCGGTCACTGCCGAGTCGGTCAACGTACGCAGCATTGCCACACCGCAGAAAACACCGGTGCGCAGCGTCACTGCCCCGGACTCCGACATCGCGGTGCGGTCCGTAAACACTCCGCGCGAGGCTGAGGTACGCAGTGTCTCTGCTGATCTCCCTGACCACCACCTGCGCGAAATCTCTTCCCCAGGTGAACATGCGCTGCGGCCTCTCAAAGAGCCTAAGCCGGTACACGTTCACAGCGTGGCGGCACCGCGCCCAGCCAAGCTGGTCCCCAGCGGACAGGTTCGCCCGCTGTCGCGAAAAGTACAGGTATCAGCTCCTCGGCCGCAGCCGCTGCGTGATATCGAGATCCGCCACGAGTGGACACCGCGCCGCGTGCAGACCCCTAAGTCCGTTCCTGCGCGAAAGGTACAAGCCCCTCGACCACAAGCACTCAAACGTATTGAGGTCACCCCGGCCAACCCTCGCCCACTGCACGTGGATGTGCCACGGCCGGAGCCGTTGCGCGCCATTTCCATAAACCCCTACCGCCCACAAGGAGGCAACCATGGCTGAACAGCACATGCCTGAACACTTTGGGCAGCAGCCGAAGGCGTCTCCAGCGGCGCGATCGTGGGCTGTGATTCTAGGGCTGCTTCTGATCGCCGCGGGCATCGTCGGCGTGCGCGAGACGTGGCTTGTAGGTTCTGGTTCCGATGCCCAATCGTGGGTACAGCCAGTACTTAACCTCATCGCCACTGAACAGCTGCAGACCTGGATGATTTGGGCCGGTGTCGCATCCATCATCGTCGGCCTTATCTTCCTATTTGCAACGCTAAAGACGCGCCGCACAACGCACCTGCAGCTGGCTTCCGATACCGCGTCCATGTGGATGCGGCCGGTAGATATCGCTCGCCTATCTTCGGCGACTGCTCGCCGCGTGCCGGGCGTTGCCTCCGCACAGACCTCAGCGGATAAAAAGACCGCTAAGGTCACCGTCAATGGTGATACCGACGATGCCGAGCTGCAGGGCCGAGTAGAGACCGCGGTTACGCAGTGCCTGGCGCACTTAAAGAATCCGCCACAGGTCACCGTAGCTGTAGAAAAGATTCCGGAGTTGGATAACAATGTCTAGAAAACTTGCTACTTTTGACCGTATCCTGCTCGGCCTGCTGGGAATAATCCTCATCGCTTTGGGCGTGTGGCCCATCCTTATCCACTTCAATGTGGAGTTTGCCAAGTACTTAGCCCTGTGGGTGGACCACGATGCGTGGAAGACGTTGGCGGACAATGACTGGTGGGTCTGGGCGCTGGCCGGTGGTTCCGCACTACTGCTTATCGTAGGCCTGTGGCTCGTGGTAGCTAACCTGCGCCACCGTCGCTTTAATAACGTGGAGTCTGCATCGTCTAATGACAAGGGATCTATCACGACGTCGATGAACGCTATTGCCGGTGCTGTGGCCCAGGATCTGGATGGAATTAAGGGCGTCGAGCACGTGGAGCGGCTCGTGGCTTATGACCGTGCCCGCCCTACCCTGCAGTACACGGTCACGGCCAATCCGGATACCCCGGTGGAGCGCCTTACTGGCGCCGTGGAGACCAATGAACGCGATTTCCGCGCGGCTTTCCCGGACGCGGATTTGGACACCATTTATAAACTGCAATTCAGCAAGGTTGGGCCTCTGAAGGACCTATCCGAATAGCGGGTTCGGGGTCTCTGCCACTAGGACCTCTTCAATGGCCCCCAAACGGGCCGATTCGCCGCCCCCGAGGATCACTTCCAGTTCCTCTCCGGGGCGGCATTTTTCTATTCGCTGCCAAGAATAATCCTGGCGAGTAACGCGGCGATTTTCCTTGGCAAATAGGTGTAACCCATGGTCAAGAACGCCAATGGCCCCGGAGAAGCGAAGAACAAAGACGAAATCGCCTAACTCCTGTCGCTTCAGGCCCTTGAGGTCTGGGCACGTAGTGCTCAACCGCATGAGGCTGGTAACCACGCCAAAGCGGTGCTCGAAGCCTTCTGTATCACGAATGGTAAAAGGCCGGCCGGGCCCGGTTGGGCGAATGGAATCATATGCCCATACCACGGGTTGAGCTTGTGGACGGCGCACGATGACGTGGGTGGGGGTGGCGGTAATGCGGTTAGTGGGGGCGTCGGCAAGCACCAGCCACTCCCCTTCCGCAATGCGTCCGTTATCCAAGGGCAGAAGCGGTGGATGCACGGCCGCTTGTCGCTGCAACTCCGCTACCAGCTCCGCATCGCTCGCACCCCAACCGATGCCCCGATTAGCCAGCATGGCAAAGAAGGTGGCGAGGCTGAGGTCGGGTTGGCCTTCCCAGGCGCGACGGAGGGACTCAAGAGTGGGATCGATGCGGGTGGGGTCATCCATATCCGCCAAGACTACCCAGCGCCGGCGACAGGCAAGCGGTCGGGGCGCGGGCGAAGATATTCACCCCCGAGTTAATTTCATTCAATTAAATAAATACTATAAGTGTTCAACAATCGAGAACGCCATATCCCCTGTTCATCGGCGCTTTATTGCACTATTTTCCCACCTCGCCACCTCCGCCAATACCTATCACGTTAAAGGGGATTTATATCACGGGGCTAATTCGATTGTGCCCCGCGCAACAGCTTATTAAATTGGTCACATACAACGATTCGCTCGTTGGAACCACATTTACATCCCGTTTCCTGCTTAACCACGCACGGAGAATCTCTATGACTAAATATCTGATCAAAAAGACCTTGGGCTGGTTACTCATGATCTTTTTGGCTACCAACCTCGCCTATCTCTTGGCGGCCAACTTCCTGGACCCACGGTCCAATTACATCGGCCGCCGCCCGCCGCTTTCGGCGGAGGAAATCAATAACCTTCTTGAGCCCTATAACCTCAGCCCCGATACCCCGCTAGTGCAACGCTGGTGGACGTGGCTGACCAATATCCTCACCAAATGGGACTGGGGCCAATCTCCAGTGGGCGAGGTGGTGAACTCAGAAATTAGCTACCGCATCTGGGTCTCCGCGCAGCTCCTCTTGCTTTCTACTATTTTGTCCATCCTCATCGGCGTGGCCGTGGGTGTTTATACTGCTTCGCGCCAGTACAAGACCGGCGACCGCATCTGGCAGGGCATTTCCATCATCGCAATGAATACCCACGTGGTGGTCGCTTCTATCGCTGTGGTGTGGGGCGCGCTCAAAATCAACGAGCTCACCGGAAAGAAAATTTTCTATGTCGTCGGCTCCCACTCGCTGGATGTGGAAGGCTTCTTCCCCCAGCTAATGGACTCCGCGCAGCACTTGGTTCTTCCCACTATTTCGCTGGTTTTCATTAGCTACGCCAGCTATCACATGACCCAGCGCACCTTGCTGCTGGATAACTTGGATGCAGACTATGTACGCACCGCTCGCGCAAAGGGATTGACCCGCCAGCAAGCCATTCGCAAGCACGCGCTGCGCACCTCCATCATTCCAGTAGCTACCTCGGTAGCCTTTTCCATTCCGGGTATTTTCACCGGTGCGGTGATGACTGAACGCATCTTTGGCTGGAACGGCATGGGCCAGTACTTCATCGAAACCATTAGCAAGAACGACGTCAACGGTGCAGCAGCCGTCGCCGCCTTTGGCGCCGCCATGACAGCCATTTCCGCGGTATTGGCGGACGTGGTCGTCGTTGCGCTTGATCCACGAGTGAGGGTGAGTTAAATGACCCCATCTAAAGACCGCAACTATTTCAAGCAGGAACCGCGCGGGGAAATCACCGCGCACAGCGAGGTCGCAACGGGGGACCCCTTCTCCCCGGCCGAGGCCGAGCAAGTAGCCACCTTAGAGCAGATGCCGCGTGGCACTTCGCGTTACAAGCTCTACCTGCGCCGCTTCTTCCGCAATAAGCTCGCTACCCTAGGCCTTATCATCCTGGTCTTTTTGATGCTGGCAGCCCTCTTCGGCGGCTTCTTTGCCAAGTGGGACTACACCGAACCGGACTTCCTCGCCCTGTCGGAGCCGCCGAGCCCCGAGCACTGGTTCGGCACGAATGATACCGGCAATGACCTCTACGCCCAGACCATTCACGGCTTAGGGAGGTCGCTAACCATCGCCATCGTGGTATCACTGGCCACCTTGGTCATCTCCGCTTTTGTCGGATCGGCCGCGGCCCTGTGGGGCGGAGTAGCCGAAAAGGCGGTGCTGGCGGTCATCCACTTTTTGCTGTCCATCCCTACCTTCTTGCTCATTGCGCTGGTGGTAGCGGATTCTGGTGGCGACTGGAAGCTACTCATCGTAGTCCTCATTGTCTTTGGCTGGATGTACCAGGCCCGCGTGATTTGGTCTTTGGCACTTACGGTGCGCGAGCAAGACTATGTCCGCGCAGCTAACTACATGGGTGTTTCCAAGTTGCGGACCATCGTGCGCCACGTCATCCCAAATATTGGCTCGCTTCTTATCATCCAATTCGTCTTCGGCGTGGTGGGCACCGTGGGCTCCGAGACGGCCCTGTCCTTCCTGGGCTTGGGCGTCAAGCTTCCCGACGTCTCCCTTGGCACCCTCCTGCAGGGCGGCACCGCCGCTGTGCAGTCCTCCCCGTGGCTGTTCTACTTCCCTGCCGCAACCCTGACCTTGCTCACCGTGTCTATGGCCTTCATCGGTGATGGCCTGCGCGATGCGCTCGACCCCAACTCGAATTCCGGAGGCAAAGCATGACCTCGCCTGTCTTGTCCGTTAAAGACCTGCACGTTAACTTCCCGTCCGAGGCCGGATCCGTCTCCGCGGTCCGCGGCGTAGATTTTGATCTCTACCCTGGCCGCACACTCGGCATCGTGGGTGAATCCGGATCCGGTAAATCAGTAACCTCCATGTCCATCATGGGCCTGCTGCCGGACTATGCAAAGATCACCGGATCCGTGAAATTCGAAGGCCGCGAGCTGCTCGGCCTGAGCGATAAGCAGATGTCTGAGATCCGCGGCAACGGCATTGGAATGATCTTCCAAGACCCGCTCTCCGCGCTCACCCCGGTTTTCGATATTGGATCGCAGTTAGTGGAAGCAATCCAGGCCCATAGGGACGTCGGCAAAAAGCAGGCGCTCAAAGAGGCTACGGAGTTGCTCGATCTCGTGGGCATCCCCGATCCGCACCTGCGGTTGAAGTCCTTCCCACACGAGTTCTCGGGCGGCATGCGCCAGCGCGTGGTTATTGCCATTGCGATTGCGAATAATCCGCGCGTGCTCATCGCGGATGAGCCCACGACCGCATTGGATGTGACCATTCAGGCGCAGATCCTGGACGTCATCAAGCTCGCGCAGCGCGAAACCGGCGCCGCAACCATCATGATCACCCACGACATGGGCGTGGTGGCAGAAACGGCCGATGATGTCATGGTCATGTACGCCGGCCGCCCCGTGGAGCGCGGCGATGTGGATACCATCTTCTCCCAGCCCCGCATGCCCTATACCGTGGGCCTGCTCGGCTCCACGCCGCGCCCTGACGTATCGGCCGAAGAACCGCTCACTCCCATCGTGGGCAGCCCACCAGTGCTGGTCGATCTCAAGCAGCGCTGCCAATTTGCCCCGCGCTGCCCCGTGGCGCAACCCGCCTGCTCCGAAGGCGAGCCACCGCTGAGCCTGCTGGACGATGCCCCGGGCCACGAGAGCGCCTGCCTGCGCGCACCCGAAATCCGCGACCGCAAAATCGGCGGCGATCTCATGTTCAAACCGCCACAGCTGGCCGATGATGTCATGGCTGGTATACCCCGCGATGAGCGCCCCACCACCCTAGAAGTCACGGATCTGCGCAAAGAATTCCCGCTCACCAAGGGCGCACTGGTCAAGCGCCGCGTCGGAACGGTCAAGGCAGTAGACGGTCTCACCTTTGATATCCGCAAGGGTGAATGCATGGCCATCGTGGGCGAATCCGGCTGCGGCAAGACCACCACCCTGCTGGAAATCATGGATCTCAAACCCGAACATGGCGCTGTAGTGCTCAACGGGAAAGACGCGGCCGGGATGAGCAACTCCGAGCGCCGCGCGGCCCGCAAGGACATCCAAATTGTCTTCCAGGACCCGATGAGCTCGCTTAACCCGCGTCTTACGGTTCGCGAGGTCATTGCCGAACCTCTCAATTCCCTCGGCTTTGATGGCGACGTGGACGCCCGCATCAATGAGCTCATGGGCCTGGTCGGCCTTGATTCCTCCCAGCTTGACCGCTTTCCTAGCCACTTCTCCGGCGGGCAGCGCCAGCGCATCGGCCTTGCCCGCGCGCTGGCTACCAACCCCTCGGTTTTGGTGTTGGACGAACCCGTCTCCGCGCTCGATGTCTCCATCCAGGCTGGTGTCATCAACTTGCTTGAAGATCTGAAGAGAAGGCTGGGGCTGTCCTACCTCTTCGTGGCCCATGATCTTTCGGTGGTGCGCCACCTCTCCGATAGGTTGGCCGTCATGTATAAGGGCCAATTTGTGGAATCCGGGCCGACCGACGAGGTCTTCGAAAACCCCCAAGCGGATTACACCAAGAAGCTACTGGAAGCTATTCCGATTCCAGATCCGGAGGCCGCCCGCAGGCGACGCAACCCCGATCCGGCCGATACATCCCCAATTTCACGAAAGTGACCCGCCGCACAGCAACCGTTCTATATAGTTGACCTCACACCTAGAAGGATGTGGCGGCTGCCCCGCTTCCACATCTTTCACTTTCCTCTCACTCAAGGAGAACCCGATTATGCACAAGTTCACTCGCTTCCGGATCGCTACCGTAGCCACCCTTTCCGCCGCAGCCCTCGCGCTCACCGGCTGTGCCGCCAACTCGGGCGGAGGCTCTAATAAGGCCGTAGGCGGCCTCGACATCGAGGTCAATCCAGCCGGCGACTATAACGAAAAATCCCGCGACGAGCTCAAGGACGACGGTGAACTCACCCTCCCCATCGGCGAACTGACCGAGCAGCAAAACACCTTCCATGCCAATATGGTCACCGATACCCGCACGGTATGGGGTTGGTACAACCCACAGCTGGCACTTTACGACGGCGAGGGAAACTACACCCCAAACCCCGACTACATCGACGAGGCCAAGGAAGACAAGAAGGGCAAGAACACCGTCGTCACCTACAAGATCAACAAAGACGCCACCTTCAACGACGGCACGCCCATCGATTGGAAGGCCTTTGAGAATACCTGGCGTTTTAACAACGGCAAGGACGAGGACGTCCAGGTAAACTCCACCGACGGCTACGAGCGCATCACCTCCGTGGAAAAGGGAGCTACCGACAAGGACGTGGTCATCACCTTCGATGGCCCCTACCCGTGGTGGCAGGGTCTTTTCAATCAACTGCTCCACCCCGCTATTGATAGCCCAGAGAAGTTTGACAAGGCCTACCTGGGCAAACTGAACCCGCAGTACGGCGCTGGCCCATTCAAGGTGGACAATGTGGACTTTAAGGGTGGCACCCTTAGCCTCGTGCCGAACGAAAAGTGGTGGGGCGATAAGCCAAAGATGAAGAAGGTAAGCTTCCGCGTCATGGAATCCCAGGCCACCATCAACGCCTTCCAGGCCGGGGAAATCGACGCGGCTGGCGTGGCCGATAAGAACAGCCTCACCATTGCCGGTGAAATGGGCGAGGACATCGATATCCGCGCAGCATTGCGCCCTGCCAATGTCATCCTCACCCTCAATTCCAAGGCGCCACAGCTCAAGGATGAGGATGTGCGCCACGCCGTCTTCTCCGCCATCGACCGCGATCAGCTGGCCGAGATCCGCTATAACGGCCTGGGCTATGAAGAAGAGATGCCGGGCTCGCTTACCCTCTACTCCACCCAGGAGGGCTACAAGGACAATATCAAGGACGTCATCAAGTTCGACCCCGAGCAATCCAAGAAGCTGCTCGAGGATGCCGGATATCAACAAGGTGATGACGGAATCTTTGCTAAAGACGGCGAAAAACTATCCCTGCGCTATATCCTCATCGGCGACGATGAGGTATCCAAGTCCCTTGCCGCCGCACTTCAAAAGATGCTCAAGGACGTCGGCGTTGACCTCAAGATTGAAGAGCGCCCTTCTGCTGAGTTCTCGAAGGTAACCTCTGAGCGAGACTTCGACCTCTTCCTGTCCGCCATTGCTTCCTCCGATCCATTTGGAGTCGCCTACTTTGGCCAGTACTACGCCAGCGATTCCACACTAAATATGTCCAGCACTGGCACCAAGGAATTTGATAAGAAGATTGAAGAGCTGCAGAAGCTTCCTTCCCAGGACGAACAAATCGACCGCGTCAATGAGCTCGAATCGGAGGCCTTCGGCCACTACGGTATCCTCCCCTTCGCCAACGGTCCGCAAATGGTCGGCGTAAAGAAGGGTCTGGCCAACTACGGTGCCAACGGCTTCGCCATCCTCCCCAAGGAAGACATCGGCTGGGAAAAGTAGCAACTCCCTGCACACCTAAAAGCGCAATGCGCTGAAGCCTCCCGCAGCATCAATCAAACAGGATGCAGCGGGAGGCCTCTTTTATAGGCCAGCACCGCCCGGCCAAGGCAGCAACGGCTATTGCCGACGCTCGTGCATCGCGGAGAAAGTGGGTTAAGGATCAAAAAATCCGCCCCACCGAAAGTGAAGCGGATTTTTTATAGCTCTACTGAGCGGTTACTGGGTATCGACTAGTCGATAACCTTGGTAACGCGGCCAGCGCCGACGGTGCGGGAGCCCTCGCGGATAGCGAAGCGCAGGCCCTCGTCCATAGCGACCGGCTGAATGAGCTCAACGGACATCTCAACGTTGTCGCCAGGCATAACCATCTCGGTGCCCTCTGGCAGGTGAACAACACCGGTAACGTCCGTGGTACGGAAGTAGAACTGCGGACGGTAGTTGTTCATGAACGGGGTGTGGCGGCCGCCCTCTTCCTTCTTCAGGACGTAGACGGAACCCTCGAACTTGGTGTGCGGGGTGTAAGCGCCCGGCTTGATAACAACCTGGCCACGCTCAACGTCCTCACGCTTGGTACCACGCAGAAGCAGACCACAGTTGTCGCCAGCCTCGGTGTAGTCCATCATCTTGCGGAACATCTCGATACCGGTAACGGTGGTGGTCTGGGACTTCTCCTGGATACCGATGATCTCAACGTCCTCGTTGACGTTCAGACGGCCACGCTCAACACGGCCGGTAACAACGGTGCCGCGGCCGGTAATGGTGAAGATGTCCTCGATAGGCATCAGGAACGGCTGGTCGGTAGCGCGCTCCGGATCCGGGATAGCGTTGTCGCAGGCTTCCATCAGTTCAACGACGGACTGTACCCACTTGTCATCGCCCTCGAGAGCCTTCAGAGCGGAGATGTGAACGATAGGAGCTTCCTCATCGTAGTCCTGCTCTGCGAGCAGCTCACGGATCTCCATCTCAACGAGCTCGATGATTTCCTCATCATCAACCATGTCGCACTTGTTCAGTGCAACGAGGATGTAAGGAACGCCAACCTGGCGAGCAAGCAGAACGTGCTCGCGGGTCTGCGGCATCGGGCCATCGGTTGCAGCAACAACCAGGATAGCGCCGTCCATCTGAGCAGCGCCGGTAATCATGTTCTTGATGTAGTCGGCGTGGCCCGGAGCGTCAACGTGTGCGTAGTGGCGCTTCGGGGTGGAGTACTCAACGTGGGAGATGTTGATGGTAATACCGCGCTCCTTCTCCTCAGGAGCCTTGTCGATCATGTCGAACGCGAATGCCTGGTTCTCCTCAGGGTACTGGTCAGCCAGAACCTTGGTGATCGCTGCGGTGGTGGTGGTCTTGCCGTGGTCGACGTGTCCGATGGTGCCGATGTTCACATGCGGCTTCGTACGCTCGAACTTCTCCTTTGCCACTGTATGTCCTCCTGGACTATATGGTGGCTACGACCTTCGCAGCCACGTGGTTGACAGTTGTCATTGGCACCCGACCCACAGTATGTGGGGCAAAGCGCTAATGACGCTTTCTTTACGTGCCAGTTACACGATCCTAGATTTATGCCACGGTTTTTTCAAACCGCCGTTATAGGAGGTAACCCCGCGAAATATCGCGGCCATTTCCCTCGACAAGAATCTTCTAAAAAGGATCCTGGGAGGGTAACGGCCGGCTCAATTCACAACCTAGATGGTTAAGCTGCAAACTCAGCCCGCCGCTACCCTGGCCCAGTTGTCCCGCTCCGCGGCGGGTCTGGCATCTACTGGCGAAGATTACCAGCCCGGACAAACCGCGGGTGGAGCGGGGCTACTGCTTAGTTAGCGCTGCCGGTGCGCTCCTCGATGATCTCCTGTGCAACGGAGGATGGAACCTCTGCATAGGAATCGAAGACCATGGTGAAGTTTGCGCGGCCAGCGGTGGAAGAACGCAGGTCACCGATGTAACCGAACATCTCGGACAGCGGCACCTTAGCCTTAACGACCTTCGCGCCGGAACGGTCCTCCATAGCGAAGACCTGGCCACGACGGGAGGAGATGTCACCGTTAACGGTGCCCATGTACTCCTCAGGGGTGACAACCTCAACGGCCATCATCGGCTCCAGCAGAACTGGCTTTGCCTTGGCCATTGCTTCCTTGAAGACCTGGGAGCCGGCCAGCTTGAAGGCCATCTCGGAGGAGTCGACGTCGTGGTAAGCGCCGTCTTCCAGGGTGGCCTTGATGTTAACCATCGGGAAGCCTGCCAGGTAGCCGTACTGCATTGCGTCCTGGATACCAGCGTCAACGGAAGGAATGTATTCCTTCGGAACGCGGCCACCGGTGACGGCATTCTCGAATGCGTAAGTTGCGGACTCGCCCTCTTCCAAGGTCTCTGGGTCCGGGTTGTACGGCTCGATGGTGCAGATAACCTTTGCGAACTGACCGGAACCACCGGTCTGCTTCTTGTGGGTATACTCCATGGACTCAACCTTCTTACGGATGGTCTCACGGTAAGCAACCTGCGGGTTACCGATGTTCGCCTCAACCTTGAACTCGCGCTTCATGCGGTCAACAAGAACGTCGAGGTGGAGCTCGCCCATGCCGCCGATAACGGTCTGGCCGGTCTCCTCATCCAGCTCGACGGTGAAGGTTGGGTCCTCAGCTGCGAGCTTCTGGATAGCGGTACCCAGCTTCTCCTGGTCAGCCTTGGTCTTCGGCTCGATGGAAACTTTGATAACCGGATCCGGGAAGTCCATGGACTCGAGGATGATCTGGTTATCCTTGTCACACAGGGTGTCACCGGTGGTGGTCTCTTTCAGACCGATAACAGCATAAATGTTACCGGCGTCTGCCTGCTCAACAGGGTTTTCCTTGTTGGCGTGCATCTGGAAGAGCTTACCGATGCGCTCCTTCTTGCCCTTGGTGGAGTTCATAACCTCGGTACCCGGGGTGACCTGGCCGGAGTAGACGCGGGTGAAGGTGAGCTGGCCAAAGAATGGGTGAGCAGCAATCTTGAATGCCAGTGCGGAGAACGGGGACTCAACGGAAGGCTTACGGGTAAGCTCCTTGTCCTCGTTTCCTACCTCGTGGCCGATAACCTCGCCGACGTCCAGCGGGCTTGGCAGGAAGTCAACCACAGCGTCGAGCAGTGGCTGCACGCCCTTGTTGCGGTAGGCGGTACCGCAATAAACCGGGTAGACCTCGGAGTTGATGGTGAGCTTACGGATGCCGGCCTTGAGCTCGTCAATGGTCAGCTCCTCGCCGCCGAAGTACTTCTCCATGAGCTCTTCGTCGGACTCAGCAACGGTCTCAACCAGCTTCTCGCGGTATTCTTCCGCCTTGTCCTTGAGGTCCTCTGGGATTTCCTCGTAGGTAGGCTCAGCGCCGGTCTCGACCTTGCCACGCCAGGTGATTGCCTGCATATTCAGCAGGTCGACAACGCCGTCGAAGTCATCCTCAGCGCCGATAGGCAGCTGCATAACCAGCGGCTTAGCGCCCAAGCGGTCAATGATGGTCTGAACGGTGAAGTAGAAGTCAGCGCCCAGCTTGTCCATCTTGTTAACGAAGCAGATACGCGGAACATCGTACTTAGCAGCCTGACGCCACACCTGCTCGGACTGCGGCTCAACGCCTTCCTTACCGTCGAAGACTGCGACGGCGCCGTCAAGAACACGCAGGGAACGCTCAACCTCAACGGTGAAGTCAACGTGACCCGGGGTGTCGATGATGTTGATCTGGTTGTTATTCCAGAAGCAGGTCACGGCAGCGGAGGTAATGGTGATGCCGCGTTCCTTCTCCTGCTCCATCCAGTCAGTAGTGGACGCACCGTCGTGGGTCTCGCCCACCTTACGGTTGATACCGGTGTAGAAGAGAATACGCTCGGTGGTGGTCGTCTTACCAGCATCGATGTGGGCCATGATGCCGATGTTGCGGACCTTGTTCAGATCCTTAAGCACTTCTTGTGCCACGTTTATACCCCAACTTAATAGTCGTCGACGCCGTGACCAGGTTTCTGGCTATGACGCCTGCATGGATAAGGTCATGTATATTTTTGCCACTATTTGGCCGTCCTCGGGGCATCCTGCCCCTAGACTTCCATCGCTTCAGTGTACTGGACACTCCACGATGCCGCTGGACCGGGCGGGCATACCGCCCAGAAATCACACCCATTAGGGCAAAAAATGACCCAAGCAAGAGATATGTAGTTTTGTGTCGCCGCCGGAGAAAACCTGCCGGCAGCCAGCGCGAAACTTTCTTCTCGTTGCTTGGGCCATTGAAATGAGTGCTGAAATTACCAGCGGTAGTGAGCGAAGGCTCGGTTAGCCTCAGCCATCTTGTGAGTATCCTCACGACGCTTAACGGAAGCGCCGAGGCCGTTGGAGGCATCCAGAATCTCGTTTGCGAGACGCTCAATCATGGAGTTCTCGCGACGCTGGCGGGTGAAGGTCACCATCCAGCGCAGTGCCAGGGTGTTTGCACGGTCAGGGCGAACCTCAACCGGCACCTGGTAGGTAGCGCCACCGACACGGCGGGAGCGAACCTCAAGGTCTGGGCGGATATTGCCCAGTGCCTTCTCCAGGGTGCCAACCGGATCGGTACCGGTCTTCTCGCGGCAAGCCTCGAGAGCGCCATAGACGATACGCTCTGCGGTGGACTTCTTGCCGTCCTGGAGGATCTTGTTGACGAGCATGGTTACCTGCTCGGAGTTGTATACCGGGTCCTTGACTACAGGACGCTTCGGAGCAGCATTCTTACGCATTGTTTATTACTGTCCCTTCTTTGCGCCGTAACGGGAACGTGCCTGCTTACGGTCCTTGACACCCTGGGTATCCAGAGCGCCGCGGATGATCTTGTAACGAACACCAGGAAGGTCCTTCACACGGCCGCCGCGAACGAGGACCATGGAGTGCTCCTGCAGGTTGTGGCCCTCGCCCGGAATGTAGGCGGAAACCTCAATACCGGTGGTCAGGCGAACACGAGCAACCTTACGCAGTGCGGAGTTCGGCTTCTTAGGAGTGGTGGTGTACACGCGGGTGCATACACCGCGACGCTGCGGGGAACCCTTCAGCGCAGCGGTGGAAACCTCTTTACGCTTATCGTGGCGGCCCTTGCGGACCAGCTGCTGAATAGTTGGCATTTAACAGTCTTTCTGTCGAATTGCACCAATACCGAAGGAAAAGAACCAAACATGCAAAAATGGGCGCTCTTTCCCGGGGCGCTGCCGCATGTCCAGAACTCTTCCCAAGGTCGGTGCCTTGTTAAGGATCAGACTCTTCACCGCGCGCCAGCAAGGCACGCATAGTGAACTGCCGTTTAGACTAGCAAACCGATCACGCTTTATACAAAACGCGATCGGCACCTTCTTCCTGCTAGGACCATTCCCAAACTAAATCAGCCTCAGCAGCCTTGGTGGCAAAGTAGTCCTTTTCCTGTGCTTCCCAGGTTTCAAACCACTGCTCGTAGTCGGGCTCGCGGGCGATGGCGCGTTCGCGGCGTTGGTCCCGGGGGCCGTCGATAAGCACGCTAACTACCGTTCCCCTCTCCTTTGCGGCTGCGATATTGGCCGGGGTTACGGAGCCCACCCCTTCCACGATGAGATCATCGCGCACGTCGAGGCTAGCCCAGTCTCCAGGGCTGTCCGCCTCCCAATCCCAGCGCCAATAGCCGGGATTCATGGTGCGCAATACCTGTTCTGCCACCATGTCAGAGCCCTTGTCCAGGCCGTGCCAGCCGGGGTAGAACTCATCGAGGTGTACCACGCGCCAGTTGGTGCGCTCGGCCAGCGCGGCGGAAGTCCAGGTTTTTCCGGCACCCGAAGGGCCGTCGATAAGCACGGTCACTGGCTTGAAGGCACGCTTTCTGGCTGCCGCCAGCTTGACGACGTCCTCTAAAAGGCGCTCTTGTTGGCTATCAAAGTCCATGGTCGCTCAATCACTGCTTTCGCGGTTTATAGGCCGAAGAATCTCCAGGCCCCAGTGAGTACCGAAACTACCACCGGTACAAAAGCGAGGACAGTACCTATGGCCATAATCCACCCATCGCGGGCGTGCAGCCGGGAGGAACGCGCCCATGTGCGTGCCCCTCCTCCGGGTGGGGTGCGCCCAAATCCGCGCGCCTCCATGGCCGTCGCCAGCTTGCCACCGCGGCGCAGCGCGATGACCAATAGCCCGAAGGACATCGTAAGCAGGTGCTTCAGCTTGCCGACGTCGGTCAGCCCCCTCGCCCTGCGCGCCATCCCCAGCGACTGCCAATCGGATTGAAAGAGCGTCATCATGCGCACACCGGCCACTGCACCAATGACAAAGCGCGATGGTAGCTTCAGGATCTGCGAGAGGGCATCACCCAGCTCCGTAGGGTCGATATCACGGGCGAGCACCACCATGGGCAAAGCCACGGCGAAGACGCGCAGCGTAATAGCGATTGCCAGGGTGAGGGAATTTTCGGTGACATGAATAAGCCACCAGTGGAAGTATTCGGTGCCGCTGGGCTCACCATAAAGCAGCATGGAAACGCCGGAAATCGGGGCAACCAAGAAAAGGAACCACCCGGCTTTAAAGACCCTCGCCCACGATACCCCACATAACGGGGCGAAAATCAGGGTGAGCGCCAATGATACCGCTGCCGAAACCCAGTCAATAGATGCCAAAATGGGAGTGACCCAGATAAACATCATAAACACTCGTGTCAGCGGATTGGCTTCGCGCAAAAGGTTAGGCACTATCCACCTCCACATGATGATCCCCTAAAGCCTGGATAAACAAAGGATCGTGGGTGATGGAGGCAACGGTGGTGCCACCATCGGCTAGCTCGCGTAGCAAACGCACCAGCTCCACAAAGGTCTGCGGGTCCTGTCCAAAAGTAGGCTCGTCAAGAAGTACTACCTCAGGTGACGTTACCAACGCAGTAGCTACCGAAAGGCGGCGCTTCTCGCCTCCAGAAAGCGTGAAGGGATTAGCCTCCAAAAGGTGCTCCAGGCGCAGGGAATCCACCAATTGGGCTATGCGCTCTTCTGGCGGTTTTACTCGCATGACCTTTGGCGCGACGCGCAGCTCTTCCGCTACGGTGCGCGAAACGAACTGGTGCTCCGGGTTTTGGAATACGAATCCAATGCGGTCTGCCAGCTCTCGAGACTTCCACCGAATCGGTGGCCCCTTCACGCCACGGCGCACATAGTCTGCCACTCCGATCTCGCCGGAGATGGCCGGCAGCAAGCCCGCCATGGTCATCAACCATGTCGATTTTCCTGCACCATTAGGACCTGTAATCACAGTCGAAGCGCCCGCCGGCAGAGAAATCGTGCGCGGTGGGCCGAAGCGAGTAACCAAATCCTTAGTCCAGAGCGCAGCGTCTCCTTCCCTAGCTGCGCCATCACCCAACTCGCGCGCCTGCGGGAGCTCTTCGACACGGCGGCGTCGTGCTATCTGCTCAAAGGGACCATCGGCCACGATGCGCCCATGCGCAAGCTCCACGGCACGGTCCAGCACTCCTTCCCAGGCCGTATGTTGGTGCTCTATCACCACGAGGGTAGCCCCAGTCTCTTCTACCAGTGCAGAAACGGCGCGAACCACATCGCGTGCGCCGGCAGGGTCAAGATTGGCAGTGGGTTCATCGAGCAGCACCACACCGGCACCCATAGCGATTACCCCCGCTAAAGCAAGGCGTTGCTTTTGCCCACCAGACAGGCGCTCGGTGGGAAAATCCATATCCACGAACGGGCCGACCAGATCCTTGGCCGCGGCTACGCGGCGCCAAATCTCTTCCCTCGGATACGCTAGGTTCTCGCAGCCGAAGGCAATATCGTCTCCCACCCGAGCTGAGATAACCTGCGAATCTGGGTCTTGCAACACCAGCCCTACGGGAATGGAATGTCCCGGTTCCTCCACCGCGCCGGTGGAATCTTCCAAAAGGATCTCTCCGGCGCGGGTTCCCTCTTCATCGGAGCCCAGCACCCCGGCTATAGCAGCCAAGAATGTGGACTTGCCGGATCCAGAGTCGCCGCAAAGCAATACCCGCTCGCCTGGCTCAATAACCAAGTCAATATCAGCTAACGCTGGCTGGGTGCGCCCGGCATGCGTCCAGCCAAAACCGCGGGCGGTAATTTTTGTGGGCCTTCCCGCCAGAGTGAAAAAGTCAGTCACAGTGCCCATACGCCCTAAGCGCGCTGTTCACGGCCTGCGGCGAAACGATCCAAAGCACCTGTCTTCGCTAGCGCCTTCACCACGAAAAAGCCCAAAGCACCGGCGAGGATAGCACCGGAGATAGTCAGCGTAACCAAATAAATCATTTGGAACTCGAAGGAGCGAGCCAAGTTACCGGAAAGGAATAGCTCGAGAATAAAAGCACCCCAGCCAGCCGCCATGCCGGCTAATACCGAAACTCCAAAGCCAAACCTGCGGTACAGGAAGATAGCCAGGATGATTTCCACGCCTAGCCCTTGTGCCAAGCCGGAATACAGGGTTTCAATGCCCCACTGGGAACCCAGCACTGCGGACACAGTGGCCGCTAGGACCTCAACGTATACAGCTGCACCTGGCTTGCGGATGATAAGGCCACCCAGCACGCCACCAATGAGCCAAATACCGGTGGCTATACCGCCCAAGCCCGGGGTAATAGCATCCATAGCTTGGAACCAGGCATAGCCCACTGCGTTCCAACCCAAGAATACGAAGCCGCAAGCTACACCCAGAACAGATGCAACCACGATATCGACCACGCGCCAATTCAAACTGCGCTTCGGGGCAGCGGACGCACGTGTAGTAGACATAATTTTCCTCCCTCTCGCCGGCATTATCCGGATCAGGTTCTACGGTTCACCGCGCATGTGGCGGCATCTCAGCCAGTCTCGGCTACACAATGGCAGCTGACAAGCACCCGTGATGTGTGCATTTTTCAACTACTTAGGCAGCGCTCCCCTAAAGGCGCCTTGCCAAAAGCTGCATTCATACTAGCAGAGCAGTTTAGCGGTACACCCTAAACATGGAAACAGCCCCGCCTTCCTGTCATTCAGGAAGGCGGGGCCATCAATATCCCGCGTTAACGCAGATTCAGCTGCACCCTAGAAAGTGAAGTCCTCATCCAGCGGCACGGAGGCACCGGTGAACTCACCGAAGCCGTCATCGCCATAGATGGAATCGCCGTAAGTCGGAATCGAGTATGCAGCGTTGCGCGCAGCCTCGGTCGGCTTGACGGAAATATTGCGGTAGCGGGAAATACCGGTACCGGCCGGGATGAGCTTACCGATAATCACGTTCTCCTTGAGACCGATGAGCTTATCGGAGCGCTTGTTAATAGCGGCGTCCGTAAGCACGCGAGTGGTCTCCTGGAAGGATGCAGCGGACAGCCAGGACTCGGTAGCCAAGGAAGCCTTGGTAATACCCATGATCTCCGAGCGCAGCTGAGCCGGCTCGCCACCTTCTGCAACCTGAGCAGCATTGAGCTGCTTAGCTTCAGAAAGGTCGATGAGGTTACCCGGCAACAAGTCCGTAGTACCCGCATCAATGACGGTACCGCGGCGCAGCATCTGGCGGATGATGATCTCGATGTGCTTATCGTGGATAGCCACACCCTGGGTACGGTACACAGCCTGCACCTCGTTGATGAGGTGCTGCTCCACGCCACGGCGGCCGAGGACCTCGAGCACGTCGTGCGGGTCAGCCGCACCGCGCATCAGGCGGTCACCGGTCTCGACGTGGTCGCCGTCCTTGAGGGAACGCTCGATCATCGCATCCGGGTTGGACTCCATCGGGCGACGGACCTGAGCCAGGCCCTGACGCTTGGAGAGCTTCTCATAGACCACATCATCCGAACCGTCATCCGGGGTGATGGTCAGGGTCCAGAAGTTGCCCTCATCGGACAGGGATACGGTGCCGTCAACGGAAGCGATAGGAGCGCGGTTCTTCGGGTTACGGGCCTCGAAGAGCTCCTGAACACGCGGCAGACCGCCGGTAATATCGCCACCGACACCACCCTGGTGGAACGTACGCATGGTCAGCTGGGTACCCGGCTCACCAATGGACTGTGCCGCCACGATGCCGACGGCCTCGCCGATATCGACCAGCTGGCCGGAAGCCATGGACTTGCCGTAGCACTTGGCACACACGCCAGCCGGGGTCTGGCAGGTCAGCACGGAGCGAACCTTGACCTCAGTAACCTTGGAGTCCAACAGCTTCTGGGTGAGTTCCTCGGTGAGGTCGGAGCCGGCCTCGGCCACGACCTCCCCGTTGGCGTCCTTGACATCGGTCGCGAGAACGCGGCCGGATGCGGAGGTCTCCCACAGCTCGGAGAGAACCACCTTGTCGCCGGAAACCTCGCCGATGGGGACGCGAACGCCCTGGCGGGTGCCACAGTCCTCTTCGCGGACGATGACGTCCTGGGCCACGTCCACCAGACGACGGGTGAGGTAGCCGGAGTCAGCGGTACGCAGCGCGGTATCGGCCAGACCCTTACGGGAACCGTGGGAGTTGTTGAAGTACTCCAGCACGGACAGGCCTTCACGGAAGGAGGTCTTAATCGGACGGGTGATGTAATCACCGTGCGAGTTCACAACCATGCCCTTCATACCGGCCAGCGTCCAGATCTGACGCATGTTACCGGCCGCACCAGACTTCACAATCATCGGAATCGGGTTGTGGTCAGGGTACATGTTCTCGACGGCCTCACCGACGGTATCGGTAGCGTCCTTCCACAGCTCAACCAGGCGATCGTAGCGCTCGCGCTCGGTCAGAGCACCCTGCTCCCAGTACTTACGCTCGATGCGCTCTGCTTCCTTCTCATAAGACTCGAGGATCTCGGTCTTATTCGGCAGAACCAGAACGTCAGACATAGTGATGGTCACGCCAGAACGGGTTGCCCAGTAGAAGCCGGCATCCTTCATGTTGTCCAGCACCTGAGCCACGGTGATCATCGGGTACTTATTGGCCAAGTCATTGACCACGTCACCGATGAGGACCTTGTTGCCAGAGCCGCCGCCCTTACGGACCATGATGCCCTCGAGGTACGGGTAGTTCCATGGCAACAACTCGTTGAACATGACGCGGCCAATGGTGGTGTAGCCCATCCATGCCTGGCCCTTGGTCCAGCCATCTGGGAACTGCTCCTCCTCGATCTCCTTCGGCGGGCGAAGGTGATCGATGCGGACCTTGATCGGGGCCTGCAGGCCAACGGTGCCGCGGTCATAGGCCATGAGGGCCTCGGCGTAGGAGGAGTAAACGCCGGTTGCTGGCTTGTCCTCTTCTGCCTCGCGGAAGCGGCCGTTGCCACCGATCTCGTCCTCGGACTTGTCCATCGTCAGGTAGTACAGGCCGGTAACCATATCCAGACGCGGCATAGCCAGTGGCTTACCGGATGCCGGGGACAGAATGTTATTGGACGCCAGCATCAAGACGCGGGCCTCAGCCTGTGCCTCAGCGGACAGCGGCAGGTGGACTGCCATCTGGTCACCGTCGAAGTCGGCGTTGAACGCCTCACAAGCCAGCGGGTGCAGCTGAATAGCCTTACCCTCAACCAGCTTCGGCTCGAAGGCCTGAATGCCCAGGCGGTGCAGCGTAGGTGCACGGTTGAGCATCACAGGGTGCTCAGAAATGGCCTGCTCCAGAACGTCCCACACCTCTGGGCGCTGGCGCTCAACCATGCGCTTGGCGGACTTGATGTTCTGGGCATAGTCGTTTTCTACCAAGCGCTTCATGACGAACGGCTTGAATAGCTCGAGCGCCATGAGCTTCGGCAGACCACACTCGTGCAGCTTCAGCTGCGGTCCAACGATAATAACGGAACGGCCGGAGTAGTCCACGCGCTTACCCAGCAGGTTCTGGCGGAAGCGGCCCTGCTTGCCCTTGAGCAAGTCAGACAGGGACTTCAGCGGACGGTTGCCCGGGCCGGTAACCGGACGGCCGCGGCGGCCGTTATCGAAGAGCGCGTCCACAGACTCCTGCAGCATGCGCTTCTCGTTGTTCACGATGATCTCTGGTGCACCCAGGTCGATCATGCGCTTCAAACGGTTATTGCGGTTGATTACGCGGCGGTAGAGGTCGTTCAGGTCGGAGGTAGCAAAGCGGCCACCGTCCAGCTGCACCATTGGGCGCAGCTCTGGCGGGATAACCGGGATGGCATCCAACACCATACCGGCCGGATCGTTGCCGGAGCGCAGGAAGGCAGCAACGACCTTCAGGCGCTTGAGAGCACGCATCTTCTTCTGGCCCTTGCCGTTGTTGATGATCTCGCGCAGCTCCTCGGCCTCAGCCTCGAGGTCGAAGTTGCGGACCAGGGTCTGGATGGCTTCTGCGCCCATGCCGCCGGTGAAGTAATCCTCGTAGCGGTCAACCAGCTCTTCGTAGATGGTCTCATCGATGATCATCTGCTTTGGAGCCAGCTTGATGAAGGTATTCCAGATTTCATCCAGGCGGGCGATTTCGCGCTCGCCACGCTCGCGGATGTGCTGCATTTCCTTATCGGCAGCGTTCTTTACCTTCTTACGGGCATCGGCCTTGGCACCGGCTGCTTCCAGCTCAGCCAGGTCAGACTCCAGCTTGGAGGCGCGCTCTGCGATCTCGGACTCGGTATCGTCCTCAACGTCCTTCTTCTCCAGGAGCATTTCTGCTTCCAGGGTGGACTGGTCGTTGTGGCGAGCCTCTTCATCCACGGAGGTGATGATATTGGCGGCGAAGTAAATGATGCGCTCGAGATCCTTCGGAGCCAGGTCCAGCAGGTAGCCCAAGCGGGACGGAACGCCCTTGAAGTACCAGATGTGGGTTACCGGAGCGGCCAGCTCAATGTGGCCCATGCGCTCACGGCGAACCTTGGACTTGGTGACCTCAACGCCACAGCGCTCACAGATGATGCCCTTGTAGCGGACGCGCTTGTACTTACCACAAGCGCACTCCCAGTCACGGGTGGGGCCGAAGATGCGCTCACAGAAGAGGCCGTCCTTCTCCGGCTTCAGAGTGCGGTAGTTAATGGTCTCAGGCTTTTTGACCTCGCCCTTGGACCAGCGACGAATATCGTCTGCGGTGGCCAGACCGATGCGGAGCTCGTCGAAGAGATTTACGTCAAACACGTAATGTCTCCCTTTCATCCTCGTTGTCGAGGAATTGATGGCTTTGTATGAATGAAACGTTTACGCCCTACCACGGGGACTTACCCCGTGGTGGACCAAGAAACTAATTAGGCGATGTCAGCGGAAGAACCCTCATCGCGGGACAGGTTAATGCCAAGCGATGGGCTATCCATGTCATCGTCATCAGAGCCAGACAGCTCCATCGGCGTGCCGTCGGTGGAAAGAACTTCCACGTTCAAGCACAGGGACTGCAGCTCCTTGAGCAACACCTTGAAGGACTCAGGGATGCCCGGATCTGGAATATTGTCGCCCTTAACAATGGCTTCGTAGACCTTCACGCGGCCGACGACGTCATCGGACTTGATGGTCAGCAGCTCCTGCAGGGTGTAGGCAGCGCCGTATGCCTGCATTGCCCACACCTCCATTTCGCCGAAGCGCTGGCCACCGAACTGGGCCTTACCACCCAGCGGCTGCTGGGTAATCATGGAGTAAGGACCGGTGGAACGGGCGTGAATCTTCTCATCGACCAAGTGGTGCAGCTTGAGCATGTACATGTAGCCAACCGAAATTGGGTACTTGTACGGTTCGCCCGAGCGGCCGTCGAAAAGCGTGGCCTTGCCGTGCTCATCCACCAGCACATCGCCGTCGCGGTTAGGACGGGAGGAAGCCAGCAGGCGCTCGATCTCATGGTTGGTAGCACCGTCGAAGACCGGGGTCGCGGTCAAGGAATCCGCAGGAACGTCATAGAGCTCTTCCGGCAGGGTCTTGAGCAGCTCGGCGTTCTTCGGATCCTCGGTGTCAACCTTCCAACCGGCGTGTGCCAACCAGCCCAGGTGAACCTCGAGGACCTGGCCGATGTTCATACGACGTGGCACACCGTGGGTGTTCAGCAGGATGTCTACCGGGGTGCCGTCTTCCATGAACGGCATATCCTCTGGCGGCAGAATCTTGCCCACAACACCCTTGTTGCCGTGGCGGCCGGCCATCTTATCGCCGTCCTGGATCTTGCGCTTCTGGGCCACGTAGACGCGAATCATCTCGTTGACGCCAGGGGCCAGATCGTCATCATCATCGCGGGAGAAGCGGGCAACGCCAATGACCTTGCCTACCTCACCGTGCGGGACCTTCATGGAGGTATCGCGAACCTCGCGGGCCTTCTCACCGAAGATGGCGCGCAGCAGGCGCTCCTCCGGAGTCAGCTCGGTCTCGCCCTTCGGGGTGACCTTGCCCACCAGGATGTCACCGGCGCGGACGTCGGCACCGATGCGGATGATGCCGCGCTCGTCCAGATCGCTCAAGACGTCTTCAGAGACGTTCGGGATCTCGCGGGTGATTTCCTCAGCGCCCAGCTTGGTATCGCGAGCATCGATCTCGTGCTCCTCGATGTGGACGGAGGTCAAGATGTCCTCTTCCACGATGCGCTGGTTGAGGATGATGGCGTCCTCGTAGTTGTGGCCTTCCCACGGCATGAAGGCAACCAGCAGGTTGCGGCCGAGGGACATCTCACCATTGTGGGTACCAGGGCCATCGGCCAGAACCTGGCCGGCCTCTACGCGCTCGCCCATAGAAACCAGCGGGGTCTGGTTGTAGTTGGTGCCCTGGTTGGTGCGCTCGAACTTACGCAGGATGTAGGTGTCGCGCTGGCCCTCATCATCCATGATGGTGATGACATCAGCGGTGACGTTTTCTACCACACCGGCCTTCGGAGTGATAACAACGTCGCCAGCGTCATAAGCAGCGCGCTGCTCCATGCCGGTACCTACCAGCGGAGCCTCGGAGCGAACCAGCGGCACGGCCTGCTTCTGCATGTTCGCACCCATCAGGGCACGGTTAGCATCGTCGTGCTCCAAGAACGGAATCATGGCGGTACCCACGGACACCATCTGGCGTGGGGAGACGTCAACGTAGTCCACACCAGAGGCATCGGTAAGTCCAATATCGCCGTCCTTTAGGCGGACCTCAATACGCTCGCCGGTGAGGTTGCCCTCTGCATCCTGCTCGACCTCAGCCTGAGCAATAGCGAAGCGATCCTCTTCATCAGCGGTGAGGTACTCCACCTGATCGGTAATCTTGCCGTCCACAACCTTGCGGTACGGGGTCTCGATGAAGCCAAAGGCATTCACGCGGGCATAGGAAGCCAGCGCGCCAATCAGGCCAATGTTCGGCCCCTCAGGAGTCTCAATCGGGCACATGCGGCCGTAGTGAGAAGCGTGAACGTCTCGCACCTCAATGCCGGCGCGCTCACGGGACAGACCGCCCGGGCCCAGCGCGGACAAACGGCGCTTGTGAGTCAGGCCGGACAGCGAGTTGTTGTGGTCCATGAACTGGGACAGCTGCGAGGTGCCGAAGAACTCGCGGATAGCAGCAGAGACCGGGCGCACGTTAATCAGGGAGGTCGGAGTGATGGACTCCGCGTCCTGGGTGGTCATGCGCTCGCGCACAACGCGCTCCATACGGGACAGGCCCACGCGGACCTGATTCTGGATGAGCTCGCCTACGGTGCGCAGGCGGCGGTTACCAAAGTGGTCGATGTCATCCGTGTGCAAGGAGATCATCTCGCCGTTTGGCGCCTTCATCTCGCGCTCGCCTACGTGCAGGCGGACCAGGTACTCGAGGGTGACGGCAATGTCTTCCTCGGTCAGGGTCATCAGACCATCGTGGTCGCCGCCCAGACCCAGCTTGCGGTTGACCTTGTAGCGGCCGACCTTTGCCAGGTCGTAACGCTTCGCACGGAAGAAGGAGTTATCCAGCAAGGACTGTGCCAATTCACGGGTTGGCTGCTCGCCTGGGCGCTGCTTACGGTAAATCTCCAGCAATGCCTCATCGGTATTTGCCACACCATCAGATTCCAGGGTGGACATCATAAGCTCGGAAAAGCCGAAGCGATCCTTGATCTGTTCCTCGCTCCAGCCCAGTGCCTTAAGCAGCACGGTAACCGGCTGGCGGCGCTTGCGGTCAATGCGCACGCCGACGGTATCGCGCTTGTCGACGTCGAACTCCAACCATGCACCGCGGGAAGGAATAACCTTCACGGAGTGCAGCGGACGCTCGGTGGACTTATCGATCGAGCGATCGAAGTACACGCCCGGGGAGCGCACCAGCTGAGAGACGACGACGCGCTCGGTACCGTTCACGATGAACGTGCCCATATCCGTCATCATCGGGAAATCGCCGATAAAAACGGTCTGCGACTTAATCTCTTGGGTGTCGTTATTGATAAACTCTGCGGTCACGTACAGCGGCGCGGAGTAGTTGATGTCCTTTTCCTTGCACTCATCCACGGTGTTTTTCACCGGTTCAAAGCGCGGCTCCGACAAGGACAGGGACATATTGCCCGAGTAGTCCTCAATCGGCGAGAGCTCTTCGAGGATGTCCTCGAGGCCGCTCGTTACGCGGGCATCATCGCCACGCGCAGCCTGCTCGCGCTCGCGCCATTCCGGCGAGCCGACGAGCCAAGCAAAAGAATCAAGTTGTACGTCAAGGAGACCCGGCAGGGCGATGGGCTCGCTAATTTTTGCAAACGAGTATCGCTTCGGGGCTCCGGGGATATTGGCCACTGACTTGGTCTGGCGGGAGACTGCCAAGATGGGTCCTTCCAGCACCTCACGCGGATTGCCTGCTCGCCCTGGCCGACGAGCCGCAAAACCGCTGGTAATTCTAGCATTCGGTCTGCTGTGGAGTGTCTGGGTTCAGAATGCACAAAATCACCTTGTCAAGTCGGTTTTGCCATCACCGGCCTGAAAGGCTAAATGTGCACCGAAGATCCAGATTCCAGCGCAACGAAATAGCTTATAGGAAAAGACCTGTCATGTAAAGACACACCACAATTGGGGCGTGTCGCTACCACGCTAGGGGGCAAGCTCGTGCTCGCCGCGGCGCTAACGCGTCCATGCCACGACTATGTGCGCGACAACCAGTGAGCACCCTACCACTAAAATCTCTCTATACCGCAACCCTGCCGGCGATTGAGGCTCCTAGCTGCTCTTTTAGCGGCTCACCGGCACCGCGCTTCCACCATTGTGCGCGTGGTGGCCACGCCGGCGGGCATGCTTATTCTTTCCGCCAAATAATCCCAGCGCACCGATGATTCCTAGTAATGCAAGCAGCGCGCCTACTCCAATGACTATCCAGCGGACAATCTCCGCCACGCGATCGCGCGGGAATTCTGCGGCTTCCTTCAGCAGCTCTTTTTGGTCCTCTTCGGAGGTAGAACCATCAAAGACGAAGGCACGCACGCGGCCCACACCTTCGCGGTCTGCGTAGTAGTCATCGATGTCTACATCCATACCCACCACGAGTCCGGTTTGTTGGTCTACATAGAAGTCACGGTTCCCGGAGTGGGTCAAATACCCCTGTTCCTCGCCGCCGCCCTCCTTGGGCAGGCTGGTGGTATTCCCATCGGCTGCATAAAGCTGCGCTACGTTCGTCGGCTCAATTTCTTGGTGATAACGGTAGACCGTACGGCCATCCATCGTGGTTTCTTCTTCAAAGACTGCATCGACGGCCTTGCGCAGCGTCGGGTCAAAGACTGGATAATTGGTCTTTTCGGTATCCGCGGGGAACTTGAGCCAGTAGCCGTCTATGGTCACCGTGTCTGATGGAGTCGCGAGCGTATGGCTCAACGAGGCCTCCCCCATAGCTTCACCACTCAGGCGGTCCACCGGGTAGGTCCACACCTGGGCCTGGCTCAAGTCGTTTAAGCCTTCGCCCTCGCCGCGCATACGCGTCTCACCGATGCGCACGGTAGCCTTCTCTTCGTCCGAGGGCTCTTGGATATCCATGTTGATCTGGTAAGTCATGGGGCCTGAATACGGCGTGGAACCATCCTTGGACAATTGCTGGGAATCCGCGGAATCATCGTGCAATGTCCAGGTGCTGTTTTTCAGGTTCAGCGGCAGCCGCGGGGAAAAATCCAAAAATGCCGGCGCCACAACACTAGCGGCGATCAACGCGACACCGAAGCCTAGGAGCAGGACGGAAAAAATGCGGGACTTGGGCAGCATGGGGGCTAATTCTACAGCCCTTGGCGGAAATTCCTGGTTTCTACAGGCCACCCCGCCGTGCCGGATTGATTTCTAAGCAGTGTGCTTATTCCAAGCAACGATACTGCTAGTATCCGTGGTTTGGCGCGCGCGCCAAAGATCAAACTCTTCCTGCAGTCCCAGCCAAAACTCCGCCGAATTGCCAAAATAGGCAGAGAGACGAAGCGCCATTTCCGCACTAATCCCAATGCGTCCACGGACCAGCTTTGAAATTTGGGATTTGGAGCTAAAAATATCCCTGGCTAAGCGGTATTGAGTAAGTCCGAGCGGCTCCAGAAACTCCTCGCGCAGAACCTCCCCAGGGTGTGGAACGGATATGATATCCGAAGCTTCCTCTCCCTCATTTGTGATAATCGATGAAGTCAACGTCCACAGCTCCTTTCCCTGTCCATCGAAAAACTACTCTCCACTGCGCGTTAACGCGGATGGAATAAAATCCGTCCCACTGCCCTTTCAGCCTCTCCAAACGATTTGCTGGTGGAATCCTTAAATCAGCTAGGGAAACGGACCGGTCAATCATGATGAGTTTGCGGCGCAGGATCTTCCGCAGTTCAGGAGGTACATACTTTGGCGCCTTACCATCTGTGTGAAAGCGCTCTAAGCTATCCCTCCTAAACTCCACAACGCCATGGTGTCATACTTTGACACTATTGGCCATTGCTGCACTCCACGCACTACGCTCGCAAACACAAAACGAGGAAATCCCCAGCTCCCACCGCGTGCAGCGGTAGAAGTGGGGATTTAAAAGCGGAAAGCTCAGTGAAATTACTTGAGCTCGACGGAAGCGCCAGCCTCTTCCAGCTTAGCCTTAGCAGCCTCAGCGTCGTCCTTGGAAGCGCCCTCGAGGATAGCCTTAGGAGCACCCTCGACCATTTCCTTAGCTTCCTTCAGGCCCAGGCCGGAGACGATCTCGCGGACAGCCTTAATAACGCCAATCTTCTTAGCGCCAGCGTCGGTCAGAACGACGTCGAACTCGGTCTTCTCCTCAGCGGCACCAGCGCCGCCCTCAGCCGGAGCGCCAGCTGCAACAGCAGCAACCGGAGCAGCAGCCTCAACGTCGAATACCTCTTCAAATTCCTTAACGAACTCGGACAGTTCGATGAGGGTCATTTCCTTGAAAGCTTCAATGAGCTCGTCCTTGGTGAGCTTAGCCATGATGGCAAGTCCTTTCTGTGTTGTGTGAGCGCTGCACCTACATTAGGCAACGCGCACGGTGTTGTAATTGTGCGTCTTTTGTGACGACTTAAGCTTCTGCTTCCTTCTTGTCCTGCAGGGCTGCGACGGTACGTACAGCCTTGGTTGCAGGAGCGTTGAAGAGAGCGGCTGCCTTCGCCATAGAACCCTTCATAGCGCCAGCCAGCTTTGCGAGGGTGGTCTCGCGGTTGTCCAGCTTGGCGATGGCCTCAACCTGGTCGGCAGACAGTGCATTGCCGTCCATGTAGCCACCCTTGATGATGAGTGCCTTGTTGTCATCAGCGAACTTGGTGATGACCTTCGCAGCATCCACTGCCTCACCCTTGATGAACGCAATTGCGGTCGGGCCAGTCAGCAAATCATCAAGACCTTCGATGCCAGCTTCCTTGGCAGCGATCTTGAAAAGGGTGTTCTTGGCGACGGAGTATTCAACGTCAAATCCCAGATCGTTACGCAGCTCCTGCAGCTGGGATACGGTCAGGCCGCGGTACTCGGTCAATACAACAGAGTTAGCGCCAGCCAGCTTCTCCTTCAGCTCTGCCAGGTCTGCAGTGTTCTTTGGGTTTGCCATTGTCTCTCGCCTCCTTCCAAAACATCTCTTTTATTATTCCGCCGGGACCTTCCTTATTTCGGTTACCCGAAATAACAAAAGCCCCGTGCAAGAGCACAGGGCGCGCGACATAAGAGAATGCCGCGAATAATCGCAAAGTGTCTCCTGCGTGGGCCGCCTCCTAGGATGGAGAACCTTCGATCCAAATGGATGACCAACGGTCTTCGGTGAACTTTGACTCGGCCTGAAGCGGCCGTTCAAACTTCGTGGAAAACACTACCTTCCCACCCACGGTTTCTCCAAATCCCCGTTTTCGCCGCGTAGGATAGCCGACATGACCTGCCTGATGTGGTTTCGCGATGACCTGCGCCTACACGATAACCAGGCCCTTCGCCGCGCGGCCGAAGCCGCCTCGCTTGCAGGCGTTCCCTTGGTCGCCGTCGTGCTCGACGAGCCGGCATATCCGGGCACCCGCCCACTGGGCGGCGCCACCACGTGGTGGCGCGAGCGTTCCCTTTATGCCCTTGCACACGACCTCGCCGAGCACGGCGTGGAGCTCATTCGCGTCGCCGGTGATGCCCGCGTGGAAATCCCCCGCCTAGCCGCCGAACTCGGCGCCACTACCGTCACGTGGACGCGCCGCTACCACGGCCCGCTGCGCGAGGTTGATGCCGCGGTCAAGGAAAACTTGACTGCTCGTGGCATTACCGCCACTTCTTCACCCGGCTTCACCCTGGTCGAACCCTGGGAGGTTACCAATGGCCAGGGCCAGCCCTATAAGGTCTTTACTCCCTTCTCCAAGACCGCGTCCTCCCAAGTAGCAGGCGATGGGCCGGAGGGGGTGCCGGAGTTGGGGACGTCGGCAAGCATTGCGTGTTCCTGGCCCAAGCCCACCGAGCCGGCGTGGGCCGCATCCCTGGCCGAGCACTGGACGCCCGGGGAAGCCGGAGCGCGGGAGCGCCTAGCCCAGCTGGATCTGGCCAACTACGCCAAGGAACGCGATATCCCCGCGCTTAATGCCACCTCCCTCCTCTCGCCCCACCTGCGCTTTGGCGAGGTCTCCCCGCGCGAGGTGTGGTTCGCCGCAGCCGAAGAGCCGGAGTGCGCCAAATTCCACTCCGAGCTACTGTGACGTGACTTTGCCTGACATCGCCTCTACCACCTGCCCAACCTTGCTACCGAAAACGTACGGGAAAAATTCGACCGCTTCGATTGGTCCTGGGATGACCCACGCCTGACAGACTGGCAGTCCGGTACGACGGGCATTGCGCTTGTCGACGCCGGAATGCGCGAGCTATGGGCCACCGGCTATATGCACAACCGCGTACGGATGGTGGTGGGATCCTTCCTCACCAAGAACCTCGGTATCCACTGGTGCCTGGGCGAGGAATGGTTCTGGGACACCTTGGTGGACGCCGATGCCGCCTCGAACCCGTTCAATTGGCAGTGGGTGGCCGGCTGCGGCGATGATGCCGCGCCTTTCTTTCGCATCTTCAACCCCGAAACGCAGGCCCAGCGCTTCGATCCTAAGGGCGAGTACGTGCGCCGCTGGGCACCCGCGCTATCTGCTCCGCCCATCGTGGACCTAAAGGAATCACGCCAAGCCGCGCTCGATGCCTATGCGGAGATCAAAGACTAAGCCGGCGGAAAAGGTAGACGTAAAGGTCTACCATGGGGCCAATGATGAGCCCCAGGATTCATTCTCAAGCGCACCCGCCCATCGGCAACACCCCACTCATGCGAGTGGAGGCGATTAGCCCCCGGCCGGATGTCCACCTCTATCTCAAACTCGAACAATTCAACCTCGGCGGTTCTGCCAAAGACCGGACCGCCCGAGCCCTTATCCAGGCAGCCCTCGAAGCCGGCGATATCCGGCCGGGTTCGACGCTGGTGGAATCTTCCTCCGGCAACCTGGGCATGGCTCTAGCTCGCCAAGCCCCACTGCAAGGAATGAAGTTCCACTGCGTGGTAGATCCGCGCGTCAACGCTTCTACGGTGGCCACCATGCGGGCCTACGGCGCACACGTGGAATTGCTCGATCACCCCGATCCAGAAACCGGCGATTGGCTTACCGCCCGCCGCACCCGCGTGGCCGAGCTTTTGGAAGAGATTCCCGATTCTTTCAACCTCAACCAGTATTCCAATGAAGCCGCCTTCCACGCCCACGCGGAAGGCACTATGACTGAGATTCTGGACCAGCTCGGTCAGGCGCCCAGTCATCTGCTCGTGGCTATGAGCACCACCGGAACCCTTGGCGGCTGCGTACGCAAGCTCTCCGAGCTGGGCGCCGACACCCACACAATCGGCGTTGATGCGGAAGGCTCCGTGCTTTTTGGTGGTGAGCGTGGCACCCGCATGCTGCCTGGCTATGGCGCAGGTATCGTGACCGACCTATCCACCAAGTTTTCGCCTTCTTCCGTCGAGCGGGTCCCCGATCTTGAAGCCATCGTTGCTGCCCGACAGCTCGCTCAAGCAGAGGGCCTACTGCCTGGCGCTTCCGGCGGTGCCGTCATCGCCGCCTTCCAGCGCCTCGCCCCCTCCCTACCGGCGGGGGCGGAGGTGGTTGCCGTGCTGCACGACGCCGGCCAGCCTTACCTCGACACCATTTATAACGACTCCTGGGTATGCGAAAACTTCGACATTTCACCCTCTGAACTCGCGGCGCGCATCGAAGGGACGGCGCAGTGACTTCCGCTAAGCCTGCCCGACGCATTGCCATCATCGGAGGCGGTCCGCGCGGTCTCTGGGCCGTAGAGGAACTCATCGAGCGCGCCAGCATCCCCATCGATGTCACGGTCTTCGATCCTTATCCGGCCGGTGCAGGCGCTGTCTACCGCCCGCAGCAGCCACCGCACTGGCGCCTCAACGTCAACTGCGCCATCGTCACCACCGCCCACGATAATTTCAACGATTGGCGGGCCCGCCGCGGTGGGGACACCACCGATGCCTTCCCACCGCGCGCCGAAGTGGGCCAATTCCTCGCCGATACCTGGTCCGCCGCATTGCAGCGCGCGCCGGCGCACGTTGGCATCCGCCACTTGCCGCACCGCGTGAGCGAAGTGAGCAACGACGGAGAAGGCTTCGTGGTCGACGGCACCCCCTTCGACGACGTCCTAGTCTGCACCGGCCACGACCATTTGCATGCTGGTTCCTTGGTCCACGAAACTTCGCGTGTGCCCGTCACCGGTCTCTATTTCGGAGCCGACCTCCCTAGCGCTCCACGGCGAATCGGCGTGCGCGGTGCCGCCTTAAGCTTTATCGATGTATGCCTGCTTTATGGCGATACCGCCGAGGTCATTTATCCGGTGAGCCGCAGCGGGCGATTCATGGAGGTAAAGCCCTCTCCGGAGGCACCGCTGCCGGAGGTTTCGACGCGGTGGCGGCAGGCCTGTGCGCACATCACTAACGCCGCAGACTTGCGCGAGATCCTCATCGGGGCCGCAGCCGAGTTCGGTGACTTCTCTAGTGCGGAACTAACAGCCATTATTGATGGTCAGGATTTCACCGGCGATGCGCTCGCTGAGCTCGAGGCTTCCCTACGTGCGGCCGAGGGCACTGGTCCCCTGACCCCGGCCGCGGCGGTGGGCGCGGCTTTTCGTGGGGTCTTCCAAGACTGCGTCGATTGGCACCAGGCGCACGGCCGAATGCCAGGGTTCCGCGAGCTCTCACGCACCCTCGAGCGGGTGGCCTTTGGCCCGCCACCAGTCACAGCCAGGCGTCTGCTCGAGCTGATCCACTCCGGTGTGGTGAATACCGACTACCTAGGCACGCCTGGGCAGATAGATTCCTGGCGGGAAAAGGGCGGCGTGGACCTGCTTATTGACGCCACCGTTGCTCCCCAAGCCACCCCCTCCCCCTTCCACGACGTTCCTGGCGTGGTGGAAATTGGCCGGATGAATGAGCTCTCCCTGCCCGGCCATGACTCCCTTAACCGTTCCGTGCACGATGACATCCCCCACTGGGCGGAGAAAGTAGGAAACCCATGACCACCACCCCTGTAGAACCCTTACCCGTTCACGGCACCGTCCCCTTGCGCGCCCGGTGGGAACGGTGGATGCGTGAGCTCGTCGAAAACCCGCAGCACGTCAGCGCATTGACCTCGCGCTATGGTTCTCCGGTGAACGTGTTGAATCCCGCTCCGCTGCGCCACAATGCCCAGGAGTTGCTCGATGCGGGCGCTTCCCACGGCGTGGACACTCAGGTGTTTTTCGCACGCAAAGCCAATAAGGCGCTGTGTTTTGTCGATGCTGCGCGCAATGCCGGACTCGGGGTTGATGTAGCCAGCGAGAACGAGCTCCGCCAAGTGCTCGACCGCGGTGTAGCCCCAGAGCGCATCATCCTCAGCGCTGCTATCAAAACCGATGGTTTGCTCCGCCTCGCGGTTTCGCGTGGCGTTACTATCTCGTGCGATTCTCGCGCAGAATGCGGCCGCATCGCCGCCATCGCGCGAGCTTTAGAAACCACCGCCCGCGTAGCGCCACGCCTTGCTCCAGATCCAGACGCCTTACCACCGACCCGCTTCGGGGAAAGGCTACCTGCATGGCAGAAAGCGGAGTGGCCCGCGGAGCTTCGTGCCGTGGGCGTCCACGTCCATCTGCATGGCTATAGCGAGGCCGACCGCCGCACCGCCCTTGCAGAGGCCATTGCTCTAGCCGAGCACCTACGCGCAAAGAACCAACCCGCTAATTTCATCGATATCGGCGGCGGCGTGCCCATGAGCTATTTAGAATCCCGCGAGCAGTGGGAAAACTACACAGCGCGTATCTCCACGCAACGCGCTGGTACCGGTGACCGCTTTACCTGGAAATCGGATCCGCTCTCCAATACTTATCCCTTCTGGCAGGAACCGACGCGCGGTCAGTGGCTGAACCAACTTCTCTCCGGTGAGGTCCCCGGCTACGGCAACGCCGGTGGTGCCCTGCGAGAGCGGGACATCGCCCTCCATCTAGAACCGGGCCGCAGCCTCCTCGACGGCTGCGGTGTCATCCTCGCCGAGGTGAGCTTTCTCAAAGAACGTTCTGATGGCCTGCCCCTTATCGGTGTGGCGATGAATCGCACGCAGTGCCGGACCGCCGCGGATGACATCCTGCTAGACCCCCTCCTCGTGCCTACAGCCGGTTCAGCAAAGGAGGTCTCCCGCGAGCGACGTACCGGCTTTGTAGTCGGTGCCTACTGCATTGAAGACGAGGTGATTCTGCGCCGCGAACTGGACTTTCCAGCGGGCGTTGCCGTAGGAGATACCCTCGCCATTCCCAACACGGCCGGATATTTTATGCACATCCTCGAGTCTGCTTCGCACCAGATCCCCTTGGCTCGAAACGTCTACTACGACGGCGGCGAATGGGTGCCAGACGATATTGACGCCACATAACTACTAGTGGCTCGAGATATAGAAAAAGGGCTTCGAGGAATTGCCTCTAAGCCCTTTAGCCTTAAACGCAGTGGTCAGAACTGCTTAAGCGGTGTAATCCTTGACCACGGAACCGTCAACCGGGATGCCCGGGCCGGAGGTGGTGGAGATGGTAGCGCGCTTGATGTAGATGCCCTTAGCGGAAGAAGGCTTCAGGCGCTGGATCTCATCCATGAGGGCGCCGTAGTTCTCAGCCAGCTTCTCAGCATCGAAGGAAGCCTTACCGATGATGGCGTGCAGGTTAGCAGCCTTATCAACGCGGAAGGAGATCTTGCCGCCCTTAACCTCAGAGATTGCCTTAGCAACGTCTGCGGTAACGGTGCCGGTCTTCGGGTTCGGCATCAGACCACGTGGGCCCAAGACGCGGGCAACGCGGCCAACCTTGGCCATCTGATCCGGGGTAGCGATAGCAACGTCGAAGTCGATGTTGCCCTCGTTGATCTGCTCGATCAGTTCAGCGGTGCCGACGATGTCAGCGCCAGCTTCCTGAGCGGCGGTAGCCTTCTCGCCTTCTGCGAAGACAGCAACGCGAACGTCCTTACCGGTGCCATTAGGCAGGGAAACGGTGCCGCGAACCAGCTGGTCAGCCTTGCGCGGGTCAACACCCAAACGGAAGACAACATCAACGGTGGCGTCGAAGTTCTTGGAGGAGGTCTCCTTAGCCAGCTTGGTGGCCTCGATCGGGCGGTACAGGCGGGACTTATCTACCAGTTCCGCAGCGGCCTTATAAGCCTTAGACTTGGTGCTCATTTAACAATTCCTTTTCTGGATTGGTGTGGTGTTCGGCGGGCCGTAGCTGGCCCTACCACATAAAGTTTTTACTTCTCCGGTGCGCCATCAACGGTGATGCCCATGGAGCGTGCGGTACCGGCGATGATGCGAGCGCCGTTCTCGATGTCACGTGCGTTCAGGTCCGCAAACTTGGTCTCTGCGATTTCCTTGCACTGGTCCCAAGACACAGAGCCGACCTTGTCGGTGTGTGGAACGCCGGAGCCCTTCTTGATGCCAGCGGCCTTCAGCAGCAGCTTGGCTGCCGGCGGGGTCTTCAGCTTGAAGTCGAAGGAACGGTCCTCGTAGACGGTGATCTCAACCGGAACCACGTTGCCACGCTGGTTCTCGGTAGCGGCGTTATAAGCCTTGCAGAATTCCATGATGTTGACGCCGTGGGCACCCAGTGCCGGGCCAACTGGCGGTGCCGGGTTAGCAGCGCCTGCCTCGATCTGCAGCTTGATGAAGCCAGATACCTTCTTCTTAGGAGCCATCGAATTACCTCTTTCCTGTGTTACCGGGATAGCCGCCACGATGAATAACGGGATCCCGTCCGGATGCTCACCTTCAGTGGGCCACCGGAGGATGAAACGTTTTTCTTATACGCACGCCAAAGGCGCACGGCGTTCCAGTTTAGAACACCGTGCGCCCTGCACAAAATCACTTTTAGGAGATGCGCTCGATCTCGGTCGGCGACAACTCCACTGGGGTCTCGCGGCCAAAGATGGATACCAGCCCCTGCATCTTGCCGGTCTCTGGGTCGATCTCGGAAATAGTGGCGGAGACTGCGGCCAGCGGGCCGGACAGGATGGTCACTGCCTCGCCCACCTCGAAGTCGTGGGCGTACTTCTTTGCCACTTCCTTTTCTGGCATGGCCACGACCTGCTCGCCCTCAGCCTCATTCGGGGCGGCATCGCCCTTGGTGGACGGTGCTTCGTTCGGCATCAGGAATTTAGCCACATCACGGGTTTTAACCGGGGTGGCGTTGCCCTCGTTGCCCACGAAGGAGGTCACACCAGGGGTTTCACGGATGACGGACCAAGCGGCGTCATTGAGTTCGGCGCGGACGAGGACGTAGCCCGGCAGCAGCTTGCGCTTCACAATCTTCTTCTTGCCGTCCTTGTTCTCGAGCACCTGCTCAATAGGAACGACAACCTCAAAGATAGAGTCCTCGACCTCGAGGGTCTGGGCACGCATGTCCAGGTTGGTCTTTACCTTGTTTTCGTAGCCGGAATAGCACTGAATGATGTACCACTGGCCCGGCTGCTTCTTCAGCTCGCGGGTAAACGCACGCAGGCGCTTGCGGTAGGCGGCGTCTTCGGACTCATCCTCGCCAGCCTCTGGAGCTGCGGCCTCTGCCGCGCCCTCGGCGTTCGCCCCCTCGGCGTCGGCCGCTGCCGTTTCCGGTGCCTCGGCTGCCTCCGCAGACTCACCTGCAGCGTCGATGGACTCTGCTGCTTCTTCTGCTGCGGGCGCGCTTGGGGTAGCGTCCTCCTGCTGTGCTTCTTCAACGGAGCTAGCGTGCTCTGCCGCCTGCTCCTGCACGTTGGCCTGCATAGCCTCCTCTAGGGAGGTGCCTACGGTTTCGACGTTATTCTCGTCGCTCATGATTCTTACTCCAAAAATTCCTCGGCGCGTTGCGTAGGACTAGCCTACCCGCCCGCGTATGGGCAAAAAGTATCCCGCCGTTCCTTCAGCGGAAACAGCGGGATAAAAGATTATGCGGCTATCTTACTAATCAGAGAGAACCTGCTCAACTCCGAGACCAGCCAGAGCGTCCACGCCCCACACCAAAACGGTCATGACGATGAGGAACGCAAAGGTAATGAGGGTGTACTGCAGCATCTCCTTAGCGGTCGGCCACACCACTTTCTTCATCTCAGTTGCCACCTCGCCAGGGAAAGCGGCTACGCCACCACCTGGGGTGTCATCGTGATTCTTATCCTCTACGCGGACGACGTGCTTATCGGCGTAGTCCGCGGAGGACGTGGTAGCCGCACCAGAGAGCTGACGCTTACCGGTCGGGCGCGGTGCACCCGAATTCTTCGGCTGCTGCTCATCGCTCACAGCTAACCCTCCTTGGGAACTAAATCTAATAGGGCGCTTAACGCGCACCTCCATAACTTTGTCAACCCTAGCAAAGCTTGCACTGCATGAAAAGCTGACCACCGCACATATAAGACGTGGCCTTGGATACATTGGGCGAGCACAGCGGCGAGCAAGGCTCGACCGGGAAAATATGGCATGAACAAACCCCGCCACCTGAAATCAAGTGACGGGGTTTACTGTGCAGGGGCGACAGGACTCGAACCTGCAACCTACGGTTTTGGAGACCGTTGCGCTACCAATTGCGCCACGCCCCTATTCTTTTATCTCTTAATGCCTCAGCATCAAGCGTTGAAGACCTTACCAGAGCCATAGTTCCAATCTGAAACCAGGCGGGTCTGCAAAGCCTTCAGCGCGGTAATAAAAAAGCGCCCTGCGGGCGCCTTTCTTTCCCGGTAGCGATGGCGAGAATTGAACTCGCGACACAGCGATTATGAGTCGCTTGCTCTACCACTGAGCTACACCGCCATATTCACCTTGGGAGAATTTCTTCCTCCGAACATGAATGGAGCCCCCTGACAGAATCGAACTGTCGACCTTTTCCTTACCATGGAAACGCTCTGCCGACTGAGCTAAGGGGGCACATCCTAGCGTTGAACACATCGCTATTTCGTTGTGCTCTCCGTTGCGGACTCCAATAATCTAACCCGCTTGCAACGTTTTACACAAATCGCCACGTCAGAGCGTAAAAATGCATAGACCTTGTGAGGCCTTTTCGCACCTTTTGAATGCTGTTAGAGAAACGGCATGGCAGTCCACCGCTGCGGACTGCTCGGCCACGCTTTTTACCGTGTACCGGCAGCCGTGCGAAGGCATGTGGATTGGGGGGTGTGGGAAAAGGGGCGTCGGCAAGCGTGGCAATGCTTACTGCGTGCAGTGACCTCGGCACGGATGCTGGTGGCTGAGTCCAGTGAGGCTCTCCACAGTTGTTGACCAGCCGCAAATACGGCCATTGACTCGGGGTCCTGAGGGTTTAAGCTTGGTCTATAAAATCCCCCACCCCATACCGAGGAGCGAAGCTATGTCCGCTACCGATATTGCCACCCCACACATCAACCCGCAGGGCGCGCCCATTGCAGAAACCATCTTGCTGCCCGGCGACCCACTGCGCGCACAATTCATCGCCGAAAACTTCCTGGAAGACACCGTCCAGTTCAACGGCGTGCGCAATATGCTGGGGTTTACCGGCACCTATAAAGGCAACCCCGTTTCGGTCATGGGCACCGGCATGGGTATTCCCTCCATCGGCATCTACTCCTGGGAGCTCATCCACAACTACGGCGTAAAGAAGCTCATCCGCGTCGGTTCCATCGGCGCTATGCAGGAAGACATCGAGCTACACGATGTCATCGTCGCCTCCTCCGCCTCCACCGATTCCAATTTCTTGAGCCAGTACAACCTGCCGGGCAGCTACGCTCCGACCGCCTCGTGGAAGCTCCTCAAGGCTTTGGTGGATGAATCCGAGAAGCAGCAGGCACACATTCACGTGGGCAATATCTTGAGCTCGGATATCTTTTATAACTTTGACCAATCCGTCAACGAACGCTGGGCGCACATGGGCGTGCTCGGCGTAGAGATGGAATCCGCAGCGCTTTATGCCACCGCGGCCGAAGCCGGCGTCGACGCGCTGGGGCTTTTCACCGTATCCGACAACCTCGTGCACGGTACCAAGCTTTCCGCCGAAGAACGCCAAACCGCTTTCCGCACCATGATTGAACTCGCGCTGCCGCTTAACGCGCTCGACTAAAAGGACGCCTTCCCCGTGACTACTTCTACTACTTCTGCTTCCCCGCAGGACAAGCGGCCAGGCTCCGCGGTAAACCCCAAGGTTGCCGTCCCCATCCTGCTCTTCGTCTTCGTCTTCTCATTGGTTATTGATAACGGCTTTAAGACGATGACCATGCCGATTGCCCAGGCGCTCGACCTTTCCGTTAAGACCGCCTCCCTGCAGGCTTCCCTCGCCGGCGTCATCATCGGCATCGGCGCCGTGGTCTATGCCGCGCTGGCGGATTCCATTTCCATCCGCAAGCTCATGCTCACCGGCGTCGTCCTCATTGCCGTGGGATCGATCTTAGCCTTCGCCTTTTCTAGCTTCTGGCCCATGGTGCTGGCCGGTCGCCTCATTCAAACCGCCGGCCTCGCCGCCGCGGAGACGCTTTATGTCATTTACGTGACCAAGCACTTGAGCGAGGCCGATCAAAAGACCTACCTGGGCTTTTCCACCGCCGCCTTCCAAGCCGGCCTGCTCATCGGCGCGTTGACCTCTGGCTTTATTTCCACCTATGTCTCGTGGACGGCGATGTTCCTCATCCCGCTCATCCTCATTCTGACCATCCCACCAATCATCAAGCTGGTGCCAGAAGATGAGGCCGTGGAGGGACACCTCGATGTGCTCGGCCTATTTTTCATCGCCGTCTTTGCCACTGGCCTGACCTTATTCATGCAGGATTTCGACTGGGTATATCTCATCGTGGCTGTCCTCGGCGTGGTGGGCTTTGTTTACCACATCGGCCACGCCAAGTATCCCGTGGTCACCCCGGAGTTTTTCACCAACGGCCGCTACGTGTGGACCATCCTCATGGTCTTCTTCGTCTATTCCACCCAGATGGGCTTCATCTTCTTGCTGCCTTTTGCGGCGCATGACCTGCACGGCATGAATATCGATAAAGCCTCCCTGTTGATGATCCCGGGCTATATCTGCGCCATCCTCATCGGCATCTTCTCCGGAAAGATCGGCACCGTTTTATCCTCCCGCGCCACCATCTACACCGCCTTCGCCTTAGTTGCCGGCGCACTGGTGATGGCCGCGCTTTTTGTGCAACTCCACGTCGCTATTCTCATCGCAGCCATCGTGGCCTTCGCCTCCGGCTTTTCACTGATGTACGCGCCGCTGGTTAATACCGCGCTGCGCAATATCAGCGCCGTCAAGTCCGGCATCGCCATTGGTTTTTATAACCTGACCATCAATATCGCCATCCCGCTGGGCATTGCCTATACCGCCAAGCTGCAGGACCTCGCCAGCTATAACACCGTGCTGTGGATCCTGGCCGCCGTGGCTGCTATTGGCATTGCCCTATACGTAGTTTCTGACCTCAAGATGGCCCGTTCCGAATCCCGCCCAGCCCGTTAAGGAGAAAATTATGACTTCCCGCACCGACGTTGCATCCATCATCGATCACACCCTGCTCAAGCCGGAGGCCACCCCGGAACAATTCCGCGCCCTGGTAAATGAGGCAGCCGAGCTGGGCACCTACTCCGTATGCGTTTCCCCCTCCGCCTTGCCCATCGAGGTTCCTGACTCCCTGCACATTGCCACCGTCGTCGGCTTTCCCTCCGGTGCCGTAAAGCCGGAGATCAAGGCCGCTGAGGCAGCCCGCGCGGTTGCCGATGGCGCCGAAGAAGTGGACATGGTCATCAATATCCCGCTAGCCATCGAGGGCCGCGCCGAGGATCTGCAGGCCGAAATCCAGGCCGTGCGCGATGCCATCCCGGGCAAGGTTCTCAAGGTCATCATTGAATCCGCCGCGCTTTCCGACGACGCCATTGTCCTCGCCTGCAAGGCCGCCGCAGCCGCCCAGGCGGACTTTGTTAAGACCTCCACTGGTTTCCACCCGGCCGGCGGTGCCTCCGTGCATGCCGTAAAGCTCATGCGCGCGACCGTAGGCGATAAGTTAGGCGTGAAAGCCTCTGGCGGCATCCGTACCGCACAGGACGCCCTAGCCATGATTGAGACTGGCGCGACCCGCTTGGGCCTGTCCTCCTCCGCCAAGATCCTCGAGGAGCTCTAGGCCATGTCGAACGCCGCCGTAGATTATGACTACGCCCGTACGTGGGCCGAGCACGACCCTGATCCGGACACAGCCCGCCAGGTAAAGGCCTGGATTGAAGAGGGCAACACCGCCGAGCTCGCCTCCGCCTTCGCCGGCCCCCTGGCCTTTGGCACCGCGGGTCTGCGCGCCGCCGTGGGCCCGGGTGAGTCCCGCATGAACCGCGCCGTGGTCATCCGCACCACCTACGGGCTCATCACATGGCTCAAGCAGCAGGTCGATACCCCAGTCGTGGCCATTGGGTGCGATGCCCGTCACGGCTCCGCGCAATTCCAGCGCGATGCGGCTCAGGTCATCTCCGCGGCCGGCGGCCGGGCCCTGGTTCTGCCCGCACAAAACCCCACCCCGCTGACCGCTTTCACGGTACGCAAGCTCAAGGCGGATGCTGGCATCATGGTTACCGCCTCACATAACCCGCCGGCCGATAATGGCTACAAGGTGTACTTGGGCGGCCGCATCGCCACCGGCCCTGCGGAAGGCGTGCAGCTTATCTCACCCGCCGATGCCGAAATCGCGGAAGCCATCGCCGCGGCACCTCATGCCGATGAAATCCCGCTTTCTGCGGCGAATGTCGAGAACGTCGATACCCGCGCCGACTACCTCGACCGCGCGGCACAACTCGTAGGCGAAAGCTCCGATGTCACCATCGCGCTCACGGCCATGCACGGCGTTGGTGCTGCCTTGGGCAAAGAACTTCTCACCCGCTGTGGCTTCCGCGTCTCGCTAGTTCCTGAGCAGACCCAACCGGATCCGGATTTCCCCACCGTCTCCTTCCCCAACCCGGAAGAGCCCGGCGCCCTTGATCTGGGTATCCGCCACGCTGAGGAGATCGGCGCCGATATCCTTATCGCTTATGACCCCGACGCCGACCGCTGCGCCGCCGCCGTACCTACTGCTTCTGGCTCCTGGCGCCAGCTCACCGGCGATGAAACCGGTGCCCTTTTGGGCGACTATCTGGCCCGCCGCGGGGCGACCGGCAATTTTGCCAATTCCCTCGTCTCCTCCCGCCTGCTCGGGCGCATCGCCGCGCACTACGGCCTCGGCCACGAGGAGACGCTGACCGGCTTCAAGTGGATCGCACGAACCCCGGATCTCGCCTTTGGCTACGAGGAAGCCATTGGATTCTGCCCCGATCCCACCGCTGTCCGTGACAAGGACGGCATCGCTACCTCCGTAGTGCTCGCCAGCCTCGCGGCCGAGTGCAAGGCCGCAGGAACCACCCTGCTGGAGCGCTTGGAGGGCATCTATGCCGCCGTTGGGGCCCTGTATACCCAACCGCTGACCTTCCGTGTGGATGACCTCAGCATCATCGCTCAAGCGATGGATAAGGTCGCATCTACCCCGCCCACCGAACTGGCTGGCTCGCCCGTGGCGAAGGTAGAGAAATTCGCCCAAGGATCCAAGTTCTTCACGGACAACGATGACCGCGTCATCGTTCGCCCCTCCGGCACGGAACCGAAGCTCAAGTGCTACCTCGAGTCCCCCGACGCCGACCGCCTCGATGCTATTGCGGCCGACCTGCGCGCCTACTTCGAGATTTAAACCCCTCCCCGCTCCACGCTCTCTAACTGGTCCTTCTGAGATTGCTTAGGGCCAATGAGGGTGCGGACTAGTGGGCTTGCTGCCGCCAGGCCCACCGCCGCAGTACCAACTATCGATTCCGGTGGGTCAAAAAGAACGAGTATCGCCGGTATAAGGATGAGCGCGCCGAAAATGACACCTACGGCCGTAAAGAGCCGTACTTTTGATTCAAATATCGCGTACTCGAAAGATTCTGCTGTAACTTTCCTATCGAGGACAATATCTGCATGAGCGTCCTCCATAATCCGATCGCCTGCGCCCGGCTGAATGTCATTGTGCTGTTTGATTATCTGTGGATGCGGAGTTGGCCCCTGATGCGCCCACACAGCAATTTGGTCGTCAAGGTTAGAAAGTCTATTTACGCCAGGGAGCGCTCCTCCAACTGGTGGGAAATCGCTGCGTTTATTTTCCGGTGCGCCCGATAACTGCGAGTCCGATTGCGCAGATGCGCTTGCTGCGCTGCCTGCGCTACTCGCTGGCTTTGAAATAGGTGAATCTCGTTTACCCCGTCCAGCATCGTTCGGATCTTCTTCATATCCCATATCCTATCGCTAAACCTCATACCTTCATCTCTACAGTGACTTTCTGTGACTGATGGTGTGGCTACCGAGCACGCCTGTTTGTACACAGCACCTTAGGAAGGTGTAGTTTGCTGGTCCTGAAGGCCAAAATGAGAGGAGTTAAAGATTACAGAACCCCGCCATTCATCCTTAACAGTTCTGCTAAAGATTGCAGTTGGTATTTCATCATTGCTCTGCCTCGGCTATTTCATTGGCGGTTTGAATGCGGTATACGTTGCCAAGGCCCTGGCGGGATCGGATTCCACCTCATTGCCGGATATTTCTCGTAGGTTAGGAAATGGATTTTTCTACTTCACGGCCGCTGGGATATTCCTAGCTGTATCCCTCATCGGTGCCTATGCGGTGTTCCACAGGGCTCAAAGCTCCCGCAGACAGGAGCCCTGCCGGTAGCACCCGTCTCACGACTGCAGGTACGACGAAACCCCGCAAGCATCTGCTTGCGGGGTTCATTCTGTGCCAGGTAGAAGATTCGAACTTCTGAAGGCAATGCCGGCGGATTTACAGTCCGCTCCCTTTGGCCGCTCGGGCAACCTGGCATGCACTGTGTGGTGCGAGTAAGTACTTTACTACGAACCACCCACCTACCTACAAATCGCCAGCACATAAGGGGAAAAGACGATAGAGGAGGGCGTCGCCAAGCAGCTAGCCCACGCGGCGCACAGTGTAATCCGCCAATTGGCGCAGGGCCTGGCTGGCCGAATTCTCCGGCAGCACGGCGAGCTGCTCCTCTACCACGCGCAAGTAGGCAGTGATGTCCTCCAGCGCCTTCTGTCGGCCGCCAGATTGGTGCAGGAGCTCAATGGCACGCTCCACCTCGGCGTCGGAATGCAGCGGCCCAGTGAGCAGCTCACGCAGCTTATCGCCCACCTCACCCTCTTCTTCCAAGGCATAGAGAACCGGCAAGGTAAATACGCCCTCACGCAGGTCCGTGCCCGGGGTCTTGCCGGATTCCTTAGGGTCGGAGAAGATGTCGATGACATCGTCCACAATCTGGAAGATCATGCCGATGGCACCACCAATGCGGTGCAGGGCTGCGGCATGCTCGGCCGAGGCACCGGAGTGATAGGCGCCCAAGTAGCCCGCAGAGGCAATGAGCACGGCGGTCTTTTCGCGGATAACCGCCGTATAGTGCTCCACGGCATTAGCCTCGCCCGCGCCGATGGTCTCGCGCATCTGGCCGGTAACCAGCTCTTCAAAGGTATCGGCAAAGTGGCCTACGGTGTGGGTATCCAGCTCGCTCATCAGGCGGGAGGCATGCGCCAAGAGCGCATCGCCGGCGAGGATGGCCACGGAATTATTCCACCGCGAATTCGCGGATTCCACGCCCCTACGGCGGTCTGCCTCATCCATGACATCGTCATGATAAAGAGTGGCCACGTGCACCATCTCCACGACGGTGGCGGCCTTAACAACCTCTTCGCAGCCCGGACGCGAACCATACTCGGAGGCCAATAGCGCCATCATAGGGCGAAAGCGCTTGCCACCGGCCTTGGACAGGTGGCTGACCTTATCCTTTAAGAAGTCCTGGCCGCGGTCGATTTCACTGCGCAGCTTGTCTTCTACTGCTTCCATGCCCGCACCAATGCGCTCGTTGAGCTGCGGATCACCAAGATCCACGTGCGTGGCATGCGATTGACCGTGAGTCATTAAATAGTGTTCCTTGCAACTAAAAGCCAGAGATAATCGATTACCTACCGTAGTCCAATCCGCGCCCCTAAACACACTCGAGGGGGCGAACTCATGCAATGATAGTCCTCATGTCGGAGCAGATCGATTCCCAAACCTATGTCGAGGTCGCCATCATTGGCGCTGGACCTGCCGGAGCCGCCGCCGCGATTCACGCCGCACGCGCGGGCTTTGACACTCTCCTTATTGATTCCGCGACGTTTCCCCGCGATAAAACCTGCGGTGACGGTCTCACACCGCGCGCGATGCATCAGCTCGACGAGCTGGGCCTTAAGGTCAACGCCTCCTACCGCAATCGCGGCCTGAAGCTGCACGGATACGGCGGCGATATTACCGCGCCGTGGCCGAAGACCTACCCTTCCCAGGTGGGTACGGCCCTGCCACGCTATCGCTTTGATGCCCTGCTTGTCGACGCCGCCGTAGACGCCGGCGCCACCCTTATCACCGGCACCCCCGCTACCGATCCCATGCTCGAAGGAAACCGCGTGACGTCTTTCCGCGTGGGCGAAGCCACCGTACACGCCACGTGGGTCATTGTGGCCGATGGCGTGCGCTCTACCTTTGGCAAGAAACTTGGCCGCACCTGGCACCGCGAGGAAGTCTATGGAATCGCCGCACGCTCCTATGCTTCTTCCACGCATGCCGATGAGCCCTGGATGCACTCCCACGTGGAGCTTAAAGACGAAGACGGCGAGGTGCAGCCGGGCTACGGGTGGATCTTCCCGCTCGGCCTTGAGCTCGGCCAGGTCAACATCGGCCTTGGCGCGCTCTCGACCGCGCAGCGCCCCGCCAAGATCAACACCAAGAAGCTGCTCGAGTTCTACGCCGCCCAGCAGCGCCCCGAGTGGGGACTAGGAGAGATTGAACACGTCACCTCTGCTCTACTGCCCATGGGCGGCGCGGTATCCAACGTGGCCGGTGCCAATTGGATGCTCATCGGCGATGCCGCCGCCTGCATCAACCCCCTCAACGGCGAAGGCATCGATTATGGCTTGGAGACTGCCGCGCTTGCCGTGGATCTACTCGGCCCAAAGGATTTCACCCTCGCCTGGCCAGCCGTCCTGCGCGAACACTACGGCGAATCCTTCCTCCTCGCCCGCACGGCCGCGCGCCTTTTGACCTACCCGCAGTTCCTCCCGATTGCCGGTCCGCTGGCCCTGCGCGGGCCCATCGGCCGCATGCTCATGCCGGCCGCCGCACGCCTTATGGGCAATCTCATCACTGACGACGACCGCGACCTCATCGCGCGCACCTGGCGCGCTGCTGGCCGCACCGTATCGTCTCTCCGCCGCGATACTCCCCTGTGGGATTCCACCGCGGCTTAGTCCCCGTCCCCCTCATGTCTCTAGGCGCGGGCCCAGGCCCGCACCTAGGCGGGCTTGACCGCCGAGTGCAGCGCCACGATGCCAAAGGTAAGGTTCTGCCAACCAGCCTCGGCCCAGCCATTGCGATTGATAGCCGCCGCGAGCTCCTCTTGCCCCGGCCATGCACGAATGGACTCCGCGAGGTAGATATAGGCATCCGGATTAGAAGAAACCACGCGCGCCACCGGCGGCAACAGGCGCATTAAGTATTCCTTGTACACGGTGCCAAAAATCGGCACCACCGGGGTGGAAAATTCCGCCACCGCTAGACGCCCGCCCGGCTTGGTCACGCGCGCCATTTCACGCAGCCCGAGCTCAAAGTCGTGGATATTGCGCAGTCCATAAGAGATGGTCACCGCATCAAAAGTATTATCCGCAAACGGCAGCTTCATGCCATCGCCGGCCACCTTGGGTACGTCACGCTCACGGCCAGCGGCCAACATCCCGCGGGAGAAATCGCACGCCACGCACCACGCACCGGACTTGGACAATTCCACGGTGGATACGGCGGTGCCGGCCGCAAGATCGAGGACCTTCTCCCCCGGCTGTAGGTTTAGTCGCTCGCGGGTGCGCTTGCGCCAGTGCGCGTCCTGCCCGAAGGACAAGACGGTATTAGTGAGGTCGTACTTCTCGCCCACGGCGTCAAACATGCGCGCCACATCGAAGGGCTTTTTATCCAGATCTGCCTTAGACACAAATGATCAGTTTAGGCCACGCGGGCGCCGAGGGCACGAGCCGCCCACCGCGGCAGCTCCGGGCGCTGCCCCAAAATGGTCAGGGGCACTCGGCGGGTATCCTCCAGCACCTCTTCGTAATAGCCCACGAGCTGCTCGCACAGCGCCTTCCACGTCTTGGAAGAAATGGACTCGCGGGCATTATCGCGCATCTCCTGATGGATCTCTGGGTTGAGCAGCGCATCCACCGCATTGGGGAGGTCTTCCACAAAGGTCTTCACGTCCAACAAAAGCCCGTTATAGCCCTCCTCAATGAGGTCTACCGGACCACCGGCACGCGGCCCAATGGTAGGCACGCCGGAGGCCTGCGCCTCCTGAATGGACTGGCAGAAGGTCTCAAACTCACCGGCGTGGACAAAAACATCCAAAGAGGCATAGGCCGCGGCAAGTTCTTCGCCAGACAGAGCGCCAGTAAACACGGCCCCAGGAAGCTGGGCTTCCAATAATGGCCGCTCCGGCCCATCGCCCACGATGACCAGCTGGATATCTTCGCGTCCATTGAGCGCCGATAACCGGTGCACCCCCTTTTCCGCAGCCAAACGCCCAACGAAGCCGACGATATTCTTCGTGCCGCTCGGCTCCCAGCTGCGGCGCAGCTCAACAGAGCGCTTGGATGGGTGGAAAAGCTCCGCATTCACGCCGCGTCCCCAATGGCGCACGTTTTTAATGTGGTGTTTTTCCAGATCCCGGATGGTCAGCGAGGACGGTGCCAGGGTCATCTGGCAGGAGTTGTGGATGGTGCGCAGCCACTCCCATACGCCATAGGCCAGCGCGGAAGCATGGTATTTGGTGGCGAATCCGGCGACGTCGGTCTGGTACAGCGCTACGGCCGGCACGCGTTGCTGACGGGCGGAGAAGGCACCTGCCGCGCCGAGTACGAAGGGGCTGGCTAGGTGGATGATATCCGGCTTGAAATCACGCAGCGCCTCATCCACCGCCGTTGTAGGAACTCCCACCGGAAGCGAATCCACCAGCGGCACGCGCACGGTGGGCACGCGGTAGATGGGGAATCCGAGGTAGTCCGGAATTTCCTCTTGGCCTTCGCGGGCGCCCGGCGCGATAACAATGGCCTCCTGCCCCGTCTCGTGCAGATGCTCCAAAACGCGCAGCACTGAGTTGGTCACACCATTGACATTGGGAAGGAAGGATTCAGCCACGATCGCAACACGCATGCCACCATAATGACCTATTTTCTTAAGTTAATGGTGAAGCTAGCGGAAAATCTTGGTTAATTATTTCTCCGCACGGCGGGTAAAGAAGCTAATCAGCTTCCACAAAGCGGCCGCAATAAGTGTAGCCACCACCCCTACCGAAGCCGCTGGGATGATAGCCAGCGTCCACTTACGGCCTTCGACCTTGACTAAATCAGGGTCATCGAGGGCGTATTGCACCCACACCTGCTGCCCCTCCCCCAGGCCGCTGGGATATAGCAGCCCGTGCTTCGGGATATGGTAAATCCCCTCACTGTCTTGGAAATCCACCGTGGTGCGCAGCATTCCCACGTCTTTGACTGTAGCCAGAGCACGCGCGGGATGGGCGGCGATGGCGTGATCATTAAGCGCCGGTCCGATGACCATGCCTACCACGCCCACAAGTGCGGCCAGATACAACGCCAGCGTCAGCTGGTGCAGGCGACGACGATAGACCGCAGCCGTATAGCGCGGCACCACGGCTGCGTGCGGTTTATGCTGCGGCGAAGCCACTTACTGGCCCACCTTTGCGGTCAGCTTCTCAGTGAGCGCCCGACGCGTGGCACGGGTGGTCTTTGCTTCCACGATGGTGATACCGGTGGAGTATTCCTTAAGTTCCGCCAGCGTATCCAGCAGCTCCTGCGGAGTAGTGACCTCGCGGTAGTCTGCCTCATAGGCTTCTGCCAGCTTGCCGACGTCCACCCCATGCGGCGTCCCAAACGCCGGCTCAAACGATGCGCGCAGCGCATCGGCCCCCTGCTCAAGGGTTTCGAAGATGCCGCCACCATTGTCATTGGCTACGACGATGGTGAGGTTTTCCGGACGCGGTTGGTCTTCTGGGATGAGCAGGCTATTCGCATCATGCAAGAAGGTGACATCGCCCATCAGCGCCATAACGCGTGGGGCACGCCAATTGGTGGGATCCAGCGATTGCGTGGCCAAGGAAATGCCGATGGCCTGGGCAATGGTTCCGTCAATACCGGCCGCCCCGCGCGGCGAGTACGTATCGACACCGTCGAAGGGCAGGCCCACTAATGCGGCATCGCGCACTGGGTTCGAGGCGCCAAGGACCAGGGTGTCGTTGACGGAGAGCGTATCGCCCACCGCGGCCGCCACGTGCAGCCCCGTAAATCCCAGTTCTTCGTCCTCAAGAGTCTCGCGCACGGCTTGTCCCGCCATGTCGGTAGCACCCTCGCAAATCTTCATCCACTCGCGGCTCGGTTCCCCGGTGACCTTGACGGTGGTGCCAAGGCGTGCGTCCTCACCGCGCTGATTGGTGAAGTCCTTGGTGCGCGAGAGCACCACCAGATCAATATCCGGATCATTCATCAGCGCCAAAACGCTGCGGTGCAGAGTCGGGTGCCCGACGACGATGACCTGTTCCACCTTGGTATTGACCACATAATCATTCGCAGAGACCTGCGCCTTGCGGAAGATATGCGCCGCCGCCGGATGTACCGGATGGTACGGGCCTGGCGCGCTTGGCTCTGCGATGGTTGGCACGTCTTGGAGGCCTTCTACCTCCCAGGCCTCGTCCCCCGCAATGACCAGTGTGTTCTTGCTCAAGTCCACGGCTACTTCGCCGTGATCCACAAAGGCCGGTGCTGGCTCGAGCACGCCATCGCCGGAGGTGCGGGCGGGCAAGGCGGCGTCGACAAGCGGGGCATCAAAGGCCACATTGATGTGTACTTGCAGGTCTGCGCGGAAGCGCTGGGACATCGCCTCCAGATCAGCTGCGCTGGTGACCTGGGTGGTCTCCGCATAGACGCCGAAGATGCCCTGTTGCTCGATGGTTTGGGAGGCACCCGTGCCTACCAGGCGCTCTGGCCGGTCGGCGCTAATGATAGCCAATGGCGTATGAGAATAGTGTGCCTCCACCACGGCCGGCAGGGTATTGGCCACGGCAGTTCCTGAGGTCATTACCACGCCCACGTGGCGGCGCTGCACCCGCGCCATGCCCAGGGCGGTAAACGCTCCCCCGCGCTCATCGAGGCGGGTGTGAACGCGGATATCATCACGTGCTAAAAGCGCCAACGACAGCGGCGCGTTGCGCGAACCAGGGCACAAGACGACATCCGTGAGGTGGCGCGCCAGCTGGGCGGCTACCTTCTCAGCCAACTGCATCGATTCATTCATGCCGCCCGATTTTACCTGCCCGCGCGCCATTTCCCTTACCGGGCAGGTGCTTGGCACTTAGTTCTGAGTGCCCTGCTGGTCGGCCGGCTCCCCGCCGCCGCCCAAGAGATCATTGAGGAGGCCCTCTACGTCCACGTCGCCGCCCCTATCCAACTGGTCTTGCAGATCTGATGGCAGTTCGGTCGGAATATCGGAGGGCAGCTCTTTTTGGAAATCCGGCAGCTTCGGTAGCTTATTGGAATTTTCATCCTGCGTATCCGGCTCATTTGTCTGCGTCACGGTAGTGGGAACCTGCGTGGTCAGTGTCTCCGTCACCGGCTCTGGTTCCGGCTTATCTGCCTCGTCCGCGGCATTGCGCCACAGGAAAAACAGCACAGCCGCGGCAAGCACTGCCAGCACCGCAATAGCCGCAAAGACGCCGACCATAGCGCCGCCTCCGCCGCCCTTCTTCTTGCGCTTTTCCGGCTGGTCCGGATCATAGTTCGACGGCACCGGTTCGTACTCGGGCTGCTGCGCGTATTGCTGGCCATATGCCTGCCCGGCCGGCTGCTGATAGTTCTGGCCGTAGCTTTGCTGCTGACCGTAGCCCTGCTGATAGCCAGCGGCCGCATCAAATTGACGAGTCTCATTCTGCGTCTGCTGCTCGCCTGGGAAGTACTGCTTGGGGTGCTCGCGGCGCGCTTGGTCGCGGCTGGGGCCTGCGGCATTATCGGGCACGCGGCCAATCTGGCGCGTGGCATCATCCGCCGGGCTGGACCAGCTGCGGGTTTCATTATTATCGCCATGAGGGCCTTTAGTAGTCATACCCTCTACCTCTACCCCATTTTGCTGTGAGATCCCAGAGAGGTCTCCCACAGCTAACGGGTAGCTAAGGCTCGCCGCTTAATGCGCTCGGCGTGCACTCAAGGCGCGGCCCGTGGCGGTATCCTCTGCGGCAACCTGCGCCGGGGTGGCATCCGCGATGATGCGGCCGCCATCTTCGCCAGCGCCCGGGCCCATCTCAATGATGCGGTCCGCATTCGCCATGACCGAAAGATCATGCTCGACGACGATCACCGTATGTCCAGCATCCGCCAGCTTATGCAGCTCGGTATTGAGCAGGTCGATATCGGCTGGGTGCAGGCCCGTGGTGGGCTCATCGAGCAGGTAGACCGTGTGGCCGCGGCGAGAATTGCGCGAGCGCTGCAGTTCCGTGGCGAGCTTGATGCGCTGGGCTTCGCCGCCGGACAGCTCCGGTGCACCTTGACCCAAGCGGAGATAACCCAGGCCGACGGCCTGCAGTGTGGCGATGGCACGGTAAATCTTTTCCTCTTCGGCGAATACCTCTGCGGCTTCGTCGACGGTGAGCTCCAAAATGTCCGCGATGGTGCGGCCCTGCCAGGTCACCTCAAGAGTCTCGTCGTTGAAGCGGGCGCCGCCACACTCCGGGCAGGTGGTGTACGAGCCCGGTAAGAAGACCAGCTCCACTTCGATCTTGCCCGCACCGCCACAGGTGGGACACTGGCCTTGCTTTACGTTGTAAGAAAAACGCGAGACCGTCCACTTGCGCTGCTTGGCCTCGTCGGTGGAGGCGAAGAGCTTGCGGACATTATCGAAAAGGCCGGTATAGGTTGCCAGCGTGGAGCGCGGGGTGCGGCCGATGGGCTTTTGGGTAATCTGCACGACGCGCTTGACTCGGTCAAAGCCTTCCGTGCTCTCTACCGACCAGCCCTTCTCCTCGGTCTCTTCTTCATCGGAGACGGCCGTAGCGGATTGGCGCAGCAGGCCGGCAAGTACCGTACTGACCAGAGTGGACTTACCGGAACCGGATACTCCAGCGACCGCCGTGAATTGGCCGAGACCAAAATCTACATCGAGGTTGTCGATGCTGCGGGCTTTGATGCCGCGAAGGGTGAGGTGGGAAGAGGGGGTACGGGGGTCGTCGGCAAGCGCGAGCGTGCGATTAGCCAAGGCACGGGCGGTGGGGGTGTCCGCGTCGTAGTCCGCGACTGGACCCGAATAAACGACGTTACCGCCGCGCTCGCCGGCCAGCGGGCCGACGTCAACGAGCCAGTCCGCCTGCGCGACCAAATCCATGTCATGCTCTACCAAGAGCACAGAATTGCCGGCCGCGATGAAGCGGCGGCACATTTCCATCACGGCATCGCGCTCATCTGGGTGCAGGCCGGCCGAGGGCTCATCGAGCACATAGGCCACGCCAAAGAGACCGGAGCGCAGCTGCGCCGCCAGTCGGATACGCTGCATCTCGCCGCCAGATAGGCTCTGCGTTGGCCGATCCAGGCTTAGATGCGCCAGGCCGAGCTCGAGCGCCGAGGTCAAGGCAGGAAGAATCTGTTTGAGCAATAAGTCCTCGGCCGAATTCTCCTCCGGATTCTGCTTGCTGAGCACCGCGTGGACCCTATCGAGCGGCAGCGCGCCCAGCTCATCAATGGGCATGCCCGCATAAGTCACCTTCAGCGCGGCTGGGTTGAGACGGCGGCCTCCGCAGGTTTCGCACTCGCGCGATTCCATATAGGCCAGGGTGCGCTTGCGCAGGGTATCCGATTGGGTCTCTGCCAGCGTCTTCTTCAGGTAGCTGGCCACCGAACGCCACGTGCCCTCATAATTGCGCTGAATCTGGTCCTTGCCGCGCAGGGGCTTGACCGTGACTACTGGGCGCTCCTCGGTAAAGAGAATCCAGTCGCGGTCTTTCTGTGGCAGCTCTTGCCAGGGCGAATCCAGGTCATAGCCTAGGTTCATCAGGATGTCGTGGAAATTCTTGCCGGCCCAGGCGCCCGGCCAGGCTTGGATGGCGCCTTCCTCGATGGAAAGGGTGGGATCCGGGACCATCGAGTCCTCGGTCGGCTCATGCACCACACCCGTGCCGTGGCACTGCGGGCACATTCCCTCAGGCGTATTGGGCGAGAAGGAATCGGAGTATAGGCCCTCCGGGTTATCCCCAGCGCGCGAATAGAGCAGGCGCACGCTATTGGAGAGTGCGGAGACTGTGCCGACCGTGGAGCGCGCCCCGCCGCCGGAGGTCGATTGCTGCAGCGCGACCGTCGGCGGCAGGCCCTCTACCTGGCTGACCTGCGGGTCGACGGCCGAGCTAATGAGGCGGCGTGCGAAGGGGGCTACCGATTCAAGGTAGCGACGCTGGCCTTCGCCGTGAATCGTGCCGAAAGCAAGCGAAGACTTGCCAGAGCCGGACACCCCAGTGACAGCGACGAGTTTGCCACGGGGCATATCGACGTCGACGTTGCGCAGGTTGTGCAGGTGGGCATCGCGGACCTTGATAGTAGACATGTCCCCTAGCGTACGCACAGGTGGCGGGCTGGGCAGCGACCTCTATCTTGGCTTTCCGCCGCTGATCGCGCACCGATCGCGATTTTCGTCCATCTAAACCAGGGATTTCGTCGACGGTTTAAGCGGTTTGTATGGACGAAAGTCGTGATCCCAGCAGTTCCGCGGAACCGAATCCTCAGCGCAGCAGTCTAAAAGGCTATGTACACACGAAAAGACCTGTTCGAAAAAGGAATGACTCAATATCGAATTGAAAAGGAGGTGGCAGAGGGCAGACTCCTCCGGCTTAGGCGCAATTGTTACGTCCCGGCGGAGGCAGAGGCGAAAGATAAGCTCAACGCGGTGGCACAGCTTTATCCGGACGCGGTGTTTTCAGGGACAGCGGCTCTCGCGGCCTATGGCTTATGCGAAGTACGCCTGCCGGCGGTGATCCGGGTGGATAATAATAGCCGGATGCGGGCGGATGATCTGGTGCATATGGTGAGGTCGCGACCAGTGCCGGCGAATCGAGTGAGGGGCGTAAAGATGGCGTTGCCGGCGCAGGCGGTAGCAGATGCCCTAAGCTTTGAGCGCTGCAGCGAGTGGCTGCTGAAGGATGCACTGGCGCAGGCGTATCGCGGGCTCAACGGAAGGGGGAGATTCTCGGCCGATCTAGAGCGAGTGAGCAGCAAGAAAAGGGATGCGGTGCGCGAATTGGCGGAGCGGGCGCCGGTGGGGACGGCGTCGAAGTGGGAGCAGCGGATTTACCACGAAATGCGGCGGGTGGGGCTCAAGCCGGTGCCGAATTTCCGTCTAGGGCCGTATACCTGGGATTTGGGCTTCGAAGCGGGAACTACGGTGGTGGATTTGGACTCGCTTTATTATCACGCGCCGGAAGATAATCACCGGGAATTTCTCATCGGGACGTGGAAGACCAATCATGCGGTGCAGCATGGGTGGGCGCCGTTGAAATTTACTGATGAATGCACCGACTACCACCTCAAGCTGGTGGTGGAGACGGTGCAAGAAACGGTGGCGCATCGACGCAGCGTGCGCGGGCTAAAGAGCAGTCCGCCAAAGGTGCGGCGGGCGCTGGCGACTCCGGCGTGGCGGTTCCACCAAAGCTTGCTCTAGAGCCTAGTCAGACAGGTGCGGCCAGCAGGCGCGCAGGCGGTCGAACCACCAATCGCGGCGGTCGGCGGGGGCGGCAAGGGCGGTCAGGCGGTCTGGGTCGGGGGCGAGGATATCGGCGGGAAGGTGGCCATCGACAAGCGGGCGCGGCGCGGTGACGTCTTCTGCAAAGAGGGAGCCGGTGGCAAGTCCAGCGGCGGCCGGGGTGACGTCAATGTCTTCATCGTCGTAGATGCGCGGGAGGGCGGCGACGGCCGCCAGTCCCATATTGATACCGATGGAGGTGTCGAGCGCGGAGGCCACCGTGATGTCCATATGGCGTTGACGCAAGTGCTGGGCCACCTCGAGGACGCGGCGCACGCCACCGAGTGGGGCGGGCTTAACCACGGCGACGTCCGCTGCCTGCAGCTCGGCGACACGATAGGGGTCGGCGACCTTACGAATGGATTCATCGGCGGCCACGCGTACGAAGAGACCCGCGCGCATGAGACGGCCGCGCACCTGGGCGAGCTCCTCAGTGGTAGCGCATGGCTGTTCCATATAATCCAGCGGCATCATCATCTGCGCAGCCTGGACTGCTTCCTCCACGGTCCAGCCGCCATTGGCGTCCACGCGCAGGATAGGGATTTCGCCGCGTTGGGTGATGGTGTCGCGGACGGCGCGGACGCGAGCGGCGTCGTCGGCAAGCGTGTGGCCCTTTTCTGCCACCTTGATTTTGAAGGTGCGGCAGCCAGGGTAGCGCTCCACTACGGCCGGGACCTCGCTGGCAGGCACGGCCGGGATGGTGGCGTTGACCTCGATGGAATCGCGCACCGGCTCCGGGAAGCCCTCGTAGGCGGCCTCGAGCCCCGCGCGCAACCACGCGGCGGACTCGGCCGATCCGTACTCCAGGAAGGGTGCGAACTCGCCCCAGCCGGCCGGGCCATCGATGAGGAGGGCCTCCCTGGTGGTGATGCCGCGGAAACGCACAGCAAGCGGGAGGGAGACTACGTGGGCGCGGTCGAGGACGTCATCGATATGCATGGCTTTCATGGTAGCGCTCTCAGACCATTGACCCTTCCCCCACTCTGCGCTACTTTGGGAACCTATACCAATAAAGGAGGAATTATGCTGCTAGCTGAGGCATTGGCGGAACGCGCCCAGGCGCAGGAGCGCCTCAATAGCCTGCACGAGCGGCTGCTCGCCGTGGTTCGCGTGCAGGAGGGCGATACCCCGGAAGAGGATCCGCAGGAGCTGCTGCGCGAGCTCGATGGCGTGACCGGGCGCATCGATGAGCTGGTGCAGGCCATTAATGCGACGAATATCGCCACCGCCTTCGATGAGAAGATGAACCTGATGGAAGCCCTCGCGCTTCGCGACGGCCTCTTGCGCAAGCGCCGCATCTACCATGACTTGGCGCAGCGTGCGGGCGCGCGCTCGGATCGTTATTCCCGCAACGAGATTAAGTTTGTCTCTACCATCCCGGTGGCGGACATGCGCAAGCGTGTCGACGATCTATCTAAGCAGTACCGCGAGCTCGATACCCGCATCCAGCAGCTGAACTGGAATACCGAACTGAAAAACGGATAGTCATGTCGCGCGCTACTTAAAGCGCGCGATGGTAGCCCACACGCCTGCAGCGAGCAGGCCCCCACCCTGGAGGGGAAAATCCTGGGACTCAGGCCCCCTTTAGCGCTTTAAGGGGCGGGGAGTTCGAGTCTCCCCATGGCATGGAGTACCGCGCTGGTATGGCGTACACGGGTATTGTGCGGGGCAAAACCTCGCAGTATCGCGTATTGATTATTACCGGCCTGCTGGGCAGCGCGTGTGGGTGAGGGTTGGGAATGGGGACTATTCTTCTTTTGCCACTAAGCTGGCCGTTATGAGCGAGCAGAAAAAATACAGCACCGATAATCCGTTCCGGCCGGAACTATGGCATTCCGTAGAAGGGTTTGAAGACCTCACGGATATCACCTATCACCGGCTCAACGGCGAGGGCCGCAAGAACGGCATCGTGCGCATTGCCTTCGACCGCCCGGAGGTGCGCAATGCGTTTCGCCCGCATACCGTAGACGAGCTCTACCGCGCACTAGATCACGCCCGCCGTACGCCGGATGTGGGCACGATTTTGCTCACCGGCAATGGCCCTTCCGAAAAGGATGGCGGCTGGGCGTTTTGTTCCGGCGGCGACCAGCGCATTCGCGGCCGCTCCGGCTACCGCTACGCCACCGAGCACGCCCACGATGACGCCACCGCGGATGAATCCACCGTGGACACCGCCCGCGAAAAGGTCGAAGGCGGCCGCTTGCATATCCTCGAGGTCCAGCGCCTTATCCGCACCATGCCCAAGGTGGTTATCGCCGTGGTCAATGGTTGGGCGGCCGGCGGCGGGCACTCGCTGCACGTGGTTTGCGATATGACGGTCGCCTCCCGCCAGGAGGCGCGCTTCAAGCAGACGGATGCGGACGTGGGGTCCTTCGACGCCGGCTATGGCTCGGCGTACCTGGCCAAGATGGTGGGCCAGAAATTCGCCCGCGAGATCTTCTTCTTGGGCCGCACCTATGATGCGCAGCGGATGTATGAGATGGGCGCGGTCAATGAGGTCGCGGACCACGCCGAGCTTGAAGACGCCGCAATCCAGATGGGCCGCGAAATCAACGGCAAGTCCCCAACAGCCCAGCGCATGCTGAAGTTCGCTTTCAACCTGACCGATGACGGCCTCATGGGCCAGCAGGTCTTCGCCGGCGAGGCGACCCGCCTGGCGTACATGACCGACGAGGCCGTCGAGGGCAAAGAAGCATTCCTCGAAAAGCGCGACCCGCAGTGGGAGCAGTTCCCGTATTACTACTAGCCAGGAGTTAGCACGATGTGGATTTTCGCCATCGGCTTGGCCACACTTGCACTGGCGGGCGTCATCGTCTCGCGAGTGTGGATGCTCAAGCGTATCAAGGATGCGCAGGACAGCGGGGAGCGTCCCTTCGATCAGGAGGACACCCCGCGCAATCCATACATGTAGCGGAGTAAATGGCGTGGGACGCCCTCGGACCGGAGTGAGACATCTCAAGCAATTGTGGACATGCCCATAGTTAATACTTAAAGTGTCGAACATGAAACTCTGCAACTCATTCGTCATGCTCGCAGCACGCGTCGCCCTGGGCGTAATTCTCATCGCCCAGGGCTGGCAAAAGTTCTCCGAATGGACCGTCGCCGTCGCGGGCCTGATGCTCGCCGCCGGCCCCGGCATACGCTCCCTGGATCAGCTCCCCTTCAGCAAAAAGGCAAAAGTAGCCAAATAAGGCCACCGCTTCCTAGCCTCTCACTTCACTCATTGAAGTGAGAGGCATTTTTAAATTTTGGCAGCTTAAGGAAGAGATAGGACCACCTAAGTTCATTACGTTGAACAATCTAGTTCAAGGGTGCTAGTGTTTGTTGAGTTCACTTCTCCTAATACAAAGGAAGTTCATTATGAGCTCAAATCACAGCACCCCACGCCGGCCCCTACAGCGCATTCTCGCAGGCACCTGCGCCCTCGCACTCGGCTCCAGCCTCGCCGCTTGCAGCGCCTCGAAGGAATCCATCGACGCTGCAAAGCCGAAGGACGGCGACACCGTCAAGGCCGTGGCCACGACTACCCAGATCTGCGACTACCTCACCCAGGTAGCCGCCGGCGGCCTCAAGCTCCACAAGGTCGACTCCCAGGGTGCGGAGACCAACTCCGGCGAGGGCCCAGTGACCCTCGACCTCACCTGTTTGCTCGCCCCCAACGCCAGCGCCCACGAGCACGAGATGACCCCACAGCAGATGCAGGCGCTCTCCCAGGCCGACTACATGTTCGTCAACGGAGTCGACCTCGAGCACTTCCTCGACCAAGCCGTGGACTCCTCCGGCTTCCACGGCGTCATGGCCGTGACCTCGGGCGTCAAGAGCGAAGGTATGGGCGATGGCAACGGCAAGTACACCATCGACGAGGGCATCGAGCACGTGAGCCCGCGCCCGTGGCCTTTCCCGGGGGAGGACGGCGAGGCCCCAGAATTCAAGTACGACCCGCACGTGTGGACCTCCCCGAAGCAGGCCAAGATTCAGGTCGACAACATCGTCAACACGTTGTCCCAGGCCTCCCCGCAGGCCAAGGACGCCTTCACCGCCGCCGGCAAGAAGTACACCGACCAGTTGGAGGACCTCGACAAGTGGGCCAGCGATTCCATGTCCGCAGTTCCTGAGCAAGACCGCGTGCTCTTCTCTTCCCACGACGCCTTCGGCTACTTCTCAAACGCATACGGCGTGAAGTTCATCGGCTCCGCACTGTCTGACTTCAACAACCAGCAGGACGCCACCTCGCGCCACATCGACGAGCAGGCAAAGCAGATCCGCGAGTCCGGTGCCAAGGCCATCTTTGCGGAGAATTCCAACAGCTCGAAGTCCATCGAGGCCATCGCCCGCGCCGCAGGCGTCAAGGCGGTTACATCCGACGACGCTTTGTACGGCGACTCGCTAGGTGTGCCAGGCAGTGAGGGCGAGACCTACATCGGATCCATCGTCCACAACATCAACACCCTGGTCAGCGCCTGGGACTCCGAACAGCAACCGTTGCCGGAATCGCTGCAGGCATTCGACGTCGCCAAGCGCAAGTAGCTCTATATGTCTTCCCCATTAATCACTCTGCGCAATGCCACCTGCGGCTATGGCGCCCGGGATATCCTCACCGACGTTGATCTTGAGATCCGCGCGAGCGAGGCCGTGGCGCTCCTGGGGGCCAACGGCGCGGGCAAGTCTACGCTGCTCAAGGCAATCACTGGCCTGGCTGCCTTGCGCGGCATGGCCACCATCGACGCCTCGCTCGGCTACGTCCCGCAGTACCAAGACTCCGACCTGAGTTTTCCCGTCACGGCTTACAAGGTCGTGGAAATGGGCCTTTTGCCATCAGTGAGCTGGTGGCATAGGTGCACGAGCATGCGTAGCTATCGCGGCCATGTACTCAATGCCCTGCGACAAGTGGGGATGGAGCACCTCGCTGAGACGCGGTTTGGCCAGCTCTCGGGAGGGCAGCGCCAGCGCGTGCTCATCGCGCGCGCGTTGGTTTCGGCCCCGGAGCTGGTGCTTCTCGACGAACCCTTCAACGGGCTTGATCAAGAAAGCCGCCGAATCCTGATTCAGATCATTGCGGATCTCAAGGAAGCAGGAATCGCCCTGCTCGTCTCCACTCACGACCCCATCTTGGCGCAGCACACCTGCGACTGGGCGGCGTTTGTGCTCGACGGCAAGGTCCACACCATGGGAACCGAGGAAGCAGTGGAAACCTATATGGAGCAAGGTGCGCGACTGTAATGGAGCAGATTCTCTTCGCCCCGTACCTGCGCAATGCCTTCCTCTTCCTGCTGTGCCTATCGATTGTGGGGGCTGTCATTAGCGTCCTCGTTAATCTCCGCCGCATGGAATTTACGGTGGAAGCCCTCGTGCACTCGGTTTTTCCAGGCATCGTGGTAGGGCTCATCGTGGGCGGCATCCCGGGCATCGTGCCGGGTGCGGCCGCGGTGGCCACGGTGACGGTGCTGGTGCTGGCTTCTCTGGGTTCTGGGCGGCGCCAGTCAGCGCGGAAGCTGGATATAGAAGCCGGAACGGCCGTGGTGCTGACCTTCATGTACGGCATCGGCGTGGTCATCAGTTTGGCCTATGGCGACAAGTCCGGGCAGCTGGAGGCGCTCATGTTTGGCCGGCTTCTCGACGTCACGCAGTCCAGGCTGGCAACCTCCGTCACGCTCTGCGTGATTGCGGCACTGCTCATCCTGACAACCTGGCGCATGCAGATTCTCGTCGCTTTCGATACAGCAGCGGCCCGCGCCATGGGCGTCAACGTGGCGGCTTATGAGCTCATTGCGAATGTCGCGGTTGGCCTAATCGTGGTGGCGGCTAGCTCGGCAGTGGGTGTGTTGCTGGTTATCGGTTTTATTGTCATTCCAGGCCTCTCGGCGCGCTTGATCGCAGGATCCCCGCGCAGCATGTGCTTCTGGGCTGCGGGCTTGTCCACGCTGGCAGTGGTGGTGGGATTTGCCATCATGCTGTCCCAAACCGCGCACCAGATTTCGCCGCAGGCAATCGTCAGCTTGATGCTGGTTGTCACCGTGCCGCTAGCGGGCTTGAAGGGGGTATTTAGCTAATGGGACTGTCTCATCTTGATCCAGAGATCCTGCGGATGCCCCTCCTTGAGGCCATTGCTGTGGGATGTTTATCTGGCTTGGTTGGAACCTTGATGGTCATGGGCAAGCGCGTCTTTTTCGCCGAGAGCCTGTCGCACGGAATCTTCCCCGGCGCGGTGCTCGGCGTAGTGGTGGCCAACCTTCTGAGCTTGGATCTCTCCACGGGTTTGATGGTGGGCGCGGCACTGTTCTGCCTACCTTTGGCCTGGCTTATGCGGTGGTTGAGTACCGTCGAGGGCATTTCTTCGACCGCTGCCGCCGGCGTGACGCTCACCCTGGGATTTTCCCTGGGCATCTTGTTGCTGCGCTGGTTCCAACCGCTACCTATCCACGTGGATAGCTTTCTCGTGGGCTCGCTGACCACTGTCAATGCGCAGGATGTCTGGTTTGTCAGCGCCCTGGTGGTGGTCAGCCTTGGCGTGCTGGTAGCATTTCGCCGGACGTTGGTCTCCTTCTACTTCGACCAGACGTCCTTCCGCGCACAAGGTGGAAATCCCGGCTGCTATGACTTGCTTACCCTCACGCTTATCAGCGTGACCATGGTGGTGGTGATTCCCGCGGTGGGCACTATCTTGTCCCTGGCGCTGCTGGTAGCCCCGGCGGCGGCGTTGCAGCCGTGGATCAAGCGCCCGACCCAGCTCATGCTCGGTGCCGGTATCGCGGGCATTGCGCTGGCATGCGGCGGGCTCTGGCTGGCGGCCGCACTCAGTTTGTCGGCGGGCGGCTGCATCGCGGTGCTGGCGGGTGTGTTCTATTTGCTCAGCATGGGGCTGCGGGCCTTGCTCTAAACGCCCGGCGCGCCGCCTCCCGGGACGAGCGATATGCCCGGGTAACCTGATTATTCGTGACTCATATCCTCGCCCCACTCCCAGTCGATCCCCGCAATCCCGCAGGAATTTTGGATGACCTCGAGAAGGCCATCGCTGGGCAGACCACGCTCTTACCCCTTCCCGCAGCGGACCGCACGCGGACGGAATTGCTGCGCAACCACATGCGCGCGGGCGAATCGATTGCTGAGGACATTGCTTTGGTGGTGTCCACCTCGGGTTCCACGGGCACACCGAAGGGTGCGCAGCTAAGCCCGCTTAACCTGGTGGCGAGTGCGGATGCCACCCATTCTTTCCTGGGTGGCCCCGGCCAATGGCTACTGGCCATGCCCGCCCACCACATCGCGGGCATCCAGGTGCTCGTGCGTTCGTTGGTGGCGGGTGTGGAGCCACTGTGCCTCGACCTGTCCCAAGGCTTTAACATCACCGAGTTCGCCCGCGCAGCAGAAGAACTCGCCCACACCGAGGACCGCATGTACACCGCGCTCACACCGATGCAGCTGCACAAGGCACTCGATTCGCTGGACGGCATCCAAGCACTGCGCCGTTTCAACTCCATCCTGGTAGGTGGAGCAGCGCCACATCCCCAGCTATTGGAATCTGCGCGCAAGCTCGACATCACCGTGGTAACCACCTATGGCTCCTCGGAGACTGCGGGCGGTTGCGTCTACAACGGCACTCCCCTGCCCGGCACCGAGGTGCGCATCGGGGAAGATAACCGCATTTTCCTGGGCGGGCCGACCATTGCGCAGGGCTACCGCAATGTGGAATCGCGCGACTTCGTCGGTGGCTGGTTCGCAACTTCCGACGCCGGGGAGCTCGACGCCCACGGTCAACTCACCGTCACTGGACGTCTGGACAGCATCATCAACTCGGGCGGGTTGAAGTTGCACCCAGAACAACTGGAACAGCTCTTGTTGCAGGTACCGGGCGTCGACAGTGTATGCGTGGTGGGCATCCCTGATCCACGTCTTGGCCAGATGATCGCCGCAGCTTACACCGGCTGGGCCTCGCGCACCGACATCCTCGAAGCGCTCGATGACCTGCCTCGGTGGCAGATTCCGCGCGAGATTATCCGCATTGCTGAGATGCCGCTGACCGGCCCCGGCAAGGTGGACCGTCGTGGTGTCGCAGGGCTCTTTAAGAACTGATTAGACTTCGTTAGCGCGCACCGTCACGTCGGCGGCCGCGACTTCCGCAAGAGAGAACTCCTCGTCCCCTGCGTGCAGGTTGAGCAGGCCCGCAACGCGGGAATCGACTACGACCTCGACGCCCAGGCCGACGCCATGGCTGTCGAGGTAGCGCAACAGCTCGGTGTCTCCGTCGCATACCCGCTCGATGGTGACAGGGGTGTGAAGGGGGACGTCGTCAAGCGTGAGCGTGCCAAGGTCCTCGATGCTGCCCTGCGCGTCGGGGATGGGATCGCCGTGGGGATCGCGCTGAGGATGGCCCAGGTGCTGATCGAGTCGATCGATGAAGCGATCGGAGCATGCATGCTCGAGGAGATCGGCATCCTCGTGAACCTCGTCCCAGGTGTACCCCAGCTCTTTGACCAAGAAGGTCTCGAGGAGACGATGGCGGCGGACCATGCCCATGGACAGTGCCTGGCCCTCTGGGGTCAGCGAAACGCCAGCGTAGCGCTCATGTTCCACCAGCCCTTGGGCAACGAGACGCTTTACGGCTTCCGACGCCGTGGGCACCTTTTGGTTCAATCGCCCCGCCAGCTCCTTGAGCGCGATGGGCGCGCCGCCGGAGTGCTCGGAGAGGTCCCACAGGACTTTGAGGTAGTCCTGGGTACGTTCAGGGAGATCGCTTAAATGCATGACATTCATCGTAGTAAAGGCCTTGCCCCGCGAGCGATTCACATGATAACTTTAAGAAAGTTCAACGCATTGAACTTTTGTCACGGGTGTGGCCCACAGCCGTCCTTTCTTGGGTACGTACGACGCGCTTCCGCCATACCCGTGGCTTTTATATATCCGCCGTGTGCGTCCCTTGTGCACAGCATGCCCGCGGTGGCGTGGCACAATAACTGACATGTCACTTTCTGCCTATCCCGCAACTGCCAAAGACTGGCTCCAAGGCGCACGCCCGCACACGTGGGCTAATGCCTTCGCCCCAGTCATCGCTGGTACTGGTGCCGCAGCGGCTGCCGACGGCGCGCACTTCGGCCGCGCGCTTCTCGCCCTCGTGGTGGCGTGGGCGCTCATCATCGGTGTCAATTACGCCAACGATTACTCGGATGGCATCCGCGGCACCGACGACGACCGCACCGGTCCGCAGCGCCTCACCGGCGGCGGCCTGGCCCGCCCGCAGCAGGTGAAACTCGCGGCCTTCGCCGCCTTCGCCGTGGCCGGACTCGCCGGCATCGCGCTGTCTTTTGCGGCGCACGCCTGGTGGCTCATCCTCGTCGGCGCGCTATGCATCACCGGCGCGTGGTTTTATACCGGTGGCAAGAACCCGTATGGCTATCGCGGGCTCGGCGAGGTCGCCGTCTTTATCTTCTTCGGGCTCGTCGCTGTGCTCGGCACCGAATTCACCCAGGCCGGCCGCCTGTCGTGGTCGGGCCTCGCGCTGGCCGTGGGCATCGGCGCGATGAGCTCCGGGGTGAACCTAGTCAATAATATCCGCGATATTCCCTCCGACGCCGAAACCGGCAAGATTACGCTCGCCGTACGCCTCGGCAACGAGAAGGCGCGCCTGCTCTTTACGGTGCTACTCCTACTGCCATTCCTGCTGACCATTGGCATTGCCTTCAGCAGCTGGCTCGCACTCGCCGGCTTGGTCTACTTTCCCTTCGCGCTGCGCGCCATTCGCACCGTCAATCGCGGCGCTCAAGGACCAAAGCTTATCCCCGTGCTCGGCCTGACCGGCCGCGCGATGCTCCTGTGGGCGATTATCGAGGCCGCCGCACTCATCCTCGTCTAGTCCTGCGCGGCGCGCCCTTCTAGCTCCGCCTGTACCCAGCGTTTGTGGGCCTTGCGCTGGGCGGAGTACTCGGCCAGCGTTTGGGTGGCCTCGATGCGCCACTTTTTAAAGATGAGCATCGATAGCGGCAGCGCCACGAAGAGCGCCAACAGCGCCGAGACGAGCACCGGGATGGGAAAGCGGATGGCGATGGACAAAAGCTCGATCACCACGGTCAAAGCGATAAAAAGCACTACGCGGGCGAGCCCATACTTCCACAGCGCCGCACGGGAACGGCGTCGCAGTTCTGGGTCCGGCTTGGGTGGCTCAGGGTTATGCGTCATGGGGGTTGATTGTACGCGGTGCAGGTAGAATTCCACGCATGGGCCGAATCATCCTCCTTTTACTCTTTGTCCTCGCCGCCTACTTGGTGTGGAAGGCCTTCGGGCCCTCCACATGGAAAAAGCGCGAGGTGGAACAACCCCGCGCCATCAAGGGACCCGACGATGATGAAGAATTCCTCTGGAACTTGGAAAAGGAGCGCTTCAAGCAACGCCGCGCACAGGAGGCAGAGGAAGAAAAACGCCGCCAGCGCCGCAATCGCGGCACCGACGGCGAGAAGGATTAGGATTCCTTCGGCACGAAGCGCATCTCCAAGCCGAGGGCCTCGGCCACGGCGGTAATCTTTTCCCACCGCACGCCCGCGCCCCCGTGCTCGATGGTGTGGAGGGTGGAGCGGGAGATACCGGCGGCGTCGGCAAGCTGCTGTTGCAAGATGCCCAGCTCGCGGCGACGTTCCGCAAATTGCGCGCCCAGCCCCAAAATCACCGCGTTATCACCAGCCGGCTTGCCCGGCTTATGGCGCGGGCTCGTATGCTCCGCCATTTAATTCAGCCCCGCATAGGAGTGCAGGCCGGAGACAACCATGTTGATAAAGAAGAGGTTGAAGACCATCAGCGCCATCGCCATGACATTGATCCACGGCGCCGCCTTGCGGAACGCCGGCGTTGCACGCGCGTGCAGGTAGGCGGCATACAGGATCCAGGTGGCAAAGGACACGGTTTCCTTCGGGTCCCAGCCCCAGAAGCGGCCCCAAGCGGACTCAGCCCAGATGGCACCCAGGATAATGCCCAAGCCCAAGGTCGGCAGGGTGATTACGGCCAGACGGTAGGCCAGCTGGTCAATCTTCGCGGCAGAAGGCAATGGGCGGGCTACAGCACCGAAAAAGCCATGCTCGGCATGCTTCGGCTGTGCCATACGGAATAGGGTCAGCAGCGAGACAATGCCGGAAATAATACCAATGGACGCGCCCAAGGACACCACGGTGACGTGGATGGGCAGCCAGTGCGACTGCAGCGCCGGCACCACTGGGGCAGACTCGGCATAGAGCTTGGTGGAGCCATAAAACATCAGCGCCAATACCGGGGTGAGCAGCCATGGCCACACGGTGCGCCACTCCTTACGCTGCATGGCAATATTGCCCACCAGCAGCACACCGAAGCTCACCATCAGCACGTACTCGTATAGGTTGCCAAAGGGGAAACGGCCGGTAGCCAGGCCACGCAGCACAATCGCCGCGGCGTGGAGCGCAATGCCTACCCACATCAGCGAGCTGGTCATACCGCCGAGCTTATCGGCCTTGCGCTCCTTCTCCTTCAGCTCACCTTCCGTGATACCGGAAGAGGACTGGGCCACCTCGCCCGCATAGCTCTGCTTATCGACGCCCCCAGCGCCCGCCCCCACCAAGACCTTCGCGGCCTGGGACTTCACGGCACGGCGGCCCTCGATAATTCCCTGCATGCGGCCGTAGTAGAACAGCGACATAAAGAGCGCGACGCAGTACACCACAAAGGCGGTCTGCACCGCGATATCCGAGAAATTAGACAGATTCTGATCGATCTGCATGAACGCTCCTAGCCAATACACGTGCGGGATAGTGCTGATTACCTTACTCAGCGAAACGGCCTAGTCCAACTTTTGTTGGACTAGGATGACGTACTAATCATCGGTATAAAGCTCGTCTTCTTCGACCTCATCTGGGTCCGGCAGCTCCAGCAGCGCGCGGTGCAACTCGTGGAACTCCTCCGACCAACCGGCGCGGTCGGTGCGGGCGAGGCCGCCCATTTCCACATCGGTGCCGCCGGCCGCGTTCGGCCGCAGGCGGATATAGACGCGGCGGCGCTTAATCACCAGCGAACCCACCAAGGAGATGAGCATTACCAGCGCGGAGACCAGCACCCACTTCTGGAAGGGGTCATAAGAGACCTGGTAATTGGCAAACTCGCTGGCGCCGTCGAAAGTGATCTTGGTGCCATCGTCCAGGGTGACATCCTCACCCTGGTTGAGGTTCACGCGGTCAATCTTTCGCAGCTGGCCGGAGTGCACCAGGTTCGGATCCAACGAGAAGAAGGACTGCGGGGTGCCGGTATCCAAGCCGGCATCACCACGGTAGATATCGATGGCCATGGCCGGATCCTGCAAACCTGGGTAGGAGGACTGCAGCAGCTTGCCGTTCTCACCGGCCCACTCAGCCGTAGGCGCGAAGAGGCCCTGAATGGCGATCTGATTTTGACGACGCTCATAGAGGTCCGGGTGCATGCCGGCCGGCGGGTCAAAGCGCATCGCGCCGGAGGACAAGAAGAAGGTCGTATCATTCGGCTGGAACTGAATGGTCTGGGTGCGCTTTTCACCATTGGGCCATTCCACGGTGACCGTCGGCGCGTAGCCATGGCCCTGCAAGTAGACGCGGTTATGCGCGAGCCGCAACGGGTGGTTGACCTTGAGCTCATAATCCTTCCACTCGGAGTCATCCTTGTAGATGTCATCGCCCTCCGCGTAGGAGACGTTGGAGGTAAACATCTCGGCCTGGCCGTTCGGCAGGTACTCGGCCGCGAAGTCATGGGCGACGAGGCAGAAAGGGTGGAGCCCGGTGCCGTCGAAAAGCGGGCCGGCGCGGAAGGAGTCAAAATTAGACGTAGAGGTATTGCAGAACTCCGTGGACTGGTCCAGGGTCTGGCCGCCGCCCTGCGAGCCAGACTCAGTGACCACAATGACCTGGCCTTCGTAGTTGACCAGTTTGCCGGCGGCAACCGTAACCAGGATGGCTACCAGCGCCACGTGGAAAATGAGGTTGGCTAGCTCGCGGCCGTAGCCGCGCTCCGCGGAGAAGGTATGCACGCCGGCACGGTCCTTCTCCGGGGAATACTCGGCCACGCGCCACCTCTTCAGGCGCTTCTTAATTTCCGTGGATAGTTCCTCCTCGCTCTTTTCCGAGTGCCCCTCGGCCGCCAGCGGCAGCTTGTGGAGGTACTTCGGCGCGCGCGTCGGCGGGGTCTTCCACGCCTTATAGTGATCCCAGGAGCGCGGCAGGATGCAGCCAACCAGGGAAATCGCCAAGAGGACGAAGATGGCCTGGAACCAGACGGAGGAAAAGACGTCGAAAAGCTGCAGCTTGTCATAGATCTTCGCCACGTTGCCATTGGACTCGATAAAGTCTTGCACGTTCTGCTCGTTGAGATCGCGCTGCGGCAGCAAAGAACCGGGGATCGCGGCCAGCGCCAGCAAGAAGAGCAGCGCTAGCGCGGTGCGCATACTAGTCAGCCAATGCCAGGCTTTGCGGAAATATTTCACGTCTCTCCTAAATAAGGGTTGCGCCGTAGTTGCCGGTCCACTGGCGGATGAGGCTAATAAATTCGCCCCATAGGCCGGTTACCAGGGCCAGGCCGACGAGGATCATGGCCACGCCGCCGATTATTTGGATGGTATGCGAGTGTTTGCGGGCCCACGAAATCGTGCGCATCGCCCGCGCGGAGCCCAGCGCCACCAGAAGGAACGGTAAGCCCAGGCCCAGGCAATAAAAGATAATGAGCAGCACCCCGCGCGCGGCCGTCATGCCCTCGGTGCCGGCCGATACGGAAATGATGGCGGCCAGCGTTGGGCCCAGACACGGCGTCCAGCCCAGCGCGAATACCCCGCCGAGCAGCGGCGCGCCCAGCCAGGTGGTCCAGCGCTTCGGCGCCAGGCGGGTGTCTTTCTGCAGCGCTGGAATCGCGCCTAGGAAGACCACGCCCATCAGGATAGTCACGCCGCCGCCGACCCGCATGAGCATTTCTTCGTTGAGCCTTAGCGCGGAAATCGCGCCGAATACGGAGACCGTCGCCAGCAGAAAAACCACGGTAAAGCCCAGGATGAACAGTGCCGATGCAAGGACAACGGCCCATTGCCTGCGCTTGCCGACGCCCACCCCCAACTCCCCATCGAAGGTAACCTCCCCGCCTACCACGCCGGCCAGGTAGGAAATATAGCCGGGAACCAGCGGGATCACACACGGACTGGCAAAGCTCACCAGCCCCGCTAGGGCGGCCGCGAGCAGGCCCAGAAGGAGAGGGCCGGAGGTCGCGGCCTCAGCAAAAGAGTTGCCGATGCTCGCTGCGTTATCCATTTATTCCTTTTCTAACTTGTCCACTACGTCCAGCACATCTTTAGCGGTGATGGAACGCAAAAAGACCGTAGCCGGGCGGTGCTGTTTATCCAAGACAATGGTGGTGGGCACCACGGAAGTCGGCACGCCGCCTAGGGCCGCAGCGGTCTTAAACGGCGGATCATAGATGGAGGGATACTTCAGCCCGTTGTCTTCGAGGAAGTCATTGGACACCTGGGGGTTATAGTCGCGCACATTGATGCCCAAGACGGTGCCGATCTGGCGTTTTTGCAGCTCGGAGTGAACCTCTTGGAGGTCATCGGCCTCGCTGCGGCAGGGCGCGCACCACTGGCCCCAGGAGTTAAGCACGACGATTTCGCCGTCATAGTCTTCCAAGGAGATGGTCTTATCCGTATCGCGCACATCCTCGCCGGAGAACGTGCGCAGCGGCTTGCGCTCGGATTCCTCGTAATTGATGACCTTCTCGCCGCCGGGGGTGATGAATTCGAAGTTACCGCCGGTAGCAACCGCATTTTGGGCGTTATCGGAATCCTGCGCGCACCCAGCAAGGGTCACGGCTACTGCCGCCAGCACCGCGCCAACTGCGCGTTTGCGTCGTAGTGCCATTAAATCTCCTGCGCCGGCGAAGAGTAGAAAATATCGGTGACCTGGTTGTCTTCAAAAAGCAGGGAGGTTACCGAGGCCAAGTCGCATTCGCGGTTCCACGGCGCGTGCGGCAAGCGCTGGCCGAGCACGGTGCGCTGCACCATCACGATGGGCAGCTGGTGGCTGACCAAAATCGCCTCGTGGCCGGCGGCGGCGGTACGGGCGCGCTCGATGGAGCCCAGCATGCGCTCGGCAATCTGGTCATAAGGCTCGCCCCACGATGGCTCCAGCGGATTGACCAGCAGCGGCCAACGGCGCGGATTCCACAGTGCGGAGCGCAGACCCTTGGTGCGCAGGCCCTCGAAGCGATTGCCGGATTCAATGAGCGTCTTATCGACGTCCACGTCCAGTCCCGTTACCTCCGCAATCGGCCGCGCTGTCTCTTGGGCGCGCTGCAGTGGCGAGGCTGCCAGGTAGGTCACATCATGGTCGCGAAAGGACTCCGCGGTCCGCGCCGCCATGGAATGCCCGCGCGAGGATAGGTGATACCCCGGGATACGCCCGTAGAGGATCTTCTCTGGGTTGTGGACCTCGCCGTGACGCACGAGGTGAACGATGGTGCGTGTCATGTCTCTCCTTAGTTTGCGGGACGCGCAGCGGCCGCAGCTTGTGCGGCGGGCTTGAGGGCCGCCTCGATGAGTTCAAAGTCGGCGTCGTTAAGAGCATCCGAGACGAACCAGGTCTCGAATGGGCTCGGCGCGACATAGATGCCGTTATCCAGCAGGGCGTGGAAGAACGGGGTGAAGCGGAAGGTCTCGGCCGCCTGCATATCGGCGAAGTTGCGGCCCTCGCCCTCGGCAAAACGGATGGAGAACATCGAAGACGCGCGCTGGATGTGGTGCGCTACGCCCTCGGCCGACAGCGCCTCAGAAATCATGCCGGTCAGGCGGTCCGCATTGGCCTGCAGGCGCTCATAGAGCGATTCATCGGCCAGCTCCAAAGACTTCAGGCCCGAAGCCATTGCCACCGGGTTACCGGAGAGCGTGCCCGCCTGGTAGACCGGACCTTCCGGCGCGAGGTAGTCCATGACCTCGGCGCGGCCGCCAAAGGCAGCGGCCGGCAAGCCACCGGAGACGACCTTGCCAAAGGTCACCAGGTCCGCCGCCACGCCGTCGACGCCGTACCAACCCTTATAGGAGGTGCGGAAACCGGTCATGACCTCATCGAGGATGAGGAGGGCGCCGTCTTCATGGGCGACGTCGGCAAGCGCGGCGTTGAAGCCCTCATCTGGTGCCACGGTGCCCATATTGCCGGCCGAGGCCTCCGCGATAATGCAAGCAATCTCGCCCGGGTGCTGCGCGAAGGCCTCGCGCACGGCCTCGATATCGTTATAAGGAACGACGATGGTATCGGCCGCCGTCGCGCCCGTCACGCCCGGGGAATCCGGCAGCGCAAAGGTCGCCACACCGGAACCGGCCGAGGCCAGCAGGGCATCCACGTGGCCGTGGTAGCAGCCTTCAAACTTCAATACCTTGGCGCGGCCGGTATAGCCGCGGGCCAGGCGCACCGCGGACATGGTGGCCTCGGTGCCGGAATTGACCATGCGCACCTTATCGGCCGCGGTGCGCGAAACGATGGCCTCCGCGAGCAAAGCTTCGCCTTCTGTAGGCGAGCCGAAGCTCAAACCGCCCGCAGCCGCCTTCTGCACGGCCTCCACAATCTCCGGGTGCGCGTTGCCGTGAATCATCGGACCATAGGAACTGACCAGGTCAACATACTCATTGCCATCGGCATCCCACAGGCGCGAACCCGCGCCGCGCTCAATGACGCGGGCCTGGCCGCCCACGGAGCCGAACGCGCGCACCGGCGAGTTCACCCCGCCCGGAATCACCTTGGAGGAACGCTCAAACCACTGTTGCGACTGGGAAGTATTAGGCATGTCTGACATTCTAGCGATTCGCGCGCTATACAAAAGTTGGACTGCGCGATTCACAGTCAGCCGCTAAACTTCGGGGCGTTGCACTTTTCAATTCGGGGGGATTTTCAATGCAGCGCACTGTCATTTTCGCCATCCTGGTCGCTTTCTGCCTCGCCGGTTGTGCCCGGCCCGCGCCCGAACGGCCGCTGCCTACCTCGGTAGGTGCCGCCCCGCTTGCCGACGCCCCCTCCTGGCAGCCCCCTCCCCACCCTCTCACCCCTCGCGACCTGCCGCAGGAAGACACGGCGCCTCCTTCGCCGCCGGCCGCGGACCCTTCGCCGTCAACCGCGGCGCCCGCACCGCGACCGGCAGCGCCACGCCCTCCCGCGCGGGATAAGAGCGGACTGCCGAACCTCAACATTCCGCCGCATGAGGTCCGCGGGCGCATCGAGGACGCGGTGCCTGATATGCCGGCAGTGCCCGCCGTGCCTGCGCCCGCCCCACCGCCTGCGCCGCCGCTGCCTCCCGCGCCGCGGATTCCGGGTCTCTAACTCACCGCTTTCAGCCCCACGATGCCGCCGATGATCATGGAGAGGAAAAACACCTTCCACACCGTGGCGACCTCGTGCCCGGCCGCGAAGGAATAGATAACCGCCCCGACGTGCCAACACCCGCCCACACCGCATAGGCCGTGCCTACCGGGATGCTGCGCATCGCCCACGCCAGCCCGCCCATGGAAATCGCGCAGGCCACGAGGAAAATAAGCGAGGGCCACAAACGCGTAAAACCTGCGGATTTATCCAATGCCGCCGCCCACACGGCCTCGACTGCGCCGGAGAAAATCAAGATGAACCACGCCATAACTGCTTCCTGGCCGTCTTGTCGCGTTGCCGGGTACGGCTCCCCCCGTCCGGGGCTCGCGCAAGACGCGGCGAACCTGCACCCAATGATGGCACACTGGGAAACCATGAGGATTGCATTTCTTGGAACTGGCCGCATGGGAACCGAACTAGCCCGCCGCCTGCTCAATGAGCAAGACGGCATCGAATTGACCGTCTGGAACCGCACCGCCGAGCGTGCCCAGCCGCTGGTGGAGGAAGGCGCCGAGCTTGCCGCCTCGCCCACCGAGGCCGTAGTGAACGCCGAGGTCATCATCACCTCGCTCTTCGGGCCTGACGATGTCCGCGAGGTCGTCGTCGAGCCGCAGCTCATCCCCGCCGGCGTGACCTGGATCGATACCACCACCGTCTCGCCCAACGATGCCCGCGAATTCGCCGCCGCCGTGGAAACCTACGTCCACGCCCCGGTCGTCGGCACGCTCGGCCCGGCCCGCGAGGGCAAGCTCGGCATCTATGTGGGCACGCCTGACGACGCCCGCCGCGAGCAAGCCATGTCCCTCGCCGAGTCCTGGGCGGGAGAAGACAAGCTCATCGGGGTGGAGGCGGCGGCCACGGCGGCCATCGGAAAGCTGCTGGCGAACCTCGCGCTCGCCGTCACCGCCGAGGGCCTGCTCGAAGCCCTGCAACTCGGCGAGTCCGAGGGCCTAGACTCCGAGGTTGTGCTGCAAATGCTTGATATCACCGGTCTGTCCTTCATCGCGAATATGAAGGCGCCATTTATCACCGGCGAGCGCAATACCGACCCGGGCGATTTCACCGTCGACGCCCTGGCTAAGGACGCGAAGCTCATGGAGATGACCTCCACCAAGCCGCTGCCCGCCCTGACTGCCGCCATCGGCCGCTTCGAGGAAATGCAGGCGATGGGCCACGGCGACCAAGACTTCTCCTCCATCTTCGTCTTCCGCAATAAGGGCTAGTTATCCACAGGCCCGCAGCGAGTGCGGGCCGAAATTCGCCCTTCCGGCCCTAGTTATCCACAGATTCGCGCGCTCACCCTCGCACAGATTGCGCGCGGTGGCTTAGGCTGCGGGGCATGACAGCTCTTCAGACCTATCTCGCGGCCTTGGCGCCCGGCATCGATATCGTTGCCGGGTGCGCTGGCATGTCTGAAGACCAGCTGTGCGCCGCCGGCGCGCCCAATAAAACGGCCCTCACCTTGCTCACGCTTGCCGACGCCCTCTTTGCCCCCACCTCCTTTACCCGCCTCCAACGCCAGGCGGTTAACGCCGCGCGCGACCGCGCCCACCCACTGCCCACGCTGGAGGTAATCGAGCGCTACGCTTCCCGCGCCAAGACCAAGCGCGATGCCTGGCGCCTGCGCGTGGAGTTGTGTCGCACCGCCGCCGATACCGATGAAATGGAAAAGCTAGCGCGTAAAAAGCTGCGCGAACTCAATCCCCCGACCCCGCCACGCCCCGGCGTGCGCATCCGCCGTCGCAAGGACGCGCCGTGGACCCTCGCTATTACCGGGCCTTCCTCGCTCATCGCGGACTTGGAATCCAGCCTGGACGAGGACGCGCCTCTCGATTCCGTTGCGGAGCTCTTCTCCCCTTCCGGCGCCGCCCCAGCCACCCGTCCAACCATTACGACGAATGCAATTATCACGCTCGACGAACTCGACCGCATCATCGACGGCGACGGCGAAGAAATCACCATCCAGCTCACCGACGGTGCCCGCCTCACCGGCGCGGAACTTGTCTCGCGCACGCTGGCAGAGCGCGGGCTTATCACCCTCGTCCATCCCTACGAAGGTGCGGTCAACCTCTACCGGACGGAACGCATGGCCAGCGAAAAGCAGCGGCTCATGGCTGCCGCCGAAAACCCTGTGTGCCCGTGGCCCGCGTGCAACTACCCGGCGGATAAATGCCAGGTGCATCACCTGCAAGCGTGGCGACACGGCGGCGAGACCAACATGTCAAACCTCGCCACCTGCTGCCCGTACCACAATGGTGTCAATGACGATGACCCGAATGCCCCGCCTGTCCGCGGGCGACTCGTTCGCCGCCGAGGTCGCGTGGTGTGGCAACCGCCATGGGCCGATACCGCCGCATCGCCGTCCAGCCCGAACGAGCCAGTGCAACCGACCCCGCCGGATCCACCGCACTAGCACTCATGCCGCTAGGCAGCAGGATGCCCTGCTGCCACTTTGGCATGCCCGCACCACGCCACAGCGTATGACCCGGAATGCACGAATCGTGCGGCACCGCTAGCCGACGATGCGCGCGGCGGCGGCGCGGGCATCCGCAATGACGTTGGGCACTCCAACGCCGCCGGCCCAGGCGCCGGTGACATCGACTCCCGGCGTCGCCGCGAGGGTACCGCGTGCGCCGGCCACAGTTTCGAGGTGCCCGGCGTCGTAGCGCGGCAGGCCGCCGAACCAACGCTGGGTGAAGATCTCCGCGACACCCGCGGCGCGGCCGTCGAAGCCGGTGAGTCGCTGGAGGTCATCGAGGGCATAGTCGACGAGGTCGTCTTCTTCGGCGCGGACGATGGCGTCGTCGCCAAAGCGGCCGAAGGAGGCACGTACGAGGGCACCGCCACGCTCAGCCAAGTGCGGCCACTTGCGGGAGGAAAGTGTAAAGGCCTTGGCGTGCACATCGTCTTGGTCGGTGGCCACGAGAATGCCGGAATTCTGCGGCAAAGCGTTTCCCGAAGGGTCTGTATCGGACTCGAATTTCAACCCCACGACGGCCGACGCTGCCAACTTCACTCCCTTCAGCCGTCCCGCCGCCTGCGGGGCGACCTTGCTAAGAAGGCGCGCCGCGGTCGGAGCCGGGGTAGCTACCAGCACGCGATCAAACGGCGCCGCATCGGCCGGTGCTCCGGCCAGGCGGAATTGCTCGCCCTCGCGAGTGATGCCGGAGATAAAAGTATCGAGGTAGATCTTGGCGCGGGATTGCTCGGCCAGTGCCTCATAAAGCTGCGCGTAGCCGCCGCGAAAAGTCTGGAAGACGGGGCCGCCGCTGCGGGGCGCGGCCGCGCGGGCCTCCTCCAGCGTGCGGACCGCGGCCGAGAGAGTCACTGGGCCGCGCTCGGACAGCGCGTCGAGGGTCTCCGCCAGCGCCGGGATGGTCGCGCGCAAACCCAGATCATCGGCCGAACAGGAGTACACGCCGCCGAGGAGGGCGGAGATAACGTGGTCGACGAGGTCGTCGCCAAACTGCTGGCGCACCAGCTTGCCTGCGGAAACGTCGCTGCCCGCCGTCCACTCGAAGGGCTCCTCATTGTCGATGCGGCGCGCGGTCTCGGCCGAGACCAAATGCGCGACCGGCTCCGAGTGCGAAGGAATGCCCATCATTCCGCCGCGCGGCAACGGCTTGAGCTCGCCGGAGTACACCAGCGAGTGCAGACCGGAGGGCTCGACCAAGCTATCGCCGAGACCGAGGGATTCGATAAATTCCACGGCATCGCGCCGGCGGGCGAGGAAGGCCTCGGCGCCCATGTCGGTCGGGCCGTCGTTAAACGGCACAGAGTACAGCTTGCCACCGATCCGGCCGGCGGCCTCGAAAACCTCGACGTCGTGGTCGCGCAGCTCGTAAGCGGCCGTCAAGCCCGCCAGGCCGGCACCGATAATCGCAATACGCATTTAGCCCTCCTCGTGGATGATGGAAACGGCGCGGGTGATTGCTTCCGCGTCAGTAGTTGGCAGGACCCCGTGGCCGAGGTTCCAGATGTGGCCGTCAATATCGCCGCGCTCGCGCGCCCGATCGACCTCGCCGCGGATGGTGCGTACGGCCTGGCGCACGGCGTCGTCGCCGGCAAAAAGCATGGCCGGGTCAAGGTTGCCCTGCAGCACGCGGGCGCTCACGCGCTCGGCCGCGGCATCCATGGGCACGCGATAGTCGACGCCCATGACCTCCGACCCCGCCTCCGACATTGCTGGCAAGAGCTCGCCGGTGCCGACGCCGAAGTGGATGCGCGGAATATCTACGCCGGCCAGGATTTCTCGCGAATACGGCAAAACGAATTCGCGGTAGTCGCGCTCGTTGAGGTAGCCCGCCCAGGAATCGAAAAGCTGCATGGCGTCGATGCCGGCGTCGACCTGCACCTGCAGGAAGCGGGTGATGGTAGGCACCAGGCGGCGCATGAGCAGATGCCAGGTCTCCGGCTCGGCGTGCATGAGGGCCTTGGTGCGCTCGTGGTTCTTAGACGGCCCGCCCTCAATGAGGTAGCTAGCCAGCGTGAACGGCGCACCAACGAAGCCGATAAGCGCTTGGGTTTCGGTGAGCTCGGCCAGGATGCGGGCGATGCCTTCAGTAACCTCGGGGACGTCGGCCTCTAGCAGCGGCAGCTTGCCGACGTCCTCCCTACTCCGCACCGCCTGCTCCATCACCGGCCCACGGCCCGGCACGATATCGACCTTGACTCCGGCGGCTTTGAGCGGGACCACGATATCGGAAAATAAAATGGCAGCATCAACGTCGTGGCGGCGCACCGGCTGCAGGGTAATTTCTGCTAGCAGTTCTGGCATGAAGCAGGAATCGAGCATGCTAATCCCCTCGCGGGCGGCGCGGTATTCCGGCAGCGAACGGCCAGCCTGGCGCATGAACCAAACTGGGGGTCGGGAGGGGGTGCGGCCGAGGGCGGCGTCGATAAGCGGGGCACGATTAAGTCGAGACATGCCCCAATTATGAATCAAAAGTTGGAGTGGGGGCTAATTAGCCACGCAAGCTGCGGTCCTTAATAAAGCGGTTGGACTGCGGCTGGAAAAGCAGCGCGAGGGCGATGATCAAGGAAATGGGGATAATCAGCAGGCTAAGCCCGCCAATGCCAAGCGCCAGGGCGGCGATATTATTAAAGAGCGCGATGGCGATGACAATGGTGATGATGCGGCGCGCCCACTTGGACCCGCTGGCCAGCTGCGCGGCAAAGAGCGCCAGCACGACGGCGCCGACGGTATTGGTCACCGCAACAAATAGGCGATTGGAGTGGAGATACTCCGCGACCTGCGCGTTCTGGGGTTCTACCTGCGGTCCGCCCGAGCCGAAGATGCCCACCAGACCGCTGACCAACATGAGCACGGCGCTGACGACGAGCACCCAATAGGCCCAGCGCAGCGGCCGTGGCCAGGCGTCGAGGTTCTGGCTGGCGGAGGTATTTCTGGCCGCGCGGTTATAGTCCCGGGGGCCGGGCCGCTCGGTATTGCTCATCGCTTGTCCTCCCGGTCAGTGCGCTTGCTGCGCTGTTCATCCTTGGCACGCTTGCGTTCTTGCTCGGCGCGCTTCTTCTCGCGCTGCGCTTGTTCGAGTTCCTTTTCCAGCTCGCGCATCTGCTCGAGCTCGCCGGTGTAATCCAAGGTATCGACCCGCACGGAGAAAATCAGGCCGAGCACCGCCGCGACGCCGACCAGGATCTGCACCATGCCATCGGCGGCAAAGAGCCAATCGGGCACATCAGCGCCGGCCGGGGTAACCATGAAGGTCAGCAGGATGCGGAAGCCAAAATACAGCGAGAAAGCGAACCACACGCGCCGCGAGGTACCGGCCCGCTTGCCGCGACGCGCCAAGGACCGCAGCAGGAAGGCCAGCAGCACGATAATCGCCAAGGAAATGGCTGCCGAAAGGGCGACGGAGGCGTAGGCGGCGGTGCGGAGGAAGGCGTCGGAAAGCTGGGCTTCATCGACGCCGGCCGGTGCGGACTTGGCCATCTCCTTGGCCTGCGACATGAGTACGTCGTGGTTGAGCAGCGTCAGCACCACGTTGAGCACCTGGTGCACGGCCTCGCCGCACAGCGCGCCCATCCACAGCCACAGCATGTACGCCACGGATTCCGGGCGTTGCGTGCGCGGCGAGCGCGGAGCAGGGGCGGACGACGGGGGCGTAACAGTCACAGGGATCCTTTACTTGAGCAGGCGGGCGGCTTCGGTAGCGAAGTAGGTGAGAATCTGGTCGGCACCGGCGCGCTTGAACGCGGTCAGGGACTCGAGCATGATGGCCTCGCCGTCAATCCACCCATTGGCGGCCGCGGCCTTGACCATCGCGTACTCGCCGGAGACCTGGTAGACCGCAACCGGCACGGGAGAAGTCTCCGCCACGGCCGAAAGCACATCCAAGTAAGGCAGGCCGGGCTTGACCATGACGAAGTCCGCGCCTTCTTCGATGTCGAGCTCGACCTCGAGCAGGGATTCGCGGAAATTGCGCGGATCCTGCTGGTAGGTGCGGCGGTCGCCCTCGAGGGAGGAACCGACGGCGTCGCGGAACGGTCCGAAGAAGGCGGAGGCGTACTTGGCGGAATAGGCCATGATGGCCACATCCTCGTGGCCGGCCTCGTCGAGGTCGGCGCGGATGGCGGCCACCTGGCCGTCCATCATGCCGGACGGGGAGACGATGTGGGCGCCGGCGCGGGCCTGGGAGCGGGCCATGTCTTGGTAGAGCTTGACGGATTCGTCGTTAAGCACGCGGCCCTTGTCATCCAGCACGCCGCAGTGGCCGTGGGAGGTGAATTCGTCGAGGCAGGTATCGGCCATCACGATGAGGTCATCGCCGAATTCCTCGCGCAGGCAGGAAATGCCGCGGTTCAAAATGCCCTGCGGGTCCCACGCGACGGAGCCGGTATCATCCTTGTCTTCCTCGAGCGGAACGCCGAAAAGATCGACGCAGGTCACGCCGGCTTCTAGCGCCTCTTCGGTCGCGCGGCGCAGGGAATCAAAAGTGTGCTGGTAAACGCCCGGCATGGAGGGAATCTCGCGCGGGGCGTCGAGACCGTCCACGATGAACATGGGCAAAATCAGGTCCGAGGGGCGGACCTGGGTTTCGGCCACAAGGTTGCGCATCGCGGGGGTGGTGCGCAGGCGGCGTGGGCGGCGGGCTGGGAAGGTGCTCATTGGGTACTCCTTAGAGCGAGACTAAAACTTATGCCTTGTCGACCTTAGTAGCCTTCTTGCGCGAGCGGCGCTTCTTCCTCGGCGCGGGAAGGTTTCCGGCGGCGCGGAGGGCGGCGACGTGGTCTGCGAGGGCGTCGACAAGCGCGGGTACGTCCGCGACCTCGGGCACGACATCGACGCGCAGGCCCATCTCTTCCGCGGCCGCTCTTGCCGACGGCCCGATACACGCAATGATCGTCCGCTGGTGCGGTTTGCCCGCAATGCCCACCAGGTTGCGCACGGTGGACCCAGAGGTGAAAGCGACCGCGTCGAAGCCGCCGGTCTTGATCATGTCGCGGATCTCGGCCGAAGGCGGGGCGGCGCGGACGGTGCGGTAGGCCACGACGTCATCGACTTCCCAGTCGAGGGCCTTGAGCCCATCCACGAGGGTATCGGCCGCGATATCGGCGCGCGGGAGCAGGACGCGGCCGACGGCGTCGATATCTTCCACGAAGTTGGGGAAGACATCGAGCAGGCCCTCGGCGTTCTGCTTTTTCTTGTGCGGTAAAAGCTCCGGGACCATGCCCTTGGCGCGGATGGCGGCCGCTGTCTTGGTGCCCACGGCCGCGAGGTGGACGCCGGCGAAATCGCGGGCGTCGAGGCCCAGCTGGGCGATCTTATCCCACACCGCGTTCACTGCGTTGACGGAGGTAAAGACGATCCACTTATAGCGACCCTCAACGATTCCCTTAATGGCGCGGTCCATCTGTGCCGGATTGCGCGGCGGCTCGATGGAGATGGTGGGCACGTTTTGGGGAATGGCTCCGTAGCCGGCCAGGCGCGCGGACATCGGGCCAGCCTGCTCCTTAGTGCGCGGCACGAGCACGCGCCAGCCGTAGAGGGGACGGTTTTCCCACCAGGAGTATTTGGTGCGGTCGTCGATGCTGCGGCCGAGGGTGACCACGAGCGGGCCGACAAGGTCAGCGTCGAGCTTGCCCATGGTGCCCAGAGTGGTCTCGTAGGTGCGCTGCAGGCGGGTGGTGCCGTGCACGGTGACAAAAGCCTCGGTCTCGGCCGGCATGCCGCGTTGTTGTAGCTCTTCGGAGATGACCGGCAGGTCCTCCTTCGTGGCCTGCAGAACGATGGGCTGCGTGGCGTTGGCCAATGCGTCCCAATCGGCACCGTTGGTGACATCGGCCTCGGTATAAGTCGAGCCGAGTGCAATGCCAGCAAAGGACGGCACGGTCGACGGCAGGGACATGCCCGGCACGACCTGGAATTCCAGGCCTGCGGAGGCCACGGCATTGATTTCGGCCTTGATGGACTCGCGGTGCAGCGGGTTGCCGGTCACGAGGCGGATGACATCTTCGCCGTCGGCCTCAACCAAGCATTCACGCAGCTGTCCGACGATATCCTCTCCCGGTTCATACAGCACCGCCGCCGTTGGCGGGGCGGGGCGGGGCGGCTTGCGGCGCGCGCCCTTGGCCTTGGCGTCGGCGCACATTTGGGCGTATTCAGCCTCGGCGGCGTCGAGAAGCTCTTGCGGAACGGGCAGGGCGGCTGCGACGGCATCGCGCACCCCCTGCATGACCTCTGGATCGGTCACGGCGATGGCACTATTTGCCAGAACCTCGCGGGCGCGGACGGTCAGCAGGTCGGGATTACCTGGACCAGCGCCCACAAAGACGATCTTGCCCAATTGGGTGTCTGGCGCGGCATTGCTCATAAAGTTCTTTTCTAAATTCGGGCGCGCGGCACCGCGCACGGACATGATCGCATGCGGTGTGGTTCCCCGCGCCGGCGGTGGGTGACACGGTCATAACGGCCAAAATCCCAGGCCTTAAGTCCTGGGATGCCCTTAAAGGGGGCCGGATCATTGCGGGACAATGATTTGTGGTATCTACACCTTAAATTATTAGCGCCTAAAGGCGAAATTACTTGCCCAGCAGCTCGGCCGCACCACCGGCGAAAAGCTCGTCGGAAACGCGCGCGCCGAGCTCGGCGGCTTCGGCCGCAGGCCCGGAGGCGGTGGCAGTAAGCTGACGCGAACCATCGAGCGCAAAGACGCCACCGCGCACGGTGAGCTGGTCGCCGTCCCAGCGCGAGGTGGCGGCCACCGGCGCGGTACAGCCGGCCTCAAGGCGGGCCAGCACGGCGCGCTCACCGGCCGCGGCGGCCGAGGCGCGGTCATCGACGATGGCATCGAGGGCCGCGGCAGCCTCGGTTCCGGCCACAGCCTCGATGGCGAGGGCGCCCTGGGCCGGCGCCGGCATGAAGACGGAGGGCTCGAAGATTTCGGTGGCGCGGTCCGCGTAGCCGCCGCGCAGCAGGCCGGCATAGGCCAGCAAGACGGCGTCGAGCTCGCCGTCGGTGACCTTGGACATGCGGGTATCGATATTGCCGCGCAGCGGGCGAATCTCCAGGTCGGGGCGGATGGCGGCCAGCTGGGAGATGCGGCGCGGGGCGGAGGTACCCACGCGCGCGCCCTGCGGCAGCTGCGCCAGGCTCAGGCCATCGCGGGCGACGAGCGCCTCGCGGGAATCCTGGCGCTGCGGCACCACGAGGCGGAAGCGATCATCGGGCGCGGTGGGCAGGTCCTTAAAAGAGTGGACGGCGATATCGCACTCGCCGGCATAGAGGGCCTCGCGCAGCGCTTGGGTAAATACGCCGACGCCGATACGCTCGACCGGTGCCATATTGACGTCGCCGGCGGTGGTGACGATGTGGAGCTGGGAGTCAAAGCCGGCGTCGATAAGCCAATCGCGGACGTGGCCCGCCTGGGTGGTGGCAAGCTTGGAGCCGCGGGTACCAATCTGAAACATTTAGGCCTCCTTAGTCATGGTGGGCAATTCATTAACGGCCACGGACACTCCGGAGCCTTCCAGTTGCAGGCCAAAAAGTTCCTGCAGGGCATTCTCGCTGCTGACACTGCTTTCCGACGCCGCCAGTTTCTTCGCCCGCACCGTTGGTTCATGCAGCAGCTTATCGGCCACGCGCTTGAGGGCGCGCTGGACGTCCTCAAGTTGCTTGCCCGAGATTTCGGGGTGCTTATGTTGCAGGCGTGCGGCCTCGCATTCCACGAGGTCGGCCGCGCGGCGGTGCAGGGCGCTCACGGCCGGGACGACATCGCGTACGCGCTGCGCAGAGGTATAGGCTGCCAGCTCTTCGTCGACGATGCGCCGGGCCTGCGCGTGCGGGCTAGTGCCGGCCGCGACGTCGGTATCGGCGGCCGAGAGCGACTTGCTCAGGCGCTCGATATTGACCAGATCCACGCCCTCGGCCGCAGCGGCGGCATCGTCGATATCGCGCGGCAGGGAGAGATCGATGAGCATGAGCTCGCGGCCGGCGGGAATGTCGGTGGCCTCGATGGTGAAGTTATCGGCGCCGGTGGCGGAGATGGCCAGGTCGACGTCGGAAAGCGCGGCGGCACGTTGGGAAAAGTCCACGACGCGGGCGGCAACGCCCGCCTCCTCGGCGTGGCTGGCCAGGCGCTCGGCGCGCTCACGGGTGCGGTTGGCCAGCACCAGCTCCTTGACCCCCAGCCGGCCGGCGTGGGTGGCGGCGAGCGATGCCATAGCGCCCGCGCCGAGGACCAACGCGGTCTTGCCGGCCAAGTCCTCGGCGTCTAGGCGCTGCAGGGCTTGGTCGAAAGCGAAGGACACCATGGAGGAGCCTGCCTCATCGATGTCGGTCTCGGAGTGCACGCGCTTGCCCGCCCGTAGTGCCGACTGCGCCAGCGCGTGGATGCGCGGTCCGGCCGTGCCCTGTTCGGAGGCGGCCTGGTAGGCGCTGCGCACCTGGCCGATGATCTGCTGCTCTCCTACCACCATGGAATCCAGCCCAGAGGTCACGGACATCAGGTGCTCGGCCGCGGCGTCGGCATAGCGCACGTAGAGGTAGCTGCGCAGCTCCTCCTCGCTCACGTCCGATACCTGGGTGAGCACGCGCACGACTTCCTGCACGCCGGCATGGAAGGAGTTAGTAACGGTGTAGACCTCCATGCGGTTGCAGGTGGAGATGATCATCGCCTCTGAAAGTGAGTCGGCCGCCACCAGTTTCCCGCAGGCGGAATCCTGGACCGCACTATCCATGCTCAGCTTCTCCAGCAGCGCCACTGGCGCCGACTGGTGGGACATGCCCACGACGAGCACGCTCATGCACAACACTCCTCAACCATTTGATTGATTTTAACCCACCAAAAGAGTACCCGTCGGTGGCAGGGATCCCGAATTATCTGCTTAGCTCGGCCGCGAGCTCGGCATTGTCTACTTCCCAGCAGGCGAACTCTTCGCCGTCGATAACCACGACGGGTACGCGATCACCGAACTCCATGGCCAGCTCCGCATCCTCATCCACGTTACGCACGGCAAGCTCCGCACCTGCCTGCGTGACAACGGGGGTAATCTGCTCCCTCACGCGCGCACAAGAACCGCAGGTGGTGCGCACCATGAGCTCGACGAAATGCTGAGACATATTCTCCTCACAGGGACGGCGGCGGTCGAAACCATTACTATGGACACGTTAGTCCACCCCGCGTTTGCGAAAGCTGTTTGTCTGACTCGTGTCCGCTACCACTCCCCCAGGGTTCCCTGAAACTCCCCGCGAATTCTTGGCCAACTGGACCGCTTCGCGCGGCAATCTGCGTAATTTTTTAGAAAACCAGGCGCTCGCCCCGCTGGATGAGGAATCCCAGCGCACCGCCGGCGAAGCCGCGGCCGCGGCGGCATTGGAAGAATTCGGGCTGGAGCTAGAGGATTTTGCCTCCGGTGTGGATTCGGTAACCGGCTCTTATGACGCGGCGGGCTCGCAGCGTATTACCGCCCAGGACCCGGACGTACCGGTAGATGTGGGCGCGGCGGCGTTTTTCGACGTCGACAATACCCTCATCCAAGGCTCCTCCCTCGTGGAATTCGCCTTCGGGTTGGCGCGCAAGCGCTACTTCCGGTTATCAGAGATCTTGCCGATTGCGTGGAAGCAGCTTAAATTCCGCGTCTCCGGCAGCGAAAATGCCCGAGACGTCGCCGCCGGCCGTGCGCAGGCGCTGGAGTTTGTCAAAGGCCGCAGCGTCGACGAGCTGGTCGATCTATGCGAGGAGATCGTGGACGCCTCGCTCGCGCGCCGCGCATACCCTGGCACTACCCAGTTAGCAGAAATGCACTTAGCCGCCGGCCAGCAGGTGTGGTTGGTCACGGCCACCCCGGTGCAGCTAGCGCAGGTGCTCGCGCGGCGATTCGGGTTTACGGGAGCGCTCGGCACCGTCGCAGAGGTCAAGGATGGCAAGTTCACCGGCCGGCTGGTCGGCGATATCCTGCACGGCCCCGGCAAAAAGCACGCCGTAGCCGCGCTCGCGACCATCGAGGGCTTGGACCTTTCGCGCTGCACCGCGTATTCGGATTCCGCCAACGACGTGCCCATGCTGTCCATGGTCGGTACCGCCGTGGCCATTAACCCAGACCGTAAGCTGCGCACCATCGCCAGCGAGCACGGCTGGCTGGTGCGCGACTATCGCTCAGTGCGTCGCGCTATCCGCACCTATGGCCTGCCGGCCCTGGCCACCGCTGCCTTTTCCTATGGCGGCTGGCGCTACTACCGGCGGTAGCGAGGGCGGTAGCGGGCGCTGGGGGGACATCGGCAAGCATGCAAAAACCCTCCGCACAATGGCGGAGGGCAAGAAGCGGGCTGGGTTTACTTGCCCAGCTTACGGCGCTGCACGCGGGTGCGGCGCAGCATCTTGCGGTGCTTCTTCTTGGACATGCGCTTGCGGCGCTTCTTAATGACGGAACCCATAGAGTCCTCACTTTCAAATAGTACGTACTGTCAAACTTGTCAGCGCTAAAACGGCGAAGGTGCACTCTTGCCGCCGTGGCCACACGGACCGCGGGCCACATCAGCGAGCCGACACGAATGCACACCATCTTACCCAGCCCCCAGCCCGTGACCAAAAAGGGCCCAGGAGAAAGAACAGCGCCCACCACCGCTGACCACGATGGCCAGCAGAGGTGGGCGCTGTCTAGTGCGGCGCGAGCCTAGGCTCCGTAGACGGATGCCTCCAAGTACTCGTTGACGGCGGACTCGTGGACGCGGAAAGAGCGTCCAACGCGAACAGCCGGCATTTCGCCTGCGTGAACCAAACGGTAGACGGTCATCTTGGAGACGCGCATAATCTCGGCGACCTCCGCGATCGTCAGAAAGGTTCCCTTATCTTCATTTGCCATATATATCTAACCCTTCAGCTCGGTGCGCGCTGTAGGCTTCCCCTCCCACAGGACTTCACGCACGTGCTTGTCCTAGCCTATCGTGAAACATGTGACTAATGCGACCCAAGTGCCAAATTTCTTCACAGCATTCATTAGGGTTTACCCCGAAAGCGCTGCTTAACACCCGCCCCAACGCTCCCGGGCGGGTACACCCCCACCACGGGAAGGTCGCGCACGGAAGCTTTAGCCAAGCTCCTTAGCCTTGTCGGAGCAGGCCTCTGCCGCGCGGTAGAACGCTCCGCGCAGGCCGGACTCCTCCAGCTCGCGAACAGCGGCCGCGGTGGTGCCGCCCGGCGAGGTCACTCCGGCACGCAGCTGGGTGGCCGAGCGGCCAGAGCTGGCCAACATCTCGCCGGAGCCGGCCGCAGCCTGGGCGGCAAGCTTCTCAGCGACGTCGCGGGGAAGGCCGAGCTGCACGCCGGCGTCGACAAGCGCCTCTGCCACGAGGAAAAAGTATGCCGGGGAGGAGCCCGCCAGCGCGGTGGCGGCGTCGATATTCTTCTCTGGGATAACCGCAACCTCGCCAACGGCTTCGAGCAGCTCGCGCACGCCGTCCATCTGGGCATCGCTCACATGCTCGCCGGCCGCGCAGGTGCACATGCCGCGGCGCACCAACATGGGGGTATTGGGCATGACGCGCACCACCGGCTGGCCTTCGCCCACCGCACCCTGCAGCTGCTCTAGCGTTAGGCCTGCGGCCATGGAAACGACCACGGCGTCCTTCGCCGGCGACAGGCCTTCGAGCAGTTCCAGGATGGCGTAGGGCTTCACGCACGCGAAGATATAGTCCGCGCCGTCTACCGCGGCCGCATTATCGCTGGTGGTATTCACGCCATAGGTCTGTTCGAGTTCGTGGCTGCGCGATTCGGTGCGATTGGTAACCGTGATATCCGAGCCTGCAAAGCCCGATGCCACGAGTCCCGAGGTCAAAGCCTCACCGATTTGTCCGCCGCCTAAAATTGCAATTTTTGTCATAGTCTCCACCATGCCAAAAATGTGGAACCCCGGCTACCACGTGGGGTAACCGGGGCATCGACAAGCGCGGGGTTAAAGCATAACCAATAGCAGCGGGCCGAAGGTGAGGACGAGGCCGGTAAAGCCGGCCAGGAACATGGAGAAACCATCGCGTGCGGTGCGCAGCGCGTGGGTCACACCGACCATAATCGCGGTGACGCACAGCGCTAGGACAGCCACGACCAGGCGTGGGAAGTTATCCCACAGAATCTCAAAGCCCTTGAAAATGACAATCGCCAGCAGGATGCCCGCGACAATCATCAGCAGGATGGATACCGGATTGAGCTTCTCGTGCTCTTCTTCCACCCAATCCTCGTTGTCCTCGACCTTGGGTAGGTTGCCGGTTTCCTCTGCGCTCTTGGCGACGCCCGCCTTCTTCGACGTCGGCACCGCCGCCGCGGCCGCTCCAGCGCCCGCTGCCGCAGCTCCTGCTCCGGCTGCCTTCGCGCGCTTGTCGTCCTTAGGCTTTTCAGCAGCAGGCTTCGCAGTGCCCTGCTTTTCAGCACGGGCCTTGTCTGCGGCTGGCTTCTTTGCCGCTGGTGTGTCCGCAGCAGACTTTGCCGCAGCAGGTTTAGCCTCGCCCGCCTTATCCACCCGCTGGATTACCGCGGTGTCATCGGCTGAAGGCTGGTTCTTCTTCGCCGCGTCCTGTGCCGCGCCGGTGGCAGCAGGCTTCTGTGCGGCCGGAGCAGCGGCAGCCGGAGTAGCGGACGAAGCAGCTGCAGTCTTTGTGGTGGGCTTTGCGGCAGGCTTGGTAGTCTGCGCCGCCTTAGCTGCGGGCTGTGCCGCGCGCTTTGCCGCCGGCTTTGCGGCTGGGTCCGCGGCGGGCTTCTTCGCGGAATCGGCACCGGCCTGTTCGGCTGACTTGGGGGAACGGATGACGGGGGCGTCTTCGTCGATAGAGACGGAGGTGTGCTTGGCCTCAGCAGGAGAAGCCTTGACCTTTTTGAGGTTGCCGGTCAGCTCGGCAACGGAAATGCCGCCTTCATCCAGGCTGCGGCGGTGGCGACGAGAACGGTTGTCTTTCTTGCTTTCCTTCTCGCCGCGGGCTTTGTTATTGCGAGCCAGCAGCTCTGCCACGGTCAACTTATTCTGGTCAGCCATGATCTCTTCCTATTCCAATCCCTTGTCGGTCCGGCGCAAAATGACGCCCTCACGCAGCGCCCATGGGCAGATTTCCAGCTTCTCGATTTCCAAGGCTCGCATGGATGCCTCGGCCACCAGAGCGCCGGCAACGATTTGGTGCGATCGGTTAGAACTTACACCTTCTAGGTCCGCTCTGTCTGCCGCAGTCATGCGGGAGATGAAGGAAATCAACTGACGCAGACCCGGTGCAGTCAGCGTGCGCTTGACGTATGGGCCGGCAGACGAGGGCGCAGAACCGGTAAGTCGTGCAAGCGTACGGAAGGTTTTAGAGGTGCCCACGGCGAGGCCGGCGGGACCCATCGCCTTCATCTGTGCGGCAACGTCCTCAAGCTCCGCATCAATAAAATCGCGCAGCGCACTTACCTTCTTCTTCTCTGGTGGGTCGGTGTCGAACCAATTATGGGTCAACCGGCCGGCACCTAGGTCGAGGGAGAAAGCAAGGTCGGGGTGCTCATCAGTACCGGTGGAAAGCTCCAGCGAGCCGCCGCCGATATCCAGGTTGGTGATACGGCCAGCGGACCAGCCATACCAGCGACGCGCGGAGAGGAAGGTCAGCTGGGCTTCTTCCACGCCGGAGAGGATTTGCAGGCGCACGCCAGTATGCTTTTCCACCTCATCGAGCACTTCCTCAGAATTGGGCGCGGAGCGCACCGCCGAGGTAGCAAAGGCAATGAATTCAGCGCAGCCCAGCTTTTCACCCAGCTCGCTAGCTTCAGCTACGGCACTGACCAGCTTCTTTACACCCTTTTCATGGATGTTGCCCTTCTTATCCAGCTGTTCTACCAGCCGGAGCGGGGTCTTCCAATCACTCATCGGAGTCGGTCGTCCGCCCGTCGCGGCATCGACCGCAACAAGGTGGACAGTATTGCTTCCGACGTCTAATACACCTAATCGCACACTAATAGCGTAGTAGGTCTACCGTGGTTAGGTGTGAATCGCCCAAAATCTGACACGGTATATCTAGGTTTTCCCGCGAGCTCGCCCGCGGCGGCGTCGATAAGAGCAGGCCGCGAAGAGGCCCCCGATTTCCCGCGGGAGTGGTTTGAATTTACCAATCCGAACGACCCACACCACGTCTTTTCCATCGACCTGACATGGGTGGAATCGCACTACAGCTGCCAGTTTGGTACTTCGGCATGCCGGGGCATCGACAAGCGCCAGCCCGAAGTGGGCTGCTGCGTGCATGGAGCTTATATGGCCGATGAGGAAGACCGCGACCAGCTTTATGACGCCGTCGCGCGCATGCCCGCCGAATATTGGCAGCTGCGCCCAGCGGGGGTAGATGAATTCCTCGCGCAAGACGATACGGATGAATTAGAACCGTGGCTGGAATGGGACGAACTCGACGGCGAGGACGGGGAACCGGAACCGGCGCTGAAGACGCCGATTGTGGATGGAGCGTGCATTTTTGCCAACCGCGCCGGTTGGGCTACGGGCACGGGCTGCGCGCTGCACCAGTGGGCGGTGGATGCTGGCGAAGAGCTCACAGTGGTCAAGCCGGAGGTGTGCTGGCAGCTGCCGCTGCGCCGGTACGAGGATTATGAAGAACGCCCGGATGGGCAGGAGATCCTACGCACCCAGATAGGCGAGTATGACCGTCGCGGTTGGGGCAATGGCGGCGAAGATTTTGATTGGTATTGCTCGGCCGATTCCGCCTGTCACGCCAATCCGCTGCCGATGTGGCAGTCGCACGAGGACGAGCTGGTAGCACTAATGGGCCGCGAGTCTTATGAGATTCTGGCCGCGCACTGCAAGGCCCGAGCGGCGGCGGCCGAACACGGCGTTCAGCTCACGCAGCACCCGGCCAGTGTGAAGGCTGAAAGCCTGCAGGCGGAAGATTAGAGCTCGAATTTATAGCCCAGACCGCGCACCGTGACCAAGTGTTTCGGGCGGGAGGGCTGTTCCTCAATCTTGGAGCGGAGACGCTTGACGTGGACGTCGAGCGTCTTGGTATCTCCGACATAATCAGCGCCCCAAATGCGGTCAATGAGCTGACCGCGGGTGAGCACGCGGCCGGCGTTGCGCAATAGGTACTCCAGGAGGTCGAATTCCTTGAGAGGCATGGATACCGGCTCATCTGCGACGGTAACGGTGTGGCGCTCCACGTCCATCTTGACGCGGCCGCCTTCGAGGATCTGCTCGGCAACCTCTTCCTCGGCCTCGGCCTCGGCACCGGCTCCAGAATCATGGCCGCGGCGCAGTACCGCACGGATGCGGGCGATAAGCTCGCGGGAAGAATAAGGCTTGGTGACGTAGTCATCGGCGCCCAGCTCGAGGCCGACGACCTTATCAATCTCGGAGTCGCGCGCGGTGACCATGATGACGGGCACGGACGAAGTAGTGCGCAGCTGTTTGCATACCTCGGTGCCGGACATGCCGGGCAGCATGAGGTCCAAAAGGACGATATCGATGTCGTTTGCGGCAAACTTTTCCAGCGCGGTAGGGCCATCATGCGCGATGATGGGTTCAAAACCTTCCTTGCGGAGGAGGAATGCCAGCGGATCTGCCAGCGACTCTTCATCTTCAACGATGAGGATGGTGGTCATTGTGCTTTATCCTTTCGACGTGCTGCAACGCGTGCCACTGCACGCGGGAGCCCAGGCGCCGCCGCGTCGACGGCATCCCTTTTCTCATTATCCTTCATGCCAGCTTCCTGCGCTGGCTTTTCTTCCCTGTAGATGGGCAATTCAATGGTGAATGTAGAACCCGTACCCGGCCGGGACCATAGTTTGATATTGCCACCATGGTTGGCCACCACGTGTTTAACAATTGCTAATCCTAGGCCAGTGCCTCCGGTCTGCCGCGACCGGGCTTGGTCTACACGGAAGAAGCGTTCAAAAACACGTTTCTGGTCATCCGGTGCGATGCCAATGCCACGGTCCGTGACGCGGATGAGTACGACCCCACCATCCACCACCTTTTGGGAGACAGACACCGGCATTTTCTCCGGCGAGTAGTTAATCGCATTGGAGACCAGGTTGGATAGTGCTGTTACCAGCAGGGATCGATCGCCTTTAACCTGCACGCCGACAGAGGCGCCGCGGTTGAGCTCGATGGAACGGGCCTCGGCAGCAAGGTGGTTGCGCGAGAGGGCTTCATCGATGAGATCATCTACGGCTAGGGGTTCCATCTCCGGCAGGGCCTCGGCTCCCTGCAGCTTGGACAGGGAGATAAGTTCGCTGACCATATCGGCCATGCGGTTGGCTTCCTTATAGACCTTATTGCCAAAGTACTCCACGGTCTCTTGGTCGCCGGGGTCTTGTAGCAGGGCCTCCGCCAGCAGGGCAATGCCGCCGACGGGCGTCTTGAGCTCGTGGGAGACGTTCGCCACGAAGTCACGGCGGGCGGACTCCATGCGGACATTTTCGCTTTCATCGGTGCCGTAGACGATGACAAAGCGGCCGTCATTAAGGGTCAGTGGCTTAATCACCGCCCTGACCTGCGTGACACGGTGTCCCGTGCGCCGCTTGGGAATAGCTATGTCGACGGTGCGGGTCTCCTTGTCTTCGAAGACCTCCTGCGCGGTCTCCCATACCTCCGGGTTAACGGCGCGGTCATGCACCAAGGACATCTCATGCGCGGCCGGATTAGACATGACGATTTCCTGGCTGCGGTCCAGCACCGTCAGCGCCGTCGGCGAGCCTTGCACGGCCAAGTGCAGCACCTGGCTAACCGTCGTAACCTGATTGGCCCCGACATCGGTAGCCTGGCGGTAGCGCGCAATGCGCCCGCGCGCCCAGGACATCGCCGGCAGCGCCAACCCGCAGGCCACCACGCCGGCGGCAAAGGAAAGAATCAATTCCACGTGTCTAGCCTATCCATCACAAAGTCCCCAGGGAATACTCCCCGGGGACTTTAGCGCAGTTACTTACTTACCGCCCTGCGCAGCAACGGCGGCGGCACCGGCAGCAGCAGCTTCCGGATCCAGGTAGGTACCGCCTGGGTTTGCTACCGAGCCGTCCTCGGTAATCTCATAAACCAGCGGGATGCCGGTGGGGATATTCAATCCGGCAATATCATCATCAGAGATATTGTCCAGGTGCTTGACCAGTGCGCGCAGGGAGTTGCCGTGAGCGGCGATGAGCACGGTCTCGCCCTTCTTGGCGCGCGGGAGGATTTCCTCTTCAAAGTACGGCACAAAGCGGGCGACAACATCCTTGAGGCACTCGGTCTGCGGGACCTTATCTAGGTCTGCGTAGCGCGGGTCATTGGCCTGCGAGTATTCGGAGTCATCGGCCAGCTCTGGCGGGCGCGTGTCATAGGAGCGGCGCCATGCCATGAACTTTTCCTCGCCGTACTCTTCCTTGGTCTCAGCCTTATTCAGGCCTTGCAGGGCGCCGTAGTGGCGCTCGTTGAGACGCCAATCGCGCACTACTGGGATCCAGTGACGATCGGCGGCATTGAGCGCGATATTTGCGGTGCGGATAGCGCGGCGCAGAAGAGAGGTATAAAGGACGTCCGGCAGAATGCCTTCCTGCGCGAGCAGCTCGCCGCCGCGCTTGGCTTCCGCCTCACCCTTTTCGGTCAGGTCTACATCGACCCAGCCAGTGAACTGGTTGGACTCATTCCACTTGGATTGGCCATGGCGAAGGAGAATTAGCTTTCCGTTAGTCATGTTTCCAGCATGCCACGAAATGGCTCCCAGCGTAGGAGGTTTAGTCTCCACTTGCCCGCCGTTGATGGCAGTCTGGAACCTCGATATGGCTGGCCTCGTCATAGATTTCTGCGAGCGCTGCGGCGGAGCTGGCCCAGCTAAAACGCGCGGCGTGGGCGACGGCGGCTTCGCCCATGGCGATGCGCATGGGGTCGTCGTCAAGCAGGCGGGCCAAGGCATCAGCCCAATCCTCCGGATCGTGCGAGTGCACCAGCAGGCCAGTTTCCCCGTCAGCCACGGCAATGGGTAGCCCGCCGACGGCGGCAGCAACCACCGACGTGCCAGAGGCTTGGGCCTCCAGAGACACTAGGCCGAAGGACTCGTTATAGCTGGGCACCGCCACAATATCAGCCGCGCGGTAGACCCCCACCAGTTCCTCCGGCGGGCGGGCACCCAAAAAGCGCACCCGCTTATCGACGCCCAACTCACGCGCCAACTCCCTATATGCCTCCGGCGCTGTATTGGCCCCCGACGGGCCACCGCAGATAACCACCCGCAGGTTGCGGGCCGGCTCGCGGCGGAAGAGCTCGGCCGTGGCGCGGAGGAGTACCTCCGGGCCTTTGAATTTTTGTAAGCGGCCGACAAAGGCCACCACCTTGGTGTGCAGCGGAATGCCCAACTCGCGGCGGGAGCGCTCGGTATTGCGGTCCGTGCCAGGGGTAAAAAGCTCTACGTCGGCGCCGGGCGAGACCACGCGAATATTGGCTCTCTCGGCATCATAATGTTCGGCCAAGTCGCGGGCTTCTTGCTCGGTATTGACCACCAGCAAGTCCGCGTTATCCACCAATTGCTGTTCGCAGATGCGGCGGGCTTCGGACTCCAAGGTGTCATCCGCCGTCCGCGAGGCGTTTTTCACCGCGGCCAAGGTATGCGCTGTGTGAATAAGCGGGATACCCCAGAGATCCCGCAACAGCCAGCCCACCTGGCCAGAAAGCCAGTAGTGGGAGTGAATAAGGTCATATTTTTTACCCTGCCATTTGGCAAATTGCACCATGCCGCCGGCGAAAGCGGCCAGCTGGGTAGGGAGATCCTCTTTATCTAGCCCCTCGTACGGGCCCGCGACGATATTGATAACGCGCAGGCTAGGCTCCACCGCAATGATTTCGCCTTGGCTGGGCCGGGTGGCGCGGGTATAGACGTCTACCTCGATTCCCCGGCGGGCCAATTGGCGGGCAATATTGAGGACGTAGACGTTCATTCCACCCGCATCCCCTGAGCCAGGCTGCTCGATAGGGGATGTATGCATAGAAATCATGGCGATGCGCATGGCGCTCCATTCTAGCGGCGCTATACTGGCCCCTGCCAGAAACCTACGCTACCGAAAGGTCACGTTTTGTCCGCATATGAAACAAAGGCTTGGCTCCAGTATTACCCGGAATGGACACCGCATACGCTGGACTACGGCGATACCACGCTGCTGGATATTTATGACAACAACCTAAAAATCAACGCGGATCGGCCGGCTACCTATTTCTTTGGCCGTACGCAGTCCTATGCTGAGCTAGACCGCCAGGTTCGCGCAGCGGCCGCGGGCCTGAAGGCCTTCGGCGTGCGGCCAGGTGACCGCGTAGCGATCGTCGCGCCCAACTCGCCGCAGTACATCGCGGCGTTTTATGCCATTCTGAAGCTCGGTGCGCAGGTGGTACTGCATAACCCGCTCTACACCGCCCACGAGCTGGAAGGACTCTTCCAAGATCACGGCGCGCGCATCGCCATCGCTTGGGACAAGGCCGCGCCCACGCTGGAGAAGCTGCGGGCAACCACCAATCTGGAAACGGTCGTGTCCATCAACATGATCAACGCCATGCCCACCCTGCAGCGCGCCGCTTTGCGCCTGCCTATTCCGCCGCTCAAGTCCAAGCGCGAGCAGCTATCTTCCCCGGCGCCAAATACCGTGCCGTGGGAAACTTTGGTGGGCAACGCAATCGGTGGCGACGGCAGCGATATCACCACGCCGGAAGACGTGGACAAGGACACCATCGCGCTCATCATGTATACCTCTGGTACCACCGGCGCCCCGAAGGGCGCCATGCTCTCGCACGGGAACCTGTTTTCCAACCTCCTGCAGGGCAAGGCGTGGGTGCCGGGCTTGGGCGATAAGCCCGAGCGCATGCTCGCCGCCCTCCCCTTCTTCCATGCTTATGGCCTGACCATGAACGTGACCCTGGCGCAGTTTATCGGCGGCGAGCTGGTTATCCTGCCTAAGCCAGATATGTCGCTCATTATGCAGCTGATGAAAAAGCACACCCCGACCTGGGTGCCGGGTGTGCCGACGCTCTACGAGCGAATCGTCAAAGCCGCCGACGAGCAGCAGATTCCTATCAAGGGCGTGCGCGCAGCCTTCTCCGGGGCTTCTACCTTGCCTTCGGACACGGTCAAGAAGTGGGAGAACTATACCGGTGGCCTCTTGGTGGAAGGCTATGGCCTGACCGAATGCTCGCCCATCATCGTGGGCAACCCTATGAGCACCGACCGCCGCCCCGGCTACGTGGGCATCCCCTTCCCGGATACCGAGGTGCGCATCGCCAACCCAGATAACCTCGATGAAACCCAGCCCGATGGCACCGAAGGCGAAGTTTTGGCGCGTGGGCCACAGATTTTCAAGGGGTACCTCAATAACGAGGAGGCCACCGAGGCCGCATTCCACGGCGAGTGGTTCCGCACCGGTGACATGGGCGTTATGGAAGAAGATGGCTTCATCCGCCTGGTTAGCCGCATCAAGGAGATCATCATCACCGGCGGCTTCAACGTATATCCGGGCGAGGTGGAAGAAATCTTGCGCGAGCACCCGAGCATTGATGACGTCGCCGTGGTAGGCCGGCCACGCGAAGATGGCTCCGAGGACGTCGTCGCCTGCCTCGACTTGGCCGATGGCACCGCTCTCGACCCGGAGGGACTCAAGGAATACTGCCGCGAACGCCTTACCCGCTACAAGGTCCCGCGCACCTTCTACCACTTTGAAGAGCTGGCTAAGGATCAGATGGGCAAGATCCGCCGCCGCGAGGTCCAGGCAGACCTTATCCGCCGCCTCGAGGCCGAAAAGGACTAGCGTGTTCCGCCTCATCGATAGCCCCCTCGGACCCCTGCGCCTGCAGGCGAGCCCGCGGGGGCTTTCCCGTGTGGAATTCACCGCAACCGGCGCCCTGCCGGAAGCGGTGGGCAGTGCGGATGAAAGGGACGTCGAAAAGCACAGCACAGACGTGCTCGATGCGGCGCAGGCGCAGCTTGCGGAGTACTTCGCTGGCCGGCGCCGCGCCTTCGAGTTGCCTTTGGACCCGCCCACCACAACCGAATTTCGCGCGGCCGTACACGCGCAGTTGACGGAGATTGGTTATGGGGAAACGGTCACGTATCGCGACGTCGCCAAGATGCTCGGCCGGCCCGGCGCGACGCGGGCCGTGGGCAGCGCGTGCGGCGCCAATCCCCTGCTTATTGTGCGGCCGTGCCACCGGGTGCTGCGTAGCGATGGCGGGCTGGGCGGATACGCGGGCGGGCTAGCTGCCAAACGATTTTTGCTGACGCTGGAAGAAATCTAGAAGGATTCTTTCGGTTTGGGATAAACTATCCCCTCAGAAATAGTTTTTGTAGCCAAACGAAAGGTTTTCGCGTGTCCACTTCCCCCTCCCAAGCCTGGCTCCAGCACTACAGCGACTGGACCCCACACACGCTGGACTACGGCGATAAGACCATCGTCGACTACTACCGCAATAACCTGCGGGTCAACGCCAATAAATCCGCCACCTATTTCTTCGGGCGCACGCAAACCTACGCAGAGCTCGATAGCCAGGTGCGCGCCGCCGCGGCCGGTCTCAAGGCCTTTGGCATTCGCCCGGGCGATAAGGTAGCCATCGTCCTTCCCAACTGCCCCCAGCACATCGCCGCCTTTTATGCGGTCCAACTACTCGACGCCACCGTGGTCGAGCACAACCCGCTTTATACCGCCCCGGAGTTTGAGGGGCTGCTCAAGGACCATGGCGCGCGCGTGGCTATTGCCTGGGATAAGACCGCCTCCACGCTGGAAAAACTGCGCTCGACTACCCCGCTGGAGACCATCATCTCCGTCAATATGGTAGATGCCATGCCTCCGCTCAAGCGCCTCGCGCTGCGCCTGCCCATCCCACCGCTGGCTGCCAAACGAGAGCAGCTGACCACCCCTGCCCCCAATACCGTGGAATGGTCCACGCTCATCGGCGCGGCCATCGGCGGCGACGGCACGGACCTCGATTTCCCCGAGATCTCCCCGGACGATATCGCGCTCATCCTCTACACCTCTGGTACCACCGGCAAGCCCAAGGGCGCACTATTATCCCATGGCAACCTCATCGCCAATGCCATCCAAGGCAAAGCCTGGGTACCGCAGATGGGCAAGCAGCAAGAGCGCTTCCTCGCAGCGCTGCCCATCTTCCACGCCTATGGCATGACCACGCTGTGCATTTTCAGTATCTACCTGGGCGCCGAGCTCATCCTGCTTCCCTCGCCGCAGATGCCGCTCATCCTGGACATCCTAAAGAAGCGCACTCCCACCTGGCTGCCCGGCGTGCCCACGCTCTACCAGAAGATCATGGACGCGGCCGAAGAAAAAGACGTTGACTTAAGCGGAATTCGCAACGCCTTTTCCGGCGCGGCCACGCTGCCTGTAGAGATTGTGGAGCGCTGGGAAACCATGACCGGTGGACGGCTCGTGGAGGGCTTTGGCATGACGGAAACCTCCCCGGTCCTCACCGCCAACCCCATGAATGGCAAGCACCGCCCCGGCTATGTGGGCGTGCCCTTCCCAGATACGGAGGTGCGCATCGCCAACCCCGATAACTTGGATGAAACCCAACCCGATGGCCAGCCGGGCGAGATGCTCGCGCGCGGTCCGCAAATTTTCCAGGGCTATTTTGGCAATGCCGACGCCACCGAAAAGACTTTCCACAATGGCTGGTTCCGCACCGGCGATATGGCACTGATGGAACCGGATGGCTATATCAAGCTGGTCAGCCGCATCAAAGAAATCATTATCACCGGCGGCTTCAACGTGTATCCCGCCGAAGTGGAAGAGGCCATCGCGCAGCACCCCGATGTGGTGGACGTCGCCGCCGTGGGTCGCCCCCGCCAGGATGGCTCCGAGGATGTCGTCGGCTGCGTCACCCTGCGCGATGGTGCCGTGCTCGATCCCGAGGGATTGAAGGAATTCTGCCGCGAGCGCCTTACCCGCTACAAGGTCCCGCGCACGTTCTATCACTTTGAGGATTTGGCGCGCGACCATCTAGGCAAGATTCGCCGCCACCAGGTGCGCAAGGACCTACTCGAGCTGTTGGAGGCAAAGGCCTAAACTTATCGGCTATGGCAGAAATTCACTATGGCGCTACCTTGACGGATTTCCTCACGGCGGCCGTCGCACAGTTTCCACAGCGCCCGGCCACCTACTTCGCCGGCCACACGCTAACCTATAGCGAGCTCGATGCCCAGGTGGCGGCCGCGGCCGGCGCCTTGCGCGAGATGGGCGTGCGCCCCGGCGACCGGGTGGCGCTCCTGCTCCCTAATTGCCCGCAACACGTGGTGGCATTCTTCGCCATCCTGCGCCTGGGCGCGGTGGTGGTGGAGCATAACCCGCGCTATACCGCGCACGAGCTCACCCCGCTGCTCGCCCATCATGGCGCCCGCGTGGCCATTGCCTGGGAGGACATCGCCCCCACCGTATCCGCACAGGTGGAGGCCACCATCTCCGTTTCCCTTGCCAATCCGCTTCCGCTTTCCGGCACCCCGGTGGAGCCGCACCCAGCCACGCTTGCCGACGCCGCCCTTATCCTCTACACCTCCGGCACCACCGCCCGCCCCAAAGGCGTGGTCTTAACCCACGGCAACCTCGCTGCCAACTGCTTGCAGCTAGAAACTCAGGCCCCGCTGCGCCGCGGTAATGAGCGCTTCCTGGCCGCGTTGCCCATGTTCCATTCCTATGGCCTGACGATGAGCGTGCTGCTTGCGGTGCGCTGCGCGGCGGAGATCATCCTGCTTGCCACCCCACGCACCGACGCAGTGACGGAAGCGCTTGCGACCCGCCGCCCCACCTGGATGCCGGGCGTGCCGACCATCTACGAACGCGCCATGAACTACGCTGCCACTGCCGCTGATTCCGAGTCTCCCTCGGATCTCGGCGGGGTGCGCTATTCCATCTCGGGCGCGGCCTCGTTGCCTTCGCGCATCATCGACCCCTGGGAGGCACGCACCGGTGGCATGTTGGTGGAAGGTTATGGGCTGACGGAAACCTCTCCCGTGCTGACCATCAATCCCCTTGATGACACCCGGCGCGCCGGCACCATCGGCCTGCCGCTGCCGGATACGCAGCTGCGCATCGGCGATCCTGCCGATCTCAGCCGCACCCAACCGGATGGCGTGGCCGGCGAGATCCTCGCCCGCGGCCCGCAGGTTTTTGGCGGCTACCTTGCCGACGCCCCCGCTACCTCAGCCGCCTTCCATGAAGGTTGGTTCCGCACAGGAGACATGGGCGTGCGCGAACCCGATGGCCATATCCGGTTGGTGGGCCGCATTAAAGAAATCATCATTACCGGCGGATTCAATGTTTATCCCGGCGAGGTTGAGGAGGCCTTAACCTCCCACCCCGATATCGCCCAAGCCGCCGTCGTAGGCACTCCCCGCTCCGATGGTTCTGAGGACGTCGCTGCCTGCGTGGTCCTGTCTCCTGGTGTCCGGCTCGACGAAGCCGCCTTGCGCGAGCACTGCCGCGGGCTGCTGGCGCGTTATAAGGTACCGCAAAGATTCTTTGCCATGGATAAGCTTGCCGGTGATCAGCTAGGCAAGCTGCGCCGCCGCGATGTCCGGCGCGATCTCCTCGCCCGCCTTCACCGCGACTAGTCTGCGTCGTTTTCTGCTTTGCACACCGCTTGTTTGTAGATGCGCTCGGACCGCTCTTCTAGGTCAAGTTGGGCGCGGGCTTGGGATTTGGCGGCGGCATCGGAACGCGGCGGAGCCTGAATATGCCGCGCGGCGTGCAGACCCAGTTGCAGCTCTTTGGCTCGCAATACCTCCGCATCGATTTTGATGCCCAAAATGAGCATCGTATTAGATAACCATACGGCCATGAATACGGCCATGATGAGGCTGAAGGCGCCGTAGACGCTGGCCCCAGCAAAGCGCTGGGTATACAGCGCAAAGGCTCCCCACACCACGACATTGGTGCTAAGCGCCACCACGGAACCGAGAGTTATCCAGCGGAAGCGCGCTGGCCGCACATTCGGGGAAAAGTGGTACAGGATGGCAATCAACGTCAGCACGACCACCACGGTGAGCGGGAAGCGCAGCCAATTCCACACCGGCATAAAGATGCCGCCCAAAAAGTCCGCGGTGCCTTGCATCTCTAGCTTGCCGGCTAACGGTTCGACCACACCGCTGACAATGGTATCGCGCAGCAGGTTAGCAAAAAGCACGATCACCGCGCCGATGACCAGGACGATAGTAAGCCCCCACATGAGTGCCCAGGTGCGGATTATTCCGCGGCCCTCTACCCGCCCGTAAACGGTATTGGCGGTGCGCGAGAAGGCACGCACATAGGCCGAGGCGGCAAAAAGAGAAACCAGCACGGATACCACCAGCGCGAAGGTGCCTTGGGCTGTGGAGCCAATGATGGAGCCCACGAGGTGCTCGGCCTGCTCCGTCATCGAACTCGGCACGTAATCCGCAATGAACTGCGAGGTTAATTCATGTACCTCGGCGCGCCGAGAGGAAAAGATGAGCGTGGCTATCGAATAGGCCGCGAGCACCGTAGGAGCAAAGGCCATGAGCGTGAAATACGTCATCGTGGCGGCGCGATCCATCAAGGCATCGTGGAAGAAGTCCGCCCACACGCGGCGGAGCACCAGCCCCCAGCTTTCCTTGCGCAAGCGGTTACCGCGGGCCAGCGGGTCCACATTTTCGGTGTGGCCTTCGATCTTGACCACGGTGGGCGCGGTACTCGGCACGATTTTATCCGCGCCCTCATAGACGGATTCTCTTACCGGAGTGGCTGAAGCGCTCGGCCGTGCAGTGGCGGACGGGTCGCCAGCAGACAGATCGTCGGCCGCCATGTTCGCGGCGCCAGGAACCTCGGCGGAATCGTCCAGTGTGCTCATATTATCCCAGCGTATGCGGTAAAGAATCTATTTCAGGAAGTGACACTCAGCTGTGATTACACTGGAGAAGCATGACTGAACAGAATGATAAGAAGCTCAACGTGAAGTCCTTCGAACTCGACCACCGCCTCGTCAGCGCACCGTATATTCGCGTGGCCGACCGCACGGATTTGGGTGGCGGCGTCGAAATCATTAAGTACGACTTGCGCTTCTGCCAGCCTAATCAGGATCACCTTGATACCAAGGCGCTGCATTCGGTGGAGCACATGATGGCCAACTTCATGCGCAATTACACCGATAAGCTCATCGGTTTTGCCCCAATGGGCTGCCGTACCGGCTTCTACGCCATCACTAATGGCATGGAACAAGACGAGCTGCTGCGCGCGGTAGAAGGCGCGCTCAACGATATTCTTAACGCCACCGAGGTACCCGCAGCCAACGAAGAGCAGTGCGGCTGGGGTGCGCACCACAGCCTGGAGGGTGCGCAGGAGGCGGCCCGCGCTTTCCTAGGTGCTAAGGATGAGTGGCTTCAGGTCATGGCGGCCTAATCCAGAAACCTTCGCGGGCGCGACAAACGCGACAGGCGCCACGCCCGCAAAGCGGCCACGATAGACCCGAAAACCGTGTGGTTTAGGGCGCTATCGTGGCTGCTTTATAGGTTTTAGGCCCCAGTGTGCAGGGGCAACCCCACGCTACTCGTCGAGGGAAAGGCCAATCCAGACGGGTTCGGGCACGAGCTCCACATCGAAAGCATCGCGGACACCGTCCCGGATGGTGCGGGCGAGGTCCACGATATCGGCGGCCTTAGCCTCGCCGCGGTTGGTCAGCGCTAGCGTGTGCTTCGTCGAGAGCGTGGCCCGGCCGGAGCCCGGGTAGCCCTTGGCAAACCCGGCGCGGTCAATGAGCCAGGCGGCGGAGAGCTTTTCCCGGCCGGTCTCTGCAGAGGGGTGGCGGGGCATGGAGTCTGCGGTGGCGTCGCCAAGCGAGGCACGGACCTTGGCCTGGACGGCGTCGGCAAGAGCGGAGTCCACCACCGGGTTGGTAAAGAAAGAGCCAGCGGACCAGGTGTCATGGTCGGTGGCGTCGAGCACCATGCCCTTGCCGCGGCGCAGCTTGAGGACCTGCTCGCGGACCTCGGCCACGGGGCGGCGCTCGCCCGGATTCTGGGTGAGCTGGCCAAAGCGCAGCGGGCGGGAAAGGCCCTCGGTATCGAGCCGGAGCTCCACCTCAAGGACCACGGCGCGGCCGGTGAATTTCAGGTTGGAATAGCGATACGCTAGCTCCAGATCGGAGGCGGGGACCCACTCATCGCTATCGGTGCGGCGGTTATAAAGGCGCACGCGGGTAAGTACCTCGGAGATTTCTGCGCCATAAGCGCCCACGTTTTGCACCGGAACCGCACCCACCGTGCCGGGGATGCCGGACAGGCACTCGATGCCACCCAGGCCAAGCTGAACGGAGCGAGCCACCACATCATCCCAGTTGGCACCCGCCTGCGCGCGCACCAGACCGGATTCGGTGTCCATGGACACCTCATCAAAGTCGAGGATGACGGCGACGACATCCACGGAGCCATCGGCCACCAAGAGGTTGGAGCCGCCGCCAACGACTATGAACTTCACCGCAGCGCGATCCAGGGCGCGGACAACGGACACGGCGGCATCCGGCTGCGAGCAGCGCAGTGCGGCCTGCGGTTTTCCACCCACACGCAGCGTAGTCAGATCCGCAAAGGTGGCGGTAGAGTCCAGTTCCACGCCGTCGATCGCTGTGAGCTGTTGCGTCAAAGATTTATCAAGCACGCCTACCAAGGTAGTCTGTTAAGCATGTCAACCCGTAGTGAAAACACCGTAACCATCAATCAGCCCATCGAAAAGGTGCACAAGGCGCTGCTCACAAAGGAATACTGGGAGTTCATCGTGGCCAACCTCTCCCCTGAGGCGGGTCAGGTGCACGACTTCAGCGATAATGTTGCTACCCTTTTCGAGGTTCTGCCGACCACCCTGCTGCCAGAGGCAGTGCGCGCCATGGTCTCCCAAGACCTCAAGGTCAAGCGCGTGGTCACCGTCGGCGAGCTCAACGGTGAAGCCGCTGACGTTAACTACACCGCAGATGTCAAGGGCACCCCGGTGGACTTCAAGGGCGATATTTCCCTGGCTGGCGAGGGCGAGATGACCAAGCTGTCCTACGTCAACGAGATTTCCGTCAATATCCCGATGATGGGCGCCGCCATCGAGCCGAAGGTGGGCGAATCCCTGGCTGAGCTCTTCGATAACGAAGGCAAGCTCACCGAGCAGTGGATCTCTGAGAACGCCTAAGTTCTACAGCACCGAAATCTATGGCCGACCACGCACATAATCTGCGCGCTAGCGCAGCTGCGGGTCGGCCTTTTGGCGTTATTACCCGCGGCACCACCAATCACAATCGCCTGCGCCGCTGCGATAGATGGATGCTCGCGCATCCGGAGATTTCCACGCTGCTGCGGCACGTGGAAAAGCCGCTCGCGCTCGACGTAGGCTACGGGGCCTCGCACGCCACCACCGTGGAATGGGCAGGGTGGCTGCGCCGGGCGAATCCGCAGGTAGACGTCCGCGGGCTCGAAATCCACCCGGACCGGGTCCTGCCACCGCGCGACGGCGTGCGCTTCGAACTTGGCGGCTTTGAACTGGCCGGCTACCGGCCACAGCTGGTGCGCGCATTCAATGTGCTACGCCAATACGACGTGGACCAGGTCCAGGAGGCCTGGCAGACGGTGTGTTCTCGGCTTGCCCCCGGTGGCTTCTTTGTGGAGGGCACCTGCGATGAGCTGGGCCGGCGCGCGGCCTGGTTGCTGCTGGATGCCCACGGCCCACGGACTCTCACCCTGGCGTGGGACCCGTTCGATGTGGCGCGGCCCTCAGACATCGCCGAGCGCCTGCCCAAAATCCTCATTCACCGCAACGTTCCCGGCGAGCCCATCCACGAGCTGCTTAAGGCCGCCGACGAGGCCTGGGACCACGCGGCGGGGTGGGCGCCCTACGGCCCGCGCGTGCGTTGGCGCATGGCACGAGCCACGCTTGCCGACGCCCCCTTTACTATCCACACCATCCGTCGGCGCCTGCGCGATAATGTGCTGACCGTGGACTGGGAGTCCGTCGCGCCACGGGACTAACCGCTCCGCGCGATGATGGCAGCTGGGGCAGCTGTGAAGTGCCTAGCAATGTGCCCGAGAACTCCCGCAAACTTTGCCCCGCGCCGTCTCATGCGCCACACTGGTACGCATGGCTTCGAAGAAATCGGCAGGTTCACTCGCCTGGAAAATCATCATTGGCATCCTCGTAGCACTACTCGTGCTCATCCTCTTGGCCGAATTCGGCCTGCGCTGGTTCATTGGTCACCAGATGACCTCGCAATTTAACCAGGCTGCCGAAGAAGAAGGTATCCAGGTCAAAGAAGATCCCTCCGTCAGCTTTGGCGGCAGCCCGCTGCTCGTAGGGCTATTTAAGGGCTCCATTTCCCAAATGGATATGACCACGCCGTCCACCCTGCAAATCGATGGCACTGATATCAAGGGCCAACCTGCCTCCGAGATCCACGTAGAAGATATGAGCACCGACCAAGAGAATCCGGTGGCCGGCAAGCTGCGCGCTTCCACCACCGTGCCGGATGACTACCTGCTGGCTTCCTTCCAGAAAGGCATTTCCGAGCAGGCCGGCAGCGAGAAGGTGGGCAATATGGTGGTCACGGAGATTAACGCCAATGAGCAAGACCACGTGCTGGACGTGAAGTTTGCCGGCGGCCTTGCCAACCTCTCGCTGGAGCCCACCGCCCACGATGGAAAGCTCGATATCCGCGCCACCGAGGCCTCCATCTTTGGCCTCGAGCTGCCGGATCAGGCCACCGAAGCCATCTCCTCCGCCCTGCAAAATGGCATGTCGGATCAGTTCGTGGGTTCTGACATGAACGTCGATTCCGTAGAGGTGCTCGATGGCGAGCTCAAGCTCACCATCACCGGCACCGATGTCCCGATGAACGACATGGATAAGTTCGCCGGCGGCGGTGACTCCGCGGGCCAGGGCGGCGCCACGGGCAATGGCGCGCCGCAGCAGGACGCGCAGGAGAAAGCCGCCTAAACCGCGGGAGCGGGAAACTCGAGGACCGGAAGTGTGGCAGCGGCCAACTCCGGTCCTTTTTTCTTGCCTTCTTCACCGGCCGCGGATTCCGCGTAATCCGCGGCCTTGCGGCTGCGCACAATGAGGCGCTGGTAGCCGGCTTGATGGGCGGCTTTAAGGGTGGCGTCGGCAAGCGGGGCGTCCGGCACGATGAGGCCCAAGCGGGCCGGATCCGGGCAGGCCTCGCGGATGGCAATGAGCTCGGAGAGCACGGCATTGGCATCCGTTAAGGTCTCATCGAGGCTGACCCATACCTCGCTGGCGCCCGATTGGATGGCCAGGCGCGCCTCGGAGGCCTTGATGAGAGTATGGTGGCGGCCGGTAGGATACCCCGCGACAGAAATAATATCGGCCGCGCCCGCGCCTGCGGCAAGGGAAACATGGTGCGGGGAGACAAGGACGGTGTTATCGGCGGCGCGCTCCTTGACCGTCGCGGCCGGGGCGTCAAGCAAATTAAGCATTAGTAGCTGTAGTCGCCGTTGATAATGGCCTTGAGCTGCGGGCGCACATCAAACCAGTACACGCCGGTAATGACCGCGCCGATCCAAGACAGGAATGGCATGCCGGTGGCCATCGCTACCGCCGAGCCCGCCAGCAGGCCTACCCATACCCACTTACCTTGTCGGTCACCGGCTCGGAAGGCATCCTCGCGGGTGGTGGCAGCGAGGACCGCGCCGATGATGGCGGTCAGGGCGAGGATGCGCAAAATATAGGCATCCAAGGAGTACGCAATTTCAAAAAGTGAATTCATGCAGGTTAATTCTGTGGGTCGTCGGTGTCGATTACTTCGCCATCGATAATATTATCGCCCTGCGAAGGAGCCGAATCCTGGCCAGGGCGCGCCGCATTCTTCTTTTCCGCGCGGCGGGCCTGGGCGGAATTATAGGCGTCCATGACGCCCTCGCGGGTCTCGTTATAGGCGGTGGAGAACTTGCCCTTAGCGGCGTCGAAAGCAGCGGACTCACGGGTGCCATCGGCGGCCTTCTTCACAGTGGCACCGAACTCCTTCGCGGTGGCAGTGGCCTTATCCACCAAGCTCTCCTTGCCGGAGGCGCCATAGGGGCTTTTGGCCTCGGCGCCATGAGCGTGCTGGGCGCGCTCCTCCTGCAGGCGGCCGCCGAAGTCCTTGGCTACGTCAAAGGCAGCGCTGCCAGCATCCTTCAGGGAATCAAAAATCTTCTTATTATCGCTCATTGTTCATTACTCCTTTTTTCTAAGCGCCAAAGATAAGGTGATTGACCGCGAATATCACCAATCCTGCCAGGGAACCGACGACGGTGCCGTTCAAACGAATAAATTGCAGGTCCTTGCCCACCATGAGCTCGATATTTTGGGAGGCTTCCTCCGCATCCCAGCGCTTGATGGTCTCGGGGATAATCGCAATGATTTCCGGGGCAAATTTCTCCACCGCGTAGCGCGCGGCTTTGTCTACGAGCGCATTTGCCTGGGCTAAAAATTCGGAGTCCTCGAGTAGGCGGTGCGCCAGCTCCTTGACCTTGGCCGTAATCTTTTGGCGCAGGAAAGACTCCGAGTCATTGAGCTGGTCAATGAGCGTGGTGGAGACCGTGCGCCACATGGCCGCGGGTGCCTGCTGCGCTTGCTCAGAGGCGAGCATCTCTTGCTTGATGCCCTCGATGCGCCCGCGCATGTCCTCATCCCACTGCAGATCGGAGGCCAGCTTGGACAGGTTGCGGCGAATGGCCAGGCGGGCCTCATGGTTGCCGTTGCGGCGGACCTCATCGGCGAATTCTACGAGCTCGGTATAGACCTTCTCCCCCACCATCTCGCGGGCAAAGCGCGGCGCCCAGCCCGGCATGCGCTCATCGATGGCGGTGACCACCGTGGACTCCATGCTGAGAATCTTGCCGTGGGCCCAATCGATGAGGTCATCCTCCAGGGGGCGCGCCTTGCCGTCTGCAATATAGCCCTCCAGCAGTCTGCCCAGCGGCGGGCCCCACTCGGGCTCGGCTAGGCGGTCCATGACCTGGGTGCGGATGAAATTCTCTGCCTCTTCCGCATCCAAATCCGACACCACGCTGGCCGCACGCTCACCAATCCACGCGGAGACCTCCTCCGCCTTGCCGGGCTCGACTCCCTGGCGTGCCAGCCACAATGGCAGCTCCGCCTCGCGCACCTTGGCGCTCAGCGCATCTGCGGTCAGGAAGTTTTCCTCCACAAAGTCACTCAGGGCATCGCCCACGCGGTCCTTATTATTCGGAATCAGCGCCGTATGTGGGATGGGCAGTCCCAACGGCCGGCGGAAAAGCGCGGTCACTGCAAACCAGTCCGCCAGGCCACCCACCATGCCGGCCTCCGCCGCTGCACGCACGTAGCCCACCCACACAGGTGCCCCGCTTTCCGACGCCTGCCACCACGAACACCCCAAAAAGATCACCGCGGCACCAATCAGGAACGACAGCGCAATCGCCTTCCACCGCCGCAAGTCCGCCCGCCGGGCCTCCTGGTTACCAGCCTGCGGCACGGGAGCAGCACCCGACGATGCCGATGTCGTAGCCGTTTCGAGGCCTTCGTCCGCGCGGTGGGTCATGAGTTCTCCTTGGGGTTGTGAAGGTGCTTTCGAGCTTCATTCTCTAACACTAGTGCCAGCAACGAACATGCTCGGTGGCAGTCGTCGTTGCAATGATGTCCTGAATCGCCGCCTGGTCCATCTGACATTGCCACTTGGGTACTGAGAGATCACGCAACCCCCGCCTCCTTGCATGGATTGCATGCTGTGGAGACGGGGGTGACGTCGAGTCAGTACAGAAACTTAGGCATTGCCTGGTACAGCAAGCGCCTTAGTTAGCTCGGCCAGTTTCCTTGCGGTACTTGCGGTAGTAGCGGCGGCCATAGTGGACGGTGCTGAAGGCGGCGATAGCCACAACGGCTAGAGCGATGATGCCGATGATGGTGGTCAGGGTGTAGTCACCCTCGCCGGCGGTGCCCAGCGGGGTATCCCACACGCCGAGGCCCCAGATGAGGATTCCGGCAGCCGGGAGGCAAGACAGGATCAGACCCATGCCCACCCAGGTGGAGGTGCGAATGAGGGAAGAATGAGGAGCACCGAAGGAAACTGGGTCGTAGCCTTCAATGTAGGCGTCCTGAATCTTTCCGGAGAACTCCGGGTAAGTCTCGCTGGTGTAGTCAGCGACTGCGTGGGTGTTATCGCTCATGGCGGAGTCTTTCTGTCTTTCTCTCGTTCCTTGTATTCCTACGGAATAACCTTAGCTTAGTCGTCCTTGCCACGGAAAGCAGCACGTGCACGTTCGCGGGTAACCGCGGATACTGCGGTCAGGGGAACGCCGGCCGGGCAAACATCAGCGCACTCACCGTAGAGGGAGCAGTGGCCGAAGTTGGCTTCCAGGTCATCGACCATGTTGCGGGCACGGCGGCCACGCTCTTCCTTACCCAGCGGCATGAGGGACAGGTGCACCAGCTTCGCACCGGTAAACAGGTGTGCAGCACCATTCGGGCAAGCAGCAACGCAGGCGCCGCAGCCGATGCAGGCAGCGTGGTCCAGCGAGTACTCGGAAGTCTCATGGTTGACGTGCAGGGTATCCGCATCCGGAGCGGTACCAGCATCCATGGAGACGTAGCCGCCCTGCTCCATCACGTGATCCAGTGCCGCACGGTCGACGATCATGTCCTTGATAACCGGGTAGGCAGCGGAACGGAATGGCTCCAGCTTGATGGTCTGTCCTTCGGTGAAGTTGAACAGGCGCTGCTGGCAGGCCGGGGTGTTCTGTCCAGGGCCGTGTGGACGGCCGTTGACGGTCAGACCACAGGTACCACAAATGCCCTCACGGCAGTCAGAGGCGAAGGCGAAGGGCTCCTCGCCGCGCTCAATGTAGCCCTCGTTGACGTGGTCCAGCAGCTCCAGGATGGACATCTGCTCAGAGGCATCGTCCACCTGGACGGTCTCGAAGTGGCCTTCTTGGGTCGGTCCGGCTTGACGCCAGATCTCAAGTGTCAGTTTCATTACTTGTAGTTCCTTGTCATCAGCGGGATCGAATCAAAGTACAGCGGCTCAGCGTGGCGGATGAACTCGTTCTTATTAGCGCCCGGCTCCCAGGCGGAAACGAAGCACCAGTTCTCGTCGTCGCGTTCTGCCTCGCCGTCCTCGGTGAGGTGGTCCTCGCGGAAGTGGGCGCCACAGGACTCGTCGCGGTCCAGAGCGTCAACACACATGAGCTCGCCCAGGTCCAGGTAGTCGGCAACGCGCAGGCCGTATTCCAGCACCTGGTTCATGTCGTTGGCCTCGCCCGGGATGCGGACATTAGCCCAGAAGTCCTCGCGCAGCTCACGGATCTTGGTGATGGCTTCCTTGAGGTCTTCCACGTTACGGGACACACCGCAGCCGTGGTACAGGATGTCGCCTAGCTGGCGGTGGTAGTAGGAAGGACCGTGCGGGTTCTCGCCGCGCACGCCCATGAGGCGGTCGATGCGCTCTTGGGACTGGGCCAGGGTTGCCTGTGCCTCTGGGGAATCCTCCGCCAGCTTCTCCTCATTGAGGTGGTCAGCCAAGTAGTTCGGGATGGTAAACGGCAAGGTGAACCAGCCGTCAACGGAAGCCGAAAGCAGGGAGTTAGCACCCAGGCGGTTAGCACCGTGGTAGGTCCAGGAGCACTCACCGGCAGCAAAGAGGCCGTCGATGGAGGTCATCTCGTTGAAGTCGGTCCACAGGCCACCCATGGTGAAGTGGCAGGTCGGAGCGATACGCATCGGAGTCTCATAGGCGGACTCACCAATGGCCTCTTCGTACATCTCGATGAGGTTGGAGTAGCGCTCGCGAATCTTGTCCTTACCCAGGCGCTCGATGGCGTCGCGGAAGTCCAGGTACACCGAGTTGTGCAGCGGGCCAACGCCCAAGCCAGCGTTAATCTGCTGGGAGATGGCGCGGGAAGCAACGTCACGCGGAACCAGGTTGCCGAATGCCGGGTAGCGGCGCTCCAGGAAGTAGTCGCGCTCTTCTTCCGGAATGGTATTCGGGTCGCGGTCGTCGCCCTCCTTCTTCGGGGACCAAATGCGGCCGTCGTTACGCAGGGACTCCGACATCAGGATGGTCTTGGACTGCCAATCGGAGTTGACCGGTAGGCCCGTCGGGTGGAACTGCACGAAGGCTGGGGAAGCCAGGTAAGCACCGCTGTCGTACGCACGCATCATGGCGCTGGCATTTGAGTTCTTAGCCAGGGTGGACATGTGGTAGACGTTGCCGTAGCCGCCGGTACCCAGCACGACAGCGTGGCCGGTGAAGGCCTTGAGCTCACCGGTGATCAGGTTGCGGGTAACGATGCCGCCAGCGCGCTTCTTGCCATTGTCGTTGTAGACGATGATGTCCTGCAGGTCGTTGTGAGCGAAGAGCTCCACGTTGCCCAGGCCAATCTGGCGGTAGAGCGCCGAGGTGGTGGACAGCTGCAGCTGCTGGCCTGTTTGGCCACGGGTGTAGTAGGTACGGGAGACCTGCACACCACCGAAGGAACGGGTAGCCAGGGTGCCGCCGTACTCGCGAGCGAATGGTGCACCGATGGCATTCATGTGGTCAATAACGCGAACGGATTCGTTGGCCAAGCGCCAGCAGTCGGACTCGCGGCAGCGGTAGTCGCCACCCTTGACGGTGTCCTTGGTGTGGCGGTAGGCGGAGTCATTGTCCACCTTCTTGGCACGGGAGGCGTTGACGCCACCCTGCGCGGCGATGGAGTGCGCGCGGCGCGGGGAGTCGTGGTAGGTAAATACCTTTACCTTGTAGCCCAGCTCGCCCAGTGCGGCCGCAGCGGCGCCGGCGGATAGGCCGGTACCAACCACGAGGACCTCAAACTTGCGGCGGTTCAGCGGGGAAACCAGCTGCATGTGGTCCTTTTGGTGGGACCACATATCCTTCATTGGCACGCCGTGCGGCTCATTGGATTCCAGAATGTTGCCGGCAGATACGCCCGGAACGATGGACTGCGGATGCGAGAACTTGGGGTGCTCGCGCTTGAGTTCAGTATTAGTCATGGGTTTCTAACTCCTTTAGCTGACCAAGCCCAGGGCAACGGACAAAGGCATAACGATGTTGCCGATGCAGACAACGGCCGGGATGACGTACGCCAGGATCAGGAAGGTCTGACGCCACTTCGCACCGGTAATACCCAGGTCAGAAGCAGCGAGGCGAATGCCGTGGGTGAGGTGCAGGAACAGGAAGCACATGGCGATCACATACACGATGGTGACCGGCCAGCGGCTAAAGGTTGCGATCATATTGGCCTTCACCGCACCCTCCACAAAGTCACCTGGGGCGATGGGCTGTACGCCCAAGGTCAGGTCTAGCAAGTGGAAGATGATGAACAGCAGCAAGACGATGCCGGTAACCAGCATGGACTTGGTAGCGAAGGAATCAAGGCCGCCCATCAGGTTGCTACGGCGGAACTTGCCGCGGGACGCCTTGGAACGTGCGGTGAGAGCAAACGCACCATAGATGTGGGCGATGATGGCAACCAGCAGGACTGCGCGGATGATCCACAACGCACCCTCATGCGGGAACAGTGGCTCGCCCATGGAGCGCAGGAATGCACCATATTCATCAAGAGCCTCGTCGCCGCCCTCAGCCGGCAAGTACAGCTTCAGGTTGCCGGCCATGTGGCCGACGACGAAAAGTGCAAATAGCAGGCCGGTGACGGCCATGATGAGCTTCAGAACCCAAGAGGGCACTCCCGGCTTCTGACGGATTGGTTCGTTAGTAATGTGGCCGTGAGCTACTGCCTCACGGTCGGGATTTCTTAAAGTCATGACACCTCCATTGTCGTCCTCACCTTAACTGGGCTTAACCGCTGGTTACCAGTCAATTCCGGCGGCGTTTCATCTAACGGTACGGCGGTACGGTTAAACTCAGAATTCTTTTAGGTAAGGGTTGCCTTAGATGCCCGGATTCAAAACGTCACTACCTTGGCTGCTCGCAATTTCGCAATATTGACGTTGCGTAAATCTTCCACCAGTTGTGAACTTGGTCACCCAGTGTTACGGGAGTGACCCCCTTACCCCTTTATGTGTCAAACTTTCGCATGAAACACACATATTCCCCACAGGAGGGTGAATATTCTTCGCAAGATCTTTGCGATTAAGGTGCACACCCGCAGGCCACCCAGTAACCTTTCCGGCATGAGTAAGACGTATGTGGGATCCCGCCTTCGCCAACTTCGCCGTGAGCGCGATCTCAGCCAGGCTTCCTTAGCCGCCACGCTGGGCCTTTCGGCCAGCTACGTCAACCAGATCGAGCACGACGTTCGGCCACTTACCGTTCCGGTCCTCCTTCGCATCACCGAAGTCTTCGGAGTTGACGCCACCTTCTTCTCCCGCGACGATGACTCGCGCCTCCTCGCGGAGATCCAGGACGTCATCCAGGACAAGGAGCTGTGCCCCTCCCCCGTCGAGCTGCAGGAGCTCTCCGAGCTGGTCTATAACCACCCCACCGTCGCCCGCACGCTGGTGGATGTCCACCGCCGCTACCGCAATGTGCGCGATAAGCTCTCACTCGCCACCGATACCCGCCGCACCACCGAGGCCACCCAGGCACTGTCCATGCCGCACGATGAGGTGCGCGATTTCTTCTATGCCCGCCAGAACTACTTGGACGGCCTGGACCACCATGCGGAGCAGCTTGCCGACGCCCTCTCGGTCACCCAATTCGGCATCCGCGACACCGAACATGCCCTAGCCCAGCGCCTGCGCGATCTCCACAACGTAGACATTCACATCACCTCACAGATGGATGGCACGCTGCACAGCTTCGACCGCGAGACCGGCGAATTTCGGCTCGCCTCGCGCTTAAGCGAAGGGCAACGCGCCTTCCGCATGGCCGCGGAGCTGAGCTTCCTCGAGGCTGGCGAGGAGATCGCATCTTTGGTAAAAAATGAGCCGTTTACCTCGGATGCCTCGCGTAACCTAGCACAACGCGGATTGGCCAGCTACTTCGCCGCCGCCACCGTGATGCCCTATACCCTGCTACATTCTGAGGCTGAACGCTCCGGCTACGACGTGGAATACCTCTGCCAGGTCTTCGGAGTGGGCTATGAATCCGTCGCCTCTCGGCTGTCCACCCTGCAGCGCGATAACCTGCGCGGCATTCCTTTTACCTTCGTCCGCGTCGACCGCGCCGGAAACATGTCCAAGCGACAATCCGCCACCGGCGTGCACTTTTCCAATAATGGCGGCACCTGCCCGCTGTGGAATGTCTACGAGACCTTCACCCAGCCGGGCATTATTTCCCGTCAGTTGGCCCAGATGCCCGATGGCCGCAATTACCTGTGGATCTCCCGCGCGGTACAGCACCATCAAGGCCGCTTTGGCGATACCAATAAGCTTTTCGCCATTGGCCTGGGCTGCGAGGCTCGCCACGCCGACCGCACCGTCTACGCAGAAGGTCTCGACCTCAAAGATCTCTCTTCTGCTACCCCTATCGGCTCCGGTTGCCGCACCTGCCCGCGCGAGAATTGTGCGCAGCGCGCCTTCCCACCCATTAACGAGGTCATCAGCATCGATGCCCACCGCTCAGCGGTGGCACCGTACTAGTTACACATCACCACGACGAGCCTTTTCGGGGGCGTAGACATACAAAACGGCACCGCGGCCCCTTTGCCCGGTGGGCGGGGGACGGCGCGGTGCCGTGGGTGTTGCGCTCAAGGCGACGTCGCCAAGCGCCCCTGCTTAGAGGTTAATCATGTGGCCACCGATGCCCTCGGCAGCTTCCTTCATGGCCTCAGAGAGGGTCGGGTGGGTGTGAACGTTGCGGCCGATTTCCTCAGCGGTGAGGTCGAAGCGCTGCGCCAAGGTCAGCTCCGGCAGCAGCTCGGAGACATTGGAGCCCACCATGTGGCCGCCGATGAGCTCGCCATACTCGCCATCCGCAATGAGCTTTACAAAGCCCGCGGTCTCGTTGAGACCGGCAGCCTTGCCGTTGGCGGAGAACGGGAAGGTAGCGACCTTGATATCGCGGTCCACGAACTTCTCCTTTGCGGCCTCTTCGGTGTAGCCGAAGGAAGCGACCTGCGGGTTGCAGAAGGTAGCGCGCGGCATGTTCATGTAGTCACCCAGAAGCTGGGTCTCCACGCCGGCGATGGTCTCTGCGGCGACAACGCCCTGTGCCTCAGCAACGTGTGCGAGCTGCAGCTTCGCGGTGACGTCACCGATGGCGTAGATGTGGTCCACGTTGGTGCGCATGGTGTCATCGATGGCAATAGCGCCGCGCTCGGTGAGCTCAACGCCGGTGTTCTCCAGGCCGAAGCCCTCGGTACGTGGGGCGAAGCCGATGGAAATCATGGCGCGGTCCACCGTGAGGGTGTCCTGCTTGGAGCCATCCTTGGACTCGACCTCAACGGTGACATTATCGCCGTTGTCCTTGACGGAGGTGGTCTTGTAGCCGGTCAGCAGCTTAACGCCAAGCTTCTTGTACTCCTTAGCAATGGCCTTGGAGACATCCTTGTCCTCGTTCGGCAGAACGCGGTCCATGAACTCCACGATGGTGACGTCCACGCCGTAGTTGGACAGAACATAAGCAAATTCCATGCCGATGGCGCCAGCGCCGACGATAACCATGGACTTCGGGGCCTCATCGTTGAGGATCTGCTCCTCGTAGGACACGATGTTGCCGCCGAGCTCTACGCCCGGCAGGGACTTGACCACGGAGCCGGTAGCGATGATGCAGTCATCGAAGGTGACGGTCTTGCCCTTGTCATCGCCGTCAGTGATTTCAATAGTCTTCTCATCTTTGAAGGAGCCAAGGCCGTTGATCTCGGTGATCTTGTTCTTCTTCATCAGGTAATGAACGCCCTTGACGATGCCCGCGGAAACCTTGCGGGAACGCTTGTGGGCTACACCGAAGTCGAAGGAAACATCGCCGGAGATGCCGAAGTCCTTTGCTTCATGGTTGAAGGTGTGGGCAACCTCAGCGTTCTTCAGCAGTGCCTTGGAAGGGATGCAGCCTACGTTGAGGCAGACACCACCCCAGTACTGCTTCTCGATTACGGCAACTTTCTTACCAAGCTGAGCTGCACGGATGGCGGCCACGTAGCCGCCAGGGCCCGCGCCGAGTACTACTACGTCATAATGTTCATTAGTCACGCCCTACAGGATACGTAACTTTCCCCTCCATGTCGCGCATTGGGTCACACTCTTTTGCCCGTGTACCCCACGCTTCGGGGGTAAAACGCACAAAGGCCCTGCACGGTGACGTCGGCAAGCGCGCGACGCCGTGCAGGGCTATGGGCTCGGTATTTTAGAACAGGCCGAGAGCCAGTGCGGCGGCGGAGGACATGGAGGAGCCCATGTGCAGGAACTGGCCCAGAACTTCGTTGATGGACACGAGGATGGAATCGAAAACGTTCATTTTTCTTCTTTCTGTCTTTTGCCTAGAGCGAGGGATGGGCCCGCGGACGGGACCGCACTATTCACACGTTTAGAACTAACGGGAATTGTAGCGCCGCCGTTACATACGCGCTGCGTTCAGAATTATGACACACAAACCACATGCGTCACAGGTTTTGCTACATTAAAAGGGCTATTAAGGCATAGAGTCTTGCTAACACTCCCGCTATGCGGAACGATACCTACTGAGGAAATTCTCTTAACTCGAGGAAGCTAAAAATATGCATACTTTGCGCTCTATCGGCTCCAGCGTCGCAGGCATCGCCATCGCGGCAGGAGTCCTCTCCGCCCCTATCGCCTCCGCCGTCGAGCCGGCCAAGATTCAGGGGGACGCCACCCCATCCACCATCCGCGAGGTAAACCTCACTGACTCGGCAGATCCGGAAAATATCAACTACGCCATCACCACCGAGGGCGAAAACCGCGTGGTAGATATTGCCGGACTAAAGGACAAGGACAAGTGGAAGGGTTATGCCTTCGGCCACAAGAGCGCCCAGGGCAACCACTACGGCAACCACGTCAAGGTCATGACGGCTACCTCCGCCGCCATGGGTGGCCGCGAGGTCCCGCTTGCGGTCATCTCCCCAGACGGCAACTTTGAAAAGAAGCGCCCCACCCTGTACCTACTCAACGGCGCGGGCGGCGCTGAGCAGGGCATGGACTGGATCACCGCCACCGCGAAGCGCGACGTCAACCCAGAGCAAGAGGGCGTGCAGGACATGGTGGATTTCTACACGTCCAAGGACGTCAATGTGGTCATCCCACAGGCCGGTGCCTTCTCCTACTACACTGACTGGGTTTCTACGCCGGATGCCGGCTACCTCAAGGGCCCACAGAAGTGGGAGACCTTCCTGACCAAGGAGCTGCCAGGCGCTCTAGAGGATCATATCGGAGGCAATGGCAAGCGCGGCATCGCTGGCATGTCCATGGCCGCTACCTCCTCCCTGCTGCTGGCGGAGCACAACCCGGGCTTCTACAACGCGGTGGGCTCCTTCTCCGGCTGCGCGGCTACCTCTCGCCCGCTGCCGCGCCTGTACACCCAGCTGACTGTCAACCGCGGCGGCGGCTCGGCCGATCAGATGTGGGGCGCTATGGGCAGTGAGTACAACGTGTACAACGACGCATTGGTCAATGCCACCCCGAAGAATTTGGGCCCATCCGAGACCTACGTCTCCGTGAATAGCGGTTTGGGCGGTGCCAATGACTGGGGCGCTAAGGGATCGTCCACCCTCATCGTGGAGGGCGGCGTCATCGAGGCTGCTATGAGCTCCTGCACCCACGATCTCAAGGCCAAGATGGATTCCCAGGGCATGAAGGCGGATTGGAACTTCCGCAATACCGGCACCCACTCCTGGCCGGGCTGGCGCGATGACATCTTCTCCTCGTGGAAGACCTTCGAGCGTGGCTTTAACAAGGACGCCGCAGAAGCTCCGGCCGAGCCGGAAGTAAAGCCCAACGAGCTTTCCATCGATGCGCCGCAGGCTCAGGAAAATGCGCAGATCAAGGACGCCCCGAGCGCCGCTGACCAGTCCCCTGATAAGGACTTCGTCGAGGGCAAGGAAGCCGAAGCTCCAGAGGCTGCCGGCGCTGCGGAATAAGTAGCGCAGAAGTATAATCAACGAGTTCATTAACTACAGGAAAGAAGCACAATGAAGCGTCTTAGCTCCATCCTGGCCGCCACCGCAGTGTGCGCAGGCTTGGCTAGCGCCCCGATGGCGGGCGCCGCACAGCTCACCCCGCAGCAGGTAGCAGGCAACGCCGCCCAGTCCACCCTGGCCCCACTAGAGGTCACCCCGGAGTTGGAGCAGCAGACCTGGTACCAGAAGTACAAGGACGATCCGCGCGTCGATAAGCTGCAGGCCACCTCCCCGGCTATGAACGGCCGCAAGATTCCGCTGGCTGTCATTCGCGCGACGGATGAGAACCGCCCGACCATCTACCTGCTTAATGGCGCAGGCGGCGCGGAGCAGGACATGGACTGGCTGAAGCTTTCCGATGCCGTGGATTTTTACCACTCCAAGAACGTCAACGTGGTCATCCCGCAGGCTGGTGCCTTCTCCTACTACACCGACTGGGTATCCGAGCCGAACTCCCAGTATCTTAAGGGCCCGCAGAAGTGGGAAACCTTCCTCACCAAGGAACTGCCGGGCGCTATCGAGGGACACATCAAGGCCGATAACCACCGCGCCATCGCGGGTATGTCCATGTCCGCTACCTCCTCCCTGCTGCTGGCAGAGCACAACCAAGGCTTCTATGACGCCGTTGGTTCCTACGCCGGCTGTGCGGCTACCGCCTACCCGGTAGAGCACAAGGCCGTTGAGCTCACCGTTAACCGCGGTGGCGCTTCCGCAGAGCAGATGTGGGGCCCCTTCGGTTCCCCCACCAACCGCTATAACGATGCGATGATGAACCACGAGAAGCTGCGCGGCACGGAGCTGTACATCTCCTCCGGTTCCGGTCTGGCCGGCAAGGAGGATACCTTCTCCTATAACGTGGCTAAGGGCTACAACCCTGCCGCCGCTGCTTTGGGCTCCGCTAAGCTGCAGGTGGAAGGCGGCGCCATCGAGGCTGGCGTGAACTACTGCACCCACAACTTCAAGGCCAAGTTGGACCAGGCTGGCATCCCGGCTACCTATAACTTCCGCAATACCGGCACCCACTCCTGGCCGCACTGGATTGCGGACCTCAAGGATTCTTGGCCGGTCTTCGAGCGCGCTTTCAATAAATAAGCTCGTTTCTTTCCGCGGCTAAAAGGGCGGTAGGCTTGCAGCATTATGAAGTTGCTTCCTACCGCCCTTTCGCGTACCCACACTGACCCTTATACCGGCGTGGATTTTAACCTCGGATTTGAGGTGTCCCACTACACGCTGGATCTGACCTACCGCGTGGAGCCCAACTTGCTCCACGGCGAGGCCGTTTTAGCAATCCGAGCGACCGCCGATTTAACGTCTTTGACCTTGGATTTGGGCGGGGCGATGGTGGCCCGTCGCGTGACCGCGAAGGGTGCACCGCGGGTGGCAAAGTTCCGCCAGTCTTCCGGTAAGTTGCGTCTTCGTTTCGCTGCAGAAATCGCCGCCTGTACGGAGTTTGAGCTGGTTATTCGCTATGGCGGTAGCCCTCGCCCCATCCGCACCACCTGGGGCGAGATTGGTTGGGAAGAAACCGAGTCCGGCTCGCTGGTAGCCAGCCAGCCCAATGGCGCGCCGAGCTGGTTCCCCTGCGACGATACACCGTCTGAAAAGGCGCTCTATGACATCATCATTACGGCCGATGATCCCTTTATCGTTGTGTCTAATGGCGACCTCGTCTCCCGCAGGGCGGGCGGCTCCACCACGCGCTGGCATTACCGTACCCGCCAGCCCATGGCCACCTACCTGGCTACGGTGCAGGTAGGTGAGTTTTCCAGCTTTGCCTTGGGCCCTTCCACTCGGGCTTGGGCTCCAGCCACGCTGCGCGAGCGGGTGCTGAATGAATTTGCCCAGCAGCAGGAGATGGTGGACTTCTTTACCTCCATTTATGGCCCCTACCCGTTTGCGGATTACCAGGTGGTCATCACGGAAGATGAGTTGGAGATTCCGCTCGAAGCGCAGGGGCTTTCTATCTTTGGATCCAACCATGTGAAGGGAGACCACGCCTTCGAGCGCCTTATCGCGCATGAGCTTTCCCACCAGTGGTTTGGCAATTCCGTGGGCCTAGGCGAGTGGAAGGATATCTGGCTCAATGAGGGCTTTGCCTGCTACAGCGAGTGGTTATGGGCCGAGCACAAGGGCGAGACCACCGCGCGCGAGGCAGCACGGTCCCACTACAACGTCCTAGGCCGCAAGGCGCAGAACCTCACCGTTTCCGATCCGGGTGCGCGCGATATGTTCGATGACCGCGTGTATAAGCGCGGTGCTTTGACCGTGCACGCCATTCACCGCCTGCTTGGCGACGCCTTCTTTAGCACCCTCCGCAGCTACCTCACCGAGCACCAGCATTCGGTGGTGGAGCCTTCCATGTTGCTAAATTCCTTCCGCGCCGCCGCTCCTGATGCCGCGCTTTTCGACGCCACCGTAGACGCTTGGCTCAACCACACGGCCCTTCCTTCATTCCCGAGTTAGTGGTTTTGGCCCTGCGTTTGTTTGGGGATTGTCTAATCTATTGACCAATCCCTTCTTTCCTGTTGACGGGGTGTTTTATCTAGGTAGAATAGAACATGTAAACGAACAGGAGGGGAGGGATTATGCAGACCACCAAGCACGCGGAGATAGACTCCGCCATCGCCCAAGTTGCCGCCGGGTTAACCCAACTGCGCGCCCTCATGCAGGATCCCTCCGACCTCTCTTTCGAGCTTCTTCACCCTCATTTCGAGCACTTGGAAAGGGCCCTGGGCAACAAGGCCGCTATTGACGCTGCCTTCGCCTTCATCGCGGAGCGCGATGACGCCGGCCGCCGCGTGGGCTCCTCCAAGGCCAAGGACTACCTGACCGCCCGCCTAGGTCTTAGCGAGTCCGAAGCCGCCGCCCGTCTGCGCAATGGGCGCAACCTATTTGCCCCTATCCCCGAACCGGAGCCCACTCCCCCACCTGCTGATCCCGATGCTGATGACGCCACACGCGCACAGGCCGAGGAAGAAGCCCGCCGCCGCGCCGACCGCGAGCGCCGCGAAGAGGAAAAGCGCCGCAAGAAGCTTTTCGAAGAAGAGCCTATCCCTGAGCGCATCCTTAACCTCATCGAGAATGAGCTGCGCAGCCTCAGCAAGTACGCCATCCCCGGCCCAAGCGAGCTGCGCAACCAGGCCCTCGAGCAGGCCAAGCGCCGCTCCTTCGATTCCTTACGCGAGTGGCTGCGTAAGGCAGTTCGCAAGGCGAATAAGCACGCCCTCAATCCTGCCGGCGAGCCCGATCCGCACGCCGCTACCCGCAAGCGGCGCTTTAGCATCTCCCGCCAAGATGCTGACGGCGGTGTGCATATCTCCGGATACCTCGACGCCTCCGCGGCCGCCATCCTTGCCAGTGCCTTTGCTCCCGCCAAAAATAAAGGCAGCGCCGATTTCAGCGCCGAGGATGATACCCGCACTTATGCCCAGCGCATGGCGGACCAATTGACCGCTGCCTTGTCGAGCTACCTTTCTGCCACCCAAAAGGACTCAGCGGGCCTTGGTTCTTTCTTCGTCGCCACCACCTTGGAAGAACTGGAGGCGATGGGCGGCGATACCCGCTTCGCCACCAGCACCGGCATCGAGCTTTCTCCGCTCGATCTCCTCCGCTTGGGTGCCGCGCAGCACGATTTCTTCTGTGCGGTGGATGAGAAGGGCTTTCCTCTCGAACTTGGCCGCACCAAACGCACCGCGTCCCTCTGGCAGAAGCTCGCCCTCGCGGCCTCCGAGCTTGTCTGCACCCGCCCCGAGTGCCACCGCCCCTGGCAGGACTGCGATGTCCACCATCTGCAGGCTTGGTCTCACGGTGGCGCCACCGACCTCAAGAACCTCACGCTGCTGTGCCGGCGCCACCACGTAGACAATAACGACTACCGCGATGGCCGCAACGGAATGGGTCACGCCGAGCGAGACCCCGCCACCGGCCGGGTAGGCTACCGGGCCGCGCACGCGAGCGGGCTATCGCCCACAGTAGAGGTCAACGACCACCCCGCCGCGGAACAAGCCCCGGGACGCAGGCTCACGGATCCGCCCTCGCCACCACCGTCTCCCCCGGGCGCGGCCTGACCTCTTGCGCGCGGGCCCGCGGCCTGCCACAGCAGCCCGTCCGACTGCCCTACACTGGATAACCATGCAAACGATGCTCGTCACTGGCGGCGCCGGTTTTATCGGCGCCAATTTCGTGCGCCTCATGCGCCAGGCGCGCCCCGATACCCGCGTTACGGTGCTTGACAAGCTCACTTACGCTGGAAACCGCGCCAACCTCGCCGATCTGGATATTGACTTCGTCGAGGGTGATATCGCCGATTCTGCGACGGTAGAACCGCTCGTCGCTGCCGCCGATGTAGTAGTTCACTTCGCCGCCGAATCCCATAACGACAATTCTTTGCGTGACCCTTCCCGATTCCTCCACACGAATATCGTGGGCACGTTCACGCTGTTGGAGGCGTGCCGGAAGCACGATACCCGCTTCCACCATGTCTCCACCGACGAGGTTTTCGGTGATCTCGAGATTGGGGCAGAAACCAAGTTTGACGAGAACACCGCCTACGCCCCCTCCAGCCCGTACTCCGCCACCAAGGCAGGTTCTGACCACCTCGTGCGCGCATGGGTGCGTTCTTTTGGGCTGCGCGCCACCATCTCGAATTGCTCCAATAATTATGGGCCGTATCAGCACATCGAGAAGTTCATTCCCCGCCAGATCACCAATATTCTCTCCGGCCGCACGCCCAAGCTTTATGGGACGGGCGAGCAGGTCCGCGATTGGATTCATGTCGATGACCACAACGAGGCAGTGCTCGCCATCCTAGAGCGCGGCCGGATTGGAGAGACCTACGCTATCGGCGCGGATCAGCCAGATATCAGCAATAAGCAGGTCATCGAGCTTATCTGCGAGATCATGGGCCACACCCGCGATGGACGCGCGCTCTATGAGCACGTGGCGGACCGCCCCGGCCATGATCAGCGCTATGCCATGGATGCCACCAAGCTTCGCCGCGAGCTGGGCTGGGCCCCGCGGTTTACGGATATCCGCGCCGGCCTCGAAGACACCATCGCGTGGTACCGCGATAACGAAGACTGGTGGAAGCCCGAGAAAGAAGACGTAGAGACCCGCTACAAGCAGCAAGGACAGTAGACATGCACATAACTGAAACCGCCATCGCGGGACTACTCATCATCGACCTCGACGTGCACGGGGACAATCGCGGCTGGTTCAAAGAAAATTGGCAGCGGGAAAAGCTCACCGGTCTCGCGCCCGAACTCGCGAGCTTTCAGCCGGTGCAGAACAATATTTCCTTCAACCACGCCGGCGCTACCCGCGGGCTGCACGCCGAACCTTGGGACAAACTCATCTCGGTGGCGCAGGGCAAGATTTTTGGTGCGTGGTGCGACCTGCGCGAGGGGTCGGAGAGCTTCGGCGAGGTTATTACCCACGAGATTGGGCCGGAGACGGCGGTGTTTGTGCCGCGAGGCGTCGCCAATGGCTTTCAAGCGCTGGAGGATACCTCTTATAGTTACCTGGTCAATGAGCACTGGTCTGCCGAGGCGCGCTATGCCGCGGTGAACCTCGACATCGTGGACTGGCCACTAGAGCCCACCGAGATTTCGGAGAAAGACAAGCAGCACCACAGCCTCGAAGAGGTGAGCCCGATGCCCGCCCGGCGCATCCTCGTCACGGGTGCGAATGGGCAGTTGGGGAGGGCGCTGAAGCGCCTGCTTGGCGACGCCGAATTCTGCTCCCACGCCGACTTCGACATCACCAATCCGCCGGAGCGAAATTGGAAGCAGTACTCGACCATCATTAATTGCGCGGCGTACAACGACGTCAACGGCGCCGAAAACGACCGCGCCGCTGCCTGGGCCGTCAACGCGGAAGGGCCGGCAAAGCTGGCACGCATCGCCGCAGAAAACCAGATCACGCTGGTGCATGTCTCGAGCGACTATATCTTCGATGGGGCGAACGAAGTCCACACCGAGGCGGAGTTGCCGTCGCCGCTCAGTGCGTACGGGGCGTCGAAAGCCGCGGGTGATACCGCAGCACAGACCGCGCCGCAGCACTACGTCATTCGCACCTCGTGGGTCTTTGGCGATGGGGAAAATTTCATGTCCACCATGCGCCGGCTGGCTAATAAGGGCGTGGAGCCGAAGGTCATCCATGACCAGCGTGGCCGCCCCACGTTTGCCGAGGACCTAGCCAAGGGCATCGTGCACCTGCTCAAGTCCGACGCGGACTACGGCGTGTATAACCTATCCAATTCGGGCGATACCGTGGGCCGCGATGAGATTGCCATGGCGGTATTCATCGGGCTCGGCCACGATCCGTCCGAGGTCACGCCAGTGACGACCGAGCAGTACCGCGAAATCGCGGGACCGGAGGCGCCGCGGCCCAAGGAATCGACGTTTGCGCTGGATAAAATCGAGGCCACCCGCTTCAAGCCGCAGAATTGGCGCGCGGCCCTTGCCCTGTACCTAGCGCTCTACCCGGAGGATTAAATGAAAGGCATCATCCTGGCCGGCGGTTCCGGCACGCGGCTCTACCCGATTACCAAGGGCATCTCGAAACAACTCATGCCCATCTATGACAAGCCGATGATTTACTATCCGCTGACCACGCTCATCCAGGCGGGTATTCGGGAAATCCTCATCATCACCACCCCGGAGGATGCGGGTGCCTTCCAACGCCTCTTTGGTGACGGCTCCCAGCTCGGACTCATGATCGATTATGCGGTCCAGCCGCGGCCGGAGGGGCTCGCGCAGGCCTTCTTGATTGGCGAGGATTTTATTGGAGACGATAGCGTCGCACTGGTGCTCGGCGATAATATCTTCCACGGCTTCGGCGGCGAGCTCACCCACTGCCAGGATCCGGAGGGTGGCATCATTTTTGCTTACGAGGTCTCGGATCCGCAGCGCTACGGCGTGGTGGAATTCGACGCTGCGGGGCATGCGCTCAGCATCGAAGAGAAGCCGGAGGTTCCACGGTCGAATCACGCGGTGGTGGGCTTGTATTTCTATGACAACTCCGTCGTGGACATTGCCAAGGGCATCCAGCCCAGCGGCCGCGGCGAGCTGGAAATCACGGCGGTTAACGAGGAATACCTGCGCCGCGGCGAGCTGAATGTCCAGCGCCTGCACCGCGGTAGCGTCTGGCTCGATACCGGCACGGTGGACTCCATGAGCGAGGCTTCTGCCTATGTTGAGGTGATGCAAAAGCGCACCGGGATCGTTATCGGATCGCCCGAGGTTGCTGCCTATGAGGCGGGCTTTATCGACCGCGCCCAGCTAGAAGCACTCGCCGAGCCGCTGCTTAAGTCCGGCTACGGCGAGTACCTGCGGGCGTACTAACGGCTAGTAACCGCGCTCGATGTATTCGTCGAGGCGTGCGGCTTCGGCACCCACCGTGGTGGCGTCGCCATGCCCCGGCAGGACCTTGGTGTCCTCCGGCAGGGTGAAGACCACGTTCTTCAGCGACTCGATGATCACATCGAAGTCGGAGTACTTGCGGCCAGTGGCACCAGGGCCGCCATTGAAGAGCGTATCGCCCGACAGCAGCGTCTCGCCCACGTGCAGCACCACGCAGCCCGGCGAGTGACCAGGGGTGTGGTAGACCGTGATTTTCTCGCCGCCGATATCGAATTGACCGCGATCCGCCAGCGGCGTATACGGGGCATCGCCATTGGACTCCTGCCACAGCATGTCATCGTCCGGGTGCAGATAAACCTCGGTATCGAAGCGCTTGGCGGCCTCGGGGGCGAGCTCGCAGTGGTCATTGTGCGCGTGGGTGAGCAGGATGCCTTCCACGTGGCGATCGCCTACCAGCTCCGCTACGGCATCGAGATCGTGAGAGGGATCCACCACATAAACATTGGAGTCATCGCCCACGACGTAGACGTTATTATCCACGTCCCACTCGCCGCCGTCGAGGCGGAACTTGCCAGAAGTAACCGTGCTATCGATGCGCATTAGAACTCCACCACCGAACGCAGGACCTTGCCGGACTTCATGGTGGCGAAGGCCTGCTCGACGTCGTCAAGCGCAATGCGCTCGGAAACGAACTTTTCTAGCGGGAAATTGCCGGCCTTGGATAGCGCTACATAAGCGGGGAAATCGCGCTCCGGGAGGCAATCGCCGTACCACGCTGGCTTGATGGAACCGCCGCGGCCGTAGAGGTCGATGGCGGGAATGTCCACGTGGTCGGTGAGGTTTGGCACGCCCACCATGACCATGCGGCCGGCGTGGTCGCGGGAGTAGAAGGCCTGGCGCCAGGTGGGCTGGATACCCACGGCGTCGATGGAAACATCGGTACCGAAGCCGCCGGTGAGCTCGCGGACGGCGTCGATGACTTCCTGTTCCGACAGGTCCTTGGAGCAGATAGTATCGGTCGCGCCGAATTCGCGGGCGGTTTCCAGCTTGGATTCGTCAATGTCCACGGCGATGATCTTTGCCGCGGCCGCCAGCTTGGCGCCTGCAATGGCGGCCATGCCCACGCCGCCGCAGCCGAAGACGGCAACGGACTCGCCGAGCTGGATGTCACCGGTATTCACGGCTGCGCCGAGGCCCGCCATGATGCCGCAGCCCAACAAGCCTGCAGCGGCTGGGTCAGTGTCTTCCACCTTGGTGCACTGGCCCTCGTGGACCAGGGTCTTTTCCGCGAAGGAACCGATGCCCAGCGCAGGAGTGAGCTCGGTGCCGTCCTCGAGGGTCATCTTCTTCGAGGCGTTGTGGGTATTGAAGCAGTACTTTGGCTCGCCCTTCTTGCAAGCGCGGCACTCGCCGCATACGGCGCGCCAATTCAAAATGACGAAGTCGCCCTCCTCCACGTGGGTGACCGCAGAACCTACGGTCTCCACCACGCCTGCGGCCTCGTGGCCGAGCAGGAACGGGAAGGCGTCTTCAATATCGCCATCGCGGTAAGCAAGGTCGGTGTGGCATACGCCGCAGGCCTGCACGCGCACGATGACGTCATTAGGGCCGGGGTCGGGGACAACAATATTGACGGTTTCGACTTCCGCGCCCTTGGAACGGGCAATAACAGCTTTTACAGTCATGCGCCCGAGCATACCGATATTTTCAAAATCGGCACATTAATGAAAATATTTTTTAAGAGCGAGCGATGACGTTGGCCGTATGCTCGTGGCCGCGCTGGTTCATGTGGATGGGCAGGTTGCCGTCGCCTGCGCTAAAGTCCACTAGACCAGCCCACATGCGCTGGTTTGCATCGGCGCACATGCCGTTATTGCGGGTGGAAGGTTTCATATCCAAGAACTGCACGCCGGTGCGTGCCGCCAGGTCCACCTGCATCCACTGTGCCTTATTCTCAAAGTCCTGGATTGGCGGCAGGAAGGTGGAATCGGCCGGGCGCGGGCCGAAGTGGAAGAGGCAGTAGTACGGGCCAGAACCGATAGTGGGGTAGCCAACGATCTGCACGCGCGCATTCGGAGCCGCACGCTTAATGCGCTCAATCTGCGGTGCGGTATGGTCCGCGAACTGCTTGCGAATCTGCGACAGGTTGAGCTCGCGGTGGTTATAGGTGTCATTGAAACCGGTAGTGATTACCACACGGTTGGTAGCCGGAGTCAGCGCGCCGGTACGGATGGCCGCATCCACCTGCTGGAAAATCTGCGGGCCGCGGGACATGGACACGGCGCCGGAGCAGGAGAAGTCCCGCACCGGAAGGCGCAGCTTGGCACCGGCACGCTTGGCGTAGTTATTGGAGGTCGGGCAATCCACGCCCACACCCTTAGAGGGATCGTAACGGTGGGCGAAGTAGGAGCCGGCATCTGGATCCGCGAGGACGGAATCGCCGAAGGCTACTAGGTTGCGCTCCGCGGCGGTGGCCTGCGGCGCGACTGCCACGCCTACGACGGCCAGCGCGGACGCCACCACGGAGAGGACTTTGAGCTGCAGAGATTTCATGAGATCCTTTTCTAGAAACACCAGTAACTTCAGGTAACTGTAGTCACTTCTGTAATTTCGAGTTGGCGGCTACACCGCGCGCCTCTCTCACGAGATCGTCCATGGTTACCTTTTTGTTATCTTCGCTTTTTGGAGCTACCCCAACCGTGAATTTTTCTGATTTCACATTCCACGCTGCAGCCCTCGGCCGGTTCGTGCCGGCGCTTCTTAACGCCGGACTCATCAGCCACCAAGGCGGCGCGAAGGCCCAGCTCAACCTGCTGCCGAACCTGGCCCGCTACCGCTTTACCACCGCACGCGAGATCGAGCAGGGCTACCTTGCCTGTCCGGAGCGCTTGGCGCTTATCGACGACGACGGCACCCTCACCTACCGCCAGCTGCGCACCCACACGCAGGGCTTCGCCCGCTACCTCCGCTCGCTGGACCTGCCCGAGATTCGCCTCGGCGTCATGGCGCGCAACGGCCGCGGCATCATCATTCCGCTCGGCGCCAAGGGCTATGTGGGCGCTTCTATTTACCTGCTCAACGTAGGCTCCTCCCCGGAGCAGCTGGCCGGCTGCATTGAGGAAAACGGCATCAATGTGCTCGTCGTGGATGATGAATTCATCGACCGCGTGGACACCGATATCCCCGTAATCATCGCGCACGATACCGGGGCTAGCGAGCTGCCGAAGTTAGACAAGATTGTGAAGAATCCACCGGCCGTGGAGCTGCCGCGCTTCCCCAAGCACGGCCCGATCGTGCTCATGTCCTCCGGCACCACCGGCATTCCGAAGGGCATTGTGCGGCCGGAACCGACCCTGCCGGTAGTGCTGGCCTCCATCGTGGATACCATTCCATGGCGCGCCGACCAGCGCCTGCAGATCACCGCCTCCATCTTCCACACCTGGGGATGGGCCTGCATCAATATCGCACTCGGACTGCGCAATACCATCGTCACCCGCCGCGTATTCGACGCGGAGCAGGTGCTTGACGATGTCCAGCGCTACCGCCTCGATGGCATGATTTCCTCCCCCATCTTCTTTAAGCGCCTAGTGGAGCGGGACCCAGCCGGTGAGTTCGATACCTCGAGCCTGAAATTCATCGCCTCGGCCGGCAATGCGCTGACTCCGGAGGTGGTCAAGGAGACCAATGAGCGCTTCGGCGCCATCCTATGCAACGTATACGGATCCACTGAGCTCGCGCTCGCGACGACCGCCACCATGGATCAGGTGGCCGCCAACCCCACCATCGCCGGGCGCGTGGCCTCGGGCACGAAGCTGCGCATCCTCGATAAGGAGGGCCACCCGGTTCCGCGCGGCGAGGTGGGAGAGATCTACCTGACCAACTCCACTGCGATGACCGGCTATACCAACCCGAACCTGCGGCTCAATAAGGTGGACGGGCTCATTTCCATCGGCGATTTGGGCTACATCGATGAGCACGACTTCCTGCACGTGGTCGGCCGCGCCGATGACATGATCATTGTCGGCGGCGAAAACGTCCACCCGCAGTCCATCACCGAGGTCCTCGAGGCCATGCCCGGCATCCACGAGGTCCATGCCGGTGGCGTGGAGGATAGCGAGACCTTCCAGCGCATCGCCGTGTGGGCGGTGCCTACTGCCGACGCCACCGGAAAGGCCCTCACGGCCGACGCCATCCGCGAGTGGGTCCGCACCAAGCTCGCCGATCACTCCGTGCCGCGCGATGTGCACTTCCTATCCCAGCTGCCGCGCAACGCCACCGGCAAGGTGGTCCCGCGCCTACTGCACAACCACGGCGAGGCTTAACGCTCTGCACCCACTGCCGTGCCCACAACGGCGAAAGGCCGCAGGCTAGATAACCTGCGGCCACTGTGGAGCCGCCTGCGAGAATCGAACTCGCGACCTTTTCATTACGAGTGAAATGCTCTACCGACTGAGCTAAGGCGGCACGCTGCTTGGCATATGCCAGTGCAGCAAGAGAAAGTTTAACCTAGGGGCGCCGCGGAATAGAAATCGGCCCCGACTACGCACCCGCTTATAGGCACGCGCGACGCAGTCGGCCCACCAACCCGTCGAAGGCAATCTGCGTGCCGACGTTTTGTGTGAGCTGCTCGCGGCACAACGTGATGGCGGCCTGGCAGTCCAGCAGACCTTCCTCACTCACGCGTTGCGCTAGCTCGCCAGAAAGACCGGCGAAGTCCGGGTGGGTCAGGTCCACCTGCGCGCCAACTTTCTGCATGAGCGCATCGCGGTACACACCGGAGAGATCGATAAGAACTAAGTCCAAGTTGTCGATAACTCGGCGTTTCGCTCGCTTCTTGTGTTGGTCCTGCAGATCCTTAATGGCGGATCGGGCATCGCGCTGCGCTTTAGCCGCGCCTTTGCCCTTCGCACCTACGCCGAGGGTCTGCTCCAGCTTCGCCAGTTCGGCTTCTTCTTGTTCCTTATGCGATTCCTTCGCTTCCGAATCGACCAATTTCAGCAGCGAGGTGACCGCCTGGAAGCCTTGGGAGCCGTGGAAGACCTCTTCTGCCAGGTTGATGGCCACCGCGCGGCGCTTTTGTACCGCCGGGTCGTTGACGAGGCGTCGCGCCCTGCCGACGTGGCGGAGGGAGGTGAGGGCGGCCAAGTGGGCGTCGTGATCCGAGGCGCCCTCGCTGACCAGCTGGGCGGTAATGCTCTCTACGGACGGGGAAGGAATGTAGAGGTGGCGGCAGCGCGAGCGGAGGGTCTGGGAGAAGTCCTCGGGGGCGTCGGAAGGAGCGCACATGATGATCACTGTGCGCGCCGGCGGTTCTTCCACGGTCTTGAGCAGGGCATTCGCACCGTTATTATTGAGGCGGTCGGCATTGTTGAAGATCACTACGCGCCAGGGCGCCACCGTGGGCAGGCTCGCGGCGCGGCCGATGACCTCGCGCACCGTATCCACCGGAATGATGACTTCCTGCGGGTCCACCAGCACCAAGTCAGTATGCTGCTTCGCATCCAGCACCGCCTGGCAGGCCTCGCACCGGCCGCAGCCCGGCTCTTCCGGGTCCGTGCACATGAGTGCGGCAGCAAAATCGAGGGCGGCCAGGGATCGGCCGGAGCCCGGCGGGCCGGTAAATAGCCAGGAATGGCTCATTGCCCGCGGGTCTGCCCCCGGCATCCCCCGAGCTGCCCGAGCGGCATCCAGGATGGTGCGGGCCACGCCTGGGGTATCTGCCAATCTTTGCGCAACGCTTCCGGTATTCACTCGCCCTAGCCTACTGGTCTTACTAAAGTATGAAGACATGAACAGACTATTGCGCGGCGCACGATGGCTCATGGGAACCCAATGGCCGGTCTACGCTGCCTTAGTCCTCGGTGCGAACCTCATCGGCGCCATCGCGATCATGACATTCGTTCTCTATTTCCTTCCCATGCCGGAAATCGAGGACTTTGCCGCCGAGCTGCCGAGCTTGATGGGTGTCGCCGCGGTGTACCTCATCTTCGCCGTGATTATCGGAATTGCCGTTACCCTGCTGCTCTTCCGCCCGGTGCTGGACTGGCAGCGCAACCCAGACGAACACGATCCGAATATGGTGCGCAACCTCGTGCTGCGCATCCCCGTCTACCAATCCGCAGTAGCGGCCGCGGTATGGCTCATCGGCATCATTTTGGCCGTGGTCATTTCCGCGCGGGAGTCCGGCAGATTGGGGCTTGTCGTAGGCGTATCCGCTACCCTGGCTGGCTTGGTGGTTATCATCCTGACCTACCTGCAGGCAGAGCGCCTCGTGCGCCCGGTTGCCGCCCAGGCGGTGGCACGGCGCTTTGAGGATTCCACGCTCGAGCCCCCCATCAAATACCGCCTGATATCCACCTGGCTGATGACTTCCGGGGTGCCGCTCATCGGCATCCTTCTGGCGCTGATTGCCCAGCTCACCGGGCTTTTCCCTGGAACCGCCGATGATCTTGTTCCCGCCATTACCGCCTTGGCGCTTACCGCTCTGGCTACCGGTTTTATCGGCACCAGCTTTGCGGTGATGAGCGTCGTGGACCCGATTGTGGAGCTACAGAACGCCATCAATCGGGTGCGCCGCGGTGAGACCAATGCCGAGGTCGATATCTATGACGGATCCGAGCTAGGCGTGCTGCAGGCCGGTTTTAATGAAATGATGCGTGGCCTGCGGGAGCGCAACCGCGTGCGCGATATTTTCGGCCGCTACGTCGGCAGCGAGGTGGCCCAACGTGCGCTGGAGGAACGCCCAGAATTAGGCGGAGAGGACCGCAAAGTAGCGGTGCTTTTTATTGACGTCATCGGTTCCACCACGTTTGCCGTTAACCACTCCCCCGAAGAAGTTGTGGAGGAGCTCAATAAGTTCTTCGAGCACGTCGTCAAGGTGGTACACCGCAATAAAGGAATTATCAATAAATTCCAGGGCGATGCAGCCCTCGCTGTCTTTGGCGCTCCCCTCAACGTTTATGATTCCACCTCCATGGCCCTGCAGGCCGCCCGCGAGCTACGCGGCGAATTGCGCGGACTCGAGTTGCAAGCCGGCATCGGCGTGGCCGCGGGGCACGTTGTCGCCGGGCACATCGGCGGCGCCGATCGCTTTGAATACACCGTCATCGGTGATGCCGTCAACGAGGCCGCGCGCCTGACCGAGCTGGCCAAGGACACCCCGGGCCAAGTATTGACCAACGCCGCCACGCTCAAAACCGCTAACGAGGCCGAGCAGGCCCGCTGGACTATGATGAAATCCATTGAGCTGCGCGGCCGTCACCGCATGACCCAGCTGGCTCGCCCTATCCGCGCTACCCTGGCAGAACGTTCCGAGGTATAACGAGGTTTTTAAGTGAGCTCAGCTCCCCGGCCCCGCATGATCGTGCCCGATGTGGCGCGCGGCATGGCCCTTCTAGGCATCGCCATGGCCAATATGACCACGGCGTGGATCATCACCACCGACCGGCCAGCAAGTTATTTCGGCGGCATCATCGATGGCAGCGTGTGGGATAAGGCGGCCGTCGTCTTCGCCGCCTTCTTTGTCCACAACCGCGGCCTGCCCATGTTTTCCACCCTGCTGGGTTTTGGCGTGGGGCTCATCGCGCTGAGTCTGTGGCGGCGCGGGTTTCCGGTGCAGGGGGCGCGCAGGGTCATCGCCAAGCGCTATGCCTTCTTGGCGGTGATGGGAGCGGCGCACATGGTGCTGCTGTTTTGGGGCGACATCATGTTCTTCTATGGCGTGGCCGGAATCGTGATTGCATTCCTGCTGCGCAAGCGGGATTCCTCCCTCATGCGCGTGGCCTATATTCTATTCGCACTATGCGCGCTGGGCGGGATTGTGGCCTTCATTTCCGGCGCGCTGGATCCCCTCGGCGTGGTGGCCACGGAGGGCATCGGCACCATCGAGTCCTACCCCGATTTGCTGCTCAGCCAGCTTGTCACCCTAGGCAGCCAGGCCTTGGCCACGCCGATCATTTTATTGATGTACCTGCCCGTCATGCTGGTGGGCTTTGTGTGGGCGCGCCAAGGCGTGCTTGCCGACGTCCCTTCCCACCGCCCCACCCTCCTGCGCTGGGTGGCCGTCGCGGTGGTCATTACCGTGGTTATCGGTACCTTGTGGTCTCTGAGCACGCTTGGGGTCATCGAGCAGCGCTGGGCGAATGCAGCCAATAATGCCAACTCTTTCCTCGGCGTCTTCACTGGCCCCGGCATCCTGGCCGGGCTCGCGTTGGTGCTGCAGCCAGTACAGGAGCGACTTTCGGCCGGGGCACCGCTGCCCGCAGTGTTATGGCCCTTTGCGGCGCTGGGCAAGCGCTCCATGAGCGGCTATGTGGGGCAGTCCATCCTCTTTTTCTGCCTCGTGCACCCGTTTATGCTGAACTTCGGTCACGAGCTGGGGGCCTTCGGCCAAGCGGTGATGGCCTTCGCGGTGTGGTTGGCCACTCTCATCTTCGCCTGCGTGCTGGAGGCCTGCGGCCGCCGCGGCCCCTTCGAGGCGGTGCACCGCCGCCTTTCCTATGGTCCGACGATGCAGCCGCAGTTACCGGGTGCGGTGAAGGCCGTCAATCAGCAGCAGATGGCCGATAACTAGGGCGCCGGTTTCGGCCGCGCACACTAGCCGCGCCTTGTGCTTGCGCTGCTTCAGCGCCGCACGCAAGGCGGTTAGCCCCTCGGCCGCGACGAGCACATTAGCGCCGTGACTCATGCCTTTGCCGGCGTCGGTGCGCAGCACTGGGTCGCCCGCCAGCGCCGAGGTGGCAAGCACGGCCGCGCCACCCACTGCCACTGCGGCGGACGTCGGCTGGCTACGGGTAGCGGCAACGCCCGCACCCCATGCGGCCGCGCGCAGGCCCCAGCCCAGGGCATCGTTGCGCGCGCCGCGGCGATACAGGCTCCAGGCATAGGCGGCGTGGTTCGCCGTTAAAGCCGCCACGCCCAGCGCCGAAGGACGAGTCAGGGTGCGGGCCTTTTCCACTTGGGCGATGACCCCGGCTAGGATACCGGCGCCAACGGCGGGGTCTTCGCGGACCGAGGCGATAAGCTGCGGCTGTGCGCTGATATCGGATACGGCGCGCCGCAGGGCCGCAGCGCCTTCCTGGGTGCGGGCAAGAAAATCGTTCATGCCCGCCACCTTACGCGGTTATTTCTTGCGCGAGCCGGCCTTCACCACGTTCTTCGTGCCGGGCGATGGTTTCTTGGTTGCCTTCTTGCCGGCCTTCTTCGTGGACTTTTTGGTGGCCTTCTTAGTCGTCTTCTTCTTGGTCGTCTTCTTAGAGGACTTCTTGGTGGACTTCTTCTTGGTTTCGCCGGATGCTTCCTTGGCGCGGCGCTCGGAGAGGAGCTCGTTCGCACGGGCGTCGGTAAGCTGCTCTGGATCATCGCCGCGGCGCAGGGAGGCGTTGGTGGTGCCGTCGGTGACGTACGGGCCGAAGCGGCCATCCTTGACGGTCATGGGCTTGCCGGAGACGTCATTATCGCCCAGCTGCTTGATCGGCGGCTGGGCCGCGGCGCGGCCGCGACGCTTCGGCTCGGCATAGATGCGGCGGGCCTCGTCCAAGGTGATGGTGAAGATCTGCTCTTCCTTGGCCAAAGAGCGCGAATCGGTCCCCTTCTTCAAGTACGGGCCGTAGCGGCCATTTTGGGCGGTGATCATCACGCCGTCGTCCTCGCCCACCTCGCGCGGCAGGGACAGCAGCTGGAGGGCTTCTTCGAGGGTCACCGTAGAGGGTTCCATCGAGCTAAATAGCGAGGCCGTACCCGGCTTCAGCTTGTTCTCGATGTACTCCTTGACGCGCTTTTCCTTCTGCTTCGCGGCAGTTTTGGTTTCCCAGTTCTTAGCGCGCTTGCCTTCCTCGGCGCGTTGCTTGTCTTCCTCGGCACGCTCCTTGGCGACGACCTCTTCAGCCTCACCCTCGGCCTTTTCCCGCTCATCATCGCGGACCACCTCGGTGACATACGGGCCGAAGCGGCCCTCCTTAGCCACAATCATGCGCCCATTTGCCGGGTTTTCACCCAGTTCGCGGCCGCCCTGTGGGGTGGCAAAGAGTTTTTCCGCCAGCTCCTCGTTCAAGCTGTCCGGAGTGACGGTTTCAGAGAGGTTAGCGCGCTGGTACTCGATGCTGCCGTCGTCATTGGTGCCGACGGCGCGCTCGATATACGGGCCATAGCGGCCCACACGGACGAAGACATCGCGGCCCTCGGTATCGGTGTAAAGGCGCAGGGAGTTGACCTTGCGGGCATCGATGGCTTCTAGGTTGACGTCGATAAGCGATTTCAAGCCACCGTGGCGGGCAATGGAGGCCGCCTTTTGCTCGTTGGCCTCGGCGTTGCCGAAATAAAAGCCATTGAGCCAGGCGGTGCCGTCCTCGATACCGGTAGCAATCTGGTCCAGCTCATCCTCCATAGAAGAGGTGAAGTCATAGTCGACCAGCTCGGTGAAGTTCTCCTCCAACAGTCCCACGACGGCAAAGGCAACCCACGATGGCACCAGCGCATTGCCGCGCGAGACCACATAGCCGCGGTCCTGGATGGTCTTGATAATGGACGCATACGTGGACGGGCGGCCGATACCCAAGTCCTCCATTTTCTTGACCAAGCTGGCCTCGGTATAGCGCGCCGGCGGGTTGGTGGAGTGGCCCTCGGCGGAGACCTCCTTGGCGTTCAGGGCGCGACCCTCTTCCAAATGTGGCAGGTGGGTCTCGCCCTTCTTGTCACCCTTGGCGTCATCTGCGCCATAGGCCTTCAGGAAGCCCGGGAAGGTAATGGTGCGGCCGGTGGCGGAGAATTCCACGTCATAGCTGCCATTATCCGTGGTAGCCGTGCCGGCCACGGTGACCTTCATGGAGGTTCCCTTGGCATCGGCCATCTGGGAGGCGACGGTGCGCTTCCAAATCAGGTCATAGAGCTTAAACTCCTCCGCATCCAACTGGCCGGAAAGCTGGCCCGGGGTGGCGAAGGTCTCGCCAGCCGGGCGGATGGCCTCGTGGGCTTCTTGGGAGTTTTTCACCTTGCGGTCATAAACCCGCGGGGAGTCGGAGACATACTCTGCGCCATAGATGCTGGTGGCGGAGTTGCGCGCAGCTGATAGGCCCTGCTTGGACAGCGAAGTGGAGTCAGTACGCATATAAGTAATGTGGCCGTTTTCGTACAGGCGCTGCGCAATGCGCATGGTGCGCTCGGAGGTAAAGTGCAGGCGGCGGCCGGCCTCCTGCTGCAGCGTAGAGGTCATAAACGGCGCATAAGGCTTGCGCGTATAAGGCTTGTGCTCGACACCAGCGACCTGCATGTCCGCGCCGCTCAGTGCGGTTTCTAGCGCCTTGGCCTGCGGCTCGGTGATGACGATGACGTCTTTGCTCTTCACGTTTCCGCGGTCATCAAAGTCGCGGCCCAGGGCCACGCGCTTGCTATTGACGGCTGTGAGGCGGGCGTCGAACGTAGCGGGATTATCCGCATCCGCAGCGCCGGTATCTAGCGTGGCGGCTAGATCCCAATAATCCGCGGGGATGAACGCCATGCGCTCGCGCTCGCGCTCGACGATGACGCGGGTAGCCACCGACTGCACGCGGCCGGCAGAAAGCCGCGGCATGACCTTCTTCCACAGCACCGGGGAGACCTCGTAGCCGTAGAGACGGTCAAGGATGCGGCGGGTTTCCTGGGCGTCGATAAGGTTGTAATCCAGATCGCGCGTATTATCCGCCGCCTCCAGGATGGCCGATTTGGTGATCTCGTTGAACACCATGCGGCGTACCGGAACCTTGGGTTTTAAGACCTCAAGCAGGTGCCAGGCGATGGCCTCGCCCTCGCGGTCGGGGTCTGTTGCGAGGTAGAGCTGATCGCACTGCTTCAGTTTGGACTTTAGGTCCGCGACTTTCTTCTTCTTATCGGGGCTCACCACATATAGCGGGGCGAAGTCATCCTCCGGGTTCACGCCGAGGCGCGCCCAGGATTCCTTCTTATACTTAGCCGGTACGTCCGCAGCGCCGCGGGGAAGATCGCGGATGTGGCCTACGGAGGCCTCCACGATGTACTTATCTCCGAGGTAAGGCTGAATCTTCTTCGCCTTCGTCGCCGACTCGACGATCACCAAGGTCTTTCCCGGCCCGGCTGCTTCTGCCACTTCGACTTCATCCCTTTCGATGATGCGAACAATAAGGTATGCACGCTTTCAGCAATCGCCCCTAGCGTACACAGTTGATCTGTGTTTCCTTTCTCGCACCATATACGCGGTTCTGCCAAAAGGTCGTTTTCAGGGGCACTATGTACCCCCACGGAACGGGTCTATACTGGCCTACTTAGAATGCCCAGTAACTGTGAAAGCATTGTGGGGCACGATAGCACACCTAAGCCGACACCCGGGGAGGATTCATGGTCGACACAATCACTATGTGGATCGAAACCGTCATGTCCACAGAGTGGATCTACCCGCTGGTCGCCGCGCTGATCTTTGGTGACTGCTTCTTCCCCGTCCTGCCGTCAGAAATCCCGCTCAATATGGCCGGCGCCTGGTCCGGCTCGCAGGGCTTCCCCCACCTGCCCACCATGTTCTTCGTGGCGCTCATCGCCGCCATGATGGGCGATAATCTCTGTTTCCTGCTAGGCACGCGGTTTATGCCCTTGCTTAAGCGCGTGCCAAAGGGATCTAAGGCCTACGAAGGGCTGAACTGGGTCAAGCGGAATATGCGCCGCGGCGGAGGGGCCGCCATTATTATCGCCCGCTTCATCCCTTCAGCACGCTTGTTTATGACCATCCTGCTGGGGTCCATGAGGTTCCCATGGATCGTCTTTGTTTTCTTCGACACCATCGGCGTCGCCCTCTGGGCTGGCGAGGCGCTGGCCATTGGTTATCTCGGCGGCATGGCCTTTTCTAATTCGCCAGTACTCGCCGTGGTGGTCAGCATCATCGCAGCCATCATCATCGGCGTGGGCCTGCAGAAGCTGCAGAATAAGTTCACCGAGTGGTGGGATACCCGCCGCGGCTACGCCGAGACGCCGTAGCGGGGAGAACAGGCCGCCTAGATGACGGACACGGACTGAGCCTGATCGCCCTTCGGCCCGGTGCCTACCTCGAAGGTAACCTGCTGGTTTTCCTCTAGGGTGCGAAAACCGCTGCCCTGAATCTCGGAGTAGTGGACGAAGATATCGCCGGCGCCATCCGCGCGCTCGATAAAGCCGTAGCCCTTTTCAGAGTTAAACCACTTAACGGTTCCTTGTGCCATGGTGTGCAGTCCTTTTCTTGCTTATCGGTGCAGCGATTCCGCACCAAGGGGGTTCGGTAAATGCGTCCTTTAGCAGTACCTTAAAGTGTAAACACCGCACCAAGACATCATTGGCCTTATATCAGTGTGACACGTTCCACGCCAAAGCGATAGACCAAACCCACAAGGGGGTAAAAATTGTCTCACCCGGAAACAGATAATCCCCTGGGAACAGAGCTCCTCGAATTCATCCAGCGCCGCCTCGATGAGTCCACTCTCACCTTTCACACCACCCTGCCCCCTCAGCGCACCCAGTATGCGCAGTGGCCGGAGTGGGTACTGCCGCAGTTGCGGGAGAAGCTGGTAGAAGGGGGCGTCGGCAAGCTGTATCGGCACCAGGCTGAACTCGCACAGGCCGCCTGGAAAGGCGAGGATGCGGTGATTGCTACCGGCACTTCTTCAGGAAAATCCCTGGGCTACCAGCTGCCCATTTTGAGCCGGCTGGCGCAGGAGCCGACCGCTTGCGCGCTGTATCTCACCCCCACTAAGGCACTGGGTTCGGATCAGCTGCAGGCGGTGCTGGAGCTGTGCCGGGGGATTCCGGCGCTCAAGGGTGTGGTGCCCGCGCCCTATGACGGCGATACGCCGCAGGAATCCCGCGCGGGTGTGCGCGATCATTCGCGGTTCATTTTTTCCAACCCGGATATGGTGCATATGTCCCTGCTGGCCGCGCATGCCCGGTGGGCGCGGCTGCTGCGGCACCTGGAATTCATCGTCATCGATGAATGCCATTCCTACCGGGGCGTATTCGGCGCCAATGTGGCGCTCGTGTTGCGGCGGCTGCTGCGCTTGTGCGCGCACTATGGCTCGCGGCCGACGGTTATCTATGCCTCGGCCACCATGAAGGACCCGGGCCGGCATGCACAGCGCCTCACCGGCCGGCCGGCCCGCGCAATTACGGAGGACACCGCCCCCACCGGTGCGCGCACCGTAGCCCTGTGGGAGCCAGGCTTCATCGAGGGCGCCGAGGGTGAGCACGGGGCGCCGGTGCGCCGCGCCGCCACCACCGAAGCGGCCGAGATGATGGCCTCTTTCATCGCCGAGGGTGCGCGCACCATGACCTTCGTGCGTTCGCGCCGCTCGGCCGAGGTGGTGGCCATGCGTGCGGCCGAGGTGCTCTCCGGTAGTTTGGGCCGGCCCGATTTTGCCCAGCGCATCGCCGCCTACCGCGCGGGTTACCTGGCCGAGGACCGCCGTGCATTAGAGCGCGCGCTTGACGACGCCTCCTTGCTCGGCGTCGCCACCACCTCCGCGCTCGAGCTGGGCATCGACGTCGGTGGGCTCGATGCCGTGGTCACGGCCGGCTTCCCGGGGACCGTCGCCAGTTTTTGGCAGCAGGCCGGGCGCGCCGGCCGCCGCGGGCAGGGCTCGCTCGTAGTACTCATCGCCCGCGATGAGCCGATGGATACCTATCTGGTCCACCATCCCGAGGCGCTGCTGGGCAAGCCGGTGGAGGCCAGCGTATTCAACCCGGCCAATCCCTATATCCTCTTCGGCCATGTCTACTGCGCTGCGGTAGAAAAACCACTGGATGATGCCACGATTGCTGCCTGGGGAGCCCAGGACGTGGTCCATCAGCTGGCCGAGTCTGGCCTGCTGCGCCACCGCGAGCGCGGGTGGTTCGCCGTACCCATTCCTGCCCACTCGCCGGAGGAACTCTCCCCGGAGACGGCGCATACCGCCGTTTCCTTGCGCGGCGGGTCAGGCGAGGAAGTGATGATCGTGGATTCTTCCGACGGCCGCCTGCTCGGCACCATCGATGCCGCTCGCGCCACCAGCCAGGTGCACCCCGGCGCGGTGTACCTGCACCAAGGCGAAAGTTTTGTCATCGAGGAACTCATCCTCAGCGATTACCTGGCGCTCGCCCGCCCCGAGGCCCCGGATTATTCGACGACCCCGCGCTCCACCACGGATATCCGCATCCTGCGCGAGGCCGATAACCTGGTCAATTATTCCCCGGGCCTGTGGGTAGCCGACGTGGAGGTAGAGGTCACCGATCTCGTCACCGGTTACCAAGTGCGGCTTGCCGATGGCACCATTGGTGACGACATCCCCCTCGATCTCCCCGAACAGCGCCTGGTTACCCGAGCCGTGGCCTATACCATCGATCCGCTGGCACTTTCCGCCATGGGCGTGACGGCCTCCGATACGCCCGGCACCCTACACGCGGCCGAGCACGCCGCCATCGGCTTACTGCCGCTTATCGCCACCTGCGACCGCTGGGATATCGGCGGCGTATCCACCGCACTGCACCCCGATACCCAGCTGCCCACCGTTTTTGTCTATGACGGCCATCCGGGCGGTGCCGGCTTTGCTGAAGAAGGCTTCCGCCGCTTCCCCGAATGGATAGAGGCCACCTTCGAGGCGGTGCGCTCGTGTCCTTGCGAATCCGGTTGCCCGTCGTGCGTGCAATCACCGAAGTGCGGCAACGGAAATAATCCGCTCAGCAAAGATGGTGCTATCAAGCTACTCGGCGCGCTGGTCACCATGACGCAGGGCTAGCCGCGCTGCCTCCTTCCGCTGGCTCACACCGGCCCGGCCTTGGCCTGGGTAGAGCGGCCGCGCACTGCCGCGGTGACGATGACGTCGCGACCGGATTCGGTGCAGGTTTCTAGGGTGGCGCCATTCAGGGCGGCGGTATCGCCCGCGGCGGTGCAGGCATCCTCGCCAGTAGCAAGTGCCCAGGCGCCAGCGACCGCAGCGAGGTCGGCGGCCACTTGCGCCTCGTGGCGTGCGGCTACGCGCGAGCCCACCGCCGCCACGATAAGCAGCAGGCTCACGATGGCGACAATGATGCCGGCCGCAGCGATGGTGGCATAGCCTTCCTCGCCCCAGCGTTGCGGCTTACTCATTTCCGCCCACCTCGGCGGGAAAGACTGCCTCGGAGCGCATGGTGCCGATGGGGGCTTCCACGCTTACCGACGCCTTCACCAGCCCACCGCTTTCCTCCACGCTGACTTGGGCATCTTCGCGCGCGGGGTGGTATTCGACGCCGATGGCATGCGCACGCGCGGCCGCACCCGCCATGTCCACAGCGGCGATATAGGATGCCAGCGTGGCAATAGCACCCACGATTCCCGCCGCGACCAAGACTAGGGAGCTTAAAGCTAAGGCGGCCTCGATGGTCACGGAGCCATCGTCATCAAATACCTTGTGCATTATTCCTCCTTTCTGCCGGCGGGAATGGTCCCGCCGGCTGGGGTTACGTAGAGCTGCTAGCTGGGGGTATTAGAGAGGGCGTCGGTTATGATGCCTTCGATGGCATCCACCACGCCGCCGCCGTTGATGACCATGTAGAGCACCCCGGCAAGCGCCGCTGCTGCTAGAGAGCCCATGGCATATTCGATGGTGCTCATCCCCTCGTCATTGCGGATGAGCTGGGGATACTTAGTAAGTGCGTGCATGATTAGTGTCCTTTCAAGTGAGGTTTAGAGAAGTTGCGCGCCCAGGCTGATTACTACGGGCGCAAGGCCTAGAACGATGAATGCCGGCAGGAAGCACACCGCCAGCGGGAGGGCAATGAATACTCCTGCGCGCTCCGCCTGTGCTGTGGCGTGGGCGGATGCTTCCACGCGAAAAGAAGTACAGATTCGATGACATCCGGCCGCAATGGTGGCGCCGGATTGGCCCGACATGATGACAAGCTGTGCTAAGTCCTCCAGCCCCACCTGGCCCTTCATATGGCCCCACGCGGACTGCGTGGAAACTCCAACGCCTAGCAGCGCGGAGACGGTCTCCCACAGGTCCTGCGTCTGAGCGTCCGCGGTGCGAGCGACCGCGGTGGCGGCTCCGTGCACGGACAGCCCTGCGGCCAGGCACGCTGCGAAGAGTTCGACGTCGCCAGCTACTATCAGCGGGTCCAGCGGTGCTGCGGGCTTGAGCTTGCTTATCAGTCCCCCACGCGCTTTCGGGCCATCGCGCGGGGTCTTGGCGGTGGTCTCAGTCGCACTGGTAACTGCCAGCCGGCCAGTGTGCGGTGGGAGGCCAACGAGGGCGGCCAAGGCCACAAAGATGAGCGGGGTCATGCAGCCGCCTTCCGAATAATGACGCGCGACCAAGCGAAGCCGCCGCAGGCCAGCGCCACGCCTACCACGAGAAGGACACCGCCCAGCCCGCCGCCGAAAAGAAAGCCGAGCGAGTTAGCGCCCATGGCCCCGCCCATGGCGATGCCGGCTATTGGCAAGCACGCGAGCACCGTGGCGGTCGCTTGGGGGCCTTGCAGACTAGCGGAGGTGGATTGCTGGTGGCGTCGAGAAGCATCGAGGCGGCTTTGGGCTTGGTCGAGCAAGCTGGCCACCGCAATACCGTGGTAAGTGGAAAGCTCCAGCAGGTGGCCTAAGCGGGAAAGCTCCGGCAGGGCCTTTGTATCCTCCGCATCCGTGAGCGCCATGTGGGGCGGCGCGCCACGCGCAGCGAGGGCGGCCGTTGCTTCCAGTGCGGCGGATACCTCCCGCGGGGTAGTTCCCGGCAGGGCCTCCACCCCGCGGGCAAGTGCCCCAGCCAGGGTCGCCCCTGCCCGCAGGTCCGCGGTGACCACTCCCAAATAGGCGGCCAGCCCTTCGCGGCCGCGCCGCTGCGTACGCGCGGCCACGAGGTCTTTGGTGTACCAGGACACGCACCAGGCGATTATGGCGGCGGCGATAGCGACGCTGATGCGACCCACTGAGTAAAAGACCAGGCTGCCGCAAAATACCGCCCCCAGGATGACCACGGAGCTAGCTCGTGTCTGGCGCGTTGCGGAAGCTAGGCGGCCGGCGATAGAGGGCGCGGGCAGGAGCAGCGCGGCGGCGAGCAGGAGGAAACTAAGCATGGCTGGCCTTCCCGGCGCGCTCGCCCAGAAGTTGTGCGGAAAATTCCGCAAAGCCATCCGCCGGCCCGTCTTCGGCACTCCAGATGATGCGCGGGGTAACCGGGTTTCCCTCGAGCACGCCAATATGGGCAAGGCGGCGGCCCTGCGGGGTGCGTTCCATGGTCAGCACCATGTGTACGGCCGCTGCCAGTTGTGAGTGCAGTGCCACGCGGTCCAGGCCGCCAAGGGCGGCGAGGGCCTCCATGCGGGCGGGGACTTCAAAGAGCGAATTGGCATGGAGCGTACCGGCGCCGCCGTCGTGTCCGGTGTTGAGGGCGGCGAGGAGATCGACCACCTCGCGGCCGCGGATCTCGCCTACCACGATGCGGTCTGGGCGCATGCGCAGCGCTTGTCGGAGCAATTGTGACATCGTGACCTCGCCGCTTCCCTCCGCGTTGGCCCGGCGCGAGACCACGCTAACGCAGTGTGGGTGGTGCGGGGAGAGCTCGGCGGTGTCTTCGATGACGAGGATGCGTTCGCGCTCGGAGACGGTTCCCAAAAGTGCGGATAGCAAGGTGGTTTTGCCGGAGCCGGTTCCACCTATAACCAGGAATGAGACTCGCTTGTCCACCACAGCGCGCAGCAGCGTAGCGATATCTTCTGGCAGCGTGCCGTTGTCTACTAGTTGGGGCAGGGTGGTCTGGGCTTGGCGCAGTACGCGCAGGCTCAGGCAGGTTCCGGCCACCGCAGGCGGGCTCAGCAAGGCATGGACGCGCAGGACGACGCCATCAGGGCGGCTAACGCGGCCATCGGCATAAGGTTGAGCATCATCGAGGCGCGTGCCGGAGGCTGCCGCCAGCCGGCTGGCCAGTTGGCGGACTTCGCCATCATCGCGGAAGGTGATGTCAGTGCGTTCGAGGCCCTCGCCGCGGTCCATGAATACCGCATGCGGCCCGTTAACAACGACATCGGTAACCCCCTCTCGCCCCAGCAATGCATCAAGCGGGCCCATTCCGGTGGCGTCTTGGCGCAGGCGGCGTAGTAGGTCGAGTACCGCGACGTCACTAATCACGCCGGCTTCTGCACGGATGCGCCGAGCCAAGGCTGCCGCATCATGCACTAAGTCGGGCTCGGCGGCGATGATACGCTGCATCTTTTCCAGCGTTTCCTGTGCTACTTTCTGCTCACTCACGCGCCTACCTCCTCGAGGACCGCGTGTGCAGCCTTGCGCAAGGGTGCCGGGAGGCGCTGCGGGAGGCCGCCTATTTCCACCGCGCGCGTAAGGCCCCGGGCCGTTGGCAGTTCTGCCAACACTGTGCTGTGGATGATGCTTTCTACTTCCGCCGCGCTTAACGATGCCCACTGGCGTTGCCGCAGCACCACCACACAGCTGCGCCGCGCAGCCCCGAAGCGCGCAATTAGTTGCGCGGCCGATGCAGCCGAGCGCACTTCTGCGGCCACCACTATGACCACGTGGGTACACGCATCCGGAACGGTCTCCGGGGTGCAATCCACCACGCATAGCCCTTCGCCCGCGTGGGCCGCGCCCACTACTCGCGCGAGCAGGTCCTTTTCCAGGCGGAAGGGATCCGCGACGGTACTGCGCGCGGTCGAGAGCACCGCTACCCCATCCGGCGTAGTGGGCAGCGCGCGGTAGAGATCGGTGGCATCGATACTGCCATCGCCTACGGTAAGCTCCGGCCAGCGCGCCCCCGCTTCGGCCTCTACGCCAAGCAGGAGGTCGAGGCCACCGGAGTATGCGTGGGCGTCGATAAGCAGGGCGCGCCCATCCGCAGCGCACTGGGTGCGGGCCAAGGCGGCCGCGAAGGTAGAAGCCCCCACCCCGCCGCTCGCCCCAACCACGGCGATGGTGGCGCTACCCGGTCGCGTGTCCTGCGGGGTGCCCGCGGCCGCAATGCCCGCGAGCAGCTCCTTAACCTGGGCGGGAATGATAAAGGCGCTCTCCGCGTGACAGGCTAATGCCGCTTCATAGTCAATCGGTCCAGGGTCCGCGGCAAGGAATAGTACTGGCACAGGCGCGGTGTAGGGGCGTTGCGCTGCCGCCACCACGCGGGCCATGAGGGAATCAACCAGGACCGCAAAGGCGCCTGGCAGACTGCGCGGGACGTCGCGGGGATCGGTTACGGTAAGCACATCGTGGCTGGTAGCAGCCGCGGCATGGATAGCCTCGGCGCGCAGTGCTTCGTCACCGACGGCAACGACGATGGCAGCGGAATCAGGATGTAATGCGTTCATGCCTCATAGCCTGAAGCATCCGTGCAACCGCAGCGAGGGCTCTCCGGTGGCACTGTGGATAACCCGCGATAAGTCACCGTGTGGTCCTGATTTGGTTGCCACTTCAACTAAAAACCTGTGGATAACCTCGTATCACATGGCGCTAGATATAGGTGACGGCCCGTGCATCGGGGGGTGTGCGCACGGGCCGTCAGTAACCCGGCCTCGGGGGGGGTGAGCCGGGGCAGGCCGCACAGTATATCGGGGCCTTGCACGCATTATTATGACATGTTCGCCACCCAACCACAACAGCTAACAGCAGTTTTTCAACGGCCATGGCGCTGACCTGCACCGAATGCGTGTTCACTACTTTATCCCCCGCACGGGCTGCCAATCCCACATTATTGACTCGCCAACCACCATTAACTGCAGCCACTTCTACACCACTAAGCGCGAAGGGCAGCTACACTCGGCAGCACACCATGACGAATTCCCGCGAATCCTTTCCTCCCCGCCCCGCTAGCACGAGTTGCGCCGGCGGCGAGCACACACGCACCGCGGCGTTTTTCGATCTCGATAAAACCATCATCGCCACCTCCTCGGCCTATGCCTTTGGCCGCGAATTTTTGCACAACGGGCTCATCTCCCCGGCCGAAGCACTGCAGCTCTCCCTGGCGAAAGCCAGCTATATGTTTTCCGGCCTCTCCAGCGAAGGCATGGACGCTAGCCGCGATCAGCTCACCGCAATGGTCACGGGGTGGTCCGTGGAGGAAGTGCGCTCCATCGCCCGAGACACCATGCACCAGTTGGTCACTCCCTCCATCTATGCCGAGGCCCGGGAACTTATCCGTACCCACCGCGCCGCGGGCGACCACGTGGTCATTGTCTCTGCCTCCGCTACCGTGCTGGTAGACATCATCGCGGAGGAGCTCGGCGTCGAGCACGTCATCGCCACCGAATTGGCAGAAAAAGACGGACGCTTTACCGGCGAGGTGCTCTTTTATTGCAAGGGCCCACATAAGGCGGAGGCACTAGAGCGCACTGCCGCCGCAGCAAACATTGATCTTAATGCCAGCTATGCCTATTCGGATTCTGCTACGGATATCCCGATGCTGGAGAAGGTTGGCCACCCCGTCGCGGTCAACCCGGACAAGCAATTAAAGCGCCACGCCATCAGCCATGAGTGGGATATTCGATCCTTTAAGGACCCAGTGCCGCTCCTGCCTGCGCCAACCGCTAAAGAAATCGGAATCGGCGCCTCCGTGCTGGCGGGTACCGTGGCGGCTATCGGCGCCGGGCTGTGGCTTGCCCAGCACCCTGACCGCCCCAGCTTCCCCAAGCGCGGGCCACGGCATACCTCTTAAGCGGCTCGCGCAATCGCGTCGGCCTCTGCACCACCGGCTGCCCAGCCAGCGAGGTGGGTAAGGAGGGCGTCGGCAAGCGCGGTGCGGTAATTATCCACCGCATCGGCATACTCAGCGCGGTGGCGGGTGTAGTAGACCTCGGGTACGGCGAAACCGCGCGGGTCAAACCCCGTATGCACAGCTGCAAGGCGAGAAGCAACGCGGGCGACGAGACCGCTGCGAGGGCCGAAAAACTGCCCTGCGGCTATCTCGGCATGGACCACGCTCGGTAGAAGGAGATCAAAGGCGGGACCATTACCCTGGGCGATAAGCCGGCCCAGCCCTTGCAGCCGCGCGCTTTCACCGGCTGGGATACCGGTGCCACCGGCCGCGACGTCAATGCGCGCTAAAACCTGCAACGGCGCGCGGGCAAAGGAGCGCACCGTGGTGTCCAAGAGCTCCGGCGCGGCCACAGAGTAGGCGCTTACGGCGCTGGCCAACGGCCCTTCTTCCACATTTTCTGGGCCCGGATGTGGGGGGAAGGCGTAGCCATCAAGCGCCACGCTAGAACGGGCACCGCGCATAAGTGACTCGGCAGAAATAACCTCAAACTTTCGCAATCCTGCAGGTCGGCGGTGTGCACGGGCAATGGCAGCGGCGGCTTTTTCTGCACTTTCTTTCACCCCCGGCAGGCGAAACAGCGGGGATAACGCGTCAATTTCTGACATATACATTAGGATAGCCGTGGAAGTCCCTACGTATGCGTGGCACCATGGGAGAAATAGTGATTCCATTATTATTAGGGACATTACAAGGTTTAGATAAACGCGAGGAGAATTAATCGTGAGCAACGATGGACTGTATACCGACGGTACTGATCAATTTGCACCGAAGGTGAACTCGATCCCATTGAGTGACGTGGATACGTCCTCGTCCGAGACCTCGGTAGGCCAGCTGGTCTCCAACGCCACCGAGCAGATGTCCCAGCTCGTACGCTCCGAGGTGGAGCTGGCTAAGACCGAGCTGGCAGAGTCCGCAAAGAAGGGCGGAATTGGCGCTGGTCTCTTCGGCGGCGCTGGCACCATCGCGCTGTATAGCTCTTTCTTCTTTTTCTTCTTCCTGGCAGAGCTCCTCGCCATCTGGCTGGACCGCTGGGCAGCGTTCCTGATCGTCTTCTTGATCATGATCGTCCTCGCCGGCATCCTGGCCTTTGTTGGTCTGAAGAACGTCAAGCAGGTGAAGGCGCCGCAAAAGACCATTGACTCCACCAAGGAGCTCAAGAACCTGGTTCCGGGCAAGGCACAAAAGTCTCTGGACCGAAAGACCACCCACGGCCTCTACACCTAAACCGGCAGGCGCCACGCACACGCAGCACGCCACGCAGTCGTGCTCCCCTCTATCCGCCCTAGCTAGCCTGGGGCGGATTTTGTGTACTTTCCCCTATCCTCTACCGTTTCTGCCCCAACTATAGAAAGGCGGCACCATGGCCTTTGCACCCCTGCCTCCCTCAACGGTGGAGCTGGAGGGACCTTATGCGCATGACTTCGTCCATACCCGCGGCATCCGCCTGCACGTGGCCACGGCGGGAGAGAGCACGCAGCCACTAGTGGTACTCATCCACAGCGCCTTTGGTGGGTGGTTCGACTACCAAGACGTCATTGCGCCGCTTGCGCAGCGCGGCTTCCACGTCGCGGCGGTAGATATGCGCGGCTTTGGCATGTCCGATAAGCCACCTATTGATGCGGGGCAAGATATTCGTACCTTGGTGGGCGATATCAGCGGGCTCATCCAGGCCATGGGCCACGACGATGCCTTTGTGGTCGGTGCCGATACCGGCGGCGCGGTGGCTTGGTGCTTAGCCGCTGAGCGCCCCGAGCGGGTGCGCGGCTTGGCTTCCATCTCCGCCGCTCACCCGGTGGATCTGCGCCGAGCGATTGCCGCCCGGCCGTGGGATTTTGGGTGGATTAACCTGCGCTCGCTGCTGTGCCGCCTACCCCGCGTTACCCGCGCCCAGAACCTGCTACTTAGCCCGCGCGCCTACCGCAAGGAGTTGGAGCTGGATACGGGGCCTTCGCTTAACGGAGCCACCTTTGACCGCATCCTCGATCTACGCCTGCGCGCCTCCCGGATCGGCAGCGTTCGGCGCGGAATCATGTGGAACCACCGTATGCGCACCGCCGTTGTCCCCCTGAACTGGGTGGAACTGACAGTGGAACGACCCGTCCTTTTCATCCACGCCCAACAACGGCTGTGGAATCCCGTGGTCCGTCGCGCCGCCTTGCGCGCCCGCCACGGTTTTACCGCCACGACCGTGCCCGGTGCGAAGAACCTACCTCACGTGGAAGCACCGGCGGAGTTCGTCTCTACGCTGGGGGCGTGGCTCCAAGAATATACCTAGTGGGCCACGCACTCACCGGTATCGACCGGGTGGGTAAGCTGCGCGACGTCCCCGATCTGACTGTTGACTTCATCAGCGGTGAGCGCATAGCCCGTCTCAGAGTCATCCACCGAGGCGCCAAAGACCACGCCTAGGACCTCGCCGGCCGTATTGACCAGCGGGCCGCCGGAATTTCCTTGCTGGATGTTGCCACGAACGGTGTAGGAATCGCGCTCCACATGCCCGTGGGAGTAAATATCCGGGCCGGAAATGGTGATGCGATCGCGCACACGCGCCATCTCGGCGTCGAAAGGCCCAGAATGTGGGAAGCCCATGACCATCGCATCATCGCCCGTCTGGGCCGGGGTCTGGGCCCACGGCAGCGGATCGATGCCGAGGTCGCGCGAATGCAACACCGCCACGTCCACGTCTGGGTTGTAGTAGACCACGGTCGCATCCTTAAGCCCCAGCTTGGTATCAAGGCGCACGGTCTGCGTGCCGGCCACCACGTGGGCATTGGTGATCACGTAGTCATCGGCCGTTACGAAGCCGGAACCCATGAGGCGGCGGGAGCACTCTTCGGCGTCGCCAAGCACGTGAATGATGGAGGGCCGCATGCGGCGCACCAGCTCCGGATCCTGCACGTCTGGGTCCGGCTCTTCTACCTCCTCGGTGCTAATAGAGTTTTGCCACGGCGACACTAATGGCGGCAGGCCGGACTCATTAAGCATTGCCGCCACACCATTGGGCAGCGCCGCTACCCGCGCCGGCGCGGCCGAGTTGAGGTTGCCCAGAATGCGCGAATCGCGCAGGCCCTGACCGGCCGCACCACCCAAGTTGGTGGCCACAGGGATAGAAATCAGCCAAATAACCACCAAGGCGGCAAAGGCTTGGAATACCGCACCCACCGCAGAATCGAGGCGCTGCGTCTTGCGCGCCTTCATGCGGTCGCGCACGCTGCCGCCCAGAGAGGAGCCGATGAGCTGCCCGATGCCCACGAATAGCACCAAAATCCCTACCAAAAGCAGCAAGCGCAGCGAGGGCTGCTCCACCAGGCGCAATGCGGCAGGTGCCACGGCAATGCCCAGCACTACCCCAGCACCCACTCCGATGGAGGCCAAAACTGCCGCGAGGGCACCATTGCGCCACCCACTAAGTAGCGCCAACAGGACGGCGACCACAATCAGGCCGTCAACGATAAGCGCAGGAGTCATGGCTATGGATTCTTTCTATTTGGGGGTTAAGACGTACACGTACCGCGGCACAAGCGGTTAGGACATCTTCTCATTATTGCGGGAGTTTTTGAGGGAGTCACGCAGGTCCATGACTGAATTATTATCCCAAGGAACGCTCCACCCAGAGTGCTGCAAGAGGGCCGAAAGCACGCCGGCGGTAAACCCCCAGATGACATAGCCATTGGCATGAAATGCTGGTCCTTGCCATTTTCTAAAGCCCACCACGAAGCGATTGTGTGGATCGACCAATTCCCGGATGGGAACGAGAAAGACGTCATCGGTTTCATCAGGGCTGGCGGGATAGACCTCCCCCGGCTGGTTCCAATGCGCCAGGATCGGGCTCACGGGATTGCCGGTGGCACGGATATGCAGTTGGCTCCACTGCTCCAGCGGGGTCACGGAATTACGCTGCAGGTCCGTTTCTTCCCAGGCTTCCCGCAGCGCAGTATCCACTAGCGAGGTATCACCGGGATCTCGGCGGCCGCCCGGGAAGGCAATTTGTCCGGAGTGAGAACGCATGGACGGCGAGCGGTGCGTGAGCAAAATGCTGCCCTCCTCCGCGCTTTCGCCGCTAAGCAGCATGAGCACGGCTGCTTCCCGTTTGACCGGCACCTGCGCAGTAGTGCCATTGAGTGACGAGGCCTGCCGGTTGCCAATGAGCTCTTGCACCTGGCTCGGGTCTACCCCCAACGCTGGCTTGAGCCATTCTGGTGTGTACTCGGGACGAAGTTGGCTCATGCCGCAATCGCCTCTTTCACGGCCCGTTCAATCTCCGCTGCGGAGCTAAAGGGCTGCGCAAATTGCTTGCGTACTTCGCCGTCCTTGAGCACCACTGTCACCGGAACTACGCCTGGCAGGCTTAACTGACCGGCAAATTTATTATCCGCATCCTGGAAGCTCGGCAGATCCACTCCCACGTCATTCAAGAAAGCCGCACCGTTTCCCGCGTTCTTATCCGCGTGCACACCCACGACCTGCCATTCTGGGTGCGTCTCCGCCACCTTTTGCAGATAGGGAAGCTCCGCGCGGCACGGCTCGCACCACCACGCCCACACGTTGACCACGCTCACACCTTCATCGGCACGCTTTCCGGTGGCCTTACCGCCCAAGCAATCCAGCTCTACCCCAGCTACGGTGCCGGCTGGACAGTCTGGACGCTGCGGAACTTCTTGCGGAGCAGCCTCGGTTAGCAACGCCTCCTCGGCTTCGTCCCCACCCCGCAATTGCGAGACCCCCACTACGGCGATAACGGCAATGAGGATCGCGGCAATCACCGTGCCAAGGACGTAGTTCTTCATGCCTTAAGCCTAGCGCCCACTAGCCGCTGGACACATATCCCGCAGCACGCATGCACCGCACTCCGGCGTGCGCGCATGGCATACCTGGCGCCCATGAAAGATGACGCGGTGAGAAAACATTGTCCACTCTTCTTCTGGCAGGAGCTTGGCGATGTCCCGCTCAATCTTTAGCGGCGTCGTCTCCCCTGTGAGCCCGAGCCGCTGCATGAGGCGGCCGAAGTGCGTATCCACCGTCAGCCCCGGAATCCCAAAGGCATTCCCAAGCACCACCAGCGCGGTCTTACGCCCCACGCCGGGCAGGCTGGTGAGCTCTTTAACCGTGCGGGGAACCTCGCCTGCATAATCTGCCACCAGCTTCTCCCCTATGCCTAAAAGGTGTCCCGCCTTAGCTCGTTGAAAACCCAACGGGCGCAGGATGCGCTCCAGTTCCGACCGCTGCGCTGCTGCATAATCTGCGGCCTCGGGGTAGCGGGAGAAGAGTTCAGGGGTCACCGAGTTCACGCGCTCATCCGTGCACTGGGCAGAAAGCACCGTGGCTATCAAAAGCTGCAGCGGGGAGTCATAATCCAAGGCACAACGCGCATCTGGATACTCCTGTGCCAAACGCCTATTTATCTCCGGTGCCCGTAGCTCCGGCGCGCTGGCCGCTGACAGTGCTGAATTCATGGCATAAAGCTTAGTAGACTAGGAAAACATGATTTCACTTGTGATTCTGGTACCGCTTGCGATCGCCCTTTTCGCCCTCCTGATGGAAAAGCTCGAGGCAGTTGTTTTCGCTGACTAAGCCGCAAACTCGCTGGCCGGGGTTGTGCCTCTAGCACGATCAGAGTTTCTATAGTGTGACAAAAATTCACTGAAGTACCAAAAGTGACCAATTACACTGTAAGATGAAACTCGTTACACAGTGACCCCGCTTGTTCCGCATTGTCGAGTGCATGAAAGACCGCACCCAGATGTGGCGCAGGCGCATCTATGGACTTTCGTAGTCGACATCCAAGGAGTAAAACGTGGAAGGCGTACAGGACATCCTCTCCCGCGCCGGAATCTTCCAAGGCGTTGATCCCGTTGCAGTGCAGCACCTCATCGAGCAGATGGAGACCGTGCGCTATCCGCGCGGAACCACCATCTTCGACGAGGGCGAACCTGGTGACCGCTTGTACATCATCACCTCGGGCAAGATTAAGCTCGCTCGCCACGCCCCGGACGGCCGCGAAAACCTCCTGACCGTCATGGGCCCATCCGATATGTTCGGCGAGCTGTCCATCTTCGACCCGGGCCCGCGCACCTCTTCCGCAGTATGCGTGACCGAAGTTCAGGCGGCCACCATGAACTCCGAGCTGCTCAAGAAGTGGGTTGGTGACCACCCCGAAATCGCACAGCAGCTGCTACGCGTCTTGGCACGCCGCCTGCGTCGCACCAACGCCAACTTGGCCGACCTCATCTTCACGGATGTTCCCGGCCGCGTGGCAAAGACTTTGCTGCAGCTGGCCAATCGCTTCGGCGTCCAGGAAGGCAGCGCCCTGCGCGTAAACCACGATCTCACCCAGGAAGAGATTGCCCAACTGGTCGGCGCCTCTCGTGAGACCGTCAACAAGGCGCTCGCCACCTTTGCCCACCGCGGTTGGATCCGCCTCGAGGGCAAGTCCGTGCTCATTGTCGATACCGAGCACCTCGCCCGCCGCGCTCGCTAAGTAAGCGCGAGCTCGCCACACCCCCGCTTAAAGCGGGGGTTTCGCTGGTTTTCGCCCCCCCTTGCCCAGCATTACGTGAAGGCCAGCCCCACTTCCCTGGTGCACCAGCGCAGGGGCTAAAACAATTAAGCCCCTTTTCCTACTAGGAGGAAAAAGGGGCACATAGGAGATACGGCTTATTTAGTCTTGCCGTCCAAATACTTCAGCGCGGTGCGAGTGGACTGCTCCGCAGCGTGGCGCAGTACCGGATCCACATCATCGTACATCTCGTTGACCAGGGTATTCAGATCTACATCCTCACCCAAGCGGGAGCGGATCTCCTTAATCTGATCAAGGCGGTAGTGGCGGCGGTCGATATACTTGCGAGCTACCTGGGACGTGTCATCCAAATCTGGCCCGTGCCCTGGGAACAACGCGATATCCTTACCGCGCTCCTCTAGGGTATCCAAGGTGTGCAGATAGTCGGCCAAGTTTCCGTCCGTCTCCGAAAGCAAAACGGTGTGACGGCCTGCGATGGTGTCACCGGAAATAATGCCTTCGAGACGGGAGTTTCCTACTTCACCGCTCCACACAAAAAAGCAGGTGGAGTCCGCGGTATGGCCAGGGGTGTGAACAACCTCGAGGCGAGGGGTGATGCCGTCGAGGGAGATATGCTCACCATCCTGCAGCGCCTCGGCACCGTTGCAGTAACTCGGATCGAATGCGCGGATGGGGGCGCCGGTCATCTGCCGCAGGCGCTGCGCGCCAGATGCGTGATCATCGTGGCGGTGAGTAATCAAAATCAATGCCACCTCACCTGCGTTGCGGTGCACAACGTTGAGATGGCCTTCATCCTCTGGACCCGGGTCTACGACGATCGCCCGGGAGTCTTCAGCGGCGCGAATAATCCACGTATTCGTCCCCTCAAGGGCGGTGTAGCTGGGGTTATCACAAAGGACTACGCCAACGGATTGGCTGACGAGACGCAATTGACTATATGCAGGGTGCTCCATAGTTACTAGCCTATCCGATCAAGCAGCAATTTCTACGATTAGTTCGATCTCTACCGGCGCGTTTTTAGGCAACGCAGCCACACCAACGGCGGAGCGAGCATGCGTTCCGGCATCCCCAAAGACTTCACCAATGAAATCCGAGGCGCCATTGATAACTGCTGGCTGATCTGCATAGCCCGGATCAGAAGCCACGAACCCCACAATCTTTAGCACGCGGGAGATATTATCTAGGCCCACCTCAGCATCGATGGCGGCGAGCGCATTGAGCGCCGCGATACGGGCCTGTTCTTGGGCTTGTTCCGTAGTGATTTCGGCACCAACCTTGCCGGTCAGCGGCAAGGTTCCCTCCACGAGGGGAAGCTGACCGGAGGTCCAGACCTGATTTCCTACGCGCACGGCCGGCACATAGGAAGCTAGCGGCTTGGCGACGCCCGGTAGCTCGTACCCCAGCTCCCGCAAGCGAGCATGAAAGCCCATTTACTCTGCCACCTCGCGCTTGAAGTAGGCCACGACGTTTTCTGGGTTCGGGCCAGGGGTGACGGTAACCAGTTCCCAGCCGTCTTCACCCCAAGAATCGAGGATCTGCTTCGTAGCGTGGGTAAGAACAGGTGCGGTTGCGTATTCCCATTTAGTCATGGGTCCCATTCTAACTATTAAATACGCCCCACGCCGTCAAAATTCTTAAATCCCGACGAGTTCGCCGCCCTCAGCCAAGTAGTGCGCCCAATCCGTGATGTGAGGGTTCTTGCGCAGCAATGCACGGCGCTGACGCTCGGTCAGCCCGCCCCAAACACCAAACTCGACGCGGTTATCCAAAGCATCGGCACGGCATTCGGTCAACACCGGGCAGTGGCGGCAGATGACCGCCGCCTTGCGCTGTTCTGCACCGCGCACAAAGAGGGCATCCGGGTCACCTTTACGGCATTTAGCCTGGGTAACCCACTCACCACGCTCGGGATTTCGGGCTGTATTAGACATTCCAGCAGTCTTCACACGAACGGTCATGGGTGAGTGTGCTCCTTCCCAGACGGAATACTATGTAACGCGCCTAAGTCTATTCACCCAGGTAGAAGATTGTCTAACACGTCACACTTTAGGGGGTGCGAGTGATCTTCCACCCACCGAGGGCGACCACGTAGTGTATGGGGCGTGACTGTCATCAAATCTTTGGCCAAGATAGCCCTGTCTACGGTCTTGGTAGGCGCGCTGATCGCCCTGGCCCTTGCCCCCTTCGCGGGCATTTCCGGGGTAGCGATTGCCCGTACTAACGAAACCATGCAATCTGACCTGCAAGATCTGACGGCCGGTAATATCCCTGGCGTCACCACTATTAAAGATGCCAAGGGCAAGGACATGGCCTATGTCTTCAGCCAGCGCCGCCACCCGGTGGAGGGAAAGAAGATTTCTAAAGCCATGAAAAACGCCATCGTCTCCATTGAGGACGAGCGCTTTTATGATCACGAAGGCGTAGACTTCCAGGGCAATTTCCGCGCACTGTGGACCAACCTGACCTCGGGTGGTGTCTCTCAGGGTGCTTCTACCATCGATCAGCAGTACGTAAAGAACTACTTGCTGTTGGTTTCTGCTACCACCGATGAAGAGCGTGCCGCGGCCACCGAGCAATCCATAACCCGCAAGCTGCGCGAGATGCGCATGGCTACCAAGATGGATGAGGAGTTAGATAAGGATGACATCCTCACCAACTATCTCAACCTGGTGTCTTTTGGTAACCATGCCTATGGCGTCGAGGCCGCAGCCCGCACCTATTTTGGCACCCACGCCTCTGAGCTCACGGTGCCACAAGCAGCAATGCTGGCGGGCATGGTCCAATCCTCTGAGCGTCTCAACCCCTATACCAACACTGGCGAAGTAACCGAAAGGCGCAATCTCGTCCTGCAATCCATGGCGGATAACGGCTATATCAAGCAGCAGGAAGCGGATAAGTATAAGGGGGAAAAGCTGGGCGTCGGCAAGAAGCCCCAAACGCTAGCCAATGGCTGCATCGGCGCGGGTGACCGCGGTTTCTACTGTGATTATGTGCTGAAGTACCTGGATAAGAAGGGCATTAGCGAAGAACAGCTGGCGCGCGGTGGCTACACCATCAAAACCACGCTGGATCCAACGGTGCAAAATAAGGCCCTTCAGGCCGTGCAAAGCCACACCAACCCGGACGCCCCGGGCGTGGCGGAAGTCATGGACGTCATCAAACCCGGTAAATCGGATCGCAAGGTGCTGGCCATGGTCTCCTCCCGTGACTATGGCTTGGACTTGGACAAGAATGAAACCATCCTGCCGCAGCCCTATTCCCTGGTAGGCAACGGCGCCGGCTCCGTGTTTAAGGTCTTTGCCGCCGCGGCCGCGCTTGAGGCAGGCTATGGCATTAAAAACACCGTGGATGTGCCCACCCGCTACGAGGCGGAAGGCCTTGGTCACGGCGGCGCCGCCGGCTGCCCGGCGGACCGCTACTGCGTGGAAAACGCTGGCGCCTATAAGGCCACCATGACGCTGCAGGAAGCACTGGCCCACTCGCCCAATACGCCTTTTATCAAGCTCACCGAGCAGGTAGGCGTAGCCCCCATCGTTGATATGGCCGTGCGCTTGGGCCTGCGCTCCTACGATGACAAGGGCAGCTTTGATAAGGACACCTCGATTGCCCAGCACACCAAGGAAGCCAATTCGGGTTCCTTTACCCTGGGCCCAGACCAGGTCAACCCGCTGGAGCTAGCCAATGTGGGTGCCACGCTGGCCTCGGATGGCAAATGGTGTGAACCCAACCCCATCGCCCAGATCACCGATAAGGAAGGCAACGAGGTCTACCTTAAAGAAACCCCTTGTGAGCAGGCGGTGGATAAGGACGTGGCCCGCGCCATGAGCAATGCTTTGTCCGAAGATGCCAAGCAGGGCACGGCCAAAGATGCCGCCCAGGCGGCCGGCTATTCCAGCCCTATCGCGGCAAAGACCGGCACCACCGAGTCCAACCAGTCCTCTGCTTTCTTGGGATTCAATGAGGGCATTTCCGCCGCTCCTTATATTTATAACGACGGCACCTCCACCGTCCCGCTGTGTACTGGCCCGGTGCGCCAGTGTGCGGGTTGGGGCAACCTCTACGGCGGCCTGGAGCCGGCGCAGACCTTCTTCAGCATGGCCTCCCAGCTGCCGATAGCAACCAAGGCTGGTCTGCCGAATTACAATAAGAAATACGATAACGGCACCACGGCCGATAAGACCCTAGATGGCCTGCGTGGCAAGTCCGAGGCCGAGGCGCGCCAGGCCTTGGAAGCTAAGGGCTATGTGGTCAAGACTTCCCGCGTCATCGGCGGCGATGTGCCTTATGGCCGCGTAGTTCGCGCCATTACCGGCAAGGACGGAAAGAAGAAGGGGGCAGAAATTACGCTGCAGCTCTCCGACGGCGCCGGGGCCTCCCAATCCCCCTCCTCCGGCGTGGCCGATGCTAACTCCACCGGCACGCAAAATAGCACCGGCGGCGCTAATACCGACGGTGCTACTAGTCCGGGCCGCTCGACTGGCGGCACAGGCGGTGACGGTGGAGGGGGCGGATTCTCGCCGGAAGACTTTGGCATCCGCCAAGAGGACATCGATAACTTTGCCAACGATATCCGCAGCCTGCTTGGCCGCTAGGCTCCGCCGCCCAGTATGGTCTCGCCCGCTCTAGCTCAGCTGGGCTTTGACCTCAGCGGACAGGCGCTTGCCGTCCGCTTGGCCGGCGGCCTTGGCATTGGCCACCTTCATTACGGCACCCATCTGCTTCATGGTGGGTGCTTCGCCGTTTTCGGCTTCGACCTCGGCGATGGATTCCTTCACCAAGGCCTGCAGCTCGGACTCGTCTAGCTGGCGGGGCTGGTAGGCCTCGAAGAAGGGGACATCAGCAAGCTCGGCTTCAGCCAACTCCGGACGCCCATTTTCCTCATAGACCTCGGCGGACTCGCGGCGCTTTTTGATTTCGCGCGCAATTACCTTAAGGATATCGGCGTCCTCCAGCTCGTGCCGGGAGCCGTTAGTCTCCTCGGCCTGGATGGCGGCCAGCAAGGCACGGATGGCGCTGGTGCGCTGCTTCTCCTTCGCCTTCATTGCGGTTTTCAGATCTGCACGGATGGTTTGTTTTAGCTCGCTCATGCCTATCAATGTACGCCAGGTAGGGTGGTAGCCGTGAAACTTTTACGTATTCTTGGCGGCCTCACCGCTGCGGGCCTGGGCGCCGCAGCATGGGGCTATAGCGAACTGACCAAATTCGAGCTCAAGGAATATACGCTCCCTCTCCTGCCCAAGGGCACTCTGCGTGGCAAGCCGGAATTTCGGTTGCTCCACCTTTCTGATCTGCACATGATCCCGGACCAAGAGACCAAGATTGCCTGGGTCTCCGCCCTCGACGCCCTGGAGCCGGACCTCGTAGTCAACACCGGCGATAATCTCTCCGATCAGCAGGCCGTACCCGATACGCTGCGCGCTCTCGGTCCGCTGCTGGCCCGCCCCGGCCTCTTTGTCTTTGGCACCAATGACTACTGGGCCCCGCGTCCGGTCAATCCCTTCAAGTATCTGCTGGGCAAAAAGCGGGAGCCTTCCTATGTGGATCTGCCCTGGCGCGGTATGCGCGCCGCCTTTATGGAGCACGGATGGCGCGATGCCAACCAGGCTCGGCATGAGTTTAAGGTGGGCAACGTCCGTCTTGCCGCCGCCGGCGTGGACGATCCACACCACGATCTGGATGATTACTCCGAAATCGCGGGTCCTCCCAACGAGGATGCTGATTTGTCCCTGGCCCTCCTCCACGCTCCCGAACCCCGCGTGCTGGAGAAGTTCGCGGCCGACGGCTACCAACTCTCGCTCTCTGGTCACACCCACGGCGGCCAAATTTGCCTGCCGGGATCCCGTGCACTGGTAACCAATTGCGGCATCGACCGCGACCGCGTGCAGGGGCTCCACGATTTCGGCCCGATGAAAATGCATGTCTCCAATGGCTTGGGCACCTCCAAATTTGCCCCCGTACGCATCTTCTGCCGGCCCTCCGCCACGCTGCTAAAAATCACTGAGGTGGACTAAACGCAACCACCTGCCGTTTTGTTGATTGCGCTTAGCTTGCGTTAAAGTATCGAGGTACCGCTTTTCAAGGCGGAACGCCGGGATATGGCGCAGGTTGGTAGCGCGCTTCGTTCGGGACGAAGAGGTCGCAGGTTCAAATCCTGTTATCCCGACCATGAGCCCGCAGCTGTGCTGCGGGCCTTTCCTTTACTAGGCCAACATTCCCATAAACAGCGCCGCGGCCACCAAGATGGCGGAAAATAGCCACGCAATGGGGAAAGCCAGCTTGAGATATTTACCCATCTGGCCTTCCGCTAGCCCCAACGCCAACCATAATGCGGGTGAGAACGGCGAGACGAAGGTGCCCACCACGTTACCAATGATGAGCGCGCAAGCCGCACCCATACCGCTTACCCCAAAGCTTTCCACGGTTCCCTGAACAATAGGAAGAACTGAGAAGTAATAGGCATCCGTCGAGGTCAACAAGTCAAGCGGTACACCAAAGAAGCCCACAATAACGTGGAGATGCGGCGCGACACCCTCCGGCAAGACGTTAACTAGCGTCAGGGCGATTTCTTCAAGCATCTTCGTTTCATTGAGAACGCCCAAGAACATGGCCGCGGCAAGAATGACGCCCGCCATGGCCAATGCATTAGGCGCATGGCGCCGTAGGGCCTCGCCTTGTTCCATGGAACCGCTGAAATTAATGGCTAGCGTGATAGTAGTGGCCACGAGGAAGGCTGGGGCGGGCGGAACTACGCCCGATAGCAGAGCCACTAAGACCGCAAGGGCTACGACAACGTTGACCACGGTAACCCAGCGTCCCGTGCGGAAGTGGTAGCCCAATTTATGTTGTTCACGTACCTGTGCAGCAGCGAATTCATCGGCCAATTCATTCACGTCTACTGCCGTGCCGCCTGCTAATTCGCCGCTTTCGCGCAAACCCGCTATGCGGCGCTTTTCCCGCCACCCCAAAAGCGCAGCCAAAAGGAAGACCAGCACAATCGCTACGCCCTGAATGGGCAAAAGTTGCACCCAGATGGCATTGGGCTCTTGATCGACTACGGCGCCGGCCCGGCCTAGCGGGCCGCCCCAAGGAACCATATTCATTATGGAGGCGGCCATCGCCACAATGGTGATAAGCACGTAGCGCGACATATTCAGCGCACGATAGAGCGGGAGTAGCGCGGGGATGGTGATAAGGAAGGTGGTAGAACCAGATCCATCGAGGTGCGCTACTACGCCGATCGCCGCAGTGCCCAACGTTACGGCCATGATTTTTCCGCGGGTAGCCTTGATGAGCGCGCGGATAACCGGAGTAAATAGGCCAACATCTTGCAATATGCCAAAGAAGATGATGGCAAAGATAAACATCACCACAACGTTGATGACGGAACTTAAGCCTTCACTGAAAAAGTCAGATATTTCGCCTAGACCAAATCCACATACTAGGGCACCAACTACAGGCACCAATGTCATGGGAATGATGGGGTTTACCCGGCCGCGAATTAAAATTCCCACCGTCACGAAAATGACCAAAAGGCCTACGGTCGTAAGGCCGAGCGGGGTCTGCATAGTGCTCCTTTACAAGTTGACGTCCCGCCGTGCCGCACGTGACACAGATAGACGGGGTGTGACTCAGATTAAACCCTGGCCACCGGCAGCACTACCACTACCTCAAAAAAATTCACACCACTTTGAATTGAATTGTCTATAGATAAGTGTCGTCAAAAAGGTATGCAAAGCGTGAAAACTACCCCACCCCGATAAAACGGCGGCCGTTGTGCACGGATTCTTGCGCAGAAAATGCAGATAAATACCCCATATATGGGAAACGACGCGGTGCCCCTACAGCGCCGCGTCGTCCCTATTCCCTATCACTCACAACGGATTGGAGAAACCGTTTGCCTACCCCCTAAGTAGGCTTTGTGAGCAAGACCAACTGTAGCATTCACACAATGCAAACGGTAGCGGACACCAAGATTCCCAGTTTCCACCAATATTTTTTATTCTTAGGTCTGCATTTTCAGACCTAATTGACCGAATCTTTAGTTTTTACTGTGGACAAGGCCCACCATTTTGCACTTAACCCAACGAGAGTGACAGCCAACAATACCGCAATCCCAGCCCAGAGGACGGCTTGTTCGCCTTCGTTGCCCGCCACCGTGACAGCCGCGGTAGTCCAATTCAGCGGCAAAAGATTAGAAATAACTTGCCATACCTTAGAAACCCCGGCAATTGCGGCGGATTTCCACAACCAGCCCACCAGCGCGGTCTGGCCGATGCCAAAGAGTGCCGCAAGAATACTGCCGGCAGTAATACCGCACAGGCCTAGCAGGCCACGCGTAATGGCCGTCATAGACAGCGCGCCCAGGAGAAGCGCCACCCCAGCCCAGGCCGCCGCCACGGGAGTAATACCAGTGGCAAGCACGAAGAGGAGGATTTCCCCGATGGCCACCGCAGCCAGCGTTCCGCCAGCCACCATTAGCCAAGGGCGGAACCCTACGTGCCAGGCCACGCCAGCTGCCGCACCTGCGAGCAAGACCAAGGCGGAGATCAGCAGCGCCACAATAGGACTCAGCAAATGCGTCGGGCCTTGGGATGCAGTATGCACCGGCGGCAGGGCACGCTGAATATCGCCCACGTTCGTCTGATTTTGGGCCGCCATGCCGGAGAGCTTGCCGGCGCCGTCGTCAAGCTTGTCCACGCCTTCCTGCGCCTCACCGACGCGCTTGCTAAGCTCCGCTATACCCTCATTGAGCTCTTGCGCGCCCGATACCGCCTGATTCACGCCATCGTGATAGGCGTAGCCATTGACTGCCAACTGATTGGACAGATCGCGCGAGCCGTCCTTGAGCTTCTTGAGCTGGCCAGTTACCGAATTATCCAGGCGGAAATTATTCACCTGCGCGCGGAGATCACCCAGCTGCGCGCGAATATCCTTCGCTTCTTTGGATTTATTGCCTTCTAGATCGTGCATCGTGCCATCGATGGCCTGCAGGATCTGCCCCTGGACGGCCCCGAGGCCGACCACCTGGTCTACAGCGCCACCTACGCCATTGGCCAGCTCCGTGGCGCCGCCACCGAGCGTATTGGTTCCAGACTGCAGCTGATTGAGGCCGGATACCAGTTCTTGGGAGCCCGTCGCCAGCTTGTCGACGCCCCCTCCAAGCTCATCCGCCCCCTTGTTGAGCTCCCCCGTGCCGTCGTCAAGCTGCTTGGCGCCCGATTTAAGCATGCTTGCCTGTACCTGGGCGCGGCTGGCTGCTTCGGCGGCTTCTTTCACCTCTGGAGAGGAAGAATTTTCCCGTGGCGCGCCAAACGGCTGCGCGGCGCTAGACCAAGCCTGGGCAGGTTCCCACTGCGCGAGGCCCGCCACCGTAGCTCCGATAACCAACGGCAGGGCAAGCAAGAAGATCAAGAGGACGCTGCGCCACCGGGAGGGAGACGCAGCGTCTGGGGAAGCAAGGCGTGAGGTCATGGTAATGAACCTATCCTTGCAGGTCACTCCCCTGCTGCAGGCGCGCCGAGCACCCCACATTGCCGATTACTCTAGAATATATGGCATGCCCCACATTTATTCCCTAGCTCCTTCCCGTTACCTTGCCACCGCGGCCTTCGTGCCGCTGTGCTTTGGCCTTGTTGCCTGCTCCAACGACGCCGATACGTCCGCAGAACCCGAGTTTTCCGATGCCGCTGCTCTTAGCTCCTCCGCCGAGGAGACCTCCTCCGAAGAAGCCACGAGTGAGGCCACCACGTCGGCAGCCGCAGAGACCACCGCCGAGGCTGAACCTACTTCCGTAGAAGCAGCTCCCTCCTCATCCCCCGCAGAAGCAGGCGATAAAGAGAGCGAAGACCAAGCCGCCGCGCCCGCCGATACAGGCCAGGGCGATTGCTCCCCAGAAGCGCTACAACCCACGGCCCCCAGCATGACAAATATCCGAGTCAGTGACTGCGATGGCCAATGGGCGCACTTCGGCAAGGACAGCACGGACTGGACAGCTTGGGCGCGCTACGACAATGGCCAGTGGGTAGCCATTGAGCCCATTGGCGAAGCCACCTCCGGCATGACCGCCCCGTGCTACGACGTAGACAAGTGGGCCGCCGAGGGGGCGCCCGCTTTCCTTACCGAAAATATGCGCCGCTGCGACTAGCCGCACAGCATAACTTCGCCCCCGTACCGCGCTTTATAACTGCGCGATACGGGGGCGGAGTTTTTAGTGCGGAGGGACTGCCGCGGAAGGATTACTTCTTCTCGGCGTAGACCTCACGCACGCGCTGGCCAAGGGCTGGGTGCACCTTAGTCCAGTAGTCGTAAACGCGCTCCTCGGTTTCCTCAGATACACCTGCCATAGCATTGGTGATATTGGTAACCAAGCGCTCCTTGGCGGCGTCATCATAGACGTTTTCGTACAAGTCGCGCGCCTGCACGAAATCATCATCTTCGGAGTGGCGAACGTACGGTGCACGCACCAGATCGCCGCCGTAGGACTCCGGATTGATATAAAGCTCCGCCGCGGTGGTGGTCTCGAGCTGGGAGCGGTCATTCACAGCGGCGTCGTCAAGCACGCCAGTGCCCTTTTCATAGCGGTTCGGCGAGTACACCGGATCCTCCGGGGCATTGAAAAGGAACTGCATGCTGCCCTCGTGCTGATAAGTATTGACCTCATCCACATTCTGCGGCTGGTTGACCGGCAACTGCTGGTAGTTCGGGCCAATGCGGTAGCGCTGCTGGTCAGCGTAGGCGAAAACGCGTGCCTGCAGCATCTTATCTGGGGAGAGGCCAACACCCGGCACGATATTGGATGGATCGAGCGCCACCTGCTCAATCTGCGCAAAGAAATTGCGTGGGTTGCGGTTGAGCACGAAGTAGCCCACATCGTGCAGCGGGTAATCCTTCTTGGACCAGACCTTGGTTAGGTCGAAAGGATTAAAGCGATAGTTCTCCGCCTCATCCAGCGGCATGATCTGTACCTTGACGTCCCAGACTGGGTAATTGCCCTCCTCGATGGCGTTGTAGAGGTCCTCGCGGTGGCAATCCGGGTTCTGGCCGGCGGTCGTGGTGGCCTCCTCGTCGGTGAAGTTCTCTACGCCCTGGCGGGTCTTAAAGTGGTACTTCACCCAGAAAGCCTCGCCTTCTTCGTTGACCCACTGGAAGGTGTGGGAGCCGTAACCATTTTGGTGGCGGGTCGACTTCGGCGTGCCGCGGTCACCCATGAGGTAGGTGACCTGGTGGGCAGACTCCGGGTTGCGGGTCCAGAAATCCCACTGCATATCCGCATCGCGCAAACCATTGGTGCCCAGACGCTTCTGGGAGTGGATGAAGTCAGGGAACTTCTGGCCATCGCGAACGAAGAAGACTGGGGTGTTATTGCCCACGATGTCTAGGTTGCCTTCCTCGGTATAAAAACGCAGCGCAAAGCCGTGTACATCGCGCCAGGTATCCGGGGATCCCTGCTCACCGGCGACGGTGGAAAAGCGGCCCATCATCGGGGTGACGGTGCCCTTCTGGAAGACCTTGGCCTTGGTATAGGCGGATACATCTTCCGTAATGTGCAGCTCACCGAAGGCGCCGTGGCCCTTAGCGTGCGGGGTGCGCTCCGGCACGCGCTCGCGGTTGAAGTGGGCAAGCTTTTCAATGAGGTGGATGTCATTGAGCACCACTGGTCCCTGCTGGCCAGCAGTCACCGAGGTGTTCTCGGAAGGAACTGGTTGGCCAGACGGGCGGGTGGTATTGCCCTTGCCAGCGGGGCGCTGGCCCTTGTTCAGGATGTCATCAGCGGTGAAATCAGTCATTTTGCCTCCTGGCAATCAGTGGATATGTACCACCAGTGTGGCAAAAGAATCACCGGTTGTCAGGGATCTAAAAGGAGTGTAGGGGCTACTGGTAGATTCATTCAGGTGACTCACCACTCCGCAGCAGATGACGCCCGCGTCACCGACCTTGCCCTTCGGGCCGGTCGCGGTGACCGTGCGGCGCTGACGGAGTTTATTAGGGCTACCCAGGATGATGTGTGGCGTTTGCTAGCGCATTTAGGCGGGCCGGAAGGCGCCGACGATCTCACCCAAGAGACCTATCTGCGCGTGATCAGCGCCCTGCCACGCTTTGCGGCCCGGTCCTCGGCACGCACGTGGTTGCTGTCTTTAGCCCGGCGGGTGTGGGTGGATAATATTCGCCACGATATGGCCCGGCCGCGCAAATCTGCCACCGAATACGAAGACGCCATGGGTGCGGCACCAGAAGAGTCCACGGCATGGAGTGAATGGATAGATGCCCGCGCGCTTATCGACGCCCTCCCGGCCGACCGCCGCGAAGCCCTCATTCTCACCCAGGTGCTGGGCTACACGTACGAGGAGGCGGCCAAGATTGCTGGCGTGCGGGTAGGTACTATCCGCTCCCGCGTCGCGCGCGCCCGCAAGGATCTGATCGCAGGGACAGGTTAATACCCCCATACCGGCCCCTTGAGGCGGCGAGATAATTTCACCTGCAAATTGTTACGCTCTGGTTACCTTGCACCCCAAGAGCCCCAATTTTTGGCATTTAGCTGCAGGTTGTACACCGGATACTGGGTGAAGGAGGCCACAATTAGGGCGATTCTTGCCCGAAAGATTTGTCCAATGTGTGGTTTATTAGATGTGTACACACGTGATAAATCGACCGTCGATCCGGGCCCGTGCGATCCCAATGCCGGGCCCGGCGCGTGTGAGTAAGAGAGTTTCTCCCTTTCATGTTAAAACGCGCAATCGGAATTTCCATGGCGTTTATCGGCGTCGTCGTGGGCGCAGGCTTTGCCTCCGGCCAGGAGGCCATGCAGTTCTTCGTAGCCTTTGGCGAGTGGGGTCTGTGGGGCATCGCCTTGGCCGCTGGCCTGATGATGATCACCGGCGTGTCCATCCTGCAGCTCGGCTCGTATTTCCAGGCAGAGGAGCATACCGCTGTCTACGACAAGGTCGCATCGCCGTTTACCGCCAAGATTTTGGACTGGTCAACACTAGTTACTCTGTTTTCCATCGGCTTCGTCATGTTTGCTGGCGGCGGCTCTAATATCAATCAGCAGTTCCCCTCCGTTCCGGTATGGGTGGGCGCCACCGCGATGCTGATTCTGGTACTGCTCGTCGGCCTGATGGATGTTGACCGCGTGACCGCGGTCATCGGTACCATCACCCCGTTCATCATTATCTTCGTGGTGATTGCCACCGGCTACACCATTCTCAACGCAGATGTTGATTTTTCTTCCCTCAATGACTGGGCAGTAGCTAACGTCGATACCTCGCTACCTAACTGGTGGCTGTCTGCGTTGAACTACACCGGCCTGAACGTTATGACGGCTGTGTCCATGTCCATCGTCATTGGCGGTAACTTCCTGGATAACCGCGCAGTCGGCATCGGCGGCCTCATTGGTGGCCTGCTCTACCTGATCCTTTTAGCCCTGCTGGTCTTCGCCCTCTTCTTCGAGGCCGAGACCGTCAACGGCGAGGATATGCCGGTGCTGGCCCTCATCACGAGCATCCACCCGGTATTCGGCGTGTTCATGACCTTCATCATCTACGGCATGGTCTTCAATACGGCTATCGGTATGTTCTACGCCTTGGGCAAGCGCTTGACCCGCAATAATCCCAAGCGCTTCTACCCTGTCTACGCTGTTTGCTGCATCATCGGCTTCGTCCTGTCCTTCGTGGGCTTCCAGACGCTGGTCAGCAATGTTTACCCAATTCTGGGTTACCTGGGTCTGTTGATGATCGTGGTGATGGTCTTCAACCGCATCAAGAACGGCAGCAAGCTCTCGGATGAGTCCGACCGCCGCATGCGCGCACACGAGCTGGTTTCCCGCCGCTTGGATCCACGCAAGCGCTTCACCAAGAAAAATGAGCGCGAGCTGCGCAAGCTGGCTGCGGCTTCCAATATGGAAACCACCGAGTTCGTCACCAATATCGCAGAAGAGATCCACGAAGAGCTCGAAAACGATGACGACCTTGACTACGACCGTGAAGATCCGGAGCCATCCGTGACCTACGTGCAGCACACCAAGCCGGAGGTTCCGTCCTCCGATAGCGACCTTGACTTTGGCAAGAAGGATGCTGCCGCTGATAGCGGCAAGGCTACGGGCACCGCCAAGCCAGTCTCTGAGGACTAGCCTTCTCGCCCACGTCAATCAAGATAAAAGCTCGGCGCCCTCCTTATCCCGTAACGAGGAAGGAGGGCGCCGAGCTTTTTGTGTAACCTGCGACGAAGCGGAACCTGCTTAAACGAGTAGCTCCGCGATCTGGATGGTGTTGAGCGCGGCCCCCTTGCGCAGATTATCGCCGGCGACAACGAGCACGAGGCCCTTGTTATCGTCCACCGTCTGGTCCTGACGGATGCGGCCTACCAAGGATTCGTCGATGCCGGTGGCAGCGAGCGGGGTGGGGACGTCGGCAAGCTTAACGCCCGGGGCACCGCTCAAAAGCTCGGTGGCCTGCTCGGAGGTGATTGCCTTGTCGAACTCGGCGTGGATGGTCAGGGTGTGGCCGGTAAAGACCGGGATGCGCACGCAGGTACCTGCAACCTTCAGCTCCGGAATGTCTAGGATCTTGCGGGATTCGTTGCGCAGCTTTTGCTCCTCATCGGTCTCTAGGGAGCCATCATCCACGAGGTTGCCGGCCATCGGCAGCGCGTTATAGGCAATGGGCGCCACATAAGGGCCAAAGTCCTCGTCATTGAGTGCAGAGCCATCGTGGACCAAACCCACATTGTGCTCGCCAACCGAATAGACCTGCGCGGCCAGCGCCTGCACGCCGGCCAGGCCGGAGCCGGAGACCGCCTGGTAAGAGGACACATGCAACTTGTTCAGGCCCGCGGCATCGTGCAAGACCTTCAGCACCGGCATAGCGGCCATGGTGGTGCAGTTTGGGTTCGCGATGATGCCCTTAGGGGTGTTCTTGGCTGCCTCGGGGTTGACCTCGGAGACGATGAGGGGAACCTCTGGATCCTTGCGGTAGGCCGAAGAGTTATCCACCACGGTCGCACCGGCCGCGGCAAACACTGGAGCCCATTGCTTGGAGGTAGAACCACCGGCAGAGAACAAGGCGATATCAACGTCGGCGACGGATTGCTCGGTAACCTCGGCGAGGTCCTCGACGGTAATCTGCTCGCCGCGGAATTCCAGCTCGGTGCCGGCGGAGCGGGAAGAGGCGAAAAAGCGCACCTTATCGGCCGGGAAATTGCGTTCTTCCAAGATGGAGCGCATAACGCGGCCGACCTGGCCGGTAGCGCCTACTACTGCAACAGTGGTCATGACTATAAATCCTCTGTAGTTGCTGTGGGTGTTTAACGTCCGGTTCCAGCATAAACCGTGGCTTCTTCTTCGCCACCAAGCTGGAATTTCTCGTGCAGTGCACGGGCGGCCTTTTCCAGGTCAGCCTCGCGGGTGAGCACGGAGATGCGGATTTCAGAAGTGGAGATGAGCTCCATATTGACGTTGACGTCGCGCAGGGCCTCGGTGAACTCTGCGGTAACGCCCGGGTGGGATTTCATGCCGGCGCCGACGAGGGAGACTTTCCCCACTTGGTCGTCATACAGCACATTGGCCCAGCCTCCTTCAGATTTCAGCTTGCTCAGCAGCTCCATGGCACGCGGGCCGTCGGCACGCGGGCAGGTGAAGGTGATATCGGTGGTGCCGTCCTCCAGGGAGGAGACATTTTGCAAGACCATATCGATATTGATCTCTGCATCGGCAATGACGCGAAAGACCTTCGCAGCCTCCCCCGGGCGATCCGGGATGCCCAGGACGGTGACCTTTGCCTCGGACTTATCGGTTGCTACACCAGTTAGTACTGCTTCTTCCACGGGGATATCCTCCATCGATCCGGTAACTAGGGTGCCGGGGTCATTTGAATAAGACGAGCGAACTCGCAAGGGTACATTGAATGCGCGGGCGTACTCCACGCTGCGCAGGACCAAAATCTTGGAACCTACCGCGGCCATCTCCAACATCTCCTCAAAGGAGAGCTTGTCTAGCTTCTGCGCGTCTGGGACGATGCGCGGGTCTGCGGTGTAGACGCCATCAACATCGGAGTAAATCTCACACACGTCCGCGTTTAGCGCGGCAGCAAGTGCCACCGCGGTGGTGTCGGAGCCACCGCGACCCAAGGTGGTGACATCGCGCGATTCCTTATTAACGCCCTGGAAGCCGGCGACGATACAAATCTTGCCTTCGTCCAAAGCCTCGGTCAGGCGGCCCGGGGTGACGTCCACGATGCGGGCATTGCCGTGGCGCTCGGTGGTGAGCACTCCGGCTTGGGAGCCGGTAAAGGACTGGGCGTGGGCACCAAGCGATTCCACTGCCATGGCCACCAGAGCATTAGAGATTCGCTCGCCGGCGGTGAGCAACATATCCATCTCTCGCTGCGGCGGGACAGGATTGACCTGGGCGGCAAGGTCGAGCAGCTCATCGGTGGTATCGCCCATGGCGGAACACACCACGACAACGTCGTTGCCCTGCTTCTTGGTGGCCACGATGCGCTCCGCAACGGCGCGGATGCGGTCTGCGGATTCGAGGGATGAGCCGCCATACTTTTGCACGATCAGGGCCACGGTAAGGATGCCGCCTTTCGTCGTTCAAGGCATCCCTGGCGTGTGTGTACACGCCCGGAAATACCTGTCGTTCATTAGCCAAAGACCCATGCTACCCCGCAGGGTCTTTGCCCTCATCATAATTCCTAGACAATGCTTAATTTTTATTCACACGCCCCCAATGTTAAGCGCACCACACGCTCGCTTCCTCAGCGCAGAAAAACGCGCGCCATGCAGGGAAGAATATGCATATAGCAGGATTTTTTACTACCGTTGAGCGGGTGTTAAGCAACCTCCTCGCCATCTTTTTCGCGCTCGCATCCGCGCTGACGGTTGCTTGGGGCACGGTCATCCGCCACCGCATTGCCCTCGACGCCGATGATTCGGTCATGCGCGCCGCCATGTCCAACCCCTTGTGGTGGGTGGGCACCGCGGCCGCCATTGGCGCCTATGGCCTGCAGGTCATCGCCCTCGGTTTTGGTACCTTGCTGGTGGTCCAGCCCATCTTGGTGCTGTCCTTAATGTTTACCCTGCCGCTTTCGGCGTGGTATTCCGGCCGCAAAATGCCTTTCCACGAGGTCTTTTGGTCTATTGCATTGACCATCGCGGTGGGCATCATGGTCGTCTACGGCCGTCCGGTCGCAGGAAACCCCCGCCCGGAATGGAGCGATTGGTGGCCGGCGCTCCTTGTAGGGTTGGTCACCCTCGCCCTACTTGCTGCGGTAGCCACGAAGCTACCGGATAACCGTCCCTTAGCGTTGGGCACGGCCTGCGGCGTCATCTACGGCTTCGTCGCCCTGCTATCAAAGGCCGTGGTGGACATTTTCACCCACGAAGGCCTTGCCACGCTACTGGCAAGCTGGCAGTTCTACGGCCTCATCGGTCTCGCGCTCACCGGCACCGTAGTGCAGCAATATTCCTTTAATGCCGGCCCCCTAGCCCATTCCCTGCCGGCCATGACCATCTTTGAACCCATCGTGGCCTTCGGCTTGGGCTACATGGTGCTGGGAGAGAAATTCCTCATCGATACGGCCGTCGGTTGGGCAATTATGCTCATCGCCCTTACCGTTATGGTGCTCTCCACCATCGTGCTCTCCCGCAGCCCGGTAAGCCAGCGCGGCTAAATGGCCCACTCAAATACGCCGAGCATATAGGCCGAAAACCACGCCCCGAACAGGGCCCAGGCGCCAACCGCCACGCTTGCCGACGTCCCCTTTTTCACCCACGGCAACAACACAATCACCGCCGGCAGGAGCAGCCGGGGCCGCGAGTGCATAATGCCATCAGAAAGCAGCACGTTCGCCATCAGCACCGCAGAGAATAGCCAGGCCGCTAACGGCAGGCGGCGCCATGCCAACACAAGGAAAACCGGGGCAGCGATCATCACGCCGGCGCTGAGCAGATATCCACCGTTAGTAGCCCCGCTAAGCGTCTCCCAAAGCCAGATAACCGTGGCTTTGCCGCCATCAAAGCTGGAGTTCCAATGTTCTTTCTGGATCCCAAAATAACCGCCAACTTCTTTGAGATGGCTGCTCGACCACCACAAATACCCCACCAGCGGCACGACCGAAAACACCACCGCGGCCCAGGCCCGCCAGTTCTTTCGCGCCCGCAGCAGCACCATGAATGCAAAGACCGCAACGAGATCCACCGCGGTAAGACGCACGAGTCCGGCTACAAAAATTAGTGCCGCGGCAGCCCACCATCGCTCATCTACGAGCGCCACCACCGCCCATATGGCCAGGGCCCCAAAAAGTGCCTCGGTATACGGCATGGAAAACACGATGGACATCGGCGCACAGGTCACCATCACAGCACTGAGCACCTGGGCCCACTTCCCCATGCCCATGCGCGCAGCCAAGGCCATCACACCGGCAGCCAGCGCGATGCTAAAGAGCACATTGAGCGCAATGGCCGTGCCCGCTTCGTCGGTACCAAAGATGCTGCTTAACCCACGCACGAGGAAGGGGAATCCCGGGAAGAAGGCCATGGTCGTCTCATGGACCGGCCCATCCGTAGAAATATCCGCACCAAAGTACCCGCCGCGGGCGATTTCTACGTAGTGCTTAGCGTCCCACTTATTGAGCAGCCCCCACAGCTTATCGTCCTGCACGGCGGCCACCGCTGCGAGTACGCCTACGCGCAATGCGGCTCCAATGAGTGCAACGAGTGCGGCAGGCGCCCACAAGGAACGCAATATGGATGATGTTTGGGGCTTGGCATGGCGGGGATTAGACACGAAAGGCATGGTACCCCACCACCACCGCGTCTCATTGAATGAAATCTCTTGCCGCACAGTGAGAAAGCCTGTAGTGTGACCGATATGACACAGCGGAATGACCTACTCCTTATCTGCCGCGGCGGGATTTCGGCCTAAGCACTGGCCAGCGCCCCGTCGCGGAGTCCGGCTACCCAAGCCCAGCTGGCCGTCTTTCCCCATAGACACCAGAAAAGGAAACCGCACCCCATGTCCCCCACCGACTCTTTTATCAGCGCCCCGCGCGACATCACCACCCCCACCGGCCCACGCCGCGAAGGACAACCCGCGTGGAATAAGCAGCGCGGCTCCGCCATGCCCCACGAACGCTATCAACCCTTCGCCGTCGAGGTAGAAGACATCGACCTGCCGGACCGCACATGGCCCAGCCAGAAAATCACCCACGCTCCCCAGTGGTGTGCGGTGGATCTGCGCGATGGCAATCAAGCGCTGATTGATCCCATGAGCCCAGAGCGCAAGCACCGCATGTTCGACCTGCTGGTCAAGATGGGCTACAAAGAAATCGAGGTGGGCTTCCCCTCTGCCTCCCAAACCGATTTCAACTTTGTCCGCGAAATCATCGAGGGCAATAAAATTCCCGATGACGTCACCATTCAGGTCCTGGTACAGGCCCGCGATCACCTGATCCGCCGCACCTTTGAAGCTTGCGAGGGCGCCAAGAACGTCATCGTGCACTTTTATAACTCCACCTCGAAGCTGCAGCGCCGCGTAGTCTTCCGCAAAGACAAACCTGCCATTAAGAAGCTGGCCACCGATGCTGCCACACTCATTAAGTCCATCGCCGCCGACTACCCAGATACCACGTGGCGCTGGGAATACTCCCCCGAATCCTTCACCGGTACCGAGCTGGACTTCGCCCGCGAGGTCTGCGATGAGGTGGTAGACATCATGGATCCGTCCCCAGAGAATCCAATGATCATCAACCTGCCATCCACCGTGGAGATGATTTCGCCCAATATCTACGCCGATTCCATCGAATGGATGCACCGCAATCTTGTCCGCCGCGAGGACGTCGTGCTCTCACTGCACCCGCATAATGACCGCGGCGAGGGAATCGCCGCCGCCGAACTTGGCTTTATGGCGGGCGCGGACCGCATCGAAGGCTGCCTTTTTGGCAACGGCGAGCGCACCGGCAACGTAGATCTCGTCACTTTGGGCCTGAATATGCTCACCCAGGGTGTGGACCCGCAGATTGATTTTTCCGATCTGCCGCAGATTCGCGAAACCGTTGAATACTGCAACCAGCTGCGCGTGCCGGAGCGCCACCCCTATGGCGGCGAATTGGTCTTTACTGCGTTCTCCGGTTCCCACCAGGACGCAATTAATAAGGGCTTGGACGCGCTGGCAGCCACCATCCGCCCCGGCGCGAATAATACCGAGGTCTCGTGGGAAGAAATGCGCGAGGCCATCTGGGAGGTTCCTTACCTGCCCATCGATCCAAAGGACGTGGGCCGCGACTACCAGGCGGTCATCCGCGTCAACTCCCAGTCTGGCAAGGGCGGCGTTGCCTACATCATGAAGACCGATCACGGCATCAATATGCCTCGCGCCATGCAAGCGGAATTTTCCAGCGTGGTCCAGGAAATCACCGACTCCGAAGGCGGCGAGGTCAATTCCAAAAACATGTGGGATATCTTTGCCACCGAGTTCCTGGACCGCGAGGATCCGCTGACCCTGGAGTCTTTCCATATGGACAATGCCCCAACAGAAGATGGGGATGCATCGGTGACCGCCACCGTGGCTTTCCACGGGGAAAAGTCCACCGTCTCAGGCAGCGGTAACGGACCCATTGCGGCTTATGCCAACGCCCTGGAATCCCTGGGCATCGACTTCGAGGTCATGGAATACTCCCAGCAGTCCCGTTCCGCCGGCGACGACGCCGAGGCCGCCTGTTATATCGCCGCCGACGTCAACCAGAACAAGGTCTGGGGAGCGGGCATCGCCGGGTCCACCACGCGGGCTTCCATCAACGCGATTAACTCCGCCGTCAACCGCGCCCTGGCCTAGGCCTGCTCGCCGGCGCCGCGGCCCGGCGTGGTAGAAGGGTGGGTATGCCTTCTTCTACCTACCTCATACCGCACCGTGGCTTGGGCGCCGTGCAGGCCCTGCCCATCTATGATGCGCAGACGAAGGAAAACCGAGAGTTCACCGTCACCTTGGCACCCCGCCCGGACGGCGGGTTGGAGGTGCGTACCGACTCCACCATCGGGCACATCACCAGCGCCGACCGCGCGGAGTATCCCGAAATAGATCTACTACTTCGCGCCGGGCTGACCCCTGCAGCCACCGCCGCGCCGCAGCCCGATGGCTCTCTCTCGCTGCTGCTGCCCCGGCCGGGCCTTTGCCTGCCGGCGAATAATCCGCCAGCGGGCCCGTGGACAATGCTGGGCTATGCCCCACCCATCGACATCGCCGATCTTCCCGCGGATCTGGACATTCCCGCCCACGCCCGCATGCACGTATTGGTTACGCTCTCGCCCAGCACCACCGGTTCCGGCACCGATGCTTATTTGGGCCCGCAGTTTGTAGGGCGGTTGGAAGGGGTGGACGTCGCCAAGCAGGGCATAACCCTGGCCCATGCCTACCATGCGCCGCGCAACACCGGCCGTGTGCTCAGCATCTACGCGGGGGCGCCGCTGCCGGATTCGAAGGAAGCCTCGCTTGCCGACGCCGCCCCTACCTCCCCCGCCGCCACCGAAACCTTCGAAACCACGAGCTTCCGCGCCATAAGCACCGATGACCCCACACCCCGCCGCCGGTGGTGTCCCGCCGTCGTGGCCCTACTAGTGAATGCAGCGCTCATCGCCGTGCTCATTTTTATTCTGTAAAACTTTCGGGCAGGATAACACCCTTGTTCACCGGCCGGGGAAATTGGAAATGGCCCACGGCAGTGCCTAAAATACAGTGTTACTATTACCCCCTATCGAAAGGCCCCAATGACTTCGCTGGATTCCGCCACCTACGTGGTCCCTGACCACGGTTTTGGCGTGATCCATAATCTGCCCATCGAGGATGTTTCGCCAGAAGTTTTCAGCGAACTGCTCGAGTCCACCGCCGCAGAAGGCGGTTACCTCTCTGCGGAGCTCGGCCCCCGCACCGCCCAGGACGGCTTCGCGGTGTGGATCGGCGATTCTCTCCTTGGCCGTCTCAGCGCCGCCGATTCCCAGGCCTACGCACTCTTTGACTGGGTTCTCAGCGCCGGCCTACGCCCACGCGCCACCGCCCACGTGAGCATGACAGATGCCTCCGGCGAAGAGTGGCCCACGCTCAACCTGCTCCTGCCGGCACCGCACCTGTGCATCCCCGCCAATAACCCGCCGGCGCAGCGCTGGACCATGCTGCCGGGCGAGGCTGCCGCCACATTGACGGAGTTTTCCAAAGACGTCACTGGCTTTCCGCACACCGACGAGCACTACCTCGTCTCCTTGCGCACCCGTGGTTTCCTGCGGCGAAATACCGTTGATGTCTATGTCAATAGCATCTTCTTAGGCTCCCTCCCGCGCGATGCCGCCCGCGAGATTGCCCCCGCCGTGCTCGACTGCACCAAATCCGGCCGCCTCGCCATTGCCCACGGCTACTTCCACTACGACGCCGATGACCGCCCCGCGCTGACCATCTACGCGCACAACGCTGCCAATAGGCACCACGCCGGCCTAGTTCTGGGCGTTGTCGCCGGTGGCGCCGCCGTCATGTCCGCGGCCACCGCAGCCCGCGCACAGGCCGCAACCAGCGTTCCCAGCGGCCCCACTGCCGGAATCTCTGCCGCTGGCACCTCCTCCACAAGTGGTTTTGCCATCACCTCTGCCGCCAATGCCGCCGGCGTTTCTGGGGCCGTGACCTCGAATCTGCTGGCCGCAGCCGGTGTCGCCGTGCTAGTTGGTGGCGGCACCACCGTGGCTACCCACATGCTTAGTGAGGACGAAGCTCTTTCGGACACCCACTCGCATTCCACCGCGCCTGCTCCGAAAAGCAATCATTCCACCGACGATTCTTCCCATTTCGATGGCATTGGCCCCAAGCGCCCCGCGCACCCCGCCACGCCCCGCATCCACGATGCTGGCCCCACCAGCGGTGTCGCCGCGCCATCCCGCGCGGATTCCCCGACCCAGCACCCGCTTGCCGACGCCCCCTCTGAGACACCACCGCAGCACCGCCACGCCCCCGCGCCCCAACCGTCTAAGCAGGCGCGGCCGACGCACACCCCTCAGACTGACCGTGCCACGACCCCTGCCGCCGGCCACCACGGCAAGCACCGTGGTGAGGACCATGGCGAGCACCACCGCCAGGATTCCCAGGCAATTTCCCGCGCCACCTCCGCCGCAGCCGCTGCCGCCGCCGCTACGGCTAATAACGTCGAATCGACCCCGGCTTCGACTCCGGCCGCGGCGCCATCTTCCAGCTCTGAGCCGGCGCCGCAGCTAGCGGCGAAGGAACCGACTGCAACCTCCACGTCTTCGTCATCGGCCGAGCCTTCCCAGACAACGCAGACCACGGAGCCCGCGCAGACCACGGCATCTACGGATTCTGCAACTTCGACGTCACCATCGAAGGCCACGACGTCGACGGAGGCTACCGCACCTGCCGAGCCGTCCGACCTACCTACTTCAAATACGCCTACTTCGGAAAAGACTTCGGCTGAAACGACCACAACTGAAGCCGGCGCCACCACCTCGACGGATAAGCAGACGCCACTGCCCGCACCAGAGTCCTCAGAGCCAACGCCTGCGGAGCCGACTGCGCCTACAACGACATCTTCGTTATTGACCTCGGAGCCCCAGGCTGAGCCGGCACCGGATACCACCGTGCCAAGCACCACTATCCCAGGTTCCGAACTCGAGCCAACGCCAGAGCCGGAAACTACTGTCCCAACGACGACCATCCCTGGCTCGGAAATCGTGCCCACCCCGGAGCCAGAACCAGAGGTCGAACCGGAACTGCCCACGGCAGACCGCGGCGCGCCGGACGGCTCGGATGACCCCCTCGTACCGCTCGAACCAGAAGAACCGACAGAGCCGAAAGAGCCGAAAGAGCCGGCTGAACCGCAGCAGCCAGAGACACCGGGGCACCCTGAAGAACCTGAGGAACAAACAACCCCGCCGAAGGTCATTGTCGTCGTTGTAGAAGATTAAGCGGCGCGCCCTGTCCCCCTGCACGAAATGCGGGATACTACACTGAGTTTAATGAACAACACACCTGGCCCCTCCCCGCAGCACCCGTCGGCGTCGGCCCCAGCGCCGTCGCCCGCGACGGTAGCTTCGCGCCACGCGGCCAGGTCCACAGCGCCCAAACCAGGCATGGAACAGCGCCGCACTAAGCCCCGCCGCGCGATCCGTGCCTCCGGAGAGCCAGACGCCCCGAAACCCAAGCCGAAACCGAAACCGCACCCACCGGCCCAGCAACAGCCACAGCAGGCCGACTCGCCCAATGAGGAAGCGGACTTTCCCTATGTGGCGCTGACCATCCAGACCACCGGCATCCATCCCAGCACCGGGCGCATCGTTACTATCGACGCCATTACGTTCAACGACGCCAGCGAGCAGGGCCAGCAATTCCACGCCGTCCTCAAGCCCGATATCGATGCCGGGCCGCGCCACCTCCACGGGCTGAGCACCACCGATATTGAGCAGGCGCCAGCTTTTGGCAAGATCCTCAAATCGCTGGACAAGCTTATTGACGGCCGCACACTCATCGTCCACGACCTCCCCTATACCTGGGGTTTTCTCGTCGCCGAGGCCCGCCGTGCCATGATGGCCGCCGCCCGCCAAAATCGCGCGCGCAACCGCGGCCGCAACAAGGGCCGCCGGCGCCGCCAGAAGGTCGGACACGTCCCCACCCCCGTTCGTATCATCGATACCTTGGCCACCTCCTATGCGCAGCAGGTGCGGTCGAATGATGTGCGCTTAGGGGGTGTCGCTAAGCAGAGCGGCTTGGACGCTTCGCCACAGGCCTCGGTGGAGCGCGCCAAGCGGCCCGAACCCGAGACTTCGCGCGAACAAACCGAACTGCTCATCGCGCTCTACCGCAAGCAACGAGGTGGCACGGTGCGCAGCTATGCGCCCGAGGACGTGCGCGCCGACCGCTTCGGCCTGCAACGCTCCCACGTGCGAGTCGACGCTGCCGAAGCCCCCGCCCAACACCACAACCCCGGCAAATACGAGCCGGGCAAGGAACTGCGCCGCGGCATGGAAATCGTGGTCGCTCCGGAAATCCTCGAGGACCCGGACACCATCATCGCCGCGCTCATGCGTGAGGAGCTCAATTATTCCGAAAAGCTCACCCGCGAATCCTCGCTGGTCGTGTGCAACGTGACCACTGACCTGGTGGGAAAACCCATGCACGCCCACCGCAAGGGCATTCCGCTGATGTCCGATACCGCGTTTCTTGACGCCCTCACCCGCATCGAAGACGCCGTGCCGGAACCCGAATCCGGCAAACCCACGCCCCGGCCCCAACGCTCATCCCACAACAACAAAAAAGGCGGCGCTAAGAACCAAAAGCGCCGCCGTCGCCGGGGCGGCCGCGGTGGTCGCGGCAGGGGCCGACGAAATTCTGGCGGCTCGGCGGGGAAAAAGAACGACTAAGCCGCCCGCGCGACTACCCTAGGGGACATGAGTTTTAGAGTCCCGGGTGCGCTGAGGAAGTTGCGCACCACCACCGCCACTACCGCCGCGAAGCTGGCCACCACCGCTTCCCGCGCCACCGGCCGTGGCGCCGGCGGAATGATCGGTGGTCTAATCGCCAATGCCATTGACCCTTCCATCATGACCAACCTGGGCGGTGGGCGCCCGGCCGTGCTAGTGACCGGCACCAACGGCAAGTCCACCACCACCCGCATGCTAGCCGCTGCAGTCCGCGCCGAGCACACCGTAGCCACCAACGACGGCGGTGACAACATGGATGCCGGCATCATCTCCGCACTCATGGCCGGCAAGGACGCCTCCCACCTGGTACTCGAGGTGGACGAGCTCCACGTGCCCCACGTAGCCGATAACCTGAACCCGCAGGCGCTGGTTCTGCTCAACCTCACCCGCGACCAGCTCGACCGCGTGGGCGAGATTAATAAGATCGAGCGGGCTCTGCGCGGCGCTGTGGAAGCCCACCCGGACATGCTCGTCATCGCCAACTGCGATGACGTTTTGATGACCTCCGTGGCCTATGACGCCAAGAATGTTATCTGGGTTTCGGCCGGCGCCGGCTGGCTCGGCGATTCCGTGACCTGCCCGCGCACCGGCGGGCACGTCGTGCGCACCGAGGATGACTGGTACGCCGTCAAGCCGCTTGCCGACGGCCGCGAATTCCGCCGGCCGCAGCCAACGTGGGGCGTCGATAAGCATGGCATAATCACCCCCACCGCTAAACGCCCCCTGAACCTGGCGCTGCCTGGCCGTGCTAACCGGGGCAACGCGGCCCAAGCCATCGCTGCCGCCGTCGCCGGCTTCGGCGTGGACCTCGACAAAGCCATTGCGGCCGCCGAAAGCATCGATGATGTGGCCGGTCGCTACTCCACCATTCACTGGCGCGGCCGCGAGATTCGGCTCCTGCTGGCCAAGAACCCGGCCGGCTGGCAAGAAGCACTGTCCATGGTGGACCGCAGCGCCGATGGCTTGGTCATCGCCACCAACGGCCAGGTGGCCGATGGCATCGACATGTCCTGGCTGTGGGACGTGAAATTCGAAGGCTTTAATGGACTCAGCGTGAAGGCCGCCGGCGAGCGCGGCACCGACCTGGCCGTGCGCCTGGTCTACGCCGATATCTCCCACGAGCTCATCCCGGATCCGCTCGATGCGCTCGCCGCCTGCCCGGAGGGTCGCATCGAGGTCCTCGCCAACTACACCGCCTTCCGCGATTTGAAGAAGGCGCTTTCCAAGGAGGCCACCAATGATTAATATCGGCCTAGTGCTTCCCGACGTCCTCGGTACCTACGGCGACGACGGCAACGCCCTCGTCCTGCGCCAGCGCGCCCGCATGCGCGGCTTCGAGGCAGAGATTCACCCCATCCGCTTGGGCGAGCCCGTGCCTGAGACACTGGATATCTACACCCTCGGCGGCGGCGAAGATACCGCGCAAATCCTAGCCGCGGACCACCTGATTTCCGATGGCGGCCTGAGCCGCGCCGCCAACGCCGGCCGCCCGGTCTTTGCCATTTGTGCTGGCTTGCAGGTCCTGGGCGAGTCCTTCCGCGCCTCCGGCCGCATCATCGACGGCGTCGGCCTGCTCGATGCCACCACGGCCGGCATGCAGGACCGTGCCATCGGCGAGGTGGCTTCCAAACCCACCCACGCTGGAGTTACCGCGGACCTCACCGAGCCGCTGACCGGTTTTGAAAACCACCTGGGCGCCACCATCCTTGGCCCCTCCGCGCAGCCCCTCGGCACGCTCACGCGTGGCAATGGCAATGCAGACCAGGCCGCCACCGCCGACCTTGCCGATGGCTCCACCCAGCGCACCTACGAAGGCGCCGTCCAAGGCAGCGTCATCGCCACCTATATGCACGGCCCGGCACTGGCCCGAAACCCGCAGCTGGCCGATCTCCTCCTCGCACAAGCGATGGGCGTGGCCCTCGCGGACCTCGAGCCGATTGAGATTCCGGCCGTCGACCGCCTGCGCGTCGAACGTTTCAACGCCTCTGAGCCCCCGCGCTCCCAAAGATAGGCCAAAACCTGTGGATAACTTCACCCGGCGGCCCTGAAACCCCGAGTTATCCACAGGCTCGGCCGCCTGCCCTTGTAGCCGCCTGCCCCCGCCCATAGGCTGCGGGGCATGACGTTATTGGAGCAGCTGGGCGACATCGCTAAGCGCGGCGTGGATCTTCTCGAAGAGGCCCACGCCGCCTCCAGCCTGCCCCTGCCCGCGGACCAAGCGCGCACCCTGCGCCGGACCGCCGCGGCCTTTCTCTCGCCCACCAGCCATTCGCGCTACCAAGCCCGCGCACTGGCCGCCGCGCGCCGCAATCACCACTGCCTAGAGACCCTCGCGCTTATCGCCCGTCGCTCGCGCAGCATTAGCGACCCCACCAAGCGCTGGCAATTCCGCGAGCAGCTCTGCGCCACCGCCGGCACCACCGCGCACGTCTCGCGCGCGGCTACCCGTCTGCTGCGCGAACTCAACCCTCCGCCCGAGCGCGAAGACGGCGGACGCCGGATAATGCACGGGGAGAAAACCACCCTGAGTTTCACCGGCCCCGCCGCACAAATGGCCGATATCTGGGCCGCCGCTAAATCCGACCCGCTAGCCTGGCTTAACGGCTCCCGCGCCGCCGCGCCCGCTACCGTGACTACCAATGTCATCATCGAGCTGCCGGATTATCTGAAAATCCTCGCTGGAAACGGCGATGATATCCGCCTCGCTATGACCAACGGCGTCACCATCACCGGCGCCGAATTAGTCCGCCGCACCCTAGCCGGCGCGGGACTCTTCACGCTCATCCATCCCGAGCGCGGCCCAGTCAACCTCTACCGCACCCGGCAGGCCTCCGCAAAGCAACGCCGCATGCTCGAGGCCGAAGGCGCCCGCTGCGCCTGGCCCGCTTGCCGACGCCCCGCCTCCGAATGCCAAGCCCACCACCTCCTGGAATACTCCCGCGGCGGCCACACCCATCCTGAGAACATGACGCTATTGTGCCCGTATCACAACTCCATCAACGGGCTGCCGGGCCGCGGCCGGATGGCGCGCATTCGGGGCCGGATCGCCTGGCTCCCGCCCGCTAGCCAGGACAGGCATACACACATAGGGCACAGCAACGAACCCGACAACAGGCGCAGCGGGCGCAGCAGCAGATGCAGCACGACGACAAAGGAGGCGCACGGCCCGCCGGTATTCACCGGCCGAGCGCGAACCGGGCCTACGGCCGCCGTGCCCTAGCCGCTGTAGCTCCGCATTCGCCCAGTACTGGCCAGGGCGCTCAACGTGCTATATGGTCAGGCGGCCGGAAAGCGCGCGAGACAAGGTGAGCTCGTCCACAAACTCCAAATCGCCTCCGAGCGGCATGCCGGAGGCCAACCTGGTGATCTTCAAATCAGGGAAGTCGCGCAGCAAGCGCACCAGGTATGCGGCGGTCGCCTCGCCCTCCGTATTGGGGTCGGTGGCGAGGATGACTTCGTGGATGGTGGGGGTGGCGTCGTAAAGCGGGGTTTCGGGGGTGGAGTCTGCAAGCTCTCGGTCCGGCAACACGCCGCCTAGGCGCTGCAGCAGTGTGGAGATATTCAAATCACGCGGACCCACATTCGCCAGCGGGTCCAACGCGCCGCCCAAAACGTGATAGCGGCCCTCATACTCGCCGGTGCGCTCAATAACCTGGATATCCTTAGGCTCCTCGACCACGCAGATAGTAGAGGCGTCGCGCTGCGAGTTAATGCAGATGCGGCAGACATCCTCACGCGAAATATTGCAGCAAATGCGGCAGAAGGTCACGCCGTCGCGCACCGCGCCCAGCGCGTTTTGCAGCCGCTCGATGTCCTCGGGTTCCATGTGCAAAACGTGAAACGCGATGCGCTGCGCCGACTTCGGGCCGATTCCCGGCAGGCGCGAAAACTCGTCGATGAGGTCTTGCAGAGGTCCTTCAAACATCAATTACTCCCAAAATCGGCAAAAGCCGCCGCCCCACCCCGGGGCAACGGCCTTATATCGTATCGCGCGGGCTACTGGTTGCCGCCGAAGACATCCTCAAAAGACGGGCCGCCCTGGCCACCCATGCCCTGGGACAGCGGGCCAATCTTTTCCTGTGCCAGGCGTCCGGCCGCAGCGTGGGCCTCCTTGAACGCACCCATAACCAGGTCCTGCAGCGTATCGACGTCCTCTGGATCCACGATGGACTTATCAATCTGCAAGTCCACGAGCTCGGCGCCGCCAGTCATGGTCACCTTGACCAGGCCATTGCCTGCCTGGCCCTCGACGTTGGTAGCGAGGATTTCTTCCTGCGCCTTCTGCAGATCCGCCTGCACCTGCGCGGCCTGCGCGATGAGGTCGTTCATGTCATTTGCCTGCTGCATTGGGTCTTGGTCAGCCATGGTGTTTCCTTTCTAAATCAACTTTAAATTTCGCTACCGCCCGAGTGTACCGTGCTCGCCGCCTAGGCACGCCGCGCGCCTAGTTCCCGCTCCAGCAATTCCATAGCTACCTCGGTAGCGCTGCGATGATCCATTTCACCGGTGGACTGCGCGGCCTCCATCATGTCGCGTTCTTCGTCATCGCGGGTATAGGCCGGCGGTTCCTCGGGCGGTACCTCATCGGGCTCCGGCTCGGGTTCGGGCGGCAGCGGCACGCCGTTGCTGAACTGCGATTCATCGCGCTGCTTGGCGGCCTGCGTCGCCCGTGCGATGCGCGAGCGCCAGCCCGGCGTGTTTTCCTGCTTACTCTCCGCCTCCTGGTCGTCGGCAGGCTCGCGCGCGGGCTGATTCGGTGTCCACGCCTCCTTGCGCTGCGCCGGCCGTGGGGCATTGAAACCGGCGGTCTTCGGGTCAGTGCCTACCACGCAGGTCACGGCCACATCGCGCTGGAACTCCTCCTTGAGTACCTCCACGATAACGGCGTTATTGGCGGGCGCATTGATTCGCTCGGCAAGGGCACCGGTGGTGTGTCCCAGCGTTAGCGTGCCATCGCGGAAGCCAAGCACGCGGGCTTCGGCAAGCATAATTTCCGCTACCTTATTCCGCTTTCCGACGCTCCCCCTCAACGCCACCCATTTCTCCCTCACGGCTTCCGCAAAGTCGCCTTCCGGCTCTTGCGTTGCCTGCGGTTGCGCCGTTTCCGACACTCTTTCCGACGCCGTCTCCGCAGCGGGCTGGCCCCCAGATCGCGCCGTTGCTTCCTGGGCGGATTCCTCCGCGCGGGCCGGTACGGGTTTCTCCAATGGCTCGCGCTGCTCCTGCCGCTCCTGCTGGGCCGGCGCCGACTGCGGTATGCGCCGTTCGCGCTGCCACGGATCCTGGGACTCTTGCGGCTCCGGCTCCGGCTCCGGCTCCGACTGCGGCTCTACCTGCGGCTGCTGTTGTTGCTGCGGGGTTTGCTGCTCGGCGGACGATTGCGCGGTCTTAGCCGGGGGCTGGGTTTGCGTTTGCGGCTGAGGGGCGGGCTCAGAGCCAGCGGAGTGCTGCTCCTGGGACTTGGCGCGACGGCGCGCGATAATGGCGGCCGCAGCGGACTGGGGGTCTTGGGCACCTGCGACAGCTGAGGTTGCCGCGGCGGCACCGCCCGGGGTCGCTGAGCCGGCAGGCACGGGCGTTCCGGGCGCGGCCGCGGGGACGGTGGCGCCGGTGGCCGCGGGGCCGGTGGACCCGATAAGCAGGTGCGCGCACATGATTTCCAGCAGCAGGCGCGGCGACGTCGCGCCGGTGAGATCGCTGATGCGGTCGTTGACCGTGGAAGCCAAGTAGGTCAGCTGCGGGCCGGAAAAACGCTGCGCCTGGGCGGTAAGCACAGAAGCGCGGTCGGTGGGCGCGGAGACGAGGCCGGCCTCGATAGCGCCGGGCACGGCCTGCAGGATCATCAGATCGCGCAGGCGGTCGAGCAAATCGATAGCGAAGCGACGCGGGTCGTGGCCGGCCTCGATGACATGGTCCACCATCGCGAAGAGGCCGGGTTTGTCTTGGTTGGCGAGGGTGTCGATGGCGTCGTCAAGCAGCGAAACATCGGTGACACCCAAAAGCGGCCGGGCGAGGTCATAGGTCAGGCCATCGGGCCCGGCACCGGCCAGCAGCTGGTCCAGCAAGGACAACGTATCGCGCGGGGAACCACCGCCCGCCTCAATGACCATGGGGTATACGGCGTCCTCGACATGCACGCCCTCGGCCGCGACGGTGCGCTGCAGCAAGCCCTTCATGGCCGGCGGGGTCAGCAAGCGGAAGGGATAGTGGTGGGTACGCGAGCGAATGGTGCCGATAATTTTCTCCGGCTCCGTGGTCGCGAAGATGAAAATGACGTGCTCCGGCGGCTCCTCCACTACCTTGAGCAGCGCGTTAGCGCCGGAGGGCGAAATCATATGCGCCTCGTCGATGATGAAGATGCGGTAGCGCGATTCGGCCGGCGCGTAGTAGGCGCGATCGCGCAGCTCCCGCATGTCTTCCACGCCATTATGCGAGGCGGCGTCAAGCTCCGTCACGTCCAAGTTTCCGGGGCCGCCGGGGGCCAGGGAGACGCAGGAATCGCACTTGCCACACGGCGTCGAGGTCGGCCCGTGCTCGCAGTTGAGCGAACGGGCCATAATTCGCGCCGAGGAGGTCTTGCCGCAGCCGCGCGGGCCGGAAAAGAGATAGGCGTGGTTGATGCGCCCTGCATCGAGGGCGGCGGATAGCGGCGTAGTGACCTGCTCTTGGCCCACGACCTCCGCGAACGTTGCTGGACGGTATTTCCGGTATAAAGCCACGGTTAGCCAGTTTACCGGCTAACCCTCGCGCGACCAGTCCAGCAGGTCAATGCCCTGCTCGGCCACTGCCCCCTGCAGCTTGCCGACGCCCTCTTCTACCCCAAACGCATATTCCGAATCCGTCAGCATGACCAGCTGCAGGATGAGAGTTAGGCGGCCATCCTCGCGAAACTGCGGGGTCTGCCCGCCCCACAGGTACGGCGCGATGAAGAGTCCGTGGTGCACGGTAATTCCCGGCGCGTCGAGGATGGAGGGCAGCATCACGCCCGGCTGCGCCGGAAGCAGACCGTCGGCCTTCTCGAAAGTATCGGCCGCGGCGTTTACGGCGGCAGCCACCTCGGGCTGCCCGGTACGCGCCACCGTCAACAGCTCGCAGCGCACATCGGTGCCGTCGTCCTGGCTCTGCAGGCCGGTGTCGGTGTTATTGAAGGTGGTGGTGAGGGCGAGCGATTGGGCGTCGGCAAGCGCGGCGAGGCCTAGCCGGCGCTCATCGACGTAGCGGAACTCCAGCGGCGCCGGGATAATCTCGCTCAGCCACAGGGCAGACTCGTCGGCGTTGATTTTAGGCCCCCAGCTTCTCCACGGCGGCAAGCAGCACACAGGTAGCGACGCCGTCCATCGCGGCCTCAACCTCTTCCTGCGGCGGCAGGGTTGGGGCGAGGCGGATATTGCGGTCATTGTCGTCCTGGCCATAAGGGAAGGCCGAGCCCGCCTGGGTAAGCAGGATGCCGGCGTCGCGCGCAAGCTCCCAGACGCGGTTGGCGGTGCCGTCGACAACGTCGAGGGAGATGAAGTAGCCACCCTTCGGGTTGGTCCACTGCGCCACCTCGTACTCGCCCAGGCGCTTTTCCAGGATGCGCAGCACCGCATCGAACTTCGGCTTAATCAGCGCGGCGTGGCGGCGCATTACCGCGCGCACCCCTTCTGCGGAGCCGAAGAACTCGTGGTGCGCGAGCTGGTTGATCTTATTCGGGCCGATGCCGCGAATGCCGGCATGCTCTAGGTACCACTCGAGGTTATCCTCCGAGGTGCCGAAGAAACCCACTCCCGCGCCCGCGAAGGTGATCTTCGAGGTGGAAGACATGGCCCAGAAGCGGTTCGGGTTGCCTTCTTCCGCGGCGATATCCAGAATCGGCAGGATTTCCGGGAATTCTTCCGTCAAGGTATGCACGGCGTAGGCGTTATCCCACACGATGCGGAAATCCGGTGCGCCGGCCTGCATGCGGGCGAGGCGGCGGGCCTTGTCCTCAGAAATCACGGCGCCGGTGGGGTTGGCGAACATCGGCACCACCCACATGCCCTTGACTGTCGGGTCCGCCACCAGCTTTTCGACGGCCTCTACATCCGGCCCGTCTTCTTCCATCGGCACCGTCACCAGCTCGAAGCCAAATTGCTCCGTGATGGCAAAGTGGCGGTCATAGCCCGGCACTGGGCAGATCCACTTGAGTTTTTCTTCCTTGCTCCACGGCTGCGCGGAATCATTGGTGCCGAAGAGGAACGCCCACGAAATCAGGTCAAACATGATGTTCAGGGAGGAAGAATCTGCGGCCACGAGCAGCTCGGGGTCCATGTTGGTCAGCTTGCCCCAGATGTCGCGCAGTTCCTTGATGCCCTTTTGGTTGCCGTAGTTACGCAGGTCGTTTCCGGCCGCGTCGGTGTAATGGCCCAGGCCTGGCAGGGCGAGGAGATCGTTGGAGAGGTCTAGCTGCGCCTTCGCTGGCTTGCCGCGGGTCAAATCCAGTTTCAGGCCCTTAGCTTTAAGGTCCTCGTAGTCCTTACGGACCTGAGCGGCGAGCTCAGTTAGTTCGGACGATTCCAAAGTAAGAAGCGACATGCGTATGTCTACCTTCCATGTATAGGGCGACTTTTAGCCCCCAATAGTAACGCACGCCATACAAAAAGGGGACCCCGCGCACCCGTCAGAGCCTCCTGACCCTTGCTGCATTCCTGCCCTGGGGGAGTTCAGAGGATGGACGCCACGCGGAATCCTGCCCCATACTTTAACGCCCGAGCGCCGGTTTAGCCAAATGGGACTCCGGCCGCGCAGCCCTCCGCCGCTCGCGGGTACCGCTCTCGATACCTAGCCACCACACAACGGTTAAAATTCCCCGAAAACACGACCTGACCTGGCGATTGGTAAAATAATTGCCACGGCTGCTAATGTTTCTTCTCGGAGGATTCGACTAGCGGCCTATGTCACACGCCTGGAACGCGTGCGGGGTTCACGCCCCTCGTGGGTTCAAATCCCACATCCTCCGCCACAAGAAATCCCGGCTCCTGCTGCATAGCAACGGAGCCGGGATTTTTGTTATACCTGCGCTTGGCCGCGCTAGCCGACGCCGCGCTAGCCGCTAATCGATGACCGACGGTTCGTAGCCGTCTTCTTTTAGCCACGCAATATGCGGCGGGGTGTTCATGCCCCACTCAGTGCGCGCCCAGAGGAAGGCCTGGGCGACCTCGGCCTCGGGATAGCCTCCGTCGCGCAGGTACTGCCGGAAGCCGTTCGGGCCCGAGTCCTTGATCCACAGCCAGACGTAGTCGTCGAGGGAGTCGTCGGCAAGCAGGCCTTCGAGCCCGGCCGGCACAAACTCGCGCTCGGCGCGCACGCGATCCGCCAGATCCTGGTCGAGGAAGTCATAGAGGTAATCCAGCGCGTCCTCAAGCTGCGCATAATCGAAGGCATTCATGCCGCCCAGCCTAGTGGCGCTTGGTGCCCAGGACCATGCGGTCGATTTCTTCCAGCACCTCGTCCACGATGGCCGGGTTATAGGCGCGATAGCCGCGCATGCGCAGCAGCTCCTCCTGTGCCGCCGTCAGAGCGGTCCGGCGGGCCTCCAGAGCCACGTGGCGGAACTGCCAGGCGCGTTGCTTGCGGGAGTCTTCGGAAACATCCTCGCCATCACCAATCCGGTCTTCCAGCCATTGGATAACGTTGGCGGAAATTTCCGGATCCACCTTTTCGGCGTCGGGCGCTATATGCCCATCCGGCCGGAAGTTCGACAGTGCCTCGATGCTGGCCGCACGCGCACGGCCAACCACGGCAGCGCGCATCTTATCGCTGGCAATCTGGGAGGCTTCCGTGAGGTCGAGTCGCTCCATCAACCACGGCAAGAGCAGGCCGGGCACCACCATCGTGGCCAGCAAGACCGTCAACGCGATGACGGCGAGCTCATGGTGGAAACTAAACACGCCCGCCGGGATGGACAAAACCAGCGCCAAAGTGACAAGTCCACGCATGCCGGACCACGTCATCAGCAGTACCTCTTGCAGGCGCAGCGGCGCCACGCGCGGGCGGCCGCGGGAGACGTTGATGCGGTAGTAGGCATACATCCACACCAAACGGACAACAAAGGCCACGAGGGACAAGATGACGCCCACGACCACCGAATGCCACAGGTCCGAGCCCACTTCGCCGATGGCGGTATTGACCGTCAGGCCAATGAGTCCGAAGGCCACGCCGGTAAAGAGCAGTTCGATGGTCTCCCAGAAGGACTGACCGGATAGGCGGTCCTCGGCCTGGATATCGGCCCGGGAATTAAGTTCTACGGCCGCGATGACCACGGCGATAACGCCGGAGGCACCGAGTTCCTCCGCGATGAGGTAGACGGCAAATGGCGTCACCCAGGTCAGCGCGTTGCGCGCGGTGACGTCGTGGACGTGGGTGATAAACAGCGCCACCAGCCGGCCGACGATCCACCCCAGGCCGCCCGCGACGAATGCGGAGTAGAAGAAGTTCAGCACGCCGCCGCCGAAGGAGAGATCATCGCCTTGGGTTACGGCCGTCAAGGCAAGATTGAAGGCGACGATAGAGGCGGCATCGTTAAATAGGCCTTCGGTCTGCAAGGTGGTGATAATACGCCGCGGGATGCCGGCGGGCTCGGCCACGGCATCGACTGCGACGGGGTCCGGTGGGGCGATGGCCGCACCGATGAGGATGGCGGCGGCCAGGCTAATGCCGGGTAAGAAGGCGTAGGCCGTGGCACCGACGGCCAGCGTGGTGGCGACAACCAACAGCACGGAAAGGCTCAGGATGGTCACCCATTGTTCGCGGATAACGCCCCACGAGGTGCGCCGGGCCAGCGCCCACAGCAGCGGCGGCAGGAAAATCGGCAGGATGAGCTCGGTGGGCGGCTCAAACCTGGGCAGCCCCGGCACGAAGACGGCGCAAGCGGTAATGATCGTCAGCAACGCCGGCCACGGCAGCCCAATCTTGTCACCGATGGCGACGACGAACACGGTCAGCAGCATGAGCCCAATGAGCACCAGAAGAACGTCCATGGTCCCAGATTTTACCCGCGCCAGATATAGGGATCAGGGCTTAAGCGGTCGGGCGCGAATTGCGCGAGCAGCTCTGCGGCACTGTGAGCTTCGTACCCCAGCGAGGCCGCCAGCTGCTTGACGACGTCCCCCATTTCCCGCATGGTCACCGCACCATCGCGCTTGGCCAGACGCTCGCCAGATTCATTGAGCACGAGCGGGACGTGGATATATTCCGGCGGCTCGATACCGAGCAATGAGGCGAGGTAGGCCTGGCGCGGCGCCGAGGAGAGCAAGTCATCGCCGCGGACCACCTGGTCGATGCCCTGGAAGGCATCGTCGACGACGACGGCCAAGTTATACGCCCAACCGGTGTCCTGGCCGCCGCGGCGCAGGATGAAGTCATCGACGTCGCCGGTATAGGTTCCGTGGAGGGCGTCGTGGATGGTGAATGTGGGGACGTCGGCAAGCAGGCGCAGGGCAGGCTGGCGATTCTGGGCAGCAAGCTCGGCGCGCTTGGCCGCCCGCTGGTCGTCGGTGAGGTTGCGACAGGTCCCCGGGTACTGGCCGGGAATAGCGTGCGGGGCCCGGGAGGCTTCGCGGATGTCCTTACGCGAGCAATAGCACTCGTAGGTGGGCAGCTGGTCCAAGGCTTGCTCATAGGCAGCGTCGCGATCGTGCTGGTAGATGACCTCGCCGTCCCAGTCCAGTCCGAGCGCGCGTAGGTCCGCCAGCTGGCGCTCGGCCGATTCCTGGGAGGAGCGCTGCTTATCGATGTCCTCCACGCGCACCACAAAGCGCCGCCCCGTCGAGCGGGCAAAAAGCCACGCCAGAAGCGCCGTGCGGAGGTTGCCAAAATGCAGATCGCCAGAGGGGCTCGGCGCATAGCGGCCGGCGCCGGTGGTCGCAGAATTCATGCCCACAGTCTACGGACTGGCACAATGGCGGGTATGGAAAAAACGAACGGCGCTGAAGTGCGCTTCATTCCCGTCCGCTCTACTCTCTACCCTTGGCTGGTCACCGTGTTTGTGGTGACCTTCCTGATTTCCAATATCAACGCCACCAAGGGCGTCCAGCTCGGCCCGCTGGTGACCGACGGTGCCTTCTTTCTATTCCCGCTGGCCTATATCGTCGGCGACGTGCTCTCCGAGTGCTATGGCTTTAAATCCACCCGGCGCGCGGTCTATATCGGCTTCGCGATGGCCATCTTGGCGGCCGTGTGCTTCTATATCGCCATTTGGCTGCCGGCGGCCGATTTCTATGAGGGCCAGGAGGCCTTCGCGGCCACGCTTGGCCTGATGCCGCAGATTCTGGCCGCCTCGCTAGCCGGCTATCTCGTGGGCCAGCTACTCAATGCCTGGACGCTGACTGCGATGAAGAAGCGCTCGGGCGAAAAGGGGCTTTTCGCGCGCCTTATCGCCTCTACCGTGGTGGGCGAGTTCGGCGATACGTTGCTGTTTTGCGCCATCGCCGCGCCGGTAATCGGCGTGGATACGGTGGGTGGTTTCATCAACTACGTCATCGTGGGATTCGTGTGGAAGACCCTGGTGGAGGCCGTCATGCTGCCGGTGACGGCCATGGTTATCTCGTGGGTTAAAAAGCGCGAGGACTACTTGCCGGCGTAGTAGCGGCCGAGGAATTCATCGCGGTAGGCCTCGTAGTAGCCGCCGTCGATGGCGGCGCGGATATTATCCACCAGGCGAATCATGAACTCCACGTTGTGGATGGTGCACAGCGTGCCCGCAAGGAATTCCTTCGCCTTGAGCAGGTGGTGCAGGTAGGCGCGGGAATAGTTCTCGGATACGTAGCCGCCGAATTCCTCGTCGACGCCAGCGAAATCGCGCTTAAAGCGCGCATTGGTGAGGTTCATGCGGCCGTCGAGGGTGTAGACGCCGCCGCGGCGCGCCAAGCGGGTCGGCGCCACGCAGTCGAAGGTGTCGGCACCGGCCTCGACTGCGGTGAAAATATCATCCGGCTCGGAGATGCCGAGCAAGTGGCGCGGCTTGTCCTCGGGTAGCTCATCGCAGACCCAGCCAACGATGGTGCCTAGGTTTTCCTTCTCTAGCGCACCGCCGATGCCAAAACCGCCAAAGCCGCGTTTGCCTTCCTCGCGGGCGGCGTAGTCGAGGTCGAGCAGGCCACGGGTGGCCTGGCGGCGCAGGTCCTCATACTGCGCGCCCTGAACGACGCCCCACAAGGACTGCTTCGGCCGATGGGTGCGCTCGCGAGTGAGGCGGTCGTGCTCATCCAGGCAGCGCTTAGCCCAGCGGTGCGTGCGCGCGACGGATTCTTCCTGGTAAGTGCGTGTATCAACGAGCGTGGTCAGCTCGTCGAAGGCGAACATGATGTCTGCACCCAGCCCGTGCTGAATCTGCATGGACTTCTCGGGGGTGAAGCGGTGCTTGGAGCCGTTGATAACGGATTTGAAATCCACGCCGTCCTCGTCCACCTGCGCCATGCGCTCCTTCTTTGCCGCGCGGATGTCCTTATCGCTAAGTTCCGCGATATCCATCGCAAGGACCTTCTTGAAACCTACGCCCAGCGACATCACCTGGAAACCGCCGGAGTCGGTGTAGGTCGGGCCGTGCCAGTTTTCAAACTCGGCCACTCCGCCGGCCTCGTCCACGATGTCGTGGCCTGGCTGCAGGTAAAGGTGGTACGCATTCGACAAAATGGCTTGCGCGCCGGTGGAGCGAATCTGCTCCGGAGTCAGGGTCTTTACCGTGGCTTTAGTGGCCACCGGGATGAAGGCCGGGGTCTGAATATCGCCGTGTGGGGTGTGGATGACACCGCTGCGGCCGTGCTTGCCGGGACCTTCGGGCAGGCGCTTGCCGATGTCGAAGCTCAAGTCCATTTCTATTCTTCTTCCTTGTCTGCAGGGATAGGGGCTGGGGTGGCGTGTTTAGCTTCCCATTCTTCTTCCAGGGCGGTGCCTTCGATGTCCAGGGTGGGCAGAATCTTGGCCAGCCACTTTGGCATCCACCACGTCGCGCGGCCCATAAGGAACATGGTGGCGGGGACGAGGGTCATGCGGATAAAGAAGGCGTCGAAAAGCACGCCAGCGGCCAAGGCAAAGCCGAAGATCTGGATAAATGGCAGCGGCTGGTTAATAAACGCCACGAAGACTGAAATCATAATGATGGCTGCGGCCGTTACCACGCGGGCGCCTTGGGTAAAGCCGGTGATGGTGGCCTCGTCGACGGCGCTATAACGCCCGCCGGTGCCCTCCGGGTGGCGAGAAATGTGCTCGCGCATGCGGGTGACCAGGAAGACCTGGTAGTCCATCGCGAGGCCAAAGGTCACGCCGATGAGGAAGATGGGCATGAAGGAAATCAGCGGGCCCGGCGCGGGCACCAGGTTCCACAGGCCTTCCTGCCAGACCAGGACGGTCAGGCCGAAGGCGCCGCCGACGGACAGCAGGAAGCCCAAGCCCGCAACCAGCGGCACCAAGATGGAGCGGAAGACCAACAGCAGCAGCACAATGGCCAGACCCACGACGATGGCCAGGTACGGCACCATGGCTTCCTCGAGGCGCTCGGTGATATCGAGCTGCACGGCCGTCAGGCCGGTCAGGCCGATGTCGGTACCGGTGGCGTCCTCGATCTCGCCGGTGGCCGAGCGCAGCGCGTGCGCGACGTTCACCGTTGCAGCGTCCGTGGGCGCGGTTTCAGGGGTAACCATGATCTGTGCGGCGCGCTTGTCCTGGCTCAGGCCGACAATCTGCGCGTGCTTCACCCCGCCCAAGCCCTTGAGCTGATCTGCGGTGTAGAGGAAGGACGCAAGCGCGGCCTTGTCCTCTGGGGAGGCAGCGTCGGCCGCATCTGCGGAGGTGTCTACCACCTCAGCGGCCGGGGCGATCTCCGGCTCGGCTGCGGGCTGGTCCCCCTGCGGCTGCTCAGGCATCTCCTCTTCGGGGGCAGCATTCTCGGCCGCATCCTGCTCGGGAGCGGGGGCTGGTTCGGGTTGGGACTGGGCGTCGACAAGCGGGGCCAAGGCGCCGGATTCCGCGTTGACCGTGTGGGCATCGACCACGGCGAGGAAAGGACCGTTGACGCCGGGGCCAAAGCCCTCGGACATGATGTCGGCGGCCTTGCGCTGGGTGGTATCGGGGTTCGACGTGGTATCGGCCGGAAGGGCAAGCTCCATCTGGAGTACCGGCGCGGTCATAGCCCCCAAGGAGAGCACGACCAGCGCCATAGCCAGGCCGGGCACCTTCTGGACTAAACGCACCCACCGGTTGCCCATGGTGGGCCCGCGGCGGCGCTTGCCCTTGCGGGTCGGGTTGCCGGCCACGCCGGGGATTCGGCCATGGAAGGCCTTATCGCCCAGCAAGCCCAGCATCGCAGGGATGAGCGTGAGCGAGACCAAGACGGCGATCGCGACGGTGCCGGCGGCGGCCAAGCCCATGGCCGTGAGGAAGCCAATGCGCGCAATGATGAGCGCGAAGAGCGCGGTAAAGACCGTCGCGCCGGCAAAGACCACGGAGGAGCCGGCCGTACCCACCGCCATGCCTGCGGCATCGGGCCCATCCATGCGGCGGCGCTCGGCGCGGTAGCGCGAAAGAATAAACAGCGCATAGTCGATGCCCACAGCCAGGCCGATCATGATGGCCAGAACCGGGGTCATATTATTGAGCTCAATCCAGTGGGTGGCAATAAACATGCCCAGCGCGCCGAGTCCCACGCCAATGACGGCGGAAACCAATGGCATCCCCGAGGCCACCAGCGAGCCGAAGGTAAAAATGAGCACGAGGAAAGCGACGCCCAGCCCGATGATCTCGGAGGTGGAGTTGACCGCGATCTCATCGCCAAAGCCGGCGCCATTGCCTTCGACGGTAAGGCCGCGGTCGCGGGCGATATTCATCGCCTCCGTGACGGTGTCCTTATCTGCTTGCTCCACGCTATAAGGCGACTCGGCGTCAAAATTGAAGGTGGTATACGCGATGGTCTCATCGTCATTGACCATCGCGAGGTTATCCGCGTCAGCGCGGGCGGATGCTTCCGGCAGCCCCATATCCGTGAATTGGTGGATGACCTGATCTTGCAGACGGGGCGAGACCTCAAGCGGGTTGCCAAAGCGCGTGGTATCGCCCATCTTCAGGTTGTCCTCGAGGTAGGAGATGGTGGCGTCGATGGCCTCGCGGTTTGCTGGATCAGAAAGCTTCTGGCCATCTGGGGCCTTGAAGACCACGTTGACCGAGGGTGAATTGGCAGGGTTGCCGCCCTCTGGGAAGAGGTCCATGGTCTTATAGGTGGCATCGATAGACGGGGTTCCCTTAATGGAGAACTCGCTCGTCATCGGTTTCATCAGCAAGGCGGCGGCACCGCCAACGGCGGCGAGCAGCAGCAGCCATGCCACGATGACCTTCCACTTATGGAGGAAAGACCAGCGCCCAAGACGATAAAGCAATGTAGCCACGGGTAGATGTACCTTCGCATTCACGTGGGGGACGGGGTGAACTTCGCCCTAGTGTAGTGGCCGCACCCTATAATCCCCTATCGCGAAGCCACCTGCGTCCCAGTTTTCACAGCTGGCGGCCAGCCGGGCCCCTCCCCCCGTGCCCCGCGGCCTAGCCGGGAAAAAGAAAATCCCGGCCTGCGCAAACAGACCGGGATCTCGGTGCGGTGGCGGCGGGATTTGAACCCGCGGTTGGGGGTTACCCAACAATCGCTTTCGAGGCGATCACCTTCGGCCGCTCGGACACGCCACCGCGTTCCAGATTACGGGAGTGCGCCCGAGCGACAAAATCGCTGCGCCAGCGGGGTGCCAGCGCAGCGATATGCAGAAATACGGATGAGGATTAGTCGTCCTTCAGGCCGCCGATAACCTCGTTAGCCTTGTCCTTGATACCCTCGGCAGCGTCGGACAGCTTGTCCTTAGCCTCGGAGGTGACCTGGTCGGCCTTGCCCTCGTTAGCTACGTCCTTGTTATCGGTAGCTTCGCCGTAGGCTTCCTTTGCCTTGCCTACGAGGCCATCCTTCTTGTTTTCCAAATCGCCCATAATCACTCCTTTGAGTAGACGGATAATGTATGAGCACCAGTGTACGCACTTTCAGCGCAGGTCGCCGAAGAAGTTTCTGAGCAACATCGCGCATTCCTCTTCCAGAACGCCGCCGCGAACCTGCGGGGCAAAGGGGGCGGTGGGGGCACGCAGGACATCGATAAGCGAGCCGCACGCGCCGGTCTTGGGTTCAAAAGCGCCGAAGACTACGGAAGAAACGCGCGCAGCCTGCAAAGCACCGGCGCACATGGCGCAGGGCTCTAGGGTGACGACAAGTTCGCAGCCGGAAAGGCGCCAGCCGTCTCCATAGACGCGCACTGCTTGGCGGATGGCCTCTACCTCGGCGTGGGCAGTGGGATCGGCGCGTTGCTCGCGGCGGTTTACTCCGGTGGCGAGTTCGGCTCCGGTGGCGTCAAAAAGCACCGCACCCACCGGTACATCGCCTGCCGGGGTGCACTTGGCGACGTCCAGGGCGCGGCGCATGCGGGCCTCTGCGCGCTGGAGGGGCTCAGGCGTTATCAATGACGTCTTCCAGTTCATCGCCGAAGCCGAGCTCGCCGGCGATGCGCAGCAACATATCAGAAGGCCAGTCTTCGTCATTGTCGATGATGTAGCCCACCTGATCCTCGGATAGGCCGAGATCGGCGAAGATATCGAAATCGCCCTCGCCATAAGGGTCGGCCTCTTCAGGGTCCACATCCGGGATTTCATGGTCGTTGATATCCATGAAATCGGCCGCAAAGTCATCATCAACGCCATAGGTGGCATCCGAAATGAGCATCTTCACCCCGCCCGGCACGGGGCGCACGGCGATGAAATAGGCATCCTCCACGCACAGCAGCGCGAACGCAGCGCCCTCAGAGCGCAGGCTGCGCACCGCATTGATGGAGGTCTGCGGATCCTCGAAGTCATCGTTGAAGCTGCGCACCAGCCACTGGCCCGCAGTGCGGGCGACGGTTACCGCGAAGGAGTAATTTTCGTTGCTCATACCTCGTGAGATTAGTCGTGTTGTGCCACAATTGTCACCGTGAGTTCTCAAGATGTTCAACGCCCTATCTGCATTATTGGCCTCGGCCTCATCGGCGGCTCTCTGCTGCGCGATCTAGCCGGATATAAACACCCCGTTTTTGGATATAACCACTCCACTTCTGGCGCCCGCACTGCAGTAAAGCAGGGCTTTGACGTCACCGATGATCTTCCCGCTATTTTGACCCGCGCGGAAGCGGAAAACGCGCTCATTGTGATTGCTGTTCCCATGACCGCAGTGGGCGAGGTCCTCGATGCCATCCAGGAGCACGCGCCTAGCTGCGGCATTACAGATGTGGTTTCCGTGAAGACCGCGGTACGCCAGCAGGTCCTCGAACGCGGCATGGAATCGCGCTACGTGGGTGGCCACCCGATGGCGGGCACCTCCAAGTCCGGTTGGGATAACTCCCAGCGGGACCTCTTCCGCCGTGCGGCGTGGGGCATTACTTATGACTATGCCGCAGAGTGCGAGGCGCGTGGGGAAAAGATTCCTAAGCAGTGGATTGAGACCTTTACCGAGGTTGTACGCATGACGCAGATGGTGCACGCGGAGGCGGTTCCTATTCGCGTAGCTAACCACGATGCTGCGGTGGCGCGCATTTCCCACCTGCCGCATGTCTTCGCCGAAATTCTCGCCGTGGTGGGCGATAACGGCGGAATCTTGGCGCAGTCCCTGTCTGCCGGTTCCTTCAAGGACGCCACGCGCGTGGCCGGTACGCACCCAGAGCTAGTGCAGCAGATGTGCGAAACCAATGCCCCGGCGTTGGTGGAGGCTTTGGACGAGGCCTTGGATCTGCTTCGCGACGCCCGCGAGAAGCTCGACTCCCCCGAGCCTTCCATCGCCGAGCTTTCCGACGCCGGTTATCGCGCCCGCACCCGTATCGATGCCCGTTCTGGCGCGCGCAAGGAATCGGTTTCCCCGGTCAAGATTTCTTCCCGCCCGGTGCTGCGCCTGCACCCAGGCGGTCCGAAGTGGGTAGCGCAGCTGCGCCAATCCGAGTCCCTGGGCGGGCGCATCGAGATTTTCTAGTGCTTGCGCCCCCGTAGGCCGGGAATGCGGGATACTACCGCGGCGGCAATAAGACCTAGCACTGCTATTTCGGCATAAAGCCAAGCGTGGTCGGCGCTGGTCTGCGGGGTTTTCGGCGGT